>OZ244909.1:0-2997500 GCA_965221725.1 Gammaproteobacteria bacterium
GGCGCTGCGGTGCAGAACCTGAACATCATGATCGGTGCGGAGGAGCTTCGCGGGCTCGTGCTCTGACGCGCGAAGCGGTCGGGCCGGCTCGGATTGCGGGGGCCGGATTTCAGGGGCCGGATTGCGGGAGCCGGATTGCGGGAGCCATTCCACGCGACGGATCCGACGAGGCATCGATTGGCGCCGGTCGGATTGGTGCGGTGTCGCTCGAAATGAAGCGTGGAGCCGGGCGCGTCGCCCCCCGGATGTCTCCGGATGTCGGATGGCGCCCCGACGATTCCGAACCGCGCCGGTGCCGGTCAGGATGAAGCGCGGGACGCCGGGCGGTCCCGTCCCTGATCACGAGCCAGCGCCCGATGTCCGATGTCGCGCCGATACCAGGCGCCGTCCCAGGCGATCATGCTGACCCGATCGAGGGTGCGGCGTCGCGCCTCGGCCACGTTCTCTCCGAGTCCGCATACGCACAGTACCCGTCCTCCGGCGGTGACGATGCGGTCGCCGTCGCCGGTGGTGCCGGAGTGAAAGACCCTGGTGTGCGGCATGTCGGCATCGAGTCCGGCGATCGGGTGCCCCCGGTCGTAGCGGCCCGGATAGCCGGCGGCGGCCATCACCACCCCGAGTGCGGCGCGGTCGTCCCACTGCGGATGCACCTTCGACAGGTGGCCGTCGAGTGCCGCCTCGACGAGATCGAGGAGGTCGGAGCGCAGGCGGAGGAGGAGCGGCTGCGTTTCGGGGTCGCCCAGCCGGCAGTTGAACTCGATGACCCGGGGGGCGCCGTTTGCGCCGATCATCACCCCGGCGTACAGAAACCCGGTGTAGGGCATCCCGGCGGCGGCCAGGCCCGCCACCGTCGGGCGGACGATCTCGCGCATGATGCGCGTGTGGACCGTCTTGTCCACCACCGGTGCCGGGGAGTACGCGCCCATGCCGCCGGTGTTCGGCCCCGTATCTCCTTCGCCCGCCGCCTTGTGATCCTGTGACGATGCCAGCGGCACCGCCTCCCCGCCGCCCACCACGCAGATGAAGCTCGCCTCCTCGCCGGCGAGGTGCTCCTCGATCACGATTCTGCGCCCCGCGTCCCCGAACGCCTGTCCCGAGAGCATGTTGGCCACCGCGGCCAGGGCCTCTGCCTCCGAGCGCGCGACGACCACGCCCTTGCCCGCCGCAAGCCCGTCCGCCTTGATGACGATCGGCGCGCCCTGCGTGCGTACGTGAGCGGCGGCCGCGGCCGGGTCGGTGAACTCGGCGTGGTGTGCGGTGGGGATGCCGTGACTGGCGAGGAACGCCTTGGTGAACGCCTTGGAGCCTTCCAGCCGCGCCGCCGCCGCGCTCGGGCCGAAGATGCGCAGACCTTGCGCCGCGAAGCGATCGGTGATTCCGGCCACCAGCGGCGCTTCCGGCCCCACCACGGTGAGGTCGACCGAGCGCCCGCGCGCAAGGGCGATCAGTCCTTCGATGTCCTCCGCCTGCACCGGAACATTCTCGATCCCGGGCTCGCGCGCGGTGCCCGCGTTGCCGGGCGCCACCAGCACCCGCGCCACCCGCGCGCTCTGCGCGAGCTTCCACGCAATCGCGTGCTCGCGTCCGCCGCCGCCGACCACCAGCACGGTGAGCCGGCCGGCCGGTGAGCGCGAGGGTTGCGAACCGGTGGCGCGCGTCACGTTGCCGGCGCCCGCGACAAGGCGTGGCCCGCGCACCATCGGGATGGCATCGGCGCCGGATTGCGCCGGGTCGGAACGCCGCGAATCGCGTTGATGCCGGCGGCGGACGCGGGCCGAGCCGGGCTCTTCCGAAACGCGGCGCGGGATACGGAAATCACGTTATCCGCCGCCGGGATTCAGTGCCGGAAGTGCCGCATGCGGGTGAACACCATGGCCAGGCCGTGCTCGTCGGCGGCGGCAACGACTTCGGCGTCGCGCACCGAGCCGCCCGGCTCGATCACCGCGCTCACCCCGGCTTCGGCCGCGGCGTCGATGCCGTCGCGGAACGGGAAGAACGCATCCGACGCAAGCACCGAGCCGCGAACCTCCAGGCCCTCGTCCCGCGCCTTGATGCCCGCGATCTTCGCGGAATACACCCGGCTCATCTGGCCGGCCCCGATGCCGATGGTCATGCCGTCCCGACAGTAGACGATGGCGTTCGACTTCACGAACTTCACCACCTTCCACGCGAAGAGCAGGTCGCGCATCTCCGCCGCAGTGGGGGCACGCCGGGTCACGACCTCCAGGTTCTCCGCCGCCACCGCGCCGGTATCGCGATCCTGCACCAGCAGCCCGCCGGTCACCCGCCTGAAATCGAACGCCGTGCGCGGTGCGGCGGGAAGCGCGCCGCACTCCAGCACCCGCACATTCTCCTTCGTCGCGAACGGCGCCAGCGCCGCCGCGTCGACCCGCGGGGCGACAACCACCTCGACGAACTGCCGCTCGACGATGGCCGCGGCGGTTTCCGCGTCGAGCGGGCGGTTGAAGGCGATGATGCCGCCGAACGCGGAGGTCGGATCGGTGCGGAACGCGCGGTGGTAGGCGTCGCGGATGCACGTTCCGACCGCCACGCCGCACGGGTTCGCGTGCTTGACGATCACGCAGGCCGGCGCCTCGAACGCCTTGGCGCATTCCAGGGCGGCGTCGGTGTCGGCCACATTGTTGAACGAGAGCGCCTTGCCCTGAAGCTGCCGCGCCGTCGCCACGCTCGCCTCCGGGCCCGGGCGCTCGACGTAGAACGCCGCGCGCTGGTGCGGGTTCTCGCCGTAGCGCATCGCCTGCGCCTTCTCGTACCGGAGGTTCAGGGTGCGGGGGAACGCGGCGGGGGGCGTGCCGGCGCCGTCCCGTGCGTCCGGCCCGGGGGTTTCACCGGTTCGCGATCGATGAAATTTTCGGGCCAGGTAGCTTGCAATCGCCCCGTCGTAGCGCGCGGTGTGCTCGAAGGCCCGGGTCGCGAGCCGGAACCGGGTGGCGGCGCTCACCGCCCCGGCCGTGCGCAGCTCTTCCAGCACCGCGGGGTAGTCGCCGATGTCGACGATGACGGTGACCCAGGCGTGGTTCTTCGCCGCCGCGCGCAGCATCGCCGGTCCGCCGATGTCGATGTTCTCGACGGCGGTCGCGAGGTCGCAGCCCGGCCGCGCCACCGTTTGCTCGAACGGATAGAGGTTGACGACCAGCAGGTCGATGCCCGCGATGCCGTGCTCGCGCATCGCGTCCGCGTCGGTGTCCCGTCGCGCGAGAAGGCCGCCGTGAATCCTTGGATGGAGGGTCTTCACCCGGCCGTCCATCATCTCGGGGAACCCGGTCCAGGAAGAGACATCGGTGACGGGCACGCCCGCGTCCCGGAGGCGCGCCGCGGTGCCGCCGGTGGAGAGGATCTCGATCCCCGACTCGTGCAGCCCGCGCGCGAAGTCGACGATGCCGGTCTTGTCGGAGACGCTCACGAGGGCGCGCTTGACCGTGCTCATTCAGCTTCTCTCCGGCCCGGATCTCTCATCGGATCACGGCTGCGGACGCGAATCCGACTGCATTGGCTGCGCTGAACGCGGCCCAGGCGTTCGACGCCGCTGCTTCATACCTTGCGGGCTCGCTTGCGTGCCCGAGGCGCGCCGCGCCGGCCTCGAGCGTCATATGAGGTTGTGGCGCTTGAGCTTCTTGCGCAGCGTCGCGCGGTTGATGCCGAGCATGGCCGCGGCCCGGCTCTGGTTCCCGTGTGTGTGTGCGAGCACCGTCTGGAGGAGGGGCACCTCGACCTCCGTCATGACGAGCGAGAGAAGCTCCGACACGTCGTGTCCATCGAGCTGCCGAAGGTAGCCCTCCGCCGCGGCCCTGACGCACTCGCCGAGGGGTTCCGACCGGCGGTCGGGCGGGGTTTCCAGGGGCAGCGCGGGTGAAGAGCCGCGGGCGGGGGAGCCGGAGGGCCGCGTCCGGCTCGGCGCACTCACGCCCCGGGCCTCGCGGGTGATTCATCGATCAGACGATGGAAGAAATCCCGCGTGAGGTCGAGCTGCCGCTGCGCGCACTCGACGCGGTTGACGCGGCGCCAGAACCGCTCGCCGTGCGGATACGCCCGGCAGTACCACGAAAGGTGCTTGCGGGCGACCCGGACTCCGGCCGTCTCGCCGTAGAACACATGGAGTGCGCGCAGGTGCGCGAGGAGCACTTCGCCCCGTTCCTGCATGCACGGCGGCGCAACCTCCGTCCCCGAGCGGAGATAGGCGGCGACCGCGCCGGGCAGCCAGGGGTTGCCCTGGGCGGCGCGGCCGATCATCACCGCGTCGGCGCCGGTGAAGGAGAGCACGCGCCGCGCCTGCTCCGAGCTCGTGATGTCGCCGTTGGCGATGACCGGGATCGAGACCGCGCGCTTCACGGAGCGGATCGAGTCGTACTCCGCGCGGCCTGCGAATGCGCACTTGCGGGTGCGCCCGTGCACCGTGACGGCGGCGACGCCAGCCGACTCCGCCAGGCGCGCAATCCGCACCGCGTTGCGGCGGTCGGGGGAGGGGCCGGTGCGGATCTTCAGGGTGACCGGCACGTCGACCGCGGCGACGACGCGGTCGAGGATGCGGCCGACGAGCGCCTCGTCGGCCAGCAGCGCCGAACCCGCGGCCACGTTGCACACCTTCTTCGCGGGACAGCCCATGTTGATGTCGATGATGTCGGCGCCGTGCGCGACGTTGAACCGCGCTGCATCGGCGAGCTGAGCGGGGTCGGCGCCGGCGATCTGCACCGACCGGGGCGCGGGCTCGCCGGCATGGTCGATGCGTCGCAGGGTCTTGCGGGTGGTGCGCAGCCTCGGGTCGCTGGTCACCATCTCCGAGACCGTCAGCCCGGCCCCGAGCCGGCGGCAGAGTTGGCGGAACGGTCGATCGGTGACCCCGGCCATGGGCGCCAGCACGACTCGATTCGGCACGGTGAACGAGCCTGTCCGCATTGCAATCGTCCTGACAGGGGCGCTGACGGTCTGCAATCAACTGCGAGATGGGTGAAGAGGAGACTACCCTCTGCCGTCGAATCTATACGCAATCACGCTGATGTGGCAAATCGGCGTGACGGCGCCTGACCATGCCCGACGATGTGGGCTCTTCGCGCCGCCTGCCGTCGAGGCGCACCCATGTTTCGCTCCTTCCGCCGGCGTGCAGGTCGAACGCGCCGCCAAAGGCGCCGGCGACCTCGTCCGCCTGCGCTTCGAGGATGCCCGACAGCGCAAGCTCCCCGCCCGGGACCGTCAGATCCGCGAGCACCGGCGCGAGCGCCATCAGCGGATCGGCGAGGATGTTGGCGACCACGAGAGGGGCCGGTGAGACCGAGGTGCTCGTCGCCGTCTCCGCCGCCACCACGCTCACGCGATCCGACACGCCGTTGGCTCGCGCATTCTCCGCCGTGGCCTGCAACGCCTGCGGGTCGATGTCGATCGCGGTCACCCGGCGCGCACCCATCACCGCCGCCGCCACCGCGAGGATGCCCGATCCGCAGCCGTAGTCGATGACGTCGAGCCCTCCGGGCCGCCGGCCGGGCGCGTTCGAGGCCGTTGATGCCGTCGATGCCGGATCCGCCCGCGCCACCGGCGAACGCCCGGGCAGGTCCGCATCCGCCGCCGCGAAGTGGCCGAATTTGCGGGCCAGCCATTCGAGACACAGCCGCGTGGAGGGGTGGCGGCCGGAGCCGAAGGCGAGCCCCGGCTCCAGGCGCACCACGATGCGGCCCGGCGGCGGAGTCACCCGGTGCGGCCCGATCCAGAGCGCGCCGACCTCGATCGGCACGATGTCCTCAAGGGAGGCGGCGAGCCAGTCCCGGTCGCTGATTCGCCGTACTTGCACGGCGGTTGCCGCCGCGGCGTCCGGCAGCGCCAAGCGGGCGGCCTCCGCGCCGGCGGCGTACTCGTACAGGGCGCGCACCCGCACGCGGGGCCACAGCGGCGTCGCTCCGGGCTTCGGTTCGAGCTGCGGATCGTCGCCGGCGTCCCCCAGGGTCACCGACACCGCGCCGGCGGCCTCCAGGTGCTCGCACACCGCGTCGAGCCCGGCGCGCCCGCATTCGAGCCCGAGCTCGAACCAGGTCCGGCTCTCGGGGTTCAGGGCTCGATGCCCAGCTTGCGCTCCAGGTAGCCGATGCCGGTGCCGCCGGCGAGGAACGCGGCGTCGCGGCAGAGCTCCCGATGCAGTGGGATGTTGGTGTCGATGCCCTCGATGACGATTTCCTCCAGCGCGGTGACGATTCGCGCGATGGCGAACTCGCGGGTCTCGCCATGGGCGACGAGCTTGCCGATCATCGAATCGTAGTGGGGCGGCACCTCGTAGCCGGTGTAGATGTGGCTGTCGATCCGGATGCCGGGCCCCCCGGGGGCATGGAACAGCGAGATCGTTCCGGGCGACGGGCGGAAGGTGGTGGCGTTCTCGGCGTTGATGCGGCACTCGACGGCATGTCCGCGGATGCGGATGTCGTCCTGCGCGAACGGGAGTTCCTCGCCGGCCGCGATCCGGAGCTGGGCCTTCACGATGTCGATGCCGGTGATCAGCTCGGTCACCGGGTGCTCCACCTGGATCCGGGTGTTCATCTCGATGAAATGGAACCGGCCGTCCTCGTACAGGAACTCGAAGGTGCCCGCGCCGCGGTAGTCGATTTCGCGGCACGCTGCGACGCATCGTGCGCCCATCGCGTCGCGCACCTCGGCGCTGATGCCGGGCGCAGGCGCCTCCTCGATGACCTTCTGATGGCGGCGCTGCATCGAGCAGTCGCGTTCGCCGAGGTGCACCACGTTGCCATGCGTGTCGGCGAGAACCTGGAATTCGACGTGTCGCGGGTTGTCGAGGTATTTCTCGAGGTAGACGGCGTCGTTGCCGAACGCGGCTCCGGCCTCGGCGCGGGTGAGGGTTACCGCATTGAGCAGCGCCGCCTCCGAGTGGACCACGCGCATTCCGCGCCCCCCGCCGCCGCCGGCCGCCTTCACGATCACCGGATAGCCGATGTCGCGGGCGATGCCGAGCGTCTCCTGCGGATCGTCGCCGATGGGGCCGTCCGAGCCGGGCACGCACGGAATGCCGGCCTCGCGCATCGCGGCGATGGCCGAGAGCTTGTCTCCCATCAGCCGGATCGTTTCCGGCCTGGGGCCGATGAAGATGAAACCGCTTCGCTCCACGCGCTCGGCGAAGTCCGCGTTCTCCGAGAGAAAGCCGTATCCGGGGTGCACCGCGACGGCATCGGTCACCTCCGCCGCGCTCACCACCGCGGGAATGTTGAGGTAGCTCTCGGCCGAGGAGGCAGGGCCGATGCACACGGACTCGTCGGCGAGCCGCACATGCTTCAGATCCCGGTCGGCCAGGGAGTGCACCGCGACGGTGCGGATCCCCAGCTCGCGACAGGCCCGCAGGATGCGGAGCGCGATCTCGCCGCGATTGGCGATGATGACCTTGGTCAGCATGGGTTCCCGGCCTGGGCTCGGGGATGGCACCGGCGACCGTCCCGCCGCCGGAGATCTCGAAGCGGCATGGCCGGCGATCCTGAGCGGACCGGGTTCGACGCAGCCCGTCGGGCCGTCCTGCGGAGCGCGCGGCTGGTCCGGAGCCGATCCGCGCTCGCCGCCGCGGGTTGGTGAATTTTTCGCACTACGCGTCGGTGTCGATGACGAACAGCGGTTCGCCGTACTCCACCGGGTGTCCGTTCTCGGCGATGATCGCCCGCACCTCGCCTGCGACCTCGGACTCGATCTGGTTGAGGATCTTCATCGCTTCGATGATGCACAGGGTATCGCCCGGCGCGACCCGCTGTCCGGTGGAGACGAAGGGCTTGGAACCCGGGGAGGAGGCCTGGTAGAACGTGCCCACCATCGGCGAGGTCACCACATGTCCGGGCGGGAGCTGGCTGTCCGCCCCGGCCTCGGGTGGTGCCGGGTCTCCGGCCACGGCGGGCGCGGGAGCGGGCAGCACCCCGCCGGCCGGGGCCGCGTGGTAGTGGTGTACCGGCGCGGCGGCGGGGGCGCGGTGCCGGCTGACCCGCACCGACCCCTCGCCCTCGTGGATCTCGATCTCGTCGACGCTGGAGCCCTCCAGCAGGTCGATCAGCTTCCGGACCTTGCGAATGTCCACGCCTCGTCTCCTCACCCACCGCCGCCGAGGCGGGACAGCGCGGCCTGGTACGCCAGTCGGTAGCCGGCCGGGCCGAGCCCGATGATCACTCCGGCCGCGACATCGGACAGGTACGAGTGGCGGCGGAACGACTCGCGCCGGTGGATATTGGAAATGTGGATCTCGATGAACGGGAGGCCGGTCCCGAGGAATGCGTCGCGAATGGCCACACTGGTGTGCGTGAATGCGCCAGGGTTGATGATGACGCAGTCGACCCCCTCCCTTGCGGCCCGGTGGATGTGATCGATCAGCGCGTGCTCGGCGTTGCTCTGGAAGCACTCGAGCCGGTGCCCGTCGCTTCCGGCAAGGGTCGTGAGGTCGGACTCGATGTCGGCGAGCGTGGTATGACCATAGACTTCCGGTTCGCGGGTGCCGAGAAGGTTCAGGTTTGCGCCGTTCAACAGGAGCAGGCGGGCCATTGCAGTATGCATCCCCGGTACGGGCTCGACGAGTCGCAGTGTGCCGGATTGTGCATATTCGATGCAAATCGGCGAATATCATGAAATTTGGGCGCATGAAACTCGGGTGAAGATACCCCCTTGCATGTTTCTGCGCCTGGCTCTCGAACGACTCTCGTTGTCGCCCTCCGACTGCCTCAGGGAAGCAGGGATCGGATTTTCTCCCGGGTCAGCTCCCGGGTCAGCTCCCCGGTGTGCCGATCGCGGATCGTGCCCTGCCGGTCGACGAACGCCGTGAACGGAAGGGCGGCGGCCCGGTTGCCGTAGGTGTGCAACAGATCGAGGGTGCGGCGGGCATCGGCCATGGTGGGGTAGTTCATCCCGAGTTCCTTCGCCATCGAGAACGCACCGTCCGGATCGTCCACGGCGACGCCGATGAACTGGACCCCCTGCTCTCGGAACGATTCCTGCAGCGAGACCAGCATCGGAATTTCATGAACGCAGGGTGGGCACCACGTCGCCCAGAAGTTGACGACTCTGACCGTGCCGTCCCAGTCGGAGAACCGGCGCTTTTCCCCGTGCTGATCCGTGAACTGGAAGTCCACGGCTCGATTCGATGGTTCGGCTGCGGGTTCGGCGGAGGGCGACTGAATCGACGGGTCGCCGGCGGCGACGCTTCCGGTGGAGTCACTGGCCGCCACCCGGGGAGTCGGCGATTCGTCTCCCCGCCACCGCGACAACGCGAATCCCGCCGCGAATGCGCCGGCCCCGAGCAGCGAGCCGATACCGAAGGCGCGGCGCGTGATCATGTCCCGTCCGGCGCCGAGGGGGCCGCGGCGATTGCCTGCATCGCGGCCCGCATAGCTGATACGGTACGCGCATGAGAGTGCTTCACCTGCTCCTCCTGCTGTTCATCGCGGTGCCTCTCGCCGAGATCTGGCTGCTGCTCCAGGTCGGCGGGATGATCGGCGCGCTGCCGACCATCTGCCTGGTGGTGCTGACCGCAGCGGTCGGCGCCATGCTCGTGCGTGCCCAGGGGTTCTCGACGGTTCTGGAGTTGCGCAGGAGCCTGGACGCGGGCGAGGTCCCTGCGGTGGCGATCATCGAAGGCATCTTCCTTCTGGTGGCCGGGGCACTGTTGCTGACCCCCGGGTTCGTGACCGACATGATCGGATTTGCCGGTCTGGTCCCTCCGCTTCGGCGCGCGGTCATCGTGCGGTTCATCGAGTTGCGGCTCATCCGGTCGCACCACGCAGCACGGGCCGGGCCACCCCGGGGGCATGTCTTCGAGGGCGAGTTCAAGCGCGAAGACTGAACGCCGGCCGACGGCCCGGGAGCATACCGGACCGGTGCCAGATTCGCCGAAGTTCGGCCCGCATCTTCTCCGGCACCGCCCCTCGGCGCCACTCCCGGCATCACCCGGCATCACTCCCGGCACTACCCCTCGGCACCACTCCCGGCGTCACTCCCGACACCACCCGCGGCGCCACTTTCGGCACCACCCCCCGGGAGCACCCTTGACATCGACCGATTCGACCCCAAGACTTGGCACCCGCCCAAGCGGAGTGCTAACAACATGACTTCGGCATCCGTTTCGAAGGTGTCGGGCGGCCGCGGCTTCGAACCCATGTTAAGAAACTCAGCAGGAGATAGAAACCTATGAATATCAGACCTTTGCACGATCGTCTGATCGTCAGGAGAGAGGAGGAGGAGCGCACATCGGCGGGGGGGATAGTGATACCGGACACGGCGACGGAGAAGCCGATTCGGGGTGAGGTAGTGGCGACGGGTCGTGGGAAGTTGCTTGAGGATGGTTCGGTGCGGGCGTTGGATGTGCGGTGTGGGGATAGGGTGTTGTTCGGGAAGTATTCGGGCACGGAGATCAAGGTGGATGGTGAGGATCTGCTGGTGATGCGCGAGGACGACATCATGGCGGTGATTGAGGGCTGATCGGGGGGCCGGTCGGCGTTGGATTCACGGTTGGTTGAGAGAACGACACAGACGAGAGGGCACAAGCGATGGCAGCGAAAGAGGTGCGTTTTGGCGAGGATGCGCGGGCGCGGATGTCGGCGGGGGTGAACGTTTTGGCGAATGCGGTGAAGGTGACGTTGGGTCCGAAGGGTCGCAACGTGGTGTTGGAGAAGAGTTTTGGGGCGCCGACGGTGACGAAGGACGGGGTGTCGGTGGCGAAGGAGATTGAGTTGGAGGACAAGTTCGAGAACATGGGTGCGCAGATGGTGAAGGAGGTGGCGTCGAAGACGTCGGATGTCGCGGGTGATGGGACGACGACGGCGACGGTGTTGGCGCAGGCGATGATGCGTGAGGGGTTGAAGGCGGTGGCGGCGGGGATGAATCCGATGGATTTGAAGCGTGGGGTGGACCGTGCGGTGTCGGAGGCGGTGTTGGGGTTGCGGGGGTTGTCGAAGCCGACGAAGGACAGCACGGCGATTGCGCAGGTGGGGACGATATCGGCGAACGGGGATGAGGCGATCGGTTCGATTATTGCCGAGGCGATGGAGCGGGTGGGCAAGGAGGGGGTGATTACGGTGGAGGAGGGGAAGAGTCTGGACAATGAGTTGGATGTGGTGGAGGGGATGCAGTTTGACCGGGGGTATTTGTCGCCGTACTTCATCAATGATCAGGATTCGATGTCGGCGGAGCTGGAGGACCCGTACATTTTGTTGCATGACAAGAAGGTGTCGAACATTCGCGACTTGCTGCCGGTGTTGGAGGGGGTGGCGAAGTCGGGCAAGCCGTTGTTGGTGATTGCGGAGGATGTGGAGGGTGAGGCGCTGGCGACGTTGGTGGTGAACACGATACGGGGGATAGTGAAGGTGGCGGCGGTGAAGGCGCCGGGTTTTGGGGATCGCAGGAAGGCGATGTTGCAGGACATGGCGATACTGACGGGGGGGCAGGTCATCAGTGAGGAGGTGGGGTTGTCGCTGGAGAAGGCGACGGTGGAGGATTTGGGTCGGGCGAAGCGGGTGCAGGTGGGCAAGGAGCACACGACGTTGATTGATGGGTCGGGGAAGGCGTCGGACATCAAGGCGCGGGTGCAGCAGATACAGCAGCAGATTGAGGAGACGACGTCGGATTATGACCGGGAGAAGTTGCAGGAGCGGGTAGCGAAGCTGGCGGGTGGGGTGGCGGTGATCAAGGTGGGGGCGGCGACGGAGGTGGAGATGAAGGAGAAGAAGGCGCGGGTGGAGGATGCGTTGCATTCGACGCGCGCGGCGGTTGAGGAGGGGGTGGTGCCTGGGGGCGGGGTGGCGCTGGTGCGGGCGTTGTCGCGGTTGAAGGGGTTGAAGGGGGACAACGAGGACCAGGACACGGGCATTTCGATTGCGCGTCGGGCGATGCAGGAGCCGTTGCGGCAGATTGTGGCCAATGCGGGGGGTGAGCCGTCGGTGGTGTTGAACAAGGTGGTGGATGGGAAGGGGAACTACGGGTTCAACGCGCAGGCCGAGGCGTATGGGGATTTGGTGAAGATGGGGATATTGGATCCGACGAAGGTGGTGAGGACGGCGTTGCAGAATGCGGGGTCGATTGCGGGGTTGTTGATTACGACGGAGGCGACGGTGGCGGAGAAGCCGAAGAAGGATGAGGGTGCGGCGATGGGGCCGGGCGGCGGGATGGGGGGGATGGACGGGATGATGTAGGGCGTGCGCGGGCGGTGAGGGCCGAGGCGGGCGCCTCTCGCCCCCGGCCGTCGCGCCGACCCCCCGGCGCCGTCTCTCCCCGGGCCGACCGGGCCGGCGAGACGGCAGGGAAACCGCAGGACCGAAAGCCCCGCCCCGTGCGGGGCTTTCTCTTGGATTCGACCCTGCACCTTGGAAGCCGCGCCCCCGGTGGCCCGAGACGCGAACGCTCCACCGCCCCGCACGGGCGCTCGTCAGGGGGTGCGGCGGGAAGCCCGCGGTCGGCAAGCGCCCGGCCCGGAGCAACCTCACCCGCGCACAGGCACGAATTCCGATTGTGGGAACAAATGTGGGATCAAATCCTAAAAAACGATGTAACTGATTGATAATAAAAAGGGGATTGGCGGAGAGGGAGGGATTCGAACCCTCGGTACGCTGTTAACGTACACACACTTTCCAGGCGTGCTCCTTAAGCCGCTCGGACACCTCTCCGGGGGCGGCAAGAGTAAGGGAGGCGCGGCGGGTCCGCAATCCGCCGCACCGGACAGACCATTTGCTCCCGCAATCCGCCGCAGCCGAGTGGTGTGCATATTCCCCGATTGTCGCGTCTGTCGGAGGTCTGGTGCTCCGGAAATCCGGATCGATTGCGGCCGGAGTGCCTCCTCGCTCGCAACCGGGTGAGAAGTGCGGGCCGGATTCCCGGGGGCGTCGGGCATGGCGAGGCGGGCGTGGTGGCTCCGCAACCCGTGATATCCTGGTCCTCGCTTCGTGACGAAGTGCGTAGTCGATGGCGGTCCGCATCGGTCCCCTCGCATCGCCAGGTCGTGAACCCCGTCAGGCCCGGAAGGGAGCAGCGGCAGCGGCGGACGCGAGTGCCGGGGTGCGGCTGGTGTGGATCGCCTCCATTCTCCAGGGACCATGACCGGTTTCGCGTGGCCGATTTTGCGGTGAGAATCGGTCGGTCTATGTGTATATTCGCCCCGATCCGAACCCGGGGATGCCGCACGTGCGCTACTCCATCTTCAGCCTGGCCCGAAACGCGCTCGGCCACCACCAGGGGTGGCCGCTGGCGTGGCGCAGCCCGCAACCGAAGCGCGCGTACGACGTGGTTATTGTCGGTGGCGGCGGGCACGGTCTGGCCGCGGCGTACTACCTCGCGAAGCTGCACGGCATCAGCAACGTGGCGGTGGTGGAGAAGGGCTGGCTTGGCGGCGGCAACACCGGCCGCAACACCACCATCGTGCGCTCCAACTACCTCCTGGAGGCGAACGCGCACTTCTACGAGCATTCGCTGAAGCTCTGGGAGGGGTTGACCCGCGACCTGAACTACAACGTCATGTTCAGCCAGCGCGGCGTGGTGAACCTCACCCACAACGACGCCCAGATCGACGCCGCCCGCCGCCGCGGGAACGCCATGCGGCTGAACGGCATCGACGCGGAGTGGCTCTCGGTCGGCGAGGTCCGGTCGATGGTGCCGCTTCTGAACTGCTCTGCGGATGCGCGCTTCCCCGTCAACGGTGCGCTCGTCCAGCGCCGCGGCGGGACCGCGCGCCACGACGCGGTGGCGTGGGGATACGCGCGCGCGGCCGATGCGTGCGGCGTGGACATCATCCAGAACTGCGAGGTCACCGGCCTGCGCATCGACGCAGGGCGTGTCGCCGGCGTCGAAACCACGCGCGGTTACATCGCGGCGAAGAAGGTCGGTCTCGCGGTGGCGGGCAACAGCTCGCGCCTGGCAGCGATGGCCGGGCTGCGGTTGCCCATCGAATCCCATGTGCTGCAGGCGATGGTCACCGAGCCGTTGAAGCCCGTGCTCGACACGGTGGTGACCTCGGGCGCCGCGCACGTCTACATCAGCCAGACCGACAAGGGCGAGATCCTCATGGGTGGCGACCTCGACTTCTACAACTCCTATGCGCAACGCGGAAACCTGCCGACGCTGGAGCACGTCATCCAGGGCGCGATCTCGCTCTTCCCCTTCCTGAGCCGGCTGCGCCTGATGCGCACCTGGGGCGGGGTGATGGACATGACCATGGACGGCAGCCCCATCCTCGGCAAGCTGCCGGTCAAGGGGCTCTACATGGACGGCGGCTGGTGCTACGGGGGGTTCAAGGCCACCCCGGGGGCGGGCTGGTGCCACGCCTGGACCATCGCGAACGATGCGCCGCACCCGCTCAATGCGGCGTTCCGGCTTGATCGCTTCCACCGCGGCGCGCTCCTCGACGAGAAGGGTGCGGGCGCGAGCCCGCAGGCGCACTGACGCGATGTTCCGGGCCGACGCACGGATCCGGCCGCATCGACACTGCGTCGACGCACGGAAGGAGCGCCCGACATGCTGCTGATCACGTGCCCGTGGTGCGGACCGCGCGCCCACATCGAATTCACCTACGGCGGCGACGCCACCGTGGACCGGCCCGCGGACCCGGACGCCGTCTCCGCCGAGGCGTGGCTCGACCACGTCTACCTCCGCGACAACCCCCGCGGTCCGCACAGCGAATGGTGGCAGCACAGCGCCGGCTGCCGGAGCTGGATCAAGGTCAGGCGTGATACCTGGACCCACTGCGTGCACGCGAGCGGCCCCCCCGACGCCGACCTCGGCGAGGACGAGCACCGATGATCCCGCCTCTGCAAGTGACGGGGATGGGGGCCGGACCGGCGGATCCGGTACGTCCGGCGGCCGGGGCGCCGGAACGTCGGGGCAAGTGGTGATGGCGATGCGGCAATCGTCGCCCTCATTGCCGATGCCCGAGGTGTGCGGGCGCACGGTGATGGTCACGGCCCCGGCCCCGAACTCGACCCCGGCCCTGGCCCCGAACTCGGGTGCCCCACTTCGACTCCTGAAGTCTCGGGAGAGCCGCTGCACGCAGGCCGGAGATACCGGGCAGAATTTCAAAACGCGGCACTACCCGAACTCGACTCCGGTCCCGACCCCGGGTCGGGGAGGGTGCCGATGACTTCCCAGACTCACCGAGCGGAGCGGGGAGGGCGCATCGACCGTTCCGCGCCGCTCGCGTTTACCTTCGACGGCAGGCGCTACACGGGGTATCGGGGCGACACCCTGGCCTCTGCGCTGCTCGCCAACGGGGTCCGGCTCGTCGGCCGCAGCTTCAAGTACCACCGCCGGCGCGGCATCTTCGGGGCCGGGGCGGAGGAGCCCAATGCGCTCGTCCGCGTCGGCGCCGGACCACGGGCCGAACCGAACCTGAAGGCGACCCGGGTCGAGCTGTTCGACGGACTGCAAGCGCAGAGCCAGAACCGCTGGCCGTCGCTCGCGTTCGACGCCGGAGCGCTGATCAACGCGGCCTCGAGGCTCTTCCCCGCCGGGTTCTACTACAAGACGTTCATGTGGCCGGGGTCGTGGTGGATGTTCTACGAGCGATTCATCCGCAGGGCGGCGGGGCTCGGGCGCGCGCCCCTCGAGCCGGACCCGGACCGCTACGACCGCCGCTACGCCTTCTGCGACGTGCTCGTGGTGGGGGCGGGGCCGGCCGGCCTCATGGCGGCGCTCACCGCGGCCCGCGCGGGCGCGCGCGTGATTCTCGTCGATGACGCCCTCGCGCCCGGCGGCAGCCTCGCCGCGTCCACGGCCACCATCGAGCGGACCGACCCGATGGCGTTCGTCTCCCGAGTCCGCGAAGAGCTTGCCGCGAACTCCAAGGTCCGCATGCTCGACCGCACCACCGCGTTCGGTTATTACGACGACAACATGGTGGTGGCGGTGGAGCGTCGCGCCGGCGACGCGCCGGCCCCCGCCGCGCACTGCGTCCGGCAGCGGGCATGGTGGATCCGGGCCGGAGAAGTCGTGCTCGCCACCGGCGCCATCGAACGCCCCCTCCCGTTCGAGAACAACGATCTGCCCGGCGTCATGCTCGCCTCCGCCGCTCGCACGTACGCGTTCCAGCACGGCGTCCGGCTCGGCGAACGCGCGGTGCTGTTCACCAACAACGATTCGGCCTACGAGGCGCTGGAGCCGATGCTGGACGCGGGGACGAACGTGGTCGCGGTGGTGGACGCGCGCGGCAGCGGGCCGGGGGAGGACGCTCTCGCCGCGGTTCGGCGCTTCGGGCTGGAAGTCGTATCCGGCAGTGTGGTGATGCGCGCGATGGGGCGCACCGATGTCGGCGCCGTGGAGGTGCGCTCGCTCTCGGCGGACGGCGAGGCGGTCGGGGACGATTCCCGGCGCATCGGGTGCGATCTAGTCTGTGTTTCCGGCGGCTGGAGCCCGACCGTCCATCTCTTCTCGCAGTCGCAGGGACGGCTGCGCTTCGATGTCACCCGCGCCGCGTTCGTCCCCGGCGAGAGTGCGCAGCGCGAACGCTCGGCCGGAGCTGCGCGCGGCCTCCCCGGCCTGTCCGAATGCCTCGCCGACGGCGTCGCGGCCGGGGTCGACGCCGCCCGCGCGGCGGGCTTCGACGCCGGATCGGAGCCGGCCTGCCCGGAAGTCCGGCAATGGGCCGAGGGCGCTCCGGTGCGGCCGCTCTGGGCGGTGCCGCTGCCGCCGTGGCGCCACGGCAAACGCTTCGTCGACCTCCAGAACGACGTGACGGTGGCCGATGTCGAGCTTGCGGTGCGTGAGGGATACCGCTCGGTCGAGCACCTCAAGCGCTACACCACCCTCGGCATGGGCACGGATCAGGGCCGCACCAGCAACGTCAACGGGCTCGCGGTGCTCGCCGCGACGCTCGGCACCGAGATCCCCGCGGTCGGCACCACCACGTTCCGGCCGCCGTACTCGCCGGTCGCCCTCGGAGCGATCGCGGGTCGCGAGGTCGGCATCCACCAGGCTCCGGTGCGGCGCACGCCCATGCACGACTGGCACGCCGAGCACGGGGCGACCTTCGTCACCGTCGGGCCGTGGATGCGGGCTCAGTACTACCTCCGTCCCGGGGAGTCGATGATGGACGCCATCAACCGCGAGGCGCGCCACGTGCGCCGGGCGGTGGGGATGGTCGACGTGTCCACCCTCGGGAAGATCGAGGTGCGCGGCCGCGACGCGGGGGAGTTCCTGCACCGGGTGTACATCAACCGCATCCGCAACCTGCGGGTGGGGCGGTGCCGCTACGCGTTCATGCTGCGCGAGGACGGATTCGTCCTCGACGACGGCACCTGCACCCGCATCCGGGACGACATGTACTACCTCACCACCGGCACCGGCCATGCCGCGGTGGTGATGGCGCACCTGGAGCGTTACGCGCAGACGGTGTGGCCGGACCTCGAGGTGCATCTCACTTCCGTCACCGATCAGTGGGCGGGGGTCGCGGTGGCCGGGCCCCGTTCGCGAGATCTGCTCGCGGTCGCCTGCGGCGGCGCCGGGGTCTCCGAGGAGGCGCTGCCGTTCATGGGCTGCATCGAGACTACGGTGGCGGGGGCGCCGGTGCGCATCATCCGCATGACCTTCTCCGGCGAGCGGGCCTACGAGGTGCACTGCCCGGCCGACTACGGCATCCACGTGTGGGAGGCGCTGCTGGCCGCCGGCGAGTCGTTCGAGGTGATGCCCTACGGCACCGAGGCGCTCGGCGTGCTCCGCATCGAGAAGGGGCACGTGGTCCCGAACGAACTCGACGGGCGCACCATCCCCGCCGACTTCGGCTTCGACCGGATGGAGAAGGACGAGGACTTCATCGGCCGCCGCTCGCTGGAGCGGTTCCGGGAAGGCGGACGGAAGCGCAAGACGTTCGTGGGGCTCGTCTCGGAGAGCGGCAAGGGGATTCCGCGCGGCGGGCACCTGGTGTGGAACCCGACCGCGCCGCGGCCGGTGACGATGCTCGGCCACGTCACCTCCAGTTGCTACAGCCCCACCCTGAAGCGCCATATCGCGCTGGCGCTGATGGACGACGGGGACTGGAAGGGCCGGACGCTCCACGCCGCCTCGCCGCTCACGGCGAGCTTCGCTCCGGTGCGGATCACCGATCCCGTGTTCATCGACCCCGAGAACCGGCGCCCGAAGGGATGAGGGAGGCGACGTGAACGATCCGGCGAGACGCGGCGCGCTGTCGGGCCATGCCCGGGCCGGACGATTCGGCGCCCGCTCGGACACCCCCCCCGGCGTCGTGATCGCCGAATGCCGCCCGCGATCGATGGTTCAGGTGAACGGCGCCCCGGACCCCGGGGTGCTCGCGGACGCGCTCGGCGTGTCCCGGGCGGACGTGCATCCCAACCGGACGTTCGCCGCCGGTGTTGTGCGCTACGCATGGAACGGGCCGGGCCGGTGGCTCGCCGAGAGCACCGAGCACGCTCCGGGAGCGCTGATCGATCATCTCGAGGATGCGCTCCGCCCCCACGGGGCGAGCACCACCGACCTGAGTCACGCCCGGACTGTCGTGCGCGTTTCGGGTCCGGACGCGACGGATCTGCTCGCGAAGCTCTGTCCCGTCGATGTCGAGGTCATGCGCACCGGGGACAGCGTCGTGACTCTGGCCGGCCCCTTCAACGTTCAGATCGTCAAGAGCGGGGACGAGGCGTTTCGCGTGTACGTCGTTCGCAGCTTCGGTCTCGCGATGTGGGAGATGCTCCGGGACGAGGCGGCGGAGTTCGGCGGGGAGATGGTGCGCCTGGAGTGACCGCCGATCGAGATTGCGTCCCGGCCTGTGGCGTCGGGGGAGGTGGCGTCAGCCCGCGCGCGGTTCCGTCACCCCGATGAGGCTGTCCCGGGTCACGAGATCCGCCAGCGCCTCCTCGCTCATGTCCTCGGTGCCGGAAGGGCGCATCGGCAGGATCAGGTATCGCATGTCCGCAGTGCTGTCGTGGACCCTGATCCGGCGCTCGGCGCCGATCTCGGTACCGAACTCCGCCAGCACCCGGCGCGGCTCGCGCACCGCGCGGCTGCGGTAGCTGCGCGACTTGTACCAGTCCGGAGGGATGCCGAGCAGGAAGCGCGGATAGCATGAGCACAGGGTGCACACCACGAGGTTGTGGGTGTCGGGGGTGTTCTCCATGACGAGGATCGGAACGGGGCCGATGTCCATGCCGAGTTCCGCCGCGGCCGCTTTCGAATCCGTCAGCAGCCGCCGTCGGAAGCCGTCGTCGACCCAGGCGCGGGCCACGAGCCGGGCTCCCCGGGCCGGGGTGATGGCATCCATGCGTTCGATCTGCGCGCGCATGTCGTCCGCGCTGAAGACCCCTTTCTCGATCAGCAGCGAGGTCACTGCCATCTGCATCACCTGATGATGGGTGAGGGGAGCGTCTTCCGCGTCGGGGCCGGGCGTATGGTGGCGGTGACGGGTCGGGTCCGCGTCGTCGCCACCGTGCGGATGCCGGGGGGCGGGCACGGGGGTCGTCGCCACTGCGGGCTCGCGTCCGCTCATCTTGCTTCTCCCGGCATCGGTTCCAGCCAGTGTTCGTAGATCTCGATCTCCACCCGATCGTGCGCGCCCCCCTCATGGTCCGGCCAGAGCGCGCGGCTTGCGAACCCGACGCGGTACAGCACTTCGCGATCCGCGTCCCGGCGGCCGTACGCAAGCTGTTCGGGATTGCGGAACCGCCCGCAGATGCGTTCGATCTCCCCGGTTCGCCCGCGGCAGTACCAGGGGGTGCGGACATGGCCGGGGGGGAAGTGCGCGCGCACCCGGACCCGGTCGCCGGGGGCGAACTTCGCGGCCGTGTCGGTCATGGAGGCGCGCGCCTCCGGCCGGACTCGATCTCCGCCATGCGTGCGCCCAGCTCGCTCACGCCGATGATCTTCTTCTCGAGCAGGAGGTTGGTCATGGACGCCATCCAGCGCTCGTAGTAGCCGTAGCGGTCGTAAGCGTCGGCGCCGAGCTCCTCGATGCCCCGTCGCAGCTCGTCCACGCCGACGATCCTGCGCTGCCCGAGCAGCATCAGAAGCGCGTCCACGCGCTTCTCCCACGGGGCCTTGTCGGGCTCGTCCCACTCGCCCCGCTCGACCGGGCCGGCCTCCAGCCCGCCCATGTCGTGGTGGCGGCGCGCTTCGATCATGACGCGATCCTCAAAGATCCGGCGCCGCCGCTCACAGGCCGCGCGCCGCCGCCGAAATGGTATGTGAACCGGAGCGCTTTCATGCCGCTCAGTACCGATAGTACTCCGGCTTGAACGGTCCGTTCGGGTCGACGCCGATGTAGCGTGCCTGCTTCTCGTCGAGCTTCGTGAGGTTGACCCCGAGCTTGTCGAGGTGCAGTGCGGCGACCTTCTCGTCGAGGTGCTTCGGCAGCACGTACACCTTGCGCTCGTAGCGCTCGGGGTGCCGCCACAGCTCGATCTGGGCGAGCACCTGATTGGTGAACGACGCGCTCATCACGAAGCTGGGGTGCCCGGTGGCGCAGCCCAGATTGACGAGCCTCCCTTCCGCGAGAACGATGAGCCGGCGGCCGTCGGGAAGCTCCACCTCGTCGACCTGGGGCTTGACGTTGTGCCAGCGGTAGTTGCGCAGCGCCTCGATCTGGATCTCGGAGTCGAAGTGGCCGATGTTGCAGACGATGGCGCGGTCCTTCATCTGTCGCATGTGATCGATGGTGATGACGTCGACGTTGCCGGTCGCGGTCACGAAGATGTCCCCGAGCGGAGCCACCTCGTCCATCGTGCGCACTTCGTAGCCCTGCATCGCCGCCTGCAGGGCGCAGATGGGATCGATCTCGGTGACCACCACCCGCGCGCCCTGGCTGCGCAGGCTTTCCGCCGAGCCCTTGCCGACATCGCCGAACCCGTTCACCACCGCAATCTTCCCGGCGATCATGACGTCGGTGGCCCGCTTGATGCCGTCGACCAGGCTCTCGCGGCATCCGTAGAGGTTGTCGAACTTCGACTTCGTGACCGAGTCGTTGACGTTGATGGCCGGGGCCATCAGGGTGCCGGTCTTCTCCATGTCGTGGAGCCGTTGGACGCCGGTGGTGGTCTCCTCCGACAGCCCGCGCACGCCGTCCATCAGCGCCGGGTACTTCTCGTGCATGACGGCGGTGAGGTCGCCGCCGTCGTCGAGGATCAGGTTCGGACGCCAACCGTGCGGCCCCTCGATGGTGCGGTCGATGCACCACCAGAACTCCTCCTCCGTCTCGTTCTTCCACGCAAACACCGCAACCCCGGCCGCGGCCACCGCCGCCGCCGCATGGTCCTGGGTGGAGAAGATATTGCACGAACTCCAGCGCACCTCGGCGCCGAGCGCGGTCAGCGTCTCGATGAGCACCGCGGTCTGGATCGTCATGTGCAGGCAACCGGCGATCCGTGCGCCCGCCAGCGGCTGCGTCGCGCCGTACTCGGTGCGCAGCGCCATCAGGCCGGGCATCTCCGTCTCGGCGATGGCGATCTCCTTTCGGCCCCATTCGGCGTCGGCGAGGCTCCTGATTCTGAAATCTTTCCGGGTCGTCACGGCTCACCCTTCGTTTGCTGGTTCGGGTTCGGTGGTTGCCGCTCAGGCTCCGAACGCGCCCCTGAGATCGGACACCAGATCGGTGCGTTCCCAGGAGAATCCGCCGTCGGCCTCGGGTTCGCGCCCGAAGTGCCCGTACGCGGACGTGCGGCTGTAGATCGGCCGGCTGAGGCCGAGCCGCTCGCGGATGCCCCGGGGCGAGAGGTCGACAATCTCCTGAACGACCCGCGAGAGCTTCGATTCGTCGGCCTCGCCGGTGCCGGCGGTGTCGACGTAGACCGACAGCGGCTTCGACACCCCGATCGCGTAGGCAAGCTGGATGGTGCAGCGTTCGGCCAGACCGGCGGCGACGACGTTCTTGGCCACCCAGCGCGCGGCGTACGCGGCGGAGCGGTCCACCTTGGAAGGGTCCTTGCCGGAGAATGCGCCGCCGCCGTGAAGCGCCGCCCCGCCGTAGGTGTCGACGATGATCTTCCGCCCGGTGAGCCCGCAGTCGCCGTCGGGTCCGCCGATGACGAACCGGCCGGTGGGGTTGACGTAGAACTCTTCCTCCGGGCACATCCAGCCCTCGGGGAGTACTTCCTCGACGAACGGCCGCACGATCTCGCGCACCTGCGTTTGCCCGAGCGCCTCGTCGTGCTGGGTGGAGACCACCACGGAGGTCGCCGCGACGGGCTTGCCGTCCTCGTACCGCAGGGTCACCTGGCTTTTTGAATCCGGCCCCAGGCCGGGGGTCGAACCCGCGTGTCGGGCATCGGCCATCCGCTTCAGAATCCGGTGCGAGAAGTGAATGGCCGCGGGCATCAGCGCGGGGGTCTCGCGGCACGCGAACCCGAACATCAGGCCCTGATCGCCCGCCCCCTCGTCCTTGTTTCCGGCCGCATCCACGCCCCGGGCGATGTCGGTGGACTGCCGGTGCAGGCGCACCTGCACCTCCGCGTGCTTCCAGTGGAAGCCTGCCTGCTCGTAGCCGATGTCGCGAATCGCGTCGCGCGCCCGCGCCTCGATGTCGTCCGCCCGGATCGAGTCGGGTCCGCGCACTTCGCCCGCGATGACCACGAGGTTCGTGGTGCACAGCGTCTCGCAACCGACGCGCGCACCGGCGTCAGCGCCGAGGTACAGGTCGACCACCGTATCGGAGATCCGATCGCAGACCTTGTCCGGATGACCCTCCGAAACCGATTCACTCGTGAACAGGTGAGTTGCCATGTGTCGCTTCCTGTGGATTCGAGGTCGAGGCGCCGGCACTTCGCCGGCCGGCGCCGCGCATTGTGGACAGGTGTTCAGCGCACCCCGGCCGCTTCGAGGATCCCCGGGACCCTGTCCTCCCACCCGATCGCCATGACATGCACCCCCCGGCACATCGGGCGGATATCCGCGATGGTCGCCGCCGCCATCTCGCTGCTCGTCGCAGCCCGGTCGCTCGAGGCCGCGAGTGTGCGGATCAGCGTCTCCGGAACCTCGATACCCGGCACGTGCGTATTCATCCAGGCGGCCATCTTCGGGGACTTCACCGGAATGATCCCCGCCAGCAGGCGCACGCCGAGCGGCTCGACGCGGTTCGCGAACCGCTCGAACGCCCCGGTGTCGTAAACCGCCTGGGTCTGGAAGAACGCCGCGCCCGCATCGCGCTTCTCCACCATGCGCTCGATCTCCTGGTCGAGGTTCTTCGCGCCCGGGTTGACCACGGCGCCGATGCAGAACTCCGGCGAGCCGTCGAGAGCGTTGCCCGCCATGTCGGTCCCGCCGCGCATGCCCGCGGCAGCGCCGATGACGTCGGCGGAGACAACGTCGAATACCCCCTTAGCATCGGGATGATCGCCGTTCTTCGGCGGATCGCCGCCCATTAAGGCGATGTTCCGCACCCCGAGTGCCCACGCTCCGAGCAGGTCCGCCTGGATCGCGATGCGGTTCCGGTCGCGGCTCGTGATCTGCATGATGGGCTCGAAGCCATGGTCGATCAGCAAGTGGGAGACCGCGAGCGGCGCCATGGCCATGCGCGCGGCGTGGGAGTCGGTGATGTTGAACGCGTCGACGTGACGGCGCAGAGAGTGCGCACGAGCAAGCAGTGGATCCAGCGATGTGCCCTTGGGCGGCGTCAGCTCGCTGGTGACGACGAATCCGGCGCCGTCGAGTGCGGTACTCAGATGACTCACGACATGGTTCCCCGGGGCTGTCCCGCCCGGCGTCGTCGGTGGGTACGTCGATGTCGGTTCGAGAACCGGCATTCGGGGCGGTGGTGTGAAACGACGGCGCGCGAGCATACGGCATCACCCGCACCGGCGCCAACGCGACGCAACGCACGGAGACGGGGCCCGAAGCGGGGCCCGAGCGTGGCGCTCGGGCATGGGTATCCTTACACTACGCATCCCCGTCGCGGGGGTGGCCGCGGACCCCCGGGATCAGCTCCCACGATGCGATATTCGATATTCTCCCTGGCGCGCAACGCATTCACCCGCCACGAGCACTGGCCGGCGGCGTGGCGCAGCCCCGAGCCCAAGCCGTCCTATGACGTGGTCATCGTCGGCGGCGGCGGGCACGGGCTCGCGACCGCGTACTATCTTGCGGCACTGCACGGAGTGCGCAACGTCGCGGTGATCGAGAAGGGCTGGCTGGGGGGTGGCAACACCGGCCGCAACACCACCATCATCCGGTCGAACTATCTGTGGGACGAGAGCGCCCATCTGTACGAGCACTCGCTGAAGCTCTACGAGGGCCTGAGCCGGGAACTCAACTTCAACATCATGCTGAGCCAGCGCGGGGTGCTCAACCTCGCCCACAACCTCCATGATCTGCGCGAACTGTCTCGACGGGTGAGCGCCAATCGGCTGAACGGCATTGACTCCGAAGTGCTCACGCCAGCCCGGATCAAGGCCATGGTGCCCATCCTCAACACCTCACAGGAGGTCCGCTACCCGGTCCTGGGGGCATCGCTCCAGCGCCGGGGCGGGGTCGCGCGGCACGACGCCGTCGCCTGGGGGTTCGCCCGCGGCGCGGACGTCCGCGGCGTGGATATCATCCAGAACTGCGAAGTCACCGGCATTCGGCAGCGCGACGGCGCGGTCGAGGGGGTGGAGACCTCCCGGGGCTACATCCGAGCGGGCAAGGTCGGGGTGGTGGTGGCCGGACACGCGAGCGTTCTCGCGGCCATGGCCGGGTTCAGGCTCCCTATCGACAGTCACCCCCTGCAGGCGCTGGTATCCGAGCCGGTCAAGCCCATCCACCACTCGGTGGTGATGTCGAACGCGGTGCACGTCTACGTCAGCCAGTCCGACAAGGGTGAACTGGTCATCGGGGCCGGCGTCGACGGCTACAATTCCTACGCGCAACGAGGCAGCTTCCCGGTCATCGAAGACCAGATGGGCGCCCTGGTGGAGCTGTTCCCGATCTTCTCGCGCCTGAAGATGCTGCGGCACTGGGCGGGCACCGTCGACGTCTGCCCGGACGCGAGCCCAATCATCTCGAAGACCCCGGTGAAGCACCTCTACTTCAACTGCGGCTGGGGAACCGGCGGGTTCAAGGCGACGCCCGGCTCGGGATGGGTCTTCGCGCATACCATCGCCCACGATGCGCCGCACGCGCTGAACGCGGCGTTCAACCTGGACCGGTTCACCAGCGGCGCTCTCGTCGACGAGCACGGTGCCGCCGCAGTGGCGCACTGAGCGGGAGAGGGCGGTCGCGATGCTGCTGATCGAGTGCCCCTGGTGCGGCCTCCGTGAGGAGAGCGAGTTCCGCTGCGGGGGCGAGGCGGACATCGTCCGCCCGGTCGACCCGGGGACGCTGTCCGACGCCGAGTGGGCGGACTACCTGTTCATGCGCGCCAATCCGAAGGGTCGACACCGGGAGCGGTGGGTGCATGAATATGGCTGCCGGCGGTGGTTCAACGTCGAGCGCGATACCGTCACCCACGAGATCCTCGCGGTGTATCGCATGGACGAACGCCCTGCGGCCGAGCCCGCGTCCCGGGGAAGAAGGCGATGACCAGGGCGAATTTCCGGCTTCCCACCGGGGGGCGCATCGATCGCGGCCGCCCTGTCGGTTTCTCGTTCGACGGGGAGCGATATTCCGGGTTCGCGGGGGACACGCTCGCATCGGCGCTGCTGGCCAACGGCGTGCGTCTGGTGGGGCGGAGCTTCAAGTACCACCGCCCGCGGGGGGTGGTCACCGACGGGGTGGAGGAGCCGAACGCGCTGATCCAGCTCGGTATCGGCGCGAGCGGTGAGCCCAACGCCCGCGCGACGCAGGTGGAGATTCACGATGGCCTGATCGCCGCCAGCCAGAACTGCTGGCCAAACGTCCGGTTCGACGCGGGGGCGGTGAACGGACTTCTGAGCGCGCTGTTTCCCGCCGGCTTCTACTACAAGACCTTCATGTGGCCGGGGACATGGTGGATGAAGTACGAGTATTTCATCCGCCGTGCGGCCGGGCTCGGGCGCGCGCCGACCGGGCCGGATCCGGATATCTACGACAAGTCCTGGGCACACTGCGACGTTCTGGTGGTCGGCGCCGGCCCGAGCGGCCTGGCGGCGGCGCATGCCGCCGGTCGCACCGGCGCCCGGGTGCTCGTCGTCGACGAGCGGCCCGAGCCGGGGGGCCACCTGCCCGGCACTCGTGAGTCCATCGATGACGCACCCGCCGAGGAGTGGGTCTCCGCGATGGTGTCCGATCTCGCGGACATGGACGAGATGCGCATCCTGTCGCGGGCGACCGCTCTCGGATACTACGACCACAACTCGCTCACGGTGCTGGAGCGCCGTACCGACCATCTGCCATATCGTGAGCGTGGCGGCCGGGTCCGCCAGCGTCTGTGGAAGGTGCGCGCGAAGCAGGTGGTGCTCGCCACCGGAGCGCACGAGCGCCCGCTCGTGTTCTGCAACAACGACCGGCCGGGGGTGATGCTTGCCTCTGCGGCTCAGAGCTACGTCAACCGTTACGCGGTGCGTCCCGGCACCGCGGCGGTGGTGTTCACCAACAACGACTCCGCCTACGACCCCGCTCTCGACCTCGCCGATGCCGGCCTGCGGGTAACGGTGGTCGACGTGCGCACGGAGCTTGCGGATCTCCGGCGCGCGCAACTCCGGCGTCGCGGTATCGAACTGCTGGCCGGACATGCGATCACCAACGTGCGGGGTGCGAAGGCGGTGACCGGGGTCTCGGTGGCGGCGCTGACCGCGGCCGCGGCCGGGTACACGGGGACGAGCCGGAAGATCCCCTGCGATCTGGTGTGCATGTCTGGTGGCTGGAACCCGACCGTCCACCTCTTCTCGCAGTCGGGCGGCCGGCTCGCCTTCGACGAGGCCCGGGGGGTGTTCGTTCCCGGCGAGGCGCGCCAGGCACAGTTCTCCGCCGGCGGCTGCAACGGGACCGGAACGCTCGCGTTCGCCCTGTCCGAGGGACGTGAGGCCGGCAAGTCCGCCGCCGCCGCGTGCGGGTTCCGGATGCGGGGCGGCACCGCGCTACCCAAGGTCGATGCGGTCGAGGAAGCGCCGATCCGGCTCTTCTGGACGGCTCCGCCGCGTCATCCCGACCGCCGGCTGGACAAGCACTTCGTCGACTTCCAGAACGACGTGACCGCATCCGACATCGCGCTGGCGGCGCGGGAGGGCTATCGCTCGGTCGAGCACCTGAAACGCTACACGACGACCGGCATGGGCACGGACCAGGGCAAGACGAGCAACGTGAACGCCCTGGCGATCCTGTCCGAAACCCTCGGTGCCGACATTGCCGCCACCGGCACCACCACCTTCCGCCCTCCGTACACCCCCGCGACGTTCGGCGCCCTGGCCGGCCGCGAAGTGGGCGAACTTTCCGACCCCGTGCGCACCACCCCGATGCATCGGTGGCACGTGGAGCAGGGCGCGGCGTTCGAGGATGTCGGGCAGTGGAAGCGGCCCTGGTACTACCCCCGCGATGGCGAGTCGATGCGCGAGGCCGTTGATCGGGAGTGCCTCGCGGTGCGCAACGCGGTCGGCATCCTGGATGCATCGACGCTGGGCAAGATCGACGTGCAGGGACCGGACGCCGCGGAGTTCCTCGATCGAATCTACACGAACGGGTGGAAGCGGCTCGGGGTGGGACGGTGCCGGTACGGTCTGATGTGCACCGAGGACGGGATGGTGTTCGACGACGGGGTCACCCTGCGGCTCGCGGATCACCACTACCTCGTGCACACCACCAGCGGCAACGCGGCCCGGGCGCTCGGGTGGATGGAGGAGTGGCTGCAGACGGAGTGGCCGAAACTCCGAGTGTACTGCACCTCGGTGACCGAGCAGCTCGCGACCGCGTCCATCTCGGGGCCGCTCGCGCGCCGGCTCCTCGCCGAGCTGACCACCGACATCGATCTCGACCGGGACGCCTTCCCCTTCATGCGCTGGCGGGATGGGCGCGTGGCGGGGCTGCCGGCTCGCGTGGCCCGGGTGTCGTTCACCGGCGAGTCGTCGTTCGAAGTGAGCGTTCCCGCGGGCTACGGACTCTCGCTGTGGACGGCGCTGATGCACGCCGGTCAGCGCTACGGGATCACCCCCTACGGTACGGAGGCGATGCACGTGCTGCGCGCCGAGCGGGGGTTCATCATCGCCGGGCAGGACACCGACGGCACCGTGACTCCGATTGATCTCGGCATGGAGTGGATCGTCAGCCGGAGGAAGGATTTCATCGGCAAGCGCTCGCTCGACCGTGTCGACACCGTGCGCGACGACCGCAAGCAGCTCGTCGGACTGCTGACCGAGCACCCCGAGGACGTGCTGCCCGAGGGGGGGCAGATCGTGGAGAAGGTAACCGCGCCGCCGATGCGAATGATCGGCCATGTCACGTCGAGCTACTTCAGCGCCAACCTCGGTCGTTCCATCGCCCTCGCGCTCGTGCGGGGCGGGCGCCGCCGCCACGGCGAGCGGGTCATGGTTCCGCTGGAGCGCTCGGTGATATCCGCCCGCATCACCGAACCCCTGTTCTTCGATCCGGAGGGAGCACGCGCGCATGACTGAGCGGGCGCTCGGGGCAGGACCGGCGAGCGATGGGCGCAAAGGAGCATCCGCGCATGGCTGAGCGGTATCAACGCCGCAGCGCCCTCGCGCACCTGGGGCTCGAGGCGCGAGCGTCCGTCGTCGCCGGGGAGGGGGGGGTGACGCTCGGCGAGGCCCCCATGCGCGGCCTTCTGGTGCTGCGCGGCGACAGCGGCGACCAGGCGCTGCGCAGTGCGGTGGCGGCGACGATCGGACTCGAGCCCGTCGCCGAGCCGCTGACCGCAGCGCGCCGGCGCGGCCTGTCCATCCTCTGGCTCGGGCCGGACGAGTGGCTCGTGGTCACCCCCGATCGCCGGCGGGCGCGTATCGAGCGGGCGCTGCGCGATGCGCTGACCGGGCAGCACGCGGCAGTGACCGACGTGTCGCACGGTCGCGTTATCCTCGTCCTCTCCGGCCCGGATGCGCCCGCGGTTCTGGCGAAAGGGTGCTCTCTCGATCTCCATCCCCGCCGGTTCGGCTCCGGGCGCTGCGCGCAGTCGAGACTCGCCAAGTGTCAGGCATTGATCCATCAGACCGGCGATGCGCCGGAGTTCGAGATTTACGTGCAGCGCAGCTTCGCGCAGTACGCATGGACGTGGCTGGAGGACGCGGGACGGGAGTTCGGTCTCCGTATCGTGTCGGTGGAGTAGCAAGCTCGCAATCCGGCCGCACGGTCGGCCGACGTGACATCACGCGGTGGCGCCGGCATCGACATCGGCATGATCGGATACGGGCGGATGGCCGGTTCGGGTCGGTCGCCGCCGCCTGGGTCCGAGGATGCGCCGCGCCGCCCCCGCCATGTACATCGAACCGGTCGCACAGACGATTCCGTCGCGCCCGGCGAGGCACATCGCCGCTTGCAGTGCATCGGCCGGGGCGTCGATTGCCTCGATTGCGGCGTGCGGCGCCGCTTCCCGCAGATCGCGCACAAGCGCCTCCGCGGCCAGGGATCGGGAAGGCTCGACCGCGGTGGCGATTACCACATTCGCCTGCCGCACCAGCGAAGAAAGTACGCTCGGCGCGTCCTTTCCGCGGGTGATCGAGACCACCGCCACCAATGTGGTAGACCGCCGGGCGTCGAGTATCCGGACCAGCGCCGCGATCGATCCCGAGGTATGCGCGCCGTCCGTGATGACGAGCGGCGCCTCGCGCAGTATCTCCACCCGACCCGGGAGGTCGGCTGCCTTGAGCGCGGTGCCCGCCGCCGCATCGTCGAGGAGGCGCAGGGCCCCCATCTCGTGCGCGAGTGCGAGCGCGAGCGCCGCGTTCTCGATCATGTGCCGTCCCGGTTGCCGGAGACCGATCCGGATAGTGCGACCCGGGAGGAGGATGTCGGCTTCCTCGGTGCCGGGGAAAGTGCCCGCGCTCGATCGGGGTTCGGCGACCACCGCCCGGCTGAGGGCGTCGGCCTCTGCGGCGCCGACGGGCGCGCCGGCGAGCTTCGGGAGTTTTGCCCCGAGTCCGGCGAGGAGGACATCGGCTTCTCCGGCGCCGACGGTGCGCACGGCTTCATGCCGTTGTGCCGCGCGGTGTCCGGAAGCGCCCGCCGGGGCGCCGGTGGCCGGACGCGCACCGCGCCAGCGTATCCCGATATCGCGACCCAGGCGCCGGAGCGGAGCGCCGATCCGGGCGGTTTCGCGTTCCATCACCGCTGAGGCCGGCGCCGGCATCGAGCCGATCACCAGGGGCACGCCGGCGCGCGCGACGGCTGCCTTCTCGCGCGCGATGTCGGTGAGCGCGGGTCCGAGGCGGTCCGCATGTTCCATCTCGACCGATGTCACGCAGGTGGCGGCTGCCCGGCACGCGCGGGTGGGATCGAGCCGCGCGCCGATGCCGGCTTCGATTACGGCGATGTCCACACCCGCGTCGGCGAAGGTGTTGAACGCGGCTGCGACCAGTGCATCGAAGAAGGCAGGCGCGGTGTCCGCGTCGGCCCGATGCAGGTCCGCGATGGCGGGCCGGACCCGCTCCATCGCCTCGACGAACTTGCCGCGGCCAATCGGCGCACCGGCGATCCTGATCCGTTCGTTCCAGTGTTCGAGATGGGGGGAGGTGAACGTGCCGATGCGCAAGCCGGCCGCGGCGAGGAGCGCCTCCAGGTAGAGCGCGGTCGAGCCCTTGCCCTTGGAACCGGTGATGTGGATGGCGGCAAGCTCGCGATGCGGGTTGCCGATTCGATCGAGCAGCGATTCGATCGGATACAGCCCGAGCCTTTCGCGCTCCTCCCGCGTGCGGGGTGGGGTGCGGACGAGGGATTCGAGGAAGGCCGTCGCGGCGCGGTATGTCCGCAACCGGCGATGACCGCCCGCATCGCCCGGATCAACCGAGCCGTTCGGACCCACGGGCCCGCGGTCGAGGGTGGCGCGTATCAGCTCCCCACGCCTCCGATCTACGCCTCCGGCACCTCCACCCCATGCTGCCGGCACGCGGCGAGCACGGTGTTGTGCAGGAGGCAGGCGATGGTCATCGGCCCCACGCCGCCGGGTACCGGCGTGATGCCCGCAACGCTCGGGAGCGCGCTTTCGAAGTCGACGTCGCCGACGAGCCTGGTCTTTCCGTCGCCCGCGTCGATCCGGTTGATACCGACGTCGATGACCGTCGCCCCCGGCCGGACCCAGTCCCCGGGCACCATGCGGGGCCGACCGACCGCGGCGATGAGGATGTCCGCACGCCGGCACTCCTCGGCCAGAGCGCGGGTCCGCGAGTGGGCGATGGTCACCGTGCAGCTCTCGCGCACCAGCAGGTGCGCCATGGGCTTGCCCACGATGTTCGACCGGCCGAGCACGAGCGCCCGTGCGCCCGAGAGGTCGCCGAGCCGGTCCTTCAGCAGCATCAGGCATCCGAGGGGTGTGCACGGAACCAGCCCGTCGCCGCCCACCGCGAGCAGCCCCGCATTGGTGGTATGGAAACCGTCGACATCCTTCGCCGGATCGATGGTGGCGATGATCGCGTCGGCCCCGATCTGCGCCGGCAGCGGAAGCTGCACCAGAATTCCGCTCACGTCCGGGTCGTGGTTGAGCCGCCGCACCAGCGCCAGGAGCGCTTCCTGCGAAGTCGTGGCCGGCAGCCGATGCTCGAACGAGCGCATGCCGGCCGCTCGGGTCTGTTTCGCCTTGTTGCGCACGTAGACCTCGCTGGCCGGATTCTCGCCGACGAGCACCACCGCAAGCCCCGGTTCGATGCCGTGGTGATCCTTCAGCGCGCCGACCTGCATCCCGACCCGCGCCCGCAACCCGTCCGCGAATGCCTTGCCGTCGATGATCCTCGTGTCCGGAGCGCGGTCGCTCATGTGCCTCCCCCGTGGTCGGTGCGTGGTACCGATACGCGGCGCCGGAGGCTAGCAGGTTCGCCGCCGCGCTCCAACGATACCGGGGGGTATGCCGGGGAGATATCGCGGGGACACCGGGGGGCAACGGGAGGACATTGCAAGGCCGTCGGTGGTTCCCGTTGGCGACCCGAGAGGTCGTCACGCGGTGCGATTCCGTCGTATTTCAGTCCGTGCCGGAAGCCGGTGGGCGTGGATGGATACGGCCCCGGCCTGCTGTCGCATTTCGGCAATCCTGCGTCGCGATCGTGTCAGATCGGAGATCGGGGGCTGATAGTCTGCGCGCCAATTATCGCGCCGCACACAACCCGTGGATATTGTGCGTACGATGCGCGTGGGTGCCGCTCGTCCGGCGCGGCGCGCAACCCGTGAAGGGGCGTTTCATCCCGATGTCACCGAGGAGCCGCCGCCATGCAGGGTGACGAGTTCGATCGCGAAGACGATGCAGGCGAAGAGGAAGAACTCGACCTGCGCACGCTGCCTGACGACGAGCTCGTCCGGCAGATGCACGACGATCTCTACGACGGCCTGAAGGACGAGATCGAGGAAGGTACGCATATCCTGCTGGAGCGCGGGTGGACGGCAAAGCAGGTTCTGGACGATGCGCTCGTCGAGGGCATGCGCATTGTCGGCATCGACTTCCGGGACGGCATCCTCTTCGTCCCCGAGGTGCTCCTCGCGGCCAACGCGATGAAGGGCGGGATGGCGATTCTCCGTCCCCTGCTCGCCGAGACCGGCGCGGCCACGATCGGCAAGGTGGTCATCGGCACCGTCAAGGGCGACATCCACGACATCGGCAAGAATCTGGTGGGGATGATGCTCGAAGGCGCCGGCTTCGAGGTCATCGACCTCGGCATCAATACCGACGCGGACGAATTCCTGGCCGCACTGGACGAGCACCAGCCGGACATTCTGGGCATGTCGGCCCTGCTCACCACCACCATGCCGTACATGAAGGTGGTCATCGACACCCTGAAGGAGCGCGGGTTACGCGACGACTACACCGTGCTGGTGGGGGGGGCGCCGCTCAACGAGCAGTTCGCGGAGGCAGTGGGTGCAGACGCCTACTGTCGCGATGCGGCGGTTGCGGTCGAGACCGCGAAGGACTTCGTGACGCGTCGCCACAATGTCCGGGGGGCCGCGCTCTCCGCCTGACGCGCGTTTCTCACCAGCTCTCGGAGCAGGAATTTTCGGTAGCGCATCAATTTGACTCTCGGATTAAGAGGTGGTGAGGAGGGCGTGGTTGATACGTTCACGCAACGGAAGGAAATGCCGGGGCAACCGCGCATAACGTCACTTCCCCATCAACTCCCGGCTGATTGTGCTTCAACGCCAACCCGTAATCCCTACCACCTTCCCTTGAGTATCGGCACAAATGGATTTTTCGGTGACGGATGATCAGCAGGCAATCATTGACGCCATACGGACCGTTTGCTCAAAGTTTCCCGACAAATATTGGCACGATGCTGATAAAACAGGTCAGTTTCCGGATTCTTTCTTTGAGATTATGGCGGCAGATGGTTGGTTGGGGATCGCCTTGCCGGAGATGTTTGGCGGCGCTGGTCTTGGTGTCAGCGAGGCAGCTTTGATGATGATGAGTATCTGTGAGTCGGGTGGCGGGATGACGGCTGCTTCTTGCATTCATATGAATATCTTCGGCCCCATGTCGATTGCCGTTCATGGTTCTGAAGAGCAAAAATTGCGCTGGTTGCCCGATATTATCCGGGGCCGATACAAGATCTGCTTTGGTGTGACCGAACCTGATGCCGGCACGGACACAACCCGGATCTCCTGCCGCGCCGAACGATGTGGAAATTACTATATTGTCACTGGCAAAAAAATTTGGACATCGGTCGCCCAAAAGGCGAAAAAGATCGTGCTCCTGGCCAGAACAACGCCGCGTGATGAAACCAGGCCAACCGAGGGTTTGAGTCTTTTCCTTGCTGATCTCGATAGATCAAGTGCCACCATCCGTGAGATTGAAAAAATGGGTCGCAGAGCAGTCGATTCCAATGAGATATTTTTTGAGGGAATGAAGATACCGGTGGAGGATCGAATCGGCGAGGAAGGTCAGGGGTTTCGCTATATCCTGCAAAGTCTGAACCCCGAGCGTATCCTGTTGGCAGCGGAGGCTATCGGAATCGGCCGCAATGCGCTGGCCAGGGCGGCGAGGTACGCGCGCGAACGCCACGTATTTCAACGGCCAATCGGCCAGAACCAGTCGATTCAACACCCACTAGCTCAGATCTGGATGGAACTCGAGGCAGCCTATCTGGCGATGATGAAAGCGGCTTGGCTTCATGATTCTGGGCAACCCTGCGCCATTGAAGCCAATACCGCAAAGTATCTCGCTGCTGAGGCCGGGTTTAATTCTTGCAAACAATCTGTGGTGACCCATGGCGGTATGGGTTATGCGCGCGAATTTCACGTGGAAAGATTGATGCGCGAAGTTATGATTCCTTATCTGGCACCGGTGAGTCAGCAGATGGTTCTGAATTTCGTTGCCGAGAAAGCACTAGCAATAAAAAAATCATACTAAATTCAAATTGCGGATTTCCCGCAATACACCGGGGCGGATCTGCCCGTTCTCCACAACTTCAGGAGGGATTCATGGAACTCATGAAGAAAATGTTCAAGACTCTTGTCATGATGGGTACGATGCTTGTTTTTTCAGGGAACGCATTTGCCGCCGAGGTAGACGGTCCGGAATTGAAATGGGACATATCACTTTGGGGCAAGCAGCGAGCATTTTCCGCAGGCGTTGAGAAGCTGTCTGAAATCGTCTCTGAAAAGACAAACGGTAACTGGAACATCGTGATTCACTATGGCGAAGCCCTGTCCAAGAGCAGGGAAAATCTCGATGGTCTGGCAATTGATGCGTTTGAAGGAGCGATGTTCTGCAACTTCTACCACCCTGAGAAAAACCCGGCGCTGATGTCATTGACCATGCCATTTCTGCCGATGAGCGAGTGGGAAAATAGCCGCAAAATCCGTGACGTAGTTCTCAATAGCGAAGCGGTAAAGAAAGAACTGGCGCAATGGAACGCCATGATCTATTCCTCATCCTTCCTGCCGCAGTATGAGTTCATGGGCAAAGGAACACCGCCCCGGACCTTGAAGGATTGGGAAGGTTTGACTGTCCGTGCGGGCGGCGGTGTCGCGCAAGCGATGAAAGTGTTCGGTGCAACGCCGATGACCCTGCCCGCGACCGAAGTCTATACCGGCATTCAGCAGGGCACGATGAACGCGGCGTCGTTTCCATTTACCTACTCGCATGTGGCCTACAAGATTCACGAGGTAGCGGATTGGTATACGTCGAACCTCTCGCCGGGAACATCCGAGTGTCCCCTAGCCTTCTCCATCAACGCCTATGACGCACTGCCCGATCAGTACAAGGCACTGCTGGAAGATGTGAAAGAGGACGTGATTGCGGCGCAAATTCAGGCCTATATCGACATCGACAAGGTCAACATACCGATGCTTAAAGAGACGCTGGACGAGGTGATTTATACCGATGAAGAGCTGGCGATCTTCCGCAAGAAGGCTGGACGTCCGGTAATCGATGCCTGGATTGAGGATAACCAGGGCAAATTCGACGCGCGCGGGCTGATTGAGGAGATCTTTGCGTCCGTCGGCTCGTCATACTGAATTGAGCCCATTGCATAATCGGCCTCGATCCGGTGGTTATCCTACGAGAGGTTGCAAATCTGTCCGGTGCCGCTCTGGTGCCGGACAGATCACATTTTGAAACACACTCTAACCGCAGAAGAGTAAAATGACGGATCCCCTGGGTCGCGGTATCCAACAGGCTGATCGTGCACTCGGTACCGTCGAGAATCTGTTTAATCTCTTCGCCGGTGCCTTGATCTTTGCAATGATGTTTCTGGGTGTTGTCCAGATCATCTTGCGAAACATCTTCAATACACCGATCTACGGCTATATCGATATCGTCGAAACCTCCATGGTCGGATTCGCGGTTCTGTCAATCGCTTATGTCCAACGTGTCGGCGCACATGTACGGATGGAACTCCTGATCACAAAATTGAGGGGACGTTTCAATTGGGTGGCCGAGTCACTGACCACCATGGCGGCGCTCTTTATTGTCGCGGTGCTGATTCCTTATTCCTACTTTCATTTCGAGCGGGCATTCAATTTTGGCGACAGTACAATTGACATCCAGATCCCGACTTGGCCCGCCAAGTTCATGATCCCGGTGGCGCTTGGACTTCTACTGATCCGTCTGATCATACAATTGATGGGTTATCTGAGATTAACAGTGAATCCGACGCTGACCCCGATTGGCGTGCCACTCCCCAAGAGTGTGAAGGAACAGGCGGCAGAAGAAATCTCGCAAACTGGTGCAGATTCACATGTTGACAGAACTTACCAATAGCGAAGTGGGAATTTTAGGTGTAGTTGGCCTGATCTTCATGGTCATTCTGGGTGTGCGCGTTTATGTGGCCGCCGCATTGACCGGCTTTCTCGGCCTCTGGATCCTCAGAGATTGGCATGTCGCCGCCTCTATTGCCGGCACCATTCCGCACTCGAAAACCGTGACTTATCCCTTGTCAGTTCTGCCGTTGTTCATTCTGATTGGTTTTTTGGCATTTTATGCCGGTTTGACGTCAAAATTGTTTGAGGCGGCCCGGCGGTGGGTGGGATGGATGCCCGGCGGATTGGCCGTCTCCACTGTTTTTGCCACCGCTGGATTTGCTGCGGTATCGGGAGCCTCGACGGCAACGGCGGCGGTCTTTTCGCGAGTGGCTATCCCTGAAATGAAGCGGGTTGGCTATGACACAAGATTGACGGCGGGAGTGATCGCTGCGGGAGGCACGTTGGCATCGCTGATTCCGCCCTCGGCTATCTTGGTCATTTACGCCATCATCGTTGAGGAATCGGTCGGCAAACTTTTGCTGGCGGGATTCCTTCCCGGAATAGCCTCGGCGTTGATCTATGCGGTCTTGATCGTGAGTATGTGTCTGTTTCGCCCGGACATGGCGCGGTCAATTACCGGTTTCACCTGGCAAGAGCGTTTTAAAAGCCTTCCGGGCACCTTCCCGATTTTCATTGTGGTGGGAATCATATTCGGGTCACTCTATACCGGTACGGCAACCCCGACCGAGGCCGCTGCCCTTGGCGCCTGCGTGGTCTTTGCTCTTTATGTGTATCGAGCTATCCGACAGCGACAAATTTCGCAGATAAAGGGAAAACTACACGAAGCACTCGTCGAGACTGCCAAACTGACGGTCATGATCTTCACCCTGATCTGGGGCGTCTTTCTGTTTGTGCGCTTTCTGGGTTTTGCCGGCCTGCCTTCGATTTTTTCCGACTGGGTCGTCAGCCTCGATATGCCCCCGGTCCTGGTCATGATTTGTATCCTTTTGACCTATGCTGTTTTGGGTATGTTCATGGATGCGATTGGCATGCTGGTTCTCACCTTGCCGGTAGTTTATCCGGCCGTGATCGCATTGGGATATGATCCGATATGGTTCGGCATCATCGTGGTCAAAATGGCCGAAATCTGCCTGATCACACCTCCAATTGGACTAAACTGCTTCGTCGTCGCTGGTGTCTCGCGGGATCTGAAAGATGATCAGGGGCATACGCTGGAAATTCCCTTGCAAGATATTTTCCGGGGAGTTGGGCCGTTCTTTGCCGCAGATGTGGTCACCGTGGGTGTATTGCTCGCGTTTCCGCAGATCGTTCTGTGGTTGCCAGGATTGATCGGCTAATCAGGGAGGTTGCGTGATGGGTGCAGCATATCTCGACTGCAACCGCAACAAGCGGGCGGTTACGCTTGATCTGAAATTCTCCGAGGGATACGGACGACTTCGGTCGAGAGATCTGCGCAGGTAGAAATCGGTGACCCTGCTTTTTCACCGCGTTGCGAGTGAGGTCAGCCCTCACTCGAGGCGCCGCGGTCCGAATCGATTCGCCCTGCCCGCGAGGATCACCCATTGACGGACACCGTGGTCAGCTCGGCGCGGCGCGAGGTCGTCATCGGGTTCGAACGTCCGTTCGTCATCATCGGCGAGCGCATCAACCCCACCGGCCGCAAGGTGCTGGCGGCGGAGATGGCGGCGGATGATTTCTCCCGCGTCGAGACCGATGCGCTGGCGCAGGTGCAGGCCGGCGCCCACATGCTCGACGTCAACGCCGGGATTCCCCTTGCCGACGAGCCCGCACTGCTGGCGCGCGCGGTGAGGCTCGTGCAGTCGGTGACCGATGCCCCCCTGTCCATCGACTCTTCCATCGTCGCCGCGCTGGAGGCGGGGCTCGCCGTTTACGAGGGCAAGGCGCTCGTGAACTCGGTCACCGGCGAGGAGGAGCGGCTGGAGTCGGTCCTGCCCCTGGTGAGGAAGCACGGCGCGGCGGTGGTGGCGATCTCCAACGACGAGACCGGGATCTCGGAGGACCCTGACGTCCGGTTCGAAGTTGCGAAGCGGATCGTGGAGCGGGCCGAGGACCACGGCATTCCGCGCTCCGATATCGTCGTGGATCCGCTGGTGATGCCGATCGGTGCCATCAACCAGGCCGGGCGGCAGGTTATGCGTATTCTCAGGAGGTTACGGGAGGAACTGAAGGTCAATTCGACTTGCGGTGCTTCGAATATCAGCTTCGGGTTGCCGAACCGGAACGGCATCAACGGTACGTTCCTGTCGATGGCGATCACCGCCGGCATGACGTCCGCGATCACCAATCCCCTGCACGGTGACATCGTCCGGACCTGCCTCGCCGCCGACGTCATGATGGGACACGACCCGGACTGTCGGCGGTGGATCGCGAAGTACCGCGAGCCACCCGCGCCCGGGAGCGAAGGGGAGCGCGGCCGGCGTGCCGGCGGTCGGCGCCGGCGCCGCAGTTGACGGCACGGCTGGCCCGCCCGCCATTCCCGCCGAGCCGGAACATGCGCTCGAAACCACTCCGATCGGACGCTCCAGAGGCCGAAATCCTGGCCGCGTCGTACTGCGCGACGGCCTCTCGGACCACCGGCGGGAATCGCTGACGGCCGGCGACCCGTTGCCGTGTCTCGTCTGTCACCGCACGATTCACGCGGTCGTCGTCGCCGTCACCGACTGGCCGGCGCAGGGCCCGGGGCCGTGTCCGATCCTTCACCATGCGATTCGCCCCGGCTGCGCTCCGCCGGGCCAGGCCTTGCCGCGCCATGACGTCTTCCCCGGAGAGTGATTCGCAGGCCGGTGAACCGGGTGGTGACGCGCTCGTGGTCTTCACTCCGTCCGGGCGGCGGGGGCGGTTTCCGACCGGCACCCGGGTTCTCGATGCCGCCCGCACCCTCGGGGTGGATCTCGATTCGGTGTGCGGGGGGCGGGGGATCTGCGGCCGTTGCCAGGTGGTGCAGAGCGTCGGGATGTTCGCCAAGCACGGGGTGAGTTCCCGGGCCGAGCACCTCTCCGCCTTCGGTCCGATCGAGCGTCGCTACCACGAGAAGCGGGCGCCGCTAGCCCCGGGACGCCGCCTGGGCTGCTCGACGACGGTGCTCGGCGACGTCGTCATCGACGTGCCCCCCGACAGCCAGGTCCACCGGCAGGTAGTGCGCAAGCGCGCCGAGGTGCACGCCATCAAGGTCGATCCGGTGGTGCGCCTGCGCTATGTCGAGGTCGCTCCGCCCGACATGCACGAGCCCTCCGGCGATCTGCGTCGGGTCGAGGCGGCGCTCGGCGAGGAGTGGGGTCTTTCGGACCTGCGCTGCGACCTCCAGGTGCTGGAGACCCTGCAAGCGGCCCTGCGCGCCGGGGACTGGCGCGTCACCGTCGCGGTGCATGGCGATCGCGACATCGTCGCAGTGTGGCCGGACCTCAGGGATCGGGTGTACGGGGCCGCGGTCGATGTCGGCTCGACCACAATTGCGGCGCATCTGTGCGACCTCGTATCCGGTGACGTCATCGCCTCGGCCGGTGCCATGAACCCTCAGATCCGGTTCGGCGAAGATCTCATGAGCCGGGTCTCGTACGTGATGATGAATCCGGGCGGAGAGCGGGAGATGACCGCCGCGGTGCGCGCCGCGATCCGGGATCTGCTCCGCGAGGCGGCGGCGCAGGGCGGCATAGCACCGGACGAAATCCTGGACGTGACCCTGGTCGGCAACCCCATCATGCACCATCTTCTGCTCGGCCTGAATCCGGTGGAGCTCGGCCAGGCGCCGTTCGCGCTCACCGTCGATCGTGCGGTCCATCTCCCGGCCGGGGCGCTCGGTCTCGGGCTGCACCCGGGCGCGCGTGCCTACGTGCTTCCGTGCGTGGCGGGGCATGTGGGCGCCGACACCGCCGGGGTCATCCTCTCCGAAGCGCCGTACCTGCGCGACGAAGTGAGCCTGGTGGTGGATGTCGGCACCAACGCCGAGATCGTGCTCGGCAACCGCGACCGGATGCTCGCGGCGTCGAGCCCCACCGGCCCGGCGTTCGAGGGCGCCCAGATCAGCGGCGGACAACGGGCCGCGCCCGGTGCCATCGAGCGGGTGCGCATCGATCCGGTGACTCTGGAGCCGCGGCTGCGGATCATCGGCAGCGACGCCTGGTCGGACGAGCCCGGCTTCGATGCGGCCGCAGTCACCGGGATCTGCGGCTCGGGCATCATCGAGGTGGTGGCGGAGATGTACCTCGCCGGGGTGCTCGACGAGGACGGAGTGATCCGCGCCGACGGCGCCCGTCGCAGCGATCGCGTGGTCGAGGACGGACGCACCTGCGCCTATGTCCTGCACCGGCCCCATGCCCCGCACCGGGGTAGTATCGAGGTGCGGGTGACGCAGAACGACGTGCGGGCCATCCAGCTCGCGAAGGCGGCACTGTACGCCGGAGTACGACTGCTGATGGACCGGCTCGGGGTGGATCGGGTCGACCGCATCCGTCTCGCGGGGGCATTCGGGAGCCACATCGACGTCAAGTACGCGATGGTGCTCGGGCTGGTGCCGGACTGTGCCCTGCCGCATGTGACCTCGGCTGGCAACGCGGCCGGTACCGGCGCCCGTATCGCACTGCTCGACCGGAGCGCACGTTCGGAGATCGAGCGCACGGTACGCCGCATCGAGAAGATCGAGACCGCCGTCGAGCCCCGCTTCCAGACGCACTTCGTCGAGGCGATGGCCATTCCCCACAAGACCGCCGCCTGTCCGGAGCTTGCGAAGGTGGTCACGCTGCCGGCCCGCAAACCCCCGGGTGCGCGCGGAGAAGGCGGTGAGGGTGGTGAACGCCGGCGCCGGCGGCGGGCGCGGGCGCGCTGAACGTCACAAGGCTTGCCTCGCAATCCGGAGCCTGACGAGGCTTGCGCAGCAAGTCGGAGTCTGACCATCTCCGCGCCCTCGCTTCGCGAATCGGTGAAATTTCCGAGCTGAGCGCGCATTCGGCCGGGTGACGGCGCGATCGCGATGTGAACCCGTCGTACGGCGCGACATCCCGTGCCGGCGCGCGTACCATGTCGGCCGATGTCGCCGTTCCTCCTCCGGAGCCACCGATGAGCGTTCCCGCCGAAGCGATCGCCACTCTCGTCGACGAGTTGCGCGAGTTTCTGGGCGACCGCGTCTCCACCGCCGCCGCGGTGCGCGAGCAGCACGGTCACGACGAGTCCTACCACGAGACCGCCCCTCCGGACATCGTGGTCTTTCCCGAAAGCACCGAGGAGGTGGCGCAGGTGGTGAGCCTGTGTGCCCGGCACCGCTGCCCCATGATCCCGTTCGGGACCGGGACGTCGCTCGAAGGACATGTCCAGGCCCTGCATGGCGGGGTCTCGATCGACGTGACCGGAATGAATGAAATCCTCGAGGTGAACGCCGAGGATCTCGACTGCCGGATCCAGCCGGGGGTGCGCCGCAAGCAGCTCAACGAGTATCTCCGCGATACCGGTCTGTTCTTCCCCATCGATCCGGGCGCCGATGCTTCGCTCGGCGGGATGGCGGCGACCCGTGCATCGGGGACCAATGCGGTGCGCTACGGGACGATGCGCGAGAACGTACTGGGGCTGACGGTGGTGACGGCGGACGGGCGCATCGTCAAGACCGGGGGGCGGGCGCGGAAGTCTGCCGCCGGATATGACCTTACCCGGCTCTTCGTGGGTTCGGAGGGCACGCTGGGGGTCATCACGGAGATTCGGCTCCGCCTCTACGGCATCCCGGAGGCCATGTCCGCGGCGGTGTGTTCGTTCGACACCCTTGCGGGCGCGGTCGATACGGTCATCCAGACCATCCAGTGCGGGGTGCCGGTGGCGCGGATCGAGCTCCTCGACGAGGTCCAGATGGATGCCGTCAACCGTTACTCGGGGCTCGACTATCCGGCCGCCCCCACCCTGTTCTTCGAGTTCCACGGAAGCGAGCAGGGAGTGCGCGAGCAGGTGGAGACGGTGGGCGCGCTCGCAGCGGAAAACACCGGCGGGGAATTCCACTGGGCGACGCGACCCGAGGAGCGATCGCGTCTGTGGCAGGCGCGTCATGATGCCTACTACGCGGCCCTGGCCCTTCGCCCGGGAGCGCAGGGATGGGCCACGGACGTCTGCGTCCCGATCTCGAACCTCGCCGAGTGCATCCTCGAGACCCGGGCCGACATCGACGCGTCCGGGTTGCTCGCGCCCATCGTCGGTCACGTCGGGGATGGGAACTTCCATCTTGCGTTCATCCTCGACCCTGACGACGCCGGGGAACTCGCGCGGGCCGAGGCGGTCAACGCGCGCATGGTCGCCCGGGCCCTCGACATGGGCGGCACCTGCACCGGCGAGCACGGCATTGGCTATGGCAAGATCGGATTCCTCAACCGTGAGCACGGCAGCGAGGGAGTGTCCGTGATGCGCTGCATCAAGCGCGCCCTCGATCCCGGGAACCTGATGAATCCCGGGAAGATTCTCCCCTAGACCGCACTGCGTGATCGCCAGCGGAGGTATCGGGTGACCAGAAGGGCCCTGCAGGTGATTCTGGCGCAGCCGCGAGGATTCTGCGCCGGGGTCGTGCGGGCGATCGACATCGTCGAACGGGCATTGCAGGTCTACGGCCCGCCGGTCTACGTTCGGCACGAAATCGTCCACAACCGGCACGTCGTCGCCGCGCTGCGCGAGAAGGGGGCCCGCTTCGTCGAGGAGGTCGACGAGGTTCCACTCGGCGCCGTCACCGTCTTCAGTGCCCACGGTGTGTCCCGAAAGGTCGAGGACGACGCCGGCGCTTTGCATCTGCAGGTGATCGATGCGACCTGCCCGCTGGTGAGCCGGGTGCACAACGAAGCCGGACGCTACGCAGGCAAGGGCTACGAAATCGTTCTCATCGGGCATTCCGGACACCCCGAAGTCGAAGGAACGATGGGCCGGATCACCGGCCCGGTGCATCTCGTGTCGAACCTCGACGACATTGCGTCGTTGGCGCCGGGGAACCCGGCAAAGCTCGCCTATGTGACTCAGACCACGCTCAGCGTCGACGATACCCGGGAGATCATCGCGGCGCTCGTGGAGCGTTTTCCGCTCATTGTCGGCCCCGACGTCAAGGACATCTGCTACGCCACGCAGAACCGCCAGACCGCGGTGCGGCGGCTGGCGGAGCGCTCCGACTTGATTGTGGTGATCGGCGCCGACTACAGCTCCAACTCCCGGCGACTGCGGGAAATCGGTCAGGAGGCGGGGACCACGAGCCATCTCGTCCCGGATGCCGGCAGTCTGGACCCCGCCTGGCTGGAGGGGGCCCGGACGGTGGGAATCACCGCGGGCGCATCGGCGCCCGAATCGCTCGTTCAGGGTCTGATCGACCGTCTTCGCGGTATGTTCGAGGTCACCGTGAGCACCCTCGACGGGATCGAGGAGAACGTGGTCTTCAAGCTGCCGCGCGATCTGCATGGCACCACGGAGCAGTCCCGGTAGCTCGCCCGCATTTCTCACCGGGTTGCGAGCGAGGGCGCGGAGATGGCTGGATTGGCAAGGCGAACGCGAGTCCTGGCGCGCAGGCGTACCCGTAGGTACGTCGAGCACCCGGGCCGCCATGTCGCACTCAACGCAGTCGATGCAGTCAGATTCGTGTCCGCAGCCGTGACATGGCGATAAATGCGGTCTAACCCGCCGATGCGCACTGTAGCACTTCGTGGGCTGTTGGCCGGCCTGGCCGTATCGTCCATCGCCGGATGTTCGTTATTCGGAGGCAAGGCGGCGGAAGAGCCGCAGTATCGCGTCATCGAGAGCGACGGCGAAATCGAAATCCGCGATTACGAGGCGTTCGCCGTCGCCCGAACCGTCGTCGACGCTCCGTTCGATGACGCGATCCGCCAGGGATTCCAGCGGCTGTTCGACTATATTTCGGGCGCCAATCGTGCGCAGGCGGACATCGAGATGACCGCCCCGGTGCTGGTGAACGTGGACTCGCCCCGGGCGGATGCGACAGCGCCGATCGTCTTCCGGCCGCGGCGGGAGACCCCTCCGGGCTCGGGCCGCGTTCCGGACGATGGTGGCATCGTCGGCTGGACGACCAGCTTCGTCCTTCCGCCGGGCTACACGAGGGAGAGCGCCCCGGTTCCGGATGACTCCGCTGTAGCGATTCTCGATATCGACGCGCGACGCGTTGCGAGCATCACGTTCAGCGGCAGACTTCGCAATCGTGCGGCGGAGGCGCACCGCCAGGAGCTGGAGCGCTGGCTCGACATGCGCGACATCGAGCACCTGAACGACTGGCGTATTGCCGGCTATAACCCGCCCTGGACCATTCCCGCGTTTCGGCGCAACGAAGTTCTCGTCACCCTGCCGTATCGCACGAGGAAGTAGCCGAATACCCCGGACAGTATCGATCCGCAGAGCACGCCGAGCCGTATCGAGGCCGCGAAGCTCTGATCGCCGGTGGGATCGTCGAACGCCAGGCTGCCGATGAACAGGCTCATGGTGAATCCGACTCCGCAGATCATCGAGACTCCGTAGATCTGCGTCCAGGTGGCGCCCTCCGGCTTCTCCGCGATGCCCAGACGAATGACGGCCAGCATCGGCAGGAATACGCCAATCTGCTTGCCCACGAACAAACCGGCGGCGATGCCGAGCGGCACCGGATCGAGCAGCGAACCCGGCGTCATCCCCTCGAAGGACACTCCGGCGTTGGCAAAGGCGAACAACGGAAGGATGCCGTAGGTGACCCAGGGGTGAAGTGCGTGCTCGAACTCCTTCAACGGCGAACGGGTCCGATCCGACCGAGACCGGATGGGTATGGCCAGTGCGACCAGAACCCCCGCCAGCGTCGCGTGTACGCCTACTTTCAGCACGAAAACCCAGAGCACGACCCCGGTCAGGACGTAGGCGGCGGTTCGCTCCACGCCGGTCCGGTTCAGGACGAACAGTATTCCCATGCACAGCAACGCGCCCTCGATCGCATCCGGAGAGAGCTGCTCGGTGTAGAACAGGGCAATGATGATGATGGCGCCGAGGTCGTCGAGGATGGCGATGGCGGTGAGCAGCACCTTCAGGGAGAGCGGTGCCCGGCTGCCGACGAGCGCCAGAATGCCGAGAGCGAAGGCGATATCCGTGGCGATCGGGATCGCCCAGCCATTCAGCGCCAGAGGATCGTGACCGTAATTGATGTAGACGTAGATCACGGCCGGCAGGATCATGCCACCGACGGCGCCGAAAAACGGAAGGAGCGCCTGCTTCTTCGTCGAGAGCTGCCCTTCGACGAACTCGCGCTTGATCTCGAGACCGACGAGCAGGAAGAACACCGCCATCAGGCCGTCGTTGATCCACAGCAGCAGGGGCTTGGCGAGGCCGTCGCCGGCGATCCGAATCTCGAGCGGGACGTTCAGAAAGTGCGTGTAGGTGGATGCAAGGGTCGTGTTGGCCAGGATGATCGCGATGGCGGCGGCGGCGAACAGCAGGAAACCCGCGGTCGCTTCATGCCCGACGATCTCGCGAATGGCGCGGATGGACATGCGGTTTGCGGCCCTCAACCTAGCTTCCGGCGCACCCGGCGCACGAGCAACCACACCAGAGCCACCACCGGCAGCGTGATCAGGGCGCTCAACTCGTCTTCACCGAGGCCGGCGAATCCGGAGATCGGATAAAGGACATGGCCCGCAAGAGAGACCGCGTAGTAGCTGATGGCGACGACGGACAGCCCCTCGACGGTGCGCTGGAGGCGAAGCTGGAGGTCGGCCCGTCGGTTCATGCTTTCGAGAAGCTGCTGGTTCTGGGCGCTTCGCTCGACCTCGACCCTCGTGCGCAGGAGTTGCCCGGCCCGCATCGCCCGATCCGCAAGCGTCGCTACCCGCCGCTCCATGGACTTGACCGTGCGCATCGCGGGTTCGTAGCGGCGCACCATGAATTCCGCGAAGGTCTGACGGTCGGAACGCCGTTGCTCGCGAAGCGCCGCGATCCGGCTCGTCACGATCGTTTCGTAGGCGCCGGTTGCGCCGAAACGGAAGGCGCTGTGCGCCGCGATGGTCTCGAGTTCGGTGGAGATTTCGAGAAGCGGTGGCAGCATCTTCTCCGCCGGTCTCGCGCCTTCGTTCATGTCGCTCATCAGCCGGGCCAGGTGCGCATCGAGCCCGTCGATGGTCGGCGCAAGCTCGCGCGCCAGGGCGAAGCCCAGCATCGACATCGACCGGTAGGTCTCGATCTCGCACAGTCGCTGTACCAGACGCCCGATGCGGCGCCGACCAACCCCCCGGTCGACGAAAACGGCAAAGCGCACATGCCCGGCCGAATCGATACGGAAGTCGCCCGCGATCTCCGCGCCACCATCGAGCACCGACGAGACGGCGAGACTCTCGGTCACGAACCATTCGGCGAGCGCCGTTTCGCGGGCGGTGTGATCACCACTGGGCATCAGTCGGATCGTCACCGAAGTGATCCGCCGACCCGGTGCCTGTCCGAGCCATTCGTCCGGGAATATCGCGAAGTCGGCCGGTTCGAAGGGACGCGCGCTCAGTCCGTCCCCGAACGCCATGTAGGCGACGAACTCGGTGTGCTGCTCCCACTTGAGCCGATGCCGCCCGATCTTGCCGGCGTAGTGGGTGGCGCCGGGCTGGGGATGCGATGCGCCGTGGCGGTCGAGCAACGCGCAGAGGTGCGCGCGGGCCAGATCCCGGTTTCGGCCGGCCGCATCCGGCGGTTGCTCGATCGCGACGTAGATCGCGGTGCATGGCACCGACATGGCGGGAAACGGGCGGGCGTGGAGTTCGTTCGCCAGTCGGTAGCGCAGCGGATGGTCTTCAAGTGGCGGCATCCGGGGCTCCGCTTCCGGGCGACGGTACGGCGCGGCTCCCGAAAGTTCGAGGGTGAGTGGACATCGTGCGGGCCAGACGCAGGCGAGATGATTGTACTGCGATTTGAATCCGCCGCCGCGCTCGTGACCCCGTACCGCACTGCTACTCGATCGCAGGACTCGAAATGAAGGCCGCAGCCCTTGCGAGGTACTCCGGGGCGGGGCGCCCTGGCGCCGGTCGCAGCGCCGACTGGCGCTCCTCGCTGCCGGTTTCCGGCACCCGGTGTCAACAAAACATTACTTTCATTTCAATCAATGAAACTTGACACATGCGGAGACCGTGAGTACCGTCGGCAACAGCGATGGCGGTCATCGCGGCGCCGGGTGGTCATGTGGGCAATCGCGCCCCGGTGCCTGCCGGATTCGCCGTCGTCGGTGTCTGCGGCTTGCAGCCATTATTGGGAGGAACGCAAATGTCAAGCTTGGACGATCCGGATCGGGTATGGCCGACCGGTCTGACCATCAGGGAATCCGAGGAGTTGCACAAGCATGTGATCGACGGTTCGCGCGTGTTCTTCGTCATCGCGTTGATTGCGCACATCCTGGCGTGGATCTACACGCCGTGGCTCGGGTAAGGAGTGAACCATGAATCAAGGCAGAGTCTGGTGCGTCGTGCAGCCGACCGTCGGCCTACCGCTGTTCCTTGGCGCGGTCGCGGCGATCTCTCTCATCGTGCATTTCGCGATTCTCACCAACACGTCGTGGTTCCCCGCCTTCTTCGGCGGCTGACGCAGCGGTGCTGACATTGCAAGGGCAGGGCGGTCCGGCCATACTGGCCGGGCCGCCGGTTCGGCGACCCTTGCCGGGCCGGATCATCCTTGAAAAAGGGGAATGTCCATGACCCCGATCGTACGCTGGTACGACTCCGAAGAGCGGGCGCACGAGGCCGCCCGCACCCTCGGCAACGACGGTTTCCGCGCAGACTCGATCTGTCTCCTCGCCCCGGCCCCGGGCAACGAGGAGAAAGCGGTCGACGGCGCCGTGCGCCACGATGGGTTTCCCGCAAGCTACCGCACGGCGGGGATTCGGGCCCTCGCGGAGGGTCGGTACATCGTCTCCGTCGTCGCCCCGTTCGGTCATGCCGTCGTGGCCAGGCGGATCCTCGACGAGCACGAACCCGTGGACGCCGATTCGGTGACCCCCTATTCCTCCGCACACCCAGCACCGTTCTCCGAGATGTTCGGGCTGCCGGTGCTGAGCGAGACGAGCCCGCTGGCGGGATCGCCGAGGCGCAACTCGTATACCTTCGGGATGTGTCTTCTGAGCAGCAAGGCGGCGCCTCTGTCGTCGATGTTCGGAATGCCGACCGCGGCCCGCGAGCCCGGCGAGCGCAGTTTCGGGATGTCGCTCCTGTCCTCGAATCCGGCGCCCCTGTCGTCGATGTTCGCGCTGAAGACCGCATCGGCGCCGAAGAAGGACTGGACGTTGAGCTTCGGCTTCCCCCTGCTGTCGCGCAATCCGGCGCCGCTTTCGAGCCTGTTCGGGATCCCGACCCTGGTCAAGCGCTGATCGATTCGCAGGGTGTGGCGCGGGGTCGCGCCCGTGTCGGCTGGAGTTGCGGGACGGAACTTGGCCCGCGCGCGGATGAACGATGGAGCGCGCGGTGGGGCCGAGTCCCTGGGGCGTCGTGCATCCGCCGGGGAGCCGGGGTGACTCACCCGGACGGGAGTTCGGCATGAATCGTCTCGGGCACCGGCTGATCGCGTCGTGGACCGCGCTGGGCCCGCGGTTCATGCCGTTCGCGGATGTCGCCACGCCCGATCTTCCTCTCGGCCGCCTGCTGCGGCTCTCGCTGTTCCAGGTCACTGTCGGTATGGCGCTGGTGCTGCTGGTCGGCACCCTCAACCGCGTCATGATCGTCGAACTGGGGGTGCCCGCGACCCTCGTCGGCGTGATGATTGCGCTGCCGCTTGTCTTCGCGCCGTTCCGGGCCCTCATCGGTTTCAAATCCGACACTCATCGTTGCGAACTCGGCTGGCGGCGGGTGCCGTTCATCTGGAAGGGGACCCTGTTGCAGTTCGGCGGATTCGCCATCATGCCATTCGCGCTGCTGGTGCTCGCCGGCAAGGGTCAGGCGGATCAGTGGCCGGTGTGGATCGGTCACGCCGCAGCGGGGCTCGCATTCCTGCTGACCGGCGCCGGCGTGCATACGGTCCAGACCACGGGCCTCGCGCTTGCCACCGACCTCACACCGCCCGAATCCCACGCCAAGGTGGTGGGACTCATGTACGTGATGCTCCTGGTGGGCATGCTAGGGAGTGCGCTCGCCTTCGGAGCCGCGCTCGCGGATTTCTCGGCGGGTCGCCTCGTGCAAGTCATCCAGGGAGCGGCGCTCGCGACCCTGGTCCTCAACGGCATCGCGTTGTGGAAGCAGGAGATCCGGCGGCCGCCGCGGGGGCGGGCCCCGGTGGTGCCCGATCCGACATTCAGCGAATCCTGGGCGGAGTTCTGCCGGGGGGATCGGACGGTTCGACGCCTGGTCGTCGTCGGTCTCGGCACCATGGCCTTCTGCATGGCCGACATCCTGCTCGAGCCGTTCGGGGGGCAGGTGCTTCATCTCTCGGTCTCCGCTACCACGAAACTGACCGCGCTGTTCGCGGCCGGCGGCCTCATCGGCCTCGCCGTCGCCTCCTGGGTGCTGGGTCGGGGCGGGGAGCCGTATCGCACCGCACAGCATGGTGCGCTCGTCGGTCTGCCGGCATTCGCGCTGGTCATCGCCGCCGCGCCGAGCGGCATCACCGGCCTGTTCCTCGTCGGCAACTTCCTGATCGGATTCGGCGGGGCGCTGTTCTGTCATGGGACTCTGACCGCAACCATGAACCGGGCGCCGCCGCAGCAGGCGGGGCTTGCACTCGGCGCATGGGGCGCGGTGCAGGCCACCGCCGCCGGGGTCGCCATGCTGTTGAGTGGCGCCATTCGGGATGTCGTCAACCTCATGGTCGGCACCAACGAGCTGATCGACGGCTTCGGCGAGGCATCGAGCGGATACGTCACGGTTTACGCCATCGAGATCGTCCTGTTGCTGGTCACCATCGCGGCGGCGCTCCCGCTGCTGCGAGACGGACGGACTTGGACGTCCGGGCCCTCGACCCGAACTCCCGGTCTGATGACCGAAGTCGCTCCGGCGGGACCAGCGTCGTCCGGCCGGCCAACATCGCCGACCTAGCCGGTCCAGGTATCCAGGAATCCCGGCATGGCTGTACTCGACATTCTGGAGTATCCCGACCCCAGGCTTCGCGTGCGCTCTGCACCGGTGACCCGCTTCGACGATACCGTGCGGCGGCTCGCCGACGACCTGCTGGAGACGCTCCATGCACTCGGGGCGATCGGTCTCTCGGCGCCGCAGGCGAACGACCACCGCGAGGTGCTGGTGATGGATATCTCGAGCGACGCCTTGGCCCCGCAGGTGTTCGTCAACCCGCAGATTCTCGCGACCGGCGCCATCGGTCTGGTGCAGGAGAGCTGTGTCTCGGTGCCTGGAGTGGTGGGGAACGTCGTGCGTGCCGTCGAGGTCCGGGTCCGGGCCCGGACCGTTCACGGCGAGACGTTCGAGTGCGACCTCGACGGCATGGAGGCAGTCTGCCTGTTGCACGAGATGGATCACCTCGCGGGCAAGTTGTTCGTCGATCGCCTGTCGCTGTTCCGGCGCCTGCAGATCCGTGCCGCCGCCGCTGCTCGGTCGCGACGAGGGGCGCGGGTGACGGCGTGAGGCAAGGATTGCGCATCGCCACGGCCGGAGCCGTGTTTCGCGAAACCGCCGGGTATGTCGTTCGATCGCCGGTGCGCGCAGACCTGCCGCACCGCTTCGGGCTCGCTTGCGCAGAGCGGGGTGTCTGCGACGAGTTCGCGTCCGGGGCCGGGACAGCGCCCTGGTGACGGTGCGCGATGTCTCTCGCCGACTTGATGCGGGAAGCGACGCGGGTGCTGCATGACCGCGCCGAGCGCACCGGCATCGTCGCGGCGCTGATCGCGGGCCGCGCCTCGATGGCTGGATACGTCTTGATGCTGCGCAATTTGTTGCCGGCCTACGAGGCGCTCGAAGCGGGCCTCGGGATGCACGCGCAGGACCCGGACATCGCCGCCATCGCCCGCCCGGAGGTCTTTCGCGCCGAGTCCGTTCGCCACGATCTTCGAGTCCTGCACGGGCGTCGGTTCGCGCGGGAACTCCCGCTTCTGGACGACGCGACACGCTATGCCGAGCGAATTCGCGACAGCGCAAGCCACCGGCCGCCGTGCGTGTTGGCGGCCCACGCGTACACGCGCTATCTCGGTGATCTGAGCGGAGGGCGCATTCTCGCCCGACGCCTCGTGCGAACACTCGGCATCGATCGCGAGGGGCTTCATTTCTTCGAGTTTGCCACCGACGACATCGACGGACTTCGACGCAGCTATCGCGACGCCATCGGCCTTATCGAAGTCGATGAAGCAACGCGGGCGATCGTACTCGAAGAGGCCCGAACGGCCTTTCGCCTGAACATCGCGCTTTCGGAGGCGGTGCTGGAGGCGTTCGGCGGGTGACCTGGCTCGGCGGCGGGGTCGTGAGTGGTGCGCGTCAGCCGTCGTCGCGGTACGAGTTCAGGTGATCGAGCAGGCCGGCGCAGCGTGCTACCGAGGCCCTGACGCCCTCGAGCATCACCGGCATCCGCCGGGGGTCGATCCCGTCGGTGATCTCGAGCGCCGCGAGCTGTGCATTTTCCATGATCAGGGTTTCGAGCGCGCGGTATCCGAGCGCGTCCGGCGTCGCCGCATCGGTACGATGCAGGGCGCGGGTCTCGATGACGCTCTCCTGAAAGCGCCGCCGGGCCGCCTCGGCCGCCTTGCGTTCGGAAAGATCGGTGAACATCAGCACGAACCCGAGCACGCGGCTTGAACTCGCGAACACCGGGTCCGCCCGCAGCAGGAACCGGGCGCCGCCTTCCGCCGCTCCATTCAGACTCACTTCGGCGCGCCAGGGACGCCAATTCCGGAGCAGGGCCTCGAGGTGGCCGGCGGTGCTCTCCGGCTCGGCGAACAGCGACGGGAGATCCGTGATCCACTGCAGGTGCGGGCGGCGACCCGAGAACGCGCGATTGAACGCGTGGTTGGCGAGCAGGATCCGGCCCTGCGCGTCCGCGACCGCTACCGGATGTGCCGCCTCGCCGATGCGCTCCTGCTCGTCCAGCACCTGAGTCTCCAGGATGAGCATGCGGACCGATCGAAACTGGAGAATCACGTCCATCACGGATTCGCGGATCAGGCTCGCCGCCACCAGATCCGCCGACGTCCATTCGTCGGAGGTGCCTTCCACGAGCTCATGCCACTGCGCGAACGACCGCCGCGGAGAGAGGTCGCGGGGGTCGTCGCCGATAATCACCGGCTTGCTCGGGTCGCCTCCCCAGGTCACGGTACGCACCCGCTCGGGCCGGAACCACAGCAGGTACTCGCCGGGTTTGTCCGAGAGCGGCGCGGCGACGAGTCCGCTCGCGACCGGGGTCAGGGCCGCGAACTCCGGATGCGCCTTGCCGAGCGATGCGGTGACGTAGAGGTCGTCGGATCTCTCCTGGTCGAGTTTCTCCGCGATCGCCCGAATCTCCGGGGTGCCGGGTACCTCGCCGCTCGTCAGCACCTGACGGTCGAACACGAGCGCCCCGCCGGCGGCGTCGAGCGGCGACAGGAGTGCGTCGGATCCGTGGAAGAGGGCGGGACGCCAATCCCCTTCGCGCGCGATGGCGTCGATCATGCGCTGTTCCAGTCTTCGCACCGAAAGCTCCGCCTGTCCGTGGGCGAACGCCTCCATCGCCGCGACCCGGGTGGCGAGGTTCTCGGCGAGCATCTCGCACACCGCGCGCGTTTCGTAGGGCACGTGGCGCGGAACGTAGTGATGGCACGCCACCAGGCCCCAGAGCTTGCCGCCGACCTCGATCGAGGCGACCAGCGTTGCGCGCACGCCCATGTTCCTGAGGTACTGGAGGTGAATCGGGGACATGCTGCGCAGAAAGCACAGCGACATGTCCAGATCCGTCCCCGTGACCGGACACTGCGTCGGCTCGATTGCGACCGGCTCGTACTCCACGTCCACGAGCACCCGCACGCGATTGCGCAGGTAGAGGCGGCGCGCAATCTGCGGGATGTCCGAGGCGGGATAACGGTTGCCGAGGTAGGGCTCCAGATCCGGTTCCCGCTCTTCGCTCAGCACTTCGCCGTGACCGTGTGTATCGAAGCGGTAGACCATGACTCGGTCGTAGCCGGTGATGGACTTGAAGATTCGCGCGGCGTCTCCGCACAGCCGGCGCAGGCTGGGGGCGGCGGCGATATCGCTGAGCGCGGTGTGCAGGGTCGAGGACGCATGCACTACCCGCGGAGCGGCCGGTTCGAACTCGATCACGAGTCCGGCCCGCTCCAACCGGTGCGCCAGCATGTCGAACCGGGGCGCGCCCTGGCCGATCACGCCGTGCACCGCGACGGGGATGTCGTCCAGCGACGTGTCGAGTCTGGCGTGCAACCTGGCGGCGAGACCCGGGCACAGATCGTCGAGCCGCATCCCCAGAGGTTCGGAATCGAGCTGGAGCATGTCGCGCGCATTGACGCTCGATTGAACGATGGTGTGGTCCGGTTCGCGCACCACCAGCAGGGCGCCGTGCGGCTGAATGGAACGGGCGAACTGGATCTGCTCGCGTTCGCAGTTGGTGAGATCGGCTTCGCCGATCGACGGTGCGGAGGGGGTCGTCACGGCATCCTGGCGTTGCCGGGGTGCGCGCCGAGTGGCGGTCATCCCGAGCCGGGCTCGATACCGTAGCGTCCGAGCTTGGCGTACAGACTCTGGCGGCTCAACCCCAGCAGCTCCGCAGCGGCGGTCCGATTGCCGTCGGTGCGGTCCAGGGCCCGGCGGATGAAACGGGTCTCCATCACCTCGACGGTCTCCTTGACAAGCCGGCGCATCGGGGCGCTTCCAATCCGTTCGACGAGAGGCATCAGGGCGCCGTCCAGTCCGGATGCGGCGCCGGCTCCGGCCATGGCCCCGGACATGGCCATGGCGCTGCCGACATCCTTCACGAGCAGTCCGATTTGCTCCGGATCGGATTCCCGATCGCCGAAAGCGGAGATCTCGACCGCGATGTCGCTGCCGAGCGTGCTGCGGACGACGCTCGGGAAGCCGCGCACCGCGCCGTGTTCACACACGCTGGCCAGCAGTACGCGAAGATCGGTGCCGGGTCTGGCGAACCACCGCTCCACGGGTTGACCGATCACGGCCCGGCCCGATCCGACCTGCACCAGCTCCGCGAACGCGGGGTTCGCGCTGCAGATGTTTCCGCGTCGATCGATGACGACGAAGGCGTCGGGAGCCCGGGCGAGGAGGGATTCTGTCGATGGCGGGTCGGTGGGCGCCGCCGAATCGTCCGCGTGAGCGACGGGCGAGAGCTGGAGCAGGAACACCGCGCCGTGCTCCGAGCGCAGGTGCGATGTCCGGGCAATCCACGGCTCGAGCCGTGGCCCCAGGCGAATCATCACCCCCGGCGCCTTGCCTTGCTCGCGCGCCCGCTCCAGCATGGCGCGCAACCCCTCTCTCTGCGCATCATCGACGCTCGCAAGCAGCTCCCGGTCCGCAACGACATCACGGCGCCGGCTCACCAGGCCGAGCGCGCGCAACGCGGCGGGGTTCGCCTCCACCATGCGCAAGTTATCCGCGCGCATGAGCACCACCGCCTCGTTGGAGGCCTCGAAGAGTTGCCGGTAGCGGGTCTCGATCTCGCGCAGTTTCCAGTAGTCGCGTTCGAGCGCCTGCTGGGTGTTGATCAACCGGCTCTGCAGCTCGGCCACCGTCTGCAGGTTGCGACCGATGGCGACGGTGGATGCGAGCGGGCCGCCGAGCCACACCGCGGTGTACTCGACGGGGATCTCCAGGCCGGCGGGGAGTCGCTGATTGACCTGGCGGAATCCGGAGACGCCGCCTTCGCGGGCATCGCTCAGCAGGCTCGTCACCTTGTCGTGTCCGACATCCGTCACGGTATCGGTCCAGAGCCGGCCGACCCAGCTCTGCACATCTTCGGTGGGTACGTTGCGCGAGACGCTGGCTTCGCGGATCACCCCGTGCCCGTCCAGGACGAGCTTGATGTCGGGCTGCGGGCTGGTCAGTGCGTTCATTCCGTCCACCACCGAGACGAGCCGATCAGTGCGCGCTCGGACGGAAGGCGCGTCCGGCGCCACCCCCCCGATCACCGGCCACAACGGCAACATTGCGGGCGTACATTCGGATTGCCTCGGTTACGGCGGCACGATGCCGAGCAGGTGCGCCATGTCCTTGACAAAGATCCTCACATGCGCCGCCGGCCGCGTCCGCACCAGGCGCTTGTGCATGTACGCCTCCCAGGTGAGGCGCTGGACATCGGGGTCGCGACACATGGTCACGAAGCGCTCTCTGCGGCCATCGCTGGAGTACCAGAAGCGTTGCATGAGTCCGAGCATCCAGAACACGCGCCCGTGCAGCTTCATGAAGCGCTTGCGCGCCCGCGCGAGTTCCCGCGCGTCGTTGCGCTCGATGGCGCTCGCGGCGGCTTCGGCCGCGAGGCGACCGCTGAGCGCGGCGTAGTAGATGCCCTCGCCCGACGCCGGGGCCACCACCCCGGCGGCGTCGCCCGCGAGCACCACGTCGCGCGCGTTGTCCCAGCGGCGCTTCGGTTCGAGTGGGAGCGGGGCGCCCTCGCAGCGCACGGTGCGGACGGATTCGAGGCCGATCCGCTGTCTGAGCGCCTGCACTGCGCCGCGCAGCGAGAAGCCCTTGCAGGCGGAGCCGACACCGATGCTCACGGTGTCCCCGTGGGGAAACACCCAGGCGTAGAAGTCCGGGGAGAGCGCGCCCTCGTAGTACACGTCGCATCGATCCGGGTCGCAAAGTGCGGTCGGGAGGGGCGGGGCGGAGACGATTTCGTGGTAGGCGGCGACGAACCGCCTCGTTTCCGCGGGCAGTGACTCTCTGGCGACGGCCGAGTTGGCGCCGTCCGCGCCAATGACGATCCGGGTACGCACCCGTTCCTCGGCGTCGGAATCGGCGTGACGGAAACGCACCACGGGACCGTCGCCGCCGTCGCGCTCCATGCCCAGGTACGTGGCGGCGCGCCGGCGCGCCCCGGCCGCGGCCGCGCGTTCGCGAAGCCACGGATCGAACGTCTCGCGATCGACCATACCGACGAAACCGCGCTCGATCGGCATCGCCGCCCGCCGCCCCGACGGCGAGACGATGGACGAGCCTTCCACCGTGTTTACCAGCAGGGAGTGCGGGATCGCGAACTCCTCGAGCATGCGGGGAGGAATCGCGCCACCGCACGGCTTGATCCGGTTCTCCCGGTCGAGCATGAGCACGTCCAGCCCGCGTCGGGCCAGATCGGCGGCGGCGGTCGCCCCCGACGGCCCGCCGCCCACCACCACCACATCGAACTTCGCCATCGCTTCGTTCATTGTCTGAAAGCCTCTGCGGTCGCGGTCACCACGGTGATGCCGCTCGGGTGCGGGCCGGACGCCGCCGGGGGGGCCGCGTAATGCCCCACCGCCCGTATCGCGAGCATCGCGGCCAGCACGAACAGGACGCCTTCGGCTCCGAAGACGACCCCGAAGGCCAGCGCCGTGTCGTCCACCACCAGTTGCCGCATCAGATCCACCGACGCCGCGCCGAGGAAGCCTCCGGCCCCGAAGGCGATGGCCTGCGCCGCTCCCCACAACCCCATGCGAACGCCCTCGCGGTTCGCTCGCCCCTCGCCCACCAGAGTCATCATCGAGCCGATGGCCGCCACCGCGAACACGCCATTGGAGAACCCGAGCGCGAACACGCATGGTGCAAGTGGAAACGAATCGGGGTACTGCCCGCCCGCGCCCAGTACGACGAGCGCCGTGGCCGAGCCGATGCAGCCGCCGATGGTGAACTGGCGCAGTCTGCGGTCGCTGCGTCGTCCGCCCCCGATCAGCGCGACCAGCAACATGCCCACCAGCACCCCGCCGTGCTGGACCCCCGCGAGCTGCGTCGATTCACCCGGGGTGAATCCGAACACCGCGCCCGCGTAGGGCTCCAGGATCAGGTCCTGCGCGCTGTAGGCCAGCATGGAGACGAAGACGAACACCGCGAACCTGCGGGCGGTGGGCTCCGCCAGCACATGCTTCAGCGCCTGGAAGAACGGGGGCGCGTCTGCATCGCGGGCTGCAAGCCCCCCCGTGCTCATGCTCATGCCCCGCCCATCTTCGATGCCGTAGACCGCGAGCACGGTGACCACGAGCGCGATTCCCGACACCGTCGCTGTCACCCCGAGCATCCGCGCGAAGGAGAAGGGGTCGAGAAAGTGTCCGGCCACCGACGCCGTGATCACGAAGCCCACGATCATCATGGTCCACACGATGGTGGCCGCGGCGGGGCGTCGTTCGGGGGCGACCTGCTTCGCGAGCAGCACCAGAAGCGACGTCCCGCTCGCGCCAACACCGAGGCCGACCAGCACGAACGCCACCACCGCCGCGCCGATGCCGAGCACCAGGGACTGCTCCATGAGCACGGTGGCGCACGCCGCCCCGAACCCGCCGAGCGCGAGGACGGCCATGCCGCCGACGATCCAGGGAGTGCGCCGGCCGCCGACATCGGAGCCGTATCCGAGCCTCGGGCGCGTCACCTGCACCGCGTAGTGCAGGGCCACGAGCGCCCCGGGAAGGACCGCAGCGAGCGCGAGCTCCACGATCATCACCCGGTTGAGGGTCGAAGTGACCAGGACCACGATCGATCCGAGGGCGGTCTGCACGAGCCCCAGGCGCACGATGCCCACCCAGCCGAGGGTGCCCGCGGTGCTCATCCCAACCCCTGCGCGGCCGGGCGGAGTGCGAACGCCGCAACCATCATGCCCGAGACATAGAGGGTGACGCCGGTGGCGTTGTACCAGGGGGCGAGACCCCGTGGGTCGCGGAGCAGCCGCATCATGAGTGCGCCCTGTACCAGCACCAGCGCGAAGATCGCGGCGGCATGCATGACGTGGCCCCAGTACGCGAGACAGGCGACCACGGCGAGCTGGGCCCCGGCCATGACCACGCAGGCGAGGCGGGCCGCGGTTTCGACTCCGAGCTCGGCCGGCAGGGACCGGATACCGGTGGCGCGGTCGCCGTCCACCGACTTGAAGTCGTTGAGGGTCATGATGCCGTGGGCGCCGGCGCTGTAGAGCAGGGCCAGCGCGATGGTGCGTCCGTCCGGCAGACCACCGGCAATGAGCGCCGCGCCGGTGAACCAGGGCAACCCCTCGTAGCTCAGCGCCACCGTCGCGTTGCCGATCCAGCCGTTGCGCTTCAGTCGGATCGGCGGGGCGCTGTAGGCCCAGGCCAGCAACAGGCCGAGGGCGGCGGCGGCCGATACCCAGGGTCCTAGGGACAGGGCGAACGCCATCGACGCCGCCGTGCACGTCACCGCGACGTACAGGCCGGTCGATCCCGGCAGCCGACCGGAGGGGATGGGTCGGTGTGCCTCGTTGATCGCGTCCACTTCCCGGTCGAACCAGTCGTTGACGGCCTGGCTGGTGCCGCAGACCAGCGGACCCGCCAGCGCGACGCCGGCCGCCGCGAGCAGCCAGTGTTCGACAGACGCGGCTCCCGCGGCCACCGCGCCGCACACCAGAGCCCACATGGGCGGGAACCAGGTAATGGGTTTGAGCAACTCGAGCACCGCCCGGGGGGACGGCAGCGACGGGGTTGCGGCGGCGAAGGACGAGCTGAGCGGCATGGGCCGAAGATAGTCGAGCCCGGCCGAGGTGTCAAGTTAGACTGACAACAAAGGCGGTGTCGTGTAAATTCAAATGGACATCGGGTTTGGTTCGGTCGCCGGTCGGCGGACCTCGCCTCACTCCTGCGATCCCTGCGGTGGTTCGGGATTGTCGGCTTCGGCAACGAGCCCGTAGCGGCGCAGCTTCACGTACAGACTCTGGCGCGAGAGGGCCAGCATCTCGGCTGCCGACGCCCGGTTGTTGCCGGTGATCTCAAGCGCCGCCTCGATGCACAGGCGCTCGATGAGGTCGGTAGTTTCGCGCACAATCTCCTTCAGCGGGACCCGTCCGACCATGTTCTTGAGCTGATCGGCGGACTGCGCCACCTTGTACGGTCGGCCGCGCTCGGTACCCGGCCGGCGGCCGACCGGACGAATCACGAACCCGTGGTGGACGCCGTCGTCCCCGGAAATCGAGACCGCCGAGATCTCCACCGGCTCGACGGTTCCGTGTTCGCCGCGAAGGGTGGTCGAGAACAGCTTCACCGTGTGGTGCTCGCGAAGGCTGGCGTTCAGGACGTTGAGGTCCACGCCGGGGCGGCCCAGCCAGCGGTCGAGCGAGGCGCCGCGAGCCTGATCGAGGCTGGCGATCTGGGCGAGTTCGAGGAAGGCTTCGTTCGCGTCGTGCACGGTCCCGTCGGGGCCGGTCACGACGAAGCCGTCGGGGGCAGCCTCCAGCAGGTCGACGAGTCCCTCGCGCACGGACTCCGGCCGTGATGCATCGCCGGCGCCGGTCATCCGCACCAGGAACTTTCCGGCGCCATCGGACCTGAACAGCGCGGCGCAGACGTCGAACTCTCTCTCGCGTCCGGGCCCGCCGACCCTCGCGCTGCGAATCTCGCCGAGCGCCTGCACTTTCGCGAGCAGCTCCTGTATCTCGCCCGCGCCACCCCCGTCGAGCGATTCCGGAAAGCGCTGGCCGGGTTCGATCCCGAGCAGCGTGGTCGCGGCCGGGTTCGCCTCCGCGACCTCGCGCGTGCGGGCGTCGACGACCAGCACCGCCTCCGACGACATCCGCAGCAGCAGCCGGTATCTGGTGTCGAGGTGACGAAGCTCGGCGTACTCCCGATCGACAGCCTGCTGGGTGTCCACCAGCCGCTGCTGGAGTTCGGCCAGCGGGCGCATGTCGCGTCCGATCGCGACCACCCAACCCTCGTCGCCCACGGTGAGGGCACGGTAGAGGATGGGGAGATCCGGACCGTCCGGCACGATGTGGTTGAGATGACGCGAGCGGGACTCCATGCCGGTCGCGGCGGAACGCAGGAGCGCTTCGGCCTTGGGCCGGCATTCGACCGTCACCGTATCGGTGAGGGCATGGCCGATCCAGTCGCCGGTGTCGGGCAGGGTCTGTTCGGCGCCGGCGGTGGTGATGCCCTGAATGACACCGTCGCGGTCGAGAAGGATGCCGATGTCGGCGGCCGCGGTCAGGGCGGCGCTGATCGACGCGGCGTCAAGGGATCCCGTCCACCGCAGGGAGTCTGTCGTCGACTTCACGGCTGAAACCCGACGTGACACGTCCTGCACCCCGGCCACCGCGGCGTGCCCGCACCGAACACGCCGCAATTGCACTCACTCAATCGTTGCAAGTCCATGTTCCATCTGCAAGGCGGCGCTGCCCGCGTCGTTGGCGGTGCCATCCGCGCCCACCCGGGCCGCCAGATCCGGGGCTTCGGAGAATCGCCAGCCGCCCACGAGCACCTGGACCGACGGGTTCGCAGAGCGTTCGCGCAAGCGGGCGATCTGGCGCGGGAGCGCGTCCAGCGCGCGGTCGGTGCTCGCCGACAACCCCACCGCGACGAAGCTGCGGGTCTGCACGAGATGCAACAGCTCGTCCTCCGCCAGCGCCGGCCCGCTGGTCACCTCCCAGCCCGCCCGGCGCAGGAACTCGGCCACCACCATGACTCCGAACATGTGTTGCTCGCCCGGAGCCGGCAGCAGCAGCGCGGTGCGGGCCGGTGCGAAATGGGCCGTTGTACGGCAGAACTTCGGGCTGAACAGTCTGATGATCTTGTGCAACCTGCACAGTCCCAGGGTCACGTCGGCGAACGTGCAGCGGTCCTCGACCCAGAACTCGCCGAGCCGCCGCGCCACCGGGGCGAGCAGGTCCAGATAGAGCGCGGACAGAGGCACCCCCGCGCCGTTCAGGGTCTGTGCAAACCCGATGGCCGCTTCCGCTTCCTGCGATATCACCAGGTGCGTCATGTGCTCCACATCCGCCAGCGACGCCGTCGGGGGCGAGTGAATTCCGGTCGGCGCCGCATGCCCGGAGCGGGTCGTCTCCGCATGGGTACGGGCCAGCGCGGGGATGATCTGGTTCTGGAGCGCCTCGGTGAGGCTCGCGAGAAGCCGCTGTGACTGCGGGGTTCCGACGGCGGAGCGAGTCACCCAGTCGTCGAGTGATGCCGCCTCCAGCTCCGGGTGCATGGCACGTTCCCGCACGCCTTCGAATCGACTCAACGTGATCTCCTCCCTCGCACGACTGTACAAATTTCGAGACGTAAATAAAACTTGACACTTCCCGGTCGCCGCTCTAGATTCGAAGTCCCCGTCGCCGGAACCGGCCGTTGAGGGCTGTCCATGCTCCCTGTCGAAGCTGCCTTCCGAGTGCGCGACCATCGGTGCCGCAATTCCCCCGAATTCCGCGAATCCGCAGCCGCGGATCGCAGGACTCCGGGTGGCGGAGCCCCGGGTCGAGGGAGCCTGAGTCGTACTTGTCCCCCGCTTGAAGCCGGTTGTCAAGGTGTCCTTACGCCATCCCGGTCGAACGCGAATTCCCGAACGCGCGGCGGCAATGGGACGAGTCGACGAGTCGGCGCCCGATGAAGCGGCCGCTCTACACGCCCGAGCAGCGCCAGCGCCGCGATCGATCGCGGTGGACGCTCGTCCAGGGGGTGCTGGCGCCCCTGCAGTTTCTGGTGTTCCTGGTGAGCCTCGTGCTGGTGGTGCGCTACCTGCAGACCGGCGAAGGCTGGGCGGCGGCCGCCGTGTCGGTGGTGGTCAAGACCCTGGTCCTCTACACCATCATGGTCACCGGCATGATCTGGGAGAAGGTGGTGTTCGGACACTGGCTGTTCGCGCCTGCGTTCTTCTGGGAGGACGTGATGAGCATGCTGGTGCTCGCGCTGCACACCGCCTACCTCGTGGTGCTCGCGAGCGGCGCGCTCGGGCCGCACGAGCAAATGTGGCTGGCGCTCGCCGCCTATGCGGCCTACGTGGTCAACGCCGCGCAGTTCCTGGTGAAACTCCGGGCCGCCCGTCTTGAATCGACGGCCGGCGCCGCGCGCCACACCATGCGGGCGAGGGCCGTGCATTGAGCGCACAGCCCGCATCGGCACCGGCGTCGGGGTGCGCGTCGCGGCCGGTACTCGCCGAGCGCGGGCAGCGCGAAGTCTTCTGCGGTCTGACCGCCATCGTGTGGCTCCACCGCAAGATCCAGGATGCGTTCTTCCTCGTCGTCGGCTCGCGCACCTGCGCGCACCTCATGCAGTCCGCCGCCGGGGTGATGATCTTCGCCGAGCCCCGGTTCGCCACCGCGATTCTCGGAGACCGCGACCTCGCGGGTCTCGCCGACTGCAACGACGAGCTCGACCGAATCGTCGGTCAGGTACTGGAGAGACGGCCCGACATCTCCACGCTGTTCCTGGTCGGCTCCTGCCCGTCGGAGGTCATCAAGCTCGATCTCGCCCAGGCGGCGCGGCGCCTGACCGTCGCGCACCAGGGCCGGGTGCGCATCCTCGCGTACTCCGGCAGCGGCATCGAGACCACGTTTACCCAGGGCGAGGACGGCTGTCTGCGCTCGTTGGTCCCGGAGCTTGCCGAGTCGACGGACCTCACCCCCGAGCTGTGGGTGGTTGGGACGCTCGCCGATGTGGTGGAGGACCAGTTCGAGCGTCTGTTCCATGCGATGGGGATCGAGCGGGTCAGGTTCCTGCCACCGAGACGGGCGCATTCGCTTCCCGCGCTGGGATCCGGGACCCGGGTGCTGCTTGCGCAGCCGTATCTGGGCGAGACCGCACGGGCGCTGCGCGATCGGGGCGCTTCCCTGATCGCCGCGCCGTTTCCCTACGGGATCGAGGGCACCCGCCGCTGGCTGCATGCCGCCGCCGCCGCCTTCGGCATTGCCCCGGAAACGGTCGAGACGTGCATCGAGCTACCGGCGCGGCGCGCGGCGAAGGCGCTGGAGCGCTACCGGGAGGTGCTGGCCGGCCGACGCATTTCGTTCCTGCCCGATTCCCAGCTTGAAATCCCGATCGCGCGGTTCCTCGCGCGCGAATGCGGGGCCGAGCTGGTGGAGGTGGGCACGCCCTACCTGGATCGTGCCCTGATGGACCCGGAGATCGCCCTGCTGCCCCCGGAGGTGCGGCTTGCCGAGGGCCAGCACGTCGACCGGCAGCTCGACCGTCTGCGCGCCGATGCTCCGGATCTCACAGTGTGCGGTCTCGGACTCGCCAACCCGCTGGAGGCCGAGGGCCATCGGACCAAATGGTCCATCGAGCTGGTGTTCACGCCCGTGCAGGGCTTCGAGCAGGCGGCGGATCTGGCCGAACTGTTCGCCCGCCCCCTGCTCAGAAGCGAACGGCTGGCGGTGTGACCATGGAGCTCTCCGTCTGGACCTACGAAGGACCGCCGCATGTCGGAGCCATGCGCGTGGCGAATTCGATGGACGCAGTCCACTACGTGCTGCACGCGCCGCAGGGCGACACCTACGCGGATCTCCTGTTCACGATGATCGAGCGCAACGGACGGCGTCCGCCGGTCACCTACACGACGTTCCAGGCGCGCGATCTCGGCGCCGACACCGCCGATCTCGTGATCCGCACCCTGCGCGAGGCATACGAGCGATTCCGGCCCCGAACCCTGCTGGTGGGCGAGTCATGCACGGCGGAGCTCATCCAGGACCAGCCCGGCGCGCTCGCCCGCACCCTCGACCTGCCGGTGCCGGTGGTGCCGCTGGAGCTGCCGTCGTACTCGCGCAAGGAGAACTGGGGCGCGAGCGAGACGTTCTACCACCTCGTGCGCGCGCTGGTTCCGGCCCCCGACGGCGTGACGCCTCGCGCCGCCCGGACGCGGCCCCGCGCGAACCTCCTCGGGCCGACGTCGCTCGGGTTCCGCTGCCGCGACGACGTGGTGGAGGTCACGCGGTTGCTCGACCGGATCGGGGTGGATGTCCACGTGACGGCGCCGCTCGGCGCGACGCCGGAGGCGATCCGGAGCATTCCCGATGCCGACTTCAACATCTGCCTGTATCCGGAAATCGCACGTACCACCTGCCGCTGGCTGGAACGCCGCTTCGGCCAGCCGACGGTCGCCACCGTTCCCATCGGCGTGGGAGCCACCCTGGATTTCGCGGCCGAGGTGGCGGCGGCGGCGGATCTCGAGGTGGACCTTGATGCGCTGAAGCGCGAATCGCGTCTGGGCTGGTACTCGCGTTCGGTCGATTCGACGTATTTCACCGGCAAGCGGGTGGTGATCTTCGCGGACGCGACCCACGCACTCGCCGCCGCGCGCATCGCCCGCGACGAACTGGGGTTCGAGGTGGTCGGTCTCGGTACCTATACCCGCGAGTTCGCCCGCGATGTCCGCCGCGCCGCCGAGAGCTACGAGGTCGAGCCGCTCGTCACCGACGACTACCTGGAAGTCGAACGCTACATCGCCGACCTCCGGCCCGAACTCGTGCTCGGCACCCAGATGGAGCGCCACATTGCCAAGAGGCTGGGGATCGGGTGCGCGGTGATCTCCGCGCCGGTACATGTGCAGGACTTCCCGGCCCGTTACTCCCCGCAGATGGGTCCCGAGGGTGCCAACGTCATCTTCGACACCTGGGTCCATCCCCTGGTGATGGGGCTGGAAGAGCACCTGCTCGGCATGTTCCGCGATGACTTCGAGTTCCACGACGGGCGCGCCCCGTCCCACCTCGGCGAGCCCGGGATGACCCCCGGGATGACCTCCGGGATGGCTCCGGGATCCGTGTCCGCCCCGGAGGCACCCGCGCCGGGACCCGGCTGGGAGGATGAGGCGGAGCGCGAGCTGAAGAAAATCCCCTTCTTCGTGCGGGGCAAGGCGCGGCGCAACACCGAGCGCTTTGCGCTCGACCGCGGAATCGATCGGATCTCCATCGAGACTCTCTACGATGCGAAAGCGCACTTCGGTCGTTGACTCCGCCCCGGTGGCGGCTCCGGTGGCAATCAAGGTGGTGGTCATCACCCTCGACGGGCACTTCGCGCGCGCACTGGAGCGCGCCGAGGCGATGCTGCGCAGGGACCTGCCCGGTCTCTCGCTGACCATGCATGCGGCCGCGGACTGGCGTGCGGCCCCGGATTCGCTCGCGAGGTGCCGCGCCGACGTCGCCGCCGCCGACATCGTGCTGGTGAACATGCTCTTCATGGAGGAGCACATCGAGGCGGTGCTGCCGGCGCTTCAGGCGCGCCAGCCCGAGTGCGACGCCATGGTGTGCGCGATGTCGGCCGGGGAGGTGATCCGCCTCACGCGCATGGGCGGTTTTCGCATGGATGGCGCCCAGCGCGGGCCGCTCGGATTGCTGCGCCGGTTGAGGGGTGCGCGCAAGGGCGAAAACACCGGTTCCGGGGCGCGTCAGCTCAGGATGCTGCGCCAGTTGCCGCGCATCCTGCGCTTCATTCCCGGCACCGCGCAGGATGTGCGCGCCTACTTCCTGGTGCTTCAGTACTGGCTGGCGGGGACGGACATGAACCTCGCGGGCATGGTGGCCTCGCTCGTCAACCGCTACGCCGACGGGCCGCGCCGACATCTGCGAGGCACGATTCGGGTGCCGCCGCCCGAAACCCATCGCGAGGTCGGGCTCTATCACCCGCGGCTGCCGCGCCGCACGTGCGGCGACCCGAGAGAGCTCCCCCGGCGCGAGGGTGGGGCGCGCGGCCGGGTCGGCCTGCTCCTGATGCGTTCCTACGTGCTTGCGGGAGACACCGCCCACTACGACGGGGTCATCGAGGCGCTGGAGGCCCGGGGGCTGGATGTGGTCCCGGCGTTCGCCGCGGGTCTCGACGCGCGGCCCGCGATCGAGTCCTACTTCCTCGAACAAGGCCGCGCCGGCGTCAGGGATCGCCGCGCCGGCGTGGATGTGGTGATCTCGCTGACCGGCTTCTCGCTGGTGGGCGGGCCCGCCTACAACGACTCCGCCGCGGCGGCCGAACTTCTGGGGCGGCTCGACGTGCCCTACCTCTCGGCCCATCCCATGGAGTTCCAGTCGCTCGACGAGTGGCAGGCATCGCGCTCCGGGCTTCACCCGGTGGAGGCAACCATGATGGTCGCTCTTCCGGAGCTCGATGGCGCCACGGGGCCGATGGTGATGGGCGGGCGCCGGGAGGGCCGCGCGGGTCTGTCGCTCGAGGTCGAGCCCGAGCGGGCCGCGATGCTCGCCGCCCGCGCCGCCCGCCTGGTCGAGCTCCGCCGGACCCCGCGGCATCAGCGTCGTCTGGCCGTCCTCCTCTTCGGTTTCCCGGCCGATTCCGGGAGTGTCGGCACCGCCGCCCATCTCTGCGTGTTCGAGTCCCTGCACAACACCCTCGGCCGTCTCGCCGCCGAGGGCTACGATGTCGGCGAGCTGCCGCCGGACGCGGGCGCCCTGCGCGCGCACCTGCTCGGGGGCAACGCCGAGCACTTCGGGGTCGAGGCCAACGTGGCGGCCTTCATCGATGCGGACGACCATGTCCGGCGCGAGCCCTGGCTCGACGAGATCGAGGCCGAGTGGGGTCCGGCGCCGGGACGTCATCTCACCGACGGCGAGCGCCTGTTCGTCCTCGGGCGCCGGTTCGGCAACGTGCTCGTCGCGGTGCAGCCGGGCTTCGGCTACGAGGGCGACCCGATGCGGCTGATGTTCGAGCAGGGGCTTGCGCCCACGCACGCCTTCTCCGCGTTCTACCGCTACCTGCGCGAGGATTTCGAGGCCGCGGCGGTGCTCCACTTCGGCACCCACGGTGCGCTGGAGTTCATGCCCGGCAAGCAGACCGGGCTGGGCGCCGGATGCTGGCCGGACCGGCTCATCGGCGATCTGCCGAACTATTACCTCTACGCCGCCAACAACCCGTCGGAGGGCACCATCGCCAAGCGCCGTTCCGCCGCCACGCTGGTGAGTTACCTGACGCCGTCACTCACGCAGGCGGGACTCCATCGGGATCTGGCCGATCTGAAGGCATCGATTGACCGCTGGCGCTCGCTTCCCCCGGACTCGGCCGAGGAGCGGCGACGTCTGGGCGAGCTGGTGCTCGCGCAGGCCGAGACGCTCGAACTCGCGGTGCCCGACCCGGAATCCGAAGCGCCGACGGACACGGTCATCGAGCGGCTGGCCGCCTCGCTCTACGAGATCGAGCGTGCGCTCATCCCCGCGGGGCTGCATGTTGTCGGCAGGGCCCCTTCCGCCGAGCAGCGGGTGGAGCTGCTGACCGCCATCGCCGAGGCGGGAGACACCGAGGCGCCGCCGGCGGAAGCGATCGAGGCCTTGGTGGCGGGTGTCGCCCCGCAGGCCGGCGCCCCCTCGGGGTCGGCGGCACTCGAACGGCTCGCGGAGATTGATCGGCACCTGCGCGAGGATCACGAGCTCGACGCGATCGTCGCCGCTCTCGACGGGCGGTTCGTCGAACCCGTGCCCGGTGGCGATGTGGTCACCACCCCGGAGGTGCTGCCGACCGGCCGCAACCTGCACGGCTTCGATCCGTACCGCATTCCGAGCGCCCTGGCGGTGGCGGATGGCCAGCGGCTCGCCGACGATCTGCTGTCGCGCCACGCCCGGGAGGGCGCCGAGCTGCCGGAGCTGGTGGCGCTCGTGCTGTGGGGCACCGACAATCTGAAGACCCAGGGCGCCCCCGTCGCGCAGGCCCTGGCGCTGATGGGCGCAAAGCCGCGTTACGATGGCTACGGCAAGCTGGCCGGTGCCTCCCTCATTCCGCTCGAAGCGCTCGGGCGCCCCCGCATCGACGTGATGATGACGCTCTCGGGGATCTTCCGCGACCTGCTTCCGTTGCAGACCCGGATGCTCGCCGAAGCGGCCTGGCTCGCAGCCAGCGCCGACGAGAGTCCCGACCGGAACTTCGTGCGCAAGCACGCCCTGAAGTACCAGGAGGCGCACGGCTGCGACCTGGAGACCGCGGCGCTGCGCATCTTCAGCAACCCCGAGGGCGCCTACGGCTCGAACGTGAACCACCTGATCGACCAGGGATGCTGGTCGGACGAGGACGAGCTGGCCGAGACGTACACCCGGCGCAAGTGCTTCGCCTACGGGCGCAGTGGCGCCCCCGCCCGGCAGGCGGACCTCATGCGCAGCATGCTGGGCGACGTGCAGCTCGCCTACCAGAATCTGGAGTCGATCGAGCTCGGGGTCACCACCGTCGATCACTACTTCGACACCCTCGGCGGCATCGCCAGCGCGGTCGAGCGGGCGCGCGGCGAGGCGGCGCCGGTCTACATCGCGGATCAGACCCGGGGCGGGAAGGGCACCGTGCGCACCCTCTCCGAGCAGGTCGCGCTGGAGTCGCGCACCCGCGTGCTCAATCCCGTGTGGTACGAGCAGATGCTGGAGCACGGCTACGAAGGCGTGCGCCAGATCGACGCCCATGTGACCAACACCCTGGGGTGGTCGGCGACCACGGGGCAGGTGGCGCCCTGGGTCTATCGCCGGATCGGCGAGACCTTCGTGCTCGACGACGCGATGCGCGAGCGCCTCGCGGAGCTCAACCCGGTGGCTTCGGCCCGGGTCGCGAACCGTCTCCTCGAGGCCCACGAGCGCGAGTACTGGTCCCCGGACGAAGAGACGCTGGCTGCGCTGCGCCGCGCCGGTGAAGCGCTCGAAGATCGAATCGAAGGCATTGGAGTCAATTCATGAACGTTCAGCTTGCAACCACCGAAATCGCCCCCGGGATACGGTCGCCGCGGCGACCCTCGGTCCCGACCGGTTCGCCGGGCGACGGCGAGGGCAGCGTGCAGGTCCACTTCGACGCCGGTGCCGATCTCGACGGCGCCAAGGTGTTCACCGTCTACGGCAAGGGCGGGATCGGCAAGAGCACCACGTCGTCGAACCTGTCGGTGGCGTTTTCGAAGCTCGGGCAGCGCGTGGTCCAGATCGGCTGTGATCCGAAGCACGACTCCACGTTCACGCTGACGAAGTCCATGGTACCGACCGTCATCGACGCGCTGGAGGCGGTCGACTTCCACGTCGAGGAGCTCGACACCGACGACTTCGTGTTCGAGGGCTACGACGGGGTGCTGTGCATCGAGGCCGGTGGCCCGCCCGCGGGCACCGGCTGCGGCGGCTATGTCGTCGGCCAGACCGTCAAGCTCCTGAAGCAGCACCACATTCTGGAAGACACCGACGTCGTGGTCTTCGACGTGCTGGGCGACGTGGTGTGCGGGGGGTTCGCGGCACCGCTCCAGCACGCCCATCGCGCGCTCATCGTCGCCGCCAACGACTTCGATTCGATCTTCGCCATGAATCGCATCGTGGCCGCGATCAATGCCAAGGCCCGGAACTACGGCGTGCGGGTGGGCGGGGTGATCGCGAATCGGAGCGCCGCCACCGACGAGATCGACCGCTTCAACGACGCGGTCGGCCTGCGCCGGGTCGCGCACTTCCCCGATCTCGACGTCATCCGGCGCAGTCGTCTCGCGAAGTCGACGCTCTTCGAGATGGAGTCGTCACCGGAGCTCGAGGCCGTGCAGCAGGAGTACCTGCGGCTCGCCGCGTCGCTCCTGAACGGCTTCGAGCCCCAGAATGCGACGCCGATGAAGGATCGGGACATCTTCGACTTTCTCGGCTTCAACTGAGGGATTTCGGCCGATGCCCGCGCTCTCCTATCTTCAGCGGCGTTCGCAGATCGAGCACTACTTCGACCGCACCGCGGCCGAGGCATGGAAGCGGTTGACCTCGGACGCCCCGGTCGGACGGATTCGGGCCACGGTGCGGGCCGGCCGCGAGCGCATGCGCTCGTTGCTCCTCGGCTGGCTGCCCGAGGACCTCGGCGGGCGGCGGCTGCTCGATGCCGGGTGCGGCACCGGAATGCTCGCGATCGAGGGGGCGCGGCGTGGGGCGGAGGTGGTCGCGGTCGACATCTCGCCGACGCTCGTCGAGCAGGGGCGGACCCGGCTCGAATCCGGCGCCGCACCCGGGTCCGTCGAGTTCGTGGTGGGCGACATGCTCGACGCGCGGCTCGGTGCCTTCGACCATGTGATCGCGATGGACTCGCTGATCCACTATCGCCTGGATGACTGCGTGGAGATGGCGGCGCAACTCGCCGCGCGTGCGCGCGAATCGGTGCTCTTCACCTTCGCGCCGCGCACCCCGGCACTGGCCCTCATGCACGCCGTCGGGCGGCTGATCCCGCAGCGCGAACATCGTGCCCCCGCCATTGAGCCGGCCGCGCCCGCCGCCCTGCGCCGTCGAATCGCCGCCCACTGCGCACTCTCCGGCTGGCGGGCGGGGCGGACCGAGCGGGTCGCGAGCGGCTTCTACACCTCGCAGGCTCTGGAGCTGATTCACTCCTCGCGCCCCGGCGGGATGGACGGCTCGCACTGATGACCCGGCTGAACCACGCGCTGGCGCGCATCCGGGCCCGCCTGGGTCCGGGGCTGCTGCCCTTCGCCGATGCCGCCTCCGACGAGCTGCCGCTCGGGCGGCTGCTCCGGCTCTCGCTCTTTCAGGTGAGTGTGGGCATGGCGCTGGTGTTGCTCAACGGCACCCTGAACCGGGTGATGATTGTCGACCTCGCGGTGCCGGCGTGGATCGTGTCGCTGATGGTATCGTTGCCGCTGCTCTTCGCGCCGTTCCGGGCGCTGCTCGGGTTCCGCTCCGATACCCATCGTTCGTCCATCGGGTGGCGGCGCGTGCCCTACATCTGGGTGGGTACTCTGCTGCAGTGGGGCGGGTTGGCCATCATGCCGTTCGCACTCATCGTCCTCTCGGGCGATACCCACGGACCGGTGGCCTACGGATACCTTTCGGCCGCCCTCGCGTTCCTGCTGGTGGGCGCGGGGCTGCACACCACCCAGACCGCCGGCCTCGCCCTCGCCACCGATCTCGCCCCGCCCGACGCTCGGCCCCGGGTGGTGGCGCTTCTGTTCGTGATGCTGCTCGTCGGCATGGTGGCAAGTGCGGCCGTCATCGGAGCGTTGCTGGAGGACTTCTCCCAGGTGCGGCTCATTCAGGTCGTGCAGGGGGCGGCGGTGGTGACCTTCCTGGTGAACCTCGTGGCGTTGTGGAAGCAGGAGTCCCGCCGGCCGTGGCTGACCCGCAAGATCGCCGCGCCGCGCCCGACCTTCCGCGCCGCGTGGCGGACGTTGCTCGAGGACCGACGCACCGGCCGCCTGCTGCTGGCGGTGGGTCTCGGGGCGGCGGGTTTCAGCATGCAGGACGTGTTGCTGGAGCCCTACGGCGCGGAGGTGCTGGGGCTTTCGGTCAGCGCCACCACCGAGCTGACGGCGTTGCTCGCGGGCGGCACCCTGGCCGCGTTCGCGACCGCCGCGCGCTTGCTGTCGGGGGGCGGCGACTCGAACCGGATCGCCGGGACCGGGGTCCTGATCGGCCTCGGCGCGTTCGCCGCGGTCATCCTCGCCGCCCCGCTGGAATCGCCGTTTCTGTTCCGCGTCGGCACCGCGGCCATCGGGTTCGGTGGCGGGATGTTCGCCGTCGGCACCCTGACCACGGCGATGGCGCTGGGGGAGGGCGGTCGGGGCGGGCTCGCGCTCGGCGCGTGGGGCGCGGTGCAGGCGACCGCGGCCGGAATCGCGATCGCGGTCGGGGGCGTGACGCGCGACCTGGTGTCCGCGTTTGCCGGCAGCGGCGCTCTGGGGGCGGCGTACTCCGGACCCGCGACCGCATACGGCGCCGTCTACCACCTGGAGATCGTGCTGCTCGTCGCCACGCTGGTCGTCATCGGCCCCCTGGCGCTGCCGGTGGGCGCCGGACGCCGCTGGGGCTCGTCGCGTTTCGGGCTCGCCGACCTGCCGGGTTAGCCCGCCTATCACGCCCATCACCCTTGCCAACGGGAAGGAGCGCAAAGTGGATACCGGTTCGATTACCGCCAACCTGGATGTCGCGCAGATGGTGCTCTACGCATTCTGGGTCTTCTTCTTCGGCCTGATTTTCTACCTGCGCCGCGAGGACAAGCGTGAGGGCTATCCGCTCGACTCCGACGTGACCGACAGCAGTCACGGGCAGATCAAGGCGATGGGCTTTCCCGTGGTGCCCGAGCCGAAGGTCTTTCGCCTGCACGACGGGAGCACCATCGAGCGACCGGCGCCCGAGCATGACCGGCGCGAGCTTCGCGCCGAGCCGGTGGACGGCTTCCCCGGCGCCCCGTTGCAACCGACGGGGGATCCGATGCAGGCCGAGCTGGGTCCGGGCGCCTACGCGCTGCGCGCCGACGTGCCCGACCTGACCAGCGAGGGCGAGCCGAGCATCGTGCCGTTGCGCGTGGCGCCGGCCTTTTCGATCGAGCCCAACGATCCGGACCCGCGGGGCATGGAAGTGCGGGGCGCAGATCGGCTCGTGGCCGGAACCGTGTCCGACGTCTGGGTGGATCGCAAGGAGCAGGTCGCGCGCTACCTGGAGGTGGACATCGGCGCGGAGGAGACGCGGCGTTCGGTGATGCTGCCGATCAACTTCGCGAGAGTGCACCCCGCCCGCGGCTGGCGCGACGGCCATGTGGCGGTGCAGGCCATCCTCGCCGAGCAGTTCCACGGCGTTCCCGCTCTCGCGCAATCCGATCGGATCACATTGCTGGAAGAGGAGCGGGTGTCGGCCTACTACGGCGCGGGCACCCTCTACGCGACATCGGCGCGCTCGGAGCCGCTGCTGTGATCACCGAGCATGACGCCGAGCCACTGCCCGGCCTGCCCGGTCCGCTGCCTCGCAACGAGCGGCTGCTGGCGCAGTGTCGCCCGTTGCCGTGGCGGTTCGCGACCGGCGCGCTCGGCGTTCACTGGGTGATCGCCTGGTTTCTCGTGCTCGCCGGGTACCGGACGGGCGAAGCGGTGTGGTCCGGGGTTGGTTCGGGCGGTCAGGCGGACGCGGTCGGCGCGGCCGTGATCCCGCTCGCGCTCGGCGCGGTCGCGGTGGCGCTGCTCGGCGGCATCGGCGGGTGGATGGCCCGCACCACCATCTACACGGTCACCACCCGGCGGGTGGTGTTCCGGATCGGCGTGGCCCTTCCGGTCACGGTCAACGTCCCGTTCAGGGCCATCGAATCGGCCGAGTTCAGCCGCGGAAGCACCGGCACGGGCAACATCGTTCTGCGGATCGTCCCCGGCCAGCGGTTGTCCTGGCTGGTGCTGTGGCCGCATGTGCGCATGTGGCGCTTCGCCCGGCCGGAGGCGGTGCTGCGGGCCGTCCCGGAGGTGGAGGCGGTGGCCGTCGTCCTCGGCGATGCGCTGCGCGAGCGCGAGGGACGGCGCGAAGATCGAGCCAGGCCGACCCTCGGTCCCGCCTCGGCGCATGGCGACCCGAGCGCGGACGGTATTGCGCTCGCGGCGGCATCCGGGCCATGAGCCACGCCCACGCCCACCCCCGGATTCCCCGCGGTCTGCTGCTGGCGGCGGGTGCGCTGGTTGCGTTCTCGATCATCGCCGCCGCCGCCGGGCGGCTGACGGGCGCCGGTATCGTCGCACTCCCGTCCGGGGTCGCGGTGGTCGAACGGTCGCTGCGCTTCGAGGACGACCCGCTCGGCGGCGTGCGCGTGGTCGATGACCGAACCGGCGCCGTGGTCAGGCACATCGTCCCCGGAGAGGACGGATTCGTCCGCGGCGTGCTGCGCGGATTCGCGCGAGCGCGCCGCCTGCACGGTGTCGGCGTCACCCCCCCCGTGACGCTCACCCGATGGGCGGACGGACGGCTCACGCTCGGCGACCCTCACACCGGCCATGTGGTCGCGCTCGAGGCGTTCGGGCCCGACAACGCCGGCGCATTCGCACCGCTCCTGCCGGCGTTTCGCGGCGCCGACGCTCGTGCTCGCGCCGACCTGCATTTCACGCATCCCCAAGACGGCGTTCCGCCGAGGAGGACACCATGATCGACATCGACATGACGGCCGATCCGGCACTCAACGAGACGACCGTCCGCGCGAAGGAGAACACGCTGCTCTCCCCGCGCTTCTACACCACCGACTTCGCGGCGCTCGACCGGCTGGATCTGACCCCGGTGCGGGCCGAGTGGGACGCTCTCATCGCCGAGCTCGAACGCGACGAGAACGAGGATCACTTCCAGCGCACCGATGCCTTCCAGGCCGACATCGAGTCGCTGCCGCCCGCGCTGCGCGCCGAATTTCTGGACTTCCTCACCAGCTCGGTGACGGCCGAGTTCTCGGGGTGCGTGCTCTACGCCGACATCCGCAAGGCGGTCGACAACCCCGACGTGAAACGCCTCATGGGCTACATGGCCCGCGACGAGTCGCGCCACGCGGGGTTCATCAACCGGGCTCTGAAGGACTTCGGTCTCGCCGTCGATCTCGGACACCTGCGGCGCGAGAAGAAATACACCTTCTTCCGGCCGAAGTTCATCTATTACGCCACCTACCTCTCGGAGAAGATCGGCTACGCGCGCTACATCAGCATCTATCGGCAGCTCCAGCGCCATCCCGAGCTGCGCTTCCACCCCATCTTCAAGTGGTTCGAGAAGTGGTGCAACGACGAGTTCCGCCACGGCGAGGCATTCGCCCTGATCATGCGCGCCAACCCGCACCTGCTGCGCGGCCACAACCGGCTGTGGATCCGGTTCTTCCTCCTCGCCGTCTACGCGACGATGTACGTGCGCGACCACGCCCGTCCCGTGTTTCACCAGGCGCTGGGGCTGGATCCCACGCACTATGACTATCAGGTGTTCTCCATTACCTCGGAGTGCACCCGGCAGGTGTTCCCGTTCACGCTGGACGTCGACGCCCCCCGGTTCCGGGCCGGGCTCGAGCGCCTGCGCCACATCGCCGAGGCGAGCGCGGCGGCGAGGGCGCGGGGTGGTCTCGCCGGGGCGGTGCGCCGCGTCGCGCTGGGGGCCGCGGGCGCGGCGGTGTTCGCACGGCTCTTCCTGATGCCGGTGCGTCCCAACGCACTGCCGCCCAAGGTGCGGACGGTGCCGGCGTGGTAGGGACCCCGGCCAGAATAATTTTTCCCTTTCAACGCGCCGGTGTCTCCGGTCCGGAAGGAGATTTGGGGTCGATGAGGTGGGAAATCGATTTCGGCCCGGGTCTCAGGTCTCCGGAGTCCTTGATGACCGGGAGTGGTCCATGACCGCGATCTTGTGCGTCTTCTTCGCGGTGGGGCTGTGGTGGCTCGGCACCGGCGTCGTCCTGCGCCTCAGCACCACGCTCGCGCCGCGTGGGCGCGGGGTGCTGGTGGGGGTATTCGTCACGGCACTGGCCGCCCTCGCCGGCGTCGCCTGGAGCGCGTCCATGGCGACCGTGGGCGGGGCGCTCCTCGCCTTCGCGTTCGCGCTGGTGGTCTGGGGGGCGGTCGAACTCGGCTGGCTGCTCGGTCACGTCGGTGGTGTGCACCGTGCGCCGTGCCCGCCCGCCTGCCCGCCGGGTCGGCGGTTCGTCCTCGCCGCCGGCGCGCTGCTCTGGCACGAGCTGACGGTAGTCGGCGCCGGCACGGCCATCGCGGTCGCGACGGTGGGGGCGGGCGACCACCACAGGGTGGCGCTGTGGACGTATCTCACCCTCGCGCTCATGCGCTGGAGCGCGAAGCTGAACCTGTTTCTCGGGGTGCCGGTCTTCAACCGGGAGTGGCTCCCCACGCATCTCCACCATGTCGCGACCTACGTGCGCCGTCGCGCCATGAATCCCCTGTTTCCGTTCTCGATCACTTTGGCTACCGCCGCCGGGTTCTGGATGCTCGGGGAGGGGTTCGGCGCTCCGCCCGGGAGCCTTGCACAGGCGACCCACGTTCTGATGGCGACCCTGATCGCCCTGGGCCTGCTCGAACACTGGTGTCTCGTCGTCCCGCTCGGCGAAGCAAGGCTGTGGAAGTGGGCGCTCGGGGTGCGGGACGAGGCGCCGCGCCTTGCGCCGTGGCCTCGGGCCTCACGGCTGCCCGATGCCCGACATCCGTTGCCCCCCGGCTGAACCCATCGGCGGCAATGACTCCACCCTGTTCCTCACCCTATCCATTCACTGCCATCGTCGGGCAGGAGGAGATGAAGCGGGCGCTGCTGGTGGCGGCCGTGGACCCCGGGATCGGTGGCGTACTCGTGCTCGGAGATCGCGGCACCGGCAAGTCGACCGCGGTGCGGGCACTGGCCGCGCTGCTGCCGAAGATGCGCGCGGTGGTCGGCTGTCCCTACGCCTGCGCTCCCGGGGAGATGGCCGGGCGGTGCGGCGAATGCGGTTCGGGCGGCCGGGTGAAGAGCCGTCTGGTACCGGTGCCGGTGGTCGATCTGCCGCTGGGCGCGACCGAGGATCGCATCGTCGGAGCTCTCGACCTGGAGCGGGCCCTGGCCGACGGGGAGAAGGCGTTCGAGCCGGGGCTGCTCGCCCGCGCCAACCGCGGCTTCCTCTACATCGACGAGGTCAATCTGCTGGAGGATCACCTGGTCGATGTGCTCCTTGATGTCGCGGCATCGGGCGAGAACGTGGTCGAACGCGAGGGGCTGAGCGTGCGCCATCCCGCCCGCTTCGTGCTCGTGGGCAGCGGCAACCCCGAAGAAGGGGAGCTTCGCCCCCAGCTCCTCGACCGCTTCGGTCTCACTGTCGACGTGCGGACCCCCGGCGAACTGTCTGCCCGGGTCGAGGTGGTCAAGCGGCGGGACGCATACGAGCGCGACCGGGAGGCGTTCGCGCGTCGGTGGAAGCGGCACCAGGCGCGCATGCGCTCGCGCATCGTGTCGGCCCGCGAACGTCTCGGCGCGATCGGGGTCGGCGACGACGTTCTGGAGCTGGCGGCGGCGCTCTGCATTCGCCTCGGTACCGACGGGCTTCGGGGCGAGCTCACGCTGGTGCGGGCGGCGCGGGCGGCGGCGGCGCTCGACGGGGCCGATCGGGTGGACGACGCGCACCTGCGGGCCATGGCGGCACCGGCCCTGCGGCATCGCCTGCGGCGCAGTCCGCTTGATGCCGCCGGCTCCGATGCCCGCCTGGAGCGAGCGGTCGAGGAGGTGCTGGCGGCATGACCCCCGGTCTCTCCGGTAATCCTCCTCGCCTCTCCGGCGATGCGGTTCTCGCGGCCGCACTGCTTGCCATCGATCCGCACGGGCTGGGCGGCATCAGCCTGCGCGCGCGCAGCGGTCCGGGGCGCGAGGAGTGGCTCACCCGGGCGACGGCGCTCCACCCCGGCGCCGCGCCGCGGCGCAAGGTACCGGCCAACGTGGACGACGCCACCCTTCTCGGGGGGCTGGATCCGGTGGCGACCCTGAGCCGTGGACGGCCCGTGATCCGGCCGGGTCTGCTCGCCGCCGCCGACGGAGGATTGGCGGTGATTGCGATGGCGGAACGGCTCGGGCGTGCGGCGGTGGGGCATGTCGCCAGCGTGCTCGACCTCGGCGAGGTCCGCATGGAGCGCGACGGCGCCAGCCGTGCATACCCGGCCCGATTGGCGGTGATCGCGCTCGACGAGGGCGTGGACGAAGACGAGTCCACCGCACCGGCGCTGCTGGATCGGCTGGCCTTTCATGTGCATCTCGACGGGCCGTCGGTCGTCGGCGCCGACGATGTCCCGTGGCCGAGTGCCGGGCGGATCGAGGATGCCCGGGCCCGGCTTGCGCGGGTCCGGGTGGAGGACGGGGCGCTCGGGTCGCTGTGCGCGGCCGCGGCGCTGCTCGGGGTCGATTCGATGCGCCCCTGCCGCCTTGCGGCGCGGGCGGCCGGCGCCTCGGCCGCGCTGGATTCACGCGAACGCGCCGGCGATGTCGATGTCGATCGGGCGGTTCGCCTGGTCCTCATGCCGAGAGCGACCCGGGTGCCCGCGCCGCCGGAATCCGAACGCGCGTCGGATTCCGAGCCGGATCCCGGGCCGGACCGTGAGCTGGACCCCGGGCCCCGTTCGCGCGAGGACCTCGGCGTGGAGTACGACCGTCCCGCCGGCGCCGAGGGGGAGGAACAGGTGGACGGCGGCGGACAGGATGTGCTCGCAGCGGCCCGGGCCGCGCTCCCCGAAGGGCTGCTTGCACGCCTCGCCGCGGCGCCGGTGCGCCGGCGCGCCACCGCGTCACGCGGCCGGGGGGCCGCCGGCGGTCCCGTCAGGTGCGGCGGCAGGCCCGCCGGCACCCGGCCCGGGACGCCACGCGACGGCGCGAGGCTGAGCCTCGTCGAGACGTTGCGCGCGGCCGCCCCATGGCAGCCGGTCCGGCGTCGGTACCCGCGCCCGGATGCGGCGCCCCGCCGACTGTACGTGAGAGCCGAGGATCTGCGGGTGGTGCGCATGCGGCAGCGCCCGCGCACCACCATCGTGTTCGCGGTCGACGCGTCGGGCTCGGCCGCGATGCACCGGCTGGCCGAAGCCAAGGGCGCGGTGGAACTCCTGCTGGGCGACGCCTATGTCCGCCGCGACCGCGTGGCGCTGGTGGCGTTTCGGGGCGCCGGCGCCGATGTGGTGCTGCCTCCCACCCGCTCTCTGGTGCGCGCCCGTCGTTGCCTGGCGAAACTCCCCGGGGGTGGTGGCACCCCGCTCGCGGCCGGCTTGCAGGCTGCGAGCGCGGTGGCGTCCGGCGTGGGGCGTCACGACGAATCCGCGGTTGTGGTGGTGCTGACCGATGGCGGCGCCAACGTGGCGGCGGACGGGACGCCGGGTCGGGACCGGGCCGGCGCGGATGCCGCCGCGGCGGCGCGGGAAATCCGGCTTTCAGGCCTGCCCGCCCTGGTGCTCGACATCGCGCCGCGCCCATCGGCGGCGGCGCGCATCCTGGCCGAGCAGATGGGAGCGTACTACCAGCCGATGCCGCACGCGGATGCGGACGCCATCTCGCTGGCGGCGCGTCGGCTGGCCGAACCGGCGAGCGCGCGGGAGCGGGCGGCGTGACCGGAACGATGATCTTCTCCTCCCGGAACCCTGGCTCGACATCGGGCCGTAATGCGCACGGACTCGGACTGCGGGGTCCGGTGGATGCGGACTGGCCCAACCGCCCCGCGAGCCGTCTCGTGGAGGTCGGCGGGGTGCGATGGCATGTGCAGATCATGGGCGAAGGGCCACCGCTGCTCCTGCTCCACGGCACCGGCGCCACCACGCACTCCTGGCGGGACGTGGCCCCGTTGCTCGCGCGCCGGTTCCGGGTCATCGCCCCGGATCTCCCCGGGCACGGGTTCAGCCACGTGCGGCGGTCGAGCCGCCTGAGCCTGCCCGGCATGGCGCACTCGGTCGGCGGGCTGCTCGACCGGATCGAGGTGGCGCCGGCGCTGGTGGTGGGCCATTCCGCCGGGGCCGCAGTAGCGATTCGCATGGCCGCGGACGGCGTGTGTCGTCCATCCGGGCTGGTCAGCATCAACGGTGCGCTCCTGCGGCTCGGGGGGTTCGCGGGCCTCGTGTTCGGACCGGCGGCGAGGGCGCTCGCGCTCGCGTCGGGGCCGGCGGCATCCATGGTGGCCTGGCGTTCGGCGTCACCGGGGGTGGTGGAGCGGATGATTCGCGACTCGGGTTCGAGTCTCGACCCCCGAGGCGTCGAGCTGTACCGCCGCGTGGCGACTCGGCACCCGCATGTGGCCGGTGCCATCGCGATGATGGCGAGATGGGACGTGGGGCCGCTGGCGGCGGCGATCGCGCGTCTCGAGCCGCCGCTCACCCTGATCGTCGGAGCCGCAGATCGATACGTTCCCCCCGCGCAGGCGTCGCGGGTGCGCTCGCTCGCGCCGTCGGCGCAGGTGGAAATCCTCCCCGGACTCGGCCATCTCGCGCACGAGCAGGATCCGCGGCGCATCGGCGCCCTCGTCGAGCGTGCGGCCACCAATGCAGGAGTCTTGTCATGAAGGGATCCGGTCTTGACCACGGCTACCGCCGAGCCGTCGCGGCGCACGACCCCCGCGCCTCGGGCCAGGCTCCGGAGCAGGCCGATCTGCGCGCGTGCCGGCGACTGCTTCGCCATGGCTCGCGCACGTTCTTCCTGTCGTCGTTCCTGCTGCCGAGCGAGGTGAGGCGGGCGGCGTCCGCACTCTACGCGTTCTGCCGCACCGCCGACGACGCGGTCGACCTCGTCGCGGATTCGAGCGCCGCCGTCCCGCGCCTGCGGGAGCGACTGGCCGCGGTCTATGACGAAAAACCCGCGGATCATCCGGTGGACAGGGCGCTGCATCGCGTGGTCGATCGGTACCGGATTCCCCGTGAGCTTTTCGATCTCCTGCTCGAGGGGCTGGCGTGGGATGCCGATCGGCGCCAGTACGAGACCCTGTCCGATCTGCGCACGTACGCAGTTCGCGTCGCGGGCGTAGTGGGCGCGATGATGAGCGTGCTGATGGGCGTGCGCAGCGAGAGCGCCCTGGGACGCGCATTCGACCTCGGCGTCGCGATGCAGCTTACCAACATCGCCCGCGACGTCGGTGAGGACGCACGCGCCGGACGGCTCTATCTCCCGCGGGCATGGATGCGCGAGGCCGGCCTCGATCCGGACGCCTGGCTGGCCCGTCCCGTGCACGATGCGGCGCTCGCCTCGGTGGTGTCGCGACTGCTCGACGAGGCCGACCGACTCTATCTTCGGGCCGGTGGCGGCATTGCGGAGCTTCCCTTCGGCTGCCGGCCCGGAATCAACGCGTCGCGGCTGGTGTACCGCGAGATCGGGGTGGAGGTCGCCCGGCGCGGCTTCGATGCGTTGTCGGGCCGGGCGGTGGTGCCGGGTCCGCGCAAGCTCCGGATGCTGGCGGGGGCGATGGCGGGAGGGATGCTGTCGCGCGCGCCGGCGCGGCCGGGCCGGCGGGCCGCACCCGGAAGCCGGGAGGATGCGAAGCCGATGGCCGAGGCTCGACACGCGGTGGAGGCGACGATTGTCTCGCCCGGGCCGGCCGGCGCCGGACGGCTCCGAGTGCCGCGCGGGCATGGTCTGGGCGCGCGAGTGGAGTGGACGCTCATGCTCTTCGAGGACCTGGCGCGCCAGGACCTCCGGCCGCACCCGGCACGGCGTGCGTGATCGCTGGCGCGAGGCTTCGGCCCCCGCCGGAAAAGGCCCCGACCGGAATCGATTTTTCGTCGCCTGGACTCCAGCCCCCTTTCGCACGGGAAGGGCGGTGCCGACGAAACGGATAACCGATTCCGGTCGGAGTCCGAACCCCGAAGCCCCGCGCTTCATCCGCAGGCAAACGCTAAGGAGAGGACACGATGTCCCGCATTCCCGGTCGCAACTTCCTGTTCGTCCCCGGTCCCACCAACGTCCCCGATCGGGTCCAGCGCGCCATGGTGGTGGCCATGGAGGATCACCGTTCGTCGAAGTTTCCGGAGCTGTCCACGAGCGTGCTCGCGGACCTGAAGCGGATCTACCGGACCGAAGAGGGCCGGGTCTTCATCTTCCCGTCGTCGGGCACCGGCGCCTGGGAAGCGGCGCTGACCAACACGCTCTCTCCCGGGGACCGGTTGCTCGCGGCGCGCCTCGGTCATTTCAGTCACCTGTGGATCGACATGGCCGAACGGCTCGGCTTCGTGGTCGAGGTGCTGGAGGTCGACTGGGGCGAGGGGATGCCGCTCCAGCGCGTCGAGGAGGTCCTGCGGGCGGACTCCGGACGTGAAATTCGCGGCATCCTCGCCTGCCACAACGAGACCTCGACCGGAGTCACCAACGACATCGGCGCCCTGCGCGCGGTGATGGACGGCTGCAACCACCCCGCGATGCTGTTCGTGGATGCGGTGAGTTCGCTCGGGAGCATCGACTTCCGCATGGACGAGTGGGGCGTCGATCTCGCGGTGAGCGGCTCCCAGAAGGGACTGATGCTGCCGGCCGGGCTCGGCATCCTGGCCGCCAGCGACAAGGCCCTGCATTCGATGCAGAGCGCCACGTCGCGCCGCTGCTACTTCGATCTCGCAGACATGATTTCCGCCAACGCCACGGGGTATTTCCCCTACACCCCGGCGCTCCCCATGCTCTACGGTCTGCGGGAAAGCCTGAACCTCATCTTCGAGGAGGGGCTCGATCTCATCTTCGGGCGCCACCACTACCTGGCCGAAGGCGTGCGCGCCGCCATCACCGAGGGGTGGGGGCTGGCGCTGTGCGCACGCGATCCGGCCCGGTACTCCGACACGGTCAGCGCGGTGATGGTCCCGGAGGGCACCGACGCCGCCCACGTCATCGACGTCGCCTTCCGGCGCTACAACCTGGCGCTCGGCTCCGGGCTCTCGAAGGTGGCGGGGAAGCTCTTCCGAATCGGCCACCTCGGCGACCTCAACGAACTCATGCTCATGGGCGCCATCGCGGGTACCGAGATGGCGATGCTCGATGCGGGCATCGGCGTTACCCCCGGCAGCGGGGTGGCGGCCGCGTCAAACTACTGGCGCAGCAACGACCGGGTGCCGAGGCGCCGGGCCGGCCAGGCCCAGCAGTACTACGCCGGACACTCCACGGGCACGGTCAGCGGCTGACCCGACGGCGCAGGCCCGGCCTTGCGCACGGCAGCGGTGATGCCGATTGCTCTGCTTGGCGGTCGACCGTCGACAGACGGCAGGTCTGGTCCGATGGTGGCGGCGCCAGCATGGTCGGCCCGGACTCACGACGCCCGCCGCGGGGCTCGGAAGGGCAGCAGCGCCTGGACCCATCGGCGCTGGAACCCCTGCATCGAAAGGCTTTCGTGCACCATCGCCACCGGTTCTTCGAGCAGCCGGCCATCCAGTACCGAGCGGGAGTAGAACGGCGTGTCCTCCAGCGTTCTCGTCACCGAAGCCCGGTCCCGTATCCCTGCGCGCGTCTCGCGCGGCATGCGCCAGATCGGGGTGGGTGGCAGGGTTGTCACCGGCGGGGGATCGAAGCGCCGCGCCTCCCCGTCCTTGCCCACTTCCAGGGCGATGTCCTGCCGGGCGCCGTCGCGGTGCTTCACGTCGTAGAGGATTGCGGTGCGGTTGCCGCTCAGGTGCGCCCGCGACCAGTTCCAGCTCGCGAAGGCGTTCTCGAGCGGCTCGTCGCCGGCGTTGATGTCCAGGTAGGCGGGGCCGGACCAGGCGACGTCGGGTTTTTCGATGCAGACTTCGACATGCGCGCACGGTGCCACCGGCCACCAGCGGTGGCGTCCATGCTTGTCCAGCACGAACGACAGGCCCGTCAACCCGCCGGGGTGGACCACGATCCGTCCCCGTAGCCGGGAGGGTATCGGCACCGTCACCTCGTCCACGTCCACCACCAGGTTGTCGCCCCACCATCGAAGCGAACTGGGGCCGATGGCCAGATGGGTGGCGGTGCGGACGGTCTGCGCGCGCCCGCGCTCGGTGAGTGCCCAGCGCTTGCGGCGGCCGTACAGCACCGCGTTGAGGGCGCAGTGATTTTCGGGGTCGCCACGCCCCCGCCGCCGGGCGCGCGCATAGTGCGGCGAGAAGACGCTGCCGACGAAAGCGATGAGCGCGAGGCCCCACTTTCCGTCGTCGCTCAGTGCGTCGACGTACCACCAGCAATAGCCGTCGGTCGGAACCTGTCGGTCGAAGGCCGGGAAGTCGGGGGTCATCGGGCCGCCATGTCGGTGAGGAACTCCGCGGCGGCAAGTCCGCCCGACAACGCCGCCATCGGCACTCCGGGACCCGGATGCACGCTTCCTCCGGCGAGATAGAGCCCCGGCACCCGGCTGCGGGCGCCGCAGCGCTCGAACGATGCGCTCCATCCGTGGCACGCGGCGCCATAGAGCGCGCCCCCGGTGCCGGGGAACCGACTTTCCCAGTCCCACGGCGTCGATACGCGGAGCGCGTCCGGTCGCCGGTCGACGTTCAGGCCGCAGCGGCGCAGGAGATCGAAAGCCCGGGTTGCGCACTCCGTGACCTCCTGATGGTCATGCGTTCCGCGGTCGCCGACGGCGGGCGCGTTGACGAGGCAGAACAGCCGCTCGGGCCCGTCCGGGGTCGCCGCGGATTCCATCCGCGCGTCCCGATCCGATGCGCACACGTAGACGGTGGGGGCGCGCGGCAGTCGGCGCCGCCCGAGGATGTCTTCGAACTCGGAGGCGTAGTTTCGCCCGAAGAAGACGTTGTGGTGGCTCAGCGGGAAGCCGCTGGTCGCGCCGACCAGGCTCCAGGTCACCGCGGACAGCGAGCGACGATGCGGCGGGGTCGTGTCGACCGCCTGGCTGACATCCGGCCCGAAGTGCCCCGACGAGAGGGCGGCCACGTCCGCGTTGCACACCACCGCGCGCACGGCAATGCGTTCGCGGTCGGCCAGCGTGATGCTGCCGGCTCGCCCTGCCTGCACATCGATCGTGCGCACGTTCGCACCGCACCGAATCCGGGCCCCGAGCCGCTCCGCCGCCCGGGTGAGCACCGACGCCAGGCGGGTCATCCCCCCCTTGATCGTCCACACCCCCTCGCGCTCCACGTGGGCGATGAGCAGCAGGGTGGCCGGTGCCTCGTAGGGCGACGATCCGCAATAGGTCGCGTAGCGGGCGAACAACTGGCGGAGTCGCGCATCCCTGAAGTACCGCCCGAGCGTCCGCCACACCGTCGCACGGGGACCCAGACGGGCAAGCTCCGCCACGCCGGCGAGGCCTGCGCGCGAGACAAGCTGCACGCGACTCGGGCGCGGCGCCCGGATGAACGCCCCGTCGAGGGCCTTGTACAGCGCTGCCGTGCGCCGCACGAAGTCCACGTAGCGCCGGGCTTCCTCCCGGCCCGCGAAGCGGCCGATCGCGTCCACCGTTCGATCGAGTTCCGGGTGGAGGTCCAGCGTGTGCGAATGCCCGTCCCATGCGTGCCGTGCGAGCACCTCGGCCGGGGTCAGGATCAGATCGTCCGGCCACGCCAGGCCGCAGCGGTCAAAGAGATCCTCGAACACCGAGCGCATCGTGAATACGGTCGGCCCCGCGTCGATCCGGGCCTCGCCCATGGTCTCGCACCGGACCTTGCCCCCCGTGATCGGCGCCTTTTCGTAGACGACCACCTCGATGCCTCGCGCCGCAATTTCCATCGCCGCCGCGAGGCCGCCGATGCCGGCGCCGATGACCGCGACCGGGGCACTGGTGGAATTCGTCTGCACGTCAGCGTCGATCAGGGCGAATCGAGATGAATCCTTGAATGTCTATTCAAGTTTACAGTAGGATTTGTCTCGACGAATAGACGCTACGGCATCCATGCGTCACGGCCGAAATGGCCGCGCAGAGGATCATCGGGGGGGAGATCATGACCGCAGCCGAACGTATCGAGAGTGTCCTGCACGCGGCGCTGGCCGCCGGCGAATCTCCCGACATGCCCCGGAGTCTCGGCCAGGCCATCCGCTACGCCGTGTTTCCTGGGGGTGGGCGCATCCGGCCCCGGCTCTGCCTGGCGGTGGCCGATGCGTGCGGCGGCTCCGACCACGACATCGTGGACGGGGCGGCGGGCGCACTGGAACTGATTCACTGCGCCTCGCTCGTGCACGACGATCTGCCGTGCTTCGATGGTGCGGCGCTGCGGCGCGGCAAACCATCGGTGCATCGCGCATTCGGGGAGCGGCTGGCGGTGCTCGCCGGCGATGCCCTGATCGTGCGGGCGTTCCAGATCCTCGCCGCCGGTGGACGGCGCACTGCCGAGCGTCTTCCGGCCATGATCGCCTGCCTCGGGCAGGCGTCCGGCACCCCCCACGGCATCGCCGCCGGACAGGCCTGGGAGTGCGAGGCTTCACCGAAACTCGCCGCCTATCATCGGGCGAAGACGGGGGCGCTGTTCCGGGCCGCGACCACCCTGGGAGCGCTGTCGGCCACCGCCGGTCATCGAGTGGAGGAGTGGGGTCGGCTCGGCGAGCGGCTCGGCGAGGCTTACCAGGTTGCGGACGACATCAAGGACATGGCCGCGACCGAGGTCGAGGCCGGCAAGTCGGTAGGGGTCGACCAGGCGCTCGGTCGGCCGAGCGCGGCCTTGCAGTTCGGGCTGCGCGGCGCCCTCGAACGACTCAACCATCTGGTGGCCGAGGCGCTGGATTCGATTCCCCCCTGTCCGGGGGCGGATGAGTTGCGCGACCTCATCGGACAGGAACGAGGCCGGCTGGTGCCGGAGCGGATCATCCGTCTGGCCGCTTGAGAATCGGACTTCTCGTCAGGTTGCGATCGAAGGCTTGCAGATGGTCGGACTTCCGCTTGCTTCGCAAGCCCTGGCTCGATCGGATCCGTGGCCGCCGCCGTAGGCTGGTGAGACCTCCGGGCCGGCCGGGTACTTCAGGATCTCACCCTCCGCGGGAATTCGTCGAATGGGCTCGGATGTCGCCGCGTTCGGGGTGCTGAATTCTGCGCGAGGACGCATCACCGCTGCGCGCGACGCGTTGATCGGCAGCCGGCGCTTCCGGCGCTGGGCCCTGCGCTTTCCCGTCACCCGTCCGTTCGCGCGCCGTCATACGCGCGCGCTGTTCGATCTCTGCGCAGGTTTCGTCTATTCGCAGGTGCTCCAGGCGACGGTGCAGCTCGACCTTCTCGAGGTGCTCGCTTCGATCGGCCCCGCCCCCGTCGGCCGGATCGCGCAACGGATCGGGCTCGGGGACGCCGCCGCTCGGACGCTGCTGCAAGCCGCGGCTTCGCTCGATCTGGTCGATCAGCGTCGGCACGGACACTATGCGCTGGGACCGCTCGGGATCGTGCTCCGTGACGAGCCCGGGGTCGTGGCGATGGTGCGCCACCACGAGATGTTGTACCGCGACCTCGCCGATCCGGTTGCCCTGCTCCGGGACCGCCGCCCCGAAGCGGGGGAGCTCGCCCGCTTCTGGACCTACGCGCGCAATCCCGATGCGGGCGCTCTGGACGAGGCGCGGATCTGCGCCTACAGCGACCTGATGGCGCAGTCGCAGGCGTTCATTGCGGAGGAAGTGCTCGACGCGTACCCCGTGGGGCGCCACCGACGCATGCTCGATGTAGGGGGCGGGCTCGGTGCTTTCCTGGCCGCGGCGGCAGAGCGCACGCCGGATCTGGAGCTTGCACTGTTCGATCTGCCGGCGGTTGCCGATCGTGCCCGCAATACACTGGGTGACCGTGGCCTGGGTTCGCGCCTTACCGTCACCGGGGGCGATTTCCGGCGCGATCCGCTCCCGACCGGGGCCGACCTCCTCACTCTGGTGCGGGTCGTGCACGACCACGACGACGATGCCGCGTTCGCCCTGCTTTGCGCATGTCGGCGTGCGTTGCCCGAGGGCGGGACGCTGCTGCTCGCGGAGCCGATGGCCGATACCGCTGCCGCCCAGCCGATGGGCCATGCCTACTTCGGGCTCTACCTGCTCGCCATGGGTTCGGGCCGGCCCCGTACCGCCGAAGAGCTTGGCTCGATGCTTCGTCGTGCGGGTTTCGCCCGAGTCCGGCCCGCGCCGACCCGCTCTCCGCTGCTGGTCAGGGTACTCGTGGCGCGGTGACGGATCGGGGCGGCGGGCTGGCGATGGTTCGTTGATCGGCGATTGACTGACCGGCTGGCTGGCGGGCTGGCGGGCCGGGTTGCCGGCTGGCCGATTGATTCGGTCGATCGGCTGTCACGATAAATTGACAATCGTATGAGTCACCGTATACTGACACTCGTACCTGTCGGCAGTCTCCCGAAGCGTGATCCGAGGCGCGATGTGAACGAAGCGACCGCGGTAGTCCTCGAAAGACCGGGCAGCATCGATCTGCGGCGAGTGCCGCTGCGTGAGCCCAGTGAGGGTGATGTCGTGGTCGCGGTGCGCTGGAGCGGCATCAGCACCGGGACCGAGCGGCTGCTCTTCTCCGGCGAGATGCCCTCCTTCCCGGGCATGGGATATCCCCTGGTCCCCGGCTACGAGTCCGTGGGTGAGGTCGTGGAGGCCGGGGCGCATGCGCCGGTCGGAGTGGGCCAGACCGTGTTCGCGCCCGGCTCGAACGGCTTCGACGGGGTGCGCAGCCTGTTCGGCGGCGCCGCATCGCATCTGGTGCTCGCCGGCGACAGGACGATCCCCGTCGATCCGACCCTGGGCCCCCGAGGTGCCCTGTTCGCCCTTGCCGCCACCGCGCATCACGCGCTCGCCGCCCCCGACGCCCGGCCTCCCGAGCTGATCGTCGGGCACGGGGCGCTCGGGCGGCTGATGGCGCGACTCGCCCTGATCCGGGGCGCCGGTCCGTTGACGGTATGGGACCGGGAAGAGGCTCGCCGGACCGGCTCGTTTCCGTATCGGGTCGTCGCCGCCGAGGACGATCCGCGCTGCGATTACCGATCCATCTACGACGTGAGCGGGGATCCGGCGCTCGTCGATGCGCTGATCGGCCGCCTTGCTCCCGGTGGCGGGGGTGAGGTGGTGCTGGCAGGATTCTATGCCCGCCCGGTGCACTTCGACTTCGCCCCTGCCTTCATTCGCGAGGCGCGCCTGCGCGTCGCCGCCCAGTGGTCGCCGTGCGACATGACTGCGGTCCGCCGCCTCGTGGCGGACGGTGAGCTGAGCCTCGACGGTCTCGTGACCCACCGGGCGCCGGCCGCCGAAGCCCCCGCTGCCTACCGGACCGCGTTTGGTGATTCGCAGTGCCTGAAGATGACCCTTGACTGGAGAGATGTGCAATGAGCGCCTCAGCCGCCGCGGTTTCGTTACCGGTCGAAGTGAAGGTCAACGGCCGTTCGCAGCCCGACACCGCAGAGCCCGGGATGTCGTCCGACGCCGAGGCATCCGGTACCCAGATCGTGGCCATCTACGGCAAGGGCGGGATCGGCAAGAGCTTCACCCTGGCAAACCTCTCCTACATGATGGCGCAGCAGGGCAAGAAGGTTCTGCTCATCGGCTGCGACCCGAAGAGCGACACCACGTCGCTGCTGTTCGGCGGGCGCGCCTGCCCCACCATCATCGAGACTTCCTCGCGGATGAAGGAAGCCGGCGACGAGGTCGGGGTGGGTGACGTGTGCTTCAAGCGCGACGGCGTGTTCGCGATGGAGCTCGGCGGCCCGGAGGTCGGCCGCGGCTGCGGTGGGCGCGGCATCATTCACGGCTTCGAGCTGCTGGAGAAGCTCGGGTTCCACGACTGGGGCTTCGACTACGTGCTGCTCGACTTCCTGGGCGACGTCGTATGCGGCGGTTTCGGGCTGCCCATCGCTCGCGACATGTGCCAGAAGGTCATCGTGGTGGGCGCCAACGACCTCCAGTCGCTCTACGTCGCGAACAACGTCTGCCGGGCCGTCGATTACTTCCGCAATCTCGGCGGCAACGTCGGCGTCGCGGGCCTCGTGATCAACAAGGACGACGGCAGCGGCGAGGCGCAGGCATTCGCCGAGGCGGCGGGGATCCCGGTTCTCTCCGCGATTCCGGCCGACGAGGACATTCGCCGCAAGAGCGCGAACTACCAGATCGTGGGCATCCCGGGCGGACGCTGGGGGCCGCTGTTCGAGGCGCTGGGCACTGCAGTGAGCGACGCCCCGCCCGTGCGCCCCCATCCGCTGGAGCAGGACGAACTGCTGGGGCTGTTCTCGGGCGATGCGGTGGGCCGCGACGTGGTGCTGGAACCGGCAACGCTCGAGGACATGTGCGGTAGCGCGCACCTCGCGCGCCCGAGCCTCGAAGTGGTCTACGAGTCGGTGTAGTGGGCCTCGACGTCGCCATCGACGCCCGCCGCGAAACGGACGCGGGCCGGGCCTCCGGCGAAGGCTGCCACGGAGGCCGGGACCGGATGCGCCGAGCCGCGGCGGCGGCCGGCAAGAGCGAGATCCTGGAGCGCTACGCGGCCGACTATCCAACCGGGCCGCACGACCAGCCTCAGAGCATGTGCCCCGCATTCGGCTCGCTGCGGGTGGGGCTGCGGATGCGGCGCACCGCGACCGTGCTCTCCGGATCGGCCTGCTGTGTCTACGGACTGACCTTCACCTCGCACTTCTACGGTGCTCGACGCACCGTCGGCTACGTACCGTTCAACTCCGAAACCCTGGTCACCGGCAAGCTCTTCGAGGACATCCGCGAGTCGGTGTTCGAGCTGGCGGACCCCGACCGCTACGACGCTATCGTGGTGATCAATCTGTGCGTACCCACCGCCTCCGGCGTGCCGCTGCGCCTGCTGCCTCCTTCGGTCAACGGCGTGCGGATCATCGGTATCGACGTACCGGGGTTCGGCGTGCCGACCCATGCCGAGGCCAAGGACGTGCTGTCGGCGGCGATGCTCGCGTACGCGCGCACCGAGGTCGAGCAGGGCCCGGTGCCGGCCCCGCGCGGCGGCCCCGCCGAATGTCCGACGGTGACCCTCCTCGGAGAGGTCTTTCCCGCCGATCCGGTCACTATCGGTGCGATGCTCCAACCCATGGGACTTGCCGCCGGCCCGGTGGTGCCGACGCGCGAGTGGCGCGAACTCTACGCTGCTCTCGACTGCGCGGCGGTGGCCGCGCTGCATCCGTTCTACACCGCATCGCTTCGCGAGTTCGCGGCGGCGGGACGCACTGCGGTGCCGTCCGCCCCGGTCGGCGCCGAGGGCACCGCCGCGTGGCTGGACGCGGTCGCCGCCGCGTGCAATGTGCCGGCGAAGGCGTGCGATGCGGCCAAGCGGGCGATGGTCGGCGCGATTCGCACCTCGCTCGAACAGGCTCCGGTGAAGGCGCGCATCACGCTGTCCGGCTACGAAGGGTCGGAGTTGCTGGTGGCGAGACTGCTCTGCGAGAGCGGGGCGGATGTGCGCTACGTGGGCACCGCATGCCCCCGCACCCCGTGGTCGGGGCCCGATCGCGAGTGGCTCGAAGCGCGCGGGGTGGAAGTGCGCTACCGCGCCACGCTGGAACAGGATCTCGCGGCGTTCTCCGAGTATCAGCCGGATCTCGCGATCGGCACCACCCCGGTGGTGCAGAAGGCCAAGGAGGCCGCGACCCCGGCGCTCTACTTCACCAACCTGATCTCGGCCCGGCCGCTGATGGGACCGGCCGGGGTCGGCGCGGTTGCTCAGGTCGTCAACGCGGCGGTCGCCGGCAAGCCCCGGTTCGATCGGATGCGAGACTTCTTCGAAGGCGTCGGCCATGGCGCCACCGCGGGGGTGTGGGAGCGCGCCGGAGCCGTTGCCGGCGAAGCTGCTGCGGGCCCGGGCGTCGCAGCGGGCGCCGCCGCGGGAGGAACCGTCTGATGCTCGTCCTCGACCACGATCGGGCCGGGGGGTACTGGGGGGCGGTCTATGTCTTCACCGCGGTGAAGGGCCTGCGGGTCATCATCGACGGTCCGGTGGGGTGCGAGAACCTGCCGGTGACCTCGGTGCTGCACTACACCGATGCGCTCCCGCCCCACGAGCTGCCGATCGCCGTCACCGGGCTCTCCGAAGAGGAACTCGGCCAGCACGGCACCGAGAACGCGCTGCGGCGCGCGCATGCGTCCGCCGCCTCGGACGAGCCGGCGGTGGTGGTGACCGGCTCCATCGCGGAGATGATTGGCGGCGGGGTCACCCCGGAGGGCACCGGCATCAAGCGCTTCCTGCCCCGCACCATCGACGAAGATCAGTGGCAGAGTGCCGATCGGGCCATGAACTGGCTCTGGCGGGAGTTCGGGCTGAAGGGCAAGAGCAAGTTGCCGCGCGCGAGGAAGCGCGCCCGCGGAGAGCCGCCGCGCGTCAACATCATCGGGCCGACCTACGGTTACTTCAACACGCCCTCGGACCTTGCCGAGATCCGGCGTCTGGTGGAGGGGATCGGCGCCCGGGTGAACATGGTCTTCCCCCTCGGCGTGCCCCTCGACAAGGTCCCGCGCCTCGTCGACGCCGACGCGAGCGTCTGCATGTACCGCGAATACGGTCGCCTGCTGTGCGAGGCGCTGGAGCGCCCCTACCTGCAGGCGCCCATCGGGATCCACAGCACCACGAAATTCCTTCGAACCCTGGGCGAGTTGCTGGAACTCGACCCGGAGCCGTTCATCGAGTCCGAGAAGCACACCACCATCAAGCCGGTGTGGGATCTCTGGCGTTCGGTGACGCAGGACTTCTTCGCGACCGCTTCGTTCGGGGTCTCGGCCACCGAGACCTACACCAGGGGGCTTCGGAACTTCCTCGAGAACGAGCTCGGGTTCCCGTGTGCGTTCTCGTTCGCGCGCAGCGCCGGGCGCAAGCCCGACAACGCGGCGGTGCGCGCGGCGGTGCAGGAGAGGACACCGCTCGTGGTGTTCGGCAGCTACAACGAACGGATGTACCTGGCCGAGATCGACTCGAAAGCGGCCTACATCCCGGCCTCCTTCCCGGGCACGGTCATTCGCCGCCACACCGGAACCCCCTTCATGGGGTACGCGGGGGCGACGTACGTGGTGCAGGAGGTGTGCAACGCGCTGTTCGATGCGCTGTTCCACATCCTGCCGCTCGGTACCGAGCTCGACCACGTCGAAGCGACGCTGTCGCGCACCCGCCCCGCCGCCATGCCCTGGGACGAGAAGGCGATGGCGTTGCTCGAAGAGGCAATCGAGCGCCATCCGGTGGTGACCCGGATCTCCGCTGCCAAGCGCCTGCGCGACGCCACCGAGCGCGCGGCCCGCGCGGCCGGTGAGGGGGAGGTGGGAGTTGAACGGGTGAGGGCGGTCATCGATCCGAAGGTGTTGGGGCAGCCGGCCTGAGCCGGCGCCGGGAGAAGCGTCCCGGCTCCGGGACAACAAGTCGACGCAAGGGAGGGTTGCAGGATGAGCGAATCGACGAGGAAGACGCACGCGGGCCGTGATACCCGCGAGGAACGGGAATACCGCTGGCTGTTCGCGCTGACATTTCCTGTCTTTCTGCTCGTCGCGACGTACGAGCGCATCGCGGGGATCGGGGACCGGACCGGCCGCTCCCTGCTGGAGGATGCGCGCGCCGCGGCGCATGTGCATCTGCCGTACGCGTTCATGCGCTGATCGCGCCAGGCGCGCGCCGCAGTTCGGATTCCGCCCGTGTCGGGCGGGAGGCGCCGGGTCCGACCGGACGCGACGCCGTTGGCGGCACGCTCGACGTGCCAATCGGATCGGGCAACCGATCAACTGCTGGAGATCGAGACCATGACTGATGAAAGGCGTTCGTTGTCCGGCCTCACGGAGGATGAAGCGAAGGATGTCCACGGTTTGTTCATGACCGGCTTCATCGTATTCACCCTGGTCGCAATCATCGCCCACTTCCTGGCCTGGCAATGGCGTCCGTGGCTGCCGGGAGCGGAGGGGTACGCCGCGGTGAGTGACGGGGTGATGTTCGCCGTGAGCGAGGTCACGCGACTCGTGGTGGGTTGACCACTTCGAAGGCATTAGGAGACGGCATCATGTGGAGACTGTGGCTTCTGTTCGACCCGCGTCGGGTGTTGGTCGCCCTGGGTGTTTTCCTGTTCGCGCTCGCAATCCTCATCCATTTCATCCTTCTCAGCACCGACCGTTTCAACTGGCTCGATGGCGCGAAGATGATGACCAGCGCCGTCACGATCGAGCAGGTCGGGCCCGCGCCGGATTCGGTCCGGACAACGCGGCTGGGTTGAGGGTGATGAAGGCGCCGGTGGGGGATGGACGGCGCCGGCGGGAGTCGGATGTTCGGCATCTTCGGGGGCGGGGCGCCAATGTGTGCCTCGCCCCGCATGAGGCGCGGGGAGGCTCGCGATGTCCATGCTGAATTTCGAACGCAAGTACCGGGTCCGGGGTGGCACGCTCATCGGCGGCAACCTCTTCGACTTCTGGGTGGGGCCTTTCTACGTGGGCTTCTTCGGTGCCACCACGATCCTCTTCACCATCGTCGGCGTCGGGCTGATCCTCTACGGTGCGGCACTCGGTCCGACGTGGAACGTGTGGCAGATCAACATCGCGCCGCCCGGCCTCTCGTACGGGCTTGCGCTCGCGCCGATGATGGAAGGCGGGCTGTGGCAGATCATCACCATCTGTGCCATCGGCGCCTTCTGTTCGTGGGCGCTGCGCGAGGTCGAGATATGCCGCAAGCTCGGCATCGGGTTCCATGTGCCGTTCGCGTTCGGGGTCGCGATCTTCGCCTACGTGACGCTGGTCGTGTTCCGCCCGCTGTTGATGGGCGCCTGGGGGCACGGCTTCCCCTACGGCATCCTCAGCCACCTCGACTGGGTGTCCAACGTGGGCTACCAGCACCTGCATTTCCACTACAACCCCGCGCACATGATCGCGGTGTCGTTCTTCTTCACCACCTGCCTGGCGCTGGCGCTGCACGGTTCGCTGGTGCTGTCTGCGGCCAATCCGCAGCCGGGGGAGGTGGTCAGAACCGCCGAGCACGAGGATACCTACTTCCGCGATGCCATCGGCTACTCGATCGGAACGCTCGGCATCCACCGTCTCGGGCTGTTCCTCGCGCTCTCGTCCGGCTTCTGGAGCGCAGTGTGCATCGTCATCAGCGGTCCGTTCTGGACCCGCGGCTGGCCGGAATGGTGGACCTGGTGGCTTGACCTTCCGATCTGGCGCTGACCGAGACGAGGACGCTATCGATGGCCTACTACCAGAACATCTTCACCCGCGTGCAGGTCCGCGGGGGCGTCGAGGCCGGGGTGCCGATCGAAAACGGCGACTTCGAACGGGTCGGCCGCGGCTTCTTCAACTACTGGCTCGGCAAGATCGGTGGCGCCCAGATCGGACCCGTCTACCTTGGGTGGCTCGGCATCGCTTCGATCGTGTGCGGGGTGATCGCGATCGAGATCATCGGACTCAACATGTGGGCCTCGGTGAACTGGGACCCGGTGCAGTTCGTGCGCCAGCTCTTCTGGCTGTCGCTGGAGCCGCCGGGGGCCGAGTACGGGCTTCGCTTCCCGCCGCTCGCCGACGGCGGCTGGTGGCTGGTGGCGGGGTTCTTCCTCACCGCTTCCATCCTCCTGTGGTGGTTCCGGATGTACCGCCGCGCGCTGGCGCTCGGGCTCGGTACCCACGTCACCTGGGCTTTCGCGTCCGCCATCTGGCTCTATCTGGTGCTCGGCTTCATCCGCCCGGTGATGATGGGGAGCTGGTCCGAGGCGGTGCCGTTCGGGATTTTCCCGCACCTCGACTGGACCGCGGCGTTCTCCATCCGCTACGGCAACCTCTTCTACAACCCGTTCCACATGCTCTCCATCGCGTTTCTCTACGGCTCCGCGCTGCTGTTCGCCATGCACGGCGCCACCATCCTCGCGGTGAGCCGCTACGGCGGTGAGCGCGAGCTGGAGCAGATCACGGACCGAGGAACCGCCTCGGAGCGCGCGGCGCTGTTCTGGCGCTGGACGATGGGGTTCAACGCCACGATGGAGTCCATTCATCGCTGGGCGTGGTGGTTCGCGGTGCTCACTCCGCTCACCGGTGGTATCGGCATCCTGCTCACCGGGACGGTGGTGGACAACTGGTACCTGTGGGCGGTCGAGCACGGGGTGGCGCCTGCATATCCGCAAGTGTTCCCGGTGGTCGACAACCCGGGTGCGCCGGGAGCGGTGCAATGAACACGAGCCCCATCGCAATCCGATCCATGCTGGCCGGAACGCTCGCCGCCGCGGCGGTGCTGACCGGGTGCGAGGCGCCGCCTCCGGAGTCCGGTCAGATCGGGTTCCGGGGCGTGTCGATGATGACCCTCGACCACCCCGAGACACTGGCCGAGACCCAGGCGGCCTCGATGGCGCCGCCGCCGGCCATCCCGCTGCTTCCGGCCACCGGCGGCCCGAAGGCGCGCGATGTCTTCCGCAACGTGCAGGTGCTCGGCGATCTGGAAGTCGGGCAGTTCAACCGACTGATGGTGTCCATCACCCAGTGGATCGCGCCCGAGCAGGGGTGTGCGTACTGCCACGCCGGCGCCGACCTGGCCCTTGACGATCTGTACACCAAGGTCGTGTCGCGCCGGATGCTGGAGATGACGCAGCACATCAACCGAAGCTGGACGGATCACGTCGGGGAGACTGGCGTCACCTGCTATACCTGCCACCGGGGCCAGCCGGTGCCGCCCCGGATCTGGTTCGAGGAGCGTGGCCTGCCGCAGGCCGGCGGCTTCGCGGCGAGCCGGCAGGAACAGAACCTCGCGATGCCGGAGGTAGCCTTCACCTCGCTCCCCTACGACCCGCTCAGCCGGTTCCTGCTGACCGAGGAGGAAATCTCGGTGCAAGCCGCGAGGGCGTTGCCGCGCGGCGACGCGATCGGTACCAAGCAGGCCGAGCATACCTATGCCCTGATGATGCACCTGTCGGAGTCGCTGGGGGTGAACTGCACCTACTGCCACAACAGCCGGGCGTTCGGGCAGTGGCCGCAGAGCCCCCCGGCCCGCGCGACCGCGTGGCACGGCATTCGCATGGTCCGCGACCTCAACCGCGCGTACCTCGTGCCGCTCGGGCCGCAGTATCCGCCCGCACGTCTCGGCCCCCACGGCGACCCGCCCAAGGCGAACTGCGCAACCTGCCACGGCGGGCAGCCGCGGCCGCTCAACGGGGCGCGGATGCTCGACGACTTTCCGTCCCTCGCCGCGCGGTGACGCGCTTGGGCGAGGGTTCGGATTTCGAGTCTGCGCGCCACCGTCGTCCGCCAACTCCGCTCGACGACTCCGCCCACCAACTCCGCCCACCAACTCCGAAAGTCGCGCCGCGCGGGTGGCGCCTTGCCCTGTCTCGATGAATCTGGAACCGGCCCTGGCGGCAGAGCGGCATGAGTTCGACGGCCCCGACTGCCGCCTGAGCTACTACCGGTCGCGGCCTGTGGATCGTGATCCGCAGGAGCCGCCGCTGCTGCTCGTTCACAGCGTCAATGCAGCCGGGTCGGCCTACGAGATGCGGCCGTTGTTCGAGCGCCACCGCTCGCACCGGGTGGTCTACGCCCTCGACCTCCCCGGGTTCGGCTTTTCCGAACGCAGTGATCTCCGCTACTCCCCGAGGCTCATGACCGATGCGGTGCTCGCGATGCTGGACGAGGCGGCGTCGCGTCACCGGGATGCGCAATTCGAGGTGGCGGCGCTGTCGCTCGGGTGCGAGTTCGCGGCTCGCGCCGCGGCCGAGGCGCCGGAGCGATTCGTCAACCTGGCCCTCGTCAGCCCCACCGGGCTCGATGGCACCACGCCGCGCCGCGGGAGCCCCGAGGCGCACCGGGGCATCCCCGCCATGAGCGCGATCCTGAGCGTTCCGCGGCTGAACGAGCGCCTGTTCGCGTGGCTCACCTCGCGGGCCAGCGTCGGCTACTTCATGCGCAAGGCGTTCGGGCGCGCCGACGTGAGCCCCGAACTCATCGACTACGCCTGGCGTACGAGTCACCAGCCGGGCGCGCATTTCGCCCCGTTGCGCTTCGTCGCCGGATACCTGTTCAGCCGGGACGCCTTCGCCGTCTACGAATCGCTCTCGCTGCCGGTGTGGGCCGCGCACGGCCGTCGTGGAGACTTCACCGACTATCGCCTGCTGCGGCGCCTCGCCGATCGCCCCCACTGGACGGTGGACGTATTCGATACCGGCGCATTGCCCCAGTTCGAAGTGCCCGAGGAGTTCAATCGGCGCTACCGCCGCTTCCTCGACGGGGCGCGCGGGCGGGGGGAGTGAGTCTTGGTTCCGTTGTCCTGGCTCGGAGCCGACCTGGCGCCGGGGATCCGCCACCCTCGATCAACGCTCGATCAGGCAATGGCCGCGCTCCGGGCCCGAACCTCGACATGACATCAACACCGGTCGCGGAGGGGGACGTGAGGGGACGCACGCGCGACGCCCGGCCGCGCGCGATGGTGATCGGCAGCGGGTTCGGCGGCCTTGCCGCCGCGGTTCGGCTCGGGGCCCGCGGGTATCGCGTCACCGTTCTGGAGAAGCTGGACCGGCCCGGTGGTCGCGCCGAGGTTTTCGAGCGTGACGGGTTCACGTTCGACGCCGGCCCCACCATCATCACCGCCCCGTTCCTCTTCGAGGAGCTGTGGCAGCTCTGCGGCCGTTCGATGGCGGATGATGTAGAACTGCGGCCCCTCGACCCGTTCTATCGCATCCGGTTCCACGACGGCGAGTGCTTCGACTACAACGGTGACCAGCGGGCGATGGAGGCGCAGATCGCACGGTTCGACCCCGCGGACGTGGCGGGATACCGGCGTTTCATCGAGGTGAGCGAGCGGGTTTACCGGATCGGCTTCATCGACCTGCTGCACGTTCCGTTCCACGCCTTCTCCACCATGGCGCGCACCCTGCCCGATCTGGTGCGCAGCCGTTTCTACCGCTCCGTCCACTGGCTTGTCGCCCGGCACATCCGGGATCCGCGGCTGCGCCGGGTGTTCAGCTTCCACCCCCTGCTGGTGGGGGGCAATCCGTTCACCGCGACCGCCATCTACGCGCTGGTCGGGCATCTGGAACGCGCGCACGGTGTCCACTTCTCGATGGGCGGGACCGGGCGGCTGGTCGACGGTCTGGTGAGACTCGTCGAATCGCAGGGTGGCGTGGTTCGTTTCGACGCCCCGGTCGATGAAATCCTGATCGAGGGTGGCCGCGCCGCCGGTGTCCGTCTCGCATCGGGGGAGGTGATGCGCGCGGACGTGGTCGTCTCCAACGCGGACTCGGCGACGACCTACCGGCACCTCGTGCCCGCCTCCCACCGGCGTCGCTGGACCGATCGACGCATCGAACGGGCCCGCTACTCGATGGGTCTCTTCGTGTGGTACTTCGGGACCCGCCGGCGCTATCCGCAGGTGCCGCACCACCTGATCATGCTCGGCGAGACGTACCGCGAACTGCTCGACGACATCTTCCGGCGCAAGGTCCTGTCGGACGACTTCAGCCTCTATCTGCACCGTCCCACCGCCACCGACCCTTCGCTCGCGCCGCCCGGCTGCGACACCTTCTACGTGCTCTCGCCGGTGCCCAACACCGAGAGCGGCATCGACTGGTCGACGATGGCGGAACGCTACCGCGCCGCGATCGCGCAGCGGCTGGAGCAGACCGTCCTGCCGGGCCTGACCTCCCACCTCGCGACTTCCTGCGTGCGGACTCCCGCGGACTTCGAGGATCGGTTCTCCGCGTTCCGGGGGGCGGGATTCGGGTTCGAGCCGGTCCTGACCCAGACCGGGTGGTTCCGGCCTCACAACCTGAGCGAGGAGGTTCCCGGCCTGTACCTCGTCGGGGCCGGAACCCATCCCGGGGCCGGGATCCCCGGAGTGCTGTCGTCGGCAAAGGTGCTGGAGGCGGTGCTGCCGCGACCTGCCTGACCCGGGGCCTGCCTGACCCGGATGGGGGCGGATGGGGAGCCGGCGGGGCCGGTGGCCGGTGCGTACTACCGCTGCGATGGACCGGCGCTTATTGTCGGCGTTGCTGTTTACCCGCGGGCGTCGTCATCGGCGGGTTCGCCGCACCCCCAATCCGCCGAAGGAGTCGACGGGAACACGATGGTGACGTCCAGGTTTCTGCCGTCCGCGCCGCGAAGGTTCGAGATGCCTTCGTAGCGCAGCATGGTTCGGGTCGCGGCGTCGTACCACACACGTATCGCGGGTACCACGAGCCGCAACAGGGCCGAATCGATCGCCAGCTCGAACCCGATGGTGCCCCCGGTGGTGCCTCCGATGGCGCTGTCGTCGCCGCGGCGGGGCAGCCGGCGAATCCGCATGTCGACGGAGTCGAGCCGGCTCGGGACCAGGAACGGCCGAACCAGGGCTTCGCCGCTCACCAGTCGGTTCCAGTTCTCGGCGATGAACCAGTCGAAGCCGGCGTCGGCGATCAACCCGGCGGGGGGCGGGATCGTTGCCGACCGTTCGCGCTCCGCGGCGGATGCGCGGAAGCGCACCACCAGCCCATCCGCGCGCCGGTCGAGCGCCTCTTCGTGTCCGGTGGCCGAGTTCGACAGCTCGAATTCGGGCGCGACGAGGTCGCCTCCCCGATAGTCGACTCGCTTCGCGGCGAATACCTCTCCGTCCGGCCGGCGGTAGGTCACCCGCTCCTCGACGAGTCGGTCGCCCTCCCGGCGCACCTCGTGAAGCTCCCGGTACAGCGGCTTTCCCGACGACCGCTCGCAGGCCATGCCGGTGCGGGAGTGCATCCACTCTTCCCCGGTCTGAGCGGCGAGCGTCGATGACACCGGCAGCAGTGCGAGGGCCAGGATCAGTCTGCGCGCGGTCATGCCGTCTCCCCCCCGGCGTGGTGTGCGCCGAGCCAGAACCGCGACGCGCTGCCCCGGCAGTCGCGCGCCGCAAGGACCACGTAGCAGCCGGCCACCACGTTGCCGAGCAGGCACAGCGCCACGATCCACACCCCCGCGACCCACGCGCGCGGCTCACGGAAAAGAACCCAGGCGGCGAACAGGGTGAAGCCCGCATACACATCGATCAGCGCGACTCGCCCCCACGCCAGCGCGAAGAGAAGGGCGCCTTCCTCGAAGAGGTTCCCGCCCGTGACGCCATGAACGAGGGCGCCTCCCATCAGCAGCGCGATTCCCGTCCCGAGCCCCATCACCACCGCCACCGGAAACCCGGGTCGGTGCCCTGCGATCGTTCGTTCTCCGCCCCCCCGCGCATCCGGCGCCGATGCGTTCGCGCCGCGATCCGCGGGTGGCTCGCCCGGGGCGCTCACCGCCGGCTCCCGGGCGCTTCGTCCCGGCGTCCGGTAGCCGGCTCGAACAGGTAGTGCGACACCCACCACTCCTGTCCGTTCGCATACCCGAACAGCTCCGAGCAGGCCATGAAGAACAGCCGCCACCGGACCCACCACCGCCGCGCCTCGGCGCCGTAGACGGATTCGAGGATCGGCTCGATCCGGTCCCGGCGCAGGTCCATGTTCGCGAGCCAGGCATCGGCGGTGCGCTGGTAGTGCCGTCCCGACCAACGCCACCGATTGATGATGCGCAGGTGTTCGGAAAAGCTGAACGGCAGGGCGTCGCTCGGCATCATTCCGCCCGAGAAGAAGTATCGGCTCATCCAGTCGCTGTCGTCCTTCGGCACGAAGGCGTAGGGCGCGTCGCGGTGGCAGAAGATGTGCACGAACGCCCGGCCGTGCGGCTCGAGCCACCCCGCGATACGCTGGAACAGTGCGCGGTGGTTGCGCATGTGCTCCAGCATCTCGACCGAGACGATGCGGTCGAAGCGCGCTTCGGGGTGAAAGTCGTTCATGTCCGCCGTCACCACCCGCAGGTTGTGCAGGCTGCGCCGTTCGGCCTGCATCTCGATATGTCGGCGTTGCGAGGCCGAGTTGGACACCGCCAGGATCCGTGCATCGGGGTAGTGCTGCGCCATCCACAGGGTGAGCGACCCCCACCCGCAGCCGAGCTCCAGGATCCGCATGCCGTTCTCGAGGTCCGCGCGCTCGGCGGTGATTTCGAGCGCTGCCGCTTCGGCCGCGCCCAGGTCCTCGACGCCGCCCCCCCAGTAGCAGCTCGAGTACTTGCGGTGTGGTCCGAGCACTTCGCGGAAGAACGCCGCGGGTAGCTCGTAGTGCTGCCGGTTCGCCTCCTCCGGCATCAGGGCGATCGCCGAGTCATCCATCGCCTCGACGAACCGCCGGGCGTCCGCCGCCGTCGCCTCGCAGTCGTCGGCGCGGATTTCGGCGAGTCGCGCCCGTAGCAGGCGCCGGATCCCGCGTCGCACCACCCAGTCGGGGATCCATCCCCGCTCCGTCCAGCGAATCGCGAGCGAGGCGGCGCTCATTGCCCGTTCCCCGCCGCGCTCCGGGCCGGAGGACGCGGGAAGAATGCGGGCACCCGCTCGCGGTAGCGCCGGTACGACTCGCCGCGACTGCGAAGCGCCTGCTTCTCCGTGTAGGGGATGCCGGTGAGGCGCGTGATGAAGACATACATCACGACCACGCCGGCCACGGTGAACCACCAGTAGCCGGACCCCGTGCCCAGCACGACGAAGCCCCACCACTGCAGCCACTCGAAAAAGTAGTTGGGATGTCGCGACCAGCCCCACAGGCCGCTATCGCAGACTTCGCCCGCGCGGTCGGGGTCGGCGCGAAAGCGCGCGAGCTGCCGGTCCGCGACGGTTTCGCCGAGCACCCCGGCCACCCACACCGCGACCCCGACCGCATCCAGCCAGTCGAGCCCGCGCGTCGCCTCGCTCGCCGCCCACACCGGCATTGCGAACATTACTGCCCATGCCGCCTGGATCTGGAAGAATCCGAACAGCCCGACCTCCGCCCGGGCCCCGAGCGCTTCGCGCAGGTACCGATATCGCCCCTCCTCGCGGGCGCTGGCGCGGACGCGTCGCCACAGGTACACGCCGAGACGCAGGCTCCACGCCGTGATCATCGCCGCCGTGAGCCACCGGCGGGCGGGGTCGCCGTCGCTGGTCAGTGCCACCAGGGCCACCGCCACCGCGGCGGTGCCGAACGTCCATCCGACGTCCACGATGCTCGCATCGCCGGTGCGGCGCTGGACGAGCCACAGCCCGGCCATGGCCACGGCCATGCACGCCCAGGCCATCATGAGGATCCCGGCGAAGCTCATCCTTCGCTACCCCTTGCTCTCGGCCGGGGCCGGCGCGTCGCGCCCCGAGCCGCCCCGTCGGCGGAGGGTTCGAACCGCTCGCGCAACCACATCAGCAAGGGCATCGCCAGGGCCCATGCGGCGGCGACCGCGAACCACCCGGGCGGCGAGGCGGCGAGTGCGACTGCACCCAGCGCCTCGCCGGCGGTGTAGGCGAGCGGCCCGAAGATCGCTCCCGCAACGGCGCCAAGTGCATACCGGCGTCGCGTCCAGTTCAGACTGTGGCGAAGCGTCGCCGCGAAGGCCATCCACAGCGCGACCATCCACGGTGTGGTCGGAGCGGCAGATCCGGCATGGTCGGGGAAGGCGAGGGCGCCGCCGAGCACGAGGACGCTGTCGCATGCGTAGCCCAACATTGCCGCTGCCGCCAGCAGCTTGACCTCGGCCGCACGATTGGCGCGGCGGCTGCGGGCGTCCGGGCCGCCCCCGCTCAGATACGCGAGGTGCAACGCCAGCCACCCGAGCACGGCGAACGGCCCGAGCATCGGGTAGCCCTGCCCGGCGCCGACGATGCAGGCGAACCACATCGCCTGGAATCCCGCAAAGTTGGCGACGGTGCGCCACCAGACCGCGGACCTCATGTGAACTTCCCGGGCCACTGCCCGGGCGATTGCTCGGGCAATTGCTCGGGCAATTGCTCGGGCAACTTCCCGAGTACCGGCGCGGCGCGACAGCCGGACTTGCGCAGCAGGAGCTGCACGTCGCCGATGTAGCGCTCCTCGAAGCCCGCTTCGCAGTAGGCGAGATAGAACCGCCACCGGCGGATGAAACGCTCGTCGAAGCCGAGCCCGCGCACCGCGTCGAGCCGCGACTCGAAAGCCGTGCTCCAGCGCCGCAGCGTCTCCGCGTAGTGCGGCCCGATGTCCTCCAGATGCACCGGGGCGAGGCCGGCACCGCCGGCCGCCGCGGACAGAATCGCCCCGAGCGACGGCACGCAGCTTCCCGGAAACACGTGGCGGCGGATGAAGTCGCTGTGGCGGAGATACTGTCGATAGCGCCACTCGGGCATGGTGATGGCCTGGATCAGCGCCTCGCCGCGCTCGTGCAGGAGCCCGGTGCACACCTCGAAATAACGCGGTAGGTGTTCGTGGCCGACCGCCTCGATCATCTCGATGGAGACCAGCTTGTCGAAGGTGCCGCGCAGATCGCGGTAGTCGCGGTACAGCACCTGCACCCGGTCCGCGAGACCGCGCTCCCGGACCAGCCGCTGGACGAAGGCGTGCTGCTCGCGCGAGATGGTGGTGGTGGTGACGTGGCAGCCGTAGCGGTGGGCCGCGTGCGCCGCGAAGCTGCCCCACCCCGAGCCGATCTCGACCACCCGATCACCCGGTGAGAGCGCGAGTTTTCGGCAGATGCGGTCGAGCTTCGCGCGTGAGGCGTCGGCCATGGAGGCGTTTGCGGGCTCGAAGATCCCGGCGGAGTAGGTCAGCGTCTCGTCGAGGAACAGGGCGAAGAAGTCGTTGCCGAGGTCGTAGTGGGCGCCGATGTTGCGTCGAGCGCCGGCCCGGGTGTTGCGCCGTGCGAGGTCCCCGAGCCAGGCGAGTGCCCCGGCGAGGGCGGCGGTGCCTCTCTCCATGGCGTCGGTGACCCCGATGTCACGTGCGAACATCCGGATGAGCGCGGTGAGGTCGTTCGTGCTCCAGTCACCGTCCATGTACGACTCCGCCACCCCGAGACTGCCGCCGAGCAGCGCACGCCGATAGAAGCGTGGGTGATGCACGTCGATGCGCACTGGCGTTCGCTGCGTTCCGGCGTCGCCGAATTCCGCTTCACCCCACGCGTCGCGCAGCCGCAGGGGTCCCGAACCGAGCGCTCTCAGCCGGCGGTGCACCAGGGCGCGGGCCCAGTTCGCCGGGCCATGCCGGCGGTTGGCGGGGGAGGCGCTCCGGCCGTGGGCGGTGGGCAGAGGCGAGCGACGCTCGCTTACCGGCCGCTCCTCGGTCCGATCCATCGACTTCATCGCCTTGGCGCCTGCGTCATGTTCATCGACCCGGGTTTCATCGACCTGGGGCCTGCGTCATGCGGCGCTTCGGGTGGGGATGGAACCGCACCCCCTTCATCGCGAGGCGAAGCGCCTGCCAGTAGATGCCGCCGAGAACCGTCGCGGTCATCCACGGATGCCGGGTGAGCGCGGCCGCGAGACTTCGACGGTCGAACGGTCGCGACCGCATGGCGAGCGACGCATCGAAGACCACCCGTCCCCGCGCTTCGTTGCGCATGGCGACCAGCAGGCGTTCGCCCGGGGCCGACAGCCGCCAGTGGTAGCGGTGTTCCATGCCCATGAACGGTGAGACATGGAACGCCTTGTCGAAGCTGAAGCGATGCACGCGAGCGCTTCGGCCCCGGCAGTCGAGGGCGTAGGCGTGGCGCTCGCCCCACGGGGTGTTGGTGATCTCGGCGAGAATCGAATGCAGCCGCCCGCCGTCGGGCTCGAAGCAGTAGTAGAACGTCACCGGGTTGAAGCACGCCCCGAGGTAGCGGAGATGGGTCAGGGCGCGCACCGGGCCCTCCGGTCGATGGCCGATGCGCGCGTGTACCGCGTCGCGCACCGCCGCCGCGAGCGGACGATCCGGCGGGCCGTGGTAGTCGGCGCGCCGGAACCACACCGGGGCGGGGCGGCGAGCGGACCATAGCCAGAAGGGGTCGAGCAGTTCGGGCAGCTCGTCGAGATCGAGGTATGGCATGAAGAGGCGGTAGGTAAAGGCGTGTGCCCGCCCCGCATGGCGCCGATGGCGCACGCTGCCCACGTAGAGGCGGCTGTTCACGCGTCGAGCCCCAGGCCGAAGGCGTCGGCCACCGCGAGCGCACTGTTCACCCCGTCTTCGTGGAAGCCGAAACCCCAGTAGGCGCCGCAGTAGGAGATGCGACTGCGGCGCACGAGCCGCGGGTGCGCGCGCTGGGCGCTCGCTCGACCGGGCATGAACATCGGGTGCGAATCGCGCAGGCGGCGGATCACGCTCTGGCGGCGCAACGCGCCGTTCGGATTGAGGGTGACGCAGTAGTTGCGGTCGCTGTCGAGACGCTGCAGCCGGTTCATGTGGTAGGTCACCATGACTGCGTCACGGCGTTGCGCCGGGATGCGGTAGTTCCAGCTTGCCCACAATCCGGCACGCTCCGGCAGCATCGCGGTATCGGTGTGCAGGGCGACTTCGTTCCGCTGGTAGGGGAAGCAGCGCAGCACCTCCTCTTCCTCGTCGCCGGGCGCATGCACCATGGCCAGCGCCTGGTCCGCGTGGGCGGCGATCACCACTTCGTCGAACTCGCCGCCACGTCCGTCCGCAAGACGCACCTGAACCGCGCCGCGCCCGCGCCGCACCTGCGTGACGGCGGCTCCGAGCCGGAGGCGCTCCCGGTACGGGGCGACGAGCCTGGGGATGTAACGCGCCGCGCCGCCGGTGACGGTGCGCCAGGTGGGGCGGCCGCCGACCTGCAACATCGCGTGGTTGCGCAGGAACTCCAGCACGAAGCGCGCGGGAAACTGCGCGAATCGATCGGCCGGACAGGACCACAGCGATGCCCCGAGGGGCAGGAAGTAGTGCCGGGCGAACGCCTCGCCGTAGTCGGCGTCCGCGAGGTAGCGCTCCACCGTGATCCGCTCGTCCATCCCGGCGTCGAGAAGGCGCCGGGCGTCGCGCTGAAAGCGCACGATGTCGAGCAGCATGCGCCAGTGGCCGGGATCGAGGAGGTTGCGCCGGTGCGCGAAGAGCCGGCCCACGGTGCTCGGGTTGTACTCGAAACGGGTCGCTTCGCAGTGCACGCTGAAGCTCATGTCCGAGGTGTGCGACGCCACGTCGAGCGCATCGAACAGCCGGCAGAGGTTGGGGTAGTTGCGTTCGTTGAACACGATGAAGCCGGTATCGACGCCGATGTCGCGCCCGTCCTCGTCCACCTGGATCGTGCGGGTATGTCCGCCGGGGCGCGACGACGCCTCGAACACCGTCACCTCGTATCGGCGCGATAGCACATGAGCCGCAGTCATGCCCGCGATCCCGGCGCCGACGACCGCAATCCTCATTGGCGCGGGCCTCCCCGAAGACCCCGGCGGGCACGAGACGCCCCGGGGTGCGGCCGGGACCGTTCGGCCACCACTCGCGCCGGCACCGGGGTCAGGTCCGAGACGAGTCTCAGGGCCGCGAGGAGGCGCAGGCCCAGCCACGTGAGATCGAGTTCCCACCACTGGAACCCCTGACGGGCCGCCGACGGGTAGCGGTGGTGGTTGTTGTGCCACCCCTCGCCGAGGGTGATGGTGGCGAGGAACGCATTGTTGCGGCTGTCGTCGGGGGTGTCGTAGCGACGGCTTCCCCAGCCGTGGGCCAGCGAGTTGATGCTGTAGGTTGCGTGGTAGAGCAGGACCGTGGAGACCGCGAACCCCCACACGAACATCTGCCCGGCACTCGTGCCGAGCTCCGGCCGGGCGCTCTCGAGCCAGCCTCCGAGGGCGACGCATCCGGCGCCGAGGGCGACGAACGGCACCCAGTCGATGCGTTCGACCAGGCGCAGTTCCGGGAACCGCATCCAGTCCCGGACCCGGTCGACCCGGATCGCGAAGCTCTCCGGGACGAGAAACCAGAGTGTGTGGCTGAACCAGCGCCCCCGGTGCTGCGGCGAGTGCGGGTCGTCGGGGGTGTCCGAATTCTGGTGATGCACCCGGTGGTGGGCCGCCCACCACAGCGGGCCGCGCTGCCCCGCGGTGCAGCCGAGCAGCGCCATCGCCAGGGTCATGGCGCGCGAAGCGCGGAACGCACGGTGGGAGAAGTAGCGGTGGTAGAAGGCGGTGATGAAGAACATGCGCACGAGATACAGCGCGGCGCAGACCCCCAACGCCACCGGTGAGACCCCCACCACCACGACGAGCGCACAGGCGATGTGCAGCGCGACGAATGGTGCCGTGCGCAACGGATCGATGCGCCGACTGCGCGCAGAGTCCGGTGCTTCGAATGTGCACGGATCGTTGAACAGCCAGCGTCCCGCGTGCGCCGCCGCGGCGCCCATGCCGCGGGCCATGCGGGCAGCGATGCCGGGAAGACGGTCACTCTTCATTTGATGACGAGTCTAGGGCCGGGGCGGTGAAGCCGGCGTCGACGCGGTGTGAACGCGGCGTGAAGACGGCGCCTCCTCCGTGGCCGGGGGGCGCGCACTCGGGAAGCGTACCTCGACGCGGGTACCGATCTGCGGCGTGCTGTCGATGCGCACCGACCAGCCGAAACGGTCGCAAAGCCTCTTGACGATCGAGAGTCCGACTCCATGGCCATCCCCGTGGCCATCCCCATGACCGTGCCGATCTGCCTTGCCGGCCCGCACGAACGGTTGGAATACCTCGCCGAGCTGCTCGCGGGGAATGCCGACTCCGGTATCCGCGATGGAGAGGGTGTCGCCCTGCATGCGCACCTCGATCCGACCGTCTCCGGTGTACTGGACCGCGTTGCGCAGCAGGTTGCCGACGAGCACCGCCAGAACCCGGGCGTCGGCGTCGACGATCACCGGGTGGATGCCACCTCCGTCGATGCTCACGGATTTGCTTCCGGCCATGGCGCGGGCGCGCTCGCATTCCCGGGCCACGATATCGTCAAGACGGACTGCCGTCGAGGTGAACTTGGAATCGGAAGTTCGGGCGAGCAGCAGCAGCGCCTCGGTCGTCTCCTCCATGTCGCGCGCGGCGCGTTCGATGCGGGCAACGGTCTCGTGCGCCGGCGCGTCGAGCCCCGGACGGCGGCGCAGTTCGCCGGCGGCAAGGCGTACCACCGTCAGTGGAGTGCGCAGCTCGTGGCTGGCGTCCCGGGTGAAATCCCGCTCGCGCTCGATGTGTTCGTGCACGTTCCTCGACAGCCCGCGCAGCGCCTCCGCCAGGTCCAGGATCTCCCGATCGGCGTTCGCCGGCAGTCGTTCCGGCGTGAACGCCGAGGCATCGGGGGCCCTCGGGTCAAGGCGGCGTACCTGCCGGGCCAGCCGGATGACCGGCGACACCGCGCGCGCCGCGAGGCGGTAGGTGAACCAGGAGGACAGGTACAGGATGACCAGCGCTCCGGCGAGCGGGACGAGTCCGAACCACAGGGCGAGCCGGCTCACCCCCTCGCCGTCGAAGACGAGCAACAGCCGGTTTCCGCCCCGCTCCGTGACGTAGACCACAGAGAAGTCGGCCGCGGTGTCCAGATCGTGAAAGCCCGGGCCCAGCGCCGCGATTGATGCCGGCACGCGGCTCCGATCCGCGTCACCACCGGCCAGAAAACCGGTGAGGTTTCGGGTGTCGGGAACCGGAAACTGCGCCGAAGCCGAGAAGCGCTCCCAGAAATGTTCGGCTTCCTCCTCCAGTGCCCGCCTGATCAGGACCTCCTCGATGGTGGTTCCGGCCGCGTACACCCCGATGACGGCGGCCAGGCTGATGAGAGTCGCCTGAAGGAGGAAGACGCGGCCGAGGCGCCGGCCGAGTCCGGGGGCGCGCTCGGTCATTCGGTGGGGCGGGCCAGCCGGTAGCCGGCGCTTTGCACGGTGTGGATGAGAGGGACTGCGAATGGCCGATCCACCGACTTGCGCAGGCTGTAGAGATGACTGCGCAGGGAGTCGCTGTCCGGTGGGGTGTCGCCCCAGATCTCGGTCTCGATCTCGTGCCGGCCGACCACCCGGGGCGAGGCGCGCATCAGCAGCGAGAGAATCCTGAACCCGATGGGGGTCACCGGAATCTCGACCCCGCCTCGGGTGACCCGCAGCGTTGCGGGGTCGAGGGCAAGGTCGGCCACTTGCAGAATCGCCTGCGTCAGAAGGCCGCGTCGGCGGCGAATGAGCGCGCGCAGCCGCGCCTCCAGCTCCTCGATCTCGAACGGTTTGACGAGATAGTCGTCGGCCCCCGCTCCGAGCCCGCCGACCTTGTCTTCGAGGGTGTCGCGGGCCGTGAGCATGAGGATAGGGACGTCGTGTCTCGCGTCCTCGCGCAGGCGCCGGCAAACCTCCAGGCCGCCGATGCCGGGCAGCATCAGATCGAGGACGATCGCGTCGAATGTACCGGTCACTCCGAGGTGGAGTCCGGTCACGCCGTCCGCGGCATAGTCCACCCGGAAGCCGCCTCGCTCCAGATGCGCGCCGACCATCTCCGCGATATCGCGGTTGTCTTCGATGATCAGAATCGATTTGCTGCTTGCCGGCGACATCAGCGAATCCGCATTCGCCCGCGCCCCTTCGGCCGCTCCGGGGCCGGGTGGGAAGTGCGGGTCAAACCGCGCTGGATTTATGCCAGATCCTTGCCCGCACTTCGCACCGGCCCTCGAACCGGAGCCATCCGGGCCCGGGCGATCCTCCGATTCTTGCCGGGAACCGGCGGGAACTGGCGCTCAGCCCGGCTCCCCGACGTGTTCTTCCCGCCGCTCGTATTCGAAGGCGAGCGCACCTTCACGGGCCGTGACCCGGACGTGCCCGCCGCCTTCGAGCCGCCCGAACAGCAATTCGTCGGCGAGCGGGCGCTTGATGTGCTCCTTGATGACCCGCGCCATCGGGCGGGCGCCCATGAGGGCGTCGAAGCCGTGCTCCGCGAGCCAGGCGCGCGCCTCCTCGTCCACTTCGAGGATGACGCGCTTCTCCTCGAGCTGCCCCTCCAGTTCGATGATGAACTTGTCGACCACATGGGCGATGGTGTCCGCTCCGAGCGGGGCGAACTGCACGATGGAGTCGAGCCGGTTGCGGAACTCGGGGCTGAACATGCGCTGGATCGCCTCCAGACTGTCGCCGGAGTGATCCTGTACCGCGAAGCCGATGGAGGGCCGGCTCATCCGGTCCGCGCCCGCGTTCGTGGTCATGACCAGGATCACGTTGCGGAAGTCCGCCTTGCGCCCGTTGTTGTCGGTGAGGGTGCCGTGGTCCATGACTTGCAGGAGCAGGTTGAACACGTCCGGATGGGCCTTCTCGATCTCGTCGAGCAGCAGCACCGCGTGGGGGTGCTTGTTGATGGCCTCCGTCAGCAGGCCGCCCTGGTCGAACCCCACGTAGCCGGGCGGGGCGCCGATGAGGCGCGAGACGGTGTGTCGCTCCATGTACTCCGACATGTCGAAACGCACGAGTTCGATGCCCATGACCTGCGCGAGCTGGCGGGTGACCTCGGTCTTGCCGACCCCGGTGGGGCCCGCGAAGAGAAACGACCCGATCGGCTTGTCGCCTTCGCGCAGCCCCGAACGCGCCATCTTGATGGCCGAGGCGAGGGTCGCGATGGCCCGGTCCTGACCGAACACCACGAGCCTGATGTCGCGATCCAGGGTGCGCAGCACGTCCTTGTCGGAGGTGGAGACGGTCTTCGACGGAATGCGCGCCATCTTCGACACCACCCGCTCGATCTCCGGCGCGCCGATGGTCTTGCGCCGGCGCGAGGGCGGCACGAGCTTCTGCGACGCACCGGCCTCGTCGATGACGTCGATCGCCTTGTCCGGCAGGAACCGCTCGTTGATGTATCGGGAGGAGAGCTCCGCCGCGATGCGCATGGCGCTTCTGGAGTAGCGGACCTGGTGGTGCTCTTCGAACCGGGATTTCAGTCCGGCCAGGATCTTCACCGTCTCCTCGACCGTCGGCTCGCGCACGTCGATCTTCTGGAACCGCCTCGACAGTGCCCGATCCTTCTCGAAGATTCCGCGATACTCCTGGTAGGTGGTGGAGCCGATGCAGCGCAGATCGCCGGACGCGAGCATCGGCTTGATGAGGTTGGAGGCATCCATGACCCCGCCGGATGCGGCGCCGGCGCCGATGATGGTGTGGATCTCGTCGATGAAGAGAATCGCCCCCTCTTCCTTGTCGAGCTGGGCCAGGACCGCCTTCAGCCGCTTCTCGAAGTCTCCGCGGTACTTGGTGCCGGCGAGCAGGGCGCCGAGGTCCAGCGCGTAGATGTCGGATTTCGCCAGCACCTCCGGCACGTCGCCGTCCACGATCATCTTCGCGAGCCCTTCCGCGATCGCGGTCTTGCCGACGCCCGCCTCCCCCACGAAGAGCGGGTTGTTCTTGCGCCGCCGGCACAGGATCTGAACCGTGCGCTCGACTTCGTCGCGGCGGCCGATGAGAGGGTCGATCTTCCCGAGCCGCGCCTGCTGGTTGAGGTGGGTGGCGTAGGCCTCCAGCGGGCTCTTCCGGCTCGGTTCGGCGGCGGGCTTCTCGTCCTCGTCGGCGGAATTGAATGCCTCGCCCTCCTCGTTGTCATGCACCTTGGAGATGCCGTGCGAGATGTAGTTCACGACATCGAGCCGGGTGACGTCCTGCCGGTTGAGGAAGTACACCGCCTGTGACTCGCGCTCGCCGAAGATGGCGACGAGCACGTTGGCGCCGGTCACCTCCTTCTTGCCGGAGGACTGCACGTGGAACACGGCGCGCTGGAGCACGCGCTGGAACCCGAGCGTGGGCTGGGTCTCCCGCTCGTCGCCCGAGGAGAGCATCGGGGTGTTCTCCTCCAGATAACGCACGAGCGCACGCCGCAGCTTGTCGGTTTCGACTCCGCAGGCGCGCAGCACCTTGCCGGCGGCGGGGTTGTCGATCAGCGCGAGCAGCAGATGCTCGACGGTCATGAATTCGTGCCGCTTCTCGCGGGCGTCGCGGAAGGCGCTGTTGAGGGTGAACTCCAGCTCCTTGCTCAGCATGATGTCAGTCCTCCACCTGGCCCGGAATTCCCGTCCGTTCCCGCCTGTCCGCCCCGACCCGCCTTCGTCCGGCCGCTCTTCGGGAAGCTCGCGTCGTGAGCGGCGGTTCCACACCCTCGCTTCGTGCGCTGACGAGGATTCCGAGCGTGCATCACGCGGGCTCCATCGTACACAGAAGCGGATGATTGTTCTCGCGGGAATAGTCGTTGACCTGCGCGACCTTCGTTTCCGCGATCTCGCGCGAATAGCACCCGCACACTCCCTTTCCGCGCGTGTGCACGTGCAGCATGATTCTGACCGACTGCTCGCGCGGCAGACCGAAGAACAGCTCCAGCACATGGACGACGAACTCCATCGGGGTGAAGTCGTCGTTGAGGAGAACGACGTTGTAAAGCGGGGGGCGCTTGAGCTTCGGTCTGGCTTCCTGAACGGCCAGATCGTCGTCGCGGAGAGGGTCCGATCGTTCTGCCATGGTCGAAATCCGTTTCGCCGTACCGGCTCCGGGGATGGAAGCCACGTATACGCCGCGGGTGCCGTGCGCCGGCCGTGAAACCGGCCACACCTCTTTTTCCGCACGGGCAGGAACTATATCACGCGGGTTGCGGCTGCCGTCTCCGCCGCAGCGGCGGTGACGGCAGCCGGAGCCGGCATCGAACGGGTGATCGATTCACCGCCGCCGGCGAGCCGGCGGCAGAGTCGCCCTCGATCACCGGCGTCGCGCCACCCGGGCGGGTCATCCAGTATCATCGCGCGCCTTCATCGAACTTGCGGGGAGCGACCATGTCGGGACAGCGCACGCGCAACGACGGGATGCCGGTTCCGCCGTGGAACTCGGAGCCATCGGCGAGATCCAGGGATCTGGTGGCCACCGGGCAGCGCCGGTACGTGCCCAACTACGCGCCGAAGGAGATGATTCTCGACCGCGGCGCCGGCGCCCGCATGTGGGATCTGGACGGGAACGAATACGTCGACTTCGGAGCCGGAATCAGCGTCACCTCGCTCGGTCACGGCGACCCCGATCTGGCCGAGGCGCTGGCCGCGCAGGCGGGTCGGCTCTGGCATGTCAGCAACCTCTACTTCGCGGAGCCGGTGGTGCGTCTCGCCGACGAGCTGTGCGCGGCGTCGTGCGCCGACCGGGTGTTCTTCTGCAACTCCGGGGCGGAGGCGAACGAGGCCGCGATCAAGCTCGCCCGAAAGCATGCAAGCCTGAGTCACGGCCCGGAGAAGCGCGAGATCGTCACCTTCCACGGAGGATTCCACGGCCGCACCCTCGCCACGGTCACCGCGACCGCGCAGCCGAAGTACCAGGAGGGCTTCGGGCCGATGCCGGGCGGTTTCCGGTACTGCGATTACAACGATGTCGCGGCGCTCGACGCGGCGATCGGGGAACGTACCTGCGCGGTGCTGGTGGAGCCGATTCAGGGCGAGGGCGGGGTGGTGCCCGCCGTCGATGGCTTCCTCGCCGCGATTGCGGAGCGTTGCCGGGCGCACGATGCGTTGCTGATGTTCGACGAGATTCAGAGCGGGCTCGCACGGACCGGCCGGTTGTTCGCCCACCAGTGGGAGGAGGGGGTCGTCCCCGATGTCGTGACCATCGCCAAGGCGCTCGGCGGCGGCCTGCCCATCGGAGCGATGCTGGTCGGCGAGAAGGCGGCCGAAACCCTCCAGCCGGGGAGCCACGGCTCGACCTTCGGCGGGAACCCGATTGCGGCCGCCGTGGCGCGGGTGGTATTGCGCAAGCTGCGCTCCCCGGAACTGCTCGCCAACGTGGCGCGGCAGGGCGAGAGGCTGCGTCGGCGTCTGACTGCGCTGCACAACGAGATCGGTTTCATCTCCGAGGTGCGCGGCAAGGGGCTGATGCTCGGCGCGGTGCTGCGCGACGAATGGGCGGGCCGCGCCGGCGAGCTGGGCGAAGTGTGCCGCCGGCACGGCGTGCTCGTGCTCCAGGCGGGTCCCGACGTGGTGCGTTTCCTGCCGCCGCTCAACATCACCGACGCCGAACTCGACGACGGCATGGACCGCTTCGAGGCCGCGATGCGCGAGGCGGCGGAGAGTGATGGCGCGAGGGAATCCGGCTGAATCCGGCCCTGCGGGAACTCCCACCGACCGTGCGCGGCCGGGTCGGCGCGCGGACTCAACCGACGAGCAACTGCGTGATGATGCGCTCGTACATCTCGCTCAGGCGGTCGAGATCGGCGACGAGGACGCGCTCGTCGATGCTGTGAATGGTCGCGTTGACGGGGCCGAGTTCGACCACCTGGGCTCCGGTGGGGGCGACGAAGCGGCCATCCGACGTACCGCCGCCGGTCGAAAGTTCGGGGCGCCGGCCGGCGACGGATTCCACCGCATCGCTCACCGCATCGATCAGTCGCCCGGGTCGGGTGAGAAACGGCTCCCCCGAGTGCCGCCATTCGAGGTGGTGATCCGGAGCGAACTCCCGGCCGACCGCCTCCACCGCGGCGACCAGCGAATCGCGGTCGTGCTGCGGCGAATAGCGGAAGTTGAACGTCGCCCTTGCATGCCCGGGAATGACGTTGTCCGCTCCGGTTCCGGCGGTGATGTTCGACACCTGGAAGCTCGTCGGCGGGAAGTGCGCGCTGCCTTCGTCCCACACCGTGTCGGCCAGCTTCGCAAGCAGCCGTGCGAGGGCGGGCACGGGGTTGCGGGCAAGATGCGGGTAGGCGACATGGCCCTGAATGCCCCGCACCACGATGGTTCCGCTCAGTGAACCGCGCCGCCCGACCCTGACCGTGTCGCCCAGTCCCGCAGTGCTCGAAGGCTCGCCCACCAGGCACCAGTCGATGCGCTCGCCGCGCCGCCCGAGGGTCTCCATGACCCGGCGGATCCCGTTCACCGCCGGGCCTTCCTCGTCGCTGGTGAGGAGCAGCGCGATGGAGCCGTCGTGCTCCGGGTGTCGGTCGACGAAGCGTTCGAGGGCGGTCACCATGGCCGCGATGCCGCCCTTCATGTCGGCGGCGCCGCGGCCGTAGAGATACCCGTCGCGAAGCGTCGGCGCGAACGGGGGACTGGTCCACTCTCCGAGGGGGCCGGGCGGCACCACGTCGGTATGTCCCAGCAGCACGAGCTGCGGACCTTCGGTCCCGCGGCGCGCCAGGAGATTGTCCACATCGTCGAAGCGCATCGTCTCGGCCCGGAAGCCCCGGGTGGCGAGCCGATCGGCCAGCAGGGCCTGACACCCCGCGTCATCGGGGGTCACCGAGACCCGACGGATGAGCTCGCAGGCGAGCGCGAGCGTGGGAGAGGCACTCATGTCGCCAGGGTCCCCGTTGGTGTCCGAGCCGGTTTCACCGGCCGCCCGGGCCGGTGCCCTCACCGGTGCTTGCGTCGGCCCGGTCGCGGGTGGCCGACATCAGCCGGTGCCGCCCGCATCCTCTTCCGGCGCCATGTGGCGCATCATGTACAAACCCTGGCCGAGCACGAACACCAGGGTGAGTCCCATCAGCCCGAACAGCTTGAAATCGACCCAGGTGTCGATGTCGAAGTTGTAGACCACGTAGAGGTTGAGCGTGCCGCACAGGCCGAAGAAGGCGACCCAGCTCGCATTGAGTCGCGTCCACACCGGCTCCGGCAGCTTCACTCTGGACTCCATCAGTCGGCGCACGATGTTCTTCGCGCCGACGAACTGACTTCCGAGAAAGACGAGCGCGAACAGCCAGTTGACGATGGTCGGCCGCCATTGCAGGAAGAGCGGGTCGCCGAGGACCAGGGTAATCCCGCCGAAGATCACCACCATGACCAGAACCGCGACGTGCATCTTCTCCACCCGACGCTCGCGCTGCCATATCACCAGCATCAGGATCAGGGTCGCGACGATGAGCACCGCGGTGGCGTACATGAAGCCCTGATGCGGATCGTCGTGCATCTTGTACACGATGAAGAACAGCACCACGGGGAAGAAGTCGAAGAGCAACTTCATGGGAGACTCTTGTTCATGGAAGGCTCTTGAAGCACCGGCGCGGGTAGCGCGCCGCCAAGAGGCCGATTATAGCCGGGTGGTATCGCGGCGGGCGGGCGGCGGGCGGGTGTCGCGCCGTCGCGGGCGGCTCTCTACAATGCGTTCATGAGGTTCGCCTCTCCCCCCGCCGCCGGAGCATCACGTGAACGCAAGCACCGTCCCGCGCCAGCACCAGCGCGTCCTTTCCGGGATGCGTCCCACCGGCCGGTTGCACCTTGGTCACTACCACGGCGTGCTGCGAAACTGGATCCGACTCCAGCACGAGTACGAATGCTTCTTCTTCGTGGCGGACTGGCATGCGCTGACCACCCACTACGAGGACTCCGGGGTCATCAGCGAGAACGTGTGGGACATGGTCATCGACTGGCTCGCGACGGGCATCGACCCGGGCGACGCGACGCTGTTCATCCAGTCCCGGGTGTACGAGCACGCGGAGCTGAGCCTGCTCCTGTCCATGGTGACGCCGCTCGGGTGGCTCGAACGGGTGCCGAGCTACAAGGATCAGCAGGAGAAGTTGCGCGAGCGCGACCTCGCCACGTTCGGCTTCCTGGGCTATCCGGTGCTGCAGAGCGCCGACATCCTGATCTACCGCGCGGGGCTGGTTCCGGTGGGTGAGGATCAGGTCGCGCACGTCGAACTGACCCGGGAGATCGCGCGTCGGTTCAACCATATCTACGGGCGGGAGCCGGGCTTCGAGGAGAAGGCCGAGGCCGCCATCGCGAAGATGGGCAAGAAGTACGCGAAGCTCTATCGCAAGCTCCGGCGCCGGTTTCAGGAGCAGGGCGACCCCGCCGCGCTGGAGACCGCGCGTGCACTCCTCGACGATCAGCGCAACATCACCCTGGGCGACCGCGAGCGGCTGTTCGGGTACCTGGAGGGTGGGGGCAGGGCGATTCTTCCCGAGCCGCAGGCCCTGCTCACCGAGGCGGCGAAGATGCCCGGACTCGACGGACAGAAGATGTCGAAGTCCTACGGCAACGTGATCGAGCTTCGCGAGGAGCCGGACGCAGTGCGCGAGAAGCTCCGCACGATGCCGACGGACCCGGCGCGGATCCGGCGCAATGACCCCGGGGATCCCGACAAGTGCCCGGTCTGGCAGTTTCACCTGGTGTACTCGGACGCGGAGACCCGAGGCTGGGCGGACGATGGTTGCCGGAGCGCCGCTATCGGCTGCCTCGACTGCAAGCGGCGGGTGATCGACGCGGTGCTCGCGGAGCAGGCGCCGATTCGCGAGCGCGCCGTGGAGTACGAATCGCAGCCGGATCTGGTGCGCTCGATCATCTCCGAGGGATGCGACCACGCGAGGGACGTCGCGCGCGAGACGATGGAAACGGTGCGCACGGCGATGGGGTTGGCGTATCGGTGAACCCGGCGCCCGCGTTCGGCGGGCGCGGGCCGGGGAGGGCACATGGCCGATTTGCGCACCACCCTCACGCATCCACACCCCTGCGGGTCGTCGCCGCGGCCCTGGCAGGAGGAAATGCCGTTCGCGGTGGTCGAAGGCGAACCCCTCGTCGAGCTTCCCCGGGATCTCTACATCCCGCCCGACGCCCTGGAGGTCTTTCTGGAGGCGTTCGAGGGGCCGCTCGATCTGCTGTTGTACCTGGTCAAGCGCCAGAACCTCGACATCCTCGACATCCCGATCGCCAGGATCACGCGGCAGTACATGGAGTACATCGATCTGATGAAGGTGTTCCGGCTCGAGCTTGCCGCCGAGTACCTGGCGATGGCGGCGATGCTGGCGGAGATCAAGTCACGCCTGCTTCTGCCGCGACCCGAAAGCATCGGCGACGAAGAGGACCCGCGCGCCGAGCTCGTGCGCAGGCTGCAGGAGTACGAGCGGTACAAGCAGGCGGCGGAACGGATCGACGAGCTGCCGCGCATCGGGCGCGATCTCGTCGAGATCCGGGCCGCGACGCCCCATGTGCGCATGGAGCGCCTGCAGCCGAAGGTCGATCTCGACGATCTGCTGGCGGCCCTCGCTGATGTGCTCGCCCGCGCGGAGTCGTATCGCCACCATCGCGTGCAGATGGAGTGGCTCTCGGTCCGCGAGCGGATGTCCCTCGTGCTGGAGCGGGTCCAGGAGGCGCGATTCGTCGAGTTCACCGCCCTGTTCACTCCCCGCGAGGGGCGCCAGGGGGTGGTGGTCACCCTGCTCGCACTGCTCGAACTGCTGCGGGAATCTCTCGTCGACATCGTGCAGGCGAAGCCGCTCGGGCCGCTCCACGTCAGGGCGGCGTGCGGTGGCGCGGCCCGGGACAAGGCAGTGGGGCAGTGAGCCGCGACGCGCTGGCCCTGCACGTCGAGGCGGCACTGCTCTCGGCCGGACGGCCGGTGGCGATCGACGAGCTGGTGGCGATGTTCGAGGGCGGGGACGATGCGCCGAACCGCGCCGCGATCCGGGAGGCGGTGGCCGAGATCGCGGAGCACTGGCGAGGCCGATCGCTGGAGGTGACCGAGGTCGCGAGCGGGTTTCGGGCCCAAATCCGGAAAGATTACTCGCACGCCCTGTCGGCGCTATGGCAGGAACGCCCCGCCCGCTACTCCCGCGCACTGCTGGAGACGCTCGCGCTCATCGCCTACCGCCAGCCCATCAGCCGCGGCGAGATCGAGGAAGTCCGCGGCGTGAGCGTGTCGAGTTCCATCATGAAGACGCTGGTCGAGCGCGAGTGGGTGCGCGTCGTCGGTCACCGCGAAGCACCGGGGCGGCCCGCACTCTACGGCACCACCAGGAACTTCCTCGACACCTTCAACCTCAAGAGCCTGGAATCGCTCCCGCCCCTCGCCAGACTGAAGGATCTCGACGAACCGTTGCCGGATCTGTTCAGCGAAGTCGCGGTCGAGCCCGACGCCGGGTCCGGGGCAGAGGCATGCGAGACGGCTGCTGTCGACGAAGAGGAGGCTGCGGGCGCGGGTTCTGCGCTCCTGTCCGACCCGGAATGCGAGGACGCAGTCGAGCCGGACGCCGGGTCCGGGGCAGAGGTGCGTGAGACGGCTGCTGTCGACGAAGAGGAGGCTGCGGGCGCGGGTTCTGCGCTCCTGTCCGACCCGGAATGCGAGGATGCGGTCGAGCCGGACGCCGGGGCCGGGGCAGAGACACGCGAGACGGCTGTTGTCGACGAAGAGAAGGCCGCTGGCGCAGGGCCCGCGCCCGATCCGGAAATGCGTCCGGACTCCCGGTCGGGCGATGACCGGGGATCAAATAGCCGGGGATCAAGCTGATCCGTACGGTGCGCAGGCAGCGGCCATCGGGGTCGGAAGACGGCGGATCGACCGAGAAGCTGCAGAAGGTTCTGGCCGCCTCGGGTCTGGCGTCGAGGCGCGAGATCGAACGCTGGATCGCCGCCGGGCGGGTCAGCGTCAATGGTCATACCGCCGCCCTGGGAGCGCGGGTGGCCACCACCGACGTGCTGCGGGTCGACGGCAAACCGGTACGCCGAGCCGGTCTCCGGCACCGGATCATCCGCTATCACAAGCCGGCCGGCGAGGTCACCGCGCGTCGCGATCCGCTGGCGCGGCCCACTGTGTTCGATCGGCTTCCCGCCCTCGGGCGGGCGCGGTGGATCGCAGTCGGCCGCCTGGACTTCAACACCACCGGCCTGCTCCTGTTCACCGACGACGGCGAGCTGGCCCATCGACTCATGCACCCGAGTTCCGGAATCGAACGCGAGTACGCGGTCCGCATCCGCGGCGAGCCCGACTCCGGAGCGCTCGAATCGCTGACGCGGGAGGTCACGCTGAGCGACGGAGAGGCGCGGTTCGAGTCGCTGCGGCCGGCGGGGGGGGAGGGCGTGAACCGCTGGTACCACGTCGTTCTGCGCGAAGGTCGCAATCGCGAGGTGCGGCGCATGTTCGAGGCGGTCGGATGCACCGTGAGCCGGCTCATTCGCGTGCGATTCGGGTCGGTGACGCTGCCTCGCCATCTGCGTCCCGGCCGATACGAAGATGTCGATGGCCGCGAGGCGAAGGCTCTCGTGCGCGACGCGGGTCTCATCAGACCGCAGCCGACGCGTCAACCCCGTCGCAAGACGCTCCGCTCGCGCCGTCGTTGACCGCCGACGGACAACTCAGCTCCGCGGATGATCCGGGTCGATGGTTCCGGGTGATGGTGGGCGCGGCTGGGATTGAACCAGCGACCCCCGCCGTGTGAAGACGGTGCTCTCCCACTGAGCTACGCGCCCGGAATGGCGGAGTCTAGCCCGCATCGCTCACCAGGTCACGGCTGCGGACGCGGATCTGATCGCATTGGCTGCGCCGGATGCGGATGGGGGTGGCTTGGGGTGCTCGACGCACTGTCAGGTACGCCTGCGCGCCCCGACTAGTGTTCGCCTTGCCAATCCAGCCATCTCCGTGCCCTCGCTCGCAATCTGGTGAGCAATGCGGGTTGCCCACCTCGCTCACCAGGTCACGGCTGCCGGCGACATCCGCCATCCGCCCCGCACCATTGATATCATGCGGGGCCATGAACGTACGGACCCGATTCGCGCCGAGCCCCACCGGGCTTCTGCACGTCGGTGGTGCCCGCACCGCCCTGTTCTGCTGGCTGTTCGCCCGCCACCACGGCGGTACTTTCGTACTCCGCATCGAGGACACCGATCGGGATCGGTCGACGCAGGCGTCCATCGACGCGATTCTGGACGGGCTCCGGTGGCTTGGTCTCGACGCCGACGAAGGCCCCTGGTTTCAGACCGACCGACTGGCCATCTACCAGGAGCACATCGAGCGCCTGCTGAGCACGAGCCGGGCGTACCGTTGCTGGTGCACTCGGGAAGAGCTCGACGCCATGCGGGACGCGCAGCGCGCCCGCGGCGAAAAGCCCCGCTACGACGGACGCTGCCGCCATCGCACCGCCGCGCCGCCGGGCGGCGTCGAGCCCGTGGTCCGATTCGCGAATCCGCTCGACGGCTCGGTGGTCTTCCAGGACTTGGTGCGGGGCGCGGTCTCGTTCGACAACTGCGAGCTGGACGATCTCGTGATTGCACGCGCCGACGGCATGCCGACCTACAATTTCGGTGTGGTGGTCGACGATCTGGACATGGGCATCACCCACGTCATCCGGGGCGACGACCACGTGATGAATACGCCGCGGCAGCTCAACATCATCGCGGCGCTGAACGCGGCGCCCCCGTGCTACGCCCACGTTCCGATGATTCTCGGCGCCGACGGCCAGCGGCTGTCGAAGCGCCACGGTGCCGTCGGGGTGATGCAGTTCCGGGACGACGGGTACCTGCCGGAAGCGTTGCTCAACCAGCTCGTGCGATTGGGCTGGTCGCACGGCGACCAGGAGATCTTCTCCCTTGAGGAGATGGTTGCGAAGTTCGACATCGAGGATGTGAACCGCGCTCCCGCCGCCTTCGACTACGACAAGCTCGGCTGGCTGAACCAGCACTACATCCGGCAGGCGGATTCCGAGCGCCTCGGGGCGTTGCTGGTCGAGCAGCTCGAGCGGATGGGCCTCGATGCGTCCGGCGCCATGCCTCCGTCGGCGCTCGCCGACATCCAGCGCGACCGTGCCCGCACCATGGCGGAGATGGCCGACAAGTCCCGGTTCGTATTCGAGGAGTATGGAGAGTTCGACGAGCGCGCCGCGAAGAAGCACCTGCGGCCGGTGGCGCTCCAGCCCCTGGAGGCGGTCCGGGAACGGCTCGGTGCGGTCGCGGAGTGGGAGCCGGATCTCCTCCACGCCGCGGTGAACGAGTGCGCGGCCGCCATGTCCGTCAACCTCGGAAAGGTGGCCCAGCCCCTTCGCGTGGCCCTGACCGGCACTGCGGCCTCGCCCGCGATCGAGCTGACCTTGCAGATGGTCGGCCGGGAAGCGTCACTCTCACGCCTCGACCGCGCCATCGCCTACGTTCACAGTCGCGTGGATCAATCTCGCGTGGATCGATCTTGACGGTGCGGCGGCACTTGTCTACGCTCCCGGCGCTTTGTCGCACGGGGCCATAGCTCAGCTGGGAGAGCGCTACAATGGCATTGTAGAGGTCGGCGGTTCGATCCCGCCTGGCTCCACCATCCTCCGGTCCGCCTGCCGGTCAATCCGGCGCAGAGACATCTGTCCCCATCGTCTAGCCTGGCCTAGGACACCACCCTTTCAAGGTGGCGACACGGGTTCGAATCCCGTTGGGGACGCCAACCACAGATCACCGCAGGTCGCCCTCGAAGGTGAACACGCTGCCGGCCCGTGCAGCTCCTGCAAGCCACTCCGTCTGACGATAGCCCTGACGATGGAAGGCGCGACGGATGGCGCCCGCCGAGTGCGTCATGCGGCCGCGAGCCTCGCCACCGGCAGGCTTTCTCCGATTTCCGAGCCGCTTCCTTCCGACATCGCCGGCCGAACCGAGTGTATGGGTGTGGATCTCGAACTGAGCATTTGGGGGTGCTTGGGCCTGTAAATGCAGGGGTGCGGTATGGCAGAGATCGATTCGCCGGACCCATTGGTACCACTTTCCTGACAAAATGTCGTATCACCGTAGAAAATTCACCGTAACTTATTGATTTTCAAGTCAGTATGTGATCTGCACCCGAGTGTATCTTCTGTGGCGTTTATCTTCTGGCGACGCCCCGGCGCGATGACATGGCCTGCAATGGACGGCGCGGAGAGCTGAAAGAATCGCCGCCGCGGTCCGGAAAGCCGAGATCACGATCCGCGATAAGGCCGCGCCGATGAGGAAAAAGTGATGGATGTATTTGCCTTTCGCAACGAACTTATCGCCGAATACGCGCGATTCTCCCGAAGTTTCACTCGAATCCGCGCCGAGGACATCTCGCGGGAAGTTGACGCCGCATACGAAACCGGCCGGTTCTGGCCGGCGCCTCTCATCCAGTTGAATCCCAATTTCAAGCCGGGCGGATACATCGACGACCTCGTCGCCGACGGCGTGCTCGATGAGGAGTGCGCGAAAATCTTCCGGCTCAAGCATCCCGCCGACACGTTTGGCAAACGGCTTCGCTTGCATCGCCACCAGACCGACGCGATAGAGATCGCCCAACGCGGCGAAAGCTACGTGCTCACCACCGGCACCGGTTCCGGCAAGTCGCTCGCCTATTTCATTCCCATCGTCGATGACGTGCTGCGCGCCAAGCGGGCGGGAGACGCCCGCAAGGGCATCACCGCCATCGTCGTCTATCCGATGAACGCCCTGTGCAACAGCCAGCGCGAAGAGCTGGAGCGATATTTGCGCCTCGGCTACGGCGAAGGCGGGGAGCCGGTTACTTTTGCGCGCTATACCGGACAGGAATCGAACGAGGAGCGCGAGCGCATCGCCAAGAACCCGCCCGACATCCTGCTGACCAACTACGTCATGCTGGAATTGCTCATGACGCGCTTCCACGAAACCGACAAGGCGGTTCGCGAACACGCGGCGGGGCTTCGCTTCCTGGTTCTGGACGAGCTGCATACGTATCGCGGGCGCCAGGGCGCCGATGTCGCCATGCTGGTGCGGCGGGTGCGCGAGCGTTTCAACGACCGTCTGCTGTGCATAGGCACCTCCGCAACCATGGCCACCGAAGGCTCTCTTGAAGAGCGGAACACGACCATCGCGTGCGTGGCGAGCCGCTTGTTCGGCGTTTCCGTCGATCCCGGGAACGTTGTTACCGAGACGCTGAGCCCGGTGACCAGCTCCAGTCCATCTCCGACCGGGTCCGAGCTGCGCACCGCCATCGAACAAGGTGTCCCGGACGATCCCACCCATGAGCATCTTGCGGAACACGCCGCAGCCGCTTGGGTGGAGCGCAATCTTGGCCTCGAGGAACGCGACGGCAGGATTGTGCGGATTTCGCGGCCCCTGACCCTGCTGGACGCTTCGAGCCGTTTGGCGAACGAGAGCGGCCTTGATGACGGGCTGTGCCGAAACTACCTCGCGAGCTTCCTGCTGGCCGCGCACCGCAGCCGTAACGAGCGCGGCGCGAGTTTCTTTGCGTTCCGCCTGCATCAGTTCATCAGCGGCGCCTGGAACGCGTATTCGACTCTCGAAGCGCCAGGCGAACGGTACATCACGTTGCACGGCCAGCAATTCAAGCCCGGCGACCGCCAGCGCCCGCTGTACTCGCTTAGCTTTTGCAGGGGGTGCGGCCAGGAATACCTGCCCGTTTGGGCGAAACTGGCCGGTAAGCAACCGCAGGAATTTAAACCGCGCGACCTGTCGGAACGCTCCAACGACGACGACGAAATCCAGTACGGCTACCTGATGCCCGACCCTTCCGGCGTGTTCGATTCGACCGAATCTGATTCCCGATATCCGGAGGAGTGGCTGGAGTTTCGCGACGACCAGGCCCGGATCAAGCCCCATTTCCGCAAGTACAGCCCGCTCTCCGTCCACGTCGACACCACGGGCGGCGTGGCCGCGGACGGTTTGCCGGCGCGGTTCATTCCTGGACCGTTCCGCTTTTGCCTGAATCCGGACTGCGACGCCTATTTCGACGACAGCGTTCGCAGCGAGCTCACCAAGCTCTCCGGCCTGTCCAGCGAGGGCCGGAGTTCGGCAACCACCGTATTGGCGCTGTCCTCGCTGAAGCATCTCATCGGAGCCGACCTCGACGAGCGGACGAAAAAGCTCCTTGCGTTCACCGACAACCGGCAGGACGCCAGCCTCCAGGCCGGGCATTTCAATGACTTCATACAGATTCTGCTCTTGCGTGGCGCCCTGCTCGCGTCCATCCCGACCGCCGACGGAGCGCGCCTGACCGACGACATGCTCACGCAACGCGTCCTCGATTGCCTGCGTCTGGATCCGGCGGACTACGCATCCAACCCCCAGGCCAAGGGGGTCAAGGCCCAGAACACGCTGAAGGCGCTGCGCGACGTGCTCGGGTATCGGCTGTATTTCGATCTGCAACGCGGCTGGCGCATTACCAACCCGAATCTCGAGCAGTTGCGGCTGCTGAAGATCGAATACCGGGATCTCATGGACTGCTGCCGGGACGAGGAGGAATGGCGAAAACGCCACCCCTTGCTCGGCTCCATTTCGCCCGAACGCCGCTTCGATCTCGTTAACGAGCTTTTGGAGCGCATGCGCCGGGCGCTCTGCATCAAGACGATCTATCTCGATCCGAACTTTCAGGAGCGGATCCGCAATCGAAGCTTCAACGAGTTGAGGGAACCCTGGGGTCTCTCTGAGGACGAACGCCTTTTCACGCATGCCTTCATGGTCCCCAGACCGAGCCGCGGCGGCCGCCGGGACAAGTTCCGCACCCTCCATGTCTCCCACCGCTCCGCATTCGGCCGCAAGATCAAGTCCCAGGCGTTCTGGGGAGCGGAAAATCCGTGCTATCCGTCCAGGTTCGACGAGGGCGTGTACAACGATCTCATCGACGATGTACTTGCCGTGCTGACGACCCACGGCTACGTCGAACCCGCGGGCCTCGACGCCGAACGCACCGGCTACCGCATCGACGGCTCGGTGCTCGAATGGCGTCTGGCCGACGAGGCTTCCGAAGACCGCACGCCGACCAATGCGTTTTTCCGCAGCCTCTACCGCAACGTCGCGGGTCTCCTCGCCAGCGACGACCGCCTGCTGCACCAGCTTGAGGCGCGCGAACACACCGCCCAGGTCGACTCCGACGTGCGCGAGGTGCGGGAAGCGCGTTTCCGCAAGGGACTGGAGGGCGAGCGCGTCGTCGACGGCCAGGTCGAGCCCGCCGGGCTGCCTATACTTTTCTGTTCGCCGACCATGGAACTCGGCGTCGACATCTCCACGCTCAACACGGTGTACATGCGCAACGTGCCGCCGACTCCGGCGAACTACGCCCAACGCAGCGGACGGGCGGGCCGCAGCGGCCAGCCGGCGCTGGTGGTCACCTATTGCGCGGCGAGGTCGCCGCACGACCAGTACTTCTTCTCCGATCCGACACGCATGGTGGCCGGCGCGGTCAATCCGCCCAACATCGATCTCGCCAACGAGGACCTGATCCGCAGCCACCTACAGGCCGTCTGGCTCGCGGAGACGGGCGTAAAGCTCGGTTATTCCGTGCGCGAAGTGCTCGACATGGACAGGCTCGACAACCTTCCCGTGCATGAGGAGGTTGCACTACAAGTGGGCGCCGACCGGGCCGTGGCCGCGGCCGGGCGGCGAGGGAAGCGCATTCTGTCCACTCTCACATCCGACCTCTCCGGGCAGGCCGCGCCCTGGCACACGGAAACGTGGCTCGATAGCACGATGAACTCCGCCGAACGCCGCTTCCACAAATCGTTCGACCGATGGCGTTCCCTCTACCGCGCGACCTCGAACCAGATGAAGTTCGCAAACGATGTCGTCAACAACGCCGCCGCCACCGAACGGGAACGCAGGGAGGCCAAGGCGCGTTACGACGAGGCGTACACGCAGCAGAACCTGCTCCTCGACAGCAGGCCGACCATGAACTCGGACTTCTACACCTACCGCTATTTGGCCGCCGAGGGGTTTCTGCCGGGATACAACTTCCCGCGCCTGCCGCTGATGGCCTTCGTTCCCGGCCGCCGCGAGAAGGTGGCTCGCGACGCCTTCCTGAGCCGTCCGCGGTTCCTCGGACTCACCGAGTTCGGGCCCCAGTCCATCATCTATCACGAAGGCAGCACCTATCGGGTGCGGCGCGCCATTCTCTCGGTGCGCGACGAGGGCGGAGTGAGGGCATCCGCCAAGCTCCCCGTACAGGCGGCCCGCCTCTGTCCCGCTTGCGGTTACGGGCATTTCGGGGATCAGAAGGACTACGAGCGCTGCGTCAGTTGCGGCGCCCGTCTCGACGGCGGGCGCATCGTTCCGAATCTGTATCGTATCGAGCAGGTCTCGACCCAGCGCGCGAACCGCATCACCTCGGACGAGGAGGAACGCCAGCGACAAGGCTACGAAATGATTACAACCCTCCGGTTCAGCGAGGAAAATGGCCGGGCGCGGGCCGAGGGCATCGCCATCGAGGAGGGCGGCGAGACGCTGATGGAACTCCGCTATGGCCCGGCGGCCATGCTGTGGCGCATCAACCTGGGATGGCGGCGGCGCAGGGAGAAAACCGTTTACGGCTTCAGCGTGGACACCAACACCGGCGAATGGAGCAAGGACGCCCAGGCGCCGACCGATGCCGAAGACGACGCCGTGCGCGAGGGCAAGACGGTCGAGCGCATCACACCCTTCGTCGAGGACACACGGAACGTCCTCGTCGTGCGTCCAACGGTCAATTTGTCCGAAACCGCCATGGTCTCTCTACAGTACGCTCTCAAGCGGGGCATCGAGCAGGAGTTTCAACTGGAGGAGGCCGAACTGGCCGCCGAGCCCCTGCCCGACAGGGACAACCGTGCGACGGTCCTGCTTTACGAAGCCGCCGAGGGAGGCGCGGGCGTCCTGACGCGTCTGGCCACCGACCCCGAGGCCCTGGCGCGCATTGCCCGCCGCGCTCTGGAAGTTTGCCATTACTCCTCGAAGTCGGGCGAGTGGTCCGGAGCGGACGATCTTGAGAATCTCGACACCGATTGCGAAGCCGGCTGCTACCGCTGCCTGTTGAGCTACTACAACCAGCCGGAGCATCCCCTTATCGACCGGCAAGACGGCGAGATGCTCGAACTGCTTTGCCGGTTCACGCGCAGTTCGCGCAAGAGTCTGGAGCACGAAGTTGCCGCCGGCGACAGCTACAACGAACTGTTGAACGTTTCATCGTCCTCCCTGGAGAAGGCGTGGCTGCGGTTCATCAAGTCGAATGGCTATCGCTTGCCGGACAAGGCTCAGCCGTTGCTCGAAATCTACGCGACCCGCCCCGATTTCGCGTACACCGATTCGCAGATCCTGGTTTACGTTGACGGTCCACAACATCAAGCGACGCTTCGGGACAGCGCCGACGAGGCCATCGACCGCCGCCTCGCCGATGCCGGCTACACCGTGGTGCGCTTCCCGGCCGACCGGTCGTCCTGGCCGGACATCGTTGGCCGATACGCCTGGGTGTTCGGGCCAGGCGCTTCAACAACGAGCGGGAATGGCTGATGCCGGACATGGCAACGGAAACTGCTGTCGAGTTCAAACCCGGGGATCTGGTCAGGGCGCGCGACCGGGAATGGGTCGTGCTGCCGGAGACGCGCGAAAACCTCCTGAAGCTCCGGCCGCTCGGCGGCGCCGAGGATGACGCCACCCTCATCTATCTTCCACTCGAACCCGAAGCGCCCGCGCCCGCCACGTTCGATCTGCCGGATCCCGAAAAACCGGGTCCGCACGACGCCGCGCTTCTCCTGCGGGACGCGCTGCGCCTCAAGCTACGCGCCGGCGCCGGGCCGTTCCGGAGCTTCGGCAACCTCAATGTCGAACCGCGCGCCTATCAACTCGTGCCGCTGCTCATGGCGCTGAAGCTCGACACGGTGCGGCTGCTCGTCGCCGACGATGTCGGCATCGGCAAGACCATCGAGGCCGGGCTGATCGCCCGGGAACTCCTCGATCGCGGAGAGATCGAGCGGCTCGCAATCATATGCCCGCCCCACCTGTGCGAGCAATGGCAGCAGGAACTCTCGGAGAAGTTCGGCATCGACGCCGAGGTCGTGCGCACTGGAACGGCCACCCGCCTGGAGCGGGGTCTGCGCCCGGACGAGTCGCTGTTCGAGGTTCATCCCTTCACGGTCGTGTCACTCGACTACATCAAGTCCGACCGCAGGCGCGGCGACTTCCTGCGGGCCTGCCCGGAGTTCGTCATCGTGGACGAGGCCCACGCCTGCATGCAGGCGAACACGAGCACCCGCCACCAGCGCTACCAGCTTCTCAAGGGTTTGGCCGAAAGCGAGCCGCTTCGCGGGATGGTCTTCCTCACGGCCACGCCGCATTCGGGCGACGACACGGCGTTTCACAACCTGCTGGCCCTGCTGGACCCGAAGTTCGTGGAGCTGGCGGAAATGCCCGAGGGCGAACTGCGCCGCCGCCTTCGCGACCGGCTCGCGCTGCATTTCGTGCAGCGCCGCCGCGGCGACATCGCCGAGTGGAAGGACGATGCCGGTTTCCCGGTTCGCGAAAGCCGCGAGGCGACCTACCGGCTGACCGGCGCATGGGGTCGCCTGTTCGACGATGTGCTTGCCTACGCCCGGACCATGGTCCGACGCGCAGAGGGCGGCACCCGGCTTCAGCAGCGGATGTCCTGGTGGGCCGCGCTCGCGTTGCTGCGCTGTGCGTCCTCCAGCCCCGCCGCCGCGTCACTGGCGCTGCGCACGCGCTTGCAGGCCGCCGAGGGCGAGACCGAACAGGCGCAACTCGACAGCCTGGACCGGACGGCGGCCGAAACGGTCATGGATGAAACGGAGGATGATTCGCTCTCGCTGGCGGAGAGCGTGCCCGCTGGCACTGTCGAGGGGGCAGAAGACGCCGAAGCCTTGCGCGCACTCATCAACCGCGCGGGCGCGCTACGCGGCCCGCGCAACGATCCCAAGCTCAAGACGCTCATCGACGAGGTTGCGCAGTTGGTGCGCGACGGGTTCCGCCCGGTCGTGTTCTGCCGCTACATCGCCACCGCGCATTACGTCGGCGAGCAACTCAAAGGGGCCTTGAGTCCCGGTCAGGCCCATGTCGCCGTGGTGACCGGAGAACTCACGCCCGACCAGCGTGAGGAACGGGTCGGGGCGTTTTCGGATCTCGAGAAAGAAATCGCACCCGTACTCGTTGCTACCGACTGCCTCTCGGAAGGCGTCAACCTGCAGAACCACTTCAACGCGGTGGTCCATTACGACCTGACCTGGAACCCCACCCGCCACGAGCAGCGCGAGGGCCGGGCCGACCGTTTCGGGCAAGCCTCCCGCACGGTTCGGGCGCTGATGCTCTACGGCGAGAACAATCCGGTGGACGGCGCGGTGCTGCGCGTGATCCTCCGCAAGGCCGAGAAGATCCGCAAGGAACTGGGCGTTTCCGTTCCGCTACCGGCCGACAACAACAAGGTGGTGGATGCCATCATGAAGGCCGTCCTGCTTCACGGCGGCTCCCACTCCCAGGCCGCGCAGACCGTGTTCGATTTCGGCGACACCGAGGCCGAGGTGGACGATGCCTGGCAAACGGCGACCAACCGGATGACGCGCACGGTCTTCGCGCAGCGGCGCCTGACACCGGACGACGTGCTACCCGAATGGCGCAAGGCCGTCTCCGTGCTGGGCGGACCGGACGATGTCGCCCGTTTCGTGCGCCTGTCCGCCGCGCGTCTCGGCGCACCGCTTGATACGCGAGACGGCTACTTCCGGCTGCCGACGGCCTACCTGCCCAAGCCGCTTCAGGACCGCCTCGAAGCGATCCGATTCACAGCGGCAGCCAACGTCGCCTTCAAGCAGCCGGCGCCAGCCGGAGCGGCTTACATCCACCGCGCCCATCCGCTGGTCGCTACGCTTGCGGATCATGTGGTCGAGCAGGCGCTCGACGCCGGCTCGCCGGAAATCGGCGCCCGATGCAGCGCCATCTTCACGCGGGGCGTCGATACCCGCACGGTGCTCTACCTGTTGCGGCTGCGCAGCCAGATCGAGATCGAACGCCGCGCGAGCGACGGCCGCTACGCCCCCTTGCGGTCGCTTCTCGCCGAGGAATGCCTTGCCCTCGCCGTCCGGGGCGCCGATGCGACCGAGCTCCTGGCCGATGAGGACGCCCTGTCTCTGCTGGCGCTGGAACCGGGCCGCAACATGCCGGATGGTCAAAAATCCCACCTCATTCGCCAGGCGCTCGACTCGTTGCCTGCCCTGGAAGATACTTTCGACCGTGTTGCCCATGAGCGGGCCGCGCGCCTGCTCTCCGACCATCGCCGCATCCGCGAGGCCAGCGATGCGCGGGGATTGCGCTACAACGTCGTCCCGGCGCTGCCGATCGACAAGATCGGCGTCTACGTGTTCATGCCCATGGCGAATCTCTGAGCATGGCGGGCACCCGAAAGAGCTGTGGGTTCACCTCGCTGAAGATCGAAGGCGGCATCCTGCCGCCCGAGTTTCTTCAGACCGTGGTTGCCTTGAAGGCGCCGCGCCAGACCGGCGCCGACTACGGGTTGTCCCAATCGCTCGCGATCAAGGAGGAGCTGGCGCGGTACTGGCGCATCGGCAACGATCTTTACGGCCGCTATGCCGAGCGTCGCCCGCGAACCGATCTTCTCGCGTCCACGGTTGGCGTCGACGAATGGCTCGTGCCGTTCCTGCGTTTGCTGCTCGGGTACGACGATCTTGCCCCTGCCGGAAGCGCGACGCTGGACGAGCGAGTTTTCAAACTGACCCACAGCGCATGCAACGGCGCCGTGCCCTTGCTGCTGGTGACGCACGATTTCGATCTCGACAAGGCCGACCTCCGACTCGGCCAGGACGGCCGTCGGCAGGCCGCGCACGGCACGATGCAGGAGTATCTCAACGCCGAGGACACTGCACTCTGGGGCATGGTTTCCAACGGCACGAAACTCCGGCTGCTGCGCGACAACGCCAGCCTCACGCGGCCCTCCTACATCGAAGCCGATCTCGGCCTGATGTTCGCGGAGCAGCTCTACCCGGACTTCGCCGCGCTCTGGCTCACCGCTCATGCGAGCCGCCTGAAACCGTCCGATGGCAGGCCGGCGAGCTGCATCATCGAATCCTGGCGGGCCAAGGCGCACGAGACCGGCGAGCGTGTCCGGGAAAATCTCCGCGACGGCGTCACCCACACCTTGCGACGGCTCGGCAACGGGTTCCTGCGGCATCCGGCCAACGTTCAACTTCGGGAAGCCCTCGAAAACGGTTCACTCCCACCCGAGCGTTACTTCCAGCAGCTTCTTCGGCTCGTTTACCGCCTGCTCTTCCTGTTCACCGCCGAGGAACGCGATCTGCTGCACACGGCTGAGGCGACCATCGAGCAGCGCACCATCTACTCGCAAGGCTACGCCCTTTCCCGTCTGCGTGAGCGGGCACTTCGGCGGCGTCACTACGACCGCAACGGCGATCTCTGGCAGGGTCTTGAGATCACCTTCGGCGCACTCGCCGGCGGCGCTCCGGGCCTCGGCCTTCCCGCTCTCGACGGTCTGTTCCGCAGCGACCAATGCCCCGACCTCGATGCGGCGGCCATCGCCAACGAACACTTGCTCGAAGCGATCCGCACTCTGACATTCTTCCGCTCCGGGAACGCGCTCGCCCGCGTCAACTACCGGGACATGGGCACCGAGGAACTGGGGTCTGTTTACGAGAGCCTTCTGGAACTTCACCCTGTCATCGACGTGGATGCTTCGCCCTGGGTTTTCGCCTTTGTCGGTGACGATAACGAGGAGAGGGTCAGGGGATCGGAGCGCAAGCTGACCGGCTCCTACTACACGCCGCCCGCCTTGGTCGGTGAACTCGTCCGGTCCACGCTCGATCCGGTTATCGACCAAGTGCTGGCCGCCAACCCGAAGGATCCGCGCGGCGCCATTCTGGGCTTGAGGATCGTTGATCCGGCCTGCGGTTCCGGACATTTCTTACTGGCGGCGGCGCGCCGCCTCGCCGCCGAAATCGCCCGCATCGAATCCGGCGCCGACACCGCCGACGAGACTGCGCGCCAGCATGCCCTGCGCGAGGTGGCGCAGCACTGCATCTACGGGGTGGACCGCAATCCGCTTGCCGTCGAGCTCTGCAAGACCGCGCTCTGGATGGAAACGGTGGAGCCCGGCAAACCGCTCACTTTCCTCGATTCCCACATCCTTCAGGGCGACAGCCTGGTCGGCATACTTGATCCCGAGATCATGGTGAACGGCGTTCCCGCGGACGCCTACAAACCGCTGACCGGCGACGACAAGGTGACGTGCCTGGATCTCAAGAAACGCAACCGCCAACCGGATCAGCACGGCCTGTTCGATCAGGACGCCGTGCTGGAAGTTGCAGTCGCGGGTCTGGATCTGGATGCCATGCCCGAAGACACGCTCGATGACGTGGAGCGCAAGCGCGCAGCCTGGACGGCGGGCCTGCACGATGCGACGCACGCCCGGGAGACGCTGCGCGCCGATCTGTTCGTGGGCGCATGGTTCGCGCCGAAGAGGCGGGAAACGCTGGAGATCGTGTCCCAAACCCAGGATCTGGATCGGCTGGCGGACGAACTGCCCCCGCGCCGCGGCGTCCATGAGCTTGCGCGGGATCTGCAGGACCGCCACCGATTCCACCACTGGCATCTCGCCTTCGCCGAAATCATGCAGGACGGTGGTTTCGATGCCGTGCTCGGCAATCCGCCGTGGGAGCGCATCAAGCTGCAGGAACAGGAGTTCTTCGCCTCGCGGTCTCCCGAGATCGCGGCCGCGCCCAACAAGGCCGCGCGGGACCGTCTGATTCGGCACCTTGACCGCGATGGCGCATCGCCCGCCGAAATGGCGCTCTTCCAGGAGTTCCAGACCGCAAAGCGCGAAGCCGAGGCGGCCAGCCAGTTCGCGCGCACCGGAGGGCGGTTTCCGCTCACCGGCGTGGGCGATCTGAACACCTACGCCGTCTTCGCGGAGACTTTTCTTCAGCTACTCAATCCAAGAGGCCGCGCCGGACTGATCGTGCCGACCGGAATCGCGACCGACCATTCCACCAAGGCGTACTTCGACCATATCGTCAGCGGCCAGCGGCTCGTCAGCCTGTTCGATTTCGAGAACCGGGAGGCCGTATTTCCGGGCGTGCATCGCTCATACAAATTCTGCCTGCTCACGCTGAGCGGCAAGGACCGTCCGGCGCCGCAGGCCGAGTTCGCCTTCTTCCTGCACCAGGCGGAGCAATTGAAGGAGGCGGAGCGGCGATTCACGCTGTCGGCGGATGATTTCTCGCTGTTCAAGCCCAACACGCGCACTTGCCCGATCTTCCGCACCCGGCGCGACATGGATATCGCCCGCAAGATGTACGAGCGTGCCGGCGTGTTCTGGAGGGAGGGCAGCGGGTCGCAGGCGGAAGAGAATCCATGGGGCGTGAAGTTCTCCACAATGTTCCATATGTCCAACGATTCGGGGCTATTCAAAACCCGCCAGGAACTTGCCGACAGCGGGTGGAAATTGGACGGCAACGTATTTGTGCGAGGACAAGAACGCTATCTGCCGCTCTACGAGGCCAAGCTGTTCCACCAATACGACCACCGCTTCGCAACGTTCGACGGCGTATCCGAGCACGACATCCGAAACGGCAAGGCCCGACCGATGACCAAGGAAGAGAAGGCGGACCCAGAGTCGGTCGCCATCCCGCGATACTGGGTTCCGGAAGAAAAAGTGGCGGAAAGACTTGACAAGTCCGGAACGACCATACAATTGATAGCCGAGCCGAGCCGAGCCGAGCCGAGCCGAGCCGAGCCGAGCCGAGCCGAGCCGAGCCGAGCCGAGCCGAGCCGAGCCGAGCCGAGCCGAGCCGAGCCGAGCCGAGCCGAGCCGAGCCGAGCCGAGCCGAGCCGAGCCGAGCCGAGCCGAGCCGAGCCGAGCCATTGTATCAACCGGCTCGCCGAACTCGCTCGCAGCTCGCTCTCAGGAAGATCACCAACGCCACCAACGAGAGAACGGGGATCTTCGCCATGATTCCCATGGTTGGGTTGAGCGATTCCGGCACGACGATCCTGATTGGCTCCTCGTATTCAGGGACATTTCAAGCCCTACGAACCAAAGGACGGCAATCCTCGCTGTCACGCGAGGTACGGCAGTGAGCAATAAAGCCCCCTTGTTGAGTGTGGATTACAAGACTTGGCTTCAGGCTTTCCGAGGCATCACCAATTCAACTAACGAACGCACTTTTCTCACAGACAACTTGCCAAGAAGTGGACTTGGAAACAGCGCTCCTGTCATCGACTACCAGAATGCCCGGGCTGTGGCATCGGCATTGGTGCTCGCCAATATGAACAGCCTCCCTCTGGACTGGGCAGCCCGTCTGTCAGTGGGCGGTGTCAACATGAATTTCTTTATCGTCAAGCAGCTCCCCGTATTGCCGCCGGACGTGTACTTGGAGGAAAGCCCCTGTAGACATCCGTGGGTTCAATTGATCGTCCCCCGTGTTTTGGAACTGACCTACACCTCCGAGGAGATGGCCGGATTCGCCAGCGATCTGGGTTATCGTTGGTCACCATTCCCGTGGAACGAGCAACGCCGCCATTGCCTGCAATCGGAACTCGACGCGATCTTTGCCCACATGTACGGGCTCAGCCGCCCTGACTTGGAATGGATTCTGGACGCGACTCCGCCAGGCTCGTCGTTCTCGTCCCTGAAGCAATACGAATTGAGAAAGTTCGACGAGTACCGCACCCAACGCCTCGTTCTCCAAACATTCGACGCTCTTGAGCAGGGAGTCGCCCCGGATCTCACGGCAGAGTCGCACGAATGACGCTCGATCAAATCAAGGCGCTTGTCGCATTGGGCGAGTCCGAAACGCTGGAGTTCAAGGCCACTACCGGAACTCGACGTGAAGCCGCGGCGACCGTGTGCGCGATGCTCAACCAGCGCGGCGGCCATGTGCTGTTCGGCGTTACTCCTCAAGGAGCCGTTGTCGGCCAAAGCATCGGCGATCGCACGATCGAGGATGTCAGCGCCGAGTTCCAACGCATCGACCCACCCGCGTTTCCGGAGATCGAACGCATTCAAGTGTCCGCGAATCGCGAGGTGATCGCGGTTCGCATAGCCCCCGGGTCTTCGCCGCCTTACCAGTACCGAAATGTCGCCTATCGGCGTGTCGGCAACACGACCCGGAGCATGTCGTCCGCTGAGCACAACCGCATGCTCTTCGAGCGCATGCACGCCGAGCAGCGCTGGGAAAACCAGCCGGCCGTCGGATGGACCGTGGACGATCTCGATCTTGCCGAGATTCGCAACACCATCGCGGAGGCCGTTCGCATCGGCCGCCTCGACGAGCCAGGAACCCGGGAACCGGAGGATTTGCTGCGTGGCTTGGGGCTGATGCGCGGCGGAGTCCTGTTCAGGGCTGCGGCAGCATTGTTCGGCAAGCGCGAGCGTCTCGAATCCGATATGCCTCAATGCCTGCTTCGCGTGGCGCGCTTTCGTGGGCTTGACCGATCCGAATTCCTGGACAACCGGCAATTCAATGGCAACGCTTTCGTGCTCCTTGCGAGCGCCGAGCGTTTTCTCCGCGATACGTTGCCGATTGCGAGCCGCTTCGAGTCGGGCCGCATGCAGCGCATAGACGAGCCGCTATACCCGCCACTGGCGACACGCGAGGCGCTCGCGAATGCGCTGTGCCACCGCGACTACGCCCTGGGCGGCGGCTCCATCGGTCTCGCCATCTACGACGACCGCCTGGAAGTGACCTCCACCGGCCCGCTGCACTTCGGGTTGACTCCGGATGACCTGTTCGGGCCGCACGAATCAAGGCCATGGAATCCTCTGATCGCCCGCACGTTCTATCGGCGGGGCCTCATCGAGGAATGGGGCAGAGGCACGATCAGGATGGCCGATCTGGCAATCTCAATGGGCTTGCCACGCCCGGAAATCGAGCAACGGGGTGACTGCGTAACGGTCAGGTTCCAGCGCCAGGATGCGGCGTCCATTCGTGAAACCGGGGGCGGGCTTACAGAACGACAGTGGGCGGTTATGACGTTGCTGCGTCGCTCCGATGCCGGGCTGGCGCTGCGCGAAATTCGATCCCGGTTGGATGAACAGCTAACCGATCCTCAGCTTCGCAGGTGCCTGGTTGCCCTGAAGGCAAAGGGATTGGCCCGATCAACCGGCCACGGCCGGGGAGCGCGTTGGAGAGCCACGTAAATGGCAAGCACCGGTCTTATTCGGTCTTATTCGGTCTTATTCGGTCTTATTCGGTCCAATTCTAAAAACTACGGTGAGAGCGCGCCCCCGGCCGGTCCTCGTTTGGTCCTGCCGTCAGGATGCCGCCGTGGCGGCATCCTCCGCCGGGAAGTCGTCGAACGAGGCGTGGTTGAGTCGGTAGAGGCGCGCATAGAGCCCGCCGAGCGCGATCAGGTCCTCGTGGGTGCCCTGTTCAACGAGTTGTCCGTCGCGTAGCACCAGGATGCGGTCCGCTTCGCGGATGGTGGCGAGGCGGTGGGCGATGACGATGGCGGTGCGGCCTTCCAGCAGGCGCGCCAGCGCTCGCTGGATACGGCGCTCGGTGTAGCTGTCGACGTTCGCAGTGGCCTCGTCCAGCACCAGTATAGGGGCGTCGGCGACCAGGGCCCGGGCGAAGCTGAGGAGCTGGCGCTGGCCGAGCGACAGGTTCGCGCCGCGCTGTTCGAGCATGGTGTCGTACCCTTCCGGCAGGCGTTCGATGAAGTCGTGGGCGCCGACCGCGCGTGCCGCCGCCTCCACCTGCGCCCGGGTCGCGTCCGCCTGGTTGTAGCGGATGTTGTCCCGGACCGTGCCGGTGAACAGGAAGGGCTCCTGCAGCACCATCGCCACGTGCGCGCCGAGGTCGCTCTGGCGCACGTTGCGCACGTCGTGTCCGCCGATCCGAACCGCCCCGCTCCACACGTCGTAGAAGCGGTGCACGAGTGCGGTGACGCTGGTCTTGCCGGAGCCGGTCGGCCCTACCAGAGCCACCGTCTCGCCCGGCTCCACCCGCAGGGTGACGTTGCGCAGCACCGGCCGGCCGGACACGTAGCCGAAGGTCACGTCGTCGAGTTCGATGGCGCGCGCCTCGCGCGGCAGCGGGGCGGCATCGGGGGCGTCGCGCACGTCGACGGGCACGTCGAGCACCTCGAAGATCCGCTGCCCCGCCGCCATCGCCCGCTGCATGATGCTGTACTGGATGGTGAGTGATCGGATGGGGTCGAAGAAGCGCTGCACGTAGAACAGGAAGGCGACCATCACCCCGAGCCCCAGCTCCTGCCCGAGCACCATGGCGCCGCCGACCACGATGACGATCGCCATCGCGATGCCGGTGAGGGTGTCGACAATCGGAATCATCACGCTGGAGAACTTCGACGCCCGCAGGTGCGCGCGCAGGTTGTCCTGCGCCTTGTCGCCGAAAAGATCGAGGTTGACGGCCTCCCGCCCCATCTCCTGGATGGTGCGCACGCCGTGCACGTTCTCCGCCAGCGCCCCGTTGACGATCGAACTCGCTTCCCGTGCCCGCATGAAGGCCCGTCGCGCGGGCGGCAGCCAGACGATGCGCACCACGATCAGCACCGGCACCACCGAGAGGGTGAGCAGACCGAGGCGCACATCGAGGAACAGCAGGACGGTGATGATGCCGACGAGGAGCACGAAATCGCCGATCGCGAAGATGGAGGTCTCAAGGAACTCCTGCAGCGCGTTGACGTCCCCCTGGAGCCGGGACATGAGCCGACCCACCTCGGTCTTGTCCATGAAGGAGAGGGAGACGTGCTGCAGGTGCGCGTACATCGCCCGGCGGAGATCGAACAGCAGACTCCCGGAAATCCGCCCGACGACGAGTTCCTGGGTGAAGTTGGATGCGTAGTTGAGCGCTGCCACCGCGAAGAAGGCGATGACGATCCAGTGCAGCAACTCGACCCCCGCCCCGCCCGCCGCGAGCGCACCGTCGATGGCATGGCGCAGCACGAGCGGGATCGCGATCTGGGTGAGGGTGAAGACGAGCACCGCGGCCACGCCGATCCGGAGCCGCCGGCGGTGGGGAGCCACGAAGGACCAGAAGCGCCGCACCACCCGGCCGTCGAAGGCGGCGCCGAACATCTCCTCTTCGAACGAGATCTGCGAGCCGACCACCGCCCGCGGCGGCCCCCCGGATGCCGGGTTCGGCGATGCGGCCGCCTTCATCGGCGTTTCGCTCCGGTTGATGCGTTCACGCGCCAGGATTCTCGTCCCCGGTTCCGTCGTTCGATCGGGTTTGCAGCGCGTACAGCGCGGCGTAGCGCCCGCCGAGCGCGACCAGAACGTCATGCGCCCCTCGCTCGACGATGCGGCCTTCCTCCAGGAAGAGAATCTCGTCGGCGTACATGACCGAGGAGAGACGGTGGGCGATGACGATCATCGCGCGGTCGCGGGTCACGTCGGCCAGTGCTTCGTGAATCCGGCGCTCGGTGGCGGCGTCCACCGCCGCGGTGGAGTCGTCGAAGACGATGACGCTCGATGCGGGCAGCACGCTGCGAGCGATCGCGAGGCGCTGGCGCTGCCCGCCGGAGAGCGACACGCCGCGCTCGCCGACCAGGGTCTCGTAGCCCTCGGGCAGGTGCTCCACGTACTTGTGGAGCTGCGCTGCCTCGGTGGCCCGACGCACGGCGCTGCGCTCCGCCCACGGGTCGCCGTAGTTCACGTTGTTGTCAATGGCGGCGGTGAACAGGAAGGGGTCCTGCTGCACGACGCTCACCTGGCGGCGCAGCGACCTCAGCGTCACGTCCCGCACGTCCTGGCCGTCGATGGTGACGCGGCCGGCATCGACATCGTAGTAACGGGGAATGAGGTGGGCGATGGTCGACTTCCCGCTGCCCGGAGGACCCACGATGCCGGTGACCCGCCCGGGGCGGACCTCGAAGCTCACGTCGCGCAGCACCGGCGGGCTCCGGCCCTCCCGGCGGTAGCGGAACGACACGTTCTCGAAGCGGACCACCCCTTCGCGGAGGTCGAGGTCGCGGGCGCCCGGGTGGTCCCGGATTTCCGGCTCGAGGTCGAGGACCTCGAACAGGCGCGCGCCGCAGGTGGAGGTGCGCGCCACCGCGTTCACCGTCCACGCGATCTGACGCACCGGCATTTGCAGGATGGCCATGAACGCGAGGAAGGACGCGAATTCGCCGATGGTCAGCTCGTCGGCCAGCACCTTCTCGCCGCCCACCCAGAGCACGAGCCCCATGGAGACGAAGAAGGCGAAGGTCATCGTGGTGGTGCTCTTGACGAAGACATCGATGCGGCGGTGCGCGATGGCGAGCGCCCGGTGGGAGATCGCGTCGAAGCGGGCCATCTCGAACGCCTGGGACACGAAGGCGCGCACCACGCGGATGCCGCCGAGGTTCTCCTCCATGACCCGGGTGAGCACCGCCAGCTCCTCCTGGAGCGCATACCACAGGGTGCGGAGCCGGAGCCGGGCGAGCGAGGCGCCGAGCGCCACGAACGGCACGAAGCTGAGCGCGAGGCATCCGAGCAGCACGTCGATCGACATCATCAGCCACGCCCCGCCGCCGACCAGGACCGAGAGCAGGAGCGAGCGCTGGACCCCGGTGCTCACCCAGAGCTTCGTGCCCTCGATATCGAGGATGCCGCGGGTCATCAGATCGCCGGTGTGCACCCGGTCGTGGTAGCTGAAAGACAGTTTCTGGATCCTGGCGTAGAGGGCGAGGCGCAGCCGGTAGGCGATGAGCTGGCCCACCGCCTCGCCCTGGTAGTTCTGCATCATCGTGAACAGCCCGCGAAGGACGGAGGTGACGAGGATCAGCGCGGCGGCGCGGGCCAGGGCGTCGCGCGCGGCCGCGTCTTCGCCGGCCGCCGCGAGGAGCCCCTGCGCGAAATCGACCGCATCACCGATGAGCTGCGGGATGACAAGCTGCGCCACGGCCGCGAGCAGGGTGCAGCCGAGACCGAGCGCCATGCGCCACGGATGGGCGAAGGCCATGCGCGTGATGCGCAGCAGCACCCCTGCATCGAACGCCACCGCGGTGCGGCGGGTGCGCACCGATTCGGGAACGAGGGCGAGCGTGCGGTCGGGGGCGGTGGAGGGAGCGGGTGCGGGCATGAAGGCTGGCGACCGGAGACGCATATTCTGGAGCGCCCCGCGCCGCCGGGCAAGCGCAGTCTGAACAGCGCACCATGGTATTTGCCGCACCGGAACAGCCCCGATCGTCACGATCGACACCGGCGAGAGCCCGAGATGTTTCCGCGTGTTGCCGAGGCTCCGGAGACAGACCCGGTCGAAACACATCGAGGCGCTTGAGGGACGTTGATGCGCGGAGCCTTCGGGCCGGCGCCGCCGCTCACCCGAGCAGCAGAATCACGATTCCCGTCACGATGAGCACGATGCCCGCAATCTCCAGCGCCGTCGATCGCTCCCGGAAGAAGAAGTACGAGGCGGCGAAGGTGAAGACCAGCTCCACCTGCCCGAGCGCGCGGACGTAGGCGACGTTCTCGAGGGTCATCGCGGTGAACCAGCCGGCCGAGCCGAGCATCCCCGAGACGCCCACGAGCGATGCGAGCCGCCATTCGCGGGCCACGCGCGCCAGCTCCCCCGGCTCGCGCCGCCGGATCCAGACCGCCATCACCGCGGTCTGGAACACCAGCACGCAGGCGAGGGTGAACGCCGCCTGCATCAGGAACCCTTCGCCGCCGAGGGAGAGCGAGGCGGCGCGGTAGGCGACGGCGCTCAGCCCGAAGAACGTGCCCGACAGGATCCCGATCAGGGCGGTGCGCCCGGTCCAGCCGCGCCGCAGGCTGGCAAGGGTCGGATGGGTCTTCGCGACCGAGATGCACATCACCCCGACCAGGCTGATGCCGATGGCCAGGGCGGCCGCCGCGCTCACCGCCTCGCCGAGGATCACCACGCCGAAGATGGCGGCCTGCACCGTCTCGGTCTTCGAGTAGGTGGTCCCGACCGCGAAGTTGCGCAGCGAGAACAGGTGTACGAGCAGCGCGGTGGCGGTGATCTGGGTGATGCCGCCGAGCATCGCGAAGACCACGAAGCGCGGATTCGGGGCCGGCCACGCGAAACCGAACCCCTCGCCGAGCAACGCCACGTACACGATCGCGAGCGGGACCGCGTACACGAACCGGCAGAAGGTGGCGCCGGCGGTGCTCAGCCTCCCCTTCAGGTGCTTCTGCAGGGCCGAACGCAGGTTCTGCATGAACGCCGCGGCCAGCGTGATGGGTATCCAGAGTTCCATGGTATCGGGTCGCGTCGGTCATTCCCGCCAGGCCGGAATCCGCGCTCGAAATTGCCGCCGTATTCGGACGCGGGGCTGGCCCGGAAAGGTCACCGATTCAAGGCTGCGGGCCCGAATCTGACTGCTTTCGCCGCGTTGAATGTCACATGGGGCAGCCGGGATGCTCGACGTACCTGCGGGTACGCCTGCGCGCCCTGTCTCGCGTTCGCCTTGCGAAACCAGCCATCTGCGCATCCTCGCTTCGCGAATCGGTGATTTTTCCGGGCTACGGCAGCGGCGCCGCCCGCGTCGGCTCCGTGTGCGGGCGCGCAAATACCAGCGCGGCCGCGCCGACGAGGAACAGGCCGCAGGTGACGAGGAACGCGATGCCGTAGCCGCCGGAGAGGTCGTAGGACACCCCGGCGATGAGTGGCCCCGCACCGTAGGAGATCGCGGTGCCGAGGTTTATCAGCCCCATGACGCTTCCGAAGTGGTGCATCCCGAACGACTCCTGCACCACCAGGATGTAGAGCACCCCGAAGCCGCCCATGAACAGGCCGAACAGCGGGGTCGCGAGCGCGAGCATCCAGACGGGGAAGGCGGCGGCGAGGAGGGCGGCGAATATCGCCTGACCGGCGAGGTTCGCCATCATCAGGCGCCGCGCCCCGAAGCGTTCGGCCAGCCACCCGAACAGCAGCTTGCCGCCGATGCCGGCGGTCGCGAGCGTACCGAGCACGGTCAGGGCGGACGCATTTGCCATGCCCCGGTTCACCAGATGCGCAAGCATGTGAGGCAGGATGGAGGCGTAGGTGAACGTCCCCAGGGTGATGGCGACGAACACCGCCCGGAACGCGCGGGTACGGACCGTCTCGCGCAGGCTGCGGGCCGCGAGCGGGGCGGCGGCGGTGGCGTGTTCGCCCGGCGGACCGGGGCGGGAACCCCGCCCTTCCGGGGCCGGAGGCGCTTCCCGGATCACCAGCAGCGCCGCTCCGGCGATGGCGAACGCCACGACGCCGATGACCACGGACGCTTCGTCCCACGCCATCACCGCGAGCAGGGCGGCGATGAAAGTGGGCATGACCAGTCCCCCCACGTTGTTGCCGGCCGTCACCACCCCCGTCATCCGGCCGCGGATGCGCGGGAACCAGGCCGCGACCAGGCGCCCGGCCGGCAGCACCGTCAGTCCCGGGAAGGCGGCGAACTGAAGGAGACTCAGCGCGTACCAGTGCCACAGCTCGGTCATCAGGGGCCGCAGACAGAAACTTGCTCCGAACACTGCGAGCGAGAGCACGAGCACGGGACGCGCACCGAAGCGGTCCATGGCGCGCCCGAGGAACGGAGCCGTCAGGCCGCTGACCGCGGCGAAGGACAGCGACGCGCTGATCTCGGTGCGCGACCACCCGAAGGCCGCCTCGATGGGCACGATGAACAACCCGAACGCATACTGCGACACCCCCACCGCGACGGCGGTGGAGGAAAAGACGACGGCGATGATGCACGTCCCGCGCACGGTTCGATATCGGTGGGAGTGGCTCGGAGGAGGGGAGGCGATGCTACCTCACGACCGCCTCCGGCACGGGTAGCCCAGCCCCGGGCCAGCTTGAGTCAGCACCGGCAGTCGCGCGAAATGCTCCTGATCGGACTCTCCCGCGATCGCGATTTTCAGTGCCCGCGCCGCGGAGCCGGGAGCAACCGGCGGACCGCGCTGAACGCGGCCCGACTGTCGCCTGCGGTATGATCCCGGCGCACGCGGCGCGTCGAGCAGCGCCCGGGAGCGGTGCGGATGCCAAGGCTCTCTCACCACCTTGCGATGGGCGCGATCGTGATCGCGGCGCTCGCGGCCGGGCTCGTCTTCGGCGGCATGGTCCGCGACGACGTCCCCGGGCGGGCGGAGCCCGAGGCGGTGGTGGCGCTAGAGAGATACGAGATCGGCGGAGATTTCGAGCTCACGAACCAGCGCGGGGAGCGCATGTACCTGAGCGATCTGCAAGGCCGCGCCCTGGTGATGTTCTTCGGCTACACCTTCTGCCCGGACATCTGTCCGGCCACGCTGGCCCGCGTGCGCGAGGTTCGGGCCGCCCTGCCGCCGGAAGACGCGGCCCGATTCACCGGCGTCTTCGTCTCCGTGGACCCTGCCCGGGACACACCGGAACGGCTCGGAGAGTACGTGGAGTTCTTCGATCCCGCGTTTGTCGGGCTCACCGGCGGCGAGGACGAGCTTGAAGACATCGCCCGTCGCTACGGAGCGCAGTTCATGATCCCGGAGGGGCAGCCGAAGGACAACTATCTCGTGAACCACTCCACCATCGCCTACCTCATCGACCCGCTCGGACACGTGCGGGCGCTGTACCGCGGCGACGAGCCCATTGACGCGATCGCGGCCAACGTGCGCGAGGTACTCGAAGAACTCGGCTGAGCGGTCCGAACTCGGGGTCCGAGGACTTCGGCCCGGTGGATGCGACACCGTGCGGTTTGATGCGCCCGTGCGGGGAACGACCGGGCAACCCCGAGGCACCTTGAGTGATCCTGATGATCCTACGCCTGTTGGGCGCCGGGTGTTTCGCAGGGGGAACGTCTGCCCGTCCATCGCGACCAACGCACCTTCGCGGGTCTCGGAAGCCGGGTGGCTGTTGCCGGTCGTGCCTATCGGCCGATGTCATATCCAGCGCTGGATGTTGCTTTGCGGATACGCTCGATGCGACGGGCTTCGGTATCCCTTGCGTGGGACTCTTCTTCCGCGATGAATGCGCGTGCGCGTGTGTAGGCAATTTCGGCCTCGGCACTGCGCCATTCCTCGTCGCATGTGACCGCAATGTGTTTCCATCCCTCTCTGCCGAGCCGGGTAATGAATTGGGTCACAATTTCATTTTCCCGCTCTACTGACCGTGATTTGGAAGGCAGTGTGGCTCGGAGCAAGGCTTCGAGGAGTTTCGTCGGTTGAGTGGTCCAGTGTCCGGCTTCTTCGAGCGCCTGGTCTGCGTCGAGCACAAAGTTTCCGTCGATGCCCGTATGCTCTTTGATCCATCCGTTGAGTTGGATTCTGCGAATGCTGCTTCGGTTGTCACTTGCCAGAATGGCGAATCCAGCGGCGATACTTTGCCCAATGATTTCGCGGTCTCCAAAAAAACTGTTTTTGCTTGGTCCTCGGAAGCATTTGTTTGGAATTGCCTCTGCGAGTGTCCGGGCTCTGTCCGCTTCCTCTGCGTTCAGGCGTCGCAGTATGAGCGCCGAGCTGTTGTTGCCAGGGTGTTTATCGTCTCCGAGTTCGTCGTTGACCCACTCACTGGCGGCTTTTACGGCTGCATCGATGATGATCTGTCTTTCGCCTGGACTGTAAACCCGTCCTGTGCGTTCTGTCTGTTTGTGAAGAGCGCGTTGACAGAATCGTTCTTCGCTTTGCCGGACGAATCCATACATTTCCTGGACGGTTCGGGGGACGAGCACCACGCGCTTCCCGTCCATTTCCCAAAGTGCCATCAGAAATCTTCGTGATGTGGTGGGGTACATGAGTGAACTGTCGACGGTGATGTTGTCGAGGTCCATGGTGGTCTCCCGGCGATCTGCTCAGAGCGCTACGTTCCGGATGTCGTCCCATGACGCACTTGGGTGATCTTTCAACCATGCCTGGCCGTATAAAGTCCGCTTGAGCCGGTGGAGTTTTTCGATGACACTTTCGTCCTGCCCTCCGCAGTCACCGTATGGGTCGGTTTCGCGTTCTTCGCGGATGGCGCGTACGGTGTCTGCATCGGACACTTCTGCGATTGCATTGTCCATGCGTGTGCGGTATCGGTGTTCGGTCGCGCGTGCGCAGTGAAGATGCGTTTGCATGAGTGTCATGTCCTGTTTTGACTGGGTGGAGATGGTTGCGGCACTTTACCCGGTTGTTGTGTGTGATGTTTGAACCCGCCCGTTCCCGAAGATCCGGGGAGTACTTGTTCGAAGAACTCATCGCTGCCTCCTCTCAGGTCATTAACCCTCCGGAATTCTCGGCGCGGTTCAGTATGGGATCTCCCGTGCTCATTTTTCCTATGCAGTCATGTGCTCTGCATGGAGTGACAACTCGGATTCACCATGGATGTGCCTTCGGCGTACCGACTCCAAGGCTTTACGCCGTCCCGTCCTCCCGTTCCCACAGCGTGTGCGACAGGATGCCGACTTCGGATTCGATGACCTCCATCGCGTCGAGGATCAGGTCTTCGCGGAAACGGCGGCCGATGATCTGCACTCCGGCCGGCAGTCCGCCCGCGTACCCGATGGGCACCACCCCTGACGGCAGGCTCAGGTAGTTGACGCCGGTGCTGTAGATGGCGGAGAGGAACTTGTCCCGGATCTGCTCGAACCCCTGCGCGTCGTAGTCCCACGGATAGACCGTGCGCATCAGGAACGGGCACAGCACCAGCGGATGGCGTTCGAGGAAGAGGCTCCATTCACGGATGAGCGCGGTGCGGTCCGCGATCGCCTGCCGGTATCCGGCCGCGTCGACCGGCGTCCCGATGCGCTGGTAGTGCTCGAAGATGGTCCGGATGGTCTCGCTGCCGTGCTCGCGCGCCACGGGGCCGAGGAAGTGGACGATCTCGCTCACCAGCACGTCGAACCACGCGCGCGCGGGCTTCATGATCGAGGGTGTCGTCACCCGCTCCACCGCGTAGCCCGCATCGCTCAGCACCTGCGCGGCGCGTTCGATGCCGGCCAGGATGTCCGGGTGCATCGGGTAACCGTGCGTTTCGGTGGTCACCGCCACCCTGAGGGGAGGATCGAGCCGCGGCCCGTCGAACGGAACCGGCATCCACCACGGATCGCGCGGGTCGCCGCCCGCGAGCACCCGGGTCGCGAGCCGCACGTCCCGCACCTCGCGGCAGATCGCGCCCTGCACGGAGATGAGCTGCGCAAGGAGGCCACGCTCGGCCGCTGCGCTCGGGTTGAAGGCGGGCACCCGCCCGAAGGTCGGCTTCACCGTGGCGAGGCCGCAGGCGAACGAGGGGAAGCGCAGCGACCCCCCGATGTCGTTGCCGTGGTGGATCGGCCCGAACCCCATCGCCGCTGCGGCCGACGCGCCCCCGGAGGAGCCGCCGGGTGACGCCTCGTCGTCCCACGGGTTGAGGGTGCGGCCGTGGAGCGGGTTGTCCGTGGTCCCGCGCATGGAAAGCTCGGGAGTGTTGGTGCGGCCCACGATGACCGCGCCCGCATCGAGCAGGTTCCGCACCACCGGGGAGTGGTCCGGTGCGATGAGGCCGGCGAATGCGGGCAGGCCGTTCGTGGTCGCCTTTCCCGCCACATCGACATTCACCTTGATGGTGACGGGGATGCCGTGCAGCGGCCCGAGGGCGTCGCCGGCGGCCACTTCCCGGTCCTTCTGCTCGGCCGCACGCAGCGCCTCTCCGGCGCATTCGTCGACGATCGCGTTGATCCGGCCGTTGTGGGCGGCGATGCGTTCGAGCACCGATCGGGTGACCTCGACGCACGACACCTCGCCCGCCCGGATCATGCCCGCCAACTCGACCGCGCTCTTGCGCCATGGAATATCGCTCATGTCTCGGACTCCTCAGGATTGGGCATCATGGTTACCTCCCTGCGGCGTTGCGCCCTTTCGTCCCGAACCGCGCCTCCATCGCGCGCCGCGCCCGCACCGCCTCCTGCGCCGGGTCACAGGCCACGTCGTTCCATCCGACGATCTCGCCGGCACCGACCGGGCGCTTCAGCGTCACCCCGTGCGCGAGCCCGATCGGGAGCGCGCCGCGTTCGAGTGACGTGCGGGCGGGCAGGAGCTTTCCGTACACGGTGAAGCCACCCTCGCCGTCGAGGGCCTCGCCCGCTGCGAGATCCCGCTTCGCGGTCGCCACCGCGTCGCCGGTGAAGCCCCGGGGGGCGCCGGTCGGGCGGCCGAGGAGGGCGGCGGAGAGGATCGACACGTTCAGCTCCAGCCCGATGAGGTGGAACGGCTTGTACATGGCCGAGTACCGGCCCGAGGCATCGGTGTTCATGCCGTACTGGCGGAAGCAGGCCGCGGTGTAGTCGTTGGGGGCCTCGATGACCACGTAGACCCCCCATCGCAGATCGTTCGGGACCGGGCGGCCGTCGCGTTCGAGGGACGACACCACTTCCACCTGGCCCCTGTGGTCCAACTGCCCGCCATCTTCTGCGGGCCGCAGCACGTGGGCGAGATCGTCCCGGCCGCAGGGCGGGAACCGCAGGCCGTCCGGCGGGGGTGCGAGCCCGGTCGCATTCGCGATCGCCGCCATCTCGATCGCGGACTTGGTGCCGTCGAGGAAGGAGTTGAACATCCGGCTGTTCATCCCCGCGGCCTGCGCCTGCGCCGCGGTGAGTCCGTAGTGGTCCCACACCGTGTCCGGGGTCGAGGCGTGGTACGAAGGCAGATACTTCGTACCCTTGCCGGCCGCCACCACCCGGAAGCCGCTCACCCGCGCCCACTCCACCATCTCGCAGGTCAGCGCCGGCTGGTCGCCGTAGGCCATGGTGCAGACCACTCCGGCGTCGCGTGCTTCCGCCGCGAGCAGGGGGCCTGCGAGCACGTCGGCCTCCACGTTGACCATCACGATGTGTCGGCCGGCCGCGAAGGCGGCGCGGGCATGGGCGATGCCCGCGGCGGGGTCGCCGGTGGCCTCGACCACCACGTCGACATCGCTGGCGCGTATCGCCGCGAAGGCGTCGTCGGTGAAGCGGGTGCGGCCGAGGAGGGCGTCGTTCCACCCCATGGCGGGGCAGGCGGCGCGGGCGCGGTCCGGATCGAGATCCGCGATGACGCTGACTTCGAGCCCGGCCGTCGAGGGGGCCTGGGCGAGGAACATCGACCCGAACTTGCCGGCCCCCACGAGCCCGACTCGCACCGGGCCGGCGGCCGCCGCGCGCTCGCGAAGCAGCCCGTGCATGTACATGGCGAGTTCAGGCCGCCGCTTGCGCGGGCGAGAGGCCGGTCTGGCCAACCTCGCCAGCCGAGCCGGTCCCGCCAGCCGAGCCGGTCCCGCCAGCCGAGCCGGTCTCGTCGGACTCGTCGGCCAGATCGGCCAGACAGTCGTCGGCGAGGGGCGCGATGGGGCGGAAGTCGCGGTGCGCGACCCACTCCGGGCGCTTGAACTGCCGAATGTGGTTATCCACATGGCACAACGAGAGGTAGACGATGGTGCGGCTCATGGGGCTGATGTTCGGCGGGCTCGCGTGCACCAGGGTGGAGGAGAACACGATCACGCTGCCGGCGGGGCCGGTGGGGGCCACGCACCCGCCCTGCTCGGCGAGCCGGGTCACGGTGTCGCGATCGAGGGTCCACAGAGGGTAGGAAGTGGTCTCCAGGTCGTGTCCGGCGTCGATCACGCCGAGCTTGTGGCTGCCCGGGAGGAACAGCAGCGGTCCGTTGGCGGCGGTTACCTCGTCGAGGAACACCGCGATGTTCATCGCGCGCGGTTCCGGCATCTCGTCGTCGCGGTGCCAGGTGCCGAAGTCCTGGTGCCACTGCCACACCTCGCCGTCGAAGGCGGCCTTGGCGTTGACCTTGTACTGGTGCATGTACACCGGCCCGTCCACGAGCTGCATGACCGGCTCGATGAGGCGCGGGTGGCGGCCGAGGCGGCGAAACGCCTCATGGTAGGTGTGGGCGGCGAACGCGGTGCGAGCAACTCCGCTCGACTCCCGCCACACCTCCTCGCGGTCCATGGCGTAGACCTCGGCGGCGGCCCGGCGCAGCCCCGCCGCCTCCTCGGCCGAGAAACGCGCGGGCCAGAACAGGTAGCCCTCTTCGTCGAACCGCCCGATTTCTTCCGGCGTGAGCTGCATGATGGGTCTCCTCGTCGATGATCCGGAGCGATTCCCCCTGGCTCGGAGGCCGATTGTAACGCGCCGGGGTCACCAGCGATTTGCGGACGATCCGGCCGGCCATCGTGCGGTGCGATTCCGACGAGACATGAACCGGCAGGGTGACGGAGCTGCCTCCTGAATTCCCTCGACCGGGCATGATGGAGATCGGAATTTCGCCGGAGCTGCGCCGCGAGAGCCGGCCCTTGCGGACATTCGCGGCCATTGCCCCGGCACGGACGGGCAACTCGCCGCGCCTTGCGGATACAATCGCGGCCATCACACGCCGGCCCGCGGTGACGACGCGGGGCGGACGCCCCAGGGTTGACCAACCAAGGCCGACCAACCAGGGTCGACGAACCAGGGGGCGCCCGCCTGCCGGCAGGCTCATGTCAGGGACGATTGCGCGTGTTCGACGCCTTGTCGACGCTGATGTACTCCGCCTCGGTCTGGGTGCTGCCCGCGTTGACCGCGATCACGTTGCACGAGGCGGCGCACGGGTGGGTGGCTTGGAAGCTGGGTGACGATACCGCGAAGCGGGCGGGTCGGGTGAGCTTCAATCCCGCGCGACATGTCGATCCCGTCGGCACTCTGGCGCTGCCCGGGATCCTGCTGGCAATGCAGGCACCGTTCCTGTTCGGCTACGCGAAGCCGGTGCCGGTCGACTTCTCCCGCCTGCGCCAGCCCCGGCGCGACATGATGTGGGTGGCGGCGGCCGGCCCGGGAATCAACCTCGCCATGGCGTACCTGGCCGCGCTGCTGATGTATGCCACCATCTTCTTTCCCGACATCGCGAGGCCGTGGCTGTTCCAGAACCTCAAGAACGCGCTGCTGCTGAACGTCGTGCTCGCGGTGTTCAACATGCTGCCGCTGCCTCCGCTGGACGGAGGCCGGGTGGTCCTGGGGCTCCTGCCCCGATCGCTCGCGGTGCCCTACGCGAAGCTCGAACGCTACGGCATGGCCATCATCATCGGGCTGCTCATCGTGCCGCCCCTCATCGGCACCCAGATCGGGATGAAGCTCGACCTCCTGCCGTGGCTGATCCTGACCCCGGTGGAAATCCTCATCGACGCGATCCTGACCCTCGCGGGGCACTGATGGCGTCGCCCACCCTCCCGCCGCGCCCGACTCCGCTGGCGCCCGACTACCTCCGCCACCTCCTTCGCCTCGAAGCCATGTCCGGAAATGCTTCCGGTGTGGACAAGAGCTGGGTCCACCGGGCGCATGCGTCCGCCGTGCGCCACCTGAACTCGGCGAAGCGGCGCTGAGTCCGTGGATCGGTTCGCTTCTCTTGCCGGTGCTCTCTCGACGCGCGGAGTGCGCTATCTGGTCATCGGCGTGTGGGGTGCGAACTACTATGCGCCATCCGGCAGTGCTATAGCGACTCCGGCTCGGCGGACTCAGCGTGTCGGCAAGTGAACTGACGGATATCACTTGGGCCAGATCGGCGGGCACCACCGAGAGAGATCCCCTACCATCCCGGTCCGGCGCTCTCGTGTGAGTCGAGGTGAAAGGTTACCTTCACGAACCCGTTGCGCTTGTCCTGCATCAGTTCCGGCTCTGTTTCGTTGAACGCGCGCATCTCGCTTCGCATGATGAGCCAACCTCTGCCGCGTTGCTCCATGAAGCCCATGGCGGCCATGTAGTGGGCCATGGACTCGTTCCTCGACCGGGGGTTGGCGCCGGCGCGGACGCGTTCCACCGTCATGTGGTTGGGCAGGGCGCCCGGACTGGTGATATCGGCATGGTGCTCGAAGACCTCGAGCAGGATCTGCGATCCCGTGATGGCGTAGTCGCGATGCGTCACCGCGTTCGCCAGTGCCTCCCGGATGGCTCGACGGGGCAGCAGATGGCGATCTTCTCGGACAAGATCCCGGTAGGACTCGAAGCGCCCGAGACCCAGAAACCATCCAACGGCCCGGTCGACCTGTTCGTCGATGCGACCGGTGGCGTTGGCCACCTGCAGCACTTCGCCGGCGCGGTCCTCGCCCGCGTAGGCCACGCATTCGATGCGGAAGTTGCGCGTCCGCCGGTATCGCTGCGGGTCCTTCCCGAAGGCCAGAACCCCGTAAAGCGTTGCGTGCGGTTTTCCTCCGATCTCCACGATGACGCCGCGATTGCGCAGATCGTCCCCGCTGTCCGACTGCGGGTCGTTCGTGGTGTCGAAGCCCGAACGTTCCAGATAGGCGCGAAATGCCCCGAGGTCGATGTGCTCCGGCGGCGCATCCAGAATCGCCTGTTCCTCGGTCAGGACGTATCCGAATGCGTTGTAGAGTTCCTGGAGCTCGGTCGCTGATGGCTCGACGCTGGTGCGGTCGCGGCGGACCCATACGCGGCCGCCGTAGCGCATCGGCTCGAATCCGCGCTGGCGCGGAATTTCCACCCAATGGACCCAACCTTCCGGTGTCTCTTGTCGGCCGATGCGAGCATGCACCGGTGTGCTGCAGCCGGTTTGCAGAAACGAGGCCAGACGCTCTTGAACCGTTTCCGAATCTTCCTTGACTCCCACAATCTCGCGAGCGTCGGAAACCCCCAGAACGATCACGCCGCCCGTGGTATTCGTGAATGCGCAAATCGCCTTGCCCACGGCGGAGAGATCTCCGAGGCCACGTTTGAACTCCGTACCTGGCCCTTCACCTTGTTCGACTCGGCGAAGTATGTCCGGCCATTCCATTTCCTGATTACCCCCGAATCTGGCCCGCATTTCTCACCGAGTCACGGCTGCGGACGCGGAGATGACCGCATTGGCTGCGTTGAATGCGACATGGGGGCGGCCCGGGTGCTCGACGTGTTGTCAAGGACGCCTGCGCGCCCGGACTCGCGTTCGCCTTGCCAATCCAGCCATCTCCACGCCCTCGCTCGCAACCTGGTGAGAAATGCGGGCTGAGCGGCACCTGGTATGGCTTGAGTAGTCATCAGGTAAGACTATTTCTCGCCATCGTAGTCGATGCCCTCGGTGTCGAGGAGTCCGCGAATGACGCGCGCATGCGCTGCGAGGCCGGTATTGAGGAACTGGTGTTCGACCTGACCGGGCGGTCCGCCCGGCGCCGGGGGGCGGAATCCGAGCGGGTGGTGCATGGTGTGGGACTGGATGCCCCATACCATCGCCTCGGGGTCGAAGACGGGTCCGCCCATCTGTCCGAGCAGGCTCGGGGTCGAGGTTTCGATGAAAGCGCTGGGTTCTCCCTCGCCGCTTCCGGGGGCCCGGGTGTCGACCACCCTCGTGAACATCCCCTCCAGCGGAAACATCGGCAGCGGCACCGAGCCTTCGGGCAGGGTGAACGTGTTCTTCTGTTCGTCGTACTGCGGCTCGATGCGGTGCAGGGGGAAACCGAGCTTGCAGAGGCTGCGGCCCGGCTCGTATCCGCGAGAGGGATTCTTGAAGATCGGGAATTGCGCGATCGACGCCGGATCGAAGGGCTCGATGCGCCCCAGGGCAAGGTCCGCCGCGGGCATGATCCTCGCGTCGACCAGGCGGACGCCGTCGACGCCCCACCAGACCGAGTGGTCGCGCACCGACAGTCCGCCCGGGCGGTGGAAGGTGCGCACGCCCCTCTTGCGGAACCGCTTGTCCGCCGCGAGGTCGCGCTGGAACTCGACCACATTGCCCCGGTAACTCTGATAGCGGCGGGCGCTCTCCTGATGCTGGCGCACAATGTCGAGGAGATGGCCTGCGGTGAGGATCCAGCCGTCGCGGTTGACCACCACGTACGCGCCGATGGTGCTGCTGCATTCACCCTTCGTGGTGCGGCTGGAGATGACCATCGGTCGGGTGAAGCCGGCCGCGATGGGAACCGCCTTGCTGAACATCGGATCGTCTCCTCGTGGGGGTGGCGGTCATCCGGTTCCGGTGATGCCACGGGTATGCATCGTCGACCGGCCAATCCTCAATCCGCCAACCCCAGCACGAAGGCAAGCGCGCGGTTCAGCCGCGTCATGTCTCGCCGATCCAGCCGGCCGACCCGCGAGCCGACCCTCTCCCGCCGGATTGTCACGGGCTTGTCGACCATGATCTGGGATCTCTCACGCAGACCGTTCGCCCGCGAAGGTTCGATCGTCAGGCGGAAGTCCGGTGCGTCCTCCAGCCTGGAGGTCATCTGGCAAACAATCACCGACGCATGTTGCATCGGGAATACATCGCTCTGGATGATCACCGCCGGGCGGGGTTTGCCGAAGTCGCCGGAGGCTGCGACCGTCACCACTTCACCGCGTTTCGGATTCATCGAATTCCGAAATCGCTTCGATCCATTGCAGTGCTTCCGACTCATGCCGCCGGTCGAGACGAGCGACCGAATCCGCGATTTGTGCGCGCACACCATTCGAGCGCGCGTCGGGCAGGATCATTCGCACCTCACGATTGCCCTGAGCACGACGGCGTCGGCGCATGGTCCGCATTCTTTCCGCCGGAGATGCCGGCATGACCAAGCCTCCCGATCCAGTTCGGTGCCAATGTAACGCGTTACAAAGAGCATGTATATCGTCATGGGTGGCGCCACCGATGGCGCGAATGGCGTGCGGCCTGCTTGCGCGCGCATCACCGGCGTGACCATCCGCGCCCATGCTGCGCCCGGCGGCAGTGACGATGGCGATTCACGATGAAGCACGAACGAACCCGGATCGGCGAGTTCGGTGGGCCGGATGCAGGCGCCGGCGGATCCGGTTGCACCAAATCGGTGCCCGCAGTGGGTGTCCCCTGGCTCTATACGCCCGAGGTCCGGCTGACCATGCCTCAGATCGGGCGCTGGCACGGCCCGTGCATCTCCCCACCTCCGAGTGAGTCCGTCATGCGGTCCGACGGCTTCAAACCCGTGAAACTCAGGAGGCGGTACTTCGATGACACACCACCACACGACGATGAACACCGCGCCGAAACTCGCGGCGGAACCCGCGGATCGCGGACCGACGGTCACCGCGGCGGCAAGCGTATCCCGGAGTCCGCGTCACCGCCGTATCCGTCGGTGGCTGACGGGTTCAGGGGGAGTACCCGGACTCCCATCGCGCCGCCGCTCGGGCCGGATGTCGGCCGTGCGGCAGCTCGGCGCGGCCGCCGCGCTGTTCGCAACGCCCGCCCTCGCGTTCGCTGACGAGCTGAATGCCGGCGATACCGCGTGGATGATCACCGCCACCGCGCTGGTCCTCCTCATGACCATCCCGGGCCTGTCGCTGTTCTACGCGGGGATGGTCCGCAGCAAGAACGTGCTGTCGGTGTTCATGCAGTGCTTCGCGATCACCGGCCTGATGAGCATCCTCTGGGCCGTCTACGCCTACAGCCTCGCGTTCGACGAGGGGAATGCGTTCATCGGCGGACTTTCGAAGATGTTCCTCTCCGGGGTGACGGTGGATTCGCTGAGCGGCACCATTCCGGAGACCGTGTTCATGACCTTCCAGATGACGTTCGCGGTCATCACCCCGGCGCTCATCGTCGGTGCGTTCGCGGAGCGGATGAAGTTCTCGGCCATGCTGGTGTTCATGGCCCTATGGCTCACGCTCTGCTACGCGCCGGTGTGTCACTGGGTGTGGGGCGGGGGCTGGCTCGGCGATTACGGCATCCTCGACTTCGCGGGTGGCACCGTGGTCCATATCAATGCCGGCATCGCGGGGCTCGCCGCCGCGCTGGTGCTCGGGCCGCGCAAGGGGTACCCCGCCACGCCGATGCCGCCGAACAATCTCGCGTACACCATCGTCGGCGCCGCCATGCTTTGGGTCGGCTGGTTCGGGTTCAATGCGGGCTCGCAGCTCGCCGCGGACGGGGTGGCGGGGATGGCGGTGGCGGTGACCCAACTCGCCACCGCGGCGGCGGCGCTGGCGTGGATGTTCTGCGAGTGGATCCGTCACGGCAAACCGAGCGTGCTCGGCATCGCGTCGGGCGCCATCGCCGGGCTCGTGGCCATCACCCCGGCCTCGGGGTCGGTGGGGCCGATGGGCGCGATCGTGATCGGGGCCGCTTCGGGCATCGTGTGCTTCATCGCCTCCACCGCGGTGAAGCGGGCGCTGGGCTACGACGACTCCCTCGACGTGTTCGGCATCCACTGTGTGGGCGGCATCGTCGGCGCGCTGCTGACCGGCGTGTTCTGCGCGGTGTCGCTCGGCGGCGCCGGCTTCGGCGACGGCAACACCTCGATCGGCGGTCAGGTCGTCGCCCAGGCGATCGGCGTGGGGGCGACCATCGTCTACACCTTCGTGGTGAGCTTCGTGCTGCTGAAGATCCTCGACGCGGTCATGGGGCTGCGGGTCGACGCGGATCAGGAGGAAGAAGGGCTCGACCTCGCGCTGCACGACGAGCGCGGCTACATCCTGTGAATCGAGCCCTGTGAATCGGCCCGGGGCGTATGACCTCACCATCATTGCCCCGGTCATTGCCCTGGCGCGACGATCCGCTCCGCCAGGGGATTGAAGCCGATCCGGTAGGCAAGCTCCGCGGGATGCGTCACGTCCCATACCGCGAGATCCGCGCGCAGTCCGGGGGCGATTCTGCCCGCATCGTCGAGCCCGAGCGCCCGCGCCGCTTCCCGCGTGGCGCCGGCGAGCGCTTCCTCGGGGGTCAGCCGAAAGAGGGTGCACGCCATGTTCATCGCCAGCAGCAGCGAGGCGAGAGGCGAGGAGCCGGGGTTGCAGTCGGTCGAGATCGCCATCGGTACCCGGTACCGGCGCAGCCACTCCAGCGGAGGGTGGCGTTCCGCGTGCAGGGTGTAGGCGGCCCCGGGGAGGAGCACCGCGACCGTTCCCGCCTCGGCGAGGGCGCGCACCCCGGCTTCGCTCGCGAACTCCAGATGGTCGGCGGAGAGCGCGCGGTGGCGCGCGGCGAGGGCGGTGCCGCCGAGGTCGGAGAGCTGGTCCGCGTGAAGTTTCACCGGCAGACCGAGCGCGTCCGCGCGCCCGAACACGCGCTCGATCCGGGCCGGGCTGAATGCGATGCCTTCGCAGAACCCGTCCACCGCATCGACCAGACCCTCCGCGTGGGCGGCGTTCAGGGCGGGAAGACACACCTCGTCGAGGTAGGCGTCGGCACGGCCCGCGTACTCCGCGGGCACCGCGTGGGCGCCGAGGAAGCTCGTGCGCACCCGTACCGGGCGTTCGGCCGCGATGCGGCGGGCGGTGCGCAGCATGGTGAGCTCCGTCTCGGCATCGAGGCCGTAACCCGACTTGATCTCGATGGTGGACACGCCTTCGGCGATGAGCGCATCCACGCGGGGGAGGGCCCCCGCGAGGAGGGCGTCCGGGTCCGTCCTCCGGGTGGCCTCGACGGTGGAAAAGATTCCGCCGCCGGCCCGGGCGATCTCCTCGTAGCTCCTCCCCTCGAGCCGCATCTCGAACTCCCGGGCGCGGTCGCCGCCGTACACGATGTGGGTGTGGCAGTCGATCAGCGCGGGGGTGACGAGGCGGCCGCCGAGATCGCGCCGTGGCCAAGCCGCGCCGGCTTCGGGCACGGCATCCGCCGGCCCGCACCAGGCGATTCGCCCGTTCTCCACCGCCACCGCGCCATCGTCGACGAGACCGTAGGGCCGGGCCCCGCGCTCCATGGTGGCCAGCGTCAGATTCGTGATGAGTTCCCGTGACATTTGTCATACTCCCTGCGCAGAAGGATCGGAACCGATGGCTCCATGAGCGATGGTACGGCCGCGAGCGCTTCGGGCGAGGGTATCAGGGGAGCGGGCGCGATGCGGGAACGGGAGGTGCTCCGGGCGGAGCAGGCGCTGACCGCCGGCGGATGGCAGCGCGACGTTCGGGTCGAGCTGGGCGCCGATGGCCGCATCGCCGCCATCGAGCCCGGATGTCCCGCCCCGGAACGAGCCCCGGGACGAGACCGAGGACAACCCCGAGGACGAGACCCAGGACAACCCCAGGGACAACCCCAGGGACAACCCCAGGGACAACCCCGGGAGCGATCTGTCGGCATCCTCCTCCCCGCCCCGGTCAACCTGCACAGTCACGCCTTCCAGCGCGCCATGGCCGGCCTCACCGAGCGACGGGGCCCGGACCCGCACGACAGTTTCTGGACCTGGCGCCGGCTCATGTACCGGTTTCTCGAACGGCTCGGCCCCGACGAGTTCGAGTCGATTGCCGCCTTCGCCCAGATGCAGATGCTGGAGGCCGGCTTCGCCGCCGTGGCGGAGTTCCACTACGTCCATCACCAGCCGGACGGCACGCCGTACGACCATCTCTCCGAGCTGTCGACGCGCGTCGTGGCCGCGGCCGCGCAGACCGGAATCGGCCTCACCCTGCTGCCGGTCCTTTACCGCTACGGCGGCTGCGACGGCAAGCCGCTCGAGGGTGCCCAGCGCCGGTTCGGAAATTCCCCGGAGCGCTTCGCCCGGCTCCACGGGGAGGCCGGAGCGGCGGTGGGCACCCTTGATGCGGACGCCTGCATCGGGGTCGCGATTCACTCGCTGCGAGCGGTGGACCCCGAAGGGCTCGCGTTTGCGGCGGCGCTCGCGCCGCGGGCACCGGTGCACATCCACGCGGCCGAGCAGACGGCGGAGGTGGAGGAAGTGCGGGCCTCTCTCGGCGCCCGCCCGGTGCAGTGGCTGCTGGCCAACGCCGGGGTGGACGAGCGCTGGTGTCTCGTCCATGCCACCCACATGACGCCAGGGGAGACGGCGGCACTCGCCGCGAGCGGCGCCGTCGCGGGCCTGTGTCCGATCACCGAGGCCAGCCTGGGCGATGGGATCTTCGACGGTGCACACTACCTGGCGCAGGGCGGAAGGTTCGGCGTGGGAACGGACTCCAACATCCGCATCTCGCTCGCCGAGGAGCTGCGCATGCTGGAGTACTCCCAGCGCCTGCGCGGCCGGGCGCGGGCGGTGCTGGCGCCCCCCGGCGAATCCACCGGCCGCACCCTGTTCGAGGCCGCAGCCCGGGGCGGCGCCCGGGCCGCGATGCGCGATGCCGGATCGCTGGCGCCGGGGCGTCTCGCGGACCTGGTGGCACTCGATGCGCAGGCGGTGGACCTCGCCGGCCGGCGGGGCGATGTGCTCCTCGACCGCTTCATCTTCACGGGCGGCGACGCCGTGATCACCGACGTCTGGTCCGCCGGCCGTCACGTGGTCGAGGAAGGCCGCCATGTCCACCATGACGCGATCACCGCCCGCTACGTCGACACCCTCGACGCCCTCGGCGAGGTGCTCTGAGCCCGGACCCGCATCCCGCGCCCGATGGGTGCGCCGGCTTGCGATAGACTGCGCCCGGCTTTCCCCGTCAACCCGGGCGCTTTCGCCCCCGAGGCCGCGATGGACCGCATATTCATCTACTGGGACAACTCGAACATCTTTCACGAGGCGCAACGCCTGGCCGAGGAATCGGGAGAGGGGCCCGGCGCTCGCTTTCGCGTACGCATCCACTTCGAGAACATGTTCCGTCTGGCCCACGCCGACCGCCCGGTGCAGAAGGCCCTGGCCGCCGGCTCCGTGCCGCCGGAGATGCGTCAGTTGTGGAACCGTATGGAAGGCAGAGGGGTGGAGGTCCAACTCTTCGATCGCGGCACTCCCGAGCGTGGTGAACAGGACATTCCCGACCGGGTGCTGCAACTGCGAATGCTGGAAGACGCTCTGGACTACAACGGCGACCCCGGCATCGTGGTGCTGCTGACCGGGGACGGCGCCGGTTATCTGGACGCGGGTTTCCACAGCACGCTGGAGCGGATGCACAAACGTGGGTGGCGAGTGGAGATCCTTTCCTGGGCACACTCCACGAATCAGCGCATGCGCAAGTGGGCGGAGGCAAACGGCATTTTCGTGTCACTGGACGACTTCTACGAGGCGATCACGTTCATGGCGCCGTCCCGGCCCGGGTTCGAGCTTGCGCCGGCGCGTGATCCGGCCGAACTGGATCTTTCCCGCCGGCGCCGGTCCTGAGTTCCGGAACTACTGGCCCCGCCGAGCGAAAGTGTGTCAGGGATGCGCTTCGACCCTCCTTCGCAGGACGTGGGCAACATCGTCTTCTTCGAGCACGTGAATGTCAGGGTGCCGGACCAGGGGGCGGCGACGGATTTCTACGTCGACGGACTCGGACTCACCCGCGACCCGTACATGATGGTGGGCACCCGCAACATGTGGGTGAACTGCGGCCGGCAGCAATTCCACCTGCCGCGGGGAAATCCGCAGTGCTTCCGCGGCGTGATCGGGCTGGTGATGCCGGACCTCGATGCGCTGGAGATGCGGCTGCGCAAGGTCGCGGATCGGCTCGACGGGACCCGGTTCCGGTGGCGGCGAGGCCCCGCCCACGCGGATGTGACCTGTCCCTGGGGCAACCGGTTCCGGGTGCATGCCGCCGGCGGCGCGCACGGCGGATCGCTCGGCATTCCCTACCTGGAGATACCCATTGTGAAGGGTGCGGCGGCGGGCGTCGCCCGGTTCTACCGCAAGGTGATGGGCGCACCCGCCACCGTCGAGGACGGGACGGCGCGCGTGAACGTGGGTCCCGGGCAGAGCTTCGTGTTCCGGGAGGAAGCGGGAGGGCCCGACACCGGATACGACGGACACCACCTGGCCATCTACGTCGCCGATTTCTCCGGTCCCTACCGTGTGCTGGCCGAGCGCGGCCTCGTCACCCGCGAGGACAACCCGCACCAGTACCGCTTCGTCGACATCGTCCCGCCACGGGGGAAGCGGGCGCTGTTCTCCGTCGAGCACGAGGTGCGGAGCCTCCATCACCCGCTGTACCGACGCCCGCTCGTGAACCGCACCGGAGACGAGCGGCTGCTCTGAGGATCGCTGATTCCGGTACACTCCCATCCGTCGATGTGCGGTCTTCCACCCATGAGGGTGGGGTATGCGAACCACCACAATCGAAAACGACGCGCGGCCGCCGCCGCCATCGCAACGGCTGGCGACCGAAGATTGTGTTGATCGGAAGGTCGCCGAGCTTGAATCGCGACTGATCAAGTGGGGGGTCGGACTGGCTTTTGGTGTCGTCGCAGCCGTGAAGGTCATCCCGCCGGCGCACTAGTCATGCCCGCCCGTGAGCGCCTGGAGTGCCCCGCCCTGGTTCTCGCCTTCGCTGCCGCGCGCAGGCTGCAACATCTCGCAGTCATCACTCCAGCACTCTTGCCCGGTGTCTGGTCAGACGCGTCTTCTTCGCCCCCGCGAACGCGGTGGTGGCGAATACCGCGTTGCCGAGCATGATCATCGACGCCGCGCCGCCGTCCGCCTCGACTTCGGCGATGAGGCGCCGGACCTCGGGGTGGCGCAGCAGACCGCTCTCGATCGAGAAGCGCTTCGCGACCGCGACGTACGCGCCGAAATCCGCCACCCCCGCCCCCCCCAGCGCGTCGATTTCCGCCAGCGCCCCGTCCGCGGCGGCGTTGATGCGGGCCGCGTGTTCGGGATCGCCGATGATTTCGCGCGTGCGGATGGGGCTGAAGTAGCGGTAGAACACGGCCGGCTCGGCCACCGGCAGGGCCACCGCCGCAAGCGGGTCGCCGGGCACCGTCTTCGCGAGACATCCGCCGTGGAATTGCCCGCACACGTCCCCGAGCCCGGTGAGGTGCGTCACCTCCGCGACGTGCGCGTGCATGCCGATCGCGTGTTCGTCCAGCCCCAGCCCGAGTCCGGCGTCCAGGGCGTAGGCGGTGGCAAGCGCCGACGCCCCGCTCAACCCGAATCCGCCGCTCAGCGGGAGGGGACTCTCCAGCGTGACCCTGACCGGCCGGGGCGCGAGCGACTCCACCACGTGGCGCACGGTGGGGAAGTCGAAGACCTCGCCGTTGAACGCAACCTCGGTGATCGGGTCGGTCGCCGGGGCCTCCGTCACCGTCGCGGTCACCCCCTGGGAGACCGTGAAGCCCATGCCCAGCGCGTGCATCCGCCGCGGGTCGTCGTCGCGGACGATCTTGAAGACGCCGGAGACATTGCCGGGGGCGAACGCGGTCGACTTCATGGGTCGGGTCGCGTGAGCACGAGGTTGCCTCTTGCGTCGACGCTCGCCCGCACGCCGGGGGGCACGAGGCAGGTCGAGTCGTACTCCTCGACGATGCACGGCCCCTCGCCGCCGCCGGCGAGGGCCGCGCGGGCCACGACCGGGGTGTCGATCCACCCGTGCGTGCGCCCGAAGTACGCCCGCCGCGAGCCGGACTCGGCCCGGCGCTCGGCCCGGTGCTCGGCCAGGTGCAGCCGTTCCGGCACCCGGGGCCGCTCGCCGAGGCCCCGGCCGAGCACCTGCGCGGTCACCAGCTCCACCGGCTCTTCCGCGCCGGCCCGGTGGCCGTAGGTGCGCGCGTGCTCGCGCCCGAACGATTCCGCAAGGGCGTCCAGCGCCGCCCGGTCGAGCCGGCTCGCCGGCACCGGGACTTCCAGCTCGTAGATCTGCCCCTGGTAGTGCAGCATCGCGGTGCGGATGCAGGCCCGGTGCCCGGCGTCGAACCCGTCCGCCGCGAGCTGCGCATCGGCCTGGGCCTCGAGGTCGCGGTAGATCGCGTCGATCGACGCGGGGTCGGCGTCGCGGAGCCCCCGCCGCACCGTGCGCGAGTAGTGGTGCTCGATCTCCGCGTAGAGCAGCCCGAAGGCCGAGAACAGGCCCGCTGCGGGCGGGACCACGATGGTCGTCATCCCGAGCTCTTCCGCCATCCCCGTCGCGAACAGCGCCCCGTTGCCGCCGAACGCGAACAGTGCGTAATCGCGCGGGTCGCGTCCGCGCTCGGATGAGACGGCCCGGATGGCCCGGATCATGTTCGCGATCGCCACCTGCCGCGCGCCCCATGCCGCGTGATCCATCTCCAGCCCGAGGGGACGCGCGACCGCATCCACCAGCGCGCGCCGGCTCGCATCGGCGTTGATGGGCAGTTCGCCGCCGCACAGGAACGACGGGTTCAGGTGTCCGAGCGCGACGCCGGCGTCGGTGATCGTCGGGGCGGTGCCGCCGAGCCCGTAGCACACCGGACCCGGCCGGGCCCCGGCGCTCCTCGGGCCGACCTGCATCGAACCGCCGGTGTCGATGTGGACGATCGAGCCGCCGCCGGCCCCGACCTCCGCGAGGTCGATGGCCGGGACGTTCAGCAGGTAGCCGCCGCCGGTGAGCAGGCGCGATCCGGCCATGATGCCGCCGCCCACCGAGTATTCGCGGGTGCGGGTGTACTCGCCGCGCTCCACCAGCGACGCCTTGGCGGTGGTCCCGCCCATGTCGAAGCTGATGACGTTCTCGATCCCCGACTGGCGCGCGACGGCGCGCGCCCCCACCACCCCCGCCGCCGGCCCGGACTCGACGATGTTGACGGGCTTCGTCGCGGCCTCCGCGGCGGGGGTGAGGCCGCCGTTCGACTGCATGATGAGCAGGGGGGCGCGGAGGTTGCGGGCGTCGAGCCCCTCGCGCAGGGTGTTCAGGTAACGCTCGACGATGGGCAGCACGTAGGTGTTGACCACCGTGGTCGAGGTGCGCTCGTACTCCTTGATCTCGGGCCGCACGTCGAAGCTCACGCAGCAGGGGAGCTCGGGCGCGAACTCTCCGACCACCTCGGCCACCACACGCTCGTGGACCGGGTTCGCGTAGGAGTTGACGAGACAGACGGCGATCGCCTCCACCTGCTCGTCGAGCAGCCGCCGGACCGCCCGGGCGGCGTCGTCGCGGGCGAGCGGGCGCACCACCTTGCCGGCGGCATCGACCCGCTCGTCCACCACCGTGCGCAGATAGCGCTCCACCAGCGGTGGCGGCTTCTCCCAGGTGAGGTCGTAGAGCCGGGGCATCCGCAGGTTGCGCAGCTCCAGCACGTCGCGAAAGCCCTTGCTGGTGACGAGCCCCACCCGCGCGCCGGCAAGCTCGAGAATCGCGTTCGACGCCACCGTGGTGCCGTGCATGATCTCGGCGACTTCGGGCGGCGCCACCCCGTGCTCCGCGAACACCGACTCCAGCCCCTCGACGATGGCCCGCGCGTAGTTCTCGACGCTCGAGGAAATCTTCTTCGAGATCACGTTGCCGTCGTCGTCGAGCAGCACGATGTCGGTGAAGGTGCCGCCGATGTCGACGCCGATGCGATAGTTCTTCACGGCCATGGATCCTCCCGGTCCTTCAATCCGGATCGTTCCAGGTGACGAAGGGGAGGGCATCCGGAGTCCGGGCGGCCCGCCGCCGGGCGCGGAGCTCATCGGTGGCCGCGTCGTCCACCGTCCACCGCTCGGGGTCGATCACTACCGCGTAGTCGCGCGCCGCCGCGGCCGGGCTCACCAGTTCGTTGCGCACGTCGCGGAGCACGCGCTCCGGGTCGCGCTCCAGCGGGTCGCCCCAGCCGCCGCCGCCCGGCAGCACCCAGCGCACCACGTCGCCGCGGCGGCAGGTCATGGTGACCTTGGAGGTGAGCGTCTTCGCCCCGTCGCCGGGGTTGAGGACCACGGCACCGGGGGCGCCCGGCCGGCCGCCGTAGAGTCCGTAGGGTCGGTGGACCTGGCGGTCGGAGCGGATCTGGACGGTGGCCTCCTCCTCGCGCAGGCGGTACTCGCGGTAGAAGGGGGCGCCGCCGCGGAACCGGCCCGCGCCGCAGTGGTCGGTCACCAGCTCGCTGGCGAGGATCTCGACCGGGTTTTCGAGTTCCGAGACCTCCGCGGACTGCGCCGCCATGTTGGCGAGCAGGCTTGCGTTGCCCTCGAGCCCGTCCGCGAAGGGGCGCCCGCCCCAGGTGCCGCAGGTGAAATCGACGTAGATGAAGGGGCTGCGATCGGCGCGATAGCCGCCCACCGATATTCCCACATTGCCGCCGTCGGAGGCCGCGCAGACTTGCTCCGGCGCCATCTTCGCGAGCGCCCCGAACGCGCAGTCGAGCATGCGGAATGCGGTGAGCCCGCGGGCCGCGCACGCGCCCGGGCGCACCACGTTCGCGATGGTGCCGCGGGGGGCAGTGACCTCCACCGCGCGGAAGGTGCCGTCGTTGTTCGGGATGCCGGCGGGGAGGATGGAGCGGATGGCGGTGAACGAGGTGGCGGCGGTCACCGAGAGGGTGGCGTTGATGGCGCCCCGGACCTGCGGCGCGCTGCCGGTCCAGTCGAAGGTGATGCCGTCGCCCGATTTGCGCACGGTGACGAAGAGCCGGATGGGCGCGCCGAAGTCGACGCCGTCGTCGTCGATCCAGTCCTCGAAGTCGTACTCGCCGTCCGGCCGCGCGCGCAACGCGGCCCGGGTCATGCGCTCGGTGTAGTCGAGCATCTCGCGCATCATCGAGCGCGCGGGCGCCATCCCGTAGCGCGTCACCTGGGCGCGGATCTCGCGCTCCGCGATCTCGCACGCCGCGAGCTGGGCGCGGATGTCGCCGAATACCTGGACCGGGATGCGCACGTTGCGCTCGATGAGCCGCCACAGGGTCTCGTTGCGCGTTCCCGCGTCGAACAGCCTCATCGGCGGGATCCGCAGCCCCTCCTGGTAGATCTCGGTGGAGTCCGCCGCGTTCGAGCCCGGGACCCGGCCGCCGATGTCGGCCTGGTGGGCGGTGCAACATGCGAACGCCACCCGCTCGTCGCCCGCGAACACCGGCTTGAACATGAAGATGTCGGGCAGATGCATGCCGCCCTCGAACGGGTCGTTCAGGACGAAGACATCGCCCGCGCGCATGTCGTGGTCGTAGTGCGCAAGCACCGCAGCCAGCGCGGTGCGCACCGAACCGAGGTGCATGGGCAGGGTCAGGCCCTGGGCGATGACGTTGCCGGCGGCGTCGGTGATCGAGGTGGAGAAGTCCATGTTGTCGCGCAGCACTCCGGAGTAGGTGGTGCGGCACACGGTCACCGCCATCTCGTCGGCGGTGGCGAAGAGCGCGTTCTTGAACAGCTCGAAATCGATGGGGTCGACAGGGCCGGACATGGATCTCGCCTCGATGGGGGCTCGCGCCGGATCGGACCCGGAGCCGAGTGCTTCGAACTCCTTCCCGAATGCGGGATCCGTCTTCCATTTCCGGCCCTGCTCGGCGTAGGGGATAGTCATGATTGCCACTCCGTGCAAGCCGCCGGGTCGGCGGTGAGCTGCGTTGCGGCCGGGTGGGCGGTGCGGACCGCGAGGCAGAGGACGCTCGGGAGGATGCGTTCGGCGATGACCTCCACCCCCGCCGGATTCGGGTGGAGGCCGTCGGCCTGGTTGAACTCGGCCACGGTGGCGACGCCGTCGAGCAGGAAGGGGTAGAGGAGGGTTCCGTGGTGTTCGGCGAGTTCCGGGTAGATGGCGTCGAAGCGCGCGCCGTATTCCGGCCCGAGGTTGCGCGGCGCCAGCATGCCGGCCAGGAGCACCGGCAGGCCGCGTTCGGAGAGGGTGGTCAGCAACCGATCGAGGTTCGAGCGCGTCACCACCGGATCGAGGGCGCGCAGCGCGTCGTTGGCCCCGAGGGCGACGATCACCGCGTGGGGCCGATCGGCCAGCGCCCAGTCGAGGCGGGCGAGCCCCCCGGCGGTGGTGTCGCCGGAGACCCCGGCGTCGATGACCTGCGCATCGAGACCTCGCGCGCGCAACGCCGCTTCGAGCCGCACCGGCAGGGCGTCGCGCGAGGCGAGCCCCTGGCCCGCGGTGAGGCTGTCGCCGAGCATGAGGATGCGGAGCGCCTCGGCGGCGTGCGCATTGGTCGCAGATCCGGCCGCGAACCCGACTACCGCCAGCGCGAGGCAAGCGGCAAACCACGTCCGCACCACGGATCCCGCATGTTTTCGAGACTGATTCATTGCACAATCCCGATTCGTCGAATCCACCGCGACCGCGCCGGGATTCAGGGGACCCCCCACCATGTCGACGCCCGCCTCCGACCGCCCCGTCATCGTATCGCTGCGCGACCTCGGCGTCACACTGACCGGGGCGGCCGGAGCGGTGGAGATCCTGCGCGGCATCGACCTGGAACTGTCGGCGGGGGAGACGGTGAGCGTGGTCGGCCCCTCCGGCGCGGGGAAGACCACGCTGCTCATGGTCATCGGCGGGCTGGAACGGCCCACCGGCGGCCGGGTCACGGTGGCCGGCCACGATCTCGGCGCGCTGGACGAGGACGGCCTGGCGCGGTTCCGGGGCCGCCACGTCGGGATCGTCTTCCAGGCGTTCCACCTCATCCCCACCATGACCGCGATCGAGAACGTGGCGGCGCCGCGCGAGCTTGCCGGCGAGGCCGACGCCTTCGAGCGGGCAACGGCGGAGCTGGCCGAGGTGGGTCTCGGGCACCGGCTGAGGCATTACCCGGGCGAGCTTTCCGGGGGTGAGCAGCAGCGGGTGGCGATCGCGCGGGCGCTCGTCAACCGCCCGGATCTCCTCCTCGCGGACGAGCCTACCGGCAACCTCGATGCCGCCACCGGCGCGCAGGTGATGGACCACCTTCTGGGGCGGAGCCGTGCGAGCGGCGCCACCCTGATCCTGATCACGCACGATGCGCGGCTGGCCGCCCGGTGCGGCCGGACCGTATACGTGGCCGACGGGCGGATCGATGCGCGCGGGACGGCGCGTCGGTGAGCGCCACGAACGCCATCGCGCTGCGCTTCGCCTGGCGCGAGCTGCGTCACGGCGTGCGGGCGTTGCGCGGGTTCGGGGTCTTCCTCGGATGCCTCGCGCTCGGGGTCGCCGCCATCGCCGGGGTGCAGTCGACCGCAAGCTCCATCGCCAACGGTCTGCGCACCGACGGGCGCGCGATCCTCGGGGGCGATCTCGCGCTCCGCTCCATCTATCAGGACCTCGCCCCCGCCGAGCGCCGTCGGTTGGAACAGGCGTCCGCGGCGATCACGCACTTCGCGGAGATGCGCACCATGGTGCGTCGGCCGGGGGCGGACGCAAGCGTGCTGGTCGAACTCAAGGCGGTGGACGATCGGTATCCGCTCTTCGGCCGGTTCGAGATCCGGGGAGACGAGCTTGCGGGCACTCCGCTCGTGACGGCGCTGGCGCATCGCGGCGATGCCTGGGGGGCACTGGTGGACCCTGCGCTCGCCGATCGGCTGGCGCTTGCGAAGGGCGACGCGCTCTCGATCGGTGGCATCGACTTCGAGGTGCGGGGGATCATCGCGCGCGAGCCCGACCGGGCCGGCTCCGGGGCGCCGTTCGGGTTCTGGCCCCGGGTGCTGGTGAGCCTCGACGGGCTGGCGGCCACGGAGCTGCTGCGCGAGGGCAGCCTCGTCCATCACCAGTATGCGGCCCGGCTGGCGCCGGAGGTGCGTCTGGAAGACGTGCGGGCGGAGATCGGCGAGACGTTCCGGGACTCGGGGTGGGAGATGCGCACCTACGATGACGCCGCCCCCGGGATCCAGCGCATGACGGACCGGCTCGGCTCGTTCCTGAGCCTGGTCGGCCTCACCGCGCTCCTGGTGGGAGGCGTGGGGGTGGGCAACGCGGTGCGGGCGTGGCTCGACACGCGGCTCGGGGTGATCGCGACGCTGAAGTGCATCGGCGCTTCGCGCGCGGTGGTGTTCCGGACCTATCTCGTGCAGTTGACGGTGATCGCCGGGCTCGGCGTCCTCGCCGGTCTTGCCGTCGGGGCGCTGGTGCCGGCGGCGGTGGGCGGGATGCTGGCGACGCTGCTGCCGGTGCCGATCGTGCTCGGGGTGTACCCGGGAGTGCTGGCGCTCGCGGTCGCGTTCGGGCTGCTGACCGCGGTGACGTTCACGGTGTGGCCGCTGTCGCGAGCCCACGAGACCCCGGCGGTGACGCTGTTCCGCGGGGTGGGGCTGGGGACCCGGCCCGGCCGGCGGGGGCACCTTGCGCTGGCGCTCGCCAGCGGGGCGGGGCTCGGCGTCCTGGCGGTGGCGACCGCCCCCGACCGCGGGTTCGCGGTGTGGTTCATCGCCGGCGGTGCCCTGGTGTTGCTCGTCTTCCGGCTCGCGGGCGGGGCGGTGGTGCGGGCGGCGCGGGTGGTGCATGCATCGAGCCGGATGCGGCTCGGACCCCGGATGCGCATGGCGGTGTCGAACCTGTACCGGCCGGGCAATGCGACCGCCGACATCGTGCTCTCGCTCGGTCTCGGTCTCACGGTGCTCGTCGCGGTCGCCCTGGTGGAGGGGAACCTGCGACGCGAAATTGCCGACACCCTCCCCGAGGACGCGCCCGCCTTCTTCTTCGTGGGAGTGGAAGCGGACCGGATCGACCGGCTGACCGAGGTGGTCGAGGGCATCGCCGGCACCGAGCGGTTCCAGTCCGTGCCGTTCCTGCGCGGGCGTATCGTGCGGGTGAACGACCTCGACCCCGAGGAGGCACTGGTGGACGACGAGCACGGATGGCTCATCCGGGGCGACCGGGGCCTGAGCTACGCCGCCGTCGCCCCCGACAACCCCGCCGTCGACGGGGAATGGTGGCCGCCGGACTACGCCGGGCCGCCCCTGCTCTCGGTGGACGTGGACGTGATCGAAGCGTTCGACCTCGCGCTCGGCGACACCATCACCCTGAACGTCCTCGGCCGGGAGATCACGGCGGAGGTGCGGCATGTACGGCGAGTGGAGTGGCAGGGCATGCAGGTGAACTTCGCGCTGCTGCTCTCCCCGGAGCCCCTGCGGCGCGCCCCGCACAGCTACGTCGCCACCGTGGGGGCGACCCCCGAGGCCGAGGCGCGGGTGGAGCAGGCGCTGGTGCGCGAATTTCCGCAGGTCACCACGGTGCGGGTGCGCGAGGCGCTGGGGCGGGTGGCCGAGCTGATGGGGGCCATCGCAACTGCGGCGCGCGGCGTCGGCGGGGTGACATTGCTCACGGGTGCTCTGGTGCTGGCCGGGGCGGTGGCGGCCGGACACCGGCGGCGCACCTGGGAGAGCGTGGTGCTCAAGGTGCTCGGGGTGAGGCGGCGCGATGTCGTGCTCATCCACGCGGTGGAGTTCGCGCTGCTGGGCCTGGTGACCGGAGCCATCGCGGCCGCGGCCGGGACGCTGACGGCGTGGGGGGTGACCACGCAGGTGCTGGAGCAGGACTGGACGTTCCTGCCGGGCACCGTGGCGGGCACCGTCGGGTTCTGTGTGGTGCTGACCCTGAGCCTGGGCCTCGCCGGCATCTGGCGGGCGCTCGGGGAGTCCGCGGCGCCGCACCTGCGCAACGAGTAGCGACATGCTGCCGCCCGCGCGGCGCCGGGATCGGTATTCGTCGGCCGCCGACCCACCGGCGAGTGCTACACCCCGGTGCTCGGCGCCGCGCACCCCGGCCGCGACTGGATCCTCACCCGGATCCTCTGGCTCTCCGGCACGGAACCCGGCCGCAACCGCCTGGGGCCCGTCGACACCATGCGCCGCTACACCTACATCCACGGCTGCCCGGACGACACCGACATGACGGCGCCGGGCTCCCGCGGATGCATCCGCATGCGCAACGACGACGTCATCGACCTCTTCGACCGGGTGGCGGCGGGAACGAGGGTGGTGATCGATTGATCGTTGTGCATCGCAACGATCATGACCGGCTCGCCCAAGCTCCTGAATCCGTGCACCGTCGCGCACTGCTGTCTCCACGCACTGGTCGGTGAGGATTCTCATCACGGGGAGGTGGGAAGGGGGTTTCGGAGGGAGGGTAGAGAGGCGGTCGGGAAGGTTCCGGTTCGAATGCCGATTCCCTACAATGCTTCACAATGCTTCCCCTCGCCCGCGAACCACTGGAGGACTGCGGGCCAGGGAACGATGGTCCGTTGTGCAGATCGTTGTGCACCCGGAGAGGTGCCGGATGGTAGGCTACAGCGAGTTGCGAGGTTCACAGCGTGTTTGCAGGATGTCGCGATGAGCGAAGCCATTGCATTTGACACCCACCGGTTCGTCAAGCGCCTCACGGAGACTGGGTTCACCGAGGCGCAGGCCGAGGCCTTGGCCGATGAGCAGGTGAGGTTGCTGAACAGCAACCTGGCGACCAAGCAGAACCTGAAGCAGCTTGAGGCAGTGCAAAAACAGCAACTGACCGAGGTCGAGGGCAAATTGCAGCGGCAGATGGCCGAACTCAAGGCCGATTTGCTGAAGTGGATGATCGGGGCGCTGATCGCGCAGACCGGGGTGATCGTGGGGCTGGTGCTGGGCTTTTCGGGGACGTGATGAGTTTTGGGCGATTCTTGGTGGCATCCGTGAACCGCTACGAGTGCCTGGCATACGCGCTGGAGTGTCGCGGCGTGAGTGTGAGGAGGCTGGCCGCGCCGCTCGCCCCGCGGAGCGCCGTCTGGATGTCTGATGGGCAGGCTCCTAACCCCCCCCCCCCCCCCCCCCCCCCCCCCCCCGCACCGGGGCGGGCTTGAGACCGTTGGTCGGGCGCCATGTCGGGCGGCCTGACACGCGGGACGGGGGCTTGGCGGCGCGGGGCGGCGCCCCCCGTGTGGCGGCGCCCGGCGCGCGCCTTCCTCGCCGCCGCGCTGCTCGCCCCGCCGCTGCTGCTCGGCGCCGCGGCGGGCGCGCAGGCGCAGACCACGCTGGTGAGCAACCTGGCTCAGGCCAGAGCCACAGATAATTATGCGGAATCCGCCACCTCCTTCAGGACCGGCGGCAGCGGCAGGGGCTACACGCTCTCGGCGGTGGACATACGGCTGGGCCCGGGTGCCGACCGAACGTTTGCCGTCGCCGTCTACCAGGGCGATCCCAGAACAGGCACCCGGTTATTCGGGCTCAATCCTCCGGGGAGCCCCCAATCCAATGCCGTCAACACCTTCACCGCCCCGGCCAACACCACGCTCGTGGCGAACACGACCTACTGGCTGGTATTCAATGATCAAAGGCGGACAAACCCTTTCAGTTCGAACCCGAGTGTGTCAACCACCATCAACGATGGCCAAACTGGCAAGGACGGCTGGTCGATTAGCAATAATATGCGCGAAACCAGGGGAACAACACCTTTTAGCGCTTCTACCGCCAACTCGATCATTTTCGCCATCAAGGGCGCCGCCAACGTCCTCCCCGCTCCCGCCGACTACACCCTCACGGCGGGCGACCGCCAAGCCGTCGCGAGCTGGACGGACCCCGGCGACAGCACCATCACCAAATACCAGTACAAAACAGGGACGGCAGGCGACGGTGTAAACTTCGGTTTTGGTCCGTGGATCGACATCCCGGGCAGCGGCGCCAAAACCACCTCGTACACGTTCACGGGCTTGAGAAACGGCGAGACATACGTCTTGTTGGTGCGTGCGGTGGCCGGGACGTTTGGCGGCGAGGAGCCGCTGCCGCATCCCAAGGTGACGCCCCGCTGGCCCGCCCCGCAGGGCTTGACCGCCACGGCGGGCAGCAGGCAGGTCACGCTCGCCTGGAACGACTACGACGGCGGCGTCCGCCTCACCCGGTACCAGTACCAGCAACGGATCGGGGACGGTGGCTGGGGCTCGTGGATCAACATCCCCGGCGCCTCCGCCGGGACCGTCACCTTCAGCCGGCTCGGCCTGAAAAATGGCACGCGGTACAGCTTCCGCATCCGCGGGGCGGTGGGGCCATCGGCCACCGCGGCATCGGGCATCGCGAGCGCAACCCCCGCGGCGCCGGCGCCGGCCGCCCCCGATGGCTTGACGGCCTCGCCGGGCAAGGATCAGGTCCTTCTGCGGTGGAAGGACCCCGGCAACCGCGACATCGCCAAATACCAGTACCAGGTCACGGCCCCCGATGCCCATCTGTCCGACTGGATCGACATCCCCGGCAGCGGCGCCGCCACCACCTCGCACACGGTGGGCGGACTGACCAATGGCCAGCAGCGCATCTTCTGGGTGCGGGCCTTCGCCGGGACCAGGGCGGGCGCCCCGTCGAGCGTCGCCGCGTCCCCGATCGCCGCCCCGGCCGCCCCCACCGGCCTGCGCGCCGATGCGTACGACGAAGAGGTGATCGTCACCTGGGACGACCCCGACAACAGCACCATCACCAAGTACCAGTTCCGCATCGCGGTGGGGGACCGCGTTTTTCCCTGGGCCAACATCCCCGACAGCGGCGCCGGCACCACCTCGCACACGGTGCGCGAACGCAAGATTGGCGATCAGTTGATCATCCAGGTGCGGGCCTTCGCCGGGACCGAGGCGGGCGCCGAATCATCCGTCACCGCAACCGCGGCCGCCCGCGCCGCCCCGGCCGCCCCGGTCGGCTTGACGGCCGCGGCGCTCCCCCGCCGGGTCATCCTGAAATGGAACCGCGGCGACCCCTCGATCACCAGATACCAGTATCAGCAGCGGGTCGGGAACACATCTGGAGCGTGGACCGACATCCCCGACAGCGGCGCCGGCGCCACCAGTCACACGGTGACGGGTCTCACCAACGGCACGACCTACGGATTCAGGATACGGGCCTTCGTCAGGTCGGTCGCGGGCACGCCCTCGGCGGAGGTCACCGCCACCCCGGCTGCCTCCGCCCGCCCGGCCGCCCCCACCGGCTTGCACATCACCCCGGGCGACGGCCAAGTCATCTTGCGCTGGGACGACCCCGGCCACAACGAAATCACCAAATACCGCTACAAGTTGAGCCGCGCAACGATTTGGGACAACAATTGGACCGACATCCCCGACAGCGCCGGCGCCACCAGCCACACGGTGACGGGCCTGACCAACGGCACTCGGTACAATCTCGCTCTGGAGGCCCTCGTCGGGACGCTGCGTAGCGAGGAAGTGCAAACCGGGCCCTTCTTGGCGGTGCGTTCCTCCCCCCCGGCCGCCCCGGCCGGCTTCAAAGCCGCGCCGGGCGATGGCCTGGCGGCCTTGAGCTGGGACGCCCCCGGCAACCGCGTCATCAACAAATACCAGTACCGCTTCCTCATCGATGGGCGCTGGCAGCTCTGGACCGACATTCCCGACAGCGCCGGCGCCACCAGCCACACGGTGACGAATCTCACCAACGGCAAGATTTACAGCTTCATGGTGCGGGCCTTCGCCAGGTCGGCGGCGGGCACCAGCTCGTTGATTGCCACCGTCATCCCGAACGCCCCGCCCGCCCCGGCGGCCCCCGCCGGACTCACCGCCACGCCGGGCGACGGCCGGGTGACCTTGAACTGGAACGACTCCGGCAACCGCGCCATCAGCAGATACCAGTACAAGGTGGCCGCCGACAACAAGTGGGGCGCCCGTTGGATCGACATCCCCGACAGCGGTGCCGGCACCACCAGCCACACGGTGGCGTATCTCACCAACGGCACGACCTACGGCTTCGCCCTGCGGGCCCTCGCCGGATCGGTGGAGGGCGCCGAATCGATCAGCGCGGACGTCACCCCGAAGCGACCCGCCGCCCCGGCGGCCCCCACCGGGCTGAAGGCCACGCCGGGCGACGGCCGGGTGACCTTGAGCTGGAACGACCCCGGCAACGACGACATCACCAAATACCAGTATCAGATATTCATCGATGCCTCAACCAACGGGTTTTGGATTGACATTCCCACCACCTACACCTACACGGTGACCGGTCTGGTCAACGACAAGGAGTACACGTTCGTTTTGCGGGCCCTCGCCGGATCGGTGGAGGGCCCCAAATCAACCGGCGAGGCCGCCACCCCGAAGCGCTCCGCCGCCCCGGCCGCCCCCACCGGCCTGAAGGCATCGCCGGGCAGCCGCCGGGTCGCCTTGAGTTGGGACGACCCCGGCAACGACGACATCACCAAGTACCAGTACCAAACCCATGTCGACGGCGAGTGGCTCCTTTGGCACGACATCCCCGGCAGCAACGCCGCCACCACCGCCTTCACGGTGGCCGGCCTGGCCAACAACAAGCAATACCGCTTCAGGATACGGGCCTTCTCCGGGTCGTTGCAGGGCACCGCAACGGCGGAGGTCAACGCCACCCCGAAGGGCCTGGCCGCCCCCACCGGGCTCACCGCCACGCCAAGCGACGGCCAGGTCACCTTGCGCTGGGACGACCCCGGCAACCGCGCGATCACCGGATACCAGTTCAGGATAGCCATCCGAATCAACCCAGACAATCCAAACGAGTTTGGATGGACATCAGGCACTTACGAATTCATTCCCAACAGCGGGGCCAAAACCACCAGCCACACGGTGACGGGCCTGGACAACGGCAAGGCATACAGATTCGGCCTGCAGGCCCTCGCCGGAGCGGAAGCGAGCGAGGCCGCAGAATCCTGGCCGCCAGCCACCCCGAGCCGCCCGGCCGCCCCGGCCGCTCCGGCCGGCTTCAAGGCCACGCCGGGCGACAAGCGGGTCATGCTGAGCTGGAACAACCCCCGCAACAACACCATCACCCGGTACCAGTACCGGATGGGAATCAACGGCACTTGGCTTGCCCAGTGGAATGAAATCCCCGACAGCGGCGCCGCCACCACCACCTTCACGCTGGACAGCCTGACCAACGGCGCTCAATACGCCTTCAGGCTGCGGGCGGTGGCCGGGAGGGTGCGGGGCTCCACATCGGCGGAGGCCGGGGCCACCCCGATGGGCCCTCCGGCCAAACCCACCGGCTTGACCATCACGCGATTCTTTGACAGCGGCATCAATAGTGGCGCTGCTGAGCTTGGTTGGACCGACCCCGGCGATAGCACCATCACCAAGTGGCAGCTTCGAAGGGGATATGTAATCGATTCTTCACTTATATGGTATAGGTGGTTTGATATATACCCGTCACAATTGTCGCCCTCCGACTACTATCATGTTATTGAAGGCATCCCGCCGCCAACATCAGTAGAATCGGTACGCATCCAATTGCGCGCCGTGAGGGGGTTGGCGGTGGGTGAGGCGGCCGAGACCGAAGCCTTCACCCCGGTGGACGCCAGCTACCGCCCGGCCAAGCCTGTCGGTCTCACCGCCACGGCGGGCGATGGCGAGATCACCTTGCGCTGGACCGACCCGGATGATGGCAACATCACCGAGTGGTGGGCATGCATAGTAGGGGGCGGTTGTAAAGAGATCCCCGACAGCACGGCCACCACCACCTCGCACACGATAACTGGCCTGATAAACGGCAATCCGTACGATGTATTTATCTACGCCGTTAGAGGGACGGGCCGCACAACCACTCAGAGCCAACACTCGGACACATTGGTGGGAGTGACGCCGTTGGCGACTCCCGCCAAACCCACCGGCCTCACCGCCACGGCGGGCGCCGCCCAAGTTTTTCTGAATTGGACCGATCCGTCCAACAGCGACATCGGCAAGTACCAGGTGCGCCGGGGGGCGGGCTCGCCCCTCGTCTGGGAGGATTGGACGGACATCGCCGGGAGCGGCGCCACCACCACCTCGCACGCGGTGGCCGGCCTGACCAACGGCACGGCCTATCGCTTCGAGCTGCGCGCGGTGGCCGGAACGACGGTCATTGGCGCATCGTCGGACACGGTGTCGGCGACGCCGCTCGCCGGCCTCGCCAAGCCCGCCGGCTTCACCGCCACGGCGGGCAACACCCAGGTCACCCTGCGCTGGGACGGTTCGTCCGAAAGCGGCATCACCAAGTACCAGTACCTGCTCAATCTCGTCAACGCCGGCACATGGTCCGCCTGGACCGACATCCAAGGCAGCGGCGCCGCCACCACCAGCCACACGGTGGTGGGCTTGACCAACGGCCTGGAGTACCGATTCCGGGTGCGCGCGGTGGTCGGGACGATGGGCGGCGAGCCGTCGGACTTCGCGGCCGCGATGCCGGAGGCCGCCGCCCCGGCCGCCCCGGCGGGCCTGACGGCGACGCCGGGCGACAAGCAGGTCGCACTGGCCTGGGACGACCCCGACAACAGCGCCATCACCAAGTACCAGTACCGGCACCGGCTCAACAACAGCGGCGGCTCGTGGTCCGCCTGGGCGGAGATCGCCGACAGCGGCGCCGCCACCACCGGCCACACGGTGGCCTTCACGGCCGACGACGCCCGGCGCAGCTTCGAGGTGCGGGCCTTCGCCGGTTCGCTGACCGGCCCCGCTTCAGCCGTCACCCTCGCCCCGGCCGCCCCCGCGGGCCTGACGGCGACGCCGGGCGACAGGGAGGTCGCGCTGGCCTGGGACGACCCCGACAACAGCGCCATCACCAAGTACCAGTACCGCTTCAACAACGGCGACAAGTGGTCCGACTGGACCGACATCGAAGGCAGCGGCGCCGCCACCACCAGCCACACGGCGGCCTTCACGATGAACGGCGTCCTGCGCCGCTTCGAGTTGCGCGCCTTCGCCGGCCAGGTGGCCGGCCCGGCGTCCATGGAGCGGGTCGAGGCCGTCACCTCCGCCGGCGAAGCCCCCGTGGTGGCCGAGCCCCTGCTCGACCGGCCGGCGACCGCGGGGCAGGCGTTCAGCTACCAGTTCGCGGCCGGCACCTTCACCGACGCCGACGCCGACGCGCTCACCTACACCGCCACCCGGGGCGACGACTCGGCGCTGCCCGCCTGGCTGACCTTCACCGCCGCCACCCGCACCTTCGCAGGCACGCCGCAGTTGGCCGATGTCGGCACGCTGACGGTCAAGGTCACCGCCGCCGACGGCGACCACATGGTCGCCGATGTGTTCGACATCACCGTGCTGGAGGCGGTGGCGGTGTCGCTGGCGATCTCCGGCCGCGGCGTCGCCACCGAGGGTGCGGCCGCCCTGACCGTCAGCGCCATCCGCAGCGCGGCCAACACCTCCGGCGCGGCGCTGACCATCCCCATCGCGGTGAACTCGACGGACACCAGCGCGCAAGCCAACGACTACACGGTGGCCGCGTCCATCAGCATCCCCGACGGCGCCCGCACCGGCACTACCACCTTCACGGTCGCCGACGACAGCACCGACGAGCCGCCCGAGACGGTGGTGCTGGAACTCGGCACGCTGCCCGACGGCCACACGGCTTCAGGGTCGAGCGTGGCGGTCACCATCCTCGACGACGACCCCACCCCGGCGACCCTGGCCGGCGCCACCGGGGATGTCGCCGAGGGCGAAGCCAAGACCTTCACGGTGACCCTCGGCCGCGCCCCGGCCAGCGGCGAGACGCTGTCGGTGCCGCTCGCCTTCGGCGGCACGGCGACGCGCGGCACGGACTACACCGTGGCCTGCCCCAGCCCCCTGCCCGGCGGGGTGGCCTGCGACAACCTGAACACCGGCGACAACCCCCGCCGCGTCAACTTCACCGGCCCGGGCGCGGACGATACATGGGCGGCGCCCACCTCGGTCACGCTGACGCTGACCGCCGTCCGCGACGATGAAGTCGAAGCCGACGAGACCGTCACCGTCGGCTTCGACGCCAAGGCCGCCGGGGAGGACCCGGGCGGCGGCGTGACCGGCACCGACCGCCTGGCGGACTTCGCCATCACCAACGCGGGGGCCGTCCCGCCAACGCTGCGGCTGTTCCCCTCGGTCTCGACCACACTGCCCGAGGGCACGCAGGCCCAAAGGATGATTTTGGGGCTGTCCCGCAACCTGACCGACGCCGACGTGGACACGTTGGAGTTTCCGATCATGCTCGGCGGCAGCGCCGCGCGGGGAACGGACTACACGCTGTCGTGCCCGCCCGGCACGCTGGGCCCCGGCGTCACCTGCGGCAACCTGGACAGCGGCACCCCCTTCCTGAGCATCGACCCCGCGCAGTTCGGTAAAGTATCGCGAGGGGCGCAAGCAGGCTTGGTCGTCAATGTGATCGAGGACGACACCGAGGAGTCGGACGAGACGCTGACGCTGACGACGAGCGGCGGCACCCTCACTCTCACGCTCACCGACGCCCCCGACTCGGTGACGGTCAGATTCAATACGGGGGGGGATATAAGATTCACAGTCAACGAGATACAAGGGCCTGCGCAGCCCGTCATCCGGCTTGACCGGGCGACGGGCAAGGATCTGACGTTCCCGCTCTCGTACTCGGGCACCGCGACCAGGGACGTGGACTACAGGGCTCCCGACAGCTTCACCATCAAGGCCGACGGCGACCTGACCCAGTCATTCCCAATCTACATGCTCCCTGACGAGGACGGGGGCGACGAGTCGACTGAAACCATCGTCATCACCCTCGGCGCGGCCCCGCCCGGCGCCGTGAAGGGCACACCGGACACCGCGACGGTCTTCGTCTCTGACGCCGACCCCACCCCGGTGACGCTGGCCGGCGAATCCGGCGACATCATCGAGGGGCGGGGGAAGACCTTCACCGTGACCCTGGGGCGCGGCTTGGTCGCCGGCGAGAAGCTGCCGGTGCGGCTCGCCTTCGGCGGCACGGCGGAGCGGGGTGCGGACTACACCGTGGCCTGCCCCAGCTCCCCGCCCAACGGCGTGAGCTGCGCGAGCCTGAATAGCGGCGACAACCCCCGGGTCATCTTCGCCGGCCCGGGCGAGGACGACGGATGGACGGCGTCGGCCACCCAGGTCACGTTGACCCTGACCGCCGCCGAGGACGCCGCGCTCGACGACGCCGAGACCGTGACCATCGGCCTTGGCGAGCTCGGCGACCCCTCCCTCGGCGGCGGCGCGACCGGCACCGACCGCCTGGCGGACTTCAGCATCACCGATGTGGCGGCCGTCCCGCCAACGCTGCGGCTGTCCTCCTCGGTCTCGACCACACTGCCCGAGGGCACGCAGGCCCAAAGGATGATTTTGGGGCTGTCCCGCAACCTGACCGACGCCGACGCGGACACGTTGGAGTTTCCGATCATGCTCGGCGGCAGCGCCGCGCGGGGAACGGACTACACGCTGTCGTGCCCGCCCGGCACGCTGGACCCCGGCGTCACCTGCGGCAACCTGGACAGCGGCACCCCCTTCCTGAGCATCGACCCCGCGCGGTTCTATAAAGGATCGAGAGGGGCGAGAGCAGGCCTGGTGGTCAACGTGATCGAGGACGGCATCACCGAGTCGGACGAGACACTGAAGCTGACGACGAGCGGCGGCACCCTCAGCTTGACGCTCACCGACGCCCCCGCCTCGGTGACGGTCGGATTCACGCAACCGAATTTCCTGGTCAGCGAGATTCAAGGGCCTGCGCAGCCTGTTATCAGGCTTGACCGGGCGACAGGCAAGGACCTGACATTGCCGCTGGTGTACACGGGCACCGCGACCAGAGGCGTGGACTACTCGGCGCCCGACAGTTTCACCATCAAGGCCGATGGCGATCTGACCCACTCATTCAATATTCCGATGCTCCTTGATGAATCCGGTGGCGACGAGTTGAATGAAACCATTGTCATCACCCTCGGCGCACTCCCGCCCGGCGCCGTGAAAGGCGCGCAGGGCACCGCCACGGTCACCGTGCTTGACGGAGACCCCACCCCGGTGACGCTCGCCGGCCCCAACGGCGACATCATCGAGGGGCGGGGGAAGATCTTCACCGTGACCCTGGGGCGCGGCCTGGTCGCGGGCGAAAGTCTCAGGGTGCCGCTCACCTTCGGCGGCGTGGCCAGGCGCAGCGTGGACTACTCCCTCGCCTGCCCCAGCTCCCCGCCCAACGGCGTGACCTGCCACGACCTCAACGATGTCAGCCAGGGCAACAACCCCCGGGTCACCTTCACCGGCCCGGGCGAGGGCGACGGGTGGACGGCGTCGGCCGCCGAGGTCGAGCTGACGCTGTCCGCCACCCGGGACGCCGCCGTGGAGGGCGCCGAGACCCTGATGATCGGCCTCGGCGCGCTTGGCGCCAGCGGCCTTGGCGGCGGCGCGGCCGGCACCGACCCTCTGGCGGACTTCTCGATCACCGATCTGCTCGCCGGCGCCCCCGGCGCCCCCGCCGGCTTCACCGCCGCCGAAGGCGGCGACGGCACGATCATCCTGGGCTGGAACAACCCGTCCAACAGCGATATCACCAAGTATCAGTACCGCCAAGGGACGGGCTCGCCCCTCGTTTGGGGCGCGTGGACGGATATCCCCAACAGCGTGGCGGCCACCACCTCGCACACGGTGACGGGCCTGACCAACGGCACGGCCTACAGCTTCGAGGTGCGCGCGGTCGCCGATGCGGTGCTCGGCACGCCGTCGGACACCGCGTCCGCAACGCCGGTGGCGCGCCCCGCCAGGACCACCGGCCTGACCGCCACCGCGGGCGTCAATGCGGTCCGGCTGAGCTGGACCGACCCCGGCAACCGCGGCATCAACGGATACCAGTACCGCACGAGCGAGGACAACGGCGTCAACTGGTCCGACTGGACGAATATCGCCGGCAGCGGCGCCACCACCACCTCGCACACGGTGGCGGGCCTGACCAACGGCACGGCCTACCGCTTCCAGGTGCGGGCCAGAAGCGGGACATCCACCGCCGGCCTAGCGTCGGAAGAGGCGTCCGCGACGCCCGTCGCCGCTCCCGCCGCTCCCGCCAAGCCCGGCGGCTTCACCGCCACGCCGGGCGACGGCGAGGTCGTCCTGAGCTGGACCGACCCCGGCAACAGCAACATCACCGGCTACCAATACGCACTGCGCACCGGTAGCGCTTGGGGGGCATGGACGCTCATCCCCGGCAGCGGCGCGGCCACCACCTCGCACAAGGTGACCGGCTTGGCCAAGGGCGTGCAGTACGGATTCAGGATCCGGGCCGTCGCCGCCCTGTCGGTGCTCGGCGCCGAATCGGATGTGGCGACGGCCACTCCGAACGCCACGCCCCTCAAGCCCGCGGGGTTTGCCGCGGCGGCGGGCGATGAGCGGGTCACGCTCACCTGGACCGACCCGTCCAACGCAGCCATCAGCAAATGGCAGGTGCGCCGGGGGACGGGGTCCCCCCTCACCTGGGGGGAGTGGACGGACATCGCCGGCAGCGGCGCGGCCACCACCTCGCACACGGTGACGGGTTTGACCAACGGCACGGCCTACAGCTTCGAGCTGCGCGCGGTGGCCGGCACGGCGCTCGGCGCGGCGTCGGACACCGTGGCCGCGACGCCCGTGGCCCCGCCACGCCCCGCGGCGCCCACCGGCTTCAAGGTCACCGCGGGCGACGGCCAGGTCTTCATGAGCTGGGACAAAGCTGAAGAACCCGACTACAGCCACATCACCGGATACGCCTTCCGGACGCAAAACTTCGAAACCAAATCATGGTTCGGCTGGGCGTACGTCATCGGCAGCGACGCCGACACCACCTCGTACACGGCGGGCGGCCTGACCAACGGCCTGAAACTTGGAATCCAGATGCGGGCCCTTGCCGGGTCGTCGCCGGGCGCGGAATCGGAAACCCTCGTGTTCACCCCGTTCGCGACCCCCGCCAAGCCAACCGGCTTGACGGCCGCGGCGAGCAGCCAGCAGGCCGTCCTGGAATGGGACGACCCGTCCAACACCGACATCTCCAAGTACCAGTACCGCCAGGGGACGGGCTCGGGGACCATCGCCTGGGGGGCGTGGACGGACATCCCGGCAAGCACGGCCACCACCACCACCCACACGGCGACCGGCCTGATCAACGGCGAGGACTACAACTTCCAGGTCCGCGCGGTGGCCGGCGCGGTGCTCGGCGCGGTGTCGGACACCGCGACCGCGATGCCGGCCGCGCCGGTCGCCCCCGCCATCACCTTCACCAGACCGGCCGACGGCCAGGTCGTCTTGCGATGGACCGACCCCGACAACGACGACATCACCGCTTACCAATACCGAACCCGCAGCGGCGGCAATTGGGGGAGTTGGGCCAGCATCTCCCTCAGCGACACCGTCGGGCCCTCCCAGGGCCAAATCACCTACGTGGTGACCGGCCTGACCAATGGCACCGAGTACGGCATCCAGATCCGCGCGGTGGCCGGGACGGCGTTCGGCGCGGCGTCGGACACCGTGACCGCGACGCCGAACACTCCGCCGGCCGGCCCCACCGGCCTGACCGCCAAGGCGGGCCACACCCAAGTCGTCCTGACATGGACCGACCCCGAAAACGACGCCATCACCAAGTACCAGGTGTCGTTGAAAATCGGCGACTGGAAGGACATCGCCGACAGCACGGCCACCACCACCACCCACACGGTGACCGGCCTGACCAACGGCACGGAATACACCATCTGGATCCGCGCCGTGGTCGGGGAGGTGGCGGGCATTTCGGCCGCCGTGAAAGCCACCCCGGTCGCCTCGACCGTGTCCCTGTCGGTCTCCGCCAGCGGCGCCATCACCGAAGGCGGCAGCGCCCTGACCCTCACCGCCACCCGCAGCGACGCCAACACCTCCGGCGCCGCGCTCGGCATTCCCATCCGGGTGAAAACCGCCGGCACCACCGCGCAAACCAATGACTACACGGTGGCCGCGTCCATCAGCATCCCCGACAACGCCAGCAGCGGCACCACCACCTTCGCGGTCGCCGACGACACGGACGACGAGCCGCCCGAGACGGTGGTCATCGAATTCGGCACGCTGCCCGCCGGCACGGTCAGGGGCGGCACCGCCGAGGTGACGATCACCGTTGCCGACAACGACCCCACCGCGGTGACCCTGGCGGGCGCCGCCGGGGACATCGCCGAGGGCGGGACGAAGGATTTCACCGTCACCCTGGGGCGCGGCCTCATCGACGGCGAGGCGCTGCCGGTGCCGCTCACCTTCGGCGGCGCGGCGGCGCGCAAAACCGACTACACGGTGGCCTGCCCCTTGACCCCGCCGACCGGGGTGACGTGCCACGACCTCGACAACGTCCGTGACGGCAGCAACCCCCGGGTCACCTTCACCGGCCCGTCCACGGGAACAACGGCCACCTCGGTCACGCTGACGCTGAGCGCCACCCCGGACGCTAACCAGGAAAACGCCGAGACCGTGGCCATTGGCCTCGGCGCGCTGAACGCGAGTTCGGGCACCGGCCTTGGCGGCGGCGCGGCCGGCACCGACAGCTTGGCGGACTTCGCCATCACCGACGGGGCGGCCCCTCCGGTGACGTTGGGATTGGTAGCCAATTTCGGCTCCACGCTGCCCGAGGGCACGACAGCGGATAGAGGGTTCAATTGGTTTCTGTCCCGGGCCCTGGGCACCTCCGACCCGGCCTCCCTGAGCTTCCCAATCACGCTGGGCGGCAGCGCCGCCCGGGGCGCGGACTACACACTGTCATGCTCGGCAGACCAACCCGGCGTCACCTGCGTCATCCCGGACGGCGGCGCCCCCACCCTGACCATCGACCGCGATCGCTTCACCACCGCCCGCGCCCCCCGCGGGGATGTGAATCTGATAATCAATGTGATCGAGGACAGCACCCAGGAGCCGGACGAGACGCTGACGCTGACGCCGAGCGGCGGCCGCCGCCTGGACTTTACGCTCACCGACGCCCCGGCCTCGGTGGAGGTCAGATTCTCGCTTTCGGAGTTCGTGGTCTCCGAAAGCAATCCGCCTCTGACCTTGATCATTTACCTTGACCGGCCGACGGGGCGGGATCTGACATTCCCGTTGGTGTTCACGCCCGGCACGGCAATGAAAGACGCGGATTACACGGAACTCGACAGTATAACCATCAAGGCCAATGGCGATAGAATTCAGAGGTTTGTAATACCCTTCAACACCGCTGACTCGCTCGACGAGATCGATGAGACTTTCACCGTGGCCCTGGGCGCGGCCCCGACCGGCGCCACGAAAGGGACGCCGACCACCGCAACCATGCGTATCCAAGATGGTGACCCGACCCGGGTGACCCTGTCCGGCACCGCCGGGAATGTCGCCGAAGGCGGGATGAAGACCTTCACGGTGGCGCTGGGCCGCGGCCTGGTCAGCGGCGAGACGCTGCCGGTGCCGCTCGCTTTCGGCGGTGGCGCCACCCGCGGCACGGACTATACGGTGGCCTGCCCCCAGATCCTGCCGGTCGGGGTGACGTGCAACGACCTCGACGCCGCCGCCACCCCGACGGTCACCTTCACCGGCCCGAGCAGCGGCGCCACGGCCACCGCGGTCACCCTGACCCTCACCGCCACCTCCGACGGCGCGATCGAGAGCGGCGGCGAGACGGTGGACATCGGCCTCGGCAAGCTCGACTGGTCTTCCGGCACCGGCCTCTGGGGCGGCGCCGTCGGCGCCGACCGCCTGGCCGTGTTCCGCATCACCGACAACGCCGTTGCCGGCGTGACCACGGCGCAGCCGGAGGACCAAGCGGTCACCGAGGGCGACACCTCGGACACGGCCACCTTCACGGTGGCGCTGAACACCCGGCCGTCGGCGGACGTCACCGTGACCGTCACCGCCCCCGCCGGGCTGGAACTCGACGGCCCGGACGCCGGCGGCGTGTTCGCATCGAGCGAGGCCCTGACCTTCACCGCCGCGAACTGGAGTACCGCCCAGACCGTCACCCTGCGCGCCACCGACGACAACGTGGACAGCCCCAGCAGGCGGGAACTGTCCGTCACCTACGCTACGGCCTCGGCGGACAGCGGCTACAGCGGACTCACCGGCACCGCGGCCACCGTCACCGCCGCCGACGACGACCCCACCACCTTCACCCTCGCGGGCAGCGCCGGGGACATCGCCGAGGGCCGGGCCAAGACCTTCACCATCACCCTGAATCGGGGCCTCGTGGGCGGCGAGTCGCTGTGGCTGCCGCTCACCTTCGGCGGCGCCGCCACCCGCGGAACCGACTACACCGTGGCCTGCCCCACCAACCTGCCCGATGAGGTGTGGTGCGGTGATTTGGACTATGTCGCAGAGGATGCCGAACCCCGGGTCGTTTTCGCCGGCCCGTCCATGGGCGCGTCGGACACGACGGTCACGCTGACGCTGAGCGCCGTCTCCGACGGCGCCGCCGAGGCCGGCGGCGAGACCGTGGACATCGGCTTCGGCACGCCGCAGGGCCCCAGCCTCGAAGGCGGCGTGAGCGGCACCGACAGCCTGGCCACGTTCCGCATCAACGACCCGCCCGCCCCGGCGGCGCCGGGCGGCCTGACGGCGGCGGCGGGGGATGCCAGCGGGGAGGTGGACCTGGGCTGGACCGACCCGAGCAACGACGCGATCACCAAGTACCAGTTCCGCCAGGGTACGGGCCTGACCACCGATTCGTCCTTCTCCTGGGGGGAGTGGACGGACATCCCGAGCAGCGGCGCGGGTACCACCTCCCACACGGTGACGGGCCTGACCGACGGCACGCTCTACAGCTTCCAGGTGCGCGCCGTGGTGGGGACGGTGTTCGGCGCGATGTCGGACACGGCGAGCGCGACGCCCACCGTTCCTCTGCCGGCGGCCCTGACCGGCCTGGCGGCGACGGCAGGCGCCGCCCAGGTCACTGTGAGCTGGACCGACCCCAACGACAGCAGCATCACCAAGTACGAGCTCCAGCAGCGCGCGGCCGGCGGCGCCTGGGGGGCAAGCGTCGATTTGCTGGCCACCTGGACCTCCATCGCTCGCACCGGGCTGACGAACGGCACGGAATACGAGTTCCGGCTGCGTGCCGTCAACGCGACGGGCAACGGCCCGTGGGCATCCGTTTTCGGGACGCCGCTGGCCGCGAACGCCCCGGCGGCCCCGACCGGCCTGACGGCAGCGGCGGGCGCCTCCAGCGTCACCCTGGGCTGGACCGCCCCGGGCGGCACGATCACCGGGTACGAGATCCGGCGGGGCACGGGCGATCCGGTCACCTGGGAGGCGTGGGGCGCCATCTCCGGCAGCGATTCCAGCACCACGAGCGAGACGGTGACGGGCCTGACCGTCGGCACGGCGTACAGCTTCCAGATCCGCGCGGTCAACAACGCGGTGAAGGGGGCGATGTCGGACACGGCGGGCGCGACGCCGGCCGCCGCCACGGTGGGGTTCAAGAGCGCCTTCCTCACTGCCACGGAAAACACCAACCTGACCGTGACCCTGGTGCTGTCCCAGACCGTGAGCGCGGACGTGGACGTCTATTTCACGAGCACCGACTTTACCGCCACCAAGGGGAGCGACTACGCGGCCGGCACCGTCACCTCCCCCGACAGCACCACCGGCACCTACGAGGTGACGATCACGGCCGGCCAGACCGAAGGCTCGACCACCATCGCCATCACCGACGACACGATCCCGGAGGTGAACGAGCTGTTCCGGCTAGCCATCCACGAGATCGCGAGCACCGTCGCCATCGCGCGCGGCACCGCCGCCACCTCGGAAGTCATCGTCAGGGACGACACTGACACGGCCATCGCGCTCCCGGACCCGGCGACGCTGACCGTCACCGAAGCGGCGGGCAGCACGCGCACGGGCACTTACGACGTGAAGCTCCAGGTCTCGCCCAACGGGACCGAGACCGTAACCGTGAGTGTGGTTTCGCAGGACGCGAGCGTGGCCACGGTGACCCCCGCGAGCCTGACCTTCACCGCCGACGACTGGAACACCGGCAAGACCGTCACCGTAACCGGGGTGGACGACAACATCGGCCAGGACACCGACCGCACCGTCGCCATCCGGCACACAGCCACCTCCGACGACAGCAATTCCCTTTACGCGGGCCGTGCCTCGGCCGACCTGACCGTCACCGTCACCGACGACGACGTGGACACCACGGTGCCGACGGTGGAGATCGGCGGCATCCCGGACAAGATCAACAACACGAACGCCCTGACCGCGACGTTCACCTTCTCGGAGGATGTCACGGGGTTCGTGAAGAACGACATCACGGTGACCGGCGGCACGGCGGGCACCTTCTCGGCGACGAGCGCGACGGTCTACACGCTCGGGATCACCCCGACGAGCGGCTCGAACGTGGTGGTAACGGTCGCGGCGAACTCGGCGACCGACGGCACGAACACCGGCCCGGCGAGCGCGGAGAGCGCGACGGCCACCTGGGACGCGACCGCGCCGACGGTCGAGATCACCGGGGTGCCGGCGCGGATCAGCGGCACCAGCGACCTGACGGCGACGTTCACCTTCGGTGAGGCGGTGACGGGCTTCATCAAGGACGATATCACGGTGACCGGCGGCACGGCGGGCACGTTCTCGGGCAGCGGCACCACCTATACGCTCGCGATCACCCCCGACGGCGACGCGGACGTGACGGTGACGGTGGCCGCGGACAGCGCGACCGACGGGTTGAACACCGGCCCGGCGAGCGCGGAGACGGCGACCGCGGTGTGGACCGCCCTGGTGTTCAACCCGGCGGCGGTGACGGTGGTCGAGGAGGCGAGCGCGACCTACACGGTGGCGCTCTCGAGCCAGCCCGACGGTAACGTCACGGTGACGGTCGGGGGCGCGAGCGGCGAGGTGACGTTCGACACCGATTCCACCACGCCCGGCACCCAGACCGCCGCCCTGACCTTCACGACGGGAAACTGGAGCACGGGGCAGACGGTGACGGTGCTGGCGGCGGCCGACAACGACACCGCGAACGACAGCGCGACGCTGACGCACACCGCGTCGGGCGGGGGCTACGGCTCGGTCAGCGGCGACGTCGAGGTGACGGTGACCGACAACGACACGCCGGGCCTGGTCCTCGACCCGGCCGCGCTGACGGTGGCCGAGGGCGGCAGCGGCACCTACACGGTGGCGCTCGCGACCCAGCCGACGGGGAACGTCACCGTGACGGTGGCGGGGGCGAGCGGCGAGGTGACGTTCGACACCGACTCCGCCACGCCCGGCACGCAGACCACCGACCTGACCTTCAGCACGACCAATTGGAGCACGGCGCAGACGGTGACGGTGTTGGCGGACGAGGACGACGACACCGCGAACGACAGCGCCACCCTGACGCACAGCGCCAGCGGCGGCGGCTACGGCTCGGTGACCGGCAGCGTGGCGGTGACGGTCACCGACGACGACACGCCGGGCCTGGTCCTCGACCCGACTTCGCTGACGGTGGCGGAGGGGGGCAGCGGCACCTACACGGTGAAGCTCGCGACCCAGCCGACGGGGAACGTCACCGTGACGGTGGCGGGGGCGAGCGGCGAGGTGACGGTGGACACCGACTCCGGCACGAACGGCGACCAAGCCACGCTGACCTTCACGACCACCACCTGGGGCACGACGCAGACGGTGACGGTGTCGGCGGGGGAGGACAACGACGGCGTGAACGACAGCGCGACGCTGACCCACAGCGCGTCGGGCGGCGGCTACGGCTCGGTGACCGGCGACGTGTCGGTGACGGTGACCGACGACGACACCGTGCCGGCGGCGCCCGCCGGCTTCACCGCTGCGGCGGGCGACCAGCAGGTCGCCCTGAGCTGGACGGACCCGAGCAACAGCGCCATCGACAGCTGGCAGTTCCGCCAGCGCACGCCGTCCGGCACCGGCGCCTGGGGGAGCTGGACGGCCATCGCGAGCAGCACGGCCACGACGACCACCCACACGGTGACGGGCCTCGTCAACGGCACCGCCTACGGCTTCCAGGTGCGCGCGGTGGACGGGACGCTCGAGGGCGCGGCCTCGGCCGAGGCGACCGCGACGCCGGCGCCGCCCGTCACGGTGTCCTTCGCGGACGGCTCGACGGCGGTGACGGTGACCGAGGGCGACGACAGCCATGCCGGGCTCACGCTGGCGCTGTCGGCGGCGCGCGGCGCGGCGACGGGCGTCAGGCTCATCGCGATCGGCACCAGCGCGAGCGCGCACGCGGACTTCGAGGCGGGCCCGTACACGGTCGATTTCCCGGCGGGGGACACGGAGGCGACGCTGCGCATCGCCATCGTGGACGACAACGTGCCGGAGGAAAGCGAGGCGTTCAATGTGATCATTGTCGCCCAGGGCCTCCCCGCCGGGGTGGCGGTGGGCACGCCCTCCGAGGCGACCGTCACCATCCGGGACGACGACCAGCCCCACCCGGCCCCCACCGGCCTGACGGCCACGCCGGGCGCGGGGTCGGTGGCGCTCGCCTGGCGCTACGCGCCGCCCGCCTCGCCCGCCGTCGACCGCACCGCCGACTTCCAGTACCGCCGGGGCACGGGCGACCCCGTCTCCTGGGGCGCCTGGACGCTCATCCCCGGCAGCGGCGCCGGCACGAGGCGCCACACGGTAACGGGCCTGACCGGCGGCACCGAGTACGCCTTCCAAGTGCGGGCGCGGTCGCGGCCGGGGGGCGGGTTCAGGCCGGGCCTGTCCTCGGACACGGCGCGCGCCACCCCCGTGTCCACCCCCGAGGCCGCCCTCGCCGGCAAGGTGCGGGCCTGGATGGCGGAGAGCTCGTGCGCCGACGAGTGCGGGGCGAGGTGGAAGCGGGTGCTCAAGGCGCTCGGCGAGACCGGCGCGGACTTGGAGGCGGTCGAGCCGATGACCTTCGGCGAGGCGCTGACGCTCGCGTACACGCCCGGCGTCGGGCAGGGCGCCGGCTGGCTCGAGGTGGCGGAGCTGCTGCGGGCGCTGGAGGCGGAGCGCCCGCGGGTGTCGATCGCGCCGGCGTCCTCCGGCCCGGCGGCCGAGGGTGGCGTCGTGACGTTCAGGCTCACTGCGGCCCCGGCCCCGGCGTCGGCGCTCGACGTCACCGTCGATGTGAAGGATGTGCAGGGCAGCGACTTCCTGGCCGACGCCGACGAGGGGAAGCGCACGGTGACCATCGCGGCGAGCCAGACCTCGGCGAACTTCACGGTGACCATCCAGCCGGACACGACCAGGGAGGACGACGGCGAGGTGACGGCGCGGGTGGCCGCCGGTGCGGACTACGTGCCGGACTCGCCACCGTCGGCGTCGGTGCGGGTGCTCGACGACGACAACCCGGCCAGCCCGCTGGTGTCGGTGTCCACGTCCCACACGGCGTCGGTGGTCGAGGGCGGGACGCTGACGTTCACGCTGACGGCGAAGCCGGCGCCGGCGTCGGGGCTGAGGGTGTCCGTGCGGGTGTCCGACGCGCCGGGGGCGGACTTCCTCGCCGCCGCCGACGAGGGCCTGCGCACGGTGACCATCCCCGCGGGGGCGGCCTCGGCGAACTTCACGGTGGCGACGGCGGACGACGGCGCGGCCGAGCCCGGCGGCGCGGTGAAGGTCGAGGCGCTGCTGAGTTCGGGCTACCGCCTCGGCGCCGCCTCGGCGGAGGCGGAAGTGGCGGATAACGACACGCCGGGCCTGGTCATCGGCCCGACCGCGCTGACGGTGGCCGAGGGTGGCAGCGGCACCTACACGGTGAAGCTCGCGACCGAGCCCACCGGGACCGTCACGGTGATGGTCGCGAGCAACAACAGCGACGTAACGGTGGACACCGACACCACGGCTCAGGGCAACCAGACCACGCTGACCTTCACCACCAGCAACTGGAACTCGCCCAAGACGGTGACGGTGTCGGCGGACGAGGACGGCGACACCGCCAACGACAGCGCCACGCTGACCCACACGGCCGCCGGCGGCGACTACGCCGGGGTCACCGGCGACAGCGTGGAGGTGACGGTGACCGACGACGACACGCCGGGCGTGGCCGCGGCGGTGACCGACGGGGAGGCCACCGAGGGCAGCACCACGGACACGGCGACCTTCACGGTGGTGCTGAACACCCCGCCGTCTGACCCCGTCTCGGTCACCGTCACCGCGCCCGCCGGGCTGACGCTGGACGGTCCGGACGCAGGCGCCACGTTCGCTTCGAGCGAGGCCATTCCCTTCGACAACACGAACTGGAACTCGGCGCAGACGGTGACGGTGCGCGCCACAAATGACAACACGGACAGCCCCATCGGCCGGGAGCTGACGGTCACCTGGGCCTCGACCTCGTCGGACAGCGACTACAGCGGCCTGAGCGGCGATGCGGCCACCGTCACGGTGGTGGACAACGACCCGACCGCGGTGACCTTGGCGGGGAGCGCCGGGGATGTCGAGGAGGGGAGCACGAAGGACTTCACCATCACCCTGAACCGGGGCCTGGTGAACGGCGAGACGCTGCCGGTGCCCCTGACCTTCGGCGGCGGCGCGACGCGGGGCACGGACTACACGACGGCGTGCCCGACGACCCTGCCGACCGGGGTGGCCTGCGCGAACCTGGACTCCGGGAATGCGATGGTGACCTTCACCGGGCCGAGCACGGGGGCGACGGCGACGCAGGTGGCCTTGAGGCTGAGCGCGGCGGCGGACGGCACCGCCGAGCCGGGCGGCGAGACGGTGGCCATCGGCCTCGGCACGCTGAACGCGAGTTCCGGCACCGGCCTCGGCGGCGGCGCGTCCGGCACCGACAGCCTGGCGGACTTCAGCATCACCGACCCGGACACGAGCGCGCCGACGGTGGAGATCACCGGGGTGCCGGACAGGATCAGCGGCACCGGCGACCTGACGGTGACGTTCACCTTCTCGGAGGATGTCACGGGCTTCGTCAAGAACGACATCACGGTGACCGGCGGCGCGGCGGGCACGTTCACGGCGACGAGTGCGAGGATCTATACGCTCGCGATCACTCCCGACGGCGACGCGGACGTGACGGTGACGGTGGCCGCGGACAGCGCGACCGACGGGCTGAACACCGGCCCCGCGAGCGCGGAGGCGGCGACCGCGGTGTGGACCGCCCTGGTGTTCAGTTCGGCCACGGTGACGGTGGTCGAGGAGTCGAGCGCGACCTACACGGTGGCGCTCTCGAGCCAGCCCGATGGGAACGTCACGGTGACGGTCGGGGGCGCGAGCGGCGAGGTGACGGTGGACACCAACCCCGGCATGAACGGCAACCAGAGCACGCTGGAATTCACCACGACCACCTGGGACACCGCGCAGACGGTGACCGTGTCGGCGGATGAGGACGACGACACCGCGAACGACAGCGCCACCCTGACGCACAGCGCCAGCGGCGGCGGCTACGGCTCGGTGACCGGCAGCGTGGCGGTGACGGTCACCGACGACGACACGCCGGGCCTGGTCCTCGACCCGACTTCGCTGACGGTGGCGGAGGGGGGCAGCGGCACCTACACGGTGAAGCTCGCGACCCAGCCGACGGGGAACGTCACCGTGACGGTGGCGGGGGCGAGCGGCGAGGTGACGGTGGACACCGACTCCGGCACGAACGGCGACCAAGCCACGCTGACCTTCACGACCACCACCTGGGGCACGACGCAGACGGTGACGGTGTCGGCGGGGGAGGACAACGACGGCGTGAACGACAGCGCGACGCTGACCCACAGCGCGTCGGGCGGCGGCTACGGCTCGGTGACCGGCGACGTGTCGGTGACGGTGACCGACGACGACACCGTGCCGGCGGCGCCCGCCGGCTTCACCGCTGCGGCGGGCGACCAGCAGGTCGCCCTGAGCTGGACGGACCCGAGCAACAGCGCCATCGACAGCTGGCAGTTCCGCCAGCGGACCCCGCCGGGCACTGGCGCCTGGGGGAGCTGGACGGCCATCGCCAGCAGCACCGCCACGACGACCACCCACACGGTGACGGGCCTGACCAACGGCACCGCCTACGGCTTCCAGGTGCGCGCGGTGGACGGGACGATCGAGGGCGCGGCCTCGGCCGAGGCGACGGCGACGCCGGCGCCGCCCGTGACAGTGGCCTTCGCCGCCAGCTCGACGGCGGTGACGGTGGCCGAGGGCGACGACAGCCATGCGGAGCTCACGCTGGCGCTGTCGGCGGCGCGCGGCGCGGCGACGCGGGTCAGGCTCGTCTCGGTCGACACCGGCGCGAGCGCGGGCGCGGACTTCGCGGCCGGCCCGTACACGGTCGATTTCCCGGCGGGGGACACGCGGGCGACGCTGCGCATCGCCATCGAGGACGACAACTTGCCGGAGGAAAGCGAGGCGTTCAAGGTGACCATAGCCGCCCTGAACCTCCCCGCCGGGGTGTCGGTGGGCGCGCCCAGCGAGTCGATCGTCACCATCCGCGACGACGACAAGCCGCCCCCGGCCCCCACCGGCCTGACGGCGACGCCGGGCGCGGGGTCGGTGGCGCTCGCCTGGCGCTACGCGCCGCCCGCCGCGCCCGCCGTCGACCGCACCGCCGACTTCCAGTACCGCCGGGGCACGGGCGACCCCGTCTCCTGGGGCGCCTGGACGACCATCCCCGGCAGCGGCCCCGGCACGAGAAGCCACACGGCGAGGGGCCTGGCCGGCGGCACCGACTACGCCTTCCAGGTGCGGGCGCGGTCGCTGCCGGGGAGCGGGTTCAGGCTGGGCGTGTCCTCGGCCACGGCGCGCGCCACCCCCCTGGCCGGCCTCGCCGACAAGGTGCGGGGCTGGATGGCGGAGAACGGCTGCGCCGAGGCGTGCGCGGCGCACTGGAAGCGGGCGCTCAAGGCGCTCGGCCAGACCGGTTCGGACCTGGCGGACGTCGAGCCGATGACCTTCGGCGAGGCGCTCACGCTCGCCTACACGCCCGCCAGCCTGCTCGGATACACGCCCGCCGCGGCGCACCGCGCGCGCTGGCTCGAGGTGGCGAAGGCGCTGCAAGCCCTGGAGGTGGAGCGGGTGGCCATCACCATCGCCGCCTCGCCGGCCGGGCCGGTCGCCGAGGGCGCGGAAGTGACGTTCACGCTGACGGCGGCCGCGGCGCCGTCGACGACCTTCGACGTCTTCGTCGACGTCGCGGACGCGGCGGGGAGCGATTTCCTCGCCGCCGCCGACGAGGGCCAGCGGCGGGTGCGGCTCAAGGCGGGCGAGACCACGGCGACGTTCACAGTCAAGACCCGCGACGACGGCGCCGAAGAGCCCGACGGCGCGGTGACGGCGACGCTGGCCGCGCTGCCGGACGTCTACACGCTGGGCAGCCCCACGTCTGCGTCGGTGGAGGTGCTGGACAACGATGCATCGCTGGTGTCGTTGTCCTCGCAGCACACGTCGCCGGTGGTCGAGGGCGCGCGGGTGACGTTCAAGCTGACGGCGAAGTCGGCGCCGGCGTCGGCGCTGCCGGTGGCCGTGTGGGTGTCGGAGGCGCCGGGCGCGGACTTCCTCGCCGCCGCCGACGAGGGCCTGCGCACGGTGACCATCCCGCCGGGGCAGACCTCGGCGGAGTTCAAGGTGGCGACGGAAGACGACGGCGTGGCCGAGGACGGCGGCGTGGTGACGGTGGCGCTGCGTGCCGACGACGCCTACGCGCTGGGCGACCTGGCCTTGGCCGAAGTGGAGGTGCGCGACAACGACGGCACGCCGGCGGTGAGCGTGGCGGCCGGGCCGGACGTCACCGAGGGCGCCGCCGCGACCTTCACCCTGACCGCGGTCCCGCCCCCGGCGACGCCGCTGACGGTGTCGGTGACGGTCTCCGAGAGCGGCAGCTTCGCCGCGTCCGGCGAGGCCGGGGCGCGCGCGGTGACGGTGCCGGTTTCGGGCGCCGCCACCTTCACGGTCGCGACCGACGACGACCCCACCGACGAGGCCGACGGCGCCATCACCGCGACGCTGGCCGCGGGGACGGGCTACACGCTCGCCACCGCCTCGGCGAGCGTGGCGGTGGCGGACAACGACGCCGCGCCGGCCACCTGCCCCGCGACGGCGGCGGACCTCGTCGCCACGGTGCGCGGCTATTACGAGCAGAACCGCAGCCGCGCGGACCGCAACTTCGGCGAGAACTGGCTGCGGGTGCTCATCGCCTTCGGGGCGGAGACGCACGAAACGCTGGAGCCCTACACGGCGGCCGAGGCCCGCGCGGGCGAGGCCGTCTGGTCCGGCTGGGGCCCGGTGCGCATCGAGCTCGAGCGCCTCGAGAACTGCGCCGAAGCGCCGCAGGTGACGGTCGCGGCCGGGCCGGGCGTCACCGAGGGGACGGCCGCGGCGTTCACGCTCACCGCCACCCCGGCGCCAACATCCGACCTGACGGTGAGCTACGCGGTGGCCGACGCGGCGAACGCGGACTTCGTGGCCGCAGGCGACGAGGGCGCGAAGACGGCCGTCATCCGGGCCGGGGAAAGCTCGGTGGACATTGAAGTGGCGACCACCGCCGACAGCGCCGACGAGCCCTCCGGGGCGGTGTCGGTCACGGTGGCCGCAGGCGCCGGCTACGCGCCGGGCGCGCCGGCCCTGGCCACGGTGCCCGTGACCGACGACGACGCGACCGCGGTGACGCTCGCCGGTTCGGCCGCCGCCATCGCCGAGGCGGGCGGCGCCAAGACCTTCACGGTGACGCTCGGCCGGGGCCTGGTGTCGGGCGAGACGCTGCCGGTGCCGCTCGTCTTCTCAGGCTCGGCAATGCGGGGCACCGACTACACGCTCGCCTGCCCCACCCCCCTGCCCACCGGGGTGAGCTGCAACGCCCTTGATACCGAGCCCACGCCGACGGTGACCTTCACCGGACCGAGCACGGGGACGACGGCCACGTCGGTGACGCTGACGCTGACGGCCACCGACGACGCCACGGCGGAGGCCGGCGGCGAGACGGTGATGGTCGGCCTCGACCCGCTCGGCGCGAGTTCGGGCACCGGCCTCGGCGGCGGGGCGAGCGGCACCGACAATCTCGCGGACTTCACCATCACCGACGATGACGTCTCGTTGCCGGAAGTGACCGTGCCGGAAGTGACCGTGGCGGCCGGTGAGGACGTGACCGAGGGGACGGACGCGACCTTCACACTCACCGCTATCCCGGCCCCGACCGCCGCCCTGACGGTGCATTACACGGTCTCGGACGCCAGCGGCGCGGACTTCGTGGCCGCCGGGGAAGAGGGCGCGCAGACGGTGACCATCGCGAGCGGCGAGACCACGGCGACCCTATCGGTGCCCACCGTGGACGACACCACCGACGAGCCCGGCGGCCCGGTGACGGTGATGGTGAACCCCGGCGAAGGCTACCAGCTCGGCGCCTCGGCCTCGGCCCGGGTGGCGGTGGCCGACGACGACGCGCCGGCCCCGATTACGGTCTCCATCGACAGTCCGACGGTGAGCGAAGGGGAGACCGTGCAGTTCACCCTGCGGCTGTCGGCGCCCGCGCCGGGCACGGTCTTCGTGTTCTGGAGGACACGGGAGAGTTCGCCTGTGTCGGCGACGGCGGATGTGGACTACCGGTCCCGGCAGGACATCACGCCCTTCTTCGAGGGTGAGCAGGAGAAGCAGGTGGCCGTCCCCACGTTGGATGACACGCATGACGAAGGCGCGGAGACCTTCGAGGTGGAGATATACGAGGCCACAGCTTTAGACGGCGAGACCGCGGTCTCCATTGCCGCCGGCGGCGGCGTGGGCGTCGGCACCATCACCAACTCGGACCCGCTGCCGGCGGCCTATCTCGCGCGCTTCGGGCGCACCGTCGCCGAGCAGGCGCTGGAGGGCATTGCGGACCGGATAGGCGCACCGCGCACGCCGGGGACGGAGGGGGCTTTCGCGGGCACCGCCCTTGGCGCGTCGACCGACGACGAGGCGGCCGCGGAGATTGGGCGCGAGGGGGGGTGCGTCATGTCCGCGCTCGGGCGCGAGAGTGCGCCGGACACGGACGGCGCGAAGGCTCCCATCGACGAGTGCGCGGCCATGGAGACGCGCGCGATGGGCGAGGGCGAGGCGCTCCTCGGATCCCACTTCACGTTCACCCGCCCCGCCGATGCGACGGGCGGCACGCTCGCCTTCTGGGGCCGGGCGAGCCGGAACACCTTCGACGGCGCCGAGCGCGACGCCGGCACCGCCATCACCCTCGAGGGCACGGTGACCACGGCGCTGCTCGGGGCGGACTACGCCCGCGGCGACTGGCTCTTCGGCCTTGCGCTGACGCAGAGCACCTCCGAAGGAAGCTACTCCGGCGGGGGCGCGCCGGGCTGCTCCGAAGCCGAGGACGAAGGGCCGACGCGGTGCGACAGTGCGGGAGGCGCGGGCAGCGGCGCGGTGGACGCATCGCTGAGCGCCGCGCTCCCCTACGCCTCCGTGCACGCCACCCCCCGCCTCAAGCTCTGGGGCGCCGCGGGCCTCGGCGCGGGCGAAGTGACGCTGAAGACGCAGGAGGCGCGCTACCGCGCCGACACCGAGTGGACGATGGCGGCGGCGGGGCTGCGGAGCGACCTGCTCGACGCCGGCACCGGCCCCACCTTGGCGCTCACCGCCGACGCCCTGTGGACCCGCACCGCCTCGGAGCGCACCCGCGACCTCGCGGCCTCGGACTCCGACGTGACCCGCCTCCGGCTCGGCGTCGAGGGGCGCTACCGCTTCGCCCTCGCCGACGACAGCCAGCTCACGCCCCGGCTCGAAACGGGGGTGCGCCACGACGGCGGCGATGCCGAGACCGGCCTCGGGGTCGAGCTCGGCGGCGGACTCGCCTTGAGCGCCCCGACCCTCGGCCTCACCCTCGATGTCTCGGGCCGCACCCTCATCGCCCACGACGACGACGACCTGAAGGACCGCGGCCTCTCCGCCGCGCTCACCTTCGACCCCCGTCCGGAGAGCGCGCGGGGGCCGTCGCTCAGTCTCCGCCAGGACGTCGGCGACCGCGCCGAAGGCGGACTGGACGCACTGTTCGCCCCCGACCCGCTCGCGGAGCGCACCGAGAGCACCGCCACCGCGCGCTGGACGCTCGAAGGGGCCTGGGGCTTCTCCGCCCTCGGCGGGCGCTTCACCGCCGGCCCCCACGCCGCCCTCGGGCTCAGCCCCGACACCCGCGACGCCACCCTCGGCTGGCGACTCACACCGCAAGCCCCCGCCGCCCCCGACCTCACCTTCGACGTCAAGGCGACGCGCCGCGAGGATGACCTCGACGCGCCGGAGCACACCGTCGGCATCGAGGCCACCGTGCGCTGGTGAGCGCAGCACAGCGCTCCCCGCGCCCGGCGGGCGCCGCCGTGTTCGGTCGGTGAGACCGACGGGTGGCGTTGACTGTCCCGCCCCCCGTTGCGCAACCGCCCCGGACACGTCTGCGGCGCCGCCGCGCTGCGCCGGGCGAATGATGCTCGGCCCCGAGACGTGCATCGTGCGCATCGCCAACGACGCCATGGCGCCGCGGGTGCGCGCGGGCGACCACGTCCGGATTTGACCCCGACGTACCCCTCGCCGACGGCGGCCTGGTCGCGGTGCGCGACCCCGACCGGGGCGCGGAGACCGTTGTCCGGCGCTTCGTCGAGCACGACGGGCGCCGCACCCTGCACGCCCTTGATGCGCACGCGCCCGCGCGCATCATCGACACCGACATCCGTGGGGTCGTAGTGTTCGTGGGGAATACGGTCTGAATCCGAGTCCCCCGCGCTTCGCGCACCGGCGAGGGATCCGACCTGGCAACCAGCTCGCCGTCCAGCTCTATCTGCGGGGCGCCGGACCCAAGCGCTCGCCGCGCCGTGGGGGCGACCCCCGAGGCCGAGGCGCGGGTGGAGCAGGCGCTGGTGCGCGAATTTCCGCAGGTCACCACGGTGCGGGTGCGCGAGGCGCTGGGGCGGGTGGCCGAGCTGATGGGGGCCATCGCAACTGCGGCGCGCGGCGTCGGCGGGGTGACATTGCTCACGGGTGCTCTGGTGCTGGCCGGGGCGGTGGCGGCCGGACACCGGCGGCGCACCTGGGAGAGCGTGGTGCTCAAGGTGCTCGGGGTGAGGCGGCGCGATGTCGTGCTCATCCACGCGGTGGAGTTCGCGCTGCTGGGCCTGGTGACCGGAGCCATCGCGGCCGCGGCCGGGACGCTGACGGCGTGGGGGGTGACCACGCAGGTGCTGGAGCAGGACTGGACGTTCCTGCCGGGCACCGTGGCGGGCACCGTCGGGTTCTGTGTGGTGCTGACCCTGAGCCTGGGCCTCGCCGGCATCTGGCGGGCGCTCGGGGAGTCCGCGGCGCCGCACCTGCGCAACGAGTAGCGACATGCTGCCGCCCGCGCGGCGCCGGGATCGGGGCTGACCGGAGCCCCGCGCTTCATTCTCGTCATGACGGGCACTGCCGCCGCCTCGTCAGGCGTCGATGACCGTATGGAGCCCGCGGTGGTCGAGGTCGCCGCCACCGACTGCGATCAGGACGGTCGTGAAGTTCGCGGACGAGGGCGAACGGTTGGAAATTCGGGAGGGCATGTTCCGGTCGGGCGGGAAGTGCCGGACAATGCTTGCGTGCCGTCCGCCGCCATATGGCGCGCACCCGACAACGATGAGGTCGAATCCCGCATGACGCGCAGGACCTCGAAGAAGTTCGCCGCCGCCTTTCGCGCGTCCCACCGCACCGAAGTCCCGGAGCGGGCGTCTGCGGCCCGCGGCCCTGGCGGTCCGGAGCGGGCGTCTGCGCCCCGCCGCTCCGCCGCGGCCGACTCCCTCGTGCGCATCGACCTGGCTCGCCAGTGCCTCGAACTGCGGGTGCGGGGGGCGGTGCGCAAGACCTGGCCCGTGTCCACCGCCGCCAATGGTCCCGGGGAGCGGGAGGGCAGCGAGTGCACGCCGAGGGGAGGGCATGTGATTCGCGCCCTGATCGGCGCCGGCGCCGCCCCGGGCACGGTATTCGTCGGCCGCCGACCCACCGGCGAGTGCTACACCCCGGTGCTCGGCGCCGCGCACCCCGGCCGCGACTGGATCCTCACCCGGATCCTCTGGCTCTCCGGCACGGAACCCGGCCGCAACCGCCTGGGGCCCGTCGACACCATGCGCCGCTACATCTACATCCACGGCTGCCCGGACGACACCGACATGACGGCGCCGGGCTCCCGCGGATGCATCCGCATGCGCAACGACGACGTCATCGACCTCTTCGACCGGGTGGCGGCGGGAACGAGGGTGGTGATCGATTGATCGTTGTGCATCGCAACGATCATGACCGGCTCGCCCAAGCCCCTGAATTCGTGCACCGTCGCGCACTGCTGTCTCCACGCACTGGTCGGTGAGGATTCTCATCACGGGGAGGTGGGAAGGGGGTTTCGGAGGGAGGGTAGAGAGGCGGTCGGGAAGGTTCCGGTTCGAATGCCGATTCCCTACAATGCTTCCCCTCGCCCGCGAACCACTGGAGGACTGCGGACCAGGGCACGATGATCGTTGTGCACCCGGAGAGGTGCCGGAGCGGCCGAACGGGGCTGACTCGAAATCAGTTGTCCCCTCCGGGGGACCGGGGGTTCGAATCCCTCCCTCTCCGCCAATTCCCTCTTTATTATCAATCAGTTACGTTTTTTTTTCAGGATTTGATCCCGCAATCGGAATTCGTGCCTGTGCGCGGATGAGGTTGCTCCAGGCCGGCACTCGACCACCACGAAAGCCCGCGTATGCGGAGTTTCCTGCATCACCGCCGAGACGAGCAGATTGCCGGACCGGCCGCCCTCGATGCCGCACACCATGCAGCGGTAAGCATCGGTCTCAAACGGAAGCCGCAGGCATCGCCAAGCCTGCAAGTCTCAATCCTCCAGGTGGGTCGTTGGATGCCGCAAACCAGGCAATGTTCGCCTTCCGGCATGCCCGCGATGGGCCGATGGCGGTAGACGAATGCCGTTGGCGGTGGGGAGCGCGCGTGCGGTTCTCGTCATCCCGCGGGTCGGTGTCTACAATGCGCGCGCCCTCGGGAAGGCGTTGATGGAAACGGGTCGGCGCTGTCGGCTGGCTTTCGGGGTGGCTCCGGCTGTACTCGAGTTGTAGCTCGGGGAGAACCCCGAGGCATGGCTCAGGGCGGGCTTGGGGTGGTGGCGATTCCAGGGTGCGGAGGGAGGAGACAGATGGCGGAGTGTCCGGTGTGCGGAGCGGAGATCGAGCTGACGGCCGACGCGGTGGTGGGAGAGTTGATCGAGTGCCCTGACTGCGGCAGCGAGCTGGAGGTGCTGGAGGTGGACCCACCGGAGCTAGGCGAGGCCCCCGAGACCGAGGAGGACTGGGGTCAGTGAGGGTCGGCTTCCTCCATTCCCTGATCCGCCGGGAGGAGAAGCTCCTGCTCGAAGAGCTGGCGAAGCGCCGCGAGGTGGAGGTCGTCATGCTCGACGACCGGAAGATGGTCTTCGACTTGAGGAGCGGCCCCGATGTCGACGTGGTGCTGGAGCGCTCCATCAACCATTCCCGGGCGCTGCACGGGCTGCGGCTGCTGGAGAATCGGGGGATCCGGTGCGTGAACAGCTACCAGGTCGCGAACGTCTGCGGCGACAAGCTGCTCACCTCGCTCGCGCTGGAAGAGGGATGGGTTCCGCAGCCGGAGGTGCGCATCGCGTTCACCGAGGCGTCCGCGCTCGCGGCGCTCGACGACATCGGCTACCCCGCGGTGCTGAAGCCTGCGGTCGGCTCCTGGGGCCGGCTGCTCTCGAAGGTCAACGACCGCGACGCGGCGGAGTCGATCCTGGAGCACAAGACCATCCTCGGCAGCTACCACCACTCCATCTTCTACATTCAGGAGTACGTGGAGAAGCACGGGCGCGACATCCGCAGCTTCGTCGTCGGCGACGAGTGCGTCGCCGCCATCTACCGGGACTCCGCGCACTGGATCACGAACACCGCGCGCGGCGCCCGGGCATCGAACTGCCCGGTGACCGCGGAGGTGGCGGCGGTCTCGCTCGCCGCGGCCCGGGCGGTGGGCGGAGGGATCCTCGCCGTCGATCTCTTCGAGACGCCACGCGGTCTCCTCGTGAACGAGGTCAACTACACCATGGAGTTCAGGAACAGCATCGACACCACCGGCGTCAATATCCCCGGCCGGATGGTGGGGTATCTGGTGGAGGGCGGGCGGTGAGCGGGCGGATCGACGATTGGATCTGCGATTGTCTCGGTGGGGGACCTGTCGGTGGGGGACCTGGTGGAAGGCGGGTGATGAGCGGCAGAGTGCGGACCCGACGGAGGCAGCACCTCGCCCGAAAATTTCACCAGTTCCCGGCTGCGGGCACGGAACCGGCTGGTTTTGCTGCATTAAACGTGGCCAGGGTGTGGCTCGGGGGGCTCGACGTGTCTGCGCGCCCTGTCTCGCGTTTACCTTGCGAAACCAGTCATCTCCATGCTCTCGCTTCGCGAATCGGTGAAACTTTCGGGCCAGCGGAGCGAGCGCGAATGGTCTGCCTCGCGAGGCCGGCGGGAAGGGGCCCCGCGGAGCCCGGGGCGTGATCCGCGCCTCGATCGTCGGTGCGTCCGGGTACACCGGCGGCGAGCTGCTGCGCCTGCTCCGGTTTCACCCGGGCGTCGAGGTGTGCCAGGCGACATCGGAGCGCCTCGCCGGGAAGTTCGTGCACAACGCGCACCCGAACCTGCGGGGGTCCACGCGGCTCAAGTTCTCCTCCGCGGCCGAACTCGAACCCTGCGACGTGCTGTTCCTGTGCCTCCCCCACGGGCAGTCGATGACCCGCATCGACGAGTTCCGCGCCCTCGCGCCCCGGATCGTCGACCAGAGCGCGGACTTCCGGCTGCGGGACCCGGCCGGTTACGGGCGCTGGTACGGCCGCGAACATCCGCGCCCCGACCTGCTCGGCGCGTTCGTCTACGGAGTGCCGGAGCTGCACCGCGACGCCCTCGCCACCGCCGACCTCGTTGCGTGTGCGGGCTGCAACGCGACCGCCACCCTCCTTGCGCTCCGCCCCTTCTTCCGCCGCGGGCTCGCCGGGAATGCGGTGGTGGAGGTGAAGGCCGGATCGAGCGAAGGCGGCAACGCATCGAGCGATGCAAGCCACCACCCCGAGCGCAGCGGCGCGGTGCGCTCCTACCGGCCGACGGGGCACCGCCACGTGGCGGAGATGGTGCAGGAACTCGGCGCCGGGCAGGTCCACTTCTCGGCCACCTCGATCGAGATGGTGCGCGGCATCCTCGCCACCTGCCACGTATTCCTCGACCGCGACCTCTCGGAGAAGGACGTGTGGAAGATCCTGCGCGAGGACTATGCGGCGGAGCCCTTCGTGCGCATCGTGAAGGAGCGCAGCGGCATCCACCGCTATCCCGAGCCGAAGCTCGTCGCCGGAACCAACTACTGCGACATCGGCTTCGAACGCGACCCGGCTTCGAACCGGCTGGTGGTGATCAGCGCCATCGACAACCTGATGAAGGGTGCGGCCGGCCAGGCGGTGCAGGCGTTCAACATCATGCACGGGCTCGACGAGACCATGGGGCTCGAATTTCCCGGGCTGCATCCGGTCTGACGGTCGAACGGTCGCTTCGGGTTCCCGGCCGCGTCTGTCACCGGACCACCCCATGTGCCGGCTGCTCTGTGTTCATTCTCCACGTCCGTTCGCGATCGAGCCGCATCTCGACGTGTTCGCGACCATCGCGCGCGACAGCCGCGAGTACCAGGGCCACGGCTGGGGGTGCGCGTGGCTCGAGGACGGCGCGTGGCGGCGGCACCACGACATCCGCCCGGTGTGGAAGGATCGGCACGACCGCTTCGGCGAGACGACGCTGCTGCTCGCCCATGCACGGAGCGCCTTTCGCGACGAGGGCATCCAGGTCGAGAACAACATGCCGTTCGACGACGGCCGGCATGTGTTCATCTTCAACGGCGAGCTGCGAGGGGTGCGCATCCGGGAGCAGGGGAGGATCGGGGCGGAGAAGATCTTCAACTACATCAAGCGCTTCGATCGCGGCGACATGCACGAGGCGCTCGAACGCGGGCTTGCCGTCATCGAGAAGCGCACCCGCTACGTCCGGGCCATGAACCTGATCATGGCGAGTCCATCCCGGATCCACATTGCCTGCCGCTTCGCCGAGGACCCCGACTATTTCCAGCTTCGGAAACGCGACGATGGCGATACCCGGCTCATCTGCTCGGATCCGTACCCCGGCACCGCGGGTTGGTCGCGCATCGCCAACGGGGCGGTGCTGACATATGCTCTGCCGAGGTTCGGGTAGTCCCCCGGTTTCGACTCCTGCGCTCCCCGGAAAGCCCGTGCATGCGGGCCGGAGACATCATGAAAATTCTCGTCACCGGCGCGGCCGGATTCATCGGTGCCGCGCTTGCCCTCCGGCTGCTCGAACGGGGCGACGAGGTGGTGGGGATCGACAACCTGGATCCGTACTACGACGTGGCGCTGAAGCGGGCGCGGCTCGATCGCATCAAGGCGTTCGCAGGGTTTCGCGACGTGCGCGCCGATATTTCGGACCGGGCGGCGGTCGCCACGCTCTTCGATCGGGAGCGACCCGACCGGGTGGTGAATCTCGCCGCGCAGGCCGGGGTCCGGTACTCGCTCGAAAACCCGCACGCCTACGTCAACGCCAACCTCGTGGGGTTTCTCAACATCCTCGAAGGGTGCCGCCACCACCGCGTCGGGCATCTGGTCTACGCATCTTCGAGCTCCGTCTACGGCGCCAACCGCACCCTGCCGTTCTCGGTGCGACACAGCGTCGACCACCCGCTCTCGCTCTACGGCGCCACCAAGAAGGCCAACGAACTGATGGCCCACAGCTACAGCCACCTCTACGGGCTGCCGGCCACCGGGCTGCGGTTCTTCACCGTCTACGGGCCCTGGGGCCGGCCCGACATGGCGCTGTTCCTGTTCACGCGCAACATTCTCGAAGGCCGCCCCATCGACGTGTTCAACCGGGGCCGCCACCGCCGCGACTTCACCTACATCGACGACATCGTCGAAGGCGTGGTGCGGGTCCTCGACCGGCCCGCGGGCGCGAACGAGCACTGGCGCGCGGAGTCGCCCGATCCGGCCACCAGCGCCGCCCCGCACCGGGTCTACAACATCGGCAACAGCCGCTGGGTGCAGCTCGAACGCTATATCGAGGTGCTCGAAGATTGCCTGGGGCGCAAGGCGAAGAAGAACATCCTGCCCCTGCAACCCGGCGACGTGCCCGACACCTGGGCGGATGTCGACGATCTGGAGAGTGAGTTCGACTACCGGCCGAGCACCCCGGTCGAGGTCGGGATCCGACGGTTCGTCGACTGGTACCAGGCCTTCCACGGGGGGCGATGATGGGGCACGGCCGACGCATTTCGGTCGTCGGGCTCGGGTACGTCGGGCTCCCGGTGGCGGTCGCGTTCGGGCGACGATCGCGCGTCATCGGCTTCGACATCGACCCGGACCGCGTGGAGGAGCTCCGGCGGGGCGTGGACCGAACCGGCGAGGTCGACCCGGAGGAACTCGCGGCGAGCGATGTGCGCTTCACGAGCGATGCGCAGGCGCTGCGCGAGGCGGACTTCCACATCGTGGCCGCCCCCACGCCCATCGACCCCCCCACCAGGACGCCGGACCTGCGGGCGCTCCTCGGCGCGGCGCGCACTGTGGGCCATGGTCTCGACCGGGGCGACATCGTCGTGTTCGAGTCGACGGTCTACCCCGGGGTGACGGAGGAGGAGTGCGTTCCGGTGCTGGAGGAGGCCTCGGGGCTCGCATGTGGAGCGGACTTCGCGGTCGGCTACTCGCCGGAACGGATCAACCCCGGCGATCGGGAGCACACCTTCACCCGGGTCGCGAAGATCGTGGCCGCGCCGGACGAGGCGACGCTCGACATCGTCGCCCGCGTCTACGAGTCCGTGATCGCGGCGGGTGTCCACCGGGCCGCGAGCATCCGGGTGGCGGAAGCGGCCAAGGTGATCGAGAACACCCAGCGCGACCTCAACATCGCGCTGATGAACGAGCTGGCCCTCATCTTCGCCCGCCTGGGCATCGACACCCGCGACGTGCTCGCCGCAGCCGGCACCAAGTGGAATTTCCTGCCCTTCACCCCGGGGCTCGTCGGCGGACACTGCATCGGCGTCGATCCCTACTACCTGGCGCACAAGGCGGCGATGCTCGGCTACCAGCCGGAGGTCATCCTTGCCGGTCGTCGCGTCAACGACGCGATGGGTGCCCATGTTGCCGGGCAGGCGGTGAAGGCCCTGGTCCGGCGCGGTCTCGGTGCCGGTCGTGCGGTGGTGACGATCCTGGGGTTCACCTTCAAGGAGAATGTCCCCGACGTGCGCAACACGCGCGTCGTCGACATCGTGCACGCACTCCAGGACTACGGCTTCGAGGTCCAGGTACACGACCCGTGCGCCGACCGGGAGGCGGCGTCGAGGGAGCACCGCATCGGGCTCGTCGCCCGCGATGCATTGCGCCCGGCCGACGCGGTCATCCTGGCCGTGCCGCACGCCGCGTTCACGCAACCGGGCTGGCCCGGGGTCACCGACCTGCTGCGCGAATCGCGCGGGATCGTGATCGACGTGAAGGGGGGGCTCGACCGCCGGACTCGCCCCACCGGCATCGAGCTGCTGCGTCTTTAGAGCAGCAAGTCATGCGAGTCATGCGAGCCATGCGCAACCGGCGGGCGACGCCCGGGCATCCCGTCCGCGGCTGTGGCTCGGGGTGGGGTGGGCACGGAGGAGGCCGGCCCCCGGCGGCCGGTGCCGGCCGACCGGCGCCGGGAGAGACGACGCGATGAACGTGGCGATGATCGGGGCCGGGTACGTCGGCCTGGTGTCGGCGGCGTGCTTCTCCGAGTTCGGCGCCTCCGTGACCTGCGTCGATGTCGACGCGGCGAAGATCGACCGCCTCAACCGGGGCCGGATGCCCATCTACGAGCCGGGCCTGGAGGCGCTGGTCGGGCGCAACGCAGCGCAGCGGCGGCTGCGGTTCACCACGCAATTCGACGCCGCCGTCGGCGAGGCGGAACTGATCTTCATCGCGGTGGGGACGCCGTCGCGTCGCGGAGACGGGCATGCCGATCTGACCTTCGTGTACGACGCGGTGCGCAGGATCGCCCCGCTGCTGCGCGGCTACAGCGTGGTCGTGGACAAGTCCACGGTTCCCATCGGCACCGCGCGACAGGTGCGGCGGATCATTGCGGAGGTGAATCCCGGGGCGGACTTCGACGTGGCGTCGAACCCGGAATTCCTGCGCGAGGGGGCGGCAATCAGCGACTTCATGCGCCCCGATCGCATCGTCATCGGCGTGCGGAGCGCCCGCGCGGAGGAGAAGCTGCGGGCGCTGTATCGGCCGTTGAATCTCGTGGAGGTCCCGATCGTGGTCACGAGCCCGGAGACCGCCGAGCTCATCAAGTACGCCGCCAACGCCTTTCTCGCGACGAAGATCAGCTTCATCAACGAGATGGCGGCCCTGTGCGAGGCGGTCGGGGCCGATGTGCACGCCGTGGCCCGGGGTATCGGGCTCGATGGGCGGATCGGCCGCAAGTTTCTGCACCCGGGGCCCGGATACGGGGGATCCTGCTTCCCCAAGGACACCCTGGCCCTGTTGCGCACCGCCCAGGAGCACGGAACGCCGAGCCGGATCGTGGAGTCCGTGGTCGAGGTCAACGCGGCGCAGCGCCGCCGCATGATCGCCAAGATCCGCGGCGCGCTCGGCGGCAGCGAGGCGGGGAGGGTGATCGCGGTGCTCGGGCTCACGTACAAGCCGGAAACCGACGACGTGCGCGAATCCCCGGCCCTTGCGATCCTCCCGCCCCTCGTCGAAAACGGGGCTCGGGTCCGGGCGACGGATCCGCACGGCATCATCGAGGCGCGCGGGCACCTGCCCGACGCCGTCGAGTATGTCGACGATGTGTACGATACGCTCGAGGGCGCCGATGCTCTGGTGCTCCTCACGGAATGGAACGCATACCGGGGGCTCGACCTGCAGGAGGTGAGGCGGCGGATGCGAGGCAACGTATTCATCGACTTGCGCAATGTCTACGAGCCGGATTCGATGCGTTCGCTGGGTTTCGAGTACACCTGCGTGGGGAGAGGGTGAGGACGACCCGGAATTTCCGGGCCGGGAATGCGATCTGCGCCGTCCGTGGTGCTTCGGCCGTGACGCACGCCAGCCCGGGATGCCCCGACCTCGCGTGACGCCGGCGGTGGGGCACATGATTTCGACCGCGGAGGCAGGAAAGTGACGAATCGAGTTCGAAAGGCGGTCTTCCCGGTGGCGGGGCTGGGCACCCGGTTCCTGCCGGCGACCAAGGCGCTTGCGAAGGAGATGCTCCCCGTCATCGACAAGCCGCTCATCCAGTACGCGGTGGAGGAGGCGGTGGCGGCCGGAATCGATCATCTGGTGTTCGTCACCGGGCACACGAAGAAGTCGATCGAGGATCATTTCGACCGTTCGGCGGAGCTGGAAGCGACGCTCGAAGCGAAGGGCAGCACGGAGCTGCTCGCGCGCGTGCGCGCGGTTCTCCCGGCCCACGTGACCTGCATGTACATCCGTCAGCCGGCGCCGCTCGGGCTCGGTCACGCGGTGCTGTGCGCGCGGCCGGCCGTCGGGGAAGAGCCCTTCGCGATACTGCTTCCCGATGACCTCATCGACTGCGACGGTCCCGGTTGCACGGAGCAGATGGTGCGGCGCTTCGAGGCCGACGGTCACGGCCTCGTGGCGGTGCAGTCCGTGCCGCGGGCGGAGACGGGGAGGTATGGCATCGTGCGTCTGGCCGCCCCGGATGCATCCGGGGGGCCGATCGAGGCCATCGTGGAGAAGCCGGCGCCGGAGCGGGCACCTTCGACGCTGGGCGTGGTGGGGCGCTATGTGATGCCGCCGGAGATCTTCGATGCGCTCGAGCGCATCCCCCCCGGATCGGGGGGAGAGATCCAGCTCACCGATGCGGTTGCGGCATTGCTGCGGCGGGAGACGGTCACCGCATTTCCGTTCGCGGGAACCCGATTCGACTGTGGCTCGAAGGAAGGATTCCTGGCTGCGAACGTGACGCTGGCGCTGAAGGACCCCGAGCTTCGCCCCGTCCTCCGGGGGATTTTGACTTCATAGATTTTATTTATTTCAATGCTTTATACGAATTATCTCATGTCGGATGTTTGAAATACGACATGAAGTCGTGATGACCGGCGCCATTGACGGCGTCCTCTGCCGGGCCGCGAATTCACCTCTTGGGGCTGATTTGACTCTGGATTGACCCAGGCGTCGGCCCAGGCATCCAGCCAGGCATCGGCCACCGGTAGTGGACTCCCCCCATGTTCCGGCGGGGGTCGGTTCCCCCCATGTCCCCGGCGGGGGTCGGCGGTCAGGAACGGCGGCGTCGAGGCCGACGGCGTTCCCGCGGCTCTCCATCGTCCTTCACGCGGGCGATGGCTTCCTCGGTTTCGAGCGTGACCTGCAGAGGACCGAGACACGCCTCGACCGACGCGTGGGTCGGTGTCTCGCCCTGCGGGCGCTGCTCCAGCGCCTTGCGCATCGCGGCGAGGTGCGAGGGTGTGGTTCCGCAGCAGCCGCCGATGATCCGCGCGCCGGCATCCCGGGCCATGCATGCGTAGTCGGCCATGATCTGCGGGGTGCCGTCGTATCGGACCCGCATGTCGTCACCCATGACCGGGAGTCCGCAGTTGCTCTTCGCGACGACGATGGTTTCGGGCCGGGCGGCCGCCCGGAGACCGAGCACCGAATCGAGGAGCTGGGCGGGTCCGACGCCGCAGTTCGCACCGATCCCGAACGCGCCGTGCGCCCGGCACGGTTCGAGCGCGGGCATGTCCTGAGGCCGAATCCCCATCATCGTGCGGCCGCTGGTATCGAACGTCATCGTGACCAGGAACGGCAGCCCGATGTCCTTCACCGCCCGGACCGCGGCATCGAGTTCGTTCTCGGCGTACATCGTCTCGATCCAGGCCACGTCCGCCCCGCCGCGACGCAGCCCCTCGGCCTGCTCGGCGAAGGCGTCGAACGCTTCGGCGGGGGTGCGCTCGCCGAGCGGTTCCAGGACGTCGCCGGTAGGACCGATGGAGCCGGCGACGACGATGGTGCGATCCGCTGCATCCGTCACGCGGCGCGCGATCGTCACCCCGGATTCGTTGACCTCGATCGCGCGGTGGCCGAGGCCGTGCAGCGCAAGCCGGTAACGGTTCGCGCCGAACGTGTTGGTGAGGATGATGTCGGCACCGGCCGCGACCATGTCGCGGTGGACGGATTCCACCCTGGCCGGCTCGTCGAGATTCCACTGCTCTGCGCACGCGCCGCCGTCGAGTCCGAGCGCGAACAGATTGGTGCCCATGGCGCCGTCGGCGAGCACCCAGTCGCGTTCGTTCAAAAGCGCTTGCAGCGGATGCATCGTTCCTTCCTCGGAGGTGTCCGGCCGATTCTCGTCGCGGCGTTCGCGCCGGCGCGCTCCCGCCCGTCACGACTCTCATCATGACTCTCATCATGACTCTCGCCATGACTGTCGGGAAAGACGGCTACCGCGCCGCGATGTCGTTTGCCCGCAAGCAGGCGGCTCCGTTGCCCCGATGGCGGTCCGCAACGGTCGCGAACCCCGTCCGCGGATCGTCGCATACGGAAAGGAGTCCGGGATAGCGGCGGGAGTCCCTCACCGGTTCGCGCCTCGCCGCGTGGTATCGGCAAGCCCGGCAGCCATTCCCGCCGGACCGAAACACATGCTCGAAATCGTTCCGAATGGACGCTCCGGGGGGCCCGGATCTCGCTGGAATCGCGCCGCATGACGGCCTCTCGGGGTGCTGTCGGGAATCACTGCAAGTCCGGTATCAGCGCATGTCGGAGGCCGGGATTCGGGTAGAATCGCAGGTCCTGTTCACGGCCGATTTCAGCCACGGAAGATCATGCCCACCACGATTATCGTCGGGGCCGGCCATGCCGGCGGACAGACCGCAATCAGCTTGCGTCAGGCCGGATACGAGGGCCGGATCGTCGTATGCGGTGACGAGCCGATGCCGCCCTACCAGCGCCCGCCGCTGTCGAAGAAGTACCTGTGCGGCGAGCTGGCGAGGGAACGCATGCTGCTGCGGCCGGACAGTTTCTACGCCACCCAGGACATCGAGCTCCGGCTCGGCGGTGCCGTCCGGGAGATCGCGCCGGAACGCCGGGCGGTGGTGCTCGACGGCGGCGAGTCGCTCGACTACACCGACCTGGTCATCGCGACCGGAAGCCGTCCGCGCCGGCTCGAGGTGTCGGGCTCGGATCTCGGGAACGTCTTCTACCTGAGAACGGTGGAAGACGCCGACGCGATAGGGAAGGAACTCGGGGCGGGGCGCAGACTGGTCGTCGTGGGCGGGGGGTACATCGGACTGGAAATCGCCTCGACCGCCATGGGGCTCGGGATGGAGGTGTGCGTTGTCGAGGCGGCCGAGCGGATTCTCGGGCGGGTGACCGCTCCGGAGATGTCCGCCTACTACGCGCGCGCCCACCGCGCCCGCGGCGTCGACGTCAGGGTTTCGACCGGCATCGTCTCGTTCGCGGGCGACGGGACGGTCCGGGGCGTGGTCTGCGCAGATGAGACCATCCCTGCGGATGCGGTCGTGATCGGAGTCGGCGTCACTCCGAACGAGGGGCTGGCCGCCTCGGCGGGGATCCCCTGCGATGACGGCATCCTGGTGGACGAGCGGTGTGCGACCGCCGCCGACCACGTGTACGCGGTGGGGGACTGCACCCGCCACCCGAACCCCATTCTCGGGCGCACGCTGCGGCTCGAATCGGTTCAGAATGCCCTGGAGCAGGCCAGGACGGCGGCCGCGAACATCGCGGGGACCCCGGCGAAGTACGAGCAAATCCCCTGGTTCTGGAGCGATCAGTTCGATCTCAAACTCCAGATGGTCGGGGTGTCGCAGGGCTACGACACCGTCGTCCAGCGCGGCTCCATGGACGCGGACGACTTCGCGATGTTCTACCTGAAGGAAGGCATGCTGATTGCTGCGGACGCGGTCAATCGTCCTCGGGAATTCATGGCCTGCCGCCAACTCGTGCCGCAGCGCCCGAGCATCGATCCCGTGAAGCTCGCCGACGAATCGATTCCCATGAAGGAGATGGCCTGAACAATGGCGAGAATCACCTTCATTCAACCCGACGGTTCCGCTTCCACGGTGGAGATCCCGAACGGACTCACGGTGATGGAAGGGGCGATCGAGAACGACATCACCGGGGTCATTGCGCAGTGCGGCGGAAGCTGTTCCTGCTCCACCTGCCACTGCTACGTCGCGCCGGAGTGGGTGAGCGTTCTGCCGCCGCCGGAGGAGGAGGAGACGGGCCTGATCGAGTTCGCCTGGGAGCCGCGCGAGGAAAGCCGCCTCACCTGCCAGATCCGAGTCACCGACGCGCTCGACGGCCTTGTGCTCCATGTGCCGGCCGAGCAGTTGTGACCGGGCCCGGCGCCACGGCGATCCTGGGTGACCTTGGGTGATCCTCGCCGATCTTGGGGCGCCGATCGTGGGACGGCGACCTCGGGACGCCGATCCCGGGTGACCTTGGGGCGAAACGAATGACGGCGCTGCCGGCGCATGCGGTGGAGGAGGGGAGTCGCGATCGTTTCGGCCGACCACTCCACGATCTCCGGATTTCGGTGACGGATCGATGCAACTTCCGGTGTACCTACTGCATGCCGAAGGAGCTGTTCGGGGCGAATTACCGCTTCATGCCGCGCGATGAGCTGCTCTCCTTCGAGGAGATCACTGGTCTGGCCGGAATCTTCGTCTCCCACGGGATCCGGAAAATCCGGCTGACGGGCGGCGAGCCGCTGCTTCGTCAGGGACTGGAAGATCTCGTGAGGATGCTGTCGGCGCTCGAGGGGCTGGAGGATCTGACCCTCACCACCAACGGATCGCTGCTCACCCCGGAGCGCGCCCACCGACTGCGTGCGGCCGGTCTCGCGAGACTGACGGTAAGCCTGGATGCGGTCGACGACACCGTATTCGCGTCGATGAACGATGTGGGATTCCCGGTCGAATCGGTGCTGCGGTCCATTGAGGACGCCGGCCGCGCCGGACTGACCCCCGTCAAGATCAACATGGTCGTCAAGCGCGGCCTCAACGATCACGAGATCGTGCCGATGGCGGAGCGCTTCCGGGGGTCGGGACATATCGTGCGGTTCATCGAGTACATGGACGTCGGCAATGCCAACGGGTGGCGAATGGACGACGTCGTCTCGGCGCGCGAGATCGTCGAGAGGATAGGGCGCTCATATCCCCTGAAGGCGATGGAGCCGAACTACCGCGGGGAAGTTGCGAGACGGTGGCGTTATGCGGACGGCGCCGGCGAGATCGGAGTCATCGCGTCGGTTACCCAACCGTTCTGCGGCGCCTGCACCCGAGCGCGTCTCTCGGCCGAAGGCAAGCTGTATACCTGCCTTTTTGCGAACACGGGCTTCGATCTGCGCGAACTCGTGCGCAGCGGTGCTTCGGATGAAACCCTGTCTGCCGCGATCGGGTCGGTGTGGAGCGGGCGCAATGATCGCTACTCCGAGCTGCGCAGCGGCAATACGCCGTCGCAGCCGCGCATCGAGATGTCGTACATCGGCGGATAGCCTTCGCGGATGGCCCCGCGGATAGCCGTGCATGGCCCGCGGGTGGTCAGCGCCGGGACGCACAACGGATGGGCGCCAGCGTGACGGAAGCAGACCGGGGCCGGCCCGCGACATGAGCCGGAAGGAACACCGGCTGACGAAATGGCGCCAGGGCGGTCATCGATCGCCGGATCGCGGACGCGATGGAATTGAGGTTCTTCGACTCTGGATCATTTCATGTCATGTCGGGCCAACTTCAAATACGCATAATCTATATTATGTTAAATAACATATGGCACCATGATGCCGATCACCACTACGCAGTGATGTTTTCATCCGTGGTCCGGCAAGGTTGGTTATGGTGCCCGGGACCGGAGTCGAACCGGTAAGACCCGTACGGGCCGGCGGATTTTACGTACCACCATAGCTTTCGCTACTGCGCGCCGGCAGCGCGCTCCGTGGTCTGGACTATCCCTTTGCCGTATGCCTTCGGGCACTTAGGCAGGGGCCGTCTAGTCTCTACACTTTCCCATGATGCGCATGGGCTTAGCTCGGGATTGCCATCAGCACCACCTGTTAAGGGTTCCCCGAATTTGACCCCTTGTGTGCCCACGCGTTTCCACGTGGGGGACCCTGACGAGTCCGCTGCGTCTACCAATTCCGCCACCCGGGCGGTGCGGGACCGGCAGCATAGAGAGGCGCTTGCGTGATGTAAACGCCGTGCGGGTGAAACGAAGGAAATGGAGGCTGAGGTCGGAATCGAACCGGCGTACACGGCTTTGCAGGCCGCTGCATGACCACTCTGCCACTCAGCCCGAATCTCCGACCGATGCAGAAGTGCGTTGATCGATCGATGCGGGGTCTGGAGCGGGAAACGAGACTCGAACTCGCGACCCCAACCTTGGCAAGGTTGTGCTCTACCAACTGAGCTATTCCCGCTGAGTGGGGCGGATTTTCCAGAAGGGGGCGATTCGCTGTCAAGCGATTCCGCGATCTCCGCCAGGTCCGGGGGCTGACGTGCCCTGCCCTGCTTCACATCGAACCGCCGCCGTCGGATCCTTCCGCCGTCATCGTCGGCCACGCCACTCGCAGGTAGATCATCATCGACCATATCGTGAGCACGGTCGCCACGTAGAGCAGAACGGCTCCGATCCAGTACACCGGAACCGGACCCAGATCATGGCGGTACAGCATCAACGACAGCGCCACCATCTGCGAAACCGTCTTGATCTTCCCAAGCGCGGCCACCGCCACCGTCGCCCGCTGTCCGAGCTCGGCCATGAGCTCCCGCAGCGCGGAGACGACGATCTCCCGACTGATGATGATCGCGGCCGGGATGGCCAGCCACAGCGCCGGGTCGCGATGGAGCAGGAGCACCAGGGTGACCGCGACCATCAACTTGTCCGCAACCGGATCGAGGAATGCGCCCAGCGTGGAGACCTGCGACAGTCGGCGGGCGAGGTAGCCATCAGCCCAGTCCGTCAATGCGGCGAGGACGAAGATTACGGTACACACCATCGGCGCCCACGCAAACGGAAGGTAGAAGACGACCACCAGCACCGGGACGAGGAAGATGCGCATTACCGTGAAGGTGGTGGGTATGTTCATGATGCGTCCCGGAACGCCTCGCAGATCGCTAGCGCAAGCGTACGGCTGATTCCCTTGACCCGCATCAGATCCTCGACCCCGGCTCGCGAGACGCCTTGCAGTCCACCGAACTCGCTCAGCAGCCGCCGGCGCCGGCGGGCCCCGATCCCCGGTATCTGCTCAAGTACCGATGTCTTCCGGCTGCGGTTGCGCCGAAGCCGGTGCCCGGCGATCGCAAACCGGTGGGCTTCGTCGCGGATCCGCTGGATCAGGTGAAGCGCGGGTGAATCGGGAGACAGAATGATCGGTGCGCCGCCGCGGGTCGGAAAGAGCTGCTCGAGCCCGGGCTTGCGAGTGGTTCCCTTCGCGACGCCGATGGTCACGATGCCCGACACCTGCAAGTCCGCGAGCACCTCCTCCGCCTGCCTGAGCTGTCCCCGGCCACCGTCGATCAGCAACAGGTCCGGAAGCATCGCATCCTCTTTCTGCAATCGCGAGTAGCGACGCCCGATCGCGATGCGCATTGCGCCGTAGTCATCGCCGGCCTTGCTGCCGGTGATGTTGTAGCGGCGATAGTCGGATTTCCTCGCGCCGTCGGGCCCGAAGACGACGCACGCGGCGACCGTGGATTCGCCGCCGGTGTGGCTCACGTCGAAACATTCGATCCGCGTCGGAGGATCCTCCAGACCCAGAAGCTCCTGCAGTGCATCGAACTGCTCCCGCAGGTTCAGGCGACTCGCGATCCGCTGTTGCAACGCAAGTTCCGCATTGTCGACCGCCATCGCCACCCAGCGGGCCCGGTCACCGCGTACGTTGCTGCGGATTCTGACCCTGCGACCCGACTGCTCGCCGATGGCCCGTTCCAGCACGTCCACCCCGGTGACGGCGTGGCTGAGCAGGATTTCGTCGGGAACCGGACGTTCCCGCCCCGATCGCGAGAGGTAGTGCTGCGGGAGGAAGGCACGCAGCAGCTCCTTCTCGTCGGCATCCGCACCATGCGCCGGCCGCAGCGTGCGCGATCCCAGGCTCTGGCCGTTGCGGATGACGAAGAGTTCGATGACCGGGATGCCTTCGCGCGCGCGGGCCGCGACGACATCGACATTTCCCCGCGCCCCCGAGACGTATTGCCGAGCCTGCACCCGCTTCAGATTCGCGATTTGGTCGCGATAGCGCGCCGCCAGCTCGAATTCGAGTTCGTGCGACGCCGATTCCATCCGTCGCACCAGCTCCGTGAGCATCCGCTCGCTCTTGCCTTCGAGGAACATCACGGCGTGCTGTACGTCCTCGGCGTATGTTGCCTGGTCAATCAGTCCGACGCAGGGGGCGGTACAGCGACCGATCTGGTATTGCAGGCAGGGCCGGGTGCGGTTCTCGAAGTACGAATCTTCGCACTGGCGGACGTGGAACAGCTTCTGGAGCTGACTCAGGGTGCTGCGCGTCGCGCCCGCGCTCGCAAACGGACCGAAGAAGCGCCCCTGCTCACGCCTTGCTCCGCGATGAAAGGCCAGTCGCGGAAATGCATCGCCGGTCGTGACGTGAATGTACGGAAAGCTCTTGTCGTCCCTCAGTACGATGTTGTAGCGGGGGCGATGTTCCTTGATCAGGTTGTTTTCGAGCAGAAGCGCCTCGGTTTCGGAGTGCGTCACCGTGACTTCGACCGAAGCCGCGTGCGACATCAGGGCGCGGGTCTTGGGCGAGAGCTGTTCGGGAGCGCGGAAGTAGCTGGCGACGCGCTTTTTCAGGTTGCGTGCCTTCCCGACGTAGAGGATGCGTTCGAACCGGTCGACCAGCCGATACACGCCCGGGTCGTTGCTCAGGGTTCGAAGGTACGACTGTTCGTCGAACCTGACGGCGTGCTGTTCCACGGTGCAGGACGATTGCGGCAACTCCCATACTGTACCGTGCAGCCCGCGGGAGCGAAATTCGCTGCCCGCGGAGCCTGCGTGCACCGCATCGGCGGATACCGCGATCAGTCGCTCTCGAGCAGCTCCAGCAATCCGTGCCGGTAGGACAGGTGCGTGAGTTCCACGTCGTTCGCGGTGCCGAGCTTGCGCATGATTCGCGTGCGGTAGGTGCTCACCGTCTTCGGACTCAGGCACAGGCGCTCGGAGATGGTCTGACGATCGTATCCGTTGCACACCATGACCATCACCGTCAGCTCGCGTGCGGTCAGGGTCGCGATCGGGGACTGGCCGGGGTTCAGCCTGTCGATGATCATGCTCTGGGCCACTTCGGCATCGACGTAGCGCCGTCCTTCCGCTGCCCTTCGCACCGCCTTCACGACTTCCGGCGGCGCACAGCCGCGGGTGAGGTAGCCGCTCGCGCCGCTTTCCAGAGCGCGCGCCGGAATCGGGCCCTCCGCGTGCACTCCCATCAGGATGACCTGCGAGGACCCGTCGGTCCTGCGCAGGCGCCGAGCCACCTCGAGACCACCGAGATCGGGGATCTCCATGTCGATGAGAAGTACGTCGGCTTGATGCTCGCGGACCAGTCTGATCGCGTCTTCGCCACGGTCGCATTCAGCGAGCAGGTCGATGCCCTCTTCTTCCGAGAGCAGGCGAATCAATCCACTGCGGGACAACTGATGGGTATCGCAAACAACGACTCCGATTCGTTGCTTCATGATGTGCTCTCCTCACGCTCGATGTTGCAGGGATGCCGCGCGGCATCGCTGGCAGAACGAAGTGTAGGTGCTTCAACGCCGCGTCCGTAGCGACTTCGGCCCCATCGTGCATGGGGTCCGGGTCTCCGGCTTTGTAGGCGCAGGTCGACTGGTGCAGGCGACATCCGTATCCGCACCGGATGTCGTCATGCCGAAAAACCTCCACTGCCGTGAAGCAGATCCGCGCCACCTGAACGCAACCCGTCGGGACGCCCGGCCGGAGGATGGCTTCGATGCCCATGAACTCGCCGCCGGGGCTTCGAGTCGGTCCTTGCCGGTACAATGACGAAGGGACTGGCGGCCGAAAGCCGGAGAACATCACGGATTCTCCTGTGCACGACGACTCGCGGCCGCGATGCCGGAGTCGGGAGTCCTTTCCTGCTGCGGATTCTTGATGCGATGCCCATGACAGGCAATTGGAAATTCGTAAAGGACCGGTGTTCTTCGTATGTGGTAGACAAGGTGCGATTCGCGATTCGCGAGTGGTGCGGCGCGAAGCTCGTCCACCTGAATGTGTCTTCGTTCCTGGTGACGGTGGTACTGCTGACCTATCTCGGTCCCTTCGGCACCTGGGCACTCCCCCCCTTCTCCGAGCGACTGCTGTTCTGGTTGATGACGGTCGGGGCGAACTGGATCGTCGGCTACATCGCATTCTTCGTCATACCCCCGAGGCTTCGGGAACGACGGGCTGGCGTGTGGGTGGGGTTCGTGCTCGCTGCGGCCGGCGCCGCCGTGCCGGGTACCGGCACGGCGTGGCTGGCGGTGGCTGTGTACCTGGACTATCGGCCCTCCAGCGTCTCCGACCTGACCACTCTCTACGGCCAGGTCTTCGTGCTGCACCTGATCATCGGTTCCCTCGTCTTCCATCTCATCGACGGCGCGTTGCGGCCCCGGGATGGCAAGGAGGAACTGCCGTCGCCCGAGGAGAGGGCGGTGTTCGTGCCGCCGGTGGCGGAGGCCGCCTTGCTTACCCGGCTTCCCGCGCGATCAAGGGCGGAGCTGCTGCATCTGCGCATGCAGGACCACTACGTCGAGGTTCATACCACCGCGGGCAGCGAAATGCTGCTGCTGCGATTTCGTGATGCTCTCAACGAAGTGGAGGGCGTGGACGGACTGCAGGTGCACCGTTCGCACTGGGTCGCCCGCAACGCGGTGGCCGGAGTCGAGCGTCGGAGTGGTAGCCGTATCGCCCTGCGTCTCGTGAACGGCAGCCGGGTGCCGGTCAGTCGCTCGTTTGCGCCCCGGCTCAGATCGCAGGGGTGGATCTGATCGGCAGCAAGTCCCGCCAGACCGGAGCATGGGCTCGAAATCGCCCCGACCGGTTGCTCCGCAGAGCGAAACCCTGCCTGAGTGCACCGCGTGACGGTCTCTCGGACCGCCAGCGCCGCGGCCGATCTCACCCTCCGGCGATCTTCGGCATCAGATGCACATCGCTGTGCGGCTCGATCCGGGAAAAGAGCGCGTCCTGATGGATCACGCCGTCGATGGCGAGCGCCACCCCCTCATCGAGGTGCGGGGCAAGTGAGGGGTAGCGTTCTCCCAGCTTCGTCAGCAGTTCGCGCACGGTCGACGCGTCGATCGACGCCGCTTCGTCACCCCCGGCGAGCCGGCGGAAGTTTCCCGTGAAGTGCACCCGGGCCATCGTCGCGACGCCGAGCCGCGTCAGTCCGCGGCTTCCGGGATACGCGCCTCTTCGAGCGCCTTCAGCACTCGGGGGGGCGACATCGGCAGATCCGTGAACCGAATCCCGAGAGCGCCCTCCACCGCATTGGCGATAGCGGCCATGGGCGGCACGATCGGTGTCTCGCCGACGCCGCGCACGCCGTAGGGATGGGTGGGGTTCGCGACCTCCACGATCACGGTGTCGATCATGGGTACGTCGGAGCAGACCGGAATACGGTAGTCGAGGAACCCGGGGTTCTGGAGTCTCCCGTCTTCGTCGTACACGTACTCCTCGTTCAGCGCCCAGCCGATACCCTGCACCGCCCCTCCCTGCAACTGGCCTTCCACGTAGCTCGGATGCACGGCCTTGCCGGCATCCTGGATGACCGTGTACCGCTCGATGGTCACCCGCCCCGTTTCGCGGTCGACGTCGACATCAACGAGGTGCGTCCCGAAGCTCGGGCCGGCGCCCTGGGCGTTGATCTGGGCGCGGCCGACAATCGGCCCGCCGGTCTTGCCCGCAACGCCGGCAAGATCCGCAAGCGTGAGCGGATCGAATTCCCCGGCATTGGCCCCCGCCGGCCGGGCTTCGCCATCGACCCACTCGACGGCATCGGCGGAGATGTTCCAGATCTTCGCCGCCCGTTCGCAGAGCTGCCCGATCATGTCCCGGGACGCCTCGATCACCGCCATGCCGCTCGCGAACGCAGTCCGGCTGCCTCCGGTGAGAAAGGTATAGCCCAGCGTGCTGGTGTCTCCGATCAGGGGCCGAATCTTCTCCACGTCCACGCCGAGCGTCTCCGCCGCCTGCAGGCAGAGCGCCGCCCGCGAGCCGCCGATGTCCGGAGTTCCCGCGACGAGCGCGATGGTGCCGTCCTCGCCGAGATTGAGCGTCGCGCACGTCTCGCCGCCGATGTTGAACCAGAACCCGGATGCCACGCCTCGACCCCGGCCCGGTGCAAGCGGGGCTCGGTAGTGCGCGTGGGATCGGGCCGCGTCCAGAGTCTCGGCCAGCCCGATCGGCCCGAACGTCGGCCCATAGGCGGCCCGGGTTCCTTCCCGCGCCGCGTTCTTCAGCCTGAGCTCTATCGGATCCATCCCGATTCTCTTGGCGAGTTCGTCGATGACGGATTCGACCGCGTACTCGGACTGGGGAGCGCCGGGCGCACGGTAGGCCGCCACCTTGGGCCGGTTGACCACCACGTCGTAGCCCGTCACCTTCACATGCTCGATATCGTAGGGCGCGAATGCGCACATGCAGCCCGGCTGCACCGGCGATCCCTGAAACGCCCCCGCCTGGTACTTCAGCTCCGCCTCTCCCGCGGTGATTCGGCCGTCCTTCGTCACCCCCACCCGGACCCGGGCCCGGGTGCCCGGAGCGGGGCCGGAGGCGCGGAAGACCTCCTCCCGCGACATGGTCATCTTCACGGGATGCCCGGACTTGCGCGACAGGGCGAGCGCGAGCGGCTCCAGATACACAACCGTCTTCCCGCCGAAACCGCCGCCGATTTCGGATGCGGTGACCCGGAGCTTCGACACCTCCATTCCCAGGAGCTTCGCGCAGTGTCCGCGCACCACGAAGTGGCCCTGGGTGGTGCACCAGAGGTCGGCTTGGCCGTCCTCGGCAACGCTCGCGACGCACGAATGTGGCTCGATGTAGCCCTGATGCACGGGCTGCGTGCTGAATTCGCGTTCGACGATCACCTCCGCCTCCGCGAAGCCCGTCTCGATGTCGCCATGCGCGAACTCGACCACCTTGGCCACGTTGGACGGTGCCGACGGCGGCGGTTCCACCCCGACCGTGATCATGTCCTCGTGCAGCAGTGGCGCACCCGGGGTCATCGCCTCGACAACATCGAGGACATGTGGGAGCACCTCGTAGTCGACCCTGATCAGATCCAGTGCCTCCCGTGCGGCCTTCTCGCTCGTGGCCGCCACCGCGGCCACCGGATGTCCCTCGAACAGCGTCTTCTCGCGCGCCATCACGTTGCGCACGACGTCTCGGTAGTTGACCAGCATCTCTCCCGCCGGCACGAACTCCGAGGGGAGATCGTCGAAGTCGTCGCGTGTGACGACCGCCTTCACGCCTGGAAGCGCAAGGGCCGCGGAGGTGTCGATGGAACGAATGCGGGCATGGGCATGGGGGCTGCGAAGCACCCTGCCCGCGAGCATGTTCGGAAGGTGGAGGTCGGCCCCGAATCGGGCCCGGCCGGTCACCTTGTCGACGCCGTCGGGTCGCACCGGCCGGGTTCCGATCCATCGGGTCCCGCCGTTCGTCGTTGCCCTGGTTTGCGCAGCCATCGTTCAACCTCCTCGCATTTCCTGCGCCGCGTCCAGAACGGCGCGCACGATCTTGTCGTAGCCGGTGCAGCGGCAGAGATTGCCGGCCAGCCAGTATCGGACCTCGGTCTCGGTAGGATCGGGGTTGCGCTCCAGCAGCGACTTCGCCGCCACCAGGAACCCCGGGGTACATACCCCGCACTGAAGCGCCGCATGCTCCAGAAACTTGGTTTGCAGCGGATGGAGCCGGTCCCCGCCTGCCATCCCCTCGATGGTCTCGATCGAGTGCCCCTGCGCCTCCACCCCCAGCATCAGGCACGCGCAGACCAGGCGCCCGTCGACGATGATGCTGCACGCCCCGCAGTCGCCGGACGCGCATCCTTCCTTGCTGCCGGTCAGGTGCAGCTCGTCCCTGAGAACATCCAGCAACGTCTGCTCGATGTCGCAGAGAAACTCGACGGGGTCTCCGTTGACGGTGGTGATGACGTGTGCTCTGGCCATCAGCGTGCCTCCCTGGCTCTGGTGGCGGCGATGTGCGCCGCTCGCGTCGCCAGCACCCCGGCGACCTTTGTCCGGTACTCGGCCGTGCCGCGCTTGTCGTCGATGGGCCGGCATGCGGCCCGAACGGCGGCGGCCATCGCCTCCATCGCCGACTCGTCGCACTCGGTGCCGACCAGCGCCGCACCGGCTTCCTCGACGCATACCACCGTCGGGGCGACCGCGCCGAGAGCGACCCGGGCCGCGGTGCATCGTCCGCTCTCGTCCCGCGACAGGTTCACTCCGGCGCCCACCACTGCGATGTCCATTTCCGTGCGGGGGATGAACCGAAGGTAGGCGTCCGCCGAACCGGGCGGCGGGGCGGCGAGTTCGAGAGCGACGACGAATTCACCGTCCCCGAGCGAGAGCCGCCCCGGACCGGTGCACACGTCTTCGACGGGGACGCGGCGCATGCCGTCCGGGCCCGCGACCCGGCACACCGCGGCGGCGGCAACCAGGGCGGGGACGGTATCTGCGGCCGGAGATGCGTTGCAGAGGTTGCCTCCCAGCGACGCCCGCCCCTGGATCTGGGTCGAGCCGATCAGCTCGGCGGCTTCGACGACTCCGGGCCACAGCGATTTGGCCCGGGCATGTTCGCTCAGTTCGGCGCCGGTGACCGCCGCACCGATGACGAGCATGCCGTCTTCCTCGCGGATCTCCCGGCTTTCCCTGATGCGCTTGATGTCGACCACCAGCTCGGGGGCGATGACGCCGGCGCGGAGCTGTACGAGCAGGTCCGTCCCTCCGGCCAGGACCCGCCCCCTCGGTCCTCCGCCGGCAAGGAGCCCTACTGCCGCCTCGACGGATTCGGGTGCCTCGTATTGCACTCTCTGCCTCCTTGTTCATATTGATCGGGAGCGCCGCTTCACCCGCCGCCACGATCGTGAACGTCGACCGACCGAGCGGGTGTCGGTTTCGGCATCGGGCCGGGAGATCGCTCCGGAAATGCGAGAACTGCACTCGAGTCTGGCCCGGGGATTTCACTGATTCACGAACGGGTGAAATCCCCGGGTCGAGTACGATACCACGCCATGCGGTGAGCACCACGAGGAGTGTTCATGCACTTCGATGCACCCATGCGGGAAGGCGTTCACCTGGCCGATGCCGGGGCGGAGGCGGCCCGGATCGAGCGGATGGGATTCGATGGGATCTGGTCGTTCGAGATCGCCCACGATCCGTTCTTCCCGCTCCTCGAAGCGGCGCTTGCCACCGAGCGGCTCCGCCTCGGGACGAACATCGCGGTGGCGTTCGCGCGCACCCCGTTCTCGATGGCGACCAGTGCGTGGGATTTGCAGGCGGTCAGTCGCGGCCGTCTGCGACTCGGTCTGGACACCCAGGTGCGAGCCCATGTCGAGCGCCGGTTTTCCGCCGAATTCGACCATCCCGCGGCTCGCATCATCGATTACATCGATTGCCTGCGGGCCATCTGGGCCACGTTTCAGACCGGAGCCCGCCCCCGCCACGAGGGGCGATTCCATCGGTTCACCCTGATCAACGACTTCTTCAACCCGGGTCCCATCGACCATCCCGACATTCCGGTGTACCTGGCCGGGGTGAATCCCCGAATGGCCACCGCCGCCGGCGAAGCCGCCGACGGATTCAGCGTGCACCCCATGCATTCGCCCGACTACCTCCGGGAGGTGATCCACCCCGCTCTGGCCGAGGGCGCACGAAAGCGCGGCCGACCGGCGCGATCGCTCGCGGTACTGGCGAGCTGTTTCGTGGTGCGCGGGGAGACCGAGCGCGAACGCCGGCGAACGGAACAGGAGGTCCGGCGGCAGATCGCGTTCTACGCGTCGACGCCGAGCTACCGGGCATTTCTCGAGTTCCACGGAGAGATCGACGTCGGGAAGCGGTTGAGCGCTCTCATGCGCGAGGGTCGCTTCGACGAGATGCCGATGCTCGTGAGCGACAGGCTGCTCGACGCGGTTGCGATCTCCGAATCCGACGGCGATCTTGCGAAGAATCTGCGCACCCGCTACTCCGACGATCTCGTCCAGCGGATCGCGCTGTACGAGGGGGTTCCAGCGGATGCCGACGAGCAGCAGTGGCGCGTGTTCATAGATTCTGTTCGAAGATGATTATATGTATATCAATAATTTACTTCATATACATCAAGTCGATTAAAATAATTTCCGCGTTCGACCACCGCCCGCGGCACGACCGGCCCGTGAGTCGCACGAGGCCGGTGCGGGTGCTTCCTGCCGCTCCCGTCGGGTGGTCATGGCAGCAGCACGGTCGAACCCGTGGTCTGTCGCGACTCGAGCGCCCGGTGCGCATCCGCCGCTTCGGCGAGCGGGAAGGTCCGGTTGACGGTGATCCGCACTGCCCCGCTGCCGACCACATCGAACAGCGCCCGCGCCGAGCTTTCGAGATCGGCGCGGGTCGCCGTGTAGGTCATCAACGTCGGTCGCGTCACGTACAACGACCCCCTGACCCCGAGCACTCCGATGTCGAAGGGATCGATCTTTCCCGACGACTGACCGAAGCTCACGAGGATTCCCCGGGGCTGAAGGCAGTCGAGGCTGCCCTCGAAGGTGTCGCGCCCCACCGAATCGTAGACCACCGGAACTCCCGCGCCTTCGGTGATTTCCCGGACCCGCTCGGTGAAGTTCTCTCGCGTGTAGACGATCGGGTGATCGCATCCATGGGCGCGCGCGAGTTCCGCCTTCTCGTCGCTGCCGACGGTGCCGATGACCGTCGCCCCGAGGTGCTTCGCCCATTGGCAGGCAATGAGGCCCACCCCTCCCGCCGCGGCGTGAAGCAGGATGGTGTCGCCGGACCGCACGGGACGGGTTCGCCGCAGCAGGTACTCGACGGTCATGCCCTGCAGCATCATCGCTGCGGCCTGTCGGGCGTCGATCCCGGCGGGAACTTTCACGACTTTCTCCGCCGGCACCAGGCGCGCTTGCGCGTACGCACCCACCGGAGGTGCCGCGTACGCAACCCGATCCCCCGTCACCAGCGAGTCGACGCCCTCCCCGACCGCCTCCACGACTCCGGCGCCCTCCAGGCCCGGAGAGAACGGGAGCGACGGCGCGGGATAGAGACCGGTGCGGAAGTACACGTCGATGTAGTTGAGCCCCACCGCTTCGTGCCGGAGCCGGACCTCTCCCGGCCCGGGTGCCCCGACCTCGATGTCTTCCCAGCGCATCACTTCGGGGCCGCCGGTCTCGTGGATTCGAATCGCCTTGGTCATCAGCCTGTTCCTCGTGTCGATAGGGCGTTGTCGTGCGCGGCCCGGGCGCCGATCGTCGCTTTGTTTCGCCCTCGGATTCAACGACTGATGTCATCGAATCCGGCGGCATATCCTTGTGCCGCCAGGTAAGCTCTGACCTGATTCTTGACCTCGCCCCGGTACACCGGCGCCTCGCGTCCCGGCCCCGCCACCGCCACCGCAATCGTGTCCTTGTGAACGTCCAATCCGACGTATGCGCTACACTCGTCCATGACTTGCCCTCCTCGTTGTGGCTCTGTGTCAACGGTCCTGCACCTCGAACATCACCCACGGGCATCGAGGCCAGGGCAGGTCAATCCATGATGTCCGATCAGAGATTCACCGGCGCGCTCTCCCGGCGACACGAAGAATTCATGGGCCAAGGAGAATCCATGGGTCGAATGGCGCTCCCCGGCTGGTTCTCGTCCCGCTCCCGTCTGGAGCGCAAGGCCGTGCATGCGTTTCGCCTCAAGAACTACCGCAGCGCGATCCGCCACCTGAACGCGCTTCTCGCTCATGTGGGCGAGAACCCCAACACGCTCCATGTCCTCGCGTTCTGCCACGAGCGCATCGGCGACGAGGATGCGGCGTTCGAGCATGCGATGCGGGCGGTGTCCGCCGACGAGCATCATTTCGAGGCGTTGCGCCTGCTCGTTCGCCTCCACGTCCACCGCAGCGAGGAGGACGAGGCGCGCGCCTTCGCGCAGCGCGCGCTCTCTTCCCTGCCGCCGCCGGCCGTTCCCCGGACCCTCGGGCGGGCGGCCCGCCTCTTCGCGCGGGACCGCGATCCGTCCCTCGACGGCCACGACCGCGAGCTCCGCGAGTGGATTCGCTGGGCGCGGGCGTTCGTCGGACCCGATACGAGGCGAAGCGGGTAGACTATCTCGTGAATTTCACCGCTTCGCGAACGGGTGAAATTTCCGGATTGACTTGCCACGGCACGCTTCGTGCTGCGGCATCGGAACGGACCTTGAGCCCATGATCTATTCCCTCGGCGATCGCCATGTGCGGATGCGCGGTGACTTCTACGTCGCCGACAACGCCGTCGTGGTCGGCTCCGTCATCCTTGGCCACGATGCGAGTGTCTGGTTCAACAGCGTCGTGCGCGGTGACAACGACCTGATCACCATCGGCGACGGCACCAATGTTCAGGACTCCGCGGTGCTCCATGTCGACGAAGGCGTGCCTCTCACCCTCGGTGCCAACGTGAGCGTGGGCCACCTCGCGATGCTGCACGGCTGCACGGTGGAGGACGGCGCGCTGGTCGGCATCAACGCGGTGGTGCTCAACCACGCGGTGATCGGCCGCGGCAGCCTGATCGGGGCTGGCGCGCTGGTTCCGGAGGGCAAGGTGATCCCGGAGCGCTCGCTCGCGGTGGGAACGCCGGCCCGGGTGGTGCGCACGCTGACCGAGGAGGATGCCGCCGATATCGAACGGATCGCCCGGCATTACGTCGAGAAGGCCCGACACTACCGCGCGACGCTGCGGGTGCAGGAGCGGAGCGAGCGATGACGACGGGGTTTCTGTACGACTCGCGTTTTCTCGAACACGACGCGGGCCGCGGCCATCCGGAGAGGCGCGAGCGGCTCGTGTCCACCATGGCCTGGCTCGAGGGCCTCGACTGGTTCGGCGATCTGGCGCGCATCGAGGGAGCGCCGGCAGACCCGGCGTGGATCGAGACGGTCCACGACGCGAGTTACATCGCCCGCGCACAGGAGACGTGCCGCTCGGGGGCGTCGTTCCTGGACGTGGCCGATGTCGGCGTCTCGCGCCGGAGCAGCGACGTGGCCCTGCTTGCGGCGGGAGGTGCGCTCGCGCTGGCGGACGGCATCGTCGCCGGGGAGATCGCGAACGGCTTTGCCCTCAGCCGCCCGCCCGGCCACCACGCCGAGCGCGGCATGGCGCTCGGGTTCTGCCTGTTCAACAACGTGGCCATCGCCGCGCGCTACCTCCAGCGTACCCACGGCGTGGACAAGGTCCTGATCCTCGACTTCGACGTCCATCACGGCAACGGGACCCAGCACACCTTCGAGGAAGATCCGTCGGTGATGTACGCCAGCATCCACCAGTATCCGTACTATCCGGGCACCGGGGCGGCCTCCGAGACCGGCATCGGGCGCGGCGCCGGAGCGACGGTCAACTGCCCGGTGCCGTCCGGCGCCGGGGACGAAGATTACGTGCAGGCGTTCGAGGAGCGCATCATTCCGGCCGCGAACGCCTTCGGCCCGGAGTTCGTGATCCTGTCGGCCGGGTTCGACGCGCATGCCGCCGACCCCCTCGCGCAGATCCGCGTGAGCACCGAGTGCTTCGGCTGGATGACGGAGAGGATCATGGAACTCGCCGGCCGCCATGCCGGCGGGCGGGTGCTGTCGATGCTGGAGGGGGGATACAACGTCGAGGTGCTGCCGCGGTGCGTGGAGACGCATCTCGCGGTGCTGGCGGGTATCGATGCGTCGTGACGGCGATGGGACAGGGTGTCCGGCGAGTCCTTCCTCGACACCATCGCCTCCGGAAGCCTCGACGGCGCAGCGCGCGTTCGGCCGGCTCCGCGACGCGCTCCACACGCGGGTCATCGGCCAGGATGCCCTCGTCGATCGTCTCCTGATCGCTCTGCTGGCCGACGGCCACCTGCTCGTGGAGGGGGCGCCGGGGCTCGCCAAGACCACCGCGGTGAAGGCGCTTGCGGCGCATATCGCGGGCGACTTTCACCGGGTGCAGTTCACGCCGGACCTGCTTCCGGCCGATCTGACCGGCACCGAGATCTATCGCCCGGAGACCGCGAGCTTCGTGTTCCAGCGCGGGCCCCTGTTTCACGACGTGCTGCTCGCCGACGAGGTGAACCGGGCGCCGGCGAAAGTGCAGTCCGCTCTGCTCGAAGCGATGGGGGAGCGTCAGATCACGGTCGGGCGCACCACCTACGCGCTGCCCCCGCTGTTCCTGGTCATGGCGACGCAGAACCCCATCGAGCAGGAGGGCACCTATCCGCTCCCGGAGGCACAGCTCGACCGGTTCCTGCTCTTCGTGCGGATCGGCTACCCATCGGGGGATGCCGAACAGGCCATCCTGCGGCTCGTGCGCGAGGAGGCGCGCGGCTCGGTCGGCGGGAACACCGGCATGGCGCGGGAGGCGACCCGGCCGGACCGGCTGGAGATGCCGGTCATCTTCGACGCGCGGCGTGAAGTCCTCGAGCTGCACCTCTCGGAACCACTCGAGCGCTACCTCGTCGAGCTCGTGCTCGCGACGCGGGCCCCGGACCGCTACGGCGAGGACCTCGCGCGCTGGATCGCCCATGGCGCGAGCCCGCGCGCCAGCATCGCGCTCGACCGGTGCGCTCGCGCCCACGCATGGCTCGACGGCCGCGACTACGTCGCCCCCCACGACATCCAGGCCATCGCGCCCGACGTGCTGCGCCACCGGGTGCTGCTCGGGTTCGAAGCCGAGGCCGAGGGTATCGATGCGGATCACGTCGTCGATGCGTTGCTCTCCCGGGTCGCGGTGCCGTGAACGGGGTGGGCGTTCCGCCCCGAGTCGGGGCGCGGGCTTCGGCCGGGGGCGTCCGCGGGCTCGCGGGAGTGACGTTCTCCACCACCGACCTCGTCGGCCTGCGCCCGCGCGCCGCCGGGCTGTCCCCGGACGCCTGCCTCGCGCACCGCGGCGGGCGTTCCGGGGCGCGGCTCTCCCGGCTGCGGGGCCGGGGGATGGAGTACTCGGAGTCGAGGATCTACCTCCCCGGGGACGACATCCGCAGTATCGACTGGCGGGTGACCGCCCGCACCGGTCGCCCGCACACGAAGCTCTTCCACGAGGAGCGCGACCGGCCGGTCCTCTTCGTCGTCGATCTCGGCCCTCACATGTGGTTCGGCACGCGGCGGGCCTTCAAGTCCGTGGTGGCGGCGGAAACGGCGGCGCTGCTCGCATGGGCGGCAGTGGAACACGGGGACCGGGTCGGCGGTCTCGCGCTCGCCGGTCACCGCCCGGTCGAATCCCGCCTTCGGGGTGGGCGACGGGGTGCGATCGGGTTGTTTCGAGCGCTCGCCGAGATCGCGTCCGCAGCGCCCGCGACGACCGGCGCCGGCCTCGACGACGGGCTCGCGCATGCGCACCGGGTGGCCCGACCCGGAACGCTCGTGATCGTCGTCAGTGACTTCAGCGGATTGCGGGGCCGCGCGGCGCACCACCTCGCAAAGCTGCGCGCGCGCAATGACCTGCTCTGCGTGTGGATCCATGATCGGCTCGAAGCGGTGCCGCCACCGCCGGCCCGCTACCCGATTGGAGACGGTCGGCGCACCACGATTCTCGATACCCGCTCCGGGGAGGTGGTGCGCGCCGTCGCCGAACGGCTCCGAGGTATCGAGGCGCAGCTCGCGGCCGGGTCCGGGGGCACCGGTGCGCGGCTGGTGCGCATCCGCTGCGGCGACGACGTCCGGGACGCGCTGCGGCCGGTTCCGACCGGTGAAGTGCGCCGCCGGCCGGCCGTGGATGCGGTGCCGGGAGGGTCGGCCGCGCCGGGGGGCGGTGTCCGCGGTGCGCCCGTATCCGCCACCCCGCCTGCGCTCGCTCGCCTCCGATTGCTCGGCGCCCTCGCGGTGCGCATCGGCGGGTTCCACCGGCCGGCCGGCCGGCGGCGCTGATGTCGGCATCGCCGCCGGTGAGCCGCCGATGAGCCCGATGTCGCGCAATCCCGCCGATCCGCTCGCCGCCCTGCGCGACATCCACGGGCCGCCCGCGCCCGACTTCTGGCCCCCCGCCCCCGGGTGGATGGTGCTCGTCGGCCTCGGGATCGTCGTCGGGCTCTGCGCGGTGGTCGTCGCGACCCGATGGTGGCGTGCTGGGCGCTTCCGGCGCGAAGCGCTGGCCAGCCTCCGCTCCCTGCGCGCCCGGCATGCGGCCGGTGCCGCGGACACCGAGATCGCGATGGCGCTGTCCACGCTCATGCGCCGGGTCGCGCTCACCCGCCATCCCCGCGATGAAGTCGCGGGACTGACCGGTGATCGGTGGCTGGCGTGGCTCGAATCGACGCACGCCGGGATCGGGACGGCGGCGCCCGCCGCCCTGCTCGACGCCCCGTATGCACGCGCGGGCCGTTTCGACGTGGCCCGTGCCCTGGCCGCGTGCGAGCACTGGATCCGGCGCGCATGAGCTTTCGTCCATCAATCTCCCGAGGTTCGTGGGCGCGGCGGTGGCCGTCGCCGGTCTCGGCGCCCCGTACGCCCGCGCGGGTCGCTTCGACGCGGCGCGCGGGCCGTATGCGAGTACCGGATCCGGCACGCATGAACTTCCGCCCATGAATATCCAGAGGCTTGCGGGCGTGGCGGTGGCTCTCCTCGCCGTGCTCGCCCCCGGCGGCGCCGGAGCGCAGTCGCTCGATGTGCGCCTCGACCGCAACCCCATCCACGACAACGAGACGGTGCGCCTCGTCATCGAGGTCGACACGCAGGCGGGCGGCCTCAAACCCGAACTCGCGCCGCTCGACCGCGACTTCGAGATCCTCGGGCAGTCGACGAGCACGCACGTCTCGCTCGGAAGCGGCGCGTCGAGCGTGCGGACCGAATGGATCGTCGAGCTGGCCCCGAGGCGCGCCGGGCGGTTCACCATCGGGCCGCTCCGGGTGGGGACGATGACGAGTCCGGCCATCGAACTCGAAGTCCTGTCATTCTCCTCCGCGGCTGCCGGGTCCGCCCGCGACGTCTTTCTCGAGTTGGAGGTGACCCCGCGCGAGGTGTACGTGCAGTCCCGGATCGTCTGCGTGCTGCGCATCTACCGGGCGGCCGAGTTCCTGGAAGCGACCCTCTCGGATTTCGCCCCCGATCAGGCCGTCACCCACCGTCTCGGCCGGGATGTCACCTATGCCAGGGTCGTCGACGGACGTCGGTACCGGGTCATCGAGCGCCGTTTCGCGGTCTTTCCGCAGAAGAGCGGGCCGCTCACGCTGCCGGCGTTCCGGCTTGATGCGCGCCTCGCCGATCCGGGCGCCGCGTCCACCATGGGGCGGCGGTTCGGCGAGGGACGCCGGGTGCGGATGGCGACGCGCCCGGTCGACGTGGTGGTGAAGCCGCGCCCCGACGCAGCCGCGACACCGTGGCTGCCCGCCGTCGCCGTGGTGCTTTCCGAGGAGTGGCCGGAGGAGCCGCCCCGGCTCGTCGTCGGCGAACCGGCGACCTGGACGCTGCGCCTCGGTGCGACGGGCGTGATGGGCGAACAATTGCCTCCGATCGCGTTGCCCGAGCTCGAAGGGGTCAGGGTCTATCCCGATCAGCCCGCCATCGCGACTCGCGCCGACGCGGCGGCGGTGTCCGGCGAGCGCGTGCAGCGCATCGCGCTGGTCCCGGGAACGGCGGGCGCGGTGGAGATCCCCGAGATACGGGTGCAGTGGTGGGACGTTGAAGCGGACGCGCCGCGCACCGCGGTCATCCCGGCCCGGACGCTGTCCGTCGCCCCCGCGCCGGTTTCGGCCACCCCACCTCGTGCCGCACTCGCCGCGGCGGCGCCGGTTCCGGAGACGAGCGCCCGTTCATGGCAGATTGCGAGCGCGGTGCTCGCCTGCGCATGGCTGGTGACGCTGGGGGTGCTCGCGCGCCTTCGCCTCCGGCGGCGCGGCACCGAACCTGGGGTGGTGAAGCGGCCCGATGCTTCGCCGGTGGACATCGCCGCCGCGCGTCAACGCACGCTGGACGCATGCGCGGCGTCGGATCCCCACTCGGCGCGGCGTGCGCTGCTGGACTGGGCTGGACTCGTCTGGCTCGACGCCCCTCCGCGCGATCTCATCACGATCGCGGCGCAGGTGCCCGACGCGCCGTTCCGGGAGGCGATCATGGCGCTGGATCGCGCCCTGTGGTCCGGTCGCGACGCGGCCTGGGACGGATGCGCGCTGGCCACCCTGCTTCCCCGGGGGCTCGGTCCCCGGATCCCGCCTCGAAGCCGTGCGGCGACGGGTGGACTGTCGTCACTGCACCCGGCCTGAGCCGGAAATTTCATGGATTGGTGAAATCGGGTCACTTCCCATCGCATCGAGTTGCTCCTGCTTCTCGAGCCACGCCGATTCGGCGGTGGTGATTTCCCGGTCGAGTTTCGCGCGCCGCGCGAGGAGATCGCGCAGCCGCCCGCGCTCACCCTCGCGGTAGATCGCGGAATCCGCGAGCGCCGATTCGATCGATGCCCGCTCCTCGGCGAGGGTGCCGAGCCGCTGCTCCAGCGCCCCGAGGTCGCGCCGAAGCGGCGCCGTCATGCGCCGCTCGTCGGCCAGTCGGCGCCGTCGCTCGCGCCGGGCGTCCGTGGTCGCCGCGGCCACGGGCTGCGGTTTGCCCGAGGCCGGTGCCGCGGCCGATTCCGAAGTTGATGATGGAACCGGTGCCAGAGTCGATGCCAGAGTCGATGATGGGGTCGATGCCAGGGTCGACGATGGGGCCGATGCCGATGTCGGGGCTGGCGCCGGGCGGCGATCGGCGAGCCACCGGGTGTAGTCGTCGATATCGCCGGCGAAGGGTATCACCCGCCCGTCCGCGACGAGCCAGAGCGAATCGCTCACCAGCCTCAGCAGGTGCCGGTCGTGCGACACCAGCACCAGCGCTCCGGAGAAGGTCTGCAGCGAGGCGGCGAGCGCTTCGCGCATGTCGAGGTCGAGATGGTTGGTCGGCTCGTCGAGCAGCAGCAGGTTCGGGCGCTCCAGCACCAGCAGCGCGAGGGCCAGGCGGGTCTTCTCGCCCCCGGAAAGGGGCGCGACGTGGCGCGTCGCCGCCGCATGTCCGAAGCCGAAGCCGCCGAGGAAATCCCGCATCTCCTGCTCGCGCAGGTTCGGGGCGACGCTTCGCACCAGATCGAGCGGGGTACGGCGGAGGTCGAGCTGCTCGACCCGGTGCTGGGCGAAATAGCCGATGCGGGTCCATCGTGAGGTCTCGATGACGCCACCGCTCGGCGCCAGGCGTCCCGCCAGCCCGCGCAGCAGGGTCGACTTCCCCATCCCGTTCGCCCCCAGCAGGGCAACTCGGTCGCCGGCCGCAAGGGTCATCGAGGTCTCGCTCAGCACCGTTCGGGCGCCATAGCCGATGGAGACCGAGTCGAGGGTCACCACCGGCCGTGGCAGATGCTCGGGCTCGAAGAAGTCGAAGGCGAAGCGTCGCTGCGCATCGAGCGGCTCGACCACCTGCATTCGTTCGAGCGCCTTGATCCGACTCTGCGCCTGCCGCGCTTTGCTCGCCTTGTAGCGGAATCGATCGACGAACGACTGGATGCGCGCCCGCTCGCGACGCAGACGGGCTGCGGTCCGCCGTGAATGCTCGATCCCGGCCGCGCGCAGCCGCTCGAACGCGCTGTAGTTTCCCGTGTAGACCTGGATGCGGGCATCGCGGACCAGCGCGACGTGGTCGACGATCGGGTCCAGGAACTCGCGGTCATGGGAGATCAGCAGCAGCGTGCCCGGGTAGCGTCGAAGCCACGCTTCGAGCCAGACCACCGCATCGAGGTCGAGATGGTTGGTGGGTTCGTCGAGAAGGAGCAACTCCGCGCGGGCGGCGAGGGTGCGGGCGAGCGCGGCGCGCATCCTCCAGCCGCCGGAAAGCGCATCGAGCGGCTGCGATTCGTCCTCCGGAGAGAACCCGAGTCCGCGCAGGATCCGACCCGCCTGCGCTTCGGCCGCGTAGCCGTGGATGGCCTCCAGATCCGCATGGGCGGCGGCCTGTCCACCGGCGTCGCCGCGCGCCTCGGCCGCGTGGAGCCGGGCACGGAGGGGCGCGATGCGCGGGTCGCCGCAGACGACGTGATCGATGAGTGGAGTGTCACCCGTCGGCGCTTCCTGGGCGACGGTCCCGACCGTGATGTCGGCCGGCAGATCGACCTCCCCGCGGTCGGGTTCGAGCGCCCCGAGAAGCAGGCCGAAGAGGCTCGTCTTGCCCGCCCCGTTCGCCCCGACCACCCCGACCTTCCAGCCGCGCTGAACCACCAGCCCCGCCCGATCGAGCACCTTGACCCCGCCGCGACGCAGCTCGACATCGTCGAGACGAATCACCGCGCCGCGCCCCGGGACCACCTTCCCGCGTCAGGCACTTTCCGCTCCGTACACATGTCCCGCCCGAGCCACCACAAGTGGACGCGCTTCATCCTTGCATGGCTCTTCCAGCAGAGTTATTCATTCGGGCCATGTTTCGAGCCCTTCCGTTCTGGCCGCCCGGCGCAGATGATTGTCGAAGCAAGCGAATACAATCTCGCCTTCCGCGTCTTCGGTTGCGTCGCGCCAGGCAAGCGCCGCCGCCAACTGCGCGGCATCGTAGCCTCGCAGGCCGTGTTTCCACGCGATGTCGCCGGCGCGGGCCGCCAGATCGTCCGTCAAGCCGATTCTCGTGAAGTCGGCCCAGTCGTCCAGAAAATCCCGCTCGGCACCGCTCGCTTCTGAAGGCTCCATGCGGTCGTCCCGCACCGCCTTCGCCAATGCAGCCGCTACCTCGACGCGCGTGATCAGCGCGGTTCCAACCACCGGCGCGTCGGCGATCCGGTCGAGAACTATTTCCGACTCATCCTCCTCGACATAGCACTTGAACAGAGCGCTTGTGTCCAGGTAGAGCAGCGTCACCGGCGATTCTCCCTGACGATATCGGTCATGCTGCCCCCATCCCGCAGGCGAGCTTTGGGCTTGGTCATCGTGAGCTTGCCTCTGCCTCGCACGATCAGAAGGTTGTCCTTCGGCTCGCCGGATTCAGGCTCCGGGACAAGATGTGCCACCAGTTGCCCGTCATCTGTCAGCCGAAGGGTCGTGCCGCGCCGGACCTCGTCGATGCACCGGCTCGGATTACTCCGGAGTTCCTGAATTTCGATGTGTCGTTCAAGCATCTGTTCCTCCTTCCTGACCATCGGCGCGAGTTGATCCGCCTCGGCCCACGCCTCAGCTTTCCATGACCTCGATCAACTCGGCGATCACCTGGAGTTCGTCTTCGCCCGCGCTGGTGAACACGATCGGTTCGAAATCCGGGTTGAGGGGCTCAAGGATGATTTTCTCATGGTGCCAGGAATCGCCTCTCGTTGTCTTTTTACTCCGGTAGCGTTTGACCGTGTAGCGCTGTCCGGTCTCGGGATCGGTGGCGTCGCGGAGCTGTACGAGAACAGTCTTGCTCTGGCGCGAGCCCTGCACTGGAGCGCGGAAGAGACACCAGGCGCCGTCGGGAATAGCGGGCTCCATGGACTTGCCGACGACCTGGGCGATGAACATCCCTTCGCGCAAGCGATGGCGGGATTCGACGGCGACCCACTCGAAATCGTTATCCTCGATGTGCTGTGGATCGCCGAATCCACCGGCGGCTGCTCTGAGTGGAACAAGCGGTACGCAGGTGACGTAGTAGTCCTCGGGTGCGGGTTCGATCGCACGCGGCCGGAACGGAATGACTGTCGCCGTCCTCTCCGATACGGCCTTCGCCTGCGAGTCCGAATGGAACGCGCCCGGCCAACCACCATGGGCTTCGATGATCTCGTCGATTTCGGCCATGAGGTGGATGGTCTCGTTCAGAGCGACGATGATCTTCTGATAGTGCGCAATGTCCTCGTCCGAGAGCGTGCGGCCCTTCCGATCCTTGAGCCATTTGTGGCAGACCTGATAGCCACCGATGCGAAAATCCCAGACCTCCTGGGGCACGCCGTGAAAGCCGATGGTGCCGGGTCTGGTCGCGCGGTAGCCTTCGCGGGCGCTGGTCTTGTCGGCGTCGAGCCAGACGGTGCCGTCCGACCAGCCGACGCGGCCGACTTTGGGGTTCCGTGGGCCAGTGTAGCGCGTGATGGATCTGTCGATCTTCGGCGATTCGAGCAGGTGGAAAGCGAGCAGGTGATGGCCGATTTCCGTGAGTCTGCGGAGGAGGTTGGCACTTCCGGGAAGCGGCACACGTGGGAAATCGATCTTGAGTTGGTTATCGTAGCGTCCGCGGTATTCAGGACTGTGAAATAGTGCGTAAATCCAGGCGAGAATATCCTCGGGGCCGAAAGTCCTTTGGGCCTACCCCGTTTCGGTGGACGGTTGATAGCTGTCGTCCCCGGCACTGCGGTGAACGATAGCCGATGGAAGGGGGTCTTTGTCGAAGACCGGTGTTGGGGGTCTGCCGGGAGGGTGGTTGTGGATCCCCGGCCGGCCGATCTGCAAGGGCTCGAGGTTGGTTCGTTCGCGATGCTCCGGGGCGCCCATGGGGCATTGCGCGGCCGCGCGACGCTCGAACTCGTTGGGGCTCAGGTACCCCAGCGCGGAGTGCAGGCACCGGGTGTTGTACCACGACTCCAGGTACTCGAAGATGGCCATGCGTGCTTGCGTGCGGGTGTGGAACGAACGCCGGTCGATGAGCTCGCATTCGAGCGTGGCGAAGAAGCTCTCGGCCATCGCATTGTCGTAGCAGTCACCGGCCGAGCCGGTCGACGTGACCACCGCGGCCTCCCGGCACCGTTTGCCGAACGCGAGCGATGTGTACTGAGCCCCCTTGTCGGAATGATGGATGACCCCCTGGGGACGGCGCTGTGCGATTGCCATGTTCAGCGCCGCGAGCACCCGCTCGGTTCGAAGATGGTTGGCCATGGCCCACCCGACCACCTTGCGGCTGAACACATCGAGCACGATGGCCAGGAACACGAACCCGTTCCAGGTCGGCACGTAGGTGATATCGGCGACCCAGATCCGGTCCGGTGCATCGGCGCTGAGCTGGCGTTCGACCCGGTCCGGAGCCGCCCCGCGGCCCCGCTCCCGGTGCGTGGTGCGCGTGCCGCGGCGCCGGCTCACCCCGGTCAACCCCGACTGGCGCATCAGCCGAGCGACCCGTTGACGGCCTACCCGGCACCCCTGGCGCCCCAGCTCCGCATGCACCCGAGGCGCACCGTAGGTCCCGCGAGAAGCCTCGTGGATGGCCCGGATCGTGGCACCCAACTCCTCGTCTCGCTCGGCACGAGGGGAGCGGCCACGGCCTCGCCACGCATAGTACCCGCTGGGGGAGACGCCCAGCACTCGGCACATCGTGGCCACACGATGATGGGCTTGGTTCGCCTTCACGAGCGCGAAGACCTCCCCGGTATCGTACCGGTCTGCCGTGCGAACCTAAGCCGCGGCTTTTGTTGGTATTTCTCGCTCCTCTCGAAGCTGACGGTTCTCCCGACGGAGCTGCCGCAGCTCCTTGAGCTCCGAACTTGTCAGTCCGTCTTCACGACGACCCTCGTCGCGATCGGCCTGACGCACCCAGTTGCGGATCGCCGAAACGGAGCACTCGAACTCAAGAGCGAGCTCCCCGGGCGTACGGCCCGCACGAACCAGCTCCACCATCTGGCGCCGGTACTGCGGCGCGTAACGCGGTCGTCTCCTCGACATCTGGACACCTCCTCTGCGCAATGTCCAAGTGTCCACCAAAACGGGGCAACTCCACTGTCATGTGCCGGAAGTCGCTCAGGCGATTGTTGATGGGCGTGGCCGTCAGCATGAACACGGTCTTGGGACGTACCTCATCGTCGAGCAGGTCGAACAAGCAGTAGTAGCGCGATGGTTCGATGCCCTTCTCGGGGGCGGCCTGGCGGCCGGGATTGCGGAAGTGGTGCGCCTCGTCGATGACGACGACATCGGCGAGCTCCGCAATGCGCCGGAAACGCTCCGGGAAGTTCCCCTTGCGTCCGAGATCGGTATGGCTGAAAACGGCCAGATTGCTGAAATCGGCGCCGCCACCGACGCCGCCGATGTGCGGAAGCCACCGACGCAGGTGGGGTTCCCATACCCCCTCCTTCGCCGCCTTGGGTGCGAACAGCACGACTCGCTTGCCTTCGTGCAGGATGAGCCGCTCGATCAGCATCAGACCGACGAACGTCTTGCCAAGACCTACGCCATCACAGAGGAACGCGCCTCCGTGCTGCCGGGCGATCTTCATGAGCGCCCGGTACGCCTCCTTCTGATACCGATCGAGGTGCGGGAACATGCGAGACCGTGTCTCGTCCCACTCGGTCGCGGTCAGCTCGTACCCTCGGAAGAATTGCTGCAGGGCCTTCGCATAAACATCGAATGGTGAATACAGGTGCGTATGACGCGCGATGGTCTCGACAACGTCCTCGGTGACCTCCCTCGCTGCGTTCCAGTGTGTCTCGAACCATTCCTGGAGCTGCGCAACCTCGCGAGCACTCTGGATCTGGACGTTCAGTTCGATGTTTCTCGTGAGACCCGGACGGGTGAAGTTGCTGGAACCTACCAGCGCCTGGGCGCCCACGACCTCGATCTTTGCGTGGGTGATATAAGCCTTCGCATGGAACTTGTCCTTGTCGTAGATCCGGCATTCGATCTGCCCGGAGCAGAGCGCGTCGAGGATCGCGGGAACCCCGTGAAGGAAGGGATTGGATTCCTTGTCCAGCTCGATGCTCTTGTCGAGCCTGTCGAGCGCTTGAGCCCGAACTGCTGCGAGAATGGCCTTTCGGGTCCGATGTGTGGTCTCCACCCCCATCAGGATTCGGATCTTGTCGAGTTCCTGCCAGTTGCCGTCGAGAGCGAGCAAGGCGCCGATCTCGAAGTATCCGGTCGCGATGTCGAACGCCTTGGCGATGTCGGACCACTCCTGTAAGTACCGGAGTCCAGTCCAGCCGGAAACGCTGTTGTCGACGATGAAAAGCTCGCGGCCCCTGGAGTCAACGTTCATGATGATCCCGTTCGCACCTCACCAACAGAGCAGAGTCATTCGACATCAAACATGATTACCGGCCTGGATGGACCTTCTCAGGGCCAGAGGTCGTCGAGGTCGAAGGTGAGCGCATCGAACAGGTGAATGCTCACCGGTACATCGTCCTTCTCGTTCGCGAGCGGCAGCCACCGCCCATCGCGGAACTCGCACGCATCCGGAGGGCGGTTCGACGAGTTGAATCGTGCGTGTGTGCGGTGAACGGACCATCGAGATCCTCGTCGGGTCGGGGGGCGCTGCGGCCACTACGCCGGACTTTTGCCTTGACGGAAGTTCAGCGGGCTCCAGTCAACCACTTCTTCGGGGGGTCGGCGTACGTCCAAGAGTCGGCAGAGATCGATGCGAACCGCTCTTGTCGCACGACACTTCACCGGCTCGCCGCCTCCCGCGCCCCGCGATTCTCCGGCGGGCGGAGTCTGCTGCCGGCGAATGCGCGCTCCAGCAGGCGCTGCACGAGGCCGACGTCCGAGCTGTAGGCGGTGAGATCGTCGAGTCGGTACTCCGCCCCGTCGACGATGGACGCCGCGGCGCGGTGGCCACTGGACACGGCGGGGCCGATCCCCTCGCAGAGATCTCGGGTCGCCAGACCGGCCGAATCCCCGGCGATGAACGCATTGCCGATGCGCACCGTCTCCACGCCGCCCCGCAGGTAGTAGCTGTATCCCTTCGGGGCAAGTTCGATGTCGCGGAGGAGCCCGCGGCGTTCGAGCACTCCCAGAAAGTGGCGCCAGTGCCGCTTGATGTCCTCGCCCCGCGTCTTCAGTTTCTCCGCCATGCCGCCGATGCCGCAGTTCAGGTAGCCGTCCGCCTTCGGGACGTACCACGCATAGCCGGGGAGGCCCTTCTCGAAGAACCACAGGTGACACCGCTCGTCCCGCCAGCGGTGGGGGAATTCGTGCTCCCAGGTCGCCGCCTGCAGTTCGCGGGCGCGCGGGTTGGCTTCGCGGAAGAACGTGCGATAGACGGGGCACCGGGTGCCCCCGGCACCGACGAGGTACTTCGATCGGAAGGCGCCGTCGATGGTGAAGCCGTCTTCATTGCGTTCGATGTTGCGCACGTTGTGCTTCACCACCCGAGCGCCGCTGCGGCGCAGCAGCCAGTCGTCGAACTCGAAGCGGCGGATGGAGTGCTGCACGCCGGGGAGCGTGAATTTCAGCCACTTGAGATGCACCACGATCCCGTTGAAGGTGTTGAACCGGTGGGGGTACGCGGCCACGTCGAGGCCCAGGTCGTCGACGACCTCCGGGGTAACCCACCCCGCGCACAGCTTCGTGCGGGGGAACGCCTCCCGGTCGATCACGAGCACCGAGGCGCCGGCCCGCACCAGGCGGGACGCGCATGAGGAGCCGGCCGGGCCTCCCCCGACAACGATGACCTCGACCGTCTCCATCAGCGGCAGCGATTCCCGCCAGCGGGCCGGGAGATGGTTACGCGGTGCGATTCCGGCAAAATTTCGGCCACCGGGGCGCCTGATCGAGGCCATTTCGAGCTCAGGTTCCGGTCTGGCGGGAATTGCCGCGTCTGCATCGATCGATCAGCCGCCTGCGGATTCCGCGGCCCGGGGATAGACGTGAGTGCGGGTCCAGGGCACGTCGTTGTTGGTGGATGGCGCGCACACCACCTGGAAAAGCTGGATGGTGTTGGCGAGGAACGCGGCCGAGCACCCCGCGAGGTACAGCCGCCACGCCCGAATGAATTCTTCGTCGTACATCGCTCGGACCGTGGTCTCCGCGCGCTCGAACCGCGTCAGCCACTCCCGCAGCGTGCGTGCGTAGTGAAGCCTGAGGTTCTCGACGTCGATGATGGAGAAGTTGAACGGTTCGAAGATCGCCATCATCTCCCGCAGGCTCGGGGGATAGCTGCCGGGGAAGATGCGCTGCTCGAGCCACGCGTTGACGGGGGTGGGGCGATTGCGGCCGACGCTGTGAACGAGCGCGAGGCCGTCGGGCTTCAGCGTGCGCGCGATGACGGCCCCCAGGGATTCGTAGTTCTGCACGCCGACATGCTCCAGCATGCCCACCGATACGAATGCGTCGCAGGCGCCTTCGATGTTGCGGTAGTCGTCCAGCACGAACTCCACCCGGTCGCTCACGCCCTCCCGGTCCGCCCGTTCGCGCGCGTACGCGATCTGCTCGCGCGAAATGTTGAAGGCCCGGACCCGAACGCCGTACTCGCGCGCCATGTGCAGGGCCAGCGAGCCCCATCCGCAGCCGGCTTCGATGACCTGCTGGTCGGGCCGGAGCATCAGCTTGCGGCAGACATGGTCCATCTTGGCCCGCTGCGCCTGTTCCAGAGTGGCGTCCGGCGTGGGGTAGTACGCGCAGGTGTAGACCATCTCCTCGTCGAGCCACAGGCGGTAGAAGTCGTTGCCCAGGTCGTAGTGGTGCTGGATGTGCCGCCGCGACCCCGCGGTGGTGTTGGGCCGCGGCTTCGGAAGCCGGCCGAGCGCACTGCGCTTGCCCGTGACCGATCGCCCGTGGTCCATGCCGCGATAACAGCGCGCGAGAACGTCGACGAGGTCGCCCTCGACTTCGATGCGTCCCGCGCTGAAGGCATCCCCGAATCCGACCTCCGGAGTGAAGACCACGGAGAACAGCGCTCCGCGGTCGCGGAAGACGATGCGCCCCGCGCACTCGCCGGACGGGCGGTAGACGTCCTCGCCGTCCCACAGCGCGAACGCGATGTCGGGATTGCCGGCCCGGGCCGCGATGCGCCGTACCAGCCATCGGTCGAATCTGCCCGAGCGCCCGGTCTTGTCGATTTCCGAACCCAGGGTGCCGGGAATGCCGAGAGGATGCGGTCGTTGTCGTCTCACCGCCAATCTCCTGTCGCGAGGCATCCGGCGAACCGCCGCATCAATCCCCGTGGGGGAGGGATCCCCGGATGTGAGGCATTCGGTGCGAGTCGGAGTTCAGTGCCGGCGGGCGCCGCAGTCGGGTCCGCTCGCGCCGAAAATTATAGCGAGTCGTCCGCCGGGCGCGAAGGTGCGGGCCCCGGTGGAATTTCATCGGCGCGCCGGGCGTTGCGTCGTCGCTGGACCGCGCCCACGGCCCATCGGGCGAGCAATGGAAAGATCCCGAGGAGTACGAAGGAGCCGATGAGGGTGGGAGAGAGGATGCCCTGCAACGATTCGATGCGCCCGAGCTGAGTGCCGGCATTGACGTAGACGATGGTGCCCGGAAGCATGCCGAGCTGGCTCACCCAGGCGAACGTGAGGGTTCGCATGGGGGTGAGCCCCATCACCAGATTGATGATGAAGAACGGAAAGGCCGGGACCAGCCTCACCGTGAACAGGTAGAAGCCCCCGTCGCGCTCGACGCCGGCGTTGATGGTCTTCAGCCGATCTCCGTACCGCCGCTGGATGCCGTCGCGCAGGATGTACCGCGACACGAGGAAGGCGACGGTCGCTCCCAGCGTCGATGCGAAGGAAACGACGACGGCGCCCCACAGCAGCCCGAACACGGCGCCCCCGGCCAGGGTCATGATGGCGGCGCCGGGCAGCGAAAGGCCGGTGATCGCGACGTAGGCGAGGAAGTAGGCTGCCAGCACCGCCACGGGGTGCTCGCGGTAGAACGCATCGATGCCGGCCTGCTGCGCCTTCAGGTAGTCGAGGCTGAGGTAGCGGCCGAGATCGAACCACAGGAACGCAACCACCAGCGCCGCGACGAGTCCGATGACCGCAATCCTTCCCTTGTTCATGCCGCGTTTCCTGTCTGTCGTGAGCGCCGCCGGACCCGCCGCCACCGGCTTGAGGTCGCGGGTTCGATGTTCCGCGAGATTATAGAGGAACCGGCAGAGGAACCGGCAGAGGAACCGGCAGAGGAACCGGCAGAGGATCCTTGCCGGCTTGCGACCCACCCGATAGATTCGTGCCCGTGGGCCGGGCTCGGCGCGGCCATCTCCGGCGGCTTCCGATGCTCCTGTTCTGGGTCCTCGCCACTGCCATCATCCTGACCGCGCTGCTGCTGGTCGTGCCGGTCCTGATGCGCGATGGCGACTCGGGGCGCGATGCCGCCGACGATGCCTCCGACGATACGAACATCGCGCTGTATCGCGAGCGTCTGGCGGAGCTCGAGCGCGAACGGGGCCGCGGCGAGGTCGGCGCGGAGCGGTACGCCGCGCTCCGCCAGGATCTCGAAAGGAGACTGCTCGCCGACGTGGCCGGGCCCGGGGAGCCGGGCGCCGTCCCTCACCCCCCCTCCTACCGCATGGCGGTGGCGATCACCTTCCTGATACCGGTCTGCGGCCTCGGACTCTATCTGTGGCTCGGCTCGCCGCACGGGATCGACCCACCGCCGATTTCCGCCTCGCCGGGCGCGGCGGCCGAGATGGCGCCGTCGGTGGAAGCGATGGTCATCGCGCTCGCCGCAAGGCTCGACGAAGACCCCGATGACGCCGAGGGCTGGCTCCTGCTCGCGCGCTCGCAGGTGGTGCTGGAACGTTTCGATGCGGCACTTGCGGCGTTCGAGCGTGCTCACGCACTCCTCGGTGACGATCCGTCGCTCCTGGCGGATTGGGCCGAGGCGGAGGCCGGGAGTGCAGGCAGCCGTTTCTCGGTCAGCGCGTCGGACCGTCTCGATCGTGCTCTCGAGCTCGACCCGGATCACGAGAAAGCGCTCTGGCTCGGGGGATTCGCCGCGGCTCAGAACCGGCGGGTGGAGATTGCCATCGACCGCTGGGAACGGTTGCTTGCCCGCCAGTCGCCCGGATCGCGAGAGGCGTCCATCGTCACCGAGATGCTTGCGCAGGTCCGCGGCCCGCAAAGCACGCCCGCCGACATCGAATCCGTGCCGATCGCGCCCGCCGCGACGATGGAGTCTTCCGGCGGAGAGGAATCTGTGGACGGGGCGCGCATCGTGGTCGAGGTCAGTCTCGCGTCGGACCTCGAGGTCGAACTCGGTGCCAGCGAGCCGGTGTTCGTCTTCGCCCGCAGCCCATCGGGGGATGGGCCGCCGGTCGCCGTTGCGCGCACCATCGTGGGGGCGCTTCCGACCACCATCGTGCTCGACGCATCGAACGCGATGATTCCCTCCCGATCGCTCGCGAGCGTGGAGCGCGCGCTCGTCATCGCGCGCGTGGCCCGCTCGGGGACGGCGAACCGCGCCCGCGGCGATGTCGAGGGCGTGGCCGGGCCGGTCGCGGTTGCCGATTCCGCTCCGGTGAGAATCGTGATTTCGCAGATCGTCCCCTGATCCCTCCGACCCGGCGATCCGGCATGCGCTCGCCCTCGGCGCGCACCGCCGGACCGCGGCCGTCGTTCGCACCATGAACTTCCCCGTTCAAGCCCTGACACCGGCGTCGCGCAAGCACGTGGATCGAGTGCGCGCGAACCCTGCCGACCAACTCGGTTCGCCCGTTGCGTACCGCCGTCGGACCCGGATCTTCCCGGTTCGAGCTCGCGCACGGAATCCTCGACGGAATAGATTTTCCACAGGAATCTCCGCTGTTTCACCCGCTCCGTCCACCGCTCGCTCCACAACATCTTGTGGTCGGGCGAGTTGCCCGCCCACAACTTATGGTGTTAGATCGGCTTTCACCGTCATCGAACGAGGCGAATGCCTACACGATTGGCGACCGATTCCGGTTGACTTGATGGACGAAATCCGGATCGAAACGGTTGTCTGCACGCAAACCATCGTGGCGGGTCGCCGGGGAAGCGTTCGGTCGTCGATTCGGCCTCCGGAGCCGGGGATCGGGCTCGGCATCACCGGAATCATCCGAAGAGAGGGAGCGTTGATGGTCACCAGGGCCGCATGTACCAGCCGTCCTTTCGGCGCGGGGATTTGGTGATGAAGCTGGCCGAGCTGATTCACACGGAACCCGACGTCTCCGTCATTCCCCTGCAGGATACGTCGCTCGACATCTGGGACGGCAAGTATCGCCTGAAGAAGCGCGATGGCGCGGTCCTGGATCGCACCATCGACGATACCTACCGTCGTGTCGCCCGCGCCATCGCCGGTGTCGAGGCCACCGACGAACTCCAGGTGCTCTGGGGCGAGCGCTTTCTGTGGGCGCTGCGGCGCGGCGCGATACCGGCCGGCCGCATCGTTTCGAATGCGGGGGCACTGGATCATAAGCCCGCGACGTCGACCATCAACTGCACGGTGTCGGGCATCGTTCTCGATTCGATGGACGACATCCTGGACAAGGTCCACGAGGCCGGACTCACGCTCAAGGCCGGCTGCGGAATCGGGTACGAGTTTTCCACCCTGCGGCCGAAGGGCGCATACGTCAGCGGCGCCGGAGCGTACACCTCGGGACCGCTGTCGTTCATGGACATCTACGACCGGATGTGCTTCACGGTGTCGTCGGCCGGAGGGCGCCGGGGGGCGCAGATGGCCACCTTCGATGTCGGTCACCCCGATGTTCTCGATTTCATCCGGGCCAAGCGCGAGGACGGCCGCCTGCGCCAGTTCAACCTCTCGCTGCTCGTCACCCGCGAGTTCATGCAGGCGGTGCGGGACGACGCCGAGTGGAAGCTCGCGTTTCCACTGACGAAGCCGGAAGTCGAGCACGACGGCGTCGACCTCGACGATCCGGAATCCGTGGTGTGGCGGAGCTGGCCGGTGCACGACGGATACGTCACCGATCACACGGGAAAGGTCGCCTGCCGGGTCTACCGGTCCGTGCGGGCACGACGAATCTGGGACGTCATCATGTCGTCGACGTACGACTTCGCCGAGCCGGGATTCATCCTGATCGACGAAATCAACGACATGAACAACAACTGGTTCTGCGAAAACATCCGGGCGACCAACCCCTGCGGCGAACAACCCCTTCCACCCTACGGCTCGTGCCTGCTCGGTTCGGTCAACCTCACCCGGTTCGTGCTCGATCCGTTCACGGATCGGGCGCGCTTCGACTGGGAAACCTTCCGGGAGGTCGTCACCGTCTTCACCCGCATGCTCGACAACGTCGTCGAGGTCCACGGGCTCCCCCTTGGCCCCCAACGCGACGAGATCATGCGCAAGCGGCGCCACGGCATGGGCTATCTCGGGCTCGGCTCGACCCTGACCATGCTGCGCATCAGATACGGCTCGGAAGCGTCGACCGAATTCACCGAACGGGTGACGCGCGAAATGGCGGTCACCGGCTGGAAGACCGCTCTGTCGCTGAGTCGCGAGAAGGGACCGGCGCCGCTGATGGAGGAGTCGTTCCCGGTGACCGCGGAGATGCTCGCGCAACGACCGGAGATGGCGCGAGACGGCATGACCGTCGGTGATCGGGTCAAGGGCAAGGTGCTCCATGCGCGATACAGCCGCTACATGCAGCGGCTGGCCGAGGTCGAGCCCGAGCTTGTCGACGCACTTGCCGAGCAGGGGGCGCGGTTCACCCACCATACTTCGATCGCCCCCACGGGCACGATCTCGCTTTCGCTCGCGAACAATGCGAGCAACGGGATCGAGCCGAGCTTCGCGCACCACTACTCCAGAAACGTCATTCGCGAAGGCCGCAAGACGAAGGAGAAGGTCGACGTGTATTCCTTCGAGATGCTCGCCTATCGCGAGCTCGTCGACCCCCGGGCGATGTCCGAATGCGACAGCACCGACGGGCTTCCCGAGTACTTCGTCTGCGCCGGAGACATCACTCCCCGGCAGCACGTGGATGTCCAGGCGGCGGCGCAGCGCTGGATCGATTCATCGATCTCCAAGACCGCGAACGTTCCGACCGACTATCCCTACGATGACTTCAAGGACATCTATCTCTACGCCTTCGAGCGCGGTCTGAAGGGGTGCACGACGTTTCGTTTCAATCCGTCCGCGTTCCAGGGCGTGCTCGTGAAGGAAGAGGATCTCGAGAACACGACCTATCGATTCACGCTGGAAGACGGGACGGTGGTCGAGGCGAAGGGCAACGATGAGATCGAGTACGACGGCGATATCCACACCGCCGCCAATCTCTACGACGCAATCAAAGAGGGATATTACGGCAAGTTCTGAATCCGCCTGCCGTCGGTTGGCGCCGGACTCGCCTCGCCGGCCCGGAAATTCCACCGACCTGCGCCCGCCGCCGTGAATCGGTGGGTTGTTCGGGCCAGGCAGGCAGCACTTTCAGAGAGATAACGCAGCCATGGCCATCAGGATCGAGCAGAAGATCGTCGAGTATGGAATCGAGTCTCGTGACGAGGCTTCCACCACGCCGCCGCCCCGACCCAAGGCGGACGTCATCCAGATGCACGAGAAGATCGAGCGGCCGGAGACGTTGCTCGGTTCGACATACAAGATCAGGACGCCGCTGTCCGATCATGCCCTCTATGTGACGATCAACGATGTGGTACTGAACGCGGACACCGAGCACGAGCAGCGGCGTCCGTTCGAGATCTTCATCAATTCCAAGAATATGGAGCACTTTCAGTGGATCGTGGCGCTTACGCGCATCGTGTCGGCGGTGTTTCGCAAGGGCGGTGACGTCACGTTCCTCGTCGAGGAGTTGCGATCGGTGTTCGACCCCCGGGGCGGCTACTTCAAGAAGGGCGGACGCTACATGCCTTCACTCGTCGCCGAGATAGGCGATGCCATTGAGGCGCACATGCGCTCGATCGGGCTGATCGAGGACGAGCCGCCCTCCTCGCCCGGGGGCCGCACGGCGGATGAGAAGCGCACACGTTTCGAGAACGAGAACGCCACTCCCGCCAGATCCCCTGCGAGAGGATTTCCCGCAGGTGCGCAGTTCTGTACGAAGTGCCACATGCCCGCCGTCGTTCGCGTCGACGGGTGCATGATGTGTCTCAACTGCGGGGATTCGAAGTGCGGTTGATCGTCATCGCCGACACCGCACCCCGAAGAGGCCGTTTTCGTCCAGTCCCGTGATCTCGACCGGCGCCAGGCGTGCATCGGCCTGGCCTTCTCCGAGATCGATTCTGAGGTAATTGTCGGTCCACCCGCCGATGCGCGCGGTGCCTCCACGACGTGACGGCTCGAGGAGGACATCGACGACGCGTCCGACATGGCGTTCCGCGAAGTGCCGCTGCTTGTCCTCCGAGAGCCGCTTCAGGGCCTGCGTGCGGCGTTTGCGGACTTCCGCCGGCACCTGTCCGGTGAGGTGTTCCGCTTCGGATCCGGGACGCGCGGAATACGTGAACGCATGCACGTAAGTGATGGGCAGCCCCTCGACGTGCTCGAAGGTGCGCAGGAAATCATCGTCGGTCTCGCCGGGGAAACCGCAGATGACGTCCACCCCGATCCCGCAGTCCGGGATGCGCTCGCCGATGCGCGTGACGAGGTCCGCGAACTCCGCGGCGCGGTAGCGCCGCTTCATGCGGCCGAGCACGGCGTCGCTCCCGCTCTGAAACGGAATGTGGAAGTGACGTGCGAACTTCGGTGAATCGGCCATGAGGGCGATCACTTCGTCGCCGAGCGATGCGGGCTCGATCGAACTCAGTCGGAACCGTTCGACGCCGTCGATCTCCAGAATGTCCTCGATCAGCTCGGGCAGCATTCGCCGCCGCTCCGGGAAGTCGAGACCGTAGTCGCCGATGTGTACCCCGGTGAGCACCACCTCGACATAGCCGACATCGGCAAGGCGGCGTACCTGGTCGAGCACGCTCGCCCGGGTCCGGCTCCTCGACGCGCCCCGGGTCTGCGGAACGATGCAGAACGTGCAGGATTCGTTGCAACCTTCCTGTACCTTGACGAACGCACGGCTGTGCTCGGTCATTTCCGTGATCGGTACGTCCAGAAAGCTCTTCGCGGTGGACACCGGCGATACCGCGACCACGGGAGGTCCGTCTTCCAGGCGGTCGATCAGCTCCGCCACCCGGGAACGGTCCGCAGCGCCCACCACCAGGGCGACCCCCGGCAGCGCCGCCAGCTCTTCGGGGGCACGCTGGGCGTAGCAGCCGGTCACGACGATCCTCGACTTCGGGTACTCGGCTGCAATACGCCGGATGGCCTTGCGCGCCGAGGCGTCGGCCCGTGCGGTCACGCTGCAGGTGTTCACGACGTGGATGTCGGCGGCATCACGCGCGCCGACGGTCTCGAAACCGCATCCGTCATCGATCAGGGTGCGGATCGCCTCCGTGTCATACTGATTCAGTCGGCACCCGAAGGTGCAGTACGCAATTCGCTTGCTCATGGTGCCCGGAGTCGCTTGCGGTGCCGAATGATCGGCGGCGGCGCAAGTCTACTCGACGTTCGCCGAGTGACGCCTGCTGCGCAAGCGCCCGCCTGCCGCGAAGTGGTGACCCATCACCGGCGAGGCGTCCATCGGATCCGCCAGCCAGGGGCGCCCGGACGCGCCGCGAGCCGTGGATTGATCCAGACCGAACCGATCGCGGCGAGCACATCGCCGGAGTACACCAGGGGAATGCGGCCGCGCTCCCACGGCGGGATTCCGAGCGACTGGAAGCGCTTCTTGAGCGAACGCCCCCGTCCCTCCGGCACGCGCATCCATCCCGCATCGTCTCCGCGGACCCGCACCGTAAACCGGGTGTCTCCGACGGCATCGTCGAGTCCGCCACCGGAGGAAGATTCCCAGGCAAGACCGCCGTGGTCCAGTGCGAGCGGCTCCGGAATGCACCAATCGCGCACGACCTGGGTCGCGACCGGCGTTACCCGGGAGATCAACCGGATGCGACCCCGGAAACGACGGACTTCCATGTCTCCGAGGCTGATGCACGGCATCGCATCCCGCCTCGCCTCGACCAGATTACGGGCAATTTGCTCGATCCGACGCGCGCCGGGGGATGCGATGCCCCGGGCTCGCAACCAGCCGGCGACGGCATTGCGCCGTCTCGCCGGGTCGAGGGCTCCGACCACCGTCACGTCGAGTGATTCGCCGCCGATTCCGCCGGCCGGTTCGAGGTCGATGGCGGCCAGCGCATCGAGCAGATCGGCGGAATCGCGTCCGCGCTCCGCAACTCGCGCCAGCGTCGATCGCAACCCCGGCCATCGCTCCTCGAGGGCGGGCATCACCTTCCGGCGCAGCAGGACCCTGGAGAACCGCGGATCCTCGTTGGCCGGATCGCGGATAGGTTCGATTCCGGTCCCGCGTGCATACGCATGAAGGGCTGCCCGCGACACCCCGAGCGCGGGTCGTGCGACGGTGCCCGGGCCGAGGCGCCGCCGGGGCGGGATCCCCGCCAGGCCTCGGGCCCCACCTCCCCGCAGCAGATTCAGCAGCACCGTCTCGGCATGATCGTCCCGGGAGTGGGCGGTGCAGAGAACGTCATCGGCCAGGAGGATGCGTTCGAACGCCGCGTAGCGAGCGGCCCGCGCCGTTGCCTCGTCGGTGTGCACGGCATCGCCCGGCTTCAGTTCTGCGCTCAGGACCATCAACTCGACCGCCAACCGATGGCAGATATCCCGGCACCGATGTGCCCACCGGGTCGAGTCCGGATGCAGATGATGATCGACGTGAACGGCGCACAGCCGCATCAAGGGATCGCGCGCTCCGGCCGCGGCGAATGCGTGGAGCAGAGCGAGTGAATCCGCCCCTCCGCTGAAGGCGATCACGAAGCGGCTCTGCGCAGGGAATGCGGCCGCGAACCCGGCGACGAGATCCGGTCCGAACGGCTGATCCAGTCGGTTCATGCCGCGCGAACGCCGGTCCCGTTCAGCTCAGTACGCGTGGCGGCGCAGCCCCGTGCGCAGCAGCACGCGCGAGGCGATCTCCTCGATCGAGGCGGCGCTTGTGTCGAGGTACGGAATCTGATGCCGCTCGAACAACGCCTCCGCTTCGCGAACCTCCGTGCGGCAACGCGACGGCGAGGCATACGCGGTACCCGGTCGCCGCTCGGATCGAATCCTCTGCAGCCGGTCCGGACTGATGGTGAGTCCGAACAGCCGTGCGCGGTAATCGAGCAGGTAGGTGGGAAGCGTCGTACGGCAGAGGAAGTCCTCGGTCAGGGGGAAGTTCGCGGTTCTGATGCCGAACTGCATCGCGAGATAGACGCAGGTCGGTGTCTTGCCCGAGCGGGATACCCCGATCAGGATGACATCCGCGTCTGCGTAGCTTCGGGCCCCGACTCCATCGTCGTGGTTGAGGGCGAATTCCACCGCCCCGATCCGATCCTCGTAGGACGACTTGTCGGTCACCGTGTGGAACCGGCCGAGGGCGTTGTTCGGTCCGACATGCAGCTCCTGTTCCAGGGCCCCGATGAACGCCTGGAAGATATCGAGCACGAGGGCGTCGCTACGGCCGATGTTCTTGCGCAGCCCGGAATCGGCGATTGTGCAGAAAACGAGCGGACGTTCTTGCCCACCATCGCTCGTTTCGTTGATCCGGGCTACAACTGCATCGGCGTGCGCCGAGTCGTTGACGAAGGGAATGGTGGTGGTCTCGAACTCCACGTGATCGAACTGGCTCAGCAGAGCGTTTCCGAGCGTCTCGACGGTGATGCCGGTACTGTCCGACACGAAAAACACATGCCGGCGCCCGCTGCGTTCCACGGAGATCGCCCGGGGGATCACCTGGGGGATCTTTTGGGGGGTCGCTTCGTTCATCGCTTCGCTCACTACCTCGGTCACTGCTTTGTGAGCGTCGTGTCGGCGACGATATCTGCAAGTTGGTCGGCGTGCCTCTCCACCGCGGCCGGTGAGGTCCCCTCGACCATGATGCGCACCATCGGTTCCGTTCCCGAGCGACGCAGGAGCACGCGCCCGTCGGATCCGAGCTCCGCCTTCACGGCCGCCACTGCGCCCTGGAGCAGGTCGTTCGAATGAAGTTCGGTGTGGCCCGCGATGCGGATGTTGCGCAGTGTCTGCGGATACTTCGACATGCCCAGCTTCGCTTCACCGAGGGTGCGGTCGGAGCGCACCAGGGCGCGGAGCACCTGGAGCGCGGACACGATGCCGTCCCCGGTGCTCGTGTGGTCGAGACAAATGAGGTGTCCCGAGGACTCGCCCCCGATCAGGGCGCCCTGATCGCGCATCAGTTCCATCACGTATCGGTCGCCGACCTTTGCACGGTGCAGTTGCACCCCCAATGACTGCAGCGCCACTTCCAGTCCGCGATTCGTCATCTCGGTGCCCACCACCGCGCTGTCCAGCCGTCCGGTGATATGACGGTCTTCGGCGATGATGTAGAGCAGTTCGTCTCCGTTCACGAGCTGCCCGTCGGCATCGACCATCATCACCCGGTCACCGTCGCCGTCGAACGCGATGCCGAGATCGGCGCGGCGTTCCCGGACCGCAGTGCAAAGCGCGCCTGGCGCCAGCGCACCGAAACCGTTGTTGATGTTCAGTCCGTCGGGTGCACACCCGATCGGCACCACCTCCGCACCGAGTTCGGAGAAGACTCTCGGCGCGATGTGGTACGTCGCGCCATGGGCGCAGTCGACGACGATGCGAAGCCCCTTCAGCGTCAGATCGGGAGGCACCGTGCTTTTGCAGAATTCGATGTATCGGCCCGCCGCGTCGTCGATTCTGACCGCCTTGCCGATATCGTTGCTGCTCACCGTCCGCATCGGCACGTCGAGTGCGGCTTCAATCGCAAGCTCGACGGTATCGGACAGTTTGCCGCCGCTGTCGGTGAAGAACTTGATGCCGTTGTCGAAATAGGGGTTGTGCGAAGCGCTGATAACGATCCCTGCGGTTGCGCGCAGGGTACGGGTGAGATAGGCCACGGCGGGGGTCGGCATCGGCCCGACCAGTACCGCATCGACCCCCGCCGCGGTCAGCCCCGCCTCCAGAACGGATTCGAACATGTAGCCCGAGATCCGCGTGTCCTTGCCGATGACGACCTTGCCCCGCTTCCCGCCAGCCAGGACGGTCCCGGTCGCCCAGCCGAGCTTGAGGAAGAGGTCTGCGGTAATCGGCGGGTTGCCGACCCTGCCACGGATACCGTCGGTGCCGAAGTACCTTTTCTTCGCGGCCATCAGCGCACCATCATCTCGCGCCACACCCTGCTGCACCGTGATCTGCACATCGGGTCATGAACCCGGACGTTTCTCTCACCCGACCCGGCGAACACGGACGAACCGGCCTTGAGCGGAGATCCGGGATTCGGCCGAACCCCGGGGTGCCGATGGCGGCACGGCGGCGGGAGGTTGTGCGCCCGCCCGGTCAGTGCAGGCTTGCGGGGCCGCCGATGGAGCCCGATCCCGATGGCGACTGCTCGCCGTCGCCGTCGTCCTCCACCGCCGGAGAATCACCGCCCGGCGGGGACTGATCCGACCAGTCCTGGGGCGGCCTCGGCTCACGTCCTTCCATGATGTCCTTGATCTGGTCGGTATCGATCGTTTCGTAGCGAATCAGGGCATCTGCCATGACGTGAAGCCGGCTTTCGTTTCCCTTGAGGATCTCCGTCGACCGCTGGTAGTTCCTGTCAATGATGCTGCGCACTTCCTCGTCGATGAGGTCCTGCGTCTGGTCCGAGACCGTCTTGTGCTGGGTGACGCTGTGCCCCAGGAACACCTCGCCCTCCTCCTCGCTGTAGGTCAGCGGCCCCAGCTTCTCGGACAGCCCCCACCGCGTCACCATGTTCCGCGCCAGCTCGGTGGCCCGCTGGATGTCGTTGCTCGCCCCGGTGGTGACGCTGTCGGGGCCGAAGATCAACTCTTCCGCGATACGCCCGCCGAACAGGCTGGATATCTGACTCTCCAGACGTTCCTTGCTGTAGCTGTAGCGATCCTCCTCGGGGAGGAACATCGTTACCCCCAGGGCGCGGCCGCGGGGGATGATGGTGACCTTGTAAACCGGATCGTGGGATGGCACCAGCAGGCCGACGATCGCATGTCCCGCCTCGTGGTACGCGGTCAGGCGCTTCTCGTCGTCGCTCATCACCATTGAGCGCCGCTCCGAGCCCATCATGATCTTGTCCTTGGCCTTCTCGAATCGCTCCATGTCGACGGTACGCAGATTCGCCCGCGCTGCGAACAAGGCTGCTTCGTTGACGAGATTGGCGAGATCGGCGCCGGAGAACCCTGGCGTTCCACGGGCGATCACGCTTGGCTCGACATCGCGATCGAGCGGGATCTTGCGCATGTGAACCTTGAGGATCTGCTCCCGGCCCCGAATATCGGGCAGCGGAACCACGACCTGGCGATCGAAGCGCCCCGGGCGCAGCAGGGCGGGATCGAGCACATCCGGCCGGTTGGTCGCGGCGATGACGATGATTCCTTCGTTCCCCTCGAAACCGTCCATCTCGACGAGAAGCTGATTGAGGGTCTGTTCCCGCTCGTCGTGCCCGCCTCCGAGGCCGGCCCCGCGGTGACGGCCGACGGCGTCGATCTCGTCGATGAAGATGATGCACGGCGCATGTTTCTTGGCTTGCTCGAACATGTCGCGCACCCGCGATGCGCCAACGCCGACGAACATCTCGACGAAGTCCGAGCCGGAGATCGTGAAGAACGGGACTTTCGCCTCACCCGCGATCGCGCGTGCAAGCAGGGTCTTGCCGGTTCCCGGCGAGCCGACCATGAGCACGCCCCGGGGGATCTTGCCGCCGAGTTTCTGGAACTTCGCGGGATCGCGCAGGAAGTCTACAAGTTCGGACACTTCCTCCTTGGCTTCGTCGACTCCGGCGACATCCGTGAACGTCACCTTGACCTGATCCTCTCCGAGCAGGCGGGCCCGGCTCTTGCCGAAGGACAACGCGCCCCGCCCCCCGGCGCCTCCCTGCATCTGGCGCATGAAGAAGATCCATACCCCGATCAGGAGGAGCATCGGGAACCACGAAATGAAGATTTGCATCAGCAGCGACTGCTGCTCCGGCGGCCGGGCATCGATAACCACGCCGTTCTCGAGGAGATCGCCGACCAGTGCCTTGTTGTCGGTTTCCGGGGTATAGGTGCCGAACCGCTCGCCGGTGTGCATCACGCCCTGGATGTTGCGTCCTTCGATGACGACCTTCTGCACCCGTCCCTGCTTCACGTCGGCGATGAAGGTGGAGTATTCGACCTGCTCCGTTCCCGTCCGACGCGGGCCGAAATTGTTGAAGACGGACATCAGCACCAGGGCGATGACCACCCAGAGGATCAGATTCTTTGCCATGTTGCTCACTGTTGGTGCCTGCGGCGCAGTCCGCCGCTCCTGCGGTGCCCGCAACGATTCGCCCCCACCGGCACGAAACGCCGGGGACACACCCCGTTTCGCCGTAACTCACTGAATCCGCGCACTGTCCGCACCCCGATTCTCGCCTGTGCCGATACGTACGTCCACATGCCTTCGTCCAGGCACTATACAACCTCAACCCGGTGCGGTGAATCGATTCACGCCGCGCGCCAGCGCATAGGCTTCCCTGGACTGCCGGCGAGACGCCGCCGGTTTTCTGATCGCGACGTTCGTGAATCGTTCGCGCAGCATCCGCAGGTACGACGCCGTCTCCTCGCCCTGAAACAACTTCACGAGAAAGATGCCGTCGCGCTTGAGCATCCCGACCGCGAATTCGGCGGCGCACTCCGCAAGCTCGATCCAGCGCGCCTGGTCACGCACCCTCATTCCGCTCAGATTGGGCGCCATGTCCGACAATACAAGGTCGACCGTCCGCTGGCCGATGCACGATCGCAACCCGCGCAGCACCTCGGGGCTTCGGAAATCCCCCTGGATGAATTCGACGCCGGCGAGCTCTTCCATCTCCAGCGTGTCGAGCGCCACCACTCGTCCCGCGGGGGGAAGCACCCGTCGCGCGACCTGCGACCATCCTCCGGGCGCAGCCCCGAGGTCGACGACGACTCGCGCATCGCGAAACAGGTGATCGCACCGGTCCATGGCTTCGAGCTTGAGGGCGGCCCGCGAACGCAGCCCGCGCCGTCGTGCTTCCCGCACGAAGCCGTCCGTGTCGCGTTCGCGCCGCCAGGCTCCGCTCTTGCGCGTCACGGCGGGAGTTCCGGCGCTTTCATGAGGGGAAGAGTGCGAATGATCCGGATGCCCCGTTCGCTCGCGTCCGCACCCACCGTCGAGGGAATCGCGGAAGCTTCAGACGTATTCGACGGAGAGGATTTCGTACTCGATCTCTCCTTCGGGGGCGACGACAGTGGCGGCCTCACCCTCTTCCTTTCCAATCAGGGCGCGGGCGATCGGGGAGCTGATCGAGATCAGACCCCGGCCTATATCGGCTTCCACGTCACCGACAATCTGGTATCGCACCTCCGCGCCGGTCGACAGGTGCTCCAGCGCAACCGTCGCTCCGAAGACGATCCGCCCTCGCCCGTCGACGGCGGCGGGGTCGATGATCTCCGCCGAGCCGAGCCATCCTTCGATCTCCGCAATCCGCCCTTCGACGAAGCTCTGCTGCTCTCGCGCGGCGTGGTACTCGGCGTTCTCGCGCAGATCCCCGTGCTCACGTGCTTCCGCGATGGCGCGGATGATCCCGGGCCGAGTCTTGCTCTTGAGCTCCTGCAGCTCCTCTCGAAGTCGCTTTGCCCCGTTCTTCGTCAACGGCCGCCGGTTCACGATCCCGCCTCCCTGTGGATCTCCTGCATCGAGCGCACCGCTGGGGTATCCGGAGCGCGCATGGCCTCGACGAGGGCGCGCGCGCCCGCCACCGTCGTGAAGTACGGCACCCGGTACTGCAATGCGGTACGTCGGATCGCCCGCGAATCCGCGATCGCCCGACTGCCTTCGGTGGTGTTCACGATCATGTCGATCTCACCGTTCTTCAACATGTCGACGACGTGCGGGCGACCCTCCAGCACCTTGTTGACGACACGGCACCGCACTCCGGCCGCGTCGAGGGCGCGCGCGGTGCCCCGGGTGGCGACGACTTCATGGCCGAGTCGGCGCAGAGCCCGCGAGATCTCTACGGTATCGTGCTTGTCATCGTCGCGCACGCTCACGAAGACGGCGCCCCGGGCCGGAAGCTCGTCTCCGGTGGCGAGCAATGCCTTGGCGAACGCTTCGCCGAACGTGCGTCCGATCCCCATGACTTCTCCGGTCGACTGCATCTCCGGGCCCAGCAGCGAATCCACGCCCGGGAGCTTGATGAAGGGGAAGACGGCCTCCTTCACCGCGTAGTGGTCGAAGCGGCGTTTCCGATCGAGACCGAGCTCGTCGAGCCTGGCGCCGACCATGCACCGAGCCCCGATCCTGGCCAGGGGCACCCCGATCGCCTTGGACACGAAGGGTACGGTGCGCGACGCCCGGGGATTGACCTCCAGCACGTGGATCACCCTGTCCTTGATCGCGAACTGGACGTTCATCAGGCCCACCACGCCGAGGGCGCCGGCCAGCCGCCGCGTCTGCGTCTCCAGCCGCGCCTGGACATCACCGGGGAGGCCGGTCGGGGGCAGCGAGCAGGCGGAGTCCCCGGAGTGGATACCGGCCTGCTCGATGTGTTCCATGATACCGCCGACGAACACCGCGTCCCCATCGCTCACGCAGTCGACATCGACCTCGATCGCGTCGTCGAGGAAGCGGTCGAGGAGCACCGGTGATTCGTGCGACACCTCGACCGCTTCCTCCATGTACCGCGAGAGCTCTTCCTCGTCGTAGACGATTTTCATCGCCCTCCCCCCGAGCACGTAGGACGGGCGCACCACGATGGGGTAGCCGATCGCCGCGGCGTGCCGCACCGCGTCGGCGCGGGTCCGCGCGGTCCGGTTGGGTGGTTGGCGCAGGCCGCAGGTCTCGATGAGCCGCTGGAACCGCTCGCGATCCTCGGCCAGATCGATGCTGTCGGGGCTGGTGCCCACGATGCGCACCCCCTCCGCCTCCAGAGCCCGCGCGAGCTTGAGCGGCGTCTGCCCGCCGTACTGCACGATGACCCCCTCGGGCCGTTCGACGCGGACGATCTCCAGCACGTCCTCCAGTGTCAACGGCTCGAAGTGGAGACGGTCGGAGGTGTCGTAGTCGGTCGACACGGTCTCCGGGTTGCAGTTGACCATGATGCTTTCGAACCCGGCGTCCCGCATCGCGAGCGCAGCCTGCACGCAGCAATAGTCGAACTCGATGCCCTGGCCGATGCGGTTCGGCCCGCCCCCGAGCACGACGATTTTCCGGGCGGGCGTCGGTTCGGCCTCGCACTGTTCCTCGTACGTCGAGTACATGTAGGCGGTGGTGGCGCGAAACTCGGCCGCACAGGAGTCGACGCGCTTGAACACCGGATGCAGGCCGAGACGGGTGCGGTGATTCCTGACCGCGCGCTCCCCCACCCCGAGTACCGCCGCGATGCGCGCATCGGCGAAACCCTTGCGCTTCAGTCGGCGCAGCGACTCGAAGTCGAGCGTGTCGAGACTCAGGGTGGCAAGATCATGCTCCTCGCGAACGAGGTCCGCGATCTGGGCGATGAACCAGGGGTCGATTCGGGACAGGTGCTGCACCTCGTCCTCCCCCACCCCGAGGCGAAGCGCGTCGGCGAGGTATCGCAACCGCTGCGGTCCGGCGTTCCTCAGCTCCCGGCGGACGCGGTCGAGCGTCCCGGGGGCATCGCGGTCCGTCACGATCTCGTCGAGTCCGGCCAGTCCCGTCTCCAGGCTGCGCAACGCCTTGTGGAGAGATTCCTGAAACGTGCGACCCATCGCCATCGCTTCGCCCACGGACTTCATCTGGGTGGTCAGCCGGGAATCGGCCCGGGGGAACTTCTCGAAGTCGAACCTCGGAACCTTGGTGACGACATAGTCGATCGAGGGCTCGAAGGATGCAGGGGTGACCCGTCCCGTGATCTCGTTGTCCAGCTCGTCGAGGGTGTAGCCGACCGCGAGCTTCGCGGCCACCCGGGCGATGGGAAATCCCGTGGCCTTGGACGCGAGGGCGGAGGATCGCGAGACCCGGGGGTTCATCTCGATGACCACCATGCGCCCGTCGTCGGGGTCGATGGCGAACTGCACGTTCGACCCGCCGGTATCCACGCCGATCTCGCGCAGCACCGCGACCGACGCGTCGCGCATGCGCTGGTACTCCTTGTCCGTCAGGGTCTGCGTGGGAGCGACGGTAATCGAATCCCCGGTATGGATGCCCATCGGGTCGAGGTTCTCGATGGAACACACGACGATGCAGTTGTCGCTGCGATCGCGTACCACCTCCATCTCGAATTCCTTCCAGCCGAGCACCGACTCCTCGACGAGTACCTCCGAGGTGGGAGAGGCTTCGAGCCCGCGCTCGCAGATCTCGGTGAACTCCTCGCGGTTGTACGCGATCCCGCCGCCGGTGCCGCCGAGGGTGAACGAAGGGCGGACGATGGTCGGAAAGCCGACCACGGATCGGGCGGCGACCGCCTGGTCGAGGTCGCGGACGAGCACCGCGCGCGGGCATTCGAGTCCGATACGGGCCATCGCGGCGCGAAACTGCTCGCGATCCTCGGCCTTGTCGATCGCCTCCCGGTTCGCGCCGATGAGTTCGACCCCGAATGCATCCAGCACCCCCTCGCGCACCAGGTCCAGCGCGCAGTTGAGCCCGGTCTGACCACCCATGGTCGGCAGCAGAGCGTCGGGTCGTTCCCTCTCGATGATTCGGGAAACCATCTTCCAGTGCACCGGCTCGATGTACGTCGCGTCGGCGAGACCCGGGTCGGTCATGATGGTGGCCGGATTGGAGTTCACCAGCACCACCCGGAAGCCTTCTTCCGAGAGCGCCTTGCACGCCTGGGCGCCGGAGTAATCGAATTCGCAGGCCTGGCCGATGACGATCGGTCCGGCGCCGATGATCAGAATCGATTCGATGTCGCTTCGTTTCGGCACTACCCTCTCCTCCCGTGCCCACCGCACCGCCCGTGCAGTGCGGCCCGCGGATTCCGGTCGCCGCGCGAAACCGGGCTCCTCCGTTCACCCGATCCTCGCGGCCACCCGCACTCGGCCCGCCGCGGTTTCGGCCCGAAGGGGCGCGCCGCGTCATCACTGCGAGCCGCGGCGTGACGCGCGGATCAGCGTCCGGTGCGCGCCTCCATCATCCCGACGAATCGATCGAACAGATCCGCCGCATCATGCGGGCCGGGACTCGCTTCCGGGTGGCCCTGGAAGCCGAAAGCCGGGACGTCCTTGCGTCGCAGGCCCTGAATGGTGTCGTCGAACAATGAGCGATGGGTGATCGCAAGGTTTTCGGGAAGGCCCGACTCGTCGACCGCGAATCCGTGATTCTGGCTGGTGATCAGAATCCGACCCGATTCCAGGTGCGCCACCGGATGGTTCGCGCCGTGGTGGCCGAACTTCATCTTCATCGTCCGGGCGCCGCTCGCAAGCGCCAGCAACTGGTGGCCGAGGCAGATGCCGAAAATCGGAATCGCCTGCTCCAGCAGGTGGCGAATCGCCTCGACGGCATAGGTGCATGGCTCCGGATCCCCGGGGCCGTTGGAGAGGAAGACGCCGTGGGGCGATCGGGACATCACTTCCCGGGCCGAGGTCCGGGCCGGAACCACCTCGACCCGGCAACCCCTCGCCACCAGGGTTCGCAGGATGTTGCGCTTGATCCCGAAGTCATAGGCCACCACTCGCCAGGGCAGCGTGTCCGGCTCCGGCGCCCCGAATCCCTGGCTCCCCGTCCAGGGTCCGGTCGTCCATGCGTACGGCGTTTGCGTACTGACCACCCGGGCAAGATCCATGTCCACGAGCCCCGGAAAGGCTCGGGCCGCGGCAACCGCGGCATCCGCATCGACATCGGTTCCGGCGACGATGGCTCCGGCCAGAGCCCCTTTCTCGCGCAACAGTCGCGTGAGCCGGCGGGTGTCGACGCCGGCGATGCCGGGCACGCCGTGTCGTCGGAGGCAATCGGTCAGCGACGCGCGGGATCGCCAGTTGCTTGCCCGCGCCGGAACGTCCCGCACGACGAGTCCGCTGGCGAAGGCCTGGTGGCTCTCCTCGTCCTCGGAATTCGCCCCGACATTGCCGACGTGGGGATACGTGAGCGCCACGATCTGTCGGCAGTACGAGGGGTCGGTGAGGATCTCCTGGTACCCGGTCATCGAGGTGTTGAAGACGACCTCGCCCGTCGTGATGCCGGTGGCGCCGATGGCGTGGCCGGAGAACAGGCTGCCGTCCTCGAGGGCGAGCAACGCTTCGGCGTGCGGCCTCATCACCGCAAACCGAGTACGTCCTGCATGTCATACAGACCGGGTGGCTTGCGTACCACCCAGCGTGCGGCCCGCACCGCCCCCGCCGCGAAGTTCGCGCGGCTGGTGCTGCGATGGGTCAGCTCGATACGCTCCCCTTCCCCCGCGAACATCACCGTATGCTCGCCGATGATGTCGCCCGCGCGAATCGTTTCGAAACCGATGGTGCTGCGGTCACGAACCCCGGTGCGGCCCTCGCGCCCGTAGACGGCGCAGTCGGCGAGATTCCGGCCGAGTGCGCCGGCGACGATCTCTCCCATCCGTACTGCGGTGCCGGACGGCGCGTCGATCTTGTTCCGGTGATGCGCTTCGATGATCTCGACATCGACGCTGTCGCCGAGGGCGCGCGCCATGTCCTCGATCAGCTTCAGGCAGAGATTGACTCCAACGCTCATGTTGGGGGCGTACACGATGGGAATGTCGCGGGCGGAACGCTCCAGCGTCGCGAGCTGATCGCGGGACAGGCCGGTGGTGCCGATGACCATCGCGCGTCGCATCGCCCGACACGCCTCGGCATGCTCGACGGTCGGCTCCGGCCGGGTGAAATCGATGCAGACATCGCAGATCGCGAGGGCAGGTTCGAGGGAGTCTCCGATCGTCACGCCGATCTCGCCGATACCGGCCACCGCCCCGGCGTCGGCGCCGATGAAGGCGCTGTGCCGCAACTCGACGGCGGCCGCGACCGCCGCGGCCGCCTCGGCCTGGGCGGTTTGCACGAGCATCCGCCCCATGCGCCCGGCAGCTCCGAGGATCGCGATCGGGAGCCTGTCCTCGCCGGATGTCACGGGTGGCGCCGATCTTCAGCCCGGAAATTTCCGGGTTGGCAAAGGAACGAACCGCCGGTTCGGGGAACCGGCTCGCCGGTCAGGTTCCGAGCCCCTCGAAGAATTCCCGGACGGAGTCGAACCATGATTTCGCCTTCGGATCGTGTGTCTTGCGACTGTCCTTCATCGACGCGTCCAGTTCGCTCAGCAGCTCCCGCTGGCGTCGATTCAGATTGATCGGGGTCTCCACCGTCACCCTGCAGATGAGATCCCCGGGTCCGGGTCCGCGCGCGGGCCGAACCCCCTTTCCCCGCAGCCTGAACAGACGGCCGGTCTGCGTCTCGGCCGGAACCTTCACACTGACGCGCCCGTCGAGGGTGGGAACCTCCAGCTCACCGCCGAGTGCGGCCATGGTAAACCCGATGGGCACCTCACAGTACAGGTTCGCGCCATCGCGCACGAAGATGGGGTGTTCGCGCACCCGGATCTCGACGTAGAGATCGCCGGACGGACCGCCCCGCTCACCCGGCTGGCCTTCGCCTCCGACCCGGATCCGGTCGCCGTTGTCGACGCCCGGCGGGATCGTGACCGACAGCGTCTTCTCGCGTCGCACCCTGCCGCGTCCCCGGCATTCGCGGCACGGGTCGGTGATGACGGACCCCGTACCGTGGCAGCGCGGACAGGTCTGCTGAATGGAGAAAAACCCCTGCTGGACGCGCACCTGTCCCCGGCCGCCGCAGGTTCCGCAGGTCGAAGGGGATGTGCCGGGGGCCGCGCCGATTCCCGAACAGGACTCGCAGGTCGCTTCGGAGGGAAACCGGATCCGGGAGGTCGTCCCCGCTACCGCCTCCTCGAGATCGAGCTCCAGCTCGTAGCGGAGGTCGGCGCCACGATGGACGCGCTGCCCCCCACCGCGACCGCCGAAGATGTCACCGAATACCTCATCGAAGATGTCGCGAAAGCCGGCGCCATCCGAGAACCCGCCACCGCCCGCCTCCACTCCGGCGTGACCGAACTGATCGTAGGCCGCCCGCTTCTGCCGGTCGGAGAGGATGTCGTAGGCTTCCTTCGCCTCCTTGAACTTCTCCTCCGCACCGGCATCGTCGGGGTTCCGGTCGGGGTGGAGTTGCATCGCCAGGCGGCGATACGCCTTCTTCAGCTCGGCATCCCCGGCGTCGCGGGATACCCCCAGCACGTCGTAATAGTCCCGTTTCGCCATGCCTCACCGCGTCACGCCCAGGAAATGGAAACTCCGTATCCGCACTCCGGGCATGCCGACGGTCTGCCCCCGATGCGCGCCGGGCAGGCTCCCGCTCGGGCGGGATGCCTGTTTCAGCGGGATTCGTCGCGAACTTCCTCGAACTCGGCGTCCACCACATCGTCGCTCCCCGAAGGGTTCGCGCCGTCGCCTTCTCCCGCCCCCGGACCGCCGCCCTCACCGTCATGAGATTTCCGGTAAGCGCGTTCGGCAAGCTTGCCGGAGAGCTCGGTGAGGGTCTGCATCCTGGTCTCGATTTCGGCCTTGTCGTCGCCGGCCACCGCCGCTTCCAGCGCCTTGATGGCCGCCTCGATCTCTTCCTTCTCCGGGGCCGGTATCGCCTCTGCGAGTTCGCCAAGCGATTTCCTCGTCGCGTGGATCAGGCCGTCGGCCTGGTTCCTCGCGTCGACCAGCTCCCGGAACCGGCGATCCTCTTCCACATGCGACTCGGCGTCCTTCACCATGCGATCGATCTCGTCGTCGGACAGTCCCGAAGACGCCCGGATCACGATCGACTGCTCCTTGCCGGTGGCCTTGTCCCGAGCCGAGACGTTGAGAATGCCGTTCGCGTCGATGTCGAAGGCGACTTCGATCTGTGGGACGCCCCGTGGCGCGGGTGGAATGTCCGCAAGGTCGAACCGACCGAGCGACTTGTTGTCCACGGCCCGCTCGCGCTCGCCCTGGAGCACGTGCACCGTCACCGCATGCTGACCGTCCTCGGCGGTGGAGAAGACCTGCGCGTGCTTGGTCGGAATTGTCGTGTTCTTCTCGATGAGCTTGGTGAGCACGCCGCCCAGGGTCTCGATTCCCAGCGAAAGCGGCGTCACGTCGAGCAGGAGGACATCTTTCACGTCGCCGGCCAGCACCCCGGCCTGGATCGCCGCGCCGACCGCCACCGCCTCGTCCGGATTTACATCGCGGCGCGGATCCTGGCCGAAGATCGACTTCACCATCTCCTGCACCTTCGGCATGCGGGTCTGCCCGCCGACCAGAATGACGTCGGAGATATCCGAGCCCGAGACCCCCGCGTCCTTCATCGCCACCCGGCACGGCTCCATGGTGCGCACGATGAGGTCCTCGACGAGCGATTCCAGCTTTGCGCGCGTCAGTTTCATGTTCAGGTGTTTCGGACCGCTCGCGTCGGCGGTGATGTAAGGCAGGTTGAGTTCGGTCTGCTGGCTCGAAGACAGCTCGATCTTCGCCTTCTCGGCCGCTTCCTTGAGCCGCTGCAGGGCCAGAGGGTCGTTGTGGAGATCGATACCCGACTCCCTTTTGAACTCGTCGGCAAGGTATTCGATGATCCGGAGGTCGAAGTCTTCCCCACCGAGGAAGGTATCGCCGTTCGTCGACAGCACCTCGAACTGATGCTCCCCGTCGATCTCGGCGATCTCGATGATCGAGATATCGAACGTCCCGCCTCCGAGGTCGTACACCGCGATCTTCGAATCGCCACGGCGTTTGTCCATGCCGTACGCAAGGGCGGCCGCTGTCGGCTCGTTGATGATGCGTTTCACGTCGAGGCCGGCGATGCGCCCGGCGTCCTTCGTCGCCTGACGCTGCGAGTCGTTGAAGTACGCCGGCACCGTGATGACCGCCTCCTTCACTTCCTCGTTGAGGTAGTCCTGCGCCGTCTTCCTCATTTTCTGCAGCACCCGGGCGGAGACTTCCGGTGGCGCCATCCGCTTGTCCTTGGCTTCGATCCACGCATCGCCGTTGTCCGCGCCGACGATCCGGTACGGCACCATGTCCGCGTCGCGCTGCACCACCTCGTCCTTGAACCGGCGCCCGATCAGACGCTTGATTGCGAACAGGGTGTTCTTCGGATTGGTCACCGCCTGGCGCTTGGCGGACTGACCGACGAGCACTTCGTCGTCCTGGGTGAAGGCCACCACCGAGGGGGTGGTCCGGTCGCCCTCGCTGTTCTCCAGAACCCTCGCCGCATCCCCGTCCATCACCGCCACGCACGAGTTCGTGGTGCCGAGATCGATGCCGATAATCTTGCCCATTTCAGATGTCTCCGGTGCTGCCCGGTTCCAATCCGCGCAATGTTGGGTCCGCGGTCGGTGTTTCAACCCCCGTCGCGCGCCTGCTTCGCGACGATCACCATGGCGGGGCGCACCAGCCGCTCGTTGAGCAGGCAGCCCTTCTGCACCACCTCGAGCACCGTTCCGGGCCCGGCGGTGTCGCTCTCCCGCATGGTCATGGCCTGGTGGAACTCGGGGTCGAAGGGCTCACCGACGGGGTCGACGATGCTGACCCCGAATTTCTCCATCGCCTGTTCGAGCATGCGCAGGGTCAGCTCCACCCCCTCCACGACCGCGGTGGCGTCCGCCCCCCTGTCGGCCGCGGCCGCGAGCCCGAGCTCCAGGCTGTCCTTGACGGGGAGCAACTCGGAGACGAATCGCTCCAGCGCGAACTTGTGGGCGTTCTGCAGGTCCCGCTCCAGGCGCTTGCGGACGTTATCGAGTTCGGCGTGGGCGCGTAATGCGCGCTCCAGATTCTGCCTCGCTTCCCGCCGCGCCCCGGCCAGTTCGTCCTCGATGCTCGCTACCGTCGGATCCGGCGACCCGGCGTCGGCCCCTCCTTCGTCCGCTTGCGTTTCGCGGCCGGCGTTCGCGCTGCCCGCAGCAGCGGACGGCTCGGAGGCGCTGGTGCCGTCCGGGGCGTCGACGCCGTCCGGGGGCGCGGAGCTGTCTCTTTCCGGCTCCGCCTTGGCTCGTCCCGTTTCGGACCCTTCGGCCGACGCATCTCCGGTTTCGTTTTCCTGCCTGCGCTGCTCGCCCGACATCCCTGCCTCCTGATTCGACGCCGTCCGCGGGGATTGCCGCGTACCGTCATCGACCGCCGACCGGCGGGATGCGATCGGTCGGTCAGTCGCGCGGCGAACCGGAATATTGGGAGTCAGTGATGTTGATTCAAGGCGGCGCCGAGCAGGCGCGCGGTGACGTCGACAATCGGGATCACCCGGTCATAGGCCATGCGGGTGGGACCGATGACTCCGAGAACCCCGAGCACTTCGCCTTCACGCTCGTACGGCGCGGTGATGACGCTGCAGCCATCAAGCACTTCGAAGCCGGATTCTTCTCCGATGAAAATCTGGAGACCCTCCGCGCGCAGGCACTGGTCGAGGATGTGGAGCAGCTCCGTCTTCTCGCGGAACGCCTCGAACAGGTGTCGGAGTTTCTCCATGTCGGCGAGTTCCCCGTACTCCATGAGGTTGGTCTGCCCCGACACCAGGAGGGACTCTTCACCGCCGATATCCTTCACGAACGCCTTGTCCGCCATTTCGATGGCGGTGCGCATCAGCTCGTTGAGACTCGAACGGTGTTCCTTGAGTTCCGCCAGCAGTGTTTCGCGCACCTCCAGCAGATCCTTGCCCGCGCACACTTCATTCAGGTAGTTGCCGACCTGCTCGAGCAGCTCTCTGGAATACGGCCGGGCAAGGTGGATGACCCGGTTCTGAACATCGGATCCGTTGACCACCAGAATGACCAGGACTCGCTCGGGCGAGAGCGCGAGAAATTCGACATGCCGGAGGATCAGGCGCTCCTGCTTCGGCAGGGTCACAATTCCCGCCATGTGGGTCACATCGGAGATGAGCGAAGTCGCCGCGTCCATCAGCGAGTCCCGCTCCCCCTTCATTTCGAGCTGTGTTCGCAGATGCGCGAGTTCGCCCTCGTCGATCGGGGCGACGTTGAGAAGGCTGTCCACGAAGAACCGGTATCCCTGGACGGTGGGAACGCGACCGGCGGATACGTGCGGCGCGCGGAGCAGGCCGAGGTCTTCGAGATCGGCCATCACGTTGCGCACCGTCGCCGGACTCAGATCGAGTCCCGAATCCCGCGACAGGGTGCGGGAGCCGATCGGTTGGCCGCTGCCGATGTATCGCTGCACCAGCACCCTGAAGAGGTGCTGGGCGCGCTCGTTCAGCAACGTCTCCGGTCCCGAATCTCCCTTCTTTCGCAGTGCGGATGGACGGGGGCCCGGAGGTCGATGCAGCATTGCTCAATCGCTCGCGACGAAGGAGGTGGAGATTCGAGGCGTGCCAAGGAAGCGCGGTGCCCGGCCAACGGAACCGGCTCTGAACGGTTGCGGCGGCCGGCATCCGCCGGCTCGCGTTCCGGGACCGGCCTCCCGCGCGACACCTGACGCCATGTCCACATCCTCGGATCGCGAACCGGTCGGGCAGGCTAGCATCGGTGCGGCAACGGCGCAAAAAAACGGCGCTCCCGACCGCGCAGCCTTTCCAACCGAACCGATACATTCTCCCGAAATCCTCTCGACCGACCCCTTGGGCTCCTCCCACACCTTGTACGAACGCCGCCTGCGATCGGGCGCGCCCAGCATCACGAATATGCTACTCCACGGACGGGGTCGTCCGATCCGAGATCGGTAGTCTTGCGTAGTTGGAATTGATGCGATGATGCATTGGGATTATTCTCTTCACCATGCGTACGACTATTTCACTCGAAGATCGTCTCGCCAGACAGGTGCGCCGGGAAGCGTCCGCCCGGGGCGTCAGCGTGAGCGCGTTCATTGCCGGAATCCTGGACGATGCGCTCAAGCGGCGAGGTCGCACCGAGCCGCCGCCTTTCAAACTGGTGACGGTGCGCGGCGTCCGGCCGCGCCCCGGCATCGATCTTGACTGGCCGCGCGCGCTTGACGCCGAGGACGATGAAGCCCGGTACGGCTGGCGTTGACGCACCATGCTGCTTCCGGATGTCAATGTCCTCATCTATGCGCATGTCGAGGACGCGATACCCGATCATCACCGGTATGCTGATTGGCTCGTCCGCATGGCGACCGGACCGGAACCTTTCGCATTGTCGGTCCTCGTCCTTTCCGGGTTTCTTCGCATCGTGACCAACCCCCGCGTGTTTGACCCACCCTCTACGCTAGATACGGCGTTCGCCTTCGTATCCGCGCTTGCGGAACGCCCAACCGCCCGCATCGTTGGGCCGGGTCCGGACCACATGGCGATTCTCGAACGGCTGTGTCGGGTCTCGGGTGCCACCGGCAAGCTGATCGCGGACGCCCAGCACGCCGCGGTTGCGATGGAACACGGCTGCACCATGATTTCCACCGATTCCGACTTTGGCCGCTTTCCGGAACTCCGATGGCAGCACCCGTTGCGGCCTTGGTAAGCACGATTGGGCTCGGTTGATCTCGTCGAGCGCCGCCGCGAGGGAGACGGGTCCGAAGACGAAGAGGGTGATCGGCAGATGAAGAGGACGACCGACGACGGGAGGCGCGCGTGGCTCCATCGATCCGCGATGTTCGTGCCCGGGCACCGGCCCGACTGGGTGCCGAAGGCGGTGCGATCCGGAGCGGACATGCTCATCCTCGACCGCGAGGGTTACGTTACCGTCACCGAGAAGGCACATGGTCGCACGCTCGCCCGGGAGTCGATCGAAGCGCTCGCGGTGCGTGTACCTGAACTTGTTCGCCTCGGCGGGATCCGGTGTTCGGCCTTGCGGACGGAACACGTTGTGGGAGCCGCCGGCCGGTTCCATGGCCCGAGACTTTCAGGGTGTGCGACAGCCGTTCAAACCCGAGAATCTGTCAGGAGTCAGCGCTATCGAGCGATTCCGCTTCAAGGTTCAGCCGAAGATATTCCGCGATGGTTTCCGGCATCTTTGTCCAGATCACGCCTCGTTTTCCGAAGTCGTCACCGAGGCTATCGCCCTCCATCGCGTCGGGCACAGTCTTGTGGCCGTCCACAACGCACTTCCCGCCCATCGTGATTTCGAAGATGTGAGCGCGGCCATGCACCACGCGGAACCGATGCTCGTCGTAAGTGCCTGCGATATAGGGGACGGCGACATCAAGGGAGCAATCCCCGTTGCCGTTGCCGCGGAGCCGTTCGGTCTTGCTACCGATGCGATCGACACGTCCTGTTCTCTGCTCGAGCGTCGCGGGGTTCCACGGGAGATCGTGGTGAATGACGTGACGGCATTCGCGGTGAAGGTCGATGCCCTCCTGGCCAACCGTGGTGACGATGAGAATCTCCGGGACCAGTGGCGTGTTGAAGCCCACGAAGAGCCGGTCACGCTCCGAGCCTGCGACCGCGCCTGTCACGCGGGCGACGTTGTCGCGGTTCCGGCTCGCTGCTTCGTAGACGGCGATTTGCTCCTCGAGGTCGATAGCCCTCTGGAGGGTCTCCAGATAGGCGTCGAACCGCTCTCGGGCGGATTCGCTCGCCACAGGCGGCGTCCGGTAACGTTGGTGGATGAATGAGGTCCAGTTGTCATCGGCCGCGTCGTCGTCGGTGCCCGGGTCGTCCAGAATGAACCGGGAGAGAAAACCAGGGGAGCGGATCATGCGACGGAGCATGCGTGCGGCGAGCACTCGGAGTCTGGCGGGCAGCGGCTCCAGCGCCGCCGAGTGCCAGCGTGTGAGCAGGCTCGGCACCTCGATGCTTCGGTCGGCCAGGTAGGGGGCGAGTATCGCTTGACCGGCCCGACCTTCGAGCACATCCTTCCACGCTGCGGCACCTTCAGGCCGTCCGTGATGTTCGGAGGTGTCGATGTACTCATCGTCGAGAAGTGCCTCGACCTCCCCTTCGCGAAGAACCCCTTCGATTCTCTCACGACGGCGGGCAGGCCAATCCGACGACAGGACGAGATCGCACGACTTTTCGCATTCGTCCGCAAGGCGCAGCGGCTCGAGCACCTTTTCGAGCCATTTCCGCCCCTCGGCGGATTCCTTCCACCGGGCCACCAATACCTGCTCGGCGGCAGCGAGGATTCGTCGACGGTCGAAGCGACGACTGCGATCCCGGGGCGGGCCGCCAAGTGCGAGTCGCGCCGCAGTCCCCACGATATCGCGCCTGCGAAGGGCGAGCTTGCGGGGGACACGTCCCCCCGGCCTCGCGAAGGGATGGTCCTGAAACAGCAGGAAGACCGACTGGCGGTAGTTGTAGAGGCGCTTCTGGAAGTTCTCGAGGCGCGTTTTCACTTCGCCCTTGCCACCCTTGAATGCGGCGGCCAGCACTTTGTTCGTATGGGCGTCCACTCGGCTGTTCACCGCGGCCTGGACTGCCTTGACGGTCGCGATGTTGAAGCAGAACACCAAGGTCTTGTCGCCATTGCGCCATGCACGGAAAGCCCGCTCCGCAGTAATGGCGATCTTCGGATGCTCGTGACTATCCCCGCTGACCGCCCGCTGGACCAGCCCAAGATAATGGTTGGCCTCCCTCGTTGCGTCCGGCAGCATCCGCCCAAGCTCGCTCTCGCAGAAGAATTCGTAGGAGCCTCCAAGATCGGCCCCAAGGCTCGTTGAGCCACGCCCGTCCTTCTGTTCCTGCACGGCCCTCATCATGAGGTAGTGGACCAGCTCCGCGTCCCCGCTCACGTCCAGACCGGGCGACCAACGAAGGTCGCTCCGGCGAGCGGCGGGCTCGATCGATCGTGGATCGGCTTCACGCCCCACCCGCCAGACTCGGTGCGAGCCATCGCGCCGATGCCGAATCAGAAATGGCTTGAGGCTGTCGCCGAGCCGAGCATGAGCCTCGCGTACCTTCATCAACTTGCGGAAGGCTCGTTTCAGTCGCGGTGGCAGGCCATCGGGCGGCGCTCCCTCGTCGTTCGCACGCCAAGCCCGTTCGAGGTCATTCAGGTCACGCTCGCCCACTTCTGCCCAGATTTTTCGGAGCGATTCTCCCGCCGCTTCGGCCGCCCGCAGATCCTTGTCGAGCGCACGAGCGGAATTGTCCAGAAGGCTCTTGCGTTCCACCGATACGCCAATGCAGCTCCGAAGTTCGAGCGCCCGGATGAGTTCGCGCGGTCCGAGCTGGAACGGGGTCGCGGACAAGCCGAGCAACCGGTCCATCCGCAGCCCCGGCGTGTGGAGAAACCGCTCCCAGCTCGCCGGATGATTCTTCCAGTTGTGGATTTCGTCCACGATCACGAGCGGCAGTCTGTGAGGCACGGTCTGCCCGAGCGCCGCGCGGCAGATCTCCCGCAGATCATCCCGGAAGGAAGAGCGCCTCCCGCGGCCGCTTCGGACGCGCCTCCATGACTCCTTTATCTTGTTGCAAAGCCGTGGGTCGGCCCTCTCGAGTCGACGCCAAGCGGCGCGTACGTAGCGGTCGTCGAACCCCACCTCATGGGCGTTTCTGGCCTCCTGCCACGCTACCGAGGACCGCCGCAGGTCGAGGCTTGTTCGCGTCGCGCAAGGCCAGTCGGACAGCATCTCGAGGCGCTGGTCCATCGAGAGCTTGAAGCCGTCCATGTGCAGCAGTGCGTGGATGACCGCCATACGCACAATATCGAGCTTGTGCAAACGCCCCGAGAAGGCGAGCATCCGAGCGATTACGAGTGCAGGCCTTCGCTTCCGGAGTGCACGCGCCAGATCGTGAGGCGTCTCTGCGGTCTCGACAACAAACTGCATGCCCCGCGGTGCCACGAGTTGCAGAAACTGTTCGGCCTCGCGCCTCCACTTCCTGAACAGGGCGTGGGAGTGAGGTGTAACGACGAGCACCGGACCAGCGGAGAGGCCCGCCGCCGAGCGCTGGTGAAGTACCGACCAGGCGACGCCCAGCGCCACGAACGTCTTCCCGAGCCCGACCTCGTCGGCGAGCAGGACGATCTCGCGGCGGCGCTCGTCATCGTCGTCGTACAGGCGCCGCAGGATGGCGTCGATGGTGCGCTCCTGCCGCGCTGCCGCCTTCTCCACCCCGGCCGGATCGCCGTTTCCGAGTGCAGTTCGAAGTGAACACCGCAGACTGAGTCCGTCGGGCCGAACGATCATGGTTGCCCTTGATGCAGACCGAGGTAGGTACGGACGACTTCGGTGCAGTCCGTCGTCGGAAGCTCGGCGATCACCTCGTCGAGCGTTGAGGATATGTTGGCGGCTGCCTCCTTTCGCAGTGCGTCGGCGACACCGGGCGCCAGCTCCGGCAGTGGCACCGTCTGGAGCAGGCGTCGCAGCTCCACGAGCTGAAACGCCGTGGCCATGGCGGTCTTGTGGGGCTTGTCCGGCTGCGGAGTCCGCCAGGCGCGCAACGACTCGCGGGCCAGCTCGACGGGAGAGCGAGGTCCCAGCAGCGCGGCACGCAACCCCGTCTCGGTCAGGCCGGCTTCGGTCAGGCGATTGCGAATGCCCGGGAGTGCGTGGACGAAGTCGCGCACGAGGTAGCTCAGAATGTCGCCCGAGGCGGGTGGTGGTTCGCCTTCCCTGCGAATCGGGTCGATGTTATGGCCGAGTCCCTCGTCCTCCTTCTCGCTGGCGGACCTGAGCCCAAGGAACCAGGCGACGAGCGATTGCTCGTCCTCTCGCGTCCGGGACTCGACGACCGGGAACAGGTGCTTGTCTTCGAACACCACGGGCAGAGTGGCGGCGTTCCCGTCCCATGAGACCTCGGCCTCGAGATCCGGTAGCGCCGGCCACGGCTGGTCGTCGAATGCGTGCGACCTTTCCAACCACGACGCCTTCAACGGGGTTGATGCCGAAAAGACGGCATCGGCGCCGGTGGGCGCAAGTACCGTCCACGCATCGAACCATTGCTCCTGATTCAACAGGCGCGCCCGAAGGTCCCTCATGCGAATGACGACCTTCCCCGGCCAGGTTCCCGAATCGCCCTCGACGAGCAACTCGTCGCGCTTTGCCCGGAGCGACAGGATGAAGGCGGGCCAGCCGCCTTCGTTGTCGCCGTCGTGTTCCCCGGGCTCGACGACGAATTCCTCGGGCGTCCGGGTGACCTTGCGCCAAGCGGTCCCGAAGGATATGACTTCGCCGAGGGCAGAAGCCTCGTCGTTCGGGAGTGACCAGAGCAGGCCCGCCTCCGCGTTGCCGTTGCGGACGAATCCAAGCCCCTTGCGCGTGAGGTTGAACGACCCGATGGCAAGTCGAGTCGTCTTCCCACCGACCGCGAGCAGGGCCTTGGCGTGCAGCGAGCGATTTGTCTGCGGGCTCGATTCGCGGCGTTCGGCGACCGCGTCGAATTCACCCTCATCTTCGTCGTCGTCAGAGGTCGCGCCGCCGAAACCTGGGTCCGCGGCGGCGACTCTCACCTTCGCTCCCGCATTGAGCAAGGCCTGCACGAAGGCCGCGGAAATGACCGGCCGGGCGTTCCCTCGCTCGTCCGGAGCGGCGGGACCAACGAGCCGCACCGCCCTCAAACGTCCGCCGCAAAGGCGCGCGAGCGCCGTGGCGACATCGGAGAGATCGCCCCCTGATGGCCAGAACGGGCTCGCGATGGTGAGCTCATTCACTCGCTCTCGGGGTTCCGCGAGTGGCGGAAAGCCGTTCTCGGAAGGGAGGCCAACGAAGCGGAGCCGCGCATTCTGGCGCGGCACCCGTGGTGCCAGTCGACTTGCGAACACCGCCCTCATGTCTCGGAGTTGCCGGGTCACCTGGTCTGTCGTCGAACCGATCAACCGCTCGATCCAGTCCACCGCGTCTCGCACGGCCGTGGCGGCCTCCGGCGATCCTCCGGGAGCGTCATCGACGGACGCGGCGACCTCGATGTTGCTGCGATAGCCGGACCCCGTGAGGTTCGCAGAGCCCACCACGAGGCGGACAACCTGTGATGGGTGGCCCCCGGCGCGGCCGGGGTGACGAACCGCATGAGCGCCACCTTCGCGTGCAGTTTCGGGTAGCGCCCTTCGGCAGGGTGACCGCATATAAAGTCATTGTCCCATCAACAACTTATCTCGGAAGGCATCGTTCAGAGCGGCCCGGACTCTCTTGCGCCTATAGCTCATTTTCGTCTTCTCGCGCTTGAGTAGGTTCATCGCCATGTGACGAATCACCCCGATGTTGTGAGGCGCATTGCCTCGACGAATCCGGCTTGCGTCTTCGCGAAACGTCACGTCCAACCGCCAGTGCAACCCGTTCTCGATACTCCAATGTGAACGCACCGCCCGTTGAAACACCTTCACGTCATCAAGCGAGGTGATGTAGTAGCGCCGCTCAACACTGACACGCCCTCCACAATGACGTTCCGACTCCACCATTCCCATCGCTTTCAGTCCCTTCCACTTCCCGACACCCGACAACGCACCAAGGTCCGTGGACAAGAAATAGCTCCGGTGCTCAATCCGCCCGTGACCTTCGTCGCAAGTCGCCTCGTGCCCCATCTCCGAACCGCCAAAGTCGCACCGCTCCGCCGCCTCGAAATACGCCCGAACCTCGCGCTCCAATTCCGGCTGATTGCGCTTCAGCGCCAACACGTAATCCCCACCGCCTTTCTTGACCTGCTTCGCGATCGCGCGTTGGCACCCCATCGCATCCAGCGTCACGATACACCCCTTCAATTGAAGCTTCTCCAGCAACTCCGGCACCGCCACGATCTCGTTCGACTTCTCGTCGGTTTTCACCTGCCCAAGCACCACCCCATTGCGACACGCCCAGGCACTGACCATATGCAGCGCCTTCACCCCTCGCTTGCGATCATGGGTGCGTCGATGCGTCTTGCCATCGAGCGCAATGATCTCACCGTCGCTGAGCTTGACCACGTCCTCCATCCAACTGAGAAAGCACGCCTGAAACCCACTGACCGACAACGCCGAGATGATGCGGGCAATCGTGTCATCGACCGGGACCCCATTGGCCAGCGGGACATAACGACGTAACCAGTCCAGCTTTGCGCGACCGAACTCCTCGATGTCGCACCAACCTTCGGCCCCACTGAGCACCGCGCACACGCACAGCACGATGACATCAATCAACTCATGCTTCTTGTTCCGGTCGACGCGCGGGTCTTCCAACTTCGAGAAATGTTCGATCAGACCCTCGGGGGCACTGTTGTCCATTGCTGATCACGTTCCTCTCCTTGGCCAGAGTGGCATTAGATCACAGAATGCACTGATTTACATGGGATTTTAGTGATCTTGCCCTGCGCCCTTCGGGGAGCGGCACGAGGTCGATTCGTGGCGACCGGCGAAGCCCGGGCCGGTAGCGATCCGGGTGGAAGAATATCGACACCTCGGTGTCCCCGAGGGCGCGCTCGAGTTCCAGTCGAAAGTCCCTCCCGCGGGCCGGCGGCAGCCGCAGGCCGAGAGCGACCGGCAGCAGATCCTCTTCGAGGAAGTCCGCCTGCAACTCGTAGGTCGTGGCGACCACGCTGGCGAGCCGGAAGCCTTGGGGCGCCTCCCAGCACTCGATGAGCCGCTGCATCATCACGATGCGGACTCCCACTCCCCGGCGTCACGCAGCATGTGCGTGAACTGCTCGATCCGGTACGGGTGCGTAAACTCGGCGTCGCCGGGTCTCCTCGGTTTTTCGTCGAGTGCGTAGCGGGGCGCGATGACCGCATGGTTCCCACGCAGTTCCACCCACGGACGCTTGGGCTGTCGCGACGCATCGAGCTTGCCGGCTTGCACATGCTCGTGATGGCGGATCAGTTCGTGCACGGCCTGCGCATCATTCCGTGCCCGCACGGCCGGATCGACGGCGGCTGAGAAATCGCACACTGCCGTGGCCACCGAGCGATCCAGGCCGGTGCCATGCCGCTCCAGCACCCTCTTGAGCGTGTCGGCCAAGCGATCGAGCGATCCGTTTCCGCGGTAGAGCTGAAGACTCTTGAGGGGTGTGCGTCGCCGGCGGGCGGAGTGAATCGCCGCCGGCGGCACCGACACCGTCTTCTCGGCACGCGCCGCTCCGGGCGATCGAAGAAACGGTTGCGCCTGCGCACGCCGTCTCGCGGTGGGGAGCGCCCCTCCGCCGGCCGTTCGACGGTGCTCCCATCCCTGTCACCACCACGCCCCTTCGGATGACGACGTCCGATGTGGACGCACCGTACACGAATCCCGGTGTGCCGATACTGCGCCGCCCGCACCCCGAACTCCGAGGCCTGCGTCATGACGCATCGCCGACAACGCGGCCGACCTCCAGCGCGACGGGCGGCACGAGAAGCACATCGCCGGGACCGCTCCGGATCGCTCCTCGCCCGGGCCTTGGCCGGTCAAGATCGGGGGACATCGATCAATACGGGCTTATATAGCGAATGCCCCACCCCGTATACCCTCGAATGTTGTAGTCCGAATCACGTATGTAGCCGGATCCTCCGCTCATTTTCCCCAGCCTCAGGTTGACTACAGCCCCATCTGTGTCAGTTGTTGCTCGCTTGCCTTTAACTTTCACTCGTGCCACGTCTCCGTGTCTGAGCGTTATATCAATGGAGGAAGGCATACTCTGACAGGTGCTGCTTCCCGGCGGTATGATGTCGAAATTCCTTCGCGCTCCTGACGTGCCTTCGTTGAAGTTAAGCCTGACGCTTAGCTGGTAATCAGATCCCGTGCAGAGCAAACCCCCTTGCCGATACGTTTACGTAGGTTGTGTAGTGGTTTTCGGGCTAGTTCGGCCGGCTGCGCAGGTTTACCAGGTTGTTCGGAGAGGAAACATTGAGCGACACTCCCGTATCGTGGGAGCAGTTTTCTCCCTGTGCCTCACCTATCTGCGGCAGCATGAATGCTCCCGCGGCCATTATCGCGACCCTCGGTTTCCTCGGTGGGAGGTGGGTGAGGTGCAGCTCCGGGCGGGTCCAGAGGCCGCAATCTCGATGGCGCCTCAGCCTGCGATGGCGTCTACGATGCCGAACTGCTTCGCCAGCACCAGTAGCACCAGTCCCAGGCAGATTCGATTCTCGAGTCGGAGGCTGCGGATATCGGCCTTCGTAGCAAGCTCGTCCCGATCGGCCATGACCGCCGCCCGCAGCACGTTCGCATGGGCTTCGGCGTGGCGGCGCTCGATGCCGGCGGCTTCGAGCTCGCGGGCCGCGGTGAGAGTGTCAAAGCTGGTCGATGGCATCGTGCTGTCTCCGTTCGGTGGCCAAGTCCATCCCCCTCCCCGCCATGTGAGCGAATTGTAGCAGGCTCGGCCCAGGCTCGGGACGTATTACGTCGTTGTGCTCGCACCAGTCGGAATGCACGTGATAGTGTCTGCAGTCAGGTCTTGCTTTGATGTTCCGCTCGGTGTCTGCGGTCTGCATACAAGGACTTTTCCGAGAGTTCAGGAGTCGAAGTGAGACACTGTCTGTCCATGCGATCCCGAATGACACTGACCCCGGTGTGGCCGCCGAGCCCCCGGAGACCCTGAACGACCCATGTTCGAGAAAATCGGGCTCATCGCCAAGCATGGAGACCCGCGCGTCGGTGAGACGCTCGGGCGACTGGTCGGTCTGCTGCACGACCGCGCACGGGAGGTGGTCCTCGACGACCGCAGCCGCGACGCATTTCCCGAAGGCAGTCTGCCCGTCGTGGCGCGCGACGAGATCGGGCGGCGGTGCGACCTGGTAGTGGTGGTCGCGGGCGATGGAACGTTTCTGGGCGCAGCGCGGACCCTTGTCGATCAGGATGTGCCGTTGCTCGGCGTGAATCTGGGTCGGTTGGGCTTCCTCGCCGACGTGACGCCGAACGAGATGTCGGAACGGCTGAACGAGATCCTCGATGGCGAGTTCGTCGAGGAAGAGCGCTTTCTGCTCGACGTGGCAGTGGAGCGCAATGCGGCGCGCGTATTCTCGGGTACCGCACTCAACGAAGCGGTCACTCACAAGAGCAGCATGGCGCGGCTCGTGGAGTTCGAGACCTACATCGATCGCCACTTCGTCGACCGGCAGCGATCGGATGGGCTGATCGTGGCCACCCCCACGGGATCGACCGCGTACGCACTCTCCGGGGGGGGGCCCATCGTCCACCCCGCGCTCGATGCCATCGTGCTGGTCCCGATCTGTCCGCACACCCTGTCCAGCCGTCCGGTGGTGGTCGGTGGTGACAGCGTGGTCGAGGTGGTGCTCGGAGACGGGGCCGAGCGCAGCGTCCAGCTCTCCTGCGACGGCCAGACCACGCTGCAGATCGGGGCCGGGGATCGCATCTCGATCGCCAAGCATCGCCCTGCCCTGCGTCTCATTCACCCCGTCGGCCACGAGTACTACGCGACCCTGAGAACAAAGCTGCACTGGGGCAAGGGGCCGTAGCGACGCCGCGCCCCGAATCGAAAAGGCATGGGTCGACAAGGCGCGGGCCGGCAAGACACGTCCGGCGCCCCTCCGGGCACAGGCCTCCCGGGCGCGCCGCCCCCCACTACGGCCTCAAGTCTTTTCACGCGGGAGACCACTTCCGGATCGTCGGCTCCACCGCGAAGATCGCAGTCGCCCGAGGAGTCCAGCCAGGTCATCGACCGACATGCTCTCTCATCTGTCCATCCGCTCGCTCGCGGTCATCGACCATCTGGAGCTCGAATGCGCCTCGGGGATGACCGCGCTGACCGGGGAGACGGGCGCGGGCAAGTCGATCCTGGTCGATGCGCTGGCCTTGCTCCTCGGGGCGCGGGCCGACTCTGCCATGATTCGGGACGGCGCGGAGCGGGCCGAAGTCTGCGGTGTGTTCGAAACCGCCGCGAACGCATCAGCGCAGGCGTGGCTTGCAGACCGGGAGCTGGACGAAGGCGCGCACGAGTGCATCGTGCGGCGCGTGATCGGTCCGGGCCGCCGGTCCCGTTCGTTCGTCAATCACCGTCCGGTGCCCGCGCACCTGCTGCGCGCACTCGGATCCCACCTCGTCGACATCCATGGCCAGCACGAGCACCACCTGCTCCTCGACCGCGACCGGCAGCGCATCGTCGTCGACGACTTCGGGGGCCACCACACGCTACTCGAAGAAATCGCGCAGACCTCGCAACGCTGGCACGAGCTGCAGCGCGAACTCGCCACCATCGCCGCGCAGGATGACGAGCGGGATTCGAGGCTCGACTTCCTGCGCTTTCAGCTCGACGAGCTCGAGGGGCTGCAGCTCGCTCCGGAGGAGCCCGAGCGTCTCGCGGGCGAGCTGCGTCGGCTCGCGAACGCCGAGACGATTCGCGAAGGTTGCCGCCGTGCGCTCGATCGGCTCGACGGTGACCATGACGGCTCGGTGGCGGCCGCATGCGCCGCCGCCCGTCGCGACCTCGACCCGGTGTCCCGTCACGATGCGCGCGCGCAGGGGGTGCTCGACCTGCTCGACGCCGCGCAGATCAACCTGACGGAGGCCGCGGCTTCGCTGCGCGGGATGGCGGAGTCGCTTGACCTCGATCCCGAGCGACTCTCGGAGGTGGAACGCCGTCTCGGGACCATTCACGATTTCGCCCGCAAACACCGGGTGTCGCCCCCAGACCTGCCGGCGCAGATCGATCGGCTGCGCGAGCGGGTCGCTTCCCTCGCGGCCAGCGAGGAGCGTGCCGCGGAGCTGGTACGCGAAGCGGGGAGGACCGAGGAGACGCACCGCGCCCTGTGCAAGGAGCTGACCGCGCAGCGCCGGGAGGCCGGGGACGGGCTTGCGCAAAGGGTCACGCGCAACATGCAGGAGCTTGGCATGCCGGGAGGTGGTTTCATGGTCGACATCCGGCCCCGGGACGGCGCCGCGCCTTCGCCGAACGGTGCCGATCAGGTGGAACTCTTCGTGAGCGCGGGGCCCGGCCAGTCCCCGCGTCCCCTCTCGAAGGTCGCATCGGGCGGCGAACTGTCGCGCATCTCCCTGGCCATTCAGGTCTCGTGCGTGGGCGGATCGGCCGTCCCCACCCTCGTGTTCGACGAGGCAGATGTCGGCGTCGGAGGGCGGGTGGCGGAAATCGTCGGCCGGCGACTGCGCGCACTGGGGGAATCGCATCAGATACTATGCGTCACCCACCTCGCGCAGGTTGCGTCCCGGGCGCATCACCACGCGGTGGTCCGGAAACTCCTCGACCGGAAGGGCGCTCCCGGCGTCTGCGTGGCGGCGGTGAGCGGCGAGGATCGGACCGAGGAGATCGCCCGGATGCTCGGAGGGGAGAAGATCACGCCGAAGACGCTCGCGCACGCGAGGGAGATGCTGGATGGATCATGACCGATACCGCGCCTCGCGCATGAGGCGGCTCCCACGAAAGACCGCCGCGCTGTGCCTGGCGGCGGTCGGCCTCGGCGGTTGCGAAATGCCGGCGCTGCCGAGCCTCCCCTCGTTGCCGGACCTTCCGGCGATCCCCGGTGTCTATCGCATCGACATCCAGCAGGGGAACGTGGTCGAGCAGCAAATGCTGGACCGGCTGGAAATCGGCATGGAGCGGAGCAAGGTCCGCTTCATCATGGGAACCCCGCTTCTGGTCGACCCGTTCAATCAGGATCGATGGGACTATGTCTATCGCATACGTCGAGGATCGGGGGAGGAAATTGGTCAGCGCGTGTCCTTGTACTTTACCGATGACCGGCTCGCGCAGGTCGACGGCGACCTCGCGTCCGCCGCGATTCCGGAGGCGACGGCGGAGCGGATCCAGACGCGGGTGAAGGTCCCGAAACGCCCGCCCCCCGAGGGATTCCTGAAGCGGCTGATGCCGGATTTCCTGTCCGGGGACGACGAACCTTCGAGCCGCGACGCGGAGGATGGTACGCAGCCGGTGTCCTGAACGCCTCGGCGCGGTGATAGCGAAGGGCTGACCCGCAAAATTTCACCGGGAAATTCCCGGGCCGGGATCGCCGTCCCGATCCGAGGTCGTCTCGGTTCACGGCTGTCTCGGTTCATGACTGTCTCGATTCGTGGCCGTCTCGGCCCGTGGTTGCTCGACGCCCCGCGGGGGTGAGGCGGGCGGCCCCGACGCGCCCCGCGCGCCGCCGGCGCGCCTCCTTCGGATCGATTTCCAGCGGCCGCAGCACCTCGATCCGATCGCCTTCCGACACCGCCGCCGCCGGCTCCACACGACGGCCGAACACGGCGAAGCCGACCTCGGCGTCGCGCAGTTCCGGCACCAGCCGGAACAGGCCGGAACGCTCCACGCACTCGAGCACCGTGCTGCCGGAACGCACCTCCAGGCCCATGAGGATCTCCCGGGCCGGGTCCGCGTAAGCCAGCTCGACCCGCATCGTCGCGTTATCGCGCGCCGTACACCTGCTGGGCGCGCCGGCGGAATGCATCGACCGCAGTCTTCGCAATCTCCTCGAACAGCGGCGACATGACCCGCGCCAGCATCCGGCTCGATATCTCGAATCGCATCTCCAACCCCACGGTGCAGCTTCGCGCTGCCGTCGCAGCGAACGACCAGCGTCCGTCAAGCTGGGAGAACGGGCCATCGACCAGTTCGAGATCGATGCGTTCCGCCCCCATCATCCGGTTACGGGTGGTGAACGACGTTTTGAACGGTCCGCGCGCGACTTCGAGGCTCGCGGTCACTTCGGTCGGGGTGCGCGCATGGACCGTCGCGGCACGGCACCACGGGAGGAATCGAGGGTAACGCTCGATGTCGGCGACGAGGCTGAACATGTCCGGCGCGGAGTAGGGGACATCGAGGGAGCGGACGATTCGAGGCATCTTCGGCCGGGGTGTCGTGCTCGATTCGATTCGGGGGCGTACGCGGCCGGCAGGTTAGCCCGCATTTCCCGCCAAGTCACGCCGCTGCCGCCTGCAAGGCTCGTGAAGCAAGCCGTCGCCTGATGAGGCTTGCAGAGCAGTCCGGTGCTCGGCCATCTCCACGCTCTTGCTCGCGACCCGTTGAGAAATGCGCGTCAAAGGGTACGGGAAGGATGCGAGCATTCGGTCGTATTCCTTGGACAGGCCCTCGAACCGAAACCACGCAAGCCCGAGCGGCTCTCGGAACCTTAGTCGGGACCGGTCCGGAAGCGCACGCCGGCACCACAACGCCGGGGATCTCCCGGGGCGAGCCCGCTGCGGGTGATCGCCCGCCTCGCACCGGATGAGGGTTAACATACCGGTATTGCCACCGGACTCGGGGACCATGGCCCGATCGAAGAGCGCATCGTCCAATACCAGCGCCCGGGTCATCGCCCGCAACCGCAAGGCACGGCACGATTACTCGATCGAGGATACCGTCGAGGCGGGGATCGCGCTGGAGGGGTGGGAGGTGAAGAGCCTGCGGGACGGGCGCCTCCAGCTTCGCGACAGCTACGCGGCGGTGCGCGGGGGCGAGATCTGGCTTCTGGGCGCGCACATCACGCCGCTCGCCACCGCTTCCACCCACATCACCGCGAGGCCGGTGCGGGACCGGAAGCTGTTGCTCAAGCGGAGCGAGATCTCCCGGCTCGCCGGGGCCGTCGAACGCCGCGGCCACACCCTCGTCGCCCTCGACATGCACTGGACGCGAGGCCGAGCCAAGGTTCTTCTGGCCACCGCCCGGGGCCGTAAGCAGCATGACAAGCGCGCGGCCGATCGCAATCGCGACTGGGAGCGCGAACGGGCGCGGTTGCTGCGTGCGCGCTGATGCATCCATCGGCTCGAACTCCCCGCGCCCGTGATCGCCGTGTGACCGGACCGGGCCGCATTTCTGGGTGTTGGTCGACCTCCCCGCGCCCGTGATCGCCGTGATGGATCGTACGCCGCGATGAGTATCCAGTCGCCCGGTGTCGACGAGCCGCCCCCCGGCGCCGTCTCCGCGCCACCTCCCGCCCCCATCGACCCGAATGCGCCGCTGCCCGATGTTCGCGATGCCGTCGCCGCGATGCAGACGCGCCTGGAGGCCCGTTTTCTCCGGGGCGAGTCGGTGACCGCGCTGGTCGAAGCCCGGTCGCGGTTCATCGACCACATCCTTGCGCTCGCGTGGCGCCGCTTCGACCTCGAGGATGACGAACGCCGCGCCCTCGTCGCGGTCGGCGGCTATGGCCGGGGAGAGTTGCACCCGAACTCGGACATCGACCTGCTCATCCTCACCCGCCGCGCGATGCGCGGCGAAGAGCGCGAGCGGATCAATGGCTTCCTCGCGTTCCTGTGGGACATCGGGCTCGCGGTGGGGAGCAGCGTGAGGACGGTGCGCGAATGCGTGAACGAGGCGAGGAGCGACGTCACCGTCGCCACCAACCTCATGGACGGCAGGCTCGTCGGCGGGTCCGCCGGCCTGTGCGCGCGGATGCGGGAGCGCACCGGCCCGCCGCACATCTGGTCGAGCCGGCGGTTCTTCGCGGCGAAAATGGCGGAGCAGCGCGCGCGCCATCATCGGTTCGACGACACCGGCTACAACCTCGAGCCGAACGTCAAGGAAGGGCCGGGCGGCCTGCGCGACATCCAGACCGTCGCCTGGGTCACGAAGCGCCATTTCGGGGCGATGACGCTGGCGGAGCTGGTCGATCGCGGCTTTCTCACCACCGAAGAACTCGACGCCCTGGAGTCGGGCCGGCGGTTCCTGTGGCGGGTGCGGTTCGCGCTGCACGTGCTGACCCGGCGCTCCGAGGATCGGCTCCGGTTCGACCACCAGCGGCGGCTCGCGGGGATGCTGGGGTTCGAGGACGACGCGGAGCGGCTCGGCGTGGAGCATCTGATGAAGCGCTATTACCGCGAGGTGATGGAGCTTTCGCGCCTGAACGAGATGCTGCTCGAACACTTCGAGGAGGCGATCCTCCACGCGCGCCGCCGTGACCGCATCAAGCCGCTGAACCGGCGTTTCCAGGCGGTGAACGGCTACCTGGAGGTGACCCGCAGAGACGTTTTCCACCGCTATCCGTTCGCGCTCCTCGAAGTGTTCCTCCTGCTGCAGCAGCATCCCGACCTGGAAGGGGTGCGCGCGTCCACCATCCGGCTCATCCGCGCGAACCGATACCGGATCGATGACCGGTTCCGGGCCGATCTGCGCGCTCGAAGCCTCTTCCTGGAGATCCTGCGCCAGCCCCGGGGCATCAACCACGAGCTGCGCCGGATGCACCGGTACGGGATCCTGGGCGCCTATCTGCCCGTTTTCGGTCAGGTGGCGGGGCAGATGCAGTACGACCTCTTCCACGTCTACACCGTCGACGAACACAGCCTGTTCGTGGTCCGCAACCTGCGGATGTTCGCCGACCCGGCCCGCCACCATGAGTTCCCCCATTGCGCCGATGTCTTCGCGCGCCTGCCCAAACCGGAACTCATCTACGTCGCGGGCCTCTTCCACGACATCGCCAAGGGCCGCAACGGCGACCACTCCGATCTGGGCTCGGATCTGGTGCGGGAGTTCTGCGTCCGGCACGGGTTCGGCCGGTACGACACCGACCTCGTCGCATGGCTGGTCCGGCACCACCTGCTGATGTCGATCACCGCGCAGCGGCGCGACATCAGCGACCCCGAGGTGGTGGCGGAGTTCGCCCGCACCGTCGGCGATCACGTCCACCTCGACTATCTCTACCTCCTCACCATCGCGGACATCCGCGGCACGAACCCGGGATTGTGGAACGACTGGAAGGATGCCCTGCTGCACGACCTCTACCGGGCGGCGGTGCGGGCGCTGCTGCGCGGACTGGAGAACCCCATCGAGCGGGCCGATCTGGTGCGCGAAACCCGCGACGCGGCGGCCCGTCTGGTGCAGGACGCCGGGGTCGATGCCGAGGCGGCCGCCCGACTGTGGGACAACTTCGGCGCCGACTACTTTCTGCGCCACTCCGCCGACGAGATTCGGTGGCATACATCGAACATCCTCGACGCAGCGGCCGCCGACATCCCACTGGTCCTGGTGCGCGACGGCCGCGGCGGCATCGAGATCTTCGTCTACGCGCCGGACCGAGAGCTCCTGTTCGCGGCCACCGCCTCGATCCTGGGGCGTCTGGGGCTGACGGTGCTCGATTCGCGGATCATCACCGGGAACAACGGCATGACGCTCGATTCGTACGTCGTCGAGGATATCGTGGCCTCGTCCGCAGGGGGGGGTCGCCACGAGGAGATTCGGGCCGCCCTGCGGCTCGGGCTGCGCCGACCCTCCGGTGTTTCGAGGCGCGTGCATCGGCTCGCGCGGCGGCAGCTCAAGCACTTCACGATCCCGGTGGAGGTGAGCTTCACGCAGGATCCATCGAACCGACACACGGTCATGGAGGTCATCGCCGCCGATCGGCCGGGACTGCTCGCGCTTGTCGGCTGGACGCTCGCCGATGCCCGGATCCGTATCCGCAACGCGAAGATCGCCACCTTCGGGGAGCGGGCGGAGGACGTGTTCCATCTCACCGACGAGCACAACCGGCCCCTGGCCGACGAGCGCATCCACGGTGTGTACCATCGCGTCCGGTCGGCGCTCGACGCCTGACGTGCTGCGGGGCGTCGCCGGTGACGAGCAAGGCGGCTCAGCCGCCGGTGACCGGTGGAAAGAACGCGACCTCGTCGCCGGCGCGGACCGGCGCTCCAGGATGCGTGTACTCCAGGTTCAGCGCGACGAGCACGTCGCCGGGGAGTGGCCGCCCTCCGGTGGCGAGATGCCACGCATCCGCGGCGGTCTCCGCCCGGGCGGCGTCGATCTCGACCGCGCGCAGGCCCGTCGATTCGCGCAGGCTGGCGAAGAATTTCACCGTGATCGTCATCCGCAGTCCACCATCGAGCGGCTCAAGGTCGGTATTATCCCTTCCCGACCGGAAACGACCACCATCTGGCGTCGCATTCATGAGCAGGGAAGTCGAGAGAACCGACACACACGCGCCGGAGGCGGGCCCCGGCGGCGGGGCCGAAGACACGACCGGCGACGCCCTGACCCACTTCGATGCGCAGGGCCGCGCCCGGATGGTGGATGTCGCGCCGAAGCCCGCCACCCACCGCGTCGCGGTGGCGCGGGGCGCCATCCGCATGCGGGCGGATACGCTGCGCCTCATCGTCTCCGGGGGCCATCGCAAGGGCGATGTCATCGGCGTGGCCCGGCTCGCGGGCATCATGGCCGCCAAGCGCACCTCCGATCTCGTCCCCCTGTGCCACCCGCTCGCGCTGACCCGCGCGGAGGTCGATCTGTGGCCCGACGAGGCGTGTACCGGCGTGGAGTGCCGCGCCCGGGTGGAGACGGTCGGCCCGACCGGAGTCGAGATGGAGGCGCTCACCGCGACGCAGGTGGCCCTGCTCACGGTCTACGACATGTGCAAAGCGGTGGACCGGAGCATGACCATCGAATCGGTCCGCCTCGTCGAAAAACGCGGCGGCCGGTCCGGCGACTGGATTCGACCCGGCTCCTGATCCTCCCCTGCCCCCGGGGGCCGGCGGGGTACGTCGGGGGCTGGCCGACGAACCCGCAGCCGAAAGGTGTGCGCTGCGGTCCGGATGTTAGACTGCCGGCGCACCTGTCCCACCGATTCGCATCTGTCCCCCTGTACAGGAGCGCATTCCATGCCGGCCGCGTCCGCTTCCATCGAGCAGCGCATCTCCACGCTCGAAGCCCACCTGGAACAGGAGAACCCCCTGCTCCTCGACGCCGTGAAGAGTTTTCGCGAGCTTGACAAGGTGGCGTACCGGCTCGGGATCCTCGCGCCCGAGGAGTCGTTCACCACCCAGGTGCCGTGGTGGCCGATGATCGCGGTGCTCGGGACCTTTTCGTCGGGAAAGTCGTCGTTCATCAACCACTTTCTGCGGGCCCGACTCCAGTCGACCGGGAATCAGGCCGTTGACGATCGGTTCACCGTGATCTGCTTCGGCGCCGACGAAACCCCGCGAACCTTGCCCGGCCTTGCGCTTGATGCCGACCCGCGCTTCCCGTTCTACCAGGTCAGCCGGGACATCGAGAGCGTGGCCACCGGCGAAGGAAGCCGCATCGACGCCTACCTCCAGTTGCGCACGTGCCGGAGCGAGGCGCTGCGCGGGAGGATTTTCATCGATTCGCCGGGGTTCGATGCCGATGCGCAGCGCACCGCGACGCTGCGCATCACCGACCACATCGTCGATCTCTCCGACCTCGTGCTGGTCTTCTTCGATGCCCGGCACCCCGAACCGGGCGCGATGCAGGACACGCTCAGTCACCTGGTGGGAAACACCATCCACCGGTCCGACTCGAGCAAGTTCCTCTACATCCTGAACCAGATTGACAATGCGGCGCGCGAGGACAACCCCGAGGATGTCTTCGCGGCCTGGCAGCGTGCGCTGGCCCAGGCCGGCCTCACCGCGGGCCGGTTCTACTGCATCTACAACCCGGATGCCGCCATGCCGATCGAAGATCCGGAGCTGCGACGTCGTTTCGAGACCAAGCGGACGGAGGACGTCACCGAGATCTACGAGCGCATCCACCAGGTGGAGATTGAACGCGCCTACCGAATCGTCGGGGTGCTGGAGAAGACCGCGAAAGCGATCGAGCAGCGAGTGGTGCCGGCGGTGACCGCGGCAAAGGCGTCATGGAAGCGTGGAGTGCTGTGGCTCGACGGGGCGATCTTCGGCACGCTGGCCCTCCTGCTCGCGGTGTGGACCATCTCGGCGGGGTACTGGACCGGTTTCCGATTCTCCGCTCCGTGGTTCGACGCCATCGCCTCGACGCCGTGGCTGGCGTTGCCGGCGGTGGTCCTGGTGGCCGCCGGCGTCAGCTACCTTCACTTCCTCTTGCGCCGCCTCTCGGCGCGATTCATCGCCCGCCGCATCGCGCAAGACCCGGAACTCGACGATGTGCGGACATGGGTGTCGCGCGCGTTCGTCCGCAACACGAAGGTGTGGAGGTCCGTCGCCACTGCGACCCCGGTCGGCTGGGGTCGCGGCACCCGCCGGCGAATCGCCCGGGTGGCCGCGGACGCGGACCGGCTCGTGCAGGGTCTCAACGATCGCTTCACCGACCCCTCCGGCGGGACGAAGGCGATCAGCGGGCCGGGAGAGAACTCCATCACTCCGACCCATCCCCCGACCCAGGCGCATCCCGCCGCTGCGGGCGACATGGCCGACCCGCTGCCGGTGGCCGCCTCCGGCGCCGGCGATGGCATCGGCAACGATCGGGAGTCGCGGACTTGAGGGTAGCGTCCCGCGTCGAATCCCGAACCCTCGCCCGAAATCTTGCCCGAAGTCTTGAGAGAGCCCCCACTTGCAGGCCGGAGACGCCGGGCGGAATTTCAGGGCGAGGCGCTGCCGACTTGAGCGCCGAGCGGTGTCGTATCATGCGGCGTCGTATACTGTTCGCTGGTGAGAGCGGAGACGGACGGCACCGACGATGAACTTCGAGCGCGCGCGCTTCAACATGGTGGAGCAGCAGATCCGCCCGTGGGAGGTTCTCGATCGGGCCGTGCTGGCACTGATGGAGTGCGCCCCGCGCGACGCGTTCGTGCCCGGAGAGTACCGGCGCCTCGCCTACGCCGACATCGCGGTGCCCATCGGCGAGGGTGAGGTGATGCTGCCTCCCCGGGTCGAGGGCCGACTCCTGCAGACCCTGGATCTCGACCCCGACGACCGGGTGCTCGAAATCGGCGCCGGAGTCGGGTTCCTCACCTTTCTGCTCGCCCAGCGGGCCGCCCACGTGACCAGCGTCGAGATCAGGCCCGCACTCGCCGACCGGGCCCGCGCTAACCTCGAGGCGCAGCACACGGGGAATGCCACGGTCGAGGTGGGCGACGGCCGCCGGGGCCGGGAGCGCGGTGCGCCGTACGACGCGATCGTGGTCGGCGGCTCCCTGCCGGCGCCCGAACCGGCGCTCGAGGCGCAGCTTGCGATCGGTGGCCGGCTCTTCGTCGTGGTCGGCTCCGCTCCGGCCATGGAGGCAATGCTCGTGCGCCGCACCGGGCAGAGCGAATGGGTCCGGGAAAGCCTGTTCGAGACGACGCTGCCACCACTCGCGGGCTCGGAAGCACCGCGTCGGTTCGTGCTGTGAAGGCCGGCGTCCGGCGGCTGGCGCGGGCCCTGGGGGCCGGCGCAACCCTGATGGCGGCGTCCGTGGCCGCATCGGCGGCGGACCTGGTCGAGGTTTTCGAGCTTGCGCTCACGAGCGATCCCGAGTTTCTCGCCGCCGGCGCGGATCACCGGGCCGCCCGGGAACTCCTGCCGCAGGCGCGGGCGGAGCTCCGGCCCCGAGTCCGCACCACGCTCGACACGAGGTGGAACGAACGACAGCGAGGGAGCGACTATCGATCCGACACCCTGACCCTCGGCATCGAACACCCGCTCTATCATCGCGATCGGCGCATCGCGGTCGATCAGGCTGACAGCCGCATCGCCAGGGCCGACGCACTCCATGCTGCGGCGCGCCAGGATCTCGCATTACGGGTGGCCGAGCGGTACTTCGGGGTGCTGGAAGCGGAGGACGAACTCGGCTTCGCGCGGGCGACCCTCGAAGCGTTCGAGCAGCAGCTCGCGCAGAGCCGGCAGCGGTTCGAGGTCGGGTTGATCGCAATCACCGACGTCGAGGAGGCCAAGGCGGGGTTCGACCTCTCGCGAGCCCGGCTCCTCGCCGCCCAGAACGCGCTCGACATCGCCCGGGAGGCGCTGCGCGAGATGACCGGCGCCTACCAGGAGCAGCTCGCGCCGCTGCGGGAATTGCATCTCGTGATGCCCGAACCCGCGGACATCGACCAGTGGACGGCGATCGCGCTGGAGAAGAATCTGCGGCTCCTGGCCGCGAGACACGATACGGAGACGGCCCTCCGGGAGATCGCTCGCATCCGGGCCGGCCACTCCCCCACCCTTGATGCCGTCGGGTCGTTCGGGCTGAACGACAGCAACTCCGGAGGAGAGTTTGGCGAAACCCGGCGCGCGGATGTCGGCCTGCGCCTGAGCCTCCCCCTCTATTCCGGCGGATCCATCCTGTCTCGGACCCGCCAGAGCCGGCACCGCTACCAGCGCAGCCTCGATCTGCTCGAACTGGAGCGGCGCCGCGCGCAGCGCGAGACGCGGGACGCCTATCTCGGCGTCGACTCCGGCATCTCCCGGGTGCAGGCGCTGGAACAGGCGGTGCGGTCGAGCCGGACCGCGGCGGAGGCGATCGAAGCGGGGTTCCAGGTCGGAACCCGTACCTCGGTCGATGTGCTGAACGCCCAGCGCGACCTGTTCCGCGCGCGCCGTGACCTCTCCGAGGCACGGTATCGCTACGTGCTCGACGTGCTCCGACTCAAGCGCGCCGCGGGGACCCTCTCGAAGGACGATCTGCGGCTCGTCTCGATCTGGCTGGGCTGAATGCTGGTGGCCGAGGGTCCGGACCGAGTTTCGTCCAACCCGAAAATTTCACCGATCCATGGCAGCGGAGACGGATCCGACTGCTTCCGCCGTGTTGAACGAGACCAAGGTGTGGTTCGGGGTACTCGACGTTCGGTGAGATTTTCGGGCTTCGGCCTAAGCGATTCGCGCCCCGTTCTCGACCGGGAACGACGGCTCCAGCAGCACCACCCCGCGGTCTTCGGATATCGCACCCAGGATCAGGACTTCGGACTTCACCCCGGCGATCCGCTTCGGTGGGAAGTTCGCCACCGCGACGATCTGCTTGCCGACGAGCGACTCGGCGGTGTAGTTCCGCGTGAGCTGAGCCGAGCTCTTCCTTCGTCCGAGTTCCCCGAAGTCGATCTCGAGCACGAACGCCGGGACACGCGCCTTCGGATTGAGGGCGGCGGCGACAATGGTGCCGGTGACGATCCGCACCTTGAGAAAATCGTCGAACGTGATTTCTTCCGTTTCCTGTGTTTCCGCGCTCATGCTGTCGGGCTCCGTCCGTCGTCGCTGCGCTCCGCCCTGCCCTGCGCGGCGACGGATTCCATGGCGCGGGCAATGTCCCCGGGGTCGCCCAGATACTCGTGGGAGACGGGTTTCAGGTCGTCGTCGAGGTGGTACACGAGCGGGACCCCGGTGGGGATGTTCACACCGACGATGTCATCGTCAGACGTACCGTCGAGATGCTTCACCAGGGCGCGAAGCGAGTTGCCGTGGGCCGCAATCAGCACCCGCTTCCCGGACTTCAGCTCCGGCGCCAGTCGCCCGTGCCAGAACGGCAGGAACCTCTCCACCACGTCGTGCAGACATTCCGCCAGGGGCAGCTCGTTGTCGGTGAGGTCGGCGTAACGCGGGTCGGGGCGCGGATTCCGTGCGTCGTCGGGCGCCAGGGCGGGGGGCGGAGTGACGTAGCTGCGCCGCCACGCGAGCACCTGCGCATCACCGAATTTCGCCGCCGTCTGCGCCTTGTCGAGGCCCTGCAGGGCTCCGTAGTGTCGTTCGTTGAGGCGCCAGCTCCGGTGTACCGGTATCCACATCAGGTCCATCTCGTCCAGCACCAGCCACAGGGTGCGTATCGCCCGCTTCAGCCGCGAGGTGCAGGCGACGTCGAATCCGTAGCCCGCCCCGGTGAGCAGGCGGCCGGCGCGACGCGCCTCCTCCACGCCCCGCGCGGTGAGATCGACATCGGTCCATCCCGTGAACCGGTTTTCCCGGTTCCAGGTGCTCTCGCCGTGCCTCAGCAGCACCAGATCGATCATGTTGGTCCTCCGAACGCCGCGCCCGGCGTCATTCTCCCAGCAATGCCCGCTTCGCGCGCCCCCAGGCCCGCGGCGAATACTCGGGAAGCTGGCTCTCGCGCAGATCGAAGCCGAACGCGCGCTTGCTCAGCACGATGATCGGCGGCGCCTGGATCCGCTTGAAGCAGTTCACGCGCACCTGCCGCTCGACCCACTCCAGATCCTCGACGAAGGCGCGCGGCTCGGGGAAGTACGCCTGAAACCGCGCCTCCTCTTCCCAGCCGATGCGTTCCAGCAACTCGCCGCTTTCATACCACTTCAGGATGTCGAGAGGATGGCGCCGGTATTCGATCATCTGGCGCAGCAGGGCATCGTGATATCCGTACTTGATCGGATCTCCAAGCCCCCTCGTCACGTCCTGGGCGTCCGAGAGTTCCGCGCTCGGCACCGTCGCGCCGTCGACGAGGTTGCGGGGAATCACCTCGCGCCCGAATACCGCGTCATTCAGGTGCCGCGCGAGCGCGAAGACCTGGGTCTTGTAGAGGTCCGCGATCGGCGCCACCGCGCCGTTCACGTCGCCATAGAGGGTGGCGTAGCCGAGCGCGACTTCGGTCTTGTTGCCGTTGCTGGTGAAGACGAGGCCGCATTTCGCCGCAATTCCCGCCAGCAGATCGGAGCCCCGGATCCGGGCCTGGAGATTCTCGTCCACGAGCCTCGTGTAGGCCCCGCCCTCGCGGGCGAATTCAACGCCACGGATGCGGGTCGCGAGGGTTCGGTAGAGATCCTCGATCGGGCAGATCAGGCAGTCCACGCCGAGCGCATCACACAGGGTGCGGGCATTCCGGCGGGTCACTTCGGCGTTGAACCGCGTGGGCATGTTGACCGCGAAGACGCGCTCGGGCCCGAACGCGATGCGCAGCATGCAGGCCACGACGCTCGAATCGATGCCGCCGCTGACCCCGATGAGATAGCGGTTGTCGTGCCCGCGCACGTGGTCGAGGTGTCGGAGTCCGGTCACGATCGCGTCATGGATGGCCTCGATCTCCGTCGGGGTGGCGTCGGCATCGCCTCGATCTCCGGCGCAGTCGGCCGATGCCCGGTCGGTTGGCGCGCTCTCCGCCGACGCGGCTTCGGCCTCGATTTCGTCCGTGCTTCGAGCTGACGCATCACCGCATTGGTCCTGCGCATCCGTGGCGCTGGCCTCGGGCACGATCCCGACCCCGGCGGTGGCCGCAAGCGTGCCGCCGGTTGCGGCCACGGAGCGGGCGTCGAGCACCAGCAACGCCTCACGCCAGGGCGGCGCCCGGCCCGCGATGGAGCCATCGGTACGGTATCCGCAGGTGTCGCCGTCGAACACCAGGATGTTCTTGCCGTTGTTCTGCGCCCCCACCTTGTTCACGTAGAAGAACGGCACCGGCGCGCGCGCCATCGCCTCGCGCACCACGCGGTGGCGCTTGTCGTTCTTCTGCCAGGTCCACGGCGACGCGGACAGATTGACGACGAGATCGGCCCCGGCCCGGTACCAGGTGCGGAGGGTGTCGAGCGACCCGTGGCGGTCTCGATAGTCCTGGTGCCAGATGTCTTCGCAGAGTTGCACCCCGAGCCGCACGGTGCCGTTGGCGGTCGGAATCTCGTACGGGACCATCCAGTCGCGGAGACGGGTGCCGGTTTCTGCGGCGATCTTGCGCAGGGAATGGAAGTGCCGGTCGTCATCGAAGAATCGGTAATTCGGATGCAGGGTCTTCGGGTGCACGCCGTGCGGCAGCGGGGCGGGCAGTCCCGGCCGCTCCAGGAAGCGCCCGTCGTGGCACACCCATGCCACGTTGAGCTTCCTGACCCGGCCGTCTTCGCCGATGGCGGCGCGGTCGATGGCGACATTGCCGAATACGACCGCGATCCCGGCGCTCGCGGCGCGGATGTCCGCGCTCCAGCCCTCGCAGTCCTCGACGAGCGCGTCGATCTCCCAGGCGTCGCCCAGGATGTAGCCGGGAATGCACATCTCGGGAAACGCGACGATCGCCGCCCCCGCTTCCCGCGCCCGCTCGATGAATCCGAGCATGGACCGGACGTTGAGATCCGGTCGCCCCGCGCGCACCTCCATCTGCGCCAGCGCCACGGTGGGAATGTCAGTGGACACGGCGGCACACCCCGACGGCCGATGTCGCGCCCGCCTCCCGCCGGATCCCGGTCACGCGGAGCACGGACGGGAACGACCGATTCGGCACCGACCATCCCCGCCGGGGCAAAAGCCGGGGCCGAAATCGCCCCGAACGAACGCTCCGGAGGCCGGAATTTCGTCGGAATCGCACTACGGACCGTTCCGGAATATCAGCGGGGCGGGTCGGCTCGGCGCCGGACGCAGTGAGCGGCGGGATGATGCGGGATACACTGCCGGCGGCGAACGCAACCTGGGCGGGGCAGGGGTAAATGTGATGAAGGGGGTGAACGGAACGACCGGGAGATCGAGGGCGGCGTCGGTGCTGCTGACCGCGGCGGCGTTCGTGGTGATCGTGGCCGGAATGCGGGCGGCGGAGGCGATCGTGGTGCCTTTCCTGCTCTCCGTGTTCATCGCCATCATCAGTGCGCCGTCCCTGTTCTGGCTGGAGCGCAAGGGGCTGCCGAGATGGCTCGCCATGCTTGTGGTCATCGGCGCCATTATAGCGGTGGGCGTCGGGGTGACGGTGCTCGTGGGCACCTCGATCCGGGAATTCTCCCGGGACCTGCCGGAGTACCGGACGCGCATCAACGCCGAGATCCTGCCGCGGCTCGAATGGTTGCGGGCCAGGGGCATGGACCTCCCGGCCGGCGGGTACATGGGTCACTTCGAGCCCGGGGCGGCGGTGCAGCTCGTCGCCGACCTCCTCAACGGGTTCGGCCGGGTGCTCGGCAATGCGTTTCTCATCTTCCTCACCGTGGTGTTCATCCTGTTCGAGACCGCGAGCTTCCCGCGCAAGTTCCGGGCGGTGGCTGATGACCCCGAGCACGCGCTCGACCGGTTCGCGGCCTTTCGGGAGAACATGAAGCGCTATCTCGTGATCAAGACCGTCGCGAGTCTGGGCACGGGGGTCGTGATCGGGGGGTGGCTGGCGGTGCTTGGCGTGGACTACCCCGTGCTCTGGGGGCTCCTCGCGTTCCTGCTGAACTACGTGCCCAACATCGGCTCCATCATCGCCGCGGTGCCGGCGGTGCTGTTCGCGGCGGTCCAGCTCGGGCCGGGCACGGCGCTGTGGGCGGCGGCCGGATACCTCGCGGTGAACGTGATCGTCGGCAGCATCATCGAGCCGCGGTTCATGGGGCGCGGTCTCGGCCTGTCGGCGCTGGTGGTATTCCTGTCGCTCGTGTTCTGGGGGTGGGTGCTCGGCCCGGTCGGCATGTTCCTCTCCGTGCCGCTCACGATGATGATCAAGATCGCGCTCGACTCACGCCCCGACACCCACTGGATCGCGGTACTGCTCGGCCCGGAGGGCGCAGCGGCGGAAGAACTCCAGGCGCGGGTGTCAGCGCCCGACGCCGATGGCGAGCACGACCGGGGCAGCGCCTCCGCCCCGGTTCGTCACGTACCTGATGCACGCGATGTCCCGCACACAGCGCTCGGTGATACCGAACAGGTGGTGGCGGGAAGCAGTTCCGGTGCGCGCCGCACTTCGTCCGACTGGTGAATTCGCGAGCACGATCCCCCACTGTCTCCACGCAAAAAGAACGCTGTCCCGGGTTGCCGGATCGATATCCGCACCCGGTTCCGATTCATTGCTGCCAATGCTTCAGCGTGCCGCGGAGGTCGTCGATGAATCGGCGGAAAGATCGATCCAAGCGCATCGCGCGCTCCATGTCCATTTGTCGCACGATGTCCTCGGCGAACTCGATTCCTCCGAGGCTGGGCATGATCCCGGTGGCGCGGATGGCCTCGACGAGTCGTCGTTTGTAGAGATCGCGATCGCACTTCCGATCGGGCGCGTCGCATCCCCGGCCGAATACCGCCTTGAATGCTGCGCCATCAAGCAGCAGCCAGCGTTCGACATGTGGATCGGGAACGGCGGAGATCATGGGCGCAGGCGCGTCCGGGCCGGCGATCTCCCTTGCGCGCTCGTTCAGCCCGCTGCAGTTGGCGTCCGTTGCCGCAATGATCAAATCAGGAATCCGGTCGTTCTGCACCGCCAAATCTCGCAGGTAGGAGGTGAGTTCCCGAACGACTTTCCCATGACCGTGCACTGCACTTCGCCAATCGAGCCGTATGCCGATCCCGGATTCGTGGGCGACACGTCTTACCAGCGATCCGACGACCTGCTGATGAGCGTAGTCCTCGACAAATAGAGCGATCTCACGCATCGAAATCACCCCGCAGTATCCGCTCCGATACAGGAAGCTCGGTCTGGCGCTCATCAAGCGCCCGATCGATATCCCGACGGCGGCCAAGCGCTCCCCAGGTGACAAACGAGTCGATTCGGGTCCGGCGGTCGGCCCGTTGCACGACGAACAGGGATTCGTCCGGCAGCAGGTCCGGCAGAATCGGAGAGTGCGTGGTGACGATGTACTGCGTCGTTCCGGAAGCGGCGTGCGTCTTCAGAAGCTGCGCAATCATCTGAATTCGGCGCGGATGAACGCCATTTTCCGGCTCCTCGAAGCCCACCAGCGAGGGAGATTCGTCCACGCCTGTCAACGCCAGGAGCCCGAGCATCCGAAGCGTTCCTTCCGACAGAACCCGTGCCGGAATGGCGACACCGTTCTCCTTGAGCCGAAGCTCGACCTCGCCAAGGTCGCTCACGTCCATCTCGATACCGTCCACGTTGGGCATTACGGTGTGAAGCGCTTTCTCCACCGCCTCGAACTGTCGGGGTTTCAGCGCCTTCAAGGTATTGAGGAAGGCGGCGAGTTCCTGCCCCATCAGGCCGATGTGGTGCACCTCCCTGACCGGGTTGGCCGCACGCATCCTCTCGCGCGGCTCGAAGTAGAAGAACAGCCAACTCTCAAGCTCGCGCCTGGCGGCAACGAGATGCGGATAGTGCGGCGGATAGTGCGGCATCGAAAGGAGGGTGTGGTCGAGATATCGATCGTAGTAGGTCGGGTGACCCTGCCCTTCCAACCGCAAACGAATCTTCTCACCGTCCCGTTCGACGAACGGCTTCCGCTTGCCGGTAGGTTCGCCCTTCGAGTCGAGGGCTGCGAGGTATTCATCAGTCACACGCAGAATTCCCGACTGCGGTAGCATCTCGACTTCGACGCGGTAGCGAAGATCGCGCTCGCGCACCCGGACGGAACCGGCGGGGCCATGCTCGGACTGATCACCCCCACTCGGCCGGCGCATCTCCCGAATTTGCCGATTGACCACCTCCACCACTTCATCGGAGAGCCGCAAGTCGGCCTCGATCGACAAGGTCAGACACTCCTGCCGCACCAGCCCCCTCAATCCGTCCCCTCCCACCGTGAACGATTCCAGCGGCTTGCCCCGGTAGGGAGGATCGAAGGCTTCCTTCAGCCTCCGACTGGTGGCGAGCTTCGAGAGGAGTTGCAGGGCATCGAGAAAATTGCTCTTGCCGGTCGCGTTGGCACCGAACAGCAAAGTGAGGGGCGCAAGTTGTATTTCAGTGTCGTGCAGCGACTTGTAGCCTCTGACATGCACTCGCTTCAACATGTGGTTTCTCCTGTCGACCCGCGCGGGAGGAAGCGATCGACCAACGGGCCGACGGCATGTGGTGACCGAGAAGGGCGTGATCCACGCCGAGCACGTCGCCGATGTGAACGAACTCCAAACCAGGCAAATCGAGCGAAGGTCGGCGCGCCCCTGTCGCCAATGGTGAGCGCATCAGCCCCTGCCATCAACGCAAGCTCCGGAAGCGGGCGGTGGCCAATTCGTGCTCGCGTCGCAATACGGTAAGGCTACCGGAGATAGACACCGACTGGCTCAATCAGCCTGAGCTGTCCTGTTTGCCAGAGCCACCTGCTGAATACAACAGCCCTCGATCCGGCAAGAGGTAACTCCTCATGCCCGGCAAACAGGCAGAATTTCATCGCGGACTCCCGGCGCCGCGAAGTGCGCATGGAACGCACTCGACCTTTCCGGCAGACTCCGGTGGCGCCGACGGCCAAGGAAACGCCCATGACCTTCGCGATCGATCCGCACACCCTGACCGGCAACTGGCACTACCCCACTTCGATCCGCTTCGGGCCGGGGCGGATCGGCGAGCTTGCGCGGACGTGTCGCGAATTCGGGCTCGAGCGGCCGTTGCTCGTCACCGATCCGGGGCTGGCTTCGATGGCGATGGTGTCCGATGCGGCCGCGGCGTGCCGCGACGCCGGTCTCGCCTGCGGGGTCTTCTCCGACGTGCAGGCGAATCCGGTGGAGGCGAACGTGGCGGATGGCGTGCGCGCCTTCCGCGACGGCGACCATGACGGCGTGATCGGTTTCGGCGGGGGCAGTGCTCTCGATGCCGCCAAGGCGGTGGCCCTGATGTCGGGTCAGAGCCGCCCGATCTGGGATTTCGAGGATCGCGAGGACTGGTGGACCCGCGCCGACCCCGCGGGGATCGCGCCGGTGGTGGCGGTGCCGACCACATCCGGCACCGGCTCCGAGGTCGGGCGCGCCTCGGTGATCATCGATCTGCGCGACCACACCAAGAAGATCATCTTCCACCCGCAGATGATGCCGGTGGCGGTCATCGCCGACCCGGAGCTGACCGTCGGCCTGCCGTCGCCCGTCACCGCCGCGGTAGGGATGGACGCCCTCTCCCACAACCTCGAAGCCTTCTGCTCGCCGGTGTTCCATCCGATGGCGCAGGGGATCGCGCTTGAGGGGATCCGGCTCGTGCAGGAGTGGCTGTCGGCCGCCTGCGAGAACGGCCTGGACCTCGCCGCCCGCGCCGGCATGCAGGTGGCGTCGACGATGGGCGCGACCGCGTTTCAGAAGGGGCTCGGCGCGATGCACTCGATGAGCCATCCGTGCGGTTCGGTGTACGGCACGCATCACGGGCTCACCAACGCGGTGGTGATGCCCTACGTGCTGGAGTTCAACCGCCCCGCCATCGAGGGGAAGATGACCGGACTCGCGCGCTGCCTCGGGTTCGACGAGACGAGCTTCGAAGGCGTGGTGCGCTGGATTCTGGAGCTTCGCGAGAGGATCGGTATTCCCCCCACCCTCGCCGACCTCGGGGTTCCCGCCGATGCGGCGGCGCGACTCGCTCCCATGGCCCTCCTCGACCCCTCGTCCGCGACGAACCCGATCGCGCTGACGACACCGGCCCTGGAGTCGCTCTACGAGAACGCGCTCGAAGGCAGACTCGAACTCGGCTGAGCAGGCCCCGACCCGACCCTCCGCCCACAGGAGAACGCCCCCCATGGCAAGCACGATGCCCATCTCCGAGACCCTCGAAAAACTGGACATGTACATCGACGGCGCGTTCGTCGCACCGGCATCCGGCGAATACTTCGAGAGCTTCGATCCCTTCACCGCAAAGCCCTGGTCTCTGGTAGCGCGTGGCAACGCGGAAGACGCCGACCGCGCCGTGCGGGCCGCGCACCGGGCGTTCCAGTCCCCGGAATGGCGGGGGATGCACCCGTCGCAGCGCGGCGCGCTGCTTCGCCGTCTGGCGGACCTCGTGGCGGAGAACGCCGACCGGCTCGGCGCACTGGAGGTGCGCGACAACGGCAAGCTGCTGAGCGAGATGGCGGCGCAGCTTCGCTACGCCCCGAGCATCTACCACTACTACGCCGGGCTCGCGGACAAGATCGAGGGCTCCGTCATCCACGCCGACAAGCCCGCCTTCACCTTCACCCGCCACGAACCGCTCGGGGTGTGCGTCGGCATCATTCCCTGGAACTCGCCGCTGATGCTCGTGGCGTGGAAGCTCGGGCCGGCCCTGGCGGCCGGCAACACGGTGGTGCTGAAGCCGTCGGAGTACACCTCGGCCTCGTTGCTGGAGTTCGTGAAGCTGGTCGAACTGGCGGGATTCCCGAACGGGGTGGTAAACGTGGTGACGGGGTTCGGCCCCGAGGCGGGGCAGCCGCTGGTGGAGCATCCACTGGTGCGGAAGGTCGCGTTCACGGGCTCCGATCGCACCGGCGCGCATCTCTACTCGACCGCGGCGCGGGACATCAAGCGGGTGAGCCTGGAACTCGGCGGCAAGTCGCCCAACATCGTGTTCGCGGACGCGAACCTCGACAACGCGGTGAAGGGCGCGGTGGCGGGGATTTTCGCGGCCACCGGCCAGACCTGCATCGCCGGATCGCGGCTCCTCGTCCAGCGTTCGATTCACGACGAGTTCGTCGACCGCCTGGTGGCGTTCGCGAAGACCGCGAAGATGGGCAACCCCATGCTTCTCGACACCCAGGTGGGGCCGGTCACGAACCTGCCGCAGTTCGAGAAGGTGCTCGGCTACATCGACGTGGCCAGAGACGAAGGCGTGGAGACGGTGCTCGGCGGCGGCCGGGCGGAACGTCCGGAGTGCGGAGACGGGTGGTTCGTCGAGCCCACCATCTTCACCGGGGTGCGCAACGACATGCGGATCGCGCAGGAGGAGGTGTTCGGCCCGGTGCTCTCCATCATCCCCTTCGAGGACGACGACGACGCGGTGGCGATCGGGAACGATGTCGTATTCGGCCTCGCGGCCGGGGTGTGGACCGAGAACATGCGGCGCGCCATCACGATGTCGGAGCGGCTCCAGGCCGGCACGGTATGGGTCAACATGTATCGGGCGGTCAGCTATACCATGCCGTTCGGCGGCTACAAGCGCAGCGGCCTCGGCCGGGAGCTGGGCCAGCAGGCGATCCTGGAGTACATGCAGACCAAGAGCGTGTGGATCTCGACCGCGGAGGAGATGGCGAACCCCTTTGTCATCGGCTGAACGGCCCCGCCACGGCCCTGGCTGAAGCATCGATCACAACTCCGGGCACAACCGCAGGCACAGCCCAGGGCACAACCCCGGGCACAGCCTTGGTCACGATCATCGGACCCGAGACCTCGCGCCACCCGGATCCGCAACCCATCGGACTCGACCCATGACCACGCGCCGCGCTCTCATCGTCGAGGACAACCGCGAGATCGCGGCCCTGGTCAGGCTGCACCTGCGCGACGTCCACTGCGAGGCGGAGGTCGCCCACGACGGGAAGCGCGGCCTGGAGCTCGTATCGAGCCGCCGCTACGATCTGGTGGTGCTCGATCTCATGCTCCCGGAGATGGACGGTCTCGCGCTGTGCCGGGAGATCCGGGCCCGGCCGGGCTACGTACCCATCCTGATGCTGACTGCGAAGTCGAGCGAGATCGACCGGGTGCTGGGTCTGGAAATGGGCGCGGACGACTATCTGGTCAAGCCGTTCAGCGTGCGCGAGCTTCAGGCGCGGGTCCGGGCGCTGTTCCGGCGGGTCGAGGCCCTCTCCGCCCCGGCCGGCGCCACCGACGCGGACGGGGCGATTGAACGCGGCTCGCTCCGGATCGAAACCGACAAGCGGCGCGTCAGCATCGATGGCGTGGAGGTCGCCCTCACCGCCCGCGAGTTCGACCTGCTGCTGCACTTCGCGCGCCATCCGGGACAGGTCTTCAACCGCACGCGGCTGCTCGACCAAGTCTGGGGCTACAACCATGAGGGGTACGAGCACACCGTGAACTCGCACATCAACCGCCTGCGGGCGAAGATCGAACGTGATCCCTCCAACCCCCGCTACATCCTCACGGTGTGGGGCGTGGGGTACAAGTTCTCCGATCGCCTCGACGCCGGCGACCATTCCGAACCGGCGAGCGAGTCACGGGCGGAAGACGCCCCGCCGGAACGCTGATCGATCGACCGATCCGCCAGACATGTTTCGCACCCTCTACGGCAAGCTCTCGGTCGCGCTGGTGGCAATCGTGTTCGCCATCGCCGCCCTCTACGCGGCGCTGACCCTGTTCGCGACCCGACATCATCTGCAGGCGACCGAACAACGCCTCAACCGCGATCTCGCCCGCGACCTGGTGGCGGATCGCAATCTCGTCGAGGCGGGACGCATCAACGAGTCGGCCTTGAAGGGCATGTTTCACGACTACATGACAATCAACCCGAGCATTGAAATTTATCTACTTGATCTAGAAGGAAAGATACTCTCCTTCTCCGCCGATCCGGGGGTCGTGAAGCGCAAGCGGATCTCGCTCGAACCGGTGCGCGCGTTCCTCACCGGCGATGCCGCCTACCCTCTGCTCGGCGACGACCCGCGCAGCCACGACGGCCGCAAGGCATTCTCCGTGACCCCGGTACCGAGCGACGAAAACCCGCAGGGTTACCTCTACGTCGTGCTTCTGGGAGAGCGCGTCGACTCCATCGCCGCCCTGTTGCATACCAGCTTCATCGCGCGCTACAGCGCCCTCGCCCTGATCGTGAGCGTGGTGGTGGGGTCGCTGGCGGGGCTCGTGGTGCTGCGAGCGATGACCCGCAGACTCCGTCGCCTCACCCACCACATCGATCGGTTTCGAGCCGCGGGGTTTCGGGCCTTCGAGCCCTTTACCACCGGCGGCCCGGGTAATGGTCCGGGCAACGGCCCGGGCAATAACCCGGGCGATGGCGATGGCAGCGGCGACGAAATCGCGCAGCTCGGGCGCGCGTACGACGAAATGGCGGCGCGCATCGGCGAGCAGCTCGATGCGCTGGAGAGGACGGACGCCTTGCGGCGCGAGATGGTGGCCCACGTCTCGCACGATCTGCGTACCCCGCTGGCAACGCTGCACGGGTACCTGGAGACGCTGAAGCTCAAGGACACCGAGCTCGACCGGGCCGAGCGGGAGCGCTACCTGGCGGTGGCGCTCGATCAGAGCGAGCGGCTGCGCCGGCTCGTCGGCGACCTCTTCGAACTCGCGAAGCTCGATGCGCACGAGCAGGCGCCGGTATGCGAGCCGATCTCGCTCGCCGAGCTGGTGAGCGACATCGCGCAGAAATTCCAGCTCGAAGCGCACCGCAGGGGATCGACCATCGACATCGACGCCGCGGATGGGCTGCCGATGGTCGGCGCGGACATCGCCCTGGTCGAACGGGTGCTGGAGAACCTGATCGACAATGCGCTGTCGCATTCGCCGGACGGCGGGGCGATCCGCATTCCCATCGCGGCCGAAGGAGATGCGGTGCGGGTGACGGTGTCCGACCGCGGGCCGGGCATCGCCCCCGAGCATCTGCCCCGCGTGTTCGACCGCTTCTACCAGGCCGACAACGCGCATCGGGGAACCGCCCACGCCGGCCTCGGCCTGGCCATCGCCAAACGGATCGTGGAACTCCACGGCGCCCGGCTGGAGGTCGCCAGCACCCTGGGGCAAGGCACGGCGTTCAGCTTCAGCCTTCCGGCCTGTGCGTCGGCCGGAACGTCTCCGATCCCCTGACGCAGACGCGGGGAAGGTGGCAGTTGCCCGGTGACCGACGTCGCTTCGATGCCGACACCAGGTCGCGGCACCTGCTTCCCGGGCCAAGCCATATGGGCGCTGGTGCGGCGCCCGGCCCGCAGGGCGATCTCACGCCGGTTTTTCTTGACGATAGGCCGCCAGATCGGGGCGAAAACCGGAAGGTGAATCGCTTTGGGGGCCGGAAAGAAGCCGTTTCAGTGTCCGGATGGTCGGTCACCGCCGGTGGCGAAAAGGCCAAAACCAGCCACCCTGGCACCCGATCTGGCGCCCGATCCGGTCGCCAGACGAAACGCTCACCGTAGAATGGGGAAGCCCTGCCCGGCCCGTTCCGGGTATTTCGCCGGCCGCGGTTGTGGCGCATGATCCGCATCCCCGCGCCAGGTGGCGCCCGCGCTCCCCACAATCCCCGTAAAAACCCGAATGGAGTCCCCCGTGCAGCCAGTCGATCTGAGAAGCGATACCGTCACCCGTCCCACGCCGGCCATGCGCGCCGCGATGGCGCAAGCGGAGGTGGGTGACGACGTCTTCGGGGAAGACCCGACCGTCAACCGGCTGGAGGCGATGTCGGCGGAGCGGTTCGGCCACGAAGCCGCGCTCTTCGTTGCGAGCGGGACCCAGGGTAATCTCCTCGCGCTGCTCACCCACTGCGGCCGCGGCGACGAATACATCTGCGGCCAGCGAGCCCACAACTACCGCACCGAAGGCGGGGGCGCGGCGGCACTCGGGGGCATCCAGCCCCAGCCGGTCGAAGTCGAGGCGGACGGCACTCTCGACCTCGATCAGGTGGCCGCCGCCATCAAGCCGGACGACTTCCACTACGCCCGTACCCGCCTGCTGAGCCTGGAGAACACCATTTCGGGCCGGGTGCTGCCGCTCGACTACATGCGCGCGGCGCGCGCCCTGTGCGACCGCCACGGACTCGCCCTGCACCTCGACGGGGCGCGGGTATTCAATGCCGCGGTGGCCCTCGGCGTCGAGCCGGTGGAGATCACGTCGCTGTTCGACAGCGTGTCGATCTGCCTCTCCAAGGGGCTCGGCTGCCCCGCCGGCACCCTGCTCGTCGGCGCACGGGACTTCATCGCCGAGGCGAGGCGATGGCGCAAGGTGGTGGGCGGCGGCATGCGCCAGGTCGGGTTCATCGCCGCGGCCGGAATCCACGCCCTCGACCATCACATCGAACGGCTCGAAGCGGATCATGCCAACGCTCGGCGGCTGGCCGACGGTCTCGCCCGTGTCGACGGTATCGATGTCGACCACAACGCGGTACAGACCAACATGGTGTACGTGAAGGTGGCGCCGGACCGGGTCGAGGATTTCGCCGCGCACTGCGAGCGGCGCCAGGTGCTCATCCGACCCATCAATCCGAACCGCCTGGTCACCCATATCGACATCGACGCCGACGGGATCGACCGCGCCGTCGGCGTGATGCGGGAATTCTTCGACGCCTGAGATCGGAAGGCGATCATGATCCGGGCCATCACCTTCGACCTGTGGGACACCGTCATCCACGACGACTCGGACGAGCCGAAGCGGGCCGCGGCCGGGTTGCCCTCGAAACGCGAGGCGCGCCGGGCGCTGGTGCGGGCAGCGCTTGCCGATCACGGGGCGGTTCCGGCCGACCTCGTCGATGCCGCCTACGACGTGGCGGACGCCGCCTTCAACAAGGTGTGGCACGACCAGCACGTCACCTGGTCCGTCGGCGAGCGGCTCTCGGTGCTGCTCCGCGGTCTCGGCCGGGAGCTTCCCGACGCGGCCCTGGCTGAAGTCACCGCGCGTATCGAGGAGATGGAACTCGACGTGATGCCCGACCCGGTGCCGGGAGTCGGCGACGCCATCGAGGTGCTCGCCGGGCGCTACCCCCTCGCGGTGGTGTCCGACGCGATCCACTCCCCCGGTCGGTGCCTGCGCGAATGGCTGAAGCGCCAGGGCCTGCTGCACCATTTCGGCGCGTTCGCGTTCTCCGACGAGGTCGGCCGCTCGAAGCCGCATCCCGACATGTTCCAGCGGGCGGCAGCAGGACTGGGCGTGAACGTGAGCGAAATGCTCCACATCGGCGACCGCGAGCACAACGATGTCCGCGGCCCCCACGCGCTCGGCATGCGGGCGATTCTGTTCACCGCCACCCGCGACCGCGACCGGGCGGGCAGCACCGCGGACGCGATCTGCGCGCGGGCCGCCGACCTGCCGGCCGCGGTCGAGCGCCTCGCCAACGCTGGTCCCGGTTACCGTGACGGCGCCGATCCCGGCCGCCGTGACGGTGCCAGTCGGTAACTCCCGCGATGGCGTCTCTGCACTTCCTGGTCATCGACGGATACCGCCGCGACGGGCGCGAAGCCCTCGCTGCCGCCGGCGCCACCACTGCGGGGAAGCTCTACGAGCGCATGCTGCTCGACTGCTGCCCCGACGCCTCGGTCGACATCCTCTATCCCGCGGATCCCGGCGCTGCCCTGCCCCGCGGCACCGCCCTCGCCGCCTACGACGGCATCGCGTGGACCGGCTCCAGCCTCACGGTGTACGACGGCGCCGACCCGGCGGTACGCCCGCAAGTCGAATTCGCCCGTGCCGCCTTCGAGGCGGGAGTCCCGAGCTTCGGGAGCTGCTGGGCCGCCCAGATCGCGGTGGTGGCGGCGGGCGGCCGGTGTGCGGCGAATCCGCGCGGCCGCGAGATGGGTATCGCGCGCAAGATCGCCCTCACCGACGACGGGCGCGCCCACCCCCTCTACATCGGCAAGCCCCGGGTGTTCGATGCGTTCATCTCGCACGAGGACGAGATCACGCACCTGCCGAGCGGGGCACTCAGCCTCGCCGGAAACGCCTTCTCCAGCGTACAGGCAGTGTGCGTGACCCACCGCCGCGGGACATTCTGGGCGGTGCAGTACCACCCCGAGTACGACCTGCACGAGCTTGCACGACTGACCTATGCACGCCGGGAGCGGCTGACCGGCATGGGGTTCTTCGCCGACGTCGAGGCCGCCTGCGACTACGTGAACACGCTGGAAACCCTGCACCAGGACCCGTCCCGGCGCGACCTGGCGTGGCGGCTGGGCATCGACGACGACCTCATGAACGAGGCCGTGCGCCACGCCGAGGTCCGGAACTGGATCGAGCACCTGGTACTGCCGCGCAAACGGGCCTGAGCGGTGGGCCGGGCGGGCGCCGGCGCCCTCGACTCGAACATCCGCGAAACCCTGCCCCCGGTCGCGTCGGAAACGATTCGGGGCTTGATGGCAACGCCATCGCTCGCCTGCACGTCGGAATCCGGTTCTGCGACGGGGACCGACCGGCTCAGGCAGACGACGGCAGGCTCCAGTTCTCGACCGCGACTCCCGGGATGCCGTCGAAATCCTTCTCGTTGTTCGTCACCAGCACCAGACCCAGCGAAATCGCGTGGGCCGCGATCTGTCGGTCGTAGGCGCCGCGACGGCTGGGCGCGGCGGCCTGGATGCGTCCGAACGCTCGGGCGGCGGCCTCGTCGAACGACACCGCGGGAACCGCGGAGAGAACGAAAGCCGCATCCCGGCGCGCCCGGGCAGGATCGTCGCCTTTCGCGAATCCGACTTCGAGTTCGCCGAGAGTGACCGCCGACATGACGAGATCGCCGGTTTCGCACTGCCCGAGACGCCGATCCAGGTGCGCGTTGCCACCGAGAATGGCATAGAGGCAGATGTTGGTGTCCAGCATGTACTTCATGGATTCAGATTCAGATTCAGACTCAGGCTCGGTGCCGCTCACTCCTTTTCGGAACTCGCGGTCGTCCAGTCGCACCGGTCCTGGATCGGTTGCTCACGCACGAAGTCCCCAAAATGAGGGGCGAGCTTGCGGAATGCGGCACCCAGGCCCGTCAGCCTCTGCTTCACGGGCCGCACAATCAGCTCGTCACCGCGGCGTTCGATCTCGACCTCGGTATCGATGCGGTCGAACGCGAGAGCCTTGGGAATGCGTACGGCCTGACTGTTGCCGTTGCGGAACAGACGCGTTGGCGTGATGCTCGAAGCACGGTGCTGCATGGTGGATATCCCCCGAGTTTCTCCCCTCGACCGGGGCGAAGCATAGGTGAATGCAAGACGAATGTGAATACGTTTGTGTGTACGGTATCACCAATCCCATTTGAAGCAATCAGGGGATCCGGATATCGATTCCCCCAGCGCCGGCAAACCGGGAACACACGGCCGTGTACAAGAAATCCGTGCGAGGAGCCTGCGCCGTAGAAAATTCCGATAGGATGAACCTGCACAGTCGGTTCTCATGGCGGTCATTTATTACCGACATTCCCCACTTTTCAGGCAATACGACCCAACATTCGGCTCCGAATCCCCGCCACTATCCTCGGAAGCGCTCTGCGGCGCAGACTCCCAGCCCGCATTTCTCATCAGGTTGCGAGCGAGGGGGTGGAGATGGCTGGATTGGCAAGGCGAACGCGAGTCCGGGCGCGCAGGCGTACTTGACAGTACGTCGAGCACCCGGGCCGCCCCCATTTCACATTCAACGCAGCCAATGCAGTCAGATCCGCGTCCGCAGCCGTGACTTGGTGAGAAATGCGGGCTTGGGCGCCCGGCCGAGCCAGGGTCGCCTGCGAGGCGGTCATCGGGCACTACGAGCACATGCACGCGCACCGGCTTCGGGTGCACGAGGCGACATGGGCGATCCGGGGTTGTCGACTTATTCTGCCGTGGCGCGGCGCATGCACTTCTCGGGTCGCCCGAGGACGAATTTTCCGTCCTCGTCCTGGTAGAACATCGCAGCCGGGGCGATGCCGCCCGGAACGTGCACCGAGTACAGGGTGCATCCGTTCGCATCGGTGGCTCTCGGGGTGTAGACCATGCCGCCTCGGGTTTCCACTTCAGCCGGCGGGGCGATGATGCGCACCTCCCGGTCTTGCGGTATCGGGTCGCCGCCGCATCCTGCGAGCAGGGGCAGCGCAGCTACGACCAGCCCATATCCGAATACGCGCCCGAGCGGGTGCCCGGGCGCTCTTTCGGGTCGTGCATCACTCACCAGGTGACGTTCCATGCGAGGCCGACACGCCCTTCGCGCGCGCCGGCCGTGTGTCCCGCATCGTGCGCGACCGAGCCTTCGACCGCGATTCGGCCGGCGACGGGCAGGGGAGTGTCGTGGCGAAGGGTCGCGCGGAGTTCGCGGCCGTCGGGACGAAGCCCGACGCGGACGGTCTCGCGCTGGCGCACGCCGTCTTCGACGTGGCCGGTCTCGAGGCGGAAGGTGCCGGTGCCCGACTCCGCCCGCATCGGCGATTCCAGCGTGAGCGAGGTCCCGCGGCGCGCGACGCGCACGCTCGCCGCGGACATCAGCGACGGAGTTGCCTCGAACATGGCGTCGCTCTCGTAGTCGGCGCGTCCGGCCGCGAGGGTCACGCCGGCGTGAAACATCACGCCGCGCCCGAGCTCACGGTCGAACGACCGACTGGCCCACACCATCCCCGAGCGCAGGTCATGGCCGAACGCGCCTGACGCCCTCGACCCGAGGTAGCTGCCGTCGGCGAAGCTCGCCCCCCATCCCCACTGGTTGCCGTCCGCAGTCCGCGCGACACTGGCCGACCCCGGACCGAATCCAAAGGTGAAGCCCTCCCCGAGGGGGTTGTTCGTCCGGGTGGTGGGTTCCGACCAGGCCAGATGCAGCGTCTCCAGGCCGGTGCCCGGGGCTTCGCCCATCGGATCGTCGAAGGCGGGGATGGCCGACCCCGAAGTTCCGCGCGAGCTGACGAGGTCCGAGGCGGGGATCCAGAAGGGAAATCCCTGGGCGTCGAAGGTCGCGACTTCCACCCCACCCATGCGGTCTCCTACCGCTCCGAATGCGCGCGGCGTGGACAGTCGGCTGGACCCGAGCGAGGCGGTGCCCTGCCCCGCGCTCAAGCCACCCACCGGCGCCAGGGCCGCCTCCAGATCGAGGTGCCCGGCACCGTAGATCTCAGAGTTCGCATACACCCCCGTCCGGTCGGCGGTGTCCATCATGCGGCGCACGATGGCGGTGTTGCCCTGCGTATCCCGGAAATGTTCCATCATCAGCGCGAGGGCGCCGGAGACGATGGGGGCGGCGAAGCTGGTTCCTTCAACCCCGTCCCGGATGTCACCTTGGCCGGGACGGTTGGGATTGGGGATCAACGCTCGGACAGAGCTGGGCGCGACCAGGCAGAAGTGGCGCCCGTGCCTGGAGTGGTTCCAGTTCGAGGGCAGCGGTCCGCAACGATCCGAGTAGTCTGCAATGCGCTTCGTGTTCGGATCTGTCGCCGCCACTGCGACATGGTGTCCACGCACATCCGATAAGTAGTACGGGAGTGCTGCTTCCAGATCAGGACGTTCATGCTCTTCATTGCCAGCGGCATATACTATAACGGTCCTGTCGCCCGGGGCGCGATCGAGCTGGAAGAACGCCCTTCGTGTTGACGGAAGGTGACGCGTTAAGAACCCGTCAATGTCGGCCACTGCTGAGGCATCCGCAACAGGGTTCGGGGGCGTAACTGATCCGTATGAGCGGTTGATGATGTCGAATTTTGCATAGTCGCTGCGTAATATGCTGGCGAGTTCCTGATCGAGCTGGGTGCGCTCCGCTGGCGGGAGAGATGTAATAAGAGACAGCAACTCGGCCGCCACAAGGGATCCGTCTTCCTGATCATCAGTCAGGTTGATGGTAGTCGGGATGATGATTGCGCCTGAGGCGACGCCAAGGTTCCGGCCGGCGGCAGTCGAAGCCACTATCGTACCGTGATCCCCATCCCCGTAAGGAGTCGGAACTTCATATGCTCGGTACAGACGTTCAATCGGATCAAATTCGCTGTAGTGATCGTCGATGAGGAACACTTCGTCGTCACGGAGTGGCCAGCCATCACGACGCACGATTTCCTCGACTTCCCGGTTATAAGCGTTATCGTCCCCTTGGCTGTCGATGGTGTACACGACACATCGTGGATTGAACAGGCATCTATCCGCGTCGTAGGAGTTCTGACGTCCGGGTGGGCGCCAGTAGACAAGGCTTGCGCCATCGGCCTCGCTTGTCCTCACTCGGTTTCCGAATTCCGCGCGCTGCGTATAGTCGACGATCGAATCTTCGATTCCGATGCGTACCCCGCTGCCGCTGAGTCCGCGCGCATAGGCGTGATGCGCCCCCACCTGTTCCAGCACCATCGGCTGGTGGGTCGTGAAGCGCGCGGTCGAGAGTTGTTCCGTCGCCAGCGCCTGATAGTTGACGGTGTTGGTCGGCGGTTCGGGTGGTGTCGATGTTTCCGGCGGGTTCTGCCGCACGTTGTCGCCGCCACCTCCGCCACCCCCGCCGCATCCGGCGAGCACGCTCGCCAGCAGTCCCGCGAGGTACATCGTCATCAGGTTTCGCAGTTGCATCTTCGCTCTCCTCAGGTTGCCGTGGGCGCAGAGCACGGGCGCCCGCGTCTTGTCGAATCGGATCCCGATCCGGGCGGTGCCGCCGGGTCCGGCCGTGTCGTCACCAGAATGGTTCTGCGGTTTTACTCGGCACAACAAAGGCCGCCCGCGAGCACGCCCCTCGCCGTCGGGACGGCGGTGGCACCGGTGGGTATGCACGGCCCCGCCCGGTGCGGAGCCGGCCCGTGCCATCCGGGCGCTGGGGTTCGAAAGCGGCCGGTGGGGAATGCGCCCATACTGAAGTCAACCATGACGACGGCTTTCCCCATCGCTGTGCCCGGAGGCGGGACGGTCATGCCCGATCCTCTCGCCTCGCTTCTTGATGCACCTGGTGGCCGTTCGGTGGCGCTTCGCTCTGAAACTCTGCCCGGCGCCTGTGACCTGCATGCACGGGCTTTCCCGATGGCTCGGGAGTCAGAGGTGAAGCACTACCAGCCGTTCCGTGGTGGTGCGTTCAACGGTCCGGCACCCGGAAAAGGGGCGCCGGGCCGTTGACACCCAGCACGGTGCACGTGATGTGGTTCCTGCCTATTTGCCTGGCTCAGGTGGCCAAACCCGGGCCCCAAATGGCTCTTGTATTGAGCAGGCGGCCCGACAGCGGGCACCTGCTGGGTGTCATGCGCAGGAGGGTGAACCAGCCGCACCGGCAATGCAACCCGCCTGTGGTGCGATTCATCGATTGACGTGATCGCGAGAGGATCGGTGCGGCCGATTTCGGGACTCAAGTGGCCGGCCAACCGGGCCAGAATGATGTTGGCCGACTCGACCCGCTCACGGCGGCGGGGATCGACCGTGGATCGGGGAGCTTCAGCGCTGGTTCGGTCGCCTCGATACGACGGAGTCCGAGCCGGTCACGGCGCCCGAGGGTTATTTCAGCTTCAGCAGAGGATAGTCCGGCGACTCCGGACGCGGGCCGAGCGTCTGGTTTCTGCAATCAGCGATCAGATCCAGCGCCTCCAGGACGACCTGACCGATCAGTGGCTCGCTCAATGGCGGCCCGACGACGCAGTCGACACTCATGAATCGGTTGCAGATACGCATGGTGATGGGACCGGCAACCGATCGTTCCTTCTTCCGTTCGTCCGCATGGGTGACGATCACGGTGCGTCGGACACTCACGCCGAGCCGTTCGACGACGTTCTGCGGCAGCATGGGGATGACGGCGCCCGTGTCCACGACCGCTCTCACGGTCGTTCTCCGAATATCGGATTCCTTGCCGTATCCCCGTTCGAAATGGTCACGGTCTCCGGCGTTCTCCAACTCGGCATCCACGACAATTTCGCCCATTGATCACGCTCCGCCGGCTTGAGTTCCATTCATTCGGATCGAGTCCGACAACCTCAGAACAGCCCCTCGATTCGGCCTGCCGCGTTGATGTGGATGCCCTCGGCGGCGGGCTTCTTCGGCAGACCGGGCATCGTCATCATGTCGCCGCAGATCGCGACCACGAACTCCGCCCCCGCCGACAGCCGCAGCTCGCGCACGGGCACCTCGTGCCCCTCGGGGGCGCCCTTGCGCGACGCATCGGTCGAGAAGCTGTACTGGGTTTTCGCCATGCACACCGGGAAGTGGCCGTAGCCGCCGTCCTGAAGGGCCCGGAAACGGTTCTGCACCGCCGCCGAGGCGGTGATGCCGGAAGCGCCGTAGATCCGCTTTGCCACCGTCTCGACCTTGTCCCAGAGCGGCATCTGGTCGGGATACAGGGGCGCGAACGCACCCTCTCCCGCTTCGACCATCTCCACCACGTGGCGGGCAAGTGCCTCCGTGCCGGCGCCGCCGTTCGCCCAGTGCGCACAGACGATGGCCCGCGCGCCCTGCGCCTCCGCCACTTCCACCACCGCCTGGAGTTCGGCTTCGGTGTCGGCCGAGAACTGGTTGACCGCGACCACCACCGGGACGCCGAACTGCTTGAGGTTCGCAAGATGCCGCGCGAGGTTCGAGCACCCTGCCCTCACCGCGTCGACGTTCTCGTGCGCGAGATCCGCGAGCGCCACGCCGCCGTGCATCTTCAGCGCCCGCAGCGTCGCCACCAGCACCACCGCGTCGGGGGCAATGTCCGCCTTGCGGCACTTGATGTCGAAGAACTTCTCGGCTCCGAGGTCCGCCCCGAAGCCGGCTTCAGTGACCACGTAGTCCGCGAGCTTGAGCGATGCGCGGGTGGCGATGACCGAGTTGCAGCCGTGCGCGATGTTCGCGAACGGCCCCCCGTGGATGATGGCGGGGTTGTTCTCCAGGGTCTGCACCAGATTGGGGGCGAGGGCGTCCTTGAGCAGCACCGTCATCGCGCCGTCGGCCTTCAGGTCGCGCGCGGTCACGGGCGCACGCGCGCGCGTCTGCCCGACCACGATGTTGCCAAGACGGCGTTGCAGGTCACCGAGGTCGGAGGCGAGGCAGAAGATGGCCATCACCTCGGAGGCGACGGTGATGTCGAAGCCGTCGCTGCGCGGGAAGCCGTTGCTGATGCCGCCGAGCGAACACACGATCTCGCGCAGCGCCCGGTCGTTCATGTCGACCACCCGTCTCCAGGAAATTCGCCGGGCATCCAGGCCGAGCGCGTTCCCCTGGTGGATGTGGTTGTCGACCAGCGCGGCGAGCAGGTTGTTCGCGGCGCCGATGGCGTGGAAATCGCCCGTGAAGTGCAGGTTGATGTCTTCCATCGGCACCACCTGCGCGTAGCCGCCACCGGCGGCACCGCCCTTCACCCCGAAGCAGGGCCCGAGGCTCGGCTCGCGCAGGCAGACCAGCGTCTCCTGGCCGATGCGATTCAGGCCGTCGGCGAGCCCGACCGAAGTGGTGGTCTTGCCTTCGCCGGCCGGGGTCGGCGTGATCGCGGTGACCAGCACCAGCTTCCCGTCCTTCCTCTGCGAGAGCGAGCCGATATAGCCGAGATCGATCTTCGCCTTCGTATGCCCGTAGGGCAGCAACGCCTCCGGAGGAATTCCCAGTCGGTCTCCAATCTCCGCAATCGGTTTCTGCGTCGCCTCCCGGGCAATCTCGATGTCGCTCTTGGCCAACGCCTCGTCCTCCGGGGTTGTGGGGGGGATTGTTCACAAGGATCGAGTGACAAGGGCCGGGGTCCACGCGCGAGCCCTTGCTCCCGGGCGTCCGCCGCGGCGGACGCCACCTTGGAACCGAGGTCCGCACACGAGATCCTGGCTCCGCTTCTCCGCGCGAACTGCGGTGGCGAGAGCATACCGGAATCCGTGGGATACTCGCCGAATCCGATTCCCGGTGGCGCTCCGGAAGGTCAGCTCACGGTGTGGTGCCGGCGGGCATCGACCTCCGTAGCGTCCGCTCGGGGCCATGTCGAGCGCGGGTTCCGGGCCGGATGGAGATTGCTGTCGATCGCCAGACAGCCCTTACATCACATCAGAAAATTGACATATCCTATTGATATAAATGGATATACTGCTTCGGAAAACTGGTGAGATCATCACCCGATGGCTCGGCCCGGGTCGCGAGGCCCGTCGGCTCGACCGGGACGCGGCCACGATCATCGAGACCGCGAGAGCCGCCACTTCGAGCCCGAAAGTCCGCGAGACGGCGCTCCGAATCCGGGATGATCTCGAGACCGCACACGCTCGGGGCGGAGAAGACCCGTCGCGCTACGGCCCGGTCATCACCCACTTCAAGGCCCAGCATCGCGAAGCCCGGCGACGGCGTGACGACACCGCCCTGACCGCCCTGACCCTCATCATCATCTACCTGCGCGCAGAGACCATCGGCACGGCCGCGCAGCCGGCGCGCACCCGCATCGACGACTTCGTCTCCGAGTGGACGCAGAGGTGATGAGTTGCAGCCTTTGCCAAGCAAGGAAGATTCGATACCCCGATACCCCTCGGTCATGAGTCACGAGTACGAGGCGTTGAAATCTGCAACGGAGCATGCGGCTACGTGTCAACTCCGGCGGCTTCTTCTCTCCATCGAATACAGTCGGAGAGATACGCCCGGGCGTCTTTGCTCAGCCGTGCGATTCCGAGGCAACGCGACAACGTGAGAGTGGGATCCTCTGCAATGGCAAGGTCACGTCGGTGGACGTCGATCACCGAAGCAATTTCGGTACGAGAGACCTCACGTATATTGCGACCGTTGAGTCCACGGAATGGAACACGGTTCGCGTGGGTGCCCGGGACCCATACGAAGGTCGTCCCGAACTCCGAGTGGGATTCGACTGTTCTCAGATTCTTGCGCACTCGCTCCTGAATTCGCCGGCCGGTTCGTTGCCATCCGTGCTGCTGAGCAACCTTTCGTGCTAGCCCCTCAAGACGGATGGGGCCCTCGCTTTCAACGATTGTCAGAATAATCTGGTGCAGAACGGGCGTGTAGTCGACATCGAAGAACCGGTCAGGGTCAAAAACGATGTCATCCGGGACTGACGTGGTTTCAGCGGGAGTTTCCGTGGCTACCCTTTCGGTTGTGGGTTCAGTTGTTGTCTCGACGGCTGATGTCACGGCCTGCATGTCTACAACGGCCTCATCGATCGCTTCCTGAACCTCGCGCCGCACCGCGCCGGAAGGGGTCATTTCGTCCACCCACGTCTCGTTCTCGAAACGTCGGCGGACGCTGTTGTAGGCCCCTCGGAACGGACGGTGCATATGGTCGCGGAAGCGCTCTAGGCCGTGCTTCTCGATCATGAGGTTGGCCAGCGCCTTCGCTTTGCGCACCCCGCGGTAGACGTGATACGCGATCGCCTTCGTCACATATTCCGCAAACGCACCAACGAGTTCGGGGTCCAGCCCCGTACGCACCGCAGCGAGGTCAGTCTCTGTCGTTGATTCAATACTTCTGGATGACTCACCATCTCTGCGGGCATTTTCAGAGGCACCGATAAGGGCGGATTCGGGAGATATCGTGGAATCCGCGATGAGCGGTGCCCGCTTCGGCTGCGGGTTCGATCCGGCTGTCGCGTGATCACGAGGAACACAGATCCTCTTAGCGGGAACAACGTGTTGTTCGATAACCGAAGTCTCCTCCGATTCTTCGACGGTCTCCTCGGATATCGGTTCTTCCTGGTTTTCGGTTTCCGCTTCCCTCGCTTTGCGAGCCTCACGGTCGCGCTCAAGAAGTCCCGCGAGTTCGGTGTGCACTCGCTCCGTGACACCAGCCGTGTCGCGGAACCAATCGGTCGACCAGACTCGGAGAATGGTCCATCCGAGCCCTTCGAGCACGGCCTGGCGGACTTTGTCACGATCACGAGCCGTTGCCGAAGCGTGATATTGCGCGCCGTCACATTCGACGCCCGCGAGGTAGCTCCCGGCCGCGTCGGGGTGCACGACACCGAGATCGACCCGGAAGCCGGATACCCCGATCTGGGTTCGGACTTCCCAGCCCTGAAGGCGAAGCGCCTTTGCTACCGCTTCCTCGAACGGGCTCTCGGCCGGGCCGAGGGAACCCTCATCGCGCGCTGGCAGGGCGATTGACCCGCGCTCGGCATAGTCGAGAAACGCCTTCAGATCCCGAACGCCTGCCGCATGGGTGCGTGCGAGATTGATTTGCTGCGCCCGGATCGAGGAGAAGACATGGAGCTCGCGCCTCGCGCGCGTAACAGCGACATTGAGTCGCTTCTCGCCACCGATGCCATTAAGCGCACCGAAATTCATTGTGATCTTGCCGGCCAGATCAGGCCCGAATGTCACCGAAAACAGCATCACATCGCGCTCGTCACCCTGGATGCTCTCCAGATTTTTGACGATCACCGGCTCCTCCCGCTCGTCTTCGAAAAACCACTCCAGACGATTGTCCCCACGACGCATCTCGTCCAGCAGGTCGAGGATCAACGACTGCTGTTCGGCATTGAAGGTAATGACGCCCAGTGTGTGGCGATCGCTTTCGGGGACCGCGAGCCAGCTTGTCAGACGGCGCTTCACCATCACGGCGATGGACTTGGCCTCTACTTCATTCATGCGACCACTTCCCCGCGCGTACGTGCCATTGACCATGTGGAACTTGAGTGCCTCGGAGCCGGCCACGGGAGCAGGGAATGTCACGAGACTTCCGCCATAATAGAAGTGATTGGAGAAGGCAATCAAAGCTTCATCACGACTCCGGTAGTGCCATGAAAGGGGATAGGGGCGGATCCCCGCCGCGGAAACTTCATCGAGGATCGAGGGCAGGTCGCGATCGACCTCAGGGAGATCCTCATCGGTGTCGTCTGCACGCCCGAAGAAGTTGGTTGGTGGGAGCTGTTTGGGATCGCCGACGATAATCGTCTGCCGTGCCCGTGCGATGGCGCCGATTGCATCCCAAGTCGTGATTTGGGAAGCCTCGTCGAAGATCACGATGTCGAAGATCGCTTGGCCCGCCGGCAAGTACTGGGCGACGGAGAGCGGTGACATCAACACGCACGGCGCAAGTTTCCCGAATGTCTCGGGGAGTTTTTCCAGAAGCCGTCGAACCGGCATGGAGGGACGTGTCAGACCAAGCTGGTGACGAAGCACTCCGAGTTCGGATTTCCGCGGCACCCCGTGCTTCGCCGGCAAGCCATGAGCGATGCGACGCATGATCTCCCTGGGTGCGAGTGACGCCGCAGCGTCATCGTGCTTGCAGAAATCGGCAATCACATTCTCGTGTACCCAATGAGTGAAGGGACGCAGGTCGTCGCTCGCGTCGATCGCAAGCGGCAGCCACCAGGCAGAGTAGGCACGTTCGAAGCCATCCCCTGCCTCCGCCACCTCAAGCTTCCCCTCCTCCAGCGCATCAACGAGCGGACCGAGCCCTTGATGGCGTGCGCCTTTGCTCTTCTCCATCCAGCGGACCCAGTTGGCAAGCCGCGCACGTCCCGCCGCGATGGCGGCGAGCCCAGCATCGATCTCCGCAAGGCTCGACTCATCAGGAATCACACCCCCTCGTTGCACAAAGACTTGCGTCTTTTCGGCAACAGCTTCTTCCGCATCGAGGTAGGCCTTGAGTGCATCCAGAACGATACCGCTTGAGGCGGTGACAAGATTTAAGACGGCCGATTCGAAGCGGATTGGATCGTCGACTTCGGAGCGCAGATTTACGATCGCCGGTCGGTAGTCGATAGTTTGGCGGACAGCCTCCGTCGTCCGCGCTGCATCCGGACCCTCCCGAGTGTGTGCAACGGATGCGACGGCACTCTCGCGTACCCGACTGTCCAGCGCACGAATCTTGAACAGCACCTTCAACTCGCTCTGGGGATCGGCCGTTCCGGTTTCAGCGTATGTCTGCAAAAGCCTTTGGACCTTCCTTCGCGCGAAGACGGAGGCCGGCCAGAGTTTCGTCTGAGCCTCGCGCCACGCGGTATCCAGTTGTTCGAGAGGTATGTCCCGAATCACATCGACGGAGTAAGAAGCGGCCGTTTTCGATAGGTTGGCGGCGAGTTCTTGAAGATTCCTGGCGAATTCTTCAGCTTCTTCGATGAGACGGTCCGAGGGCAGATCCGGAACGGATGTCAGATCGAGTGCACTCGACTCGGTACGCGGCGCGAGCGCCTTGAGCCACGTACGTCTACGGACCTCCAGATTGGGGTCGGAACGAAGACCGAGTTGACGAGCGAGCACATGCTCGGCGCGCAGCAGTGTCGCGATCGCGACGCGCAGAGAATCAGCAGCTTCAAGCATCTCTGCCTCCCAGCGGTAAGACCACTGGTCGGTGTTGACAAGCCGAAGGGCGGGGCCGGTTCCAACGACCGCGTAGGTCCGACCGAGCTCAGTGGCGAGGCTCACCAAGTCCCTGTAGGTCGTCTCGTCATGCGCGTCCTTGGAAGGGTAGGAAATCCCGAACGGCGCGGAGCCGGAAGCGACGCGACCCACGGCGTCGAACACGCTGAAGCCCTGCGAACCCTTCGCATGGAGCGCCTCGACGTAAGCGTTCAGTCGATCCCGGGACATGCGCAGGTCTTTGGTCACCTCGATCCAGTGCGCTTCAGTGGAACGCGACGTACGGTCCCAGCTTCGCCCGAGCTGCGCGAGCACGGACTTCCGATCCGTCTTGTTCGAATGAAGCTCAAGAACCGCGTCACCGAGTCCGGTGGCGACAAGCCGGCGATGCACCACATCGAGTGCCGCCGTCTTCTCGGCCACGAACAGGACCGTCCGTCCCTCTCCCAGGCACTGCGCGATCATGTTCGTGATCGTCTGACTCTTGCCGGTGCCCGGAGGTCCGACGAGGACGAAGTCACGTCCTTCCGATGCGGCAACAACGGCAGCGAGCTGGGAGCTGTCCGCAGGCAGCGGGATCAGCAAATCTCGCGGCTCGCGGCGTCGATCGACATCCCTGGGCACGATCGGAGCATTGTATCGAGATTCTGAATATGACTCCTCAGAGCCGTCGATGAGGTGCTCCACCAGTCGGTTCGCGCGAAGCTGCTCAGCACGATCGACCAGATCCTTCCACATCAGATACTTCGCGAAGGAGAACGTCGAGAGCGCAAGATCCTCGACGACCTCGAAGCCCGCAACATCGCGGACCTTGCGGCGCATGATTTCGAGGATGAGCGGAAGGTCGATACCGCTATCGTCACGCGGCAACTCGCCTTCGAGTTCGGAAATCCGAAGATCGAAATCACGTTTGAGGAACTCGAGGAGCGTCGAATTGATCCGCACATCGTCCTCGTGGTGCAGAATGCGGAAAGCTGACTGGGCGGAGCGTCGCTCGAGCTTCACGGGAACGAGAACGAGAGGCGCACGGTATGCACGGGTATCGCCTTCGGTCTTCTTCCAACGCAGGAACCCCGCTGCGAGAAAGAGGGTATTGGTCCCACCCTCCTGCATGTCGCTGTTGGCCCGACGGTATAGTGTGAGAAGGCGGTTGTTCATGTCGCGGCCGGTGAGCGGCACCACAACCTGCCCGCGATCGAAGGCATCACGGACAAACGCCTCCTCGAGGCGTTGTACCCCCTCGGGTGTGACAGTCCGTGCGTCAATGGGGTTTTCGTCGTTCAGAGACAAACCGCGAAACTTCTTCCCGTCGGCCAGTGCGTCCTCGAATATCCCGATGTCGGGACAGAGCAAGGGTAGCGTTTGCTTGCTGTCCCGATAGTTGAGCAGACGATTCCGCAAGGTCAAATCGAGGAGTTTACGTTGCCAGCGCTCGATTCGGTTGAATGCTGTCGGAATCGGCTCTTCCGCATTTTCGTTGGGGAGCAAACCGAAGTCGGGGAGTGGGGGAAGCGCGGCAGGGGCTACCTCGTCGATATCGCTCGACCCAGACAAATCCGACACCCTGTGGCTTGCGAGAGGACGGATCCGCGCGTGACGGGAGCGACCGATATCGATTGCCATCACGAATTCGGGCTCGCGGTCTTCCGAGAGCCGACGACGACCTTCATCAACCGCCTGGTCAAAGCCGACGGCCGGGCGTTGGGTCAGCAGGGTTGTCTCGATCGGTACGAACTCTCGGGCCTGCACCGCCTTGCGGACAGCGATCACGTCGGGTTCTGTCACATGACCGAAGTCGCTCTCGCAGATCCAGACACCGAGCCAAGCGTGGCCGTCAGCGAAGAGAACGGCGGGGTTGAGGCCCGCCGCTTCGTACGCCGCGGCAAGAAAGTACGAATCTTCTGGCCATGTAGCTCGAATGAGGCAGGGGGCACCGCATACGCTAAACCCAGACCGGTCAGCGCCGACCAGATGGCTCCCGCAAGGAGGTACACTCGACGCGGATCGCCCGATTGATAACCGTTGATCGAACCATCATGGCCCGCGGCCTGGAGAAGACGTGCCGCTTCTTTCAAAATGCCCGCAACCACCCGATCGTTCGGCGACACGAACGCTGCAAGGATCTGAGCCATATCGCCTACACCACCCCACTCATCCCGGGCAAGCAGCTCAATGCGGCATTTCTCCACAATTGTCTCGGTCCCTTGGGCCTCGACACGGAATTCCACTTCCCCGATCTCGGCCTCGTCGAGGCCCGCCAAGCGCTCGATGTCGAGAGGTGTCGAAAGATCGCGCAGTGGAAGCTCAGAGCTTGGCGCGATGCGATCCACAGACCAGATCTTCTCGCGAACGATGGAAGGCGCGGCACGAAGCGTCACACGGACGTCAACAAGGGGTTCGTCAGTGGGGTTGTCGATCGCGAGTCGTTGAATGATCGCAACATCGTTTTGTGCAGAGGCGAAATTGACCTTGCTCACCACCTCATAGTCAATGGATACAGATCCCGGTGGCGACTGCTCGTCGAATCCTCCGACTTGACTGTTATCGTTCTTCACATTGCGCCTCGTCGACATCCTGTCCGGATAGAGATCCCGACTAGTCGGCCCATTTCGGACCTGCCTCCGCAACTATCCAACCTCAGTTACATTCAACGCCCGGCTGCTGCATCGACGTACTCCCGGACAAGAAGCAGATGCTCCATCGACCCCTCCAGGATCAGGTCCATCGGTGAACGTTCATTCAGCAGCGTATGGGGCTCACGGAGCCATTCGTTCTCCACAGACTCATCTCGGAACAATGCCGACAGCGTCTTGCGAATTTGGTAGAGATGGGCGATTCGATCCTTGGCATCGCGTCCCTTGAGAGGGGCCCGGCCGGTCAGCAAAGCCCGTGCATAGGACTCGTCATCAGGATCCAACCCGAGCAACGCGATCGCGTGCGTAGCCTTCAATTGCCAGGACTCAAGCAGGTTGTTCAGGAACCGAATCGAGCACGTCATTCGATCGCGATCGTCGTTGGTCTCGCCGGACGACATCGATTCTCTCCCATACCGACAAGCGAACTGTCGCCCTCGGATGCGGCTCAGCCGTCGACCTTCGACAGCACCTGCGAGGGGGCGTCGCCGCGGCGATAGTAGCCGGGGCTGCGCTGCATTGCTTCGAAGGCGTCGTCGCGGGCCTCGGGTGATTCGTACCACCGGAACGCTTCGAAGTCCGGCCCCAGCAGGTGGGCCGCCGACAGCGTGTCTCCGGGGGGAAGGGTAATGCGTATTCCGTATTTCGGGGATTTCGGTTTCATGATTGGCTGACTGATCGGTCCACTCGCTCGACGCCTGAATCGGTCCGACTCGGTCTGATTGGACCTGGCTGGGCTTGGACCTGGCTGGGCCTGGTTCGCGAAGGTTTCGGGGTCGCGCGTGAGCCGTTCACACGCCCTCGACTATCACCATCCGGGTGGTGGCGGACGCCTCGCGCAGGGCCCGGGCCGGGGCGTAGAGGTCGGAATCGTGCCACGCCTTTGCCCGCGCCATGTCTTCGAACTCGAGGATCACGAGCCGCTTCGGGTGCCACCCACCCTCCCGATTCTCGATGGCCCCGCCCCGTACCACGTAGCGGCCTCCGAACGCTTCGATCGTCGAGGGCACGAGCCGGCGGTACTCCTCGAAGGTTGCGGGATCGGTAACTTCGACTTCGGCGATGACGTATGCGCTCATGTCGTGCTTCCCCCCTTTCGCGCCCCGGCGTCGTGGATGCGGAAGTGCGCTTCCGTCGGCCGTCCCGCCGTCCCGTTGATGGGCAGGATGTCCTGAGGACAGGCGGAGAACGCCACCACCGCGTCGAGCTGCGCTTCGAGCGTGATGAAGTCGCCGGGTCGGGTGACGGGCGGGTCGAACGAAAGCTCCCCGCCACTGCGCCAGGGAATGTTCATGAACAGATTGAGGGGGCTCGGTGTTTCCGGAGGCGTGAGCCCCAGGCCGTGCATGGCGGCCCACAGGTTGTCGGTGCAGTTGTCGTGGTACTCGGTGCAGCCGAGCAGACCGTACCGATAATTGTCGCAGGCGGCCATGAGGGTGTCGTGGATTCCGGGGGAGGTGTCTTCCACGATCTTCAGGATCGGGCGGCGGCGCGTGGTGTACAGGTAGTCGCCGACCGTCGGCATGATCTTGACCAGCGTCGCCCGGGTGTGCTCCATCGACATGAATTCCCGCAGGTCGTGGCGCACGAACGCCCAGGTGTCCACGACCTGCTCGCCATGGGTGTTGACGACGGTCACGCACTGCCCCCGTTGCACGAAGGCGGCGGCTCCCCGGCGCGCCGGTATGGTTCCAACTTCTTCCATCGGGAACTCCTCCTTTCGCGACAGTCCGGCCGGACCCCGATACCGGCGGGATTCTGCTACAGCCCGCGGCAACGGTCGAGCCGCACCGGGTCGGCCCGAGTTGACCCGAGTTGACCCCGGACAGGAAGACGGGGAAGTCCTGCGGCCGCACGCCGCACCGGGTCGGCCCGGGCTGGTCCGAATCGGCCTGGGCTGGTCCCGGGTTGGCCCGGGTCGACCGCAACCTGCCCGGCCATGCGCGCCAGGCCGGAACGTGCGCCCGAAATCGCCCCGAATGGACGCTCCGAAGGCCCGATACCCGCCGGGATCACGCCGCATCACGACCTCTCGGGACACCATGTGGGGCCTTGGCGACCGACCGGACGGCGTTGCCTGCGCGGGCGGGATGGGAGATAGTCCTACCGTCGCTCTGTTCGTATGCCGACGAGCCCATCGCGATGCGAAGCTCCGAATCCTTCATCTTCCCCGGCGTTGGGGCCAGGCCCCGAGAGGTTGTCTTCGCCCTCATTCCCGATTATTCCTTCATCGCCTTCAGCAACGCGGTGGAGCCGTTGCGGATGGCGAACCGGATCCACGGCGGGCCGTTGTACCGATGGCGGATCGTCAGTGCGGAGGGCGCGCCGGTCGCGAGCAGCAACGGTCTCGTGGTTCAGGTCGATGGGGACTTCACCTCGGCCGAGAACGCGGATCTGGTTTTCGTCTGCGCCGGAGAGCGGGTCCACCGCTACGTCGACCGGAACTGCACCGCCTGGTTGCGCCGGCTTGCCCGGCGCCGCGCGCTGCTCGGTGCGATCTGCACCGGAACGTACCTGCTCGCCCGGGCCGACGTGCTCGGCGGATATCGCTGCACGATCCACTGGGAGAATCTCGCCAGCCTGCGCGAGGAATATCCGGACATCACCGTTACCTACAAGCTCTTCGAGATCGACCGGGACCGGTACACCTGCTCCGGCGGCGTCGCCCCGCTCGACCTGATGCTCAACCTCATCGACGCCGAGCACGGCAGTGCGCTCGCCGCCGCCATTTCCGAGGAGTTCATCTGCGAGAGAATTCGGGGCAAGAACGACCGGCAGCGCATCCCGCTGACGCATCGCCTCGGCACCAGCCAGCCGAAGCTCGTCGAAGCGATCGCCCTGATGGAGGCCAACCTCGAAGAGCCGATGAGCCTCGACGAGCTGTCGCAGCATGTGGAGCTGTCGCGGCGGCAACTGGAACGGCTGTTCCAGAAGCACGTGCACTGCGTTCCGACGCGGTACTATCTGGAGCTCCGGCTCAGCCGCGCCCGCCAGCTTCTGTTGCAGACGAGCCGGCCCATCGTGGATATCGCCTTCGCCTGCGGATTCGTCTCCGCGCCCCACTTCAGCAAGTGCTACCGTGACCGTTACGGGGTCCCGCCGCGCGACGAGCGGCGGCGGGGGCATCCACCGATCGGCAGCGCACGCACGGAGCATGTTCCGCCCGGCGCGATCGACTGACCCGTCGGTGGCCGCGCGAAGCGCGCGCTCCAGGGAAGGAGGAATCCCCATGCAGTCGGTCTCGCCGTGTGTCCCCGAGGCGCCGGAGACGGGATCGCGGACCTGGTGGACGTCGCTGCACGGCAGCGCCCGGGGGCTCGCCATCGCCGGCCTCGCGCGGCGGGCCGATGCCCCGGTGCTGGTCATCGCGGCGGACAGCCGGACTGCACACCGCATCGAGTCCGAGCTGGCGTTCTTTCTGGGCCCGGAGATCGCGAATTTGCGCTTTCCGGACTGGGAGACGCTGCCCTACGATCTCTTCTCGCCCCATCAGGATCTCGTCTCGGAACGACTCGAAACCCTGGGCAGACTCCCTGCGCTCGCTTCGGGAGTGGTGGTCACCGTGGCCGGCACTGCGATGGGGCGGATTCCCCCGCGCGGATACGTCGACGGTCACCGATTTCTCGTCCGGTCCGGCGATCACCTCGACATCGATACCTTCCGCCAGCGTCTCGATCGCGCCGGATATGCCTGCGTCAGCCAGGTGATGGAGCACGGCGAGTATGCGGTGCGGGGCTCGCTGCTCGATCTCTTCCCGATGGGGGCCGACGCGCCCTTGCGCATCGATCTTCTCGATGACGAGATCGAGAGCCTGCGCCGGTTCGATCCCGACAGCCAGCGTTCCACGAACCGGGTCGATCGCATCGAGCTGCTTCCCGCGCGCGAATTCCCGGCGTCCCCGGACGCGGTGTCGGCGTTCCGGCGCGCATGGCGGCGGCGGTTCGAAGGAGATCCGTCGCGGTGCCCGATCTACCGGGAGGTCAGCCAGGGCGGCTGGCCGGCCGGGATCGAGTACTACCTGCCGCTGTTCTTTCCGGAAACCGCGGTGCTGACGGACTATCTTCCGCCCGGCGCCATCGTGGTCCTCGCCGGAGACGTCCACGAAGCGGCAACCGCGTTCTGGGCGGACACCCGGGATCGGTTCGAGAATCGGCGTCACGACCGGGAGCGCCCGGTGCTCTCGACCGAGGAGATCTTCGTGCCGGTGGAAGACCTTTTCTCCCGGCTGGCGGCGTTTCGCTGCGTGCGCCTGCGCCCCGGAGCCGGGGTCGGGCGCGGCGCCACCGTCGAATTCGCGACGCGAACGCCGCCGGCACTGCCCGTCGACGGGCGGGCGGAGCGGCCCATCGGTCACCTGCAGGACTTCCTCTCCGGGCACCCGGGGCGATGCCTCATCGTGGCCGAGACCCCCGGACGACGCGAGATCCTGCTGGAGACTCTGCGCGCTCACGATCTGAAGCCGGCGCTCGTCGAATCGTGGGGCGATTTCATGGATGGCGACGCCTCCCTGGCCATGACTGTCGCCGAACTCGAAGATGGCGCGTGCATCGAAGCCCCACCCATCGCGGTGATCACCGAATCCCAGCTCTTCGGGGCGCGGGCGGCCCAGCGCCGCCGCCGGCGCGGGAGCGGGCGGGACCCCGAGGGGATGGTGCGCGACCTCAACGAACTCAGGATCGGGGCGCCGGTGGTGCACGAAGCGCATGGCGTCGGACGCTACGCGGGGCTTGAAGTTCTGGTCCTGGGGGGGACCGCCGGCGAATTCCTCCGGATCGACTACGCCGACGACGACAAGCTCTACGTGCCGGTCGGCTCCCTCCACCTCGTCTCGCGCTACTCGGGCGTCGACCCGGATGCGGCTCCGCTGCACAAGCTCGGCAGCCGCCAGTGGCAGCGCGCCCGGAAGCGGGCGGCGGAGAAGGTCGTCGACGTGGCGGCGGAGCTGCTGGAGGTGCAGGCGCGCCGAGCGAGCCGGCCGGGAGTGGCGTTCGAGCTCGAATCCGAACTCCTGCACGGCTTCGAGGCGGGTTTTCCCTTCGAGGAGACCCCGGACCAGGCCGAAGCGATCCGGCAGGTCATGGCCGACATGCGCCGGCCGGCGCCGATGGATCGCCTGGTGTGCGGCGATGTCGGCTTCGGCAAGACCGAGGTGGCGATGCGCGCCGCGTTCATCGCCGCGCAGTCCGGAAAGCAGGTCGCGGTGCTCGTTCCCACCACCCTGCTTGCGCAGCAGCACTACCAGACCTTCGGTGATCGGTTCGCGGACTGGCCGGTGCGGATCGAGCAGCTCTCGCGCTTTCGCGCCCGCGACGACCGGGCCGGGATAGTGCGCGGTCTCGCGGATGGCTCGGTGGACATCGTCATCGGCACCCATCAGCTTCTCGACCGCAGCATCCGATTCAAGCGCCTGGGGCTCGTGGTCATCGATGAGGAGCATCGCTTCGGCGTGCGCCAGAAGGAGCGGTTCAAGGCACTGCGGGCCGAGGTCGATGTCCTCACCCTGACCGCGACGCCGATTCCGCGTACTCTGGACATGGCGTTTTCGGGCTTGCGCGATCTCTCGCTCATCGCCACCCCACCCGCGAAACGGCTGTCCATCCAGACCTTCGTTCGTCGCTGGGATGCGAGCATGCTCCGCGAGGCGCTCGAACGCGAACTTCGCCGCGGCGGCCAGATCTTCTTCGTCCACAACCGGGTCGAGGACATCGAGCGCATCGCCGACGACGTGCGCAAGCTCACTCCGGACGCCGAGGTGAGGGTCGCGCACGGCCAGATGCGCGAGCGCGATCTGGAACGCGCGATGCTCGATTTCTACCACCGCCGGTTCCAGGTGCTCGTGTGCACCACCATCATCGAGACCGGGATCGACATCCCCAACGCCAACACCATCGTGATCAACCGTGCGGATCGGTTCGGGCTCGCGCAGCTCCATCAGTTGCGCGGGCGGGTCGGGCGGTCGCACCATCGGGCCTACGCCTACCTCATCGTGCCGGACCGGCGGGCGATGACCGCCGACGCGGTGCGGCGGATCGAGGCCATCGAGGCGCTCGGGGATCTCGGAGTAGGCTTCAATCTCGCCACCCACGACCTGGAGATCCGCGGTGCTGGGGAGATCCTCGGCGACGAGCAGAGCGGGCAGATCCAGGAGGTCGGCTATGCGCTCTACACCCGGCTGCTCGAACGCGCGGTGGCAGCGCTGCGGGCCGGTCGGGCGCCGGTGCTGGACCGTCCCCTCGATACCGGGGCCGAAATCGACGTGCGCGAACCGGCCCTGATCCCCGAGGACTACCTCCCCGACGTGCATACGCGACTCCTCATGTACAAGCGGATCGCAAGCGCGGCGAACGAGGAAAGACTCGAGGAGCTCATGGTGGAGATGATCGACCGGTTCGGACCCGCGCCCCCGGCGGCGCGGCTGCTCTTCGACCTCACGCGCATCAAGCTTCAGGCCGCACCGTTCGGAGTGAAGAGAATCGAGGCGGGCGCGACCGGTGGGCGCATCGTGTTCCACCCCGAGCCCGATGTCGATCCGGGCAGCGTGATTCGGCTGGTGCAGAGCGATCCGGGCCGGTTCCGTCTCGACGGTGCGCAGCGGCTGCGGTTCGCGGACGACCTCCCCGATGCGTCGACCCGGGTGGATGCGGTGCGGCGGCTGCTCGATGCGCTCGAGGTCGGGGCCGCCGCGTGAGCGCAAAGCCGATACGCACCACACTTTTCCACTCCTGCGCACGCCACGAGAGAAGGATCATCCCGATGCCGGAGCAGCGTTCGACCTGGAGCGCGGCAATCCCGAACAGTGGCCGGGGACACTTCGCCAGTCGCCGGGGGGAGAAGCGTTCGACCCGGAGCGCGGCAATCCCGAACCGCATGGCGTCGTGGCTTGCGCTGACCGCGATTCTGGCCGGAGCGCTCGCAGCACCGGCCGAGGCGGCGGCGCGATCGTTTACGGCCGAAGTCATCGTGTTCGACGATCTGCGCGGCGAGGGGCTGCACGCCGAGCACTGGCCCGCGGAGCCCGGAGCGCCCCCGTTTCGCGCTGCGATCGAGATCGCCCCCCGGCCTGGAGGCACAGCGAACGACGTCGCCCGCATGTACCGGGCGGTCGCGCCCTCTCAGCTCAGGCTCGGGGGTGTCTGGAACCGCCTGCGGCGCTCGGCTCACTACCGTCCGCTCCTGCACGCCGGGTGGCGCGTACCGGGCGTTCCGCGCCGCACCGCGCGCGCGGTGCGTCTCGGCACCGGTCCCGGCGAAGACGCGAGCGAGGCTGCGGATGGCATGCGCGTCGCCCCTCCCCAGCCCCCCGAACAACCCGAGCAGCCCGAGCGACCCCTTGTACATGGAACGGTGACGATTTCCCTTGCGCGCTTCCTTCAGGTCGAGATCGATCTGCTCTACCACCGGCCGGCGAACGGTGACCCCGCCCCGCCGGATTCCATGCCGACCCGGTTCCGGCTCGTGGCGGAGCGCAGGATGCGGTCCGGGGAGCTGCACTACATCGACCACCCCCTGTTCGGGGTTCTGATCCTGATCACTCCGGTGTAGATACGGAGCGCAAATGCGAGGCTTGACTAATCGCACCCATCCAGTAGCTTTCGGGTTCGGGACCACGACTGCAGGGTGGAAGGACAGGGCCTTTATCCCCCGGCTGCCGATACCCCGAATCGGCAAGTCGGAATCGAAACGGACACGATGTCGATGACGGTAAGAATGGAAACGGCGAGACCGGCGCGGTTCGGGGATCGCGACATCTCGGGCCTCATCCGCATCTACGAGGCGAGCTACGTCCGACTCGCGAAACTGGTTCCGGATCTGCCGGGATGTGATCGGGTGATGATCTCACGGGTCGCAGGGGCTCTCGACCTCCACCTCGAAATCGTCGATCGCCAGCCGTATTCGGCATCGCTGCGGCTGACGTATCGGTTCCCCGATCACGACGGATGGGTGCTTGAGCCGAATGCCCGGATCAACGTCTACCACGACGTGCGGGCGGCCGAAATCGTCTCCCACCGCCGTCGGCGCGCACACCGGGACATCGACGCCTGGACTCCGGGACGAATGCCGGAACTCGACCGCAAGTGGCGGATGAACCGTTTCCTGCTGAAGTGGCTCCGATTCTGCACCTACCAGGGTCACATCTTCCTGTCCGGCGTACGCTGACCCGACAATTTCGGGCCAGCCCGAGTTCGGTCTTCACGAGCACGCGACCCGCGCCCGCGTCGCCGTCGAGACGGGCGCCCCGTCTCTTCGCGTCTCAGGGGTCCAGTCTCAGGGGTCCAAGCGAGCCGGTATCGGCGGCATGCGTTCGCTCAGCCGGCTCGGCGGGGTCCGGCCGAGGCGGTGCTCGTAGATGGCGCCGTAGGCGAGGAACCGCCGGACGTAGCGGCGGGTTTCGGTGAAGGGGATATTGTCGATCCACACTGCGGCATCGATATCGCCGTTCTTCGGCAACCACTTTCTGACGCGATGGGGGCCAGCGTTGTAGGACGCCGCGGCCAGCACGAAATTCCCGTTCGTCTTGCCGAGCAGCGACCGGACGTATCGAGCCCCGAGCGCCACGTTAAGGTCGGGAGCGAGAAGCTGCCTCTTTCCGCGCCATGTCCGCCCCGCTTCCCGCATGAGCATGCGACCCGTGCGCGGCATGATCTGCATCAGTCCCAGGGCGCCCGCCGGTGAACGGGCATCCGCAATGAAGGCGCTCTCCTGACGGATGAGCGCGTACACCGTTGCCGGCGGCAGATCCCGGCGGCGCGCGGCCGACTCCACGATATCCCGGTAGGCCACCGGAAACCTCAGTTCCAGGTCGTCCCGATCCGGTGTGCGCACGATGGTGAGAATCGCGCGTCCGTGCCAGCGGTTGCACCCCGCAATCCAGGAGGCGGCCTTGAGTTCTTCCTCTTCGAGCTTCTGAATGAGCGCGTTCCACTCCCGGCGGGCATCGACCCGGCGTTCGAGTGCGTACAGTTCCAGGGCCCGCTGTACGGCGGGCATCGTCGCGACCCGTTCGAGTGTCGCGGGGGTGATTTCGAGGGGGCGGTGGTTGAACCGGTACGGCACCCCCAGCCGATCGGCGGCCAGGAAGCCATAGTAGTCCCGCTCCTGCGCGAGCGATTCGAACGCCTCGCGGGCCTCGTCGGACTGTCCGACTGCCTCCAGGGCCTGCGCGCGCCAGAAACGCCAGCGCTCCCGAGTCCGCTCCGAATCAGGCATCGCGGCGATGCCCTCGATGACCGCATCCCACTGCGAATGGAGCGCCGCCGCGGCAACCCGCCACCGCAGGACGAGGTCGTCGGCGTGCGCGGCATCGACGCTCCGGAGCCATTGCATCGCGCGGGAATCATGTTCACTGGCGAACGACAGCCCGATCCGGCGCGCGACCCCGGAACGCGCCTCGGCGCCGAGCCCGATGCGCTCCTCCACCGCCGCGAGCGCCTCCACCGCGGCCTCCGGGTTGAAGCGCGCCAGGCGTTCGAGTCCGTGCGCGAGGATGCGCTCCACCTTCGATGGGTCTCCGTCGAGCCGGATGGTACCGACGCGCTGCGGATTCTCATGGATCGTGCGCCACGCCGCCGCCAGGCGGCGATCGTCCGGCTCCAGGAATCGCTCGAGATACCGGGCCAGCCGGACCCGGCCCCGCGCCATCGCGAGCTCCGTCCGATCCCATGCCGCCGCCGGAGAGAACCGATCCGACGCGAGCCATGCCTCGAACACCGGATCGCACGCCTTCGGCCGCGACTCGCCGGACATCCACAGCGTCCCCGCCGCCGACAGGGCGCCGGCCCGGTCTCCGGTCTCCAGCCGCGCCCGGGCGTGATGACATTGCAGTTCGATCGAGGCGTCCTCGGGATACCACTCGGTGAACGTGCCCCACTCGCGCCGTTCGGCGAGCCGGCGCAGCCACTGCCTTTGCAGCCGGAAGGTCACCGGATCGCCGCGGTGGTCTCCCAGAAACGCCTCGACCTCGGAGCGGGGAACGTGCGGCCAGCCCGCGCGCAACCGCGCGAGCTCTACGTACGGGAACAGCGGATAGGCACCGAGGTCGCGCCGGAGTCGCTCCCACTCGCCGCGGCCTCTCGGGGGGGACCGCTCCGCCTGGATGAATGCGGCGCGATCCGCCGCATGCTCGGTCCCGGTCCCGGGACACGTCATGCCCGATACGAGTCCGGGCAGACAGACCATCCACACGCTCACCAGTGCCATCAATCCGCGCATCGCCGGTTCCTTCCGGTTCGGGTGAGTCGGTTCGGGACTCACAGAGGTGGAACGTTCAGCCAGTCGTTCAGCCGGGCGTGCAGGCGCGGCCAGTCGAAGGCCGGCCCGGGGTCGGTCTTGCGGCCCGGCGCGATGTCGCGGTGTCCCACGATCCGATGCGGGCCGATCGCGGGCCAGCGACGCATGAGAGCCAGACACACACCGCCCAGACGCTTGTACTGCGCGTCCTCGTACGGCGCGCGATCCGTGCCTTCGAGCTCGACGCCGATCGAGAAATCATTGCAGCGGACCCGATCTCCAAAACGGGATTCCCCCGCGTGCCAGGCCCGCTGCGAAAGGGCGACGAACTGCACGAGATCGCCCCCGCGGCGAATCAGGAGATGCGCCGACACCCTCACCGCAGCGATGGCTCGAAAGTACTCGTGGGCATGCGGGTCGAGACGATTGCAGAAGAGCTGCTCGATGTGCGGGCCGCCGAACTCGCCTGGCGGCAGGCTGATGCCGTGGACAACGATCAGATCGATGCCGCAGCCCGAGGGCCGGTCATCGAAGTTCGGCGACGGGACGCGACGCGCATCGGCGAACCAGTCGCCCGTCGCATCGAGACTCAGCACGCGATGACCTCACCACCCTGCCGCCCGAGCGACGCCATCGCGCAAGGCGCAGCCCCGCCGCCGTCACTCATCGGCCTGCAACTCCTTCCAGATGCCGCGCGCCACGGAGCGACCCTGCTCAAGCTGTGGCGGCGTGAGCAACTGGGCCACCGACTCGCGCAGCTCGGGTCCCATCTCGAATCCGTTTGCCGCCGCCACTCCGTACCAGGCATAGGCAAGCACGTAATTCCGGGTCACGCCGTACCCGGCTCGGTACAGGTGCCCGATGTTCGCCTGCGCCTCCGCGTTCCCCTGCTCTGCGGACTGGCGGAACAGGTCCATGGCGCGTGCATGGTCCCGTGATACCCCCCGGCCCTGCGCGTGCATCACCCCCAGCCTGACCTGCGCACCGGAATCGCCCTGCGCCGCCGCCAGACCGAACCAGTGAGCGGCGAGGGCGTCGTCGCGGGGGACACCGGCCCCTTCCGCGTAGAGTTCGCCCAGATTCTTCTCCGCCGCGCGCAACCCCTTCGTCGCGGCGGATCGGAACAGCTCGACCGCACGCTCGACATCCCGCTCCAGACCGTCTCCGCGAAGATACAGCACCGCGAGGCCATTCTCTCCGCGCGGGTCGCCGGCGGCGGCCAGAGCCGTGAACTTGCCGATCGCGGTCTCGAAGTCGCCCGCCTCGGCCGCCTGTACTGCGGCATCGAATTTGTCGGTGGCCGGGTCGGCGGCGGTCGGATACCCCGGGGCGAGGACCAGAAGCCCGACGGCCAGAACCCGCGCGATGGCGACGGGCAGGGATCCCCGTCCCGAACGCCGGGTATTCACCACATTCACCGCCGGCGGCCACCGGCGGCAAAGCGCACGGCATGTCCGACGGCAGGGGCTGGATGAAAGCGAGGGGCCCGGTCTCCGGTCAGCGGGGGTCGAGCGGGAACGACGGCGAGGACATCCGGATGCCTCGATCGGTGTCGACTCGCGCTGGCGAGATGGACGTTCGAAGCAGGTTTCCAGCCAACGGGGCGATGGGTCAAGCGGCACGCATCGCGGCGGCTTCGAACCGGCTCGGAGGGGTCGAGCACTTCTCGTTGGTCCGAGGGCAACCTCAGCCAGCATGTCGATCGGACCCGTTGCGGAACTCCACCGATTGAGACCTGCTCAATCGCGCCATGTGCAAACTGGTCGGGGCGAGAGGATTCGAACCTCTGACCACCTGAACCCCATTCAGGTGCGCTACCAGGCTGCGCTACGCCCCGGTGACGGTGGATTGTAGCTCACTCACCGCTTCAGGATGATCAACAAATCTTCCAGCTCCACCCGGAGCTGATGGATGATCTGCCGGCTCTGGCTCACGTCGCTCCTGGCTTCCTCGCCGGAGAGCCGCTGGCGCGCGCCTCCGATCGTGAACCCGTGATCGTAGAGAAGGCTCCGGATCTGCCGGATGAGCATCACGTCCTGGCGCTGGTAGTAACGTCGGTTTCCCCGCCGCTTCAGGGGTGTGAGCTGCGGAAACTCCTGCTCCCAGTAGCGCAGCACATGCGGCTTCACGCCACAGAGGTCGCTGACCTCACCGATGGTGAAGTAGCGTTTCCCCGGGATGGCGGGAAGAGCGCTATTCGTCGACGGGTCCAGCATACGCTTCCACGCGGGCCTTCAGCTTCTGGCCGGGACGAAAGGTCACGACTCGACGAGCGGTGATGGGGATGTCCTCCCCGGTCTTCGGATTACGTCCGGGTCGTTCGTTCTTGTCTCTCAGGTCGAAGTTGCCGAACCCCGACAGCTTCACCTGGATTCCCGTCTCCAGAGCAGCACCTATCTCCTCGAAGAACATCTCGACAAGCTCCTTGGCCTCTCGCTTGTTGAGTCCCAGTTCCTCGTAGAGTTTTTCGGCCATCTCGGCTTTCGTGAGCGCCATCTCACTCCCTCAATGCGATTCCCAGCTTTTCGGTCAGGGAGTTCAGGATCACCCGCAAGGCGGCATTGACATCAGCGTCGCCAAGCGTGCGCGATCGAGACTGGAAGGTCAAGGCCAGAGAAATGCTTTTCATCCCTGAATCAATACCTTCGCCGACATATACGTCAAACGGCTCCAGGTTTTCCAGCGTGTCCGCGCCGGCCTGCTCGATGCACTCGCGCACCGCAGAGACCGGGATTGCTTCCGGAACCACGAGCGAGAGGTCACGCCGTACGGCCGGAAATCGGGACAACGCCTCGAAACCGGGAACCGTGCCGGTGACGATGGGATCGAGGCGAAGTTCGAACAGAACCGCGCCGGGGATCTTCAGCTCGACCGCAAGCCGCGGATGGAGCACCCCCAGCGTCCCGATGCGTTCACCGTCACACATGAGTGACGCGGTCTGCCCGGGATGCAGCGCCGGATGGGTGTTGTCGGCAACGAACCCGACTTCGCGTCCTGAAAGGGCGAGCAGGGATTCGACGTCACCCTTGACGTCGTAGAAGTCCACCATTCGGGACGGATGCGCCCACTGCTCGGGAACGACGGGTCCGATCGCGATTCCGCCGATCATCTTCGGCTGACGGATTCTGCGGTCCTCGGCCATGAACACCAGTCCGGTCTCGAACAGGCGGACCTGCGACTGCTGCCGGTTGAGGTTGTAGAGGGCGGCGCCGATGAGACCGGGCCACAGAGTGGTGCGCATGGCCCCCATGTTCGATGCGATCGGATTGGTGAGGGCAACGCTGTCGAGCACCGGGGCGATGCGCGCCTGCAGGGCGGCGTCGACGAAGCTGTAGGTCACCGCCTCGTGGTATCCACGCTCCACGAGGCGGGCGCGGATACGTTCCGGGTCGACGTTGCGCTCTGCCGGCGCGGAAATGACGAGGTCGGCCGCCGGCAGCGTTCCCGGCAGGTTCGCAAACCCGACAACTCGCGCGACCTCCTCGATGAGGTCCACCTCCAGGCCGATGTCGGGCCGGTGCGGCGCCGGGGTCACCGTCCACCCGTCCTGCGTCTCGTCGATCCCCATCCCCAGCCGGACCAGGATGTCGGCCACGACCTCCGCCGGGATCTCCGCGCCGAGCAGATGGCGGATGCGCGCCCGGCGAAGCGCGATGGGCTCGGCCCGCGGAGCGCGCGCCTCGTCGACGGCTTCGACGACCGGGCCCGGTTGCCCTCCGGTGATGTCCACGAGCAGGCCCGTGGCCCGCTCCATCGCCCGGCGCTGCACATCCGCGGCGACCGTGCGTTCGAATCGATGTGAGGCATCGGTGTGCATTGCGCGACGCCGTGCCTCCAGCGCAATGGTGCGCGGATCGAACCATGCGCTTTCGAGAAAGACGTCCGTGGTTGCGGCATCGACTCCACTCGCGAGCCCTCCCATCACCCCCGCGAGGGCGAGCGGTCGCGATTCATCGGCGATCACGAGGGTGTCGTCGTCGAGTTCGACGACGGTGCCGTCCAGAAGCGTGAGTGGTTCACCGCCCCGTCCGTTTCGAACCCGGATTCCGGAGTCGATTCTCGCGCAGTCGAATGCGTGCATCGGCTGTCCCAGCTCGAGCATCACGTAGTTGGTGATGTCGACAACCGGGGACAGGGGCCGCACCCCGCATCGCCGCAAGCGTTCGGTCATCCACCGGGGGGTCCGAGCGGCCGGATCGATGCCGCGGACGATGCGACCCACGTAGCGCGGACAGCGCTGCGGCACGTCGAGCGCGACGGGCAGGACATCCTCGATCCGGGGGGTGACCGCCGTCGAACGTTCGTGCGGCCGCATCTCGAGGCGGCTCGCGACCGCGACCTCGCGCGCGATTCCGGCGATGCTCAGACAGTCGCCGCGATTCGGCGTGAGACCCACCTCGATGACGACGTCATCGAGGTCGAGCCACTCGACCAGATCCGTCCCGATCGGCACCCCGGCCTCGATTTCGAGGATTCCGTCCGCATCCTCCCCGAGACCCAGCTCGCGCTCCGAACACAACATGCCCTGCGATATCTCGCCCCGGATCCGGCTCCGGCGGATCTTCGTGCCGTCGGCGATCCGAGCCCCGACCCGCGCGAAGGCCGAGCGCAGGCCGGGACGCACGTTGGGCGCGCCGCACACCACGCGGTGCGTCTCGCTCCCACCATCGTTCACCTCGCACAGCGACAGCCGGTCCGCTCCGGGATGGGGCGTCACCCGCACGATCTCGGCCACCGTCACGTGCCTGAGCGCTCCGGCCACGGGGGTGACCGATTCGACCTCGAGGCCGGCCGCCGTGAGCCGTTCGGCCAGCTCGCCGGTATCGATCGGCGGGTCGACCCACTCCCGGATCCAGCGTTCATTGAACTTCATGCCGGCTCGCCCCGCCCGCTATGCGAACTGCCTGAGAAACCTGAGATCGTTATCGAAGAACGAACGCAGATCATCGACCCCGTACCGAAGCATCGCCAACCGCTCGACCCCCATGCCGAACGCGAATCCGGTATGGCGCTCGCTGTCGACTCCGCAGTTTTCCAGAACCTGCGGATGCACCATCCCCGAGCCGAGCACTTCCAACCAGCCATGCTCGCCGCGAATGTCGACCTCGGCCGACGGCTCGGTGAACGGGAAGTAGGACGGGCGAAACCGCACCTCGAGATCGTCGGCTTCGAAGAACCGCCGCAGGAACTCGTGCAGGATCCCCTTCAGATGGGCGAAGCTCACGCCCTCTGCGACCATCAATCCCTCCACCTGATGGAACATCGGGGTATGGGTCTGGTCGGAATCACACCGGTAGACGCGCCCGGGGGCGATGATCCTGAGCGGTGGCGGGCGGGACTGCATGACCCTGATCTGCACCGGTGAGGTGTGGGTGCGGAGCAGCTTCCCGTCCGGGAAGTAGAACGTGTCCTGCATGGCGCGCGCGGGGTGGTGCGCCGGAATGTTGAGCGCTTCGAAGTTGTGGTAGTCGTCCTCGATCTCCGGGCCTTCCACCACTTCGAATCCGATGGCGCGAAAGAGCGAGGAGATCCGCTCCAGGGTGCGGGTGACGGGATGCAGGCCGCCGCTCGACTGGCCACGCCCCGGCAGCGAGACATCGATCCGTTCGGAGGACAGCTTCGACCGGAGCGCGTCCGCCGACAACGTGGACTTGCGGGCATCCAGGGCATCCCGGATCGTGCGCCGGCCGTCGTTGAGTCGCTGGCCCGCCTGCGGACGCTGCTCGGGCGCCAGCGCCCCGATCGCCCTCGACTCCATGGTGATCCGGCCCTGCCGCCCGAGAAACCTGACCCGGATCTCCTCAAGCTCGTCCAGCGTCTGCGCCGAGGCGATCGCGGCCTGCGCATCCCGCACGATGTCGTCGACCCGGTCATTCATTCCAGCCGTCCTCGAACGAAAAAAGGGGAAAGGACCGGCGGGCCTTCCCCCTTCATCGACTTCCTGAAACTGAAACGGATTCCGCTCAGAGGCTGGCCCTTGCCTGATCGGCAAGCCGAGCGAATGCGATCTTGTCGGAGACCGCCAGCTCGGCCAGGACCTTGCGATCGATGCCGATGCCGGCCCGGTCCAGGCCGTTCATGAACCGACTGTACGACAGCCCGTTCTCGCGGGCCTCGGCGTTGATACGCACGATCCACAGCGCCCGGAACTGCCTCTTTCGCTGGCGCCGGTCTCGGTACGCCATCTGCCCGGCCCGGATGACCGCCTGCTTCGCAACCCGGAACACATTCTTGCGCCGCCCCCGGTAACCCTTGGCCTGGGCGATGATCTTCCGGTGGCGGGCATGGGCAGTCACACCCCGTTTGACGCGCGGCATCGAAGCTCTCCTCAGCCGTAGGGCAGCATCCGTTCCACACCGGGCGAGTCAACCGCGGCCACGGTCTCGTGCGGGCGCAGGTGGCGCTTTCGCTTGGTGCTCTTCTTCGTCAGGATGTGACGACGATGGGATTGATTGCGTTTGAACCGGCCATCGGAGGTGCGCTTGAAGCGCTTCGCCGCGGCTCGACTGGTCTTGATCTTCGGCATGTTCAGGCCTGCTCCCGGACGCGTCAAGGGCGTCGGTCTTCGTGGTCTTCACAGTTCAGCCAGGGATTCGAAGCGGGGCCTCGGACGACCGGCAAGAGACTGCAACCGGGATGACGATCACTGTCTCATGGGAAGTCGGGTGGCTTCGATACATCTCTCGTCGGTACGGGGGCAGCCTTGCCGCCCATCGAGACGCAGCCGGGAGCAACGCGTCATTTCCTGGGAGTCAGCACCATCGACAAGCGCCGGCCTTCCATTCTCGGGTACTGCTCGACCTTCGCCAGATCCTGAAGATCCCCCTCCACCCGCTTGAGGAGTTTCGCACCGAGATCCTGATGCCGCATCTCCCGGCCGCGGAACCACAGCGTCACCTTCGTCTTGTCCCCGTGCGCCAGGAACCGCTTCAGGTTGCGAAGTTTCGTCTGATAATCGGCCTCCTCCGTCCCGGGACGGAACTTGATCTCCTTGACCTGTACGTTCGCCTGCTTCTTCCTGGCCGCCGCCCGCCGTTTGTTCTGCTGGAAGAGGAACTTCCCGAAGTCCATCAACCGACAGACCGGTGGCTCCGCACTGGGCGAAATCTCCACCAGGTCAAGCCCTGACTCTTCGGCGGCACGCAACGCGTCGGCACGTTCGACGATACCGACCTGCTCTCCACCATCCGATATGAGACGCACCGTCTCGGCGAGAATTTCGCCATTGACACGATTTCGTTTTTCCGCGGCGATCTCTATCGTCTCCAGAAATGGTTCACAAGCTGGGAGCAACAGGGCGTCAAACGCTTCAGCGCGGACCCTTCATCCGCTCCCCACTCCCCACGGTATGCATGAAAGGCGAGATCCGACGACGTCGTTCCCCGTACCCGGAGGATCGAGCGCGGAATTCTACGAGGGACCGGGAGCGTACTCAAGGTTTCCATCCCGAGCGTGCCGTTGTGCGGGTGGTAGGCGCGAGTGGGATTGAACCACCGACCCCCACGATGTCAACGTGGTGCTCTACCACTGAGCTACGCGCCTGTCGAGGCGCGGACGATACCGAGTCGTACCCATGCCCGCAAGCGTCAGCCCTATCCAATCAGAAGTGAGCCTGAAGGGAGGGGTTGAATCCAGCGACAGGTGAGCCTGAAGCGGGGACGATTCGGAACCGTCATCCTCCCCGTCAACCGTTCCGTCACCCATTGGCCGCCAGTCCTCGATCGCGCAGATCCCGCATCCGGTCGCGCACCAGCGCCGCCTCCTCGAACTCCAGGTTCGCAGCGTGCCGGTACATCTGCTGTTCGAGCTTTCGCAGGCGCGCGGCAAGCATCGCGGGCGGCATCTTCTCGTACTCACCGGGTGATTCCGCGACCCTCGCGGAGTGACGTGGCGAGCCCGGCTCCCCCGCGCGGGCGCCTTCCATGATGTCCGCGACCGCCTTGTGGATTCCCCGCGGCGTGATTCCGTGCGCCCGGTTGAACTCGATCTGCCTGCTCCGACGTCGGTTTGTCTCCTCGATGGCGCGCTGCATCGATCCGGTCACGCTGTCCGCGTAGAGAATCGCGGCGCCGTTGATGTTTCGAGCCGCCCTGCCGATGGTCTGGATCAACGAGCGTTCGGACCGCAGGAATCCCTCCTTGTCGGCATCCAGAATCGCCACCAGGGACACTTCCGGCATGTCCAGACCCTCGCGCAGCAGGTTGATCCCCACCAGCACATCGAACTTGCCGAGACGGAGGTCGCGGATAATCTCGACCCGCTCCACGGTGTCGATGTCGGAGTGCAGGTATCGCACCCGCACCTCGTGCTCGGCCAGGTACTCGGTGAGATCCTCGGCCATCCTCTTCGTCAGCGTCGTCACCAGCACTCGGTCACCGGCACGGGCGCGGCGGTGAATCTCCGAGAGCAGATCGTCGACCTGCGTCGACGCGCCACGCACCTCCACCCTGGGGTCGATCAGACCGGTGGGGCGTACGACCTGCTCCACCACCTCGCCGGCATGCGACTCCTCGTACGGCCCGGGCGTTGCGGACACGAAGACGGTCTGCGGAGACACTCGCTCGAACTCGTCGAACCGCAGGGGCCGGTTGTCGAGCGCCGAGGGAAGTCGGAAACCGTACTCGACCAGGGTTTCCTTGCGGGAGCGGTCGCCGCGGTACATTCCACCGAGCTGGGGGACGGTCACATGGCTTTCGTCGATGAACAGCAACGCGTCGGCCGGAAGATAGTCGAACAGAGTCGGTGGTGGTTCTCCCGGCCGACGCCCGGACAGGAAGCGCGAGTAGTTCTCTATCCCTTTGCAGTGGCCGATCTCGGTCATCATCTCGATGTCGAACCGGGTCCGCTGTTCGAGTCGCTGCGCTTCGACGAGACGACTCTCGGCCCGGAGCACGGCGAGACGCTCGCGCAACTCCTCCCTGATCGCTTCGATGGCTTCGAGCACGCGCTCGCGAGGGGTCACGTAGTGGCTTTTGGGATACACCGTCAGACGCGGCACGCGACGGGCGACCTCCCCGGTCAGCGGATCGAACCAGCTCAGGTTCTCGATCTCGTCGTCGAAGAGCTCGACGCGCACGGCATCCCGTTCCGACTCCGCCGGGTATACATCGATGACCTCGCCACGAACGCGATACGTGCCGCGGCGCAGCTCGACCTCGTTTCGCGCGTACTGCAGATCCGCGAGCCGGCGCAGGATGAACCGCTGATTGATCCTCTCCCCGCGCACCAGGTGCAGCACCATCGAGTGGTAGGCAACCGGGTCACCGAGACCGTAGATCGAGGATACCGTGGCCACGATGATGCAGTCCCGATGCTCCAGCAGCGCCTTGGTCGCCGACAGTCGCATCTGTTCGATGTGATCGTTGATCGACGCGTCCTTCTCGATGTACAAGTCCGTGGACGGAACGTAGGCCTCGGGCTGGTAATAGTCGTAGTAGGAAACGAAGTACTCGACGGCGTTGTTCGGGAAGAACTCGCGCATCTCTCCGTAGAGCTGTGCGGCCAGGGTCTTGTTGGGCGCGAGCACCAGCGCGGGCCGTCCTACCCTCTCGATGACTTTCGCCATCGTGAACGTCTTGCCGGAACCGGTGACGCCAAGCAGAGTCTGGTGAGCGAGCCCGGACCCGATTCCTTCGATGAGTTGCTCGATTGCGGCGGGCTGATCGCCGGCCGCCGCGAATTCGGAGACGACGGTGAAGGGACGAGAGGTCATGCACACACACCCTGGAGCATGTTGGGGCGATGTCTCGCTTTGACATTCCGCCCGGTGGCTCCGGTCTGTTGCACGGGCTTCCCCGAGAGTTCACGGGTCAAGGTGAGACACCGACCATGTTGGCGATTCGCGTTGGCGATTCGTGTTGGCGATTCGTTGACCGACTTCCGCACCCCGCGTAGCATACGCGCCCTGCCATTCCCCGGTAGCTCAGTCGGTAGAGCGGGTGACTGTTAATCACTAGGTCGGCGGTTCGAGCCCGTCCCGGGGAGCCAAGAAAACAAGCAGTTACGACTACTTCGGACATCGCTGCGGGTCGGCAGGGATCGCCTCCGTCAATGATCTTGTCGCCAGTGTCGGCCGAGTCCAAGAACCGCAGTGAGCGGCAGCGGGCGTGCATCCGGCGGTACTGCGCGCCTCGGCCGTTTCCTGTTCATGAGCCGTCGCATCGAGCACCGTCTCTACCCGCAGGTGCCCTTTCACGCCCTGCCGAAGCTGCGGGAGGCGGTCGCGGATCGGGCATTCACAGCGCGTAACGCATTCGCGTGAACCGCTGACGGAACCGGATCACCTCCTCGCGCCGCACCCCCGGATCCCCCGGATCCGCGGAATCCGGTTCGCGCAGGACGCTGGCAATGAGCTGCGCAAGTTCCCCGAAGTCCGCCTCGTTCATGCCGAAGCGGGTCATCTCCTGAGTACCGAGGCGAATGCCCGAGGCGGCGGCGAAGCTCGCATCGTCGTAGAACGCCTGCGGGTTGGTGATGATGTTGTGCTGTTCCAGCCGTGTGGCCATTTCACCGCCTGCCCCCGGGGCGCCGCGCACGAGGACCTGATGGGTGTCGGTATAGCCGGTGCCGGGATCGCCTTCGATCGCGAGTCCATGCTCCGCGAGGGCCATGGCGAAGGCCCGGGCGTTGCGGATCACCTGGGGCTGGTACTCGTCGCGGTAGCGGATCATCTCGTAGGTCGCCCCGAGCAGACCGAGGAGGGTTCCCGGGTGGTGGTTGCTCACGTGTCCCGGGAAGGTTCGCGATCGCACGAACCGCCAGAATTCTTCGAATGCGTGGCCGGGGACGATGTTGCTCAGGATCACGCCCCGCTGAGGGCCGAAGAATGTCTTGTGCGTCGAGCCGGTGACCAGGTCGGCTCCCTCGGCCAGGGGGTCCTGGAAGTACTCGCCGAGCAGGCCGAGCACATGGGCGCCGTCGTACATCACGAGCGGCCGCTCGGGGTTGTCGGCACCGAACTCGGAGTGGACGAAGTCGACGATCTCCCGCACCGGCTCGGGGTGGATGATGACGCTGCGCCCGAAGACGATGAGATCCGGCCGGCCTTCGGCGATGAGGGCCATGGTCGCCTCGGCGTCGATCGCGTGGGGGCGATCCACCCTCGGCACGAAGCGGTCCACCGCGGGGGCCTCGGTCCTGGGGTCGTGGGCGATGTAGTTCTTCAGTGCCCCGCCCACTTGCGCGCTCAGGTGGCCGCCCTTGTTGAGGTCGTGGACGAGCACCCGCCGCAGCGGTCGGGGCGTGCGGCGGCCGCGGTGTCGGTTGCGGAACTGCTTCAGCGCGTCGTAGACGGTGTCGTTGGCCATCTGCCCGCTGATGACCCGCACCTCGGCATCAGCGCACCCGAAGAAGGTCCGCAGCGCCGCGACCAGCGCCTCCTCCTTCTCCGTGCTGAAGGCGGTGCCCTTGTAGTAGCGCACGTCCTCGGAATTCACCCCGAGGGCGCGGAGGTGATTGTGTTCGTTGTAGCGCCCCGCCGGATCGGTCGCGCAGAGGCGCTCCACGAACTCCGACACGCAGTTCTCGGAGGGGATGAGGTTGATGCATTCGGTTCGCCGCCAGCGATGGTTGCGCTCCGCCTGCTCCGCGAGATCCGCCGCCAGCGCCTCGGCCCGCGCCGGCGCCATGCGTCCCCGCTCAGAGGGAGGCTCGAAGCCGCGAAACGGCCGCACGAACGGCGCGACCGGCCATGCGTTGCGCTCCACGACCTCGGCCATCGTGGTGTTTCCCCGGCCGTCGCGCACCTCGACGTGGAGCGGCGCGTCACTGCGCGGCAGGAGGTCCGAACGCAGCAGCGCGAGCCCGATCGGACGCAGCCGGTGCTCGCGGCCGGGCGTTGCCGAAATCCCTTCGCCCTCGAACACGGGGTACGGTACCGTCGTGCCCGACGTGATCCATCCCGCGTCCTCACCCCGCCAGGTCACCCGGTAGCTCTGACGCAACGGCCGGCGGCTGCCGAAGACCGCCACCGGTTGCACAAGATGGGTCAGGCGCCGCTCGGACGGCGGCGTCTCCAGCTCTCGGCGTCGGATCCGCTCGTACTCTTCGCGTTGCGCCCTCAACGCCGCGCCTCCGATGAAGTCGCACTCCTCGCCGGTGCGCACCGCGAATCGCGCCAGCGCGTTTGCGAACAGCGGAATGTCGCGGCCGTCGGGACCCGCACCGAGCTCGTGCCCGTACAGCGGGAGCCCCGCCTCCAGGCGCAGCGAGTCCCGGGCACCCAGCCCGACCGGAGTGGCGCCGACCTCGACGAGCCGCTCCCACAACCGCGGCGCCGCCCCGCTCTCCGGGAAGAGCTCGAAGCAGACCGATTCGCCGGTGTAGCCGGTTCTCGCAACGATGAGAGGCCGACCTTCGAAGTCGGCCACCGAGATGCGGTTGCGCTTGTTCTCCGGCAGTGACCGGGCATCGACCACTCGCGCGAGCACGTCACCGGCGAGCGGGCCCTGAAGGGAGATCATCGCGAAGTCCGCACTCTCGTCCGCCAGGCCGACTCCATTTCCCGGCCGGTGCCGGTTCAGCCACTCCCAGTCCGTGCTTCGGTTCCCGGCATTGACGACCAGCAGGAAATCTTCGGCCGCGAGTCGGTAGAGGTAGGCGTCGTCGACCGCTCCCCCCGTCTCGTTCGCAATGAACGTGTACTGCGCCTGCCGGGGGTCGAGCCCGGAGGCGTTGTTGGTGAGAGTGCGCATCAGGAATGCTTCCGCCCCCGGTCCCGTCACCCGGTAGCGCCCCATGTGGCTCACGTCGAACAGGCCGGCGCCCCGGCGGGTCGCGAGATGCTCGGCGATGATCCCCGTCGCGTACTGCACGGGCATGCTCCAGCCGGCGAAGTCCACCATCTTTCCGCCGTGGCCTGCGTGCCAGTCGTGCAGGACGGTCCTGCTCAGTGGCTCATTCATGGAGCATCCTCCCGATGCTTGCCTTTTCGACCGCCGCCGCGCCCCCGGCGCACGGCGGCTCCGGCACGGTCCGATCGTCGATGGGGGTGCCGACCGATCCGCTCACCGGCCGGCGAAGGGCCACCGGTCGGTCGCACGCCCTTGGTCACGACCCGGCTCGGCGCCCCCTGCCCGCCTCCAGGGCGAAGCCCAGCGCAAGATGTTCCAGCGCGAGCTGCTCGTTGACGCCGGATCGTGCCAGCACCCCGCCCCGAACCTCCAGGCAGCGCTCGAGCATCGCCAGCAAGGGCGCGAAGCGCAGACCCGCGACGCCGCCCCGACCGTGTTTCGCGCCGTCACGCACGCTCCGGCGCAGGCGTTGCGCGAGGATGTCGGCGAGCCACCGGGTAACCGTCTCGCGTCCGAACTCCTTCCAGCGGGCCGCCACCGTCACCGGATCGCCGCCGGCCAGGATCTCGTCCAGGTCGCGGTCGAGCGTCGAGCGCACCGCGAGCAGACCGCCATCCGTCATCTCGACGGCCCCGATCGGCGCACCCCGGGCCAGCTCCAGCGCAATCTCCGGTTCCGGCACCCGGCCACGCAGCCACTCCAGTGCGATTGCGGGTTCCGGGACGGGAAAGTCGACCCTCTGGCAACGGCTGCTGATGGTCGGCAGGAGCTGGGCGTGATTCGACGACACGAGAATGAACACCGCGGCGCCGGGCGGCTCCTCCAGAGTCTTCAGGAGCGTGTTGGCCGCGTGACGGTTCATCGCGCCGGCGGGGTCGACGATCACCACCTTCCAGCGGCCGAACCGGGCGGTGAGACCGACCGCATCGATCAGGGTGCGAATCTGGTCGACGACGATCTCCCGACGATCCGGCGCGAGCCCCACGTCAATCCGATCCGGATGGCTGCCGGCCGCGCACAGGCGGCACGACGCACACTCGCCGCACGGCGCGGCGTCCGACCCGCACAGCAGCCTCGTGGCGAGCCGGCTTGCGAACATCGCCTTGCCGTGGCCGCCGGCGCCGCGCAGCAGCAGGGCGTGGGGCACCCGCCCGGACCGGATGCTGCGCTCCATCCACCGCCACTGCGGGTCATGCCAGGGGAGGCGTTCCGGGATCACGGCAGTCGCTCCTCGATGGCCCGGATCAGGTGCCCGGTCACCGTCGCCTCGTCCGCGGCCGCGTCGATCACCGCATAACGCTCGGGGTTTTCACGGGCGCGGGCGAGGTAGATCTCCCGCACCCGCCGAAAGAACGCGGCGTCCTCGCGCTCGAAGCGATCGGTCGCGTCGAATCCGGACCCGGCCGTTCCCGGCGCGGAGACGGCGCCACGTCGGCGCCGCTCGGCCCGCGCGAGCCCGGAGGTGGGCGGAAGGTCCAGCACGAGCACCAGATCGGGCCGGATATCGCCCTGCACGATGCTCTCCAGCGCCTCGATCGTCGCTCGATCGATAGCGCGCCCGCCTCCCTGGTAGGCGAACGTCGCATCGGTGAACCGTTCGCACAGCACCCAGACCCCGTCCTCGATGGCCGGGATGATCACCCGCGCGAGGTGCTCGGCTCGCGCCGCGAACACCGCGAGCAGCTCCGTCACCGGCGACATGCTCGTGAACCTCGGATCCAGCAGCATCGTGCGCAGCGACTCGCCGAGTGGCGTCCCGCCCGGCTCCCGGGTGGCCAGCGTCCTGATTCCACCGTCCTGCAACCAGCGCTCGATCCTGGGAAGCTGGGTCGACTTGCCGGCCCCGTCGACGCCTTCGATCGAGAGGAACCGGCCGCGAACGGGCAGCGTGCGCGTCATTCGCCTTCCGACTGCGTCGCGCGTTCGGAGCGACGGGCCTGAATCTGATAACGGCGCACCGCCTTGCGGTGATCGTCGTAGTTGGTGGAGAACACGTGGCGGCCGTCGCCTTTCGATACGAAGAAGAGGGAACCGTCCTCGACCGGCGCTGTCACCGCGTCGATGGCGGCGGCGCCTGCAATCGCGATCGGGGTCGGCGGCAGGCCCTTGCGGGTGTAGGTATTGTACGGAGTATCGCGCCTCAGATCGGCCTTCGTCAGGTCCCCGTCGAAGTCGTCCCCCAGTCCGTAGATGACGGTCGGATCGGTCTCCAGGCGCATGCCGCGCCGCAGCCTGGACATGAACACCCCCGCGATTCGCGCCCGCTCCTCGGCCGCGCCCGTTTCCTTCTCCACGATGGATGCCAGCACCAGCGCCTCGTCGGGGGACGAAAGCGGCAGGTCCGCGACGCGTCGCACCCATGCCGACTCCAGATAGTCGGCCATCGCCTCGAACGCGCGGCTCAGGAGCTGCAGGTCGGTGGCGCCGGAGGGAAAGTGGTAGGTCTCGGGGAAGAAGCGGCCTTCGGGATGCATCTCCGGGTGGCCGAGCTTCGCCATCACTTCGGCGTCGGAGAGGCCCTCGAGGGTCCGGACCAGCACCCCGGACTCCGCGATCCGGCGGCGGAGTTCGCGGAACGTCCAGCCCTCGATAATCGCGAAGGGATACTGGACGACGACACCCTCGACCAGCAGATCGATCAGCCCGCTCGGAGTCAGGCCGGGTTCCAGGGCGTATTCCCCGGCCTTGATGCGGCCGGCATCGCCGCTCCAGCGCGCCTCGAGCACGAGACGCAACGGTGACTCGACGATCCCCGCTGCCTCCAGGTCTCGCGCCACGCGGGTGATCGACGCTCCACTCGGCACGGTGTAGACGAACGGCTCACCGTCGATGCGCAGCGGACGCTCCATCGCGTTGCGCTGGGTATGGGCCAGCCAGAACCCGCCCGCCATGCCCATCAGGGCCAGCGCGAGTCCGAGCAGCGTCATGCGTCGCAGGAGCTTCAACCATCATTCCCGAGGGTGGGCGCCTCTCGCTCGCGTCGAACCGCCCATGCGGCAGAGACGACCCCGACCCCGACTACGCCGGACACGGCCGGTTCGCGTTCACAGCCACGGCTCGGGGTCATGCCCGGGCAGAGCAATGCGCATCAGGGCGGCGCATGCGGGGCGCGGTGGTGGTGCTCGCGGATCCGCCCGGGAAGCGCCGGATCAGGCCGGCTTCCTGAAGATGAGCGTACCGTTGGTTCCGCCGAATCCGAACGAGTTCGACATCGCTACATCGATCTTCATGTCGCGGGCGGTGAGGGGGACGTAGTCGAGGTCGCACTCGTCGTCGGGGTCGTGCAGGTTGATCGTGGGCGGGGCGATCTGGTCCCGCAGCGCGAGAATCGCGAATATCGCCTCGACGCCTCCCGCCGCGCCCAGCAGGTGGCCGATCATCGACTTGGTCGAACTCACGGTCAGCGCGCGCGCATGCGCACCGAACGTACGCTTGACGGCGCGGGTTTCGATGACGTCCCCCGCCGGAGTCGACGTGCCGTGGGCGTTGATGTGATCGACGCTGCTCGCATCGAGCCTCGCGTCCTGCAACGCGAGGCTCATGCAGCGGTGCGCACCGTCCCCGTCTTCGGGAGGCAGGGTGATGTGGTGGGCGTCGCTGCTCATGCCGAACCCGGCGAACTCGGCATGGATCGGAGCGCCGCGCGCGACGGCGTGCTCCCGGGACTCCAGCACCACGACGCCGGCGCCGTCGCCGAGCACGAACCCGTCGCGGCCCTTGTCCCACGGACGGCTTGCGCCTTCCGGGTCGTCGTTGCGCGCCGACAACGCCCGGGCGGCGGCGAAACCGCCCAGCCCCATCGGGGAAGTGGCCATCTCCGCACCGCCGGCGATCATCACATCCACATCGCCGCGCTCGATCATGCGGGCGGCGGCCCCGATGTTGTGGGTCCCGGTCGAGCACGCGGTGACAATCCCGTAGTTCGGTCCCCGAATGCCGAACTCGATCGACAGATTTCCCGAGATCATGTTGATGATGTTGCTCGGCACGAAGAAGGGCGAGATTCTGCGCGGCCCGGCGGAGAGGTAGCTTTCATGACCCTTCTCGATTCCCGGCAGACCGCCGATGCCCGAGCCGATGGCGATGCCGATGCGGTTCCGGTTTTCGTCGGTCACTTCGATCCCGGCGTCGGCGATCGCCTGCTTGGCCGCCGCGATGCCGTAATGGATGAATGTGTCGGTCTTGCGCGCCTCCTTCGGCGACATGTACGGGGAGAGATCGAAGTTCCGCACCGTGGCGCCGATCCGGCTCGAAAAGCCGCTGGCGTCGAATGCATCGATCGGGGTGACGCCGCTCCTGCCGGCGACGATATTCTCCCAGGCCGCTTCGACGGTATGCCCCACCGCGGTGATCAGCCCGAGACCGGTGACGACGATTCGACGCATCAGACGCTTCCTCGGGAGAATGATCGAAAAAAGGCCGCAATCACGACGAATGATTGCGGCCCTCCTGCCGCATCCGGAGTGCCGGACGGGTTACTCGCTGTGGACCTGGATGTAGTTGATCGCCTCCTGCACCGTGGTGATTTTCTCCGCCTCCTCGTCGGGGATCTCGCAGTTGAATTCCTCCTCGAGCGCCATCACCAGCTCGACGGTATCCAGTGAGTCCGCACCCAGGTCGTCGACGAAGGAGGAATCCGGACTCACCTCCTCTTCCTTGACTCCGAGCTGCTCGACGACGATGTGCCTGACCCGCTCTTGCACTGTGCTCATTTGCGGCTGTTCCTCTGCATGGGCGAGGGACCTTGGCGATCCCGACGCTGGACGTGTGTTCGTGACCGTACCGGTTTCGCCGATACCGCACTCGCGTGCTCCGTGTCCCGCGCTCCGTCTCCACCCCCGCCTCGCGAGGAGACGGAAATCCGATTGCGGACGCCGGGATCACACCGTCTGGAACGGGAATCCAGTGTATTCAAACCCCTTCGATTTTCAAGGCGGCCCCGCCGGTGCACGCCAGCCCCGGGGAGGCTCAGCCCATGTACATTCCGCCATTGACGTGGAGCGTCTCGCCGGTGACGTAGGCGGCATCCGGCGACGCGAGGAACGTCACCGCGGCGGCGATCTCCTCCGGCGCCCCGAGCCGGCCGAGCGGGATCTGCTCCAGCATCCGGGCGCGTTGCTCGGGACCGAGATCGCGGGTCATGTCGGTGTCGACGAACCCGGGAGCGACGGCGTTGACGGTGATCGAGCGCCCACCGAGTTCCCGGGCCAGAGCGCGCGTAAACCCGACGATGCCGGCCTTCGCGGCGGCGTAGTTCACCTGTCCGGCGTTGCCGGCGAAGCCGATGACGGACGTCACGTTGACGATGCGTCCCCCCCGGCGCTTCATGAGGTGCCGCACGCATGCCTTGCACATGCGGTAGAGGGAAGTCAGATCGGTGTCGATGACCGCATTCCAATCCTCGTCCTGCATCCTGGCGAGCAGCGAGTCGCGGGTGATTCCGGCATTGTTGACGAGGATTCCGGGGAGCAGGCCGCGGTCCGCCAGTGATGCGAAGCACCTCTCGATGCCGGCGGCATCGGCGACATCAAGAACCACCCCGGTTCCCGGATACCGGGCACCTTCCAGCATCCGTTCGATGCGCAGCACTCCCGCCGGCGCGGTGGCGGTGCCGATCACCCTGGCCCCGTGATCCGCGAGCGAGAGCGCGACGGCCGCGCCGATGCCCCGGCTCGCGCCGGTGACGAGCGCGATCTCGCCGTCCAGATCCTTCACCGTTCTCCTCCTGCGGCGAGGGCGGCGAGGGCGGCGTCGAGCGACTTCGCGTCGTGCACGGTCGTCGCCGCGATGGTCCGATCGATGCGCCGCGCGAGTCCGGTGAGCACCCGGCCCGGTCCGAATTCCACCATCGCCGTGGCTCCGCGTTCTCGCATTGCGGCCACGGTCTGGCGCCATCGGACCGGGTTCGCGAGCTGCGCCGACAGCGCGGATCGGATGGAAGACGCGCTGGAACGGGGCTCGACATCCACGTTGTGCAGGATCGGCACCGCAGGCGGCTCGACCGCGACCGCGGCCAGCGCCGCCTCGAGCCGCGCGGTCGCGGGCGCCATCAGCGGGCAGTGTACCGGGACGCTCATCGGCAGGCGGATCGCGCGCCGGGCTCCGGCGGTGCGGGCCTCGCCGATCGCGGCGTCGATCGCGCGTGAAGTCCCCGCGATCGCAACCTGTCCGGGTGCATTGAAGTTGACCGCAGATACGTGACCGAGCCCCGCCTTCGACCGCACTCCCGCGCACAGCGCGACGACGGCGTCATCGTCGAGACCGATGATTGCCGCGATGCCCCCTTCGCCTTCGGGCACCGCTTCCTGCATGAACCGACCTCGGGCCGCCACGGTTCGAACCGCCTCCGGGAACCCGAGCGCGCCGAACGCCACGAGGGCCGAGTACTCCCCCAGGCTGTGTCCCGCCGCGACCCCGGGACGGGGTCCGCCACGAGCCTCCCAGCATCTCCACGCCGCGACGCCCGCCGCCAGCATCGCCGGCTGGGTCTGCTCGGTCGCGTTCAGGCGCCTTTCCGGCCCTTCCTGCACGAGATTCCACAGGTCGTAGCCGAGCGCGTCCGATGCCTCTTCGAACGTGCTGCGCACCTCCGCGCAGGTTGCGGACAGACCCGACAGCATGCCGACGGACTGGGAGCCCTGGCCCGGGAAGGTCGCTGCGAACATGAGCCGATCCCCCATCCCCCGATCAGTAGCGAACGAGGGCGGACCCCCAGGTGAACCCGCCGCCGAACGCTTCGAGAAGCAGCACCTGCCCCCGCTGCACGCGGCCGTCGCGGACCGCGGTGTCGAGAGCGAGCGGCACCGACGCCGCGGACGTGTTCCCGTGATCCTCCACGGTGATAATCACCCGATCCATGGACATGCCCAGCTTGCGGGCGGTCGCCTCGATGATCCGGATGTTGGCCTGGTGGGGGATGAGCCAGTCGATGTCGGTGCGGTCCAGGCCGTTGGCGGCCAGCGTCTCGCCGACAATACGATGCAGCGTCCGCACCGCGACCTTGAAGACCTCGTTGCCCTGCATCTTCGTGTACGCCCCGCCGGGGGCGATCCGGCCGGCTCCGCGCGGGGTCCCGCCGTCGACATAGAGCAGAGGCTCGTAGCGGCCGTCGGCGTGGAGATGGGTCGACATCACCCCCGGGGTATCCGACGCTTCGAGCACCACGGCTCCGGCGCCGTCGCCGAACAACACGCAGGTACCGCGATCAGACCAGTCGAGCAACCGCGAGTGGGTGTCGGCACCGACCACCAGGGCCCTGGTCACGCCGCCGGCGCGAAAGAACTTCTCGGCCACCCCGAGCGCGTAGACGAAGCCGGTACACACCGCCTGCACATCGAACGCCGGGCACTCGCCCGCTCCGAGCCGCGCCTGCAAGCGGCAGGCGGTCGACGGATAAATGCGATCGGGGGTTGTGGTGCCGACCACGATGAGGTCCAGCGCCCCGGCGTCGATGCCGGCCGCATCAAGGGCGTTGCGCGCGGCGCGCTCGGCGAGATCCGAGGTCGACTCCGACTCGTCGACGATGTGGCGCCGCCCGATGCCGGTGCGTTCCCGGATCCAGGCGTCGCCGGTATCGACCAGCGCGGCGAGCTCGGCGTTGGTGACGACCCGCTCCGGGAGGCTCGATCCGGTGCCGGCGATTCTCGGATAGCTCACACCGCCTCCTTCTCGAGGAGCACGGACGCGATGCGCTCGCTGATGCGCTCGGGCACGTTTTTCCTGATTTCCGCCACCGCCTCGGTGATCGCGCGCTTGAAAGCGACGACATCCGCGCGGCCATGGCTCTTGATCACGATTCCGCGCAGGCCGACGAAGCTCGCCCCGTTGTAGCTGCGGGGGTCCATGCGCCCGGCCAGCCTTCTCAGCACCGGGCGCGCGAGAAGCCCCGCGACGCGGCTGGAGAGAGATCGGTCGAACTCCTCGCGCATCAGGCCGGAAATCATGCGCGCCACGCCTTCGCTCGACTTCAGCGCCACATTCCCGACGAAACCGTCACAGACCACGACGTCGGCGGTGCCGGCGTAGATATCGTCACCCTCGACGAATCCGATGTAGTGGAGGTTGCTTGATGCGAGAAGCCGAGCCGCTTCCTTCACCCGTTCGTTGCCCTTGATTCCCTCCTGACCGACGTTGAGCAGCCCGACTCTCGGGCGCTCGATGTCGTCCACCGCGCTGACGAGTTCCGAGCCCATCACCGCGAACTCGAACAGATGACGCGAAGTCGATTCGACGTTCGCGCCAAGGTCCAGAACATGGGTATGGCCCTTCGCGGTCGGCAGTTCGGAGATGATGGCGGGACGATCGATTCCGGGCAGCGTCTTCAGCACGAACCGCGCCATCGCCATCAGCGCCCCGGTATTTCCGGCGCTCACGCAGGCATCGGCCTTGCCATCGCGCACGAGGTCGATCGCCACCCGCATCGACGAGTCCTGCTTCGACCGCAGGACCTGCGACGGCGAGTCGTCCATCTCCACCCTCTGCGATGCGTGAAGGATGGAAATTCGGCCGTCGGAGACGGAGGATACCGGCCGCAGCGCGGCACCGATGGCGTGCTCGTCCCCGACCAGCACCAGATCGACATCGGTGGACTCGGCCAGCGCCTCGAACGCCGCGGGAACCACGACGTCCGGTCCGTGGTCTCCGCCCATCGCATCAAGGGCAATCGTATGGCGCTTGCCCACCCGGATGCGCCGTCAGTCGCGGCGGCCTTCGACGACCTTCCTCCCTCGGTAGTACCCGTCCGGGCTCACATGGTGACGAAGATGGGTCTCCCCGGTCGTCGGCTCGGTCGATGTGGCCGGGCCGCGCAACGCATCGTGAGCTCGTCGCATTCCGCGCCTGGATCGTGATTTTCTGTTTTGCTGGACCGCCATTCGAATTCTCCTGTCGATCGGCCGTCGGTCGGCGGCTCGGTCGCCGGCCGCGGCCCCGGGTTGAACCAATCAGTCCGACTGCTTGGGGTCATGGCCGCCCGACGGCTCGGGGTTATCGGTCGGCCACAGTGTACGCAGGGCCGAGAACGGGCTGGAGCGTCGTGACGGCGGCCGCCCGCACGCGCCGTGAACCGAAGGGGCAGCGCACGAACCACGGGGATGAACCGGCGCGTTCGGCAACGCGAGCAGAATTTCCTCCTCGATCACCAGTTCCGGATCGATCCGGCCGCCGGGGGAAGTTACCGCATCCATTCCACCCGTGTCCTCCTGCGCGCTCTCGACCACCACGGATTCGAACCTCGCGTCGAGGGGCCAGTCGAGTCGGTCGAGGCAGCGTTGACAGACGAACGTCAGCGCCCCCTTCACGTGACCGCACATCTTCGGTCGCCCCGAGGCATCCCGACCGAACTCGATCCGGTACGCGACGGCGTCGGGCCTGGTCGCGACCACCCCGAGGAGCCGCGGCATTGATTCCGCCTCGACGACGCCATCAAGGACTGCTCGGCGCGAAGCGAGCTCCTCCACGTCCATCGACCGCCGACCTCCCGTTCGCTCGCACATCGTCCACTGGTCACCGGCCGCGAAACCGACGGAGTCGATTGCGCCTGGCCCGAAAATTTCGCCGCCACCGTGGGCCGGTGAAATTTTCGGGACGGGATCGTAAAGAGCCCGCGCTTTCCGTGTCAAAGCGGCCGACGAACTGCCGGCGGTTCCCACCAACGGCCCGAGAGATCGTCGGACGGCGCGATTCCGGCGGGTTTCGAACCTCCGGGACATCCATTCGGAGCCATTTCGAGTGCGTGTTCCGATCCGTTGGGAATGACTGACGCCCCCCGCGCGCATCAGGCCCCACTCACCCCGCCACGTTGCCGAAGCTGCGTTGCCAAGACCCGCCGCCACCCGTTATAAGCCACCACTTCTCCATACCCGGCGGCGGTCCGATGCATCGGCTCGTACTCGGCTCACGCTCCCCGTCCCGGCGCAGTCTGCTGGAACGTCTCTCGATCCCGTTTCTTGTCGTGCCTGCGGATATCGACGAAACCCCCTTCGATGGCGAGGCGCCCGATCGGCTCGTCCGCCGCCTGTCGGAACGCAAGGCCCACGCGGTGGCGGCACGGGTGGGGACCGGGTTCGTGATCGGCTCCGACCAGGTCGCCCTGATCGACGGCATGATCCTCGGCAAGCCCGGCGGCCATGCGGAGAACGTCGCCCAGCTCACGATGGCCAGCGGACGATGGCTCGAATTCCGCACCGGGGTCGCGGTGCTCGACGCCGCGACCGGCCATCTCCTGAGCGATGTCGTGCCGTTCGCGGTGAAATTCAGGACGCTGGCGGCAAGCGACATCGAGGCGTACGTGTCGCGCGAGCGCGCGTACGACTGTTCGGGCGGCTTCCGGGCCGAGTCCCTCGGGTGCGCCCTGTTCGAGTGCATGCGCGGAGACGACCCCACGGCGTTGCTCGGACTTCCCATGATTCGGTTGTGCGAGATGCTGCGCTCGGTGGGCCTCGACGTGCTGCGCACGCAGGGAGATGCGATCGACCGTTCCGGGGTCGGCGCGAAGGGACAGTGCTGATGCGCGGCGGCGCCCGGGTGGAGGTTCGCCATTGCGAGGCGGCTGCCGCCGTTCTCGTCGGACGTGAACTCGTCGGACGTGAACATGTCCTCGAAATGCCCCGAAGAAGCGTCGGAAGCCCGAAACCCGTCACTTTCGGGCTGCGTGACGGCCGGTCGGGACGCCGTCGGGAATCGTTGAAGTGGCAGTTCAGGGGTCGGTGGCGGAGGCATCGAGCCCCAGGGACTCCAGCACCGCGGCCAGTTCGGGAGCCAGCGGCGCCTCGAACGCCATCCACCCTTCCGCGGTTCGTACCGCAACGGATGCCGCGTGCAGGAAGAGCCGCTTCAGACCGCAGGATAGCATCAGGCGGTTGAACTCGCGGTCGCCGTACTTCTCGTCGCCCGCCAGCGGCGCGTGCAGGTCGGCTGCGTGTACCCGTATCTGGTGGGTACGGCCGGTGCGCGGGTGCGCCGCGACCAGACTGGCGACAGCGCCGGTCCGCAGCGGCACGAACTCCGTCGCCGACGGCTTCCCGCGGGCATGGACGCGCACGATTCGTTCGCCGGTGGGGCGCTCGGTACGCAGCAGCGGCGACTCGCAGCGACGCCTGCGGGAGCCGAAGTCCCCGCGTACGAGCGCGAGATAGCGCTTGCGCACCCGCTCCTGTCGCAATGCCTCGTGCAGCGCGACAAGCACGCGGCGCCGCTTGGCGATCAGCAGGCACCCCGAGGTATCACGGTCGATTCGGTGGACCAGTTCCATTCGTCTGGCGCGGGGCCTCGCCGCCCGCAGGCATTCGATGATGCCGAAGTCGACCCCGCTGCCGCCATGCACTGCCCACCCGGCCGGCTTGTTCAGCACGATCAGCCCGTCGTCCTCGTGGAGGATCGCCCGCTCGATGGCCAACCGCCTCTCCCGGCTCGGCGCCGCGCGCGGCCGGGTTTCGATGCGCCACACCGGAGGCACCCGCACGATGTCGCCGGACGCCAGCCGATAGTGCGGTCGCACCCGACCGCGGTTGACACGAACCTCCCCGCGGCGCAGCAACCGGTAGATCCGCGAGCGCGGAACGCCCTTGAGCCGCAACGTCAGGAAGTTGTCGACACGCTGACCGCGCACCGATTCGTCGACGACGATCTCGTGCGCGGCTTCCCGTCGCGATCCCGGCACTGCACTCATCGGGCCGTGGTGGTGGCCATGATGATGACGATGGTAGCGGCGATGGTGGCGGTGCGGTTCATTCGGAAGTCATGATATATTCGCCGCCGCTGGGGGGGTGTTCGTCCTGTCCGGAGCCGGTGGGGCTCAGGGCCGACCAATCGGAAACCTGAGGAGGTTTCAGGCGGAAACGGGGCGATCCGGGATCCAGCTCACGAATCCATGACGCGACGCCGGTCATCGACGGCGGAGCGGTGAAGAGATCGGCAAGACGAAGTGCGTGCAAGCCGGCCGGGCGCTCGAACCGACCCGATCCGCGAAGTCTCGATGCACGCGCAGGCTCGGACTCCGGAACGACGTTTTCCACGCAACATGTCGCGGCAGAACATCGACGAGCATCGATACCTCCCGCGTGTCGGCCTCTGGATGGAGGCCGGGGGCCCATGATGGCGGCGCACCGAATCTTCTGAGCGGTCGATTGGCCGCAGCGGCCCGCTGCCTGATCCGAGCCGAGCAACTCGAGGTCCGAGCCTCGGGGCGATTCACCGTCCTCGGGGCCCGCTCGTGCGATCTCTCCCCTCCCACCCTCGCTCCGGCGCAACCCACTGCGACGCGACCGTCGCATACGCTCGGAACGAACAATGAAAAGAATGTTGGTCAACGCCACCCAGCCCGAGGAGTGTCGGGTCGCGATGGTGGACGGTCAGTTCCTCTACGACCTCGACATCGAGGTAGCGGCGCGCAGCCAGCGCAAGGCGAGTATCTACAAGGCGAAGATCACGCGGGTCGAACCCAGCCTGGAAGCCGCATTCGTCGACTATGGAGCCGAACGGCACGGTTTCCTGCCCTTCAAAGAGGTGGCGCGCGAATTCTACGCCGACCCGAGCGCCGAATCGGGTGAATCCCCGACGGTGAGGGACGCCCTGGCGGAGGGGCAGGAGCTTCTGGTGCAGGTGGAGAAGGAAGAGCGCGGCAAGAAGGGGGCGGCGCTCACCACGTTTCCGAGCCTGGCCGGGCGCTATCTCGTCCTCATGCCCAACAACCCGCGGGCCGGCGGCATCTCGCGCCGCATCGAAGGCGAAGAGCGCGCGGCGCTGCGCGAGGCGCTGAGCGCGCTCGAAGTACCCGCCGGCATGGGACTCATCGTGCGTACCGCCGGGGTCGGAAAGTCCCGAGAGGATCTGCAATGGGACCTCGACTACCTGCTCAAGCTGTGGAGGGCCGTCGAGACGGCGGCAAACGAGCGCCCGGGACCGTTTCTCGTCTACCAGGAAAGCGACGTCATCATTCGCGCGATCCGCGACTATTTCAACAAGGACGTGAACGAGATCCTCATCGACGATGAGAAGGTCTACGAGCAGGCCCGGGACTTCATCACCCAGGTCATACCCGAGAGCGCCGATCGAATCCGGTACTACGACAGTCAGGTGCCTCTGTTCAGTCGGTTCCAGATAGAGAGTCAAATCGAATCCGCGTTCACCCATTCGGTACGCCTCCCCTCCGGCGGCAGTCTGGTCATCGACCACACCGAGGCGCTGGTGAGCATCGACGTGAATTCCGCGAAGGCCACCAGGGGGAGCGACATCGAGGAAACCGCTCTCAACACCAATCTGGAGGCAGCCGATGAGGTCGCTCGCCAGTTGCGACTGCGCGATGTGGGCGGATTGATCGTCATCGATTTCATCGACATGGCTCCGACCCGCAACCAGCGCGAAGTGGAGAACCGGCTGCGGGACGCGCTGAGACAGGATCGAGCGCGGGTCCAGCTCGGACGCATCTCGCGTTTCGGACTTCTCGAAATGTCGCGCCAGCGGCTGCGCCCGTCTCTCGGAGAGTCGAGCCTGCAGACATGCCCCACCTGCAAGGGTCGGGGTTCCGTTCGCGACCCGGAGTCCCTTGCGCTTTCGATACTGCGGATCGTCCAGGAAGAAGCGATGAAGGACCAGACGGGCCGGATCGTCGCGCGGCTCCCCATCGAGGTCGCGACCTTCCTTCTGAACGAGAAACGGGCGGATGTCTTCGAAATCGAGAAGCGGACGCACGCGCAGGTGATCCTGGTTCCCGATCCGTCGATGACACTTCCGAACTATGAAGTGAAACGTGTTCGCGAGGAGGAGTACCGCAATGACGCGGCTCGCGATGCGAGCTACGAGCTGACCGCCGAAGTCGACACCACCTCGACTTTCTCCATGGGGGCTACGGCACCACCCGACGAACCGGCGGTCAGAGCCGTGCCTCCGTCGGCGCCTCCTCCGAGCCGACCGGCGCCTTCGGCCGACTCGGCGGGAAAGGGCGGATTGCTGGCCAGGCTCCGGACGTGGCTGTTCGGTGAACGCCCCGCGCCGGGTCGGGCTCCCTCCCGGTCGCAGGCACCATCGCGGCAGGGGCGTCATGGCACCCGCCGCAACGCGAACGAACGCGGTCGGGGTGGCGGCTCCGAATCCCGTCGTCGGGGCGGTGCCCCGCGGCGTACCGAGAACCGCTCGCAACCCGGCCAGAGTCATCGCCAGGGCAATGGCCAAGGCAATGGCCAGGGTGATGACCAAAGCCATGGCCATGACCAGGGACATGGCCAGAACCGTGGCCAGAACCGTGGCCAGAGCCGTGGCCAGAGCCGTGGCCAGAGTCATGACGAGAGCCGACGGCGCGGCGCCCAGCGCCCCCCTCGGGCGACGGAGGGGGAGACGACAAGCGCTCGCGACAGTGCACCATCCGAGGAATCGGCCCAGTCGGGAGGTGAGACCGCGTCGCGCGGAGCGAGACGCGGCTCGCGGCGCGGGAGACGTGGAGGATCGCGTGCCCGCGGGCGAGACGGGGCGCGGGCTGCCGCCGGCGGCACCGAAATCGATGAAAGCGGGGTCGAGGCGCCGGCCGACACCGCCATACCGACACGATCCGACCCGCAAGCCGAGGCACGAACCGACGCGGCCCCCCCGATCCAATCCGGCCCGCCGGCCGAAACGCGAACCGGCGCGGTCGGGCCGACGCATTCCGACTCGCAAACCGGGGAGCAAACCGGCTCGACCGTACTGGCACGGTTCGGCCCACCCCCACAAACCGAAGAGCGAATCGGCGGCGCCACGCCGGTGCAGTCCGGCCCGCAAACCGAAGAGCAAACCGGCTCGGCGGCGCCGGCGCCGCCCGGTCCGCAAGCAGCTCCGGCCGAGGACTCGGATGCCTCCGAGCCCGCCGGGCGGCGGCCGGCACCGAGGAGGCCCCGTGGACGTGGCAGGACGACGGACGCCCGTCCGAGCCCGGACCCGCTTTCGCAGGACGATGCACCTTAGCCCGGAAATGTCACCGATTCGCGGCGGCAGACCCGAATCGGAGAAATTTCCGGGCGAGGCGGCGGAACTGCGTCAGCCGAACGTTGGGGCGCGCCGCTCATCGCCTCCACAGACTTCTGGAGGCGAAGCCACGACCGCCGCAGTGCGCGTCGATGATCGATCGAAGCAGTCGCCTGGCCTCCCCGAGCGCCCGGCAGTCGGCAAGATCCTCGCGAGCGAGGGCCAGAAGGGTCGCCCCGCTCACGCATACGCCGGTGTCGGCCCCGTCCGACCAGGGTTCCGGCCCGGCATCCGTCGTATACCGATAACGTGCGCCCGGTTCGATGGCGAGACCGGAACGGGTTTCGCGCTCGAGCTCCAGGGCGTAGCCGGTTGCCTGGAGAAGGCGCTTCTCGAAGATGCGGAGCACCGGCTCCGGATTGTTCCCCCGCGAAATCGCGTCGAGGGCCGCACGATAGTGGTCGAACAGCGTCGGCTCGGGGTCGTGGCGGTGAAGGAAGCGCAACACCAGCTCGTTGAGATAGAACCCGATGACCAGATCGGAGCCGGCGGGCGGCAGGACGACACCCTTGGCTTCGGCCCCGGTCAGGGTCGCAAGCTCACCCCGGCTGCGCCACGACAACAGCAGGGGTACGAACGGCTGAAGCAGGCCGCGCATTTTCGATTTCGGGCGCTTGGCGCCGCGCGCGATCATCCCGAGGCGGCCATGGCACTGGCTGAACACCTCGACGAGCAGGCTCGTTTCCCGCCAGGACCGAGCGTGGAGCACGAAGGCCGGCTCCAGATCGACACGTTCGAGGGCGCTCATGACGCGCCCCGGGTCCCGTCCGTCGGCCCCCGCCTGAACGCTCCCTCGATTCGCGCCGTGAAAACCGTCGAATCCGCATCCGCCGCTGTGAGTCGGTGGAATCTTCGGTAGTGGCTCACCTTGACACTCTGCCCGTCATCGGTGGTCTCCATGAACGGATTTCCCCGGGAATTCAGGAGTCGAAGTGAGCCACTACCGAATCTTCGAGCCATGCTACTCGGCAAGCCCGAGCCCACGAAGCGCGTACTCGTCGTCCGACCACCCCTCCCTCACCTTGACCCAGACCTCCAGATGCACCGGACGTCCGAGCATCCGGGCAATGTCCCGGCGGGCGGCGCTCCCCGCATCCTTGAGCCTTCCGCCGCCGTGGCCGATGACGATCGCCTTGTGCTGATTACGCTCCACGAGCACCAGGGCGTTGATGACCGTCCGGCCCTCCACCTCGGCGAAGCGTTCAATCTCCACCGCGAGGCGGTGAGGCAGCTCCTGGCCAAGCCTGCGGATGAGTTTCTCGCGAACGATCTCGGCGGCCAGGAACGCCTCGCCCCGATCCGTGAAGTGGTCTGGCGGAAACACCGGCGGACCCGCGGGCAGGTGTACCTCGATCACCTCCCGAAGCCGCTCCAGGTTCTCCCCGGTCCGGGCGCAGACCGGCACCGTGGCCGTGAAGTCGTGCCGCCGGTTCGCGTCCGCGAGCACGGGAAGGACCGTCTCGCGACGCCTCGTCCGGTCGATCTTGTTCAGCACGAGAACCGGCGGCGCCCCCTCCCCGCCGGCTCGGTCGACCCGGGCGAGGACGCGATCGTCGTCGCGCACCCAACCCGACGCCTCGACGACCATGAGTACGAGATCGACGCCGATCAGGGCCCTCGATGCGGTCCGGTTCATTGCCCGGTTGAGGGCGCGTCGGTGCCCGGTGTGGATGCCCGGGGTGTCGACGAAAACGATCTGCGACGCCTCACCGGTGGCGATGCCCAGGATCCGGTGGCGGGTGGTCTGCGGCCGGTTGGACGTGATGCTGAGCTTTTGCCCCACCATCGCGTTGACGAGCGTGGACTTCCCCACGTTCGGCCGCCCGACCACGGCCACGAACCCGCAGCGGTGATCAGGCGCAGCCGTCGGGGTCATCGAGAATGGCCATGACGCGCGTCGCGGCGTCCTGCTCGGCGCGCCGACGGCTCGATCCGGTTCCGATCGTCTCCCCATCGATACCTTCGACCCGGCAGCCCATGGTGAACAGTCGCTGATGGGCGGCACCCTCGACTTCCACGATCCGGTAGGTCGGCAACGGTTTCGCCCGGGCCTGCAGAAGCTCCTGAAGGCGTGTCTTCGCGTCCTTGCTTCCATCGCCGCGTGAGGCCGCTTCGAACCACTCCCGCAGCAGTGCCCGCACGCGGTCCCGGCACGTTGCGATGTCCGAATCGAGATAGAGGGCTCCGACGATGGCTTCGAAGGCGTCGGCGAGAATCGAATCGCGCTCCCGCCCACCGGTCTTGCGTTCGCCGGCGCCCAGCACCAGGGCATCGCCGACGCCAAGCTGACGAGCCGCGCCGGCGAGGCTCTCGCGGCGGACGACCCGGGCGCGCAGGCGCGTGAGCTTGCCCTCCGATCCGTCGGGGTGTGCGTCATACAGGCGCTCGGCGACGAGGAAGGTCAGAATCGCATCACCGAGAAACTCGAGCCGTTCGTTGTTCCGAGTGCCGGCGCTGCGATGCGTCAGGGCGCGAACGAGCAGTCCCGGCTCGTCGAACGAATGGCCGAGTCGCGCCTCGAGCCGTCGCTGGGTCGCATTCACCGCGCAGGCGCCGGCGCATGCCGGCATCGTGTTTCAGTCGATGGACTTGCCAATCCGCTTCCAGTCGATTCCGTGCCCGAAATCCCAGTTCATCCAGATGCGAAACGCCCTGCCGATGAGCAGATCTTCCGAAACCGTGCCCCAGTACCGGCTGTCGCGACTGTTGTCCCGGTTGTCACCCAGCATGAAGTAGTGGCCCTCCGGCACCACCGTCTCGCCCTGAACGGAACGGGCCCCCGGCTGCACCAGGATGTTGTGGTCGGTTTCGGGGAACCGTTCCGTGCGCAGGCTCGCCCCGCTCATCACCGCCCCGGACCCGAAGCCGACGTAGCGCCCGACCGGGTTCTGATCCATCGGCTCGTCGTTCACGTACAGGACCTTGTCATAGTAGCCAATCCGATCGCCGGGCACTCCCACCACGCGCTTGATGAAGGGGGTGGTGGGGTCGTCCGGGAATCGGAAGACGACGACGTCGCCCCGCTCGGGCAGGCCGATATCCACAATCTTGGTGTCGACCACCGGCAGTCGGATGCCGTAGCCGAACTTGTTGACGAGAATGAAGTCCCCGGTCAGCAGGGTCGGCATCATCGAGTTCGACGGAATGCGAAAGGGCTCCACGATGAAGGAACGCAGGACCAGGACGATCAGGAACACCGGAAAGAAAGACTTCGAGTACTCGACGAGGCGCGACGGCGGCGCGACGACCACGTCCTGCGAGGCGCCCTCGGCCCGGCGAGCCGCCGCTCTGCGACGAGGCGCGAGTACTGCGACGTCGAGTGCCCATATGATGCCGGTGACGAACACCAGCACCACGATCAGGGTCGGGAAATCGAATTTCACCCGGATCTATTCCAGCTTCAGGGCCAGGAAGATCGGATTGCCCTGGCGCTGGACGAGTATCGATACCGCCTTGCCCGGCGGCAGCTCGGCCACGAGCCGCGAGAGGTCGTCGCCGCTCGCGATCTTCCGATTGCCCAGCATGAGAATCAGGTCTCCCTCGCGAATGCCCGCCCGCTCGGCCGGACCTCCGGCGGAGACGCCGCTCACGACGACCCCCCGGTCGGCGGCGTCCACCGATGCCCTCTCCTCCTCGGTCATCTCGCGCACCACGATTCCCAGCCGCATCGCCTCGATGCCCTCCGGTCCCGGGGCGGCGGTGACCTGGATTTCGTCCTCCTCGGGCAGCTCGTCGGTCGTCACCGACAGGGTCATCGCCTGTCCGCCGCGCAGGATCCCGACCTCCACCTCCCGACCGACGCGTGTGCGGCCGACGATCGGCGGAAGCTCCGATGAACGCTCGATCGCGTTTCCGTCGAACGACAGCACGATGTCGCCGACCTCGAACCCCGCCCTTTCGGCCGGACTGCCGTCGAGCACCCTGGCGACCAGCGCGCCCCGGGGTTTGTCCATTTCGAACGACTCCGCCAGCTCTCTGGTCACGTCCTGAATCAGGACGCCGAGCCAGCCTCTGGAAACGCGGCCCGTCTCGCGCAACTGGTCGGCGACATCCATCGCCACGTCGATCGGTATGGCGAAGGAGAGCCCCATGAACCCCCCGGTGCGGCTGAAAATCTGGGAGTTCACCCCGACCACCTGACCATCGAGATTGAACAGGGGGCCGCCGGAGTTTCCCGGGTTGATCGCGACATCGGTCTGGATGAACGGAACGTAGTTCTCGCGGGGGAGGCTGCGGCCCTTGGCGGAGACGATGCCCGCGGTGACGGAGTAATCGAACCCGAACGGTGAACCGATGGCGAGGACCCACTCGCCCACCTTCAGCTCGTAGTCGGTGTCGATACGGGCCACCGGCAATCCCCGGGCATCGATCTTGAGAAGCGCGACGTCGCTGGCCTCATCGGTGCCGACGACCGTTGCGATGAACTCCCGGCGATCGCTCAGCCGCACGATGATCTCGTCGGCATTGCGCACCACATGGTTGTTGGAAATGATGAACCCGTCCTCGGAGAGGATGAATCCGGAGCCCAGCGACCGGGCGTCGAACCGTTCGATTTCCCCTTCGCCGAAGAAGCGCCGGAAGAACTCGCGAAGCGGGCTGTCTTCGGGCAGATCGGGAATATCGAGATCCCGGGGCATCCGGGGCCGATCCGCGGGCGGGGTCCGGCGCTGGGTCGTGCTGATGTTCACCACCACGGCTCGATTGCGCTCGACGAGGTCGGTGAAATCGGGCAAGGACCGCGCGAACAGCGGCTCGGAGGTGAAACACGCCGCTGCGATCGACAGCGCGGCGGTCAGGGTGACGATCGGGGCGGACGCCCCGGGCCGCCCGGCCCGGACGCGGTGCTCGCGCGGCGGTGGGTTGAGCGAATGATGCATGGGTGCCTGGACTCCTCCTCGGGATGATCTATCGCTTGGTGATGGATGCCGCGATTCTTTCCACCGCGATTGCGGGAACCTCGCCGACCACGCTGAGCTGATACCCGTCGATGACGCGGCTGTAGACATTGACCGCTCCGACCGAGGACGGCCCCTCGATCCGGTCCCCCTCTGCGGCCGCCGGCTCGATGAACAGTGACAATGACGCGAGTCCGTCGCTGTAGATCAGGTGGTACACGGCCTCTCCACCGGACGGGACGCCGCCGTAGGACTCGTCCGTCATCCTGAAACCGACCGGCAACCACCCGATCACCCATTCCCGGGCCCGCGCGGCCGACCGGCGGTGTCCGGCCCCCTCCGGGTCGCCCACTTCGTAACGCCGGTATCCGGCATCGGCGATACGGGGCTTCAGAGCCTCGTCGGGAATCGATGCGGGCAGCTCCAGGTGCGTGTAGACAATCTGCTCCAGCGCCGTCGAATCGCCTCCGAGCAGCTCCATGTTCAGCAGCAGGCCGGTCTCGCGACCGACCGCAAGGCGCAGCCCGTAGCGGTATCGGTCCTTCGGCCGGATGTGGATCACGTCCGCTTCCCGATCCGCCACCCGATCGGTGCCGTCGCTCGTCAGGATGTAGAACTCGCAGATGGTGGAATCGATCGCGACCTCCGGGTCGAACGTGGCGAAGGGGTACCGGTGACTCTGGTGGCGCCTGGTGACCACTACCGCCTGATCGTCGGGAAAGATGAAGGTGACGTTCTTTCCATCGCGAATGACTTCGCGGGGCACCCCGGACAGCGCGACGAGCCGCTCGTGACTCCCGCCGACGGCCGCTCGGTGGATGATCTTCATCGAGCGGATGATCGATCCGTTGCGGTAGATGAACGTTCCGGTGTAGTCGAGCGAACGTGATGCGTGGACCATCCGGTCGAGCATGCCCCGAACCTTGTCCGCTTCGGCGGCGGCGGCGACCGCGGAATTCGGATGGACAGTGGCCACGACCAGTCCGACGATCAGGATGACGCCCGCCAGGCACGCCGTTCCCGGTCCTGATCGCGATGACCCGTGCCTTGGTGACTCGTGGCGCAAGGATGTCGGGGCGGCGTTCAGGGTCCGGCCTCCACGAAGAACTGATGGCGGACGATTCGAACATAGGTCAGCACACCGTGCACCCCGTGACCGGTGTGCTCGTTGTGGCTGACGAGGTAGGCGGTGAGACGCCCCTCCGCATCCGGCGCCACCCCGCTCCATTGCCGGCGGGATACTTCGATACCGGCGGACGGCACGATCCCCGAGATGACGCGCACCTCGGAGTAACCCGGGACGGCCCGGCCGGAGGCCGTCGCTGCGGACTCCGGCGGTGACGCATCCGCGACATGCGGAGCCCGGGGGCCGCCGCGGTCGAGACGGTGCAGTCCGAGAACCGCGACCCCCGCAATCGCCGCCGCAATCGCCGCTCCGACAAGGGGTCGGAGTCGCGAACGCCGTGCCCGCGGCTTCAGGCGAACGACCGACTCGCCGGCGAGGACCACGCCCACTTCCCGGGCAATGGCATCGGCGCCGGGGACGGGACCGACCCCGCGTATGGTATCCCCGATGAGGTGGAACCGCTCCCATGTTCGACGCAGTTCGGGATCCTGACACAGGGCATCCACGACTCCGTCCCGCGCCGGGGCCTCCAGCTCACCGTCGATGAAGGCCGAGAGATTTTCTTTCGAAACGGGTGCGTTCATGAGCGTTCGTCCCGACCCGTGCAGCACTCAGTCGAGCAGCGGATCGAGCCGCGCGTTGATTGCTTCACGGGCGCGAAAGATCCGCGATCGGACGGTACCGACGGGGCACTCCATCACCCGGGCGATGTCCTCGTAGCTCAACCCCTCGAGCTCCCGCAGCGAGACCGCGACCTTGAGATCCTCGGGCAAGGCCTCGATGGCCGCAGCCACCGTGTGCTGTATCTCCTCGGTGAGGGCGAGCCCTTCCGGAGTGACGGTCTCCTTCAACTCGACGACGCCATCGAACTGCTCGGCATCCGTCACGTCCACCCCGGAATCCCGCGGCCGTCGCGCCTGCGTCGCCAGGTGATTCTTCGCGGTATTGATGGCGATCCGATACATCCAGGTATAGAACGCGCTGTCGCCCCGAAATCTCGGAAGTGCACGATACGCCTTCATGAACGCTTCCTGCGTCACGTCGAGACTGTCGGCCGGATCCTGGACATAGCGAGCGACCAGCTTGGCGATCCGGTGCTGATATTTGAGCATCAGCAAGTCGAACGCCCTGCGATCTCCACTCTGCACCCGCTCTACGAGATCGCGGTCTGAGACGTTGTCGGACATCACGCCGATCCGTGGCTCCATGCACCGCCGTCGAGCCGGCGTGCTGAATCGACAGCCGGTCGAGCCTCCTCGGCGGGCGGCGCCGAGCTGTGAAGCTGTCGAGTCCCCGCCCGCAGGAAAGCGTGTTCTGCACGGATATCATACTCTCAAGGCCGGGCAGCCGCCGAGCGTGGTTCGAAGACATAGTTCGGAGACAGGCCGATCCGCCGCCCGATCGAATCATCAAGTCGGCGAGTAGTTCTGCCGACAGGTCGGCGGGAAGTTCCACCGACCGGGCCGCGAGCAGTGCCGCTGACGGTACGGCGGGAAGCCCCGCCGACAGGCCGGCGAGAAGTTCCGCCGACGGTACGGCCAGAAGCCCCACCGACGGGCGGGTGGAGGGCTCCGCCTGCGCGCTCATGCCGTATCCTGCGTGAATGCCAGTACCTCCTGCAATGACCGGTAGCGGCCGGCGAGCATGACGAGACGATCCAGCCCGACCGCCACCCCTGCGCAGGCCGGCAACCCCGCCTCATGGGCCGCCAGCAGTCGATCGTCGACTTCCGGTACCGGCTGCCTCGTCCGCGACCGTACCTTGATGTCATGCTGCATCCGCCGACGCAATTCCTCGGCGTCCCGGAGTTCATGATAGCCGTTCGCGACTTCGATTCCGTTGATGTAGAGCTCGAACCGTTCCGCGACCGCGGCAGAGCCGGCGCGCACCTTCGCGAGCGCGGCCCGTGACGCGGGGAAGTCGAGCAGGTAGACCCGACCGGACCCGAACGCGGGCTGCACCACGGCGGAGAGGAGCCAGTCGAGACATTCGTCGCGGTCGGCGCCTGCGCTGCCGCTCTCGAACCCGTGTGAGCGGCATGCACCGTGCAGATCCGTCAGCGGCGCCGTCAGCGGATCAAGGCCGAGGTGACGCAGGAATGCCTCGCGGAATGTCATGCGCCGGGATGGATCGGGGCCGAGGGCGGTATCGAGCAGCGCATCGATATCGTCGATGAGGCGATGGTGGTCGAATCCCACCCGGTACCACTCCAGTATCGAGAACTCGTGATTGTGGTGCCGGCCCCGCTCCTCGTCCCGGAATGCCCGGGTGATCTGGTAGATGGATCCGCTTCCCGCCGCCAGCAGCCGCTTCATCGCGAACTCGGGCGACGTCTGCAGGTACCAGGCACGCCCGGCGCCATCGCGGGCGACGAGACTCTCGATCGACGGATCGGTGACGGTGCGCGAGCCCAGGCTGGGAGTCTCCACCTCCAGCACGCCCTCGGCGTCGAAGTGCGCGCGAACCGCACGCAGGACGCGGGCCCGGAGCCGGAGCGCGTCGATACTTGCCCCTGGTTGCCAGTCGCCGCCCGATCCCTCCATTACCGTCGATCTCCGCTCCGACCGATCCGCCTCGGCCACCATTCACCGCCGATGGATGAACGGCTCATCCCCAAATCCGCGCATCTGCACCGTGGAGCACCTGAACCCGTCAATTCGATGGTATGGGTCCGGATCACGGATACAGCGCGAGCGGCACTCACTCGCGGGCGCGCGACACGTACTCGCCGGTGCGGGTGTCGATCTTCACCAGCTCACCCGGCTCGATGAACAGCGGAACCTTGATGACGGTGCCGGTCTCGACCGTCGCCGGCTTGGTCGCGCCGCTCGCGGTATCGCCACGCACGCCGGGTTCGGTCTCGGTGATTCGCAGGGTCACGAAGTTCGGTGGAGAGACCGCGATCGGCGTGCCGTTCCACAGCGTGATCGTGCATGCGTCCTGCTCCTTGAGCCAGCGGGCGGCGCCGGCCACGGCATCCGCCGTTGCTGCATGCTGCTCGAACGTCGCCTCGTCCATGAAGTGGAACATGTCGCCGTCGCTGTATATGAATTGCAGCGACACCTCCAGAACATCCGCCGCCTCCACCGACTCCCCGGACTTGAACGTGCGTTCGATGACCCGCCCGCTCCTGAGGTTGCGGAATTTCGCCCGGACGAACGCCTGGCCCTTGCCCGGCTTGACGAACTCGTTCTCGATGATGGAGCACGGGTCGCCGTCGATCATCAGCTTCAGCCCGGCCCGGAATTCGTTGGTATTGATGTTCGGCATGGATCGGGGCTCCTTGGTGATCGATCAGGCGTCCCGGACTTCCAGGCGATCCACCCGCTGGAAACCGCGGGGCAGCAGCAGCCCGGCCCGCCCGCGCCCGAGCGCGTAGTGCGCGAGGTCGGACGGCTTCAGGTTGATGTAACGCTTGCCGGCGTGAATGGTGAGCGGCCTGCGCACGGGCACGACCTCGATATCGACCACGCAATCCTCCCGGGCCCCGGCCTTCGCCTTCGGGATCCGGATGATCTTCACCCCCTTGCCCCGGGCCAGCCGCGGGAGCTCCGCCAGGGCATGGACGAGGAGCTTTCCGGCCCCGGAGACCGCTGCGAGCTGCTCGACATCCGGATCGGTGACCGGGCGCGGCACGAGCAGCTTCGCTCCCGGGGTGAGTGAAACGCACGCCTTGCCCGCGCGGTTCCGCGACCAGAGATCTTCCAGGCGCACGATGAAGCCGTATCCGGCGTCCGTGGCAATCACATAGTGCTGGGATGCCGCCCCGATCATGACACCCTCGAAGGTGGTGCCATCGGGGGGGTTGATGCGCCCGGCCAGCGGCTCTCCCTGACCGCGGGCGGATGCGAGGGTGTGGGCCGGAACGCAGTACACGCGACCGGTCGAATCCAGAAATACCGCAAGCTGGTTGCCGCGGCCGCGGGCCATGGCCCGGAACGCGTCTCCGGGCCGGTAGCCGAGACCTCGTGGGTCGATCTCGTGTCCCTTGGCGGCGCGGACCCAGCCCCGCTCGGAGAGCAGCACCGTGATCGGCTCGGCCGGCGCCAGGTCGGCCTCCCCGAGCGCCTGCGCCGCGTCGCGTTCCACCAGAGGCGAACGGCGCTCGTCGCCGTAGCGTTCGGCATCTTCCAGCAACTCGCCGCGGACCAGCATCGGCACGCCCTCCTCGCTTTCGAGGATCTCCCCCAGGCGGCGACTCTCGGCGGCCAGCTCCGACTGTTCGGCCCGGATCTTCACCTCCTCCAGCCGCGCGAGATTGCGGAGCCGCAGATTGAGGATCGCCTCGGCCTGCACGTCGGTAAGACCGAACCGGCTCATCAGCGCCGGCCGCGGGTGGTCCTCCTGCCGGATGATGGTGATGACCTCGTCGATATTGAGAAAGGCGACGAGCAACCCCTCCAGAACATGGAGCCGGTCGTTGACCCGATCGAGGCGATGTTCGGTCCGGCGGCGCACCGTCGCGATCCGGAACTTCAGCCACTCCGAGAGGATCGCCCGCAGATCGGCCTGTCGAGGGCGGTGGTCGAGCCCCACCACGGTCATGTTGACGCGGTAGGTGCGCTCCAGGTCGGTGGTGGCGAACAGGTGGGACATCAGCCGCTCGACGTCGACGCGGTTCGATCGGGGAACGATGACGAGGCGGGTGGGGTTTTCGTGGTCGGACTCGTCGCGGAGATCCTCCACCATCGGCAGTTTCTTCGCGAGCATCTGCTGCGCGATCTGCTCCAGCACCTTCGAGCCCGAGACCTGGTAAGGAAGGGCGGTCACGACGATCGAAGCGTCGTCGCGTTCGAACCGCGCGCGCATCCGCACGCTGCCCGAGCCGCTTTCGTACATCGCGACGAGGTCCCGGCGCGCAGTGACGATCTCCGCCTCGGTGGGAAAATCCGGACCCCGGACGTTCTCGCAGAGTTCGGCGACGGACACCTGCGGCTGATCCAGGAGCCGGACGCAGGCGGCGACGATCTCGCGCAGGTTGTGCGGGGGAACGTCGGTCGCCATGCCGACCGCGATTCCGGCCGCACCGTTGAGCAGCACGTGCGGCAGGCGGGCCGGGAGCAGCTCCGGCTCGTCGAGCGTACCGTCGAAGTTCGCGCTCCAGTCGACGGTGCCCTCGCGAAGTTCGCGCAGCATGATGTCCGCGAACCGGGTGAGCTTCGCCTCGGTGTAGCGCATCGCCGCGAACGACTTCGGATCGTCGGCGGTCCCCCAGTTTCCCTGGCCGTCGATCAGCGGATAGCGGGTGGCGAACGGCTGCGCGAGCAGCACCATCGCCTCGTAGCAGGCGCTCTCGCCGTGCGGGTGGAACTTGCCGAGCACATCCCCGACGGTGCGCGCGGATTTCTTGTACTTCGCGCCGGTGGTCAGACCCAGCTCCGACATCGCGTACACGATGCGTCTCTGCACCGGCTTCAGCCCGTCCCCGACGTGAGGCAGGGCCCGATCGAGAATCACGTACATCGAGTAGTCGAGATACGCCTTCTCGGCGAAGTCCCGCAGCGGACGCCGTTCGACCTCGTCGAAATCGAATGTCATGCCTGTCTGCATTCCAGCGACGACCGGGGAGTAGCGAATCGGGCCGGGTGACCGGCTCAGAGCTCGGCGAGGTTGCCGTCGCGTTCGAGCCACGCGCGGCGGTCCGAGGCGCGCTTTTTCGCGAGCAGCAGATCGACGGCCTCGTCGGTATCGTCGCCGGGGGCGACGGTGAGGCGGACGAGGCGCCGGGTCTCGGGCGCGATGGTGGTCTCTCGAAGCTGCAGCGGATTCATCTCTCCGAGGCCCTTGAACCGCTGCACATTCGCCCGCCCCTTGAACTTCTCCGCCGCAATCCGGTCGAGGATGCCCTTCTTCTCGTCGTCGTCGAGAGCGTAGTACACGCTCTTGCCGGCGTCGATCCGGTACAGCGGCGGCATCGCCACATGGACGCGGTTGTCCAGCACCAGCGAGCGGAAGTGCCGGAGGAACAGTGCACAGAGCAGGGTCGCGATGTGGGCGCCGTCGGAATCGGCATCGGCGAGGATGCAGATCTTCCCGTAGCGCAGTCCGCTCAGATCATCCGAACCGGGGTCGACCCCGACTGCGATGGCGATGTCGTGCACCTCCTGCGACGACAGGACCTGACCGGATTCGACCTCCCACGTATTGAGTATCTTGCCCCGCAGCGGCATCACCGCCTGGAACTCGCGGTCCCGGGCCTGCTTGGCGGAGCCGCCGGCGGAATCGCCCTCGACCAGGAACAGCTCGGTGCGGGCGAGATCCTGCGATGTGCAGTCGGCGAGCTTGCCGGGCAGTGCCGGCCCGGATGTGACCTTTTTCCGCACCACCCGTTTGGCCGCACGCATGCGCAGTTGGGCGCTGGCGATCGCGATTTCGGCGATGCGATCCCCCGTGTCCGGATGCTGCCCCAGCCACAGACTGAACGCGTTCTTGACCACCCCGGAAACGAACGCCGCGCATTCCCGGGACGAGAGCCGATCCTTGGTCTGTCCGGTGAACTGCGGCTCGTTCATCTTCACCGACAGCACGTACCGGCAACGCTCCCAGATGTCTTCGGGGGCAAGCTTCACCCCGCGCGGCAGGAGGTTGCGAAACTCGCAATATTCGCGCAGGGCCTCCAGCAGCCCGGCCCGGAAGCCGTTGACGTGGGTACCCCCGAGCGGCGTGGGAATCAGGTTGACGTAGCTCTCGGTGGGCCCCTCCCCTCCCTCGTGCAGCCATACCGCCGCCCAGTCCGCCGCCTCGGCGTTGCCCGCCATGCTGCCGATGAACGGAGATTCCGGAACGCAGTCGGTGGTCTCCAGCGCATCCTTCAGATAGGCGGCGAGACCGTCTTCGTAGTGCCACTCGCTGCGTTCGCCGCTCGCTTCGTTCGCAAACGACACCCGCAGCCCCGGACAGAGCACCGCCTTGGCGCGCAGGGTGTGGAGCAGCCGCGGAATCGAGAACTTCGGCGAATCGAAGTAGCGCCCGTCGGGCCAGAAACGGAGGGTGGTTCCCGTATTCCGGCGCCCGACGGAGCCGACCACCGCCAGCGCCTCGACCTTGTCCCCGCCTTCGAAGGCCATCGCGTACTCGCTGCCCCCGCGCCTCACGCGGACCTCCAGGCGTCGCGACAGCGCATTGACCACGGACACTCCGACCCCGTGCAGCCCCCCCGAGAACCGATAGCTTCCCTGCGAAAACTTCCCCCCGGCGTGGAGGCGGGTGAGGATGAGTTCGACGCCGGGGATGCCCTCCTCGGGGTGGATGTCGACGGGCATCCCGCGGCCGTCGTCGTCGACCGTGAGCGAATCATCGGCGTGGAGGACAACGACGAGACGGGTCGCGTGTCCGACGATGGCCTCGTCGACACTGTTGTCGACGACCTCCTGCGCAAGGTGGTTCGGCCGCGCCGTATCGGTATACATGCCAGGCCGCTTGCGGACCGGGTCGAGCCCGGCCAGGACTTCGATCGAGGCGGCGTCGTAGAGCGTATTCATGACCGGAATCATTGCCCGACATCGGATGAGAAGGCTCGGACGCTTGCCGTCGCCCGGGCCACGCCAGCGTCGCGTCAGTCGAGATCCGCGATCAGCGCGGCGCGTGACGCCTCGGACGGGGTGCAGTGGTGGTGGTAGGCGTCGTGCTCGATGCCGAACCTCATTGTCGCGCCCGCTCCGAGCGCGGCGCGCATCCGGTCCGAAAGCTCGAACCGCAGGAAGTGCACGGCAGAGGTCTTGTCGTCCGTCGTCCGGTCGAGGTCCTCGTCGGCCACGGCGTGGATGCGCTTCCCCCCGATCTCGATCCAGACCCGATCCTCGATTCCCCGGAGCCGACCGAGCATGCGCCGGCGCTCGTCCGGATCCTCGTACTCCAGCATGAACGTCGCCTTCAGGTTGGCCCCGTCGGGGATCAGTGGATTGTAGGCGGCGAGCTCCTCGTCGATCGCATCGGCCTCGAAGATCCGCTCGACCCGGAGTATCTCCTGAATCTGGTACTGGATGGTCAACCGATCCTCGAAGTACAGGGTTGCGTTCGGCCCGAGCGGCACCTGCCGGAGCCGCTTGTGCGCGAGCACGCGGGTTCGGAACTCGGCCCGGTGATCGTGGTACCGCTCCAGAGTGTACAGATCCGCGCGCGTGAGCTTGTCCACCGGTCAGATCCCGTACGCCTTGCGCAGCAGCGACATGGGCGCCATCGGGGTGGAGCCGTCGCCGAGGGTGTTGCCGATGTGGTGGGCAGCCATGATGCAGTCGCTGGTGTAGTAGTCGGCCTTCGACTCCGCCACCCGGCGCGCGGCCGGGCGCGCAATCCTGACCGCAATCTCGTGGAATTCCTTCTTCACCGCGTAGGTGCCGTCGTGGCCGGAACACCGCTCGATGACCATGACTTCGGTGTCCGGAACCAGCGCAAGCACCTCGCGCGTCTTCATGCCGATGTTCTGCACCCGCTGATGGCAGGCGGCGTGGTAGGCGACCTTGCCGAGCCCCGAACGGAAGTCGGTGTTCAGGAGGCCGTCGCGGTGTCGCAGCATGAGGTATTCGAAGGGGTCGAAGAACGCCGCCCGCACCTTCTCGACTCCCGCATCGTCGGGAAACAGGAGTGGGAGTTCCTGCTTGAACATCAGCACGCACGAGGGAACGGGGGCGACGAGATCCCATCCGTGGTCCACCAGGCGGGCCAGCTCGGGAATGTTGACCTCCCTGGCCCGCGCCACGGCGTCGAGATCCCCCAGTTCCAGCTTGGGCATGCCGCAGCACCGCTCGCGCGGGGCGATGGTGACGGGAATGCCGCTGTGCTCGAATACTCGCGCGATGTCCTCGCCGACATGGGGCTCGTTGTAGTTCGCGTAGCAGCCCGCGAACAGCGCCACCCGGCCGCGCGTGTGCTCGGTCGGAATCACCTCCGACCCGGACGGTGAGTGCGCGCGCAGCCGGCTTCGCAGGGGTTTCGATGCATAGGTCGGCAACTGCGCATCCCGATGCACTCCGAACACGGACTCGAGCGCCGCCCGCGCCGGCTTCGACGCGTTGGCGGCGTTGACCAGCGGAGCAATGATCGGCTTTGCGGCCAGGGTCCCGACGGTGTCGGTCGAGCTGAGCGTCCGGTTGCGGAATCCGGTGCCTTGCTGTCGATGCTTCACCGCCTTGGCCCGCAGCATCAGATGCGGGAAGTCCACGTTCCACTCGTGCGGTGGAACGTAGGGGCACTTGGTCATGAAGCACATGTCACAGAGGTAGCAGTGATCGACAACCTTCCAGTAGTCGGATTTCGCAACCCCGTCGAGTTCCATGGTCGCGGACTCGTCGACGAGATCGAACAGGGTCGGAAAGGCGTGACAGAGGTTGAAGCACCGGCGACAGCCGTGACAGATGTCGAACACGCGCTCCAGTTCCGCGAACAGGGCGGCCTCATCGTGGAATTCGGGGCTCTTCCAGTCGAGCGGATGGCGCTGCGGTGCGTCCAGACTTCCTTCGCGGCGATCGTCCCGGGTGGTGGCCCGGGGGGTAGTCTGGGGAGTGGCCTGGGGAGTGGCCTGAGTAGCGGCCTGCGGGGTGGTATCGGTCATGACGGAAACGATGGCGGTCGGGCCGGTCCTGTTTCGTGGATCGCTTCGTGTATGAACTTCGCGGGGGCGGAACGAATGTCCGGTAACCTCCCGGGAACTGTTCGGCAATGCGCGACCGGCCGCATCGATCGACGCGGCCGGTCGCGTTCAGGCTCCAGCGCGTTCCCGCAAGTGCGGGCCAGATTCGGATCGGCCCCCAACGACTCCTCCCTTGCCGGTCCTGCCGTCCTCGCCAGCTTCTTCATTCGAACCGACGGGGAGGCTGCGGGTTCGACCGCCGGTCGGCGCCCCGAGGAATCGCCGACTCAGGCGTCGAGATTGTCGAGGGCCTTCTGAAAACGATTCGCATGGGACCGCTCGGCCTTCGCGAGAGTCTCGAACCAGTCCGCGATCTCGTCGAATCCCTCGTCTCGCGCGGACTTTGCCATGCCCGGGTACATGTCGGTGTACTCGTGCGTCTCGCCGGCGATCGCCGCCTTGAGGTTGTTGGAAGTCGTGCCGATGGCAAGGCCCGTCGCCGGATCACCGACCGCTTCCAGATACTCCAGGTGGCCGTGGGCATGTCCGGTTTCTCCCTCTGCGGTCGAGCGGAAGACGGAGGACACGTCGTTGTATCCCTCGACATCCGCCTTCTGGGCGAAGTACAGATACCGTCGATTCGCCTGCGACTCACCCGCGAATGCATCCTTGAGGTTCTGCTCCGTCCTGCTTCCCTTGAGGTCCATGAATGGTTCTCCGTGGCGGTTGGTTCCGGAACGTCCACGGGTCGGGCCTGCATGCCGCGGACACGAATTGGACTGATTCCAAAGCGGTCGCGAGGCTACTACCGACCCCGGATCCTGTCAATGCGCCCCACCGAACCGCGGCCGGACCGACAGGGATGATGGCGCCGGCGAAGCCGGGTCGCGCACCACCGAATCATGCGGTGCCCGCCCCCGCGTCGCGGCCCGAGCCGACATCGATCGAAGGGTCCGTACCGTATCTCACCCAGTTCGGACCGGATTCGATCCGGCGGAGATGGGCTGGGGATCAAATGGAACGCCCAGCGCCGGAGATTCGGCGATGGCTCGCCCTCAGCTCCTTCGATCCACGATGAACTCGGACAGAGCGAGCAGGAAATCCGCGTCGCGGCCCAGAGGCGCAAGCTGCTCGGAGGCACGTTCGTGCAGGGCGCGCGCGTGCGCCCTGGAGGCATCGAGCCCGAGCAGCGACGGGTAGGTCGGCTTGTCGAGCGCCACGTCCGCCCCCTGCGTCTTGCCGAGCACCTCTGTCTCCCCCTCGATGTCCAGAATGTCGTCGCGTATCTGGAAGGCGAGACCGATGCAGCGCGCGTACTCGTCCAGCCGATCGAGAATTTCCGGGTCGCGGGCGCCGGCGCAAAGAGCCCCGAGGCGCACACTCGCCCTGATGAGCGCGCCGGTCTTGTGGAGATGCATGTTCTCGAGCTGTTCGAGGGTCAGGGTGCGGCCGACCGACTCCAGGTCGATCGCCTGCCCCCCGGCCATTCCCCGCGATCCGCTGGCGTGCGCGAGGACCCGCACGAGTTCGCCCGAATCGGACACCGGAGCCCGCGCCAGTATCTCGAACGCGAGCGCCTGCAGGGCGTCGCCGACGAGCAAGGCGGTCGCTTCGCCGAACGCGCGATGGCACGTGGGAACGCCGCGGCGCAGATCGTCGTCGTCCATGCAGGGGAGATCGTCGTGCACCAGGGAGTAGGCATGGATGAACTCGACCGCACACGCCGCCGGCTCCATGCACCGCACTTCCGCGCCAAGCGATTCACCGGTGGCGACGGCCAGGACGGCGCGGACGCGCTTGCCGCCTCCGAGCACCGCGTACCGCATGGCCTCGTGCAACCGCGACGGCGGCTCCGACGCCGGTGGCAGCGCACGCTCGAGCGTCGCGTGAATCCGGCCCTGGTAGTCGGAGAGCCGTTCGATGAACAGAGCCGAATCACTCATCCGGTGCGAAATCCGCTACGCGGGGTCCTCGACGGCGTCCGCTCCGATCACCGGGGATTCGGTTTCAACCTCTGCGAGCACCCGAATCCGTTGCTCCGCGTCATCGAGCGCCTTCTGGCACCGGCGGGTCAGGTCCATGCCTCGCTCGAAGAGTTTCAGTGATTCCTCAAGGCTCGGGTCGCCGTCTTCCATTCTCTCGACGAGGACTTCCAGCTCCTCCAGCGCCTCTTCGAATGCGGGCGATTCGTCCTGCTTCTCCACGGGACACCCTTAGTCGCGACGCGTGATGGCGCGGAAGCTACAGCACCGTCTCGTCGGCGGTCAATCGATGCGCGGGCATCGTTGCCCCCGGGCGCTGCTTCGACTCCCGAGGTTGTGCAGTGCGCGGGGCAGGAGTCGGTGATCCGGGGGGAAGCGTCCGGGCGCACGGGGTGCGGGACCGCCTGTGGGGGCGACCGGCCGGTCGCCCTTGAAGATGTCCGGATGCGCACCGCGCGCGTGGTGCGGGGAGAAATTCCTGAGTAAGATGACTGGAATCGATCCGCAGCGGCGGGATGACACGAGGCACGACAGGAATGACGATCAATGCAGCGACCATGGAAGTTCGTGAACCGGCGGCGGACATTCCCGATGTCCAGGGAAGTCCGGACACCCGCAACATCGCCATCGACAAGGTCGGCATCAAGGGAATCCGACACCCCGTCCGGGTCCGTGATCGTTCCCAGGGCGAGCAGCACACGATTGCGAACTTCAACATGTACGTGGAGCTTCCCCACAACTTCAAGGGGACCCACATGTCTCGCTTCGTGGCGATCCTGAACAACCACGAGTACGAAATCACCGTCAAGTCCTTCCGCGAGATGCTCCGCGAGATGACCACCCTGCTGGAGGCGGATGCCGGTCACATCGAGATGACCTTCCCCTACTTCGTCCGCAAGGCGTCCCCGGTCACGGCGGTGACGAGCCTGATGGACTACGAGGTGTCGCTGCTGGGGCGAATCGTATCCGGCTCGCCCCGCATCGAAGTCGGCGTGGTCGTGCCGGTAACGAGTCTGTGCCCCTGCTCGAAGCAGATTTCCGACTACGGAGCCCACAACCAGCGCTCGCATGTCACGGTGAGGGCCGTGACCCGCGGCTGGTTCTGGATCGAGGAACTGATCGACATCGTCGAATCCGAAGCCTCATGCGAGCTGTTCGGGTTGCTCAAACGTCCCGACGAGAAATACGTCACCGAACGGGCCTACGAGAACCCGAAGTTCGTCGAGGACATGGTACGCGACGTGGCCAGTCGCCTGGATCGGGAAGAGCGGATCGTCAGCTACGTGGTCGAGGCGGAGAATTTCGAATCGATTCACAATCACTCGGCGTACGCGCTCATCGAGCGGAACAAGGAGCGCGAGACCGCCGGCGCGTGAGGGAAGCTCTGATCAAGTCGGAGCATGTGCAGGGTTCGGCGTGAGGGCCCCGTTCCGGGCCGAAGGTCGGCAGCCGCGGCGGGGCATGGTCACCGCTCCCGGGCCTTGATGTCCCTCCAGATCGCATCCAGTTCCGCCGCGGTGAGAGCATCGCCGGAAATGGCGCCGGCCCGGCGCTCCAGCTCGCGAAAGCGACGCTCGAACTTGCGGCTGGAGGCTCGCACACAAGCCTCGGGATCGGTGCCGACATGGCGCGCGAGATTGACGACGCTGAAGAGCAGATCGCCCAGTTCGTCTTCGATTGCACTCCGATCATCGGCCCGCACGGCGTCGCGCAGCTCCTCCAGCTCCTCGGCGATCTTGTCGAGCACCCCGCCGGGATCCGGCCAGTCGAAGCCGCTTCGCGCCGCTCGGCGTTGAAGCTTCACCGCCCGGGTGAGGGCCGGCAACGCAACGGGGATGTCGTCCATCGCGCTGTCGGCGCTTTCGGACCGTTCGGCCGCCTTCATCTCCTCCCATCGCCGCGACTGCTCCGATGCGTCCATTTCGCGGGCGTCACCGAATACATGTGGATGGCGTCGAATCATCTTGTCGACGATGGCATCGACGACATCCTCGAAGCCGAACTGACTGGCCTCGCGGGCCATCTGCGCGTGGAACACCACCTGAAAGAGCAGATCGCCGAGCTCGTCGACGAGATCGGCGGGGTTCTCCCGCTCGATGGCGTCCGCGACTTCGTAAGCTTCCTCGATGGTGTGCGGGGCGATGGTGCGAAATGTCTGCACGCGATCCCACGGGCAGCCGTGCTCGGGATCACGCAGGCGGGCCATGATGCCGATCAGGTCTTCGATCCTGCTCATGGGTGCATCCGTCAGCGGGACCGCCGGACACCACCGCGGCGGGGAGCGATTCCCCCCGGCCGTCGGCGGCGAAGGCGGTGCGCCTCGGGCGGGGAGATCGCCATCAGTCGCCGGGCGGGGGTTCGCTGGTCGCGAACTCATCGGGCGGGGGCTCGCTGACCGCGAGCCCATTGGTCACGAACTCGGCGACGAGGCGGCGCACCGCGGCCACCCCCGAATCCAGGTTCGCCAGAATCATCTCCATGGACAGCTTCTCCGTGCTCCTGCCCGCTGCGCGGTTCGATACCACCGCGCAGTGTGCGTAGCTCATCCCCAGCTCGCGTGCAAGCGCGGCTTCGGGCATTCCGGTCATGCCGACGACGTCGCAGCCGTCGCGCTCCAGGCGATCGATTTCCGCCGCCGATTCGAGTCGCGGCCCCTGCGTGACCGCACAGGTACCGCCGTCGGCGGCATCGATGCCGGCGTTGCGCGCCGCCCCGAGCAGCCCGGCGCGCAAGCGTTCGCAGTACGGGGACGTGAAATCGACGTGCACCACGTGATCGAGATCCTCCTCGAAGAAGGTATGCCCCCGACCCCAGGTGTAGTCGACAATCTGATCGGGGATCACGATGGCGCTGCTGCCGAGGCCACCGCGGATGCCGCCGACCGCCGCGACGGCGACGATCCGCCGCGCCCCCACCTGGTGCAGCGCCCAGATGTTGGCGCGGTAGTTGATGCGATGGGGGGGGATGGCGTGCGGTGCTCCATGGCGGGCGAGGAACACGATGTCGACGCCCTTCAGCCGACCGTGGATCAGTGCCGCCGAAGGCCGACCCCAGGGGGTATCGACGGACTCCCGGCGCACGATCTCCAGCCCGTCGTATGCCGTCAGGCCCGAACCTCCGATCACCGCGAGATCGCTCATCGATCGCTGTCGCTCATCGGCCGCTCATGAATGGCCGAGCGCATAGATCGCGGGGAGATTGCGAAAGTACCCCCGATAGTCCATCCCGCAGCCGAAGACGTAGCGATCGTCCACTTCGAGTCCGGTGAAATCCGCACGGGCGAACACGCGGGGACGCCCGATCCGCTTGTCGACGAGCACCGCGCAGTAGACCTCGCGCGCTCCGAGTTCCCGGCAGTGCGAGATGATCGCGGCCAGGGTAACGCCTTCGTCGAGGATGTCGTCGACGACGAGCACGCTCCGGCCCTTGAAGTCGCTCGACGGGTGGGCGATCCATTCCAGGGTCCGGCCCCGCACGTCGCCGCGATAGCGGGTTGCGTGGGCATAGTCGATCTCCACCGGGAAGGCGAGCTGCGACACGATCCGGGATGCGGGCACCATCCCACCCATCATCACCGGGATCACCAGCGGAACGCGCGTGGCCAGGATCCTGGAGATGTCCCGCGCGAGCCTCGCGTACGCGGCGTCCACGTCGGCCTCGTTCCACACGAGGTCGGCATTCTCCAGCACCTGCGCGTACTGTGCCGGGTCCATGTGGCTCACTCCCCCCGGCCCGGCGGCCGTGGCATGAGGCGCCGCGCGCGCCCCCGGCCCGAGGCGGGCCTCGGGCGTCGATTGTCGGCCGGCTCAGGCATCGAGACGCCTGAAGCGCGCGCGGTGGGGCTGCTCCGCTTCGGCGCCGAGGCGTCGGCGCCGGTCGGTTTCGTAGTCGGCATGGTTGCCTTCGAACCATACCACCCGACTGTCGCCTTCGAACGCGAGCATGTGGGTCGCGAGCCGATCGAGGAACCAGCGGTCGTGGGAGACGAGGACCACGCAGCCGGGAAAGTCCAGCAGCGCCTCCTCGAGCGCGCGCAGGGTCTCCACGTCGAGATCGTTGGTCGGCTCGTCCAGAAGCAGGAGATTGGCGCCCTTGAGCAACACCTTGGCGAGATGGACGCGGTTGCGCTCTCCCCCGGACAGGAGTCCGACGCGCTTTTCCTGGTCCGGACCCCGGAAGTTGAAACGCCCGACGTAGGCCCGGGAATGCATCTCGAACGATCCGACGGTCAGCGTCTCATGCCCCCCCGAGATCTCCCTCCAGACGGAATTGTCGTCGTCGAGCGTGTCGCGGCTCTGGTCGACGAAGGCCACCGACACGGTCTCGCCCGTACGCAGCGCACCGGAGTCGGGGGGTTCGACGCCGGCGATCATCCTGAGCAGAGTCGTCTTGCCGGTACCGTTGGCGCCGACGACGCCGACGATGCCGCCCGGGGGCAGCCGGAAGCTCAGGTCGTCGATCAGCAAGCGGCCTTCGAACGATTTCCGCACCGACTCCGCCTCGACCACCAGACTCCCGAGCCGGGGGCCCGGGGGAACGTGGATCTGCTTGGTTTCGCTGCGTTTCTGGAACTCGCGCGATGCAAGCTCCGCGAACCGTTCCATCCTTGCCCGGCCCTTGGCGTGCCGCCCCCTGGGGTTCGCGCGGACCCACTCGAGCTCGGCCCTGATGGCGCGCCGGTGGGCGGATTCTTCGCGTTCCTCCTGCTCCAGCCGACGCTCCTTCTGTTCGAGCCAGGACGAATAGTTCCCCTTCCAGGGGATGCCTCGCCCGCGGTCGAGCTCGAGAATCCAACCCGCTACGTTGTCGAGGAAATACCGATCATGGGTGACCGCGACCACGGTTCCGGGGAACTCGCCGAGGTAGCGCTCGAGCCAGGCCACGGATTCCGCGTCGAGATGATTGGTCGGCTCGTCGAGAAGCAGCATGTCCGGGGCCGACAGCAGCAGCCGGCACAGCGCCACCCGCCGACGCTCGCCACCGGAAAGACGGTCGATCGGCGCCTCCCAGGGCGGAAGGCGAAGCGCATCCGCCGCAACCTCGAGTCGCCGGTCGATCTCCCATCCGTGTGCGGCCTCGATTGCGTCCTGGAGCCGACCCTGCTCTTCGAGCAGCGAGTCCATCTCATCCGCATCGATCTCCTCCGCGAAGCGCGCGCTGATGCGCTCGAAGCGGTCGAGCAGGCGCTTGACGTCTTCGATGCCGTCCTCGACGTTGCCGCGCACGTCCCGGGCGGAATCGAGCACGGGCTCCTGCGGAAGGTACCCCACCCGAATTCCGGACTGCGGCCGCGCTTCCCCGTGATGATCCCGATCTGCCCCGGCCATGATCCGCAGCAGTGACGACTTGCCGGATCCGTTCAGCCCGAGGACCCCGATCTTCGCGCCGGGAAAGAACGACAGCGAGATGTCCCTGAGGATCTCGCGCTTCGGCGGCACCACCTTGGTGACGCGATTCATGGTGTAGACGTACTGAGTCATGGCGGATGCTCAAGCGAGCGGTCGCTCGCTTCACGGTCGCGGGCAGGAATTCGCGGGTCGCGAGTCTGCGCCGATCAGGTCGGAGCCGTCGTCGGACCCGCTCGCGCGGGCCATGCGCCACAGCGCCCTACGACGCGGCGGCGACCTCTTCGAGATCTTCGTCGTCCTCGTCGAAGGCGTCGATCGGGGGATTGCCGTCATGTATGAGGTACACCCGCCGCTGGCGATACGCCTCACGAGTGAACACGTAGGGGTCGAATGCGTACTCGTCTCGAATCCTCACCGCGCTCGCGAGATTCGCCCGGGTATCGACGATATCCAGCAGGGTCAGCGGAAACACGGCCAGGTAGGTCAGCACGTCCGTCAGGGCACCCACCACGATTCCGGGGGTGTCCCGGGTCGTGCTCGGCCCCAGCAGGGGATAGTTGATGTAGTTCCCTTCGCCCACGCCCCACACCGCCAGGGTCTGGCCGAAGTCCTCCTGCTCGCGCTCGAGACCGAATCCGGTCGACACGTCGAACAGTCCGCCGATGCCCAGTGTGGTGTTGAACACGAACCGGGCGGTGCCTTCCATGGCCGGCTCGAACTTCGCCTGGAGAAGCTGGTTGAGCACCGTACCCGGATACGCCGCATTGTCCAGGAAGTTGTGGATGCTGTTGCGAAGCCCTTCGGGAAGCTTGAGGTAGAGGTCGGCGGCCGGGGCCAGCACCGCCTGATCGAGGGCGTCGTTGAATTCGTAGAAGGCTCGATTGGTGCCTTCCCACGGGTCGCCCGGATCTTCGGAGAGCGGCGCCGTCGTGGTGCATCCGGACCCGACCACGACAGCCATGCCGGCAACCATCGCCCGGAGTCCGCGCAGTGCATGAACGGTCATGGCAGCTTTCCCCACGCCCGCCAGTCCGGGACGCTGCGCGGCATCATGCGGGAATCGATGGGCAGGTTCAAGACGCGACGCTTGCGACGCCTGCGAGATACCGGCCGGACGCTGACAAGACGCTGATCAGGCGCCCGACGACCGACGAGATACCCGACGAGATACCCGCCTTGCCCCGCCTCCCTGACTCTGCCGATAATGAGCGCCGCCGACCACGCGCGACGCCACGGCGAGCGCCGGGTCGAGAGGCACCCAGTCCGCTTGATGAAGCGATAAAAGGGTTTCAGCACATGACTTTGGCAGCGGCATATCCCGTGCTTTCCGGCATCGATTCTCCGGCTGATCTGCGCCGAATGCCCGAAAGCACGCTACCCGAGGTTGTCCGGGAGCTCCGCCGGTATCTCGTCGAGAGCGTTTCCCAATCCGGCGGCCACTTCGCAGCCGGTCTCGGTGCCGTCGAGCTCACGGTCGCCCTGCACTACCTCTACGACACGCCGCACGACCGCATCGTGTGGGACGTCGGGCACCAGAGCTATCCGCACAAGATCCTCACCGGGCGGCGTGATCAGATGCACACGGTACGCAAGTGGGGCGGTGTCTCGCCGTTTCCCAAGCGCGGCGAGAGCCCCTACGACACCTTCGGCGTCGGCCACGCCGGAACGTCGATCGGCGCGGCAGCAGGCATGGCGATTGCGGCGCGGCGCACCGGGAGCGACCGGAAGATCATTGCCGTCATCGGCGACGGCGGCCTCACCTGCGGCATGGCGTTCGAAGCGCTGAACCACGCCGGAGGCGCCGACGCCGACATGCTCGTGGTGTTCAACGACAACGAGATGTCCATCTCCCCGAACGTCGGAGCGCTGACCAACCGGTTCGCACAGCTCCTGTCGAGCCCCCTCTATGCTGCGGTCAAGGAGGGTGGGCGGAAGGTGCTGAGCCGGGTGCCGCCGGTGCAGGAGCTTGCCCGCCGCGCCGAGGAGCACGTCAAGGGCCTGATCGTGCCCGGCGCCCTGTTCGAGGAGTTCGGCTTCAACTACGTCGGCCCCGTCGACGGGCACGACCTCAACGCGCTGATTCCCACGCTGAAGAACCTCAAGCGGCTCGGCGGCCCCCAGTTGCTGCACATCGCGACCCGCAAGGGCAAGGGCTACGCGCCGGCGGAGTCCGACCCGGTGAAGTACCACGGCATCAGCGCGCCGTTCGACCCGGCGGTGGGGATCGTATCGGCGGCGGCGCCGACACCACCGAAGCCGACGTATTCACAGGTCTTCGGGGACTGGCTGTGCGACATGGCCGAGCGTGACGAGCGGCTCGTGGCCATCACCCCCGCCATGCGCGAAGGGTCGAAGATGGAGCAGTTCGAACAGCGCTTCCCCGAGCGCTACTTCGACGTCGCGATCGCCGAGCAGCACAGCGTCACCCTCGCCGCCGGGCTCGCCTGCGAGGGACTGAAGCCGGTGGTGGCAATCTACTCCACGTTCCTGCAGCGCGCGTACGACCAGGTGATACACGACGTGGTATTGCAGGACCTGCCGGTGATGCTCGCCATCGACCGCGCGGGCGTGGTGGGTGGCGATGGACCCACGCACGCGGGCGCCTACGACGTGACCTACCTGCGCTGCCTGCCGAACATCGTGATCATGACCCCGGCCGACGAGAACGAGTCACGGCAGATGCTCTACACGGGGTTCCTGCACGACGGTCCGAGCGCGGTGCGCTACCCGCGCGGCGCCGGTACGGGGGTGCCGGTGGAAACCGGGATGCAGGCGCTCCCCATCGGCAAGGCCGAAGAGCGGCGCCGGGGGTCGCGCATCGCGTTCCTCTCGTTCGGGCCGCTCCTGCATCATGTGATGGAGGTGGCGGAAGGGCTGGATGCCACGGTGTTCAACATGCGCTTCGTCAAACCGCTCGACGAGGAGGCGGTGCTCGCGCTTGCCCGCGAGCACGAGTTGCTGGTGACGGTTGAGGAAAACGCGGTGGGTGGCGCCGGGGGCGCCGTCGGCGAGTGTCTGGCCGCCAACGGAGTGGCCGCCCGACTCCTGCACATCGGGCTTCCGGACCGGTTCATCCAGCACGGTGGCCGCGGCGACATGCTCGCAGATGCCGGGCTCGACGCCGCCGGCATCGCGCGGTCCGTCGACGAGTACCTCGCCCGCCACGTTCCAGCCGGTACCGGGCAACGCCCCGCCGGCAGGATCCGTCCCGCCGGGCGCACTGCGTCGTCCGGCGAGTAGGCACCTCGGCTCGGCACCTCGCCCCGGCGCCGGAGGCGCCGGAGATGGGCTTCGTGTTCACGGTGCGCGGCTGCCTCGCGCTCAGGCGCAGACTCGACGAAATCGGCGCCACACCTCCCGATCAGGCGTAGCGTTGTGCGCTATCCACCCCGATCCTGCCGCCGGCTCCAGGTATCACGAAGCGTCACGGTGCGGTTGAACACCGGAGCCCCGGGCTCGTGGTCCCGGGCATCGGCGGTGAAATAGCCGAGCCTCTCGAACTGGAAGCGCTCACCCGGGGCCGAGAGCGCGAGCGACGGCTCGACCACGGCCGATTCGAGCACGTCGAGCGAGCCCGGATCGATCCGGTCGGCGAGATTCTTCACGTCGCGTCCCGGCGCCGCGTCCCGGAACAGCCGGTCGTAGAGCCGCACCGTGGCGCGAACACCCCGGCGGGCGCACACCCAATGCACGGTGCCCCGGATCTTGCGGCCGTCGGGCGCTCTGCCCCCGCGCGAGTCGGGGTCGAACCGGCCGCGGATCGCGATCACCGCCCCGGTACGAGGGTCGCGATCGACGCCCGTGCAGGTAACGAGACAGGCGTAGCGCAGACGCACTTCGCGGCCGGGGGCGAAGCGGAAGAATTTCCGCGGCGGATCCTCCATGAAATCGTCCCGGTCGATGAACAGCTCGCGCGAGAACGGCACTTCGCGCGTGCCCAGCGCCGGGTCGGCGGGGTGGTTCGGCGCCTCGAACGTCTCGACGCCCTCTTCCGGGTAGTTCTCGATCACGAGCTTCAGCGGCCGCAGCACCGCCATCGCGCGCCGGGTCCGGGGTTCAAGATCGGCCCGGACGCAGTTCTCGAGCAGCTCGAACTCCACCGCGCCCTCGTTCTTCGTCACCCCGATCCGTTCGCAGAAGTCCCGCAACGCCTCGGGGGTGAACCCCCGGCGGCGCATACCCGCAATCGTCGGCATGCGCGGGTCGTCCCATCCGCTCACGTCGCCGCCGTCCACCAGCCGGGTGAGGTGGCGCTTGCTCATGACGGTGTGGGTCAGGTTCAGGCGGCCGAACTCGATCTGGCGCGGCGGAGAGGAAATCTCGAGTTTCTCCAGAAACCATTCGTAGAGGGGGCGATGGTCTTCGAACTCGAGGGTGCACAACGAATGGGTCACGCCCTCGATCGCGTCGGAGAGCGCCTGCGCGAAATCGTACATTGGGTACGCGCACCAGGTGGTTCCGGTCAGCGGGTGCGGCGTGTGCATGATCCGGTAAATCACGGGATCCCGGAGGTTCATGTTGGGCGAAGACATGTCGATCTTCGCCCGCAGCACGTGCGCGCCTTCCGCGAATTCGCCGGCCCGCATCCGCGCGAACAGGTCGAGACTCTCCTCCGCGGAGCGCCGGCGGTACGGGCTGTCGCGTCCCGGTTCGGTCAGGGTGCCGCGCCCGGCCCGGATCTCCTCGTGCGGAAGACTGCATACGTACGCGTTGCCGGTCTCGATCAGGCGGATCGCGTAGCCGTACAGCGGCTCGAAGTAGTCCGAGGCGTGGCGGGGACGGCCATCCCAGTCGAACCCGAGCCAGCGCACATCGGCCCGGATCGCCTCCATGAAGTCGGCCCGCTCCTTGGTCGGGTTCGTGTCGTCGAACCGCAGGCGGCACCGCGCCCCCGGATAGTCGCGTACGATGCCGAAGTTCAGGCAGATCGACTTCGCGTGCCCGATGTGCAGGTAGCCGTTGGGCTCGGGCGGAAACCGCGTCACGACCGCATGCGGCACCCGACCCGCGGCAATGTCGGCATCGATCGCGTGGCGGATGAAGTTGGTGGGCGCCGCCTCCGGCGACGCCGCGTGGACAACCTTCGTCTCGGCCATTCCCGACTCCATCTGAACGGAATGGCGCATGGTACCGATCTGGCGGAGGACGTGGCACGCGATACCGCAGTCATGCCGCCGGGCGGCGGCACGGCCCGGTATCGGCACTGTGCCGGCCATTCCCGCCAACGCCTGCGGAGACGGGCCCCGGGGGCGATACCCACCCGATTTCGGTCCCCGCGACGTCCAGCCGAGGAAATTTCAGGGGGATGGTGGTGCCTCCGGCGGAAATCGCTGAATCCGGCCCGCGATTGTTGGTGAGCCGACTTCGAGTGGGTATACTCGCCGCGCTTTCGGGATCCGCTCGTGCGCCATATCTGGTCGACAAACCGGCGGGGCACAGCGGGTTCCCCCCTGACGCCATCGGGACAGAGGACGGATGAAACGAGTGATGCTGATTGGTGCCGCGTTGACGGGCATGGCGCTCGCCCTCGTGACGCCTGCGCACGCGGACGGGGATGCCGCGAGGGGAAAGACGAAGGCCATCTCCTGCATGGGCTGTCACGGAATTCCCGGCTACCACAACGCCTATCCCAACTACCCGGTGCCGCGGGTGGGCGGACAGTACCCGGAATACATCGTCGCGGCGCTGAAAGCATACAAGTCCGGGCAGCGCCGCCACCCGACGATGCAGGCGCAGGCCGCGACGCTTGATGATCAGGACATGCAGGACATCGCCGCGTACTTCGCGACGGCGCCGGCCCAATGACCGAGCCCCGAACCCCGCATCCATCCGTCGCGCCCGTTCCCCGGAGATCCCCGATGACCCGCACCCTCCTCGTCATGGCGGTCACCGCCGGTATCGTGCTGGCCCAGGCGGCCACCGCGGCCGGGGACGCCGAAGCCGGCCGGGAGAAAGCTGCCGCATGCCAGCAGTGCCACGGGATCGATGGCAACGGAACCACGCCGCAGTTCCCGAAGATCGGAGGGCAGCACGCCGGCTACATTGTCCAGGCGCTGGAGGACTACAAGACCGGGGTGCGTCAGGATCCGGTCATGGCCGCCTTCGCGATCGGGCTTTCAAAGCAGGATCGGGAGGATTTGGCCGCCTGGTATTCGAGCCAGGACGGTCTCTACACCATCAAGTTCGACGAGTAGAACCCCAGCGACTTACCGCTGCTCCCGGCGGTGCGTCCGCGCAGACGATCATCCCCCCACCGCCTGACCCGTCGTTTCTTTCCCCGGTTTCCTTCCCCGCAGCCCCCGGCACGTACTTCGCCGCGCCGACAAGGCGGCGAGAAAGCGTTTTCCCGAACCGAATCCGCCCGGGACCAACGCGACTACCTGGATTCGGGGAGCGCGTTGTGCGTCCCGTCGCAGTAGGGAGCGCCGGCGGTGCGCTTGCAGCCGCACAGCCAGACCTTTGCGGCCTCCGACAGCGACAGCTTCATCGGGGTGAACCCCGTACCCTGATGCGAGCCGTCACAGAACGGCTGACGGGCAGACCGCCCGCACCGACACCAGAAGTAGTCGCCGGGCTCCAGCTCCACCCCGTAGGGACTGCGTTGGGCAATGACGGGTTGTTCCATTCGATTCCGACTCCCTGGGTGAATGAACATGGGCAGATGGAAACAGATAGATGGGGATGGACGGATGGAAATGCTGCCCGGATCCGGCCGGCACCGGCAGTCGCGAAGCGTCCTGCGAGCTCAGATTCGGTTGTGGCCCAGTTTGAATATTGCAGGACCTGGTCGGGAAGGAGCGGCCCGCAGGCCGCCCTGTCCCTGGCTTCCGGTTTTCCGGACGAGGCCGCAAGCCACATAGCGGTGGCCGCTCTCGGTTTCGTCAGTTGGTCGTGCAGCCCACATTGGTCCTCCAGTCAGCGTGCATAATATATTCGTAGCCGGCTTCGGAATCTGTGCGCGCCCAGCTGCCCGACGAGTTCCTGGCCCCGCATAGGCAAGCGTTGATCTCACTCCTGTCCCTGCTGAAGGCGAAGCACCCGCTCGACCACGGATCGCCGGTGACGGCGCGGCCCGAGCCAAAGGGGATCTCCAGATCGGCCGCCGTCTTGAAGCAGAATCTTGAAATGACCTTGGTGACATCCCCGATATGCGTGACTGCGGTGTAGCGCGTGTTCTGCTTCAGGTTGCTGAAAGTTCTAGATCCTCCTAACACATCCGTGTCAGCTACAGCAGTTCCAAGAGTCTGCCTGCCCGCCTCTTCCCTGCCATTTTCCAGCACGCTGAGATACACAGTGGCGCTTTGAAGTGATCTCGCCCCTGGAATAATGAGTTGGACTGTTTGAATACTCACTTCAACCCACGACAGCTGAGCCGCGTTTTTGGTCAGGGTGCCACCGGCAAGGAATATTCCGGTACGTACAGCCTGGCCTGACGGGCAGGTACTCGGGCCAGATGCAGCAGAAAGGGCGGTGTAATCCACCTGCGACATGGACGGCGCAGCCAGCATCGCCAGCAACAGGAGGGTCGTTAGTTTAGCGAGGGGGGGGGGAGTTACGGTAATGTTTCATCTTTCTCTCCGAAGCAGATTGATGCTCCAGTGATTATACCCATTTCAGCCGGCAAACGGGCGGATTTTCAAACTGGGCCGCTACCAGCTAGCGCCGCATCGTGCATCGAACGTTCATCGCATGGTCACGAGCTCTTCCGCGCTCGTCGGGTGGATGGCCACGGTGTCGTCGAAGTCGCGCTTGCGCGCACCCATCCTCACCGCCACCGCAAAGCCCTGCATCATCTCGTCGGCACCCTCTCCGATCACGTGGCAGCCGACCACGCGCTCCTCGTCTCCCACCGTGACGAGCTTCATCGCGGTGGCGCGGGGATGGTCGGAAAACGCGTGGTACATGGAATTGAAACGGGTCCGGTAAACCCTGACCGCGTCCCCGTGCTCGGCCCGGGCCTGCGCCTCGGTCACGCCGACGGTGCCGATGGGGGGGTGTGTGAAGATGACGCTCGGGATGCAGTCGTAGCTCAGCTTGCGGTCCGCCTCCCCGCCGAACAGCCGATCGGCAAGGCGCCGGCCCGCTGCGATGGCCACCGGCGTGAGCGCCGCGCGGCCGGTAACGTCCCCGATCGCGTAGACCCCTTCCACCGATGTCCGCTGGAACTCGTCAGTGACTATCGCGCCGCCCCGCGCCGTCTCGACGCCGGCGGCCGGCAGATCGAGGTTCGCGACGTTGGGCTTGCGCCCGATGGCCCACAGCACCGAATCCGTCGCCCCGATCGAAGTGCCGTCGGAGATCCGCACCGTAAGGGTGTTGCGGCCTTCCTCAGGCTCGATCCTCTCCAACTCCGCCTCGGTGCGAATTTCGATTCCGTCGCCTTCGAGCGTATGCATGAGTTCGGTGGCGATCATCTCGTCGAAGGGGCGCAGCACCCGGTCACGACGCAGCACCATGGTGACCTCGCTCCCGAGCGCCCGCAGAACGCCGGCGAGCTCGACCGCGATGTACCCGCTGCCGGCCACCACCACGCGCCTCGGCCGCTCCCCGAGCTCGAAGAACCCATCGGACGTGATCCCGAGCTCCGCGCCCGGCGTGGGCGGCACGATCGGCAAGCCCCCGGTCGCGATCGTCACATGGTCCGCAGTGAGGCGGATGTCGCCGACCGCCACGGTGTGCGCCCCAACGAAACGGGCCGCTCCCCGGTAATGCTCGACCCCCTCGGTTTCCAGACGGCGGGCGTAGATGCCGTTCAGCCGTTCGACGTAGGCGTCCCGGGCCTGCTTGAGCCTCGGCCAGTCGAATCCCCGCCGGGAAACGTCGAATCCGTATCCCGCATAGTCGTCAAGGGCATGACCGAGAGACGCCGCATACCACATGAGCTTCTTGGGGACGCAGCCGACGTTGACGCAGGTTCCGCCGAGTCGTCCGGGTTCGACGACGGCGGCCCGCGCGCCATGGCTCGCGGCGCGGACCGCTGCCGCAATGCCGCCGCTGCCGCCGCCGATGGCGAGAAAGTCGAAACGGTGCTCCGTCATTGCGCGATGCTCCGTCATTGCCCGGCTCTGTCTACCGCAGTGCCGACCGAGGCGCAACCGTTTGCCGCCCGCATAGTCTGCCCCCCACCGTCCCCACGGGTGAAAGCCGGGGCGGTCGGACGTACATGGAGCGCAGGTTCTCGAAAACGCCGCGAAGGAACACGATCGTGAATCAGACGCATCGGGGGAGCGCATCGGGCGATGCGTATAATCCGCGCCGGCCGGTTCGAGCCGAACCAGAGATCCCCCGGTGCCGCAAACGGAACGCCACTGCGACCGCGACCCACTTCTGGAGGCCGTCGATCTGTCATGTTCCCGCGGCTACCGGACGCTGTTCGAAAATCTCGCCCTGCGCGTCTCGGCCGGAGAAGTGGTCCAGATCCTCGGCGCCAACGGGAGCGGCAAGACGACGCTTCTGCGCGTTCTCTGCGGCCTGCAGCCCCCGGCCGCCGGGAGCCTGCGATGGCGGGGTCGGGACCTGTCCCCCGGGGCGCCGGAGCTGCGCGCGGAAGTCCAGTTCATCGGCCACGCGGGCGGCGTGAAGCTCGATCTGACCCCGAGCGAGAACCTCGACGTCGCCATCGCGCTCGGGGCCCGGCCGACCGGAACCACGGTGGCCGGGGCGCTCGCCCGTCTCGGCCTCGGGAAGCTCGGCCGGTTGCCCGTACGCACCCTGTCGGCGGGCCAGCGTCAGCGCGTGGCGCTCGCCCGCCTGTTGACCTGCGCGAGCCTGCTCTGGGTGCTCGACGAACCCTTCACCGCACTCGATGCCGACGGGGTCGCGGTCGTCGACGCGATACTGCACGAGCATGTCCGGGCCGGCGGCGCGGCGATCATCACCAGCCACCATCCGGTGGCGCTCGGCCGGGTCACTCCCCGGCCGATTTCCATCGACACCGGGGCATGAATGCGTTTACCGCCATCGTGCGCCGGGACCTGCTCCTGGCGATGCGCCACCGGGCGGAGGCGGCCAATCCGCTGCTGTTCTTCGTCATCGTCGTCGCCCTCGTGCCTCTCGGCCTGAATCCGCGCCGCGAGACGCTGGAACTCATCGCACCGGGCGTGTTCTGGATCGGGGCGCTGCTCGCCACCCTGCTTTCGCTGGAGCGCATGTTCCGGTCCGATTTCGACGACGGCTCCCTGGAGCTCATGCTGATCAGCCCGCAGCCGCTGCCGCTCATCGTGCTTGCGAAGATCCTCGCGCACTGGTTGGTGAGCGGTCTGCCGCTGGTGGTGGCGGCGCCGCTGATCGCGCTGCTTCTCGGTCTGCCGACTAGCAGCCTTGCCGTGCTGCTCGCCACGCTTGTGCTCGGAACGCCCACCCTCAGCGCCGTCGGCGCCATCGGCGTCGCCCTGACGGTGGGCCTGCGGCGGGGCGGCATGCTGTTGTCCCTTCTGGTCCTGCCCCTTTATATTCCGGTGCTGGTGTTCGCGGCGAGCGCGGTATCCACCGCCGCCGGTGGGCTGCCGGTGGCCGGGCCGCTCTACCTGCTGGGGGCGCTGGCCGTGCTGTCGTTCACCCTCGCGCCGCCCGCGGCCGCCGCGGCGCTCAGAATCAGTGTGAGCTGAGACGGATCGAACCCGGATGTGGGCCTTCCTTCACCGCTTCGCGTCGCCGCCACATTTCTACCACCTGGCCGGGGCGCTCGCACCGTGGCTCGGCTGGATCTGCCTGGGGCTGATGGCGGCCGGACTGTACGGCGGCCTCGTCGTGGCCCCGCCCGACTATCAGCAGGGCGAGAGCTACCGGATCATCTTCGTGCACGTGCCGAGCGCGTGGATGTCGATGTTCGTCTACGTGGTGATGGCCGGCGCCAGCGCCGTCGCCCTGATCTGGCGCATCAAGCTCGCCGAGGTCGTCGCCATCGAGAGCGCACCGGTCGGCGCGTCCTTCACCTTCCTCGCTCTGATCACCGGCTCGCTGTGGGGCAAACCGATGTGGGGAACGTACTGGGTGTGGGACGCCCGCCTCACCTCCGAACTCATCCTGCTCTTCCTCTACTTCGGGGTGATGGGGCTGTATGCGGCCATCGAGGACCGCCGCACCGCCGGGCGCGCCGCGGGGCTGTTCGCCATCGTCGGCGTGGTGAACATCCCCATCATCCACTACTCCGTGGAGTGGTGGCACACCCTGCACCAGGGACCGACGGTGACGAAGCTCTCGGCGCCCTCGATCCATGTCTCGATGCTGGTTCCGCTGTTGTTGATGGCGGTATCGTTCAAGCTCTTCTACGTCACGGTGCTGCTGCATCGCGTCCGCGGCGCGGTGCTGGAGCGCGAACGCAACGCCGGCTGGGTGCGGAGTCTCTTCGCGCATGCGGAACCCGAATGACCATGACCGAATCCCTCCTCGATTTCTTTCGAATGGGCGGGTACGCCTTCTACGTCTGGTGGTCGTACGCGGTGGTGACCGTGGTGCTCGCGCTCAATTTCGTGCTCCCGATGCTGCGCCACCGCCGCCTGCGCCGAGCCCTCGCGCAGGAGCCGAGCTTCGCGGACCATGGCGATGAACCGTAGGCGACAGCGAATGATCTTCGTGGCCCTGCTGGTCACCGGGGTCACTGCGGCGACCGGCCTGGTCATCGCCGCGATGGGCGAGAACATGCTCTACTTCTACAGCCCGAGCCAGATCAGGGCCGGCGAGGCGCCGAACGGGCCGAATATCCGGGTGGGCGGGCTGGTTGTCGATGGCAGCGTGCAGCGCGGCGAGGGGCTCGAGATCTCGTTCGCCCTCACCGACGGGGCCGCGACCGTCGACGTGAGCTACGCCGGCATCCTCCCGGATCTCTTCCGCGAGGGGCAGGGCATCATCGCCTCCGGAGTCCTGGATGCCGGGGCCCGGCTCCAGGCGGAAGAAGTGCTCGCCAAACACGACGAGAACTACATGCCGCCCGAAGTGGCGGAAGCGATGGAGGCGGCGAAGCGCAGCGGAGCGACGGCGCCTCACGGGTACATGCGGCAATGATCGGCGAGCTCGGTCATTTCGCGCTGATCCTCGCCTTCCTGGTCGCGTCCATCCAGGGCGTGGTGCCGCTGCTCGGCGCGTGGCGCCGCGTGCCGGCATGGATGGCGGTGGCGGTCTCCGCGGCCCGGGCGCAGTTCCTGCTGATGGGCATCTCCTACCTCTGCCTGACCTGGGCCTTCGTCGTCTCCGATTTCAGCGTCTCCTACGTGGCGCTGAACTCCAACACCGCACTGCCGCTCGTCTACAAGGTCTCCGCGGTGTGGGGCGGCCACGAAGGCTCGATGCTCCTGTGGGCCACCGTCCTTGCGGGCTGGGGCTTCGCGGTGGCGACGTTCAGCACCTCCCTGCCTGCGGTGTTCCGGGCCCGGGTGCTCGCGGTGATCGCCCTGGTCAGCGTCGGCTTCCAGCTCTTCCTGCTGCTTACCTCCAACCCGTTCGAGAGGCTGCTGCCCGCACCGCTGGAGGGGCGCGACCTCAACCCCCTCCTTCAGGACCCCGGCATGGCCGCGCATCCCCCGATGCTCTACATGGGCTACGTCGGCCTCGTGGTGCCGTTCGCCTTCGCGGTCGCCGCCCTGATCGAGGGACGCATCGACCTCGCGTGGACGCGCTGGACCCGGCCGTGGACCACCATCGCCTGGGCGTTCCTCACCGGCGGGATCATGCTCGGAAGCTGGTGGGCGTACAGCGAACTCGGCTGGGGTGGATGGTGGTTCTGGGACCCGGTGGAGAACGCCTCGTTCATGCCCTGGCTCGTCGCGACCGCACTGATCCATTCGCTGGCGGTGACGGAGCAGCGCGGGGCGTTCCGCGCCTGGACCATTCTGCTCGCGATCTCGGGATTCTCCCTGAGCCTGCTCGGCGCCTTCCTCGTACGCTCGGGGGTATTGGTCTCGGTCCACGCCTTCGCCACCGACCCGGCGCGCGGTCTGTTCATCCTCATCTTCCTCGCCGTCGTGATCGGGGCGGCGCTGGCCCTCTACGCCTGGCGCGCCGCCCGGCTCGCCGGCGGCGGCGACTTCGGCGTCTGTTCGCGCGAGACCTTCCTGCTCGCCAACAACGTGCTTCTGGTGGCTGCTTCGGCGACGGTACTCCTCGGCACCCTCTATCCGCTGCTGCTCGATGCGCTCGACGCCGGGAAGATCTCCGTCGGGCCGCCCTACTTCAATGCGGTCTTCGTGCCACTGATGCTGCCGCTGGCCGCCCTGCTCGGCTTCGCCCCGCTTGCCCGGTGGAAAGGGGACGGATGGCGGCGGTTGGGGACGAAGTTCCGGTTGCCGCTGCTGGTCGTGGTGCTGGCGTCGCTCGCGCTCGCGTTCGGCACCCCGGCGTCGTGGGCGATGGCGGCGGGTACCGGCTTCGCGCTCTGGATCGCGGCGGGCGTGGTGCTCGGCCTGCGCGACAGACTGCGCCACCGGCACGGCGCATCCGTGCGGCGGGCGCTCGGGCGGGGCTTCGTCGGGATGACCCTCGCCCACCTCGGCGCCGGGGTCTTCATCGCCGGCGTCACCTGGACCACCGGAGCCGGGGTGGAGCGGGACGTGCGGCTCGCACCCGGCGAGAGCGTGGAGGTCTCCGGTTATTCGTTCCGGTTCGACGGCGTGGCCGTGCACCCCGGCCCGAACTACCGTGCGGTGCGCGGCACGGTGCAGGTACTGCGCGATGGTAAGCCGTACTCCGTGCTCCACCCGGAGAAACGCACCTACCTCGTGCAGCAGGAGCCAATGACCGAGGCGGCAGTCGACCCCGGCTTCACGCGCGATCTCTACGTGGCGCTCGGCGAGCCGGTGGGGACGGAGGGGGCGTGGACGATGCGCGTCCAGTACAAGCCGCTGGTACGGTGGATCTGGCTCGGACCGGTGATGATGGCGCTCGGCGGGCTGCTCGCCGCCGCGGATCGGCGGTATCGACCCTTGCCCCGACCGGTGCGGGCAGCGGCGCCCACCGCAGCCCGGGCCTGGGGCTGAGCCCGCACCATGCGGACGCCGACGCCGGGGACCCGGAGCGGAATCGACTTTCCTCCCCGCGGACTTCGATCCCCTTCCAGGCCGGAGAGGCAGTCGCGTTGAATGGAAAGACGATTCCGGCCGGAGTCCTGATCGCGGCAGTCGCGGCCATTGCGGCGATCGCGGCAATGGCCGTGGGCAGCGCAACCGCCGATGCTCAGAGCGTGTTCGAGCCACGCGGATTCTCCAGCCCCGGGCACGAGCGCCGATACCACGCCCTGATCGACGAACTCCGGTGTCTCGTCTGCCAGAATCAGACCATCGCGGAATCGAACGCGGACCTCGCCTCGGATCTGCGCCGCGAGGTGTACCGCATGGTCGAGGAAGGCCGCAGCGAGGCGGAGATCGCCGAGTTCATGGTCGCCCGCTACGGGGATTTTGTGCTCTACCGTCCGCCGTTGCGCACCGGCACCGTGCTGCTCTGGGCCGGGCCCTTCCTGCTCGCCGGGATCGGACTGACGGTGCTCGCGATGCACCACCGCCGGCGCCGGCGCACACCGGACGCACCGATCGGGGAGGCGGATCGGGCCCGGCTGCAGCGCATCATCGAGACCGAAGACTGATCCGATCCGGGCCGAGCTGATCTGGACTGATCCGACCCGCCCCGTCCCCGCGGCTCGGGGGAGGCCATGGCGCGGCGGCCGATGCATTCGGCCATGAGATCGCGCAGAATCCGCGCTCGCCGTTCCGGCCACCGTCCCCGCGTGGAGCCCTCGGACTTGTCCAGCGCCGTGCAGCAACGCCTGCGAAATCTCGTCCAGGCCCTCGGCCCGGGCCTGTTTGCGGGACGGCGGGTCGGGGTGGAGAAAGAAAGCCTGCGCGTCGATCGCGCCGGCTACATCTCCCAGCGGCCCCACCCGGCGGCACTCGGCTCCGCCCTCACCCATTCCACCATTACCACCGATTTCTCCGAAGCGCTTCTGGAGTTCGTGACCCCCGCCCGGCGCGGGGTGCGCGAGACCGCCCGCAACCTCAGGCACCTGCATCAGTTCACCTATCCGCTGATCGAAGACGAGGTGCTGTGGGCGACGAGCATGCCGTGCATGGTCACCGGCGACCGCTCGATCCCCATCGCGCGCTACGGCCGCTCCAACGTGGGCACGATGAAGCACGTGTATCGGTGCGGACTGAGCCATCGCTACGGCCGGGTGATGCAGACCATCTCCGGCGTGCACTTCAACTTCTCCCTGCCGAGACCGTTCTGGGCTGCGTTCCGCGAGACGGAGGGATGCTCGGGAGAACGCCCGGGAGCGTTCGCGTCCGAGCGCTACTTCGCGCTGTTGCGCAACTTCCACCGCCGCGGATGGCTCGTGCCGCTGCTGTTCGGGGCGTCGCCGGCGATCTGCCGCTCCTTCCTCGGCGCCGCGCCGCATGCGTTCTCCGAGTTCGGAAGGGGGACCCTCTACGAGCCGTACGCCACCTCGTTGCGCATGAGCGATATCGGCTACAAGAACAATTCGCAGAGGCAGCTCGGGATTTCCTACGACTCCCCCGTCGACTACATCCGCACCCTGCACACGGCGACCGACACCCCGCACCCGCCGTACGCGAAGATCGGAGTCGTGGTCGACGGCGAATACCGCCAGCTCAACGCGAACCTCCTCCAGATCGAGAACGAGTACTACAGCTTCGTTCGCCCGAAACAGATCGCGCGTTCGGGGGAGAAACCCACGGTCGCACTGCAGCGGCGCGGGGTGCGCTACGTGGAGATCCGCGCCCTCGATGTCGACCCGTTCTCGCCGATCGGGATCGAAGAGGACACGATGCGGTTCATGGAGGCGTTCCTGATTCACTGCGTACTCGATTCGAGCCCACCGATCAGGCAGCGGGAACGAGAGGAGAACGAGGAGAACCAGCGCCTCGTTGCAGTGCGCGGGCGCGACCCGGCCCTGCGGCTGCGACGGGCCGGTGCCAGCATGCCCATCTTCGACTGGGCCCGCGAGATCGTCGACACCGTGGCCGGGATTGCCGAAATGCTCGATGCCCCGACCCGGACCCACCGTTACGCCGACGCGGTCCGGATGTGCCGCGCGTCTCTGGATGATCCGCAACGGCTTCCGTCGGCGCGGGTTCTGGAGGAGATGCGCACGCGCTCCGAGGCGTTCTTCGAGTTCGCGATGCGCAGATCCGAGGAGCACCGGGCGACTATCCTCGCGGCGCCATTGCCGGCCGCGCGCAAGGCGGCGCTGGAGGCGGAGGCAGCCGCATCGCGGCGCGCTCAGCGTGAAATCGAAGCCGCGGATCGTTTCTCGTTTCCGGAGTATCTGCGCCGCCACTTCGCCCAACGCCCGGCCACGAAGTACCGAGGCCGACCATCCGACCGCTCGCCATCGGGCCGGAAGCCCGACCACCGGCCGGATTGATTCAGCCCGGTGCACGGCGTCCGACCAGGCAAGATCCGGACCCGACCGCCGCAAGCCGGACTTCTTGAGGATCACCTCCGCGAACATGAGGATCTCCGGATGAAGACATCACCCTCCCGCTCCATCGAATCACGCGCCACCCACGGAGTCTGGTCCCCGGTCCTCGTGCCGCTCAAGCCGGATCTGGACATCGACTCGGAGCGCTTCATCGCGCACGCGCATTGGCTCCTCGCCCGGGGCTGTCACGGTCTCGCCCTGTTCGGCACCACCAGCGAGGCGAATTCGTTCTCGGTGGCGGAGCGAAAGGCGCTCCTCGAAAGGGTCGTCGAGGCGGGCATCTCCCCCGAACGCCTGATGGTCGGCACCGGATGCTGCGCCCTGACCGACAGCGTGGAACTCACGCGACACGCCGTCGACACCGGGTGCCGGCGCATGCTCATGCTGCCACCGTTCTACTACAAGGGAATGAGTGACGAGGGGCTCTTTCGGAGCTTCGCCGAGGTCATCGAGCGCGTGGGAAACCCCGACTTGCGGGTGTTCCTCTACCACTTCCCGAGGCTCTCCGGCGTACCGGTCACCGAAGGGCTGATCGCGTTGCTCGTCGATGCGTTCCACGAGGTCGTCGCCGGGGTCAAGGACAGCTCCGGCGAGTGGCCGAACACGCAGATGATGCTCGAGCGCTTCCCCGGCCTCGCGATCTTCCCCGGCTCGGAAACGTTCCTGCTCGACGGGCTCCGCGCGGGCGGCGCGGGGTGCATCACCGCCACGTCGAATGTCAACGCAGCCGGGGCCCGGGCGGTGTTCGACGCCTGGCGCGCCGGACACGAAGACGCCGATGCACGGCAGGCCGCGACTACCGCCATCCGCCGCGCCATCGATCGGCATCCGGGGATCCCGGCCCAGAAGTTCCTCCTCGCTCGCTGCCGGAGCGATCCGGCGTGGCGTGCGGTCCGGCCGCCCATGACCGCCCTCGACGACGAGGCAGGCCGCGACCTCCTGAGCGCCCTCTCCGCCACGGAATTCGACGCAACCCACCTCGTCCTTCGCTGAGGACACTGGCGCGAACGATATCCGCATTCAACCCTCCTCCCCCCTCCGATCGGGGGGGATTGAAGACCATTCGGAAGATCGTTCGCTGGCGAGTCGATCTCGATCGCGGTCCTGATGCGCGGCCGGGGTCACCTTGGCGATCGGAGTCGCCATCGCCGAAAACGAAGCCCGATCACGTCGCATTCGATATCTTCCGATCCGCGCGTTCTGTGCGAGGATCCGCGCCCGCGCGGACCTTCCACCGACCCTTGTCCAGCGATCTTTGCCCGACCACCGGTGACGACATGAACCAGACCAAGCGGCGTACCGGCGGCCAGGTTCTGATCGATGCTCTGCGCATCCACGGCGTGGACACCGTGTTCTGCGTGCCGGGGGAGAGCTATCTCGCCGCCCTCGACGCGCTGCACGACGCACAAGACGCCATCACCACCATCACCTGCCGGCACGAAGGCGGCGCCGCCAACATGGCGGAAGCCTGGGGAAAGCTCACCGGGCGGCCGGGCATCGCCATGGTCACCCGCGGGCCGGGGGCGTGCCACGCCACCATCGGGCTCCACAACGCCGCCCAGGACTCGACCCCGATGGTGCTGTTCATCGGCCAGGTCGCGCGCGGACACTCGGACCGGGAGGCGTTCCAGGAGATCGAGTACCGGCGGTTCCTCGATCCGCTGTGCAAGGGGGTGGTGCAGATCGACGATCCGGCCCGCCTCCCCGAACTCGTGAGCCAGGCGTTCCACCGGGCCGGTTCCGGGCGGCCGGGGCCGGTGGCGGTCGTGCTGCCCGAAGACATGCTGACCGAGGAGACCGACGTCGCGGACGCGGGGCCGTACGCGGCGGTGTCGCCGGGCGTCGCCGGCAACGTGATCCCCGAATTGCGCGACCTGCTCGCACCAGCGCGACGCCCGCTGGTCATCGTCGGCGGCGGCGGCTGGTCCGCGCCGGCGAGCGAGGATCTGGCCCGATTCGTGGAAGCGAATGCACTCACCACCGCGGCTTCGTTCCGCTGTCAGGACCGGCTCGACAACACCCACCCCTGCTACGCCGGCGACCTCGGGCTCGGCATCGACCCGAAGCTCGCCGCGCGGGTACGCAACGCCGACCTGCTGCTGGTCGTCGGCGCCCGGCTCGGCGAGATGACGACCCGCGGCTACCGGCTCGCGGTCCCGCCGTGCCCGCAGCAGAAACTCGTGCACGTACACCCCGACCCCGACGAACTCGGCCGGGTGTATCAGCCGGCCCTCGCGGTCTGCGCGGGATCGGCCGAATTCCTGCGCGTCGCCGCCGCGATGTCTCCGGTGGACGCGGGCGCCTGGCGCGACGCCACCGCCCGCGCCCACCGGGAGTACCTCGAATCCGTCGAGCCGACCGCCGGCCTGCCGGGACCGGTGGAGATGGGAAAAGTCATGGCGCACCTGCGCAAGCGGCTCCCGCCGGAGGCGATCCTCACCACCGATGCCGGCAACTTCTCCGCCTGGATGCACCGGCACTACGTCTACCGGACCTACCCGAGCCAGATCGGCCCGACCAGCGGCGCGATGGGCTACGGGATTCCGGCCGCCATCGCGGCCCGCCATGTCCATCCCGACCGGCCGGTGGTCGCATTCTGCGGCGACGGCGGGGCGCTGATGACCGGGCAGGAGATCGCGACCGCGGTGCATCACGGGATCGACCCCGTCATCCTGGTGGTGAACAACGCGATGTACGGCACCATCCGCATGCACCAGGAACGGGAATACCCCGATCGCCCCATCGCCACCGGGCTCACCAACCCCGATTTCACGGCGTGGGCCGAGAGCTTCGGCGCGTTCGCGGCCCGGGTCGAACGCACGGACGAATTCCCCGGCGCCTTCGAGGCCGCGCTGTCGGCCGGGCGCGTTGCGGTAGTGGAACTGCGCATCAACCCGGAATTGATTACCACCCGCGCGACCCTCGCGCAGATCCGCGGCACCGGCGCGCGCGCCTGACCCCCTCCCTGGCGCCCCCGCCACCCTCCCCTCGCCATGTTCGCCGCGATCGCCAGTGCGTGGGCGCTGTTGCTCGGTATCGCCCTCATCATGCTCGGCAACGGGCTGCAGAGCACATTGCTCGGGGTGCGGGCGACGCTGGAGGGGTTCAGCACCGGCACCACGGGGCTCGTGATGACCGGCTACTTCGCGGGCTTCCTCGCCGGTTCGCTCATCGTCCCGCGCCTGCTCGCCAACGTGGGGCACATCCGGGTCTTCGCCGCCTTCGCCTCGGTCGCATCCGGCGCCGCCCTGCTGCACACGGTGTTCGTGACCCCGACCTCCTGGTTCCTGATTCGGGTAGTCACGGGGTTCTGCTTCTCCGGCCTCTACGTGGTGGCCGAGAGCTGGATCAACGACGCGGCCACGAACCGGACCCGCGGCCAGTTGCTTTCGGTGTACATGATCATGGTGATGGGGGGCATAGGCACCGGTCAGCTCCTGCTGAATCTGTCCGACCCGCGCAGCTTCGAACTGTTCGTGCTGGTCTCGGTCCTGGTCTCCTTCGCGCTCGTCCCGATCACGCTGAGCGTAGGCCGCGCACCGAGCTTCGAAGCGCCGGAATCGATCGGGGTCCGGGCCCTGTTCCGGGCCTCACCGCTCGGCGTCTCCGGCGCGTTTCTGGTCGGCATCGCGCACAGCGCCCTCTTCTCGATGGGGGCGGTGTACGCCACCCGGATCGGGCTCGCCGTGGACCGGCTCTCGCTGTTCATCGCGGTGGCGCTGTTCGGCGGTCTCGCGCTGCAATGGCCGATCGGCTGGCTCTCCGACCGGTTCGACCGGCGCCGGGTCATCGTGGCGGCAGCGTGGATCGCCACCGTCGCCGCGATCACGGCCGGCGTCGGCGGCGCCGATTCGTACGCGCTCCTCATCGGCGCCACCGCCCTGCTCGGCGGCACCTCGATGCCGCTGTACTCCCTGTGCGGTGCGCACACCAACGATCACCTGACGCCGCGCCAGATCATCGCGGCGAGCGCGACCCTGGTCCTCGTCGGGGGGTTGGGGCTCACCATCGGTCCCCTGTTCGCAGCGGGGCTGATGCGGCTCTCCGGGCCGCCGGGCCTGTTCTGGGTGATCGCCATCGTCCACGGCGCCATCGGCGCCTACGGCCTGTACCGGATGATCCGCCGCGATCCGGTCCCGCTCGACGCGCAGCGCACCTACGACCCGGTGAGCCTGCGCACGTCCCCGATCGTGCAGGCGCAGCCGGGCGGGGAGATGGACGATCTCCGGGAAGCCGAAGACGCAAATGCAGGCCAGCGGTAATGTCGATTCACCACCGGGCCCCGCTTCGCGGAGCGAGCGGGGCGGCGGCACTGCCGGCCTCTCCAGCGGATTGGCACGCGGTCGGGCATCAATGACATACTGAGCGCAGCATGCATCCGTGGTCGGGGGGCGGATGGCAGCGCCCGCATGGAGATTTGATGCGATGAACGAGACGGTGCCCGCCGCCACCCGCGACACCCGCAAGCGCACGCTGATCGACGCCTTTCGCCGCATCCTCCCGGCCGCCTCCATCCTCCACACCGAGGAGACCCTCAAGCCCTACGAGTGCGACGCGCTCACCGCCTACCGCCAGGTCCCCCTCGTCACGGTGCTTCCCGACACCGTGGAGCAGGTGCGGGAGGTGATGCGCATCTGCACCCGGCTCGGCGTGCCGGTGGTTGCGCGCGGCGCCGGCACCGGGCTCTCGGGCGGCGCCCTGCCGCTGGCCGACGGGGTGCTGCTCAGCCTCGCGAAGTTCAACCGGATCCTGGAGGTGGACACCGTCAACCGCACCGCGCGGGTCGAGCCGGGGGTGCGCAACCTCGCCATCTCCGAGCACGTCGCCCCCCTCGGGCTCTACTACGCGCCGGACCCGTCCTCGCAGATCGCTTGCAGCATCGGCGGCAACGTGGCGGAGAACGCGGGCGGGCTGCACTGCCTCAAGTACGGGCTCACCGTGCACAACATTCTGGAACTCGACGTGATCACCGCCGACGGCGAGCGCATCACCATCGGCGGCGGCGCGCTCGACTCCCCCGGCTACGACCTGCTCGCGCTGATGACCGGATCGGAGGGGCTGCTCGGGGTGGTGGTGGAGGTCAGGGTGAAGCTCCTGCCGAAACCCGCCTGCGCGAAGGTGGTGCTCGCGGCGTTCGCGGACGTCGAGAGCGCGGGGGCGGCGGTCGGCGCCGTCATCGCCGAGGGCATCCTCCCGGCCGGACTGGAGATGATGGACAACTTCGCCATCCGCGCCACCGACGACTTCTGCGGCGCGGGCTATCCGACCGATGCCGCCGCCATCCTGCTCTGCGAACTCGACGGGGTCGAGGAGGAAGTCGAGGACCGGATCGCGAGCGTGCGGACGGTGCTCTCGGCTTGCGGCGCGACCGAGGTGCGCGTTGCGCGCGACAACGCGGAGTGCGCGCGGTTCTGGATGGGGCGCAAGGCCGCCTTCCCCGCCGCCGGGCGCCTCTCGCCCGACTACCTGTGCATGGACGGCACCATTCCGCGCCGCGAGCTGCCGGCGGTGCTCAACCGCATGCAGACGCTCTCCGACGAGTCGGGTCTGCGCATCATGAACGTGTTCCACGCCGGCGACGGCAACCTGCACCCCCTCATCCTCTACGACGCGAACGCCCCCGGCGAGCTGGAACTGGCGGAGCGGGTCGGGGCGCAGATCCTGGAGCTCTGCGTCGAGGTCGGCGGGACGATCACCGGCGAGCACGGGGTCGGGGTGGAGAAGATCGACCAGATGTGCGTGCAGTTCGCATCGCCCGAACTGGTCCAGTTCCAGGCGGTGAAGGCCGCATTCGACCCGGACGGGCGGCTCAACCCCGGCAAGGCGGTGCCGACCCTGCAACGCTGCGCCGAGTACGGCGCCATGCACGTGCACGGCGGCAAGCTGCCGTTCGCGGACATCGAACGGTTCTGAGTCGTGCGTGGCGCCTCCCTGCCGACGGCTCGAAGCACCGGACAGCGGCACGATGTCATGGCATGGTCTTGACCCGGAAATGCCAACGATTCACGGCGGCGGGCCCGGATCTGGCTGCCTTCGCTGCATTGAACGCGGCATGGGGGCGGCCCGGGGGCTCGACGTACTGTCAAGTACGCCTGCGCGCCCGGACTCGCGTTCGCCTTGCGAAACCAGTCATCTACGCACCCTCGCTTCGCGAATCGGGGAAATTTCCGGGTTGGCCCGGCCGGACCATGCCACCTCGTCCGCCATCTCGTCCGCAGAAATCGATCGGGCAACCCCCCGGACGAAATGCGCCTGCCCCGTCCCGTCAGGTACGGCGGGTGACAGGCTGACCGGCGCGGATCGATGGACGCTGATCTGAACTCGCAGCTTTGCGAGCGGGTCCGAGGCGCCGCCGCCGACGGAACGCCGCTCGCCGTCACCGGCGGTGGGTCCAAGGCGTTCCTGGGGCGCGTCACGCAGGCGGAGCGCTTCGATGTCGCCGGCCATCGGGGCATCGTCTCCTACGAACCGACCGAGCTGGTGCTCTCCGCCCGCGGCGGGACACCGCTGGCGGAAGTGAAGGCCGCGCTCGCCGAAAGGGGGCAGATGCTTGCGTTCGAACCGCCCGCGTTCGGCCCGGAAGCGACCATCGGCGGCACCATCGCGACCGGGCTCTCCGGCCCGGCGCGTCCGTACACCGGGGCGGCGCGCGACTTCATGCTCGGCACCCGGGTGCTGAACGGCAAGGGCGAGATGCTTCGCTTCGGTGGCGAGGTGATGAAGAACGTCGCCGGCTACGACGTGTCGCGCCTCATGACCGGCGCCTTCGGGACCCTGGGGGTATTGCTCGAAGTCTCGCTCAAGGTGTTGCCGCGCCCGGCCGTGGTGCGCACCGTCGCCTTCGACACGAGCGCGACGGAAGCCATCACGCGGTGCAACGCCTGGGCCGCGAAACCGCTGCCCCTGACCGGGGCGTGCCACGACGGGGAACGGCTCTTCGTGCGGCTCGCGGGCACCGGGAGCGGCGTCGATGCGGCCGTCCGCGAACTCGGTGGCGACCTCGGGCCCGATACGCTCGATCCGGATCCCGTCGCGGGGAGCGATCGGTGGTGGGCCGCACTGCGCGAGCAGACGCTGCCGTTCTTCACCCGGGAGGGGCCGCCGCTGTGGCGCCTCTCGGTGCCGCCCGGCACCGCCCCCCTGAGCATTGCCGGAGACATCGCCGGAGACATGGCCGGAGACATGGCCCGGGGCATGACCGGAAACATCGCCGGCGATACGCTCGTCGACTGGGGCGGGGCACTGCGCTGGCTGCGCACCGGCGCGCCGGCGGCGGAGGTGCGGGCGGCGGCGGAGCGGGCCGGCGGCCACGCGATGCTCTTTCGCGGTGGCGACCGCACCGGCGAAGTGCTCCACCCCCTCGCGCCGGTCGTCCGCAGACTTCATGAACGCCTCAAGGCCGCATTCGATCCGGCCGGCATCTTCAACCCCGGACGGATGTACGAGGGGATCTGAATGCAGACCCGCCTCGCCGACTTCATCCGCGACACGCCCGACGGGCGCGTCGCGGACGCGATCCTGCGCAAGTGCGTGCACTGCGGGTTCTGCACCGCGACGTGCCCGACCTATCAGCTCCTCGGCGACGAACTCGACGGACCGCGCGGGCGCATCTATCTCATCAAGGAGCTCCTCGAAGGCGCGGAGGTCACCGCCCGGACCCGGACCCACCTCGACCGCTGCCTGACCTGTCGCGCCTGCGAGACCACATGTCCATCCGGCGTGCGCTACGGGCGGCTTGCGGACATCGGCCGCCGCCTGGTGGAAGAGCAAGTCCCCCGCCCCTTCCTCGAACGCATCAAGCGCCGCGCCCTGCTCGCGGTGATTCCCCACCGCGCCCGCTTCGCCCCGCTGCTCGCGATGGGCCGCCTCGCGCGCCCGTTTCTGCCGAACGCCGTCGCCCGCAAGGTACCCCCGCTCGACCCGCCGGGCCGCTGGCCGGCGCCGAGACACGGCCGGCGGATGCTCGCGCTCGGCGGCTGCGCCCAGGGCGCCATCGCGCCCGGCATCGACACCGCGGCAGCGCGGGTCCTCGACCGGCTCGGCATCAGCTACGTGCCGGCGCCGGCTACCGGCTGCTGCGGGGCGGCGAGCCATCACCTCGGGGCGCACGACGCGGCGCTTGCGATGATGCGCCGGAACATCGACGCGTGGTGGCCGGAGATCGAAGCCGGGGCCGAAGCTGTCGTGGTCACCGCCAGCGCCTGCGCGGGCGAGGTCAAGGAGTACGCGGAGATTCTGGAGCACGACCCCGCCTATGCCGACAAGGCGGCGCGGGTCTCGGCGCTCGCGCGGGACTTGAGCGAGGTCGTCGCCGCCGAGGACTGCACCCGCCTCGCTCCGACCCGCGGGCCGAAACGGGTCGCCTTCCATTCCCCGTGCACGTTGCAGCACGGACAGAAGATTCGGGGCGTGGTCGAAGGCATTCTGGAGCGCGCGGGCTTCGAGCTCACCGCGGTCGCCGACGCCCACCTGTGCTGTGGCTCCGCCGGCACCTACTCCATCCTGCAGCCGAAGCTCTCACGCGCGCTGCTCTTGCGCAAGATCGACAACCTGGAAGCCGGCCGGCCGGAGGTCGTCGCCACCGCGAACATCGGCTGCTACGCCCACCTCGGCACCGCCGCCTCGATACCGGTGCGACACTGGATTCAGCTTCTGGACCCCGGGGACGGGGCGTGATCTCTTTATTGACAAGGGGTTATCGCCAGATCTTCACGCATCACATACTCCCGGCCAATTCGCCAGGTACCGTCGTACAATCCGCCCGGCCTGCGGGAGTGCCCGGCCCGGCTGCGAACCATCAGCGCGCGAAGCCACCGACAAGTCGCCCCGCGCCACCGGGCACCCCGCCCCTGACGCATACCCCGCGAGGCCACCCATGAGCGGACCCCGATACCTCAACTTCGACACCCTGAGCCTGCACGGGGGCCAGCAGCCCGACCCGGCCACCGGCGCCCGCGCGACGCCGATCTACCAGACCACCTCCTTCGTCTTCCGGGACGCCGACCAGGCGGCGGCGCTGTTCAACGCCGAGCGGCCCGGGCACGTGTACTCGCGGATCACCAACCCGACCACCGCGGTGCTGGAGGAACGGGTCGCCGCGCTCGAAGGTGGGGTCGGGGCCATCGCCACCGCGAGCGGGCAGGCCGCGATGCACCTTGCAATCGCGACCATCGTGGGCGCGGGCGAGCACATCGTCGCCTCGTCCGCGCTCTACGGTGGTTCGCACAACCTGCTCTCCTACACCCTGCCCCGCTTCGGCATCGAGACCACGTTCGTCGACCCCCGGGATCCGGGCGCGTTCCGCCGCGCCATTCGCCCCGAGACCCGTCTCCTGTTCGGCGAGACCCTCGGCAACCCCGGCCTCGACGTGCTCGACGTCCCCGCGGTGGCGGATGTGGCGCACACCGCCGGGCTGCCGCTGCTGGTGGACTCCACGTTCACCACCCCGTACCTCATGCGCCCGTTCGATCACGGCGCGGACCTCGTCTTCCATTCCGCGACGAAGTTCCTCGGCGGCCACGGGGTGGCCATAGGCGGGGTGCTAGTCGACGGCGGCACCTTCGACTGGGACGCATCGGGCCGCTTCCCGACCCTCACCGAGCCCTACGCCGGCTTCCACGACCTGGTATTCACCGAGGAGTACGGCCCCGCCGCGTTCATCATGCGCGCCCGCAAGGAAGGCGCCCGGGACTTCGGGGCCTGCATGAGCCCCACCACCGCGTTTCACATCCTGCAGGGGGTGGAGACGCTTGCGCTGCGCATGGAGCGCCATGTCGCGAACACCCGCAGGGTGGTCGAGTTTCTGAACCGTCACGACGCGGTGGCGAACGTCGTGTACCCGGAACTTCCCGACCACCCCGATCATGCGCTCGCGCAGAGGCTGCTGCCGCGGGGCTGCGGCGCGGTATTCAGCTTCGAGCTCCGGGGCGGGCGCGACGCGGGACGCACTTTCATCGAGTCGCTGCGGGTGTTCTCGCACCTCGCGAACGTCGGCGACGCGAAGTCCCTCGTCATCCATCCCGCGAGCACCACCCATCACCGCATGGACGCGGAGGCGCTGGCCCGGGCCGGGATCTCGGAGGGAACGGTGCGGCTCTCGATCGGGCTCGAGGACATCGACGACCTGCTCGACGATCTGGGGCGCGCCCTGCACCGCTCACAGCGGGCGGCGCGGGCCGAGGCCGGGGCGCGGAGGGCGGCATCATGAAGTTCGAGGTCGACGGCATCGCGAGCTACGCCTATACCGGCGCGCGCCCCCTGGTCGCGGGGCGGCCCGCGGTGGTGTTCGTCCACGGCGGCGGGCTCGACCACAGCGTCTGGATCCACCAGAGCCGCTATTTCGCGCACCATGGCTTCAACGCGGTCGCGCTCGATCTGCCGGGCCACGGGCGCTCCGGGGGCAAGCCCCTCGACACCATCACCGGCATGGCCGACTGGACCATGCGCGCGGCCGACGCCCTCGGCCTCGGACCCCTGCGCGTCGCCGGGCACAGCATGGGCTCGCTGGTCGCGCTGGAGGCGGCCGGTCGGTACCCCGAGCGGGTGGACGCGGCGGCGCTCGTCGGCTGCGCAGTGCCGATGGCGGTCACCTCCGCGCTGCTCGAAGCGGCGAAAGCGAACGATCACGCCGCCTTCGACATGATCACCCTGTGGGGACATCGCATGGGCGCGCAGCTCGGCGGCAACCCGGCCCCCGGCATGTGGATGACCGGCGGCGGAGTGCGGCTGCTGGAGCGGAGCCGCCCCGGCGTGCTCCACAACGACCTCGACGCCTGCAACGCGTATCGCCACGGGCTGGAGACCGCAGCGAAGATCATCTGCCCGGTGCACCTGCTGATCGGCCGCGAGGACGCGATGGCCCCCCCGCGGGCGACGCGCGCGCTGATCGCGGCGCTCGCGGTGGTCCGGGTCGTCGAACTTGCGGACTGCGGCCACATGCTGATGGCGGAGCAACCCGACGCGGTCCGCGACGCGCTGATCGCCGCGTTTTCGGCCCCGGTACCGGATCCGTCGCCCGCGATGCCCGCCGGCGGCCCGACTACATGTCTGCGGCAATGACCGAACCGGGACGCATCGGATTCCAGGGCGAGGCGGGCGCGTATGGCCACCTCGCGTGCCGGGAGGCGTACGCCGGGATGAAGCCGGTGCCGTATCCGAGCTTCGAAGACACCTTCACGGGGGGCAGGGGCGGCGAGGTCGACCTCGTGATGATCCCGATCGAGAACTCCCTCGGGGGGCGCGTGGCGGACATCCACCACCTGCTGCCGGAGTCGGGCCTGCACATCGTGGCCGAGCATTTCCAGCCGGTGCAGCACCAGCTCCTCGCGGTGCCGGGCGCGACCATCGAGGGCATCCGGCATGTCGAGAGCCACGTCCAGGCCCTCGCGCAGTGCCGCCGCTTCATCCGCGGGCTCGGCGCGCAGCCGGTGACCACCGCCGACACCGCCGGCGCGGCGCGGCATGTGGCCGAGCGCCGCGACCCGGCGATTGCCGCGATCGCATCGGATCTCGCGGGCGAGATCTACGGGCTGGAGACGCTGCACGCCCGGATCGAGGACCACCCCGAGAACACCACCCGATTCGTGGTGATGGCGCGCGAACCGATGCGCCCCGACCCGGCGCAGCGGTGCCTGACCTCCATCGTGTTCCGGGTCCGGAGTGTCCCCGCCGCGCTCTACAAGGCGCTCGGCGGCTTCGCGACCAACGGGGTCAATATCACCAAGCTCGAGAGCTACATCGTGGATTCGAGCTTTACCGTCGCCCAGTTCTACGCCGAGTTCGAAGGACACGTCGAGCACCGGTCCGTGCAACTCGCACTGGAAGAGCTCGGGTTCTTCTCCGAAGATGTTTCCATCCTCGGCGTCTATCCCGCCCATCCCTTTCGCCACGGCATCGGGGCGCCGTAGGCATCACCCGCCAGGAACACGCTGAAACGGAACTTTGCGAACCCGCGGGCGCAAACTCCGGTCGCTGTACAGCCCCGATACGCCGATATAGAGTCCGCCGCCTGCCGCCGCGCGACACATCCCGTTTCCCGGTCCCGGGTCGATTCATCCCGGGTCGATTCATCCCGGGTTGCATCCGGGGCCGAATCGAATCCGCATCCGGGCTGCACTCGAGCCACACCCGAGCCACCGATCATGCGCAACTCGAACCCGCTGCGCGGGCGCAACTTCCTGATGACGCCCGGCCCCACCAACGTCCCCGACCGCGTGCTCGCCGCCATGCATCGGCCCGCCGTCGACCTCGTCGACTCCGACTTCATGGCCGTCACCGATTCATGCTTCGCCGATCTCGCCCGGGTGTTCAGGACCGACAGCCGGGTATTCGTCTACGCCGCCAACGGCCACGGAGCCTGGGAGGCCGCGCTCGTGAACCTCGTCGGCGAGGGCGATCTCGTGCTGGTGCCCTTCACCGGCGTGTTCTCCGCCGCGTGGGGGGCGCTTGCGCGAGACCTCGGGGCCGAGGTCGAGGAGGTGGCGGGGGACTGGCGGCGCGCCTTCGACCCCGACCGCATCGAGGAGCGGCTGCGTGCGGACCGGGACCATCGCATCAAGGCGGTGCTGGCGGTACACACCGACACCGCGACCTCGGTGACGAGCGACATCGCGGCGGTGCGTCGCGCGCTGGACGCCTGCCGCCATCCCGCCCTGCTGATGGCCGACGTCGTCGCCTCGCTCGGCACCGTCGACTTCCGGATGGACGACTGGGGGGTGGACGTGGCGGTGGCCGGGTCGCAGAAGGGGCTGATGACCCCGCCCGGGCTCGCATTCACCGCAGTGAGTCCGCGCGCCCTGGAATGCAGCCGCGCTACCGACACCCGCCGCGGATACTGGGACTGGAAGCGGCGCGTGGACAGCGAGGAGTTCTACATGAAGTTCTTCGGCACCCCGCCGGAGCACCTCGTCTGGGCGCTGCGCGAGGCGCTCGACATGCTGTTCGAGGAGGGGCTGGAGGCCGCGTTCGCGCGGCACCGGCGGCTGGCGAGCGCGGTGCACGCCGCGGTCGAGGTGTGGGGGGAGACCGGGGCGCTGGAGCTCAACGCGATCGCCCCCGCCGAGCGGGCCGCCTCGGTGACCACCATCCGGGTCGCGCCGGGCATCGATGCGAACCGGCTCCGCAACCTCGCCCGGGAAGAACTCGACGTCTCGCTCGGCTACGGCCTGGGGCCGCTCGACGGCAAGGCGTTTCGCATCGGGCACATGGGCTGGATCAACGAACCCATGGTGCTCGGCGCGCTGGGTGGGGTGGAGGTGGCGATGCAGGCCGGCGGCGTGCCCTACCGCAAGGGGGGTGTCACCGCGGCCGTCGACACCCTGGCCGCAGCCCGGTTCCCGGAGACGAGCCGCGCGAACGCAGCCTGACCATCGACCGACCGGGCAACCGTTTCCGCCAGGCCGGAACATGCGCTCGAAATCGCTCCGAACGAGTGCGCCGGAGGCCGAAGTCTTGCCGGAATCGCGCCGACGGGAATTGCTGAGCACCAGCGGACATCTCCGCCGCCCGGGCGGCACTCGGGTGGGATCGCACGGGTTCCGCCCCGCCCACCGCCGGGAGAAAACGTGATGTCGAGAATGACCACCGCCGGAGCAGTCGTGCGCTCGCTCGTCGCGAACGGTGTCGACACCCTGTTCGGGCTTCCGGGCGTCCAGCTCGACGCGCTGTTCAACGCGCTGCACGACGAGCGCCGCCGCATTCGCGTCATCCATCCCCGCCATGAGCAGGCGGCCGCCTACATGGCCCTCGGCTACGCGCAGGCGAGCGCGAAGGTCGGCGCCTATGCCGTCGTCCCCGGACCCGGGATCCTGAACACCACTGCGGCGCTCGCCACCGCCTGGGGGGCGTGCGCGCCGGTGCTCGCGATCACCGGACAGATTCCCGCGCCCGCGATCGGCCAGGGCTACGGGTTGCTGCACGAAATCCCCGATCAGCTCGCGATCCTGCGCACTCTCACCAAGTGGGCCGGACGCATCGAGCACCCGACGCAGGCGGGGGAGCGGATGCGGGCGGCATTCCATCAGCTCCGGTCCGGGGCGCCCCGCCCCGTCGCGATCGAGTCGCCGATGGACGTGCTCGGATTCGAGGCGGACATCGAGGGCATCGAAGCCGCGCCGCCGGCGGCGCCGGTCGTCCCCGATGCCGGCGCGGTCGACGAGGCCGCGAAGCTCCTTGGCTCCGCCGAACATCCGGTCATCGTGGTCGGCGGCGGCGCGCTGCATGCCGGGGATGCGCTGCGCGCCGTGGCGGAGATCCTGCAGGCCCCGGTCATCGCCCATCGGATGGGCCGCGGCATCCTCGACGATCGCCACCCGCTCGCGGTGACCCAGCCGGCGGGCGCGAGACTGTGGAAGCGCGCCGACGCGGTGCTCGCCGTCGGCACCCGCCTGCGGCACTACCGGGCCGAATGGGGCGCGGCCGGGCTCCCGGTGGTGCGGATCGACGTGGACCCGACGCAGATGCATCGCCTGGGTCGGCCCGCGGTTCCGGTCGTCGCCGACGCGCGCCTCGCGCTGGCGGCGCTGTCCGCCGCGCTCGGGGGGTTCGCCGGCCGGCGTGCCTCGCGATCCGAGGAAATCGAAAGGATCAGGGCGGCCGCATACCGCGAAATGCGTTCGGTGGCGGGCGCGCAGATCGAATTCCTCGACGCCCTGCGGGCCGCCCTGCCCGAGGACGGCATTTTCGTCGACGAAATGACCCAGATGGGCTACGTCGCCCGGTCCGCGTTCCCCGTCCATGCCCCGCGGACGTTCATCTCCTCCGGTTACCAGGGCACGCTCGGCGCCGGCTTCCCGACCGCACTCGGGGCGCAGGTCGCCTGCCCGGACCGCGCGGTGCTCTCCATCAACGGCGACGGCGGCTTCATGTTCAATGCGCAGGAGCTGTCGACGGCGGTACAGCAGGGTCTTGGGGTGGTCGCGGTGGTGTTCGAGGACGGCGCCTACGGCAACGTCAAGCGCATGCAGGAAGAGCTGTACGACGGTCGGGTGATCGCCTCCGAGCTGCACAACCCGGATTTCGTGCGACTCGCGGAGAGCTTCGGCGCGGCGGCAGTGCGCGTGGACACCCCCGACGCGCTGCGCGACGCCGTCGCCGCCGCGTGGGGGCGCAAGACGCCGACGGTGGTGTGCGTCCGCGTCGGCCGGTTCCCGAACCCCTTCGACACCGTGCTGCCGACGAAGGCGGTGCGTGCGCGGTAAGGATCCTGGCCGAAATCAATTTCCCGTCTCATCGACCCCAACCCTCTTCCGGGCCAGAGGCACAGGCGCACTGAAAGGAAAAGTTACTCTGGCCGGGGTCCTGAGCGGGTGAGCGTCCACGTCACCGTCATCACGTTCAGCCATGTGGTGATGCCGACGCTCCGGTGATGCCCGTCCCCGCCGCGGGACCCGCAGGCGGGGCCGACCTGTCCGCATTTCCAAATGCGTCTTCCCCGGCGCACTGGGAGATGCGGGTCAAACGGTCGCTATCCGGAGACTCCGGTCCGAATCGCGGGCTCTCGTCCGCTCATCGTGCACGATTCCTCACGAATCCGTACCCACCGATTCGATGCCCCGCCAGGCCCAGTCGTTGTAGTCGTCGGGCGCACGCAGGCACGACGCCCATACCGGGTCGGATTCGAGCGTGTCCCAGCGCGGAGCGGGGCCATGGCCGTGCGCGGTCTGGACGAGACGGCGTTCACGCTGACTCGCCCGAACCTTCCTCTCCAGCTCCGCCGCGTCCCAGGTCCCGGCGGCCAGGTTCCGCAATGCACCGAGGGGCGCCGCGCTCCCCGGGGCGGTGGAGAGGTCGGTGCGCTCCTCGGGGTCGGCCCGGAGGTCGAACAGCACATCCGGCGCACCCCCGCCGGTCATCAGCTTGAACCGCCCGTGCCGTATCATGAACATCGGCGACGGCACCCCCTCGGAGGTGATCTCCGCGAACACCGGCGTCTCCCGGGATGCTGCCCGGTCGTCGCTCAGAGGCAGCAGGCTCGATCCATCCGCAGGCCGGGGAGCCCGATCCGCCAGATCGACACCCGCCAGATCGCACAGCGTGGGCAGCAGATCCACCAGCGACACCGGTTCGGATCCAGGGTGACCGCATATAAAGTCATTGTCCCATCAACAACTTATCTCGGAAGGCATCGTTCAGAGCGGCCCGGACTCTCTTGCGCCTATAGCTCATTTTCGTCTTCTCGCGCTTGAGTAGGTTCATCGCCATGTGACGAATCACCCCGATGTTGTGAGGCGCATTGCCTCGACGAATCCGGCTTGCGTCTTCGCGAAACGTCACGTCCAACCGCCAGTGCAACCCGTTCTCGATACTCCAATGTGAACGCACCGCCCGTTGAAACACCTTCACGTCATCAAGCGAGGTGATGTAGTAGCGCCGCTCAACACTGACACGCCCTCCACAATGACGTTCCGACTCCACCATTCCCATCGCTTTCAGTCCCTTCCACTTCCCGACACCCGACAACGCACCAAGGTCCGTGGACAAGAAATAGCTCCGGTGCTCAATCCGCCCGTGACCTTCGTCGCAAGTCGCCTCGTGCCCCATCTCCGAACCGCCAAAGTCGCACCGCTCCGCCGCCTCGAAATACGCCCGAACCTCGCGCTCCAATTCCGGCTGATTGCGCTTCAGCGCCAACACGTAATCCCCACCGCCTTTCTTGACCTGCTTCGCGATCGCGCGTTGGCACCCCATCGCATCCAGCGTCACGATACACCCCTTCAATTGAAGCTTCTCCAGCAACTCCGGCACCGCCACGATCTCGTTCGACTTCTCGTCGGTTTTCACCTGCCCAAGCACCACCCCATTGCGACACGCCCAGGCACTGACCATATGCAGCGCCTTCACCCCTCGCTTGCGATCATGGGTGCGTCGATGCGTCTTGCCATCGAGCGCAATGATCTCACCGTCGCTGAGCTTGACCACGTCCTCCATCCAACTGAGAAAGCACGCCTGAAACCCACTGACCGACAACGCCGAGATGATGCGGGCAATCGTGTCATCGACCGGGACCCCATTGGCCAGCGGGACATAACGACGTAACCAGTCCAGCTTTGCGCGACCGAACTCCTCGATGTCGCACCAACCTTCGGCCCCACTGAGCACCGCGCACACGCACAGCACGATGACATCAATCAACTCATGCTTCTTGTTCCGGTCGACGCGCGGGTCTTCCAACTTCGAGAAATGTTCGATCAGACCCTCGGGGGCACTGTTGTCCATTGCTGATCACGTTCCTCTCCTTGGCCAGAGTGGCATTAGATCACAGAATGCACTGATTTACATGGGATTTTAGTGATCTTGCCCTGGGTTCGGATCGCCGCGCGGCGGCGAACCGCTCCGGCGCGTGGATCAGCAGCGGCACCCGTGCCGCATGGTCATAGAAGTGCTTCTTGAACCACAACCCCCGCTCGCCGAGCATGTCGCCATGGTCCGAAGTGACCACGATCGCGGTGTGTCTCGCCAGATCGGTGGCCCGCAGCGTCTCCAGCAGGGTTCCGATCATCTCGTCGAGGTACGAGCAGTTGGCGAGATAGGCGTGACGGGCGGTGCGGACGTGGTCCGGCGTGATGTCCCCTTCAAGAAGGCCGTGGTGGGCCAGCATCCGCTCGCTGTGAAGGTCGCGCTCCGATGCCGGCAACAGCGGGGTCGCGGGCATCGGGATGTCCTCCGGCCGGTAGCGATCCCAGTGCCGGCGCTGCGCGCAGTACGGTTCGTGGGGGTGGGTGAAGGACACGAGCAGAAAGAACGGCCGGCGGCCGGCATCGCGCGCGAAATCGTGCAGCCTGGACACTGCCCGGTGGAGCACCGCCTCGTCGTGATCCATCTGCATGCTGCGCGCGCAGACACCGGCCCGGGTGACCCCGCTCGAGTCGTTGTTCGAATCCATGCGAATCTCGTCCCAGTTCGGCGTCCAGTGGAAGTCGGTGGGATAGAGTTCGGGCACAAGCCGCTCGTGGAACCCGTGCAGCATGTCCGGCCCCACGAAGTGCTGCTTGCCGGACAGCACGGCGTGGTAACCGGCGAGGCGCAGCCAGTGCGCCATGGTAGGAGTGGCGGCGGGGAGCTCTGCCCCGTTGTCGAAGGCGCCGACGCGCGACGGCAGCATCCCGGTCAGCATCGAGAAGCGCGACGGCGCACAGAGCGGGAAGTTGCAGTAGGCGTTCTCGAACACCACCCCCTCGCCGCACAACCGATCGAGGTGCGGCGTGTCCGCCGGACCACCGTATGCAGGCAACACCTGCGGCTTGAGCTGGTCGGCTTGGATGAACAGGACATTCGGCTCGCGCTGGTCGGTCACGAGAATCTCCAGGGCAGGAATCAGCAAGGCAGCCGGACGGCTCCATCGGGTATCGAGACTACTGGAATGGTCGCCGGGTGAACACGATCACGAACGTCGGAGCAGCGAGTGGAGACATCGAGTCATTCTCCGAAGTCCACGAGACTGAAGTTGCGGCTTCATCAAAAAAGCGTTGTAGCCAGGATGCAGTAGAACGCAGCGCCGGATCGCCTGGACTTGCAGCGACACCCCTCTCTGCCGGCATGTCCTTGAAGATTGACCAGTATCGCCATCGAGGGATATGCTTGGCCTTTGTACTTCCGAGAGGGCAACCAAACCCTCGCTCTCCGGGACCCGGGCTCGGCTCGGGGAGCGATTCTTTCGAAGAGCCATCGATATGGAGTACAAGGAGAAATACACCATGACCAGAAAATTTGCCCCCCCCCCCCCCCCCACCCCCCGAAACCCGCTCCGCTCCTGTCCTGGCCGCGGCGCTGGTAGCAGTGGTGCTTGCAGGCGGAATAAATCAACAAGCCGTCGCTCAATCGTGTGAAGTGCAGGTCGGGTTCGAAAACCGCACCGCAGTAGTGTTTGAAGGCAATACCGCATCCTTGAAAGTCACCGCCGATTTCAAGGGACCAATATCTGATGAGTATGAGTTGTCCGTGAACTATTCAACGGACTCCGTGCCAAAGTGGCAGGGTCAGGCGCACGCGGGTCTCGGTTCTGATGGTGGTGCTGTTGCACCGGAAGACTATATTCACAATAAAGGGACTCTCACATTCACGAAAAACAGTCGCTCACAGGAAATCACCGTCCAGGTGATGGATGATTCCAGCATCGAGGCCGGAAGCGGGATGGAGCGTTTCTATGTGAACCTGGAAGTTCCCTTCAATGCTGATCCCACAAGCACGCACCGGACGCGGGACCAGGTTTGCAATAACCCGGCTGTACACCTCCGCCGTTACGGTTTCTTTGCGACCGTCCATATCCGCGATTGACGGGAGCAACCTCCCCCCGGTGAGCGATCGCCGGGGGGGGGGGGGGGGGGGGGGGGGTCGAAAAAGAAAGGAGAACCGCCATGCCCAGGATCGCAATTCGGTCCTCTCCCAATTTTTGAAGGCTTGCGAGATCGGAAAGATGGGAGCATCGGTGGAATGATCCACACGGGGGCGTTGTAGCCGATACCTCGCTCGAATCCCATCACCGAGAGTTGATCAGTCATTCCTTCTGAGTCATCCATTATTACCCCGACGAGACCCACATCAACTCCGACAACCGTACCTGCTCTGCGTCAGCGCCACCATGCAGAACCACGATGTTCTCCGGCTCCGACATGAACCACGCGAACGAACACCATGCCAGCTCACTCGCCGAGGCTTTGAACGCCGCGTCATCGCGGTCGGCGTAGGCGGTCAGAAACGCCACCTGGTTCTCGCTGGACCCCGCTTCCGTCGCGATGGCCATCAGCGCTACCTGCCGTGCCTCACTGACCGACGTTGAACGAGCCCGCGGTCATCCTTTCGATCGATCCCCCCAACCCCGCCGAGATGAAATGGACCTTCCCGACGCTCCGACCAGCACCGCGCCGGTACGTCGCCAGCATCGTTTCCTGCAGCACATCGGCAAAGACGCCTCGGCGCTCCCCGATGAAGTCGATGCTCACCGGCGGCGCTTCCCGGCCCAGCAGACCGCGCAACGTCTTGAAATACTCTCCGGAAAGGAAGCTGGTCGGAGTCACGTAGGCGATGATGCCGCCCGGTCGGGTAAAGCGCAGTGCCAGATCGGTGAACACACCGTAGAGGTTCGCGTGCCCGAACAGGCCGCGCCGGAACTTCTCGCGCATCGCCGACGACAACGTGACTCGACCGTAGGGCGGGTTGCCGACCACCAGGTCGAAGCCCCCGCACGCGGGTTTCTGCTCCAGGCTGTCGCATACATGCACCACGGCTCGGAGTCGTGTGGTCGTCTCTCCGCATAGGTGCGCGATTACTGCATCGATGAACACTTGCGACATCCACGCCGCGGAGGACGCGAGCTTCTTCAAGCTCGCCGCTCCGTCGTTTACGATCGCCCGCGCCAATGCTTCCGGGAGCACGCCTTCACCTCCGGTCAGGTGCATCGATCTCGTCATCGGCTTCCCATTGATCTCGGCATCCGAATTCTTCCGCTACTATACGCGCGGTGGCATGCGCGCATGGCGGGAAGAGCCGAGGCGGGATCCGTGACCGCCGCCGCATCCACTTGACCCCGATTCCTCACCCGGGAGAGGTGGGTTCTCCTCTCCGGCGGGAAATCAGGGTCAGCATCGCCGTCCGGTAATGGCGTCATTTCACACGACGCTGGGGGCGGGAGACCGACGCTTCGAGTGAACCAGATCTCTTCAGCCCCGGCCTCCGTGGAACGGTTCGTCACCCCGCACCCGGACGTGTCCCGCCGATTCCGGAGTCGCGAGATGCCTCGGTGAACTTCGACGCCTACGATCTCGACGCGGCGTTCCACGACGAGATGTTCCTGCCCGACGGCATGCCCCGGGAGCACTGCCGGGCGCTGTTCGAGGCGCTGCGACGGATCTCCGACGATGATCTCGCGGGCATGCAGGAGCGCGTCACGCGTTCGTTCTCGACCGAGGGCATCACGTTCACCGTCTACGGAGACGAGGAGGCGGACGAACGGATCATTCCCATCGACTGCGTGCCGCGCATCATCTCCGGCACCGACTGGCGGCGGATCGAGTCGGGTCTCTCCCAGCGCATCGACGCCCTGAACCGCTTTCTCGAAGACGTGTACGGCGAGGCCCGCATCGTCTCCGACGGGGTGATCCCCGCCGACCTGGTGCGCGGCTGCCCCCAGTACCGCATCGAGATGCGCGGGGTCCACGTACCCCACGGCACCTGGGTCGCGGTGTGCGGCACCGACCTGGTGCGCACGCATGACGGCTTCCAGGTACTCGAGGACAACCTGCGGGTGCCGTCGGGCGTGTCCTACATGATCGCCAACCGCAAGGTGGTGAAGAGGAACCTGCGCCGCGTCTACCGCAGTTGCCGAGTGCGCGAAATCGAGCACTACGGGAGCATGCTGCGCGAGACCCTGTGCGACCTCGCCCCCGGCGGCCGCGCCGACCCCTGCATCGTCCTGCTCACCCCCGGGGTCTACAACTCCGCCTTCTACGAACACATGTTCCTCGCGCAGGAGCTCGGCGCGGCACTGGTGGAAGGGCGCGACCTGCTGGTTCGGGACGGCTTCGTGCACATGCGCACCACCGGGGGGCTGCGGCGGGTCGACGTGATCTACCGCCGCATCGACGACGACTTCCTCGACCCCCTCGAATTCCGCCCGGATTCCCTGCTCGGCGTGCCCGGCCTGCTGAACGCATTCAGGCTCGGGAACGTCGCCCTGGCCAACGCGCCGGGGACGGGGGTCGCGGACGACAAGAGCGTCTACGCCTGCGTCCCGGACATGATCCGCTACTACCTGGGCGAGGAGCCGATCCTCGCCAACGTCGAGACCCACCTGTGCCGGCGGCCCGAAGGGCTGGAGTACACCCTCGACAACCTGGAGCATCTGGTGGTGAAGCACGTCGGCGGCTCCGGAGGCTACGGCATGCTCGTCGGCCCGCACGCGACGCCGGCGGAGCGCGCCGCCTACGCCGGGCAGATCCGGGCCGACCCGGCCGATTTCATCTCCCAGCCGGTGCTCGCGCTCTCGCGCGCACCCTGCCTCGTGGAGGGGCGAGCCGAGCCTCGCCATGTCGACCTGCGACCGTTCGTGCTCCGCGGTCGGGAGACCCGCATCGTGCCCGGCGCCTTCTGCCGGGTGGCGCTGCGCCGGGGGAGTCTGGTGGTGAACTCCAGCCAGGGCGGCGGCGGCAAGGATCTGTGGGTGCTGGAGGACTGAATGCTCTCACGCAGTGCTCAGGGGTTGTACTGGATGAGCCGGTATCTGGAACGAGCCGCCCATCTCTGTCGCCTGCTCGAGCTGCAGGTCGAGGCGCTGGTGGATCGGCCGACCCCCGTGATCCACTTCGGCTGGAGACGAATCTACGCGAGCCAGGACCGCCGGCCGCCATTAGAAGACGGCGCCGGGCCCGACGAGAGCGACGACTTCACCCTCGCCGATGCCTACACACTGGCCGGCGATCTCACCTTCGAACGCTCCAACCCCGAATCGATCCGGAGCTGCTTCGCGGCGGGGCGCGAAAACGCGCGCCAGATGCGCCACTGCATCAGCGCGGAGATGTGGACCTGTCTCAACCTCGCCTGGCTGCGGATCCGGAATCTCGCCATCGAGGACATCTGGAAGGTGTCCCCGGAAGGCTTCTACGCCCGAACCCGACGGGACATCGATACCTTCGTCGGAGTGGCGGAGACGACCATGTACCGCGATGAAGGCTGGCGCTTCATGCAGATCGGCCGATTCATCGAGCGCGCCCAGCGCGTGACCACCATACTCATGGCGCAGCTCGCCGTCGGGAAGCGGATGCCGGATGCCGACCCGGGGACGGGGTGGGTGGCCCTGCTCCGCGCCTGGCAGGCGTTCGATGCGTACCGGCAGCGCTACAGCGTGGAGGTCCGGCCCGACCGGGCGCTGGATCTGCTCGTGGCCGACCCCCGGCTCCCGGGCTCGCTGGCCCGCACCCTGGAGACGCTCGTCCGCGAGCTCGCCGCCATCGGTCCGAGTCCGAATGCCGGCGCCGGCGCCGCGGCCGGGCGCCTGGCCAGTCGGCTGTGCGCACTGATCCGCTACGAATGGCCGGATCATCCGGACCAACCGACGCTTCTCGCCGAGGCGCGGACGCACTGCCTCGATCTCCACGATCTCGTGAGTGCGGCGTACATCGACTACGACCCCGGGGAGGCTCCGGTACGCTGAACCCCATGGCCGGCGCCCTTCGTCACCAGATCGAGCACGTCTCCCGGTATCGCTACGAGAGCGACGCGCGCCGGTGCACGATGCTGCTGTGCCTGGAGCCGGGCGCGGATCGGGGGCAGCGGCTGCTCGACTTCACACTCGAGACCCGACCCCGCGGCGGCCTGAGCCGCGAACGGGATGGTTTCGGCAACGTCCGCCATGTGCTCGACATCCACGAAGCGCACCGGACGCTGGAAATCACCGCCCGTTCCACGGTCGAATCGGCGCCGACGCCGGCGCTGCCGCCGCGTCTGGGCGCATCGGCCTGGCGGGAGATCCGCGCCCTCGGGGATCACGTCGCCGATTGGGACTTCGTCCGTCCAAGCCCCCTGATCCCGCGCACCGCGTCCCTTTCCGCGTTCGTCGAACGCCATGGCCTCCGGCCCGGAGACGACCCCCTGGAAAGCCTGGTGGACCTCTCCGAAACGCTCCATGACCAGCTCCGGTACAGCCCGGGGGTCACATCGGCGGAGTCCACCGTCGAGGACATCCTCCGCACTGATCGGGGGGTCTGTCAGGACTACGCCCACGTGATGATCGCGATTGCGCGTTCCTGGGGCATCCCGGCGCGCTACGTCTCCGGCTATCTGCACCTGATCGAGCCGGACGGCGGACACGTACCGGACAATGCAACTCACGCCTGGGCCGAATGCCGGCTGCCGGAACTCGGCTGGATCGGCTTCGACCCCACCAACCGGAGCCTCGCCGGGAGCGGCCACGTGCGCATCGCGACGGGGCGGGACTACCAGGACGTGTCACCGACCCGCGGCATCGTTCAGGGCGGCGGGAGCACCCGCCTGGAGGTCGAAGTACGGGTGCGTTGAGCGAGAGCCCGAACACGAGTCCGAGCAAGAGCCTGGGCAAGAACGTTGCCCTTGATCCGCGACGCGGCTATCCTCTGCCCGGTCACGCCATAGCGCCTCCACGTCGGTGAGGCGGAACACACCATCAATCAGGACACGAGAGCCATGGACATCAAGACCGAACGGAAAAATGGCACCTTGATCGCGAAGGCGGAGGGCCGCATTGATGGCGTGAATGCGCGCGACTTCGAGGAGGCGATGAAGGCCGCAATCAGCTCCGACGACAGCACCGTGGTCATCGACCTCGAAGGACTGTCCTACATCAGCAGCGCGGGTCTGCGCGTCATCCTGCTGATCGCCAAGACCCTGCGCAAGCGAAACGCCGAGATGATGCTCTGCTCGCTCTCCGCCCCGATTCGCGAAGTCTTCGAAATCAGCGGATTCGACAAGATCATCCCGGTTCACGACTCCCAGGAACAGGCACTCGCTTCCATCGGCGGTTAGCCCTCTTCCCGCTCGCCCGTCAGAGCAAATCCCGAACCGCGTCGCGCTCCTCTTCGAGTTCGGCGCGGGTCGCGTCCATCCTTTCGCGGCTGAAGTCGTCGATGTCCAGTCCCGGCACGATGCGCCAGGCGCCGTTTTCAACGGTGACCGGGAAGGAATAGATCAGCCCTTCGGGAATGCCGTAGCTGCCGTCGCTGGCGACGGCCATGCTGGTCCAGTCGCCCGGGGCGGTGCCCCGCACCCAGTCGCGCACATGGGAGAGCCCGGCAAAAGCGGCGGAGGCGGCGCTGGACAAGCCGCGCGCCTCGATGATCTCGGCGCCCCGCTTCTGCACCCGGGGAATGAACCGGTTGCGGACCCACTCGGGGTCGAGCCGTTCCAGCGCCGGCGTACCGCCGATGGTGGCGTGGTTCAGGTCGGGGTACTGGGTGGCGGAGTGGTTACCCCAGATCGTCACCCGCCGAATGTCGGTCACCGGGGCGCCGGCCCGGCCCGCCACCTGGCTGATGGCCCGGTTGTGATCGAGCCGCATCATCGCGCTGAACTGCGTCGGCGCGAGGTCCGGCGCGTTGCGCATCGCGATGAGCGCATTGGTGTTGGCGGGATTGCCGATCACGAGCACCTTCACGTCACGGCTGGCGTGGTCGTTGAGGGCCCGGCCCTGGGGGCCGAAGATGCGGCCGTTTCCGGCCAGCAGATCTCCGCGTTCCATGCCCTTGCCGCGCGGTTTCGCGCCCACCAGCATCGCGTAATCCGCATCCCTGAACGCGACCGCCGGATCGTCGGTGACCACGACATCCTGAAGCAGCGGGTACGCGCAGTCGGCAAGCTCCATGACCACGCCCCGGAGCGCATCGAGCGCCGGCGTGATCTCCATCAGGTTCAGCGCCACCGGCCGCTCCGGCCCGAGCATCTCGCCGGAGGCGATCCGGAACAGCAGCGAATACCCGATCTGGCCCGCCGCGCCGGTGACGGCGATTCTCGCAGTCGAGGTCATGTACCGGTCTCCTGTTGATTCATGGTCGGCATCCGGTGGTGGTCACCGATTGATTTCCGGTCCCTTCGCAACCGATACCCGACCGATGCCCGGCGCCGCCCGCGCACCGTCGGTTGTCTGCGGGAACGCGCTGCTTTCGAAGCGCGTGATTCCCGGCGTTCATCCGCGCTCCTTCATGGGCACGAAGTCGCGCCGCGCGGCACCCACGTAGCGTTGCTGCGGACGGCCGATACGCTGATCGTCCGCGGTGAAGAACTCCATCCAGTGCGTCACCCAGCCGACCGAGCGCGAGATGGCGAAGATCACGGTGAACATGTTCAGCGGAATCCCCAACGCCCTCAGGATGAGGCCGGAGTAGAAGTCCACGTTCGGGTAGAGGTTGCGTTCGATGAAGTACTCGTCCTTGAGGGCGATCTCCTCCAGGCGCAGCGCGACCTCGAGCAGCGGCTGATTGCCGGCGTCGAGATCCTGGAGCAGGTCGTGGCACGCCTGGCGGATGATGGTCGCGCGCGGGTCGAAACTCTTGTAGACGCGATGCCCGAAGCCCATCAGCCGGAACGGGTCGTTCCGGTCCTTGGCGCGTTCGACGTACTTCGGGATCTCGGCCGGGTCGCTGATGTCCCGCAGCATGTTGACCACCGCCTCGTTGGCCCCACCGTGCGCCGGGCCCCACAGGGTCGCGATGCCGGCCGCCACGCACGCGTAGGGGTTCGCGCCGGAGCTGCCCGCAAGCCGAACCGTGGACGTGCTCGCATTCTGTTCGTGGTCGGCGTGCAGGATCATCATCAGTTCCAGGGCGCGCACCGCCACCGGGCTCGGGATGTACGGCTCGGCCCGGACCGAGAACATCATCTGGAGGAAGTTCTCGACGTAGCCGAGTGAATTGATGGGGTACATGAAGGGTTGGCCGATGCTGTACTTGTAGCAGTCGGCGGCGATGGAGGGCAGCTTCGCGATCAGGCGGATCGCGGCCAGTTCGCGGTGTTCGGGGTCGCTGATGTCGAGGGTGTCGTGGTAGAAGGTCGAGAGCGCCCCCACGATGCCGACGAGCATCCCCATCGGGTGGGCGTCGTGGTTGTACCCGGCGATGAACCGCCGGATCCCCTCGTGAACCATGGTATGGCGCCGGATTTCGGCATTGAAATCCTTCCACCGCGCCTGGTCGGGCAGTTCGCCGTAGAGGAGGAGGTAGCAGATCTCGAGGAAGCTGCTGTGTTCGGCGAGCTGTTCGATGGGGTAGCCGCGGTGCAGCAGCACGCCCTCCTGCCCGTCGATGTAGGTGATCGCGCTGGAGCAGCTTGCGGTCGACGCGAAGCCGGGGTCGTAGGTGAAGTACCCGAGCTTCGACGGCAGAGTGCGGATGTCGAGCACGGGGCGTCCATGCACGCCCTCCAGCACCTCGCATTCGACGCTGCTGCCGGACGTGTGGTCCGTGATCGTGACGAGCCTTCGATTGGTCATGGCGCTCTCCCGTGATTCGAGCATCGGCGGACGCGGCCGGAAAGCCCGGAGTCGATGAGCCCGGAGTCGATGAGCCCGGAGTCGATGAGCCCGGGGTCGAAAAGCCCGGAACCGATAAACCCGGGGTCGACAAACTCCGGGGTCGAGCTGCTCCGGCCGGGATCGGCCGCCTGGCGAATGGGGCCCCGGGGATGCCGGCGCCGTCCGACTGCGGGAACGCCGCGTCGGACCCGGCAGGGCCGGCCCGATACGGCGGCGCATGCTCTCACAGGTCCCGGATATTTTGTACTCCCGGCTCGTGAAACCGGCGGTTCACCCGCCCACAGCCGTGAATCGGTGAAATTTTCGGGCTAGACTTCGAGCCGGATCGAATCACCTGCCATCCGAGCCGAGAGCCGAACGATGGATTCCTCCCCGCTCCAGATCGGGAACACCGGGTTCCTCGACGCCCTGTACCTCGCCTACCGTGCGGATCCGGTCTCCGTGGCGCCCGAATGGCGCACGTACTTCGCCGATTTCGACCGCACCGCCCCCACCGATCGGTCGGCCCGGAGCGACGATGGGCCGGAGTTCGATCGGCGGCGGATGTCGGAGTACACCGAGCAGCAGATGAAGGTGGTGGCGCTCATCAACGCCAACCGGTACCGCGGCCACCGCGGCGCGGACATCGACCCCCTCAGAATCTACGAACGCCCGCCCGTGCCCGAGCTCTACCCGGAGTACCACGGCTTCGGGGAGGGCGATCTCGACCGGGTGTTCAACACCGGCACCCTCCACATCGGCAAACCGGAAGCGACGCTGCGCGAGATCGACGCGTTGCTGCGCGACACCTACCGCGGCTCGATCGGGGTCGAGGTGACCCACCTTTCTTCGACCGAGCAGAAGCGGTGGGTGCAGGAACGGCTCGAATCGAGCCGGGGACAGCCCAACTTCGACGCGGCCCGGAAGCGCGACATCCTGCGCCGGGTCACCGCGGCCCGGAAGCTCGAGGACTACCTGCATCGCAAGTACGTCGGCCAGAAACGGTTCTCGCTCGAAGGCGGGGAGAACCTCATTCCGCTCCTCGACGAGGTGGTGCAGGACGCCGGCGGCCGCGGGGTGCGCGAGGCGGTCATCGGCATGGCCCATCGCGGGCGGCTCAACGTGCTGGTGAACATCCTGGGCAAGCACCCCGGCGTGCTGTTCGGGGAGTTCGAAGGCCGGATCGATGTGGGCGCCGGTTCCGGGGACGTGAAGTACCACCTCGGCTTCTCCTCCACCGTGGAGACCCCCGGCGGACCGCTCCACCTCGTGCTCGCGTTCAATCCCTCCCATCTGGAGATCATCAACCCGGTAGTGGAAGGGTCGGTCCGGGCCCGACAGGAACGCCGCGGAGACTCCACCCGCGACCAGGTGCTGCCGATCCTCATCCACGGCGATGCCGCGTTCGCCGGTCAGGGCGTGGTGACCGAGACCCTCAACCTCTCGGAAACGCGCGGCTACGGCACCGGAGGAACCGTGCATGTGGTGGTGAACAACCAGATCGGCTTCACCACCAGCGACCCCCTCGATTCGCGTTCGACCCTGTACTGCACCGATGTCGCCAAGCTCGTGCAGGCGCCGATTTTCCACGTCAACGGCAACGACGCGGAGGCGGTGGTGTTCCTCGCGCAACTCGCGCTGGACTTCCGGATGCGGTTCAAGAAGGACGTGGTCATCGACATGATCTGCTTCCGCCGGTACGGCCACAACGAGTCGGACGAGCCGCTGGCGACCCAGCCGATGATGTACAAGAAGATTCGCGACCAGCACGGCCCGCGGAAGTTCTACGCGGACCGGCTCGTGGCCGAAGGCGTGGTCGAGCCCGGCGAGCCGGAGGCGATGTCCGAGGCGTACCTCGCCGACCTGGAAGCGGACCGCGTCGTGTCGAGACCTCTCGTCGACGATGGGGAGAGCCCGCACCTTGCGCACTGGACGCCGTACATCGGCACCGACTGGCGGGCACCCGGCGACACCACGGTGAGCATCGAGCGCATCGAGCGGCTCGGAAAGAAGCTCTGCGAGCACCCCGCCGACTTCGAACTCCACCGCAGCGTGCAGCGGATCATCGACGCCCGGCAGGAAATGGCCCGCGGCGAGCGGCCGATGGACTGGGGGTTCGCCGAGAACCTCGCCTACGCGACGCTGCTCGAAGACGGCTACTCGGTGCGCCTGTCCGGGCAGGACAGCCAGCGCGGCACGTTCTTCCATCGTCACGCGGTGCTGCACAACCAGAAGCGGTTCGGCACCTGGACCCCGCTCGAACACCTCTTCGACGGCCAGCCCCGGTTCCGGGCCATCAACTCCCTGCTCTCCGAGGTCGCGGTGCTCGGGTTCGAGTACGGCTACAGCACCACCGAACCGGAGGGGCTGACCGTCTGGGAAGCGCAGTTCGGGGACTTCGCGAACGTCGCCCAGGTCGTCATCGATCAGTTCCTCAGCTCCTCGGAGGCGAAATGGGGCCGATTCTGCGGGCTGGTGCTGATGCTCCCGCACGGGTACGACGGCCAGGGGCCGGAGCACTCGTCGGCCCGCCTGGAGCGATTCCTCCAGCTCTGTGCCGAGGAGAACATGCAGGTCTGCGTGCCGACGACACCCGCGCAGATGTTCCATCTGCTGAGGCGCCAGCTTCTGCGACCCTACCGCAAGCCGCTCGTGATCATGAGCCCCAAGAGTCTGCTGCGGCACCGGCTTTCGACCTCCACCCGCGAGAATCTGGGTGCCGACGGATTCCGGGTCCTGATCGACGAGATCGACAGCATCGACCCGGGCCGGGTCACGCGGCTCGTGCTCTGCTCCGGCAAGGTCTACTACAACCTTCTGGAGCGACGGCGGGAAGCCGAGCTCCGCCACGTGGCCATCGTTCGGGTGGAGCAGCTCTACCCGTTTCCGGAGGAGGAGATCCGGGCCGTCCTCGAGGAATATCCCAGGGCGACCGAGATCTGCTGGGCGCAGGATGAGCCGCGCAATCAGGGAGGGTGGTTCTTCATGCTCTCGCGGCGCCACCTCGCGGGGTGCATCCAGCGCAAGCATAAGCTGGTCTACGCCGGCCGGGACTATTCGGCCTCCCCCGCCGCCGGCTATCTCAACGTGCACAACAGTCAGCAGCAAGCCCTGGTGGAGACGGCGCTCGGCCTCGACGAGGTGGCCTCGCGCCGCAAAAGCGCGTGAGAACGAGTGGCGGAGCGAACTTCCGAGGAGACAGCGCAGTGACCGTCGATGTGAAGGTGCCGGTGCTGGCCGAATCCGTCCCCGACGCCACGCTGCTGGAGTGGCGCAAGCAGCCGGGGGATGCGGTCGACAGGGACGAGATCCTCATCGAGCTCGAGACCGACAAGATCGTGCTGGAGGTACCGGCACCGGAAGCCGGGGTGCTCACCGAGGTGCTGAAGCAGACCGGAGACACCGTCCTGAGCCAGGAGGTGCTGGCCCGGATCGAACCGGGCGCTGTCGCTTCGGGTGCCGCCGCATCGGAGATTGTCGCCTCGGGGGCTGCTGCATCGAATGACGCTGCCTCGGGTGCGGCCGGGAGTCCCGACGCGGCGCCGAGACCCGCTGGTGCCGCGGCCCCCGAAGCCGCCGCACCGGCTTCCACCGCCGCCGCCGAACGCCTGAGTCCCGCGGTGCGCCGGCTCGTCGAGGAGCATGGCCTCGACCCGTCGGCGATTCCGGGCACCGGCCGGGACGGTCGGATCACGAAGGGCGATGTGCTCGCCCACCTGGAGGCAGCCACGCGCTCGGCGGAATCCGGCGCGGCGTCCGCCGCCGCGGAGCCCCGGGCCGTCCCGACGGGACCTGAAGCCGTCCCGACGGGGCCCGGGGCCCCCGCCCGGACCGCACCGCCGGCGTCGGCGTCTGCGCCAACGCCTGTCCGCGCCCCCGGCGAGCCTTTATCCCCGGCCTCACCGGCCCCCGCCTCCGGAAGCCGGAACGAGCGCCGCGAGCCGATGTCGAGGCTGCGCCGGCGCATCGCGGAGCGCCTGGTCGAGGCGCAGCACACCGCCGCGATCCTGACCACCTTCAACGAGATCGACATGCAGCCGGTGATGGCGCTCCGCGCCCGGCACAAGGAGGGCTTCGAGCGCCGTCACGGAGTGCGCCTCGGTTTCATGTCGTTCTTCGCCAGGGCGGCGGTCCAGGCCCTGCGGCGCTTCCCCGCCGTCAACGCCCGCATCGACGGCGACGACATCGTGTACCACGACTTCTGCGACATCGGCGTGGCGGTCGGCTCGCCCCGCGGCCTCGTGGTGCCGATCCTGCGCAACGTGGAGGCGATGTCGTTCGCGGAGATCGAGGCGCGCGTCGCCGAGTTCGGCGCGAAGGCCCGCGACGGCACGCTCTCCCTCGACGACATGCGCGGCGGCACGTTCACCCTCTCCAACGGCGGCGTGTTCGGCTCGCTGCTCTCCACCCCCATCCTCAACCCTCCGCAGAGCGGCATCCTCGGCATGCACAAGACCGAGGAGCGGCCGGTGGTGGTCGATGGCGAGATCGTCATCCGCCCGATGATGTACGTCGCCCTGTCCTACGATCACCGCATCATCGACGGCCGCGAAGCGGTGCAGTTCCTGGTTTGCGTGAAGGAAGCCATCGAGGATCCGGCGCGGCTGCTGCTCGACGTCTGATTCGGCGCTGCCCGCGCCCCCGGAGTCGGGGGGCTCGCCCGCAACCCGGCAACCCGCGGGAGATAAGGATTCATGGACAACTTCGACGTGGTGGTGATTGGCGCCGGCCCCGGCGGATACGTCGCCGCGATCCGCGCCGCCCAACTCGGGCTGCGCACCGCCTGCGTAGATGCGTGGCAGGATGCGCGCGGAAAGCCGGCGCTCGGCGGCACGTGCCTCAACGTCGGTTGCATCCCCTCGAAGGCGCTCCTCGACTCCTCCCATCACTACCACAACCTGCGCCACCGGCTGCCCGCGCACGGCATCGAAGCGGGCGACGTCAAGCTCGATCTGCGCAAGATGCTCGCGCGCAAGGACAAGGTGGTGCGCACCCTGACCCGCGGAGTCGCGGGCCTGCTGCGCAAGCACAAGGTCGAGTCGATCGCCGGTCACGCCGCGCTCGCGGGCGGTGGCCGGGTCGAGATCACGCCGCCCGGAAACAGCGAACGCCGGACGCTCGCGGCGCGGCACATCATCCTCGCCACCGGCTCGGTTCCGGTCCGGATCCCGGTGGCGGAGGTCGACGGAGACCGGATCGTCGACAACGAGGGCGCCCTCGCCTTCTCCGAGGTACCGGGGCGCCTCGGCATCATCGGCGCCGGGGTCATCGGCCTGGAACTCGGCAGCGTATGGGCGCGGCTCGGATCCGAAGTCACCATCCTGGAGGCGCTCGACGACTTCCTGCCCGCCGCGGACCGGCGGATCGCGGGCGAGGCACTGAAGGTGCTCCAGCGCCAGGGGCTCGACATCCGGCTCGGGGCGCGGGTCACCGGCGCCCGCGCGCATGATGCGGGGGTTGTCGTCGGCTACGACGATGCCGAAGGCTCGCAAGCAGGCGAGTTCGACCGGCTCGTGGTCGCGATCGGTCGCCGCGCGAACACCCAGGGGCTCGACCCGGCCGCGGCCGGGGTGGAACTCGACGAACGCGGTCGCATCGTGGTCGATGCCCAATGCCGAACCACCGCGGACGGCATCTGGGCCGTGGGCGACGCGATCGCCGGACCGATGCTCGCGCACAAGGCGTCGGAAGAAGGCGTGGCGGTGGCCGAACGCATCGCGGGCCACGCCGCACACATCGACCCCGCCGTCATCCCCTGGGTCATCTACACCCACCCCGAGATCGCATGGGTCGGCCGGACCGCGGCCGAACTCGATGCGGCCGGCATCGGGCACCGGGAAGGCGCATTCCCCCTTGCCGCGAGCGGACGCGCCCAGGGTTCGGGCGAGACCGAAGGCGTGGTCAAGGTGATCGCCGACGCCGCGACCGACCGCATCCTCGGCGTCCACGTGCTCGCCGCGAACGCTTCGGAGTTGATCGCCGAGGCGGTGGTGGCCATGACTTTCGACGCCAGCGCGGAGGACATCGCCCGCACCATCCACGCCCACCCCACCCTCGCCGAGGCGATGCACGAAGCAGCGCTGGCGGTGGACAACCGGCCGATTCACATCTGAGCCCGGCTCCGACCGGGCGCTTCGGTGCGGATTTGTCAGGCAGCCGCGTCATCGGTTAGCGTTGGCGTGTCAGTTTGATTCCCGAACTCCCGGGAAACCTCGCCCATGCAGGTTCCACACACCGATCGGAGATTCAAACTGAGACCAAGAACTGCGGCCAACCCAAGAACTGGGCGCAGGCCGGGGTTTGACACCAGAACGGGGTGGAATACAGAGGGAGACGGGACCATGACCCACCATTCCACGCGGCGGCTGGCGGTCGCCCTGTTGATCACGGCCCTCGGGCCCACCTCCGCCTCAGCGTGGCTGCGCGGACCGGGCGCTTGCCATTCCACCCAGGTGCACACGATAGAGCACCATCAGAAAGTCTGCGCCGACTGTGTGGTCAGCATGAGCCGGATGACGTCCACCGGTCTGACCGTCACCGTCTACGACTTCGGTCTCCGCAACCATGACCTCTGGAACTGGCCGGTATTTACCGACCGGGACTGGGTGGAGAGGCCGCTGGCGCGCTCCGGGTCGGGGTGATGGCGAACGAGGACCGCCACTTCTCGGCGCTTCCCCTCAGCAGCCAGCCCCTGGGCGGACTGCGGGGCCCGCAGGCCACCGTTGACAAAGGTGGGGTGCGTCTCACCGGGTTGCGGCCCGACCATCACTACACACTCATCATCTACAGCCCGGATCTGGCCGGCGTCAACGGCCGCGGCGGCCACACAGCCCCGTTTGAACGCCGTTGCTTCCGCTCGGCCCGGGCGGCCCCCGATTCCTAGGGAAGCTCTGATTAATTCAGGGCTTCCCTGCGGCACAGGGACGTGCCGCCGGATTCGATGACGCAAGTCATTGAATCCGAGAGCAAAACAAAACCACGCTTTTGTTTTGCGACCATGAAAAACTCCATGGATGGAGTTTTTCAGAGCATACCTAGGGGTCCGCCGGACCCCTGGACCGCGACCGCATCCTGGCGGGCGCACCCCAACCCAACCCGACCGAATCGCCGCCTACCATGGCCGCCGCCTACCATCACCGAAGCGGTTCGCAGATAATGCTGCATGACAGCATCGCACCGTTTTCGTCAGGAGGAACCGGGGAATGGCCGATTCGTTCAATGCGCGATCCACCCTCGAAGTCGGGGGCATGGAGTACGAAATCTTCCGGCTCGACTGCCTTGCGCCGCGCTTCGACCTCGCGCGCCTGCCGTGGTCGCTGAAGATCCTTCTGGAGAACCTGCTCCGCCACGAGGACGGCACCGGGGTCACCGCGGGCGACATCGAGGCGCTGGCGGGGTGGGATCCCGCGGCAGAGCCCTCGACCGAGATCGCATTCACCCCCTCCCGGGTGCTGCTGCAGGACTTCACGGGGGTGCCGGCGGTGGTGGACCTTGCCGCGATGCGCGACGCGATGCGCTCGCTCGGCGGCGACCCCGCGAAGATCAACCCGCTCTCGCCGGTGGAACTCGTCATCGACCACTCGGTGCAGGTCGACCGGTTCGGCGCCCGCGATGCGCTCGCCCGCAATACCGAGATCGAGTTCGAGCGCAACCGCGAGCGCTACGCCTTCCTGCGCTGGGGCCAGCAGGCGTTCCGCGACTTCCGGGTGGTACCGCCCGGCACCGGCATCGTCCACCAGATCAATCTCGAATACCTCGCCCGCGTCGTCTTCGCGCGTGAGCACGGCGGGGTGACCCGCGCCTATCCGGACACCGTGGTCGGCACCGACTCGCACACCACCATGGTCAACGGTCTCGGGGTGCTCGGCTGGGGCGTCGGCGGGATCGAGGCGGAGGCCGCGATGCTCGGCCAGCCGATCTCGATGCTCATTCCCCAGGTGGTCGGATTCGAGCTGACCGGCCGACTCCCCGAGGGCGCCACCGCCACCGACCTCGTGCTCACCGTGGTGGAGATGCTGCGCGCGCGGGGCGTGGTCGGCAAGTTCGTCGAGTTCTTCGGCGACGGGCTCGACCACCTTCCCCTCGCCGACCGCACCACCATCGCGAACATGGCGCCCGAGTACGGCGCGACCTGCGGCATCTTTCCCATCGACGCCGAAAGCCTCGACTATCTCCGTCTCTCCGGCCGTCCCGAGTCGCAGATCGCGCTGGTGGAGGCGTATGCGCGAGCCCAGGGTCTGTTCCGGGAGCCCGGCGATCGGGCCGCGGTCTACTCCGAGACCCTCACCCTCGACATGGGGGCCGTCGAGCCCTGCATCTCGGGGCCGAAGCGGCCGCAGGACCGCATCCCGCTGCGCGAGGCGAAGGCGGTGGTCACGAAACACATCGAGGCGATGCAGCGCGAGCGGGGCGCGGCGGAGAGCCGGAGCGTCGTCGTGCGTCCCGCGAACGCCCGTGATGACACCCGGCCCGGCGGCGCCCAATCTATCGATATCGGACCCGCCCCCGCCGAGTACACGTTGCAGGACGGTGCGGTGGTCATCGCCGCCATCACCTCGTGCACCAATACCTCGAACCCGGCGGTACTGATCGGCGCCGGACTGCTCGCGCGCAGCGCCCGCGCCCGCGGACTCGCGGTCAAGCCGTGGGTGAAGACGAGCCTCGCGCCGGGCTCCATGGTGGTGCGGGACTATCTGGAAAAGGCCGATCTGCTCGGCGACCTGGAGTCGCTCGGCTTTCACATCGTCGGCTTCGGGTGCACCACCTGCATCGGCAATTCGGGGCCGCTCCCCGAGGAGGTGAGCGCCGCGATCCGGGACCACGATCTCATCGTGAGTTCCGCCCTCTCCGGCAACCGGAACTTCGAAGGGAGGGTCCACGCCGAGGTCAGGATGAACTTTCTCGCGTCGCCGCCGCTCGTGGTCGCCTACGCTCTGGCCGGGCGAAGCGACATCGACTTCCACGAGGAGCCGCTCGGCCAGGATGCGGAAGGGGCGCCGGTGTACTTGCGCGACATCTGGCCGTCGAGCCACGAGATCCAGCAGACGATCGCGGCGTCGATCTCCTCGGAGATGTTCCGCCGGAGCTACGAGGGGGTGTTCGAGGGTGATGCCCGCTGGCAGGGGATGGAGGTCCCGCCCGCGGACCGCTTCGAGTGGGATGCCACGTCCACCTACGTGCAGAACCCGCCCTACTTCGACGACATGTCGATGACCCCGCGCGGCATCCCCGCCATCCGCGGCGCCCGCCTGCTCGCGCTGCTCGGCGACAGCATCACCACCGACCACATCTCGCCGGCCGGGGCGATCAAGACCGACAGCCCCGCCGGCCACTTCCTCCAGGGGCGGCAGATCCCGCCCCGAGAGTTCAACTCCTACGGCTCGCGGCGCGGCAACCACGAGATCATGATGCGCGGAACCTTCGCCAACATCCGCCTGCGCAACCGGGCCGCCCCCGGCACCGAGGGCGGATGGACCATCCACCAGCCCTCCGGCGAGCTGATGCCCATCTACGACGCCGCGATGCGCTACCGGGACGAAGGCGTACCGCTGGTGGTGATCGGCGGCGCGGAGTACGGCACCGGCTCCTCGCGCGACTGGGCCGCGAAGGGCACCCTGCTGCTCGGGGTCGCGGCGGTCATCGCCCGGAGCTTCGAACGGATCCACCGCTCCAACCTCGTCGGCATGGGCGTGCTGCCGCTGGTGTTCGCAGACGGCGAGGACGCCGAAACCCTCGGGCTCACCCCGGAGCACGTCTTCGACGTGGAGGGCCTGGCCAAGGGCGCGAAGCGCGTCGTCGTGACCGCCACCGCCCCGGACGGAAGCGTGACGCGGTTCGACGCGACCGTGCGCATCGACACCCCGAAGGAGTGGGAGTACTACGAAAACGGCGGCATCCTGCACTACGTGGTCCGCCAGCTCGCGGCCTGAACCGGGCCGAGGGGGCGGCCCGTCGGGGCCGAGGAACGAGAGCACCACATCGGCGGGGAGGGATCGCGCCCGGCCCGCCGACCATCGCGCGCCTTGCGGGGCCTGAACACCGGAGAAGTCCGAATGAACGAACAGACACGCACCGAAGTCGAAGCCGCCGCCTTCCGACGGCTCGTGGAACACCTGCGCGCAAACCCCGAGGTACAGAACATCGACCTCATGAATCTGGCCGGGTTCTGTCGCAACTGCCTGTCCAGGTGGTACCGCGCCGCCGCCGAGGATCGGGGGGATACGATGAGCTACGAGGATGCGCGCGAGATCATCTATGCGATGCCGTACTCGGAATGGAAGTCCCGGCACCAGCAGGAAGCGACACCCGAGCAGAAGGCCGCCTACGAGGCGAGACAGGACGGGGGCACCTGAACCGGCCGGCAATTCCTGCCAGTGCCCCGGCATCGGCGGGAATGACGGTGGGCCGGCCCGATTGGCTGGACCGTTCCGACCGGTCCGATTGGCGGGATCGGTCTGCCCGATCCGGTTGGCCAGGCCGGTCCGGTTGTCTGCACCGGTCGGACCAGCCCGACTCTCCGGGCCGGTCGGAACGACCCGACTGCTCGGACCGGTCCAGCCGCTTGCACATCAATCCGGGTTAAAGTCACGGGCGAGGCGTCACCGGCCGACCGACCCGCACCCGCGGGCCGCGCGGGACCGGATGGTATGGTGCCGCCAGGCACAAGCCCCCATTCCGATACGCGCTGCCACGGGAGATGCCGCGATGACCGACAGTTCACGCCTGCCACGTTCGAAGTTCCGCGCGAAGCTGCGCGACCGATGGAACGCTGCCCACGATTTCGACCCCGCCGACCCCATGGTCGGGTTGAGCCGTCACGATCTCTCCGGACCGGTCCTCGAACGCCGCACCGTGCTGCGGCTTCTCGCCGCGTCGGGGGTGCTGACCGCCGCCCACCTGATGCCGGGGGTCGGGGTACGGCCGGCCCGCGCCGCCGGCGGGACGCTCCGCGCCGGGTGGGCGGCGGTCGGGGAGTTCCGGACCATCGATCCGGCCCAGATCAACCAGGTGCTTCTGTTCCAGATCTCGTCCAACGTGCTGAGCGGGTTGACCCACATCAACCCGCAGCTCCAGGCCGAAGGCGACCTTGCCGTCGACTGGACGGTGGACGACACGGGCACGCAGTACACGTTCAACCTCCGCGAAGGGGTGACGTTCCACAACGGCGACCCGTTCACCGCCGACGACGTGATCTTCACCTATCAACGCTCCAGCGATCCGGACCAGTCGATCCACTCGCGGGTTCTGGCCAACGTCGCCGGCATCGAGAAGCTGGGTGATCACAAGGTCAGGATGTCGCTCAAGGCGCCGCAGGCCTCGTTCCTGGTGAAGACGCTGGAACGTTCGTCGGGACGCGCCATGACCATCGTTTCGCGCGGCGCGCTGGCCAGCATGGGCACCTCCGACTACGGACTGCGCGCGGTCGGCACCGGGCCGTTCAGGGTGACGGACCACAAGCTGGGACAGTCGATGACGCTGGAGCGGTTCGAGAACTACTACGACCCGGAGCGCCCCAGGCTCGACAAGATCGTCATCACCCCGATCATCGACCCCGAGCCGCTGGCCGCAGCCATCGAGGCGGGCGACATCCACATCATCGGCGGCAATCCGGTGGCGCCGGAGCTGGTCGACCGGTTCGAGGCCAACCCTGACCTCAACGTCTCCACCGTCCCCGCCCCGGGATTTCAGGGGGTCTTCCTCAACCCCTGGCGCGACCCGATGAAGGTGCCGGACTTCTCCCGGCCGATCGAGGAACTCAGGAAGGAGCCGGGGTTCATGGTGCGCCTCGCCATCGCCAAGGCCATCGACCGGGATCTGTACATCAGGCAGGCCCAGTTCGGGCGCGGCACGCCGGCCTACGGCACCATCAACCCGGCCATGGGCTTCTACTTCGACGACACCCTCGGCCAGACCTCCGAGCAGGCGTTCGACCTGGAGGCGGCGCGCAGGCTGCTGGCCGACGCCGGGTTCCCGAACGGTGACGGGTTCCCGACGCTCAAGATCCTGTGCACCCCCGCCGCCCGCCGCGACTGCCTCGTGATCAGGAACCTGCTGAAGAAGAGTATCGGCATCGACATCGAACTCGACACCAAGGACTTCCCGGTCCTGCTCGACGAGTTCCAGACCATGAACTTCGACCTCTGCCGGCTCGGGTCGGGCGGCGACTTCGACCCCGACGACGGTCTGGTGGACTGGGTCCAGACCGAGTCGAAGTTCAACGGCCGCAACCGCAACCAGGACGAGATGCCATTCGGCCTGTTCTCGGATCCGGAGGTCGATGACCTCGTGGCCCGGCAATCCGCCACCGCGGACGTCGAGGCCCGCCGGACTCTGGTGCAGAGGGCGAACCGGATCACGTCGGACAAGGTGGCACAGGCGTTTCTCTACCACCCGGCCGATGTCCAGGTCACTCGCAAGGAGGTCGACTTCCCGGCCGAGAGCCGCATTCCGGGTCTGGTGGACATGGATCGGGTGACGCTGTCCGGCTGAGCCCGACCGGGTGGGCATCATCGGAGCGCGGGGCCGGTCGCGGCCGTTCCGACCGTTCCGGTTGGTCGGGCCGATCCGCCCGGTCCGATTGGCGGGGCCGGTCCGGTTGTCCGGACCGGTCGGAGCGGCCCGATCGGCCCCGCCTGCATCATGACGAGCTACCTTCTCCGACGCTGCCTCGGTGCCGTCGTCGTGATGTGGGCGGTGGCCACCCTGGTCTTCTTCATGCTGCGGATCGTGCCCGGCGATCCGCTCTCCGCCATGCTGTTCGACGCCGCGGACCCCGCTGCGGCCGACGAGCTGCGCGTCAAGTTCGGTCTCGACCAGCCGCTGCCGGTGCAGTACGCGAAGTGGTTCTGGCTGGTGCTGCAGGGCGATCTCGGCAATTCCATCTACGGCTCGCGCATCCCGGTGAGCCAGATTCTGATCGAAGCGGCGCCACGCACCTTCTCGCTCGCGGTGCTGGCCTTCGTGGTGTCGGTCCTCATCGCGATTCCGGCGGGACTGGTGTCGGCGCTGAGGCGCGGGCAACCGATCGACCACGGGGTGACCTTCATCGCCTTCCTGGGGCTTTCGATGCCGGATTTCTGGCTCGGCATCCTGCTGATCATCCTGTTCGCGGCCAGTCTCGGCTGGCTGCCCGCCATCGGCTACGAGCCGCTCTCGAACGGCTTCTGGCCGTGGCTGTCGCACCTGATCCTTCCCGCCATCGCGGCCGGCACCGCGTTCAGCGCCATCATCGCCCGGATGGTGCGCTCGTCGATGCTGGAGGTGCTGAAGACCGACTACGTGCGAGTGGCGGTGGCGAGGGGCCTCCCCCCTGGCGGGTGGTGCTGGGCCACGCCTTTCCCAACGCGCTGATTCCGGTGATCACGGTGATGGGCATCGCCTTCGGCCTGCTCATGGCGGCGGCGGTGGTGGTCGAGACCGTGTTCGCGATCAAGGGCCTCGGCCGCATTCTCATCGAGGGCATCCTGAATCGCGACTATCCGGTGGTGCAGGGGGCGATCCTCGCCGTCTCCTTCATCTTCGTGTTCGTCAATCTGCTGGTCGATGTGCTCTACGTGGCCATCGATCCGCGCATCCGTATCGAATGACGGACGGCGCGGTCACGCCGGTGGATCCGCCGCGGCGCCGGGCGAGCGTCGCCCGCATGATCCTGCGCGACCGCCGCGCGCTGGCCGGCGCGGTGTTCCTCGCGGTGCTGACGGTTGCCGCGGTGCTCGCGCCCCTCGTCTCCCCCTACGACCCGAACGCCATGGATTACATGATGCTGGATCCGCCGCACGCGGCGCATCCGCTCGGCGTCGACGATCTGGGCCGCGACCTGCTCTCGAGAATCGTCCATGGCGCGCGCGTGTCGCTGTTCGTCGGGCTCGTCACCGTCGCCATCGCCCTCGTCGCCGGCGTCGCCCTGGGGGTGGCCGCAGGCTACTATCGCGGGTGGCCCGACACCCTGATCATGCGCTACATCGACCTCCAGTGGGCGTTCCCGAACATCCTGATCGCGGTCTATCTCGTCGCCGTCTTCGGGACGGGGCTTGCGAACGTGATCGTCGCCATCTCGCTCGCCTATCTCGACGACTTCGCGCGGGTCGCCCGCGGCATGACCCTGTCGGTGAAGGAGGAGCAGTACGTCGCCGCCGCCCGGGCGCTGGGCCTGTCGGATCTGCGCATCATGCTGCGCCACATCCTGCCCAACATCACCGCCCCGGTGATCGTGCTGGCGACGGTCAGCGTATCGAATGCGATCCTGGCCGAGGCGGTGCTCTCGTTCCTCGGCCTCGGGGTGAGTGCCGACACCCCGACCTGGGGTCTGATCCTCTCCGAGGCGCGCAGTTTCGTGAGCCGCGCCTGGTGGCTCGGCATCTTCCCCGGCCTTGCAATCATGCTGACGGTGCTGTCGATCAACTTTCTCGGCGATGCGCTGCGCGACGTACTCGACGTGCGGGAAAGCCGGGACATTGCCTAGAAACGGACCGCGTCTCACTTCGACCCCCGAGTTCTCGGGAAAGCTCGTGGAGGGCGGGGACACCGGGTGGAATGCCGAAGTGAGACACCCCAGCAACGGGCAGGGTTTCGCTTCGACCCCCGAGTTCTCGGGAAAGCCCGTGGAGGGCGGGGACACCGGGTGGAATATCAAATAGAGGCACAATCTGGAAACGATACGAATAAGGAGAAATTCTTGACTTGGTCGATACTTGCGAGAGATTCCGAAAGTGAATTGTTCGGACTCGCCGTCGCATCGAAATTCTTTGCGGTGGGAGCGCTCTGCCCCTGGAGCGGCGGGCCGCACGGCGCGGCGATGAGTCAGGCGCTGCCGAATCCCGAACTCGGCCACCGCGCGCTGGGCCTGCTGGCAGAAGGCCACCGGGCCGGCGATGTCGTCACCATGCTCACCGGCATGGACGCAGGCATCGATCAGCGGCAGTTTCATGTGCTCGACGCCGCTGGCGGTACCGCCGCCCACACCGGCGCGAGCTGCGTCGACTGGTGCGGGCATCGCTCGGAGCCGGGCGTGTCGGTGGCCGGCAACATGCTGACGGGCCCCGAAGTGGTGGCCGAGACCCTGGCCACCTGGCAGGCGAACCCCGACCTGCCCATCGTCGAACGCCTGATCGCAGCCATGCAGGCCGGCGAGAACGCCGGCGGCGACAAGCGCGGCAAGCAGTCCATCGCGCTGCGCATCCAGGGGCCGGAGGTCTTCCCGCGTCTCGACCTGCGGGTCGACGACCATCAGGACCCGATCCCGGAGCTCCGACGGCTGTACGACGTCGCGAAGGAGCGCTTCATTCCGTTCTCCGCCGGCATGCCGCGGGCGGGGCGGCCGTTCGGAATCCTGGATCGCGCGGTCACCGACCGCATCATCGAGCGCGACGCGGGCAAGCCGCTCGCGGCGCGGATCGACCTCCCGGAGGCCTGAGCGTTGGCACAGACGTTCACCACCCGGCCCGAGATCCGCGGCACCTTCGGCGCCGTCGCGAGTACCCACTGGATCGGCTCGGCGGTGGGGTTCGGAATTCTCGAAAGAGGCGGCAACGCATTCGATGCCGCCGCGGCCACCGCCTTCACCCTCCAGATCGTCGAACCGCACCTGAACGGGCCGGGCGGCGAGGTGCCGATCATCGTCCACCCGGCCGGGGCGGATCACCCCCGGGTGCTCTGCGGGCAGGGGACCGCGCCCGGTTCGGCCACCATCGCCCGTCTGAACGCGATGGGCGTGACCCGAATGCCCGGCACCGGGCTGCTGCCCGCCGTCGTGCCCGGGGCGTTCGGGGCCTGGATGCAGTTGCTGCTGGAATACGGTTCGATGCCGCTCGACGACATCCTTGCCCCGGCCATCGCCTATGCCCGCAACGGCTTCCCCCTTGTGCATCGGGCCGCGGAGTCGCTGCACGCCATCGCCCCGTTTTTCCGCGCGCACTGGAAGCACTCGGCCGAGGTCTGGCTGCCCGGTGGTGATGCACCGCGGCCCGGTGCGCGGGTCTGCCAGCCGCAGATCGCCGAGACCTATACCCGCATCCTCGCCGAAGCCGCCTCGGCCGGCGCCAGCCGGGAGGCCCGGATCGAGGCCGCGATGCGCGCGTTCCATCAGGGCTTCGTCGCCGATGCCGTGGATCGGTTCTACCGCTCCGAGCAGGCGGACGACACCGGCACGCGCTACCCGGGACTCCTCACCGGCGAGGACCTGGCGCGATGGCGCCCCGCCTGGGAAGACCCGGTCTCGACCGAATTCGCGGGGATGACGGTTCACAATGCCGGCCCGTGGAGCCAGGGGCCGGCCCTTCTTCAAGTCCTGCGCATCCTGGATGCGGCGGACATCGCCGGGGTGGAGCCCGGCAGTGCGGCGTGGGCGCACCTGATCGTCGAGGCGCTGAAGCTTGCGCTGGCGGACCGCGATGCGTGGTTCGCGGATCCCGAGCACGTTGAAGTCCCGCTCGCTCGGCTGCTCTCGCCGGAGTATGCGCGGCTCAGGGCTGCGGCCATCGGGGATACCGCGGACGGGAGCCTCCGCCCCGGAGATCCGGCGCCGGGCGCCGCCGCCCGGCGCGATGCCCTCCTCGCGCTGGCGGCAACCCCGGATTGCACGGGCTCGGGCGACCCGGGACAGGGCACCGGCGAACCGACGTTCGCCGATCTGCCGGAGATCGAGGGCGATACCGTTCACCTCGATGTCGTCGATCGCTGGGGGAATCTGGTCGCCGCCACCCCGAGCGGCGGCTGGCTGCAAAGCTCGCCCGCGGTGCCGGGCCTCGGGTTCAGCATCACCACCCGAGGGCAGATGTTCTGGCTGGACGAGCGCCTGCCGTCCCATCTCGCTCCGCACCGGCGGCCGCGCACGACCCTGACCCCGACGGTGCTGACCCGGGACGGCCGGGCGGTCGCGGGTCTCGGCACCCCGGGCGGAGATCAGCAGGTGCAGTGGACGCTGGGGCTGCTGCTGCGTCACCTGCACCAGGGGCTGAACCTGCAAGCGGCCATCGACGCGCCGCTGCTGCACACCGCCCACCATGTGAGCTCCTTCGCGCCGCGGACATTCCGTCGGGGCGTGGTGTGCATCGAGGATCGGTTTCCGTCGGCGGTGCGCGACGAGCTTGCCGCCCGCGGCCACCACCTCGATGTCCAGCCCGCCTGGTCGCTGGGGCGAATGTGTGCGGCGGGGTTCACGCCCGGCGGTTTCGTGCGCGCCGCGGCGACGCCCCGGTTCATGCAGGCCTATGCGGTGGGGCGCTGAGTGATGACCACGATGGATCGGCAGCGACTCCGCCTGGCGGCCCGAGAGGCGGTCGGGCGGTGCGATTCCGGCCGGATTTCGGCCTTCGGAACGTGTACTCGGAGCAATCGCGAACGCATGTTTCGGCCTGGCGGGGGTTGCTGATGGATCTGTCCGCACTGACCGCAGTCTCGCCGGCCGATGGCCGGTACGGCGCCAGAACCACCGCCCTGCGGCCGATCGCGAGCGAGTTCGGTCTGATTCGATACCGGGTCGTGGTCGAAGTGCGCTGGCTGAAGGCGCTCGCCGCGGAGGCGGAATTCGACGCCCTGGCGCCCTTCGATCCCGGCGCGGAGAGGCGACTCGACGACATCGCGGGCGGTTTCTCGCTCGACGACGCGCGGCGGGTGAAGGCCATCGAACGCAAGACCAACCATGACGTCAAGGCGGTCGAATACTTCATCCGCGAACAGATTTCAGAGGCCCCCGGGCTGAGCCGGGCCAGTGAATTCATCCACTTCGCGTGCACGTCGGAGGACATCAACAATCTGGCCTACGCGCTGATGCTCTGCGATGCCCGCGCCGAGGTGCTGCGGCCCTCGATGCTCCGGCTGCTCGACGCGGTGCGGGGCCTCGCCCGCGCCCATGCGGCGCTGCCCATGCTCTCGCGCACGCACGGCCAGCCGGCCTCCCCCACCACCGTCGGCAAGGAGATGTCGGTATTCGCCTCCCGCCTCCGGCGCCAGCTCGACGCCTTCACCGCCGTTCCCGTGACCGGCAAGTTCAATGGCGCGGTCGGGAACTACAACGCGCATCTCGCCGCCTGCCCCGAGATCGACTGGCCCCGCGTCTCCCGGGAATTCGTGGAGGGTCTCGGGCTCGCCTGGAATTCCCATACCACCCAGATCGAGCCCCACGACTCCACGGCGGAGCTGTTCCACGCCCTCGCCCGGTTCAACCGGGTGGTGCTCGATCTGTGTCGGGACGTGTGGACCTACATCTCGCTCGGGTACTTCCGCCAGCGTGCGGTGGCCGGCGAAACGGGCTCGTCGACGATGCCGCACAAGGTCAATCCCATCGACTTCGAGAACGCGGAAGGCAATGTCGGGGTCGCGAACGCGATTCTGGAACACCTGGCCGCGAAGCTGCCGGTGTCCCGCCTGCAGCGAGACCTGAGCGATTCGACCGCGCAGCGCAATCTCGGGGTCGGCCTCGCGCACTCGCTGATTGCATACGAGGCGTGCCTCCGGGGGCTCGGCAAGCTCGCCATCGACCGGGATGCGATCGCGCGGGATCTCGAAGAAGCCTGGGAGCTGCTCGCCGAGCCGATTCAGACCGTCATGCGGCGATACGGGATCGAGAATTCCTACGAGCTTCTGAAGGAGCTGACGCGCGGTCGCCCGATCGATCGCGCCACCCTCGCGCGTTTCATCGAATCCGTGGCCATCCCCCGGGAAGAGAAGGACGCCCTCCTCGCCCTCACCCCGGCCGCCTACGTGGGCGCCGCCGAACGGCTCGCGCTCGAACCGTAGACTCCGGTTCGTCCATCCGGAGCGGGGACGGCGGGAGTCATCCCTCCTCCTCCCCGATTATCGTTGCTTCCGGGATTGGTAGTGACCCAGTTTGAACGTTGCACTGGTGAAGAGGCAGCCCGGGATGCTGTCCGCCACGCGCAGGCGCTCTCTGGATGGTGAATGCCGGGGATGGCGACCCCGTCGTCCCAGGGACGATGCGCGGCACCAGAGCGATGGCACAGGAGTCGAATTGCCGGAAGTACAGGCTCAGTCACGAAACACTGCGCCAGTCCGGCGCCGTGCTCCTACCAGACGGGGTTGTTCGGGGCCGGGCACCAGTAGTAGGGAGCCTCGCATCGCACCCACCGCACCGGCGCGTCACCGCCGGCCGCCGATCGTGCGTCGTCCCGAGCTTTGGCGGACCACATCCACTCGCCGGAGCCGCTCGGGGACCAGCGCTCGCCGGTGGGCAAGCCGTGATATCGCGGATCGCGATAGGGGCCGGGCGGTGACGGATAGAACGCGCGCGGCGCGATCTCCGTCGTCCCGGGACCGGCGCCACGGCCGGGGAGGAACGGCGCCCCGGCCATGGACGCAGGCACCGCGAATCCGCGGTCGAACGTCTGCATGGTTTCCGGCGTGACGCCGTAACGAGTCTCCGGCGAAGCGCCAAAGCCGGCTTCCGGCGCGGTGCTGGAACGGGTTCTCGTCGGGGCAACGGAAGGGGCCCCCGACCAGGCGCCGGAACGGGTCCCCGACCAGGCGCCGGAACGGGCTTCCGGCGAGGCGGCGGGGGCGGTTTCCGGCGCGGCATCGGAAGGTGCGGCCATCCGCGGGTTCCCGGCCGTCGCATCGATCATCGCCACCTCCATCGCCACATCCGGGGCGTCGGCGCCGGTTGCGGCCGCCGCCTCGGCCGCAACCTCGATCGGGGTCGGATCCGAAACCTCGGGGCCAGCCGCGACCGCTGCCTCGGGCTCGTCTCCTCCGCGAAAGACGAGTACCAGGAAACCGACGATGATCAGCGGACCCCAGAGCGCCAGCAGGCCGCTCATGCCGTCGGACTGTTCCTGCATGGGGTCCATGACCGCGCCCGGATGCATCGGACCGAGGGGGCGCAGCGAGTCGATGGCGGGTCCGGACTCGCGCGAAGGCGCCGGGGACGCCGCGGCGCCCCCCCCCGATGCGGCCGCAGGACTTTCCTCCGTCTTCGGAGTGCGGGACTTCGCGACTTCGCCGGAGGCCCCGGCATCCGCAGGCCCGGAGGCCGGAGCTTCGGCAGCGGCCCGAGCCACCTTCACCGATGCCGCGCCTCTCGCGGCCGTCTTGCCGACAGCAGCGGTCTTGCCGGAGGCGGCGGTCTTGCGGGGGGTAGCGGCTTTACCGGAGGCGCCCACCTTGTCGGCAGCGGCTGTCTTGTCGTTGGCTGCGGCCTTCTTGCCGGCAGCGGCCGTTCTGTCGGTAGCAGTGCCCTTGCCGGCGGCAGTGGTCCTGCCGGAAGCGGCGGCCCTATCGGCGGCGGCCCTGCCGGTGGCCGTGGTCTTGCCGGATATGGTGGTCGCCTTCTTCGCGGCCTTCTTGCGGCTCGCTTTCTTCGCGACTTTTTTCGTGATCTTCTTCGCGGCGGCCCGGAGTCCGCCACGCACGGATCCAAGCGCCTCGCGTTCGGGATCCCGGGCCGTTTCCTTCGCGATCCTGTCGTCGGTCATTGCTGGCTTCCCCCGTGGCTACCCGGATGCTACCACGCCAATTTCCCGCTTCCGGCCACCGCGGCGACCGCATCGAGGCGACAGCACCGGGACGACCGCACCGAGGCGGCAACACCGGGGCGGCAGCACCGGGACGACCGCACCGAGGCGGCAACACCGGGGCGGCAGCACCAGGGCGACCGCACCGAGACGGCAACACCGGGGAGGCAGCACCAGGGCGACCGCACCGTTGGTGACATGCGTATCAAGTATCATCGCGCCCGCGCCATGGACGCCCCCGCCCCTCCCGTCGCCGACTTCCTGCTGTTCAGGGGAGGACCCGCCCTGGCGGCGTTCCGCCGCAGGCGCCTCGTGGACCGTGCGCGGGAGCACGAGCGCGGGATCACCGATGTCCGTGGTCGCTGGATCTACTTCGTCCGCACCGACGACGCCTCGGATCCGATCGTCCGACGACTCGAACAGCTTCTCGATGCCTCGTTCGTCGCGCGCGACAAGACCGCGGCGGCGCTCGACGCCGCCATCGTGGTGACGCCGCGACCGGGAACGATCTCCCCCTGGTCGAGCAAGGCCACCGACATCGCCCGCCACTGTGGTCTGGAATGCGTCGCCCGCATCGAGCGCGGCGTTGCGTGGATGATCGAGCAGACCGGCGGCGACTCGGGTGACCTGGGCGACTCGGGTGGCCTGAACGACCTGAACGACCCGGGCGACCCGGGTGACCCGCGCGAGACCGCAGGAATGATCGCCGAATCCGGGTTGCTCCACGACCGCATGACACAGCACGCCTGGTCCCCGCGGACCTGTCTGGCGGGCACGTCCGCCGCGGACGCCGGCGCCGGGGCCCTCTTCCTCGACGGAACGCCCCCTCCCCATGCGACGGTGACCCTCGGCCCCGACCCCCGCGCCGCGCTGAAGCGCGTCAATGCCTCCCTCGGCCTCGCCCTGCACGGCGAAGAGATCGACTACCTCCGCGCCCACTTTCTCGAACTCGGCCGGGACCCCACCGACGCCGAGCTGATGATGTTCGCGCAGGTGAACTCCGAACACTGCCGCCACAGGATCTTCAACGCGGCGTGGACTGTCGACGGCATCCGCTGCGAACGATCGTTGTTCGACATGATCCGCCACACCCAGGCGTGCGCCCCGGGCGAGGTGCTGTCCGCGTACCGCGACAACGCCGCCGTCACGCGCGGACATGCGGCGAGCTGGTTCGCTCCGGATCCGGACACCGGGCGATACCGCGCCGAGCCGGGGCGAGTGGAGATCCTCATGAAGGTGGAGACCCACAACCACCCCACCGCGATCTCACCCCGTCCGGGGGCGGCGACCGGCTCCGGGGGCGAGATTCGCGACGAGGCGGCGACGGGCCGCGGCGCTCGCAGCAAGGCCGGCGTCACCGGCTTCTCCGTCTCGAACCTGCGGATTCCGGGCTTCGTTCAGCCGTGGGAGGACGAACGCAGTCAGCCCTCGCACATCGCCTCCGCCCTCGAGATCATGCTCGACGGGCCAATCGGCGCCGCCGCGTTCAACAACGAGTTCGGGCGCCCCGCCCTAGGCGGGTACTTCCGTACCCTCGAGGTGGATCTGCGGAGGCTCGAAACGCGGGGCGACGGCACCAAACGAAACGATGGCGACGGCGCCGAACGAAGCGACGGCGGCGACACCACCGGCCGACCGATCCGGCCTGTCGACGGCGTCGGGTCCGACGCAAACGCCGGGCCGGCGGATACGCGCGGCGAACGCCTCCGCGGCGACCTCACCGCGGGAACCGGGAGCCGCGGGCGGGCGGGCGACGGCGGGTCGGGGTCCGGTGTCGACGGATGCGGCCGAACCCGGGTCTACGGCTACCACAAGCCCATCATGATCGCCGGCGGAGTGGGCAACATTCGCACCGACCAGGTCGCCAAGTCCGCCATCGCACCGGGGGCGCGTCTCGTCGTGCTCGGCGGGCCCGCCATGCGCATCGGCCTCGGTGGCGGCGCCGCATCCTCCCGCGGATCGAAGAGCGGGGAGGAGTCGCTCGACTTCGCCTCCGTGCAGCGCGAAAACCCCGAGATGCAACGGCGTTGCCAGGAGGTCATTGATCGCTGCTGGCAGCGCGGCGCGGACAACCCGATCCTCTCCATCCACGATGTGGGCGCCGGGGGGCTGTCCAACGCGTTGCCCGAACTGGTCGACGACGCCGGACGGGGCGCAATGGTCGATCTGCGCGCCATCCCCGGCGACGACCCCGGGATGTCGCCGCTCGAAATCTGGTGCAACGAGTCCCAGGAACGCTACGTGCTCGCCATCGACCCCGGGCGCATCGACGATTTTGCCGCGCTGTGTGCGCGCGAGCGCTGTCCGTGGGCGCCGATCGGGGAGGCAACCCGACGCCGGCGGCTGGAGGTCCGCGACGCCCGGTTCGATGCCTCGCCGATCTCCATGCGGATGGGAACCCTGCTCGGCGATCTCCCCCGCCGGCACCGCGATGTCGTTCGGCTGCCGCCGGCGGCGGCGAGCCCGTTCGCCCCCGGTCGGATCGAGGTCGGTCCCGCGCTGGAACGGGTGCTGCGGGTGCCGGCGGTGGCCGACAAGTCGTTCCTGGTGACTATCGGCGACCGCACTGTCGGCGGGCTCGTCGCCCGCGATCCGATGGTGGGTCCGTGGCAGGTGCCGGTGGCCGACTGCGCGGTGACCCTGAGCGACTTCCGCGGACACACCGGGGAGGCGATGGCGATGGGGGAACGCACGCCGCTCGCGTTGCTCGATGCGCGGGCGGCGGGGCGGATGGCGGTGGCGGAGGCGCTCACCAACATCGCATCCGCGGACATCGCGAGCATCGAGCGCGTGGTGCTCTCGGCGAACTGGATGGCCGCCGGCGGGGAGCCCGGAGAAGACGCGGATCTCTTCGACGCGGTCGAGGCGGTGGCGATGGAGCTCTGTCCCGCCCTCGGCATCTCGATCCCGGTCGGGAAGGACTCGCTGTCGATGGGCACGACGTGGCGCGACGACTCCGGCGAGCACAAGGTGATCTCGCCGGTCTCGCCGATCATCACCGCGTTCGCACCGGTCGAGGACGCCCGCCTGAGCCTGGTGCCGATGCTGCGCACCGACCTCGGCGAGTCGTCGCTGCTGCTCGTCGATCTCGGATACGGCGCGAATCGCCTGGGCGCCTCCGCGCTCGCGCTCTCCCACCGGCACCTCGGTGCCGCGTCGCCCGACCTCGACCGCCCCGAGGCACTGCCCGCGCTGTTCCGGGCGCTGTCGCGAGCACGGCGCCGGGGGCTGATCGCCGCGTATCACGACCGCTCCGACGGCGGCCTCGCCGCATGCCTGCTGGAGATGGCGTTTGCGGGCCGCGCGGGGTTCGACGTCGACCTCGCTCCCCTCGGTCCCGATCCGGTGGCGGCGCTGTTCTGCGAGGAGCCCGGCGCCGTCGTCCAGATCCGCGACGCCGATCTGGCCGCGGTGCGGGCGGTCTTCAACGCCGAACCATCGCTCGCGGCCTGCGTCCACCGGATTGGTCGGGTCGAAGCCGGCGACCGCGTGCGGTTCACGGCGGGGAATCACGCTCTCTACGCGGGATCCCGCACCGCCCTGCACCGATCATGGTCGGAGACGTCCTGGCAACTGCAGCGCCGGCGCGACGATCCGGGGTGCGCGGACGAGGAGCGCGCGCGCATTGCCGACGAGACCGAGCGCGGGCTGTGGTGCAAGACGACGTTCGACGTTGCGACCGCCCCGGACGATGGCACCGGCATCGATTCCGCCGGCAACCGGTTCGACATCGAGAGCTCCCCGGACGATGGCACCGGCATCGGTCCCGCCGGCATCGGCCCCAACGGCAACGACTCCACCGGCAACCGGATCGACATCGAGAGCTCCCCGAACGATGGCGTCGGCATCGATCCCGCCGGCGGCGTGGCCGACATCGAGGCCCGCCCGCACCGCGCCGCCGCGGAGTCCGGTTTCGGCGCACCGGGCGCCGCTCGCACCCGGCCTCGAGTCGCGATCCTTCGCGAGCAGGGCGTGAACGGGCACGTCGAGATGGCGGCGGCGTTCCACGCCGCGGGCTTCGACGCCTTCGACGTACACATGAGCGATCTGGCCGGCGGACGCGCCTCTCTGGCCGGATTCGTCGGCCTTGCGGCCGGCGGCGGCTTCTCGTTCGGGGATGTACTCGGCGCCGGCAGCGGCTGGGCGCACACCATCCGCTTCAATCCTCGCTGCCGTGACGAGTTCGAGGCGTTCTTCCACCGCCCCGACACGTTCACTCTCGGGGTGTGCAACGGATGCCAGATGCTCGCCCGCCTGCGCGACCTGATCCCGGGCGCGGGCACCTGGCCCCGGTTCGAGCGCAACCGTTGCGAACAGTTCGAGGCGCGGCTCCTCATGACCCGGATCGCGGCCTCGCCGTCCATCTTCCTCGACGGAATGGAAGGTTCGGAGCTCCCCACCGTGGTCGCGCACGGAGAGGGCCGCGCGGTCTTCGCCCCCGGCGCCCTCGACCGCGCGACCCGCGACCGGCTCGTCTGCCTGCAATACGCCGCCGCCGACGGGGCTCCGGCCGAACGCTACCCCGCCAACCCCAATGGCTCGGAGGCCGCCGCCGCGGGCCTCACCACCCCCGACGGCCGGGTGACGATCATGATGCCGCACCCCGAGCGCACGTTCCGCGCCGTGCAGCACTCCTGGCACCCCCCCGACTGGGGCGAATACGGCCCGTGGCTGCACCTGTTCCGGAATGCCGGGAGGTGGGTGGGGTAACGGCAATTCCCGTCCCGCCGCAAACGCACTCTCGAACCTGCTCGCAGTAGTTCATGCAATGTCGTAGGGGAGCGCGACGATATCGTCCCCGCGCGGCAAGGGCGCGTTCACGGCCGCCACCACCACGCCGATCCCATGGCGCTGCTCGGGGTGATTCTCGCGAAATGCGCGAATCCCGCGGGTATCGCCGCGCGACACGCGGGCGCCGCTCTTCGCCTCCACCGCAACCAGCACCCCGTCGCGCTCGAGAACGAGATCGACCTCCGCCCCCGAGTGCTGCCGCCAGTGATGGAGCCGGGGCGGATGGCGCATGGCCCGGGTCTGCTTGAGGATGTCGAGCACCACGTGCGTTTCGAACAGCGCGCCCTGAACGGGGTTGGACATCAAGGCGGTCGGGCTGGAGATCCGCTGTGTCCACGCCGCGAATCCGGTATCGGTGAAGTATCCCTTGGAGCGCCTGGACACGCGCTTCGCAGGGTTGTTCGAGAACGGAGGAATCTCCAGCCACTGGAATGTCGCGCGCAGGATCCCCGAGTCCACGTGAACCTTTCGTGACATCCGTCCCGCACACTGCGCCTTCCATCGAAACGCGGCACGACCGCGCCCACCGCGTCGGGCGCAGTGCTTCGGCCGGGCCACCGAGGACGCGCGGAGTGTGACATGCTGATCAAACCCCCGAGCGACATTCAGCCATCGGAGATCACCCCTCGATCCGTCTTCCGAGCCCGCCGGCGGTTCATGCGCGACACCGCGGGCATCGCCGGGGCGGCGATGCTCGGCGCCGGCCTCTCGCTGCTCGGTACGCGTCGGGCCGCCGCGATCGCGTCCGATCCGGAGGCCACCGGCCCGAAACTGGACGGCGTGGTCGAAGGCGCGTGGGGGGCCGACGAAGAACTGACCCCCTACTCCGATATCACGAGCTACAACAACTTCTACGAGTTCGGGACGGACAAGCGCGACCCGGCCCGGTACGCCGGCAGCTTCAATCCCCAGCCGTGGACGGTCGAAGTGGGCGGGGAGTGCGCGAAGCCGGGTGCGTACGACTACGACGACATCGTGAAGCCCCACCAGCTCGAGGAACGCATCTACCGGCTGCGCTGCGTGGAGGCATGGTCGATGGTGGTGCCGTGGGTCGGTATTCCGCTCGCCGATGTGCTGGCGCGGTTCGAGCCGACTTCGAAGGCGAAGTATGTCGCGTTCCGGACCGTGTTCCGGCCCGAGGAGATGCGCGGTCAGACCCGGCCCATTCTCGATTGGCCATACGTCGAGGGCTTACGGATCGACGAGGCAATGCACCCGCTCACGCTGCTCACCGTCGGTCTCTACGGCGAGGTGCTGCCGAATCAGAACGGCGCCCCGATCCGCCTCGTCGTACCCTGGAAGTACGGCTTCAAGAGCATCAAGTCGATCGTCTCGATCGAGTTCACCGAGGAGGAGCCCCCCACGACCTGGAACCTTTCCGCCCCGCGGGAGTACGGGTTCTACTCCAACGTGAATCCACAGGTCGACCACCCCCGATGGAGCCAGAAGCGCGAGCGGCGCATCGGCGAGCTGTTCAAGCGCGATACGCTGATGTTCAACGGCTACGCGGACGAGGTCGCAAGCCTCTACGCGGGAATGGACCTCAAGGCGAACTACTGATCCGGAGAGTTGACCGATTTGCGGCGGCGGACGTGATTTCGGGGTCGCCTGGGGAGTGACTCGGGGTGCTCAACGTACCGTCAAGCGGGTCCGTACCTCCCGGCCCGCGTTCGCCCTGCGAAAATAGCCATCCGGGCACCCGCGCTTCGCGAATCGACGAATTTTTCGGGCCGAATCGCAGCCTGCGGCAACGGCCACCGGAAGGAGCCGGCGGATGAGGCCCGAGAGGCGGATTGCGGTCATCAAGGCCGGTCTCTTCGCCGCCGCCCTCGTTCCGTTCGCAGCGCTGGCTTTCAACGCCTTCACCGGTGGGCTCGGCGCGAATCCGGTCGAGGCCATCACCCACACCACCGGCGAGTGGACGCTGCGCCTGCTGCTCGCAACGCTTGCGGTCACGCCGCTCCGTCACCTCACGGGATGGATGTGGCTCACCCGGCTGCGCCGGATGGTCGGGCTGTTCGCGTTCTTCTACCTGATGCTGCACTTCGCGACCTACGCGGTGCTCGACGCCTCGCTCGACCTCGCGTACATCGTCGAGGATGTCGCGGATCGCCTGTACATCACCGCGGGCTTCGCCGCCTTCGTGATGCTCGTGCCGCTCGCCGCGACCTCGACCAACGCGATGGTGCGTCGGCTCGGACCCGTGCGGTGGCGCCGGCTTCACCGCCTCGTCTACGCGGCGGCGCTCGGCGGGGTGCTGCACTTTCTGTGGCTCGTGAGAGCCGACCTTCTCGAACCGCTGATCCACGCCGGGATCCTCGCCGCCCTGCTCGCAGCCCGACTGCCGCCCGCCGTGCAATGGATGCAGGCGCGCCGATCGCAGCGCGCGGCCCGACGCGCGGCGTCGCCGGCTTCCTGAACGCTCGGGGCTCCGACCGGAATCCCGAACCCTCGAGCTCCGACTGGATCAGGGCTCCGGCCGGAACAGCCTTTTCGTTCAACGCTCCTGCCCCTCCTGTCTGGAGGGGATTTGGAGTCCGCGAAGCGGAAAAGTGATTTCGGTCAGAGTCCTTGCGCCGCGAGAAGCGCAAACCCCTCGCGCGATGCGGCCTGGTTCAGCCGCGCGTCGAAGCAGACGAAACCGACGCTCGATGGATCGTCCTCGGCCACGGCGAGCGCGGCCGCAAGCTGGAGGCTGTCCGCCGCCCTCAGCGGATGGACCCGGAGCAGCCGCTGCGCCAGCAACCTCACCCGTCGCCCCGGCTGCACCTCGTACCATACATGCGACAGCGCGTGGAGCTGGACGAGATGCTCCGAGATCTCCGCCGTCGTCAGGCTGCCGTCCCGCTCGCGCCGCGAGAGCGCGGCCACGTACTCCACGGACGCCCCCCACCACACCGCCATCCGATCGTCCGCTTCGAGGACGCGGAGCGCCGTGCGCCGGTGGGGCTCGTCGACGCCAAGGGCGACCAGGGCGGAGGTGTCCCAGAAGTTCACCTACTGGTGCCTGGATGCCTGTCGAGCGCTTCCCGGGAAATTTCTCGTACAGCTTCCCGAGTAGTTCTCCAAGCGGTTCCTCGGGCAGCCTCCAGGCAATTCATCAGGAGGTGCCCGAGAAGTGCAGGAAGTGTCCGGGCGTTCATCGGTAGCCATCACGCGACTCTTCGGAGCGTTCCTCGAGCAGGGCTTCGAGAACCCCCGCGCCGGCGCGCAGGGGCTGTCCCAGCACATCGAGGGGGCTCCCCGAGCCGTGTCGCACCACGATGCCCGCCTGCTCCAGTCGCGCGAGCTTCGCCTCCTGGTCCATGCGATCCCCCTGTCCACGGCCCTGCGCGTCGAGACCCATCGGAACGATGCGGGCAATGGGCGTCCTCCGCTCCATCACCAGCACCGATTCTCCGGATTTGACCCGGCGAAGATAGGCGCTCATGCCGTCTTTCACTTCGGATATCGTCGCGCGGATCATGCGATTTCCGGGAAACTGGGAAAGGCTATCCTAGCCATGTAAATCAGGCCAAACAACCCTTGTTATCCATGCTTGTTATCCATGTCCCGGTGAATCTCACCAGTCCGGCGGAGGCTGCCGGTCTGCGCTGACATCGCGGGCCGGATTCGGTAGAAACAGCCGGGATGTCGGTACGGGGCGGCCAACGATCGGTCACCATGCGGAGCAGCGATGTCGAAGCGCAGTCGGATCACCGACGAGGATCGGGCCCTCTTCCGGCAGACCGTCGGCGCGGTGCGGCGCATGGAGGACGACCGCACCCATCCGCAGCGGACGCGGAGCACGCCTCGCCCCCGGGGCCGGACGCCGGCGGTACCGCCGACCGGCTCCCCGGGTCTGGCGGAGTCGGAATGGACCCCGGACGTGGGCCCGGGGGATGTTCTGAGCTTCACGCGCGCCGGCGTGCAGCGGCGCGAAGTCGAACGGCTGCGGCGCGGCCGTTACCGGGCGGAGGCGGACCTCGATCTGCACGGGCGGACGGTGGCCGATGCCGCCACCGCCCTCGACCGCTTTCTCGAGGTCTCCCGCCGCCACGGACGGCGGTGCGTGCGCATCGTCCACGGCAAGGGATTCGGATCTCCGAGCGGCCGGCCGATCATGAAGGCGCACATCGACCGATGGCTTCGCGACCGCTGCGAGGTGCTCGCATTCTGCTCCGCGACGCCGCCGGACGGAGGCACCGGCGCCCTCTACGTGCTGCTCCGACGATAACCGGACTCTGCATTACGGCGCGCCGTCCGCGCTGCGGCGGTCAGAACGGGTGGCGGTAGCGGGCCAGCAACGCGGCCTCGTGTTCGTCCCGGACATGTCCCGCATCGTGCGTGGCGATGGCGGCGAGGTGCGCCTCTCCCCCCGCCCAGGGACGCGCGTAGACGAGCTCGAAGTCGAACTGGCGACCCGACGGCTCCAGGTCCAGGAGCGCCGATTCGGCGGTGACGCCACCATCGGGGGTCCGCCCCGACACCCACCGCACTCGCGCCTGTCCCGCCTCGACGCGAAGCGGCTGGGAGAGTCGCACCGCCAACCGTCCTCCGGCGCCGTCGACCTCCTCACCGACGAGACCGACGGCAAGGGAGGCGGTCCGCAACGCCGACATGTCCTGCACCATGCCCCGCCTCGGGCGCTCCACGCGGCTCGTGCCCACATGGGCGCTCGCGAGCAAATTCCAGCCGTAACCCAACCCACGATGGGCCGACAGTCCCGCTATGACGGAGTCGGCGCGCAGGGCGCCGAAGGCCCCGCTCGGTCGGACGCCCACCGCGGCTTCCGCTTCCGCGAGCCACCCCGCCTGCATGGCGAGGCCGGACCCGCCGGCGCCACTGAACCGGTACTCCATCAACACCCCCGTGGCTTCGCCCGCGTCGGCGTCGCGCCGCTCGCCATGCTGCGCCGTGCCGTGGAAGGTGGCGGCGCGGAAGGCCCCCGCGCCCAGCGCCGTCGCAAAGCCGAGACTGGCTCCGTCCCGGGCGAAGCCGAGGAACGGATTGGCGAACACGCCGTCATCGGTGAACGTGCCGGGCCTGAGCAGGCCGAAACCGCGCACCGATCTGTCGTCGCCCGCGTGCAGCCCGAACTGCCAGCCCGGGTGCGTCCGGTACCCGAACCGCAGCCTTCCGGGGCCGAGGTCGTGCGTCAGCGACAGGGCGCCGAGCGAGCCCGGCACGGCGCGACCTCCGGCGCCCCCGGCGTCGTTGCGGACGGACGAGCCCGAACCGAGGGCCGCCCCGGCGCCGGACGGAGTCGCGGTGGCATCGAGCCGCAGACGAAGCTCGGCGCCGCCCATGCGCCATGACGCCCCGAGAGGATCGCGCCCCAGGGTCGCGAATCGCTCCGCCACCGAGGGGGCGGCGGACGCATGGGGTTGCAGGTGACGACCGAGGGGGCCGAAGAACGGCGCGTCCAGCGCATCGAAACGCGCGACCTCCCGGGTCGCGAGGCCGCGCGCCATCGAATCGCCGAAGGCCGCGCCGACATGCAGCATGCTGCGGTGGCTCGGCGCCGAAGCGCCGGTGAGCGAGTCGCCGATCAGCATTCGCGTCTCGCCCACCGGGGCGGTGGCGGCGCCAAGGTCCAGAAACCCCTGACCGTATATATCCGCGTCCGCGTAGTCGCCCGTCCTGTCGGCGGTCTCGAGCAGGCGTGCGACGATCTCGTCGTTGCCAAGCTGACCGCGGTAGTGCTCGGCGAGCAACCCGATCCCACCGGTCACGAACGGAGCCGCGGATGAGGTTCCGGCCTCTTCCAGAGTGAGGTAGCACTCCGTGGCGTCGTCCCCGCAATAGAAGCTCGGGACCGGGCCGGTGATTTCCACGCCCGGCGCGGCGATGCAGAAGTCCTTCGCGATGCCGCAGCGATTGGAAAAATCGGCAATCGTGCCCTCCTCGTCCGTCGCCACCACCGCCAGGGAATGGCCGCGTAACTCCGGAATGCGGACCGGAAGTCCGGCCACGATCTCGACCGACGTGGCCGTCTCGACGAAGCGGTCGGGATCGATTCCTCCGCCGTCCACCTCGTCGACGGCGCTGCTCACGGACTCCGGCGTCTCGACGGGGACATCGGGATTGATTTCTCCGCCTTCCGCCTCATCGTCGGCGTTGTTCACGGACTCCGGCGTCTCGACGGAGACATCAGGATTGATTTCTCCGCCGGCGTTGCCCGCCGACCACACGTAGATGGTCCGCTCGCCGACCGGGGTGTCGGCCTGCGCGATGGTCTCGATGACGTTGGGAAAGCGAGCGCGCAGCGCATCGGCCTCGAAGTCCTCGATATTTCCGGGCAGGCCGAAGCTGGCATTGATCGCGGTGACCTTCTTGGCGTTCAACTGCGCGAAGGCTTGTGAAAACTGCTTCTCGAGTTCGGACTCCAGGTTCAGGATCCGGTTCCGGAGTTGCTCGGGTGTGAGGTTCGCGGAGGGGTCTTCAATGAACTCGTCGGTGCTCTGGAAGCCGACCGAGATCACCCGGGCATCGAAGGCGACACCATGAACGGCGTTCTCTTTTGCCTCGGGGTCATCGGCATCCGCGCGTCGGCTCGCGGCCATGATGCCGCCCACATGGGTGCCGTGACCGAGCGTGCTGAGACATTGCCCGTCGGGAGCAGGAGAGTCGCAGGTGGTGAAGTCGGGGTTGTAGTCCCCGATGTTGCTTGACGCGAGCTTCCCTTCGCCCTGGAACTTGGGATGGTTCGGGTCGATGCCGCTGTCGACGATACCGAGCGTGACTCCCTCACCGGTCGCGCCGCGGGCATAGGCGTGGTGCGCCCTGATTTGCCCCAGCCCGTACTGGTTGCGGAACTCGGGATGCGCGGCGTAGCTCTGCCGCAACGCCCTTTCGGAGTCGGAGATTTGGGGTTCGCGCTGAACGGGAGACATGGAGGACATGCCCCCGTTCCCGACGCAACCGGTCACCGCGAGCGCGACGAGCGCCAGTCCAAGCGCCGGTATCCCGGGTTGCGACCGCCCGCTCACCTTGGCTCTGCCCGCATTTCTCGCCAGGGATGGCTTCCAAGCGGGCGGGAGGTGTGATCTCATGGGGCCTCGCCCAATGAGGATGTGCTGGATGCCCACCACGTTCTCCTTCGGGTCGAGTCGCGGATACGTTCGGCCATCGTCGCGCCTTCGCTCCCGAAAGGCAATGTCCGTGCAGACACTGCAAACCCGTCCGGCAATCGGATATGATGGAGGCATGGCAGAAAACGATGACCGGGAGCTGGCGGGACAGCCCCGGGAACTGAAAGAACAGAATCAGGAACGGGCGAAAGAGATCGCTGTTCTGGAGGAACGCATGAAGACGAATTATGCGAAAACCGAGACATCCATCGAGCGCATGAACGCGGCTTTCGAGAGGCTGCGGACCGACATGGCCAGGCGGGATACCGATATGGCCGACTGGAAGACCGACATGGCCGATTGGAAGACCGACATGGCCAGGCGGGAGAACCGGCTGCTTCTGGCCATCATCGTCGTGGTCGGCGTGGCCACTGCGATCCTGGGTGTGCTGATCGCCGGAATACCCGCGGCGTAAGTTCCTGCTACCGCCGCCAGCTCGGCGACGCGCCATGCCCGTCCCGGTTCGCGCAGCAGAACCCGCAGGATGGCCGCCTCGGTATTACTCATGAATTCACCGGAGCAGTAGCAAATTCCGTTCGTCGACGTTACCGTCCGCAGTGCTTCTCCCTTCCCGAATTAGCGGGAACCCGCCAGTTGCATTACATCGCTTCGGGACTTGCATATGTCGTGCATCCCGCCTGATCGGCTCGTACTGCGAATACAGGGTCTTTCTCGATCCGTGCCGCGAAGCGAAAAGCGCCCATGCGACGTGTGCGTCATCTTCACCGATCGGGAGGAAGACCCACACATGCCGATCGGTTCGAAGATCCCTGCATTCACGAGGCAAACGAGCCCTTCCACAAACGATTTATGCAACATTCGGGTCTCGATTGGCTGAACATGTGGAATTGCCTGTAGCGGCCCTTGCTGGATATGGGTGCGGCGGCATCCGGACTGTCCCTGTCGTCGCTAACCGCCGGAGCCGCCGCCCGTCTTCCGGAGGCTGGCGGCGGCAGGCGTGTTCTTGGATCCGCCGAAACTCCATCGACTCAAATCTGCAAGGGCATTTTCAGACTGCGACACTACCCCTTGTCCGGGGTGAAGTGAGCCTGACCGCTCAGAAGTTGACGGTAACGTGGACGGATCCGGACCGTTCTCCGGGGCGCAGCGCGAACTCGTCGAGGTCGTCGCCGTAGCGCCAGCGCCCCTCGACACCCAGAAACACATCCGGAGCCATCTCGCGCTCCAGCCGCAGCCCCAGGCTTCCGGTGCGCTCCGCGAGACCGTGGAGGACCGTCAGCTCGGCCACGAGATCGCGCCCGAACAGGCCCGGATGCTGCGCCCGGAAGAAGCCGTAGTGCCGCCGCAGGGTGAGTCGGCGCAGGTGCCCGCTCAGCCGCAGGAGATTGCCGGCGGCGTTCTCGCCCCGGAGTTCGTCGTCGCGGAGCTCGTCGTTGTCCGCGATCAGCCCCGTGATCTCGCGCCACTCCCGGTCGGAGTAGCCGTTGGCGTCGAAGTGGTACTCCAGGTTGAAGGTGACGCCGGAGTCGAGGGTGTAGCCAAGCCCGGCGCTCGACTGCGCGAAGTACCGGGAAGCGTCGCCCTCCTCGACGCGCAGTGCGCCCGGCGTGGAATCCGGCCCCCGGTCGGCGCGGACGACGGCCCGATCCCGGCCCCGGCGCATCACGACATCCGCGTAGGCAAGCAGGGCTTCGCCAAGGGTGTGCGACAGCGACAATCCCGCCCCGGGGCGTTCATCGTCATCGAACGCAAGTGCGGTGAGGTCGGCGTTCCACTCGGGGATCGTGAGTGCGCCGGCCAGCAGCGCCCGCTCGCCCGGCGTCCAGTACCCGGTCAGCGTGAACCGATCGCCGAGCAGCGATTCGAAGCCGAGCATGTCCTGGCCTTCGACCTCGGCCCGCCGCCGGTCCGAATCCAGCGCCTGATCGAGGTCGACGGGGTCGATGGCGATGTCGAGGGGGTTCACCCCGAGCGATCTTCCGTGAACGATGTGTCGCCGCCCGGCGTAGAGAAAATGCACGGGGGTCAGCGCGTACTCGGCGTGAAGCTCGTCCACGCGAAGCCCCACCGATCGCTCGCCTTCGCGCCGGTGGGTGCGCGCGAACAGGCGGCCCGCGGCGGTTGCGGTCAACGGCCCGTTCCAGCCCCGAAGGCTGGCGGCCACGGTGGTGGCGAGGCGCCGGGGCTCGGGCCCGACGCGCTCCGGTTCGGGCACGAGCCGTGTCGCATCGGTCTCGCGGGCACGGATCCGAAGGTCGAGCAACCCTCGTGACGACCACTGCCACGCATCCGCACCCATATCCACGCCCAGGCCCATGGCCGGAACGGTGGCCAGCGCGACGGCAGCCGCAAGCGCGCGGAGCCGGGGGGCTGCGGTGCGACCACGGCCATTCCCGGGCTCGAAAACGGGCGCCTCACCTCGACTTCCGAGACCTCGGGAAAGCCCGTGCATACAGGCCGGAGATATCAGGCGGAATTTCAAAGCGAGGCACCACCCGAAAACGCCACCAACCCGCGCATTCATCTCCCTCGCCTCACCTTAGTCGCTTGAGGTAGCTGGGCTGAAACCATGCGGCGGGGGTGTCCTCGAGCGCGAAGTCGAAGTATTCGATGAGCGTCTCCTCGTCCGCGTTCAGGTGGTCGATCACCCGCAGGACGGTCGGCCGCGATCGTCCCAGTACTTCGCGGTAGCCCTCGAAGTACACGGTCTTGAGATGACGGCGGCCGGAGGCGGTGAAGAAGGACGCCCGGAGCGGACGGACATCCTCACCGGCGACGACGAGCTCGATCCCCCCGTAGGCCGCCGCCGTGGACCGGCCGGACAGGATGAGTCGCCGGCGACGCTCTCCGCCCTCCTCCGGCAGCTCCTCCACCGCTTCGAGGGCGTAGTCGAGCGAATAGACGACGCGGGCAACGTCGGCGTTCGCCACCCCGCCCAGGATCCGCTGCTGCGGCGAAATTCTCAGGACCCGGCGCGTGCCGGGCACGTAGACCCACATGTTGCGCTCGACGAACAGGAGCGAACGTCCGGCGCTGCGCGGCGGCTCCAGATATCGGACGAGGCTGTTGACCTGCCCGGATACGCGCACGGACAGCTTGAGCGCATCGCCATCCGGGGTGGTGACCGCGGCCTTGAAGGTGAACGCATCGCCCGGCGCGCGCACCGTGTCCACCCGTTGGAGCAGCGTCGGCTCCTGCGCCGACGCGGCGCCGACCCCCAGGGCGAGACAGAGGCTCAGGGCAAGACAGGGGCTCAGGGCGAAACCAGGACGCAGGGCAGGGAGACGGCAAACCGCAAGCCGCGCGACGGTCATCATTGCTGCAACGCCTCCACGATCCGGATGCGGGACGCGGCATGGGCGGGGTAGACGGCGGAGACGAGCGTCGCCACCACGGTGACCGCAAAGGCGTTGCGCAGCACGTCGCCGGTGAGGCTGAAGTACGCCTGGAATCCCTGCGACATTCCGGGCGGCGGCGGCATCGCGATACCCCCCATCGCCTGCACCGCGCCTGCGATCAGCCATGAGACCACCACCCCGAGCCCGGCGCCGAGCAGCCCGACCCCGACGCCTTCGATCAGGAACATGGCAACCAGCGTGGAGCGGCGCGCGCCGATCGCCCGCAGCGCGCCGATCTCCCCGGTACGCTCGAACACCGCCATCGTCATGGTGTTGGCGACCGAGAACATCACCACCACCCCGACGATGCCCGCGAATACCGTGAAGATGCCGGTGTAGAGCGCAACCACCGCGTCGTAGAAGCCGGCCAGCTCGTCCCAGCGGCGGGTCTCGAACTCGTCGTCGAACGTCGACAGCACTTCCTCGATGCGGGGCTGAAGTGCGTACAGGTCGTCGGTGTCGTCGAGCAGCACGACGATGCGCTCCACCTCTGCGGTCTCCTTCGCGCGCTGCGCCAGCCCGATCGGGACCTTGACGAACACGCTGTCGTATTCCTTCGAGCCCGTGCGCACCACCCCGGCGACCCGGAAGTCGACCGCGTTGATGACGCCGCCGAACGAGGTGGTGAGCACCGTCACCCAGTCCCCGACCTCGGCGCCCAGACCATTGCGCAGTTCCTCGCCGATCAGCCCGCCCTCGGGGTCCCCCGGCTCCAGAGGGCGTCCCGCGACCAGCGTTTCGAAGTCCGCGAACTCCTCCTCGCCCTCCGGATCGACCCCGACCACGGACACGTTCACCGTCGTGCGGCCGGTGCTGCCGAGCCCGGAGAAGGACAGCCGCGGCGTCACCGCGGCGACGCCGGGCAGCTCCGCGATTCGCGCCATCACCTCGTCGGGCTCGGCGATCAGGACCGATTCCGGGTCCGACACCCGGTGCTGCGAATACCCGTGCGCGTAGATCTGGAGGTGACCGAGCCGGGTGCGGATGGTGTTCTCGCGCAGACCCTCGAACGAGAACTCGATGAAGCCTCCGAAGCAGGCCATGGCCGAAAAACCCACCACGATCGAGAACACGGTGATGGCGGTTCGGCGCCGGTTGCGGAAGATGTTCCGCACCGACAGGGACATGAGATCAAGCATGGGGGGAGTCCTCGGGGAGCGGCCTCTCGCGGGGGGTGTCCCGGAGGGTTCCGGCCGCCAGTTGCAGGCGCCGGCCGGCGTGGGAGACGACCATCGGATCGTGGGTGGAGACCACGAAGGTGACGCCTTCCTCGCGGTTCAGAGACGCGAAGAGCTCCATGATCCCGGCCGCGGTGGCGGCATCGAGGTTCCCCGTCGGCTCGTCGGCCAGAATGATCCGGGGGCGGCAGGCGAGCGCCCGGGCGATCGCGACCCGCTGGCGCTGCCCGCCGGAGAGCCGTCCCGGGGGGCGGTGCAGGTGCCCGGCGAGCCCGACCCGTTCCAGCAACTGGGTCGCCCTCGCCGCACGCGAGCGGCGATCCATGCCCTTGAGGACCAGCGGCCAGGCGACGTTCTCCACCGCGGTCAGCACCGGGATGAGGTGAAACGACTGGAACACGAATCCGAGCTTCTCGTTGCGGATCGCGGCGAGCGTGCGGTCATCACGCCCGCCGAGGTCCAGGCCGTCGATGCGGATGGTGCCGGAGTCGGGATGGTCGAGAGCACCGATGAGGTTGAGCAGCGTGCTCTTGCCGCTGCCGGACGGACCGATCGCGGCCACGAACTCACCGGCATCGATTTCGAGGTCGACCCCGCGCAGCACCTCCAGCCGGGCGTCGGCCGACGGGTACGACTTCGACACCGCCCGCAGCGAGATGACGCCCACGATTTCTACTGCTCTGCCGAGAGCGCGCGGGCTCGATCCAGGCGCTCCGCCCAGGGCCCGACGCCCGCGGCACGGTTTTGCAACTCCTCGTAAATCGGGATCATTTCCCCGGCCATCCGGGGGGACGGCGCGAGCTGGTAGATCCGGTCGAGCACCAGCATGTCGTCGAGCGCCTCATCGCGCCGACCGAACATCCTCGGCAGGCTGGAGTTCACGTTGGCCCGGATCATGCGCACCGTGAAGTTCTCGGCTCCCGCGTCCAGCGCCCGGTCCAGGTGGCGCAGGCCACGATTGACGTAGCGCGTCTTGTTGATGACGTTCGCGGCGTCACGCGCCATCATGGCGTAGGCACTTCCGAAGTACGCCCGGGCCTCGGCATCGTCGGCGAATCGCTCCAGATAGCGCTCGAATCGCGTCATCGCCTGCTCCGCGATGCCCTTCTCGCCCTCGGCCGCGCGGTCGTGCAGGGCGATGGCCTGCTCGCGCAGCGCCGCGTACTCCGGCGGCAGATCGACACCCGATGCGGCGGCCGTCGCCGGTGACGACGAATCCACCGCGGCCGGGACGGGGGCGCAGAGCAGCGAGAGCGAGACGGCGGCCGCGCCGGCAAGTCGAATGGGGTTCATGTTCAATCCTCCTGTGTGGTCACGATGGCCAGGCTGAGGTCTCCGGACGCCACGAACCCGGCCTCGGTTCGCGCGCTCGCCTTGAATCGGAGCATGTCTCCCGCCATGCGGACGAAGCGCAGCTCCATGCGAAGCTGATCGCCAGGCACCACGGGTCGGCGAAACTTCAGATTCACGCCGATGGCGAAGAGCTGCTGGTCGGCCGCGGCCGCGTCGATGCCCGGCCCGGCGGCGGGCTCGGTGGGTCGGCCGACGAACGCCGAGGTCTGCATCAGCGCTTCGGCGATGAGCACCCCGGGCAGGATCGAGCGTTGCGGGAAGTGCCCCTGGAAGCAGGGCTCGTTGACGGTGACGTTCTTGATCCCGATGGCGTATCCCGGTCCGCTCTCCTCGATGCGGTCCACCATCAGGAACGGATAGCGGTGCGGCAGCCGTCGCTTGATGGCCTCGATGTCGTAGCGACCTGCGCAGGCGGTGGCGGAGCGGGCATGGGTCATGATGGATTCTCCTGAACGCGGCGGTACGGGGACGGGGCGCGGCCACCGGGGCCGGGCGGTACGAGGTTCGATTGATACTCGATCGCGGTGATCACAATTCGCAATCGGCAATTCGCGAATCGCAGGGATCTTTCGCGAGCGGCAACAAAGTGCATTTCGCGCTTCGTGAATGAGCGTTGGGGGGACGTTCGCATCGGCGCGGCTCCTGGTATCCGGGCTCGTCTGGGCGCTCGATCGGGGTGGAGCGCGCTCATTCGCGCGCCCCGGAATCGCCGGCAAGCTCGATGACGACGCTGCAGTTCGAGCCCCCGAAACCGAGGGTGTTCGACAGAACATGCTTCGGGGCTCCGCAACGGGCGAGGGGCGAACAGGCCACGGGATCGCGCGGATCCGGCGCCTCGAAGTGGATCGTGGGCGGGATGTAGTCACCCCGCCCGGCCGCGAGCGCGGCCGCCGCATTCATCGCCCCGGCGGCACCGAGGGTGTGCCCGACCATCGACTTGATGGAGGTGCAGGGAACTTCCGTGCTCCGGGGACCGAACACCTGACGCAGGGCGCGGGCCTCGGCCCGGTCGTTGAGCGGCGTGCCGGTACCGTGGGCGCAAACCCAGTCCACGCGATCCGGAGTCAGGCCGGCCATGTCCATGGCGTGGCGCATGGAAGCCGATGGCCCCGCCGCGGTGGGATCGGGCGCGGTCATGCTGCGGGCGTCGGAGACGAGCCCGTAGCCGCGGACCGCGGCCAGCGCCCTCGCGCCACGTCGGGCCGCGAAGTCGTCCGCCTCCACGATCAGCACCGCACTCCCCTCTCCGAGGACGAGGCCGTCCCGATTGCGGTCGAACGGGCGGCAGATCCCCGGGGTGACGTTGCGCATCACGCTGAAGCCGGCGCAGGAGATGAGCGACAGGGGCTCGAAGCCACCGGCGACGACGACATCCGCCTTGTCCGTGCGCACCAGATCCAGAGCCGCCGCCAGGGCCAGGTTGGACGACGTGCACGCGGTCGAGAACACGAGGTTGGAGCCGAGAAAGCCGGATTCGATGCAGATGCGGTACCCCGGCGCGTGCATCGAGTGATCCCGCAGCTTCGACGGACGGCGACGACCCTCGCGGGCGGCGCGGTAGTACTGGAATCCGGTCACCGCTCCGCCGAGGGTGGAGCCCATGGCCACCGCACCCCGCGCGGGCGCCACGCCGCGCAGATCGATGCCCGCCATCGAGACCGCCTGGTCGAAAGCGGCGAGCAGGAGCTCGGAGCTGCGGTCCATCTTCCGGCGGTCCCGGCGCGCGTACACCGGGCCCGCATCGAACTCCGCCGCCTCGCAGGCCCGGGAGTTGCGCAGTCCGTCGGGGTCGAAGCCGGTAATCGTCCGCTGCCCGCACCGGCCTTCGCGCATGGCCTCGACGAACGAATCGAAGTCGTTGGCGATGGCGTTGATCACGCCCACCCCGGTGATCAGCGCCTCGCGAGACCTCATCCGGGGGATCATCGGCAGTGCTCCCCGGCGCCCGCCGATTCGGTCCCCGCGACGGTTCGATTCGGCGCCACCGAAGCGGCACCACTCACCGGCGCCGGCGGGCGCCCGGCGCGTCCGGCAAGTTCCTTCGCATGCGCCGGTTCGCGCTCCGAGGGGGTGGTTCGCGGGTCCTCGTCCGCGCCCGCCGGCGCCAGGCCCGCCCATGCCGGCTCCCTGATCAGAACCGCACCGAACATGCCGTTCAGACCGGCGCCGGTGCAGAGGATCGAACCGACGGCGCCGGCGAGCATTCCGGTGTGGTCCATGGACGCGGGCGTCCGGCGCCGGTGGATCATCTCCACCGCCAGCGTGACGTCGAGCATTCCCGCCGCTCCCATGGCGTGCCCGATGTCACCGGTCATCGAGGCCACCGGCGGCGGGTCCGCGAAGAGCGACTGCGCGGCCACGGCGTGCAGCGCATCGTCGACGGCGTTGTTCGCGAGCGCGCACAGGATGAGATCCACATCACCAGGGGCTGCTTCGGCGTCGGCGAAACACTCGCGCACCGCGGCGATCAGCCCCCGCGCATCCGGGGCGGGGCGGGCCAGCTTCCAGGCGTCGTTGGTGGTGACGGCGCCCGCCATCTCCGCGAGCGGTGTCGCCCCCCTCGCCCGGGCGTCGTCCGCACGCTCGAGGAGCAGCGCCGCGGCCCCCTCCGAGGAAACCGCCCCCCGGCGGGGTCGAGACGACGATGCTTCTTCCACTCCCGCCGCCGAGCGGTGCCATCGCAGAACTTGCAACGCGGACTGCACGGCCTCGCAGAGCTCGTCCGCGCACAGCGCGATCACGGCATCGACCCCGGGGTGCGCCAGCAGCATCTGCGCCTGTTGAAGCGCCACCGGCGCACCGATGCTCGCAGCGAGCACCTGGATCGGGCCTTTCAGTCCGAACTGGATGCTCGCGAGGCTGGCGGGGGCATTGAAGACCGATTCCTGAAAGGCCCGCGGCTTCACGGCCGTGGCGCCGTGATCGAGCAGGTCGTCGTAGATCTCCTGCGTGGTCGCGGCCGGACCGTGCGAGGTGGCATACACGATGCCGACGACCGGCCCGGCCCCACCCTTCCCGGTGGAGAGTTGCGCCCGGGTGAGCGCGAGATGCACCGCCGCGATGGCGAACTGGGACACGAGCGACATCCTCGAAGTCTGGCCGGTGTGCAGCATCCGCCTGAGGTCCGGTTTCACCGCCTCGGCGCAGGGCAGCGTGCCCGGGTAGCGGGTGCACGAGGCGAACGTCCGATCGCCGGCGCCGACGGCATCCCACAGTGCCCCGGTGCCGACGCCGAACGACCCCACGGCGCCGGTGCCGGTTATCGCGACGCGCCGAGCGAGATCCGATGCCATTTCGCAAGCTCCTCGAGAGTGGGGTTGTCGGTCTGTTCGGAAAGCTGCTGCCAGGACCGGGCCGCGTCTTCGTTGCGGCCCGCCTCGGCCATCGCCCGGGCTCGGGCCAGGAAGTACTCCTCGCGCCAGCTCCCGGAACGCAGGATGTCCGCGTGGCCCGCATTGCGGTCGGGGTCGCGGGTCCAGTCACGCAGCCGGTCGAAATCCGCGAGGCCCTCGTCGAGGGCTCCGAACACCGGCGGCATCGCGAGGTAGGTGGAGGCGCGGATCAGCCGCACGAGGGGGTCGTCCGGGGCGGATTCGACCGCCGCGTCCAGATCCGAGAAGGCCGCCCTGACGTGGTAGAGACGGACGAATCCGGGGCCCGGCACGATCTGCCAGATTCCCCGCACGGGGTAGTCGCGGGCCAGCAACGCATGAGCGGAGCCCCGCCACGCCCGTGCCAGCGTGAAACCGGGGTTGGCCTCCAGCGCCCGATCGAAGGCGTCGATGGCCAGGTTCGACCACGCCGGGTCCAGGGTCGCGGATGCCAGGTGGTACGCGGCCAACCCGGCCGCGAACGGGTCGCCACCGGGGCCGCTCTCCTCCTTCCAGATCGGTTCGTGCTCCGCGATCTCCGCCGCCCGCCAGACCCGCTCGGCCTGGTCCGCACTGTCGATCTCCGTCGGCGAGGTGACGGGCTCGACCTCCGGCGTCACCGGCGTGCAGCCGGAGGCGAGGAAACCGTACCCCACGGCCGACACCCCCGCGGCCAGCCAGGTCCCCAGAAACGTGCGGCGGATGGTGCGACGGTCAGGGCGTTGCATTGTCGATCTCCTCCGGACCCCGATGCGGACGGGTCAAACCGAGCACCAGGTCGTGGATGACGAGGTGCTTGAAGTACCGCTCCATTACGTAGGGCGTCAGATGTCGGTCCAGATCGGCGGCGGCGGGCGCCCCATCGCGCACGACGGCGGCGAGGTCCAGCATCATCGGCAGGACCTTGAGTCCGTAGCCCGTGGAATGCTCGGCGCGCGAAACGTAGGCATCGCCGTGAAACGCGCTGAACCCGAGCTTTTCGTACATCGGCGCCTGGAACTCGAAGGAGTCGTTGAAGAGGAAGTGGACTCGCCGCTCCGCCGCCGCCTCGATGACGCACTTGAACAGCCCCTTCAGCAGCACCGGGCTCAGGCGATGGCGACGCAGCACGCCCAGGCGCCCGACCTCGGCGATGCGACCCATGCGCCGCCACGCGCCGAGGTCGATCCGGGCTTCCCCCTCGATGGGCAACCCGTGCCGCCGGCGGTCGAAGAAGATGCCGATTCCCCCGACGGGACGATCCCCCGCGTATACGAGGAACGGCACGAAGTCGTCCTGCCACTTGCCGCCGGATGCGCGGTGCTCGCGCGCGATCCCGGCCGCATCGATCCGGCGGCGCATGCCGAGCGCACTTTGCAGATCCGCCCGGTAGGCCTCGGCGATGACGCGGTGGAAGGCCTCCCGCTCGCGCTGCGATCCGGCCTCACGAAACGAATAACCGTCGAGCTCGAAGCGCGTGGGTCGCTCCCACGCGGACCCCATCGACACGAAGTTCAGCCAGATCGTGGCGAAGGCACCGAACACCATCAGACCGAGCGGCACGTAGAGAAAGGCGGTACTCGGGGCCAGGATCAGGGCGGCGAGACCGGCCGCGGAGTGCAATCCGCCCCACATGTACGACAGCCGCCGGTGCAGGGCCTGGACTCCAACCCCGCCGGTCTGCATGGCGGTGAACGACCGACCCGTCGCCAGCAGCGTGAAGATCAGCGCCGCCAGGGTCCAGTAGACCGTCGGCGCGATCCAGGTCATCCACGAGGGGTCGGTGGTGGCGAATGCGGCGAGAGCGCAGACCAGGTGGAACCCGGCCATGACCCGGGTGATCGGAGACGCCACGCCGAGGTGCCGCTCGTACGCCCACAGACCCGCGTAGAGCGACGCCGCGACGAGCGGCGCCACCCCGAGCGGGGTGAAGTACAGAGTGAAGATCGCGGCCAGCATCACGCCGAGGCTCGCGAGCATCAGCGTGAGCATCGCGCGCAGCCGCGCGGCCGAGCCTGCCGTTCGTTGGTCCACGCGCCGCCCTCAACCCAGGTTGTCGAGGATGGAGCGCCCCAGGAAGGCCGGGGCGGAGACGGTCTCGCCGCGCCGCCGCTCGGAACCGACGACGCAGGTCAGGCCCGGGATCGCAAGGTCCTCGGCGAGATAGGCGAGGGCGACGGATCGCCCGAGGGTCTCCGAGTCGAAGGCGGACTGGATGCGGCCGAGTTCGTGATCCTCGATGAAGACCGGCTGGCGCCGGAGGTCGGAGGCGTTTCCGTCGACGACCATCAGCACGCACTTGCGGTGCACCGAGTGCTTCTCGCGCTCGAGCGCCGGCGCCGAGCGCAGGTTCTCCTTGCGGAAATCGATCATCCACTGCAGCCCGGCCTCGAAGACCGAAACGTCGGGCGGAACGTCCCGCGCGCGGCTCAGAGTGCCCATCTCGGTCATCATCGTCGGCAGCACACCGTCGCCGACGGCGAGGGCATTTCCGTCCGCCGCCTTCCCGAGCGCGTCGACGACCGACTGCTTGTGTTCGATTTCACCGAACAGGTGCAGCTCGTACTCCCCGAAGTACCCGATGCGCGCGGCCAGAACCGGGGGGTCGCCGACGGGCATGACATTGAGGAACGCGATGGAGTGGACCTCGTCCCCGAACGCCTTCCACGCGACCTTCTCCGCCTCCGGCCCGATCAGGGCGAGGGCGAACGTCTCGTCGCGCAGGTCGCGGAGCACCGCGTCGCGGCCGGCGGCGCTCTCGGCGAGGGCGCGCCCCAGCGCCTGCGCGTCCTCGGGCTCGCCGATGATCCGGTAGCCGTTCTCCGGCAGTGCGATCACCCAGACGATGGCTTCGATCCCGCCGGACGCGGACGGAATCAGGGTATTCGCGGCCCGACCTTCGAAGAGATCGCGCACGTTGCCGCCGACGACGGCATCCAGCGCATCGCAGGCGTGCGGGCCCACGAGCTCGAACCGGGCCCAGGCCTGGAGATCGGCCAGGCCGGCGTGGGTGCGCAGGCGTCGATAGTCGGTCATCGGACATCCTCCTTCGGGGTCTGGCGGGACAGGATCAGGTCCACGATGGAGTTCACGGACCGGATCTCCTTCATGTCGTCGTCTTCGACGCGGATTCCGAATTCGCTTTCGACGGCGACCACAATCTCGAGCGCGTCCACGGAGTCGAGACCGAGCCCGACCCCGAAGAGCAGACAATCGTCCGGAATCTCGTCGGTGCGGCGGTCGAGGTCGAGGCGCTCGACCAGCGTTTCCTTGAGACGATGCGTAAGTTCCCGGCGCCGCGCGGCATGGGCGCGCGCTTCGGCAAGCGTGCTGATCATCAGACGTAACTCCCTCCACTGACATTGATGGTGGTGCCGGTGACGTAGGTCGACAGGTCGGAGCCCAGGAACACGCACGGACCGGCCACCTCCTCCGCGCGTCCCGTGCGCTGCAACGGGATGAGCTGGCGGAGCTCCCGGTTCGCGGCCGGGGGCATCCGCCGGGACATCTCGGTGTCGATGACGCCGACGAGCAGGGCATTGGCGAGGACGTTGAACTTGCCCGCCTCGCGGGCGAGGGACTTGGTGAAGCCCACGATCCCCGCCTTCGCCGCGGCGTAGTTGCACTGCCCCGGCCGGCCGGCCAGGGCGGCGATGGAGCTGATGGAGATGATCCGACCCCCGCCCTGCTTCATCATGTGGCGGACCGCTTCGCGCGAGCACTGATAGACCCCGCGCAGGTTGACGGCGAGCACGTCGTCGAACTCCCCCTCGCTCATCATCACCAGCGGCTTGTCGCGGACGATGCCGGCGTTGTTGACCAGGATGTCGAGCCTCCCGAACGCCTCGAGCGCCTTCGCGACCAGGGCGCGGGCGGTGGCCGCCTCGGCGACCGAGCCGGGCACGGTCTCGCCCCTTCCTCCGAGCTCCCGGATCGCCGCCGCGGTTCCGGTCAGGGCGTCGGAGGCGCGGGATGCGTTGAGCACCAGCGACGCTCCGTGTCTCGCGTATTCGAGGGCGATGGCGCGGCCGATGCCGCGCGAGGCGCCGGTGACGATCGCGGACTTTCCTTCCAGCAGTTTCATCGGGAGATCTCCTTTGCGGGTAGCGAGCCCCCGGTGCGCATCCACTCGAACGCGCATCGGAGGTCCTCGGGGTACAGGATCGGCCGCCGGCTGAAGCGGTCCATGCACACGAGATCGACCCGCACCGTGCACACCAGGGTGCCGCCGCGGCGAATGCGGCTGACCCAGCCGGAGCTCGCCGCGCCGAGCCGAACCACCGAGGTCCGGATGGTGAGGCGGTCATCGAACCGCGCGGGGAAGTGGAACCTCATGTCCGCCGAGCGCGACACCAGGCTGAGACGCCGGTCCTGAAACAGGTTGCCGACGTCCAGGCCGGCCGCCCGCATCAGCTCGTTGCGGCCGCGCTCCGCCATCTCCAGGTAGCGGGGGTGGTAGACGACGCCGCCCGCATCGGTGTCACCGAAGATCACCCGGCACGTGGTGACCGCCGCCGCTCTCGTCGCGAGGTCTGCCGGAGTCGGGAGGCGGTTCACGAGGGTTCCCTCTCGAGGACGAACGCGAAGCCGTCGCCGGTCAGGTCCACCCCGGCCGCCAGAACATGGTGCAGGCGAGCATCCGTGCTCCGGAGAACCACCAGCGCCGTCGCGACGGACATCGCCGCACCACAGGAGGGGGCGAGACCGAACACCGCGTCGGCCCGGACGATGCGGGGCGCCATCGGCCCGAACACTGCGGCGAGGGCCCGGCGGCAGGCGCGGCGCGCCGGCGCAACGCCCCGATCGAGCAGGCTCACGAGACCGATCGCGGACGGCGGGATGCCGGCCATCGCCAGCGCGGCCCCGATCGCGCGCCGCAGACCCGAACCGTCGCGCGCCACCGCGAGATCCACGGGGTCCTGGAAGTGCGTCCAGCCCGCAAGACGCGCAACCGGTTGCAGACCCCGCTCGCGGGCGCTTGTCGCCCGCTCCAGCGTCAGCGCCACCGCGAACTCTCCGAGCGCCCCCGCCCGCCCGCGGCGCTCGCCCGTCGCTCCCCGTACCACGCCGGCGCGGTGATAGATCTTCAGAAGGCGCGGCGACAGCTCGTCGGCCGACACCATGGCCACCCGGTCCTGACGCCCTTCGCGGACCAGATCCGACGCATACGCAAGGCCGGCGGCGGCGCCGCACACGGTGGTCGTGTATCCCGTGATGCCGAATGCCAGCGAGCAGGCGCTCGGCGTCGCGTTCATGGTGGTCATGGGAAAGTAATGCGCGCTCGCGCAGGCCGGGTCGGCGAACACGCTCTCCAGGTATTTCTCGGTCGGCTTCTGCGCGGCGAAGATCACTCCGCCGACGAGGCCGGAGCGCGGATGGTGGTCGTACGCCGCCCGGTCGGGGCCGAGCGCCTCGTCCAGGGCGACGACCGCCTGGCGCGTCGCCGGGGCGCCGCGAGCGAGGCGTCGGAGCCGGGGGTCGGTGATCCGCGATCGGGGGCAGTACGCGGCGGCCACGCCGCTGTCCGGGTCCCGGCGCGCCAGGGCGATACCGCCCTCCAGCGCCCGCCGGAACGCACCGACGCCCTCGCCGGCGGCGCTCACGATCCCGGCCCCCGTCACCACCACCGCATCGGCGTGACGCGGACGCCGGGATGATCGGCCGCCGCCCATCCGCACCATCAGCGAGCTGTTGTTGCCGCCGAACCCGAAGTTGTTGACCATGATGACGCGGGGTCGGCCGTAGCGCGGGAGACCGCGCACGTAGTCGAGCCCCGCGCACTCCTCCCTCACCGCGTCCATGCGCAGGCCGTGCGGGACCACCCCGTCGCCGGCAAGCAGGAGAGAGGCGATGAGTTCCAGGGCCCCGCTGGCGCCCAGGGTGTGGCCGAGGAACGACTTGGTGGAGCTGACCGGGGTGGAGGCACCGAAGATCCGGCGCAGCGCCACGGATTCCGCCGCGTCGTTGGCTTCCGTTCCGGTCCCGTGCGCATTGACGTAGTCGACATCGGCGGCCGTCAGTCCGCCGTCGTCGAGCGCCGCGGTCATCGCCCGCTCGCACCCGGTGCCGTCGGGGTCCGGCGCGGTCGCATGCCATGCGTCCCCGGAGAGCCCGTAGCCCAGAACCTCGGCGAGCGCCGGCCCGCAGCCGGGCACCTCCAGATCGCCACGCTTGAGAATGACGATTCCCGCCCCCTCGCCGAGGTTGAGACCCGGCGGATCGGAAAACGGGGCGGTCTTGCCGGTGGAGATCACCCGCAGCGCATTGAATCCGGCCATCACCGGGCGCGACACCGTGTCGGTCCCGCCGGCGATGACCAGATCGAGCTCGCCCCGGCGGATGAGGTCGGCGCCGACCCCGATGGCGGTATTCGAACTGGCGCAGGCGGAGGAGATCGTCAGCACCCGACCCCGGACGCCGTACCTGCGCTTGATCACGGACGTGCAGTGCGAGACCAGGGTCGCCGCGATCATTCGGCGGGATATCCGCTGCCACTGGTTGCGCAGGACATGTCCGGCGATCTCCTCGGTGCGCACGAGCCCGGTGTGGGAGCTGCCCAGGCAGATCCCGATCCGCTCCGGGTCGAGAGCGCCGAGGTTCACGCCGGCGTGACGCACCGCCTCCCGACACGCCTCGATGGTCAGCAACGTGGCGCGGTCCACCCACGATCGAGCGTCCGCATCCATCTCGACCGGCACGTCCTCGCCGAAGCTGCTCGCCAGCTCGCCGATGAAGCCGCCGGCATCGATGTGAGTCACCCTGGCAATGGAGTCGCGACCATCGAGCAGGGCCTGCCGCATCTCGGCGCAGTTGCGCCCGAGCGGAGAGAAGGCGCCCATGCCGACCACCACCGCCTCGGGCCCGGGATGCGAAGCCGGGTCGGTTTCGTTCGCCTCACGGGCGGCGGCGACGCTGCCGGCGGAGCGCGCCGGCCGATCGCCCCGGCCGCGTCGCGGGAATCCGTGTCCATCCGCTCCCGGGCGGGCGCCGGCAGGGAGGTCCGCGCCGCGCGGGTCGGGAAGGTCATACGGGAATGTCTCGTTCATCGCAGAAATCCTCCGTCGATACGATGGACCGTGCCGTTGCAGTAGGAAGAGGCGCCGGTGGCGAGAAACCAGACCGCCTCGGCGACCTCGGCGGGGTCCCCGAGCCTGGGCGACGCGCTCGCCTCGAGGATGTGCTCGTACATGTGCGGATCGAGGACCTCGACCATGTCGGTGCGGATGAACCCGGGCGCGAGCGCGTTGATCCGCACCCCGAGGCGGCCGAAGTTCCGGGCGAGGAGCCGGGTGGCGCCGATCAGCCCGCCCTTGGTGGTCGCATAGGGAACCTCCCCCTCCTTGCCGGCGAGGGCGGCCATCGAGGCCATCATCACCACCGTCCCGCCGCGGCCCGCCCGGGCCGATTCGACGAGATGCGGCGCCGCCCGGAGAGCGAGCGCGACCGGGGCGGAAAGATTCTCCCGGATCAGATGGGTGTAGCGTTCCGGCGACATCGCCGCGAACGCCCCGTCCCGGGTGCGGCCGGCGTTGTTGATCAGGACGTCGAGGCCCCCGTAGCGCGCCATCACCTGGTCGACGACCGCGCCGCATGTACGCAGATCGCCGAGATCGGCACGAATCATCTCCACCTCGACGCGCGTGCCCGCAAGCTGGTCGCGGGTCTCGCGGGCCGCCGCCTCGTCGGCGCGGTAGACGAGAGCGAGTCGGCAGCCCGCGCGCGCGAACCTCTGCGTGATCGCGCGCCCGATGCCGCGTGTTGCGCCGGTGATGAGAACGATGCTGGTCGAGTTCATGGTCATGCCGTCATCTCCATCACGCCGTTGCCCAGGCACAGCACGCTGCCGTTGGCCGGCGGATCGCCGTTGATGGTGGAGAGGATGAAGCGGGAGTAGCCGCCGACCCCGACCGGGCGATAACGCAGCGCGTAGACCTTCAACTGCTCGCGGCGGGTGCGCCACGCCGACTTCTCCACCATTTCGCGCGGCGGCTGGCAGACGAACGTGTTGAAGGCGAGCCCCATGCGCCCGTATTCCCGCGCCATCGACTTGAGCGCCGCGGCCCGGGCCTGGTTGGCGATGGGGGTCTGGGGAAGGCCGAGAATCTTCGCCGCGTAGTCGTCGGTGCAGAGCGCCAGGACGTGACCCCGGCCGGCCGGCATCATGGTGCGGATCGCGGCCCGACAGTCGGCCAGGAACGTCATCGTCTGGCGGTGGACCGCGTCGGCCAGGGCCGCCGCTGCCTCGGGCGCGGTCAACGCCTGCCCCGTGAAGCCGGATTCGTCCAGAAGCGGCTCGGCCAGGACCACGCCGCAGGGGGCGGTCTCGGCGAGGGCCGAGGCGATACCGCCGCCGGCCGAGGCGTCCACCACGCACCCTCCACGCTCGCGCCAGGCTGCGGCCAGGGAGTCCGCGAGCACCGTACCCACTCGATCGAATGCAAGGATTCGCGCCGACATCGACATTCCCTCCGTTACGCCGGGCCGGTTCAGGCGCCCGCAGCCGAATCGGTGCGCGCGGCGGCGCCGTTCGGTTCCGGCTCCGACCCCGGCTGCGACCCCGGCGCCGGCCCCGAACCCGGCTCCGACTCCGGCGCCGCGCCGGCGGCTCCGCCCGGCCCCGACGCCGAATTCGCGCGAGACCGGTGCTCCGCCACCATCGATGCCAGCCGCCCGACCGTAGAGCAGTGCTCGTCGATGAACGCCTGGTCGACATTGGGCAGGGACAGGCCGAATTCGCGCTGCACCCCTGCGATGATCTCCAGCGCGTCGATGGAATCGAGATTCAGCCCGTCCTCGTCGAAAAGCCGGACGTCGTCGGTGATGTCGGCGAGATCGATTCCTGCCTCTTCGAGCTCGAGTCCCTCGTAGATGACTTTCCGGCGAATGTGGTCCGCGATGACCGGATCGCTGTTGCTGGTATCCACTCTGTGCATGCCTCCGTCGTGGGCGAGTCGTCGCCGTCGAATCCGCTTGCCCGCATGGGCTCCGTGTGCGCACTCCGGTCTCCTCGCCGGAGTGATGCGCATCGTCTCCTTCGTGAAAGCGGGCCGAAATGGCCCCGAGGCACCACGTTTGTCAGCGCCGGGCGCGTGGGTTGAAGGACCGGGGCCACTACCCCCCCGACTCGGGCCTCATCCGCCGGTGCCGCACGTCCCGTCCTGCCCACGGGATGCCCCGTCCTGACCCGGAAATCGGTGAGATTTCCGGGCCGGTGGTACGCGGTTCGGTCCACCGGGGTTCCGAGAGACCGTCATGCGGTGCGACGGAGACGGGGTATCGACCGGCGCGGCGTCCACTGCGGGCAGGGTCGAGAACAGATTCCGACCGGCGGGAACGGGGATCCGCGGTCGCCCGATGCGTCCCTCGCCCGCGGTTCCACGGTACAATCAGGCGGTGCAGACCGGCTCGTCTCCGCACCGAAAAACCACCGGAGAATCACCGATGAATCGCCGTATCGCGCCGCCGCGGGCGGGTCCGGGAATCGCGCTGGCCCTCGCCGTATCGATCGCGCTCGCCGGGTGTGTCACCTCCCGACCACCGGATCTGGACCCGCGCCTGGAGGCCGCCACCGCCGCGTTCGGCGGGAGGTTCCACTACGTGTACGTGCCGAGCGAGGGCCGGCTCTCCGATCAGGCGTTTCTGGCGATGTCGCGAGTCGCCGGCCCGCAGAAGATCGCTCGCGATCTGGCCACCCTCATGGCCCCGGCGGAGACGGTGCCGGTCCGGGTCATGGTGTCGGGGCCCAATGAAGAGAAGACGTTGCTGGTGGTTCTGGATGCGCTCTCGTTCTACGAAGGGCGCCAAATCCCCGAGCTCGAGCTGCTCTACCTCGGATCGCCGACTCTCGAGGCCCAGCTCGCGCGCGAAGTGTCCAAGGTCGGGGGAGTGCTTCGGTTTGCACCCTACCAGGAGTAAGCCGGGCCGCGACGGCCAGCCGCCGCTCGTTCCAATCCGGAAATTTCACCCGTCCGCGCCGCCGCCCTGCTGGTGCGGCTCAACCGGTACGGCATCGTCGACGATCAGAACCTGATCTATGCCTTTCAGACCTTCGCCAGGGGGTGGCGGGTGGAAGAGCCCGAGCCGATCGAGCCTGTCGAGTTGTGGGGAAGGCTTGAAGAGCCCCGGCGTTTCCAGCGCCTGTGATACCGGGCGCCGGCCGAACGCTACATCTCTCCGGGCAAGGCCATGGAACTGCTGAAACAGCCTCTGGATCGCATCGAAATGGCCATGCGGGGACCGCAATTCGTCGATGCCCACGCTGGTCGCTGACTCCTCGTGCGTGATCGATTGGGCGCTGGATGAAATGCATCGGTTCGGTGCTGTCGGGCCGGGACGGCTGGCGAGAGCGATCCGGGCTTTGATTGATGATCCGCTCGCCTTCCTGCCCGATGGAATACTGCGCCAGCGGTTACGACGGTTGTGAAAATAGCCGAATACGGGGACATGGGCGCTTATCGCAAGTGGAGGTGCGGAACCCTGGGGAAAATCGAAGGAAGCAAATCGACCCGCGCTTCGATACCGACTTGAGTCAAAGCACCAAGGCCCAGAGAACCACCGGACAATTCATGTGCTACAAAATCGGACAGTTCTATTTGTTGCCAACAAAGATCATCTGGTCATCCGCGTTGCGTTCCCGCCGTGCTTCGGTTTAGCGTAGGCGACATCGGGGCTGCGCGATGGTCGGCTGGGCGTGTGCGCTGTGCGCATGCCTGCGGATCGGGGGAGCGGTGATCATGTTCGACGAGACGCGGGACGTGTTGCAGGCGACGGTGGCGAAGGAGCTGATCCGGAAGGGCCGAGTGACTGTGGCGGGTGCGCGTGGGGGCGCGCTTGGGGGCAGGGGCTTGACACCCCGGGGTGATGGGAGCGTTACAATGGATGGGAGCGTTACAATGAACGCCGCAAGCCGCAAGCCGCAAGCCGCAAGCCGCAAGCCGCAAGCCGCAAGCCGCAAGCCGCAAGCCGCAAGCCGCAAGCCGCAAGCCGCAAGCCGTGCTGCGCCCGGAGCGCGGCCGTGAGCCCACCCGGCGCGTCACGGGGCCGTTCCCGCGCGCCAGCCTCCCCGCCTGAGCCTTCCTCCCACCGTCGCCCGGACCGGCTTCGGGCACCGTCCTCTTCCGACCGTCCCGCCCGCTCCGTGGCCGGCCTCCTGCCGGCCCTCCGCCGTGCCGCCCGCCGGCCTTGCCGCGGCATTCGCGCCCTCCCGGCCGCCGCGCTGCTCGCCCTGCCGCTGCTGTTCGGCCCCGCCCCGGCCGCCGAGGCGCAGACCACGCGGCTGCTGGTGGGCAACCAGGGAGCCGGCACAAGCTCACCATTAGCCGTCGTTTCCAATTACTACCCTGCCCAGGCATTCACCACCGGCGCCAACAGCGCGGGCTACAACGTGGCCAATGTCGAGATCGAGTTCACGTCGGCACCGTCGGCAGCAGCCTTGGGCGACATGACGCTCACCATCCGCAACGCAGACGGCTCGGATCCGGGCACGGTAGTCGGCACCCTCACCAACCCCGGTTCCGGGGGTGCAGGGTTCAACACGTTCACCGCCCCGGGGGGCGGCATCGACCTTGCGGCCAGCACCACCTATTTCGTCGATATCCGCGGCTTAAGCGGCGGTAACACTTTGAGCCTTACCGCGGCAGCGGGGACGGGCAATGGCAACGAGCAAAGTGGATCCCTGTCCGACTGGTCGATCGCGGATGCTTTTCGGTTATTCTCGGCTGGTAGCTGGGCTGATCGTACTGGTGCTACGTTGAGGATGAAGATCAGCGGCACGGTGAAGATGGCGCCTGCGGCCCCGACCGGCCTGATGGCGAGGGCGGGCGATGCCCGGGTCACCCTGACCTGGGACGACCCGGACAACGACAGCATCACCGGGTACGAGTACCAGCAGCGGACCAGCGGCGGGAGCTGGGGCGGCTGGACGGATTTCACCAGCGATGCCGACACCACGACCCTCACGGTGACGGGCCTGACGAACGGCACGGCATACGAGTTCCAGCTCCGGGCGGTCAACGCATCGGGGGCGAGCGCGGCATCGGAGACGGTGAGCGCGACGCCCGCGGTCCCGGCCGCCCCGGCCGCCCCGACGGGTTTCACGATCGACACGGGCGACACCGAGATCACCCTGAAATGGACCGACCCGGGGAACGACGCGATCACCAAGTACCAGTACCGGCAAGGCACGGGCCCGTCGGGCAGCATCACCTGGGCGGACTGGACGGACATCCCGGCGAGCGACGAGGACACCACCGAGCACAAGGTGACCGGGCTGACGAACGGCACGCGGTACTACTTCGAGGTGCGCGCGGTGGCCGGGACGGTGAACGGCACAGCCACGGCCAGCACCGCGATCACCCCCGTTGCCAAACCGGCGGCGCCGACGGGCCTGAGCGCCACGGGGGGTGCCACCGAGGTGACCCTGAGCTGGACCAATCCGAGTAACGCGACCATCACCGGGTACGAGTACCGGCAGCGTACGAGCGGCTCCAGCACCTGGGGGGAGTGGACGGCCATCGCTTCGAGTGGCGCGACCACGACGAGCCACACGGTGACGGGCCTGACTAACTACACGGGATACGACTTTCAGCTCCGCGCCGTCGGCTTGTCAGGGAACGGCGCGCGGTCGACAACCGAGAGCGCGATACCGCGCCCTGCGGGTGCGCCCGACGCGCCCGGTCTCACCATCACCGATGGTGACACCCAGGTGACTCTGGCATGGAGCGACCCGAGCAACAACGCCATCACGAAGTACCAGTACCGGCGGGGCACGGGGCCGTCGAACAGCATCAACTGGGGGAACTGGACGGACATCCCGATGAGCGGCGCGGCCACCACCGGGTACACGGTGACCGGGCTGACCAACGGCACACGGTACTGGTTCGAGGTGCGCGCGGTGGCGGGGACGGTGTTCGGTGTGGCGTCGTCAACATTTGGAGATCCCAACCCTAAACCGGCGCAGCCCACCGGGCTGAGTGCCGCGCCGGGCGATGGGCAGGTCGTGCTGACCTGGAGCGACCCGTCCGACAGCAGCATCTTTTCCTACGGGTACGAGCTCCGCACGGGCAACACTTGGGGGGGGCTCACGCTGTTCACCAGCGACGACACCACCACGACCTACACGGTGACCGGGCTGACCAACGGCACGGAGTACGGCTTCCGGCTCTACGCCTCCAATACTATCGGGATCAGCCCGGCCTCGGCGGTCGTGACCGCGACGCCGCTGGACGCGAGCGCCCTTGATGCCCCGACGGGCCTGACGGCCACGGCGGGGGATGCCAGCGGGGAGGTGGACCTGAGCTGGACCGCCCCGAGCGGGACCATCACCAAGTACCAGGTGCGCCGCGGATCGGGCGATCCCCTGGTCTGGGGCGCGTGGACGGACATTCCCAACAGCGCCTCCCTCACCTCCCACACGGTGACGGGGCTGACGGACGGCACGCAGTACAGCTTCCAGATCCGCGCGGTCAGCGGGACGGGCGGTTCGACGGTGCTGGGCGCGATGTCGGGCGCCATGACGGCGACCCCGATGGCTCCCACGCCGGAGGTGTCGGTAGCCATCGTGCGGGGCGAGAGCCTGACGGTGGACAGCGGCGGCGCGCTGCTGCTGACCGAGGATGTGGCCGTCGGCACGATTCCGGTGCAGTTCCGGGTGTCGGCCTCGCCGGCGCCGGCGACGGACCTGACGGTGTGCGTGAGCATCGCGGAGACCGGGGTGGACCGGGTGGCAGCGTCCGCCGAGGGCGCGAAGACGGTGACGATCACCGGCGGCAGCGCGACCGCGGACTACCCGGCGATCAGCTGGGCGGACGATGCCGTTGACAACCGCGACAGTCTGGTGACGATGACGGTGGTGGCGCCGTCGGACTCGAGTTGTTCGCAGACGGGCTACACGGTGTCTTCGTCGGCCTCTTCGGGCAGCTTCCGGATCCGGGACAACGAGCGCACGACGCTGGCGTTGAGTTCGACGGACACCACGATGACGGAGGGCGCCGCGTCGCAGACGGCGGTGGCGGCGGTGACGCTGGGCCGGCGGCTGTACGCGGGGGAGACGCTGGCCTACAGGGTGGGCCTGAGCACGACGACGGGAGCGCGTCTGCCGGACGGGGACGGTGCGACGCCGCAGGACTTCACGGTGTCGGTGTCGGGCACGGGGGTGGCGGCGACCGGTCTGGATACGGCGTCGCCGGTGGTGACGTTCACGGGGGACGACGACAACACGGTGCAGGTGGCGACGCTCACCTTCACGCCGACTGCGGGGACGGATGCCGACGGGGCGGACGAGGCGGTGCGGGTCGGGTTCGGGTCGCCGGGGAGCGCGACCAACGTGGGCGGCGGCGCGGCGGGCACCGGGAGCGTGGACCTGACCATCGACGACTCGGCCGGACTGGTGCTGAGCGCGACCACGCTGACGGTGGCCGAGGGCGGCAGCGGGACGTACACGGTGGCGCTGGCATCGCAGCCGACGGCGGAGGTGACGGTGACGGTCGGGGGCGTGAGCGGCGAGGTGACGGTGGACACCGACGGCGACACGGGCGGCAACCAGAACACGCTGACCTTCACCACCGGCGACTGGAACACCGCGCAGACGGTGACGGTGTCGGCGGACGAGGACGGCGACACCGACAACGACAGCGCCACGCTGACCCACACGGCCGCCGGCGGCGACTACGCCGGGGTCACCGGCGACAGCGTGGAGGTCACCGTGACCGACGACGACACGCCGGGCGTGGCCACGGCGACGACCGACGGGGAGGCCACCGAGGGCAGCGCCACGGACACGGCCACCTTCACGGTGGTGCTGAACACCGTGCCGTCGAGCGATGTCACGGTGACGGTGACCGCGCCCGCCGGGCTGACGCTGGACGGTCCGGACGCGGGCAGCACCTTCGGTTCGAGCGAGGCGCTGACCTTCACGAACAGCAACTGGGGCACGCCGCAGACGGTGACGGTGCGCGCCACCGACGACAGCACCGACAGCCCCATCGGCCGGGAGCTGACGGTCACCTGGGCCTCGACCTCGTCGGACACCGACTACAGCGGCCTGAGCGGCGATGCGGCCACCGTCACGGTGGTGGACAACGACGCGACCGCGGTGACCCTGGCGGGGAGTGCCGGGGATGTCGTGGAGGGCGGGACGAAGGACTTCACCATCACCCTGAACCGGGGCCTGGTGAATGGCGAGACGCTGCCGGTGCCGCTGACCTTCAGCGGCGGCGCGACGCGGGGCACGGACTACACGACGGCGTGCCCGACGACGCCGCCGACCGGGGTGGCCTGCGCGAACCTCGATTCCGGGAACGCGATGGTGACCTTCACCGGAGCGAGCGGGAGCACGACGGCGACGACGGTCACGCTGACCCTGAGCGCCACCACCGACAGCACCACTGAGACCGGTGGCGAGACGGTCATCATCGGCCTCGGCACGCTGAACGCGAATTCGGGCACCGGCCTCGGCGGCGGCGCGTCCGGCACCGACACCCTGGCGGACTTCAGCATCACCGATCCGGACACGAGCGTGCCGACGGTGGAGATCACCGGGGTGCCGGACAGGATCAGCGGCACCGGCGACCTGACCGCGACGTTCACCTTCTCGGAGGATGTCACGGGTTTCGTGACCGACGACGTGACGGTCACCGGCGGCACGAAGGGCGCGTTCACGGCGACGAGTGCGACCGTCTATACGCTCGCGGTCACTCCAGCCGGCGGCGCGAACGTGGTGGTGACGGTGGCGGAGGACAGCGCGACCGACGGCACGAACACCGGTCCTGCGAGCGCGGAGACGGCGACCGCGGTGTGGACCGCCCTGGTGTTCAGTTCGGCCGCGGTGACGGTGGTCGAGGAGGCGAGCGCGACCTACACGGTGGCGCTCTCGAGCCAGCCGGACGCGAGCGTCACGGTGACGGTCGGGGGGGCGAGCGGCGAGGTGACGTTCGACACCGACTCCGCCACGCCCGGCACCCAGACCACCGCCCTGACCTTCACGACCACCAACTGGAGCACGGCGCGGACGGTGACGGTGCTGGCGGCGGCCGACAACGACACCGAGAACGACAGCGCCACCCTGACGCACAGCGCGAGCGGGGGCGGCTACGGCTCGGTGACCGGCAGCGTGGCGGTGACGGTCACCGACAACGACACGCCGGGCCTGGTCCTCGACCCGACTTCGCTGACGGTGGCCGAGGGCGGCAGCGGCACCTACACGGTGGCGCTCGCGACGCAGCCGACGGGGACGGTGACGGTGACGGTCGGGGGGGCGAGCGGCGATGTCACGGTGGACACCGACTCCAACGCGAACGGCAACCAGAACACGCTGACCTTCAGCACGACCACCTGGAGCACCGCGCAGACGGTGACGGTGTCGGCGGGCGGGGACAACGACACCGCGAACGACACCGCGACGCTGACGCACAGCGCGAGCGGGGGCGGCTACGGGTCGGTGACCGGCAGCGTGGCGGTGACGGTGACCGACGACGACACCGTCGGCGTGACCACGGCGCAGCCGAGCGACAGGCAGGTGACCGAGGGCAGCACCACGGACACGGCGACCTTCACGGTGGTGCTGAACACCCCGCCGTCTGACCCCGTCTCGGTCACCGTCACCGCGCCCGCCGGGCTGACGCTGGACGGTCCGGACGCAGGCGCCACGTTCGCTTCGAGCGAGGCCATTCCCTTCGACAACACGAACTGGAACTCGGCGCGGACGGTGACGGTGCGCGCCACAAATGACAACACGGACAGCCCCATCGGCCGGGAGCTGACGGTCACCTGGGCCTCGACCTCGTCGGACAGCGACTACAGCGGCCTGAGCGGCGATGCGGCCACCGTCACGGTGGTGGACAACGACCCGACCGCGGTGACGCTCGCGGGCGCTGCCGGGGATGTCGTGGAGGGCGGGACGAAGACCTTCACCATCACCCTGAACCGGGGCCTGGTGAACGGCGAGGCGCTGCCGGTGCCCCTGACCTTCGGCGGCGGCGCGACGCGGGGCACGGACTACACGACGGCGTGCCCGACGACGCCGCCGACCGGGGTGACCTGCGCGAACCTCGATTCCGGGAACGCGATGGTGACCTTCACCGGAGCGAGCGGGAGCACGACGGCGACGACGGTCACGCTGACCCTGAGCGCCACCACCGACAGCACCACTGAGACCGGTGGCGAGACGGTCATCATCGGCCTCGGCACGCTGAACGCGAATTCGGGCACCGGCCTCGGCGGCGGCGCGTCCGGCACCGACACCCTGGCGGACTTCAGCATCACCGATCCGGACACGAGCGTGCCGACGGTGGAGATCACCGGGGTGCCGGACAGGATCAGCGGCACCGGCGACCTGACCGCGACGTTCACCTTCTCGGAGGATGTCACGGGTTTCGTGACCGACGACGTGACGGTCACCGGCGGCACGAAGGGCGCGTTCACGGCGACGAGTGCGACCGTCTATACGCTCGCGGTCACTCCAGCCGGCGGCGCGAACGTGGTGGTGACGGTGGCGGAGGACAGCGCGACCGACGGCACGAACACCGGTCCTGCGAGCGCGGAGACGGCGACCGCGGTGTGGACCGCCCTGGTGTTCAGTTCGGCCGCGGTGACGGTGGTCGAGGAGGCGAGCGCGACCTACACGGTGGCGCTCTCGAGCCAGCCGGACGCGAGCGTCACGGTGACGGTCGGGGGGGCGAGCGGCGAGGTGACGTTCGACACCGACTCCGCCACGCCCGGCACCCAGACCACCGCCCTGACCTTCACGACCACCAACTGGAGCACGGCGCGGACGGTGACGGTGCTGGCGGCGGCCGACAACGACACCGAGAACGACAGCGCCACCCTGACGCACAGCGCGAGCGGGGGCGGCTACGGCTCGGTGACCGGCAGCGTGGCGGTGACGGTCACCGACAACGACACGCCGGGCCTGGTCCTCGACCCGACTTCGCTGACGGTGGCCGAGGGCGGCAGCGGCACCTACACGGTGGCGCTCGCGACGCAGCCGACGGGGACGGTGACGGTGACGGTCGGGGGGGCGAGCGGCGATGTCACGGTGGACACCGACTCCAACGCGAACGGCAACCAGAACACGCTGACCTTCAGCACGACCACCTGGAGCACCGCGCAGACGGTGACGGTGTCGGCGGGCGGGGACAACGACACCGCGAACGACACCGCGACGCTGACGCACAGCGCGAGCGGGGGCGGCTACGGGTCGGTGACCGGCAGCGTGGCGGTGACGGTGACCGACGACGACACCGTCGGCGTGACCACGGCGCAGCCGAGCGACAGGCAGGTGACCGAGGGCAGCACCACGGACACGGCGACCTTCACGGTGGTGCTGAACACCCCGCCGTCTGACCCCGTCTCGGTCACCGTCACCGCGCCCGCCGGGCTGACGCTGGACGGTCCGGACGCAGGCGCCACGTTCGCTTCGAGCGAGGCCATTCCCTTCGACAACACGAACTGGAACTCGGCGCGGACGGTGACGGTGCGCGCCACAAATGACAACACGGACAGCCCCATCGGCCGGGAGCTGACGGTCACCTGGGCCTCGACCTCGTCGGACAGCGACTACAGCGGCCTGAGCGGCGATGCGGCCACCGTCACGGTGGTGGACAACGACCCGACCGCGGTGACGCTCGCGGGCGCTGCCGGGGATGTCGTGGAGGGCGGGACGAAGACCTTCACCATCACCCTGAACCGGGGCCTGGTGAACGGCGAGGCGCTGCCGGTGCCCCTGACCTTCGGCGGCGGCGCGACGCGGGGCACGGACTACACGACGGCGTGCCCGACGACGCCGCCGACCGGGGTGACCTGCGCGAACCTCGATTCCGGGAACGCGATGGTGACCTTCACCGGAGCGAGCGGGAGCACGACGGCGACGACGGTCACGCTGACCCTGAGCGCCACCACCGACAGCACCACTGAGACCGGTGGCGAGACGGTCATCATCGGCCTCGGCACGCTGAACGCGAATTCGGGCACCGGCCTCGGCGGCGGCGCGTCCGGCACCGACACCCTGGCGGACTTCAGCATCACCGATCCGGACACGAGCGTGCCGACGGTGGAGATCACCGGGGTGCCGGACAGGATCAGCGGCACCGGCGACCTGACCGCGACGTTCACCTTCTCGGAGGATGTCACGGGTTTCGTGACCGACGACGTGACGGTCACCGGCGGCACGAAGGGCGCGTTCACGGCGACGAGTGCGACCGTCTATACGCTCGCGGTCACTCCAGCCGGCGGCGCGAACGTGGTGGTGACGGTGGCGGAGGACAGCGCGACCGACGGCACGAACACCGGTCCGGCGAGCGCGGAGACGGCGACCGCGGTGTGGACCGCCCTGGTGTTCAGCTCGGCCACGGTGACGGTGGTCGAGGAGGCGAGCGCGACCTACACGGTGGCGCTCTCGAGTCAGCCCGACGGGAACGTGACGGTGACGGTCGGGGGGGCGAGCGGGGAGGTGACGGTGGACACCGACTCCACCGCGAACGGCAACCAGAACACGCTGACCTTCAGCACGACCACCTGGAACACGCCGCGGACGGTGACGGTGTCGGCGGGACAGGATAACGACACGACGAACGACAGCGCCACCCTGACCCACAGCGCCAGCGGCGGCGGCTACGGCTCGGTGACCGGCAGCGTGGCGGTGACGGTCACCGACAACGACACGCCGGGCCTGGTCCTCGACCCGACTTCGCTGACGGTGGCCGAGGGCGGCAGCGGCACCTACACGGTGGCGCTCGCGACGCAGCCGACGGGGACGGTGACGGTGACGGTCGGGGGGGCGAGCGGCGATGTCACGGTGGACACCGACTCCAACGCGAACGGCAACCAGAACACGCTGACCTTCAGCACGACCACCTGGAGCACCGCGCAGACGGTGACGGTGTCGGCGGACGAGGACGACGACACCACCAACGACAGCGCCACCCTGACGCACAGCGCGAGCGGGGGCGGGTACGGCTCGGTGACCGGCAGCGTGGCGGTGACGGTGAACGACGATGATGGCGCCACCCCGCAACCACCACCGCAGCAACCGCCACCGCCTTCTGGCGGCGGCGGTGGCGGTGGCACCCCGTCCCTCCCCCGTTCCGCCGCATCGGTGAGCGCGGGGCCGGCGGTCGTCGAGGGCGGCGAGGCGACGTTCCGGATCACGGCGAGCCCGGCGCCGAGCGACGAGATCACGGTGCGGGTGCGGGTGTCGGCGACCGGCGACTTCGTGGAGGCGGCGTTGCTCGGCGAGCGGTCGGTCACGCTCTCGGCTTCGGCGCCCACGGCGAGCCTGCGGATAGCCACCATCGACGACCGGCGGAACGAGGCCGACGGGACGGTGACGGTGACGCTGCTGTCCGGCGAGGACTACCGCCTGTCGCAGGCCTCGGCGTCGCTCGCGGTCACGGATGACGACACCCCCGCACTGGTCCTGACTCCGAAGACGCTGACGGTGGACGAGGGCGGCAGCGCGACCTGGACGGTGGCGCTCGCCACCGAACCCGCCGCCGATGTGACGGTCACGGTGGCCAGCACGAACGGCGAGGTGACGACGGCGCGGAACACGCTGACCTTCACCGCGAGCAACTGGAACGTGGCGCAGTCGGTCGTGGTGTCGGCGGCTCAGGATGCCGATGCCGCGGACGACCGCGCGAGGCTGGACCACCGCGCGAGCGGCGGCGGCTACGGCTCGGTCACGGGCAGCGTGGCGGTGACGGTCATGGACGACGACACGCCGGGCCTGGTGCTGACTCCGGCGGCGCTGACGGTGGCGGAGGGCGCGAGCGCAACCTACGCGGTGACACTCGCCACCGAGCCGACGGGGAACGTCACGGTGACGGTGACCGGCACGAGCGAAGTGACGGTGGACCGGAGCACGCTGAGCTTCACCGCCGGCAACTGGAGCGTGGCGCAGTCGGTGACGCTCTTCGCGGCTCCGGACGACGATATGGTGAACGACCTCGCGACGCTGGCGCACCGCGCACGGGGCGGCGACTACTCATCGGTGACCGGCAGCGTGGCGGTGACGGTGACCGATGCGGGCGCGGCGGTGGTGTCGGCGCATCTCGCGCGGTTCGGGCGCACGGTGGCCGAGCAGGCGCTGGAGGGGATTGCAGATCGGCTGACAGCACCTCGCACGCCGGGGATGGAGGGCGCGTTCGCGGGCCGGGCGCTTTCCTTCGCCCTGGCGGGTGATGGCCAGGCGGCCCCCGGCCCGACCGGCTCCGCACAAGGCTCCAGTGACGCGGACGGCCTCGGCTTCACGCCGCGAGGCTTCGGCGATGACGCGGACCACTTCGGCGAATCCTACGAGGCGCCGCAGACCACGACCATGCGCCAGGCGCTGCTCGGCTCGAACTTCACGCTGACCGGGGTGCCGGACGACGCGGGCGGCAGCGCGGCCTTCTGGGGGCGGGCGGCGGAGGGTCGCTTCGAGGGCCGGGAAGACACCCTCTCGCTCGAGGGCACGGTGACCACGGCGCTCCTCGGGGCGGACTATGCCCGCGGCGACTGGCTCCTCGGCCTCGCGCTGACGCAGAGCGCATCCGAGGGGAGCTATGCGGGCGGCGCACGCGCCGGCGACCTCGACGCCTCGCTGAGCGCGGCGCTCCCCTACGCCTCCCTCCACGCCACCCCCCGCCTCAAGCTCTGGGGCGCGGCCGGCCTCGGGGCGGGCGAAGTGACGCTGAAGACGCAGGAGGCGCGCTACCGCGCCGACACCGAGTGGACGATGGCCGCGGCGGGGCTGCGGAGCACCCTCCTGACCCCACCCCCCGAAGGCGCCGGCCCCGCCCTTGTGCTCACTGCCGACGCGCTGTGGACCCGCACCGCCTCGGAGCGCGCCCGCGCACTCGCCGCTTCCGCCTCCGACGTGACCCGCCTCCGGCTCGGGCTCGAGGGGCGCTACCGCTTCGCCCTCGCCGACGACAGCCAGCTCACGCCCCGGCTCGAAGCGGGGGTGCGCCACGACGGCGGCGATGCCGAGACCGGCCTCGGGGTCGAGCTCGGCGGCGGACTCGCCTGGAGCGCTCCGACCTTGGGCCTCACCCTTGATGTCTCGGGCCGCACCCTCATCGCCCACGACGACGACGACCTGAAGGACCGCGGCCTCGCCGCCGCGCTCACCTTCGACCCCCGTCCGGAGAGCGCGCGGGGACCCTCGCTCAGTCTCCGCCAGGACGTCGGCGACCGGGCCGAGGGCGGGCTCGATGCGCTCTTCGCCCCCGACCCGCTCGCGGAGCGCACCGAGAGCACCGCCACCGCGCGCTGGACGCTCGAAGGGGCCTGGGGGCTCCCCGCCCTCGGCGGGCGCTTCACCGCGAGCCCCCACGCCGCCCTCGGGCTCAGCCACGACACCCGCGAGACCACCCTCGGCTGGCGACTCACACCGCAAGCCCCCGCCGCCCCCGACCTCACCTTCGGGGTGAAGGCGACCCGCCGCGAAGAGGACACCGAACCGCCCGCGCACACCGTCGGCGTCGAGGCCACCGTGCGCTGGTGAGCGCAGCACAGCGCTCCCCGCGCCCGGCGGGCGCCGCCGTGTTCGGTCGGTGAGGGGCCAGTGCAGTCCGTCGCGCACCGGAGAGCCGCTCGGGCCTGGAGGGCTCCGAGCTCTCGGGGCTATCGACGTTCCGGCGGGAAGACGGGATGCCTCGGGCTTCCGGCCGCGGTCATCGCGACTCGATCAGCGCCACCGCGTGGGCTGCGATCCCCTCGCTCCGGCCCGTGAAGCCCATGCCCTCGGTCGTGGTCGCCTTGATGTTCACCGCGCCGACCACGAGGCCGAGGTCGTCGGCGAGGTGCTCGCGCATGCGGTGCAGGTGCGGCGCGAGCCGTGGCGCCTGGGCGACGATGGTGGCATCGGCGTTCACGACTCTGAACCCCTCTTCGCGCACAAGGCCGACCACGCGGCGGAGCAGGATGCGGCTGTCGATGCCGGCGAACTTCGCGCTCGTGTCCGGAAAGTGCCGGCCGATGTCGCCAAGTCCTGCCGCGCCGAGCAGGGCATCACACAGCGCATGAACCAGAACATCGCCGTCGGAGTGGGCCGCGAGTCCGCGGTCGTGCTCGATGGCGACCCCGCCGAGCACCAGCTTCGCGCCGGCTGCGAAGCGGTGGGCGTCATATCCGTGGCCGATGCGAATCATTGCCGCCCCGCCTCCCGCCCGTCGAGCAGGGCGCGCGCCAGGGTCAGATCTTCCGGGTGGGTGATCTTGATGTTGCCCGGCGAACCTTCGACGAGCCGGGGCCGCGCGCCGGTGCGCTCCATGGCCTGAGCTTCGTCGGTCACCGCGCAGCCGTTGCGGATCGCGTCGCCGAGCGCCGCCCTCAGTGGGCCGAGGGGGAAGACCTGGGGAGTGAGCGCGCGCCACAGCCGGGAGCGGTCCACGGTGTCCGCGATCGCGCCCTCCGGCCCGGCCCGCTTGAGGGTGTCGGATACCGGAGCGGCGAGGATGGCGCCGTCCGGGGCGCATCGTGCCGCCGCGACCACCCGCTCGATGTCCGCCACCTCGACGCAGGGGCGGACCGCGTCGTGCACCATGACCAGGTCGTCGTCCGCGGCGAAGGTGCTCAGGTGGTCGAGGGCGTTCAGCACCGATTCGCACCGCTCGGCGCCACCGCCGACGCACTCGACGGCGACTCCGAAGCCTTCCGCGGCGGCGTCCCACCAGGGGTCGGCCGGCGCCACCGCGGCCACGATGCCCGCAACCCCCGGCGCCGCCGCCAGCCTGGCCATGACGTGGGCGATGATCGGCCGGGCGCCGAGCATGACGTACTGTTTGGGGCGATCGCCCGAGAACCGCCGGCCGATGCCGGCCGCGGGCACGACCGCCCACACCTCGGGGGTCTTCGGCGGAGAACCGGTCATGGTTCAGCGATGCCCACCGACGCCCCGCGAGGCCGTCATCCGGTATGGGTCCGGTGAAGTTCGGGCCCGCGAGGTTCGGGCCTGGGAAATTCGGGCCGGCAAAATTCGGGCCGGGGGAACGTCCATTCGGGGCGATTGCGAGCGCATGGTTCAGCCCGGCGGGAATGGCCGGTCAGGGTTCCAGAATCTGGTAGAAGATCTCGTCCTGCCCGATCATCCCGAGATTGGTGCGCGCCCGCTCCTCCACCGCCTCGAGGCCCTCCTTCAGATCCAGGACCTCCGCCGCAAGGCGGCGGTTGCGGATCTCCAGCCGGGCGTTCTCCTCGCGCTGCAACGCGACCGCCGCCTCCAGGCGATGCACGCCCGGCATGCTGCGGTCTCCCCGCCAGAGCTGGTACTGAAGCCCGACGAGGGCGACCAGGAGAATGACGATCGCGGATTTCAAGCGGGCATCCCCGTCCTTCAGGCTCCGGCCCGGGGGGCGCCGCGCGCGGGGCGGGCGAACGCCCCGAGCCCCGGATAGCTCGACCGCCGCCCGGGCGCGAGCAGCTCTTCGATCCGGATGAGGCGGTTGTACTTCGCGACCCGATCCGATCGGGAAAGCGAGCCGGTCTTGATCTGACCGGCGCCGACCGCCACGGCCAAATCCGCGATGGTGGTGTCCTCCGTCTCCCCCGAGCGGTGGGAGATCACGGTGGTGTAGCCGGCCGAACGCGCGGTCTCGATCGCCTCCAGCGTCTCGGTGAGGGTGCCGATCTGGTTGACCTTGACGAGCACCGAGTTGGCGATGCCCGCGGCCACCCCCTCGGCAATGGTGGGCGGATGGGTGACGAACAGATCGTCGCCGACGAGCTGGACCGTGCCCCCGAGCCGTTCGGTCAGCCGCTGCCAGCCCTCCCGGTCGTCCTCGGCCATGCCGTCCTCGATGGAGACGATCGGGTACCGCTCGACCCACCCGGCCAGCACGTCGACGAAGGCGGCGGCGTCGAGCGTCCGGCCCTCGGAGTCGAGCCGGTACGCGCCGTCGCGGTAGAACTCGGAACTCGCCACGTCGAGGGCGAGGTGCACGTCGCCGCCGGCGGAGTAGCCGGCCCGGCCGATGGCTTCGAGCACGACCTCGATCGCCTCCTCGTTGGAGGCGAGGTCGGGGGCGAATCCGCCCTCGTCCCCGACCGCGGTGGACAGCCCGCGCCCGCCCAGCACCGCCTTCAGCGCGTGGAACACCTCGGCTCCGCAGCGTACCGCCTCGCGCAAGCTCGGCGCGCCGGTGGGCACGATCATGAACTCCTGCATGTCGACGCTGTTGTCGGCGTGCGCGCCCCCGTTGACGATGTTCATCATCGGCACCGGCATCCGGTACGGTCCGGGGCCGCCGAGGTACCGGAACAGGGGCTGCCCGGCTGCGCGCGCCGCCGCCTTCGCGCCGGCGAGCGAGACTCCGAGAATCGCGTTCGCACCGAGGTTCGCCTTGTTGCCGGTGCCGTCGAGATCGCGCATCGTCGCGTCGACCCGGGGCTGGTCGGCCGCGTCCACGCCGACGAGCGCGGGTCGGATCTTCTCCTCGATGTTGGCGATGGCGCGGCGGACCCCGCGTCCGTGGTAGCGCTTCGGGTCCGCGTCGCGCAGCTCCAGCGCCTCGCGCTTTCCCGTCGACGCGCCGGACGGGACCGCGGCCCGGCCGATGTCGCCGCTCGCGAGAATGACATCGACCTCCACCGTCGGGTTGCCGCGCGAGTCCAGGATCTCGCGGGCGACGATATCTCGAATTGCCGGCACTTCAGGCGCTCCTTCTCCAGTCGGGGAAGCGGGGGTCGCGCACCTCCGCTCCACCGTGCCGCACTCCGGCGTCCCGGCGCAGAAGGCCGTCCGCCCTCGGGGCACCGTCCGCCCTCGGGGCACCGTCCGCCCTCGGGACACCGTCCGCCCCCGGGGCACCACCCAGGCCCGGGGCATCTTCCGCCCGCGGACGGGACTTCACCGCCTCGTCGATCGCGAGCAGGCACTCCAGCAGCGCTTCCATCCGGCCGAGGGGCCAGGCGTTGGGGCCGTCGCTCAACGCCCGGTCCGGATCCGGATGCGTTTCCATGAACACCCCGGCCACCCCCGCCGCGACCGCGGACCGCGCGAGGACGGGAACGAACTCCCGCTGGCCGCCGGAGCACCCGCCGCGCCCCCCGGGTATCTGCACCGAATGGGTGGCGTCGAACACCACCGGGCAGCCGGTCCCGCGCATCACCGCCAGCGCGCGCATGTCCGAGACCAGGTAGTTGTATCCGAACGAGGCGCCGCGCTCGCAGAGCATGATGTCCGCATTGCCGGTCGCCTTCGCCTTGTCCGCCACATGGACCATGTCCCAGGGGGCGAGGAACTGACCCTTCTTGATATTGACCGGCTTTCCGCACCGGGCCACGGACTGGATGAAGCCGGTCTGGCGGCAGAGGAACGCCGGGGTCTGGAGCACGTCCACCACCGACGCGACCTCATCGACCGGAGTGTCCTCGTGCACGTCGGTGATCACCGGAACGCGGACCTCGGTGCGCACGCGCTCCAGGATCCGGAGCCCCTCCTCCAGGCCGGGGCCGCGGAAGCTCTCGTGCGAAGTGCGGTTGGCCTTGTCGAACGAAGATTTGTAGACGAGCCCGATGCCGCTGCGCTCGGCGATGCGGGCCAGGGTCTGCGCCGTCTCCAGCGCGAGCGCCTCGGATTCGATGACGCAGGGTCCGGCAATGAGGAACAGCTTCTCGTCGTTGCCGACCTCGAAGGCGCCGATCTTCATCGGCGCGGCCGCTCCCGGGCATCCGGGGCATCCACAACGGTCGGCCCCCAGGTATCGGTGCCGGCGAAGCCGGTCATTCCCGCGCCCTCGGCGGTCGACGCATGCGCGCCGACCACCTCGCGGACATCGACCCGGCCCGCAGACGATCCGGTGCCCGCCGTCACGCCACGGCCCCCCCCGTCACCAGCTCGCCGGCGTCGGGCCGCCCGGCCGGTTCCTCCCGGCGACGGCCCGCACGATAGCGGCCGGCGGCCTCGATGAACCCCCTGAACAGGGGATGACCGTCGCGCGGCGTGGACGTGAATTCGGGATGGAACTGGCACCCGATGAACCAGGGGTGATCGGACAGTTCGACGACTTCGACGAGCGTGCCGTCCAGGGTCTTGCCCGCGATTTGCAGCCCCGCGTCCTGCAGGGGATCCATGTAGGTGTTGTTGAACTCGTAGCGGTGCCGGTGACGCTCGCGGATGATGTCGGCGCCGTACACCGCGCGCATCCGCGACTCGCGCCGCAGTCTTACCTCCTGCGCGCCGAGACGCATCGTTCCCCCCAGGTCGGAGTCCTCGCCCCGGCGCTCCAGCGCCCCGTCCTTGCCCACCCATTCGGTGACCAGCGCGATGACGGGGTGGGGCGTCGCGCGGTCGAACTCCGTGCTGCCGGCGCCTTCGAGCCCCGCGCAGTGGCGCGCGTACTCGATCACCGCCACCTGCATGCCGAGACAGATGCCGAGGTACGGCACCCGGTGCTCCCGCGCATGGCGCACCGCCTCGATCATGCCGTCGATCCCGCGCTTGCCGAACCCGCCGGGGACGAGAATCGCGTCGAGCCCTTCGAGGCGGCCGGGGCCGGCGCTCTCGAGCGCCTCGGAGTCCACGTAGTCGATGTCCACCCGGGTTCCGGTGTGGATTCCGGCGTGGATGAGCGCCTCGCTGAGCGACTTGTAGGACTCCGCGAGGCCGACATACTTTCCCACCATCCCGATCCGGACCCGCCGGCGCGCGTTCTCCAGCCCGCGAACGACCGTGTCCCACTCGGACAGGACGCTCTCCGCCGCCTCCATCGCGAACCGCTCGACCACCAGATCGTCGAGGCCCTGCTCGTGGAGCATGCGGGGAATGCGGTAGATGCTGTCGGCGTCGGCGCAGCTCACCACCGCGCGTTCGGGCACGTTGGTGAACAGCGCAATCTTGCGCCGCTCCGCGTCCGGGAGGGCGCGTTCGGACCGGCACAGCAGGATGTCGGGCTGGATGCCGATGGAGCGCAGTTCCTTCACCGAATGCTGGGTCGGCTTGGTCTTCAGCTCGCCGGCGGCGCCGATGTAGGGGACCAGCGTGAGGTGCATGAAGATCGAACGCTGCTCGCCGAGCTCGATCCGCATCTGCCGGATGGTCTCCAGAAACGGCAGCGACTCGATGTCGCCGACGGTGCCGCCGATCTCCACCAGGCAGATTTCCGCGTCGCCCGCCCCCCGGCGGATGCCGGCCTTGATCTCGTCGGTGATATGCGGAATGACCTGGACGGTGTCGCCCAGGTACTCGCCGCGGCGTTCCTTGGTGAGGACGTTCCAGTAGATCTGGCCGGTGGTGAAGTTGTTCCACCGGCCCATGGTGGTGCGCACGAAGCGTTCGTAGTGACCGAGATCGAGATCGGTCTCCGCTCCGTCCTCGGTGACGAACACCTCTCCGTGCTGAAACGGGTTCATCGTCCCCGGGTCGACGTTGATGTAGGGGTCGAGCTTGACGAGGGTGACGCGCAGGCCCCTCGCCTCCAGGATCGCCGCGAGCGACGCGGACGCAATGCCCTTGCCGAGTGACGAGACGACCCCGCCCGTGATGAAGATGAAACGCGACATCGGAACCTGCTTCGAAGGGGCCGCCGACCGGCCGCCGGACGGAAAGGCAAGGTAGCAGAAGCCCCCTCCGCCGGCAACGAACGCCCGACCACGAACGCCCGACCGCGCCTGAACATGAACACCCGAGCACGAGCGTCTGAACACGCCCGAACACGAACGCCCGAACCGAGCCGCGATTCCCACCAGCGGGCGGGAATGTGTCCTCGAAATCGTCCCGAACGAGCGCTCCGGAGCTGGAAATCCCGCCTCCCCGACGCCACGGGACGGCATCCCGGGTCAGTTCCGGTCGGGAGCGTCCAGGCCGTGGTCGCAGAGAAACCGGAACAGGCGGCGGCCGCCGGAGTTCCCCGTCTCGCTCCCGTCCTCGCGCCGGGCGGCGGTGACGAGGTGACGCAACTGCTGGAAATCGGGTCCCGACAACGCCGCGCGCAGCGCGTCCGGTGACGCCTCGCCCCGCACCAGCGCATCGCGCAACCGTTCGAGGCGGCGGTGGCGCACCGCTTCACGCCGGCCGGGGCGGCGAACGGCGTCGAGCGCCGCCTCGATCGGGCCGGGGTCACCTTCCCGGAGCCGGCGCGCGATGTAGCGGATCTGCCGCCGCCGGGCGGTGCGCTCCAGACCGCACGCGTCGGCCACTGCGGCCTCGAGATCCGGCCACAGGGGGATGCGCGCGAGGTCGCTCTCCCCCAGCGCGGTCAGCGATTCGGCGAGCGCCTGCAACGCAAGCGCTTCCCGCCGGCGCTGCGACTTCGACTTGCGGGTCGCCTCGGAGTCGTTCATGCGCGGGTCATCGACCGGAATCTGCAAAAAAACCCACCGTGATTTCAGAAAAACATCGCCATCCTGTATGGATACGAAATAAAGTGCGAAGACATCATCGACGAGTGAAAGGTTGCCATGAGTGGAGCCGCTACGACATCGCACAGACCCGCAAGCGGGAAGACGAAATCGACCTTGCTCCGTTCGGGGCGCAGATCGCCTGAGCCGCTGCAATCGTCCATCCCGCCGCCCCGGCACCGCACTCGATGCCTCGCAGGGGCGTCCCTATTGCACGCCGGACCATCCAGGGACTTCCGATGAACACCACCGAACCCGCCGTCACCCGGCTCGCGAACTACGCTCCGCCCCCGTTCTTCATCGACGAGGTGGACCTCGAATTCGAACTCGACGAGGCGCGGACCCTGGTGCGGGCGAAACTCAAGGTCCGGCGCAACCCCGACGCCGCGCCGGAAACGGACCTGATCCTCGACGGAGAGGGCCTGGAAACCGGAGCGGTGGGCATCGACGGGGTGGCGATTTCCGGGAACCGCGTCGAGATCGCGCAGGAGAAGCTCACCGTCCGCGATGCGCCCGACCGGTTCGTGCTCGACACCGAGGTCGCGATCCGGCCCGGCGCCAACCAGTCGCTCGAAGGGCTCTACGCGTCGTCGGGGAACCTCTGCACGCAGTGCGAGGCGCAAGGGTTCCGGAAGATCACCTGGTTCCCCGACCGCCCGGACGTGATGGCGCGGTACCGCGTGCGCATCACCGGCGATCCGCAGCGGTACCCGGTGATGCTGTCGAACGGCAACGACGTCGAGCGCGGCACCCTCGACGACGGCCGCCGGTACGTGGTGTGGGAGGACCCGTTCCCGAAGCCGAGCTATCTCTTCGCCCTCGTCGCGGGCCGGCTCGAATGCGTCGAGGACCACTTCACCACCCGCTCGGGGCGCGAGGTGACCCTGCGCATCCACGTCGAGCCCCACAACATCGACCGCTGCGACCACGCGATGGACTCGCTCAAGCGCGCGATGCGCTGGGACGAGGAGGTCTACGGCCTGGAGTACGACCTCGACACTTTCATGATCGTCGCCGTCGACGACTTCAACATGGGGGCGATGGAGAACAAGGGGCTCAACATCTTCAACTCCGCGTACGTGCTCGCCCGCCCCGACACCGCCACCGACCGGGATTTCGCGGCGATCGAGACCGTCATCGCGCACGAATATTTCCACAACTGGACCGGCAACCGCGTCACCTGTCGCGACTGGTTCCAGTTGAGCCTCAAGGAAGGCCTGACGGTGTTCCGTGACCAGCAGTTCACCGCCGACATGTCGCTGCGCGACGTGAAACGCATTCGCGACGTGCGGGTGCTGCGAAGCCACCAGTTCGCGGAGGACGCCGGCCCCATGGCGCACCCCGTGCGGCCCGACGCCTACATCGAGATCAGCAACTTCTACACCGTCACCATCTACAACAAGGGCGCCGAAGTCATCCGGATGCTGCACACCCTGCTCGGCGACGAGACGTTCCGGGCGGGCGTCCGGCTCTACTTCGAACGCCACGACGGCGAGGCCGTCACCACCGACGACTTCGTCGCGGCGATGGAGGCCGCGTCGGGGATGGATCTCGCGCAGTTCCGGCGCTGGTACACGCAGGCCGGCACGCCGGTGCTCCGCGCCCGCAGCACGTACGACGCCATGCGCTCGCTCTACGTGCTCGACATCGAGCAGCACACCCCGCCGACCCCTGGACAACCGGAGAAGCGGCCGCTGCACATCCCGGTCCGGGTCGCGCTGCTCGGCGCGGACGGCGGCAACCTTTCGCTCCACTCGGCGGAGCCGGCGCTGGCGGGCGAGCGCGAAGCGGTGCTCGAGGTCCGCGAGACGCGCCACCGCTTCCGCTTCTCGCGCGTTGCCGCGCCTCCGGTCGCGTCGCTCGCGCGCGGTTTCTCCGCCCCGGTGAAGGTCGAGATCGAGCGCGGCGACGACGAACTCGCATTCCTGATCGCCCACGAAACCGATCCGTTCAACCGCTGGGACGCGGTGCAGGAGTACGCGATGCGGCTGATGCTGCGGATGGTCGCCGACCGGCTCGCGGGGGGCGAGGTCGGCGTGCCCGACGGGTTCGTCGCCGCCCTGCGCGCCCTGCTCCTCGACGCCACCGCCGACCCCGCGTTCACGGCGGAGGCGCTCACCCTGCCGTCGGAGTCGAACCTCGCGGATCGCATGGAGGTCATCGCGGTCGAGGCCATCCACGAAGTGCGCGAAACGCTGAGGGCGACCCTGGCCCGGCGCCTCGCGGACGCCTTCGCGTCCGTCCACGATGCAAACCGGTCCCGCGGACCCTACCGCTTCGACGCCGAAAGCGCCGGCCGCCGGAGCCTGAAGAACCTCTGCCTCGGCTACCTGATGGAACTCGACGACCCGGCGGCGCGTTCGACCTGCCGGCGCCAGCTCGAGACCGCGGACAACATGACCGATGCGCTCGCCGCCCTCACCTGCTTTGCCGATTCGCCCGACCCGGAGCGACACGACCATCTCGCCTGGTTCGAGGCCCGGTGGAAGGACGATCCGCTGGTGCTCGACAAGTGGTTCTCGCTCCAGGCCACCTCACGCCAGCCCGACACCCTCGACAACGTGCGCCGGCTCACCGCGCACCCCGGCTTCGATCTGCGGAATCCGAACCGGGTCCGGGCGCTCCTCGGCGCGTTCTGTCACGCCAACCAGCGCTGGTTTCACGATGCGCCCGGTCGGGGATACCGGCTCCTTTCCGAACACGTGCTGGCCATCGACGCATTCAATCCGCAGTCCGCAGCCCGACTGCTGGGCGCAGCCAGCCGCTGGCGCCGCCTCGATCCGACCCGCAGGGCGCGGCTGCGCGGCGAACTCGAACGGGTGCTGGCAGCACCCGGGCTTTCCCGGGACTGCCACGAGATCGCGAAGAAGTTCCTGGCCTGACCCGGAGATTTCGGTAGTGCTCCACTTCGACTCCTGAGGTCTCGGGAAAGCCGGTGCACGCAGGGCGGAGATACCGGGCAGAATTTCAAAACGGGCACCGAAATTTCACCTGCTCCCGGCTGCGGGTACGAATCTGACCGTTTTCACGACGTTGAACCCGGCAAGAGGATGCCCTCCCGCCCGGAAGCCCATTCCACTACACTGCCATCCTGTCCCGCATCCCCCGAATCCCGATGGCGCAACCGGCACTCGACAGCACGATTTCCACTCGACCCGGGGTGACCGGCAGGGCGACCTATCAGGACGTTCTCGATGCGCCGCCGCATCGCGTGGCCCAGATCCTCGACGGGGTACTCCACACCCATCCACGGCCCGCCATGCCCCATGCGCACGCGAGTTCGTCGCTCGGGATGACGCTCGGCCCCCCGTTCCACCACGGCGCCGATGGCCCCGGCGGGTGGTGGATCGTCGACGAGCCGGAGCTGCACCTCGGCGACGACATCGTGGTCCCCGATCTGGCCGGCTGGCGCCGGGAGCGAATGCCGGACTTTCCCGACACCGCCTACGTCACCCTCGCTCCCGACTGGGTCTGCGAGGTGCTCTCTCCCTCCACCCGCAAGCTCGATATCCACGACAAGCGCCTCGTCTACGCCCGCGAAGGCGTCGGGCATCTGTGGTTCATCGACCCCGCCGCCCGCACCCTCGAAGCGTTCGAACTCCACGACGGCCGCTGGCTCCTCATCGCCACCGCCCGGGAAGACGACCCGATCCGGATCCCGCCCTTCGATGCCGTCACCTTCCGCCTGGGCAAACTGTGGCCATAGCATCGGCGTCGCGGGCGCGCGCGGAAAGAGGTCGAGGAAGGGCTGGAAGCGGTCCTGCCGACGCTTCGCGACGAGGACCGTGGCGAACTGTCGGCTGCGCGAGCCATCGTGCCGAACTGGATGGCGCAACCGGTGAGCGCCCGCCTCTCGCATGGCTGATGCACGGTATCAGGACCTTTCGGCCGACGACCGGCGAGACGCTTTGCAGGTGGTGGAGCGAAACGGCACCCACAAGGCGCACCTTCTGACGCCACCGGCACACGAATAAATTCGGCCATGCGCTCGAGAAGGAGCGCGATCACCATCAACGCGATATGGGCGTGGATACGATGCCCCGCCCAGTGATAGACCGGCCGCAGCCGCAATCCGCTCTTGAGCTTGCGCCACGCCTGCTCGACACGTTGCAGTTGCTTGTATCCCAGCGCCCTGTCCTCGGCGCTGAGCGTGTCGTCATTGCTGTGCACGACGCACTTCCCGTCCAGGCGCTCGGCCGCCTTGACCTTGGCCTGGTCGATGACCGGCCGACCGGTCCCGGTCAATCGGATGTAGCGCCCTTAGCGGCCACTGGCGCACCGGAAAGCCGTCGCGGGTCACCGCGAGCCCGACCATCACCTGCGGGACATCCCCGCGCCCGTTCTTCGACGTTCCGCGTTTGCGTGGCGCGCGATATCTCTTTGCTCCGGCCCCCTGGGAGCGCCTGACCTCGTCGTGTTCACCGACGCCGGTGTCTTCCTCATCGGTCTCGAAGTGCAAAGAGGCCGTGTCGTAGAACACCACCTCCACGTCGAGGTTGAGCAGGTCCGCCATGCGGAAGTACAGCCCCTCTTCCAACGCCTCCTTGTGCGCTTCGAGGAAGTCCATCGCACGGTACAGGTGATGCAGCTCCAGCGATTCGCATCCCTCGATGCGTACGTCCTCGGCCAGCCACTGCGCATGGCAGTACAGCTTCGACGACGGCGCACAGGCGCGATTGGCAACCATGGCAAAGAGCGCGCGCTCGATGGAGAACTCGAACTTGCGGTGGTCGAGAAGTCCGCTGATGAGCTCGGGCAGCCCGACCCGCCGCCACAGGTGTTCGAGCACATGGACGTCACCGAACGGCCAGGTATCGACCACGCGCAACGAAGGGTCGGCGGCAACGAGCTCTTCGGGCGAGCAGCGCTTGAGGATGCTTCGGGCGAGGCGGCGAAGCCGCTCGGTAGCCTTGGGGTCTTCGCTGCGCCCGCAGTGATGGAGGATGCGAACGCGCGAGCGTTTCTTGACAGGTATCCAATGATACGCGCCCCATCCCATCATTGACAAACAAGAATTGGTTTCGCAAGAATCGGTCTCGCAAGACATGTATCTATGTGAATTCGGTCGATATTCAGGCCCGACCATCGCAACGCCTTGATTTTCGGTATCACCATCGTGTATCAAGCCGAGAAATGTATGACCAAGTGTCAAACTCGGGCGAAAGCCGAGACGGGAATCTCGGCCTTTGTACCCCACCTGCGTCCGAGAGTCGCAGCGGTAGTGTGCGCATGCACGGCAGTAGCAATCCGTGCGTCTTGACAGTCAATCTCTGGAGAGGCAGGGAAATGCGACATCAGTGGAAGCCTGCAATAGCAATCATGATCCTTGCCGCTTCGACCGGTATCCGGGCGGAAACCGAAGGAGCAGATTGCTCGGTCAGGGCACACACGTACCTTCCTCATTGCGAATTTTCGGATCGGGAATGTCAGTCTCAACGCATACGACTGTGGAGAGCGCATTTAAACGCATGCTTCGACGACCCTTGTCTCCTTTCCAGCTCCGAAACGTGCGGAATCGTAAAGTCCGGAACCTCCGGCGATGATTCGCTTTATGGCAGCGGCGGCCACGACAAACTACTGGGGGCGGACGGGAACGACACGCTTTGGGGAAAATGGGGTAACGACGAGCTTCAGAGCGGACCCGGCAACGATTGGCTTCATGGCGGCGTGGGGGACGACTGGCTTCGGGGCGGACGCGGCAACGATAAGCTCGAAGGCAGCTACGGCAGCGACCAGCTTCGGGGCGGAGCAGGTGACGATACGCTCGATGGCGGTGCCGGCGATGATCGGCTTTGGGGCGGTAAAGGTAACGACCTCGTGGAAGGATGGGGCGGAGAAGATCGCCTGCATGGCGGGCCCGGCGACGATTGGATGATTGGCGGGCCGGATTCGGATTATCTCCAGGGCGGTCCGGGTTCCGACGTCATGGTCGGAGGATGCAACTGGCCGCGTTTGCCAGAATGCTTCGCAGGAGGCTCAGGACACCGGGATACCTTCGACCTGAAAGGCAATGGTGACGGAGACCACGATATCATCGTGGCGGATTCCACGGACGACATCATGAGTCAGTTCGACAACGTTTCCGACATTGGAATCGATCAGGTTTCCATGCCCAGGATCACCGTTGCCGGGAAAGTTTTCACATTGGACAGTTCCGCATTCGATGCGTCCGCGCATCGTGTGAACGGTGCGGACATCATCTATTTCAGCGGCACGAAGTAGATCACGCCCGCGAGAATACAGCCGGACAATATACCTGTCCTGCATCCCCCGAATCCCGATGGCGCAACCGGCACTCGACAGCACGATTTCCGCTCGACCCGGGGTGACCGGCAGGGCGACCTATCAGGACGTTCTCGATGCGCCGCCGCATCGCGTGGCCCAGATCCTCGACGGGGTACTCCACACCCATCCACGGCCCGCCATGCCCCATGCGCACGCGAGTTCGTCGCTCGGGATGACGCTCGGCCCCCCGTTCCACCACGGCGCCGATGGCCCCGGCGGGTGGTGGATCATCTTCGAGCCGGAGCTGCACCTCGGCGACGACATCGTGGTCCCCGATCTGGCCGGCTGGCGCCGGGAGCGAATGCCGGACTTTCCCGACACCGCCTACGTCACCCTCGCTCCCGACTGGGTCTGCGAGGTGCTCTCTCCCTCCACCCGCAAGCTCGATATCCACGACAAGCGCCTCGTCTACGCCCGCGAAGGCGTCGGGCATCTGTGGTTCATCGACCCCGCCGCCCGCACCCTCGAAGCGTTCGAACTCCACGACGGCCGCTGGCTCCTCATCGCCACCGCCCGGGAAGACGACCCGATCCGGATCCCGCCCTTCGATGCCGTCACCTTCCGCCTGGGCAAACTGTGGCCATAGCCCGGAGCGAATGTTCGGGCCTCGCGAATATCCACTGACGGCTGAATCGATCCGGCAGCTCGTCGGGAGTCGTTGCCGACGCGGAGCGGCCGCTCGACGCCCTACGAGGCACACCACTGCAACCGCGCGTTCTCCAACCCTTCCACCAAAGGCTGGATATCGCTGTCCTTTCGCCCTGCCTCCAGCCGGGCGGCGACCCGGCAGAGAGCCGGCGTATTCCGACCGAGGGCCTCGGCGAGACTGCGCAGCTTGGACCTGGCAATCCGATCCGGCCGATCCAAGGCCAAGCCATGGAAATTTCCAGGCCGGTGGAGGACGCGGGCTGCCCCGGGCCTGTTCATCGGGGCTCGCGCCGGCAGAGCGCTTCGCGCAGACCGGAGGATCGCTCGGTGGCCCGACCCACCGCGGCGGCAACGCTCTCCTCCGACCCGTACACCACCACCCGCCGCCGCGCCCGCGTGACCGCGGTGTAGAGAAGTTCGCGGGTCGCGACGCGGGACTCGGCCGGACCCACCACCACCGCGACCTCGTCGTACTCCGAGCCCTGGGCGCGGTGCACGGTCACCGCGAAGAAGCTCTCGTGCGGCGGCAGCCGGGCCGGCGCCACCAGCCGGGGCCGGCCCTCGGCGTCTTCGAGCTCCGGAAACCACACCCTGATGCGATCGTCCGCATCGCGCACGACAATGCCGGTGTCGCCGTTCGAGAGCCCGGTACGCGGGTCGTTGCGGGTGACCAGGATCGGACGGCCGGGGTAGAAAGCATCGTCCGCCGGCACGAGACCGAGAGCGCCGAGCCGCCGCTCTGTCAGCCGGTTGAAGCGCTCGGCGCCGAATGCGCCGACCCGATGCGCGCACAGGACCCGAAACACCTGTAGTGCCCCGGAGCCGGCAGCGGGCTTGAACGCCGTCTGCTCGTCATCGAAGGCGCGGGCCGACTCCGTCTCGAACGGTGTCCGCCCGTCCTCGGCGGAGGCCGACTCCGTCTCGAACGCCGCCCGCCCGTCATCGGCGAGGGCCGAATCCATCTCCAACCGCGTCTGCCCGTCCTCGGCGGAGGCCGGTTCCATCTCCGGCCGCGGTGGGTGGCGGGGGCCGGGGTCGGGGTGAGTCTGCACGCGCAAGGCCGACCCCGACCGCGCTGCCCGCAGCACCGGGGCGAAGCGCTCATCCGCGAACACCGTCGCCAGGCGCTCGAACTGCTTCGCATCGGTCAGGGGCCGAAGCTCCGTCGCGGCGTCCGCGGGGTCCAGAAGCGCCGCGACGGCAGCATCCGCGTCGCCGCGAACCACGGCGGCGGCAAGACGCCCGATGCCGCCGGATTCGTCGAATCGCCAGTTGCGCACCAGCTCCACCACGCAGGGGGCGAGCAGCGAGGATTCCGGCCCCGTCGCACCACCTTCACCACCGGTGTCGACGCCGGACCCGACTCCCCCGGCGGCATCACTCTCCCCACGCGTGCCGCCGGTATCGATACCGGACCCCGCTGATGGTGCAGCATCGCTCTCCCCGCTCGCGCCGCCGGTGGAATCGGACGGCTCCGCGGCATCCCCTTGCCCACCCGTGCCGCCGGCATCGACATCGGGCCCCGCTGATGGCGCGACCTCCCCTTCCGCGACTGCGTGGTCGGCATCGACGCCGGACCCGGCCGATGCCGCAGTGCCGTCTCCCGCCCGAATCATCGCGGCGTGGATCCCCACCCGACAGACGTCCGCGAACACCGCGCCCGGCTGAACGGAGGCAAGCTGCGACGCATCGCCGAGCAGGACGAGCCGGGCATGGCCGGGAAGGGCGGTGAGCACCCGCGCCATGAGGGTCAGGTCCACCATGGAGCTCTCGTCCAGAACCAGCGCGTCGATCGGCCGCCGATCCCGGGCCTGCCGGTAAAGCCATCGGTGCACGGTGGTCGCATGCGCCTCGTATCCCTCCAGGGCCGGCGAACGGGAGACCAGCGTCCGGTGGCGGCCGCGGACCGCCTCCTGGAGACGCGCCGCAGCCTTGCCGGTCGGCGCCGCGAGGACAATCCTCTGCGGCGCGGCAAGCCGGAGCTCGATGAGCAGGGCGACGATCGCAGCCGCGATGGTGGTCTTGCCGGTGCCGGGACCACCGGAGACGACGCAGAGTCGGCGACATGCGGCGGTGCGCGCCGCCGCCACGGCGCGGTCTCCCGGGCCTGTGTCGGGGAACAGCCGATCGAGCGCACCATCGAGCCCCTCCGGTCCGCGCGCCGCGCCCTGCCGATACGATCGGCCGAGTTCCTCTCCGGACCCGACGCGAGCGGGAACCGCGCCTGCCCGCGGCTGCGCGTTCGGGCTCGGATCAGTCCCCGCCGATTCCTGCCCGAGCGGGAACCACGAACGAGCGCTGGTGCCGTCGGTTCCGCCCTGGCAGAAACGGGAATCCGGTGACCTTGCCGCGTGATCGTCCCGTCCGCTCCGTGACCGATCACGGGCACCCTCCTCCGGGCGCCGGTCCAGCCGAGGGTCCGCATCCCCGTCCCTCGGCTCGGCCGTCACGGCAAGCCCCGTCGCCACCGGCCCCGCCGCGCCCGCAAGTCCGAGCAGGCCCTCCGCGACTTCCGTCTCCGCCGCCCACAACCGTTCGAGATAGAGCCGGCCCCCGCCGTCGAGGAAGAGCGGCCGGCGTTCCGCGTCGCCGGCTCGGGCCACCATCGGGCTCGCATCGAGCGCCGCGATCCAGGCGTCGAGGTCGGGGAGGCGCACCCCGCCCGGCCGGGGCCAGTCGCGGCCCGCGATCGCGGGCAGCACCACGCAGGCGTGACCGTCCCGGGTCCATGCGCTCGCGAGCGCCGCCGCCAGCGCAAGCTCGGGCCCATCGCCCCCGTCCAGGTCCGAGATGAACGCCGCGAAGTGCCGATCGATGGCCGCGAGATGACCCTGCTCCAGCAGAGCGTCCACCATCTCCACTCCGGCGGTGGGTCGGGAGAGGACGGCTCGGGGGTGGTGCCGCATGCAGCCTCCGTCGCCCGCGGATGTCGCTGATCCCGTCATGCCTCACCGCCTCGGAGACAACGGGCGAGCACGAGCAGGCACTCGGCGAAAGACTGGAGAACGACTCGGAGGCAGCCGACCGCCCGACCTCCGCCACTCCCGGGGATTCGGGGTGCAGGAAAATCGGCTCGGGCGTTGCGCGGGCCGGCCGCCCGCCCGGTCTCCGCCGCCCGTGCGAACTCCCGCTCCCGTCATGCGCCGCCTCCCCGAAAGCAATCGTCGAGCGCGTGCAGGCACTCGGCGGGGCTGGGGGACGGTGCGGGGACAGTTGTCCTTTCGATCTTCGCCGCCCTTGCGAACTCCCGGCCCCCTCATGCGCCACCTCCCCGGAAGCAGTCGTCGAGCGCGCGCAGGCACTCGGGGGTGAGCCGGTCGAAGTACACGCCGCGGCGCAGGCCGGCCGCCGGATCGATGCCGCGCACGAAGAGATAGAACGCGCCCCCGACGTGGCGCTCGTAGCTGTAACCCGGAAGCCGCGTCGCCAGGTACCGGTGCAGCGCCACGAGGTAGATGAAGGACTGGAGGGTGTAGCCGCCGGTGTGCATCGACGCGGCGAGCGCCTCCGGCGCGTAGTCGCCCGGCTCCGGACCGAGCCAGTTCGACTTGTAGTCCACGACGTACCAGCGCTGTCGGTGCTCCACCACCAGGTCGATGTAGCCGCGCAGGAAGCCGTGGAGAGGCGGCCCGGATCCACCCGCCCCGTCCGTCCCGTTCGGCGCGGGACCGGCGAACGGATCCGGATAGCCATGCTCGACGATCCGCGAGGCAAGCCGGCCGCGGTCGAGCCCCTCCAGCGGGAAGTGGAACTCCAGCTCGACCAGCCGCCGGTGCGGATCGCTCAGGCGAAAGCCGTTGTTTCCGGCGGCGCGGCCGGCTCCGGGACCCGCGCCGACGGCCGCCCGCTCCGACCCTGCGCCCCTGTCCGCTCCCTTCGGCGGGACCATTTCATGCTGCGGATCGAGCTCGGCTCCGGGAAGCGACACGCCCGGTGAACCGCCGGTGGACTCCCGCCTTCGCGGGGACGCCGGCCCGAGCGCCTGTCCATCACTCCTGCCCGGGCGGGATTCCCTGGCCGCCGAAGAATCGCTCTCCGGCTCCGCGCCGGACGCCGGCGCATGAGACAGCTCCGTCACTCTCGCCGCCTCCGGCTCCCGGAGCAGCACCGCCCGGGTGTTCTCGACCATGGCGCGCGCCACCGGCATCCAGACCCCGTCGATCCCGAAGTCCGCCAGGGCGGCGGCGCAGACCGCATCGAGATTCGCTCGGTCCGCGGGGAGGTCGGGAGACTCGTCCAGCCGCTCGAAGATCCGGTGCAGGCAGCTCCCCGCGACCGGGCCCCGCGGAAAGGTGAACGCGGTCCGCTCACTCGCCACCGCTCCGCCCATGGCCCCACCCATAGCCCCACCCATGGCCCCACCCATGGCCCAGGAGTCGCCGACGGCACCCGCCGGCGCCTCGTGCTGATCGTGGTCCGGCCGGTCGATCTCGGCCTCGGCGCGACCGACCGGGGTTCGATCTCCGGCGCCGCCGGTCGACGCCGCGGCCTCGGCCCACAGGGCGGAGAAGCTGGTGAGGGTCCGGATGCGCCGCAGCGGACGGCGGAGCCTTCGCGCGGCGAGCGCCGGGAGCGGGTCGTCGAGCCGCTCCGGCGCGGGGGCGGATGACAGCTCGGGCTCAAGCACGGACACCGCGACCGCCTCCGGCACCCGCCGGGCGAAGGCTTCCACCTCGCCGCGCCACGCCTCGGCCCCCAGCTCGCAGAACCTTTCCCTCACGGCACCGAGAGCGGCGATGGCGGCATCCTCTCCCTCCGGCTCCGCGATCGGGGGCGGTCCGTTCCCGCGCCGGAGAGCGGCACCGGCGGCATCGCCTCCCTCCGACTCCGCGATCGGGGGCGGTCCGTCCGCGGATCGGCGGGCGGCGATGGCGGCCTCCCCTCCCTCCGGCCCCGCGAGCGGGGGCGGTCCGTTCCCGCGCCGGAGAGCGGCACCGGCGGCGCCGCCTCCCTCCGGCTCCGGGATCGGGGGTTGCCCATCCGCGGACCGGGGGGGCGTGCGCGTCGGCGGACGATTCGATGGGGACATGTCCGTGACCGGGGACTGTTCGTCCGCAGACCGGTGGAGCAGCCACGCGAGCGGCGCGTTCTTGGCTCCGCGCACCTGCCCCCACGCGACCACGCACCGGTACTTCGCCCGCGTGACCGCGACGTAGAAGAGCCGCACGGACTCCGCGAACTCCTCCAGCCACTCCCGGCTCTCCGTCCGCTCGTCGGGCGCAAGGTCGATGACCTCCCGGTAATGCTCCGTCGCGCCGCGGTGATACACCGCGTCCTCGGCCTTGGTTCGCCGACCTGGCCGGCGCGCGTCCCATGCGAAAGGGCAGAACACCACGGGAAATTCGAGCCCCTTGGCGCCGTGCACGGTGAGGATCCTGACAAGCCGCTCGTCGCTGTCGATGCGCAGCTTCGCCTCTTCGTCCCGGCGGTCCGGATCGGCCCGACGGCGATTGAGCCAGGCGGCAAGCTCGGCCGGGGCGAGATGGTCGCGGGTCTCCGTCGCTTGCAGCAGCTCGGCGAGATGCCGGTAGTTGGTAAGCCGGCGAGCGCCATCGGGGTGTTGCAGGAGGTGCTGCGCGCCCCCTCCCCCTGCGAGCAGGCGCAGCAGCATCGAGCCGAGGCCCCGCGATTCCCAGTGCGTGCGCCAGTCTTCGCACCGCTCCGCCCAGGCGCTCCATGCCCGCTCGTCGTCTCCGAGCGCGTGCAGCGCCTGCGCATCGAGGCCGAACAGATCGCCCGCGAGCGCTCCACGCACCTGCGGCTCCCGCCGCGGATCGGCCAGCGCCCACAGCAGGCGTTCGAGCTGCTCGGCCTCGCGCGTGTGGAACACGCTGCCGTCGTCGATCTCGACGCTGCGCACCCCGCGCTCGCGGAGCGCCGCAGCCATCACCCGGCCCTGATCGCGGGTGCGGACCAGGACCGCAAGGTCGGCGCCCGCGAGCGGCCGGCCCTCCACCACCGCTTCGCCGCGCCCCCCGAGCGCCAGCAGCCGGGCAATCTCGTCCGCCGTCGCCCTGGCCACGACCGGCTCCGCCTCCTTCTTGGCGAGCGCCTTGCCGTCGCGCACGCGGGGCAGAAGCTGGAATTCGAGCGGGGGCGGGGCCTTCCGGCCGGCGATCCGCAGGGGATCGGGCGCCTCCCGGGCCGCCGCTACCGCGCGGTACTCGATCCCGGCGGTGACGAACGGTACCGCTCCCGAGAACAACGCATTCACCGCCTCCACCAGCAGTGGCAGGGAGCGCCAGTTGCGGTCGAGATGGAGGCACGCGGTCGCGGATCGTCGGGCCGCGAGATAGGCGAACACATCGGCGCCGCGGAAGCGGTAGATGGACTGCTTCGGATCGCCGACGACGATGAACGGCCCCCGGCGCGCGCGTTCGTCGCGGGTCGGCGCCCCCTCCGGCCCGGACCTCGGCGGCCGCGCGGCATGCCCGGGCCGCGCCGGACCGGGGGCGGATGTTCCCTCGCGCTCCGACTCCGATCCCCGCGGCCCCGTGGCATGCTCGAACTGCCCCGGATCGAGAGCGGGCATCCCCTCGCGCCCCGACTCCGACCCCCGCGGCGCCGTGGCATGTTCGAACTGCCCCGGATCGAGAGCGGACATCCCCTCGGGCTCCGATTCGAACGTCACCGCCTCCGGCGGGAACGACGCCGCCGCGAGACGGCGCTCGCGCGAGGGGCCGCTGTCGGAGTCGAAGGACGAAGCGGCCGACGACGGCGCGGGGTGCGCGTAGATGCGGGTGAAGATTCGAGCCTGGACGGGATCGGTGTCCTGGTATTCGTCGATGAGCGCGCAGGGAAGCGTGTGACGGATCCGCGCCGCCAGACGCGCCCCGCCGGCGCTCCCGAGCGCGTGGTCCAGCTCAAGCGGCAGATCGTCCCAGGCGAGGATCCGATCGGTGCGCACCCGGCGACGGACCGACTGACGGACCTCTGCCAGCGCCTCCCCGCGCGCCCACCGCAGCCACTGGTCGTACCCCGTGCGCAGCCCGGCGGACGCCGCCTCCAGGCGGTCGAGCGCATCGAACAGCGGATGGTCGGGCACCGCGCCGCCCTTCCTGCACGCCCGCGAGAGCTGCTCGCGACCGTAGCGGCCGACCGCGCCCTCCGCCGGCAGACGTGGCCCGGCGGCGGAGAACAGGGCATCGAGCGCATCGAGTTCGGTCTTCGAACGCGCCGTCCGATAGCGTTGGCGGTTCAGCCAGGAGCCCTCGAGAATCTCCGCGCGGAAGGTGTCCCGCTGCGATGCCCACTGCGCGCATACCTCGTCGTACACGCTGCGCCAGGCCGCCTCGCGCGCTTCCGGCGGCGGGGCGGGCGGGTCGTCGCCGACAACCTCGGCGCCGATTTTTGCGCGCCGGCGCGACACCCAGCCGGCCAGGGGGCGGGGCAGGAATCCGCTCCCGACCGCGTGGCGCATCAGCAGCGCGGAAGACGGATACATGCGGCGGCGCCAGAAGTCGCGCACCGCCGCCGCCACCACCTCGCCGCCATCGCCACCGACCTCGCACCCGAAGGATAAGCCGCTCTCGAAGGCGAGATCGGCGAGCACCCGCTGGCAGAAGCCGTGGATGGTGAACACGTTGGCCCGGTCGATGTCGTGCATCGCGGCTTCCAGACGCCGGGCGGCGAGGGCAAGGTCGATGTCCCCGGCGCGGCCCTCCCACGCCGCCAGAAGCTCGTTCGCCCGGGGATCCGCGGCCGCCTCGCGCCGACGCGCCCGGACCGCGTCCAGCAGCAGGCCGAGCGTGCGCCGGATCCGATCCCGGAGTTCCGCGGTGGCAGCCCGGGTGAACGTGACCACCAGGATGCGGTCGATCGGCCAGCCCTCCTCCATGACCAGACGGGCGACGAGGGTGGTGAGGGCGTGGGTCTTGCCGGTGCCGGCGCTGGCCTCGATGAATGTCGTACCGGCGCGGTCGAGCGGAAAGTCGAGCGGCGTATGCGCTGACGGGGCCGGTTCGGGCGCGGACCCTGCACTTGTCGCTGCGGCCCCGCCCGGGTCGCGGAGTGACTCCGAAAGCCCGGAAGCCGGTTCGCCGGGGCTCACGGCTGCGCCCTCGCGAGCGGGACGAGGAGCTGCTCCGCCAGATCCCCGAAGTCGTCATCGGCCAGCGGATCTCCGGACTCGTGGACCAGCGCGAGGTAGGGGTCGAGGCACTCGCCCCGAAGGTACGAATCGCCGTACCAGACGGAGGCGGCCTGCTCGCGGGCCGCCGCCACGGCGGCGCCGTCGTCGTCCTCCGCCCGGGCGATTGCCCTCGCGTAGGCAAACGAGGTCTCCGGAAAGAGCGGCAGCGGCGCCGACTGCCCCCGCCACCAGGCAGCGAGCCACCGCCCGAGGTGGTCGCGCGCATCTTCGGGTGGAGCGAATACCCTCCGCTCCCAGGATTCGTTGTTCTGCGAGCGCGTGACGACGAGCGCCTCCAGCGGGCCGTATCCCGCCGCCATCCACGCAAGCTGCCGCAACCGGATCTCGATCCGGTCCCGGGCCCGCAGCTTCCCCAGCCGCCACCACACCATCGTGCCGGGCCGCGGTTCGCCGGTCCCCGGTTCGCACGATGGCGGCGCCGGCTCGCCGGATCCGGGCTCGCACGATGACGGTGCCGGCCTGCCGGTCCCCGGTTCACACGATGGCGGCACCGGCTCGCCGGAGTCGGACTCGCACGACGCCCGCCCGTCCGGTGCATCGTCGTCCGGCGCGACATGCTCGAACGCGCCCACGATGTGGAACTCGCCGAACGCCAGGTCGAGGGAACGCGGCGGCGCCCGGAGCGCTCCTCGGTACGGGGCCAGCAGCGCTTCGAGCGGTTCCACCACCGCGCGCGCATCCTCGTGGACGATGCGCCCCAGCCCCGCCTGTGGCAACCGTCCGCTGCCGTGCAGGAGCGCCGCCCCGCGCTCGGGCTCGACTCCCGCCTGCACCTGATGCCACACGTCCGATTGCAGGCGATGGCGCTCCAGGCCGTCGAGTTCGAACGGCTCCTCGTCCTCCAGCGCCAGATCCTCCAGCTCCAGCCGCACCCCGAGCCGTTCGCGGAGGAAGTATCGGGTCGGGTGGGCGAAGAAGCTCGTCAGATCGGCGAGATCGACGCGGCGGCGGGATGCGTCCGGCGCCGGCAGGGCGGCGTCGGCAAAGCGCGACCGCGGTTCGCCGTCCGCGGCGTGGGCGGCGCCGGCGGCGCGCCGCACGTTCGCCGCGGCGCACATGCCATCGGAGTAGCTGAAGAGATCCCGAGTCCCGGAATCCGCGTCGCCGGGCGCTTCGAAGTACCGCGCACTGAACGGCTGGAGCGGGTGGCGGACCTCCATCGGCACGCCCGGAAACCGCCGGCCGAGGTAGTCCTTCAGCTCGTCCACCAGCACCGACGGGGGGATCGGGGCGTCGTCGCGCAGGCCTCGCCCGGCATGGGTCACGATGAAGCAGCGCCGGGCCGCGAGCAGCGCCTCCAGGAACGCGAACCGGTCCTCGTACCGGATGTCGCGGTCGCCGCGCCGCGCGCGCCCGGCCGCGACGACATCGAACGACGGAGCCGACGGCGAGCGCGGAAACACCCCGTCGTTCATGCCGACGACGCACACCACCCCGGCCGGGAAGATCCGCCCCGCGCCGAGACTCGCGACGGTCACCCCGTGGGTCAGGCGCGCCGCCTCGCGCGCAGTGTCCTCGGTCCGCTCGCGAAGCACGTCCACCACCACTTCGACCGGGACCGGCGATTCGCCCGCCGCCGCTTCGTTCTCGAACTCCCGAATCAGCGCCCGCACCGCGCCCACCTCGTCGGCCAGATCGCGGGTGAGCGCCCCGGCCGCGGATCCGGGGCTACGGCCCAGCGCACCGGGCGCGAACGGTTCCGATCCGTCCGCAAGAAAATCGCGCACGAGCGCGCGGAGTTCGGCCGCCCAGTGCGCCGGCCGGCGCCGGCCGGCAAGCCGGCGGCGGAGCCCGAGCACCCCCTCGCAGTACGAGACGAAGCGGCCGAGCCGCTCGCCGTCCGTCTCCCCGCTCGCATTCCCGGGGTCGAATGCGGCCGCCCCGGCCCGGCACGGCACGAGCCCGGCCACCGGCGCGCCGGCATCCGCCATCGCGTAGCCCAACAGAAGCCGGCGCAGGCCGTGCCGCCAGGTGTGATCGGCGGTTGCGGGCAGGCCCTCCTCGTCGCGGTGCGCCTCGTCCACCCCCCAGCGGATGCCGGCTTCGCGCACCCACTCCCGGATGACGGCGACATCGGCGTCGCCGAAGCCGAATCGAACCCGAACCGCCGGCGCCGCGAGCGGCGCGAGCACGGTCTCCGCGCCCTGCCGCGAGCCCGGCAGGGACAGCAGGTCGAGAAATGCGCGCATCGTGCGCGACCGGACCGCCCGGGCCCGGGCAACGTGGCACGGCACGCGCCCCGCCGCCGTGAAAACCGCTTCGACGGCGGGGCCGTAGACATCGAGATCCGGGGTCAGAATCAGGACGTCCGCCGGCTCCAGGTCCGGATGAGCGTCGAAGACCGCGAGCAGGCGGTCGTGCAGGACCTCGGCCTCGCGCACCGGGGAATGGCATACGTGGATCCGGATCGAGTCGTCCGGCGCGGGCCCTGTCGCCCCCGACGCCCCTGCCCCTTCGGCGCTCGGGGGAACCGGCGTTCCATCTGATGCGCCGCCAGGTGCGCTGGCCGCCGGTGCGGAGTCGATCACTTTCGGAGTGCCTTCCGATGGAGTTTCATCAGGTGCGTCGTGAGGCGCACCGGTCGCCGATACGGAATCGACCGTCTTCGGAGTACACCCCGACAGCGTTTCATCCGGGGAACCGCCGGCTGCACTGGCCAGTGGCGCGGAGTCGGCCTCCTCCGGAATGCGTCCCGACCGCGCTTTATCCGGGGCACCGCCGGGGGCACCGCCGGGGGCACCGCCCGACGCCTCATCCCGGCGAGCCGCTTCGTCCGCGAGACGGAGATCGAGGATGTCGCGTTGCACCGCGGCGAGACGGCGGGCACCGGCGGGCGCCACGAAGTGCTCCTCCCATTCGGCGTCGTGAATCTCGATCAGGGCGTCGATGCTGTCGCGCCCCGCTCGTCCCCAGGTCGCGAGCAGCTCGTTGCCCTGAGTGAGGTAGCGGGCATCGGGGTCGGCGCCACCGGCGCGGTAGTCGATCTCCCGCCTTGAATGGATGTCGCCCCAATACTCGCGGCAGGGGTTGAACGAGAAGAGGTGGATCTCGATCTCCCGGGCTGCCTCGCGGATCAGCTCCAGGTACGAGGGGGACAGGGACGGCACCGCGAAGAAGCACGCCCGCCGCGGCCAGCCCGGGGGCGAAGACGCACTCCCGGCCGGCGACACCGCCTCCCCGGGGCGCTCCGACCCGCCGGTGCGGGGATACGGACACCGTGGCGTGCGGGCACCCGTTGCTCCCGCCCCCCCGGGGCGCTTCGGCCCGCCAGTGCGGGTGCGCTCGTACCAGCCCGCGCGAAACCGGTCCAGAGCGTTGACCCAGTGATGGGCGCCCCCGGGGCCGTCCGCCGCCACCAGGCGCTGCCACAGCCGCGCCTGCCAGTGCGGGGCCGGGCCGCGCTCCCATTCGCGAATCCAGTCGGGGCGATACAGGAGGCACTTGTCGTACATGCCGGCGAGGCGGTCCGCGAGCTCCAGCCGCTTGCGGGGGTCGCCGTCGCGGAGATAGCCGGCGACCGCGCGCTCCGGCGCGTGCGCCCTGCCCCCTTCATCCCGGGCCGCCTCCCGCGCCGCGTTCGAGTCGGTACCGCGGGCAGGAGGCCCGTCGCGCTGCGAGCCGCCACCGTTATCCGGGGCCTCCCGCGCCGCGTTCGAATCGGCACCGCCGGCGCGATGCCCGCCGCGCCGCAGGCCGGCACCGGGCGCTCCGTCCGGCCCGGGCAGCAGGTCGTGGATGCGCCAGCGAAGCCGCGCCGGCAGGTACGGCTGCTCCCGGGAGAGATCGGGCACCACGCCGCGCATGATCGACCACGCGAACTCGGCCGGCTGCTCGAAGCGGACGTTGGCCGCGATGCCGAGGGTGCGGGCCAGCTCCAGCGAGAGCCACCGCCCCATGGTGGGATGGGGCACCACGATCCGCTCGGCCGCGAACGGATCGCCCGGGTCGGCGCGCATGAGACGCGCCAGCTCGGCCGCGAGCACTTCGAGGCGGTTGGAATGGTGAAGCCGAATCCCGGTCACTGCGGCGGGCCGGGAACGCGTCTCAGGGCCAGAGATCGTTCAGATTGAAAGGAACCGCTCGGTCCGGGCTCAGGCATGGCTCTGCCTGCGCCCGCCGGCCGCCACGCGCAGTATCGCCACGATGCTGCGCTCCACGTCTTCGTCGGTGGTCGCCCACGACGAGACGCTGATGCGCATCGCGGCCCGGCCGTTCCAGGCGGTTCCCCCGCACCAGCAGGTGCCGTCGCGCTGCACGCCGCGGATCACCTCGGTGGTCGCGGCATCGTCACCGAACGCGACCAGCACCTGGTTGAGCACCACCTCGTTGAGAATCTCGGCGCCGGATTCGCGCAGCCCGGCCGCAAACCGCCGCGCCTGGCGGCAGTTGCGCTCGACGAGCTCGGCCATGCCGTCGCGGCCGAGCGACGCGATCGCGGCCCACACCTCGACCCCGCGCATGCGGCGGCTCGTCTCCGGGGTGAATTCGAACGGGTCGCGGTGGCTGCGGTCCGGGAGATAGTCCGCCCGGACCGACATCGCGCCGTGCAGCGCCGCCGCGTCGCGCACGATGGCAAGGCCGCTGTCGTAGGGCACGTTGAGCCACTTGTGGGCGTCGGTCGCCCAGGAATCGGCCCGTTCGACGCCGGCGGCAAGCGCGCCGAGCCGGCTCGAGGCCCGCGCCCACAGGCCGAAGGCGCCATCCACGTGGACCCGGACGTCGTCCGCCCGCACCACGTCGCAGATCGCCCCCACCGGGTCGAAGGCGCCGGTGTTCACGTTCCCCGCCTGGGTGCAGACGATGGCCGGTCCGGCGAGCGGCGGAAGCGCGTCCGCGCGCATCCGGCCCTGATCGTCGGCCGGGACCCGAATCACTCGATCGCGACCGAGTCCGAGCATGCCGAGGGCCTTGAACAGGGTGGCATGGGCTTGCTCGCCCACCACCACCGTGACTTCGGGCGCACCCCGGAGCCCGTGCCGGTCGACATCGTGGCCGTGCGCGAGCAGCACCGCCCGCCGGGCCGCCGCGAGGGCGGTGAAGTTGGCCATGGTGGCCCCGGTGACGAACGCGGCCCCCGAGCCCGCCGGCAGGTCCAGCGCTTCGAGCGCCCACCGCATCGCCACCCGCTCGATGGCCGCCCCGATCGGCGAACTCACTTCGCTGAACGCGTTCTGGTCCCAGACCGTGGCGAGCCAGCTCGCAGCCACCGAGGCCGGCAGGGCGCCGCCGGTGACGAAGCCGAAGTACCGGGGGCCGGCGTTTGCGGTCACCCCCTGTCCCCCGATCTCGTCGAGCCGGGCGAGAATCTCCGATGCCGGCATCCCGCGACGTGGCAGCGCCCCGCCCAGCGCGGACGCCAGCTCGCTCGCGCCCCGCGCGGCAGCGACCCGGCGGTCGGGGAGCGATTCGAGAAACCGCGTGGCGCGTTCGACCGTCTCACCCAGCAGATCGCGCATCTCGTTCCGGCCTCGACCGTTCATTGTTCCCCGACTCCCGCTCAGCCGATCGACATCTCACAAGGCGATCGCCGATTGTCGTGTTCTCTGCTTGCCGGTAGGATTTCCGGAAATAGAGGATGCCATGACCAATACAAGCATGTCTCCCGTGACCCAGTGGCGCAGGCGCCGTCAGCGGCAGGGATTCGTGCGGGTCGAGATCCAGGTCCGAAGGGAAGACGCCGCGCTCGTGCGTGACATCGCCACGGCACTGGTCGATCCGGAACGCGAGATCGAAATACGAGCCACTCTGCGCGAGAAGATCGCCGCGGCGCGCCCCGGGGGGCTCAAGGCACTGCTGGCCTCGGCACCGCTCGAGGGGATCGATCTCGAACGTCAGCGCGACTTCGGACGCGACGCCGCCCTGTGACTTTCCTGATCGACACCAACGTCATCTCGGAAGTTCGCAGGGGTGATCGCTGCGACCCGGCCGTGGCGGCATGGTGGAGCGGCGTCGCTGAGGATGATCTGTGGCTCAGCGCCCTGGTGCTGGGCGAGATCCGCAAGGGCGTGGAACTCGCCCGCCGCCACGATCCTCGAAGAGCCAAGGCACTTGAAGCGTGGCTTGCCGACGTGATGTCCGGTTTCGGCAATCGCGTTCTGCCCGTGGATGCGGCCGTGGCCGAGCAGTGGGGCAGGATGAACGCGATCCGCCCGGTGCCGGTCATCGATGGGCTCCTTGCCGCGACGGCCAGGGCCAACGGTTTGACACTTGTAACCCGCAACGTGGCGGATGTGGCAGCATTGGGCGCCGACGCGTTGAACCCGTTCGAAACCTGAACGTCCACCCCGTGAGACGGGCGGACTCGCGCCGCCGCCGCACCCCGGCCCGTCCCGTTCGCCCACTCCACCCGCTTGCGCCCTGCCCCATGCCCATTCGCAACGTCGCCATCATCGCCCACGTCGACCATGGCAAGACCACCCTCGTGGACCGCCTGCTGCAGCACACGGCGCAGGATGCGCGGGCGGTGATCGCCGAACGGGCGCTGGACAGCCACGACCTGGAACGCGAGCGGGGCATCACCATCCTGTCCAAGACCACTGCGGTCGAGCACGCGGGATGCCGCATCAACATCGTGGACACCCCGGGACACGCCGACTTCGGGGGCGAGGTGGAGCGGATCCTGTCGATGGTGGACTCGGTGCTGCTGGTGGTGGACGCGGTGGAAGGGCCGATGCCGCAGACCCGCTTCGTCACCGGCAAGGCGTTCGCGGCCGGCCTCGACCCCATCGTGGTGGTGAACAAGATCGACCGCGACGGCGCCCGCCCCCACCAGGTGGTCGACGAGGTCTTCGATCTCTTCGACCACCTCGGCGCGAGCGACGCCCAGCTCGACTTCCCGGTGATGTTCACCTCCGCGACCCTGGGCGTCGCCGGCGCGGACCCCGACCACCCGGCCGCGGACATGACCCCGCTGCTCGACCTCGTGGTCGAGCGGGTGCCGCCGCCGGAGGCGGACCCGGCCGGGCCGTTCCAGATGCAGGTCAGCACCCTCGACTATTCCCCTTACGTGGGGGTAATCGGCATCGGCCGCGTCAAGCGCGGCGCCCTGCCGCCGCGCAGCCCGGTGGCGGTGGTGAACGCGGCCGGCGAAGTGCGCCGCGGCCGGATCCTGTCGGTGCTCGCAAGCCGCGGCCTGGAGCGCATGGAGCTGCCGGAGGCGCGGGCCGGGGACATCGTGTGCCTCACCGGGGTGGACGGCGTGGGCGTCTCCGACACCATATGCGACGTGGATGCGGTGGCGGCGCTCCCCCCGCTCGAAGTCGACGAGCCGACGCTCACCATGGCGTTCTGCGTCAACACCTCCCCGCTCGCCGGCCTGGAGGGGCGGTTCCTCACCAGCCGCCACCTCGGGGCGCGCCTGTTCCGCGAGGCGTCCCACAACGTGGCGCTGCGGGTGGAGGCGACCGCGGACCCGGATCGGTTCCAGGTCTCGGGCCGCGGGGAGCTGCATCTCTCGGTGCTGATCGAGACCATGCGCCGCGAGGGCTACGAGCTTGCGGTGTCGCGGCCGTCGGTCATCACCCGCGAGGTGGCCGGCACCGTCCACGAACCCTTCGAGACCGTGGTCTTCGACATCGACGCCGCTCACCAGGGCCGGCTGATGGAGGTGATCGGCGAGCGCAAGGGCGAGTTCCACGACATCGAGCACGACGCGGCGGGACGGGTGCGGCTCACCTGCCGGGTGGCGACGCGCGCCCTGATGGGGTTTCGCACCGAATTCACGTCGCTCACCTCCGGCACCGGCATCATGACGTTTTCGTCCGCCGGCCACGGCCGCCAGGTGCCGGGCCTCGTCACCGGACGCAAGGCCGGGGTCCTGATCGCGAACGCGGCCGGCCGGGCGGTCGGCTACGCGCTGTTCAACCTCCAGGCCCGCGGCCGGCTGATGGTGCGCCCCGGCACCGAGGTGTACGAGGGGATGGTGGTCGGCATCCACAGCCGGTCCAACGACCTCACCGTCAACCCGTTGCGGGAGAAGAAGCTCACCAACATCCGCGCCGCCGGCAGCGACGAGAACATCCTGCTGACCCCGCCGGTGGAGCTGACGCTGGAGCAGGCGCTCGCGTTCATCGACGACGACGAGCTGGTGGAGGTCACGCCGCGCGCGATCCGCATCCGCAAGAAGTGGCTGCGCGAGGTCGAGCGCCGGCGGGCGGGATGATGCAACGGCCCCCGCCGCCGGTCGGTCCGATCGACCGCAGGCTGAGCGTGGCGCCGATGATGGACTGCACGGACCGGCACTTCCGGTACCTGGTTCGACTCGTCACCCGGCATACCCTGCTCTACACCGAGATGGTGACCAGCGCGGCGCTCGTGCACGGGGACCGCGAACGGCTGCTGGAGTTCTCGGAGGTCGAGCATCCCCTTGCCCTCCAGCTCGGAGGCAGCGACCCGGCGGAGCTCGCCCGCTGCGCCCGCTTCGCGGCCGAGCGCGGATACGACGAGATCAACCTGAACGTGGGTTGCCCGAGCCGCCGCGTGCGGCGTGGCCGGTTCGGCGCATGCCTGATGGCCGAGCCCGACGTGGTGGCCGGCTGCGTGGCCGCCATGCGCGCGTCGAGCCCTCTCCCGGTGACGGTGAAGACCCGCATCGGCATCGACGACCGCGACCGCTACGAGCACCTGACCGAGTTCGTGGAAAAAATTGCCGCCGCCGGCTGCCGCACCGTCATCGTCCACGCCCGCAAGGCGTGGCTCTCCGGCCTGAGCCCGAAGGAGAACCGCGAGATCCCGCCGCTGCGCCACGATGTCGTATACCGGCTGAAGCAGGACTTTCCCGCGCTGGAGTTCGTCATCAACGGCGGCATCGTCTCGCTCGACGAGGCCGTGGCGCACAATGCACGGGTCGACGGCGCGATGATGGGCCGCGAGGCGTACCGCAACCCCTTCGCACTCGCCGAGGCCGACCGCCGCATATTCGGCGCGACCGCGGCCCCGCCGGATCGCCCGGGGGTCGCGCAGCACATGCTCGCCTACGCCCGCCGGGAGATCCGGCGCGGCACGCGGCTCCACCACGTCACCCGCCACATGCTCGGCCTGTTCCACGCCACGCACGGCGCCCGCCGCTGGCGCCGGCATCTGAGCACCGAGGCCGCGCACCGTGACGACGCCGGGGTCATCCGCGAGGCGCTGCAGCTGGTCGGCGGCTGAGAGCGGGCGGGACGCGGCGGGCGGCGGACGGAACGGGACAGATGAGGGAGACAGGGGAAACGGGACGCAATGCTGGATAGCTGCGAAAGCGTCAGCCGGCGGCGGAGTACCCGTCCCGCCCCCGCGACCCGCTCGAAGTGCCCATGAGCAATCCTCGGCCCGGAAGTGCCGGCGTGTCACGCGCCGTGGTGCTGATGACCGCCGGCTGTGCCCTGCTCACGGTGAACGATGCGATCATGAAATCGCTCACCGCCGACTATCCGACGGGGGAGACGATCTTCGTCCGCGGGTTGTTCGTCGCCATCCCCATCGCCCTGCTCGTCCATCGAGGCGGCGGTCTGCAAACCCTGCGAGTGACGAATCTTCGCGGACAGTTGCTGCGAGCGGCACTGCTCGCCGGATCGATGTTCCTGTTCATCACCAGCCTGCGGTTCCTGCCGCTGGCCGACGCCATCGCGCTCACCTTCGCCGGCCCCCTCATCGTGACCGCGGTCGCTCCCTGGGCGCTCGGCGAACGGGTCGGCCGGCGACGACGGTGCGCGGTGGGAGTGGGCTTCGCCGGCGTGCTGGTCATGCTCGCACCGGGAGAGGAAGGCCTGCGCTGGGTCGCGCTCCTGGCGCTCGCCACGGCCTTCTTCGAGGCGGCGAGAGACATCGTGACGCGACGGCTCGTGGCCACTGAATCCAGTCTTTCGCTGACCGCATTCTCCCTCGGATTCGTCACCCTGTGCGCGCTCGCCACGGCCGGGCACGGCTGGCGGCCGATGCGCGCCGAAGAGATCGGCCTGCTGGCGATGGCGGGATGCTGCGTGAGCATCGCGTTTCTCCTCATGACCGAGGCGTTCCGGCACGCGGAGGCGTCACTCGTCGCCCCGTTCCGCTACTCGAGCGTCCTGTGGGCCGCGCTCACCACCGACGGCGGCGCGCGGTGTGGTCCGTGCGCGGTGCGCGAGTCCGAGCGTCGCGACCCCGAGACGCGGAACCCTCCATTCGTCCCGCGAATCGCCTCGTTCCGTTGTATCGGGAAGGTTATCGAGGGCGGAGACGTCGGACTTCACGTCCACCACCGAGCTTCACATCCAGTGGCCCAGGCTTGGCGTTCTATCCGCAGACCCGAAGCCGACGGAGGGCCTGCTCGCGGGAGCACGCCCCGGTCAACGCATTGATGGTGGGGCAGAATTCTCCCCTCGATTCTCTCTGTCGGTTTTCCTGAGAGACCCCAGGACGAACACGGCGGCAGTGCTCGTCGCAATCGTCAGCGCGATGCCCGCTACCCACCACGCACCTTCCAAGAGCGCGAGCGCAGAAACCCCGAGAATTCCAGCGACAGCCGCAAATCCCATCCACTGCCCGCGGGTACGGTCCTCGACGGCTGCCTTCAATGCAGCTCCATCGAGATCCCGCAGGTGACGACCTTCTTCCTCCGCACGCTTGACGATTTCGCTTGCGAGTCCGGGAACGATTTGGTCGTACTGCTCCAGCAACGCAGGCGGCGGGAGCGGAGCTTCCCATCTGACCGCGAGGGTCTGGGTTCGATGGCGTCCGCGTTCGTGGGCCGCAGCGGCAGTCTCGCTTGGTCCGACATCCTCACGATCGATCTCGGAGCCAGCGGAGGTCTGGTCATCGCCACTACTCGGAGCCAGCGACCCGATTCCTGTCGAGACAGGCGGCAAGACTGTCCGCCTGCTCGCCAGCTACAAGAAAGGCCACATGGTCTGCCCGCAACCTCTCGTCCGCGTCCCTGATCGCTTCATTTGCCTGATTGACTTCAACCCGGTACGTGTCATCGGACACATGCGGTTCGACGACATGACTGGTGAATCGCCCGTCAGGAGATCTGACCGTGATCGTGACCGGCTTCCCGAGCGCGAGCCGCATCGAATCACCCACCCTGTGCCAGGGACGGTGCAGCCGAGTGGCAACATCACGCTCGTAGTAACGTCGAAAGTCAGGCTGCGTGACGAGGGAGTCGAAGACACCCATCAGCCCTCGCACGAACAAGTCCTTCCAATCACAGTGGATGGACGGTGTGAGCCTCGTACAGGCCGTCCTGACCGAGGCATCGAATGATGGCCGGACGCTTGGCATGTCACCGGCGCGCAAAGGTTTCGGGTCGGGCATCATGATATCCGTGCGGTTCGAATACGGCGCCAGTCCCCGCCGGGCGAGACGCGCCGGGTGGACCGAGTCACTTCACCAATGTTCGCAACCATAACCTACATCCAGAACCTTGACACCCCTTCGATCACCCTCCGGTCTCGCCGTACACCACCCGTCGATCCTCAGCGAGGATGCCGCGCGACCTCTCCCGGATCGGGGCCATCCATGCTTGAGCGGTATCTCCGGTCCTTACCGAGACTGGGGTGGAAAACCGGGCCACCGAGATCGGTGCCGACAGCAGCGCACCTGAAGCCGCATGAGTGTGATCGCACCCCGCCGGCATGACCGCCTGGGCCGGTTCGCATTCGTCATCGCCGCGCAGGCGGGCGCAGGCTCTCGATGCCGCACAGATTCCGTTTGACGACGGGATGGCCGCGCGCTGCCTGTTCGACTGCAGCGGCGGCGACGATGCGCTCGAGACACCATCCACCCGATTGACCGGCGCCGCGCCCGAGCGCGGCGGCCGCGCTACGGTCACCAGCGCACGGTGGCCTCGACGCCGACGGTGTGCTCGGGCGCTTCGAGGTCATCTTCGCGGCGCGTGGCCTTCACCCCGACGGTGAGGTCGGGGGCGGCGGGGGCGGCGGGCGTGAGTCGCCAGCCGAGGGTGGTCTCGCGGGTGTCGGGGCTGAGCCCGAGTCCGGCGTGGGGGCTCGCGGTGAAGCGTCCGCCGAGGGCGGAGAAGCCCCAGGCGCCTTCGAGCGTCCAGCGTGCGGTGGCGGTGCTCTCGGTGCGGTCTGCGAGCGGGTCGGGGGCGAAGAGCGCGTCGAGTCCGCCCTCGGCCCGGTCGCCGACGTCCTGACGGAGCGTGAGCGACGGCCCGCGCGCGCTCTCCGGGCGGGGGTCGAAGGTGAGCGCGGCGGCGAGGCCGCGGTCGGTGAAGTCGTCGTCGTCGTGGGCGATGAGGGTGCGGCCCGAGACATCGAGGGTGAGGCCCAAGGTCGGGGCACTCCAGGCGAGCCCGCCGCCGAGCTCGACCCCGAGGCCGGTCTCGGCATCGCCCCCGTCGTGGCGCACCCCCGCTTCGAGGGTCGGCGTGAGCTGGCCGTCGCCGTCGAGGGCGAGGCGGTAGCGCCCCTCCACGCCGAGCCGGAGCCGGGTCACGTCGGAGCGTGATGCCGCGAGGTCGCGGGTGCGCTCCGAGGCGGTGCGGGTCCACAGCGCGTCGGCGGTGAGCGCAAGGGCGGGGCCGCTGCCTTCTGGGGGTGGGGTCAGCACGGTGCCCCGCAGCCCGGCCGCGGCCAGGGTCCAGTCGGTGTCGGCGCGGTAGCGCGCACCTAGCGTCTTCAGCGTCACCTCGCCCGCGCCGTGGCCGGCCGCGCCCCAGAGCTTCAGATGCGGGGTGGCGTCGAGTGCCGCGTAGGGGATGGCGGCGGTGAGCTGCGCTTCGAGGTCGCCGTCGCCCGCGCGGACCGCGCAGTGCCCGCCCTCGGGGTCGGCACAGGAGCGGTCCTCGCCGGGGGTGGCATAGGTGCCCTCGGCCGTGCTCTGCGTCAGGGTGAGGCCGAAGAGCCAGTCGCCGCGGGCGTAGTCCGCCCCCAGCAGCGCCGTGGTCACGGTGCCGTCGAGGGTGATGGCGGTGCCGTCGCCGCGCTCGGTGCCGTCGAAGGTGCTCCGGCTCGCCCGGCCCCAGAACGCCGTGGTGCCGCCGGTGGCGTCCGGCACTCCGGTCAGCGTGAAGTGCGACCCGAGGAGAGCCTCCTCGGCGGTGAGGGTGCTGGGCTGCTCCTCCGGCCCGTCGAGGCCGAGGCCGTCGCCCGGCGGGTCGGCGACCTCGCCCGTACCGGAGGTCGGACCGAAGGTGAGCGCCCGGCCCGCGAGCGTGCCCTGCATGCCGGGGGTGCGCTCCGCGCTGAGTCGTCCGGCGATGCCCTCGAGCGCCTGCTCGGCGACGGTGCGCCCGAAGCGCGCGAGATAGGCCGCCGGCAGCGGGTCCGAGTTGGTGATGGTGCCGACCCCCACGGCCTTCGTGATGACCGCGCCCTCGGCCCGCAACAGCACCGCCTCGAAGGTCTCCTCGCCCTCGTCGTGCGCGTCGTCGTAGATGTACACCCAGCGGCGCTGCTCGGTCTCGCCCGGCGCGAACGTCACGTCGTAGTAGGGGCGCGCGTAGTCGTAGTCCTGCCAGCGCGCCGACGGCGGGGTCGCGTTGCGGACGTCCATCCGCACCCGCACCGTCTGCTCCGAGGCGGGCGACAGTGTGATGGTGAACGGCATCGCCTCGCCTTCCTCGCCGCGCGCGTCGGATATCGACAGTCCGGGCAGGGTCGTGGCGTCGTCGTCCGACACCGTCACCATCGCCGAGGACGGGTCGCCCAGCCGGTAGCCCGCGCCCGCGGCGAGCCGGAGCGTCACCGGGCCGTCGGGCTCGTCGGTGGTGTCCGCGGTGGTGGGCACCGATATGGTCTTGGGCCACTCGTTGGCGGCGATGGTGAGCGTCTTCGCGCCCTCGTCGCCGGCGGCTACGAAGTCCGCGCCGTCGGCGTCGGCCACCGTGTAGTTCACCGCCAGGGCGGCGGCGGGCGCCGGGGCGACGGTCAGCGTGAAGGTCGCGTCCGCCCCCTCGGTGACGCCCGAACCGGCCATGACCATCACCGCCGGCAGCGGGTCGTCGTCGTCGGTGATGGTGAAGCTCAAGCTCCCCGAGGCCGCGGCGCCGCCGTCGGCGTTGGTCTCGACCGTCCCAATCGCCACCGTCACCGTCTCGCCCGCGCCCTCGTCGAGGCTGTCCGGCACCGCCGTCAGCGTCACCGTGGCCGTCGCCGGGGCGCCGTTGGCGCTGATGAACTTCACATGCGGGCTGACGTAGGTGTGCAGCGGGCCGCAGTAGACGCCCGGCGCCTCGGCGCACGCCGCCGTCCAGTCGTCCGTGCGCGTCGCCCCGCCGCCGAAGACGAGCGGCACGCGCAGCGACTCGTGCGCTTCGAGCGCCCGCCCCAGCGTCACCCTGAACTCCTTGGTCCCGCCCGCCTCGGCGATGTCGCCCGCCGAGCCGGCGAGCGTCACCGTGGTCGCGTCGTTGTCCGCCACGGCCACTTCCGCCGCGGCCGGATCGCCCGGCGCGTAGCCGTCGCCCGAACCCACCGTCACCGACACCGGTCCGGAGGGCTCGTCGGTGGTGTCCGCCACGGTCGCCACCATGATGTCGGCCGAGCTTTGCCCGGCCCGGATGACGGCCGTTTTCGCGCCCTCGCTGTCGGCGGCCACGAAGTCCGCGTTCGCGGCGTCCGCCACCGTGTAGCTCACCGTCAGGTCCGCCGCCGGCGCCGGGCGGGCGGTCAGCGTGAAGGCGAGCGTCCCGCCTTCCGTGATCGGCCCGGCCGTGGAGGCCGTCACCGTCACCCGGGGTACGTCCGGCGGCGGCGCCGGGGGCTGTCGGCCGGGGCAGGCCTCGAGGCGCTCGAGCTCGACGCGCACCGGGCGCCAGCCCCGCCAGATGGCCTCGCTCGCACGGGCCTCGGCCGCCGTGTAGGGCGTGAGCGTCGCGTGCGTCTCGGCCCCGAAGGCGATGAGCACCCGCCGCCAGTTCTCGCCGAAGTGGCGGTCGGCGCGGTTGCGGTTGCTTGCGTAGTAGCCGCGCACCGTGGCGACGAGGCCCGCCGCCGTCGGGGCGCAGGTGGCCGGCGCGGCGTCGTTGTCGTTCACCGTCACGGCGGCGGTGAACGCGCCGCCCAGCGTGTAGCCTGTGCCCGCGCCCAGGGTCACGCGGATCGGGCCGCTCGGCTCGGCCACGCTGTCCGCCCGGGTCGCGATGGTGAAGGTCCGGGAGGTCTGGCCGCTCGGGAAGGTCCAAGTGCCGGCCCCCTCGTTCCCGGCCGCCAGGAAATCGGCGCCCGGCGCGTCCGCGACAGTCCGGTTGACGGTCAGGTTCGAGGTGGGCGGGGAATCGGCCGTCACCGTGAAGCTGGCCGCAGTCCCCTCCGTCACCGCCGAGCCGCCGCGGATGGTCAGCACCGGGTTGGCGTTGGCGGCGCTTATCGCGATGGTGAAGGTGTCGGAGACTGAGCCGCCGTTGCCGTCGCTCGCGGTCACCGTCACCGCCGGCGCGCCCACCGCCGCGGGTGTGCCGGTGAAGGTGCGGGTGGCGGGGTTGAAGCTGAGCCAGGCGGGCCGCCCCGTGGCGGAGTAGATCAGCGGATCGCGGTCGGCGTCGTTGAAAGTGTTGGCCGGGAAGGTGTAGCTGAAGGGCGCGCCCACCCGGGCGTTCTGGTCCGGGATGGGGGTGGCGACCGTGGGTGCCGTGTTCTTTTGGACCGCCGGCGGCGGCGGGGTGCCGCTTTCGTCATCGTTGACGACCAGGTTCAGGTCGGGGCCGCTGCCCGCCGTGTAGCCGCCGCCCTGGACGCTGTGGCTCAGCGTCGCCCGGTCATGGACGGCATCGTTGTCCTGGGAGGCCGACACCGTGACGGTCTGAGGTTCATTCCAGTTGCCGCGGGTGAAGTCGAGGCTGACGGGGGAGGTGGTCACGTCGGGATTGTCGGAGGTGATCCACACGCTCACCCCCGCGCCCTCGGGGGGTTGGGCGCTCAACCGCACCCTGTAGCTGGCGGTGCCGCCCTCGGCCACCGTCAGGGATGTCGGGGACAGCACCGCCACGCCGAACAGGGGTCTCACACTCACTGGCGCCGATGGCCGGCCGTTCACGTCGCCGGCCACCGCCCGCACGCGGATGTTGTAGGTCAAGCCGTTGGTGAGGCCGGTGACCGTGTGGCTCCGGGTTGTTGCGTTGCTTTCGGGGATGTCTATCCAGCGGGTGCTCTCGAGAAGCTGGTACTGCCACTTGGTGATTTCGTTGGAGGCGGGGGCGTTCCAACTCAAGACCACCCGGCCGTTGCCCGCCGTGGCGGTGAGGCCGGTGGGCGCCGCCGGCGCCGCGGCGGCCGGCGCGTCGTTGTCGGTCACCGTCACCACCACGTTGCCGGTCACCGAGCCGTAGCCGCCGCCGCTGGCGCTGTGGGTCAGCGTCGCGCTGTCGTTGGTGGTGTCGTTGTCCTCGCCCGCCGACACCGTCACCGTCCGCGCGGTGCTCCAGGTGGTCGTGGTGAAGGTCAGCGTGTTCTGGTTGCCGGGCGTGGCGGTGTTGGTGTCGAACGTCACCTCGCCGCTCGCGCCCGCGACCGTCACCGTCACCGGCCCCGTCGGCTGGGTCGCGAGCGCCACCGTGTAGGTGCCGCGGCCGCCCTCGGCCACCGTCAGCGAAGTCGGGTCGAGGACCAGGCCCGGCGTGTCGTTGTCGGTGACGGTCACCGCCACGCTGCCCGTGACCGAGCCGTAGCCGCCCCCGCTCGCGCTGTGGGTCAGCGTCGCGCTGTCGTTCGTCGTGTCGTTGTCCTCGCCCGCCGACACCGTGACGGTTTTCGCGGTGCTCCAGTTGCTGGCGTTGAAGGTCAGCGTGCTCTGGTTGCCGCCCGCGTCGGAGTCGGTGTCGAACGTCACCTCCCCGCTCGCGCCCCCGACCGTCACCGTCACGTTGCCGGTGGGCTCGGTGGCCAGCGCCACCGTGTAGGTCGCGCTGCCGCCCTCGGCCACGGTCAGCGAAGTCGGATTGAGCACCAGGCCCGGCGTGTCGTTGTCGGTGACCGTCACCGCCACGCTCCCCGTGACCGAGCCGTAGCCGCCGCCCGACGCGCTGTGCGTCAGCGTCGCGCTGTCGTTCGCCGTGTCGCCGTCCTCGCCCGCCGACACCGCCACCGTCCGCGGCGCGCTCCAGGTGGTCGTGCTGAAGGTCAGCGTGCTCTGGTTGCCGGGCGTGGCGGAGTCGGTGTCGAACGTCACCTCGCCGCTCGCCCCCGCGACCGTCACCGTCACGGTCGCCGTCGGCCGCGTGGCCAGCGCCACCGTGTAGGCGCCGCTGCCGCCCTCCGCCACCGTCAGGCTCGCCGGGTCGAGGACCAGGGCGGGGGCCCGCGGCGTCGCCGTCGCGGCCGCCGAGGCCGCGCCGAGCACCGTCCCGCCCGGCGCGGCCGTCGCGCGCACCTCGAAGTCGTACGCCGTCCCGTTCGTCAGCCCCGCCACCGTGCCGCTGGTCGAGGTCGCGGTGGTGCCGCCCGTGAAGTCCGTCCATTCCCCCCAGGTACTGGCACTGTTCAACTTCTGGCGGTACTGGTACTTCGTGATCGCGCTGTTCGACGGGTCGCTCCAGCCCAGCGTGACCTCGCCGCTGCCCGGGCCCGCCACCGCCGTGAATCCGGTCGGCGCGGCGGGCGCGGCGGCGGCGTCGGTGATGCGGAAGTCCGCCAGGCTGTCGGCGCCGGACGCGCCGCCGCCGAGGCCGGTGCCCGAATTCGCGTTCAGCGTGCCGAGGCCGATCACCACCGTCTCGCCGCCCGACTCCGTGGTGCCGTCCGTCGCCGCCGTCAGCGTCAGCGTGACCGTCGTCGCCGTCGTCCCCGTGCTCGGCCCGGTGAAGGTCACCATCGCGTTCCCGGAGTCCAGGTTCGCGCAGGCCACCCCGGTCGGCAGGGTCGTGGGGCACGCCGTCGTGTAGTCCGTGCCCCGCGTCGCGGCGCCGCCGAAGGTCAGCGGCACCGGCAGGACCTCGCCGTTCACCAGGCCGCGCCCCAGGGTGACGGTGAAGGTCTTCGTTGCGCCCTCGGCGACATCCCCGGCGGCGCCCGCGAGCGTCACCGCGGTCGGGTCGTTGTCCGCCACCGTGACGGTGGCCGCCGTGCCGCTGAAGGTGCGGTAATTGCTGTCCTGGGAGGATGTGGTGTAGGTGACAGACAGTTCCCGGCCGAGCGGGCTGTCCGTGCTGTCGTCGGTGGCGCGCACCGTCACCGTCTGCGGCGTGCTCCAGGTCGAGGCGAGGAAAGCGAGCAGCGCGCTGCCGCCGAACGTGCTGCCGCCCGGGCCGGCGAGCTCCAGCCCGGCGGGGGCGGTGACGGTGACCGCGACGTTGTCCGACGGCCGGGTGTTCAGTACCACCGTGAAGGTGGCCGTGTCCGAGGCGTCGCCCTCGGTGACGGCCTGGTCCGTCGGCTGCGCCGCGGCCACGCCGGGCGTCGCGGCCGCCGGCGTGGCCGTCGCCTCGGACGAGGCCGCGCCGGCCACCCCCCCGGACACCGCGCGCACCTCAAAGCCGTAGGCGGTGCCGTTGGTCAGGCCCGTCACCGTGTGGGTGGTGGTGGCGGCGGTGCTGCTGGCGATCGCCGTCCAGCTGCCCCAGGCGCCGGTGTCCGGCGGGGTGCGCTGGCGGAACTCGTAGCCGCCGATCGCGGCGTTGGAGGGGTCGGTCCAACTCAGGACGGCCTCGCCGTCGCCCGCCGCGGCGGCGAAGCCCGCGGGCGCGGCCGGGGCAGGCGGGTCGTTCACCGTCACCTCGAAGCGATTGGCGGTCGGCGATGGATCGGCCCCGCCGCCCACGTTGGTCGCGAGCCCGTCCCGGTCGAAGCCGTTCGCCGTCGCATCGTCCGGCCCGAGCGCGACCACCAGCGTCTCCGCGCCGGCGTCGTCGTCGAGCAGGGCCGACAGCGTCAGCGTCGCAGTCCGCGCCGCCGCCCCCGAAAAGGCCAGCTGCGGCGTCGCCGTGGTCTCGCCGCTCAGCGCCACGCCCGTGTTCAGCCCCGCCCCGGTCTTCAGCGCCAGGCTCCAGTCGTCCGTGTCCACATCCGTCCCGCCGATCGACAACGGCACATCGATCGCCTCGCCCGCCACGAGGTCGCGGCCCAGCGTCACCGTGAACTCGACCGTTCCGCCCTCGCGCACCGCGCCCGTGCCCGCGCGGGCGAGTTCGACCAGGGTCGGATCGTCGTCGCGGATGGTGACGAAGGCGCTGTTGGCATTGGAGTCGATGCTGAACCCGGTCGGGAGCAGGTTATCGGGATCCTCGCTGATCGTCAGCGTCACCAACTCGTCGGGCTCGTCGGTGGTGTCCGCTGTTCCATAGACGGAGAAGCCGAACTGGGTTGTGCTGCTTCCGTCGCCCGTCAGATCGATGCAGCCGCTGCCGTCGAGCGTCAGGTTGGTGCGTCCCCGGTCCACCACGAAGCTGGGGGTCGACAGGGAGCTGGTGAAGCAGTTCCTGAGCGACACGCTCGCCGCCAACGGCGTCACCGTCACAAATAGAGCGGCGGGGGTGGCGACTTCGGATTCCTGATTGACGTCACTGCCTTCCACGGCGCCGGCGGACAAGGTCGTGGTCTGCGTCGGCGTGGCGGACACGATGTCCGACAAGGCGCCGGGCAGGCTCACGGCCACGGCGCGGATCTGGAAGTCGTAGGCGGTGCCGTTGGTCAGGCCCGTCTGAATGAAACTGAAATCGGGGACGGATGCGGCAGCGAGTTGGCCCCAGTTCGTCGGCCAGCTCCCGCCGCGTGCCCGGTGGCGCCACTGCCAATGGGTGATGCGGCTGTCTTTGGGGTCGTCCCAGCTCAGGGTCACCTCGCCGTCGCCCGGCGTGGCGGTCAGGCCCGCCGGCTTGAGCGGCGGGGGGTAGGCCGCCGGCGTGGCGGTGGCGGCGTCCGAGGCGGCGCCGCACGCGCTCCCGGCGCAGGCGCGGATGCGCCAGCCGTACTGCGTGCCGTTGTCGAAGCCGCCGCGCGTGAAGCTGGTGCGGCCCGCGGCGCCGCCCATGTTGCGCCAGCCGCCCCAGGCGCCGGGGGTGCCGCGCCAGTTGTCCCACTGCCAGCGGGTGATGCGGCTGTCGCCCGGGTCCGTCCAGCGCAGCGTCACCTGGCCGCTGCCCGGGCCCGGCGCGGCCGTCAGGCCCGTCGGCTTGGCGGGCGGCGGGGCCATCGGCGTGGCGGTCGCGCTGGCCGATGAGGGGCTGAAGACACTCCCGGCTTTGGCGAAGATCTGGAAGGTGTATTCCGTGCCGTCGGTCAGGCCCGTCACCGTGTGGCTGGTGGTGTCGGCATCGCTTCCGGGAATAGGAAAAGTATTCCATGCGCTGCCTGAGCGGATTCGGTAATCGTAGGAGGTGATGGTGTCGTCGCCCGGATCGGTCCAGTTCAGGTCAACCTCGCCGCTCGCATCGCCCGTCGTGGCCGTCAAACCCGTCGGCCTGGCCGGTGGGCGGATCGGTGTCCCGCTCACCGGGTCCGATGCGGTGCCCTCTACCGTCCCGGCCACCGCGCGGATCTCGAAGCTGTACTCGGTGCCGTTCGTGAGGCCGGTGATGACGCGGGTGAGAGTGGCGTCAGTAAAGGAGCCCGCGAAGTTCGTCCAGCTCCCCCAGCTCAGGGGATCGCCCGTCCCCTGGCGGTACTGCCACCCGGTGATGTCGCTGTTGTTCGGGTTGGTCCATCTCAGGGTGACCACCCGGTTGCCCGCCGTCGCCGTCAGACCCGTCGGCTTCGCCGGCGCGGTCTGCGCCTCGGCGGCCGGGGCGGGGCCGAACAGCAGCGGCAGGGCGAGCAGGGCGGCGGCGAGGGCGCGGCGGAGGCCCGCCAAGGGGCCGGCCGCGGCGCGGGCGGGATGATGGAGGCCCGGCATGCGGGCCGCGGTGGAACGGGCGGGACTGTCAGGAGAGGGTGGGGTCCGAAGCGGGTCCGGGCGGCGGCGGGAGAGAGGTTCAGGCGCAGGGGCCGGCGGACGAGAGCGGCCCCGGCTGCCGGGTCCCAACGCCGGTTCCGCGGGGAGGCCAGCGAGGGGGCGCCCGCCCCGGCCGGCGGCGCCGGAGCGGGCGCTCCGAAGGCCGTCACATGGCGGGGCGCCCGAACGGCCCCGGCGGCCCCTCAGGCCGCGCATTTCGGGGGGGGGGGGGGGGGGGGGGGTGAGGCGACGACGCGGGCGGAAGGCCGGACGGATGCCGGATGCCGCGCAGGCATCAACGGTCCGGCCAAGGCATTGATGGATTTGTTTCTTGGCATGGCCGTCCCGACGCCTCCAGAGCTTTCGATCAAGGATGATAGCTTACCGCAAAACGAGCGGCGCGTCCGCTGCCGATCCGCCCGGCAGGAGGACGGCCCCGGACGTGATTCCGGCAACGCCGCGCGGCAGGGACGCCAACGGCAACTCCCGGGAAGCAAGGAGGACGGGTTCCTGACCTATGCAGGTCAAGCTTCAAGCAGCCATGCGCCTCCCGCGGGAGGGGAACGCGAAAAGAGGCGGACCCGAAGCGCCTTGGGCGGAAAGCGGACGATCGAGCAGGGAGGATGGCTTGCCGCGGAACGAGCCCGCGCAGGGGGCGGCAAGGTCAAGGGCCCGCCGGGCCTGCCCCCGAAAAGCCCAGCACCAGCCCCGCGATCACGCCGGTCTGCGCGATCAGCGCACCGATCATCCACTTCAGCAGGTCGGCCTTGAGCTCGGCCATCTGCCGCGCCTGAGATCCTTTCAGCTCCTGTATGTCTCGCTTGATCTCCTGTATGTCCCGCTTGATCTCCTGTATCTTTTGCTCGGTAGCCGCCTCATGCTCCGCCAACCGCTGCTTCTGGGCCGCCTCATGCTCCGCCAACTGCTGCTTCTGGGCCGCCTCATGCTCCGCCAACTGCTGCTTCTGGGCCGCCTCATGCTCCGCCAATTGCTGCTTCTGGGCCGCCTCAAGCTCCGCCAATTGCTGCTTCTGGGCCCCCTCAAGCTCCGCCAACTGCTGCTTCTGGGCCCCCTCAAGCCGCAGCAGGTTCTCCCTGGTGGCCAGGTTGCTGTTCAGCAGGGCCACCTGCTCATCCGCCAGCGCTTCCGCCTGCTCCTCGGTAAACCCCGTCCGCGTCAGGCGCTTGACGAACCGGTGGGTGTCAAAGGCAATGGCTTCACTCATGGCGATAACCCTACTATTGATGCCGCACCTTGGCAAATTCGCGGCGCCAGCTCGACATCCCCATAGAGGCTGAGCGCCGTCGGCACCGTCCGGGATTGGTCCCGCCGGCCGGCTCAGGCCGCGAGGGTCTCGATCACGTCGCCCTTGCGCTGCAGCACGGCCACGCCCTGGGCCAGGGCCGCCTTCTTCAGATCGTCATGGATGTGGAAAGCGGCCAAGGCGAACCGCTGCCGCCGGCCGGCGTGCTCGGGGAACAAGCGCCGGAAATTGGGCGCCTTCTCGTCGAGCAGGCGCTCAAGGTCGTTCCCGTGCGCCTTGTGCTTGACCTCCACCACGAACACCTCGCTGCCGTTCACCAGCAGCAGGTCGAACTCGTCCTCCACGCCGCCGCGGCTGCGCGTGACGTTCCTGTCGATGAAGTCGAAGCGCGTCCCCGCCAGCACCGGATCGGCCTTGAGGCTGTTGTGGTAGAACTCCTCGGCCGCCGCCCCCAGGTTGTTGCCCACGCCGCCGTACATCTCCGCCAGCCGGTTGAGCTTGGCCTCGGTCTTCGCCTGCTGGGCGGCGTTTTCCGCCAGCTGGGCATCGGTGCGGTCTTGCGCCACGGCCAAGCCGGCAACCAGCGCTTTCAGTTCATCGTCGGTCATGGAGCAAACCTCCTTGCGGCTCGGCGACTCAGTATATCCCCATTATCCTGCCAGCGCCCGCGCATGGCGGCTTGTGCTCGCCAGGGCCCAGGGCTATTCAAAAGTCCTGGCGGCGACCGGGGCTTCCGGTGGTTTTTTTGCTGGCCATTCAAAAAGTCGTTGTGTCAGAAGGTCGCCATGGACGTGTTGTGCGGAAGTGGCGCTGTGGGGTGGCTGCGCGAGGTGGAGGTGCGTCCGGTTCGCGGCGTGGAGGAGCGGCGGCGCTGGGACGCACTGATGCGCGAGCACCACTACCTGCCCTTCCGCGGGCTTTTCGGCAAGTCGCTGCGTCATGTGGCGGTTCGCGGCGGCAGCTGGCTGGCGCTGCTCGGCTGGCAGGCGGGGGCGTTCAAGGTGGGGGTTCGGGACTCGTGGATCGGCTGGACGCGGGAGCGGCAGTTCGCGCGGCTGCACCTGATCGCGAACAACGCCCGGTGCGCGGTTCTTCCCGCCGGCACGGTGCCGAACCTGGCGTCGCGGGCGCTGGGGCTTAGCCTGCGGCGGCTTGCGGGGGACTTGCGGGACGCGCACGGCTACCCGGTGCTGCTGGCGGAGACGTTCGTGGATCCGTCGCGGTTCGAGGGGACGTGCTACCGGGCGTCGAACCGGGTCTGCCTGGGGCGCACGCGGGGCTTCTCGCGCGAGCCGGGCGGGTCGGCGCGGTGGCGGGGGAACGGCCAGCCGAAGGAGGTGCACGTGTACGAGATTGAGGGCGGCGCGGCGTCGGCGCTGAGCGGCGTCGCACTGCCGGACGGCTGGCGGTCGGGCGGGGCCGGGGAGGCGCCGGCGGCTTCGGAGCTGCGCAGCCTGCCTGCGTTCCTTGAGGACATGCCGGACTTGCGCAAGGCGCGCGGCGTGCGCTACGGGCTGGCCTGCTCCGCGACGATCATGATCGCCGCGCGGCTGGCGGGCTACCGCGGGGTGGCCGCGTTCGGCGAGTTCGCGGCGCGGCTGGACCAGGAGCAGCTGCGGGCCGCGGGCGCGTTCTTCAGCCCGAGCCGGCGGCGCTGGACGGCGCCGGCGGCATCCACGTTCCACTACATCCTGTCGTCGCTGCCGCCGGACGCCCCGGACCGGGCGCTGGGCGCGTGGTCGCGCCACTGCGGCGCGGGTGCGCCGGTGGCGCTGGACGGCAAGGACGTGCGCGGCGCCTCGAGGCGGGCGGGGGACGGGCGCGTCATGCTGGTCGCCGCCGTCGAGCACGGCAGCGGGCTGGTGCTCGGCCAGGTGCAGGTGGGCGACAGGACCAACGAGATCCCGGCGGCGCGCGAACTGACCCGGGCGCTCGACCTGCGGGGCCGGACGGTGACGCTGCACGCGCTGCACGCGCAGCACGAGACCGCCCGCGCCCTGGTCGAGGACGGCGGCGCCGACTACGTGGTCGCCGCCGTCAAGGACAACCAGCCGACCATGCTCGACGACCTGCGGGCGATCGACTGGAGCAAGGCGCGGCACGCCGACGGCGGCTGGGAGAAGGGCCACTGACGCCTGGAGCGGCGGCGCTGCGCCGCGCTCGACCTCGACGGCCCGCAGCGGGAGGGCTTCGCCGGCCTGCACGGGCGTCGGCAGGCGTTGCGCATCGAGCGCGAGCGGCGCCTGCCCAAGCAGGGCACGCAGCGCCGGGAGACCGCCTACGGCCTCACCTCGCTCGACGCCGCACGGGCCGGCCCCGAGGAGATCGCCGCCCTGGTCCGCCGTCACTGGGAGATCGAGAACCGCCTGCACTCCGTGCGCGACTTCACCTACGACGAGGACCGCGGCCGGGCGCACGTCGGCAACCTGCCGCGCCACCTCGCCTGCCCGACCAACGCCGCCATCTCCATCGTGCGCCGCGAGGGCCGGTTCCGGCACCTGCCGCCCGCCAACCGGCACTACGCCGTCCGCCCGCAGGAGGCCCTCGACGCCGTCCTCAAGCCGCCGGCCAGCGACAAGGGCGCCGCCTCCCGCCCAAAGCCGGCCCCCGCCCGCCGTCGGTCGAAACGCCGCGCAAGCCAGCCCTCGGCCACGCCCCGAATCCGAACCCCGCAGGCCAAAAGCCCGCCAATGCGGGCGAAACGGCGCCTCGCCAACCAGCCGAAACCCGCCGACGCCTCGGCCGCCTCGCCCCACTGCCGGAAAGCCACGGACTTTTGAATAGGCCTGCGCCAGGGCCCGCGACCGCGACCGGTCCGGCCCGAAAGCGACGCCGACCGCGCAGCCCCCGCACAGTCTGTGGGCGAACGGCCTCAATGCAGGCTCGACAACGCCTTGCACCCCCTCAGGGGAAAGGTGCACGACCCGCGTGATGATGCCGACGCCCCCCGCCGGCCCCCGGCAGCTCACCTACTCGGCCCCGCCGGACGCTGGCGGCCCGTATCTGCGCCGGCTGCCGTGATGGGGCTGGAAAACAGGGTCAGTCCGGCCGTATCTGTCAGCACTGGGTTGCCGCTCTCGGGAGTGCGCATCACACCCTTTGGGCCGATCGCGGAATCTGGATGCACCCGCCACGGCATCGCCCACAAGCCTCCGCGCTTGATGGCGGCCGCATCCGGCTTGATGACGGGACCGCGCAGGACGGCTCCTGCGCCTCAACGCATGCGGCCCCGGAGACGCGCTCGACACTTCCCACCGACCGGCTGCACCGCTCGCGCGGACGCGGGGTCCGGCCGAGAATCATGTCGGATGCCTTTTCTCCAATCATCATCGTGGGCGCGTTGAGATTCCCGCTCACGATCGACGGCATGATGGAGCTGTCGGCCACGCGCAGGCCTCGATACCGTGGACCCGGCACTGCGGATCGACGACCGACATCGGGTCCTCTCCCATCCGGCCGGTGCCGCAGGGGTGATGGGCGCTCTCGGCCGATTCCCGGATCACCGTATCGTTCGAGGCATCGTCGCGGGCGGCGGCCCAAGGCGGGACGGCATCGCCGCGGATGGGGTCGAAGACACGCTGATGCCCGAACCGCGCGCAGAATTCAGCGCGAGACCGGAATCCTCACCTCGCCCGAGGTCACTCACGTCCATGATCGGGAGTACCCGATGTCGCCTCCCGTAAGATAGCGACGTCCACAATCCGCGCCGCGAAACGCGAACCTGAGCGCCCGCACGTCTCGGTGCATGCGATGTATCCCATCCTTCCCCGCGCTTCGTGACCCCCGCGATCCTCTTCCAGAACACGCACCAGCCTTTCGAAGATCGGGCCGAGCCGCTCGCCCTGCCGTCCCGCAGCCAGGCGGGGCGCGGTCGGCACGAAGCGCCCCGCACCGGGTCGGTCCCCCCGCTCGAATGCCGGCAGGGGCAGAAGAGGATGGTCGGGCATGGACGGCTCAGCTCGTATCGGGTTGACGCGCTCTCGCCTTCCACAGCTTGAGCTGCTCGGAGACGATGGACTTCACGGAGCCCTCGCCCAATGACAGGGCGAGGCGTCGGCGGATGCCGTTGCAGAACTCCTCCGCCTCCGCATAGCTGATCTGGCCGAGCGACTGCGCGATCGTGTGCGCGCCGATCCCCAGCGGCTCGTCCATCCTCTGAGCGAACGCTTCGAAGTAGCGCTCGACCTGAGACTGCGTCGGCGCGGGCAACTCCGGACGAAACTGGAACCGCCGCCACACCGCCCGGTCAAGAAGCTCGGAATGGTTCGACGCGGCGATCACCACGGTATAGCTCGGCAAGGCGTCCACCTGCATCAGCAACGACGTCACCACACGCTTGATTTCGCCGGTCTCGTTCACGTCGCCACGTTCCTTCCCCACCGCGTCGAACTCGTCGAAGAACAACACACAGGGCGTCGTGCGGGCGTACTCGAACACCCGCCGGAGCCGGCTCGCGGTCTCGCCGAGAAAGCTGCCGATAATCGCGTCGTACCGGACCACGAAGAACTGCACCGCCAAGGCTTCCGCTATCGCCTCGGCAAGCGACGTCTTTCCGTTTCCGGGAGGCCCCACCAGCAAGACCCGATGACGGGGTTCGAGACTGCGCGAGCGCAGCAGACTCGCACGATGCTGCTCCTCGACAAGCTCGCGGCACGCCCGTTCGCACAGCTCCGGCAGGAAGAGGTCTTCAGGACGCTTCCTCACCGGCACCTCCAGCACGTAGTCGCACGCTCGCGCGACCGGTTCCGAAATCGCAAACCCCGCCTGCCCACCATTGCCGTTGCTGCGTAACGCGCGCGCCAGCCGGTCGGCCAGTATGTTGTGCTGCTTCGCCCTCTCCTCGGCAATGATCGCTTCGACCGTGCTGGTCAGCTCCTTGCTGTCTCCCGACGCACCGGCGCGAACCAGCGACACAAGCAGATCGCTACGCGCCATCCCGGCCCCTCCTCTTCACCCGTTGCCGATCCAGCTTCTCGACCGCCGCCTCCAGCAACCAATTGTTGCGCGAAATCGGTACGTCCCTGGCCTCGATGTAGCGATCGATGCGACGAAGAAGCGGCTCGGGAACCCGCACCGTGATCGCTACCCGGTCGCGTCCATTTGCGCTTCGTGTCGGAGAAACACCATCCGGCATGCTCAACCGGCCATCCTCGTGTGATGTCACAATGACACCATACTGATTTCACCGGATCGCTTCAACGACAACCACATTATCCATGCCCGTCTCCGCTCCGACCGCGCAAGGCGCCAATCGACCCGATCGAGGGACGCGTTGACACGCCCCAGGAAAGGTGTTGCGGAGGGCTCACGAGGAGGTGTAGGGTTCCTCCCAACTACCCGCCGGCAGCGTGCTGTCGGCTCAAGGGCCGCTCCACGGAGCGGCCCTTGCCGTTTTCAGAGACAGACATGCGGACGAGGGTCTACGTCGACGGTTTCAACCTGTACTACGGAGCCCTCAAGGGAACGCCGTTCAAGTGGCTCGATCCGATCAGGCTGTCCTCCTTGTTGCTTCCGAGCGCCTGCGTCATCGACAAGGTGCTCTGCTTCACCGCTCGGGTGTCCGGTCTCTCGGACCCCGGAACTCCGGCCCGACAGCAGGTTTACCTGAGCGCGCTCCGGACATTGTCGGAGGTCGAGGTGCACTTCGGGAGCTTTCTCGCGAAGAAGATCTGGCGGCCCCTCGCCAATCTGCCGGTCGCAGACCGGTCCATCACCACACCGTCGCAGCCGGTGACGCTGCCCGCAGGCGAGCACTCGGTCGAGGGGGAGAGCGTGCAGATTCTGCCCGTAGGACGCTACCCGGCGAGCGGTCGTCGACGGAGGAAGTGGCGCAAGGCGCTCGCCCCATCGCCCGATGCGGTGGTTGCCGAGTTCCATGCGATGGAGGAGAAGGGCTCGGATGTCAATCTCGCGGCCCATCTTCTGAACGACGCATGGAAGGGGCGATTCGAAGCCGCAGCCGTAATCTCGAACGACACCGATCTGGTGACACCGATCCGCATGGTGGTCTCGGAACGAGGCAAGAAGGTCTTCATCGTGTGTCCCGGACGCTGGCAGGTCGCGCCGAAACTGACTTTCCATCGGGGCAGGAGAATTCCTGCTCAGAGAACGGGTGACACTTCCGGGTCAGGCCGGCGCCGGTACGGCTCGGTGGGGCCGCCGGCCGCCTTCCAGGCCGTGTACCCGCCTTCGATGTGGCCTGCCCGTTCGAGGCCGACGCGCTGCGCGACCTCGGTGGCGAGCGCCGAGCGCCAGTCCCGGTTGCAGTAGAAGGCGAAGCGCCGGTCCGGGCCGAAGATGTCGGACTTGAAGTACGGGCTCGCGGGATCGACCCAGAACTCCACCATCCCGCGCGGCATGTGAAACGCCCCGGGGATGCGGCCCTCGCGCTCCAGCTCGCGCACGTCGCGGAGATCCACGAAGACCACCTCCGGATCGCCGTGCATCGCCACCGCTTCGGCGACCGGAATGGTCTCGATCCGCCGGTTCGCCTCTTCGACGAGGTCGAAGACCGAAACCTTCGCGTTCACGGTCATTGCGTCATCTCCCGCATGAAGGGTAGGTGCGATGAAATCAGGTGCGATGAAATAGGGAAAGTCCCGTGCGGCGGCCAGAATCTCGTCCGCCACGTTGTCATCGAAAGAGACACCCACGGCCAGCCAACTCTGGAGGCTGAAGGCCCACCCCGGGAACATACGGGTTGCGGCGGCGATCCGTGCTCGGAAGCTGACACGGATCAACAGCGTCAACGGAAAGCTCGTTAATGTTGTTGATCCTGTCAAGCCGGTGGAAGGAGTTGCTCCCGACTGCATCGGTCGGCGGAGCCGATGGTGTGCGGAGATAATCGCCGGAGCAGCCTCACCGATCGCCTCGCAATGCCTTCAATCGAGGCAGGATATGGGGTGCATCCTTGGCCTCGCAGAGCGGTTCGAGCTCGGCTTCCACCGTCTCCCACTCCAGCCGATGGCCGCTGCGAATCAACACCCCTTCGATATCGGCCCAGTCGCGGGAACGATCGGCGAACGCCTTGAGTACGACGAGATCTTCCGCCGAACAGGTGTCGAGGCGAGCGTCGTCGAGGAAGCGATGGACCGTAGCACGATCGATGACTCGTTCCTCGAATGGAAGTGCACCGAGGGAAATATCGATTGGAATTCCTTTCTCGGACCGAAGAAGGAGCACCCGATTCCGAAGCGCGAACTCTGCGGCATCGGCGACCCGCCCCGCAAACCGTCCGCACAACTCCTCAATGTAGCGCACCTCATCACCGAATCCGGTCAGGATGGTGAGATCGACATCTCCGGTCAGGCGAGGCTCGCCCCAGCGCTGGAGCGCGATACCACCGATGAAGCAGAACCGCCACCCACGCTCGCGGCAGAAGCACTGGATGTCATTCGCAAGAACGAACAGGTCCCGCATGCTTCATCCTGGCGAAAACCGCCTGCTGCTCCACCAGCCCGGAACTCGGCCTCGGAGGGCCTGCAAGCGTCGCTTCGAACGCGCCGTTCATGGCCATGATGTGATCCGCCACATCGACATCTTCAAGATCCTGGCGTCGGAGGTCCTCGATCCGCGCGGAGGCAGCCCGCCACGCATCGACGAAGGCACGCAGATCGAGATGTGGATCACCATCCATATTGGCCCGATAGTCTAAGCTGGCCGTCGATTCGACAGAAGAGGTGACGAGGCATGACCCTCGACCGCTTCCACCCCGCCGTCGCGTCCTGGTTCGCCGCGCACCTGGGCGAACCCACCGCGTGCCAGTCTCTCGGGGCATCTTGACATGGTACCGCCCCGGGCATAGGTTCGGCATATGTCAATGGATGAACACATCGCACCAGGTCCCGTCCGCCATGCGCGGCTGTTCCGCAATGGTCGCAACCAGGCGGTCCGAATTCCACGGGAACTCGAACTGGCCGCGGACGAAGTGATGATTTACCGGGAAGACGAACGTCTGGTTCTGGTACCGGTCGAGCGGGCTCCGACCCTGGCCGAGGTACTGTCACGGCTGGCGCCTCTGGAAGATGACTTCCCGGATATCGACGACCCACCCACCGCGCCGGAAACGATCCTCTGAAATGCCGGTATTGCGCTATATGCTGGACACCAACATCGTGTCCGATCTGGTGCGCCGACCCGGCGGCGAGATTGCCCGAAGGGCCGCCGCGCTTGCGCCGGAGAGTATGGGCGTCAGCATCATCGTCGCGTCCGAACTACGCTACGGCGCCGAACGCCGAGGATCGATGCGCCTTTCGAGACAGCTCGAAGCGGTGCTGTCGGCAATCAAGACGCTCCCGTTGGCGGAACCGGCGGATCGGCACTACGGGATGATCCGAGCTGAGCTGGAACGTATCGGCCGCCCGATCGGCCACAACGATCTGCTGATTGCTGCCCATGCCAGAGCCCTCGGCGCAACCCTCGTCACCGGCAATGTCGGTGAGTTCAGCCGCGTCATGGACCTCGCAATCGAGGATTGGCGGTGACACCAGAGTCGCGGATGGTCCAGTCAACGTCCGATTCGACGGCGACGGAAGGCGCATACCGCTTCCACCCCGCCGTCGCGTCCTGGTTCGCCGCGCACCTGGGCGAGCCCACCGCGTGCCAGGCGCAAGCCTGGGAGGCGGTGGCGGCGGGCCGGCATACGCTCATCGCGGCCCCCACCGGCTCCGGCAAGACCCTGGCCGGATTCCTCGGCGCCATCGACGCCCTGGTGCGGGACAGCCGCCGGGGGCCGCTCCCCGACGCCACCCGCGTGCTCTACGTCTCGCCCCTCAAGGCGCTCGGCAACGACGTGCACCGCAATCTGGAGGTGCCGCTCGAAGGCATCGACCGGGCGCTCGCCGAATCCGGCGAGCCCGGCTCGGGGATCCGCGCCATGGTGCGCACCGGCGATACCCCGAGCGCGGCGCGCGAAGCCATGCGCCGGCAGCCGCCGCACATCCTGGTGACGACCCCGGAGTCGCTCTACATCCTGCTCACCAGCGAAGGCGGGCGCGCCATGCTCGCGAGCACCGACACCGCCATCGTCGACGAAATCCACGCCGTCGCCGGCAACAAGCGCGGCGCCCACCTCGCGCTCTCTCTGGAACGCCTGGATGCGCTCGCCGGGCGGCCGGTCACCCGCATCGGGTTGTCCGCGACCCAGCGCCCGATCGAAACCGTCGCCCGCTTCCTCACCGGCGGCGACCGCGACGGGCCGCACGAATGCACCATCGTCGACATCGGCCACCAGCGCGAGCGCGACCTCGCGCTGGAACTGCCGGAGTCCCCGCTCGGGGCGGTGATGTCCGCCGAGGTCTGGGCCGAGGTCTACCGGCGGCTCCGCGCCCTCATCGAGGCGCACCGCACCACGCTCGTGTTCGTCAATACCCGCCGCATGGCGGAGCGGGTGGCGCGGGCGCTGACCGAGTCGTTCGGCGAGGACCAGGTCACCTCCCACCACGGCAGTCTCGCCCGTGAGCGCCGTCTCGCGGCCGAGCAACGGCTCAAGGCCGGCGAGCTGAAGGCGCTCGTGGCCACCTCCTCGCTGGAACTGGGGATCGACATCGGGGACATCGATCTGGTCTGCCAGATCGGCTCGACGCGGGCCATCTCGGCCTTCCTGCAACGGGCGGGACGGTCCGGTCACGCCGTGCGCGGCACCCCCCGGGGCCGGCTGTTCCCGCTCAGCCGCGACGAGCTGGTGGAGTGCGCCGCCATCCTCGACGCGATTCGGCGCGGCGCGCTGGACGCGCTGCAAGTGCCGGAGGCGCCGCTCGACGTTCTCGCGCAGCAGGCGGTGGCCATGGTGGCGGCCGAAGACTGGTGCGAGGACGCCCTGCTCGCCACCGTGCGCCGCGCCTGGCCGTACCGCAACCTCGCCCGCGACCGCTGGCGAGCGCTGCTCGCGATGCTCGCCGGAGGATTCGCCACCCGACGCGGGCGCCGAGGCGCGTACCTGCACCGCGACGTCGTCAACGGCGCGCTCCGCGCCCGGCGCGGCGCCCGCCTCACCGCCATGACCTCGGGCGGCGCGATCCCCGACAACGCGGACTACGACGTGGTGCTGGAGCCGCACGGGACCCGCCTCGGCTCGGTCAACGAGGACTTCGCGGTCGAGAGCGTGCCTGGCGACATCTTCCAGCTCGGCAATACCTCGTGGCGCATCCTGCGCGTCGAGCGGAGCGCGGTCCGGGTGGAGGACGCGCACGGTCAGCCGCCCAACCTGCCCTTCTGGCTCGGCGAGGCGCCGGGGCGTACCGACGAGCTGTCCGCGGGCGTATGCGACCTGCTGGGGTGGCTCGCGCGGCGGTTCGAGGCGGCCGGCCCCGCCGCCACCGACCCGGAAGCCCGCGCCCGGTGCGCGCGGCAACTCGTCGAACGCACCGGGATCGACACCGCCGCCGCCGCGCAGATCGTCGACTACCTCGTGGCCGCGCACGCCGCCCTCGGCGCCCTCCCCGACCGCGACACCGTGGTGTTCGAGCGGTTCTTCGACGAAAGCGGCGGGATGCAGCTCGTCATCCACTCCCGGTTCGGCAGCCGCCTCAACCGGGCCTGGGGCCTGGCGCTGCGCAAGCGCTTCTGCCGCAAGTTCAACTTCGAGCTGCAGGCGGCGGCGACCGAGGACGCCATCGTGCTCTCGCTCAGCGAGTCCCACAGCTTCGCGCTCGGGGAAGTCGCCCGCTATCTCGCGCCGGAGACGGTGCGCGACGTGCTGACCCAGGCGCTCCTCGACGCGCCGATGTTCGAGGTGCGCTGGCGGTGGAACGCCAACATCTCGCTCGCCCTCCCGCGATTCCGCGGCGGCGCCAGGGTCCCGCCGAACATCCAGCGCATGCAGGCCGAGGACCTGATCGCGGCGGTGTTCCCGGACCAGATCGCGTGCGCGGAGAACCTCGCGGGTCCCCGCGCCATCCCCGATCATCCCCTGGTGGAGCAGACCATCGCCGACACCCTGACCGAGGCCATGGACATCGAGGGGCTCGAAGCGCTGGTGGCGCGGCTGAAGGACGGCGCCATCCGGGTCGTCACCCGCGATCTCACCGAGCCCTCCCCCCTCGCGGCCGAGGTGCTCGACGCCCGCCCCTACGCATTTCTGGACGATGCCCCGCTCGAGGAACGCCGCACGCGGGCGGTGACGATGCGCCGCGGACTCGACCCGGCCGCCGCCGCCGACATCGGACGGCTCGATGCGGACGCGATCGCGCGGGTGAGGGCGGAGGCGTGGCCCGGCGCCACCACCGCCGATGAAGTACATGATGCGCTCGTGGTGCTCGGCTTTGCGACCTCGACGGAAGCGATGGCGGGGCCGGCCGCCGATCCCGCGGCGGTGGCCCGCCGGCTCGCGGGCGGCGCGCGTCCGGTCTGGAGCGAACACCTCGAAACCCTGATGGCCGACGGTCGCGCCACCCGGTTCCGCCCCCCGGGTGGGCCCGTGCTGTGGTGCGCGGCGGAACGTCTGGCCGAGATGGAAGCCGCCCTCGGGGGCGGGCACGCCGACCCGCCGCTCGCATTGCCGGCGGAGTTGCGCACCGCCCCCGGCCGCGACGCGGCGCTGGCCGAGCTGCTGCGCGCCCGGCTCGGCGGTCTGGGGCCGGTGACCGCGGCGCGGCTGGCCTGCGACCTCGGGCTCGCCCCGGTCGACGTCGAGGTCGCCCTCGTCGCGCTGGAAGCCGAGGGCTCGGTGCTGCGCGGGCGGTTCAGCTCCGGCGCCACGTCGGACGGCGCCTGCGTCGAATGGTGCGAACGCCGCCTGCTCGCCCGCATCCACCGCTACACCCTCGGACGCCTGCGGCGCGAGATCGAGCCCGTGTCCCGGGCCGTATTCGTCCGCTTCCTGTTCGAGTGGCAGCGGGTCCTCCCCGACGACCGGCGCGAGGGTGACGAGGCGCTCGCGGCGGTCGTGGCCGAGCTCGAAGGGTTCGCGGCGCCCGCCGCCGCCTGGGAGGAGGAGATCCTCCCGGCCCGGATTGTCGGCTTCGCGTCCGCCATGCTCGACCGACTCTGTCTCGCCGGCCGCGCCTCGTGGGCCCGTCCGGCGCCGCCGGCAAGGGAAACGCCGGGGCGATCGGGGCAATTGGGGCGATCCTTCGGACCGACCCGGTCGACCCCGATCGCATTGTTCTCCCGCCCGGGGCGCCGACAGGCCCCGCTGTGGCTCGCACCGGCTTCGACGCCCGCGGAAGAAGCGGCGATTCCCCGGATCTTCTGCGGCGCCGCTCCGGCGGGCGACTCGGCGGCCGGGCCCGGAAGGACCGCCGAATCGACCGGCGGCGGCAGTACGGGGAACACCGGCTCGACGGAGGACGCCGCTCTGTCGGAGAGCAACGGCTCGACGGGAAGCATCGCTCCGGCGGGGAGTGCAGCCGGTGCCGATTCCAGCGCCATCGGCATCACCGATACCGATGGCGGGGTCATCGCTCGCGAGGCCGAGAGCACCGGCCTGCAACGCAGGCGATTCATCTCCGGGGAGGGGGGCGTCACCGCCGCCTCGCTCTCACCCGGGGCTCGCGCCGTCCTTGCACACCTCGACACCCGCGGAGCGTCGTTCTTCGACGACATCGTGGCCGAGACCGGTGCCCGCGCCCCGGACGCGGCGGCCGCCCTCGGCGAACTGATCGCACATGGGGCCGTGAACGCCGATGGTTTCGCGGGGCTGCGCGCGTTCACCGGCGCCGCCACCCGCCGGCTCCGCGCCGTCTCGGAGGCCGGGCGTTGGTCATGCATCACACGCCGCGCGGCGAACGAGAGCGGCGCCAGCGAGAACGGCGCGGAAGCGATCGCCCGCACCCTGCTCCGCCGCTACGGCGTGGTGTTCAAACCCCTTCTCGCCCGCGAGACGTTCGCGGTCCCGTGGCGCGACCTCCGGCGCGAATTCCGCCGCCTCGAAGCGCGCGGCGAGATCCGCGGGGGGCGGTTCGTAGCCGGATTCACCGGCGAGCAGTACGCACGGCCGGAAGCGGTAGAGACCCTTCGAAGGGTCCGGCGGGCGCCGGCGGACGGCCTCGTGGTGACCCTGAGCGCGGCGGACCCCCTGAACCTCACCGGCATCATCTGCCTCGGCGACCGCGTGCCCGCCACCGCCTCGGCCCGCATCGCGTTTCGCGACGGGGTACCCATCGCGACCCTGACCGGCCGACGGAACATCGACTGGATCGAGCCGCAGACGCCGGAACAGGAGTGGAGCGCACGCAACGCGTTGCTCCGACGACGCATCCCCGCCCTGCCCGCGGCGCCCCCCGGCTGAGCGCATTCGCGCCCGGACCCGCCTTCCTCACCGAAGTGTCGAGGCGAGACGCGTGGCGGCCGGAAGCGGGCAGGTCGGGAGGAGTCGAGGCCGGCGCGGATGTCGGTCTCCCGGGGGGAGTCGCCTGCGCAGTGCCGCACGCCGATTCCGCGGGGATGCCGGCGAGGGGGTGCCCGCCCCGGCCGGCGGCCTGTCGTCAGAGGCGCCCGCCTCGGGACCTCCGGCGCGCGCCCCGCCGACGGGGGCGGCGCGGGGTAAGGGCCCCCGCACCCGTCGCAGAGAGAGGAACCACGCCGACGACATCCCCGATCCGCGCCGCGGGAGCCCCGCCGACGCGAAACCCCGCCGCCGTGGCACGGATCAGGTTCCGATGTGTTTCCGAACCCGCGCCAACAGGCCGCCCCTCAGGCCGCGAGGGTTTCGATCAGGCCGCCCTTGCGCTGCAGCACCGTCACGCCCTGGGCCAGGGCCGCCTTCTTGAGATCGTCGTGGATGTGGAACGCGGCCAGCGCGAATCGCTGCCGACGCTCGGCGTGCTCGGGATACAGGCGCCGGAAATTCGGCGCCTTCTCCTCCAGCAAACGCCTGAGGTCGCTCTCGTGCGCCTTGTGCTTGACCTCCACCACGAACACCTCCCGACCGTTCACCAGCAGCAGGTCGAACTCGTCCTCCACCCCGGCGCGGCTGCGCGTGACATTCCTGTCCATGAAGTCGAAACGCACTCCGGCCAGCACCGGATCGGCCTTGAGGCTGTTGTGGTAGAACTCCTCGGCCACCGCCCCCAGGTTGTTGCTCACGCCGCCATACATCTCCGCCATCTTGTCGATCTTGGCGGCGGTCTTCGCCAGCCTGGCGTCAGTGTCCGCCATCTGAGCAGCGTTTGCCGCCAACTGGGCGTCGGTCTTCGCCAACTGGGCGTCGGTGCGGTCCTGCGCGGCGGCCAGGCCGGCCACCAGCGCTTTCAGTTCCTCGTCGGTCATGGGCGGAAGCCTCCTGGCGCATCGGCAGCCCAGTATATCCCGCTGGATATCCCGCTGGTGTCCGCACCAGCATCCAGGAGGCCTGCGCCGCGGGAGTCCGCGGCCGCCAATCCGCGGCATATGCCCGCGCTCCCGTACGGTTTGTTCGAGAAGCGGCGCGCCCTGATGGAGTCCTGGTCGGCGTACCTTGCCGCCTGACGGGGCACTCGGCTTCAGACCGTATTGCCCACGCACACCACCACCCCGCGGAGGTCGGTCTCGTTGTCGGCGTCGATGAGGCGCGCGGGCGCGTGCGCATCAAGGGTGTGCAGGGTGCGGCGCCCGTCGTGCTCGACGAAGCGCCGGACAACGGTCTCCGCGCCCCGGTCGGGGTCGCGCACCGCGACCAGGCCGCCGTCGGCGAGGGGTACGTCGGGGTCAAATCCGGACGTGGTCGCCCGCGCGCACCCGCGGCGCCATGGCGTCGTTGGCGATGCGCACGATGCACGTCTCGGGGCCGAGCATCATTCGCCCGGCGCAGCGCGGCGGCGCCGCAGACGTGTCCGGGGCGGTTGCGCAACGGGGGGCGGGGCAATCAACGCCACCCGTCGGTCTCACCGACCGAACACGGCGGCGCCCGCCGGGCGCGGGGAGCGCTGTGCTGCGCTCACCAGCGCACGGTGGCCTCGACGCCGACGGTGTGCGCGGGCGGTTCGGTGTCCTCTTCGCGGCGGGTCGCCTTCACCCCGAAGGTGAGGTCGGGGGCGGCGGGGGCGGCGGGCGTGAGTCGCCAGCCGAGGGTGGTCTCGCGGGTGTCGGGGCTGAGCCCGAGGGCGGCGTGGGGGCTCGCGGTGAAGCGCCCGCCGAGGGCGGAGAAGCCCCAGGCCCCTTCGAGCGTCCAGCGGGCCGCGGCATCGCTCTCGGTGCGGTCCGCGAGCGGGTCGGGGGCGAACAGTGCGTCCAGTCCGCCTTCGGCGCGGTCGCCGACGTCCTGGCGGAGACTGAGCGACGGCCCGCGCGCGCTCTCCGGACGGGGGTCGAAGGTGAGCGCGGCGGCGAGGCCGCGGTCGGTGAAGTCGTCGTCGTCGTGGGCGATGAGGGTGCGGCCCGAGAGGTCGAGCGAGAGGCCCAAGGTCGGGGCACTCCAGGCGAGTCCGCCGCCGAGTTCGAGCCCGAGGCCGGTCTCGGCATCGCCGCCGTCGTGGCGTACCCCCGCTTCGAGGGTCGGCGTGAGCTGGCTCTCGCCGTCGAAGGCGAGGCGGTAGCGCCCCTCCACGCCGAGCCGGAGCCGGGTCACGTCGGAGCGTGATGCGAGGAGGTCGCGGGTGCGGTCCGAAGCGGTGCGGGTCCACAGGGCGTCGGCGGTGAGTGCGAGTTCGGGGCCGGCGCCTTCTGGGGGTGGGGTCAGCACGGTGCCCCGAAGGCCCGCCGCAGCCATCGTCCACTCGGTGTCGGCGCGGTAGCGTCGATCCAGGGTCTTCAGTGTCACCTCGCCCGCGCCGCGGCCCGCCGCGCCCCAGAGCTTGAGGCGGGGGGTGGCGTCGAGTGCTGCGTAGGGGATGGCCGCGGTGAGCTGCGCGTCGAGGTCGCCGTCGCCCGCGCGGACCGCCCCGTCGCAGCGCACGGGGGTCGGGGCGTTCGTGGTCGAGCAGGGGTTGTCGCCCGTCGAGGCATAGCTGCCGTCAGAGGTGCTCTGCGTCAGCGCAAGGCCGAAGAGCCAGTCGCCGCGGGCGTAGTCCGCCCCGAGGAGCGCCGTGGTCACCGTGCCGTCGAGGGTGATGGCGGTGCCGTCGCCGCGCTCGGTGCCGTCGAAGGTGCTCCGGCTCGCCCGGCCCCAGAACGCCGCGGTGCCGCCGGTGGCGTCGGCGGGGCCGGTGAGGGTAAAGCGCGACCCGAGGAGGGCTTCCTCGGCGCTCAGGGTGCTGGGCGAGGGTGAAGACGTGTCGAAGGCGCCGGCGCCGAAGCGGTCGCCGAGCGGATCGGACCCCGCCGCGCCGAACTCGCGCGCAATCTCCGCCAGCGCCGCATCATCATCGTCCGGGACCGACGGGGCGGGGTCGAAGGTGAGCGCCCGGCCCGCGAGCGTGCCCTGCATGCCGGGGGTGCGCTCCGCGCTGAGTCGTCCCGCGATGCCCTCGAGCGCCTGCTCGGCGACGGTGCGCCCGAAGCGCGCGAGATAGGCCGCCGGCAGCGGGTCCGAGTTGGTGATGGTGCCGACGCCCACGGCCTTCGTGATGACTGCGCCCTCCGCCCGCGACAGCACCGCCTCGAAGGTCTCCTCCCCCTCGTCGTGCGCGTCGTCGTAGATGTACACCCAGCGGCGCTGCTCGGTCTCCCCGGGCGCGAACGTCACATCGTAGTAGGGGCGCGCGTAGTCGTAGTGCTCCCAGCGCGCCGACGGCGGGGTCGCGTCGCGGACGTCCATCCGCACCCGCACCGTCTTCTCCGAGGCGGGCGACAGCGTGATGGTGAACCGCATCGGCTCGCCCTCCCCGCCGCGCGCGTCGGAGATCGACAGCCCGGGCAGGGACGCGGCGCCGTCGTCGTCCGACACCCGCACCGCCGCCGACGGCGGGTCGCCCAGCCGGTAGCCCGCGCCCGCGGCGAGCCGCAGCGCCACCTCGCCGTCGGGCTCGTCGGTGGTGTCCTGAACGGTCGGCACCGCGACGGTGGCGGTGGCCGAGCCGGCGGCGATGGTGAGCGTCTTCGCGCCCTCGTCGCCGGCGGCCAGGAAGTCCGCGCCGTCGGCGTCGGCCACCGCGTAGTTCACCGCCAGGGCGGACGCCGGCGCCGGGGTGACGGTGATCGTGAACACCGCGTCCGCCCCCTCGGCGACGCCCGCGCCCGCGGCCACCGTCACCGCCGGCGGCGGGTCGTCGTCGTCGGCGATGGCGAAGCTCAGGGAGCCCGAGGCCGCGGCGCCGCCGTCGGCGTTGGTCTCGACCGTCCCGATCGCCACCGTCACCGTCTCGCCCGCGCCCTCGTCGAGGCTGTCCGGCACCGCCGCCAGCGTCACCGTGGCCACCGCCGGGGCGCCGCTCGCGCCGACGAACTCCACATGCGGGCTGACGTAGGTGTGCAGCGGGCCGCAGTACACGCCCGGCGCCGGCGCGCACGCCGCCGTCCAGTCGGCCCCGCGCGCCGCCGCGCCGCCGAACACCAGCGGCACCCGCAGCGACTCGTGCGCCTCGAGCGTCCGCCCGAGCGTCACCGTGAACGCCTTGGTCCCGCCGTCCTCGGCGATGTCGCCCGCCGGGCCGGCGAGCGCCACCGTCGTCGCGTCGTCGTCGGCGACCCGCACTTCCGCCGAGGCCGGATCGCCCGGCGCGTAGCCGTCGCCCGAATCCACCGCCACCGACACGCTGCCGGACGGCTCGTCGGCGCTGTCCGCAACGGTCGCCACTTCGATGTCCGCCGAGCTTTCCCCGGCCCGGATGACGGCCGTCTTCGCGCCTTCGCCGTCGGCGGCCACGAAGTCCGCGTTCGCCGCGTCCGAGACCGTGTAGTTCACCGTCAGGTCGGCCGCGGGGGCCGGGGTGGCGGTGAGCGTGAACGCCGCGGCCGTCCCCTCGGTGACGCCCGCCCCGGCCGCCACCGCCACCCGCGGCGTGCTCGGCGGCGTCTGTGGCGTCTGTGGCGTCGTCTCCGGCACCCGCGGCGGCGTCCAGCCGGGGCAGGCCTCCAAGCGCTCGAGCTCAACGCGCACCGGGCGCCACCCGTCCCAGACGGCCTCGCCCGCGCGCGCCTCGGCCGCCGTGAACGGCGCCGCGTCGGGCGTGCCCGCCGGCTTCGCCCCGAAGGCGATCAGCACCCGGCGCCAGTTCTCACCGAAGTTGCGGGCCGGGTTGTTGCGGTTCTGTTCGTAGTAGCGCCGCACCGTGTCAATCAGGCCCGCCGCCGTCGCGGGGCAGGTCGCCGGCGCGGCGTCGTTGTCCGCCACCGCCACCGTGGCCGAAGCAGTGCTCCCCACCGTGTAGCCCGTCCCCGCCGACACCGCCGCGGTGACGGTCCCGTCGGGCTCATCGCGGGTGTCGTCCACCGTCCGCACCGCGAAGGTCGCCGTGCCGGAGGTCGGCACCGTCACCGTCCGCGCCCCGATCTGGCCGGACGCCGCGAAGTCGCCGCCCTGCGACACCGCCACCGACACCGCGAGCGGCGCCGCCGGGGGCGGGGCCGCCGTCAGCGTGAAGGTGGCGCCGGCGCCCTCCGACACCCCCGGCCCGGCCGCGATGGACACCCCCGGCACCGGCGGCGGCGCCCCCGCCGACGGCGTGGCGGACGCCTCGGACGAGGCCGCCCCGGCCAGCGCCCCGGCCAGGGCGCGCACCTCGAAGCCGTAGGCGGTGCCGTTCGCCAGATCCGCCACCGTGTGCGCCACCGTGTCCGCATCGCTGTCCGCGATGGGCGTCCAGTCCCCCCATGTGCCGGTGCCGGGCGGGGTGCGCCGCCGGACCTCGTAGCCGGTGATGCGGTTGCCGGACGGTTTGGTCCAGCGCAGGACGACCCGGGCGTCGCCTGCCGCCGCCGTGAAGTCCGCCGGCGCCGCCGGCGCCACCGTCCCTTCGCCGTCGTTGTCCGTCACCTGCACCGACGCCGACGCGGGGCTGCCCACCGTGTAGACGCTCGGCAGCGCGTTCACCGTCGCCGTCACCGCGCCGTCCGGCTCGTCCGCGCCGTCGTCGCGGGTCGCCACAGTGAACGACGCCGAGGTAGCGCCCGCCGCGAGCCGCACCCGCCGCTGGCCCTCATCGGCCGCGGCGAGGAAGTCGCCGCCGCCCGTCGCGTCCGCCACCGTGACGAAAAGGTCAAACGTCGTCGAGGCCGCGGCCGCTGCCGTCAGCGTGAACTCCACTTCCGCGCCCTCGGCGACCGGCCCGGGCGGCGAGGCGGCGATGGTGACGACCACCCGCTCCACCTCCAGCGCCTGCAGCGCCTTGGCCACCTCGAGCCAGCGCGCGCCGTGCGCCGCGGCGGGCGTGTATCCGAGCAGGCGGGCGGGCGTGTAGGCGAGCGTGAGCGCCTCGCCGAAGGTCATCGGCTCGACGTCCGCCAAGTCGGAACCGGTCTGACCCAGCGCCTTGAGCGCCCGCTTCCAGTGCGCCACGCAGGCGTCTTGGGCGGCGCACGGGCTTTCCGCCGCCCAGCCCCGCACCTTGTCGGCGAGGCCGGCCAGGGGGGTGGCGCGCGCCGTGGCCGATTCCAGGCCCGGCCTGAACCCGGTCGCCGGCCGCGACCGCGCCCGCACCTGGAAGGCGTAGTCGGTGCCGCCGGCCAGGCCCCTCACCGTGTGGCTTCTCGTGCCGGCGCCGCTGTTGGGGATGGTCGTCCAGGCGCCCCAGGAGACGGGGTCGCCCGTGCCCCGGCGGTACTGGAAGTCGGCGGTGCGGTCGACGGCGGGCGCGGCGGGCGGCGCGTAGCGCCAGGCGAGCGCCACCGACCCCGCGCCCGGCGTGGCCGTCAGGCCGGTGGGGGCCGGGTGGGGCTGGTCGTCGTCCCGGATGGTGACGGTCGCCTCCTTGGGCGCGCCCACCGACACCCCGGCGGGGAGGTCCTGGGCGACAATGGTCACGCTGAACTCCTCCCTTTCCTCCGGCACGTTCTCGTCCTCGATGGCGATGCGCAGCTCCGCCGAGGTGTCCCCCGCCGGGAAATCGACCGTGTACGGGCCGCCCGCGAAGTCCGAGCCCGCGGTCGCGGTTCCATCGGTCGAGATGAGCCTGACCTGCGTCGCCGCGCCGCGCGCCGCCGACAGCTCCAGCGTGAGTTCGGCGTGGCTATCGTCGCCCTCGGCCACCGTCACCGCCGTCGAGCCCGAGGCGAAGGCGACCGTCGGGGCGTCGACGATGCGGAAGTCCGCCAGGTTGTCGGCGCCGGAGGCGCCGCCGCCGAGGCCGGTGCCGGAGCTCGCGTCCAGCGTGCCGAGGCCGATGACCACCGTCTCGCCGCCCGACTCAGCGGTGCTGTCGGTGGTGGCGCTCAGGGTCAGCGTGACCGAGTCGGCCGTGGTGCCGGTGCTCGGCCCGGTGAAGGTCACCATCGCATTGCCGGAATCAAGGTTCGCGCAGGTCACCCCGGTCGGCAGCGTCGTCGGGCAGGCCGTCGTGTAGTCCGTGCCCCGCGTCGCGGCGCCGCCGAAGGTGAGCGGCACCGGCAGCGCCTCGCCGCTCACGAGGCCGCGGCCCAGGGTGACGGTGAAGTCCTTCGTCCCGCCCTCGGCGACATCCCCGGCGGCGCCCGCCAGGGCCACCGTCGTCGGGTCGTTGTCCGCCACCGTGACGGTGGCCGCCGTGCCGCTGAGGTTGCGGTAGCTGCCGTCCCGGGAGGATGTGCTGTAGGCGACGGACAGTTCCCGGCCGAGCGGGCTGTCCGTGCTGTCGTCGGTGGCGCGCATCGTCACCGTCTGCGCCGAGTTCCAGGTCGAGGCGAGGAAAGCGAGCAGCGCGCTGCCGCCGAACGCGCCGCCGCCCGGGCCGGCGAGCTCCAGCCCGGCGGGGGCGGTGACGGTGACCGCGACGTTGTCCGACGGCCGGGTGCGCAGCGCCACCGTGAAGGTGGCCGTGTCCGAGGCGTCGCCCTCGGTGACGGCCTGGTCCGTCGGCTGCGCCGCGGCCACGCCGGGCGTCGCGGCCGCCGGCGTCGCCGTCGCCTCGGACGAGGCCGCGCCCTCGAGCGTCCCGTCCAGGGCGCGGACCTGGAAGCCGTAGGCCGTGCCGTTCGTCAGGCCCGTGACCGTGTGCGTGGTGGTGGCGGCGGTGCTGCTGGCGATGGCCGTCCAGCTTCCCCAGCTGCCGGTGTCCGGCGGGGTGCGCTGGCGGAACTGGTAGCCGCTGATGGCGGCGTCGGACGGGTCGTCCCAGCTCAGGACCACTTGGCCGTCGCCCGCCGCGGCGGCGAAGCCCGCGGGCGCCAGCGGCGGGTCGTCGTCCTCGATGGTCAGCGTGTGCGTGGTCCGGGCGCCGAGGTCGTAGCCGGCGCCGTCGGCCAGGGTCAGGATGACCGTCTCGTCGCCCTCGCGCAGCGCGTCCTGGACGATGGAGATGGGGATGAACGCCCCGGTCGTGCCCGCGGACACGGCCACGCTGTCGCTGGCCGCCGCCGTGAAGTCCCCGTCCGAACCCCGGGTCGCGGTGCCGGTCACCGTGTAGGCCACCGTGAGCCCCGCCGACGGGGCCGGGTTGATACTGATGGGAATGGACGCCGAAATGTTCTCGGGAGTTGCTCCCACGGAGGATGTGAACTGCGCCGACGGCGCCATCGGCGTGGCGCTCACCGTGTCCGAGGCCGCGCCGGTCAGCGTCCCGGCCACGGCGCGGATCTGGAAGCTGTACTCCGTGCCGTTGGCCAAGCCGCCGGACAGGATTATTGACGTGGTGTCGGCTCTGGAGTTGGGGGAATCCGTCCACTCCCCCCAGGTCACCGGATCGCCCGTCCCCCGGCGGTACTGGTACTTCGTGATGGCGCTGTTCGACGGGTCGTCCCAACTCAGCCGGACAAGGCGGTCGCCCGCCTCGGCCGCGAGGCCCGTCGGCTTGGCGGGCGGCGGCGTCCTCGGCGTGGCGGACACGATGTCCGACAAGGCGCCGGGCAGGCTCACGGCCACGGCGCGGATCTGGAATTCGTAGGCGGTGCCGTTGGTCAGGCCCGAGCTAATGAAAATGAAATCGGGGACGGTTGCGGCAGGGAGTTGGCTCCAGACCGGCGGCCAGCTGCCGCCGCTTGCCCGGTAGCGCCACTGCCAATGGGTGATGCGGCTGTCTTTGGGGTCGTCCCAGCTCAGGGTCACCTCGCCGTCGCCCGGCGTGGCGGTCAGGCCCGCCGGCTTGAGCGGCGGGGGGTAGGCCGCCGGCGTGGCGGTGGCGGCGTCCGAGGCGGCGCCGCACGCGCTCCCGGCGCAGGCGCGGATGCGCCAGCCGTACTGCGTGCCGTTGTCGAAGCCGCCGCGCGTGAAGCTGGTGCGGCCCGCGGCGCCGCCCATGTTGCGCCAGCCGCCCCAGGCGCCGGGGGTGCCGCGCCAGTTGTCCCACTGCCAGCGGGTGATGCGGCTGTCGCCCGGGTCCGTCCAGCGCAGCGTCACCTGGCCGCTGCCCGGGCCCGGCGCGGCCGTCAGGCCCGTCGGCTTGGCGGGCGGCGGGGCCATCGGCGTGGCGGTCGCGCTGGCCGATGAGGGGCTGAAGACACTCCCGGCTTTGGCGAAGATCTGGAAGGTGTATTCCGTGCCGTCGGTCAGGCCCGTCACCGTGTGGCTGGTGGTGTCGGCATCGCTTCCGGGAATAGGAAAAGTATTCCATGCGCTGCCTGAGCGGATTCGGTAATCGTAGGAGGTGATGGTGTCGTCGCCCGGATCGGTCCAGTTCAGGTCAACCTCGCCGCTCGCATCGCCCGTCGTGGCCGTCAAACCCGTCGGCCTGGCCGGTGGGCGGATCGGTGTCCCGCTCACCGGGTCCGATGCGGTGCCCTCTACCGTCCCGGCCACCGCGCGGATCTCGAAGCTGTACTCGGTGCCGTTCGTGAGGCCGGTGATGACGCGGGTGAGAGTGGCGTCAGTAAAGGAGCCCGCGAAGTTCGTCCAGCTCCCCCAGCTCAGGGGATCGCCCGTCCCCTGGCGGTACTGCCACCCGGTGATGTCGCTGTTGTTCGGGTTGGTCCATCTCAGGGTGACCACCCGGTTGCCCGCCGTCGCCGTCAGACCCGTCGGCTTCGCCGGCGCGGTCTGCGCCTCGGCGGCCGGGGCGGGGCCGAACAGCAGCGGCAGGGCGAGCAGGGCGGCGGCGAGGGCGCGGCGGAGGCCCGCCAAGGGGCCGGCCGCGGCGCGGGCGGGATGATGGAGGCCCGGCATGCGGGCCGCGGTGGAACGGGCGGGACTGTCAGGAGAGGGTGGGGTCCGAAGCGGGTCCGGGCGGCGGCGGGAGAGAGGTTCAGGCGCAGAGGCCGGCGGACGAGAGCGGCCCCGTGACGCGCCGGGTGGGCTCATGGCCGCGCCCCGGGCGCAGCACGAACTCTCGGCGTCCGGCGTCCGGCGTCCGGCGTCCGGCGTCCGGCGTCCGGCGTCCGGCGTCCGGCGTCCGGCGTCCGGCGTCCGGCGTCCGGCGTCCGGCGTCCGGCGTCCGGCGTCCGGCGTCCGGCGTCCGGCGTCCGGCGTCCGGCGTCCGGCGTCCGGCGTCCGGCGTCCGGCGTCCGGCGTCCGGCGTCCGGCGTCCGGCAATCATTGTAACCCTCCCATCACCCCGGGGTGTCAAGCCCCCACGCACAACCGCCGCAGTCACTCGGCCCTTCCGGATCAGCTCCTTCGCCACCGTCGCCTGCAACACGTCCCGCGTCTTGCCTAACATGGTCATCGCTCCCCCGATCCGCAGGCATGCGCACAGCGCACACGATCAGCCGACCATCGCGCAGCCCCGACGTCGTCCACACTAAACCGAAGCACGGCGGGAACGCAAACGAATGTCAACGCCGTGCCTCAGAGCAATCCCACGCTGGTTTTCTTGACGATGAACCGTCACATCGGCGCGAAAACCTGGGAAACGAATCGCTTTGGGGGCGGGAAAGAAGCCGTTGCGGGGTCCGGATGGTCGCCGCCGCACCGACGGCGAAAAGGCCAAGGCCAGCCACCTTGACCCCCGTTCTGGTCGCCCAACGACACGTTCACCGCAGCGTGGGAAAGCCCTGCCGCCATGCTCGGCTTGCAGTGCGACGGAGGGATTACCGGAAATTTCCGGACCACGCGCCCTCGCTTCGCGAACGGTGAAATTTCCGGGCCGAGGATAGTCGCCCGCGATCAGCGTTGGTGCACCGATCGGCGCATGTGCCCCGATGAAGCGCGTGGGGGCACCACGGCCATGGAACCCGCACCCCTGCGTCGAAGCCGAGTCGGATCCGGGCCGAACCCGGGCTGGACCTCAGCCGAGACCGCGCCGGACCTGATCCCGGCTCGGGCCGAACGCGGCCGGTCGGAGTACCGTCTCGCCCGGACGTGGCATGATACGTGCTCCGAACCCGTGGCGAGGCTGCGCTCCGGTCATCCGGCTCCAGCGTGAAGACCCGAGGCGTTCCGAGGAATCCGGCGAACATTCGAAGGAGAGGCGTCCATGCATCTCATTACCGCAATCATCAAACCGTTCAAGCTCGACGACGTGCGCACCGCACTGTCCGAGATCGGCATTCAGGGGATGACCGTCACCGAGGTCAAGGGATTCGGCCGGCAAAAAGGGCATACGGAACTCTATCGGGGGGCGGAGTACGTGGTCGACTTCCTGCCGAAGATCAAGCTGGAGGTCGCGGTCGACGACTCCAGGCTCGACGAGGTGATCGAGGCCATCACCACCGCGGCCCGCACCGGGAAGATCGGCGACGGCAAGATCTTCGTCGCCGCCCTGGAGAACGTGATCCGCATCCGCACCGGGGAGATGGCGGCGGAAGCGCTCTGAGCCGGGCCTCACCGATGCGGGCGCCCGGGGCCCCGGCACTGTCTCGAAATCGCCGTTCGCCCCCGGCAATTCCCGCCGGGTCGGGACCGGGGCTCGAAATCTCCCCGAATGGACGTTCCAGAGGTCGAAATCGGGCCGAAAGCGTGCCGCGTGGCAGTCTTTCGGGGCGCTGGCGGGAATCGTCGGCGCTGATCGAGGTTTCACCGATGCGGGCACCCGGGGCCGGGACCGGGGCGGAATCGTCGTTCACCGCCCCGGTGCGGCCTGGCGCGGCCGGCGGCGTCTATAATTCCGCCCGCGGCGATGCCGCCACGGCGTTCGCCGGGCGTCGTCCACGGGGGCCGCAGCGATCGAACGAGCCGGCACGACACCCCGCGGCCGTGCCCGGAGCCCGCGGATGGCCAAGCCACGGACCCTGTTCGAAAAGATCTGGGACGACCACGTTGTCGCGACCGAAGACGACGGCACCTGCCTGCTCTACATCGACCGCCACCTCACCCACGAGGTCACCACCCCGCAACCCTACGAGGGGTTGCGCCAGGCCGGACGCGGGGTACGCCGCCCCGACGCGACCATCGCGGTCATCGACCACAACATCGCCACCGACCGCAGCGAAGTGGTCAGCGAGGACTCCAGGCTCCAGATCGACACCCTGATCCGCAACTGCGAGGAGTTCGGGGTCTCGCTGTTCCACTTCGACGATCCGCGCAACGGCATCGTCCACATCATCGGACCCGAGCAGGGCTTCACCCTGCCGGGCACCACCATCGTGTGCGGCGACAGCCACACCGCCACCCACGGCGCGTTCGGCGCGCTGGCCTTCGGCATCGGGACGTCGGAGGTCGAGCACGTGCTCGCGACCCAGACCCTGATCCAGGCGCCGGCGAAGGCGATGCGGGTCACGGTCGGCGGCGACCTTCCGTTCGGGTGTACCGCCAAGGACCTCATCCTCGCGATCATCGGCAGGATCGGCACCGCGGGCGGCACCGGCCACGTCATCGAGTACGCCGGCCCCGCGGTCGAGGCGCTCTCCATGGAAGGCCGCATGACGGTGAGCAACATGACCATCGAGGCCGGCGCGCGAGCGGGGCTCATCGCGCCCGACGACAAGACCTTCGCCTACCTCGATGGCCGGCCGATGGCGCCGAAGGGCGAGCGGTGGCGCCGGGCCGTCGAGCACTGGCGCACCCTCCCCTCCGATCCGGGCGCCCGGTACGCAAGGGAGGTCACGCTGGACGTCTCCGAGATCGTTCCCCTGACCACCTGGGGCACGAGTCCCGAAGACGTGGTGCCGATCACCGGCGCGGTCCCGGACCCGGACCGCGCCCCCACCGAGGAGAAGCGCGCGAGCATGCGTCGCGCCCTCGACTACATGGGGCTCGCCCCCGGCACGCGCATGACCGATGTCGCCATCGACCGGGTATTCGTCGGCTCGTGCACCAACGGGCGGATCGAAGATCTCCGCGAGGTCGCGGCGGTGGCGAAAGGCCGCCGGGTCGCCGCCGGGGTGCGGGCAATGATCGTCCCCGGCTCGGGCCTCGTGAAGCGCCAGGCCGAGGACGAAGGCATCGCGGACACCCTGCTGGCGGCGGGGTTCGAGTGGCGCGAGCCGGGCTGCTCGATGTGTCTCGCGATGAATACGGATCGGCTGGAGCCCGGCGAACGCTGCGCATCGACCACCAACCGCAATTTCGTGGGGCGTCAGGGACGCGACGGCCGCACCCACCTGGTAAGCCCGGCCATGGCGGCGGCCGCCGCCGTCACCGGCCGGCTCACCGACGTGCGGGAGTTGCTGGGGTAACCCGGGCCAGCCCGGAATTTCACCCCTTGTCGTCCGGGGCGACCGGTCTCCGCCGACCGTCCCCGCCGAGCTGCCGCTTTCTTTCGGAATCGCACCGCGCGGCGGTCTTTCGGAGGGCCGGCAGGAGCTGCCACCACTCCCGTCGAGCGCTCCGGTCGATCGCTTGACACCTCCATTTGATCCATGAAAATTCAAACTGTGAATTTGAATTTTCATGGATCTGGAAATGAAAAGACCGATCTTCCTCGACCAGATTGCACGATATTTCCGCAACCACCCGATCGTCGGGATCCTCGGCCCCCGACAGTGCGGCAAGACCACGCTGGCGCGGCACTACATCGGCACCCTGCGAGACGGCCGGCGGCGGCTCCATCACCATGTCCATCGCCATGATCGAAGGGGTGGCGCCGCCGGACCGGTGCATTACTTCGATCTCGAAGATCCCGAGCACCTCGCCCGACTGACCGAGCCCAGGCTGGCCCTGGAGTCGCTGGAAGGTCTGATCGTCATCGACGAGATACAGCGCCGCCCGGAGCTGTTTCCCCTGCTCCGAGTGCTGGTCGACCGGGAGCGGTCGAAGCAGCGGTACCTGATCCTCGGCAGCGCGTCACGCGACCTGATCCGCCAGTCCTCCGAAACGCTCGCCGGTCGGATCATCTATCTGGAGCTGCCTCCCTTCACCGCGTTCGAAGCAACCGACCATTCCCGCCTCTGGCTGCGAGGCGGATTCCCGCCGGCCTACCTCGCGGACTCCGACCCGGACAGCATCCTCTGGCGCAAGGCCTACGTGACCAGCTTCCTGGAGCGTGACCTGCCCGCGCTCGGCATCGACTTCGCGGCCGGCACCATGCGGCGCTTCTGGATGATGGTGGCGCACTGGCACGGGAACATCCTCAACGCCTCGGAGCTTGCGCGTTCGCTCGACGTCTCCTCACCGACCATCAAGCGCTACCTCGACATCCTCGACGGAACGTTCATCACCCGGACCCTGCCGCCCTGGTACGCCAACCTGCGCAAGCGGCAGGTCAAGTCTCCGAAGATCATGTTCCGCGACAGCGGGTTGCTGCACGCTCTGCTCGACCTTCCGGATCGGGACCGCCTGCACTCCCACCCCAGGCTCGGCGCGTCATGGGAGGGGTTCGCGCTGGAGCAGGTCATCCGGATGCATCAGGCGGAGGCGGCGGAGTGCTTCTTCTGGGCGACGCACGGCGACGCCGAGCTGGACCTGCTGATCGTCCGGGGCAGCGAGAAGACGGCATTCGAGTTCAAGTACACCTCCACGCCCAGGGTCACCCGCTCCATGCACTCCGCGCTCACGGACCTGGACCTGGAGCGGATCACCATTGTCTGTCCGGGAGACAGCACCTACCCGCTCACCAAGAAAATCAGGGTCGCGAACCTGCACCAGATCCGGAAGGAGTGCGGCCCCGGGCTCTGACGCAATCGCCCGATCCTCCGCATCGGCAATGTCGCGGTGGTGTACGATCGCCGGCGCAACCGGACCGGAATTTCACCCCTTCCCGGCCAGGACCGGAGAACCACTCAAGCCTGGGCGGCTCCGATGCGAGGGCATGTGAGAAACGCGACCGAACGCGCGTCTCCTTCACCGACGCCTCGATGCGCATTTCTCACCGGTTCGTGAAGCGAGGGCGCGCATCGGCGAAATTTTCGGGCCGTGACACTCCGCCCGTGCGGAGCCCGGGTCGGGGCGGGGTCGAGGACCGCCGTTTCCGTCATGGCCGTGGAACTTGTCCGCCGGATGGATCAGCCCGTAGACAGGCCGGCACCGCAGGGAGAGCCCGATGCAGAAATTCACGAAGCTGACCGGCGTGGCGGCGCCGATGGACGCCATCAACGTCGACACCGACCAGATCATCCCCAAGCTGCACCTGCGCACCATCAAGCGCACCGGGCTCGGCAAGGTGCTGTTCGACGAGCTGCGGTTCAACCCGGACGGCACCGAGAAACCCGAATTCGTCCTGAACCGAGCGCCCTACCGCAACGCCGAGATCCTCGTGGCCGGCGACAACTTCGGGTGCGGGTCGTCGCGCGAGCACGCGCCCTGGGCCCTGCTCGACTTCGGCATCCGCTGCATCATCTCCACGAGCTTCGCCGACATCTTCTACAACAACTGCTTCAAGAACGGCATCCTGCCCATCACCGTCTCCACCGATGAACTTCAGGCGTTGATGGCGGACGCAGAGGACCGGGAGAACCCGGTGCTGAGCGTGGATCTCCACACCCGGGAGATCACGCGGCCGAACGGTGCGGTGGTGCGCTTCGAGATCGACGCGTTCCGGCGCGAGTGCCTGCTCGACGGCCTCGACGACATCGGCCTCACCATGCAGAAGGCGGCGCTCATCGACGCCTTCGAGACGACCCAGCGCGAACGGCAGCCGTGGCTGTACCGCTGAGCCCGTTCCGGAAAAGTTCGCCCCATGACGGGACACCCGCGTCGCTTCGCTCCGACTCGGCGATCGGCTTGAATGAATCCGCATTCGTTTTGATGATGGAACACGACGGGCGGACGGGAGGCCCATGAGGTGAGCTCCATTTTGCCTTGCTACAAGCGACATCATCGACTGTCTGCGCAGGCAGCGAGATTCCTGCTCAGAGAATCGGGGAAATTTCCGGGCCGACCCGGACATCTCGAGAACATCGCCATGACCCGACCGCAGACTCTCCTCGACAAGATATGGAACAACCATCTCGTCGACGTCCAGGACGACGGGATCCACCTCCTCTACATCGACCGCCATCTCCTGCACGAAGTGCTCTCACCCCAGGCGTTCGAGGGGCTGCGGCTCGCCGGGCGGCGCGTGCGCCGCACCGACGCGACGCTCGCGGTCGCCGACCACAACGTGCCGACCACCGACCGCAGCCTCGGCATCGAGGACCCGGAGTCGCGGCTTCAGGTCGAGACCCTGAGCGCGAACTGCGAGGAGTTCGGGGTCGAGGTCTTCGACATGCTCGACCCGCGCCAGGGCATCGTCCACGTCATCGGCCCCGAGCAGGGCTTCACCCTGCCGGGCACCACGGTGGTGTGCTGCGACAGCCACACCGCGACCCACGGCGCCTTCGGCGCGCTGGCCTTCGGCATCGGGACCTCGGAGAGCGAGCACGTGCTGGCGACCCAGACGCTGCGCACGTCGCGCCCGAAGAGCATGCGGGTGACGGTGGACGACCCGCTCCCGGCCGGCTGCACCGGCAAGGACCTCATCCTCGCCATCATCGGCCACCTCGGCACCGCCGGTGGCACCGGGCACATCGTCGAATACTGCGGACGCGCGATCCGCGACCTCTCGATGGAGGGCCGCATGACGGTGAGCAACATGACCATCGAGGCCGGGGCGCGGGCCGGGCTCGTCGCCCCGGACGCCAGGACCTTCGCGTATCTCCAAGGCCGCCCGATGGCGCCGAAGGGCGTCGAGTGGGACGCGGCGGTGGCGCACTGGTGCACCCTCGCCTCGGACGCGGGCGCGGTCTACGACCGGGAAGTGCGGATCGAGGCGGCGGACATCGCCCCGCAGGTCACCTGGGGCACGAGCCCCGAGGACGTGGTGCCGATCACCGGCGTGGTACCGGACCCGGCCGATGCGCCAGGCGACGCGAAGCGCGGGGCGATGACCCGGGCGCTCCGGTACATGGGGCTCGTCCCCGGCACCCGCATGACGGACATCGCGGTCGACAACGTATTCATCGGCTCGTGCACCAACGGCCGCATCGAGGATCTGCGGGCCGCCGCCGCGGTAGTACGGGGCCGTCGGGTCGCCGCGCACGTCGACGCCATGGTCTCCCCCGGCTCGACCCTCATCAAGCGCCAGGCCGAGGAGGAAGGGCTGCACCGGATCTTCATCGAGGCGGGCTTCCAGTGGCGGGAATCCGGCTGCTCGATGTGTCTCGGCATGAACCCCGACCGCGTCGGCGCGGGCAAACGCTGCGCGTCCACGTCGAACCGCAACTTCGAGGGGCGCCAGGGCCGCGACGCCCGCACGCATCTCGTCAGTCCGGCGATGGCGGCGGCCGCGGCGGTGCGGGGCCGGCTTGCCGACGTGCGGGAACTGCTGGACTGAACGGCCGAGCCCGTCGGGCCGGAACATCACCGCGCAGCTCCGCGCAAACCTCACTTGCCCGAACCCTCACCTCGCCCCGAATCCGGCGGACCCAATCCGCCACCCGCAGGGATCCGGCCCGGGAGTGTCACCGGTTCTCTGAGCAGGAATCTTGCTGCCCGCACAGACAGTCACTGATATCACTTGTAGCAAGGCACGAAGTGGAATTCACTTGATCGACCTCCAGTCCGCCAGTCGTGTTTCGTCATCAAACCGAATGCGGATTCATTCAAATGAACGCGCACGCCTGCGCCTACCCGAGCGGCTGAAGCGCCGGTAAGCGGTAAGCGCTCGGTCGAGCGGTGGAACTCGGAGGTCGGAGAACTGCGGGATGGCCGCTGCCTCGCAAATCAGGTCAGTGAGCACGCTACCCTCTCCCGTTGGCCGGTCGATTCCACGGCTCGACCGAAATCGCCGCGACAGGCCGGGCTGAACGCTCGCACGGTCGCGGTTCCCCGCGGGACTGCATCACTTCCGGGGGCGACCGCGTGGGTGCCGTCCCCCGGACCCCGAACGATGATCGCCCGGTCATCCCGGATATCTCGATCCTACCAACCCGTTGTCCGTCACGGGCGCTGACCGCGCACATCGTACCGTTCTCGCGGGCGGTCGAGCCGGTTGTCGGTGCCCCCCGCCGAGACCGTCCGCGCCACCGCCGTCGAGAGTGCAGCCCTCGCCGAATGCACGTGCCGCCGGCCCGCCGTCGGCAGTGCGACTGACCTCGGCGGGGGGGCCGGCGGCATGGCGTGCGCCCGCGTTCTCATCGTCTCCGCGTGGGTGCGCCGCCGAGAGGCGGCGGCTGGCCGTGAGCGGGGGGGCGGCGGTCGGGGGTCCGGGGGGGAGGACGCTCCGTCGCCGCGTCCTGTCACCGACACGCGGAGGGAAGACACCATGCTGACGACGACGGCACTGCCTGGCAACACGGCCGATACCTTCCTGGTCCACTTCTTCGGCGGCGGTCTCGCCGATGAGCGCTACGTGGTGGAGCGGTTCAAGGCGTATGCGGACGGAGACATTCGGCCCTGGCCCGGAGAGGCGACGGCGAAGGGCCGGCGCGGGGCGAAGCGCGAGACCGCGACGCGCAGGGCGGTGAAGGCGCTGCGTCCGGCCTGCACCGAAATCATCATTTGCACGGGGCTGCGCACCCGCGGGGGGCAACAGCTCTGGGGGTCTCATGCGGCGGGGATTCTGTGCGAGCGCAAGCAGCGCGGTTGAGTGGCGTTGCTTCGCGGACGCCCGGCCGGGCGGCCGACGATCGGGTGTGTGCCGTTCGGCACCGGACCCCGACACGGAGATGCATTCCATGGGCGAGCAGGACCAGGACATCGAGACGCGACGCGCGCGCGACCTGGCGCGTTATCACCGCCGGGTCGCTGAATGGAGAGCCGCGGGGTTGTGTTTGAAGTGTGGCCAGCGCCCGCCGGCACCGCACCGCAGCCAGTGTGCGGGATGCCTCGAGAAACGCCGGGCGGCCGACCTGGTGCGTTATCACCAGCGGACTGCCCGGCGGGTCGCGCAGGGGCTGTGCCCGAAGTGTGGCAAGCACCCGCCCGCGCCGGGGCGGGGCGTGTGCGCATCTTGCGCCGAGAAGGACCGCGCCGCCGAGCGGGCGCGCGATGCGCGGCTGCGGGCGGCCGGGATGCCGCGCCGGGACCCCGCGCGGGCGCGGGCCTACGACCGCGAGCGCGCCCGCCGCGAGACGGTCGAGCGGCGCGCCGCCGGTGTCTGTGTGTCCTGCGGGCGGGCGCCGGCCGAGGCGGGGCGTGTCACGTGTGGGGATTGCGCCGAGACGCGCCGGGGGCGTGACCGGGCGAAGTACGCCGAGGCGAAGGCCGCCGGGCGGTTGTACGGGGGCCGGAAAGTGGCCACCCGCCGACGCATCGGGCGGGCGCGGGGCGCGAAGCGTCTGGCCGCCCGGATTGCGGCGGGGCGCTGTACGGGCTGTGGCAAGCAGCCCCCGTCGAGGGCGGTGCGACCTGTGCGTCCTGTCGTGAAACGCGCCGGGTGGCCGAGCGGGCACTGTACAGCTTCCGTCGCGCCGCGGGCTTGTGCGGCAGTTGCGGCGGTCTCACCACCGACGGCGGCGCGCGGTGTGGTCCGTGCGCGGTGCGCGAGTCCGAGCGTCGCGACCCCGAGACGCGGAACGCCGCCGCCCGGAAACTCTATGCGCGTCGGAAGGCGCGGGGCCTGTGTACCACCTGCGGCGCCCCGTCCCCGGGGGCGGCGCGGTGCGAACCCTGTGCGCGGCGGTCCTGCGAGCGCTCGGCGTCCGTCCGCACGATGCCGATCTACGCCCCGCAGTACACCGTCGTCGACCTCGACACCGGCGACACCCACGGCCCCTACGATGCCTGGGAGGACGTGGCGCTTGCGATGGCCTTCGCCCGCCTCTCACCCGAGCGGGTCGAGGTGCTGACCGACGCGCCGGCCCTCTCGGGCATGGCGGCGTGGGAGTGACTCCGCTCGGTGGGGAGGTCGCCCGTGCTGGTCGGGGTGGAGGGTAGCGCGTGCCGGGGCGAGTGCCCGGCAGGGACAGAGGGAGAGCGGCTCCCTCGCCGGCCGGGCGCCGGCACGGGAGACCCTGCCCATGTGCGCCTTCGACACCGACTGCGACGTCATGACCCCTTCCCTCAGCGACCTGCTCACCGACTGCGGGCTCGACACCCGCACCGTCCGTGACGCCCTCGCCGACCACCGCGCTTCGCGTGCCCCGACCGCGAAGGGGTGTGGATCTCGAACTGAGCATTTGGGGGTGCTTGGGCCTGTAAATGCAGGGGTGCGGTATGGCAGAGATCGATTCGCCGGACCCATTGGTACCACTTTCCTGACAAAATGTCGTATCACCGTAGAAAATTCACCGTAACTTATTGATTTTCATGTCAGTATGTGATCTGCACCCTGTGGGAGGCGTATTGGACGGAGAACGGCCCGCAAGGAGAGGAATACTGCCGCAACCGTCTGGTCGAGCACCTGTCGGGGGTGATGTCCGATGCGATCCGGCTCGCGCCCGAGATGCAGATGCCCGAGCGGAGGCGAGCCGATTTTGTCGCACTCCGCAACGGGATCGAGCTACCGGTCGAGATCAAGGGTCAGTGGCACCGGAAGGTGTGGAACGCCGCCTCCGATCAACTCGACGCCTACTATGCCCGCGAGTGGCATGCCGAAGGGCGTGGAGCGTACGTTGTTCTATGGTTCGGGAATGTTCCCGGCAAGGGATTGCCCGCACACCCGCAGGGGTTGGATCGGCCGGAGACTTCTCAAGCGCTTCGGGAGATGTTGGTCGACCGTCTTCCGGAGGCGCGCCGTGCGCAGCTCGACGTATTCGTGCTCGACGTCAGCCGGCCGGAACGACCCCCTCGCGCTGAAGCGTTGTCCAATCCAGAGATGAGATAGAAGAGATTCTGAGAGAATCAGCCAACCTGTTTTTCACCGATCTCAACACGATGATGCAGGAGTACGCCGTTCTTCTGGTCTGCCGACTGACCGGACCGGCCGAATCGTCCGGTAGGGCGAACCTCGGCCTCCAGATCTCTCACTGAAGGGCGCGTCTCAGCCAGTCGCGCGTCACGGCTTCCCGATCGCACCGCCGCTCGGCACACGCAACTTGCCAATTCGGCGCCTCGAAGCTCTCGGCCATATCGACGACGAGGTAGCGTTGGCTGCCACCTTTCAAATCGACCCGTCCATTCCCACCGATGATCCACAGACCGCGCGGTTCGAGCCTGGCGGCATGGCCCTCGCAATCGCGAAGTTCAAGCGCCGGCATCGGCTTCGCGTCCATGCCGAACTTGCGCATCAACGGCTCGTGCATAATGACCGGAGCACCCGGGCGGGCTTTCCATCCATCCGGCAACCAGTCACCGATCATGGCGTAGAGCCCGCTCAAACGCTCTTCCCAGTCGTCGACGCGCCGCCGTATGTGCGCCGCATCGACCATATTGCTCGTCACGTCGTCAAGGACCGTACCCAATCGTCCTTCTCCACTGCCGTCTGTTCGGGGCTGCTATCCATTATCTGTGCTCGGCGGCGTTTGAACAACCAGCATGGGGATCGGCATGGTCGGGCAGCATTTCAACACCCGAACGGCTTTTCACACGAGAGCCGTCCGTGCTCGCACCTCCGGTTCTTCCCCGGAGCGGGGCTGGTACATGCACTTGCATCCTGCATCGATCCCCACGCCCTGACCATGCTTCGGTACAGACGCTTCCCGCGCCTTCGACGGCGACGACGGACCTTCCCGACCTTGCCCGGTATCGCGAACCGACCTTTCTTCTATCTCCCATTCGGCTTCTGTCGCCTTTTCCAGCGCGGCGTGGAGGTATGGATGGTGATCGCTCAAGCTGACCACGACGCCGTTACGGGGGTGGAAAACCGGGCCACCGAGATCGGTGCCGACAGCAGCGCACCTGAAGCCGCATGAGTGTGATCGCACCCCGCCGGCATGACCGCCTGGGCCGGTTCGCATTCGTCATCGCCGCGCAGGCGGGCGCAGGCTCTCGATGCCGCACAGATTCCGTTTGACGACGGGATGGCCGCGCGCTGCCTGTTCGACTGCAGCGGCGGCGACGATGCGCTCGAGACACCATCCACCCGATTGACCGGCGCCGCGCCCGAGCGCGGGGGCCGCGCTACGGTCACCAGCGCACGGTCGCCTCGACGCCGACGGTGTGCGCGGGCGGTTCGGTGTCCTCTTCGCGGCGGATGGCCTTGACGCCGACGGTGAGGTCGGGGGCGGCGGGGGCGGCGGGCGTGAGTCGCCAGCCGAGGGTGGTCTCGCGGGTGTCGGGGCTGAGCCCGAGTCCGGCGTGGGGGCTCGCGGTGAAGCGTCCGCCGAGGGCGGAGAAGCCCCAGGCGCCTTCGAGCGTCCAGCGTGCGGTGGCGGTGCTCTCGGTGCGGTCTGCGAGCGGGTCGGGGGCGAAGAGCGCGTCGAGTCCGCCCTCGGCCCGGTCGCCGACGTCCTGACGGAGCGTGAGCGACGGCCCGCGCGCGCTCTCCGGGCGGGGGTCGAAGGTGAGCGCGGCGGCGAGGCCGCGGTCGGTGAAGTCGTCGTCGTCGTGGGCGATGAGGGTGCGGCCCGAGACATCGAGGGTGAGGCCCAAGGTCGGGGCACTCCAGGCGAGCCCGCCGCCGAGCTCGACCCCGAGGCCGGTCTCGGCATCGCCCCCGTCGTGGCGCACCCCCGCTTCGAGGGTCGGCGTGAGCTGGCCGTCGCCGTCGAGGGCGAGGCGGTAGCGCCCCTCCACGCCGAGCCGGAGCCGGGTCACGTCGGAGCGTGATGCCGCGAGGTCGCGGGTGCGCTCCGAGGCGGTGCGGGTCCACAGCGCGTCGGCGGTGAGCGCAAGGGCGGGGCCGCTGCCTTCTGGGGGTGGGGTCAGCACGGTGCCCCGCAGCCCGGCCGCGGCCAGGGTCCAGTCGGTGTCGGCGCGGTAGCGCGCACCTAGCGTCTTCAGCGTCACCTCGCCCGCGCCGTGGCCGGCCGCGCCCCAGAGCTTCAGATGCGGGGTGGCGTCGAGTGCCGCGTAGGGGATGGCGGCGGTGAGCTGCGCTTCGAGGTCGCCGTCGCCCGCGCGGACCGCGCAGTGCCCGCCCTCGGGGTCGGCACAGGAGCGGTCCTCGCCGGGGGTGGCATAGGTGCCCTCGGCCGTGCTCTGCGTCAGGGTGAGGCCGAAGAGCCAGTCGCCGCGGGCGTAGTCCGCCCCCAGCAGCGCCGTGGTCACGGTGCCGTCGAGGGTGATGGCGGTGCCGTCGCCGCGCTCGGTGCCGTCGAAGGTGCTCCGGCTCGCCCGGCCCCAGAACGCCGTGGTGCCGCCGGTGGCGTCCGGCACTCCGGTCAGCGTGAAGTGCGACCCGAGGAGAGCCTCCTCGGCGGTGAGGGTGCTGGGCTGCTCCTCCGGCCCGTCGAGGCCGAGGCCGTCGCCCGGCGGGTCGGCGACCTCGCCCGTACCGGAGGTCGGACCGAAGGTGAGCGCCCGGCCCGCGAGCGTGCCCTGCATGCCGGGGGTGCGCTCCGCGCTGAGTCGTCCCGCGATGCCCTCGAGCGCCTGCTCGGCGACGGTGCGCCCGAAGCGCGCGAGATAGGCCGCCGGCAGCGGGTCCGAGTTGGTGATGGTGCCGACGCCCACGGCCTTCGTGATGACTGCGCCCTCCGCCCGCAACAGCACCGCCTCGAAGGTCTCCCCGTCATCGTCGTGCGCGTCGTTGTAGATGTACACCCAGCGGCGCTGCTCGGTCTGCCCCGGCGCGAACGTCACGTCGTAGTAGGGGCGCGCGTAGTCGTAGTCCTGCCAGCGCGCCGACGGCGGGGTCGCGTTGCGGACGTCCATCCGCACCCGCACCGTCTGCTCCGAGGCGGGCGACAGTGTGATGGTGAACGGCATCGCCTCGCCTTCCTCGCCGCGCGCGTCGGATATCGACAGTCCGGGCAGGGTCGTGGCGTCGTCGTCCGACACCGTCACCATCGCCGAGGACGGGTCGCCCAGCCGGTAGCCCGCGCCCGCGGCGAGCCGGAGCGTCACCGGGCCGTCGGGCTCGTCGGTGGTGTCCTGAGCGGTCGGCACCGTGACGGTGGCGGTGGTCGCGGCGGCGGCGATGGTGAGCGTCTTCGCGCCCTCGTCGCCGGCGGCTACGAAGTCCGCGCCGTCGGCGTCGGCCACCGTGTAGTTCACCGCCAGGGCGGCGGTGGGCGCCGGGGCGACGGTCAGCGTGAACACCGCGGCCGTCCCCTCGGCGGTGACGCCCGGCGGACCCGCCGCCACCGTCACCGCCGGCAGCGGGTCGTCGTCGTCGGTGATGGTGAAGCTCAAGCTCCCCGAGGCCGCGGCGCCGCCGTCGGCGTTGGTCTCGACCGTCCCAATCGCCACCGTCACCGTCTCGCCCGCGCCCTCGTCGAGGCTGTCCGGCACCGCCGTCAGCGTCACCGTGGCCGTCGCCGGGGCGCCGTTGGCGCTGATGAACTTCACATGCGGGCTGACGTAGGTGTGCAGCGGGCCGCAGTAGACGCCCGGCGCCTCGGCGCACGCCGCCGTCCAGTCGTCCGTGCGCGTCGCCCCGCCGCCGAAGACGAGCGGCACGCGCAGCGACTCGTGCGCTTCGAGCGCCCGCCCCAGCGTCACCCTGAACTCCTTGGTCCCGCCCGCCTCGGCGATGTCGCCCGCCGAGCCGGCGAGCGTCACCGTGGTCGCGTCGTTGTCCGCCACGGCCACTTCCGCCGCGGCCGGATCGCCCGGCGCGTAGCCGTCGCCCGAACCCACCGTCACCGACACCGGTCCGGAGGGCTCGTCGGTGGTGTCCGCCACGGTCGCCACCATGATGTCGGCCGAGCTTTGCCCGGCCCGGATGACGGCCGTTTTCGCGCCCTCGCTGTCGGCGGCCACGAAGTCCGCGTTCGCGGCGTCCGCCACCGTGTAGCTCACCGTCAGGTCCGCCGCCGGCGCCGGGCGGGCGGTCAGCGTGAAGGCGAGCGTCCCGCCTTCCGTGATCGGCTCGGCCGTGGAGGCCGTCACCGTCACCCGGGGTACGTCCGGCGGCGGCGCCGGGGGCTGTCGGCCGGGGCAGGCCTCGAGGCGCTCGAGCTCGACGCGCACCGGGCGCCAGCCCCGCCAGATGGCCTCGCTCGCACGGGCCTCGGCCGCCGTGTAGGGCGTGAGCGTCGCGTGCGTCTCGGCCCCGAAGGCGATGAGCACCCGCCGCCAGTTCTCGCCGAAGTGGCGGTCGGCGCGGTTGCGGTTGCTTGCGTAGTAGCCGCGCACCGTGGCGACGAGGCCCGCCGCCGTCGGGGCGCAGGTGGCCGGCGCGGCGTCGTTGTCGTTCACCGTCACGGCGGCGGTGAACGCGCCGCCCAGCGTGTAGCCTGTGCCCGCGCCCAGGGTCACGCGGATCGGGCCGCTCGGCTCGGCCACGCTGTCCGCCCGGGTCGCGATGGTGAAGGTCCGGGAGGTCTGGCCGCTCGGGAAGGTCCAAGTGCCGGCCCCCTCGTTCCCGGCCGCCAGGAAATCGGCGCCCGGCGCGTCCGCGACAGTCCGGTTGACGGTCAGGTTCGAGGTGGGCGGGGAATCGGCCGTCACCGTGAAGCTGGCCGCAGTCCCCTCCGTCACCGCCGAGCCGCCGCGGATGGTCAGCACCGGGTTGGCGTTGGCGGCGCTTATCGCGATGGTGAAGGTGTCGGAGACTGAGCCGCCGTTGCCGTCGCTCGCGGTCACCGTCACCGCCGGCGCGCCCACCGCCGCGGGTGTGCCGGTGAAGGTGCGGGTGGCGGGGTTGAAGCTGAGCCAGGCGGGCCGCCCCGTGGCGGAGTAGATCAGCGGATCGCGGTCGGCGTCGTTGAAAGTGTTGGCCGGGAAGGTGTAGCTGAAGGGCGCGCCCACCCGGGCGTTCTGGTCCGGGATGGGGGTGGCGACCGTGGGTGCCGTGTTCTTTTGGACCGCCGGCGGCGGCGGGGTGCCGCTTTCGTCATCGTTGACGACCAGGTTCAGGTCGGGGCCGCTGCCCGCCGTGTAGCCGCCGCCCTGGACGCTGTGGCTCAGCGTCGCCCGGTCATGGACGGCATCGTTGTCCTGGGAGGCCGACACCGTGACGGTCTGAGGTTCATTCCAGTTGCCGCGGGTGAAGTCGAGGCTGACGGGGGAGGTGGTCACGTCGGGATTGTCGGAGGTGATCCACACGCTCACCCCCGCGCCCTCGGGGGGTTGGGCGCTCAACCGCACCCTGTAGCTGGCGGTGCCGCCCTCGGCCACCGTCAGGGATGTCGGGGACAGCACCGCCACGCCGAACAGGGGTCTCACACTCACTGGCGCCGATGGCCGGCCGTTCACGTCGCCGGCCACCGCCCGCACGCGGATGTTGTAGGTCAAGCCGTTGGTGAGGCCGGTGACCGTGTGGCTCCGGGTTGTTGCGTTGCTTTCGGGGATGTCTATCCAGCGGGTGCTCTCGAGAAGCTGGTACTGCCACTTGGTGATTTCGTTGGAGGCGGGGGCGTTCCAACTCAAGACCACCCGGCCGTTGCCCGCCGTGGCGGTGAGGCCGGTGGGCGCCGCCGGCGCCGCGGCGGCCGGCGCGTCGTTGTCGGTCACCGTCACCACCACGTTGCCGGTCACCGAGCCGTAGCCGCCGCCGCTGGCGCTGTGGGTCAGCGTCGCGCTGTCGTTGGTGGTGTCGTTGTCCTCGCCCGCCGACACCGTCACCGTCCGCGCGGTGCTCCAGGTGGTCGTGGTGAAGGTCAGCGTGTTCTGGTTGCCGGGCGTGGCGGTGTTGGTGTCGAACGTCACCTCGCCGCTCGCGCCCGCGACCGTCACCGTCACCGGCCCCGTCGGCTGGGTCGCGAGCGCCACCGTGTAGGTGCCGCGGCCGCCCTCGGCCACCGTCAGCGAAGTCGGGTCGAGGACCAGGCCCGGCGTGTCGTTGTCGGTGACGGTCACCGCCACGCTGCCCGTGACCGAGCCGTAGCCGCCCCCGCTCGCGCTGTGGGTCAGCGTCGCGCTGTCGTTCGTCGTGTCGCCGTCGTTCCCCGCCGACACCGTCACCGTCTGCGGCGTGCTCCAGGTGGTGGTCGTGAAGCTCAGCGTGTTCTGGTTGCCGGGCGTGCTGGAGTTGGTGTCCACCGTCACTTCGCCGCTCGCCCCCGCGACCGTCACCGTCACGTTCCCCGTCGGCTCGGTCGCGAGCGCCACCGTGTACGTCCCGCTGTCTCCCTCGTCCACCGTCAGCGCCGTCGGGTTGAGCACCAGGCCCGGCGTGTCGTTGTCGGTCACCGTCACCGTCACCGTCACGTTCCCGGTCAACGTGTCGAAGCCGCCGCCCGACGCGCTGTGCGTCAGCGTCGCCGTGTCCTCCGTCGTGTCGCCGTCGTCGGCCGCCGACACCGTCACCGTCTGAAACGTCGTCCAGGTGTTGGTCGTGAACGTCAGCGTGTTCTGGTTGCCCGGAGCCGAGGTGTCGGTGTCCACCGTGACATCGCTGTTGTCGCTCGCGATCGTCACCGTGACGTTCCCGCTGGGCATGCCCCAGAGCCGCACCCGGTAGCGGCCCGTCGCCTCCTCCAACACCGTCAGTGCGGTCAGCGTGGCCAGCGTCGCGGCCTCATTGAAGAGCAGGTTCGCGGTCGGCGTCGCGGTCGCCGTGTCCGATGCCGGGCCTGCCACCGTCCCCACCAGGGCGCGTACCTGGAAGTCGTATGCCGTGCCGATGATCAAATCACCCACCGTGTAGACGGTGCCGCGCGGATCGCCGGGGATGTCTCGCCATTCCCCCCAGGTACTGGCGCTGCTCAACTTCCGGCGGTACTGCCACTTCGTGATCGCGTTGTTCGACGGGCGGGTCCAGCTCAGAGCGACGTTGTTGTCGGGCTGCCCCGTGGCCGTGAAGCCGGCGGGCTTGGCCGGTGGGGCGCTCGGCGTCGCGGTCACCGTCGCCGAAGCCGCGCCCAGCACCGTCCCGCCCGGCGCGGCCGTCGCGCGGACCTGGAAGTCGTACGCCGCGCCGTTCGTCAAACCCGCCACCGTGCCGCCGGTCGAGGCCGCGGTGGTGCCGCCCGCGAAGTCCGTCCAGCTCCCCCAGGCGCCGGCGCTGCTCAGCTTCCGGCGGTGCTGGTACTTCGCGATGTCGCTGTTCGACGGGTCGCTCCAGCTCAGCGTGACCTGGCCGCCGCCCGGGCCCGCCGCCGCCGCGAAGCCGGTCGGCGCCGCCGGGGCCGCCACCGGCGTCGCCCGGACGATGGCCGACGGCGCGCCGAGGAGGCTCCCGTTGCGCGCGCGCATCTGGAAGTCCAGAACCTCGGTGAAGTCGCTCGTGAAGGTGGTGATATTGGCGCCGCCGGCCATGTTCGCCCACCCGAACCAGCCGCCGCCCGGGCGGCGGACCCGGTACTGGTAGCCCGTGACCGTGCCGGACGGAGGGGTCCAGCTCAGCGTGATCTGCCCGCCGCCCGGGCCCGCCGCCGCCGTGAAGCCGGTCGGCGCGGCGGGCGCGGCGGCGGCGTCGGTGATGCGGAAGTCCGCCAGGCTGTCGGCGCCGGACGCGCCGCCGCCAAGGCCGGTGCCCGAATTCGCGTTCAGCGTGCCGAGGCCGATCACCACCGTCTCGCCGCCCGACTCCGTGGTGCCGTCCGTCGCCGCCGTCAGCGTCAGCGTGACCGTCGTCGCCGTCGTCCCCGTGCTCGGGCCGGTGAAGGTCACCGCCGCGTTCCCGGAGTCCAGGTTCGCGCAGGCCACCCCGGTCGGCAGGGTCGTCGGGCAGGCCGTCGTGTAGTCCGCGCCCCGCGTCGCGGCGCCGCCGAAGGTGAGCGGCACCGGCAGCGCCTCGCCGCTCACGAGGCCGCGGCCCAGGGTGACGGTGAAGGTCTTCGTCCCGCCCTCCGCGACATCCCCGGCGGCGCCCGCCAGGGCCACCGTCGTCGGGTCGTTGTCCGCCACCGTGACGGTGGCCGCCGTGCCGCTGAGGTTGCGGTAGCTGCCGTCCCGGGAGGATGTGCTGTAGGCGACGGACAGTTCCCGGCCGAGCGGGCTGTCCGTGCTGTCGTCGGTGGCGCGCATCGTCACCGTCTGCGCCGAGTTCCAGGTCGAGGCGAGGAAAGCGAGCAGCGCGCTGCCGCCGAACGCGCCGCCGCCCGGGCCGGCGAGCTCCAGCCCGGCGGGGGCGGTGACGGTGACCGCGACGTTGTCCGACGGCCGGGTGCGCAGCGCCACCGTGAAGGTGGCCGTGTCCGAGGCGTCGCCCTCGGTGACGGCCTGGTCCGTCGGCTGCGCCGCGGCCACGCCGGGCGTCGCGGCCGCCGGCGTCGCCGTCGCCTCGGACGAGGCCGCGCCCTCGAGCGTCCCGTCCAGGGCGCGGACCTGGAAGCCGTAGGCCGTGCCGTTCGTCAGGCCCGTGACCGTGTGCGTGGTGGTGGCGGCGGTGCTGCTGGCGATGGCCGTCCAGCTTCCCCAGCTGCCGGTGTCCGGCGGGGTGCGCTGGCGGAACTGGTAGCCGCTGATGGCGGCGTCGGACGGGTCGTCCCAGCTCAGGACCACTTGGCCGTCGCCCGCCGCGGCGGCGAAGCCCGCGGGCGCCAGCGGCGGGTCGTCGTCCTCGATGGTCAGCGTGTGCGTGGTCCGGGCGCCGAGGTCGTAGCCGGCGCCGTCGGCCAGGGTCAGGATGACCGTCTCGTCGCCCTCGCGCAGCGCGTCCTGGACGATGGAGATGGGGATGAACGCCCCGGTCGTGCCCGCGGACACGGCCACGCTGTCGCTGGCCGCCGCCGTGAAGTCCCCGTCCGAACCCCGGGTCGCGGTGCCGGTCACCGTGTAGGCCACCGTGAGCCCCGCCGACGGGGCCGGGTTGATACTGATGGGAATGGACGCCGAAATGTTCTCGGGAGTTGCTCCCACGGAGGATGTGAACTGCGCCGACGGCGCCATCGGCGTGGCGCTCACCGTGTCCGAGGCCGCGCCGGTCAGCGTCCCGGCCACGGCGCGGATCTGGAAGCTGTACTCCGTGCCGTTGGCCAAGCCGCCGGACAGGATTATTGACGTGGTGTCGGCTCTGGAGTTGGGGGAATCCGTCCACTCCCCCCAGGTCACCGGATCGCCCGTCCCCCGGCGGTACTGGTACTTCGTGATGGCGCTGTTCGACGGGTCGTCCCAACTCAGCCGGACAAGGCGGTCGCCCGCCTCGGCCGCGAGGCCCGTCGGCTTGGCGGGCGGCGGCGTCCTCGGCGTGGCGGACACGATGTCCGACAAGGCGCCGGGCAGGCTCACGGCCACGGCGCGGATCTGGAATTCGTAGGCGGTGCCGTTGGTCAGGCCCGAGCTAATGAAAATGAAATCGGGGACGGTTGCGGCAGGGAGTTGGCTCCAGACCGGCGGCCAGCTGCCGCCGCTTGCCCGGTAGCGCCACTGCCAATGGGTGATGCGGCTGTCTTTGGGGTCGTCCCAGCTCAGGGTCACCTCGCCGTCGCCCGGCGTGGCGGTCAGGCCCGCCGGCTTGAGCGGCGGGGGGTAGGCCGCCGGCGTGGCGGTGGCGGCGTCCGAGGCGGCGCCGCGCAGCGCCCCGGCGCGGGCGCGGACGCGGAAGCCGTACTGCGTGCCGTTGATGAGGCCGGAGATGCGGGCGCTGGAGGCGGCGCCCCCGGCCCCGGGGTTGAAGTTGCGCCAGCCGCCCCAGGCGCCCGGGGTGCCGCGCCAGGAGTCGTACTGCCACGAGGTGACGCGGCTGTCGCCCGGGTTGGTCCAGCGCAGCGTCACCTGGCCGCTGCCCGGGCCCGGCGCGGCCGTCAGGCCCGTCGGCTTGGCGGGCGGCGGGGCCATCGGCGTGGCGGTCGCGCTGGCCGATGAGGGGCTGAAGACACTCCCGGCTTTGGCGAAGATCTGGAAGGTGTATTCCGTGCCGTCGGTCAGGCCCGTCACCGTGTGGCTGGTGGTGTCGGCATCGCTTCCGGGAATAGGAAAAGTATTCCATGCGCTGCCTGAGCGGATTCGGTAATCGTAGGAGGTGATGGTGTCGTCGCCCGGATCGGTCCAGTTCAGGTCAACCTCGCCGCTCGCATCGCCCGTCGTGGCCGTCAAACCCGTCGGCCTGGCCGGTGGGCGGATCGGTGTCCCGCTCACCGGGTCCGATGCGGTGCCCTCTACCGTCCCGGCCACCGCGCGGATCTCGAAGCTGTACTCGGTGCCGTTCGTGAGGCCGGTGATGACGCGGGTGAGAGTGGCGTCAGTAAAGGAGCCCGCGAAGTTCGTCCAGCTCCCCCAGCTCAGGGGATCGCCCGTCCCCTGGCGGTACTGCCACCCGGTGATGTCGCTGTTGTTCGGGTTGGTCCATCTCAGGGTGACCACCCGGTTGCCCGCCGTCGCCGTCAGACCCGTCGGCTTCGCCGGCGCGGTCTGCGCCTCGGCGGCCGGGGCGGGGCCGAACAGCAGCGGCAGGGCGAGCAGGGCGGCGGCGAGGGCGCGGCGGAGGCCCGCCAAGGGGCCGGCCGCGGCGCGGGCGGGATGATGGAGGCCCGGCATGCGGGCCGCGGTGGAACGGGCGGGACTGTCAGGAGAGGGTGGGGTCCGAAGCGGGTCCGGGCGGCGGCGGGAGAGAGGTTCAGGCGCAGGGGCCGGCGGACGAGAGCGGCCCCGGCTGCCGGGTCCCAACGCCGGTTCCGCGGGGAGGCCAGCGAGGGGGCGCCCGCCCCGGCCGGCGGCGCCGGAGCGGGCGCTCCGAAGGCCGTCACATGGCGGGGCGCCCGAACGGCCCCGGCGGCCCCTCAGGCCGCGCATTTCGGGGGGGGGGGGGGGGGGGGGGGGTGAGGCGACGACGCGGGCGGAAGGCCGGACGGGCGCGGCAGGCCGCGCAGGCGGCAATGTTCCTGAAAGAGCCTTAATAGCTTTTAGTCCCGACATCGCCGCCGATCTCCTCACCGAGCTTTCAATCAGGGATGATAGCCTACCAAAAAACGAGCCCGCGCAGGGAGCGGCAAGGTCAAGGGCCCGCCGGGCCCGCCCCCGAAAAGCCCAGCACCAGCCCCGCGATCACCCCGGTCTGCGCGATCAGCGCCCCGATCATCCACTTCAGCAAATCGGCCTTGAGCTCGGCCATCTGCCGCGCCTGAGATCCTTTCAGCTCCTGTATGTCTCGCTTGATCTCCTGTATCTTTTGCTCGGTGGCCGCCTCATGCTCCGCCAACCGCTGCTTCTGGGCCGCCTCATGCTCCGCCAACTGCTGCTTCTGGGCCCCCTCAAGCCGCAGCAGGTTCTCCTTGGTGGCCAGGTTGCTGTTCAGCAGGGCCACCTGCTCATCCGCCAGCGCTTCCGCCTGCTCCTCGGTAAACCCCGTCCGCGTCAGGCGCTTGACGAACCGGTGGGTGTCAAAGGCAATGGCTTCACTCATGGCGACACCTTACAACTGATGACAACTGATGCCGCGCCTTGGCAAATTCGCGGCGCAGGTCCAGCATCCCCATAGAGGCTGAGCGCCGTCGGCGCCGTCCGGGATTGGTCCCGCCGGCCGGCTCAGGCCGCGAGGGTTTCGATCACGTCGCCCTTGCGCTGCAGCACGGCCACGCCTTGGGCCAGCGCCGCCTTCTTGAGATCGTCGTGGATATGGAAGGCGGCCAGAGCGAACCGCTGCCGCCGGCCGGCGTGCTCGGGGAACAAGCGCCGGAAATTGGGCGCCTTCTCGTTGAGCAGGCGCTCAAGGTCGTTCCCGTGCGCCTTGTGCTTGACCTCCACCACGAACACCTCGCTGCCGTTCACCAGCAGCAGGTCGAACTCGTCCTCCACGCCGCCGCGGCTGCGCGTGACGTTCCTGTCGATGAAATCGAAGCGCGTCCCCGCCAGCACCGGATCGGCCTTGAGGCTGTTGTGGTAGAACTCCTCGGCCGCCGCCCCCAGGTTGTTGCCCACGCCGCCGTACATCTCCGCCAGCTTGTCAATCTTGGCAGCGGTCTGCGCGAGCTTGGCATCGGTCTTCGCCAGCTGGGCATCGGTGCGCGCCAACTGGGCCTCGGTGCGCGCCTGCTGGGCGGCGTTTTCCGCCAACTGGGCCTCGGTGCGCGCCTGCTGGGCGGCGTTTTCCGCCAACTGGGCCTCGGTGCGCGCCTGCTGGGCGGCGTTTTCCGCCAACTTGGCCTCGGTGCGCGCCTGCTGGGCGGCGTTTTCCGCCAGCTGGGCATCGGTGCGGTCTTGCGCCACGGCCAAGCCGGCAACCAGCGCTTTCAGTTCATCGTCGGTCATGGAGCAAACCTCCTTGCGGCTCGGCGACTCAGTATATCCCCATTATCCTGCCAGCGCCCGCGCATGGCGGCTTGTGCTCGCCAGGGCCCAGGGCTATTCAAAAGTCCTGGCGGCGACCGGGGCTTCCGGTGGTTTTTTTGCTGGCCATTCAAAAAGTCGTTGTGTCAGAAGGTCGCCATGGACGTGTTGTGCGGAAGTGGCGCTGTGGGGTGGCTGCGCGAGGTGGAGGTGCGTCCGGTTCGCGGCGTGGAGGAGCGGCGGCGCTGGGACGCACTGATGCGCGAGCACCACTACCTGCCCTTCCGCGGGCTTTTCGGCAAGTCGCTGCGTCATGTGGCGGTTCGCGGCGGCAGCTGGCTGGCGCTGCTCGGCTGGCAGGCGGGGGCGTTCAAGGTGGGGGTTCGGGACTCGTGGATCGGCTGGACGCGGGAGCGGCAGTTCGCGCGGCTGCACCTGATCGCGAACAACGCCCGGTGCGCGGTTCTTCCCGCCGGCACGGTGCCGAACCTGGCGTCGCGGGCGCTGGGGCTTAGCCTGCGGCGGCTTGCGGGGGACTTGCGGGACGCGCACGGCTACCCGGTGCTGCTGGCGGAGACGTTCGTGGATCCGTCGCGGTTCGAGGGGACGTGCTACCGGGCGTCGAACCGGGTCTGCCTGGGGCGCACGCGGGGCTTCTCGCGCGAGCCGGGCGGGTCGGCGCGGTGGCGGGGGAACGGCCAGCCGAAGGAGGTGCACGTGTACGAGATTGAGGGCGGCGCGGCGTCGGCGCTGAGCGGCGTCGCACTGCCGGACGGCTGGCGGTCGGGCGGGGCCGGGGAGGCGCCGGCGGCTTCGGAGCTGCGCAGCCTGCCTGCGTTCCTTGAGGACATGCCGGACTTGCGCAAGGCGCGCGGCGTGCGCTACGGGCTGGCCTGCTCCGCGACGATCATGATCGCCGCGCGGCTGGCGGGCTACCGCGGGGTGGCCGCGTTCGGCGAGTTCGCGGCGCGGCTGGACCAGGAGCAGCTGCGGGCCGCGGGCGCGTTCTTCAGCCCGAGCCGGCGGCGCTGGACGGCGCCGGCGGCATCCACGTTCCACTACATCCTGTCGTCGCTGCCGCCGGACGCCCCGGACCGGGCGCTGGGCGCGTGGTCGCGCCACTGCGGCGCGGGTGCGCCGGTGGCGCTGGACGGCAAGGACGTGCGCGGCGCCTCGAGGCGGGCGGGGGACGGGCGCGTCATGCTGGTCGCCGCCGTCGAGCACGGCAGCGGGCTGGTGCTCGGCCAGGTGCAGGTGGGCGACAGGACCAACGAGATCCCGGCGGCGCGCGAACTGACCCGGGCGCTCGACCTGCGGGGCCGGACGGTGACGCTGCACGCGCTGCACGCGCAGCACGAGACCGCCCGCGCCCTGGTCGAGGACGGCGGCGCCGACTACGTGGTCGCCGCCGTCAAGGACAACCAGCCGACCATGCTCGACGACCTGCGGGCGATCGACTGGAGCAAGGCGCGGCACGCCGACGGCGGCTGGGAGAAGGGCCACTGACGCCTGGAGCGGCGGCGCTGCGCCGCGCTCGACCTCGACGGCCCGCAGCGGGAGGGCTTCGCCGGCCTGCACGGGCGTCGGCAGGCGTTGCGCATCGAGCGCGAGCGGCGCCTGCCCAAGCAGGGCACGCAGCGCCGGGAGACCGCCTACGGCCTCACCTCGCTCGACGCCGCACGGGCCGGCCCCGAGGAGATCGCCGCCCTGGTCCGCCGTCACTGGGAGATCGAGAACCGCCTGCACTCCGTGCGCGACTTCACCTACGACGAGGACCGCGGCCGGGCGCACGTCGGCAACCTGCCGCGCCACCTCGCCTGCCCGACCAACGCCGCCATCTCCATCGTGCGCCGCGAGGGCCGGTTCCGGCACCTGCCGCCCGCCAACCGGCACTACGCCGTCCGCCCGCAGGAGGCCCTCGACGCCGTCCTCAAGCCGCCGGCCAGCGACAAGGGCGCCGCCTCCCGCCCAAAGCCGGCCCCCGCCCGCCGTCGGTCGAAACGCCGCGCAAGCCAGCCCTCGGCCACGCCCCGAATCCGAACCCCGCAGGCCAAAAGCCCGCCAATGCGGGCGAAACGGCGCCTCGCCAACCAGCCGAAACCCGCCGACGCCTCGGCCGCCTCGCCCCACTGCCGGAAAGCCACGGACTTTTGAATAGGCCTGCGCCAGGGCCCGCGACCGCGACCGGTCCGGCCCGAAAGCGACGCCGACCGCGCAGCCCCCGCACAGTCTGTGGGCGAACGGCCTCAATGCAGGCTCGACAACGCCTTGCACCCCCTCAGGGGAAAGGTGCACGACCCGCGTGATGATGCCGACGCCCCCCGCCGGCCCCCGGCAGCTCACCTACTCGGCCCCGCCGGACGCTGGCGGCCCGTATCTGCGCCGGCTGCCGTGATGGGGCTGGAAAAGCGGGATGTGGCGTGACTCACCGCTCAGTGTTGCGACGTCATGCGCACGGGGGAGGGAGGCCCCGCGTCGGTGCCGACGATATTCGATGTTCGGCCGAGCGCCGCCGCGACGCTCGGCGGCGCTTCTGGTCGAACCGAGCAGCATACGACTTGATGACGGGCGGTGCGCGCCCTCGTGCACAGGCGGTGTCGCTTTCATGGGAGATGGTGTTCGGGTCGGGGTTTCTCGTCGTCGGCGGTGCTCACATCGTATGTGCCACACATACCACGCTGCGCATGGCGGTCTGGTTGCCGACATTGATGACGCGCTCACCAGCCCAGTTCCGGAAAGATCCATGTCCGATCATCTGAAATGGTGACGGCATCCAGCACGCCGCCCTGGACGATGTGCGATCGACGACGGGCAATATCCGAAAGCCCAATGCTTGCTGTCTGGGGATAACTTCCTCGCACGTCCGGCCGGGATATCCCTCGGGTACCGGGTGCGGCCGGTACGGCGTGGGGCAGGTTCAAGTGAGCGATGCCGAACCTGGAGCGGCCTCGTCTCGGCGGGACGCGGCAGACGGTGACGGGCAGCACACGACGGCGATCTTCGCGGCCCTGTACAATGTGCGCCCGCAGTGGCATCGCTGATGACCATATGGCGCGTGATGCCGTCGTCTCAGCGACCTACGGGGATGGGGGATTCCCTGAAGATGAAACATCTGTTGTATTGGATACTTACCGCAACCTCGCTTTCCGGCTGCATAGTCGCACAGATACCATCCGCGCCCAGCGAAAGCGAGGGCAGCACGGCGGTAAGTGCTGATGCGGAATTCGGTGAGCTTGATCGGGTGCACTGGACCGTGGATTGCGGGCTACCAACCCGGGACAACCCACTCATCGACCTTCTTTCCGACCAATTCGAACTTGGACCGACTACGCAGGATGCAGGCCACTATCTTGCGAAGACCCTCCATCGGCCCCATTCAGAGGGAGGCTTAAGCACCGAGATGTGGGTGCTCTCGCCTGGCCTCGGGGAGTGGTGGAGACTCAAGGCGATTCGGGTACACCCGGAGGATCTACCGAAGCTCACCTCGAATGCTGTCGAAGACGGAGCCTACCGCGCCATCGACATCCGCCAAATCGTGGACTCGCCATTGCTGCCAGAGCCCATCGTGGTGCGCGGAAGCAAGGAGGAGGCGATGGTGAATGTGCGGATACTGGCTCGGCTACCTGAGTTCGACCGATTACGATGCGGACCGTAGTCCGTCTCGCTGGAGAATCGGCTCAAATTGCGATGATATGTCCCGAGCGCTATAGCCGTTGAGCACGAAACGGAACCGAGTAACGCGAGCAATGGAACCTTTGGTCGTTCTCCTCGTAATCGCAGTGGGATTGTACTTTTTTCTCCAGAGATTATTCGGGAACCCCCCGCGCAGGCGACGCCGCCCACGCAGACAACACCGCTCGGACACACTCGCTGGTAAAGCCTATGTCACTGACGGTGACGGGATTCGCGTATCCGGACAGGAAGTACGATTCGCCGGTCTTGACGCACCCGAGTTCGATCAGGTCGCGAAACACCGGGACGGCTATTGGTTCGGGCACGGAAAACGTGTGAAGAGTGCTTTGATCCAGGAGATTGGCGGCAAGCGGGTTTACGTCACGGTCGAAGACTACGACAGGTTCGGACGTGCGGTTGGGGTCATCACCTGCAACGGCAAAGATGTCGGGGAATGGCTCGTCCGAGAAGGACACGCGATCGCTGCTTATTCCAAACGATACAAACATGTTGAACGGGAGGCGCAACAGGCCAAACGGGGAATGTGGGATCATGCTGTGAACATCGATCCCCGGCGGTGGCGGCATCGACGTCGCTAGCGTCCAAAACGAGAAAAACGCCGAAGGATGCCTCAATTCTGGATTTGGCGGCCAGTGAGCGTATATCGCTCTGTGCGTAGACGCTGACAGCGTTAGGGAGTGGGAGATTGGCTCAGACGGTTATGTATGCTGCGATGATAGCGTCGGCGGGGAACTCTGGGAAGGTCAGCACGCCGAACCAATGCGGTTGGTCCAATGCAGAAATATCCGTCGAATCGCATAAGAGAGGGGCAAGGAAGTCATGGAAGCGGCCGAATGATATTGTTTTTTAATACAACCGCAATTCATAGTGATTTAACAATGATGCGGAAATCACTCTGATCTTGATGTAAACAAGCCCTGACTTTCTCGCAATCAGTGACCCGATACCTAGAGCAAATCCCCTGCAAGTAGTCGATGTAGGTTGAGTCATGACTCCTGAAGAGATCGTACAAGCGGTTGTTAATCAGTCTAAATTTATGACACGGCCTGTATATCGAGGCCAAGCCGATGCCGACTGGCAACCGGAATCGGGAGCTGTTCGCCGCTTACGGAATGCGTACAGCGAAGATTTTCCAGTAGACGAAAATGATCTCCAGAGGTTGGTAGATGAATATCAAAAAGAGAAATTAATAATGCCGATGCAAATCATTGATGGAAACAATAGTTTTTCCGATTTGCAGAGATTATCCGTGCTCCAGCATCAAGGAGCAGCCACAGGACTTCTGGATTTCACGGAATATCTCTTAGTCGCTCTTTGGTTCGCATGCAAAAAATTACCAGATAAAGACAAGGACGCCAAGATTTTCGTGCTGGATATTGGAAATCCTCAAATCGCACGAAATGGCCGTTCCTTGGCAGATCCATTCGATGCAGGACAGATGACCGTATACTACGAGCCTGATCGTTCACTTGGAGCTCGGATTATTGCGCAGCAAAGCATATTCGTGATCTGCAATCCTCGGATACCGGATCAGCACCTTCTATCGATAGTTATACCACAAGCATCTAAGGAACCATTAAAGAATTACCTTACGCAACTGGGATTGTCGAAGATAGCGTTGTTCGGTGACGTTCCGGGTTTGGCGGCGGCGAATACGACCAGCATACCATTACAACGCAAAAGATCACCTAAACCAGAACAAATTCGAGATCGTGGAAATCGCGCCTATCAGACAGGACGATACGAAGACGCACTTGCTGCATATGAACTCTATGCGGAAACTATGCCCCACGTGGCGCAACCTCATTGCCTCAAGGGAGATGCGCTCGCCGCACTCCGACGATTTAAGGATGCGGAACAAGCCTACACGAAAGCAATCAAAAATATAGAAAAACCGATTTATCTTAGTGAATACATAATCGAGAATCCGGAATTTATTGCTAATATCATGCGCCATGCGTTGTTCTACAATCGCGGCAACGCACGCGCAGCGACTGATAATCACCTTGGAGCAGTAGAAGATTTTGGCACTTCTTTACAGCATGGTTATGGCTCCAAGCGTGATGTATTGAAAAATCGTGGAAATTCGAAATTCGCTTTGCATATGTTTACGGAAGCTTATCAAGACTTCGAAGCTGCAGCGTTAGAAAGAGAAGGGAGTGATACAGCTCTCGCCATGGGCAACTGCAAAGTCATGATGGGGGAATTCGAGAATGCCCTCCAATGGTACTTGAGTGGCATCGATATCGGATCGGAGGGTGCATCTTCTTATTGCCGTAAGAACGCGCAACAACTTCATTGGATCTTGAAAACACTTGATGGACTCGAATTCCAGGTAAGACACGAGGGATCCATAGTATTCGTCGAGGCTTCGCATCTACGAGGGCCGCCACGTCGCATCCCAATCGCAGGCAATTCGGGGAATACTGGGAATATCCCTTCAGGCATGGTCACGGCGCACGGCGGGGAAGGCTATGAAGGTATGGATGGATTCGCCGTAGTGATCGGACCTCCAGCCTCCTGAGATCGCGGTGCTCGCCAGCTTCACAGCCAGCCAAGCCTTGTGAGAGGGGCAGAATCTATCCTTCCCTGTTCACTGGGTCCGCAGGCTTCAGCGATACCGACTCTCGTCTGTCCCGAAGAGGTCTGCGGCGAGGCTCTCGGCGATGCGGGCGGCGGACTCGTGGACCGAGTCTCGGGCCAGATGTGCGTACCGGGCGGTGGTTTCCACTTGGCTGTGACCAAGCAGCTTCCCAATCATCGGCAGGCTCTCGCCGAGCGCGAGGGCGCGGGAGGCAAAGCCGTGGCGCAAATCATGAATCCGCATATCGTCCAGTCCAGCGCGGATGCGGATGACCTTCCAGGCGTGAGCGAGGTCATGAAGATGTGTGCCGGACTGGCGGCCGGTGATGACCCATGGGCTGTCAGGGTCGCGGGGAAGATGGGCGAGCAGCGTCACCGCCATGGGCGGGAGAGCAATCACCCGGGGGCCAGTCTTGGTGTCGGGGAGGCGGAGTTCCCGGGCGTCGAGAGCGACATGGTCCCAGCGCAGGGTGAGGATTTCCGACTTCCGGCAGCCGGTCAGCATCAGCAGGCGAATCGCGGCGACGGCGGAGGCGGACGCGCTGCCTTCGGTCTCGGCTTGGTCGAGGACCTGTCCGAGCCGGGTGAACTCGGCGTCGGTGAGGAACCGCTCGCGCTCGCGCGGCGGATACTTCGCGATGCTGCGGCACGGATTACAGCCCTCGGGGACCAATCCCCAGTCCGCAGCGAGCCGGTACATCAGCGCGAGGGTACGGACCACCATGTTGGCGATGGAAGGCGAGTGAGAGAGCTTGTGGTGGAACTCCCTGATCTGCGTGGGCTCCACCGCCGCCAGGGCCAATTTGCCGAACTCCGGCACGATATACCGGTGAACCGCCGTACGGGTCCACCCCAAGGTGGCCGGCTTGTAGCGCACTGCGGCGTACTCGGCGAGGAAGCGCTCGGCGAGGGCGCCGACCGTCGGCGCTGCTGTGCGTGGTGCTGTGAGCGGTTCGGGGGTCGGGGCCTCACCCGCCTTCACCCGGGCGATGATGCGCGCCGCGCGCTGGCGGGCCTGCTCGGCGGTGAGCACCCCGTGGCGGCCGACCGTGACCCGTTTCGGTCTCTTGGGTCCCCGGGCCTGGGCGACGTAGACCTTGCCGCCCGTCGGGTAGACCCGCACGCCGAACCCGGTGAGGGCGCGGTCCCAGAAGACGATGTCCTTCTCAACCCTCAAGCGCTCGACGGTGCGGCTCGAGAGGGTGCGCGGGCCGAGGGTCGCCATGCGTCAGGCGGCCGCGGCGACTTGCGGTGCGAGGTGGGCGCCGATGCTCTCGCCCACGCGGGTCGCCGCGCCCTTCTCCGCGTCGCGCATCAGGTGGGCATAGCGGGCGGTGGTCGCTATCTTGCGGTGGCCGAGCAGCGTGCCGATGGTGGGCAGGCCCTCGCCGAGGGCGAGCGCCCTCGATGCGTAGGAGTGGCGCAGGTCATGAATGCGCACATCGTCGAGCCCGGCCCTCTCCCGGATGCGATGCCAGTGGTAGCTGAGACTCGACAAGTGAGTCCCCGGCTTCGGCCCGGCAATCACCCACGGAGTGTCGGGGGCGCGCCGAATGCCGGCGAGCACCGCCGCCACCGGCGCGGTGAGCGGCACCCGGCGCGGCCCCGTCTTCGCATCGCGCAGCCGGAGCTCGCCCGCGGTGCGGTCCACATCGTCCCAGCGCAATGCGGTGATTTCTGCATGGCGGCATCCGGTCAGCACCAGCAGCCGCAGGGCAGCGATGGCCGGGGGCCAGACCGAACCATCGCGCGCCGCTTCGGTCAGGACTCGGCCGAGGCGCCGATATTCCTCCACCGTCAGGAAGCGCTCCCGAGGATGTTGCTTGTAGTGCCGGACCGCCCGGCAGGGATTGCGGCCGGGAGGCACAAGTTCCCATGCTTCGGCCAAGTGGAGCATCGCCGAGAGGGTCCGGACGACCGCATTGGCGGTGGCGGGCGTATCGCGCAGCCGGTGATGCAGCGCCGCGACCTCGGCGCGTCCGACGCTACCCAGCGCCATTGCACCGAGCACGGGCAGGATGTGGCAGTCGAGGTGGCCCTGGTACGTCCTCGCGGTGTTCGGCTTGCAGTGCGTCTTCACATGCACGCGCAGGAAGCGCTCGGCCAACGCCGCCACGGTCAGCGCTGGCGCAAGGGGCGCAGGCGTCGGGGCCTCGCCCCGCTTGAGGCGGTCAATGACGACGGCCGCCTGCTTCCGCGCCTCTTCGGTCGCCAGCACCCCGTGGCACCCCAGCGTCACCCGCTTCAGCCCCGCCGGGCCTCTCGACTGCACCACGTAGCACTTCCGCCCGGCTGCATGGACCCGCACGCCGAAGCCGGCCAAGTCCCGATCCCAGAACAGGGTATCCTTCGCGGCGACCGCAAGGGCGTCGACGGTGCGCTTGGTGAGTTGCAGCGTGCTGCGCTTCGGCATGACTCCACTCCGCTGACATCGGGCGGCCGCCGCCAAGGCGCGATCGGATTCCCGAAACGAGATCGAAAAATCCGTCATCAAACCGCACACGTCCGGCCTCCATTCGGCGGGCATTGAAGCGCAACACTGACGCGAATGCAATGACGTGAGAGATGACAACAACGGCAGAAATCCCTGCATATTCAGCGTATTATCACCCCACGACGATGCCGGTCGAAGACCTGCGCAGGTGGAAACGACCTACCCCGTTTTCTCACCCCTTCCCGGCGGCGGGAATTTCCGACCGCAGAACCTCTGTTTTTGAAATCTGCCCACGGTGTGAGCGATAATCGCCCACCTCATGGTCGATCGTCACTACCTGCATCGAGCCGCCTCGGGTTTGCTGGAGCGGGCTCTCGGCGTGTCGCCGGTCGTCGTGCTGATGGGCGCCCATCAGACCGGCAAGAGCACCCTGGCCCGGTCCGAGCCGTTCCTCTCGGATCGCCTCTACCTCACGCTTGACGATCTGGAAACCCGCGAGCACGCCCGAGTGGCGCCGGCGGATCTCCTCCGCCGCGCCTCCCGGATCACTGTGGACGAAGTGCAGCGCGAGCCCGATCTGCTGCTCGCCGTCAAGCGCGCAGTGGACGAGGACCATCCCCGCCGCCACGGTCGGTTCGTCCTCACCGGATCCGCGAACCTGCTGCTCATGCACCGCGTCTCGGAGACGCTCGCCGGGCGGGCGATCTACGTCAACCTCTGGCCCATGACCCGCCGGGAGCGGCTGAGCCTCCGCTCTCCCGGGATCTGGACCGAACTCCTGTCGACGCCAACAGCGGAATGGGTGGATCTCATCGAATCGAAGCCATCGATTCCCGCCGACTGGCGGGACGAGATACGCGCGGGCGGCTATCCGACCCCGGCGGTTGAGCTGCACGACGACGAAGCCCGCTCACTCTGGTTCGACGGCTATCTCCGAACCTACCTGGAGCGCGACCTCCAGACCATGGCCACGATCGGCAACCTCGTCGACTTTCGCCGACTCATGCGCGCGGCGACCCTTCGTCTCGGCGCCATGGTCAACCAGACCGAACTCGGCCGCGACACCCGAATTCCGCGCGCGACGGTGCAACGCTATCTCGACCTGCTGGAAGCCTCCTTCCAGTTGGTGCGCCTTGCCCCCTATTCCGTCAATCGCACCAAACGACTCATCAAGACCCCGAAGCTCTACTGGAGCGATCCGGCGCTCGCCCGATGGCTGGGCGGCTCCCAACCGCCTGGCGGAGCCCACCTCGAAACCCTCGTCCTGCTCGACCTCCTGGTATGGCGCGACACTCAGGTCCCGGCCCCGGAGGTGCTGTACTGGCGCACGACGACCGACCTCGAGGTCGATTTCGTGGTGGAGACCGGCCACCGGCTGCTGCCCATCGAGGTCAAGGCCACGACGACCCCCGGCTACTCCGATACCCGGGGCCTCCGGGCCTTTGGGGAGGAATACCCGGAGGCATGCACGGGCGGCCTGCTGCTCCACGGCGGCGGCGACATCCGGTGGTTGTCGGAGCGCATCCTCGCCGTTCCGTGGTGGCGGATACTGTAGGAGTGGTTCCGCCGCCACGCGGCCCGGACGAACGGTCAGTGATGTCCGATTCCGTCGTGGGCCTGCCTCCCCCACAACTGTTGCACGCGCGAATCGCGTCCGCACGAAAACCGATAGAACCGGTAGCGGACCGGGTTCTTCCGGTAGTAGTCCTGGTGGTAGTCCTCGGCCGGATAGAACTCACCCGCCATCTCGATCGGCGTGACCACGGGCGCGTCGAGCACCGTCGACTGCTCCAGCGTCTCCCGTGACGCCTCGGCGAGGCGCCGCTGCTCTTCGTTGCCGACGAAGATCGCGGTCTGGTAGCTCTCGCCGCGGTCGCAGAACTGACCGCCGCCATCGGTGGGGTCGACGCTGCGCCAGAAGATGTGCAGCAGCCGTTCGTAGGAAATCTGCTTCGGGTCGTAGCGGATCCGCACCGCTTCGCGATGTCCGGTGCCGCCCCGGGTAACCTGCCGGTAGCTCGGGTTCGCGACGGTCCCGCCCGTATACCCCGATATCGTCTCCACCACCCCGGGCACCTTGTCGAAATCCGACTCCACGCACCAGAAGCATCCGCCCGCAAACGTCGCGACCGCTAGGCCGTCGTCGGTGGCGGCGGATACGCCGGGCGGCGCGAGTGCGCAGAGCATGGACACGACGATGAACGGTGCGATTCTGATCATCACTTCGACCTCCTCAATCCACCGGTTCGCCACTTGCACAGGTTGTCCCGAAAGCGATGCGCCTCTCCTTGCCCGAGACCGCCGATTCGGCCACCTGCGATGTCTGTCCTTCTCCGGGCATTCTCATCCACTCACGGAATGATGTCGTCCACGGCAACGCCCAGAACATCGGCCAGCCTGCACAAAGTGCAAACCGATCCGGAGCTTCGACCGGCTTCGATCTCCGCGTACCGGACGCACTCCGGAGTCCGACAACCCTCCGTTCCACCATCTTCGTCATCATCAGCGAACCGAGTCCCGGATCCAGCCCCCGAGCCACGCCGAGATTTCGGCCGAGTGTTCGTCCATCATGAACATGTGGCTCGATCCGGGGAATCCGACCGCCGGGAGATCGACCAGCTCGGCGCGCCCACCGGCGGCGTTCACGCGCTCGCCGAAGACGGTGGTGGCGGCGCGGGCGGCGGTCCAATGCGGCGAATGCTCGATGAAGTCCCCCATCAGCAGGAGCCAGGGACCGCCCGCGACCACCGGGCCGGAAATCCGCTCCTCGGTCGGCCAGCCGGAGGACTCGGCGCAGACCACACCGCGGATGCACTCGGGATTCTCGACTGCCGCATGGCTGCCCAGGTACCCGCCCTGGCTGTGGCAGATCAGCACGCAGGGACCGATCCGGCGCAGGGCGGCGCCGATCCCGCGGATCTGGGCCTCCGACGTCGAAGTCCAGCGGGGCACGAACTGGCGCTGGAAGCTCTCCATCGCGCCGACCGGGAAGCGCTGGCCTTCGAACGGGGTTCCCGTCGCGAAGTCCTCGGGCCGCCCGAAACGGAACAGATTCCATGCCTCGGCCGGGGTCCGCATGATCGGCTCCCCTTCCCACATGCCTTCGAGGGCGCAGAAGCCGGAGCGGCCGCGTTCGACCCCGTCGATCACATGGACCGCGAAACCCTGGCGGAGGAAGTCGTGCAGCCAGCCGGGACGACCGTCCGGCGTGTTCTCCCAGCACGCGCCGGTCAGGCCGCCCCCGTGAAGCAGCACCAGCGGATACGGGAACGTCTGCTCGGCGGGAATGAAGTACTGGACGTAGACTTGCTCGATCATGAAATCGCCGTTCGGATCGTAATCGAGCGTCACATCGGGAGTGAGCCGAATCGTTCGCTTCTCCTTGCCGGCGACGCTCGCGAGCCGACCGCCTGCATGGAAACTCCCGAATTCCCTGAGTGCGTACATGCTCGACTCCTGTCCCGGACCGGCCGGCAGGGTATCACTTCCACCCACTACCGCCCGACCGACGGGACACCCTGTACAGCCCCATTTTTGTCGGGAGCGACGCTGGCGGCCGAGGCGCGGATGCGCTCGATGCTGTCGACAGCAGTGCCATGACGCCTCGGATAAAGACGAGCCCCGGCGCCCTGTAGCGGAGGCCGCGGATAGTCGCGACAATGCCGCTCGGTGCATTGCGCAGGGCACGCGCGGTGATGCCGCCGTTCCCGTATCCCCTGGCGCCAGGTCGAAGGAGACACCCGATGAATCCCGATTTCCAAGCTGGTGCCCAGGCCGGAGCCCGGGTCCGTTACCCGGCCCACTACCGGGTCGTCATCGTCGGCGGGGGCGTGGTCGGCGCCTCCGTGCTCTACCACCTCGCCAGGTTCGGCTGGACCGACGTCGCGCTGATCGAGCGTTCGGTGCTGACGGCGGGTTCGTCGTGGCATGCGGCGGGCGGCGTGCATGCGCTGAACGCGGACCCGAACATGGCCGCACTCCAGGCGTACACCATCGACCTGCTGAGCGAAATCGAGCGGGAGTCGGGCCAGGACATCGGGCTGCACATGACGGGCGGGATCACGGTGGCCTCGGCCCCGGCCCGCTGGGAGTGGCTGCAGTCGGCATACCGGATCTTCCAGACCATCGGCATCGAGGACTGCCACCTCATGACCCCGTCGGAGATCCGCGAGAAGTGCCCCATCATGGATGTCACCGGGGTCATCGGCGGCCTGTGGGCGGACCGCGAGGGTTACCTCGACACCACCGGCACCGTGCATGCCTACGCCGGCGCCGCCCGCAAGCGGGGCGCCACGGTGATCGAGCACAACCGGGTGGAGGCGCTGAACCAGCGCGCCGACGGCATGTGGGACGTGATGACCGAGCGGGGCATCGTCCACGCCGAGCACGTCGTCAACGCGGGCGGGCTCTGGGCCAGGCAGGTGGGGCGCATGGTGGGGCTCGACCTGCCGCTCTCGCCCCTCCAGCACCACTACTTCGTGACCGAGACCATCCCCGAGGTGGCGGCGCTCGACTTCGAAGTGCCGATGACGGTGGACCTCGAAGGGTTCACCTACCTCCGGCAGGACCAGCAGGGGGTGCTGGTCGGCATCTACGAGACCGACCACCGGCACTGGAACATCGACGGGGCGCCGTGGGACTACGGCTTCGACCTCATCCCCGAGGAGATCGACCGCATCGCCGGCGAGCTGGAGATGGCGTGGCGCCGGTACCCGGTGCTGGAACGGGTCGGGGTGAAGCGGTGGGTGAACGGCGCCTTCACCTTCTCTCCGGACGGCAACCCGCTGGTCGGGCCGGTGCCGGGGGTGCGCAACTACTGGCTCGCCTGCGGAGTGATGGCCGGGTTCCTTCAGGGCGGTGGGGTCGGCAAGTCGCTCGCGGAGTGGATGATCCACGGCGAGGCGGAGGCCGACGTGTGGCCGATGGACATCGCGCGCTACGGGCGGTTCGCCTCGAACCGGGAGTACATCCGGCAGACTACCGGGCAGTTCTACTCGCGCCGCTTCGTGATGACCTACCCCAACGAGCAGCTTCCGGCCGGACGGCCACTGCGCAAGGCTCCCGCCCACGACGCGATGCACGCCGCGGGTTGCCGGTGGGGCTGCACCTGGGGGCTGGAAACACCGCTGGTGTTCGCACCCCCGGGCTTCGAGGAGACGCCGACGCTCAAACGATCGAATGCGTTCCCCATCGTCGCCGAGGAGTGCGAGGCGGTGCGCGAACGAGTGGGTCTCGTCGACATCTCCGGGTTCTCCCGCTTCGAGGTGAGCGGGCCGGGGGCGGAGGCGTGGCTGGATCGGATCCTGGCTTCACGCCTTCCCGCGCCCGGGCGGGCGAAGCTCGCGCCGATGCTCGCCGCGGACGGCCGTCTCAAGGGCGACCTCACGGTGTTCAACTGGGGCGACGGCGCCTGGTGGATCATGGGCTCGTACTACCTCCGACAGTGGCACCGGCGCTGGTTCTCCGACCGCACCGCGGAACTCGGAGCGCACGACGTCTCGGTGCGCGACATCTCCGACGCGACAGTGGGCTTCGGGCTCGCCGGCCCGCGCTCGCGCGAGGTGCTGGCGGCACTCACCCACCAGGACCTCTCCAACCAAGCGCTGCCGTTCATGGGATGCGCAACGCTGGACGTCGGACTCCTGCGCGCGAAAGTCGGCCGCCTGTCGGTAACCGGCGAACTCGGCTACGAGATCAACGTGGGCGCGGCGGAGCACATCGGGCTGCGCGAGATGCTGCTCGACGCGGGCCGCGACCTCGGGATTCGCGAGTGGGGCTTCTACGCGATGAATTCGCTCCGGCTGGAGAAGAGCTTCGGGATCTGGAGCTGCGAGTTCACCCAGGGCTACACCCCGGGGATGACCGGCATGGACCGCTGGATCGCGTGGAACAAGGGCGAGTTCGTCGGCCGCGAGGCAGCGCTCGCCGAGCGCGAGAAGAACCCCGCGCCGCAAAGGCTGGTGACGCTGGAGGTGGATGCGCTCGATGCGGACGCCTCCGGCTACGAGCCGGTGTGGAAGGCCGGGCGCCGGGTCGGGTTCGTCACCTCCGGCGGATACGGCCACCACGTCGGCAAGAGCCTCGCTATGGCGCTGGTGGACGTGGAGCACGCGCAAGTCGGGGAGGAACTGCACACCCATGTGGTGGGGGCGGAACGCGGAGCGCGCATCATCGCGAGCAGCCCGTACGACCCGGAAGGAGCGGCGATGCGGGGATAGCGACCGGCCGGATGCGCCGCCGCGGCTACAGTGCCATCCATCCTTCAACCGGACCGCGGGATTGCACCGGACAATGAAGAGCCCCACCGGGTGGCCCTGATACCGCGAATCGATAACATCACGGACCCTGGCCACCCTGGCCGCATCCTCGACGAGCGGGTGCTGGATCTCGCGGCTGGCGATAGGCAGCGAATTTTTCGGGTCAGAAGGCTCGGCGCCAGCCCGTGAGGAGGGTCAGTTCCGGATTCTCCGTCGCGCGGTGACCGGGGTCGTGGGTCGCCACGGCGCCGAGGCGGAGGGCGCCGCCGGCCAGCGGCCGTTCCCATCGGGCTTCGATGTCGATCTGCCGGCCGCTCGGCGCAAGGTCGGCCGGGACCTGATCCCGCAGGACTTCGCCCGGCCGGGTCCGGCCGACCGGCACGGTGAGCGAGGCCCGGCCGCGTTCGACGCGCAGGGGCTGAGAGACGGACAGGTGCAACCGACCGTCGCCGGCGAGCGGTCGGTCGGCGCGGAACGCGAAGGTGCTGGTGGTCAGGGCCGAGACATCGTCGATGAGACCGCCGCGGGTCGCCGGCTCGACGGTACCGACCTCGGCGCCGGCGCTCACCCGCCATCCGCCGAACTCCGAGGCGGCATGGATACCGGCAAAGAACGCGTCGGCCCCAAGCGCGCCGAACCCACCCTCCGCGGTGCTGCCGAGCAGCGAGTCACCCTCGGATACCCAGCCGGAGTGGAGAGCGAGCGGCCCGCCGCCCGGCCGCCAGGAGAAAGAAGCGCCCGAAGCCGGCGTGGGCTCGACTCTTCCCGCAGTGGTGAATGCCATGGCCGACCAGGCGCGATCATCATCGGTCAGGGCCGCCGCCAGGGCCGGTCCCGCGAGCCCGAGATGGCTGCGCTCGGGGCCCGCCGGCGCCTCCAGGATTCCGAGGCGCCACCCGTCGACCGAAGCGTGGCCGTGGGCGTCGCCATGGAGGCGGCCATGCGCCGAGAGCCCGGCGACGAAGGCGGCGCTTGGCGCCCCGGATGACCCCGATGTGCGCACCGGGGCGACGTATCCGCTCAGCCGCGCCGCGACCGACGGGCCGGAAGCGGCACCGGAGAGACTGTCCAGCGAGAACCAGAACGGTGCGCCCAGATCGTCAAAGGCGGCGATCTCCCGCCCGGCGAACGACCGCGTCAGCCCGTCGCCGAGGGCGGGGCCGAGGGAGAGACGGGTCCGCGCCAGCAAGGCGCCCGGGCCGTCGATCCGCTCACCGTCCACGATCCGGGGCACACCCGCCGGCGAGGTCGCAGCCGCGAGATCCATCAGACCCTGGCCGTAGGTGTCGCGGTCCGCGTAGATGCCGCTCTTGTCGGCGGTCGCCAGAAGGCGCTGCACCAGCGCGGGGTTCGAGAGCTGGTCACGGAAGTAGTCCTTCAGTACCACGAGCCCGCCCGTGACCATCGGCGCGGCGAGGGATGTTCCACGGGCGGGGAAGGTGCCCCGCACCCCCGGCGTGCCGTCGGCGGGATCCGGCCCGAAGTAGGCGGTCCGAATCGCCTCGCCGGGGGCCGCGAGGCACCACTCGGCCGCGATTCCGCAGCGATTGGAGAACGAGGCGATCTCGTGATCCCCGTCTCCGTCGGTGTCGGGGGATACCGCGACGACTGCGATCACGTGCCCGCGCAGCTCCTCGATGTGCGCCGGCAGACCCCAGATGACCTCCACCGAGCTGGCGACGATGCGCCCGTTCACGCAGAGGCCCGGGTGGTTCGGGAAATCGGTTGCATCGCACATGGCGCCGTGGGCGTTGCCGGCCGCCCCGACGAAGACGACCTTCTCGCTCGCGCCACCCTGCGCGAGGGCGGCGATCGCCTCGCCGAGACCGGTGCGGAGGGCCGGCTCGTCGTACTGCTCGATCAGCCCCTGAAAGCCCAGGCTCACGTTCACGAAATCGAGCGACCGCCCCTGGCGCGACCAGTCGATCACGTGCCTGATGCGATCCGCCCATCGACGATCCTCGGCGCGGCCGACACCGGCCAGCGAGATCGGCTCGTAGGGGGCGTCCGGCGCCCCGGCGGGCACTGAAAACATGGCGATGTCGGCGCCCGGGGCGATACCGCGCGGGACCGGCACGTTTCTGGTGAACGAGTCTCCTTGCGCACTCGCCGCAATCACCCCCGCAACCGCAGTACCGTGCGAAAAGTCGCCGCCGGTCTCCTGCGTCGCCCCGGAGAGGGAGACCTCCGTCACCGTCCGGCCGGAGAACAACGGGTGATCGGTGTCGATTCCATCATCGATGAAGCCGACGGTCTGGCCGCGGCCCGGGACGGTGCCGATGCCGCGCCGCAGCTCGAGATGCGCCCATGCGCGCCCGGCCCGAACCGCGCCGAGTCCCCACTGATTCCTGTAGTCGGCGGCGGTTTCGTACCCGGCCTCGATCGAGGCGCGCTCGTCCAGGAATTGCTCCTGAGTGATGCAATCCATCGCGGTTTGAACGCACGGCGGGGACGGGGGTGGCCGGGACGATGGCGGCAAAGTTCCGGCGGAGTCCTGCCTGACCCCACTGCCCCCACCGCCGCCGCAGCCCGCGACGGCCAGCAGCGTGCAGAAAACAACGCAGCCCGCCGATGACCGCACATCGCGGAGCAACCTGCGGGTAGTGCCCCACCCGGACTCCTGAACTCTCGGGAAAACCCGTGCATACAGGTCGGAGACCCCGGGCAGAGTTTCAAAGTGGGGCACTACCGATTTGCGCATCTTGCCGGGGACGTGGACGTGGACGTGGGAGTGAGGGGGGAAAATTTTGGTGCCGGCTGTCAGACTCGAACTGACGACCTGATGCTTACAAGGCAACTGCTCTACCAACTGAGCTAAGCCGGCGGCGGCGGCTCCCGCCCCGAAAGCGCCGAACCACGGGCACCGGAGCGGCGAGTCCGGGGAAGGCGGCGCATGGGGTCCACGTCATCCCCGCGCGGTCGGGGAACGTACTTCGCGGTCAAGCAACACCTTGGCGAGCGACTCGACCGTGCCTTCCAGTCGCGACACGCGATCGGACAGGTTCTGCATGTCGCGGTGCAGGCTCCAGAGGAACCCGAGGATCGCGACTCCGACCCCGATGGTGATCCAGTCGGATGGACCCATGGCGCGACCTCTGGCGGGGGAATTGCCGGGGCTCGTCCGAGCCTCGGTGGGCGGCAGTGTACTGCGACCGTGAATGTCCATGCCAGTGCTGCGCGTTTGCCGATTTTAGCGCCTGATTCCCAATCGAAACGGGCCGACCTCCGGGCGGATCGTGCCGACTACGGTCGCCGGCACCGTCACCGGCGGGCGATGCGACGCGCCCGCACCGTGACCTCGCCCGACTCGCAGCGGATGACGCCGGCGGCGTGTTCGACGAGCAGCGCCCCGTCGACGTCGATGCCTTGCGCCGTGCCGTCGATCGGAGCCCCCCCGGACAGCACGCGCACCGGCCGCCCATGCAGGGCGTCGCGCTCGCGCCAGCGGGCGGCGAAGGGTTCGAGACCGTGCTCCTGATACCGACCGCAGGCATCGAGAAGCGCATTGGCCGCCTGTGCAGCCAGGGTGCTGCGCACGGGCACCCGCCCGAACTCCCGCGCCAAGTCGGTCCATGGCTGGTCGATTCGACCGGAGCCGGCCGGCGCGAGGTCCAGATTGAAGCCAACCCCGACCACGCACGCGGGCGCGCCCGATCCGACACGACTCGCCTCGACCAGAATGCCCGCGAGCTTTCGGTCGTCGACGACCAGGTCGTTCGGCCACTTGAGCATCACCCCCTCGAACCCGCCGGCCGCGAGCGCCTCGACGAGCGCGACCCCGGCCGCGAGCGACAGGCCGCTCAGCCCGCCCGCGGGCGCGGCAAAGCGCCACGAGACCGACAGCACCAGGCTCTGCCCCAGCTCCGAAACCCAGCGCCGGCCCTGGCGCCCCCGGCCGGCGGCCTGGATCTCGGCGGTGCAAAGCTCCGGAGCCCGGACCCCCACCCGCAGGCGCCCGGCGAGGAGGGAGTTGGTGGAATCCACGGCGAAGCGCACATGCACCGCCTCGGGTTCGAGCCGCGGCAGGGCGCGCCGAATCCGCTCCGCATCGAGTAGATCGACGGGCCGCGGCAGGGAAAGCGTGCCCCGCCCCGCGATGGTTTCGACCCCGAGACCATCCAACCTTCGAAGGGCCTCCGCGAGGCCGGCATCGTCGATCCCGCACTCGCGCGCGAGCGCATCACGGCGACGGGCTCGACCGTCGGCCAGGGTCCGCACCACGAGGGCGGCCGGGTCGGATTCGGCCGGAGGGTTCATGGGCCGGGGCCGGGGCCAGGGCCGGAGTCGGAGTCGGAGTCGGAGCGAAGGCCGAGACCGGAATCGGGATCGGAATCAGGACCAGAGCCGGAGCCTGAACCAAAGCCGAGGCCACGCTCCGTCATCGGAAGATCGCCTCTTGCGGCATCAGCCAGCGGGCCCCCGGGTGGCCCCAGGTGGCGCCGGATGCGTTCCACGAACCGGGCGGGGAACGTCATCGGAGGATCGCCTCTTGCGGCATCAGCCAGCGGGCCGCCGGGTGGCGCCGGGTGCGTTCCACGAACCGGGCGAGGAACGCCCAGGTGGATTCCTCGTGCACGGCGTGATGGGTCAGGAGTCCGGTCGGCTCGGCCGGGTCCACGGATCGCGTGCGCCGCGCCGCGAGATGGGCGACCACCGCCGCGAGCGCCCGGTCGCACCCGACAAAACCCCGTCCGCCCCGCCAGTCCACCACGTCGACATGGCAGCTCACTTGCCTGAGCCCCGGCACCGGCTCCACCGCGGGGCGAGGGCCGAAGGCCGACAGACCCCGAAAGCCGAGCCGCGGCAGGGTCGGCAGCAGGTCCGGGGCAATCCGATTCCAGGGCGGAACGAGCACCGGCCGAAGCCGATCGCCGGCGATCTCGCCAAGCCTGCGGAATCCTCCCGCCAACTCGGCCGCCACTGCGTGCGCTTGCCGATGACCCGCGAGCTCCGATTTCTTCTCGCCGGGCGCGGCATGGCTGCGATGCTGCCATCCGTGCTGCAGCACCTCGACCGGCGCCGAGCCGAGCCATGCGGCGAGGGCGGGCTGCGCGAGCGCGGGGATCACCGCAAGCCCCACCGTCACCTGATGCTCGCCCGCCAGCCCGGCGAGCCGGTCGAGCGCCGGCGCCGGCGCCACCGCATCGTCGTCACGCCACCACAGCGACGCGATCCGGCCTTCGTCCCGCCACGCGTCAAGTTCATCGATGAGGTCCGGCCATTGCATTACTTTCGCTCAAAGGATTCGATGATCTCGAAAGCGATGGCTCTCGCCATGAAATGGTGCTTGATGATGAGGTCATCCTCCGCGTCCATTGCCGCCCTCGCCCAAGCCGAAATAAGGTTCGGGAAGTCACGCCCCTCGGTCATCGCTCTCGGCGGGCTCTCAGCGGGGGGATGAGGCGACCGCGTCGGAGGCGATCTCCATGATCGCCGTCGCGCTTTCGGCCGCCCCGTCGAGCCGCGCCAGGGGGCGTTTCGGCGCCACCTGAACCGGTGCGCGCCGCACCGCATCGAGAAGCGCTTTCGCGGTCAGCCGGTGCTCCTCGATCACCAGCGCGACCCCGGCTTCGGCGAGAACCCGCGCCCGGATCGACTGCTCGCGTTCACCCTCGGCCGCGAACGGGACGAGCACCGCCGGCACGCCGGCGGCCAGGAGGTCGGTGACGGTGTTGTAGCCCGCCTGCGAGACCGAAACCCGGGCCCGCACGAGGATCGAGCGGAAGTCGGCGCGGTTCGGCTCCACCACGGTGTTGTCCGCCGCCGCCCGACGCCAGCCGGCGAGGGCGTCGGCGCCGGCATTGGGACCGACGAGCACCCTCCATCGGCGGCGGCGATCGAGGCGCGCGCTCCCGAGCGCGGCCTCCACCAGCCGATGCGCCACCACCCCGCCCCCGGCGGAGACCACGACCTCCCCCTCGCCCACTCCGGGCGGAGCGTCCGGTCCCGGCCCCTGGGTGACATATCCGGTGTACCGGATGCGGTCCCGGATCCGCCCGGCCTCCGGAAAGCTCGCGTCGAGCCCGATGAAGGCGGGGTCGCCATGCACCAGCACCGCATCGTAGTCCGCACGCACCCGATCGGCGGCGTCCCGCGCCCGGGACGGCTTCGAGGGCGGCTGGAGCACGTCACGGATCGAGCTCACCAGCCGGCACCCCGCGGACCGGGCGTGCCCGACGAGCGGCTCCAGCTCGAAGCGCAGGAGGCGGCGGCCGAACGGCCAAGTCTCGGTGACGAGCACCTGCGGGGCGTGCTCCGCGAACGCCGCGAGCAGCGCATCGCGGCGGGCGGCGCGCCAGGCACCGCCGACCTCGCGGCCACGGGCATCCACCAGCGTGCGGTAGTGCGCATCCGCCGCCCGCGCGGCGGGAAGGGCAACGACCCGGATCCGGTCCGGATCGACCTCGGGAACGCCCGCGCCGCCGGACGCGAAGGCGACGCAGGCACCGCGCTCGGCCAGCGCGCGAGCGATGGCGGCGGCCCGGCGCCGATGGCCGATGCCCATCAGGTGCTGGACCCAGATCATGACGCTGGGGGCGGTCGAGGGGGTCATCACGGCAGGTGGGGACGGAACCCGGCGCGCGGTAGAGGGCAAGCACCCCGGACGGAGCAACCTTCCCGGCGGGCGCGGCCGCCCATCGGATCGGACCGGGGATTGGAGGCCATTCGGTGACATTTCCGGGCTATTCGTGCGCATCGAGCCGGATATTCGGCTCCTCGAGCGCGAACCTTCCGATCTCCGAATCGAACCGGAACCGGTGCGCGCAGGCCCAGTCGAGACGCACCGGGTTCTTGCCGGCAAGGTCCCAGTCGCAGGCGAGTCCGAGCGTGGCCTTGATGACGCCCTTGTGGGTAACCGCGACCACCCCGAGCGTCACCCCTCCGTCGCCGGGTGCGGGAGACGGTGAGGGCATCGCATTCCGGGCGGACGAAGAGACCGCGGTGGCGTGCCTTGCGTCGTCGGGTGATGAGGGGGGCACGGGCCGAACACGCGAACCATCCCGATGTGCGTCCCCATGCATATCCCGATGTGCATCCCGACGCACATCGATGAGTCGTCGACTCCCGGCGCTTGGCTCCCCGTCAACGGGGATGTCGCCGCCGGGCGGCGGCCGGGCGGCGCTCCGGGCCCAGTCGAGGATCCGGGCCTGTAGCTCGCGCGGACTCTCTCCCCCCGGCGGGCGGAAATCCCGCCCCCGGGCCGTATTGCGCGCCACGCCCTCCGGGTCCGCCGCCGCCAGCGAGGCGCGGACCTTGCCCTCCCATTCGCCCCAGTGCATCTCCATGAGGCGCCGGTCCGGAATCGGCGCCCCCAGCCCGAGCCGCGCCGCGGTCTCGACCGCCCGGGCCAGCGGGCTCGAATGCACCCGGTACGATGCGAACCGGGCCGGGAGCCGGCGCCCGGCCAGCGCCCGGCGCCCGGCCGCGCAGAGCGGGATGTCGGTGTGCCCCTGGATGCGCCCCGCCTCGTTCCACGCCGTCATCCCATGACGGATCATCACCACGTCCATCACCGCATGTACTCCACCGCGAGCCCGGACACCCTCCCGGCCCCAACCTTTGTGCGCCGCGTTTCCGGCCGCGTCTTCGCGACTCGACTGTTCATCGTCGCGCCCATCATCGTCTCTGCTCCGCCGTCCGGTCGTGCGCAGTGCCGCTCTCCGCCTTCGGCATGCTCCGCCTCGGGGCATGCAGGCGTGGCGGCCCGGATCGTCATCGTGCCGATCACCGACCGGAAGCCGGCACCATCGCTCCGGGGGATGCCCGGTCCGATCCGGATGCTGTTCCCGACTCGACCCGCACTGCCCACACTGCCACGGCGCGCGCAGTCATCGTCAGGTCAGTCATCGTCCGAACGCCGCCACCGCTTGCGCAATCCACCGGTCGAGACGGCGGGCGGCCGTATCGATCCCGTGCTCGGCCAGAGCGCGGGCGCGCGCCGCCGCTCCGGCCGCGGCCAGGGCGGCGGGATCGGCAAGGGCCCTCTCCACCACATCGGCGAACGCCGCTTCGTCGCCCTCGGGCACGAGCCATCCTCCCTCACCGGGGGCGACGACGGCGCCGACACCGCGCGCATCCCCCGCGATCACCGGGACCCCCAGCGCCTGGGCTTCGAGCATCGCCATGCCGATCGGCTCTCCGAGTGCGGGCCAGACGAAAAGATCGCAGGCGCTGACGACACCGGGCAGCACCGGCGACGAACGCAGCCCGAGAAAGGTGACCCGCCCGGCGGTACGCAGCGTCGCGAACATGGCTTCGACCTCCGCGCGCGCGGAACCGTCCCCCACCACCAGCAGATGCCACGGGATGTGCAGGATACGCTCGAGCGCGCCGGCCAGCCGCCGGAACGATTCCGCCTTGCGTCCGGGGCGCATCATCGCAACGCAGACGAGGAGCGGGGTCAGCGGGTCGGCCCGGACGAGACGGGCGATGCGGACCCGCCGGCGCCCCCGCGCGCCCGGCGGCGCGAGCCCGGACAGATCGAGGAAGGGCGCAAGCCGAACGATGGGCGCCCCCTCGCCGAGCCGTCGCTCCAGGCTCGGCCCATCGTCGGGATTGAGCGCGATGATCCGGTCGGCGTGGACGAGCGCCGCCGCCGCCGCACGATGGCCGTGACGCCACGGACCCCGCGCCTGCTTCGGCGCATGCGACGCCTCCGCCACCAGATAGGGAATGCCCAGCCCGGCACTCACCCGAGGCCCGATCCAGTCGGGCGCCCGGTGGTAGAGGTGATAGGTGAACCAGCACCGGGGCGCCCGGGGCGAGCCACGCCACCGGCGGAGCAGCGCACCCGCTTGCGCCTTCGCCTCACGCGCGAGTCGGAGCTGGCGGCGGCGGTCGCCGGTGCCGTCGAACGTCCTCAGCCGCGACGCCAGCACCACCTCGTGGCCCGCTCGTTCGAGCGCACGCACCAGCAGCCCGGCAATGAGCCGATCGCCCGACGCCGTGGGGTGATCCGGCGCCTTGAGCGGGGCATAAAACGCAATTCTCACGGTACCGGCGAGGTCTCGTTTCACGCCAACGATGCGGAAGGGTCCCGCAGGCTGAATCGAAGCGGCACCAGCAACATTCGGATCTGCGATGCCCTTCGATACTTCGTCACGATCGTCTCCCGGATCTTGCGCATGGCCAACTTTCGATTCGGGGTCGCGATTCGGGGTCGCGATTCAGGGCCGCCGCACCGGGTCACCTGGATTGCAGGGTACCGGATCGCAGATTCCGCGGGGGCGGGTGGGACCCGGGACCCGGATTCGTGGCCGGGGTGAATGGGGCCGTCAGTTTCGCCGCGATCCGGTCAACGCCTTCCTCGAACGAGAACCTCGTCTCCATCACCGTCCGGCCCGCCTCGGCCAGTCGTGCGCGCCGCTCCGGCTCGGCAATGGTGCGTTCGAGCGCGGCGGCCAGCGCGCCGGGGTCGCGGGGCGCGACGAGCAGCCCGTTGACCTCGGGCTCGATCAGCTCCGGCGTCCCCGACACCCGGGTTGTCACGCACGCGGCGCCGAGGAGTTGCGCCTCCATCAGCACGTTCGGCAGTCCGTCGCGGTCACCGTCGGCGGTGATGCGCGAAGCGAGCACGAACAGATCCGCGTCCGCGAAATGCCCGATCACCCGATCGTGCGGAAGGCTTCCGTGCCATCGCACCCGGTCACCGAGGCCGAGCGCGGCGGCCTGACCACGCAGCCGCGTCTCGAGCGCCCCGCCGCCCACGACGTCCAGCGTCCAGCAAAGCGCCGGAGGCAACATCGCCAGGGCCGAGAGCAGGTCGTCGAACCCCTTCTTCTCCACCAGCCGGCCGATCGAGAGGAGCCGCACCGGGTCGGCGGGATCGGAGCCGTCGCGGGGCGGCCGCTCCGCCACGCGGGCGGGGAACCGCGTGCGATCCAGGCCGTGGTAGACCAGCTCCACCACTTCGGGCGAGGGCGACGGCGCGAGCGCCGCGAGATGCTCCAGGTTGGCCCGCGTGCACGTCACCCCGAACCGGGCGTCCGCGAGCTTCTCGCGCTTCTCCCACTCCGGCGTCGTCCACACGTCCTTGGCGTGAGCGGAGAAGCTCCACCCGACGCCGAGCATCGCGCTCGCGTAGCGGGCAACGGATGCGGGGGTGTGCAGGAAGTGCGCATGGATCGACGCGACCCCGCCGAATTCCGTCGCCAGCACCAGGGCCTGGCCGAAACGCCGCCCGCGGTTGCGGGTGCGATCACGCGCAAGGTCCGCCAGCCACGCCGCGCGCGCACGCGGGTACCCGGGGAGCCTGCGCGCCGCCCGCCACGCGCGGAGCACCCGGCCCGGAGCCTCGTGCAGGTACTCCGGGAGGTAGTGCACGGGGGAGCGGATCTCGGCGTGGATGGGATGCGTGAACCGATCCGTCGGACGCCGCAGCGAGACGATGAGGAGATCGAGCCCCCGCCGCTCCAGGGCGAGGATCTCCTGCGCGATGAACGTCTCCGACAGGCGCGGCCAGCCCTTGACGACGACCGCGATGGGGTGGCGCATGGGGCGACGCAGGGGTGGATTCAGCTCGGGGCGCCGCCCGCCGCGCGCAGGGCGCGGGGGCGCTCACTGCGCGGATCGAGCCAGCGCTCGACGAGCCGGTGGATGTTGTCGAGACCCTCCAGCAAGCCCGGCACCACGACGTCGGACGGGCGCGGTTGGGACCCGATTCCGCGCAGCGCCTCGGCCATGGCCCCGGGGTCGCGCCCGGGCTCGTCGCTCAGCATCCGCACCAGCCCGAGCTGCCCCGCCCGCGACGCCCGGATGGTCTGCTCCAGCCGCGGGCGACGCCTCGGCACGATGACCGCCGGCTTGTCGAAGGTGAGGATCTCGCAAAACGTGTTGTACCCCCCCATCGCGACGACGCCGGCCGCGCGAGCCATGAGGTTCTCGAACCGCGCGTCGAAGGTGATGGCCTCCACCCGGTCGAGCCGCGCGATGCGCATGCGGAACTGCTCCCGCCGGCGGGGACGCATGAAGGGCCCGAAGACGATCAGGGCCGGATGCGGCAGCGACGGATCCGATTCGTAGGCGCGCACGACCCAGTCGATGAGATCCTCGCCGTCCCCTCCCCCACCGGGGGTCACGAGGATGAACGGCTCCGGCGTGGCGGTCGCGACGGGGATCCCGGACCCATCGCCGGACCGCGCGCTCTCGAGGTAACCGGTATAGGTCATCTTCTGCCGGATCGCGTCCGAGAGACCGAGGCCCCGAAGCGGGTCGCACACCTGCGGCAGGCCGTAGACGAGGATGTCGTCGTAGAGGGTTTCGAGCGCCGACACGGCGTTCTTCCGCTCCCACTCCTCCGAGAGCAGGGCCGGATCGTCCATCACGTCGCGCAACCCCAGCACGAGCCGGGTCCCGCTCCCCCCGAGTGCCTCGAGCGTGCCCTGGATCTCCCCGCGCAAGCCCAGTGGCTCCTTGTCGACGATGAAGATGTCCGGCGCGAACACCTCGGCCGTGTGCCGGATGATGGAGGCGCGCATCCGCAGCACCTCCGCGATGTTCATGTGCAGGCTGAGCGAGGAATACTCGCCGTTGCGGAGCTTGATCACGCCGGGGACGCGGACGAAGTCGACCCGGGTGCGAAAGTCGAAGCTGCCGATGATCGGCGAGCCCGACAGGATGAGCACCGACAGCGCCTTGCGGCGCGCGACGAGCGACTGCGCGATGGTCCGGCACCGGCGCAGGTGCCCGAGCCCGAAGGAGTCGTGGCTGTAAATCAGCACTCGGTCGAATCTGGGGGACGCGATCACGCCTGCACCGATCGGTTCGTCAAGGCGGGCGAGCCTAGCCCGCATTTCTCGCCAGTTCCAGGCCAGGATCGGGGTTCGGTCTCGGGCCGATGGCCTCGGTTCGAGGGTCGGTGAAAAACGCGGCCGAATGCCCGTCCCCTTCCCATACACCTCGATGCGCATTTCTCGCCAGGTCACGGCGGCGGACGCATCTCCAGCGCTCGACCGGGCGGGCCTGGCGGCGGCGCCAGCGGTGGAGACGCAATTCGAGGTGAGGCACGATGACCAGACAGTACAAGAGTGAAGCTTTGGCGGCGGCGCACGAGATAGCGCATCACCGAAATCGCCGACGCTGGCGGCGGAGAGCGATCTCGCCGCTCGGGCCACCGCGGGGTACGCCCCCGTTACATCGCCTTGACGATCTCCTCCACCATCTTCTTCGCGTCCGCGAACAGCATCATGGTGTTGTCGCGGAAGAAGAGTTCGTTCTCGATGCCGGCGTAGCCCGATCCCATGCCGCGCTTGGAGAACAGCACCGTCTTCGCGCGCTCGACGTCGAGCACCGGCATGCCGTAGATGGGGCTTTGCGGGTTGGTCTTGGCGGCGGGGTTGGTGACGTCGTTGGCGCCGATGACGAAGGCGACGTCGGCCTGCGGGAACTGGCTGTTGATGTCGTCGAGCTCGAAGACTTCGTCGTAGGGGACGTTGGCCTCGGCGAGCAGCACGTTCATGTGGCCGGGCATCCGTCCCGCCACGGGATGGATGGCGTAGCTCACCTTCACGCCTTCGGCCTTGAGGGTGTCGGCCATCTCGCGCAGCGCGTGCTGGGCCTGCGCCACCGCCATGCCGTAGCCGGGCACGATGATGACCGAGCCCGCGTTCTTCATGATGAAGGCGGCGTCCTCGGCGCTGCCCTGCTTGACCGGGCGCTGCTCCATCTCCCCGCCCGCGCTCAGGTCCGTCTCGCCGCCGAAGCCACCCAGGATCACGCTGAAGAACGAACGGTTCATCCCCTTGCACATGATGTAGGAGAGGATCGCGCCCGAGGAGCCCACCAGCGCCCCGGTGATGATGAGCGCGGTGTTCTCCAGGGTGAAGCCGATGCCCGCGGCCGCCCACCCGGAGTAGGAATTCAGCATGGAGACCACCACCGGCATGTCCGCGCCGCCGATGGGGATGATGAGCAGCACCCCGAGGGCGAAGGCGAGCAGGGTGAGGAGCCAGAACGCGGTATGCGACTCGGTGCGGCAGAACCACACCGTCAGCACCACGATCAGCACCCCGAGGGCGGCGTTGAGCAGGTGCTGGCCGGGAAACACGACGGGACGGCCGGAGACGAGCCCCTGCAGCTTGGTGAACGCCACCACCGAGCCGGTGAAGGTGATGGCGCCGATGGCCGAGCCGATGGACATCTCGACGAGGCTCGCGACGCGGATGTTGCCCACGGTGCCGATGCCGTAGGCGTCCGGGGTATTCAGCGCCGCCGCCGCCACCAGGACCGCGGCCATCCCGACCAGACTGTGGAAGGCGGCGACGAGCTGCGGCATCGCGGTCATGGGGATGCGGCGCGCGATGATCGCCCCGGCGGCGCCCCCGATGCCGACGGCGAGCACGATCAGCCCCCAGGTCAGCCCTTCGGCGATGTCGGCGAGCACCAGCGTGGTGACGACCGCAATCGCCATTCCCGTCATGCCGAGGAGATTGCCCCGGCGGGAGGTCTCGGGCGACGAAAGTCCACGCAGGGCGAGGATGAAGAGCGCCCCGGAGACGAGATAGGCGAGCGCGGCGATATCGGCGGACATGACCCCCTACTCCGGTTTCTGCTTCTTCTTGTACATGGCGAGCATCCGCTGGGTGACCAGGAACCCGCCGAAGATGTTCACCGACGCCAGCGTCAGCGCGACGAAGCCGAGCCCCCTGGACAGACCGATGCCCTCCCCCGTCTCGACCGCCACCGCGAGCAGGGCGCCGACCACGATCACCGAGGAGATGGCGTTGGTCACCGACATGAGCGGCGTGTGCAGGGCGGGGGTGACGCTCCACACCACGTAGTAGCCCACGAAGATCGCGAGCACGAAGATGGAGACGCGGAAGACGAAGGGGTCGATCTGGGCGGCTTCGGCCATCGGATGGGTCCTCGCGGAAATGTCCTCGATGCCGCGTTCGCGGCTTCCTCAGCCCTCGGGCCGGAACGACGGGTGGACCACCTGTCCGTCCCGCGTGAGCCCGGTGCCGGTCACCAGTTCGTCGCTCCAGTCGAAGGCGACGGCGCCGGTCTCGCGGTCGACGAACGGGGACACGAAGTGGTAGAGGTTGCGCGCGTAGAGCGCCGATGCGTCCACCGGCAGGCGCCCCGGCACGTTGACGTGGCCGATGATCCGCACCCCGCCGTGGTCAACGACCTCGCCCGCGCGCGATAACGGGCAGTTCCCGCCCTGCTCCACCGCGAGGTCCACGACGATGCTGCCGGGCTTCATGCTCGCGACCATCGCCTCGGTGACCAGCACCGGGGCCGGCCGGCCGGGAATGAGCGCGGTGGTGATCACGATATCCTGCTTCGCGAGATGCTCGGCCACCAGCGCCGCCTGCCGGCGCCGGTAGTCCTCGCTCATCTCCTTCGCGTAGCCGCCCGCGGTCTCGGCCGCCCCGGTCTCCTCGCTTTCGACCATCACGAAGGATGCCCCGAGGCTCTCCACCTGCTCCTTCACCGCGGGGCGGACATCGGTGGCGCTGACGATGGCACCGAGGCGCCGCGCGGTCGCGATCGCCTGCAACCCCGCCACCCCGGCCCCGAGCACGAACACCCGGGCCGGCGGCACCGTGCCGGCCGCGGTCATCATCATCGGCATCGCCCGCGCGAACATCGCGCTGGCGTCGATCACCGCCTTGTAGCCGGCGAGGTTCGCCTGCGAGGAGAGCACGTCCATCGACTGCGCGCGGCTGATCCGCGGCACCAGCTCCATCGCGAACGCGTCGATGCGGGCCGCGGCGTAGGCGTCCACCGCCTCGCGGTCACCGTAGGGGGAGAGCATGCCGACCAGCGCGGTTCCCGGCGATATCGCGGACAGCTCGGCCCCGGTCGGCGCCCGCACCCTGAGCACCAGACCGGCCCCGGCGTGCAATGCCGCGCCGTCATCGACGAGCGCCGCGCCCGCCGCCTCGTAGTCCGCATCCGCGAACCCTGCCGCCGCGCCCGCGCCGCGCTCGATCGCCACCTCCAGGTTGAGCGCACGAAACTTCTTCGCGGTCTCCGGGGTCAGCGCGGCCCGGGTCTCATGGGGATGGGATTCCTTCGGTACCGCCAGTTTCATGGGCTCGACCTTACGGGAACGGGCTCGACCGATCGATGCGCGCATCTGCCCGGTATCGGGGGCATTCTGTCACACTCCGCGCGGCGGGGAGAGCACCCCACCGGAGAAGCGGCCGAACGTCTGCGGTGGGCTCAGCCGGCGGCGTCCCGGAGCGGGTACTTCGTCTCGACGTACTCGTCGACGATGCCGCGGAACTCCTCCGCGATGTGGTCGCCGCGCAACGTCACCGACTTGTGGCCATCGATGAACACCGGGGCGGCCGGAGCCTCGCCGGTGCCGGGGAGGCTGATTCCGACGTTGGCGTGGCGGCTCTCTCCGGGGCCGTTGACCACGCAGCCCATCACCGCCACCGACATGTCCTCCACGCCGACGTAGCGTTCCCGCCAGCGCGGCATGTTCTCCCGCAGGTGGCTCTGGATGCTGTTCGCGAGCTCCCGGAAGAACGAGCTCGTGGTCCGGCCGCATCCGGGGCATGCGGTCACGAGCGGCGTGAACGAGCGCAGGCCCATCGTCTGCAAGAGCTCCTGGGCGACGATGACCTCCCGCCTCCGGTCGCCGCCGGGCTCCGGGGTCAGCGAGACCCGGATGGTGTCGCCGATGCCCTGCTGCAGCAGGATGCCCATGCCCGCGGTGGACGCCACGATGCCCTTCGACCCCATGCCCGCCTCGGTCAGTCCGAGATGCAGGGCATGGTCGGTGCGCGAGGCGAGATCGGAGTACACCGCGATCAGATCCTGCACCGCGCTCACCTTGCATGAAAGCACGATGCGATCGCGCGCGAGTCCCATCCGCTCCGCCTCCAGCGCGCTGTCGAGGGCCGAGCGGACCAGCGCCTCGCGCGTCACCGCGGCGGCGTCGCGCGGGGCCGCACTCGCCGCGTTCTCGTCCATCAGCCGCGCGAGCAGCGCCTGATCGAGGCTGCCCCAGTTCACGCCGATGCGCACCGGGCGGTCGTGCTCCATCGCCTTCTCGATCATGGTCGCGAAGCGGGTGTCGCGCTTGGCGCCGAAGCCGACGTTTCCGGGGTTGATCCGGTACTTCGCGAGCGCCTCGGCGCACTCGCGCACATCGGCGAGGAGCCGGTGCCCGTTGTAGTGGAAGTCGCCGATGAGGGGCACCCGGCAGCCGCCGGCGTCGAGCCGCTCGCGAATCGCGGGCACCGCGCGCGCCGCCTCCTCGGTGTTGACAGTAATCCGCACCAGCTCGGACCCCGCGCGGGAGAGCGCCTCGACCTGGGCGACGGTCGCGGCGACATCCGTGGTGTCAGTGTCGGTCATGGACTGGACGACGATGGGGGCGCCGCCGCCGACCTGAACGGAGCCAATCCGCACGCCGACGCTCGCGCGGCGCGATGCTGTTCGAATCATTGCAGGTTCCCGAACGTGGCCCGAAGAGGCATGAAGTCTACTCCGCTCATGGCGGCGATGCGCGCCCTGGGCCCTGGTCGGTGGGTCTTGGGTCCTGGTCTTCGTCTCCACCCCGGCGACGACATCTGCGGCAACCGGCTCGGGCAGAAATACCGCCGGGCCGGCGAGACGAACGCAGCGGACGGATTCGCCGCGACCGCCACCCGCACCGATGGCGGCGGCGTCAGGGCTCGTCGCGGGTTCGGGGCCAGCCCGCATTTCTCACCAGGTTGCGAGCGAGGGCGCGGAGATGGCTGCATTGGCAAGGCGAACGCGAGTCCGGGCGCGCAGGCGTACTTGACAGTACGTCGAGCACCCGGGCCGCGTCCAACGCAGCCAATGCAGTCAGATCCGCGCCCGCAGCCGTGACCTGGTGAGAAATGCGGGCTAGACCGCGAGCGCCCTGCGCGCCAGCGCTCCGCCCCCGAACACCGCCTGGTAACGCTCGATGAGCCAGGGCGGGCCGGACGCCTTCTCCAGGTTGTCCGAGAGCTTGACCGTGGGGCGGCCGTTGGCGCGGGTCACCTTGCACACCAGCGAGATGGGATCGAGCCCCGGGTTCTTGACCGGTGCGCAGTCCCGCAGATCGTTGGTCAGCAGCGTGCCCCAACCGAAGCCGAGACGCACCCGGCCGGAGAAGTGGCGCCAGGCCCGCTCGATGTCGCCGATGTCCAGCCCGTCGGAAAAGATGAGCAACTTGTCCCGGGGATCCTCGCCCATGGCCTGCCACCAGGCGACGATCTCCTCGCCGCCTTCGATCGGGTCCTTGGAGTCGATGCGAAAGCCGCTCCACCGCGCCACCCACTCGGGCGCACGACGCAGGAACGCGGTGGTCCCGAACGTGTCCGGCAGCACGATGAGGAGATTGCCCTCGTAGGCGTGCTGCCAGCTCTCCAGCACGCGGTACGGAACCTGCAAGAGCTCCCGGTCGTCCCCGCACATCGTGGCCCGCACCATCGGCAGCTCGTGGCCGTTGGTCCCGATCGCCTCGATGTCGAGCTCCATCGCGTGCAGGATGTTGCTGGTGCCGGTGAATTTCTCCCCCAGACCCTCCTTCATCGCCTCCACACACCAGCGGTGCCACAGGAAGCTGTGTCTCCGGCGGGTGCCGAAGTCGGCGATACGAAGGTCGGGCAGCGCGTTCAGGCGCACCACCTTCTCCCACAGCTTGGCCTTGGCCCGGGCGTAGAGAACATCGAGCTCGAACCGCCCGGTGCCCTTCATGGCGGCGCGCGAACGCAGCTCGCTGATGATCGACAGGACCGGAATCTCCCACAGCGTGACCGCCGCCCAGGGGCCGCTGAAGTCGATGCGGAACTGCCCGTCCTCCACCCGCAGTTCGTACTCCGGGAGCCGGTACTCGCCGAACCATGCGAGGAACTCCGGCGAGAACAGGCGTTCCTTGCCGTAGAAGGTGTTTCCGGCGAGCCAGATGCGCTCCTTCTTGGTGAGCCCGACGGTGCGCGCATGGTCGAGCTGCGCACGAAGCTCCCCCTCGTCGATGACCTGGGCCAGGCGTACCCGGGACGAACGGTTGATGACCGAGAAGGTCACCGGGACCTGTGGATACTCCTGCCAGATCGTCTGCAGCATGAGGAGCTTGTAGACGTCGGTGTCGAGCAGGCTGCGGATGATCGGGTCCAGCTTGAACGCGTGGTTGTAGACCCGGGTGGCGATGGCGGTGGTGGTCATCGGTGGCTCGGCTCGCCGGTACCCGCCCGCAGACGACCGGCCCGGGTCGGAACATCGGGGCGCCGGCGATGCGCGGCTTCCCGCCGGCATCGCGCAGCGGGCTCGGCCCGGAACATGAACGCGACCATGATCAGCCCGACGCCTTTCGCCACACGAGGATGCGGTTGTTCGACGGCATCGCGACATCCTCTTCGAGCCGCATGGCGGCGCCGGCCGCGAGGCGCTCCAGGTCGCGGCGGTCGCGCACCCCGAACCCGGGATCGTGCGCCCGGAGCATCTGGTCGAAGGCGGTGTTGCTCGCGCTCGTGTGGCGGCCGTCGCGGGCGAAAGGGCCGTAGAGCGCGAATCGCGCCCCCGGCGGGAGCAGGTCGCCAACGCCGGCGAACATCGCCTCGACCTTCGGCCAGTGCATGTAATGCACGGTGTTGGCACTGAACACGCCGCCCGCGCTCGCGATCGGCCACGGCCGGCATCCAACATCAAGCACGAGGGGGCGCTCCAGATTGGCGAGACCGGCCTCGTCGATGCGGACATTGATGCCGGCGTGGTTGGCGGCGAGGTCGCTCGGGCGCCAGGTGAGGTGCGGCAGCCCCGCCGCGAACCACACCGCGTGCTGGCCGGTGCCGCTGCCGATTTCGAGCACCTCCGTCGTGTCGGCGAACAGGCGGCGCAGCACTTCGAGGATCGGACCCTTGTTCCTCTCGCAGGCGGGAGCGAAATTGCTCCCGCGGGCGGGGGCGAACGGCCGGTCGGTCGCGCGGACCCGTTCCCGGGTCAGGGGAGCGGCAGCACCGTCGAAATCTTGATTCGCCATCGCCTGGATTCCTCCCGCCACGCCCGCCGAGTGCCGTCAGGCGGCAGAGGGTCGCGCGCAGATCCGAACCCTGTCAACGTCGATCGGCGGGAGCGGCCTTCGAAGCCGGACGGGGGCGCCGCCCGCTGCCGCGCCCGGCCCGAGAACCGCAAACATTCCCGATGCCAGGCACTTGCGTCGGGTCATCATGTCACCCGGTTTTGGGATCGCCCCGCCTTCGTGCGACGATCGCTGCATGCAGTGTCCGTTTTGCGACGAGCAGGATACGCGGGTCGTCGACTCGCGGCTTGCGCTCGATGGGGCCCAGGTGCGGCGTCGGCGGGAGTGTACGCGCTGCCGGGAGCGGTTCACCACGTGGGAGACGGCGGAGATCGCTCTCCCCCGGATCGTCAAGAGCGACGGGGCGCGGGTGCGGTTCGACGAGCACAAGCTGCGCGCGGGGATGCTGCGGGCAAGCGAGAAGCGTCCCGTGGCCAGCGAGGCGATCGAGGCCGCGATCGGTCGCATCAGGCGCCGGCTGATGCGCTCCGGGGAACGCGAGGTCGACTCGCGGACGGTGGGGGAAGCGGTCATGGACGCGCTGCGGGACCTCGACCCGGTCGCCTATGTCCGGTTCGCATCGGTCTACCGCAAGTTCGAGGACGTGAGCGAATTCCGCGACGAGATCGAGCGCCTGGAGAGCGAGCCGCCGCCGGAGGCGCGGCGCAGCCAGATTCCCCTGATCCCCGATGACTGACCGCCGCCGCGACGGCGCCACCGGCACCACGGGAGACGACGTGGTGGGCGGCGGCGCCACGGGCGAAGGGGTCGCGGACGAAAGGGTGACCGGTGAAGGGGTCAGTGGTGAAGGGGTCAGTGGCGAAGGGGCCGGGGGAGACGTCGACCGCCGCCACATGGGGCGCGCGCTGGCGCTGGCCCGGCGGGGCCTCTGCTCGACCGATCCCAACCCCCGGGTCGGCTGCGTGATCGCGCACGGCGCGCGGATCGTCGGCGAGGGATGGCACCGGTTTGCCGGCGAACCCCACGCCGAAATCCACGCCCTCGCCGCGGCCGGCGGCAAGGCGGCCGGAGCCACCGCCTACGTGACGCTGGAACCGTGTCGCCACCGCGGGCGCACCGGGCCCTGCACCCAGGCGCTCGTCGAGGCGCGGGTGGCCAGGGTGGTGGCGGCGATGCGCGACCCCGACCCGAGGGTGGCGGGGCAAGGCTTCGCCGAGCTTGCCGCGGCCGAGATCGAGATCGAGGCCGGACTTCTGGAAGCGGAAGCGCGGGATCTGAACCGTGGCTTCGTCTCCCGGTTCGAGCGCGGCCGCCCCTGGGTGCGCTGCAAGCTCGCCGCGACCCTGGACGGTCGGACCGCCACTGCGGTGGGCGAGAGCCGGTGGATCACCGGCGCGGCGGCGCGGGCCGACGTGCATCGGTTGCGCGCGCAGGCCGGCGCCGTCCTCACCGGCATCGGTACGCTGGTTGCGGACGACCCCCGGCTCGACGCCCGCGTGGACGATACCGACTGCCTTGCCCCGCCGATGCGCGTTATCGTCGACTCGCGCCTGCGCACCCCGCCCGGGGCGCGGGTGTTCTCGGCCCCCGGCCGCGTCCTCGTCGTCACGGGCCGGGAGGCGCCCCCGTCCCCGGCCCTGCTCGATGCGGGGGCGGAGATCATCTCGCTGCCGGGCGACGCGGGACGGGTCGCGCTCGGTGCCCTGATGGCCGTTCTGGCCGAGCGCGGCGTCAACGAGGTCCACACCGAATGCGGCCCGACCCTGGCCGGAGCGCTGCTCGAAGCGGGCCTGGTCGATGAAGTGGTGGCGTATCTCGCCCCGGCGCTGCTCGGCGACGCCGCGCGGGGAATGTTCACGCTGCCGGCCGTCGCCGCGATGCGGGATCGGGTCGGGCTCCGGATCACCGGCGTGGCGCGGATCGGGGACGACCTGCGCATCGACGCCCGCCCGCGTCCCGGCGCCGGCGCCGGCCCTTGAGCGCGGCGACCCGGCCGACCGCGATGCAGAAGTTCGCGCCAGGACGGAGTTCGCTCCCGAAATGGTCCCGAAATGGACGCTCCGGAGGTCGAAATTCCGCTGGAATCGCATCATGGTCCGGCCTCTCCGTGCGTCGGCAGGAATGACCGACCGCAACCCCGCCATGGCGCAACGTCACCGCGGTTCGGGAAATGTGGTACGCGTCCCCGCTCCCCCCGGGTGCCCTGCAAGGGCGGGGGGGCGGGAACGGCCAACCATCAGGAGTCGACCACGATGTTCACGGGAATCGTTCAGGCCGTGGGTCGGATCGAGAAGCGGATCGAGCACCCCTCGGGAGACGTGTCGCTGCTCGTCGACACCGCCGACATCGCGACAGCCGACATCGCGATCGGGGATTCGATCTGCGTGAGCGGCGTATGCCTCACCGCGGTCGAGGTGACCCCCGCCGGGTTCCGGGCCGACGTTTCGGCGGAATCGCTGGCCCGCACCACCCTGAGCCGGCTCGCGGTCGGCCACCGGGTCAACCTGGAGCTGGCGCTGACGCCGCACACACGTCTCGGAGGCCACCTCGTCTCCGGCCACGTCGACGGCGTCGGGGAGTTGCTCGCGCGATGGGACGATGCGCGTTCCGTCCGGTTCGAGTTCCGGGCGCCGGAGGCACTGGCCCGGTACATCGCGGAGAAGGGCTCGGTGTGCATCGACGGCACCAGCCTCACCGTCAACGGGGTGAACGGCGCGGGGTTCGACGTGAACATCGTGCCCCATACCCTGCGTGCGACCACGTTCGGCGCGCTCCGCCCGGGCGATACGGTGAACATCGAGGTCGACCAGATCGCGCGCTACGTCGAACGGCTGCTCGCCGGGCGAGAGGCGTAATCGCTGGCGTCGGCGCGCGGGCGAAGATCATCGGCGAACCGCCAGGGCCATTCAAAAACCACGGCTGCGAAGCACTGACCGCCGATCCCCGGCCATCGACCGGATTGTCGGCGCCATGGGCCACGCCCGGGCACCCGGTGGGTCATCGGCCGGGATTCTTGAATCGCCCCAACCGCCCCGGACGGGCGGTCCCTTCATTGCGCGGGATCGACCGGGGCGGGCAGAATGCGGCCCCCGACCATGAAGCGCCGCGCCGCCGGTGGCGCGCGCGATGCAGGGCCTTCGGCCGATGTCATTCGACTCCATTGACGACCTCATCACCGAGTTCCGGAACGGGAACATGGTGGTGCTCGTCGACGACGAAGACCGCGAGAACGAGGGCGACCTCGTGATGCCCGCCGCCCACGTGACGCCCGAGGCGATCAACTTCATGGCCCGTTACGGACGCGGCCTGATCTGTCTGCCGATGACCCGCGAGCGGTGCGACGCGCTCGGCCTGAAGCTGATGGTCGGCGACAATCGGGAGGCGCAGCGCACCCAATTCACCGTCTCCATCGACGCCGCCCGCGACATCTCGACCGGAATTTCCGCCGCGGATCGCGCCGAGACCATCCATGCCGCGGTCCGTCAGGGGGCGAGGCCATCCGACTTCGTCCAACCCGGCCACGTATTTCCGTTGATGTCGGAGCCCGGCGGCGTGCTCACCCGCGCCGGTCATACCGAAGCCGGCTGCGATCTCGCGAGGCTCGCGGGGCTCGAGCCCGCCGCCGTGGTCGTCGAGATCATGAACGAGGACGGGACGATGGCCCGGCGCCCCGACCTCGAACGGTTCGCCGAGCACCACGGACTCAAGGTCGGCACCATCGCGGACCTCATCAAGTACCGGATGCTCAACGAGAAGACGGTGGAGCGCGTCGGCGAATGCCACCTTCCCACCGAGTTCGGCGAGTTCCGGCTCGTCGCCTTCCGGGCGAGGACGGACAACCGGATCCACTACGCGCTCGTCGCCGGAAAGATCGAGCCGGACACCCCGGCCCTGATCCGGGTCCACATTCACGACTCGCTCTACGACCTCACCGGCAGCCTGCGTTCCGACGCCGGATGGCCGGTGGGCGATGCCCTGCGTCGCGTCGCGGCCGATGGCAACGGCGTGGTCGTGGTGCTGCGGCCTCCCGAACCGGCCGGCGAGATCATCGCTCGGATCGACGCCTACCGCCGGGAAGACGCGGGCGAGGCACGGCCGCAACCGGAACCGGGCGCCGACCTGCGCACCTTCGGCCTCGGCGCCCAGATTCTCGCCGACCTCGGGGTCCGGCGGATGCGGGTGCTGAGCGCACCGAAACGCCTCCATGCCCTGTCAGGCTTCGGCCTGGAGGTGGTCGAGTACATCGACGAACGCGATCCCGCCGGACGCGCGGCCTGATTGTCGCGACGGAGCGGCTCACCGTGGCGCGGTACGACATCTCCCCCGCCGATTACGACGTGGCCGGCGCACGCATCGCCATCGCGGCGGCGCGGTTCAACGGCACCGTGGTGTCACGGCTGCTCGAAGGCGCCCTCGACACCCTGTCCCGATACGGCCCGAGTGCCGGCGACACCCCTGTGGTCCGGGTACCCGGGGCGTTCGAGCTTCCGTTGACGGCCCGCTGGCTGGCGCGGGACGGCAACGTGGACGCGGTCATCGCCCTCGGGGCGGTGATCCGGGGCGACACCCCGCACTTCGACTACGTATGCACGGAGGCCGCGCGCGGCCTCCAGGCCGTCGCGGCCGATACCGGCGTCCCCGTGATCTTCGGCGTCCTCACCTGCGACGACCAGGCCCAGGCCGACGCCCGCGCGGGGGGCGCGCACGGCAACAAGGGCTGCGAGGCGGCGCGGGCGGCCCTGGAGATGGTCACTCTGCGGCGCCGGCTCGGCGCCTGACCGGGAGCCGCCGTGAACCACCGGGGCATTCGCAGCCGCACCCGCCGGGCGGCGCTGCAGGCGCTGTACCAGTGGCAAATGACCGGGCACTCGGCGGAAGAACTCCACGCGCAGTTCAGCGAGAACCCGCCGCCGGGCGGATTCGATCCGGCCTTCTTCAACGCCCTGGTGAGCGGGGTGATCATCGACTTCGAGGCCCTCGATGCCGAAATCGCGGCCTTCGCCGACCGGCCGGTGGCCCAGCTCGACCCCGTCGAGCGCGCCATCCTGCGCATGGGTGCATACGAGTTGCGCTCCATGGTCGATGTGCCCTGGCGGACGGTGATCGACGAGGCGGTGGAGCTCGCCCGCACCTTCGGGGCAGCGCAGAGCCACAAGTACGTCAACGGCGTGCTCGACCGGGTGGCGCGCCGCCTGCGGCTGGAGTGAACGGCGCCGGCGGGCGTCGCGAGGGACCGACCATCGCGCGAGGCGATGCCGGTGCGCTCCGGGCCTCGGGAGTGTCCGGGCGGGGCAATTCCGGGCATACGCTCCCGTCCGGCCCGCACTTCTCATCAGGTCAAGGCTGCGGACCCGGAGATGACTACGTTGGCTATGTTGAACACGGCATCGGGGTGGCCTGGGGTGCTCGATGGACTATCAAGGACGCCTGCGCGCCCGGACTCGCGCTCGCCTTGCCCATCCAGCCCTCTCCGCGCCCTCGCTCGCAACCCGGCGAGAGATGAGGGCTAGCGGGAATGGCCGAAGTGGGAGAGGAAGGCGAGCATGTCGCGGTGGCCCTCGACACCCTCGTCGGCGGGGTGCACTTCCCGGCCGACACCCCCGCCCCCGACATCGGATACAAGGCACTCGCGGTCAACCTGAGCGACCTCGCCGCGATGGGAGCGGTCCCGACCGAGGCGGTGGCAGTGGTCTCGATTCCCGGGCATCTCGGTCCGCAGTGGTTCGCGGAGTTCCGGGCGGGACTCGAGTCGCTGGCCGGCTCGCTGGGGATCGCGGTCGGCGCCATCGACACCGTGCCCGGCACCCTGTCGGTGAGTGTCGAGGTGCACGGGCGCTGCCCGGCCGGAGAGGCGCTGACCCGGGCCGGCGCCCGCGCCGGAGACCGGATCTTCGTCTCCGGGACGCTGGGAGACGCGGGGGGCGGGCTCGAAATCGCGTTGGGGAGGCGCCCGGAGCGCCCGGCCTCTCACGCTCGTGCGCTCGTCGCCCGGCTGCGCCGCCCACAGCCGAGACTGGCTCTCGGTGTCACGTTGCGCGGCGTCGCCAGCGCCGCCACCGATGTCTCGGACGGACTGTGTCAGGACCTGAGCCACATTCTTGCCGCCAGCGGGGTGGGCGCGCGCGTGGACGCAAGCCGCGTACCCCTGTCGCCCGCGCTCCGCGAGGTGATGGGAGAGAACGAGGCGCGATCGCTCGCGCTCTCGGCCGGCGACGACTACGAGCTGCTGTTCACCGTGGCGCCGGAGCGCGTGAATCGCATCGCCCCCCGCTTCATGGCCCTGGAAATCGCGGGGTCGGCGACCGAAATCGGGGGGATCAAGATCGATCCCGGCCTGCGCCCGACCGAAATCGGAGTGATCGAGACCGCGCCCGGCCTGCGTCTGGAGGACGCCGCCGGGACCACGATGCCGGTGCCGGCGGGATACCGGCACTTCCCGACGCCATGACGGGCGGGCGCGCCCGCAAGCAGATCCTGCCTCTCACCACCGTCGACCGACCGTCGTGCCTCCGGGCACATCCCCGGGCACCGAGAGTATCGGGCCGTCAGCGGCGCAGCGTTGCCGCAAGCGGCACGACAAGGCGGCCGAAGCCGGCCACTCGGCAACGAAGCGCGTCGCCAGCGGCGCAGCCCCCCCCTTTCCCGCGGCGATGGAACAGCGCTCGATGGCTTTCTCGACCGCCTGACGCGTTATCGGAAATTCCTATCCGATCCATGAGGATTCGATCTTGGATCCTCGCCTCGGATCGGCGCTACCGTGTGTACCGTCCATGGTGCGGGACAAAAGTCGCACCTCGAACGGAGGGGGATGCATCATGAAGCACTTCAACCATGGGAAGGTGGCGAGGACGGGTCTTCTTGTCGCGGCTGGCCTTGTACTGGCGGTTCCGGCCCACGCCGGGAACGTGACCGTGAAAGAGGGGGAAACAGCGCATTTCCAGATCACGGTGACTCCGAAGCAGGACCGCGGCGGCTCCACACGCATCCGCCTGTGGTACGACACGGACGGCGGCACCGCAGTTGAGGGAAGTGACTACGAGGCGGCGCATTCCTGGAAGCACAATGTCGCGGCCTGGAGCGGAAGTCCGGTGACCATCTCGGTGAAGACCTTCGAGGACGACGCGGTGGAAGGCGATGAGACCTTCAACATCCGGATGCGAAGAGTGGAGGTTCAGGCTCGTGGCCGATGGGGTCACATCTCCTGGAGGACCGTTCCAAGTTACAGATTCAATTTCAGCGGCGTGAAATCCGCGACCATCAGGGACACGACGCCGCGAGACAAGGAAAGGTCCTACGAGGAAGAGAAGTACGGCCCGAACTACACCGGGCAGGTCTGGGGCGAATAAGACGTAGCCCGTGCGTTCGGGTAGACGGGCGGCAGGTTCGGGGAGTTGCTGCTGTCCGGGGCTGTCCGGGCTATCTGGAGTCAGGGTACTGCCGTACGGGCGGCGCATGGCCGCAGTGGGTTCCACCCGGGGAGGCGTCGGCCGCCGTGGCCGATGCCTCCCCGCCCTTGAGCCCGGAAATTTCGCCGATTCGCGAAGCGAGGGCGCGGAGATGGCTGACTTCGCAAGGCAAATGCGAATCAGGGCGCGCAGGCGTACCCGCAGGTACGGAGCGAGCTTGCGAAGCAAGCAGCATCAAGCACCCCGGGCCACCCCCAAGCCACACCCCGGCCGCGCTCAACGCAGTGAAACCAGTCAGATCCGGGCCCGCAGCCGTGAAGGGGTGAAGTTTCCGGGTTAGCCCCGGCAGCCGCAGTCCTCACCACGACCCGGGCATCGTGACCACCCCTTCCCCCACCCGTCATCCGCGACCCCGGTCGGCGCTGCACTGGATCGCGTTCGGCGCGGGGGCCGGCCTCGCTCCGTGGGCCCCCGGCACTGCGGGCACCGTCGTCGCGGTTCCGATCTACCTGGCGCTCGGGGCCGCGCCACCGGCGATCTACGCGCTCGCGACGGCATTGGTCATCGGGGCCGGAGTCTGGCTCTGCGGGCGCACCGCGAGCGATCTCGGCGTGCATGATCACCCCGGCATCGTGTTCGACGAGATCGGGGGGTTCCTGGTCACGATGACCGCGCTACCGTTCGAGTGGCCGTGGATCGTGGCGGGTTTCATCGCGTTCCGCGTCTTCGACGTCGCCAAGCCGTGGCCGGTTTCGCTCGCCGACCGCCGGGTCGGCGGGGGGCTCGGGATCATGCTCGACGACGTGATCGCCGGAGCCCTTGCATGCGCGGCACTGCACGCGGTGCGATACGGGTTCGGCCTCTAACTCGCATTTCTCACCCGGTCACGGCTGCGGACACGGAGATGACTGCATTGGCTGCGTTGAATGCGACATGGAGGCGTCCCGGGGGCTCGCCGTACTGTCAAGTACGCCTGCGCACCCGAACTCGCGTTCGCCTTGCGAAACCAGCCATCTCCGCCCCCTCGCTCGCAACCTGGTGAGAAATGCGGGCTGACCCGTGGACGAATTCGAACTCATCGAACGCTGCTTTCGGGACCGCGCCATCCGGCGCCCCGGCACCGTGCTCGGCATCGGTGACGATGCGGCCGTGCTCGACCCGGACGGTCTGCCGCTCATCCGAGCCTGGGCGACGGTTCCGCTCCCCACCGGCGACGAGGGGGCCGCGACCGCGCGGCACGTGTTCGGCGCCGCCTTCATCCGGCTCGCCGCCCGGGCGGCGAGGCCGCGATGGGCGACCCTCGCCCTCACCCTGGAAGCGGCCGCCCCCGCACAGACCGAATCCTTCGCGATCGCGGCGGCATCGCTCTGCGATGCATGCGGCGTCGAGCTGGTCGGCGGCGACACCACGCGCGGCCCCGGGCGCGCGACCGTCTTCGCGTCCGGCCCGGAAGACCAGCGCCGCCGTCGGGATGCGCCGCCCCCCTCCACCGCCGGTGTCGAGGCGCGGCTGTCGCTCGCGGCGGTGGAGACATCAGCACCGATCATCGCGGCCCTGGTCTGCGTCTGCACGGAACTCGCGAGTCGGGGCGCCGTGGTCCTCTGCGACGCCGGCCCGAACCGCCATGTCACCGGCGCATCCCATGCCCTCGGCGGCTCTCGCCGGCGTTCCGGGAACGCTGTCCTGCGGGGCGATGCCGACGAGACTTCGCCCGCCGGAACCGGCAACTCCCGCCCGGCCTGGAACCCGCCCCCGAAATGGCCCCGGACGGACGCGCCGGAAATCGAAATCCCGCCGGCATCGCACTGCGGGACAGTCTCCCGAAGCACCAGCGGGAATCGCCGCTCCAGAGCATCCATTCCGAGCGATTTCCGGAGCATGGTCCAGCCTGGCAGACATGGCGGCGGCGCCCTGGAAATCCTTGTGCATACCGATGCCGCCGGCATCGAGGCACTGCGCGCCGCCGCCGGCCACCTGTCGATGGAAACGAGACCTCTGGCCCCCGGTGACTGAATTCGGGAATGACCGAATTCAGCCGCACCCCGCCGCCCCGCCGCGAATCGGAGCTTCTGGCCCGGGCCGACGCCATCGCCGGACTCACCCTGGGCGACGTCGCCGCCAGGCACGGGCTGCCCGTACCGGCGACCACCCGGCAAGGCAAGGGCTGGACCGGAATCGTCATCGAACACGCACTCGGCGCGAACGCGGGCTCGCTGTCCGAGCCGGACTTCCGGCTGATCTCGGTGGAGCTGAAGACGATCCCGATCGGCGTGAACCGCCGGCCGCTCGAATCGACCTACGTATGCACGGTGCCGTTGGCGGGCGACGCCGGCCCGCGCTGGCGGGACTCGAACGTGCGGCGCAAGCTCGCGCGCGTGCTCTGGGTGCCGTTCGAAGGCGACCGGGCGATCCCGCTGCCCGCGCGACGCATCGGAGCCGCGCTGCTGTGGAGCCCATCGCACGAGGAGGAGGCGACGCTCGCGAGCGACTGGGAGACACTGATGGATCGGGTCGTGCTCGGCCGGGTGGAGGAGATCTCGGCTCGGGAGGGCGAGTGCCTGCAAATCCGCCCCAAGGCCGCGAACGCGGCGGCGCGGCGGCGCGCCATCGGGGCGAGCGGCGCCTGGGAGACGACCCTGCCGCGCGGGTTCTACCTGCGGACGAGCTTCACCGCCGCCGTCCTCGCCCGGCACTACGCCTGACTGATCGCCAACCCTACGCCCGACTGATCATCACGATCATCAAAACGACGAAGGCGGCGACGAGCAGGATCGGCACCAGCGCCGCCCGCCAGTCTCCCGCCCCGGCCTTCGGCGCCTTCTCCGCCGCCCGCTTCGCGCCCGGCCCGAAGAAGTAGAGCACCGCGAGCACCAGCACCCCGGCGAGAATCAGCTCCCAGATTTCCATGTGCCGTCACCCCTCCGGGCCGGCGTGGATACCGGCCGGTGCATTCCGGCTGCCGCCGCCTCGCCGCCCTTTCGAACCGCCCGGACAGTCTACCCCCGATCGGCGCCGAGCCCGGCCCGCGATGGCGCACGGTCCGCGGCTCCGCAGAGGTCCGTTTCAACGTATTTTTTGGCGCGGGGTACGCGGACTTTCGCGTCGATTTCGGCAAGAGTCTCCGTCCCTCGTCATCGTTCAATCGCTGAATCCCGACCCCGGCGGAGCCGTGGGGCACGGTCACGGGAGCAGCTCCAGGCCGTAGATTCGGCGCCAGAACTTGCCGGTCACGAAGAGCCGGCGGCCATCCCAGGCGATGCCGTTGGTGACATCGACCCGGCCGGCGGCGCGTTCCCTCTCGGCCAGCGGCGAGAGGTCGAGCCATCCGGTGACGGTGCCACGGGCGGGATCGATGCGAGCTACCCGATCGGACTGCCAGATGTTGGCATAGAGCGCGCCGTCGATGAATTCGAGTTCGTTGAGGGCATCGACGGGACGGGCGCCCTCGCGAACCACCACCTCGCGTTCCACCCGGAACGTGAGCGGGTCGCGGAACCGGAGCGTCGCGCTGCCGTCGCTCATCACCAGCCGCTCACCGTCGAAGGCGAGGCCCCAACCCTCGCCCTGGTAGCGATACTCGCGCACCAGCGCAAAGTCCTCGATGCGCAGCACGAACGCGCGCCCAGCCGTCCACGTGAGCTGGTACAGCACGTCGCCGACCCGCGCCAGCCCTTCCGCGAAGAGCCGCTCGGACAGCCTCCGAATCCGGACCACGCGACCGGTGACGGGATCGACCTTGCGCAGCGAAGAATGGCCATGCAGCCCCGTGCTCTCGTAGAGCGCACCGCGGTGGAAGACCAGACCCTGGGTGAATGCCCTTCCATCGTGGGGATATTCGACCGCGACGCGGTACTCGATCTGCGGTACGCCGGCCGCCCGAACGAGGCCGACGGCAATCAGGCAGATGGCGAGCACCGCCACCTGAGCCGTGCGGCCCCCCGACCGGACGCAGGCCCCCTCGGCGAGGGCCGACGGACGCGGGAGACGTCTCGCGAGCCCGGCCGGAGCACATGCAGTCATCCTCCGTGTCCGCAGCCGTGACCGGGTGAGCAATGCGGGCCAGACTGCCCGGACCGAACCGGACCACGTCATCCTCGGAATATCGGCAGTCGTCCCGCTCGTCAGGGCGTCCGGCTTCTACTCGTCGGTCACGCAGCCGTGGGAGGCGTCGGATACGTTCTTGATGTACTTGTACAGGGTGCCGCGGGACTCCTTGTACGCGGGCATCGTCCACGCCGCGCGCCGCCGCGCCATCTCCTCGTCGGAGACGGCCACGCGGATCGAGTTCTCCTCGGCGTCGATGGTGACGAGGTCGCCGTCGCGAAGCAGCCCGATGGGACCGCCCTCCTGCGCTTCGGGCACCACGTGGCCGATGATGAAGCCGTGCGAGCCGCCGGAGAAGCGGCCGTCGGTGATGAGGGCGACATCGGAACCGAGGCCGGCGCCCATCACGGCCGAGGTGGGGGTCAGCATTTCCGGCATCCCCGGCCCGCCCTTCGGCCCCTCGTAGCGGATGACGATCACGTCGCCCTTCGCGATCTTCCCCTCCTCCAGGGCGCGCAGCATGTCCTCCTCGGCGTCGAAGACGCGGGCCGGGCCTTCGAACCGCAACCCCTCCTTGCCCGTGATCTTCGCCACCGCGCCGCCCGGCGCGAGGTTGCCCCGCAGAATGCGGATGTGCCCGCTCTCCTTGATGGGACTGGTGAGCGGGAACACGATGCTCTGGCCATCGGCGAGCGGTGGCGCGTCCTCCAGGTTCTCGGCGATGGTCCGGCCGGTGCAGGTCGGGCCGTCGCCGTCGATGAGGCCCTCGGCCAGCAGGTACTTCATCACCGCCGGCACCCCGCCGACCCGGTGCAGGTCCTCCATCACGTACCGGCCGCTCGGCTTCAGATCCGCGATGTAGGGGATGCGGTCGCTCACCGTCTGGAAGTCGCCGATGGTGAGGTCCACGTCCACCGCCCGCGCCATCGCGATGAGGTGCAGCACCGCGTTGGTGGACCCGCCGAGCGCCATCACCATCACCATCGCGTTCTCGAACGCGGTCCGGGTCATGATGTCGCGCGGCTTGATGTCGTTCTCCATCAGCGCGCGCACTACCGCACCGGCCCGCCGGCACTCCTCCAGCTTGGCCGGGTCGGTGGCCGGGGTGGACGAGCTGTACGGGAGCGACATGCCCATCGCTTCGATCGCGGTGGCCATGGTATTGGCGGTGTACATGCCGCCGCACGCACCGGGACCGGGGCAGGCGTTGCGCACGATCTCGGCCCGTTCGCCTTCGTCGATGCTGCCCGCGAGGTACTGCCCGTAGCTCTGGAACGCATTGACGATGTCCACCACCTGCCCGTTGGCCATGCGCCCGCCGCGGATGGTGCCGCCGTAGACCATGATCGACGGGCGGTTGATACGGCCCATCGCCATCAGGCACCCGGGCATGTTCTTGTCGCACCCCGGGATGGTGACGAGGCCGTCATACCACTGCCCGCGGGTCACGGTCTCGATGGAATCCGCGATGAGGTCGCGGGACTGGAGCGAGAACGACATCCCCTCGGTGCCCATCGACATGCCGTCCGACACCCCGACGGTGTTGAAGCGCATCCCCTTCACCCCGACCGCCTCGACCCCCTCCTTCACCGCGTCGGCAAGCCCGAGCAGGTGCATGTTGCAGTTGTTGCCTTCGTACCAGATGCTGGCGATCCCGATCTGCGCCTTGTCGAGGTCCGCCTCCGTGAACCCGGTGGCGAAGAGCTGCGCCTGCGACGCGCCCTGGGACTTCGGCTGGGTGATGCGCGAACTCCAGCGATTGATCTGTCCTGCCATGACATGCTCCGGTGGGGGTGGGTATCGCGCACCGACTGTAGTGGCTGGACCCTGAAAAGGCCAGAAACGGCAACGGTTCGCGCGGCCGGGAGTTGCCGCGCCACGGGCGGGAGGACGAACTTGAATGCTTCAGCCTACGGCACGACGACATCCGTCAGAGAGAAGTCCGATCCCTTGAACAACAGCGGCTCTCCCAGTGTTCTTGCCAGAGCGTAGGCGAAGCAATCTCCGAAGTTGAGGCCGGCGGCATGACGCCGCTTGCCGTACACACTAAACGCAGTTCGCGCCACATGCGCCTGATCGGCGTCGACCGCAACGAGTTCGATACCGGCCTTCGCGATGAACAGATCGAGAGTTCGCACGCCATCCGGACCGAACCGGCTCTCGACGATCATCGATGCCTCGACGAACGAAGCGACCGACATGGCCCGCCGGTCGGCCGCTTCGATGGCTTCGTTGAACGCCTTGCGCTCGGGCCCATCCTGAAGGACCGCGATCAACGCCGACGTGTCGATGACCATCAGTCCGGTAGTCCGCGTTCATCGTAGTCGAGCAGGTCATCGGCCTGCCGATGATCAAGGACCGGCAGAGATGCGCAGTGCAGAGCGATCTCGTCGAGTTCGGCGGCAAGGCTCCTGCCTGTGCGCCGGCGCCGAACCCGTTCCAGGCGGTCGTGCAATGCCCGGGTGACCGCCTGTGTCTTGGTCTCTCCCGTGAGCTTGGCCAGGGTCGCGGCGAGCTCCTCGGTCGCTCGGTTTCGAATGTTCAGCGCCATGGAGATTTCCTTACGTATGGATTGATTACTACGCTGTAGCATTCGAGTACACATGGCCGCAGCCATGCCACATGACCAGAAGGACGGTCAGCCGAAGCAGAGCGCCCGATCGAAACCTCTGCCGCCTCAACGCCCTTCCCGCTTCGTTTCGGTTCGTCCATCGTCGGGCAGCAGCACCGCGGCGTCGTCCGACCACGTGAGCCACACGTCCTGGCCGGCACCGCCGATTCGTTCCCGGGATTTCGCGAGGTTCGGCAGCGCCACCGAGACCGGATCGTCCCGGCCCTCCAGATACACGTAGAAGTGGCTGCGGTCGCCGAGGTAGGCCGACGGCCCCATTCGCCCCCTGACGGCGTTCCCGCTCGCCCCGGTGTCCTCGAATGCGAGCTGGAACTTCTCCGGGCGAATGCCCAGCACGAAGCCTTCGCCGAGCGCGGCGGGAGGCGTCTCGCAGGCGGCGCGCACCCGACCGAGCTCCGCCGAGTCGGCCGCCGCCGTTCCATCCCGGTACTCGCGCAGAGTGCAGTCGAAGAAGTTCATGGTGCCGATGAAGTCCGCGACGAAGCGCGACCTCGGTGTCTCGTAGAGCGCTCCCGGGGTGGAAATCTCCAGCACATCGCCCTGCGACATGACCGCGATGCGGTCCGAGAGGGTCAGCGCCTCCTCCTGGTCGTGGGTCACGAACACGAAGGTGATGCCCACCCGCTGCTGGAGCTGGCGCAGCTCGATCTGCATCTGCTCGCGCAGTTTCTTGTCGAGCGCCCCCAACGGCTCGTCGAGCAGCAGCACCCGGGGCTGCTTGATGAGCGCCCGCGCCAGCGCCACCCGTTGACGCTGGCCACCGGAGAGCTCCATCGCGGTGCGCTCTCCGTAGCCGGGCAACCGGATGAGCTCCAGCATCTCCTCGATGCGTTCCGCCAGCGCCAGCTTCGAGAGCCCGGATTTGCGCATCCCGAACGCGATATTGGCGGCGACGTTCAGGTGCGGGAAGATCGCGTAGTTCTGGAACACCATGTTCACCGGACGGTGGTTCGGCGCGACCATGGTGACGTCCTGACCGTCGATGCGGATGCGCCCCCGGGTCGGTACCTCGAAGCCGGCCAGCATCCGCAGCAGGGTCGTCTTCCCGCAGCCCGACGGACCGAGCAGGGAGAAGAACTCCCCCGGCGCGATCTCGAAGTTCGCGTCGTTCACGGCCCGAACCGATCCGAACTCCTTGAATACCTGCTCGATGGAGATGATCGGAGCCGACATGTTCCCGAATCCTCCCGTCAGAGCCTGGTCGGCGCGAGCTGCACGCCGCCGCGCCGGATGAGTTCCGCCGCGAAGACCACGATGGTGGACGCCACGACGATGATCGCGCCCAGCGACAGCACCGAGGGCAGCCGCTCCGGAAAGCGGAGCTGGCTCCAGATGTGCACCGGCAGGGTCGCATCCGTGCCGCAGAGGAAGAACGCCAGCACGAACTCGTCGAACGAAATGGTGAAGGTCAGCAGCAGGCTCGCCACGACTCCGGGGAAGATGATGGGCAGGGTCACCCGCCGGAAGGTGCCCCAGGCGTTCTCTCCGAGGTCCCGCGCCGCCTCCTCCATGCTCGGGTCGAACCCCTCCATCCGGGAGATCAGCACCAGCATCGAGAACGGCACGCAGAGCAGGAGATGGCCGATGCCGACGGTGACGAGCGAGAGCTTCACCCCGCCCAGGCTGAAGGTCATCAGGAGCGAGATGCCGAGGATGATCTCCGGGATCACGAGCGGCACCATGATGAACCCGAGCAGCCCCCCGCGCCCCCGCATGCGGTAGCGGGTCACCGCCTTGGCGGCGAAGACGCCGAGAACGGTGCTCAGGATCGACACGCTCACCGCGACCTTGACGCTGTTCCAGAATCCGTTGAGCAGCCCGTGGCTGTCCGCCAGCGCCTCGTACCACTTGAACGTGAAGCCCTTGAGCGGAAAGGTGACGTACTGCGAGTCGTTGAACGAGAACACGGGCAGGACCGCCACCGGCAGATAGAGGAACACGAGGTAGGCCGCCGCATAAACCCCGAATCCGTTCAGCCGCGGACGCCAGGGGGAGCGGCGAACGACCGCATCCTCACGACCGGCGGCGCGCCCCCCGGTGCCGTGCGCAGCCGCGTGCCGGTCGGGCACCGCCTATCCCACCCTCTTCCGGTACCAGCGGGTAGCGCCGAGAAGCACGCACACCGCGAGGGTCACCGTCAGCATGGAGATGATCGACAGCGCCGCCCCGAGCGGCCAATTGAGCGCCTTGCCGAACATGGACTGGATGATGTTGCCCATCATGATCCCGCGCGTCCCCCCCACCAGCGCCGGCGTCACGTAATCGCCCACGGTCGGGATGAACACCAGCAGGCTGGCCGCGATCACCCCGGGGAGCGACAGCGGCAGGGTCACGCGCACGAAGGTCATGAACGCGCTCTCGCCGAGGTCGCGCGACGCCTCGATGAGGGAACGGTCGATCTTCTCCAGCGACACGTAGATGGGCAGAATGGCCACCGCCGCCCACGCATGGGCCAGGGTGATCACCACCGCGGTAGGGTTGTAGAGCAGGAACTCGAGCGGTTCGGAGATGATCCCGAGCGAAATCAGCCCGGAATTGACGACTCCGTTGTAGCCGAGGATCACCTTCCACGCGAAGACGCGGAGCAGGTAGCTGGTCCAGAAGGGAATGGTGACCAGCACGATCCACATCATCTTGTTCTTCGTGACGTGGAAGGCGATGTAGTACGCGAGCGGATAGGCCAGCACGATGGTGACGAGGGTCACCAGGGCGGAGATCCGGATCGAGCGGTAGAGGATCAGGGAGTAGATCCTCTTGTCGAAGAACGCGGCGTAGTTCTCCGTGGTGAAGGTCCGCACGAGGTCGACGTACTCCTGCTTCCAGAAGCTCATCGTGGTCAGGATGAGCATCGGAAAGAGGAGCCCCAGCACCACCACCACCAGCGCCGGCGACAGCAGGGCGTATCCCCGCGCCGACTCGCTCCGCATGAACCACGCCCGCATCCGCCAGCCCGTGCCGCTCCCGGATGCGGTCCGCGCCGCGTTCATGACCGGGCGGCCGGGATTCGGGCCCGGTCAGGGCAATCGTGGCGTGGAAGCAGGAACCGGACCCTACAGCCCCGCCTTGACCTCTTCGAACATCTCCTGGAGCGCGGGCTCGTTGCCGATCGGTTCCTGAAAGATGCCCGCGCTCAGAATCTCGTCGGGATTGGCGGACAGGCCGCGCTCCTCCAGCAGGTTCGCGGGGACGAGCTCGTACGAGCGCAGATTCGAATGGCCATAGCCCTCCTCCAGGATGGAGAAGACCCCGGAGTCCGGGCTGAGGAAGGCGTCGATGGCGTCGTAGCTCTTGTCGATCTTCGCGGGGTCGGCGGCGGCCATGAGGCAGAAGCCGCACACCCACGTCATGGCGCCCTCCTTCGGCCTCATGTACTTCACGTTCACGCCCTCCGCCTTCAGCGCGGTGAACGCATCGTTCCACGAGCTGGTCGCGACCAGCTCGCCGGCCGCCATCGAATTCTCCAGATCAGTGGGGCTGTTCCAGTAGTAACGCAGCAGCGGGAGCTGCTTGCGGAGCAGCTCGCGCGTGACCTCCACCTCGTCGGGCGTCATGTTGAAGGGATCCCTGGCTCCGCCGTAGATGGCCGCCACCATCACGCCGTCGATGAGGCTGTCCGACATCGACAACCGCCCCCGGTAGCGCTCGTCCCACAGAATCCCCCAGGTCTCTTCCTCCTGGTACTTCGGGTCGACGAGGTCGGGACGATAGAGCACCGAGGTGAGGCCCCAGTCGGCGGCGACGAACCAGACGTCGCCGTTCCCGCCGGTCATGCCGGGGATCTGCTTGAGGCTCGGGATGATCTCCTCCCAGTGGCTCAGCCGGCTCGTGTCGATGGGCTGCAGGATCCCCGCATCGCGCCAGATCTCCACCTTGTAGGAGCAGGGGTGGGTCACATCGAACTGGGCGCCGGCCCTGATCTTCGCGAACGCCTCTTCCTCGTCCCCGAAGATGGAGAAGTTGGGGTACGCACCGTGCTTCTTGTGGTATTCGAAGTGGTGCTGCGGGGCGTCCCATCCTTCCCAGGTGAAGACGTTGGGATGGTCTTCAGCCGCGGCCCGCGCGGAGCTCGGCAGCATCGGCAGCGTCACCGCGGCGACGCCGAGGGACGCCAGGTAGGACTGGAACGTGCGCCGCGACACCTTGCCGGTGGCCAGCATGTCGATCAGATCGTCCTTCTTGTAGCTCATCTTGGTGTTCCTCCGGGAGTATTCGGGCGGGCGCGGCCTCTCCGCCCTTATGGCCCGTCACCCCCCGGTTGTCAAGCAACGCCCGGCCTGCGCCCGATCTGCGTTGAATTCGACCTTCGACTCTCGTACGGTAGGCGTGAGCGACCCTCCTGCTCAAGGGCGACGATTTCTCCCGCACCGACATCGAGGCGGCGTGAGCCCGCGGAGACGAGCGGCGATGAATGCACCCGCCGACGGCGCCCCGAGCCCCATCGAGCACTGGTGCCGAGAGCACGCGATTACCGAGGTCGAGGCGCTGATGCCGGACATGTCCGGGGTCGCCCGCGGCAAGGTGGTGCCGGTGGCGGCGTACTGCCGCACCCTCGGCCTGAACCTCCCCGAAGCGCTGGTGCTGCAAACCGTCACCGGAGACTTTCCCGAGGACCAGAGTGCGGTCGATCCGTCGGACCGCGACATCGTGCTGCGCGCCGACGAGCACACCATCCGACGGGTGCCGTGGGCGGCCGACCCCACCGCGCAGGTCATCCACGACTGCTTCCACCCCGACGGCGCCCCGGTCACCACCACTCCCCGCTACGTGTTGCGGCGCGTGCTCGACCTCTACCGGGAGCACGGCTGGCGGCCCGTCGTCGCGCCGGAGCTCGAGTTCTACCTCGTCAAGCGCAATGCCGACGCCGACTATCCGCTGGAACCGCCGGAGGGACGCTCGGGACAGGCGGAGCGGGGACGCCAGTCCTACGGCATCGACGCGCTGAACGAGTACGACCCGCTCATCGACGACATCTACGACTTCTGCGAGGCCCAGGAAATCGAACTCGGCACCCTGAGCCACGAGTCGGGGGTCGCACAGCTCGAAATCAACCTGTCGCACGGCGACCCCCTGGCGCTGGCGGACCAGGCGTTCCTGTTCAAGCGCACCGTGCGCGAGGCGGCGACGCGCCACGGCGTGTACGCCACGTTCATGGCCAAGCCGATGGAGCGCGAACCGGGCAGCGCCATGCACATCCACCAAAGCGTGGTCGACACCGACACGGGCGAGAACGTGTTCGCGGACGCGAACGGAGCGATGACCCCGCTGTTCCAAGCCCACATCGGCGGGCTGCAGCAGTATCTGCCGGCGGCGATGTCGTTTCTCGCCCCCAACGTCAACTCCTACCGTCGGATCACGAAGTACATGGCGGCGCCCATCAACGTGCAGTGGGGCATCGACAACCGGACCGCCGGCCTGCGCGTCCCGCTCGGCGAAGCGGACGCGACCCGCGTCGAGAACCGGGTTGCGGGCGCCGATGCGAACCCCTACCTCGCCATCGCGGCCTCCCTCGCGTGCGGTCTCCTCGGCATGACCCGGGGGCTCGTGCCGACGCCGGCCGTCACCGGCAGCGCCTACCGGATGCCCTACGCGCTGCCGCTCAGTCTGGCCGAATCACTGCGCACGCTGCGCGACTCCGCGGCGCTGACCGCAATGCTCGGCGAACGGTTCGTGGACGCCTGGAACGCGGTGAAGGAGTGCGAACTGCGGGCGTTTCTTCAGGTCATCAGCTCCTGGGAGCGCGAGTTCCTGCTGCGCAACGTGTGAAGGAGTCCGGGGTGAGCGATGCGATCCCGACCGGCGACGCCGCGCAGTTCGTGCAGTGGTTCCGCCGCGCGGCTCCGTACATCAATGCGCACCGCGGGCGCACCTTCGTCGTCGAGATCGGCGGCGAGTCGACCAACGATCCGCAGCTCCCCGGCATCGTTCACGATCTCGCGCTGATGCGCAGCCTCGGCGTCGATCTCGTCGTCGTTCACGGGGCGCAGCCGTGGATCGAGGAACGAGCGCAGACGCAGGGCCTCGCATCACGCTACGTCGACGGCGTGCGTATCACGGACACCGCCACCCTGGAGACGGTCAGGGAAGCGATCGGGGCGGCGCACGTGCGGATCGAGGCCCTGCTCTCGATGGGAATCGCGAACTCCCCGATGGCGGGCGCGAAGGTGCGCGTGGCCTCCGGCAACTTCGTCACCGCGCGGCCCATCGGCATTCGCGACGGCGTCGACTACGAGCACACCGGCGAAGTGCGGCGCATCGACGCGGAGGCGATCCGGCAGCGTCTCGCCGATGGCGCCATCGTGCTCGTCTCACCACTCGGCTACTCCCCCACCGGAGAGATCTTCAGCCTGCGGGCGGAGGAGGTCGCGACCGCGATCGCGACCGGAATCGGAGCGGGGAAGCTCGTGTTTCTTCCCGGCGGGCCCGGTATCGTCGACCAGGAAGGGGCGCTGATCCGCGAGCTGACGCTCGACGAGGCGAACGCGCTCGCGGCCGACCTCTCTCGGGAGACCGTCACCGGAGACGGGGTCGGAGGTCGGTTGCGGCAGTCGATTCGTGCATGCCGCGGTGGAGTCAGCCGGGTGCACATCATCGATCGGGGAATCGAAGGGGCACTGCTGCTCGAGCTGTTCTCCCGCGACGGCGTCGGCACCATGATCAACGCCGATACCTACGATTCGATCCGGCGCGCCACCATCGACGACATCGGCGGCATCCTCGAACTCATCCGCCCGCTGGAGGAATCCGGAGCGCTCGTGCGGCGTTCACGCGAGAAGCTCGAGACCGAGATCGCGCACTTCAGCGTCGTCGACCGCGACGGCGCGGTGGTCGCCTGCGCCGCCATGTACCCCTATCCCGGGGCCTCCCCCGGGGATCGGCTGGCCGAGCTTGCGTGCCTCGCCGTCGACGATGCGTATCGAGGCAGCCAGTACGGCGAGCGCCTGCTCACCCTGGCCGAGCGCGAAGCCCGCGAAGCCGGGGCCCGAAGACTCTTCGTGCTGACCACCCAGGCGGCGCACTGGTTCAGGGAGCGCGGCTTCGTTGAGGCCGATCACTCGATACTGCCCCGCGAGCGACAGGCCCTCTACAACTTCCAGCGCCGCTCCCGAGTGTTGGTGCGGACGCTGTAGCCCGGAAATTTCACCGTTTCGCGAGGCGAGGGCGCGTAGGAAGAGGTTGTCGGCGCCGGTGCGAGCCGCGGCGCCCGGAGCCGTCACCCGGCGCCGACCGTCGGGGGCGGGGCGAATCCGACGCCGGGAAGCCGGGGGCCGGAGTTTGCGGGGATCACTCTCCTTCGACTCCCTGAATGGGCCTGATTGATGCCCAGTGCTTGCAGCTCGGGCACTGCCAGTGAAGCGATTTGGCGGGAAAACCGCAGTGTCGGCACTTGTAGGCCGGCCGCTCGAACAGCAGCTCGGCCGTCAGCCCCTTCAGGATCTCGAGACGCTCGTCGATCGCGGCCGAGTCGCGCCGGTCCTCGATCTCCAGATCGAGCAGGCGGTCGAGGCCGCGCACCGATGCGCGCTGACGCAACCGCTCGGTGAGGAATCGAATCGCTTCGCGGTGACCGTGCGCGGTGCGCTTGATGTCCGCGAGCGTCAGGGTCACGCTGATCCAGCCGTAGCGACGCATCAGCTTCGAGAGATATTCGTCGAGCGCATCGATTCGGCCGAGGGCCTGAAACGATCGATGCAGCCGGTCGACCGTCTCGGGCAGAAAGTCCGAATCCTGCTCCTCGACGCGCTGAAGCGCGCCGATCGCCCGCTCATGCTCACCCAGCTCGGCCTGAATGTCGGCCTCGATCAGACTTGCCCGCACGCACGCAGCATGCACGTGGCGCGCCTGCTGGACGTGCTTGAGCGCCCGAACGTGGTCGCCTTCGACGCAGTGCCGGCGGGCCTGCTCGCAGCAGTAGTGAGCGATGATCCATCCGAGCTGGTTGCCGGTGGCCTTCTCGAGCTTGCGTGCGCTCACAATCGCCTTCGGCCAGTCCTTCTCCTGTTCGTAGATGTCGATGAGCTGGCGCAGTGCCTGCACGCGATAGTCGGCGTCTTCGGCCAGCTCGCGGAAGAGATCCTCGGCGCGGTCGAGCAGGCCGGCGCTCAGGTAATCCTGCCCGAGTTCGAGCAACGCCTCGGTGCGCTGGGAAACGTCGAGCGAATCGCGGGCGATGAGGTTCTGGTGGATCCGGATGGCGCGGTCGACGTCGCCACGACGGCGGTACAGGTTTCCGAGCGCGAGGTGCGTCTCCACCGTCTCGCTGTCGACCTCGATGAGCTTGATGAAGACTTCGATCGCCTTGTCGGGCTGCTCGTTGAGGAGATAGTTGATGCCCTGGAAGTAGTCGGATCGGAGACTGCCGGTCTCGCGCTTGCGCGAGGTCTGGCGCGTGGCGCCACGGGCCGCCAGCCAGCCGGTGCCCGCCGCCACCGGCAACAGCAGCCACAGCGCGTTGAGCCCGAACAGCGATTCGAACATTACGGGATACGGCCCGGGCCGACCGGCGGCGTCGAATGTGGTGTGACCATCTGAGGTTCGGACGCCCCCGGAATCCCGACCCGGCGAGGGGCGTCCACGTTCGGGCATCGGCACGGCGGTGGTCGCCGAAGGCCCCGGAGAGTAATCGGAGCCGGCATCCGGGCGCGGCCCCGATTCGGCGGCACGCGCGTTTCCCGATTCACGCGCCCGCGCCCCGATTCACGCGCTCGCGCAGCCTCTTGCCCGGCTTGAAGTGGGGAACGTATTTCGCCGGCAGCGATACCGACGCCCCCGTCTTGGGATTGCGGCCGACGCGCCCGGAACGGAAGTGGAGGGAGAAGCTGCCGAAGCCCCGGATCTCGATACGCCCGCCCCCGGCGAGACACTCCGCCATGTACTCGAGGATCGCCTTCACCGCCAGCTCGACGTCCCGGTGGACAAGCTGGGGCTGCTTCTGCGCGATCCGTGCGATGAGCTCCGACTTCGTCATCTCCCCACTCCCCCGTCGTGCGGCGCAAGGCGGCGACCGACCGACGATCGTCGGCGCTCAGGGGAAGGCACGGGCGCCGGGACGACGCCCGGCAACGGCGCGAGGCGTGCGCTCCCCTCGCTTGCCGTCCCCTGGCTACGGTTCACTCTCCCCGTGCGTCCTCCGTACGGCCGCCGCTCATCTGCTCCTTGATGAGATCGCCAAGGGTGGTGGCGCCGGCGGGGGCATTCGACGTGTAATCCTGTATCGCCCGTGCCTCCTCGTCGCTCTCCTTCGCCTTTATGGAAAGTGAAGGAACGCGCTTCTTCCGGTCGACTCCCACGAGCTTCGCCTCGATCTCGTCGCCCACCTTGAGAATGGTCCGAACATCGTCGACTCGTTCGCGCGCGATCTCCGACGTGCGCAGATACCCTTCGACGCCCTCCGCAAGCTCCACGAGGGCGCCCTTGGCATCGACCTCGACAACCCGGCCGCGGACGATCGAACCCTTCGGATTCATGGCCAGGAAGTTGGAGAAAGGATCCTTGTCGAGCTGCTTCACCCCGAGTGAAATCCGCTCGCGCTCCGCATCCACGCCGAGCACCACCGTCTCGATCTCGTCGCCCTTGCGGTAGCGTCGGATCGTGTCCTCGCCCGATTCGTTCCAGGACAGATCGGAGAGGTGCACGAGGCCGTCGATCCCGCCGTCGAGCCCCACGAAGACCCCGAAGTCGGTGATCGACTTGATGGCGCCGGTCACGTGATCGCCCTTCTTGTAGCCTGACGCGAAGTCTTCCCAGGGATTCGGCGTGCACTGCTTGATGCCGAGCGAGATCCGACGGCGATCCTCGTCGATGTCGAGCACCATGACCTCGACTTCGTCGCTGAGCTGCACGACCTTGTTCGGGTGGATGTTCTTGTTCGTCCAGTCCATCTCCGATACGTGGACGAGCCCCTCCACCCCTTCCTCGATCTCGACGAAGCAGCCGTAGTCGGCGATGTTCGTCACCTGCCCGAACAGCCGGGTACCCTCGGGGTAGCGCCGCGAGATGTCCACCCACGGATCGGCCCCGAGCTGCTTCAGCCCGAGAGACACCCGCGAGCGCTCGCGATCGAACCGGAGGACCTTGACCTCGACCTCGTCGCCGACGTTGACGACCTCGGTCGGGTGCTTGACCCGCTTCCACGCCATGTCGGTGATGTGCAGCAGGCCATCGATCCCTCCGAGGTCCACGAAGGCGCCGTAGTCGGTCAGGTTCTTCACCACGCCGGGCAGCACCGCTCCCTCCTGGAGGCTCTCCAGCAGGGCTTCGCGCTCGGCGGAGTTCTCCTGTTCGACCACCGCGCGCCGCGAAACGACCACGTTGTTGCGGCGGCGATCGAGCTTGATCACCTTGAAGTCCAGCGGCTTGCCTTCGAGATAGGAGGTATCGCGTACCGGACGCACATCGACGAGCGAGCCGGGCAGGAATGCCCGGATGTCGTTGATGTCGACAGTGAATCCGCCCTTGACCTTGCCGTTGATGATCCCGGTCACGGTCTCCTCGTCCTCGAAGGCGGCTTCAAGATGGTTCCAGGCCCGGGCTCTCTTGGCCTTCTCCCGCGAGAGCCGGGTGGCGCCGAATCCGTCCTCCACCGTATCGAGCGCGACCTCGATCCGATCGCCGACCACGACCTCGATATCACCTTTCTCGTTTCTGAACTGATCGACCGGGATGGTCGATTCGGACTTCAGACCCGCATGAACCGTGACGTACTCGGACCCGACCGCCAGCACCGTCCCGTCGATGATGACTCCCGGCCGCATCTTCTTCTCGACTTCGCTCTGCTCGAGCAGTTCCGCAAAGCTTTCCATACTCTTAGGGTGTTCTCCCGCCCACTGTTTGGGTTGTCGAATTGCATGCGGATCCGCGCGCCAGGGGCATTGCGCACGAAACACGCGCCCGACCGTCATTCCCGGGCTTCATTCTCGGAAGAACGCCGCCGTCATCCTCGACCTTGCGATTTCGAGTACCCGTGCCACCACGGCATCGACATCAAGCTCGGTGGTATCGACCACGACGGCGTCCACAGCCGGCTTCAGGGGTGCGACCACCCGTTCACGATCACGCCGGTCGCGTTCCGTCATCTCCCTGAACAGGCGGGCGACACTAACATCAATACCCTTAGCCATCAATTGTTTATGGCGTCTCTCGGCCCTCGCCCGCGCGGTGGCGACAAGAAACACCTTCACGCAGGCATCGGGGAACACGACGCTGCCCATGTCGCGCCCGTCCGCGACGAGTCCGGGCGGACGGCGAAACCCGTGCTGGCGCGCCAGCAGCGCGTCCCGTACCTCGCGGTGGGCGGAGACGCGCGAAGCGTCGTTTCCGCACTGTTCGGTGCGGATATCGTCGGTGACGTCCACGCCGCCGAGCCGCGCGCGTACCGGCTCCGAGGCATCTCCGGGGGTGAATGCGATATCGAGACCCTCCGCGAGGCGAGCGAGCGCCGGACCGGCGTCGAGAGAGGCCCCCCGCGTGCGGGCGGCCAGCGCGAGAATGCGGTAGAGGGCGCCGCTGTCGAGGAGCGAGAACCCGAGCGCGGATGCGACGCGATGGGAGACGGTTCCCTTCCCGGTACCGACCGGACCGTCGATCGCGATCACCGGCACCGTCTCAGCGGTCGGCATCGACGGCCTCGATGTCGAATCCGACGGAGCGCGCGAGGGTCTCGAAGCCGGGGAAGGAAGTCGCCACGTTGCGGCAGTCGCGGATGCGCACCGGGGCGGTCACGGCCGAGGAGGCAAACGCCATCGCGATGCGATGATCGCCCGCGCTGTCCACCTCGCCCCCCGAGATCACGCCGCCCTCGACCTCCATGCCGTCATCGGCAACCCGCACCGAGACCCCGAGCGCGCGCAGGGCGGCGGCGCTCGCCGCGATCCGATCGCTCTCCTTGACCCGCAGTTCCGCGGCTCCGGTCACGCGCGTGACGCCGCGCGCGGCGGCGGCGGCGGCGAAGATGGTCGGAAACTCGTCGATCGCCAGCGGCACCAGCGCCGGGTCCACGTCGACCCCGTGCAGCACCGCCCCCCGCACCCGGAGATCCGCGACCGGTTCGCGCCCGGCGGTGCGTCGGTTCGACCACTCGATGTCCGCGCCCATGCGCTCGAGGATGCTCAGCACCCCGATGCGCGTCGGGTTGACGCCGACGCCCCGTATCAGCAGATCCGAGCCGGGCCGACCCGCCGCCGCGGCCAGAAAGAACGCGGCGGAGGAAATGTCCCCCGGCACCTCGATCTTCGTCGCGGCGAGGCGAGCCCCCCCCTCGATGCACGTGCGCGGCCCGTCACGCACGGTCGCAACCCCGAAGGCGCCGAGCATGCGCTCGGTGTGATCGCGGGTCGGATTCGGCTCCGTCACGCATGTGCGCCCGTTCGCGTAGAGCCCGGCGAGGAGAATTCCCGACTTCACCTGGGCGCTGGCCACGGGCATCGTGTAATCGATCGATGCGAGTCCGTCGCCGGCGCGGATCCGAATGGGCGGGGTCCCGCCGGGCGCGGTTTCGATCCGCGCCCCCATCCGCGACAACGGCTCGGTGATCCGCCGCATCGGACGACGCTGGAGCGACTCGTCGCCCACGAGCGAGCAGTCGAAACCCTGCCCGGACAGGAGCCCCGCGAGCAACCGCATGGCAGTGCCCGAATTTCCGAGATCGAGGTCCGCCGCGGGAGCGCACAGCCCTTCCCGGCCGACGCCGTGGATCGACACCGCGCCGTCCTGCGGCCCTTCAATCCGCACCCCCATCGCTCGAAACGCTTCCAGCGTGGCGAGTACATCTTCGCCTTCCAGAAGCCCCGTGACGCGGGTGGGGCCGTCGGCGATCGCGGCGAGCATCACGCCGCGGTGCGAGATCGACTTGTCGCCGGGTGCGCGGATCTCGCCGCGTAACGGACCGGACGGACGCACGATGAAGTCGAAGGGCCCGGTCATCCTGCTCTGTACCCTCGGTATGCTCTGAAAAACTCCATCCGTGGAGTTTTTCATGGTCGCAAAGCGTGGTCTTGTCCTGCTCCCGGATTCAATGACTGGCGTCATCGAATCCGGCGGCACATCCTTGTGTCGCGGGGGCGAACCCCCGTCTCCCACACTCCGGCCCCCGGCTCAGGAGTAGCGGTCCCGGATCGCCTTGCCGCGGGTAAAGACCGCGCGGATGTACTCGCTGTCCCCGCGATCCACGGCTTCAGTGAGCTGATCGAGTTCGGATCGGAAGCGATCGATCACGCCGATCATTGCCGTGCGGTTCGCGAGGCAGACGTCATGCCACATCTGCGGGTCGCTGGAAGCGACCCGGGTGAAGTCGCGCAGCCCCCCGGCGGAGTAGCCGAAGATTTCGGGGCGGTTCTTCATGTTGCCCAGCATGTTGACGAGAGTATAGGCGAGCATGTGCGGCAGGTGACTGGTGGCGGCCAGAATCTCGTCGTGGTGGGCGACATCCATCTCCACGACCTCGGCCCCGACCGTCCGCCACATCGTGGAAACCCGCTCCGTCGCCGTGACGTCGGTCTCTCCGATCGGAGTCAGGATGACGCGCCGACGTTCGAACAGGTGCTCGATCGACGAGTCGACACCGTGATGCTCGGTACCGGCCACGGGATGACCCGGCACGAAACGCGGCAGCCGCGAACCGAGGGATGCGCGCGCGGCCGCGACCACGCTCCCTTTCGCACTGCCGACATCCGTGATGATCGCGTCGTCTTCGACGGTGTCGCGAACGCGTTCGAGCACCATCGCGGTCGCCCCCAGCGGCACCGCGACCACCACCATGTCCGCGCCGGCCGCCGCGCGGGCGGGGTCGGGGTCGAAGCGGTCGATGACTCCCAGCTCGACCGCGCGTTCGAGGTTTGCCGCGCAACGGCTCGACCCGACCACCTCGCCGACTGCTCCCAGCCTCCGCAGATCGCGGGCGAGCGAGCCTCCGATCAGGCCGGTCCCGACGATGCAGAGCCGGCGAATCACCGCGCCCCGCTCTCCGCCGGGGTGACCTCGCCGACGCCGCCGGTCTCGCCGGTATCACCAGCCTCGCCGGTCTCGCCAGCCTCGCCGCCGGCGACGGCGACGGCGACGGGATAGGCGCCGAGCCCTCCGTTCGGGTATCGCTCCACGAGCGGCGCAAGCCGGGGATCGCTCTCGTGGGCCGACACGTCGACGACCGCCGACGGCGCCGCCCCGGCGACGGGGACCGAACGGAGATCGAGGTTCGAGTCCCTGCACCACGACTCGACGGTCGCCAACTCCCCGGCCGGGACGATGAACGACGTCAGGTCGTGCCCGGTGGGTGCCACCGGTTCGTGCCCTATCGCGACGAACCGCCCGCTGTCCCTCGCGTACCACTCCCCGCAAAGCCGGAGCCCTCTGCGGCGGAGATCCGCAATGACCGGCGATGCAAAGCCGGCCCGGGAGAATTCGAGCATCGCATAGTCGCAACCGGCATCGGCGACGACATCGAGCGCCTGCGCGGCATCGGCCACGGGGCGGAGGTCGACCGCGCCGCCGAAGTGACCGATGGCGGCACAACCCTCCTCCACCGTCGTGCAGCCAACGACCAGCCGCTGCTCCAGGGTGCGGCAGCTCGAGACGATCTCGCGAAACAGCCGCGCGGCCTCGCGGTCGGGAAGGGGCCCGGGGTTCGCGGCGACGATCCGCCGCAGCAATGCCGCCTCGCGGTCGGGTCGATAGTACCGAGGCTCCGTCTGCGCTTCCTTGACCGCCGCCACCCGGAAGATGGTGCGGGCGCGCCGGTTGAGAAGATCGAGCAGCTCGGTGTCCAGCGCATCGATCTCGCGGCGAATCGCATCCAGCCGCGCCTCGCTGTCGCTCACGATACGTGCTCCGGGAAGGTGATGATGCCGCTTCAGTCGGAGCGCGGCGGCTCTTCGTCGGTCTCGATCTGATCGTCCTCGACCTGATCGCTCTCGACCTGATCGTCCACGATCTGGTCGTCCGCGATCCGTTCCAGGCCGACCAGTCGCTCGCCTTCCGACAGGCTGATGAGCTTGACTCCCTGGGTATCGCGGCCGAGCACGCTGACCTCGTTCACCCTGGTGCGCACGAGCTTGCCGCCATCGGTGATCAGCATGAGTTCGTCGGTCGACTCGACCAGCTCCGCCCCGACCACGGCTCCGTTGCGCCGGCTGGTTCGAATCGAGATGAGCCCCTGCCCCGCCCGACCCTGCCGGCGGTAGTCCGCGGCCGGCGTGCACTTGCCGTAACCGTTCTCGGTCGCGGTCAGCACCAGGCCCGCCGACGCGATCATGAGCGAGATGACCCGCGCCCCTCGCCCGAGCCGCATGCCACGCACGCCGCGGGCGGTCCGGCCCATCGCGCGCACGTCACTTTCGGGGAAGCGAATGAGCTTTCCGTCGCTGGTGGCGAGCATGACGTCCCGGGTGCCGTCGGTGACCGCAACCCCCACCAGGCGGTCGTCGTCGCGCAGGTCGACCGCAATGAGCCCGGTCGAACGCGGCCGGGAGAAGTCGATGCACGGCGTCTTCTTCACGATGCCGGACGCCGTCGCCATCAGCACGAAGCCGTCCTGATCGACTTCGCTCATCGGCAGAATCGCGCTGATGCGCTCGCCCTCCTCCAGCGGCAGGATGTTCACCATGGGCTTGCCCCGCGCCGTACGCGCGGCGCGCGGCAACTGGTAGACGCGAACCCAGTACACCTTGCCGCGGCTCGAGAAGAACAGCACCGTGTCGTGGGTGTTGGCGACGAACAGGCGTTCGACGAAATCCTCCTCCTTGGTCGTCGCCGCGGTCTTGCCGCGGCCGCCGCGGCGCTGCGCGGAATAGTCGTCGAGGGGCTGCCACTTCACGTAGCCCTGATGCGACATCGTGACCACGACATCCTGCGGCTTGATGAGATGGAGGATGTCCATGCCTTCGCGGTGCAGCTCGATCTCGGTCCGCCGGGGGTCGGCGAACTGCTCCTTCACCCGGAGCAGCTCCTCGCGCACGACCTCGCGCAGGCGATCCGGATTGACCAGAATCTCCAGCAATCCGCGGATCCTCTCGAGGAGATTGTCGAACTCCTCGATGATCTTGTTCTGCTCCAGCGCGGTGAGGCGGTGCAGGCGAAGATCCAGGATCGCCTGAGCCTGGGTGTCGCTCATGCGGTACACGAACCCGGTGGCCCGCGCCACGAGCCCGAAGCCCTCGGGAAGATCGTCGGGTTTCGACGTGTCGGCGCCGGCGCGATCGAGCATCTCGCGGACCGAACCGGGCTCCCAGTCGCGCTCGACAAGCCCCTGTCGAGCCTGCGCAGGGTTGGCGGACGCCCGGATCAGCTCGATGACCGCCTCGATGTTCGCGAGCGCAACCGCGAGCCCTTCCAGGACGTGGGCGCGTTCCCGCGCCCGACGCAGCTCGAAGATGGTGCGCCGGGTCACCACCTCGCGCCGGTGGCGCACGAACGCCTCGATCATCTCCCGGATGCCGAGCAGCCGCGGCTGTCCGTCGACCAGCGCGACCAGGTTGATGCCGAACACCGTCTCCATCGAGGTGAGCCGGTACAGGTTGTTCAGCATCACCTCCGCGTTCTCGCCGCGACGAAGCTCGATGACGAGGCGCATGCCGTCCTTGTCGGATTCGTCACGCAACGCCGAGATGCCCTCGATCCGCTTCTCCTTGACGAGCTCCGCGATCTTCTCCATCAACCGCGCCTTGTTGACCTGATAGGGAAGCTCGCTCACCACGATGCGCTCGTGGGCTCCTCCCGGCACGGTCTCGAACGCGGCCCGGGCGCGCACGTAGATGCGCCCCCGGCCGGTGCGGTACGCCTCGTGGATCCCGGCCGAGCCGTTGATGATCCCCGCGGTCGGGAAGTCCGGACCGGGCATGATCCGCAGGATTTCGTCGACATCGATCCCGGGGTCGTCCAGCAGCGCCACGCAGGTATCCACCACCTCGGCGAGGTTGTGGGGCGGGATGTTGGTGGCCATGCCCACTGCGATGCCCGACGAGCCGTTGACGAGCAGGTTGGGCAGCCGGGTGGGGAAGACCGAAGGCTCGATCTCCGAGCCATCGTAGTTGGGGACGAAGTCGACCGTTTCCTTGTCGATGTCGGCCAGCAGCTCGTGCGCGACCCGGGCCATGCGCACTTCGGTGTAGCGCATCGCGGCCGGCGGGTCGCCGTCGACGGAGCCGAAGTTGCCCTGACCGTCGACCAGCATCACCCGCATCGAGAACTGCTGCGCCATGCGCACCAGCGCGTCGTACACCGCGCTCTCGCCGTGGGGGTGGTACTTGCCGATGGTGTCGCCCACCACCCGGGCGGATTTCTTGTAGGGCCGATTCCAGTCGTTGCCCAGCTCGCGCATCGCGTGAAGCACCCGCCGGTGGACCGGTTTCAGGCCGTCGCGGACATCCGGCAGCGCCCGGCCCACGATGACGCTCATGGCGTAATCGAGGTAGGACTGCTTCATCTCCTCTTCGATGTCGACCGGAACGACTTCCCTGGCGAAATCACTCATCTTCGTATACTCGGTCCCGGGTTGTGGGCGAAGAGCGCGGCGATCCGGTCCCGATTCGGCGCCTCGACGACGCCGCGCTCGGTCACCAGGGCGTCGACCAGTGCCGCCGGGGTCACGTCGAACACCGGGTTCCACGCCCCGGCGCCGTCCGGCGCGACACGGTGGCCGGCGTGCGCGAGCAGCTCGTCGGATTGACGGCTCTCGATGGGAATGTCGTCGCCGCTCGCCGCGTGCAGGTCGATGGTGGAGGTGGGGGCGACGACCATGAAGCGCACCCCGTGGTGGCGGGCGGACACCGCGAGCGAGTAGGTGCCGATCTTGTTCGCGACGTCGCCGTTGGCGGCCACCCGGTCCGCGCCCACGATCACCCAGCGCACGCGGCCCTGACGCATCGCCCAGCTCGCGGCGGAGTCGGCGATCAGGGTCACCGGGATTCCGGCCTCGACCATCTCGTACGCGGTCAGCCTCGCGCCCTGGAGCCAGGGCCGCGTCTCGCCGGCGTAGACGTGCGCGATCCGGCCCGCGGCATGGGCGGCGCGCACGACCCCGAGCGCGGTGCCGTAGCCGGCGGTGGCCAGCGCACCCGCATTGCAATGGGTGAGGACCTCGCAGCGCGATTCGATGAGCGCCGCCCCCAGCTCGCCCATGCGGCGGTTCGCGGCGACATCTTCCGCGTGCATGGCGCGGGCGGCTTCGAGCAGGGCGGGCTCGGGGTCGGCGTCCGCCGCCACCGCGTTCATCGTCTCCCGCATCCGGTCGAGCGCCCACGCAAGGTTCACCGCCGTCGGCCGCGATGCGGCGAGCCGGTCGAGGTCCGCATCGATGTCATCGCGCCAGGTCGCGGGGCCATCGGCGAAACGCTGCCGCGCCGCCAGCACCACCGCGTATGCGGCGGCGACCCCGATGGCCGGGGCGCCGCGCACCACCATCTCCCGAATCGCGTCCGCGACCTCCGCGCACTCGCGGTAGCGCCGCCGCGTCGAGGCGTGCGGCAGCACCCGCTGATCGAGAAGCTCCAGCGCGCCGTGCCGCCAGGCAATCGCGCTCACCGACGACACCGCATCTTCGACCGCGGATTGGACGCCGCCTCGCATCCCGATATCATCGGGCGCCGTCGGCCGCGCGCCCGTACCGCCCTCCCCTGCCATCGGATCCGTCATCGAATGCAATCCGTCGATACCGTGGTCGAAGGCCGCTGGGTGGTTCCGGTCGAACCCGAAGGGGTGGTGCTGGAGCACCATGCCGTGGTCATCGACGGCGGCCGCATCCGCGCGATAGTACCCCATGCCGAGGCCCGGTCGGACTACCGCGCCGGTCACGTCGCGGAGCTTCGCGACCATGTGCTTCTGCCGGGGCTGGTCAACGCCCACACGCACGCCGCCATGGCGCTGATGCGCGGCCTGGCCGACGATCTGCCCCTCATGCGCTGGCTGGAGGAGCACATCTGGCCGACCGAGGGTCGCTGGGTCGGCGACGAGTTCGTGCGCGACGGCACCCTGCTCGCAGTCGCCGAGATGCTGCGCGGGGGCACTACCTGCTTCAACGACATGTACCTCTACCCGAGCGACACGGGGCGCACCGCGGCGGCGGCCGGCCTGCGCTGCACGGTGGGCTTGATCGTGCTCGACTTTCCCACCGCGTGGGCCGGCGGGGCGGAGGAATACCTGACGCGGGCGGCGGAAGTACACGACGAATTCCGCTCCCACCCCCTGGTCGACACCGCCTTCGCGCCGCACGCACCCTACACGGTGTCGGACGGTCCGCTCGAACGGATCCGGATCCTGGCCGATGAGCTGGACGTCCCCGTCCACATCCACCTGCACGAGACCCGGGGGGAGGTGGAGAACGCGGTCGCGGCACAAGGCGCACGTCCGCTCGCGCGCCTGGACCGGCTCGGACTCCTGTCGCCGCGGCTCATGGCGGTACACATGACGGAGCTGACCGAGGCGGAGATCGGCCGGCTCGCCGCGTGCGGCGCCCACGTGGTGCACTGCCCCGAATCCAACCTGAAGCTCGCGAGCGGCTTCTGTCCGGTCGCGAAGCTGCTCGCAGCCGGCGTCAACGTCGCGCTCGGCACCGACGGCGCCGCGAGCAACAACGACCTCGACATGGTGCAGGAGATGCGCACCGCAAGCCTCCTCGCCAAGGCGGTGGCGGGCGACGCCACCGCCGTGCCCGCCCACCGGGCGATCGCCATGGCGACGATCGCGGGCGCCCGCGCACTCGGCCGGGACGACACCATCGGCAGCCTCGTACCCGGCAAGGCCGCGGACGTGATCGCGGTCGACCTCGGCGCCATCGAATCCCAGCCGGTGTACGACGCGGCGTCGCAGGTCGCATTCTCGGCGTCGCGGCGCCAGGTAACCGACGTGTGGGTCGCCGGCCGCAGGCTGCTCCACGACGGGCAGCTCCTCACCGTCGATGAAGACCGCGTGCGGGCGCAGGCAAGGCACTGGGGAATGCGAATCGGCGGGGAATCGCCGTGAACGCGCCAGGTACTTCCCGCTGGACGCACTGTGTCCCTGCCGCCAAATCGGCCCGGGACCGGAACCCGCCCGGACAGCAGTCCTCGCGGCACCGACCGGAACGCAGCGACGGAAAGGCGCGTTGATGCTCGATCCGCGACGAACCGATCCGCCGCAGGCCGACGCCCCGCACGCGAACGTCGATGCGGCCGAGGTCGCCCGCTTCTCCGCGCTTGCGTCGCGCTGGTGGGATCCGGACGGGGAGTTCCGCCCCCTGCACCAGCTCAACCCGGTGCGCACCGGATACGTCGCGGATCGCGTCCGCCTCGCGGGGGCGAAGGTCGTCGATGTCGGCTGCGGCGGCGGACTGCTCAGCGAGTCGCTCGCGGCCCGGGGGGCGGAGGTCCTCGGCATCGACGCGTCCGCGGAGGCAGTGGCGGCAGCGCGGGCGCACCTGGACGTTTCGGGGCTCGACGCCACGTACCGCGCCACCACCGCCGAAGCCCTCGCCGAGTCCCGGCCGGGGAGCTTCGACCTCGTCACCTGCATGGAGCTCATCGAGCACGTCCCGGACGGTGCCGCGCTCGTCGCCGCCTGCGCGCGTCTCGCCCGCTCCGGAGGAACCGTCGTCTTCTCCACCATCAGCCGGACCCCGAAGGCGTGGGCGCTCGCGATCGTGGGCGCCGAGTACGTCCTCGGCATGCTGCCGAGGGGCACGCACGACTATGCCCGCTTCGTGCGGCCCTCGGAACTCGCACGCTGGGGTCGCGCCGCGGGCCTGCGGCTCGGTGACGTGACCGGGGTCGCCTGGTCCCCCGCCACCGGCGGGTTCCGGCTGAGTCGCGACCCCTCTGTCAATTATCTGGCGACGTTCGCAGTCCCCGCCGGCGGATCGGGAGACGCGGACGCCGAGGGCAAGGCCTCGGTCGCATAAGCCATGAGCGCGCAACCGTGAGCGCCGAGTCGGCGCCGCGGCCGGAGGCGGTGCTGTTCGACCTCGACGGCACGCTGGCCGACACCCTCCCCGACCTCGCCGACGCGCTGGCCGCGGCGGCGGATGTCGGCACGGTGGACGAAGCGCGGCTGCGACCCCTGATCTCGGGGGGTGCCCGGGAGATGATCGCGAGCGTGCTGGCACCCGGCACCGATCAGGCGCGGCACCGGTTCCTGGCCGAGTACCGCGAGCGTATCGCGGTCCGCACTCGTCTGTTCACGGGAATCGAACCGATACTGCGGACCCTGGAAGGATGCGACGTGCGCTGGGGCGTGGTCACCAACAAGCATGCGTGGCTGACCGAACCGCTGCTCGAATCGCTCGACCTGAAACGCCGCGCCGCGTGCGTGGTGAGCGGCGACACCGCCGCCCACCCCAAGCCTCACCCCGCCCCCCTGCTCCTCGCGTGCGAAAGTCTGTCGATTCCACCGAGCGCCGCCGTGTACGTGGGCGATGCCCGCTCCGACATCACTTCGGGCCGGGCCGCCGGCGTCACCACCGTGAGCGCGGGATGGGGCTATACGGACCCGGACGACCCCCCGGAGCACTGGGGGGCGGATGTCGACACCCGCACCCCGCAGGACCTGCTCGCCTGGCTGCGCGGTGTGCTCGGCCAATGACGGCGCGGCCAGTGATGGCACAGTCAATGATGGTGCCGCCGGGGAAAGTCGGGGCGATCGGCATTCGGTGATCGCGCGTGGACCCGGACCGCTACTGCGTCGAGCTGGCCGCGCCGCCGGGCTCGTCGCTCCACTACGCCACGCTCCGGGTGGGGGCCCGCGAGCGCGGCGCCATCATCGCGGTCCATGCCTTCCGGCACTCGCTGGTTGCAATCATCGAGACCATTGCCGACTCGCACGTCCGGGCCACGAAGCTGAACTGGTGGAGCGGCGAGATCCTGAACGCACGCGACGGCCATCCGCACCATCCCGTATCGGCGGCGATAGCCCGGCACGGCGCCGAGCGGCTCTGGCGCCGGGCGGAGGTGCTCGCGATGTTCGCGGCGGTCGCCCGCGCTTCGACCGAGGACGGGTTCGCGTCCGCGACGGCGCGAGACGAGTTCTGCGAGCACGTTGGCGGCGGCACCGCCCGTCTGTGCATGGCAGCGGCGGGCCACGACGCACCGCAGGAAGTCGGCGCGCTCGGCGCCGCCCTCGAACGCGCGCTCCTGGCCGGCACTCCGAGTGCGCGCTCCGGCATACGCCGTATCCCGGCCTCGACTTCGGAGGCGGTTGGAGCGACCGAACACGACGGCCCCGGCGCTGGTCCGGACCTGATTGCCAGGGAGCGCACCCGCGCCCACCGGGCATTGGCGGACGCGGTGCGCGACACGCCGCGGGGTGCGGAGCCGGCGGTGCTCGTCTACCGAACGCTTGCGCGCCTCCAGCTCGCGGCGCTGGCCGCCGCGCTTCGGAAACCGGCTGGGAGGGCGCCGTCGGCCGCGTCGATCTCGCCGCTCCGGAAGCTGTGGATCGCGTGGCGCGCCGCGCGCGAGACGAGATGGAACGAATCGTAGGCCGGCGCCTCATCGCCAGTGCCCGGCCAGGACCGGAGGACCACTCAAGCCTGGATGGCTCCGATTCGAGGGTCGGCGAGAAATGCGGCCGAATACCGGTCTTCTTCACACACGCTTCGACGCGTATTTCCGGTCGATTCTCCGGGGCCATGCGTGCCGGATATCCGGCGGTCAGGCTCGTTTCGGCAAGATGCAGTGATTCTTGAAGAGACCAACGACGACACGGCCTTGCTCAGGCAAGCTCGAGTCTATCGATGGCGGTTCGTATGGAAAACAGATCCGGTCCACATGCAGGACAGTGAATCAGTTTGAAAATCCCGGCAGTGGCTTTGCTGGAAGATCGTGCATGTCTGCATAAGAGAAGGGCGGCCCGCGGGCCGCCCTTTGCATGTGCGGTTTCCGGCTCCCTTGGCTCAGCGGATGCGCACCCCATTCTCATCATAAACATGGTCGTGCGGTTTGTTGTGGCCGTAGGACAGTCAGCGGCGGCCGCAGCCCTCGCCAGTCGAGATGAAGGAGTGGACGGAGGTGAGCTTCTCAGTAAACAGCTTGGGATTGGACCTGATCTCATTAATCTTGAAGGACATCATGCCGCTGCCGATGGCATTGCCGCCATTGGGGTCTTGCCCGAAGCCCTTGATCATGGCCCCGGCTTTGGGCCGGATATCCAGGATCAAGTCCTCGTCCGTAGAGCCGGTTGCAAAACTTATATTCGTTAGATTTCCGACATTGTTCCACCGTCCGCTCCCGCGCCGCCATTCAAGCAGGCTTCTTTCATTTCCAGGAATAGTGCTAAAAAAGAGGCCAAAGACTCTCGAACCAAAGTCGTCGAAGGTGACGGCGGGGTTGGTGGACGACAGGCGCACATGATAGCGCAGGTAGTCGCCGCCGCAGCCTTCCACGAGGTAGCCGTTGATGTTGCCGGTGACATGCACCGTGCATGTCTGAACCGTGCAGAGTCTTGTCTGCGCCAGCACCGCCGATGGCAGGGCCAGCATCAGGGCCGCCAGCGCGGCGGCGAGCGTCATCAGTCGTTTCATTGCGGGTTTCCTCCCTCTGTGTCCGATACCGGCTCCGAAGGCAGCCGGGGATGGTGTGTCCGCCCTGTCCGATCTGGGTGCATGCTTCATGTTCATGACTCCTGTGGGATTCGAGCGATTGCGAGTTCCCCCTTCGCACGGGAGGAGAGGCGGAGAGCGCGGCGCTCCCGGATGAAGCCGGCGTGGCGTGGGCTGTCGGTCAGGGCGGTCAGCGTGGATGGCGTCGTGACTGGCCCCGGCGCAGGGGTGTCCTTCCAGGGCTCCGGCCCGCACGGTCCGATGACCGCACGCCGGGACGCGGGGAGGGCGTGGTGGTGGGGGTGGTGCCGGCGCCGGGACACCGCCCAACAGCGGTTGACCGCCGGGGCCGCCAGGCTCGTGGGGCGGGCAGTGCGGCGGCGAGCGCACGGCACGGCCGGCGGGCGTCAGGGTGGACGCCCGCGGCGAAAGGGACGAAACCATCGGGGGAGAGCGCAGGGCTCCGGCGCGGGCGACTGGCTACGCAGCGCCCGTCGGGGGTAGTACATGGGGTCAGGCGGAGAGGCTAGTGGACCGGGGTGGTCTCGTGCTGCAGGCGCAGTATCAGGCGTCCGGCGTCCGGCGTCCGGCGTCCGGCGTCCGGCGTCCGGCAACCATTGTAGCGACTAACTCGGGCGGAGGCGTCAAGCCCCCGCGCGGGCCCGCATCATCCGGGCGACCGGCGAGGCTCGGAGTCTCCGACCCCACCGCCCTCGGTGTGTCTGTCGCGGGGTGCATCGTCATCTGGAACTCGCCGTCTGACCAATCCCGCCCGAAGCTACGCCTGATGCCGCGCATGGTAGGACAAGCCCGACCAATATGCAACGCGCGCAAGCGGCGAATGCCGCTGAGTACGCGCACGCTTTCAGCGGTGATTGGGGGTTGATTGGCTCGGATGAATCGAGGTTTCGGGGGGGACAGGGCGATCCCACGCTGGTTTTTCTTGACTGATGAACCGCCACATCGGCGCGAAAACCTGGGAAACGAATCGCACTGGGGACCAGAAAAGAAGCCGTTGCGGGGTCCGGATGGTCACCGCCGACGGCGAAAAGGCCAGGGCCAGTCACCTTGATCCCCGATCCGGTCCCCCAACGACACGTTCACCATAGCGTGGGAAAGTCCTGTGGGGAGGAGTCCCCCCCCCCCTGGCGCCCTTGCAAGAAGGTCGCCGAAGGGGTTGTCTCGGTGATAGCCCTGTCAACCGAGACCGCCCCAATGTCACACGAACTGTTCCACCACTCCGCCCTCGCGTCCTGTGCCGGGGAATCAATGCACCGTTGCGGGGTCACTGGTCCAGTTGGGGCCGCTGCTCACGCTGGTCGAGGTGTAGCTGCCGGGCTCGCAGGCGAGTTGGCCATTCGGCCAGGGGCGATACTGGTCGTTGACGCGGTCGATCCACTGCTGCGGCCAGGGTACGAACCGGATTCCGGTGATGACCAGTTTGATGGTCAGGGGGCCCTTGCCTTTCAGATGGGCGATCTTGTAATGCAGGACACCGCCCTCCTGCTGCCCGCAGGGAATGGTGGTCGTCCCGGTCTTCAGCGTGTGGCTGGGGCAACTGGCACCATCGCCGGCAGCTTCGCAACTGATCCGATAATCGACCTTCAGAACGCCGCCATGCACTCGGTCGCCGTCCTCGTAGTTCCGGGCATTGCGAGAGTTTGTGATGATGACGCGCAGCGGGAGATAGTCCCCGATCGCGTGGGGCCAGGACTCGGCGGTGATATCCGGGATGGCAGTGGGAGGGGGAGGGGTCTGCGCCGCCGCCGTACCGACCAACAGGGTCAGCAGCGCGGCGGCGAGTCGTGCGGTCAGGCGGAGAGAGAGTAGAGGGGGGGGGGGGGGTGTCATGGTGTTGTCCTCACTGGTCGATCGACGCCGTCATCTTGGCTCGGTGCCGCCATGCGAAACCGAAGATCGATGTTCGAATGCACCCAAGCGCCGGAGGGCGGCTTCACCCGGCCATCTTGAGCAAGGCCACCATCCGGGCACCGATACGTCCCACAGCGGCGTCGATCTCCGTGCATCGGGGGTCGCCTCGCCCATCGCTCGGCGCTTCGCCCGACGCCGCATACCGTAAGACGAGGCCGCCCGATATTCAAGGGACACACGCGGTGAGCGCAGGGCCCAGCGATGCGGGACGTCCGCCGACCGCCGGGAGATCGGCGGCGAGACCCTCGGCGATGCGGGCGGCCACACTGTGCCGTCCCGCTCGGCTGCGTTCAGCACTCGGCCGAGGCGCCGGTATTCCTCCCCCGCCAGGAAGCGCCCCCGGACATCCTGCTGGTAGCGCCGGACCGCGCGGCCGGGATTGCGGCCGAGGGGCACGAGTACCCACCGCCCGGTCGCGTGCGCCCGCGTCCCGCGAGGCCGCGGTCCCGGAACAGGGTATCCTTCGCCGCGACCGTCAGGGCATCGACGGTGCGCCTGACAAGTCGCAGCGTGCTGCGCTTCGGCTCGACGCGCGTTTCTCGTCAGATGATGGCATTTCGATGAATCCGGACCACAGGGAGCGACGCGATGGGCGCATCGGTCCCCGGTAACTACCGACCCGCACCCGGCGCCTTCACGGGCCGGACCGTGCTCGTGACCGGGGCCGGAGACGGACTCGGGCGCAGCGTCGCCCTCGAAGCCGCTCGATACGGCGCCGAGGTCATCCTCCTCGGTCGCACCGTGCGCAAGCTCGAGACGACGCACGACCGAATCGTCGAAGCCGGAGGCCCGCCGCCCGCCATCCATCCGATGGATCTCGGCGGAGCGAGCCCCGACGACTACACGGACATGGCGGGCCGGATCGACGAGGCCTGCGGTCGGCTCCACGGAATCGTGCACGGTGCGGCCGCGTTCCGAGAGCTTGCGCCGCTGGCGCACGTCGAACCCGGGGACTGGGTACGTACCGTCCATGTCAACCTGACCGCACCGTTCCTGATCACCCGGGCCTGCCTGCCCCTGCTGCAGCGCACGCCCGACGCCGCGGTGGTGTTCATCGGCGATACCTCCAGCCGACGCGCCCGGGTCTACCGGGGGGCCTACTGGGGCGCATATGCGGTGTCGAAGTTCGGCATCGAAGGACTGGCGGGGGTGCTGGCCGAGGAGGTCGAGTCCGCCGGTACGCCGCGGGTCGCCTGCGTCCGTCCCGGCCCGATGCGGACCGGACTGCGCCGCCGGGCCTTTCCCGCAGAGCCGCCGGACGCCGCCGCCGATCCCGAGGCGGTGGCCGGAGGGGTGCTCTACGCCCTCGATCCGGCGGCCCCGATCATCCACGGCGCGAGCGTGGACATCGAGTAACCCTGAAATTCGCCGATTCACGGCTGCGGGCACGGATCCGACTGCTTTCGCCGCGTTGAACGCGACATGGGGGCGGCTTGGCCGTGGTTCAGGGTGCTCGATGCCGCTTGCTTCGCAAGCTCGCTCCGTACCTGCGGATACGTCTGCTCGCCCTGACTCGCGTTCGCCTTGCGAAACCATACAAGGCTTGCGCAGCAAGCCGGGGCCTGACCATCTCCGCGCCCTCGCTTCGCGAGGCGGTGACATTTCCGGGCTGAAGTCGAATCAACGAAGGACGGATCACCCATCCGATCGATCAGTCAGTCGATCGATCGGTCAGTCGGTTGACCGGTGGACGGACTCCGGCCTCCCTGCGGCGCACTTTCCACCTCCTTCCCGAACAGCCGCACCCTGGCGCCGGCAAGCATGGCGCCGAGCCGGCCGCGGATCGCCCACAGGCACACGAGCGAGGGGAGCACCATCAGCGTGGTGATCACGAAGAACGTGCCCCAGTCGCCTTCCAGCCAGTCCACGAGGGCGCCGGAGGAGGCGGCGAACAGGGTCCGTCCGGCGGTACCGATGGAGGCGAGCAGGGCGTACTGGGTGGCGGTGTAGGTCCGGTCCACGAGCATCGAGATGAAGGCGACGAAGGTGACGGTCGCGAACGCGCTCGTCAGGTCGTCCATCACCACCGCCACCGCGAACAGCAGCTCCGACTTCCCCGTCCAGGCAAGCACGGCGAACAGGAGGTTGGTCGCGGCCATCGCGAACCCCGAGACGAACATCGCACGCACCAGCCCGATCCGAATCGCCACCAGCCCGCCCAGCACGGTGAACGTCACGGTGGTGACCCAGCCCAGCCCCTTGGAGTACAGGGCGATGTCGGACAGGGAGAATCCGATCTCCTTGTAGAAGATGACGGACATGCGCCCGAGGAACGCCTCTCCGATCTTGAACAGGAAGATGAAGCCGAGCACCGCGGCCGCGACGGCGACGCCGTTACGCCGGAAAAAACTCATCAGCGGGCTGAGCACGGTCCCGGCGAGCCAGGCTCCGACCCGGCCGAGGCGGCCGGAGAGGCCGATTCGCGAGGCGACCAGGCTCTCGTCTTCGGCCTGCGCGGCCATGCGCTCCGCCACCGACGCTTCGCGCACGAACATCAGCCCGATGTTGCCCAGGATGACCACCACCCCGAGCACGAGGAAGGTGGCTTGCCAGTAATGTTCGACCCCGGCATTCCGGAAGGCGGCTGCGGTCTCCAGGGCCACCACGCCGCCGAGCTTGTATCCCGTCCACCAGCCCACCACAGCGGTGGCGGCGCCCGCCGCCATCGCCTCGCCTTCCGTCTTGCCGATCTGTTCGATCCGGAGCGCGTCGATGGTGATGTCCTGGGTCGCGGAGGCGATGGCGATGACGAGGCCGACGGCGATCACTCCCGCGAGGTTCGCGGTCGGGTCCAGCCCGCTCCACGCGACGAGGCAGAGCAGGATCACCAACTGCAGGGAGACGATCCACGCGCGGCGATGCCCGAGCCGGTCGGTCAGCCACGGCACGCGAACCCGGTCGATGAGCGGCGCCCAGAGGAAGTTGAAGGCGTAGACACCGAAGATCAGGCCGGCCCACCCGATGGCGGTACGGCTCAGGCCGTCGTCCTTGAGCCACAGGCTGAGGGCGCTGCCGATCAGGACCCAGGGGAAGCCGCTGATGATCCCGAGCAGGAGGATGCGAACCATGCGCCGCTCGAAATAGAAGGACAGCGACTGCGCAATGCTGGTCATGGCGTCCCTTGCGGTTCGGTCAGCCAGGGAGGGCCGTCAGCGTAGCCTTGCCGGCGGCAAGATCGCGAAGAAATCGCTCATCGCCGACCCGCACACCCAACTCGTCGGCCTTCGTGCGCTTCGAGCCCGGATTCTCGCCCACCACGACCATGGTGGTCTTCTTGCTGACGCTGGACACCACCCGGCCCCCGTGTCGCTCGATCAGCGCGGCCGCCTCTTCGCGGCTCATTCCGGGGAGAGTTCCAGTCAGCACGATTCGCATTCCGGCAAGCGTTGACAACCCGGTGTGTTCCCACTGCGGCGCGACGCCCCGCTTTGCGAGTTCGTCGAGAAATCGGCGGTTCGTTTCGTTCTCGAAGAAGGACACCACCGAGTCGGCGACTTCCTCACCAATCTCGTGCACTTCGCAAAGCGATTCGCGCGTCGCAGCCCTGACCTGATCGACGGAGCCATAGCGAGCGGCAAGCACACGGGCGACGTGCGTCCCGACATTCGGTATTCCCAGGGCGAACAGGAAGTGGTCCAGCCTTGCCGTCTTGCTGGCCTCGATCTGCCCGAGGAGGTTGCTGGCGGAGGTCTCTCCGAAGGGCCTCCGCATCGACACCGCGGGAGACAGGCTCAGCAACTGGTCGACGTCAAGGCCGAACACCTCCGAGGGCCGGGATACGAGCCCCTCGCGCAACAAAGCCCGGACCGCCTCCCCGCCGAGACCCTTGATGCCGAATGCGCTCGCCAGACGCAGGACACCGCGTTCCGGACCGACGCGGTCCGGCTCGGCCATTCGACCGCCATCGCGCCCATCCCCGGCGATCGTCGGAGATTCGGCGCCGCACCATACCTTCAGCTCGACGAAGTCGCGCACCAGAGTCCGGTTCGCCGGCTCGCGCAGCGCCGCAAGGATTGCCCGGGCCCGGCGTGCACCGACCCGCGGCACGGTGGCCAGGCGTTCCTCGTCCGCCTCGATCTCTGTCAACGAGGAGAATTTCCCGGCGATCGCCTCCGCCGTCGAAGCACCGACGTTGGGAAGATCCAGGGCCGAAAGCAGGTGTGCGAGATCTACATCACGCACCGAGGCCAGACGCTCGACGAGGTCACGGGCGCTACGCTCATGGAACGGGGTGCGCTCCACCTGGACCTGCGGCAGTTCGAGCAGTTGCGCACGGGTCAGCGCATACAGATCGGCAGGGGTCTCGACGAGCTGATTGTCGAGCAGCACCGCGACCAGCTTCTCCCCGAGCGTGTCGATGTCCATCGCGCCCTTGCCCACGAAATGCACAATGCGCGCATGGCGCTGAGCCGGGCATTTCCAACCGCCGGTGCACAGATGGTATGCGCCGTGCGCGCGCACCGCCGCGCGGCATGATGGGCATTCGCGCGGCATGGACCAGGGCTCGCTGCCCGGGGTCCGATTCCGCGCGATGACTTCGACCACCTGCGGGATGACATCCCCTGCGCGCTGGATCCGGACCCGGTCCCCGCGGTGCACGTCAAGCTCCCTCACGTATCCCTCGTTGTGCAGGGTGGCGCGGCTCACCGTCACCCCGGAGGCCAGCACCGGCCGCAAGAGAGCGACCGGAGTGAGCTTGCCGGTGCGGCCGACCTGGACGACGATGTCGTTCAGCTCCGTTTCCTCCTGCCGCGGGGCGAACTTGAAGGCCACTGCCCACCGGGGGCTTCTCGATCGCTCGCCGAGCTCGCGTTGGTCGGCGAGCCGGTCGACCTTCACGACAGCTCCGTCGAGTTCTACCGAGAGCCGATCGCGCACACGGACGAGCGCAAGGTGGTAGGCAACGATATCGTCCGCCAAAGCTGTCCGCGAGGACCACGCGATCCGATCGTCCCCACCTCCCTGGCACGGCATCCGGGGGGCAACGCGAAACCCCAGCGCGGCCAGCGTGTCGAGCACATCAGCCTGAGTTTGCGGAGCGCCGTGCGTATCCGGCGTCCACGACAGAATGTCGTACGCGTACAGCGAGAGCGGCCGGGATCGCGCGATGTCGGCATCGAGTTGCCGTAGTGCGCCGGCGGCGGCGTTTCTCGGGTTCTTGAACGGCTCCCTGCCTTCGGCCGCAAGCTCGCGATTCATGCGCTCGAAGTCGGCGATGGGGAATACCGCCTCACCGCGCACCGCAAGCCTTTCGGGTATGTTCGGCCCGACGAGGCGCAAGGGCAGCGACCCGATGGTGCGAAGATTCGTGGTGATGTCCTCCCCCGACCGACCGTTGCCGCGCGTCGAACCGCGGCTGAACACCCCCTCGTCGTATACCAGTTCCACCGAGAGCCCGTCGTACTTCGGCTCCAGCGAGTACTCGACGGACTCCTTCCCGAGTTCGCGCTCCATGCGCTGGCAGAAATCCCGCAGTTCCGACTCCTCCTGAATGCTGTCGAGGGACAGGAGCGGTGCGATGTGCTCGACCTCGACGAAAGCGTCGGAAACGCCACCGCCGACTCGCCGGGTGGGAGAATCGAGCGTTGCGAGCGACGGATACTTCTCTTCGAGGTCCAGCAGCTCGCGGAACAGGCGGTCGTACTCGGAGTCTTCGATCTCGGGATCGTCGAGGACGTAGTAGCGATGATCGTGGTGCCGCACCCGGTTGGCGAGCACCTCGTGGCGCGCTTTTGCGCGGGTGGGAATATCTGATTGTGATGGCATCAAGTTTCGTCGTGGTGTAGTGCGACCTCCCCCGGCCCGGACACCGCTCAGTCCCGAATCCGGTCCTGGCGCAGGGTGTCGGCGATCTTCTCGCGCAGGTGGTTCTCGGCCTGGGCCGTGAACGTGCTCCGGGTCTCGTCGCACAGCGTCGCGTCGATCCTTCGCGCCAGACGGCGGCTGACTGCAACCATGGCATCGAGGGTCCTGAACGCGATGGCCGCATCCGGCGGAACACTCATGAACGTGACGAGCCCCGGCGTCTCCATGCGGAGCAGGGCGTCGGGGTCCAGCACCCCGGGTTCGACCATGTTGGCCACCCCGAACACCACCGAGGACTCCACGTCGTTGCGCCAGTAGTAAAGGTGCATCAGGCCGGGGCGGAAGCCCTCCGCTTCGAGCGATTCGCGCACCTCCCGGCCGGACACCCGCCCCTGCTTCGCGACCAGGGTGAGGTAGAAGAGCGGGCGGGTCATGTCGACGGCCAGCAGCGAATCGCCCCTGGGCGACTTGACCCCGGGCGACTTGACCCCGGGCGACTTGACCCCGGGCGACTTGACCCCGGACGAATCGACCCTGGATGACTCGACTCCGGGCGAATCAACCCTGGGTGACTCGACTCCGGGCGAATCAACCCTGGGCGACTCGGCCCTGGGCGATTCGACTCCGGCCGCCGCCGGCGGCCAATCCGCGTCGACGCTGGCGCTCGGCTCCACCGTGGCGCTCTCCTCCGAGGGCTCGGGCGCAATCGACTCGTCCACGGTGCCGTCGACGGTGCTCTCGTACGTGGCCCGCAGTCCGGCCAGGATATTGAGGTCGACGGATGATTCCGCGTCCGAGAACTCGCGGTTCGGCGCGAACATTCGGCCGAGCTCGTCCACATCAGCGGCGGTGTCGGTGGGATCGGCGATGCCGGCGGAGCCGGCCAGGTCGGCGGTTCCGGGGGCCGGGCCGAGCTCGGGCGACGCCCGATCGATGGGGATGATCTCCCAGTCTTCCCGTGAATCGAGCGAGCCGAGCTCCGGCTCCTCCATCTGCATCATGGCCTCGCGACGCGAGTGCCGGACGTACGTGTAGATCGCGATCACGACCACGACGACGATTCCGGCGATCAGCAGTGCGATCCGAAGGTCGTCCATTCGTCAGCCTCCATTGCCGGCAGCCATCGGGCCGGAACCCACCACCGAGCCTACCACCGGGCCGCGATGCTGCCACGCCCCACGCACCGAAGGTGCCTGGCGGTGTCACTGTTCGTCGTTGTCGCAATTGATGGAAAGGTGCGCGGAACCAGTGCCTTGGGGCACTTCCGACCGCCCCCACCCGCCAGTGAATGGGGGCTGCGCGCTCAGGCAGCAACCGGCCGCTTCGCGGCACGGCGGCGACAGGCCCGAGTCCACCCGCCGGCGCGGTCGCGCGGCATCGGCGGGCGGACCACCGGGGGGAGACTCGCGCCGATCCGGCGAACGCGGTTTTCGGCCGGGATCAGCCCGGCCGGAGAAGTTCAGGCCCGCGCCATCTCCAGCGCCTCCTCGACATCCACCGCCACCAGGCGGGAGACGCCCGGCTCGTTCATGGTGATGCCGACGAGCTGCGCCGCGATCTCCATCGTAATCTTGTTGTGCGTCACCAGCACAAGCTGGACCCGCTTCGCCATCTCCACCACGAGCTCGCGGAAACGCCCGACATTGGCGTCGTCGAGGGGGGCGTCGACCTCATCGAGGAGGCAGAACGGCGCGGGGTTCAGCTCGAAGATGGCGAAGACCAGCGCGATCGCGGTGAGCGATTTCTCGCCGCCCGAGAGCGCCGCGATGCTCGTGTTGCGCTTGCCGGGGGGGCGGGCCATCAGCGTCACCCCGGCGCCCAGCAGGTCCTCGCCGGTGAGCTGCAACGACGCGGCGCCGCCGCCGAACAGACGCGGGAACATCCTCCCCAGCCCTTCGTCGACCCGCTCGAAGGTCTCGCGAAAGCGGGTCCGGGTCTCGCGGTCGATCTTCTGGATGGCGGTGTCGAGGGTCGCGAGCGCCTCTTCGAGGTCGGCATGCTGCGCGTCGAGGTAGCGCTTTCGCTCCGCGTGCTGCTCGTGCTCCTCGATCGCGGCGAGATTGATGGGCCCGAGCCTGGCGATGCGGCGCTGGAGGGCCTCGATCTTCTCCGCCCAGACCTCGGCCTCGGCCTCGGCCCCGAGGCGCGCGAGCAGGGCATCGAGCGCCTGCCCGGTGGCGTCGAGACGCTCCTCCACCGTCTTGCGCAGCACGAGCGTGTCCCGGCTCTCCTCGCGCCGCCGCTGCAGCGCCTCGCGCTCACCCTGCACCTGCGTGACCTGCCGCTGCCGGTCTTCGTCGGTGCTGCGGACCGCGCCCTCGGCCGTTTCGACCTCGGCCCGTGCCTCGCGCATCACCGATTCGAGCGAGGCGCGACGGGCGAGCCTGGTCTCCAGGGTCTGCGTCGCCTCGGCCAGCGGCGCCCCGGTTTCGTCGAGGGCGACCGAGAGCGACCGCAGGCGCGCCTCGAGTTCTTCGAGCCGGCGCCGATCGCGCCCGCTCGCCTCCTCCGACGCCCCGAGGCGCGAGCGGACCGCCCCGATGCTCAGCTCCAGAGCGTGCGCCTCGTCACTCACCTGCTGCCACCGTTCACGCGCGACCGCGAGCCGTTCGCGACTCTCCCGCCGCCGCTCTTCGCACCGCGACCGCTCTTCGGCGAGACGTGACAGCTCGCGCGACGAGCGCCCGAGCTGCTCGCGCGCCGCCGCGAGTTTCTCCCGATCGGTTCCGATCCGGGCGACGACATCCGCCAGTTCGCCGGCCAGCCCCCGCGCCCGCTCCGCCGCCCGCTCCGCGGCGGCGGTACGCGCCGCCAGCTCCGAACGCAGCGCCGCGGCGCGACGATGCCCCTCGTTCAGGCGGCCCTGCGCGGCGGCGTGCGCCTCCTCGGATTCGCGCAGATCACGGGAGAGCGCATCGACTTCGCGCTCCCTCTCCTGCATCTGTCCGACCGCACGCTCGATGTCCCGCCCCAGGGCCTCGAGCGCCCGCTCGCGCCCCAGCACCCCGTGCTCCGCGCCGCCCCCTGCGCTCATGTGCATCCAGGTCGGGCCGAGCCAGACCCCCTGCGCGGTGACGACACTCTCGCCGACCGCGAGACGCCCCCGAATCCGCAAACCCTCCTCCAGATCCGGCGCACAGAGCACCCGATCGAGCAGCCCCGCGATCGGCCACTCGGTGTCGACCTTCGATCGCAGCGTCGCGGGCCCTTCCCCGGTCACCGCGTCGCCGGGCTCCGGGGCGCCCGCATCGATGACGGTCAGTGACCCCTGCTCCAGCGTGGCGGCGGCATCGGCCACGACCGTCTCGAAGGTATCGGTCCGCACCGCCTGAAGACGCACCCCGAGCACGGCCTCCACCGCATGCTCCCAGCCGGGTGCGACCCGCATCGACTGCGCGAGCCGGGGGGCGTCGGCGAGACCCCTGGCTTCGAGCCAGTCGGCGAGCCCCCCCGCTCCCGGGCCGAGCGCCTCCTGTTGCAGTGCATCGAGCGAGGCGGCGCGGGCGCGGTGCCGCCCGAGCGCTTCCCGCCCATCGAGCAACGCTCCCTGCGCGACCCGGACCGCCTCGCGCAGGGTCTGCACCGCTTCGCGCGTGCGCTTACGCTCCCCCTCGGCCACCTCCAGCTCCCGTTCCATCTCCGCGAGCTGACGGCGGATCGGTTCGGCCTCGCGCGCCAGCGCTTCCGCATCGATGCCGGCGTGTTCGGATTCGAGCGCCTGCGCCCGGGCCTCCAGCTCCCGCCCGGACGATTCGAGATGCTGGATGCGAGCCTGCTCCGCGTGCACCGTCCGGGCGGGCTCCCGCTCTCGATCACTCAACGCCTCGAACTCCGCCTGCACGTCGAGGACCGCGTTCTCGCCGTGCTCCAGCGCCTGCCGCGCGGCCGCCGAGCGCGCGCGGAGTTCCGCGAGCGCCGGCTCTTCGCGGGCAAGCCGCTCGGCCAGCGCTTCGCGCTCCCGGCGCTCGGCCTCGATCTGCGCTCTCGCCGCCTCCACCCGCTCCGTCTCCTCGCGAATGGCGCCGGAAATCTCCTCGCGGCGCTGGCGCATCGCCTGAATGGACTCCTCGGCGCGCGCGACCTCCGCCCCCGCATCGATCACGCTGCGATAGCGATGGTTGTAGGCTTCCATCGCCTCGGCGTGCGCGGCCCGCGCCCTCTCCAGGTCGGTCTCGACTCGCCGTTGGCCGGCCAGGGCGGCGTCCAGGCGGTTCTGCCGTTCCGCGACCCGCCGGGCGTCGCGCTCCGCCTGCTCATCGAGCCCGCGCCACTGCAGGGCGAGATGCTCCGCTTCGAACTCGCGCCGCTCGGCTTCCAGCGCCCGGAACTTCTCGGCCATGGTGGCCTGGCGTTTGAGGTGCGCCAGCCGCCGAACGAGCTCGTCGCGCAGATCGTTCAGCCGATCGAGGTTCTCGACCGTGTGCCGCATCCGGTTCTCCGTCTCGCGGCGGCGTTCCTTGTACATGGAGATCCCGGCCGCCTCCTCCAGGAAATCGCGCAGATCGTCCGGCTTCGCCTCGATGATCCGCGTGATCATTCCCTGCTCGATGATCGCGTAGCTGCGAGGCCCGAGCCCGGTGCCGTGGAACAGGTCCATCACGTCGCGGCGCCGGCACCGCGTCCCGTTCAGCCAGTACGACGACTGCCCGTCGCGCACGATCTGGCGACGCACCGCGATCTCGTTGTACGCGGCGAAGCGGCCTCCGGCGCGACCCTCGAGATTGTCGAAGACGAGCTCGACACTCGCGCGGCTCACCGGCTGGCGGGATCGCGAGCCGTTGAACACGACGTCCGCCATGGTGTCCCCGCGCAGGCTGCGGGCCGAGACCTCCCCCATGACCCATCGGACCGCATCGATGACGTTCGACTTGCCGCAGCCGTTGGGGCCGACGACGCCGACGATATTGCCGGGGAGTTCGAGGGTGGTGGGGTCGACGAAGGACTTGAAGCCCGCGAGCCGGATCTTGCGTAGACGCATCAGTCGAGGAGCTCAGCCCGCATTTCTCACCAGGTTGCGAGCCGGTACCGACGCTCGCGCGATCGGGCCAATGGTACACTTGTCCCTCGCCCGTTCGTACCGAATCCCCCCGCAGTTCAGGGCTCGTTTTTTGTCCGGCAGCGGTTGATGTGAGCGCGTTCAACGGGTCATTTCGGGGGAGAGTTTCGTTGTCCGGGTGTCCGTTCGGGCCGCATGGAGCTGCTTTCGACGGCATTGAGGGCATCTGCGTACCGGTCGGCGGCACTCCTCCTTTCGACAAAAAAATGGTCCTGCCCCGCAGTTGCCCCGCTCGCGCGGGCCGTGTTCCACGCCTCGATCCGGCCCGTCCCCGCCGGAAGCGGCAATCCGGGCTCGAGGCAGGCGCCCGGTGCCGCCGGGGTGGATGGCCGCCGGGGTGGATGGCCGCCGGGGTGGATGGCCGCCGGGGTGAATGGCTACCGGGGTGAATGGCTGCCGGGGTGGGTGACATTGGTCCGCATTGCTCGCCGAAGAGAATTCCAGTGAATCGGAACGCGATAGTCAGGGGTGCGGACCAGCCTTCGATTCCGTCGGCCGCGGCCACGCCCCCGCCGCAACCGCGGAACAATCCGGTGAGCGGAGCCCTGTACTTCCTGCGAGGCTTCGCCATCGTGACCCGGCCCGGTATCCGTGCGTACGTGGTCGTGCCGCTTGCCGTCAACGTGACGCTCTTCGCGGCGCTCGTCTGGTTCAGCACGTCCTGGCTTATCGACTTCGCCGGGAACCTGCTCCCGGACTGGCTCGATTTTCTCGCCTGGCTCTTGATTCCCACCTATGTTCTCGGCGTGTTCATGGCCGGCTTCTACACCTTCAACATCGTCGCGAACCTTGTCGCCGCCCCGTTCAACGGCCTGCTGGCGGAAGCGGTCGAGCGCCACCTGACCGGCCGCACGCCACGTGCCGACACCGACTGGTGGAGCTTCGCGAGGGAACTGGGAACGACGCTGGTGACGGAGGTGCGCAAGCTCGCCTACGTGGCGATCCGCTCGCTGCCGCTGCTCGTGCTGTTCGTCATCCCCGGCGTCAATGTGCTGGCTCCCGCGGCGTGGTTCCTGGTCGGCGCCTGGATGCTCGCCATCACCTACATCGACTACCCCATGGCGAACCACGGAATCGGCTTCACCGAGCTCCTCGCGCGCCTGCGCGAGAGGCGTTTTCTCGTGCTCGGCTTCGGCGGCGCGGCCATGGTCGCGCTCGCGGTTCCGGTGCTCAACTTCCTGGTCATCCCGTGTGCGGTGGCCGGAGCGACCGCGATGTGGACGGAGCAGTTCGACGCGGACCCCGCCGCTCCCCCGAACATCACCGGAGTGGGCCGGGACCGCCTCCCGGATCGCATTGCGAACCGTTGAAATTTTGGGTATACCGCGCTCCTTAGTTCGGGCCGCCGACCGTTGCCCGCCGAGGCTGGATCGGTCGGACCGCATGCGGGCCCGACGCAATTCGGGACCTGATTGCCCGAAGATTTCACCGATTCGCGCAGCGAGGGCGCGCAGATGGCCGGGCTTCGGCTTGCGAAGCAGGCGGCATCGAGCCCCCTGGCCATGTTCAACGCGGCGAAAACCATCGGATCCGTGCCCGCGGCCGTGACCGGGTGAAATTTTCGGGTCGGGGGTTCGACTGTCCGGAGCGAATGCCATGCCAGCCGATCTGAACGTATCGGGCATGCTCGACTTCAAGCCCTACAAGGCGAAGCGGAGCGAGGAGTACATGAACGAGGCGCAGGTCGCCCACTTCCGGTCGATTCTGCTCGACTGGAAGCACAAGCTGATGGAGGAGGTCGACCGCACGCTGCACCACATGCAGGACGAGGCGGCGAACTTCCCCGACCCCAACGATCGCGCCACCCAGGAGTCGGAGTTCACCCTCGAGCTGAGAACCCGTGACCGCGAACGCAAGCTGATCCGGAAGATCGACGAGGCCATCACGTCGCTGGACGGCGGAGATTACGGATTCTGCGAGACGTGCGGCATCGAGATCGGCATCCGGCGCCTGGAGGCGCGCCCGACCGCCACCCTGTGCTACGACTGCAAGGTCCTCGACGAGATCCGCGAAAAGCAGATGGGCTGAACCGGTTCCCCCGCCGGTTCCCCTGCCGTCCCCCTCCCCCGCCTCTGAACCAGTAGTCGCGAATCCGCACCGCTCGCCGGGCTGCGAGCGGGAAATGCGGGACGGTCCGCGCGGGCGCTTCGCACCAGTCACCGAACCGGCTGTCCAGACCGCGATAGACGGCCGGTCCGCGCGGGCGCTTCGCATCATCCCCACCCGGTGCGGCGCTCCTGGAAGCGCTGCAGTTCCCCGACCAGCACCCCCGCGCGCACCCGGCCCGGGTTCCCGCCGGCGGAAGGCCCTGCGCCCGGCTATGTGCCTGGCTACGCGCCTCGCTATGTGGGCGGGCCGCGGCGGGCGCGTTCGTGCTTCCAGTAGACCTCGCCGGAGCCGGCCCGCGCGAGAATGCGGGCGGCCACGAACAGGTAGTCGGAGAGACGGTTGACGTAGCGTCGGCTCGCCTCGTTCACCGGCTCGTCCCGGGCGATGGCGACGAGCGCGCGCTCCGCACGACGGCAGACCGTGCGGGCGACATGCGCCGCGCCGGCGTCGGCGCCACCACCCGGCAGGATGAACTCCCGCAGCGGCGGCAACTCGGCGTTGGCCGCATCGAGCGCGGCTTCGAGCGCCTCGACCCTCTGGTCGTCGATGATGTGCGCGGACGGCATCGCCATCTCCGCCCCGATGTCGAACAGCGCATGCTGCGCGTCGATGAGGGTTTCGCGCATGGCCTCCGGAAGCGGATGGGCGAGCACCACGCCGAGGTTGGCGTTGAGCTCGTCGAGCTCGCCCATCGATGCGATCCGGGGCGAATCCTTGGGCAGGCGGCTGCCGTCGGCGAGCCCGGTGGTGCCGTCGTCACCGGTGCGGGTATAGATTCGTGACAGTCGATTTCCCATCGAGCCGGACTCCTGACGCGAATCCCTTAGCCGATCCGCGCCACGCAAACGTTCGACCGATCCGCGTCAGCCCGCCTGTCTCACCGGGTCATGGCTGCGGACGCGGATCCGGCCCGGACATGCCGGCCAACCCGGCGACACAGGCAGACGCGCTGAACGACCCCCCGGCCCCGGATGGCGGCCGGCGCCGGGGGTGGGATCGGGCCGCGGCCGTAGCCGGCCGACTTCGGCCGGCATGAACAGCAGCCCTTCGACCATTCCGCCGGCTCCGCTCACGCGTCGAGGTCCGGGATGAGCCGGCTCTCGATCCGCGCGATGAAGTCCTTGAGTTGCAGCTTGCGCTTCTTCATCCGGCGAAGCCGGAGCTGGTCGACGTACGGCCCCTGATCCATGCGCGCGATCGCGTCGTCGAGATCGCGATGCTCGACTCTGAGCGCCTCGAGCTTCTCGACGAGCGTGCGCTCTGCCTCTGCCATACAATCGGCCTGTCTGACCGGTCCCGGTCGGCGAACCATACTCCAAATGCACCGCGGGCGCCGGGGGGGATCGCACCCGGCCCCCGTCGCCGACACCGACACCGCCGGAGCCGAACATGGACGATCTGCTGTGCAACGAACGTGAGGACGACTCGATCGCGGTGGTGCCGATCGATCCCACCCGGCTGGAGGACTGGCGCGCAGAGGCCGTGCCGGAAGCGGCAGCGTGGGTACGCAGCACCGGATTCTCGGCGAAACCGGGCTCGACGTGCCTGGTGCCGGGCCGACGCGGCAAGCTCGCCGGCGTGCTGGTCGGCGCCGATGCGCCGGACGACCCCTGGGCGCTCGCCGGGGTCCCCGACGTGGTCCCCGCCGGGGCCTATCACCTCGATCCGAGATGGTCTTCGCGCGGATTCGAGCGGGCGGCGTTCGGCTGGGCGCTCGCCGCATACCGCTTCGCGCGGTACCGGAAGCGGTCGGAGCCGACGGCCGCGCGGCTGTTCCCCGGATCCGCCGCGGCGGCGGAAGCCGCCCGCCGGCTCGCGGGGGCGGTGGCGCGCGTGCGCGACCTCATCAACACCCCGGCGAACGACATGATGCCGAAGGACCTCGCAGCGGTGGTGTCGGAACTGGCGACCAGGCACGGGGCGGAGATCAGGGTGGTCACGGGCCAGGCGCTGCTCGACGAAGGCTACCCCGCCATCCACGCGGTGGGGCGGGCGAGCGCCCACCGCCCGCGGCTCATCGATCTCACCTGGGGCGATGCGGGCAATCCCGGCGCCCCCCGCCTCACACTGCTGGGCAAGGGGGTGTGCTTCGATTCCGGCGGGCTCGACGTCAAGCCCGCGAGCGGCATGCGGCTGATGAAGAAGGACATGGGCGGCGCGGCCCACGCGATCGGGCTCGCCGACCTGGTGATGTCCACCGCGCTACCGGTCCGGCTGCGGCTGCTGGTGCCGGCGGTGGAGAACGCGATTGCCGGCAATGCGTACCGGCCCGGCGATGTGCTTGCCACTCGCACGGGTCTGACCGTCGAGGTCGACAACACCGACGCGGAGGGGCGCATCGTGCTGAGTGACGCGCTGACCGAAGGCGCCGCGGACACCCCCGACCTGATGATCGATTTCGCCACCCTCACCGGCGCCGCACGCATCGCGCTCGGCACCGAGCTGCCCGCGATGTTCTGCAACGACGAGGCAGTCGCCGCGGGCATCGCCGAGGCCGGGCGCGACGTGCACGACGAGGTCTGGCGCATGCCGCTGCACGCCCCTTACCGCACCCTCATCGAGAGCAAGGTCGCGGACATCGCGAACAGTGCGCACCAGCCCTACGGAGGCGCGATCACCGCCGCGCTGTTCCTGCAAGCGTTCGTTCCGGACGCCATCCCCTGGGCCCACTTCGACATCATGGCGTGGACGACGACCGCGAAACCGGCGCGGCCCGTGGGCGGCGAGGCGATGGCCCTGCGCGCGGTGTTCGAATTCCTGGAGCGGCGCTATCGCGGTTAGGGAAGCTCTGACTCAAGTCAGAGCTTCCCTTGCGGCACAGGAGCGTGCCGTCGGATTCGATGACGCAAGTCATTGAATCCTAGAGCAAAACAACGCTTTTGTTTTGCGGCCACGAAAAACTCCATGGATGGAGTTTTTCAGAGCATACTTGGTAAGGAAACGGCACTCTGGAACCGCCGCCACCGCTCGGATTGAGCACCGGCGAGCGATGCGGCTTCAGAGATCGATCTCCATCCACACCGGCTGGTGGTCCGAGCCGACCGCGGCCGCATCGACGCGGACGGTGCGGATCCGATCCTTCAGCCCGGCGCTGACGAAGCAGTAGTCGAGCCGGGCCGGACTGCCCCGCACCTCGGCCGTCGGGCCGGCGTCGATGGCGTGGCCGGCCTCCACCCAGGCGTCGACGAAGCCCTCCGGGTTGGTGATCCGGCCGCCGTACGGAGACCACGGGCCGACGATCCGCTCGTATTCCATCGAGTCCGGTTGCAGGTTGAAGTCACCGAGGAGGATCGCGTCCCTCGGCATGGGCGGGGGCATTCCGTCCTGCGTCCACTCCTCATGCAGTCCGACCCCGCAGACCGGCGGCCCCTCCCGGACCGCGCCCGCATGAATCCCGAGCAGCGCCTCCACCTGCGGGAGCCGGGTCGCCGCCGAAAGATGCGTCAGGTGCACGGAGTACACGCGCAGGTGCCCCCCACGCCCCTCGATCACCGCTTCGAGGGCCGAGCGCTGGAGGCTCATCGGCGGCCCGAGACTCGCGTACTTCGGCAGCAAGTGGTGGCGGACGGTGAGCAGCGGCGCGCGGGAGAGCAGCATGTTCCCGAACTGCCGCCGGCGACCGGCGCCGTCCTCGCCCCGCCCCTCCCCGGCGATGTGGAGGTCGACGCCCGGACCGTAGGCCCAGTAGTGCTCGGGGAAGCGACGGGCAAGGAGACGCGGCTGATCGGCACCGCCCGAGCGGGTCCAGAAGCGCTCGACCTCCTGGAGGGCGATGAGGTCGGCGCCCGCCACTTCCCGCGCGATGCGGTCGAGGTCGAAGCGCCCGTCCCGCCCCCGACCGTACTGGATGTTGTAGGTGACGATTCGCATGGCGGGAATCATCCGGGGGGAGGGGTCATCGGGTCAAATCGGCCCCGCCGCCACGCTCCGCACGTGTTTTCTCTCCAGACAGCGGAAACGGCCGCTCCGGTGTTCATCAGAGCCATTTCAAAGTCGAAGCCCCTCCCCTCGGGGAAAAGGAAGCGATCCGCCACACCGCCGGTCCTTGCCCCCGGTACCGACCTCGAAAGCGCTCTGCCAGATGCGTCAGCCGCCGCCCAACAGCCCCCTCACCGCCTCCGTGAATCCGTCGTCGTCGTTCGCGCGCACCACGGGGTAGCGTTCGCGCATCGACGGCGGCGCGTTCGAGACAACGCACGCCTGCGCCGCCCAGTCGAGCAGGTCGAGGTCGTTGTAGTCGTTGCCGACGGCAACGGTGCGCGCCGGCTCGATCGAGTGCCGCGCGCGGAGCCAGTCCGCGGCGTGCGCCTTCGACACGCCGGCCGGAAACAGCTCGATCCAGGTCGACGCATGGTCGAGCGGCGACGTGGTGCGCACCACGTGCACCTCCTCGAACTCCCGCGCGAGCCGATCGCGGTGCGAATCCGTCCCCGGCGGCTCGATGATCACGAACTGACTGACTTCGAACTCCAGGGCGACGCCGTCGCGCCAGCGTCGCGCGAACCGACGGTAGCGTTCGATGCGTCGGTCGAAGTCGGGGTTGCGCCGCGCCGAACGCACGAAGTGAAAGCGGTGCGAGTCGGGGGCCGCGTGCTGGACCATGAAGTCGAGCTTGAGGCCGCGGAGGCGCGTGACGAGCCGGCCGACCAGGACCGGGGCCATCGCCCGGGAGCGGAGAAGCCGCCCGTCGTCCCACGAGACGATGCCGGCGCCACTGGAAAACGCGAGATAGTCGACCGGGAAGTCCTCATGCATCACAAGACGCGCGGAGTACAGCGAGCGGCCGGTCGCCACCGCCCGCACCACCCCGCTGCGCCCGAGCGTCTCGAGCGTGCGCCGGTTCACGTCGCCGAGCCGGGACGCGGAATCGAGCAGCGTGCCGTCCAGATCGGTGACCACCAGGCATGTCGGAGTCATTGGCGTCGAAGCCGCACATGAGGCCACCGGCGCATAATCACATAAGACGATCCGGCGCGATTCCATGCCCTCGGGAACTCCGTGCGAAGGAGACAGACCAGTGCTCCACGATTCATTCCACAGTCGTACTCAGCCAGTCGACCGGCAGGCAGTCTTCGATCAGTCGGCGATGCGCATGGTCATCGGCCGAACCCCGCATCGCTCCGACCCCGCACTCCACTCAGGCAGCAGTCCATTTCTTCCAGAAACCGCGATGGTGGCTTCATCCAGCCCCGGTACCGCTGCGCTCGGGACAGGATCAGGCGCCGTCTCGTGCGGGTGACCGCGACAAAGCACCCTCGTCTCTCTTCTTCGAGTGCGGCGCTGCCATCGCCTTTCTTGATGCTGTGCCAGGAAGGCAAGACTTCTTCCGCGAGCCCTATCAGAAAAACCGTATCGAACTCCCGGCCCTTGGCTCCGTGAATAGTCGCAAGTGACACCGCTTCTGGAGTCGAAACCGGTTCCTTTGAACGTAGCTGCAGCTCCTGAAGGAAACGGTCAAGGGTCGCGAGGCCCTGCGCGTCTCTGATCTCGCGTTCAATGCGGCGCCATGCACTCAGGTCGTCCTTGAGGTCGTCGTCGGGGTCGTTGTCGCCGAACTGTTCGAGGATCCGATCGATTGCTGTCGTCAGTCTGATGCCGCCAGACGCGAACTTGGCGATCACTTCGACCGAACGGGAAACGGGGGGCGGATTCTCGGCGTCGCGGACGGACTCCGTCCACGCCTGAAGGCTGGTGATGCGCTCGGATTCGGACCGCGAGGCAAGATCCTCCCAATCCAGCAGCGAATGCGCGAAGCTGTCGAATGCTTCGACCAACACGGCCATGTTGCGCCGGTCCAACGGCCGATGGACCTGTTTCAAGCACGCCACCAACCAACGCATCTCGGGAGACGCGAAATCGTCGCGGCGCATGACCGCCTCCGCCGGTACGCCGCAGTCCGACAAGGCATCACTCATCGCTTCCAGAAGGTATCGATTTCTGGCCAGAACAGCGGTCCCACCGCGATCCTCGCAGTCCATCCCTGCGATTTCATCAGCAATTCCAGCTACCTCGTCGGTATCGCTATCGAATTCCCGGCATTTGATCTGTTCTTCTTCCAAGGACGCCGAATTGTCGGCTGACGCTCTGGCGGGTTGCTTCGCCGCGACGCGGCGTGAGTTGTACACCACAAGGCGGTTCGCGGCTTCGACAATTCTCGGAGGACACCGAAAATTCGTGGGTAGCTGCATCACGTCACATTGGAAGTCGCTCACCAGCTTGCCTATGCGGCGAACGTTCGCCCCGTTCCACTCGAAAATCGTTTGATCGTCATCGGCGACCGCAAAGACTTCTCGAAAATCCCGACCAGCCATGCGACGCAGCAGCATGTACTGAGCACTATTGGTGTCCTGAAATTCGTCGATCAGCCAGTAGCGGTAGGTTCGTTGGTAGTGGCTGGCCATGGCCGAAAAGGCGAACAGTCTGTACGCGTCAAGGATCAGGGAGTTGAAGTCGAGGGCATTGATTCGCCGAAGCTCTCTTTCGTAGAGGCGGTAGGCTTGAGCAACGCGCCCGGCATCGCTATCGGCGGAGACGTTCTCGGTCTCGACATGCTGCTCAGCCGCTTCAGGCTCCACCAGCCTTGCCTTCAGGCGGTCGATCAAGGGAAGGAGTCGGAGATCATCGCTGCTCCAGTCATCGCCGCAGTCGCGTCGCAACGCGTCTTCCAGCACCGCCTGCCGGTCCTCGGTCTGCGAATAGATCGTGAAGTCAGGCTTGATGCCCAAGTGCACGCCGTGCTGCCGGAGGACCTGCGCACAAAAGCCGTGGAAGGTATCGATGTGTGCTCGTCCTTCGGGTCCAGGGACTAGGGCAGTCACACGAGTCGCCATCTCGTGCGCCGCCTTGTTCGTGAACGTCAGGGCGAGAATGCGAAATCGCTGATCCCGGGCCGTATCCAGCAGGCGGGCGATTCGGCATGTGAGGACTCGCGTCTTTCCGGAACCGGGCCCGGCGAGCACGAGCAGAGGACCCTCGTCCCAATTGACCGCGCGCCGCTGAATGTCGGTCAGCTCGGCCAGCGTAGACTCCAGTGGAGTGTCCACTACGTCAGTCCCTGTAGTTGATCGATTGTCGTGCGAAACACCTCCGGTGCACGTTGCGCCAGATCCGGTTCGTCGCGAAGAGCGGCGGCAAGCAATGCAGCATAGTCGGTCTTGTTGTCTTTCAACCTCTCCAGAAGCTCGTCGTCCGTCAAATCTGCGGCATCCTGAATGCCCAGCTCAGTCAGGATATCTCGCAGGTCGGGGCCGAGACCGTCGGCGACGAGTTGCGCTTCCAGATTACCGGCATCGAGTGTGCGACATCGGCGCGAAGTCTCCTCCTGCGTAAACCCGCGTCGGGAGATCGCAGTGACGTAGCGTTCTCCGGCGGCATCCCCATCGAATACGGCCAGCCACGGAATGCCGAGCGCCCGAGCGAGCACCGCGAACGTGTCCGGCCTGCCGTTGTTCTGAGCATCGATCACCGATACGCCATGCGCATCCAGGTCGTACTTCATCGCGAACGCCAGTGCATGGACGATGAGATAGTCTGCCTGTCCCTCTACGATCAGCCAGCGCTCAGCGAAGAAGATCTCCCCGCGCATGCGTCGTGCATAGGTTTCCAGCGATTGAAGCTCGTCGTCATCAACATAGTGAGAGGCGCGATCCCGCAATTCCTTCAACTCGCGTTCAATGTCGGCACGGCGCTCATGCTGGCCGCAGCAGGCGAGGAGGGCGCGATAGGTTCGTTCGTCGAGCTTGCCGTTGACCGTAAGGGTGCTGGCTGCTCTCTCGTAGCGGAGTCGATCATCGGACCGATTCACCACATCATCCAGGCCATTCAGATCGGGAATGGAGGCGGAAAAGCTCGCGGGTAGCGACTTCACCTGAGTTCCTTCATCAGTGAGGCGCACCAAGCGAAGATCCCGAAACGGCACATGCTGGACGAAATAAGGCGAGTGCGTGGTGACGATCTTCTGGCCGGGTAGCGCCCGAACGTGCGTCCACAACGTCCGGGCCGCCTGCGGATGCAGATGCGTTTCCGGCTCTTCGAGAGCGAGCACCGGTTCGCTGTGCTGCTCGTAAAGCTCGCGCACCAAGTGTTCCACGAACGCCTGAAACAAGAAGATGACCGAAAGACTCTGGATCCCCTGACCCTGGCGCAAGAGTGGTAACCACGGAGAATCGGGTTCGTTGCGCAGGATGATCTCGGCCTTGGAGAGCAGATCCCACATCTTGAGCGGGACCATGCGCAAGTCCAGACCGCCTTCCCGATCACGCGCGGCGATTCGAGTGGCTCCCGACAAGGTCTCGGCGATGTCTTGCAGGCGTGGGTCGGCTTTCAACAGGCGTCGATTGAGCAAATCGAGAACGCGCAGTGCCCGAGATTCCAGGCCAGCGGGAATCTCCAGTGCTTTGAGCAGCCGTCCCCAGAACTGCGAGCGTGGAGAGAACTCGTCGCCCACGTCCCGCAGAGCGCTCAGATAGAAAACAGGCAGGTAGCGCCAGAACCGTTCGAGGTTGATGCGTCGGGCGCCACGCCCGGCGAGTGGTTCGCGTGCCGCGTTGAGAAACTCCCAGCTTGGTTCGAAGGCGCCGCTCTCCTCGCTCCACGCGCACCGCGTGCGCAGAGCGATGGAGTGCAGCTCAGTGTGCAGGTCGAGCTGCACGATCTGATCGAGATCGTCCACAACACCATCGGGCCACTCTCCCGGCTCGGATTCCCGCATGTGAATCTCGATGCTCACGCCGGGAGACGTCTTTGGATCGTCGGCGTCGCTCGCGAGGTGGATGTCGTACTCGGTGAATCCGGTTCCGCGTTGCCCCCAGCGCCGCGTCAACGCAATACGAAGCGCATGCAGGATCGCGGTCTTGCCCGCGTTGTTGGGGCCGACGAACACCGTTGTCTCTCCCAGATCGACGACGAGATGCCGTATCGATCGGAAATTCCGGATTTCGAGTCGGGTGACGCGCATCAGTTTGCCCCTTCGTCCTCGCGAATCGTCCCGTACTGCGCCCGCGCCAGTGCCGTCCCCTCAAGCCCCAGGCGGCGCAACGCGTGCATCAGCACGTCGGCGAACGAGGCGAACTCGACCGGTGGCGCTGCCCCCTCGTGGGCGTCGAGGAACACGCCCACCAACAGCGCATCCTATCCGCCTCAATCTTCCTGTACCGCCGGTGAAGGATGCCAGCGTTGCGGCCCCGCGGACAACGCGCCGAGCCGCGTTATCCGCCTCGACTTCCGTGGACCATGACAAGCGCACAGAGACCCGAGCCTTTCGTATCGTTGCAGATCCCGATCGCAGGCAGGATCATCTCGCATCAGCTCCCGCTGAGAGCCAGCACTCTCCCCTCCCCCCGGGGAGAAATCGGGCGCGAAATGGATGCTCGGGAGCCGATCGATCTGCTTCCTCGTCTCCCGCGGGCGGGCTTCATCCGAACCCAGTGCGCAACACCCCTGAAATCGCAGGGTCCGACACGCAGGATTCCGCGGGATTCCGAATTGTTGACCAATTTGCTCGGGTAATCGTAGGATACCCGAGTATTTTAGTCAGGAATTCGGCGCCGCTGCGCGCCTTCCAAGGAGAACCGGCGCATGGAAACCCCCAATGCCGAAGTCGACGCCCTGGTCCGACGCGAGTACCAGCACGGATTCGTCACCGATCTGGAATCCGACACCGTGCCACCCGGCCTCGACGAGGATGTAGTCCGGCTCATCTCGCGCAAGAAGGGAGAGCCCGAATTCCTCGTCGATTGGCGCCTGAAGGCGTACCGCCACTGGCTCACCATGACCGAGCCCCGCTGGGCGAACGTCGATCACACCCCGATCGACTACGACGGGATCTCGTACTACTCGGCCCCGAAGTCGAAGAAAGACGGGCCGAAGAGCCTCGACGAGGTCGACCCGAAGCTCCTGGAGACGTACGAGAAGCTCGGCATTCCGCTGGAGGAGCGGGCCGCGCTGGCGGGCATCGCGGTGGATGCGGTCTTCGACAGCGTCTCCGTCGCCACCACCTTCAAGGACAAGCTGGCCGAGCAGGGCATCGTATTCTGCGCATTCTCCGAGGCGGTGCGCGAACACCCGGCGCTGGTGGAGCAGTACCTCGGCACCGTGGTGCCGTACACCGACAACTTCTTCGCCGCACTCAACTCCGCCGTCTTCAGCGACGGCTCGTTCTGCTACATCCCCAAGGGCGTGCGCTGCCCGATGGAACTCTCCACCTACTTCCGGATCAACGCAGCGAAAACCGGACAGTTCGAGCGCACCCTCGTCGTCGCGGACGAGGGGAGCTACGTGAGCTACCTGGAGGGATGCACCGCCCCGGTGCGCGACGAGAACCAGCTCCACGCCGCGGTGGTCGAGCTCGTCGCGCTCGAAGGGGCCGAGATCAAGTACTCGACGGTGCAGAACTGGTATCCCGGCGACGAGAACGGCGTCGGCGGCATCTACAACTTCGTCACCAAGCGCGGGGACTGTCGGGGCGACCGGTCGAAGATCTCCTGGACCCAGGTCGAGACGGGCTCCGCCATCACCTGGAAATATCCGAGCTGCATCCTGCGCGGGGACCACTCGGTGGGCGCGTTCTACTCCGTCGCCCTCAGCAACCTGCGCCAGCAGGCGGACACCGGCACCAAGATGATCCACCTCGGGCGCAACACCCGCAGCACCATCGTGTCGAAGGGCATCTCGGCCGGACGCGGCCGGAACTCCTACCGCGGCCTCGTCCGGATCGGCAAGGGCGCGGAGAACGCCCGCAACTACACCCAGTGCGACTCGCTGCTCATGGGCGACCGGTGCGGCGCCCACACCTTCCCCTACATGGAGGTGAGGAACCCGAGCGCCAACGTCGAACACGAGGCCACCACCTCGAAGATCAGCGACGACCAGCTCTTCTACTGCCGCCAGCGCGGCATCGGCGAAGAGGATGCGGTCTCCATGATCGTCAATGGATTCTGCAAGGAAGTGTTCCGCGAACTGCCGATGGAGTTCGCGGTGGAGGCGCAGAAATTGCTGGAGGTCAGTCTGGAAGGCGCGGTCGGCTGACCAACCGGCAAACCGGCCCGTCGCCCCACTCGTTCAGGAGCGCCAACGATGCTCGAAATCAGGGATCTGCGCGTCGCGGTGGATGGAAAGGACATCCTCACCGGGCTCGATCTGCACGTCGCACCGGGTGAAGTCCACGCGATCATGGGGCCGAACGGCTCCGGCAAGAGCACGCTCGCGCACGTGCTGGCGGGCCGCGACGGCTACGAGGTGACCGGCGGGGAGATGCTCTTCGAAGGGCGCTCGCTCCTCGACCTGGAACCGGAAGAGCGAGCCTGTGCGGGGGTGTTCCTCGCCTTCCAGTACCCGGTCGAGATCCCGGGGGTGAACAACACCTACTTCCTCAAGGCGGCGGTCAACGCGATCCGCAGGCATCGCGGGCAGAGTGAGCTGGACGCCATGGACTTCCTCGCCCTGGTGCGCGAGAAGCTCGGCATTCTCCACCTGGACGAGTCGCTGCTCCGGCGGGGGGTGAACGTGGGCTTTTCGGGCGGCGAGAAGAAGCGCAACGAGATCTTCCAGCTTGCACTCATGGAGCCGAAGCTCGCGGTCCTCGACGAGACCGATTCCGGGCTCGACATCGACGCGCTGAAGGACGTGGCGCACGGCGTCAACGCGCTGAGGTCTCCGGAGCGATCCACGATCCTGGTCACCCACTACCAGCGCCTGCTCGATCACATCGTCCCCGACCACGTCCACGTGCTGAGCGGCGGACGCATCGCGGTCTCCGGAGGCAGCGAGCTGGCCCGGGAGCTGGAGTCGCGAGGATACGACTGGGTGCGCGAAGAGGCGGCGGCCGGCGCATGAGCGACACCACCACCACCGCCGCGGGCCGGTACGCCGACGCCTTTGCCGCGCGCGCGCCGGCGCTTCCGGGGCACCGCCTCGGGTGGCTGCGCGACATGCGGCGCGACGCGATCGACACCTTCTCGCGGTCGGGCTTCCCGACCCCGCGCCATGAGCACTGGAAGTACACAAACGTCGCGCCCATCGAGAGACGCGCCTTCGAGCTGCAAGCGCCCTCCCCCGGAGCCACTGCCGGCGACCTCGGAGAACACCTGTCGGCCGTTGCCGCCGCGCCGCGCCTGGTGTTCGTCGACGGGCACATCGACCGCGCGCTCTCGGATGTGCGCGCCCTGCCGGCCGGGGTCGAGATCGAGGACTTCACGCACGTCGTCGAGCATGATTCCGGATTTCTCGAAGGCCGGCTCGGACGGATCGTGCCCGCAGAGAAGACCGCGTTCACGGCGCTGAACGCCGCGTTCATGGACGCGGGCGCGGTGGTTCGGCTGGCCCCGGACACGGACGCCGGCGCCCCGGTGCATCTCGTGTTCGTCTCCGGCTCACTCGGGTGCGAGCGCGCATACCATCCCCGGATCGTCATCGCCGCGGGCGCGGGCGCCCGGATCGCGGTGGTCGAGCACTTCGTCGGACTCGACGATGTCGTGTATCTCGACAACGTCGTCACCGAGGTCGAGGTCGCGGAAGGCGCCGCGGTCGAGCACTACAAGGTGCAGCGGGAGAGCGCGGGCGCGTACCACGTGGCGGCGCTTCAGGCGAAGCTCGCGGCCGGTGCCTCGTTCCACTCCTGGGCGGTGTCGCTCGGCGCCCGCCTCGCGCGCCACGACATCGACGTGACGCTCGACCACGAGCATGCGCGCTGCTCCCTCGACGGACTGTACGTCGCCAACGGCCGCCAGCACGTCGACTTCCACACCAACGTCGAACATGCCGCGCCGCAGTGCGAGAGCCGGGAGTACTACAAGGGCATCGCGGGCGGGCGCGGGCGCGGGGTGTTCAACGGCCGCGTGCATGTCCACCCGCACGCGCAGAAGACCGAGGCGCATCAGACCAACCGCAACCTGCTGCTGTCGCGCAACGCCGAGATCGACACCAAGCCGCAGCTCGAAATCCACGCCGACGACGTCAAGTGCTCGCACGGCGCCACCATCGGGCAGCTCGACGAGCAGATGCTGTTCTACCTGCGCACGCGGGGCATCCCGGAGAGCACCGCGCGCGGCATGCTCACCTACGGCTTCGCGCGCGACGTGGTGGAACGGATCGACCGCCCCGATCTCCGCGAGACGATCGGAGCGGCGGTGCTCGCCCACCTTCCGGGCGGAGACGGCCTGCGGGAGATACTCGAATGAACCACGCCCCGGGTGCCGCCGCCCCGCCGCGGCCGACCACCAACATGTTCGACGTGGAAGCGGTTCGCGCCGAGTTCCCCATCCTCGCCCAGGAGGTGAACGGCCGCCCGCTCGTGTACCTCGACAACGGCGCCACGAGCCAGAAACCGCGCCGGGTCATCGACGCCGTGCGCCGCTACTACGAGTGCGACAACGCGAACGTCCACCGTGGGCTGCACGCGCTGAGCGGACGGGCGACCGACGCCTTCGAGGGAGCGCGGGACACGGTGCGGGCGTTCCTGAACGCCGCCGACCGCCGCGAGATCGTCTTCGTGCGGGGCGCCACCGAGGGGCTGAACCTGGTCGCGCAGGGCTGGGCGCGGCCACGGCTGGCGCCCGACGACGAGATCGTCGTCACCACCATGGAGCACCACTCGAACATCGTCCCGTGGCAGCTCGTGTGCCGGCAGACCGGGGCACGGCTCCGCGTGGTTCCCATCCACGATGACGGCACGCTGGACATGGAGGCGTTCGCGGGGCTCGTCAACGAGCGCACGAAGATCGTGGCCGTCGCCCACGTGTCGAACGCACTCGGAACCATCAATCCGGTGCGCGAGATCATCGCCATGGCGCACGACGCGGGGGCGGTGGCAGTGCTCGACGGCGCCCAGGCCGCCCCCCACGGCGCCGTCGACGTGCAGGCGCTCGGCTGCGACTTCTACGTATTCTCCAGCCACAAGTGCTACGGCCCGACCGGGATGGGCGCGCTCTGGGGGCGCGCGGAGTTGCTTGATGAGGCGGAGCCGTACCAGGGCGGCGGAGACATGATCCGCACCGTGTCGTTCGAGGAGTCCACCTGGAACGAACTGCCTTACAAGTTCGAGGCGGGCACCCCGAACATCGCCGGCGCCATCGGGCTCGGCGCCGCGATCGAATTCCTGACTGCGCTCGGGATGGACGCCATTGCCGCGCACGAGCACGAAGTCCTCGAATACGCGACCGAAGCGCTCGGCGCGATGGGCGGCATCCGCATCATCGGCACCGCCCCCGAGAAGGCCGGCATCCTGTCGTTCGTGGTGGACGGGGTGCATCCCCACGATGTCGGTACCATCGCCGACCAGAACGGGGTGGCGATCCGGGCCGGACACCACTGCGCGATGCCGCTGATGCGGCGCTACCGAGTGCCGGCGACCTCGCGGGCCTCGCTCGCGCTCTACAACACCCGCGCGGACATCGACGCGCTGGTCGCGGGCCTGCGCAAGGTGAAGGAGATCTTCGACCGATGAACGACCTGCGCGATCTCTACGAGGAAGTCATCCTCGACCACAACCGCAACCCGCGGAACTACCCGCGCCGGCCCGAACGGACCAACCACTCCGCGCACGGGTTCAATCCCGTGTGCGGAGACGAATTCTTCATCCACCTCCACGTCGAAGACGGCATCATCCGCGATATCGGCTTCGACGGCGCGGGTTGCGCGATCTCGACCGCATCGGCGTCGCTGATGACCGAGGCGCTGAAGGACCAGCCGGTGGAGCACGCGGAGCGGCTGTTCCACAAGGTCCACGAGCTGCTCACCGAGGAGCGCCAGGTTGGCGGACCCGGCGATTTTCTCGGCAAGCTCACCGTGCTCACCGGAGTCAAGGAGTACCCGATGCGGGTGAAGTGCGCGACCCTCGCGTGGCATACGATGCGAGCCGCGCTCCAAGACGACAGCGAAACGGTATGCACCGAATGAACACGCACGAGAATGATGCGGCTCCGGATGCGGCCCCGGAGATAGCCACGGAGGCCGCCACGGAGGCCGCCACGGAGGCCGCACCGGATGGCGCTTCGGATAGGGCCGGAGGCATGGCCCGAGGTAGAGACCGGGGTATGGAACAGGACATGGTTCGGAATGCAGACCAGGATGTGACCCGGGATATGGTCCCGGACGTGGTCCCGGATGTGGCCACGGATGCGACGATGCATTCTGCGCCGGTCCCGCCACGACCGGAGGCCGAGGCGGCGGCCAGCGGTAGCGAGTCGCTCGACGACCGCATCGTCGCCGCGCTCCGCGAGGTCTACGATCCGGAGATCCCGGTCAACATCTACGACCTCGGGCTCATCTACCGCATCGACTGTGACGCCATGGGCGTGGTCGAGATCGACATGACCCTCACCGCCCCCGGATGTCCGGTCGCGCAGACCTTCCCCGGCACCGTCGAGGCCGCGGTGCAGAACGTCGAAGGAGTGGCGACGGCCGAGGTCGATCTCGTGTGGGAACCACCCTGGACCCCCGACCGCATGAGCGACGCAGCGAAGCTGGAACTCGGATTCTTCTGAGCGCGCCGCGCCCCACCGGAGCGAGGATGACGCGCGATCCCTGCGCACATTGCCGGAGCGAGGACCACGCTTCATCCCCGGTTGCGTCACCGGAACCGGGACGGTGTACCACCCCGAGGTGTATTCCCGGCCAATCTTTACCGCCAGCAGCCGAGCCGCGACCAAACCGCAACCGATGAGCACCTGGACAAACGTGACCGCAACCGACGAGATCGGCCCCGGCGAATACCGCGTAGTCGACGTCGACGACCTTGCCGTCGCGGTGTTCAACCTCGACGGGGAGTTCTTCGCGATCGAGGACGTGTGCACCCACGACTTCGGCACCCTCACCGGCGGCTGCGTCCAGGACGGCCAGATCATGTGCCCCCGGCACGGCGCCTGGTTCGACATCCGCACCGGCGACGCCCTCACCCCTCCGGCCTACGAGCCGGTCACCACGTTCCCGGTAAGAGTCGAAGACGGGGTGGTTCAGGTTTGCGTGGAGTGATGTTCGGCCGATCGGTCGGGCTACAGACGGAAGTCAGCAGTACCATCCTCTGGAGTCATGCTCGGCTTGACGTAACGGACGATGTGGTCATCCGCCGGCAGATTGTCCCGTTTCATTCGTAGAGCAACGAACGCAGCTCGAAGGCATCAAACTGCCGTTCCAGCCCTTCCAGGGAGTCACGTCCGGTAACCCTCGAAATCGATTGTTCATTTTCCCGTCTCTTGAAAATCACGTACTGCACCATTCCGCCGCCAAGAAACTGCAAACCCAGGTGCGCTTCCCGTTCATCCCTCCAAATCGCCCTCAGATTTCCATTATCCATCAATATCAGATCGCCCCTTCGAATGTTCAGCGCTGACCGAACAAACCGCTCGAAATCGATTCTGGAAGCATGATTCATTACATGACCGTCATGCGCAGCCTCATCTTGCAGAAATTTCATGCGCGCCCGGTAGGCATCAGGAACCGGACGACCCGCCGCCACCGTTTCTTCATGCGGTCCGATAGGTCGTTTGTCCGTGCTTGACACTGGTTGCCTCGCCCCCGCCTCCGTCGCCACCATCCGCGCCGTAAAGATTCGGATCCTTGAGACAGAATTCCCCACCACTACCGCAACTCCGCGAACGATCAGCAGACCATGCGTCGATAACCACGGCTCAACAAATGCTCCGGATTCGACATCGAGCCCAAGTTCGATATTCAACTCTCCTACCGAACCAGTGACCGATCTCGACCGAACGACCTCTTAACTCCGGCCTCCTTGAGTCAACCTCCGAAGCCACTCCGACTCATCGACCGCGACGCGAGCCAGCGTCGTCGCGAACGTCTGTGCAATCCGCTGCGCGTATTCAGTCTTGAGCTCGCCTTGCCACAGATAACGGACATCGCAAGCATCCGTGAACTCGAAACCGCCATTATGCTCTCTCCTCGTCGCGACTACCCCGCGGTCGTCCCCCGTTGGTTGGAATCGGCGAAGAACCCAGCCGGACGGGTCCAGTCCGATGCCCATGCGCATGAATTCTTCACCGACCTTCATGACGACTTGCTCCTTGATCTTCAACTCCTTGAATCTCGACGGTGCGACCAAGGGCAGAAAAATAAACACCGTCTCCTTGTCCAGCCTGACACAATCGCAGCGAGGCCTCATGCAAATCAGGTGGGCTTCTCCGGTACCCATCATCGTCGTGACCACGGAACCCAGCCACAACGTCGGCGGCGGTGCATTGAACACGGTCCGAAAACCCATGATCCAGGCCAATTGTTCGTCAAGGCCAGCAACGTCACGACCAGCAAAGCCTGCGGAGAGATGTTTGAAGTCGTTCCTCCCCAAGTCACTTGCTTCCAAGCCCTTCGTGGCCAACTTGACCGTCTGTCGCAGATCGAGGTCAGGGTGACCGCATATAAAGTCATTGTCCCATCAACAACTTATCTCGGAAGGCATCGTTCAGAGCGGCCCGGACTCTCTTGCGCCTATAGCTCATTTTCGTCTTCTCGCGCTTGAGTAGGTTCATCGCCATGTGACGAATCACCCCGATGTTGTGAGGCGCATTGCCTCGACGAATCCGGCTTGCGTCTTCGCGAAACGTCACGTCCAACCGCCAGTGCAACCCGTTCTCGATACTCCAATGTGAACGCACCGCCCGTTGAAACACCTTCACGTCATCAAGCGAGGTGATGTAGTAGCGCCGCTCAACACTGACACGCCCTCCACAATGACGTTCCGACTCCACCATTCCCATCGCTTTCAGTCCCTTCCACTTCCCGACACCCGACAACGCACCAAGGTCCGTGGACAAGAAATAGCTCCGGTGCTCAATCCGCCCGTGACCTTCGTCGCAAGTCGCCTCGTGCCCCATCTCCGAACCGCCAAAGTCGCACCGCTCCGCCGCCTCGAAATACGCCCGAACCTCGCGCTCCAATTCCGGCTGATTGCGCTTCAGCGCCAACACGTAATCCCCACCGCCTTTCTTGACCTGCTTCGCGATCGCGCGTTGGCACCCCATCGCATCCAGCGTCACGATACACCCCTTCAATTGAAGCTTCTCCAGCAACTCCGGCACCGCCACGATCTCGTTCGACTTCTCGTCGGTTTTCACCTGCCCAAGCACCACCCCATTGCGACACGCCCAGGCACTGACCATATGCAGCGCCTTCACCCCTCGCTTGCGATCATGGGTGCGTCGATGCGTCTTGCCATCGAGCGCAATGATCTCACCGTCGCTGAGCTTGACCACGTCCTCCATCCAACTGAGAAAGCACGCCTGAAACCCACTGACCGACAACGCCGAGATGATGCGGGCAATCGTGTCATCGACCGGGACCCCATTGGCCAGCGGGACATAACGACGTAACCAGTCCAGCTTTGCGCGACCGAACTCCTCGATGTCGCACCAACCTTCGGCCCCACTGAGCACCGCGCACACGCACAGCACGATGACATCAATCAACTCATGCTTCTTGTTCCGGTCGACGCGCGGGTCTTCCAACTTCGAGAAATGTTCGATCAGACCCTCGGGGGCACTGTTGTCCATTGCTGATCACGTTCCTCTCCTTGGCCAGAGTGGCATTAGATCACAGAATGCACTGATTTACATGGGATTTTAGTGATCTTGCCCTGAGATCGAGGTCCTTTTTGCCGAACCTGAAATCTGTCCCTTCATCGACCCTGCGTTCTATCCAACCTTCCACTGCTTGCACGCCCGCTGGAGATTCATCCGCAACAGCGTTGTCCATGAGCCCGCGAAGTTCCTCGGCGACATGCGTCACGATCTGCCGCTCCGCATCTTCAGGATCGGGGAGACAGGCCATGTGCGCAAGAAATGCAGGGTCCAGTTCGGCGCAGAATCGATCCAGGATCTTGTGCTCTCCTTCTCGCACCGCCGTTAGCGAGGTAAGCGCGATGCCGGGAAGCAATCCATCGGTCATCGAGGCAAAATCCTTGATCAGTCGCTCGGGAAGATCCTTCTCTGCGACGCTCCGCTCCCTCAACGGTTCCGCCAGATTCACCCCGGACTTTGCGTAAAGGACTACTCGACCGTGTCGATACGAGATCTCGGTCTTGGCCTCGTTCTCCATCGGATCGAGTTCAATCTCTCTCAGTTTGGTCGATACAGTCGCACAGATTTCCTCCAGCCGTGCCTCGCCGGTGTATATGGCCACGAGCCGAAGCGAGTTGCGATCGATTTCTCCGGCCAGCAAATCTCGGAGCAGTTCCAGCGCATATCGTGGATTGTCATCCTGCAAGAGCCAATCGAGAACCACGATATCGGCCTGCCTCATCGTCTCCATCGCCAACTTTGGGGAACCGACCACACCGCAGATGACACCAAGCGCGGAAAACGAGTCCATGATGGATCCAGCGTCCAGCGTATGTATCGACCCGCGACCGACCGGACCCTGATCGTTTCGACTTGATGGTAGCGTGTGTCGACTCGGCGCCACGACTTCTGCTCGCGGCCCACCGGTCCCACCCCGTGTCATATGGGCCTCGTCATCGACCACTATCGCCGTCTGGAGAAAACGTCGGGCCAATTCGCGGCTGCGAGATCCGTATTCTTCCGCCGAGGTCATCCCCTTCCCCTATGACTCATCCGCCGGCACGACACCGAGAGTCGCGCCCTGGGCGCCATCGAGCAATTGCAGATCGAACCCGACCCGGCGCAGAGTTGCGCGTCCGATGTGTAACCCCATCCCTCGTCCGCCGGGCTTTCTGCTGAAGCCGAACTCGAAGATCGCTTCCCGATCTCGGACATCCACTCCCGGTCCCGTGTCCGCGACAAGTAATGCGCCGCCTCGCTCGTCCAGTTCGATGCGTCGCTCACGCTGCGGATTCTGTTGCGACAACCAGAAGATCGCGTTGTCCACCAGGTTCACGAAGACGGGATAGAAGCTCGACGGGAAGCCGACGATCCTGGCGTTCGCAAACGCCCCGCTCGCCGTCAACGATACGTCATGACGCGCCAGGCGCGCTCGGAACAGCTCCTCCAGGAAGTCCCGGATCTCGGAACCTCGGATTTCCACCGCCTTCCGATAGAGGCGCCGCTGCAACGGCGTGAACAGCGTCAGATAGCCATCCAGATGGTCGAAGCTCGCTCGGATGCTGTCGTGCAGCTCCCTCAATCCCTCGTTCACATCGGCCCAGGCCTTCAGCTTTCGCAACCCGTTCCGAACGGAGCGAATCGTACCCGAGAACTCGTGATTGATGATCTCGATGGCCATTCCCAACTGCGCCAACTGCGCGTCGGCCTCCGCTTCCTCTTCCAGCAGGAGATTGCGTTGTTCGATTGCCATCAACTCTTCGGCCGCCGAGCTCTCGCCCGTTACGTCCACGGCCTGAAGCTGCTCCAATACCGAGAGCAACAACGCCCCCTGCTCCTCCGCGACCTTCAGCACCCTGGTTTCCAGCGCGTCCCTGGTTTCGACGAACAGATCGTCGGGCATCCCCGAGAGATCGGTGCGCTGGACCTCGCTCAGCACCTCCCGCAGTTCCGACTCGACGGTCTTGAGGGACTGCCCCGCCGCTTCGCGTGCTTTCGATGCGACCTTGTCCGCTTCCTCTCTCACCGCCCGACCCGATCTGCCGGTGGTCTTTCGGACCTCCTGTCCAAGACCATCCAGTGCGGCTTCGGTCCTGACGCGGCGATCGAGCGACAACGCCGCCTTCCTTGCCTCTTCACCGATCAGATCGTCGATGATCTTGCGCGCAGGCCCGAACACGTTCTCTTGAAGCGACGCGAACTCCGCGTTGTATGTGCCCCAGTCGCGTAGCGTGGCCTTGCTCAGTCCGATCCTCGGACGCGATATACGGTAATGCGCCTCCAGATCCCGGATGTCCGCTTGCGCCCGGCGTTCGAGATCGAGGACCTTGCTCGCCGCCAGTCGGCTGTCCGTCATGTTGCACGCCGATCGCAACTCCGCCTCCACCCGCTCCGTCAACGCCAGGGCTTCTTCCTGAGGTTCGTCGTTCCCGAGCCGATCGAAAAATGTGTTCAAACTGGCCTCGAACTTCCTCTTTCTCTCCGAAACCTGTTGCTCCCGCCGCTTCCTGGCCTTGTCTTCTCTTGAAAGCTCGGCCTTTCTCAGCTCGAATGTTTCGGAGTGCACCCCTTCGGCCCGGAAAAAATCCGCCGCCATCTGAACAAAGAAATTTTGAAGAATCGACCGGAACTGGCGATACGCCCGGTTCTCCTGGAACCCTTCCCGCCCGGCCTTTTCCAGCAGTTCACGGTTCTTCTCCGCGTCGATCGCCACCGCCCCGAACATCTTCCGATGGGAGAAGTAGTAGTAGTAAGCGCTCTTCGTCCGTCTGAACTCGATGTCCAGCCAATCGTATTCGGTGTCGCCGTAGGGAAGTACTCGAATCCCGTTCCGGTAAATGTACAGCCCGCCCAATTGCTCGGTCTTGAGCGCCAACCTCGCGTAATCCTCGTGCGGGATCGTCGAGTGTCTGCTCTCGCCCTCGAAGGCGGCGAATTCGATCGAGAACGGCCCGCAGCGGGTGTGGGCACCGCGTCCGCCGCCCCAGGGGATGACGTGATCGGCGGTCGCCTCGCCATAGATCGAAATCTCGCCCCGGAACTGGCCGAACTCGTCGAACGTGCCGCGCATCCGGTGGTCCGCGTTCAGAAACTCGTCCGGGGTGAAGAATTCATCCCCGGCGATCAGCTCGTCGGTCAGCTCGTCCGCCTTGTGATCGCGGAACGCGGTCCGGATCACGGCTTGAGAGCCGGGCGCCATGGTGTTGCCGAACCCGAGCAACGCCTTCTTCAGGGGCGTCGCTTTTTTCAGGGCGGCCGCCCTGTTCGTTGCGATATCTCCGTCGATATCGTCCGCCAGCAGCGGCGACGCCGGCTTGATGATGAAGTGCGTTCCGCTGTCGTTCCCGCCCAGCGACGGTTCCCGGAGGTAGGAGTCGATGTCCTGCGGATCGATATCGAATCGGTCGAGTTCACCCGCAAGCCTCTCCAGCAATCGAGGTTCGACGCTGCGGCCGATGCTTTCGGCGCTCGCACGGAACTCCCCTACCATCTCGGCCACGTCCCGGGCCGAAGGCAGCGTGCCCGGGGGAAACGACCGCAGGGGAATTTCGATGTCCTCCAGGTCGATTCCCGGCCATTCGAAGATGCCCCAGTTGAGGAAGGCCGCAACAAGGCCGGACGCTCCACCATCGGTCTTCGCGCGAGTGAGGATCAGGAGCTGCGGGCCGATGGTGGCGATCGCGAGGCGCCCGATCCCCTTCTCCCCGAGCATGGGGCGAGGCTTCTTGCCCGGGTCCTGCGGCGGTCGCCGATCGGGGTCGAACTTGCTTTCCGTGCCGATGGTCAGCCATCGCGTCACGAAGTCGTCCCGGCTCATGCCGACGCCATCGTCCCTCAGAACGAACAGGCCATCGGAGCGGTAGTAGTCGATCTCCACGCGGTCGGCATATGCATCGTGCGCGTTCTTGAACAGCTCGCTGATCGCGGTAGGGATCCCGGCAATCTGCTGCCGGCCGAGCATATCGAGCGTGCGGGCGCGGGTCCTGAAGGTCGCCATCAGGACACCCTTCCCACGTCCTTCAGATGCTCGATGAACCGATGGCCGACCAGCTTCGCCAAGCGGACCGGAACCGCGTTTCCGATCTGTCTCGCCATCGACTTCGCACTCCCCCGAAAAACGAAGTCCTCCGGGAACGTCTGCAAGCAAGCCGCCTCCCGAACACTGATAGCGCGATCCTGCTCCGGGTGACCGAAACGCCCGTTCGAGTAGCTCGTGCATCGGGTGGTCAACCCCGATGCGGGGGCGTTCCACGACATCCGGCCGTAGACATCGGTGTATCCCGAAAAACCTTTGTGACAGTCGAGTCGGAGGTACCCCGGCCAGTCGCGATGGCCGCCGCCTTCCGGAGTCGCCCGGATGCGCTTCAGGTTGCGCTCCGACAGATTGGCCGCCATGTGATTCGGTATCTTGCCGTGCGTCTCCCCCGCGCGGATCGGCGGGAGGTGGGCGATACAGTCCCGAACCGTGGCGTATCGTTCATTCGGCGCTCCCGGCCCGTGCGTCTCATCCGGCAGACGGACCGCCCCGTGGCGACTCGCTACCAGAACGAGCCGACGGCGGAGTTGGGGAATCCCGTACTTCGCCAACACGACGGCCCGATAGTCCGTCTTGTATCCGGCGGCGTCGAGTCGATTCAGAAATTCGCCAAAGGGCTGCGTGCCGCTATCCAGCTTCTGAAGCCCTGGAACGTTCTCCACGAACACGAGGTCCGGCCGGCAGCCTTCCACCAGACGCGCAAATTGGGCGAGCAGCGGTACGCGCTCATCCTGATCCGGGTTCGGCCGCATCGTGTTCTGCCTGGTAAAAGGCTGACACGGCGCACACCCGGTGAACAACACCGGGTTCGGACCTTCGGATTCCGCCCGACACCGGATCGCATCGACGCTCACAGTCCGAATGTCTGCGGACTCCATGCGAGCATCGGGAAAGTTGGCCTGGAAGCTCGCCCTGGCGTCCGTGTCGTGATCGAGTGCAAGTGAAATCTCCATGCCAGCCGCGCGGAAGCCGCAGCTTGCACCGCCGCAACCAGCGAAGAAGTCGTATACCCGGGTCTTCACCAGATCACCACGAACTTGTCCAGGTTCGTTCATCGAAGCCGAGCCCTGCGCTGCCTGCAGCACACGGGCTATTCTTCACCCGGTCCGGTGGTGAGTGGGGGTGTATCGATATTTCCGTGCTCCGCGCCGTCGGCCGATAGTCCACGGGAGGTGAGCAGGGGGTGAACGACGAGGCGCTTCTCCGCTTCGATGCAGCCCTGTCACACCCGACCAGCCCGGACAGCTTGCGTTCCACTGCCGCTTCGTCCCGGGTTTCACACTGCCAGATGACGAGGACCCGCCAGCCGAGCGCCCTCAAGGCTGCCTCCTGGCGTACATCGCGCTCCACGTTGGCGGCGAACTTCTCGACCCAGAAGGCAACCCGGGACCTGGGGGTAGAGGCGTGGCGGCACCCTTCGTGCCGATGCCAGAAGCACCCGTGCACGAACACGGCGAGTCGATGTTTCGGGAACACCAGATCGGGGCGACCGGGCAAGTCCCTTCGATGCAGGCGGAAACGCAGCCCCATCCGGTGAGCGATACGTCGAACGGCCAGCTCGGGAGCCGTATCGCGTCCACGAATATTCGCCATCAGTTCGCTCCGCCGCTTGCTGTCCACGATGTCCGTCATGCGCCATTGTCCAAGAGTCGAGCCATCAGCGAAGCCCGCATATTCGAGGCGGATTGTGCCGCCTGGATGTGAAGTTGCTCGATCTTTGCCGCACGGTTCAGGATGCCGACGACCCGCCGCTGTTCGTCGAGTGGCGGGAGGGGAACCTTGGCCTCCTTTAGTGTTGAGAGCCTCAAGGAAGGCAGACTCGTAACCTGAGCCTGGGTGCGCGGGTCGTAACGAACCGACCACCAGAACAAGTAATCTGGTTCAATCCTGCTCTTGTCGGGCATTACGACAGCAAGATGGCTCACCACATGGGCATCGGTGGCGAGTTTGGCGCGATGGTTCAGGTTTACGGAGGCGCCGCTCTTCGGGATCAAGATGCTGTCCTTGGGAAAGAGCCGGAGGCTGTTCGCTGCCAACCAATCCGGTGAAATGTGGTCCGTAGAAGCAGCCAACATCGGGTTAACATGATGCAGTCCCACATCCTGCATCCGTACAAACAGCGGGCCGTCGGGGGCAAAGGCTCTCGGTTCCTGAGGTGCAGGGTCCCCTGCTACGATGTTGGCAATATCGCCAAGGCGATAAACGGGATATGCGCTCATTCCGGCACAGCCTCCCTGACCGCCTCCGACAGCGCGTCGATCTCTCCCAGGATCTCCGTCTCGATGGCCCGCAGTTCCTCCAGTATCTCCAACGGATCGCGGTGCTCGACCCTGGCCCGGCTCTGCGGGCGGTGCCGGTTGGCGCTCAGGTTGAAGTCGGCGGCCCGGATCGCGTCGGCTTCCGCAAACCACCACTTCGCTGTCCAGTCCGTCTCCGGGTCGCGGTCCCGCCATGCCGCCCAGCGCGCCGGCCGGTCCTGGAACGCTTCGATCAGATCGGGCAGGTCGTCCGCCTCGATCGGCTGGTCGTGGTTGGCGTCGAGCTTGAAGCCGTCGTTGTCGGCGTGGAGGAACATCACGCGCTCCGTCGCGCCGCCCTTGCGGAAGACCAGCACCGAGGTCTTGACCCCGGAGTAGGGGTTGAACACGCCGCCCGGCAGGGACAGCACCGCCTCGACGGTGTGGTTCTCCACCAGCCGGCGGCGAAGTTCCCGGTGGGCGACGGTGGAGCCGAACAGCACCCCTTCGGGCACCACCACGCCGCAGCGGCCGCCTTCCTTCAGGTGGTTGAGCATGTATTGCAGGAACAGCAGTTCGGTCTGCGCGGTGCGGCCGACCTTCACCTCCTCCACGATGCGATCCCGATCCAGGCGGCCGGAGAACGGCGGATTGGCGAGGATCACGTCGAAGCCCCGCGCCGGGAGGCCAAGCTCCGCCTTCGTGGTGCGGTCGAGGGCGCGGGTGAGCGCGTCGCGGCGCAGGATGCGTACCTGGTCCAGTCCGCGCAGGGTCAGGTTCATGGTGGCGAGGCGGACCATCTGCGGGTCCACGTCGGCGCCGTGGAAGGTCGCCTCCTGCAATCGCCGGATCGCGCCGCGGTTCAGCGTGTCGCCGAGTCCGCGCCGGATGGTTTGGCCATCGACCTCGACCTCCTCGACCCCGTCCGGCGAGGAGTTGGCGAGCCGGATGTGATCCCACGCGCCGACCAGGAAGCCGGCCGTTCCCGCCGCCGGGTCGTAAATGGTCTCGCCGATTCGGGGGTCGACCAGCCGAACCAGAGCGCGGATGACATGGCGCGGGGTGCGGAACTGGCCAAGCTCGCCCGCCTGCCGGATCTGGCGGAGCACATGCTCGAACAGATCGCCCTTGGTGTCCGCATCCACCCGGTCGAGATGCAGGTCGTTCAACTGGCTGACGACCTGGGTGAGCACGGTCGGCTCGTCGATGACCAACCGGGCGCCGTCCATGAAGTCGGTGACGCCGTTGGCCGCAAGTTCGGCGTGGAACGGAAAGACCTCCTCGCGCACCCAGTTCACGAGCCGCTCGCCGTTCAGCGCATGTGCCCAGGACGACCAGCGCAGGTACTCGCGCGGGATCGTCGCCGCGCCGGGCTCGCGAGCGTTGCGCGGGTCGCGCAGGGTCCATTCGTCATCGAATACACCGGCGTAGGGAGCAGCGCCCGGCCTTCGCGCCGCCCGTACCCGCGCCGCATCCGCCGCCTCGTACATGTAGAAGTAGATGAGGAAGCTCAACTGCTCGGCGTTCTGGGCCGGATTCGGGTAGCCGCCGCCGAAGAGATAGTCGCGGATGCGGTCGATGCCGCGCCGGAGTTCGGGCGTCATGGGCATGTCACTACCGCTCCTCGAGCCCGTCTCCGATCTCCCGGATACCTCTCTGCGAGGCGTGTCATGGACATGTCGTCAGCGCACCGCGGGGCCGGAATCTTCGGGCCCGCCAGCGGCCGACCGCCGGCCGAACACCGCTGCGTTGCATCCGGCGATCAGATGACCAAGGGATACCTCGCCGCCGAACACCCGCCGGGCCTGATCGTAGCCTCCGAGCGCGGCGAAAGGATGCTCGTCGAAATCCCACTCGCCGAACGCCTCCATGTGCATCGCGTCGGCTCTCACCCGGCTTCCGATCAGCCCCGCCCAGCGCGCCTGCTCGGCGTCGAATGCCTGATCGGCCCGCCACGCCTCGAACCTCACGCCGACCTCGGCGGCCCATGCCTCGTGCTCCGGCGTGCGCACGATCCGGCCGGTCTCGTCCAGCGTCAGCCAATCGCGACTCTCCGGATCGATGTGGTCGTTCACATCGAGTGTCAGCAGCGGGCGGGGCTCCCCGGAACGATAGGCGGACCGGGGCTCCCGCACGAATCCGCCCTCGATCTCCGCGTCGTCGTCGCCATGGAAATCCGTCACCCCGACGAAATCGAAGATCGTGAACCCGGCCTTCCCGATGTGCGGCGCCTTGCGCGTGCCCCGCCCGCGCATCTGCCGGTAGAGGATGGCGCTTCGGGTGAACCGCGCCATGACGAGGTTGACCACCTCCGGGCAGTCGAAGCCGGTGTCCAGCATGTTCACGCTGACGAGTATCTTCGGGAAACCCTCTTCCTTGAAGCGCTTGACGATGGCGCCGGCATCGGGAGCGGGGCCGCCGCCCACATCGCTCACCACGAAGTCGGCGTAACGCACGGCGGGGTGCGGCTTCAGGTCCGCGAAGTGCGCGTCGAACATCTCCGCCAGCGTCTCGGCATGGCGGCGGGTCACCGCGAAGACGATGGTCTTGCCCCCTGCGGGCCAGCGCCGGATGCCGTCTCGCCCCATGAAGCCCTTTTCGTGCGCATCACGGAACTCCCGCACCATGGCCCGGTTGCGTTCGGGGACGGTGAATTTGCGCTCGAGCGCCAGCGGGTCCACCGTGATGCGGTCCGACGCCGCGAACAGCGCCTCGAACTCCGCCTTTGTCCGTTCGTCCATCGCGCTCCAGTCGAGTTCGTCGCGCCGGACCTCGAAGCCGTCCTCGGCGGCGGTCCTGACCGTCATCGCCTTGTAGATCCGATAGGGCACGAGATGACCCTCCGCGACGGCTCGGGGCAACGGGTAGCGGAAGGTGGGCTCGGCAAGCTCGAAGAAACGCAGGGTATCGCGCACGAACAACCCATCCTCGGGATCGGGCTGCGCATCGGCCTCCGCCGTGCAGGGAGTGGCCGTCAGGCCGAGCTGGATGCCGTCGAAGTGCCGGAGCACGCCGCTCCACTTGCCGTAGATCGAGCGATGGCACTCGTCGGTGATGACGAGATCGAAGTAGCCGGGGGAGAGTGAGCGGTACTCGGCGATCATGGTCTGCAATGTCGCGATGGTGACGCGCTTGGCGCGGTCGAAGCGGCGACCCGGACGCAACACATGGCAGGGATAGTCCCGCAGATGATCGGTGAAGGCGTCCTCGGCCTGCCGGGCCAGCGGAATCCGATCGACCAGAAACAGAACCCGGGTGACGATGCCCGCCTCGAACAGCCGCTTGATGAAGGCGGCCGCGATGCGGGTCTTGCCGGTGCCGGTCGCCATCTCGACCAGCAGCTTCCGCCGTCCGCGCGAGACTTCCGCGGACAGGGCCTCGATGCATTCGATCTGGTAATCGCGGTCGACGATCTTCCGGTCGATGGCGACCGTCGACACCTCGCGGCGCACCCTGCGGGCGGCGACCCGCCGTTCGAGGTCGTCCTGAGCGAAGAATCCGGCAATCCGGCGAGCGTGGGCATCCGCCTCCCGGTCCAGGAACCGCACTTCCTCGCCGTTCGACAGGAACACGAACGGCACGTCGAGCTGGGCGGCGTAGTGCCGCCCCTGGTCCTGCGCCGCAATGGGGTCGATGCTCGCCCGCTTGGCTTCCAGCACCGCCACGGGTCGGCCCTGCCGGTCGCAGAGCACATAGTCGGCCTGCGTCCCGTCGGGCAGCGCATGCTCGAACAGGACGCTCGAGCCGTCGGTGAGGTTCCAGCCCGCGTCCTGGAGCAGCGCGTCGATCCTGACGCGGGCGGAGGCTTCAGTGGTGCCGCTCATGCTGCCGGATGCTGTCTCAATTTGACATTCTGCCTGCGGGCTCCGGCTTTTATGCACGGGTTTCCCCCCGAGGGTTCACGAGAGTTCACGAGTCGGGGCGAGAGCTAGCCTGTCGCCGTCAGGGATTGACGTCCTCGGCGTCCACCCCCGCCGCCTCCTCCAGCACCAGTGACGCGGAGTTCATGCAGTAGCGCAGTCCGGTGGGAGGGGGGCCGTCCGGGAACACGTGGCCGAGGTGGGCGTCGCAGATCGCGCAGAGGACTTCGGTGCGGCGCATCCACAGCGACCGATCCTCTTCCTCCGCGACGTGGGCGGCATCGATCGGCTGCCAGAAGCTCGGCCAGCCGGTGCCGGAGTCGAACTTGGCGGCGGCGTCGAACAGCGGCGTGCCGCAGCAGCGGCACCGGTAGACGCCCGGGCGCTTGCAGTCGTGGTACTCGCCGGTGAAGGCCCGCTCGGTGCCCTTGCGGCGCGTCACCCGGTACTGCTCCGGCGTCAGCATCGCCCGCCACTCCTCGTCCCGCTTCACCATCTTGTGCATGCCTGCGTTCCTCATGGTCGAACGAGATGAACGATGTAGCTGAAAGAACCCGGGTGCGCTACCGCGGCGCCGCCTTCAGGGCCACCACCAGGTCCATGACGTTGGTGCCGGTGGGGCCGGTGTGCACGAGATCGCCGCTGGCCTCGAGAAACGCCCCGGCATCGGCAGCGCCCAGACAGCGCTCCGGGTCCAGGCCGGCCGCGACGCCACGCGCCACCGTGCCGGCGTCGACGATGGCGCCCGCATCATCGCCGGGTCCGTCGGTGCCGTCGGTACCGGCGGCGAGCACGCATGTGCCCGGGCGCTCGCGAATCTCCAGCGCCGCGGCCAGCGCAAGGCTCTGACACCGCCCTCCCCGCCCGGGGGCAGGGGGCAGCACGACGGTGGTCTCGCTGCCCCACACATGCGCGACCGCATCTCCTTCCGCAATCACATGACCGACCCGGCGCCCGACCGCAACGGCATCCCCTTCGAGCAGGTCCGGGGGCTCGACGACCTCCACGTCGGCGGTCCGGTACACCGCATCTCCCCCCGCAATCGCATGACCGACCCGACGCCCCACCGCGACGGCGTCCCCTTCGAGAAGGTCCGGGTGCTCGACGACCTCCACGCCGGCGGCCCGGTACACCGCGGCGGCGGCGGAACGCGCATCGGCCGGACGAGCCACCAGTTCCGTGCGGACGTGGCGGGTCATGTCGGCGTCGGACAGCGGTGGCGCCCGTCGACCCATGTCCACGAGCCAGGGCGGGAGATCGAGATCGTCGATCGTGATGTCCCCCTCCGAGTGCGCGACCAGCAGCCCCGACCCGATCACTTTCGGGTCGTCGCCGGGCACGTCCGAGATCGCGAGATTGAGGGTGCGGCCCGCGGTGGCGAGCCGGCGAGCCAGTCGTCCGCCCTTGATGCGCGAGATGCGCTTGCGCACGCGATTGATGGCCCCGATCGGGTGCCCGGCGGCTAGCAGATACGCATTCACCCGGGCGAGGTCCGATGCATCGAACCCTTCGGGAAGCAGCTCCACGAGCGCGGAGGCGCCACCCGACACCAACGCCAGGACCTCCGCGCCGGCCGGGATCGCGTCCACGAAGTCCACGAGCGCACGGCCGGCCGTCAGGCAGGACTCGTCGGGCACCGGATGGGAGGATTCGACCACCTCAACCGGCCAGCCGGGGTCGAGCACCTGACCCGCATGGCCATGCTTGGTGACCACGAGCGCACGCTCGACCCCGGCCCCGAGCCCGTCGAACGCACCCGCCATCATGGCCGGCGCCGCCTTGCCCACCGCGAACGCGAAGCGGGGCGCGAAGCCCCGTTCTCCGGCCAGCCGGCGGCGCACGCTCTCGCGGCCTCCGGTCGCGTCGAGCGCGGCGCGGAGTCCGTCGAGCAGGAGACGACGGGGGGCCGCTACTGCACGCACGGAAAACCGGCCATTCGTCGAACCCGGTCCGGAGCCGCCGCTGGTTGCCGGCGCGACGGCGGGGGCCGGAATCCCCGACCGGGGCACGCGCTCATCGGATCCATCCCCATTGCGACATCACACCGTTTGTACAAGCGGCGGGCTCACCGAAGCGGCACGCGCTCACCGGACCCATCTCCATTGCGGCACCGGCGGGCGTCAGCCGGGGCCGGCCGGCGGCATCGGCCCGTCCACCGCCAGCGCATCGAGCCCGCGCGCGAGGTCGGCGCGGATATCCTCGAACGCGTCGAGCCCGACCGCCACCCGGATCAACGATTCCCCGATCCCCGCCGCCTCGCGCTGCTCCGGCGTGATCCGGCCGTGGGTGGTCGAGGCGGGATGGACGATGGTGGTCTTCGCGTCCCCGAGATTCGCGGTGATGGAGAGCGCACGGGTCGCGTCGATGACCCGCCACGCCTCGGCTCGCCCCCCATGCACCTCGAAGGCCACGATGCCGCCGCCCGCGCTCTGCTGTCGCACCGCGAGCGCGTGACCGGGGTGCGTTTCCAGCCCGGGGTAGTAGACGCGCCGCACCGCCGGATGAACCACGAGCCATCGCGCGAGCCGCACCGCCCGCTCGCAGATGGCCTCCATGCGGATGCTCAGCGTCTCCAGCCCGTGCAGGAAGACCCAGGCGTTGAACGGGCTCATGCTCGGCCCCGTGGTGCGCATCACCGACATCAGCGCATCATGGTGCGCAGGGTCCTTGAGCACCACCGCGCCGCCCACGCAGCGGCCCTGCCCGTCGAGGTACTTGGTGGCGGGATGCACCACGATGTCGGCCCCCAGATCGAGAGGGCGGGACAGCGCCGGCGTGCACAGGCCGTTGTCGACGACAAGCACCGCCCCGTGGCGGCGCGCGAGCGCCCCGAGGGCGGCGATATCCGCCACCTCCCCGAGCGGGTTGGTCGGGCTCTCGACGAAGAGCATCTTCGTCTCGGGCCGGACCGCGCCGGACCACGCCGGCAGGTCCGTCACGTCGACGAAGGTGGTCTCGATGCCGAACCGTGGGAGCACGTTGGCGAACAGCGAGATGGTGCTGCCGAACAGGCCGTTGGCCGCGACCACGTGGTCTCCCGCGCGCAGCAGGGCCATCGAGGTGACGAGAATCGCGGCCATGCCCGACGCGGTGGCGACGCAGCATGCGCCGCCCTCCAGCGCCGCCAATCGGCGCTCGAACGCCCGCACCGTCGGGTTCGTGAACCGGGAGTAGACGTTGCCGGGCTCCTCGCCGGCGAATCGCGCCGCCGCTTCGCGGGCGTTCGCGAACACGAAGCTCGAGGTAACGAAGATGGGGTCGTTGTGCTCCTGCTCACCGGTTCGAGCCTGACCGGCGCGCACCGACCGCGTGGCGAACCCCAGCCCGCCGGCGTCGAACTCGTTCATGGGTGCAGCTCCCACGCATCGGGGGCATCGGGGGTGGCGGCGGTGCGAGCACTCCGGGCGGAGTCGGCCCGGTGCTCGGCGACCTGCTCCAGATAGCGCGCGGACACCCCGCCGGTGACGTACTCGCCGGTGAAGCACGAGGTGTCGAACTCGCGCAGGCGCGGATTCCCGCGCTGAACCGCGTCGACGATCCCGTCGAGCGACTGGAAGAAGAGCCGGTCGGCGCCGATGGTCCGAGCGACATCCTCCTCGCTGCGGTTGAACGCGACCAGCTCGGTCATCGCCGGCATGTCGATGCCGTAGACGTTCTGATATCGCACCGGGGGGGCCGCCGAGGCGAAGTACACCCGCCTGGCGCCGGCGTCGCGCGCCTGCCGGATAATCTGCCGGGAGGTGGTGCCGCGCACGATGGAGTCGTCGACCAGCAGCACGTTCTTGCCCTCGAACTCGAGCCCGATGGCGTTGAGCTTGCGCCGTACCGAGTGCGTGCGCTGCGTCTGCCCGGGCATGATGAAGGTGCGCTGGACATAGCGGTTCTTGATGAAGCCCTCCCGATACTTCACCCCGAGGTCGTAGGCAAGGGGGAGGCACGCGGTCCGGCTGGTCTCCGGGATGGGGATCACGACGTCGATGTCGTGGTCGGGCCATTCGCGGAGAATCTTCTCCGCGAGCGCCTCTCCCATCCGCAGGCGCGCCTTGTAGACCGACACGTCGTCGATGATGGAATCCGGTCGCGCGAGGTAGACGTACTCGAAGATGCACGGCGCATACCGGGGCTCCTCGCAACACTGGCGGACATGCAGTTCCCCGTCCAGGGTGACGATCATCGCTTCGCCCGGTGCGAGGTCGCGGACGAGTTCGAACCCGAGCGCGTCGAGCGCAACGCTCTCCGACGTCACCATGTACTCCACGCCCTGCGGCGTCTCGCGGACTCCATAGCAAAGCGGCCGGATCGCGCACGGGTCGCGGAACGCCACCACCCCGTAGCCGAAGATCAGGGCCACCGCCGCGTAGCCGCCGAGGCACCGCCGATGGACGCCGGCCACTGCGCCGAAGATCGTATCCTCGTCCAGCGCGAGCCGGCGCTTGCGCGCCAGTTCGCTCGCGAAGAGATTGAGGAGGATCTCGGAGTCCGACTCCGTGTTCACGTGCCTCAGCTCGTCGCGGAATACCTCCTCGCCGAGCTCGCGGGCGTTGATCAGATTGCCGTTGTGCGCCAGCGCGATGCCGTAGGGAGAGTTGACGTAGAAGGGCTGCGCCTCCTCCGGCGACTCGCTTCCCGCCGTCGGGTAGCGGATGTGGCCGATGCCGACCCGACCCCGGAGCGCCTGCATGTGGTGGGGCTGGAAGACATCGCGCACCAGCCCGTTGGCCTTGCGCTGGTGCATCTTGAGATCGCAGGTGAACATGCCCGCGGCGTCCTGCCCGCGGTGTTGCAGCGCAGTGAGGGCGTCGTACAGGTCCTGGTTTACGTCAGCCCGACCGACGATTCCGACAATGCCGCACATCGCTGTCGCACCCGTGGGACGTGAGAGCCGCCGCCCTCGCTTCGCGAATCGGTGAAATTTCCGGGCCGATGGGAAACGCGGACCGAGGCGACGGCTGCCCGGAATGATACCGAGTGGCGGCACGGGAGAGAAACTGCGCGCCGGGACGGCAGCGCATCAGTCTGACTCCCGGACTGTCGGAAAAGCACGTCCATACAGGCCGGAGACCTGAGCAGAAATTCAAACTGATGCACTACCGCCGGGACCGGGGCCGTGCCTCACTTTGAAATTCTGCCTGGTATCTCCGGCCTTCATGCACTGGCTCTCCCGGGGCATCGGGAGTCGATGTGGGACCCGGGGCCGGAACATTGCCAGAGCGTTGCCGGAGCATTGCCAGGGTCAGGAATCCGGGTCGAAGCGGATCGCCTCCTGCGCCTCCGGCGGGAGGAAGGCATGGATCTCCCTTGCAAGTTCCACCAGGTGCGGCAGCAGGACGGACTGGCTCCACCACGGGTCCCGAGGGAGCGATGTCAACCCCGCGAGCAGGACCAGCAACGCGGCGATCAGGATACCCCGCAACACCCCGAACACAATCCCGAGCGTGCGATCGGTGCCCGACATGCCCGTCTTCTCCACCACCAATCCGGCCAGGCGCAGCACGATGCCGCCGAGCAGCAGCACCCCGAAGAAGATTCCGGCGAAGGCGATGCCGATGCGCACCGAAGGCACCGAGACGTAACCTTCGAGCCACGTCGCGACCACGGCGCAGAACGCGAGGGCGACCCAGAACGCCGCGATCCAGCCGGCGAGCGACAGGGCCTCCCGAATGAACCCCCGCATCAGGCTGATGACCCCGGAAATGCCGACGATGCCGAGGATCGCGTAGTCGATCCAGATCATTCGCGACGTATCCTTCCGGCCATGGCGGGCGGGGGCACTCCGGACGGCGCCGGCGGTGCGCTCCCGCGCCGATCAACCGCCGCGATACGGCACCACGATCCCCTCGAGCGCCATCTCGCGCCGCAGTTTCGCCGCGGACGCCCTCGCCTGCTCCCGGTCCGGCATCGGGCCGACGAAGACGCGCGAGACGGTGCCCCGCGCCGAGGATCCGGATTCGACGAACGCGGTGTATCCCCTGGCCCGGAGGCGCTTGCGCAGCGCGATCGCATTCTCGGACTTCAGGAAACTGCCGATCTGGACGGTCCAGCCTCCCGCGGCGGCGGCCTCCGCGATCGGATTGCTCGCGGCCCCCGGTTCCGGCCGCTTCTTCTCCGTCGCCGGATCGGGGGGCGCGACGGACGCCCGGGACTCGGCCTCGGAGGCCGATGATCCGGAGGCGGCAACCGGCGCAGCTCCCGAGGCGCCGGAAGAACGCGACGAGGCGCCGGCATCGGCAACCTCGGAGGAGACGGTGCGTTCCCCGGTATCCGCCGGCGGCGGGTCGCGATCAAGATCCGGTTCCAGCGCCGTATCGAGACGCGGGGTGCTCGGGGCATCGAGGGTACCGCTCGCCGACGCCCCGAACTCCACCTGCGGGCGCTCCGGAATGCCGGAAATCAGATCCGCGGCTGTCTCCCCGTCCATCTCCCCATCTGTATCGCCGGACATGTCGAACAGCAGCGGGACGAACACCACCGCCAGCGATACGAGGACGACCGCGCCGACCAGACGTTGCTTGAGACGTTCCTTCATCGTTCAAGTTTCCGGACAGATCACCGAAGTTGCAAGGCGAAGCACGCGCTGCACGGTCACGAACGAACCGAAGACCACCACCTCCTCGTGCTCGCCGCGATGCGCGAGAGCGGCCTCGAATGCGGCCTCCACCGAGTCGAACGCGAAAGCCGGCGCCGAGCGGGGAAGCGCACCGACCAGCTCCCGCGCATCGCGCCCGCGCGAGCCCGGCAGCGAGGCCAGGTACCACACGTCGATTTCCCGGGCGAGGGAGCGAAGCATGGCGCCGGCATCCTTGTCGCCGAGGACGCCGCATACGGCACGGCGCATCGGCCGCGCGCGGTTCGACGCCAGGTAGGCGGCAAGCGCTTGCGCGCCGAGGGGGTTGTGAGCGACATCGACAAGCACCCGCGGCGGGGTATCGAGCCACTGCAGCCGGCCCGCGACCCGGGCGCTCGCAACCCCGGTGCGCACCGCCTCGTCGCTCACCTCCACCCGCGGCGACAGCGCATCGAGCACCGCGAGACAAGCCGCCGCGTTGTCCAACTGGTGGGGACCGGGAAGGGCCGGCCACGGCAGCTCGCCGATGACCGAAGTGCCGACGCTCCACCATTTCCAGCCGTTCGGGCCGCGCTCGAAATCATGGTCGCGTCCCGGGATTCGACACGCAGTTCCAAGCGCCCGGGCGTGATCCAGCACGCTTTGCGGCGGGGTGCGCTCGCCGAGGACGCAGGGTACGCCCGAGCGCATGATCCCCGCTTTCTCGCGCCCCACCGACTCGCGGTCGTCCCCGAGCCACGCCTGGTGATCGACGCCGACCGCGGTGATCAGGGATACGCTCGGCTCGAACGCATTGACCGCATCCAGCCGGCCGCCGAGACCGACCTCCATGATCGTCACGTCGACTCGCGCCCGCGCGATGATGTCGGCGGCGGCGAGGGTTCCGAACTCGAAGAAGGTCAGCGAAGTGTCCCCACGCGCCGCATCGACCCGCTCGAACGCCTCGACAAGCACGGCGTCGGGCACCTCCCGTCCCCCGATCCTCACCCGTTCGTTGTAGCGGTGGAGATGCGGGGACGTGTAGGTCCCGGTACGGAGTCCGGCCGCGGTCAGTATCGATTCGAGAAAGGCGACGCACGACCCCTTGCCATTCGTGCCGGCGACCACGATGCGCGGCGGCCGGCGCGACTCGGGCGCCGTCTCGAGCCCCATCGCGTCGCGCACGCGCCGGCACCGCTCCAGACCGAGGTCGACCGCCCGCGGGTGCAGGGTGGACTGCCAGTCCAGCCAGTCCGCGAGCGAACGCGGCCTCGTCGGTCTCACCGCACGCCTGGCCCGATCGGACACCGGGAGAGCGATCAGGGCGGGGGCTGATGGGTCAGCATCGCGAGCAGGGCCGCGATGGTATCGCGCTGCTCGCGTCGGTCGACGATCATGTCGACCGCCCCATGCTCAAGCAGGAACTCGCTGCGCTGGAACCCCTCGGGGAGCGTCTCCCCGATCGTCTGCTCGATGACCCGCGGACCGGTGAAGCAGATGAGCGCACCGGGCTCGGCGATGTTGACGTCCCCGAGCATGCCCAGACTGGCCGACACCCCCCCGGTGGTGGGGTCGGTCAGCACCGAGACGTAGGGCAGCCGCCGCTCCTGAAGCCGGGCGAGGGCGGCGCTGGTCTTGGCCATCTGGAACAGCGCGAAGAGACCCTCCTGCATCCGGGCGCCGCCGCTGCAGGCGAACGCCACGAAGGGAATGGACTCCCGGACCGCGGCCTCTGCCGCCCGGACGAAGCGCTCTCCCACCACCGACCCCATCGACCCCGCGCGAAATCCGTACTCGAAGGCGACGGCGACGACCGCGATGCCCCGCACCCGCCCCATCATCGCCACCAAGGCATCCTTCTCACCGGTGGCCTTCTGATCCTTCGCGATCTGGTCCAGGTACTTCTTCCCGCTCCTGAACCTGAGCACGTCGATCGGCTCGACATCGGCCCCGATCTCGACCCGCGGCTCCTCGTCGAGGAACAGTTGGAGTCGACGGCGTGCGCTCTGGCGCATGTGGTGCCCGCACTTGGGGCAGACATCGGCGTTGCGTTCGAGCTCCGCCCGGTAGAGCACGGCGTTGCACTGGGCACACTTCGTCCACAGCCCTTCCGGAACGGATCGGCGGCTTGCGCCGTCGGTGCGGATCCGCGAAGGCAGGAGCCGCCCGAACCAGCTCATGGCGTCGTCGCGTCCAGAGCCTGGCGCAACTCTGCGATGAAGGCGGCGAGGACGCCGGGAAGGGCTTCCGGCGCGTGGGCGTTCTCCTCGACGCGGGAAACGATCGCGGTGCCGACCACCACCGCATCACTGATCCGCGCCACCCGCGCCGCGGACGCCCCGTCGCGAATCCCGAACCCGACCCCCACCGGGAGATCCGTCACGCGCCGGATGCGCGCCAGGCGTTCGGCCACCTCGTCGACATCGAGGGTGGCCGCGCCGGTCACCCCCTTGAGGGAGACGTAGTAGACGAATCCGCTCGCCTCGCCGCAGATCCGCGCGATCCGTTCGTCGCTGCTCGTCGGCGATATCAGGAACACCGGATCCATTGCGTGCGCACGCACCTCGCGCACCAGATCGTCCGCTTCCTCGGGGGGGAGATCCACGGTGATGAAGCCGTCGACCCCGGCCGCGCCGGCACACTCCGCCGCGCGGGCGTAGCCGGCGGCCTCCAGCGGATTGAGATAGCCCATCAGCACCACGGGGGTCTCGGCGTCGCCGGCGCGGAACTCGCGCACGATGTCGAGCACCTTCGCGAAATCCATGCCGGCGGCGAGCGCCCGCTCGCTCGCCCGCTGGATGACCGGACCGTCCGCCATCGGATCGGAGAACGGCACCCCGAGCTCGAGGATGTCGGCGCCCGCCTCCACCATCGCCCGCATCACCGGAACCGTGGCGGTGGGGTTCGGGTCTCCGGCGGTGACAAACGGGACGAGAGCAGTCCGGTTCCGGGCCCGGAGCGCCGCGAATCGGTCTGCGATCCGACTCACAGGTCAATCCCCTCGATGGCCGCGATGGTCTGGATGTCCTTGTCGCCCCGACCGGAGAGCCCCACCACGACGATGTCGTCAGGGCGCATGCCCGCCGCCAGCTCGACCGCATACGACAGCGCGTGGCTCGATTCCAGAGCGGGGATGATGCCCTCGGTGCGCGTGCACGCGTGAAACGCCGCGAGCGCGGCATCGTCGTTCACCGTGACGTAGGTGGCGCGCCCGCTGTCCTTGAGCCACGAATGCTCCGGCCCGACACCGGGGTAGTCGAGACCCGCGGAGATGCTGTGCGCCGGGGTGATCTGTCCGTCCGCGTCCTGCATGAGGTAGGTGCGGTTGCCGTGGAGCACCCCCGGACGGCCGGCCGTGAGGGGGGCGGCGTGCCTGCCCGTCTCCACCCCGGAGCCACCCGCCTCGACCCCGTAGAGCGCGACGTCCGCGTCGTCCAGAAACGCATGGAACAACCCCACCGCGTTGGAGCCGCCGCCGACGCAGGCGACGCAGGCATCGGGAAGACGGCCTTCCTGTTCCAGCACCTGCGCCCGCGCTTCCCGGCCGATCACCGAGTTGAAGTCACGGACCAGCATCGGGTAAGGATGCGGCCCCGCCACCGTGCCGATGATGTAGTAGGTGTCGTCGATGTTGCTCACCCAGTCGCGCATCGCCTCGTTCAGGGCGTCCTTGAGCGTTTTCGAGCCGGACTCCACCGATACCACCTCGGCACCGAGCAGCTTCATGCGAAAGACGTTGGGCGCCTGCCGGGCGATGTCCTCCGCCCCCATGTAGACGACGCATTCGAGCCCGAGCCGGGCCGCGACGGTCGCGGTCGCCACGCCGTGCTGGCCGGCCCCGGTCTCGGCGATGATGCGGGTCTTGCCCATGCGTTTCGCGAGCAGCGCCTGGCCCACGGTGTTGTTCACCTTGTGCGCCCCGGTATGGTTCAGATCCTCTCGCTTGAGGTAGATCCGGGCGCCCCCGATCTCCCGGGACCAGCGGTGCGCCAGGTACAGCGGCGACGGCCGGCCCACGTAGTGCCGGAACTCGGCATCGAGCTCGGCGAGGAACTCCGGATCCTTAGAGCAGCGTTCGTAGGCGTCGCGCAGCTCCTCCACCGGACGCACCAGCGTCTCGGCGATGAAGGTTCCCCCGTAGGGGCCGAAGTGACCGCGCTCGTCGGGGTAGCGCCCGATGAGCCGATCCTCAGCCTTGACGTTCGCCAGATTCGGCACTGGCCACCTCCCTCATGAATCGTTCCATGCTCCGGACATCCTTCTCTCCGGGGGCGCTCTCCACGCCCCCGCTCACATCGACCGCGAACGGCCGCACTCGACGAATCGCGCCCGCGACATTCTCCGGCGTCAACCCCCCGGCGAGGACGACGGGGCAGCCGATATCCCGCGGGACCACATCCCAGTCGAATCTCGTACCGGTCCCACCCACAGCGCGTCGTGGTGGGCGTCGAGCAGCAACGCCCGGGCAGCGGGGTAGCGCACCGCCGCCGCCGCGATGTCCTCCCCGGTGCGCACGCGCACCGCCTTCACGTACGGCTTTCCCGCTCCCGCGCACAGCTCCGGTGGCTCCTCTCCGTGGAACTGAAGCAGATCGACGGGCAGGCCCTCCACCACGGTTTCGATATCGTGCGGCTCCGGGTTCACGAACACCCCAACGACCGAAATCAGCGGCGGCAGCGCCGCGCAGATCTCCCGGGCACGGGCCCGGGTGACGTAGCGCGGGCTCGGGGCGTAGAACATGAGGCCGATGGCGTCCGCCCCTGCCCCCGCCGCCGCCCTCGCATGTTCCGGGCGGGTGATCCCGCATATCTTTACCCGGGTACGCCTCATCGCGCGGGCCTCGAAATCATCCGGCAGCCAGACCCCCGGACCGGAAACTCGACCGATGATTCATGGCGCCGGGCGCGAATCTGTCGACCGGGAGCGATCTCGCGGGTGACGCTACCAGAGTGCATCCGGGAGCGGTACCGCCGGAATACCGGCGGCTTCGGGGTAGTCCACCCCGACCAGGTAGAGTCCGCCCGGCGACGCCGTGACCCCCGCCACCCGGCGGTCACGGGCTTCAAGGACCGTGGCCACCCACGCCGGATCCCGCTCTCCCGCCCCGACCGCCACGAGTGTACCCGCGATGTTTCGCACCATGTGCTGCAGAAACGCATTCGCGTCCACATCGATGACGATCCGCTCCCCCCGGCGGCTCACGTCGATCCGATGCAGGTGGCGCACGGGGCTCTTCGCTTGACATCCGGCGGCGCGAAACGAGGAGAAATCGTGCTCGCCGACGAGGTGGCGCGCGCCGAGCTGCATGCGCCGGGCATCCAGGGGACGGTACTCCCAGGCCGCTCTCCCGGCGAGGAGAGCGGGACGCGTGCGCCGGTTCAGGATGACGTAGCGGTAACGGCGCCGCTGCGCCTGAAACCGGGCGTGGAAGTCGTCACCGACGGCCCGGGTCCAGAGCACGGCCAGATCCGGCGGAAGATACGTATTGGCGCCACGCACCCAGGCCCGGGCCGGACGAGACACGTCGGTGTCGAAGTGCACGACCTGGCCGAGGGCGTGAACGCCGGCGTCGGTGCGGCCCGCGCAGACGACCCGAACCGGTGATGCCGCAACGCGGGCCAGCGCCTTCTCCACCTCGCCCTGCACCGTACGTCGGGCGGGCTGGGCCTCGAAACCGTGGAACCGGCGGCCGTCGTATTCAAGACCGAGCGCGATACGCATTCCCGTGCGACCGAGACCGATTCAACCCCGATTCGCCCGGCCCCGGGCTGCCGCTTGCGCTTCCCGCCTCCCGGGCACCGGACCGCGTGCGGGCACGACGATTCAGGCCAGCCGGGAGAGCATTTCCCGGGCGATCTCGCGCTGCGCATCGTCGCCTTCGGCCAGCACCGCCTCGAGGAACCCGCGAGCGCTCTCGGTATCCCCCATCTCCATGTACACCTGGGCCAGATCGAGCCGGGTCTGCACTCCATCATCGCCGACATCTTCGAGTACAAGCGCCTCGGCGCGGGCGGAAACCGCGGAATCGGCGGAGGGCGTCGTCTTCTTCGGCCGGCCCGGGGCATCGGAGCCGCCCGATTCCGGTTCGCGATCGACGCTCCGTTCGGTGGCGGTTCCGGCGCTTCCTTCGAGCGCATCGGGCCGTGCCTCGTCCCGAGATTCGGGGGCGCGCCCGGATGGCTCGGATGGCTCGGATACATCATCGGCCCCGGCTGCCGGTGCGGCGGGTCCGGGGGCGCGGGAATCGATGGTGCCACGGTCGGCACCGTCGGCGCTGCGATCGGAGTCGCCACGGGCCTCGTCGGCACTCCGGCTCGATCCTTCCTGCGCAAGCTCCGCCGCAAGCTCATCGAGAGCCGACTCGTCATCCCCCGCATCCGGGGCGGAATCGTCTTCGGCCAAGGCATCGATGTCGAACACCAGCTCGTCCGCCGCGGCCCCGGAACCGCGCTCTCGTTCGCGCCCGGGGGTCCGGTCGTCCTCGTCCCGCCACAGCGCCGCAATCTGCTCTTCCGTCGGCCGTTCTCGCATCGGCGGCGCTTCAATCGATTGTTCTTCAATCGACCGTTCTTCCATCGATCTTCGGGGTCCGGGATCGGCAACCGGGACCACGCGAGACCCGAACCCGGCCCCTTCGTCCGCCGCGACCGTCGACCCGACGCGCGACGGATGCGCCCGCGGATCGCGCTCATCTTCGGAAAGCCCGGCGGCGACCGCTTCGAGCTCCACGAGCAGCTCTTCCTCTTCGGGCACCTGCGGCTCGGACGCCTCGATGACACCCTCCTTCGTCTCGCTCGCGGTCCGGCGACGGCGCAGCAGGGTCAGGACGCCGAGCAGCAGCAGAAGCAAACCGGCTCCGCCGACCAGGAATACCGGGTTGACGGGCAGGGCTCCGAGTCCGAAAGGCAACGGTTCAGGCTCCGTCTCCGGGGGCGCTGCCGGCTCGGCGACGGCCGGCGTCGGCGCGCCCGCGACCGGCGCCGCGGGTGCGGCCGTGGATGCGGCGCTCAATTCCGACCGCAGCGCCGCGATCTCCTGGTTCTTGAGCTCGACCAGCCGATTCAGATCACCGATCCGATCCGCGGCGCCGGTCATCGGCTCCGCCTCCTGCACCGGCATCGACCCGGGCCTCGCACTCAGCTCGGCCTGAAGCGCCGCGATCTCTTCGTCCTTGAGCTCGACCAGCCGACTCAGATCGCTGATTTGATCCTCCACGTCGGCGAGGCGACGCTTGAGTTCATCGTTCTCCCGACGGACCGTGTCCGTCTCCTCCATCGCGAGGGCAAGCTCCCGGCGCAGGGCCGAAACATCCGCGCCGCCGTCCGTCCCGGTGGCTTCGGTGGGTGTTCGCGGTGACACGACCTCCACTCGCCCGACCGGTTCCGCCCCGGAGTCCCGAGTAGCCGGCGCGGCCGGCGGGGCCGGCTTGGTGCGAGCGGCCGCCGACTTTCGATACTCCTGCCATGCGGAATGCTGGCGCTTCACCTCGGCGGTTGCCGCATCCAGCGCGCTCGGCCCGATCTCCTCCCGGCTCGGGATACGCAGGATCGCCCCCGCCTTCAGGGCATTGACGTTCATGATCGCGAACGCTTCCGGATTGGCCTCCAGAATCGCCAGCATCATGCGCTGGGGGCTGACGGACTCGTCGGGTCGCAGGCGCGACGCGATGGACCAGAGCGTTTCCGAATTCCGGACCGGCCCGTACTCGGCACCACTCGAAGTCCCGGTGTCACTCGAAGTCCCGGCACCGCTCGCAGTCGCCGCCGAGGCGGGCGGGGCCGGGGGAGGCGATGTCTCGGGAGGCTCGGCCCTGGGAAGTTCGACCCTGGGAAGTTCGACCCTGGAAGGTTCGACGCTGGGGGGTTCGACCCTGGAGGATTCGACCTTGGGGGGTTCGGCGCTGGGACGCTCCACCAGCTCTGCGCGACGAGTCGGGCTCGTGGTGCCGGGGGCGGACCCGGCCGCCGCCATGAGGTGCAGCTTGTACCCGCGCACTGTGCGCCCGCTCGGCCAGTCCGCGTCAATGAGGAACGTGAGCGACGGCTCGTTGATCGGTTCGGTCGTCCGCACCTGGATGTAGCCGTCGCTTGCACTCTCCGCGACGACGACGAATTCGAGAAATTCGAGATGCCGCAACCTCGCCACCCCGGCGAGCTCGAACTGGGCCGGGGAGCCGAGGTTGACCGTCAGTCCCTCGAGATCGCTGCTGCGGGCATCGCGGACGGGGATCCGTGCATCCAGAAGTTCATGCTGCGCGGAACGGGCTTCGATGGGGCCGAGTTCCAGAGCGGGCGCGAGCACGGGCGCGAACGCGGCAAGGCAGGCCATGCACGCCGCGATCCAGCGCACGATATTCATCCGCAGCGTCACGGCCGACCCGTCCGCGGTGCCGGCGTGCACCCGACGGGGCGGATCCACCCCCCGGTTGCGGACGCGCCGCACATCTCCCGCATCCGAGTCTCGCGCTGGAGCGGAGCGTTCACGTTCGTGACGCAAACTCGGGAGTAGCCATTCGCCAGTAGTCATTCGCCCAGTAGTCATTCGCAAGGGCCTCGGCGATCTGGACGCTGTTGAGCGCCGCGCCCTTGCGCACGTTGTCGGAGACGATCCACATGTTCAGTCCCCGCGGGCAGGAGATGTCCTCGCGAATCCGGCCCACGAACACCGCGTCCGTTCCGGTCGATTCGGTCGCTGCGGTCGGATACCCGCCGTCGGTGCGCTCGTCCATCACCACCACCCCGGGCGCGCCGGCGAGAATTTCGCGCGCCTCGTCCGCGCTCAACTTCTCGCGGGTCTCGATGTGCACCGCCTCGGAATGTCCGTAGAACACCGGGATCCTGACCGTCGTCGGGTTCACCCGAATGGAGTCGTCCTCCATGATCTTGCGCGTCTCCCACACCATCTTCATCTCTTCCTTCGTGTAGCCGTTGTCCATGAAGGCGTCGATGTGCGGCAGCGCGTTGAACGCGATCTGCTTCGGATAGACCGCGGCCTCGGCCTGCTTGCCGTTGAGCAGCGCCGCGGACTGCGCCGCAAGTTCCTCGATCGCCTTCCTTCCGGTCCCCGACACCGACTGGTAGGTCGCGACGTTGATGCGTTCGATCCCCACTGCCGCGTGGAGCGGCTGGAGGGCGACCACCATCTGGATGGTGGAGCAATTCGGATTGGCGATGATCCCGCGGTGGGTGTAACCCGCTATCGCGTGCGGGTTGACCTCGGGAACGACGAGCGGAACGTCGTCCTCGTACCGGAACTGCGAGCTGTTGTCGACCACGACACAGCCGGCTTGCGCGGCCCGCGGGGCGTGGCGGGCCGAAACCGATGCGCCGGCGGAGAACAGCCCGATCCGCGCGCACGAGAAGTCGAACTCCTCGAGGTCGCCCACCGTGTGTCGCGTACCCCTGAACTCGACGGACGAACCCGCCGATCGCCGGCTCGCCAGCGGATACAGGTTCCCGACCGGAAAGTCGCGCTCTTCGAGGATCGAGAGCATCGTTTCGCCAACCGCCCCCGTCGCTCCCACCACCGCGACGTCGAACATGTTGCTCATCTTTCGCATCGCTCCCTGCATCTTCGGCACCAACCGCGCCGCGGCCGACGCGCGGTGCAACTCCATCCACCCGGGCTATCCACCCGGTTTGACCACCCGGGCCGGGCACCGCAGAAAATGCCCGCACCGATCGTGAATCGATCACCCGTCCGCTACAGGGCAGCGACGACCGCGTCCCCCATGTCCCGGGTGCCCACCACGGTCGTACCCGGCGACTCGATATCCGGGGTTCTCAGCCTCCGGTCGAGCACGCTGGCGACCGCCCTCTCCACCCGATCCGCGAGATCCGCGGCGTCGAGCGAGTAGCGCAACATCATCGCGACGGAGAGAATCGTGGCCAGGGGGTTGGCCACGCCGCGCCCCACGATGTCCGGCGCCGCCCCGTGGATCGGTTCGTAGAGCCCCTTTCCCGCCGCATCCAGCGACGCCGACGGGAGCATCCCGATCGAGCCGGTCAGCATGGACGCGAGGTCCGAGAGGATGTCGCCGAACATGTTGCTGGTCACGATGACGTCGAACTGCCCGGGGGCGCGAACGAGCTGCATCGCCGCGTTGTCCACGTACATGTGGCTCAGCTCGATGTCGTCATACTCCCGCCCGACCTTCGTCGCCACCTCGCGCCACAGCTCGCTCGCCTCGAGCACATTGGCCTTGTCGACGGAGCAGACGCGCCCGGACCGCCGCCTCGCCGCCTCGAACGCGGCCCGGCACACCCGCTCGATCTCGTCCTCGGCGTACACGAGGGTGTTGAAGCCCTCGCGGCGCCCGTCCTCGCGGACCCGGATTCCCCGCGGCCGGCCGAAGTAGATGCCGCCGGTCAGCTCCCGGACGATCAGCACGTCGAGCCCGCGAACCGCATCGGCCTTCAGAGTCGATGCATCCGCGAGCTGAGGGTAGGCGGTGGCCGGACGGAGATTCGCGAAGACGCCGAGTTCGGCGCGCAGGGCGAGCAGTCCGCGCTCCGGCCGAATCTCGCGGGCGAGCCCGTCCCACCTCGGCCCCCCCACCGCACCGAGCAGGATGGCATCACACGCGCGGGCCCGTTCCAGGGTCGGTTCGGGCAGCGGCACGCCGCACGCATCGACCGCCGCCCCCCCGATCGGCGCGCGCTCGATCTCGAACCCCGCACCGGCGTCGGCATCGAGCGCTTCGAGCACCTTCAGCGCCTCGTCGACGATTTCCGGTCCGATTCCATCACCGGGGAGCACGAGAATCTTTCTGCTCATGTCGCATCCTCGGAACGAGGCTGCGAGCGATACGATGCGCCGCAACTTCGAACGCGTTCGGGTGATTCGAACCTGTTTCGTCTGTTCGGGGCAAAGCCTCGTTAGAATAGCCAAATTCACGAGTGGGCGCATGCTTTCCACATCGCCGTGAGACCGATGCAGTGACCGGGACCGAGTCGCGCCACCGCCGGGATGTGGACTACACCGCGCTCACCGCCTCGGTGCGACGACGCGCGATGGAACTCGGCTTCCAGCAGGTGGCGATCAGCGACGGCGAACTGAGCCGCGACGAGGCGGCGCTGCTCGCCTGGCTCGACGCCGGATACCACGGCGAGCTCGAGTACATGGCTCGCCACGGCGTGCGGCGCGCGCGACCCGCGGCGCTGGTGCCGGGCACCATTCGCATCGTCAGCGTGCGCATGGACTACCGGCGCGACGGCGCCGACCCGGAGACCGTCCTCGGAAATCCGAACCTCGGCTACGTCTCCCGGTACGCGCTCGGCCGCGACTACCACAAGATGATCCGTCGCCGCCTCCAGCGCCTCGCCGAGCATATGGAATCCGAGGTCGGCGCCTTCGGCTACCGCGCCTTCGCCGACAGCGCGCCGGTCATGGAGAAGCCGCTCGCGCGCAACGCCGGGCTCGGGTGGCTCGGCAAGCACACCAACCTCATCAATCGGGCCGCGGGGTCATGGTTCTTCCTCGGCGAGCTCTACACCGATCTTCCTCTCGATGTGGATCGCCCGGCGGCAGACCACTGCGGGGCGTGCCGCGCGTGCATCGACGCCTGCCCGACCGGCGCCATCGTCGCCCCGTACCGCCTCGACGCGCGCCGGTGCATCTCCTACCTCACCATCGAACTGCGCGGGTCGATCCCCGTCTCGCTGCGCCCGCTGGTCGGCAACCGCATCTTCGGGTGCGACGACTGCCAGCTCGTATGCCCCTGGAACCGCTTCGCTCGCACCAGCGCCGAGGTCGATTTCGATCCGCGCCACGGGCTCGACGCCGCCTCCCTCGTCGAGCTGTTCGCGTGGTCGCGCGAGGACTACGAAGCAAGAACCGAGGGCATGGCGCTGCGGCGGATCGGATACGAGCGATGGCTGCGCAACATCGCGGTGGCGCTCGGCAATGCGCCGGCTTCGCGCGCAGTGACCAAGGCACTCACCGGCCGCCGCGACCACCCGTCGGCGCTCGTGCGCGAGCATGTCGCCTGGGCCCTGGCCCGCCATCGCGGGAGTCGTCGGCATTCCGATGCGCGGGCGAAATCCGGATAATCGGGCCCCGAGCCGCCGGGCGCGACGGCCCGGTGCATCCCGCCGAGGAGGAGCGTTCATGGACGATATCAAGACAGTGATCGAATCCGCGTTCGAGCGGCGTGGCGAAATCTCCCCCGGGCACGCCGAGCCCGCGGTGAAGGAAGCGGTGACGGAGGCGATCACCCTGCTCGACTCCGGGCGGGCGAGGGTCGCCGAGCCCCGGGAGGGCGGGTGGGTCGTCAACGAGTGGCTGAAGAAGGCAGTGCTCCTTTCGTTCCGCATCGACGACAGCCGGGTTCTCGAGGGCGGATTCACCCGCTACTTCGACAAGGTCCCGACCAAGTACGAAACGATGGGCGACGCGGAGTTTCGCGAGCGCGGCGTGCGCGTGGTGCCGCCCGCGGTGGTACGGCGCGGGGCCTGGTGCGCACCCGGAGTGGTGCTGATGCCGAGCTACGTGAACCTCGGGGCCTACGTCGACAGCGGCACCATGGTGGACACGTGGGCCACGGTCGGGAGCTGTGCGCAGATCGGGAAGAACGTCCACCTGTCGGGAGGTGTCGGCATCGGTGGCGTCCTGGAACCGCTGCAGGCGAGCCCGACGATCATCGAGGACGACTGCTTCATCGGAGCGCGCTCCGAAATCGTCGAGGGCGTGGTGGTCGAACGGGGCTCGGTGATATCGATGGGGGTCTACATCGGCCAGAGCACGCGCATCTACGACCGGGAATCGGGGGAGGTGTCATTCGGAAGAGTCCCCACCGGATCGGTCGTGGTCTCCGGCAACCTGCCCTCCGACGATGGGAGGTACAGCCTGTACTGCGCGGTGATCGTCAAGCGTGTCGACGAACGCACGCGATCGAAGGTCGGCATCAACGAGCTGTTGCGGACGATCTGAGTTGGGGCGGCACCGTGAGCGTAAAGGCCCGGGCTCCGCGGGCCTTTCCAGAACTGATTGATCCGCCCGAAGGGTAACGCGGCTCGCCAGCACCCCGTGGAGTCACAGGGATGACCCGCGGCCCCGCGCCGTCAGGTCACACCATGTCCCTGAGACCTTTCAACGGCAGAATCTTGACCACGGTATGCGCCGGCTTCGCGGCGAACATCATCTCCTTACCGGTAAAAGGGTTGACCCCCTGGCGGGCCTCCCGCGCCGGCTTGCGCACCGTCGTGACCTTCATCAGGCCCGGAAGCGTGAATGTGCCCGGTCCCCGCTTGCCGATATGACCCTGTATCTGTGCGCCCAACGAATCCATGACTTCCATGACCTGCCTTTTCGTGAGGCCGGTATCTTCCGCAATCGCGGCCAGCAATTTGGCCTTTGTCATTGGCTGTTTGACCGCTGCCGCCTTCGCCATTTGTACGCTCCCCCCTGGGTTGAATCCGAAAGTACCGATGCAAACCGCGTGTTCACACCTCGAAACCGCTCCCCCCACTTGCGGCAGCTCTGCGCCGCCGACTCGCCGGAGAGTCGACTCAATCATCGCGTCGTTCCAAACGAAAGACCTGAGGAGCCTCCATCGCCCTCGGCACGGTAATCATAGCTACGGCGTCACCCGATTACTACTTTCTTCCCGCCCGCCGTCGGGCAGGTTGTGACCCGTTCCTCTCCTGCGCTGTTCCGGCCGCGAGCCGACGCCCCCGGGCGCCTCGGCACGAGAGGCGCCGGTACTCGGCGACGAGGCCCTCGGTCGATGCGTCATGCGGCCGGGCATCATCCGGATTCGCGAGCTCTTGCGCGATCGAAGTCGCGAGTTCCTTGCCCAGCTCGACCCCCCACTGGTCGAATGAATTCACCCGCCAGATCGCACCCTGAACGAACACCTTGTGCTCGTAGAGCGCGACGAGGGCGCCGAGCGTGAAGGGGTCGAGGCGCTCGAACATCAGAGTATTGGTCGGGCGATTGCCGTCGAACATCCTGTGGAGTGCGAGCGACTCTGCCGGTCGCGACGACCCGCCGCCCGCCCAGAGGTCGGCGCGGAGGTCAGCCCGGGCCTCGGCCTCGGATCGGCCGAGCATCAGCGCCTCGGTCTGCGCCAGACAGTTCGCGACGAGGAGCCGATGCTGGTCCTCAAGGGGATGGTCGCAGCGCGCAGCGACGATGAAGTCCGCCGGCACGAGCCGCGTCCCCTGGTGCAGCAACTGGAAAAACGCGTGCTGCCCGCCGGTGCCCGGCTCACCCCACACGACGGGTCCGGTCGCGTAGTCGACGGTTGTCGATGCGAGCGTGACCCGCTTTCCGTTGCTCTCCATGTCGAGCTGCTGCAAGTGGGCCGCGAACCGGTCGAGCCGCTGGTCGTACGCGAGCACCGCGTGGGTCTCGGCCCCGAAGAAGTTGACGTACCACACCCCGAGCAGGGCGAGGGTCACCGGCAAATTTCGCTCGATCGGCGCCGCGAGAAAGTGCCGGTCCATCGCATGGGCGCCGGCCAGCAGTGCCCGGAACCTGGCCATTCCCACCGCGACGGCGATCGGCAGCCCGATCGCGGACCACAGCGAGTAGCGGCCGCCGACCCAGTCCTCGAACTCGAACATGTGCTCGGGGGCAATCCCGAACCCGGCGACCGCCGCGCGGTTGGTGGACGCGGCCACGAAATGCCGGGCCACGGCCGCCTCGTCACCGGCGGCGTCGAGCAGCCAGCGCCGCGCGGCATGGGCATTGGTCATCGTCTCGACCGTGGTGAAGGTCTTGGAGGCCACCACGAACAGCGTGCGGGCCGGGTCGAGCCCGCGCAGCGTCGAGGTCAGATGCGCGCCGTCGACATTGGAGACGAAGTGGACCCGCGGCCCGTCGGCATGCGGCGCGAGCGCCTGACACACCATCCGCGGCCCCAGGTCCGACCCGCCGATACCGATGTTGACCACATCGGCAATCCGCTTCCCGCCATGACCGCGCCAGCCTCCCGAGCGCACCGCCTCCGAGAAGCGCTCCATCGCTTCGAGCGTGCGCTCGACACCGGCACGCAACGCATCCTCGACCTCGCATACGGGCGAGTCGCGCGAATCGCGCAGCAACGGGTGCAGCACCGCCCGATCCTCGGTCTCGTTGATGCGGGCGCCGGAGACCATCGCGCGGGCCCGCTCCATCACCCCCGACTCGCGGGCGAGGGCGCGCAGGAGATCCATCGTCTCCCCGGTCACCCGATTCTTCGAGTAGTCGAGCAGAATGCCGCACGCCCGCAGGGACAGGCGTTCGAACCGGTCCGCATCGCTCGCAAAGAGGTCGCGCAGGTGTTCGCGCGCCACGCGCGGGAAGTGCGCCTGGAGCGCCCGCCACGCCGCGGTGTCGGTGAGACTGGTCATCGATCGCACGCTCCGCACCCGGTCAGCGCCGGGCCATCGGGGCCGTCGGAGCCATCCGGGTCATCCGGGCCATCCGGGCCATCCGGGCCATCCGGGCCATCCGGGCCATCCGGGCCATCGAATGATACCCCCGGCAAGCAACACTCCCTGCCGAATTCCCCCCGAATCCCCCGCGGACGGCATTTCCCCCAAGCCGACATGCGCGGTCGAACTCTCCCGACGGGACGTTCCGGAGACCGGGACCCCATCGAAATCGCAACCCGGAACGAATCTCCGGGAATGCGGACAAGCATTGCCGCCTTCTGACTGACTGACTGACCGGCCGGTTGGCCGGTTGGCCTGTCGGTTTCGTTCGCTGGGCGGGATGCGCGTACCAGATGCACATACCATGGGAGACTCGTCCGACCAGACCGGAAATTTCCGGGCAAGGCACACATTGACGGCAAACGGAGACTGTGGCATGTCCGACACCCCCCTGCTCCTCGCCATCGACCAGGGCACCACCAGTTCGCGAGCGATGGTGTTCGACCCCGGCGGGTCGGTCCGTGCCGTCGCGCAGCGCGAGTTCACCCAGCACTTCCCCGCCGGCGGGTGGGTCGAGCACGACCCGGAAGAGCTCTGGTCGGCAACCCTGGCCGTGACGCGCGAGGCACTGGCCGCAGCGGGAGGCGCGGTGGCCGCGATCGGCATCACGAATCAGCGCGAGACCACGGTGGTCTGGGATCGCGCGAGCGGCGCCCCCATCCACCGCGCCATCGTCTGGCAGGACCGTCGCACCGCGGCACAATGCCGGGCGCTGCGGGATGCCGGGCACGAGTCCGTGGTCAGCGAAAAGACCGGCTTGCTGCTCGACCCGTACTTCTCCGCCACCAAGCTCGCCTGGATTCTCGATCACGTCGACGGCGCGCGCGACCGCGCAGCGGCGGGCGAGCTCGCATTCGGAACCATCGACACCTTCCTGATCTGGCGCCTGACCGGCGGGCGCGTACACGCCACGGACGCCACCAACGCATCGCGCACCCTGCTGTTCGACATCCATGCCCAGCGGTGGGACGACACCCTTCTGAGACTGTTCGACGTTCCCCGCGGCGTGCTGCCGGAAGTGCGCGACAGCGCCGCCGACTTCGGCACCGCGTTGCCGGAAGTGCTCGGGCAGGCCATCCCCATCGCGGGGGTCGCCGGTGACCAGCAGGCGGCGACGGCCGGGCAGGCGTGCTTCGAGCCGGGAATGATGAAAAGCACTTACGGCACGGGATGTTTCGCGGTGATGAACACCGGGGCGGAGGCGGTCCGATCACGCAACCGGCTGCTGACCACCGTGGCCTGGCGCCTGGAAGGCAAGCCGACCTACGCCCTGGAGGGCTCGATCTTCGTGGCGGGCGCCGCCGTGCAGTGGCTCCGCGACGGGCTGCGGATCATCAAGGATGCGCCGCAGACGGAGGCGCTGGCGGCCGGCCTCCCCGGCTCCGGCGGGGTCTACCTCGTTCCCGCGTTCACCGGCCTCGGGGCGCCGCACTGGGCTCCGGATGCCCGCGGCGCCCTCTTCGGCCTCACCCGGGACACCGGACCCGCGCACCTTGCCCGCGCCGCCCTGGAGTCCGTCTGCTTCCAGACCCGAGACCTCATCGCCGCGATGGAGGCCGACCGCGGGGCGCCGATCGATCGCCTGCGGGTCGACGGCGGCATGGTCGGGAACGCCTGGTTGCTCCAGACCCTCGCGGACATCGTCGGCGTCACCGTCGAGCGGCCACGCAACGCCGAGACCACCGCCCTGGGCGCGGCGTACCTGGCCGGGCTCCAGACCGGCGTATTCCGCTCCGTGGACGATGTCGGCGCCCGCTGGTCGCGCGACGCGGAATTCACGCCCCGGATGCCGGACCGGGAGCGCGACCGGTTGATGCGCGGCTGGGAGAGCGCAGTGGCACGCACTCTGGAGCACCGCGGCTAACCCGGAAATGTCACCCCTTCCCGGCTGCGGGCACGGATCCGACTGCTTTCGCCGCGCTGAATGCGACATGGGGGCGGCCTGGGTGCTCGACGTACCTACGGGTACGCCTGCGCGCCCTGACTCGCGTCCGCCTTGCGAAACCAGCCATCTCCGCGGCCTCGCAGTTTCAGAGCCGGGTGCGCAGCCGTTCCAGGCCCGCCTCGATGGTCTCGATGGAGCGGCAGAACGCGAACCGCAGGTAGCGATCACCCTCGTTGCCGGTCGCGTAGAAGTTGTCGCCCGGCACCGTCGCCACCCCGACCTCCCGGATGAGATGCATCGCGGCGTTGAACGGCGACATCGATGCGAGCGCCGGCACGCCGCGGTAGTCCGCAAAGAGGTAGTAGGCGCCCTCGGGCGGACTCGCGGCGAAGCCCACCTCGCGCAGCCCGCCGAGCAGCAGGTCCCGCTTCCTGCGGTAGCTCTCCGCGATGCCGTCGAAGAAGGCCCGATCCTGGCGCAGCAGCGACACCGCCCCCTTCTGGAGCGGCGTGGGAGCCTGCACCACGAGGTTGTCATGCACCGCCCGCAGCCGCCGGGTACGTTCCGGGGGGGTGATCACCCAGCCGATGCGCCACCCCGTCGAACGCCCGGTCTTCGAGATCGAGTTCACCACCAGGGTGCGTTCGGCCATACCGTCGAAGCCGGCGAGACAGGCGTGGCGGTGCCCGTCGAAGGTGATGTGCTCGTAGATCTCGTCGGTGATCGCGAAGAGGTCGTGCGTCCGGCACACCTCGGCGATGAACGACAGCTCGTCGTCGTCCAGCACCTTGCCGGTCGGGTTGTGCGGCGTATTCACGACCAGCGCCCTGACCGACGGGTCGGCGGCGACGCGGCGTACCTCGTCGCGGTCGAGCCGCCAGGTGCCCGCGCCCCGATCCTCGCGCAGGGTGACGAACTTCGGCACGAGCCCGAAGATGGCGGCCTGCGACGGGTAGAGCTCGTGGTAGGGCTGCATCACCACGACCCCGTCGCCCGGTTCGAGCAGAGACCGAAACGCCACCGCCATGCCTTCACTCGCGCCGAGCACCACGGTGATCTGCTCGTCGGGGTCCGGGCGACAGCCGTAGAACGCCTGCGTGTAATCCGCGATCGCGTGCCTCAGCTCCGGGATCCCGAACGGGAACGAATACTGGTTGAACTGATCGCGCGGGTTCTGCACCCCCGCCAGAAGCGTCTTCAACGGGAGATCGAGCGAGTTGTCGCCCGCCCCGCCATGCGCTTTCAGAATCTCGCGCAACGTCAGCGATTCGAGCCGGAGGACACCGTCTTCGGTCCCTCCGAGCATCGCCGAGATTCCGCCCCACACCATGTCGTACACCGGCGCCTCGTCGGTGAACCCCTGAGAGAAGTTCACGGCCCCGTGCTCGATCGCGAGCCGGGTCATCAGGCGTATGACGGTTTCCTTCACTTCCACGGACGGTCTTCCTCGCCGGGGTGGTGGTGCGAAAAATTCACCGATTCACGGCGGCGGTCGCGGCTCGGCCCGGCATGTCATCGACCAGGCGTCCTTCGGGCAAACGGCGCTGCACAGACCATGCGAGGAAGGCTTTCCAGTCGCCAGGAAGGTCTCGGAAATACAGGTGACGGCGTCCAGGCATTTTGTGAGACGGACTGGAGTATGACGCTTCAAATCGTTGTTTTTAATTTATTATTGGCGGAGAGGGAGGGATTCGAACCCTCGATGGGCTTTCAACCCATACTCCCTTAGCAGGGGAGCGCCTTCAGCCGCTCGGCCACCTCTCCGGGGAGGTCACAGCATACAGAATTGGGGGATCACCCGCAAAACGCCAAACCGAATTTCGGTCCTCGCCTGGAGCCATCCGAACCTGAGCGATTCTCCGGCCCTTGCCAGGAACATAGTGAGAAATGCGCATCAGGGCATATGTGAAGAAAACGAGTATCCGGACGCATTTCTCACAGACCCCTGAACCGGAGCCATCCAAGTGTGAGCGGCTCTCCGGTCGCCAGTAACTGGTGAGCAATCCGGGCTACAGAGTGGACTCGTTGCCCCCCTGCCCGCCGGAGCGCTCCGAGCCTCCATCCTGAATCCGCTCGTAGATTTCACGGCGGTGAACTGCCACTTCCCTGGGGGCGTCGATTCCGATTCGCACCTGGTTGCCCTTCACTCCGAGCACCGTCACCACGATGTCGTCACCGATCATCAGCGACTCGCCGATTCTTCTGGTAAGGATGAGCATCACGTCCTCCTCGGTTGCCGGGGCGCACTGCCCCCGGTGGCATCGTCCACGTGACCGTGCCGCCGCAGTCGAGGGTTCCGGGACCCGTGCCGTCCCGATCCCCGAAACTTCCGTCGCGGACCAGCGTCTCCGTCCCGCGCACCCCCGTGGCCGACGACCGTCGGCGGCCGGGACGCTACCGAGCCGCATCCCCGGACGGATGCTCCGCGGCCCCGTTCCCCTCGAGACCGAACGCGGCGTGAAGCGCCCTCACTCCCAACTCGAGATACTTCTCCTCGACCACCACCGAGACCTTGATCTCGGAGGTCGAGATCATCTGGATGTTGATGTTCTCCGCCGCGAGCGCCCGAAACATCCGGCTCGCGATGCCCGCATGGGACCGCATGCCGACACCGACCAGAGAAATCTTGACGATGCGGTCATCGCCGGTCACCTGGCTCGACTCCCACTGCGATGTTCGCTCCCGCACGATCTGCAGCGTGCGCGCGTAGTCGTTGCGATGCACGGTGAAGGTGAAGTCGGTGGTCCCGTCCGCTCCGGCGTTCTGGACGATCATGTCGACCTCGATGTTCTCCTCAGCCACCGGACCGAGGATCGAGAAGGCGATGCCGGGGCGATCCTGCACCCCCATGACCGTCACCTTGGCCTCGTCGCGATTGAACGCGATGCCGGAGATGAGAGGCTGCTCCATGGAGTTGTCCTCGGGGTCGGGCCCAATGAGGGTGCCGGGGCCGTCGTCGAACGTCGACAACACGCGCACGGGCACCGTGTACTTGCTCGCGAACTCGACGGCGCGGATCTGCAGCACCTTCGCCCCGAGGCTCGCGAGCTCCAGCATCTCCTCGAACGTGAGCGCTTCGAGATGCCGCGCCTCCGGCACCACCCGCGGATCGGTGGTGTAGACCCCGTCGACATCGGTGTGGATGCGGCACTCGCGGGCGCCGAGGGCGGCGGCGAGCGCGACCGCGGTGGTGTCGGAACCGCCGCGCCCCAGAGTGGTGATGTTGCCGTCTTCGTCCACCCCCTGAAAGCCCGCCACCACCACCACCCGTCCCGCCGCGAGATCGGCGCGGATGTGCCGATCGTCGATGTGCACGATACGCGCCCGGGTGTGGGCACGGTCGGTGCGGATGCACACCTGGTGGCCGGTATAGGACCGCGCGGGCCAGCCGGCCGCCTGGAGCGCCATCGCGAGCAGGGCGATGGTTACCTGCTCGCCGGTCGAAAGCAGGACATCGAGCTCCCGGGGCGCGGGACGCTCCTGCACGTTGCGCGCCAGGCCGAGCAGGCGATCGGTCTCTCCGCTCATTGCGGAGACCACCACCACGACATCGTCGCCCCGCTCGCGGCTGCGTCCGACCCGCGCCGCCACGTGTGCGATCCGTTCGAGGCTCCCGACCGAGGTGCCTCCGAACTTCTGCACGATCAAGCTCACGGCCGGGGACTCATGAGTGATTGCTGTCGCCCGCCGCGAGCTGCTGGCGCACCCAGCCCGGCACGGAGCCGATGGCCTGGTCCACGCGGGAGGGATCGTTGCCGCCGGCCTGCGCAAGCTCCGGCCGCCCGCCCCCGCGCCCGCCGACCTGGCGCGCGACGTGGTTCGCGAGCGGGCCCGCCGCGATGCGGTCGGTGCAGTCCTTCGTGACTCCGGCCACCAGAGCGACCTTGCCCGCGTTGACGGTGGCGAGCACCACCGCAGCGGACCCGAGCCGGTTCTTGAGCCGGTCGACGGTCTCGCGGAGCGCCTTCGGGTCCGCGCCGTCGATCTTCGCGGCCAGCACCTTCAGCCCGCCCACGTCGACCGCCTGCGCCACCAGGTCATCGCCGTGCGATGCCGCCAGCCGCGCCTTCAGCCGGTCCAGGTCGCGCTCCAGATCGCGGCTGCGCGCGAGCATCGCCTCCACCCGGTCCGCCACCGTTTCCGCGCTCGCCTTCATGCTGCTCGCAATGCGCTCGATCCGCTCCTCCATCGAATGCACCCAGGCGAGCGCCGTCTCGCCGGTCAGCGCCTCGATGCGGCGCACCCCGGCCGCGATGCTGCCTTCGGCGACGATCTTGAACGGACCCACATCGCCCGCGCGCGCCACGTGGGTGCCACCGCAGAGCTCCACCGAGTAGTCGCCGATCGAGAGCACCCGCACCGGGTCGTCGTACTTCTCGCCGAAGAGCGCGACGGCGCCGCTGCGCCGGGCCTCTTCTAGCGGCATGATCTCCGTCCGCGCCTCGTCGTTGCCGAGGATCCAGGATGTCACCAGCGCCTCGATGCGTTGCAGCTCCTCCTTCGTCACCGACTCGTAGTGGGAGAAGTCGAACCGCAGGCGATCCGGGGCAACCAGGGAGCCCTTCTGCTCGACATGTTCGCCGAGCACCGTCCGCAGGGCCGCGTGCAGCAGATGGGTCGCGGAATGGTTGCGCGCGGCCGCCCGGCGGGCCTCGGCGTCCACCTGCGCCTCGACCACCGCGCCGGCGGACAATGCGCCGCCGGTGACTACCCCGACGTGCACGATCGCGTCGCCGTGGCGCTGCGTGTCCGTGACCTCGAAGCCGATCCCGTCGGCCCCGAGCCGCCCCCGATCGCCGACCTGCCCGCCCGCTTCGGCGTAGAACGGCGTCTCGTCGAGCACCACCCAGCCCTCCTCCTCCGGGTCGAGCCGCTCCACCTCCCGGCCGGCGCGGAACAGCGCGGTCACTGTCGCCCGGCCGCCGAGGCGGTCGTAGCCGACGAAGGTGGACGAGACCGCAACGTCGAGCGCCGCTTCGTCCTCGGCCCGGAACCGGCTCGATGCGCGGGCCCGGGCGCGCTGCCCCTCCATCGCCCGTTCGAATGCGTCGAGGTCGACGCCGAGCGCGCGCTCGCGGGCGATGTCCGCGGTGAGGTCCGCCGGAAAACCGTAGGTGTCGTAGAGCCTGAACACCGTCTCGCCGGGGATGGTGTCGCCCTCGATCCCGTCGATGGCGTCTTCGAGCATGCGCATCCCCTGGCCGAGGGTCCTGGCGAATTGCTCTTCCTCCAGGCGCAGGATCCGCTCGACCTGGGCGCGACGCCGGCGCAACTCCGGGTAGGCATCGCCCATCTCGGCGTCGAGCGCCGCGACCATGCGCCAGAAGAACGGATCGCGCGCGCCCAGCCGATGTCCGTGGCGGATGGCGCGGCGCATGATGCGCCTCAGCACATAGCCGCGGCCCTCGTTCGAGGGGACGACTCCGTCGGTGACGAGGAACGCGCACGAGCGCACGTGATCCGCGATCACGCGCAGGGACTTGTCGTCCGGCGCGTCCCGGCCGGCGCCCGCCGCGGCCGTGACCTCCGCGGCCGCGCCGATCAGGTGCGCGAACAGGTCGATCTCGTAGTTGCTGTGCACGCCCTGCAGCACCGCGGCGGTGCGTTCCAGCCCGAGCCCGGTGTCCACCGACGGCTTCGGCAGCGGCTCCAGGTGACCGGAGGCATCACGGTTGAACTGCATGAACACGAGGTTCCACAGCTCGATGTAGCGGTCGCCGTCCTCGTCGGGACTTCCCGGCGGCCCGCCCGGCACTTCCGGCCCGTGGTCGTAGAACACCTCCGAGCACGGGCCGCAGGGCCCGGTGTCGCCCATCGCCCAGAAGTTGTCCTTCTCGCCGCAGCGGGAGAAGCGGGCCGGGTCGACCCCGATGTCGTCGAACCAGATCCGGGCCGCCTCGTCGTCGCCCTCGTACACCGTCACCCACAGCTTCTCCGGCGGGAGCCCGAGCACGTCGGTCAGGAATTCCCAGCAGTAACGGATGGCGTCGCGCTTGAAGTAGTCGCCGAAGCTGAAGTTGCCGAGCATCTCGAAGAAGGTGTGGTGGCGTGCGGTGTAGCCGACGTTCTCCAGGTCGTTGTGCTTGCCGCCCGCGCGCACGCAACGCTGCGCGGTGGTCGCCCGCGCACAGGGCCGGCGGTCGGTGCCGAGGAACACGTCCTTGAACTGGACCATGCCCGCGTTGGTGAACAGCAGGGTGGGATCGTTGCCGGGCACGAGGGGGCTGCTCGGCACGATCTCGTGACCGCGGTCGCGGAAGTACGTGAGGAAGGTCCGTCTGAGCTCGTTGCTGTTCATGAATCGACTGCCCGTGAATCGCTGGCGTCACCGCCGCGGGGGCGGACCGAGCGCCAATCGTATGTGCTCCGTGGTGAATCCGCGCCGCTCCAGAAAGCGGGCCTGGCGGGCCCATTCGCGGTAGTCGGCGGGGGCCGCGGGGCCGAAACGTCCGGACCTCGCCTGTGATGCGCGTTCCGCCCAGCCCGCATCGTCCCGCTCGACCGCCTCCCGCGCCGGCGCGTCGCCGATGCCGCGCTGGCGCAACGCCTCGCGAATCAGCCGGGGGCCCTGACCGCGGCCGATGCGGGAGCGGACGAACTGCTCGGTGAACCGCTCTTCGCTCAGCAGCCCCTCGGCTTCAAGGGCATCGAGCACGCGCCCCGTCGCTTCCGGGCCGGACCCTCTCGCCGCGAGCTTGGCCGCGAGTTCGCCGCGTGCATGCTCGCGGCGCGCGAGCAAACCGAGCGCCCGCTTGCGCAGATCCGAATCCGGTTCGGTGGTCAGGTTTCGAGCGCCTCTGCGGCCTCTTCCGTGACCCGGCTGCGCGAAGGCAGCAACTGGTTGCGCAACGCGGCCTCGATCGCGCCCGCGATGTCCTCGTGCTCCTTCAGGAATTCGCGCGTGTTGTCCCGGCCCTGGCCGATGCGCTCACCGTTGTAGCTGTACCACGCGCCCGACTTCTCGATGATCTCGTGCTTCACGCCGAGATCGATCAGCTCGCCCTCGCGCGAGATCCCCTCGCCGTAGAGGATGTCGAACTCGACCTGCTTGAACGGCGGCGCAACCTTGTTCTTGACCACCTTGATGCGCGTCTGGTTCCCGATCACCTCGTCACGCCTCTTGATCGCGCCGATGCGGCGGATGTCGAGCCGCACCGAGGAGTAGAACTTGAGCGCGTTGCCCCCGGTGGTGGTCTCCGGGCTGCCGAACATCACCCCGATCTTCATCCGGATCTGATTGATGAAGATGACCAGGGTATTCGAGCGCTTGATGTTGGCGGTGAGCTTGCGCAGCGCCTGGCTCATCAGGCGCGCCTGGAGCCCGACGTGGGAGTCGCCCATCTCGCCTTCGAGCTCGGCCTTCGGGGTCAGGGCGGCGACGGAGTCGATGACCACCACGTCCACCGCACCGGAACGCACGATCATGTCCGCGATCTCGAGCGCCTGCTCGCCGGTGTCGGGCTGGGAAACGAGCAGCTCGTCGACATCGACGCCGATCTTCTCCGCGTACTGCGGATCGAGCGCGTGCTCGGCGTCGATGAACGCGGCGGTGCCCCCGCCGCGCTGGGTGCAGGCGATCACCTCCAGGGTGAGGGTCGTCTTGCCCGAGGACTCCGGCCCGTAGATCTCCATCACCCGCCCGCGGGGCAGTCCACCCACGCCGAGCGCCAGATCGAGTCCGAGCGACCCGGTGGAGACCACCTCGAGGTCGCGGACCACGCTCGCGTCCCCCATCCGCATGATCGCACCCTTGCCGAACTGGCGCTCGATCTGGGACAGGGCCGAGCCGAGTGCCTGCTTCCTGCTGTCGTCCATGCTGAATCTCCTGATGGCCGGATCATCCTGTGGACGCCCGGCGGCGTCGGCGAAAATGCGGCAACCGGAGCAAATTATCCCACAGCCGCGCGCGGCGAACCTAGCGACCTGCGCCGCGCGGACATGGCGAATCGAGGCACCCGAGGTGTAGGCCGCGGTCCCGGAAGGCCATCGGCGCGGCCCTGGTCCGTGCCGGCGCGCATCTGCTCCGAACCGAGTGCGGAGGCCCGTTTCACGACTCGGAGAAGGCCATCGGCGCGGCCGTCGTCCGTGCCGGCGAGCATCTGCTTCGAGCCGAGTGCGGAGGGCCGTTTCACCCCACGAAGCCGGCGGCACACCGACAACCTGCACAACGCGGTGCCGGGGCGTTCGGCGAGGACTCCGGGCCCACTCATGGCCCGCCCGGTGCGCCGTCGCGTTCGCGCCGGCCCCGGAAGAACTCGACCAGCAACCGGGCGGACTCGCGGGCGAGCACCCCGCCGCGCACCACCGGACGATGATTGAGGCGGCCGCAGTCAAGGATGTCGAACACGCTGCCCGCCCCGCCCCAGCGCCCGTCGGCCGCTCCGTAGACGACCCGCGCGATGCGCGCATGGACGATCGCGCCCGCGCACATCACGCAGGGCTCCATGGTCGCGTACAGGGTCGTGCCCGTCAGCCGGTAATTGCCCGCCGCGCGGGCGGCGGTCCGGATGGCGCCGATCTCGGCGTGGGCGGTGGGATCGGCCTCCCGGATCGGCGCATTCCTCCCCGACCCGATCTCGACGCCATCCCGAACGATGACCGCACCCACCGGCACCTCACCCTCGCGAGCCGCCTGCGCGGCAAGGGCGAGGGCGCGACGCATCCAGCCCTCGTCGTCCGGCCGGGTTCGATCCGGCGCCGGCGTGCTCACCCGCAGCCCCCGCCCCGAACGCCCACCCCCGGCCTCACTCCCATTCGATGGTCGCCGGAGGCTTGCCGGATATGTCATAAACTACACGAGACACGCCTGCTATCTCATTGATAATTATGTTTGATACATGCTCAAGAAATGCATGAGGCAGGTGTGCCCATCGCGCGGTCATGAAGTCCACCGTCTCCACCGCCCGCAGCGCGATCACGGGCTCGTAGCGGCGCTGGTCGCCGGTGACCCCTACCGATCGGACCGGCAGGTACACCGCGAACGCCTGGCTCACGGAGTCGTACAGCCCGGCCGCGCGCAGCTCGCCGATGAAGATCGCGTCGGCGCGGCGGAGCACCTCCGCGTACCCCTTCCTCACCTCTCCAAGGATGCGCACCCCGAGCCCCGGCCCCGGAAACGGATGACGATGGACCAGATCGGGCGGCAGCCCGAGTTCGATGCCGATGGCCCGCACCTCGTCCTTGAACAGCTCGCGCAGCGGCTCGACCAGACGCAGGCGCATCCGCTCCGGCAGCCCGCCCACGTTGTGGTGCGACTTGATGACGTGCGCCTTGCCGGTCGCGGCGCCGGCGGACTCGATGACATCGGGGTAGATGGTGCCCTGGGCAAGCCAACGGACCCCGTCGAGCTTCGCCGCCGCCTCCTCGAAGATCTCGATGAAGGTGCGCCCGATGCGCCGGCGCTTCTCCTCCGGGTCCGACACCCCGGCGAGCGCGGCGAGGAACCGGTCCTCGGCATCGACCCGGCGCACGTCGACCCCGAGCCGGCCCGCGAACGCCGACATGACCTGATCGCCCTCGTCGAGCCGCAGCAGGCCGTTGTCGACGAAGATGCAGGTCAGCCGATCGCCGATGGCGCGCTGGAGCAGCGCCGCCACCACGGAGGAGTCGACGCCGCCGGAGAGCGCGAGGAGGACCGCATCGCCACCCACTTCGCGACGCACCCGGGCGACGCCGTCGTCGATGATCGCCTCCGGCGTCCACTGCGACGCACAGCCGCAGATGTCGTGCACGAACCGGCGCAGGATGCGCGCCCCCTGCCGGGTATGGGTGACCTCGGGATGGAACTGCACGCCGTAGAAGCCGCGCTCCTCGTCGGCGATACCGGCGATGGGGGCGCTGTCGGTGGATGCGATGCGCGTGAACCCGGGCGGCAGCGCGCACACGCGGTCTCCGTGGCTCATCCACACGTCGAGCCGGCCGTGGCCCTCGGCGTTCACCTCGTCCTCGATGCCGGCGAGCAGGCGTGAATGCCCGCGGGCCCGGACCTGCGCGTACCCGAACTCGCGGTGCTCCGAGGTCTCCACCTCCCCCCCGAGCTGCGCCGCCATCGACTGCATCCCGTAGCAGATGCCGAGCACGGGAACGCCCAGCTCGAAGACGGCATCCGGGGCGCGGTAGCCGGCCGGTGCGTTCACCGACTCGGGGCTTCCGGAGAGGATGACGCCCTTCGGCGCCATGGCACGGAGCCGCTCGGGAGCGATATCGAAGGCGTGGATCTCGGAGTACACGTTCGCCTCCCGCACGCGCCGGGCGATGAGCTGGGTGTACTGGGAGCCGAAATCGAGAATGACGATCCGGTCGGAATGGATATCGGCGGAAGTGGTCAACGGGCACTCCTGTCGCGGCGCGCGCCTCCCCACCCGGGCCGCCCGAGCCACTCGGGCCACTCGAGCCACTCGAGCCGCTCGGGCCGCTCGGGCCGCTCGGGCCGCTCGGGCCGGAGGCGGTATCGCATCGATCGGCCGCGTGCGCCACGGGCCTTCCGGTAAAGCGCGTCGGGCCGGCGCTGCGCGCCAGCCAGCCAGCGGAGCCACCTGTCGGTTACCGGACAGACGCCAACCGGTCCTACCCGCCCGTTCTCCGGCTCTGCGCGCCGATCAGCCGGCCCAACCCACCGGTCGCCCGGCCCTGCGCGCCGATCAGCCGGCTCGATAATTCGGGGCTTCCCTGGTGATGGAGACGTCGTGGACGTGGCTTTCGCGCATCCCGGCGCTGGTCAGGCGGACGAACCGGGCCCGGTGCCGCAGCTCCTCCAGGGTCCGGCAACCCGTATAGCCGAGGCTCGCGCGGAGCCCGCCGATGAGCTGGTCGAGCACCCCGGAGAGCGGACCCTTGTACGGCACCCGGCCCTCGACGCCCTCCGGCACGAGCTTCTCCAGCTCGGTCACGGTGTCCTGGAAGTAGCGGTCGCGCGAGCCCTCGCTCCCGGCCATCGCGCCGAGCGAACCCATCCCACGGTAGGACTTGTACGAGCGCCCCTGGTACAGCTCGACCTCCCCCGGCGATTCCTCGGTGCCGGCGAACAGGCTGCCCACCATCACCGCATGGCCACCCGCGGCCAGGGCCTTCGCGGCGTCGCCGGAATAACGGATCCCACCGTCGGCGATGACCGGAACCCCGCTCGCATGCACCGCCCGGCTCACCTCGTCGATCGCCGTGAGCTGCGGCACGCCGACCCCGGCCACGACCCGCGTGGTGCAGATCGACCCCGGCCCGATGCCCACTTTCACCGCGTCGCATCCCGCCTGCACCAGCGCCTGCGCGCCCTCGGCGGTGGCGACGTTCCCGGCCACGACCTGCATGTCGGGCCAGCGCTGCTTGATCGAACGCACCCGGTTGACGACCCCCTGCGAATGCCCATGCGCGGTGTCGACGACGATCACGTCGACCCCCGCGCCGACCAGTGCCTCGACCCGCGCGTCGGTCCCCGGCCCGGTGCTCACCGCGGCCCCGACCCGGAGCTGCGCGTACCCGTCCTTGCAGGCGTCGGGGTACTCGTGCGCCTTCTGGATGTCCTTGACCGTCACCAGCCCGCGCAGCTCGAAGTCTCCGTTCACGACCAGAACCTTCTCGATTCGGTGCGCATGCAGCAGACGCCGGACCTCATCCCGAGAGGCGCCCTCGCGCACGGTGACGAGCCTGTCCTTCGGAGTCATCACACTCGCGACCGGCTCGTCGTGCTGAGTCTCGAAGCGCAGATCGCGGTTGGTCACGATGCCGACGAGCTCGGCGCCGTCGACCACCGGTACCCCGGAGATATCGCGCTCGCGGGTAAGCTCGATCACCTCGCGGATGCTTGCCCGCGGCGACACCGTGATGGGGTCGGTGATCACCCCGCTCTCGAACTTCTTGACCGCGCGCACCTGCCGCGCCTGCTGCTCCGCGGGCATGTTCTTGTGGATAATGCCGATCCCGCCGGCCTGCGCGATCCCGATCGCAAGCCGCGACTCGGTGACGGTGTCCATCGCCGAGGACACGAACGGAATGTTCAGGTCGATCTCGCGGGTGAGCCGCGCCCGAAGCTCGGTGTCGCGGGGGAGCACCTCGGAGTATCCGGGAACCAGGAGGACATCGTCGAACGTGAGCGCTTGTCGCACCTCCAGCATCGAACGAGGCTCCTGGCGGGGCGGGGGAGTGGCCATAGAGTATAGGCGGCACGCCGATGCCGGTAAACGAACCGCGCCCGGAGTGCGGGGTCGGTTCACGCTGTGGCGCCGGCCCGGAATCGACCGCCGGGGTGGCGAGAATCGGACCGAATCGGGCCGACCTACGGTGCCCCGCTTTGACTACTGAGGTGTCGGGAAAGGGTGATGCCCTACTTTGACTCCCGAGATCTCGGGAGAGCCCGTGCGTACAGGCCGGAGATACCGGGCAGAGTTTCAAGGTGATGCCTACCCGGGAAAGTCCGTACATACAGGCCGGAGATACCAGGCGGAATTTCAAAGTGAGGCACTGCCGACGGGTACCGTTCATGGCGGGTGCGGGGCACCGTCAAGGCGCCGCTCGGGATGCTCCGACCGACTTCGGGCCGAGGCGCCCGACGTGACCGGACGCCCCGAGCCGCGCCCGGTGGTGATCGACACCGACCCCGGCGTCGACGACGCGCTCGCGATCATGCTGGCCCTGCGCTCGCCCGAGCTGCGCGTCGAGCTGATGACCACGGTGGCCGGCAACGTCGGGTTGCGGGCCGCGACCGACAACGCGCGCCGCCTCCTCGCGCTGCTCGACCCGACCCCCGTTCCGCGACTGGTGCCGGGCGCAAGCCGCCCCCGGCGCGGGCGCCTGATCACCGCCACCGAGGTACACGGCGCCGACGGCCTGGCCGGGCTCTCGCGGGTGCGGGACGCCGGGGGTCGTCCCCTGTTTCCCGCCAGCCGCGGACCGCTTCCGGCCCGGGAAGACGCCGCGGACGCGATCGCGGCCAAGGCGCGCGAGCATGGCGCCGCGCTCACCATCGTCGCTCTCGGTCCGCTCACCAATATCGCGCGGGCGCTCGACGCGGACGCATCGGCGATGCGCGCGGTCGGGCGGCTGATCGTGATGGGCGGCGCGATCCGGGCGCCGGGCAACGTGACCGCATCGGCGGAGTTCAACTTCCACGTCGACCCGGAAGCGGCGGACCGCGTCCTCACGTCCGGAATGCGGATCACTCTGGTCGGGCTCGACGTGACCCACCAGGTGCGTCTTCGCTGGCCCGTGGTGCGCGATGCGCTGCGCGGCGACGAATCGGCGCTCGCCCGCGCGATTCGTCACCTCGTGCGCCCGGTCGATGCGAACGGCGGCGGGCTGTTTCTGAACGATCCGCTCGCCATGGCGCTGGCGGTCGACGCGACCCTGGTCCGCACCCGGGCGCTGCCGGTCCGGGTCGAGACGAGGGGCGAGCACACCCGGGGGATGTCGATCGCCGACCGACGCCGGAATCGAGGCACCCCGCGGACCGGCACGGCGGACGCCGCCGACGATGCGCCGCTGGACGAGGCGCCGCGGGCGGATGTCGCGTTCGAAGTCGACGTCGCGCTCGAAGTCGATGTCGAGCGGGTACTGGGGCTCGTGGCCGAGCGGGTCCTCGGCGCCGCCCGGCCGGAGGAGCGCCCCGCGGACGTCGTGGTGGTGGGAAGCGCGAACACCGACCTGACGGTCACGGCCCGATCGCTGCCGCGACCGGGCGAGACGGTCACCGAAGGCGCGCTCCACACGGGATTCGGAGGCAAGGGGGCGAACCAGGCGGTCGCCGCCCGCCGCGCCGGTGCCGAGGTTGCATTCATCGCCCGCATGGGCGCCGATGCGCACGCGGAGCGCTACCTCAAGCACCTGCGCGCGGAAGGGATCGACATCGGCGCCATCAGCCGCGACCGGAGAGCCGCCTCCGGGGTGGCGCTGATCGCGGTGGACGCCGCCGGCCACAACCAGATCGCGGTGGCATCGGGCGCCAATGCGCGCCTGCGTCCCGCCCACCTGAAGGCGGGGTTGCGGCGCGTGCGTGCGCACACGGTGATCGTCGCCCAGCTCGAAGTGCCGCTCGACACCGTGGAAGCCGCGTTTCGCGCCGCCCGGCGCGCGGGCGCCACCACCATGCTCAATCCCGCCCCCGTTCCCTCCCCCACCGAGAAGGTCCTCAGTGAGAAGGCCCCCGCCGAGAAGGCCCCCGCCGAGAAGGTCCCCACCAGGAAGGTCCCCGCCGAGAAGGCCCCCGCCCCCGCCGCCACCCTCACCGGCACCGCGCCGGACGAGGCGCCGCTCGTCGGGCTTCTGCCGCCGGCGCTCGTCGCGCTCACGGACGTGGTAGTGGTCAATCAGATCGAGGCGGAGCAGCTCACCGGCCGGCCGGTATCCGGCATCGTCCCGGCGCGACGGGCGGCGGCGATGCTGATCGAAGGCGGATTCAGGGCCGCGGTGGTCACCCTTGGCGATCGGGGGGCGGTCTGGACGGATGCCGGCGGCCGCGGGCGCGCCGCCGCGCCCAGGGTCAGGGCGGTCGACACGGTCGGCGCCGGCGACACCTTCGTCGGCTATCTGGCCAGCGGTCTGGCGCGCGGCGCGGCACTCGGCGACAGCGTGGCCGAAGCGGTGCATGCCGCCGCGCTCGCCGTGACCCGCCGCGGCGCCCAGCCCGGCACCCCGCGACGGCCGGAAGTCGCCCGTTCCATCGCCGCCGCCACGCGGGTCGGGTCGCCCGCTGCCGCAATTGGCGCATCCTCGAAGGACAAGCGTTCTCAGCCCGGAAATTTCACCCGCTCACGGCCGCGGACACGGACCTGGCCGTTTTCGCCGCGTTGAACGCGGCACCGGGGTGGCCCGGGGGTGGCTGACCATCTCCGCGCCCTCGCTTCCCGGATGCGGGGATTTCCGAGCGGGTCGACACCGGCGGATCGCACCCAGTGCCCGGGTGGATCTCGCAGTGACGGACCTCCCGCTGGTGCCCAAGGCTCGTTTTTTGTCCGGCGGCGGTTGATGTGAGCGCGTTCAACGGGTCATTTGGGGGGAGAGTTTCGTTGTCTGGGTGTCCGTTCGGGCTGCATGGAGCTGCTTTCGACGGCATTGAGGGCATCTGCGCACCGGTCGTCGGCACTCGCTCCCGACAAAAAAATGGTCCTGCGCTGGTGCCCCCTGCTGGTGGACCTCGAGCGGTGACTTCCCCGATGATCGCGGGCGACACCTCGGCGACCAGGAGAACCCCGGCATGCCATCCACCCCACCCGTCGCGCCCCGGAAGCCGGCCGATCTCCCCGCCCTGCACGGACGGCGGCGCACCGACGACTACGCTTGGCTCAAGGACGAACACTGGCAGCAGGTGATGCGCGACCCCGCCGGGCTCCGGGCCGACATTCGCGCATACCTCGACGCGGAGAACGCCTACAAGGAAGCGGTGCTCGCGCCCACCGAACCGCTCCGGGCGGCGCTGTTCGAGGAATTCCGCGGGCGCATCAGGGAGGACGATGCAAGCGTCCCGGCGCGGGACGGCGCGTGGGAGTACTACCACCGTTACCGTAGCGGCGGGCAGCACCCGGTGATATGCCGACGCCCGGCCGGCACAGGCGGCACGAGCAGCGCGGCTGGTGCGGGCAACCCGGTCGGCACAGGCGGTACGGCCGGCACGGGCAACCCGGTCGGCACAGGCGGCGCGGCTGGTGCGGGCGGTACGGCCGGCGCGGGCGGTGCGGCCATCGACGCCGGGTCGGCCATCGAGGCCGGCGCCGCGGGCGAGCAGGTGCTCCTCGACGGCGACACCGAGGCCGCCGGCAAGAGCTACTACCGCATCGGCGGCCGGGGCCACGCCTGGAACCACCGGCGGTTCGCCTGGGCCGTCGACGAGAACGGATCCGAGTACTTCACCCTGCGCGTGAAGGATCTCCGTACCGGGAAGGTCCTCGACGACATCATCGAACGCGGCTCGGGCGGGTTCGTCTGGGCGGCGGACGACGAGACGCTGTTCTACACCGTGCTCGACGACCACCACCGGCCCTGCAAGGTCCTCCGGCACCGCATCGGCACCGGTGCCGCGGACGACGCCGTCGTCCACGAAGAATCCGACCCCGGCTTCTTCCTCAACGTCGCGCTCACCGAGTCGCGCCGGTTCGTGGTGATCGACGCCCACGACCACGTCACCAGCGAGGTGCGGCTCGTCGACGCGGCGCGGCCCGAGGCCGCCCCGATCCTGATCGCGGCGCGCGACCCGATGACCGAGTACGACGTCTCCCACCACGGCGACCGGCTGATCATCCTCACCAACGCGGGCGGCGCGGAGGACTTCCGGATCGTCGAAGCACCTCTCGAATCACCCGGGCGCGAGCACTGGACCGACCTCGTCCCGCATCGCCCCGGGGTCCTGATCGTCAGCTTCGAGGTGTACTCGCGGTGGCTGGTGCGCCTGGAACGCGAGAACGCCCTCCCCCGCATCGTGGTCCGGAACCTGGAAACCGGCGAGGAGCACGCCATCGCCTTCGAGGAGGAGGCGTACAGCCTCGGGCTCGCCGGCGGCTACGAGTACGACACCGACACCCTGCGGTTCACCTACGCCTCGATGACCACCCCCGAGCATGTGTACGACTACGACATGCGCACCCGGGAACGCACGGTGCGCAAGGTGCAGGAGGTGCCGAGCGGCCACGATCCCGCCGACTACGTCACCCGCCGCATCATGGCGGCGTCGCCCGACGGCGAGGCGGTGCCGGTGTCGGTCCTGTACCACCGGGACACCCCCGTCGACGGCTCCGCCCCCCTGCTGCTCTACGGGTACGGCTCGTACGGGATGTCGATGCCGGCCTCGTTTTCAACCACCCGCCTGAGCCTCGTCGACCGCGGGTTCGTCTACGCCATCGCGCATGTGCGCGGCGGTACCGAGCGCGGCTACGCCTGGTACCGCGCCGGCAAACTCGACCGCAAGACCAACACCTTCCACGACTTCATCGCGGCGGCGAACACGCTTGCGGACCGCGGCTTCACCCGGCGCGGGCGCATCGCCATCCATGGCGGCAGCGCCGGCGGCCTGCTGGTGGGGGCGTGCGTGAACATGGCCCCCGAGCTGTTCCACGCGGTCATCGCGGAGGTGCCGTTCGTCGACGTGCTCAACACCATCTGCGACGACACCCTGCCGCTCACCCCCCCGGAGTGGCCGGAGTGGGGCAACCCCATCGAGAGCGAGGCCGCATACGACTGCATCGCCGCCTACAGCCCCTACGACAACGTGGCGGCCATGGACTACCCCCACATCATCGCCACCGCGGGCCTCACCGACCCCCGCGTCACCTACTGGGAGCCGGCGAAGTGGGTGGCGAAGCTCCGCGCGACGAAGACCGACGACCGCCTGCTGGTGCTCCACACCAACATGGAGGCCGGCCACGGCGGCGCGGCGGGACGCTTCGACCGGCTCAAGGAGACCGCCCTCGTCTACGCATTCGTGCTGCACGTATTCGGTCTCGGGGCCGAATGACACCTGCCCCGGGGGTTGCGCGCATGCTCCGCGTACTCGTCGTCGTCACCGTCTACTACCTCATCTTCGGCTACGGACAGCTCGCGGCGGCCTGGCTCGTTTGGCCGACGTGGCGTCCGGACACCCCCGATCTGCTCGCGCTGCTGGTGGGACCGACCGTGGGGTGGCTCATCCATCAGGCCTGGCGCAACGCCTGGACGCGATGGCTGCAACGGGCGGTCTACCTGTGGGTGGGCCTCGCCTTCCTCCTGCTGAGCGCCGTCATCCCCGTCCATCCGCTGGCGCTGGCGGGGCTGCCGGACGACATCGCGCGGGGGCTGCTCCTGGCGATCTGGGTCCCGCTCGCGGTGTGGAGCGTCGTGAGCGCGCACCGGCTCGTGGTGCGACGGGTGGCACTTCCCTCGGCGAAGCTCGATGATCCGGTCCGGCTCGTGCAGGTGAGCGACATCCACGTCGGCTCCCGCGGCCCGGGGTTCCTGCCCCGGATCGTGCGCCGCATCAACGCACTCGAGCCCGACGCGGTGCTCATCACCGGCGACCTGGTCGACCTCATGCAGCTCCCCGGCGATGCGCTCGATGCGATCGGCCGGTTGGCGGCCCCGGCCTTCTTCGCGACCGGCAACCACGAGCACTACATCGGCAGTGACGCGGTCTGCGCGCGGCTGGAGGCGCTCGGGGTGACGGTGCTGCGCAACGCGGCCACCGAGTGGAGGGCGATACGCATCATCGGCATCGACGATGCAGAGGCGCGGGATCAGGTCGCACGGATGCTCGCCGGGATGGAAATCGTCACCGCAGAGCACACCCGGACTTCGTTCACCGTCCTCATGTATCACCGCCCAGACGGCGCCGAGGACGCCGCGCGCGCCGGCGTGGACCTGATGCTCTGCGGACATACCCACAACGGCCAGATCATGCCTTTCAACTGGGTCGTGAGGCGCTATTTCCCCCGCATCGCGGGCCGATTCGACATCGACGGCATGGTGCTCCACGTCTCCCCCGGCACGGGCACGTGGGGACCGACCATGCGGCTCGGCTCGTCGAACGAGATCACCCTGTTCGAGATCTCCCCGGCGGCGCTTCGGGCACCGTGACCTGACGGACCGACTGCCTCAGCGGCGCGCCGCGATCCCGTCGGCCATGACACACAGCATCTCGAACATCAGGGAGCCTCGTGGAAGTGTACGACGATGGATCGATTCCGTTCTCGGCGCCACCAACGCCGGAGAGCCATTTCAAGCTGTGGATTGCAAATTCCCATTCAAGACCTGCGAGCGCCGCGCCCTCCAACCGCTGCCCGCCCGCCCCCGGGAGTGGGGCGAGTGGGGCGAGCGCATGGTCGAGGTGCTCCTCGAACGCGGCGGCGAGTCCATCGGCGTGCGTTGCCGCCACCACGGGGCTCGCTTTCGCTCGCGAACGGCGGGCCGATGGCCCGCCTCGGCAGAGTCCTCCTGATCGGAGCGCGTTCGACCCTCGAATCCTGCGTTTCGCAAACGGTCGCCGACCGCTCGTATGGCCAACGGCGCCGTCGTTTCTGGAATCATGGGGCAAGGTGATTCGCATAAAATGCAGGCTTTCGGAGTCCGGCGGAGCGAGGCTGATGGAGTGACCGACTTCCCGCGAGAGTTCCCGATTCTGTTCGGATCGCACAATAAGATCACTGGTCTTGCAAAGGCGATCCGGAGAATCGATGTTGACGCCTTGTGCGGAGAGTACTGCCGATTGCGGAGGGAGGCTCCCTGCCGCACCGCCCAAGACAAGCCCTACTTCGTCGGACACGATGGACATCCGTCGGCGAAGAATCCCGGCAATCCCTCGGAGAAGCATCTGGCGATCGCACTCTGGCGCCTCGGGGCGCGATGGCTTCGGGTCGGCGGTGACCGAATGCGCCTGCTCGACTACGAGTTTCCGTTGAAGGCTTCGCAATCGGACGCCGGGCTCGGCAAGGTGGATCTGCTGGGCGCAACGGATCGGGGACGGCTGGTGGTCGTCGAGTTGAAGGTTCGGCCGAAGAACGGCGCCCGTGGTGACACTCCACTGCGCGCCCTGATGGAGGGATTGCGCTACGCCGCCGTCGTCCACGCAAACCACCGGGCCATCGCCGCCGAGGCACGGGAGTGCTGCGACATCGACGTGTCCAAGGAGCCGCCGATCGTGCAGATCCTGGCTCCGGAGGACTGGTGGCTCGGGTGGTGCGACATGGTCGGCAGCACGCGCAAAAAGGTCGGCGAGTGGGAGCCCAGGTTTCTCGGCCTCTCGGCCGCGCTGGAAGCCCGGCTCGGTATCGTCATCGAGTGTGCGTCCCTTCAAGGAATCAGTCTGGCTGACGTCCGCTGGGACGGGTGCGGACCATGCCTCGACCAGACACCGGCGATGCACCGGATCTGTCTGGACGGTGCGCCTGCTTCCGCAGCGCCGCCGCCCCGAGGCACCGGCGGGGACGGAGACGACACCATCGGATACGAGAATCTTCTCCTCGAACATCTGTGGCGCTGGGCCGACCGATACCATGCGGGTGAACTTGATGGCGGTCCCCGAGTCGGCCGTCCTCCTGTCCTCCTGCACGAATCGGCCTCGAAGTCTGTGCTCGCTCCATCGGACAACCCGGCCAGGGCCACCAGAATCGTGGCTGCCATTCCGAGCGAGGCACGCCATCAGTGGTTCCGCAGCTTCAGGAGTTCGCAAGCATTGGCCCAGAGTGTATTCGCAGCGCTTGACTGCTTCGGGCGCCTCGATTTGCTCGATGACGTCACCGCCGAATGCGGTCGGCCAGCTTTTCTCGAAGATACGCGCAGCGCTTCCCTCGTCCTCGAGCACGAAGTGCGCAGCCTTGGCGAGCCGCGATCCACGAGTGTCGACGTATTTCTCCACGCGCCTTTCAAGCGTGTCGCTGTCGAATGCAAGCTCACGGAGCCCGAGTTCGGTCGCTGCTCGCGGCCGCGGAAGCCTCTCGGCCATCCGAGCTACTGCGACGGGAATTACCGCACTCAACGCGGACGGAGCGAGCGCTGCGCCCTGACCGAAATCGGTATCCGCTACTGGACCTGGCTGCCAGACCTGTTCGACTGGACCGCTGACGGCGACCTGTGGCCCTGCCCGTTCTCCGATGCCTACCAGCTCGCACGCAACGCTCTGGCGGCGACGGTGTCCGAGGGCGGTTGCGACCCGCACTCGGGGCATGTGCTGATCGTCTACGATGCGCGCAACCCGGAGTACGCCGCCGGTGGCGAAGCCGAACGCCAGTACGAGTTGGCAATCAGCGCGTGCAAGGTCCCGGGCTTGATCCGTCGCCTGAGCTGGCAACGTTTGGTCGATGCGTTCACATGTGCGCCGGAACTCCACTACCTTCAGGCCGGGCTCGAGGGCAAGTACGGCATCAGGCCATCAGGCCGGGAAGCACGCTGGTACGCATCCCGGCAACGCTCGACGCGCAGCCACGGTTGACAGACCCTCACGCCACCTTGGTCGGAGCGTGCGCGCCGAGGTGGGAGGCCAGGTGGTCCACCAGATCGCGGGTGTCGTCGTCCGAGCCGTGGATGAAGCTCGACTTCCGGCGGCGGAGAAAGTTGAGGCCGAGGCGGTAGAGACCGGGCGCGCCGCTTACCACCCCACCGTCGTGGCGAAGCCGCCCCCGGTGGTCGAACACGGGGACGTGAAGCCACGAGTGGTCGGGCTCGTATCCCGTCGCCCAGATGACCGTCCGGATCCCCTCGCGGGCAAGATCCAGGGCGAGCGGAGGCGATTCCTCCACCCGGGTCGGGGCGAACCGTTCAGACGGCTCCACCTCTCCCTTCAGTCCGTGCGCAGCGATCCACCCATCGATGGCGCCGAGCAGCCGGCTGAGCTTGAGGTCGGCGAGGCGGCACTTGTTGCGAAGCGAACCCGAGAACTGCGCCCGGCCGCCGTCCGCGAACCCGACCAGCCGGCCCACCAGGCGAACGCCTTCATCGGTGAGCGCATTGAGGTCGAGGGTCGCCCGTTCCGGGGTTCCGACGAGCTGGGGGGCCGGAACCCGGCGCGCCCGCACGATGTCGTCGACCTCGTCGTAGCGCTCGTCGTGCAGACCGGTCCGGTCCATCCACCACAGGATGTCCTTCCCCCGATAGGTCCGCGGCATGCGCACGTGCTCACCCACCGCGAGGGTCACCGGGCGTCCCGAGCGATGGACCTCGGCCGCGATCTGGACCCCCGTCGCGGAGGCCCCCACCACGAGCACCCCGCCATCCCGGAGGGCCGAGGGACGCCGGTAGCCGATCGGGGTCACCGATTCGATGGAGTCGGGGAGGGCGGCGGCGAAGGGCGGGACCTTGGCAACGTTGAAGCCGCCGGAGGCGAGTACCACCGTCGCCGCGTGCCATGTGCCGCGGTCCGTCACCACCTCGTACCCGGCGCCCTGGCTCCGCACGGACTCGACGGTGGTGCGGGTCTTCAGGGGCGGGTCCACGAGACGGGCGTACCGCTCGAGGAATTCCACTACCTCGGCCATGTCCATGAAGCCGTCCGGATCGGCGCCGTCGTAGACGAAGCCCGGAACCCGGGCCTGCCAGTTCGGAGTGAGGAGCCGAAGCGAGTCCCACCGCTGCGTTCGCCACGAATGCCCCACCTCGCCGCGCTCGACGACCAGATGGTCGATCGAGCGCGCGGCGAGGTGGTGGCTGACGGCGAGGCCGGCATGGCCGGCCCCGACCACCAGGGCGGACGTGCGGGGCACGCCGGCGCTCACCCGACCTCGACGGTGACGTTCGTCGGGTTCGTCAGGATGTCGAACACCGCCGAGCGCTTCTGCGATTGCGCGACGAGGGCCTCGACATCGTCCGCATCAGCATCGGCGTCGATCTCGTACTTGACCCGGACCCCGTTGAAGCCGTTCCGCACCTCGGGATCGGCTCCGAGGATCCCCGCGATGTCCATGTCGGCCTCGACCGTCGCCTTCACCGAGCGAAGCTGGATATCCCGGTTCTGGGCGACCGCCGCGACCCCCGCCGTGAGGCAGCTCGCGAGCCCGACGAGGACGATCTCGACCGGGGTGGCCGCGTTGTCCTCGGCCGCGAACACAAGGGGATGGTCGGCCTCGAAGCCGAAGGGCGATTTGTGCCGGTGTTCCTCGCCGAGGCCGAAATAGCCTTCTACCGACGACCGGCTATGGGTCCCGTGGAGCCACTCGTTGGTGGCCCGCCAGACGAACTTGCCCGCTTCGGGCGTTTCGCCCAGCGCCTCGCGGGCGCCGAGCAGGGCTTCGACGTTGACGCCGTTGCGGGCGGGATTCTCGGTGGTTGCGCTCATGGAAGTCTCCTTCAGGGGTCGGTTTCGTCGGCCGCGAAGCGGCACCTGGACCGAGGTGGAACGAACGCGGGGAGGACCGGCGGTCCTCCCCGGGCCAGTCGTCAGGTACCGGAGTCGGCTACGAACCGCCCCCCGGACGGCCCAGTGGAAACTGGTGGGAACTGGCGGCCATCCCGGGAACGCGGACGGATCGATACCCCGAAAGGGGCGAAAGATGGGGTACCAAGGATCAGCATCCGGCGGTCTCCTCTCTCACTTCCCACGCGCTCTTTCTTCGAGCGCCGAGAACCGCCTTCGGCTGTCTCATCGATCAGGCACTGGCACCACACCTGGCGGTTGCCGCGGCTTCAAAGGGCCTGTCCCTCCACCGCTCTGAATGAGCGCATTCTGACTTGGCCAGTGAAACCAGATGCCCGCCCACGCGTCAACGCTCGGGTGAAGGACACGGGCATCGGTACCCGCGCCGTGCTCGGGCGAAAGCCCGGCATCGGGATGAGATCGAGACGCTCGGCGCGGCCGTTACCGGTGACGAAGTGCGCTTCGTATCCTGGCGTGAGGTGATCCTGCAACGCCGGGCAATGAGTCATGACGTGCAGTCGGGCGAGGCCGCCTCGAAATCACCGTTTCCCATCCTCACTTCGACATCGCCGGGGCTCGATCATCGCAAACGGCGGTATAGTGCGCGGCGGTCGACAGACACCGGCGATTCTCACCGACGTCCGCAGGGGCCGTGCCGCGCAGGAGTTTCGGCGCGATTCCAACCCTCCGCGCGTCCAATCGAAGGGATTTCGAGGGCAAGCTCCCGCCTGGAGGGAATGGCTGGACAGACACCCATATCGGGAACGGAGGCACGCAATGATCGATTTCGTGGTGCACGACGAGGGTGACAGCGTCGGGGTGGTGGTGGTCGAGGGGGTCGAGGCCGGGGCGGAACTCACCGGCTGGATCATGGATCAGGACCGGGACATCACGTTCAGGGCGGCGAGCGACATCCCCATCGGCCACAAGCTCGCGATCAAGCCGATGAAGACCGGGGACACCGTGCTCAAGTACGGCGTCGACATCGGCCGGGTGGTGGCGGACATCGCGGTGGGCGAACACGCGCACGTCCACAACATCAAGACCAAGCGCTGGTAGAACGCGCCGGCGTGAAGCGCTGACAGGAGACCACGACATGACAATGGATCTGGCGAACACCACGTTCCGGGGGTACCGCCGCGAGAACGGCCGGGTGGGCGTGCGCAACCACGTGATCATCCTCCCCGTGGACGACCTCTCGAACGCGGCCTGCGAGGCGGTGGCGAACAACATCAAGGGGGCGATGGCGATCCCGCATCCCTACGGCCGGCTCCAGTTCGGGGCGGACCTGGAGCTGCACTTTCGCACCCTCATCGGCACCGGCGCGAACCCCAACGTCGCCGCGGTGGTGGTGATCGGCATCGAGGAGGGCTGGACGCAGCGGGTGGTGGAGGGCATCGCCGCCACCGGCAAGCCGGTCACCGGCTACGGCATCGAGCTGCACGGCGACCACGAGACCATCATGCGGGCGTCGAAGACCGCGCGCGAATACGTGCAGTGGGCCTCGGAGCGGGGGCGCGAGGAGGCCCCGCTGGCGGATCTGTGGGTATCGACCAAGTGCGGGGAGTCGGATACCACCTCGGGCTGCGGGGCCAACCCCACCGTCGGCAATGCCTTCGACAAGCTCTACCCGCACGGCACCACGCTCCTGTTCGGCGAAACCACGGAGGTCACCGGCGGTGAGCACCTGATCGCCGAGCGCTGCCGCACCCCGCAGATCCGCGAGCGGTTCATGCATATGTTCAACCGCTACCAGGCGCTGGTGGAACGGCACAAGACGAGCGACCTCTCCGAGTCCCAGCCCACCAAGGGCAACATCGCGGGCGGGCTCACCACCATCGAGGAGAAGGCGCTCGGCAACATCCAGAAGATCGGCCGCGAGTGCCTGGTCGACGGAGTGCTCGACAAGGCGGAGAGGCCGGACGGGCCGGGGCTGTGGTTCATGGACTCCTCCTCCGCAGCGGCGGAGATGGTGACCCTCTGCGCGGCGGCGGGCTTCGTGGTGCATTTCTTCCCCACCGGCCAGGGCAACATCATCGGCAACCCCATCCTCCCGAACGTCAAGATCTGCGCGAACCCGCGCACGGTGCGCACCATGGGCGAGCATGTGGATGTCGACGTCTCGGGCCTGCTGCGCAAGGAGATGACACCGGACGAGGCGGGCGACACCCTGCTGGACATGATGCTGCGTACCGCGAACGGCCGACTCACCGCGGCGGAAGCGCTCGGACACCGGGAGTTCGTGCTGACGAGGCTCTACGAGAGTGCCTGAGCCTCACATCGGCGCATTCCGACCGGTGGCGGCGCGGCCCCGGACGCCGCTCGACCCGGGAACCGCATGACGGAAGAGACTCTCCGGCGGAAGCAGGGACGACAACGACATGCTCGAGACTCTGACCGTCAGAACCTTCAAGTCTCTGGAGGATGTAGCGGTCGATTTCGGCCTGGTCAACGTCTTCATCGGGTCCAACGGCAGTGGAAAAAGCAACCTGCTGGAGGCGCTGGGGGTGCTCTCCGCGGCGGCGGACGGCAAGGTCGACGATGTGGCCCTGCTCTCGCGTGGCGTCCGGCCCGGACTGCCCGCTCGGTACAAGTCCGCCTTCCCCGCCAGGCCCGGAAAGTCCGTTCCTCCCCATCTGCACTTCGGTGCGGGTAGCGCGCAGGCCCGGTACGAGGTCTCGCTTCACAATCCTCTGAAGGAACCGGCCCCGGCCTGGAGGTTCAAGACAGAGCGGTTGCAGGAGAAAGGCGCCAGTCTGGTTACTCGCAATCCCACCCAGCGATCCAGAGCCAATCCGGAACGAGGATTGGCGGCGTTGAAAGCGGTCGAAACCGACGCGGGATGTGCGCTGGATCTGGTGAGGCTGTTGCAGGGTTATGTCATCTATTCTCCGGCGACCGCGGTCCTGCGCGGGGTCACGCCGGAAACACAACCAAGGCAGCCGATGGGCCTGTCCGGAGGGAATCTTCCCCGCGCGATTCTCGACCTGCTCAAGCAACGCAATCGAGACAAGCGCAGCCGGCAAATCTGCCGGGATGTTCTGGGAGTGATCGATTGGGCCAGGAAATTCGGGGCGGCGTCCGCTGACCGGATGCCGCTGTCGCCCAGTGCGGCGGCTTCTAGGACCGTGATTCGATTTCACGATCGGTTCATGCGCAAGGACAGAAATGTCCTGTCCGGCTACGACGCTTCCGAAGGCGCCCTGTACGCTCTGTTTCTCGCGGTGGTTGCCGGGCACGACGCAAGTCCCCGGCTCTGCGCGGTGGACAACGCGGATCACGGACTGAACCCCAGGATGGCCCGATCGCTGATGGAGTACCTGTGCGAGTGGTACCTGAATGCCGGCACCCCACGTCAGATATTGCTGACGACGCACAACCCGCTGGTCCTGGATGGATTGCCGTTGCAGGATGATCGCGTGCGTCTGTTCACGGTATCGCGGACAGGGTCGGGACGGACGTGCATCCGCCGAGTGAAACTCGATGACAGCCTGATAGAAAGGGCGGAGCAGGGATGGTCCTTGTCTCGCTTGTGGGTGATGGGACACCTGGGAGGCGTGCCGGATGTCTGAGCCGGTACGTGTCGCAGTGGTTGTCGAAGGCCCAACCGATGCAATCGTTCTGGAAGCGATCCTGAACGCCATGGTTCCCGGCCGCGAGTTCGTGCTCCAGACGTTGCAACCGGAGGGATCCGCGGCCTTCGGCACCGCACCATTCGGCAGGACGGGTGCCGGCTGGGCCGGAGTGTATCGTTGGAGTCGTCAGGCCGTCACCGAAGGCGGCGGATCCGCATCCGGCTCTTCCGTGCTGTCGAATCATGACATACTGATCGTGCAGTTAGACGCGGATGTCGCGGGTGAAACGTATGCCGCCGGAAACATCCGGGACGCGCCATGCGATGACCTGCCCTGTGAAGCGCCCTGTCCTCCAGCGCACCACACCACCGACGCATTGCGAGAGGTCATTCTCAACTGGCTCGGTGAAGGTGAATGTCCGCAGCGGATCGTCCTCTGTACTCCCTCCAGAAGCATTGAGACCTGGGTGCTCGCTGCCGTCTGTCCGCACAATAACCTCGTGCAGCGCGACGACTGGGAATGCCGCCATCATCCCGAAAGTCAACTCGGCGCCTTGCCCAGAGCGAGACGGTTCAAGAAACGCCCGGACGACTACAGACGCAAGCAGACCGAGATCGAGCAGGAATGGTCGAATGTGTCGGCAAGGCTGACGGAGGCGACACGATTCGAGGCGGAAGTCCTCGCCGCCATGCCTGCATGACCGCTGAAAAACCTGTGGAGACGAGCGTATTCGATACGATTCGGCGCGGCCCCGGACGCCGCTCGACCCGGGAACCGCATGACGGAGGAGACTCTCCGGCAGAAGCAGGGACGACAACTACATGCTCGAGACCCTGACCGTCAGAACCTTCAAGTCTCTGGAGGATGTAGTGGTCGATCTCGGTCTGGTCAACGTCTTCATCGGACCCAACCTCCGCCGCCTCATGACTGCGCTCGCCTCCGTGTTGGGGGAGCGGCCAGTGAATCAGACCGGGACTCCCGATCAGAACAACGGCCTCCTTTGTCCGCTTACATTGCACTTGCTCTGGACGGCTCTGCTTTGGCAGGCTGCGTTTGAAGACTACGGATGACGATCGAAGACATCATTACTCGGGTAAAGCCGTTGGCAGCGAAGTATTACCGCCTTGCGGGGAAGCCGCTTGGTGTTACCGGGGAGCTCGGGGAGCAGGAGGTCGCGCGCCTGCTTGACCTTCAACTCGCCCCAGCACGGACGGCTGGCTACGACGCTACGGACCGGCAAGGGAGGAAGTACCAGATAAAGGCGCGTTCGCTTGACGCCGAAGGGCGCACCAAGACTCAGATGACAGGCAAGCTGGCCAGGGAAGATTGGGACGCGGCACTACTGGCCATCATGGACGAGAACTTTGAAATGCTCGAAATATGGGAAGCCGAGCGCACAGCGGTTGTTGAACGGCTGGACAAACCAGGTAGCAAAGGGCGGAACGAAAGGCGCACGATAGGCCTGACGCAGTTCGAGGCAATCGGACGCTTGCGCTATTCGCGCCGCGAGAACTGACACTTGGCAGTGATTGCGCTCGCTCCGGGCGTGCTCCGGGGCATCCTCCCCAGAGATTTCGAGCGTGGTCGCGCGACTCCCCGAGCCTGGAAGCGGGGAACATGAAGCGATTCCTGACCGCAACGTTGATCGTGGCACTGGCGCTGATGCCGGTGTTCGGCGGAGTCGGCTGGTTCGGCTGGATCGTGTTGCTGGTGTGGTGGTTGAGCCGCGCACCAGAGCGGAAGGCCGCCAGGCGTCGGGGCTGTGGTTCATGGACTCCTCCTCCGCGGCGGCGGAGATGGTGACCCTCTGCGCGGCGGCGGGCCTCGTGGTGCACTTCTTCCCCACCGGCCAGGGCAACATCATCGGCAACCCCATCCTCCCGAACGTCAAGATCTGCGCGAACCCGCGCACGGTGCGCACCATGGGCGAGCATGTGGATGTCGACGTCTCGGGCCTGCTCCGCAAGGAGATGACACCGGACGAGGCCGGCGACGCCCTGCTGGACATGATGCTGCGCACCGCGAACGGCCGACTCACCGCGGCGGAAGCGCTCGGACACCGGGAGTTCGTGCTGACGAGGCTCTACGAGAGTGCCTGAGCGGTTCTCCGATGCGGGCCGGGAACCGATGAAAAATGCGCGTCAGTGCATATGGGAAGGAGGCGAGTATTCGGCCGCGTTTCTCAACAAGCCTTCGAACCGGAGCCACCGACCCGAGACCAGACCTCGGTTCTGGCCGGGAGCTGGTGGAATTTTCGGGTTTGGCACGTGTCGTGGATCTCCTCGACCGGGCTGTGAAGGTGGGCGGTACTCGGACGACACCGGGTGACTGGCATGCGCAAGATCGTGAAGATCCTGCACACGCTCGCTGCCGGCGGGCTCATCGGTGGACTGCTCGGGTACATGGTGCTGCTCGGCGCGGGGCCGCATGAGACGGCGGCCGCCTATGCGAACACGCGCGCATCGATCGCGGCCCTCAGCAACTACGTGCTGCTGCCGTCGCTCGCGGTGGCGCTCGTCTCGGGCCTTCTGTCGATGGTCGTCCACCGGCCGTACCTCGACACGCGGTGGGCCTGGCTGAAAGCCGCGATGGGTATCCTGATGTTCAAGGGGGTACTGACGATCGTCGGCGCCAAAGCCGAACACGCGGCGGTGGTGGCACGCCGGATTGCGAACGGGGAGGCCGCCCCGGATGTCCTGGAAGCGGCATTGGCGCTCGAGTGGTACACGCTGGCCACCGTGATGGCGTTGTCGGTGGCCAATGTGATCCTCGGCGTATGGCGTCCGCGCCTGGCCCGGCGACCGGCCCGGCGCACACAGCAGACCCGCGATGATGCTGCTTCGCACGTCAGCTCGTGATGATTCACCGAGCTGACGTGCCATGCGGCGACCTGCCTTGGTAAAGCGCTCTGCCTTCCACCCCGCCCCACCGGCGTTCGAGCACATGATCCGGTTGTCAGTGACAGACGGAGGGGGATTTCAGTCAGGCACGGTCAGATGGTCTGTCATGGTGAATGACGCGTCCCCTGGAAAGTGGAGTCGAACATGCAATTCAGCGGCGGGCGCGAACGGCGGTGTAACGCGATGGCGTTCGGTTGCACGCCGGTGACGTGCCAAGCGCCTGGTCATCATCAGATGCCTCGGTCAGGACGGCCTGCACAATGAGCCGAGCCGCGCGGAGCAATGATCCCGCCTCCGGTATATCATCCCCGCCCCGGACATCGGCCCCGGACATCGGCCCCGGACATGGCCCTGAACATGACCCTGGACATGACCCTGGACATGACTAAGGGCCTCCCGGCGTCCTCGACTTTCACGCACCCCCATGCACCCGCCACTGCGCCGGATTTCCGTGGAGCCGGCGCCGGAGACACCAACATGCGAACCCTGCTGCTCGCGGCCCTCGGGGCCACGCTCACCACCGCGGCGCTACCCGCACTCGCCGACACCACCGAAGTGCGCTGGGCAACCACCGTCGTCGTCGCCAAACAGGGCGATCACTGCGCCGACGATCCGAACTGCATGAACCGCTACCACCCCGCGATTCCCGCGGTGGCGACCGCGAACCCGGGCGACATCATCGTGCTGCACACCCGCGACGCGCTGGACACCGACCTCACCCTCGATTCGGTCGCCGACGATATGGCGGCTCTCGACCTCAATCTCGTCCATCCCATGACCGGGCCGGTCCACATCGACGGCGCGAAGCGTGGGGATGCGCTGGAAGTCGAACTACTGGCCATCGCCCCGGACGAGTACGGCTACACCCTGATCGTTCCCGGCTTCGGGTTCCTGCGCGACCTCTACCCCGAGCCCCATATCGTGAACTGGCGCCTCACCCCCCCGCGGCGCGGTCTCCGACCAGATGCCCGGAATCACCGTGCCCTACGAGGCGTTTCCGGGCTCCATCGGCGTGCTGCCCGGCGAACCGGAAGTGCAGGCGTGGAAGGCGCGCGAGGCGGCACTCGCGGAGGCCGGCGGCATCGCGCTCGCCCCGCAGCCCACCGGCGCGCACCCGGCCGCGGTCTGCGGCCCCGAGGGCAGTCACAAGGACGACTGCCTGCGGACCATCCCGCCGCGCGAGAACGGCGGCAACATGGATGTCCAGCAGATGCAGGTCGGCACGAAGATCACCTTCCCCTGCTTCATCGACGGTTGCGGGCTGTTCGTCGGCGACGTGCACTACGCCCAGGGTGACGGCGAGGTCTCGGGCACCGCCATCGAGATCGGCGCAGTGGTCACGGTGCGCACCCGCGTCATCCCGGGCGGGGGCGAGGGCATGGTCGCTCCCCAGGTCTCGGGCAACGACGAGATCCGGGACATCGAGCCCACGCGCTTCCATCAGACGGTGGGGCTCCCGCTCAAGAGCGCGGGCGAGGTGCCGGTCTACGTGACCTATCTGGAGTCGGAGAAGATCGGCGCGCTGGAGAACCTGAGCGAGGATCTCACCCTGGCCGCCCGGCATGCGCTCATCCAGATGATCGACTACATCCAGACCGAGCACGGGCTGACCAGCGAGCAGGCGTACATCCTGGCCAGCGTCGCGGTGGACCTGCGGGTGGGGCAGGTGGTGGACGTCCCCAACTACATCGTGACCGCCGTCCTGAACCTCGATGTGTTCGACAAGTTCCGCAACTGAGAGAACCACCACTCCCCGAGGGCGCGTCGGCCGACGCGCCCTCCTCACCGCGGCCCTCACCGGCGCGGCATGGCTCGTTCCGGGCCGGGCGCTTCTCGCCCACACCCCCTATCGCCAGTGGCAGGTCTATCGCCAGCGCCATCTCATGATCGGCGCTTCGCGCGAGGACGCGCCGAGCTACCCGAAGGCGAAGGAGATCCAGGCGTTTCTGGAAACGCACCTCCCGGAGGCGAGCGCCCGCGTCGCCCGGGCCCGAACGCGGCGGCGGCTGGCGGATCTGCTGGCCACGGACCAGATTCGGATCCTCGTGCTTTCGGTCGAAGACGCCGTCGCGCTCGGGAAAGGCGAGCCACCGTTTCGCGCGCCGGTCGAGGTCCGTACCCTGTGGCGTTTCGGGGACCACACGATGATCGCGCACCCGTCCTTCCCCGCCGCCCATGCGTGGATACTGGCGCGAGCCTTCGAGGCGCACGGCGCGGGACTGCCCGGAGCCTCACCGGCACCGGCACACGCCGAAGTTCCGCTCCACGAAGGCGTCCGCATTGCCCTTGACGGGGGTCCCATGCCGCCACCTCCCGCCGCGACGCTCGACGAGCCCTACTCAGGGGCGGACTACGACTGATCGCGGCCCGGGGCGGGAGACGCCCGGGGGCGGCGGGAGCGGCTGCCCATCGCTCTAGCGTGGAACTTCGGGTCAGAAGTCCGTCGGTGCCCCGCCCTCGCGCTTGCGCCGCTCCACGAACGCATCGAGCTCCTCGCAAATCGACGGGTCCATCGGCGGAGGCTCGAACTCGGCGAGGATCTTCTTCCAGATGCCGTTCGCCCGCCGCGCGGTGTCGATCGCGCCCCGCTCCTCCCAGTTCTCGAAGTTGCTCCAGTCGGACAGGAAGGGGCCGTAGAAAGCAGTTTGGTAGCGGTCTCGGGTGTGCTGGCAGCCGAAGAAGTGGCCGGAGGGGCCCACCTCGCGGATGGCCTCGACCGCGATGTCGTCCTCGGTCACCGGGACCGGCTTCAGGTAGGTGATGATCTGCTGCAGCGTCTCGCAGTCCATCACGAACTTCTCGTACGACGCGCAGAGCCCCCCCTCCAGCCAGCCCGCGGCGTGGTAGACCACGTTGACCCCCGCCGCCACCGCCGACCACAGCGAGAACGCGCTCTCCCAAGCCGCCTGCGCATCCGGACAGTTGGCGGCGCAGGCGTTGGAGGCGCGCAGCGGCAGCCCGTAGAAGCGTGCCATCTGGCCCGAGATCTGCGTGGCCCGGATGTACTCCGGGGTACCGAACGCCGGCGCCCCGGTGCGCATGTCCACGTTCGAGGTGAATGATCCGATGGCGCAGGGCACGCCCGGCTTCACGCACTGGAGCAAAACGATGGCGGACAGCCCCTCCGCCACGAACTGCGTGACCGCCCCCGCCAGGGTTACCGGCGCCATCGCCCCCGCGAGGGTGAACGGGGTGACGATGGTGGGTTGCCCGCGCCGCGCGAGCCGCATCGCGCCGTCGAGCATCGGCCAGTCGTGCTTGAGCGGCGACGAGGAGTTGATGTTGGTATACATGCGCGGCGTCGCCGCGAACGCCTCGGGGGTGAGTCCGCCCGCGATGCGCACCATCTCCATCACGTCCTCGACCCGCGCGGTCCCGAGCGAGTAGGCGTGCGGGGCCTTGTCGGTGAGGGTGAGCTTGTCTTGGAGGCAGTCGAGATGGCGCACCGAGGGGTGCAGATCCACCGGCTCCACCGGGTACCCGCCGGCCATGTGGATGCAGTTGAAGTACTGGGTCAGCCGGAGGAAGTCGCGGTAGCTCTCCCGGTCGCCGACCCGCCGGCCACGGTCGAGATCCGAGCAGTTCGGTGGGCTCGACACGTTGACGAACACCATGTGGCGCCCGCCGACGGTGACCGCCCGGTCGGGGTTGCGCGGGGTGATGGTGAACTGCGACGGCGCCAGCGCCACCTTCTCCATCACGAGCGCCCGATCCATGCGCACGTTGGTACTCCCGGGGCGGGTCTCGCAGCCCGCCGCCTTCAGGACCGCGCGCGCCTCCTCGTTCAGGAACTCGATGCCGACTTCTTCGAGCACCCGCATCGCCCCGTCGTGCACCGCCCGCACCTGCTCGGGGGTCAGCGGCTCGGTGGGGGCGTCGTGGTTGACGGGAATCTCCCACGGAAGCTGCCGCACCGCCGGCCCCGCGCCCCGAAGGTTGGCGCTTCTTCCCCCGGACCGGCGGGCGCGCCGACGCTCGGCCGTTCGCGGTTCACCCGTCATCGGTCTGCGCGCTCCGCCCGCGGAGAACCCTGAACGGGCCTTCGAGGCCGGCAAGGGCCTTCGAGGCCGGCAAGGAGTTCACTCCTCATGCGCCCGTCCGCCATCGTTTCCCCGGCATGGTTCGATCCGGCACCGTCGCGCCCCGCATCATCATGACGCCGGGGTTCGCGTCGGCCATCATCATTGCGCCGCGCATACCGGGGCCTGGCGGGTGGTGCCGCGGCGCTTCTCCGCCCCGGCAAGGGCGGCGACGGCCCGCGAGTGAGCGATCCGGCCCTCGTTCACATAGGCTTCGTGGTTGGCGACGACCGTATCCTCGTCGTAGACGTAGTTCACCATCATCCCGGCGGACTGCCGCAGACCGGCCGGCGACGGATCGCTGTTCCAGTGGATCCGATCGAGCCGGGCGCCGTTGCGCAGGTGAAAGCGGGCGACCGGATCCAGAGGGTGATTCCCCCGCTTTGCGTGCAGCAGGTAATGGGCGCAGAGCCGGGACAGCTCCTCCCGGAGGTGCTCCCCGGGCGCGCAATCGCCCGACCAGTCCGCGGCCTCGACTCCGCCGAGGTCCGGGCTTCCGTTCCCCGACCCCGCGGGCAACCGCCCTTCCCGCGCCTCCCGGACGAGCCACTGGCGGAAACCGGGCACCGGAGAGAGGGTGGCGAACGTGCGCAGCTTCGGGTTCTCCGCGGCAAGTTCCCGCACCACCTGCTTGATGAGGAAGTTGCCGAAGGAGACGCCGGTGAGGCCCCGCTGGCAGTTGCTGATGGAGTAGAAGATGGCGGTGTCCGCATCCACCTCCGGCTCGACCTCCCCGAAGAGCAGGTCCGTCACCGAACCGGCCAGCCCCTTGCACAGCGCCACCTCCACGAAGATGAGCGGCTCGTCGGGCAGCGAGGGGTGAAAGAAACCGAAACAGCGCCGGTCCGCCTCCAGGCGCCGGCGCAAATCCTCCCAGTCGAGAATCTGATGCACTGCCTCGTACGCGGTGATCTTCTCCAGCACCAGCGCCGGCGTGCGCCAGTCGATGCGATGCAGGTCGAGGAAGCCGCGGTTGAACCACACGCGGAGCATGTGCACGAAGTCGTCGTCCACGAGCTTGAGCTCGGGGCGCCGGGGTAGCGCGTCGAGCAGAGCGACGCGCATGGCGAGAATGTCCCGGGTGCCGTCCGGGGCGGTGTTCATCAGGCTCAGCAGTTCCTGACGGCGCGGCGCGGCGGCGGCCGCGAGCGCCGCCGCCGTCTCCGGGCCCGGGGTCGCCCGGTAGCTTTCGAGCGCCGCCTCGAGGGCGGCCGGCTCGGCGCCGAGATCGGTGCGCAGGAACTGAAAAAACGCGTCGCGCCCCTCGGCGTCGAGCCGGGCGAAGGCATCGAGGGTGCGGCGGGCCAGCGTCACCACCGACGCCTCCCCTCTGGTGCGAAGCAGAGCGCGGCAGAACTCGCGGATGTCCTCATCCGGGTGGTCTTCCATCCGCCAGCCGAGCAACCCCTGCCCCGCCGTGGCGACGCTCGCGATGATGTCCCGCAGGAACGCCCGTCCGAGTCTCATCTTGCACCGGCCCCCGGAACTACTCGGCGCGGGGACCCTCGACGATGCCCGCGAGGCGGGACTGCTCCGAGGTCAGGCGAAGGATCTCCCGGGAGAAGGTTTCGCGATCCGCCCGCGCTTCAGCCCGAATCTCGGCCTGCACACCCTCGATCCGGGTCTCGAGATTTTCGATGCGGGCTTCGAGCCGGGCTTCGAGCCGGCTCGTGGTCACCAGGATGGTGCCGAGGAGGGTCAGACCGACCGCGACAATCGCGATCGTTTCCGGCGTCAGCCCTGCTTTCACCGCAGATTGACTCGTCATCGCATCTTCCTCGCTCCCCGGCGGCCGCGGTGCGATGATGGTAGCCGCGCCCGCGTCCCGCCGCGGACGAGTCTACCGCGCCTTCACCACTCGTGCCCGAATCGGCGCGATCGGACCGCCGGGCAAAACTGGTGTTGTTTGCGCCGGGGGATGCAATGGTATTCCTCGATCGGCACCGTCCCGGCGGCGGATCCGAGTACGACCCCCGCCGTCCCGAATGATTGAGTGTGGATCGGAGCCGGTGCGGCGTCTGTGGGCACAGGGCGCAACCGTTGTAGGCACAGAGCGCGGACGGCGTAGGCGATGCTCACCGCCCCGCCGTCATCTGCCGCCCCACCAGCCGGCGGTAGAGCCCACCAAGCGTGATCAGCTCGTCGTGGGTCCCTGCTTCCTCGGTGCGGCCGGCGTCGAGCACCACGATGCGGTCGGCGTTGCGCACGGTGGACAGGCGATGCGCGATCACGATGGTGGTGCGGTCGCTCATCAGCGTCTCCAGCGCGTGGCGCACCGCCTGCTCGTTCACCGCGTCGAGATGCGAGGTCGCCTCGTCGAGAATCAGCACCGGGGCGTCCTTCAGGAACGCCCGCGCGATCGCGACCCGCTGGCGCTGCCCGCCCGAGAGCCGCACGCCCCGTTCGCCGACCCGGGTATCGAGCCCCTCCGGCAGGGCTTCGACGAACGCGTCCAGCGAGGCGCGGCGCACCGCGTCGCCGAGCTCCGCTTCGGTCGCCCCCGGCCTGGCCAGGAGGATGTTGGAACGCAGGGTCTCGTTGAAGAGGTAGGTGTCCTGGGTCACCAGCGCCACGCGGTCGCGCAGGTCGTCGAGCCGGTACTCGCGCAGGTCGTGCCCGTCGAACCGGATGACCCCCGAATCCGGGTCCCAGAACCGCATCAGCAGGTGCGCGACGGTGGTCTTGCCCGCCCCCGACGGCCCCACCAGCGCCAGCGTGCTGCCCGCCGGCACCGCGAACGTGGCTCCGTCGAGGGCGAGCCGGCGGTTGCCGAAGTACGAGAACGAGACATCGCGCACCTCGATCTCGATCCCGCCCGCGGGCGATCGGGCCGCGCCGTCGGAGTCGGAGTCGGAGTCGGAGTCGGACAACATCGTGGGACCGGGCTCGGGGCGCGCAACGCCTGAAGCGCCGACACTGTCCGGGTCGAGCCGCACCGGTTCGCCGCTGGTGCCCGCCGGGCTTCCAGCGATCCGATGCGTCAGACCGGGTGGCGCCCCACTGCCGGATCCCGCCGCCTCCGGAGACGATGGAGTATCGCCCCGAGGCCGGCGCAGCGTCGCCACCGGGCCCGCGACACCGTTCGAGTGCGCCGGCACCCCGACCCCGTCCCGCACCGTCTCCACCTCGTTGTACACCGCGTAGAGACGCCGCGTGGCCCCCAGGGTGTCGGCAAGCTGGCGGCCGATATGGGCAATCTCGGACACCGGCAGGAACGCCGACATCCCAAGCAGGACGAGCATCGGCAGCATCGCGGGCTCCAGCGCGCCGGTCCCGGCGAGGTGGGCGCCGGTCATCACCACCACCAGCCCGCCGAGGCCGGTGGCCGCCTCCAGGATCGCGGTCTGCCGGGTAAGGTCGGAGAAGAACGACAGCCGCAGCGCCGCGTGGCGCTCGATACGGGCCACGAACTCCGCCGCGCGAGCGCGCGGGCGCTGAAACGCGAGGATCTCGGCCAGCCCCTGGATGGTGTCCACCGCATGCGCGTTCATGTCGCCGAATGCCTCGCGTGCCCGCGAGCCCTGCTCGTCGATGCGGTGCCGGGCGAGAAACGGGCTGAGGGCCACCAGCGCGAGGAACGGAACAAGCGCCACCGCCATCGGCCAGCCGAACCACCCCAGGCTGCCGATGACCACCGCCGGCACCAGCACCGCCACGAAGAACGGCGCCACGGTGTGCGCGAAGAAGTACTCCACGAGCTCGACATCCTGGGTCGCCATGCCCACCAGATCGCCGGTGCGCCGACGCACGAGGTAGGCCGGCGCGAGCCGGTCGAGCTTGCGGTAGAGCGCGATGCGCATCTCGGCGAGCATGCGGAACGCCATGTCGTGCGCGAACCACGACTCCAGCCAGTGCAGCACCCCCGCCAGCGGCGCGATGATCGCGAGCACCACCAGATACTGCGTGAACGGCTCGTCCTGCTTGACCGCGGCCACCGCCAGCGCGCTCGCCACCCCCACCCCGATCAGGGCCGCGACCCGGACGATTCCGAATACGAGCACGACCGAGAGCTGCATCTTCCAGGGCCCTACGTGACGCAGCAGCTCGCGGAACGCGCCGGCCCAGCTCAGGCCCTCGGCGCGCAGGATGGCGTGCGTCGGTTCGTGGTGCGCGCTTGCCTCGTCGGCCCGGAGATCCTCCAGAGGAACGTCCCGACGGGACATCGGCTCCACCGAAGGCGCCGCCAGCGAAGCACCGGACTGCGCACTCTCCTCGGCCTGCGCGCCCATCAGCCGGTGGTAGGCGCCACCGGTGCGCATCAGCGACGCGTGGTCGCCGGCCTCCACCACCGCGCCCCGATCGAGCACGAGAATGCGATCCGCCCCGATCACGCTCGACAGCCGGTGGGCGAAGATGAGCGTGGTGCGACCCTGCATCAGCCGATCGAGTGCGGACTGGATGACCGCCTCGTTCTCCGCGTCCACCGCGGAGAGTGCCTCGTCCAGAACCAGGATGGGGGCGTCGCGCAGCAGCGCGCGGGCGATGGCGATGCGCTGGCGCTGTCCGCCCGAGAGCTTGATGCCCCGCTCGCCGATGACCGAGCCGTAACCCTGCGGCAGCCGGGAGATGAACTCGTGGGCATTGGCGGCGCGCGCCGCCGCCTCGAGGTCCTCATCGGTGGCGTCGGGCCGGCCGAACCGCAGGTTCTCCTCCACGGTGCCGTGGAAGAGGTAGGGGTCCTGGTTGACCACCGCGATGTTGCGGTAGATGTCGTCGGGTCGGAGTGTTCGCAGATCATGGCCGCCGATCCGCACCACCCCCTGGTCGGGGTCGTGGAAGCGCAGCAGCAAGCGCACGATGGTGGACTTCCCCGCCCCGCTCTCCCCCACGAACCCGACCCGCTCCCCCGGTTCGACGCGAAACGAAAGCGCGTGGTGCGCCGCGCGGCGGCCGCCGGGGTAGGCGAACGAGATGCCGTCGAATTCCACCATCGGGGCGAGCGGACCCTCAGGCTCGACCGGCGTCACCGGCGGTTCGACCCCGGGATGCGCGTTCAGCACCGCGAAGATGTCATCCGCGGCGGCGCGCCCCATCATGCCGTTGTGCAGCAGCGCCCGGAGATCGCGCTGGGGGCGGAACACCTCGATGCCCATCATCAGCACCACGAGCAGCACATCGAGGCCCATCTGGCCCTGGGTTACCCGCCACGCCCCGAACGCGAGCACCGCCGCACTCCCCACCGCGATGCCGGTGTCGGTGAGGCCGCGGGTCAGCGAATTGGTCGCCAGCACCCACATCGTGCTCCGGAACACCTCCTGGGCGCGCTCGGCCAGCCGCCGGCCGCGCTCGGCACTCTGCCCGAACGCCTTGAGCGTGGCGAGACCCTGTATCGCGTCGAGGAACTCCGCCGCGAACCCCCGATACGCCTTCGACCGCCGCATGCTGCTCTTCGCATCCCAGCCCTGGAACACCACCGGGCCGAACAGGGTGAACATGGCGAACGCGAACATCAGGACGGCGACCGGGAGGTCGAGAAACGCGAGGAGCACCAGGACCACGATCGGGGTGATGAAGGAGATCAGGAGCTGCGGCAGATACTCGCCGAAGTACGTCTCGAGCTGCTCCACCCCGTCGATCATGGAGATCATGACCGCCCCGGTACGCTCCAGCCCGAACCAGGAGGGACCGAGCGTCACCACCTGATCGTAGAGCCGCCGGCGCAGCGCAAGCTGCACCTTCACCGCGGTGCGGTGGGCAATCATGGCGCGGGTATGCTCGATCCAGCCGCGCAGCACCATCACCGCCGCCACCAGCGCGAACGGCGCCACCAGATCAGCGAACGTGTCTCCGGCGAAGACCCGCGCGAGCAGCCATCCGAGCAGCGCGAGACGCCCGATCCCGACCAGCGACGCGAACACTCCCATCGCCACCGTGGCGGCGATGCGCAGGCGCACGCCGCGCGTGAACTGCCAGAGTCGGGGATCGAAGAACACGGGGCGCGGTACTCGTCGGAGAGAGAGGCTCCGAACCCCTCCAAGTCTAGCGCGCGGCCGCGCGTTTGCCGAACGCTACGCCACTGGCCGCCCGGCGGAGCGCTTCGCGCTTCGGTCGGGCAACGGAGAAACAGGAGGAACAGATGCTTCCCGTCCGGTGCCGAGGACGAGCAAGGCGCGGCACGAAGACGGACTCGACGGTCGGACGGCTCGTCCGGAGTGACGGCATGAAGCAGTGCTGGTCCCGCGCGTCCGGCGCGCCCTACAATGCCGGCATGGACAACACCCACACAATCGCGCGAGCACTCGCGATCGAACCGCGCGCAGTGCCGGGACCGGAGCCCGAGAAGCCCCCGACGGGGCCGGCCACGGCGCCGGCGGGGCCGCCGATCTCGGAGCTGGAGTTCATCGGCTGCAAGGCCGTCCCCATGACTTACGAGCAGTACCGCCGCTACGAGGGCCGGCTCGAAGTCTGGGACGCCGAGACCGAAACCGCCTGGATGGTCCGTGAACCCACCAGCGCCGACCACGAGAGTCCCTCCCATGGTCTGGCCGGACTGACCGCCCTGATCGCCGCGGTGCGCGGCTCGCCGATCGCCTGCTATGGCTCGATGGACCTGCTGGTGCGCGACGAGCACGGCAAGCCCCGGCGCATCATGCAGGCGGACCAGACGGTTTACCTGCGCCCGTCGCGCGCGGAGTTCTCGGGCGCCGGGGCGCTGGTGGTGGGGCATGGCCGCTACCCGGACGTGGTGCTGGAGGTGGACCACACGACGGACGTGCGGCGGGGGAAGCTGAAGCTGTACGAGGCGTGGGGGTTCCCGGAGCTGTGGATGGAGGTGCCGGAGCGGCGGGCGCCGAGCCGTCCGAAGCGCCGGAGGCCGGGACTGACGATTCATCGGCTGGAAGACGGCACCTACCGGAAGTCGCCGCAGAGCGTCGCGTTTCCCGGCTGGCGCGCGGAGGACATCCACGAGGCGATGAACGAGATCCGGCGTTCGGCGCGCACCAGCGCGATTCTGGAACTTCTGGGCCGACGGCTGGGAAGACAGGAAGGGACAGGACCGGACAACGACTCGCTGCTGCGCTCCCTGCGGGCTCAGAGCCGGGCGGAGGGCGCGGCGGAGAGCCGCGTGGAGATGGCGCGCCAGATACTGCTGTCTCGAAGCATCGAGATTTCGGAAAGATTCCCGGCCGACACGCCGGCGTTCACCGGGCTGTCCGAGGCAACCGTCGTCGAAGTGGCACTTGCCTGCAAAAGCGAAAAGGACTTCAACGCCCGCGTGGCCGCCATCCGAGCAGCGCGAGACGCCCGATCCCGACCAGCGACGCGAACACTCCCATCGCCACCGTGGCGGCGATGCGCAGGCGCACGCCGCGCGTGAACTGCCAGAGTCGGGGATCGAAGAACACGGGGCGCGGTACTCGTCGGAGAGAGAGGCTGTCGGACCCTTCGGAGTCCGGACATCATGGACTGACCTGCCCTGGCCCCGACGCCCGCAGGCCATGTTCGAGGTAAGGACCGTTGACACAGAGCCACAACGGGGAGAGCAGGTCGCGGACGAGTGTAGCGCATACGCTGGATCAGCCCGGAAATTTCACCCGTTCACGGCTGCGGGCACGGATCCGACTGGTTTCGCCGCGTTGATGGAGTATCTGATCGAGACGCGCGGTATCGCCGAAGAAGAGGGAACGGTGCCGGCGCTCGGGTTTACTCGGTGCGGGCGCTTTCGACAACGCCGGCGAGGCGGGATTGCTCGGCGGTCAGGCGCAGGATCTCCCGGGTGAAGAGCTCGCGGTCCGTGCGAGCTTCACTGCGGATCTCGGCCACGGCGCGATCCATACGGATCTCGACGCGCTCGATGCGAGCTTCGAGGCGGTTGGTGGTGAAGAGCATCGTCCCGAGAATGGTCAGGCCGACCGCGACGATCGCGATCGTCTCCTGTTTCAGACCGGTCCGGGCGGTGGGGTGGTTCGTCATGAAGCGACTCGGGGCCGATGCGGATGATCAGTGGTCATCGGCGCCGTGATCGGAGCGATCATCGAGCCTGCTCGGTGCGGACGCTTTCGACGACGCCGGCGAGGCGGGATTGCTCGGCGGTCAGGCGCAGGATCTCACGGGTGAAGAGCTCGCGGTCCGTTCGCATCTCGACCTGGACACGGTCGATACGAGCTTCGACGCGGTCGATACGGGTTTCGAGCCGGGTCGTGGTGTACAGCATCGTCCCGAGCATGGTCAGGCCGACCGCGACGATCGCGATCGTCTCCTGTTTCAGGCCGGTCCGAGCGGCGGGGTGGTTCGTCATGGTGCGACTCGGGGCCGATGCGGATGATCGGTGGTCATCGGAGCTGTGACCGGGGTCGTGATCGGGGCCATGATCGGAGGGGTCATCGGGCCTGCTCGGTGCGGACACCCTCGACGATGCCGGCGAGGCGGGACTGCTCGGCGGTCAGGCGCAGGATCTCACGGGTAAAGAGCTCGCGGTCCGCTCGAGCTTCACTCCGGATCTCGGCCACGGCGCGATCCATACGGGTTTCAAGCCGGCTCGTGGTGTACAGCATCGTCCCGAGCATGGTCGCCCCAACCGCGACGATCGCGATCGTCTCCTGTTTCAGACCGGTCCGAGCAGTGGAGTGGCTCGTCATGGCGCGACTCGGAGCCGATGCGGATGATCAGTGGCCATCGGGGCTGTGATCGGGGCCTTGATTGGAGCGGTCATCGCACCTGATCGGTGCGAGCGCTTTCGACGATGCCGGCGAGGCGGGACTGCTCGGCGGTCAGGCGCAGGATCTCCCGGGTGAAGAGTTCGCGGTCCGCCCGCATCTCGACCTGGACGCGGTCGATACGAGTTTCGAGTCGGGTCGTGGTGTACAGCATCGTGCCGAGAATGGTCAGGCCGACCGCGACGATCGCGATTGTCTCCTGCTTCAGACCAGTCCGGGCGGTGGGGTGGCTCGTCATGATTGAGTCCTCGTCAAGCGTCGATGCAGTGTAGGACGAAACCACTCCCGCTTCCATGGAACTCGGGCACAAGACGTGTAGGCGCAGGGCCCGCCAAGGCGTCTCCAGCCGCCGACGTGACCACCCTCCTTGCGAACGCGGAGGCCATCAGCGATTCCCGCCAGCGCTTCAGGGGGCCGCCACGCGGCGCGACTCCGGCATGATTTCAACCTCCGGCCGGGGTGCCCATTCGGGGCGATGCGGGGCGCATGTTCCAACCTGCCGGAATCGCTGACGAATCGGAGACAGCCGGCTCCGCCAATCTCGCCTCTCGCGCCGCCCGCGACTATCATGGCGCATGCTGGATCCTGCCGCTCATCCGGTTCCCTGTCCCGTGCGCACGCCCTCCGGCCCCGCCATGTCCCACCCGATTCTCCCGTAATGCTCCTGTTCGCCAGCGACATCCATCTCTCGGCGCATCGTCCCGCCGCGGTCGCCGCGTTCGTGGAGTTTCTCGCGGGCCCCGGGCGCGGTGCGGACCGGCTCTACCTGCTCGGCGACGTGTTCGACCTCTGGCTCGGCGATGACGACGACCGCGCGCCGCACCCCGAGGTCGAGGCCGCCCTGGCCGACACCGTCTCCGCCGGGGTGCCCATCGACCTCATGCGGGGCAACCACGACTTCCTGCTCGGCGACGCGTTCGCCGAACGCACGGGGTGCCGTCTGATCGACGAGCCGCACGTCATCGACACCATGGACGAGCGCACCGTCCTCCTGCACGGCGATACGCTCTGCACCCGCGACGTCGAGTACCAGGCGTTCCGGCGCTCCGCGCGCGATCCCGCGACCCAGCGGGCGTTCCTCGCGCGGCCGATGGAGGAGCGGGGGCAGGAAGCGGCGAAGATCCGCGCCGCTTCGGACTCCCGGACCCGGCTCAAGCCGGAAGACATCATGGACGTCACGGACGACGAGGTCGCGCGGGTGTTTGCGGAGTGCGGAGCGACCCGGATGGTCCACGGGCACACGCACCGCCCCGGCGTCCACGAGATCGCGCTGAGGACCGGCCCGGCTACCCGTATCGTGCTCGGCGACTGGTACGACCACCGGGGGATGGTGCTGCGATGGGACGAGGCGGGGTGCCGGCTCGTGCCGCCTGAACGACTGTCGGTCTGAGCGCAGGCCCGCGCCCCTGCCACGCAGGCCCGTATCCCGCGGCGCGATCCGGGCACGGCCGAACGGCGGTCGATCACCCCGCGTGGCAACGGCCCCCGGAAGTGCTCACGGGTAGCGCCTGACCCGGAAAATTTGCCTCGTTTTGAAATTCTGCCCGGTATCTCCGGCCTGCGTGCACCGACTCTCCCGAGACCTCAGGAGTCGAAGTGGGGCATTACCGAAAATTTCACCGATTGCGAAGCGAAGGGGCGGAGATGGCTGTTCTCGCAAGGCGAACGCGAGTCAGGGCGCGCAGGCGTATCCGTAAGGTACGGAGCGAGCTTGCGAAGCAAGTGGCATCGAGCACCCCGAACCACGGCCACCCCTATGCCGCGTTCAACGTGGCGAAAGCTGTCAGATCCGTGCCCGCAGCCGGGAATCGGTAAAATTTTCCGGGCTGACTTCGAAATCCCGCCCGGGGTTTCCGGCTTGAATGCACCGGCTTTCCCGAGAGTTCGGGAGTCGGAGTGAGACGCCACCGGCCCGCGACTCGTCTCGACCTCAAGGTCGAGCCGAAGGCGTCGGTTCCGGTGAATCGGCCGTCACCCGTCACGCGGCGTGGCGTGCTCGAAGTGCACGGTGCGAAGGCGCCAGCGGGTGTCGTCGACATGGAGCACGACCAGCGACGGGCCGCCGAAGGTCCGGCTCCGTCCCGCGACTCCCGGGTTGACGATCCACGGCCGGGCGCTGCGGTCGATGCAGCGCCAGTGGGTGTGTCCGTACACCACGACGCGGGCGTCGGGATACCGCTCGCGCAGCCATTGGTGCCGGTGCTCGACCCCCATCACCTGGTGCCCGTGGGTCACCGCGATCCTGCCGCCGGGCATCGAGAGGGTGGTCTCCCACGGGAGCTCGTCGAGGCGCGGATGCTCTTCCGGGCTCCATTTCGATGCGACATCGTTGTTGCCGCGCACCGCGGTCACCCGGCGGTCCGGGTGTGCGAGGGTGTCGAGCACCGCGCCACTGCCGATGTCGCCGGCATGGAGCACGAGCCCGCAGCGCTGCACCACCTCCACGATCCGGGGTTCGAGATCCCCGTGGGTGTCGGAGACCAGCGCCACCCGGAACCGCACGCCCGGGTCGAACGTATTGTCGGCCCGGTCGGAGGAGTGCATGGAAGAGTGGGTGGTCGGAGTCATGGGCGATTCAAAAGGTCCCGATTGATGGCCCACCGGGCATTCACCGATGGCTCACGGTGCCAAAAATGGTCGATCGACGGGCGCTGTCGGATACGGGCACCAAGCAGCCGCGACTTGTGAATGGTACCGGGCCATGGTCGAGTTCGTAGCTGGATTCCGGCCCGGCTACACACCGGAGCCACCGGACCCGGAGAACTGCTCGCGCAGCTCCCGACGCAGAATCTTGCCGACGTTGGTCTTGGGCAGGGCGTCCGTGAAATCGATGTGCCGCGGGCGCTTGTAGCCGGTGAGCTGCTCCTCGCAGTACGCCCGCAGGGATGCCTCGGTGAGCCCCGGCGAGCGCTTCACCACGATGATCTTCACCGCCTCGCCGCTCGCTTCGTCCGCCACCCCGATGGCGCCGACCTCGGCCACCTCCGGGTGCTGCGAGACGACCTCCTCGACCTCGTTCGGATACACGTTGAACCCCGACACCAGGATCATGTCCTTCTTGCGGTCGACGATGCGGACGAAGCCGCGCGCGTCCATCTCCGCGATGTCGCCGGTGCGCAGCCACCCCTCGTCGTCGAGCACCGCGGCGGTCTCCTCGGGCCGCTTCCAGTACCCGCGCATCACCTGCGGACCGCGAACGCAGAGCTCGCCGGGCATATCCGCGGGCAGCGTGCGCCCCGCCTCGTCGACCACCCGGCACTCGGTACTCGCCATCGGCACCCCGATCATCCCCGTGTAGTCGCCGATGTGCAGCGGGTTCATGCACACGCAGGGCGATGTCTCCGTCAGTCCGTAGCCTTCGAGGAGCGCGACGCCGGTCATCCGCTTCCACCGCTCGGCTACCGCGCTCTGCACCGCCATGCCCCCCCCGACCGAGATGCGCATCGCCGAGAAGTCGAGCCGGTCGAAGCCGCTGGTGTTCATGAGCCCGTTGAACAGGGTGTTCACGCCGGTGATCGCGGTGAACCGCACGCCCTTCAGAATCTTGACGAAGCCGGGCATGTCGCGCGGGTTGGTGACGAGCACCCCGAGGGCCCCGAAGCGCATGTAGGTCAGGCAGTTCACCGCCAGCGCGAAGATGTGGTAGAGCGGCAGCGCGGTGATGATCACCTCTTCGCCTTCGCGGGCGAAGGGGCGCAGAAAGCCGTCCGCCTGGAGAACGTTGGCCACCATGTTGCGGTGGGTGAGCATCGCGCCCTTCGCGACCCCGGTGGTGCCCCCGGTGTACTGGAGGAACGCGAGATCATCGCCGGCAAGCTCCACCGGACCGGCCGCTGTACCGGCCGCGGCGGCATTGCGCCCCGCGCCCAGCGCGTCCTTCCAGCGCACCGCCCCGGCAATGCGAAACGGCGGCACGAGCTTCTTCACACGCCGCACGACGAAGTTCACCAGCGCGCTCCTGGGAAAGCCCAGCATGTCTCCGAGGCCGGTCACGACCACCCGCTCGACCCCGGTGTCGTCGATGCACTCCGCCAGCACGTGCCCGAAGTTCTCGAGCACCACGATAGCGCGGGCGCCCGAATCGGCGAGCTGGTGGCGAAGCTCCCGCGCGGTGTACAGCGGGTTCGTGTTGACCACCACCAGCCCGGCCCGCAGCGCGCCGACCAGCGCCACCGGATACTGCAGCACGTTCGGCATCATCAGGGCGATGCGGTCGCCCCGGCCGAGCCCGGCGCTCGCGAGGTAGCCGGTGAAGTCCCTGGCCAGCCGATCGAGCTCCGCGAAGGTGATGCGCACGCCCAGGTTCTCGAACGCCGGGCGGTCCGGAAAACGGGCGATCGCCTCGTCGATGATGGCGACGAGCGACGGGTACTCGTCCGGGTCGATGTCGGGCGGCACCCCCTCGGTATAGCTCTCAAGCCAGATTCGTTCCATCGCCAGCCTCCCCGTGAATCGCTGTCCGCTTCTCCTCGTTCGCAAGCCGGCCTCGGCCTGGCCCGGCTCCGACCTGACCTCGACCTGGCCCCGACCCCGACCCGGCTCCGACCCGACCCCGACCCGGCTCCGACCCGACCCCGACCCGGCTCCGACCCGACCCCGACTCGGCTCCGACCTGATCCCGACTCGGCTCCGACCTGACCCCGACTCGGCTCCGACCTGATCCCGATTCGGCTCCGACCTGACCCCGATTCGGCTCCGACCTGACCCCGACCCCGGCCCTGACCTCGGCTCCGACCTGGTCCCAACCTGGCCGCGACTTGATCACGCCCTGGCCGCGACCGGTCAGTTGCGCAGCGGCTTGCCGGTCTCGAGCATGTGCGCGATGCGGGCCTGCGTACCCTCCGTGCCGAGCAGGGAGAGTATGGCTTCGCGCTCCCGTGCGAGCAGGTCGTCCTCGGTGACCTCGTCGGTCAGGTCGGCGTCGCCGCCGGTCAGCACCCGGGCGAGGGCATCCGCGACCACCACGTCGTGCGGGGTCGCCTTGCCGGCGCTTATCAGGTCCTCGACGGCGAGCGCCAGCGCGGCCTTCCCGGAGCGGCCGGGCAGGTGGAACACCGGCGGCTCGGGAGGGGTGTAGTCGGCGGCGAGCGCATGGACCCGGTCCACCGCCTCGCCGAGCACCCGGTCCCGGTTCATCACGATGACATCACCGCGCCGCAGAATACCGAGTTCGCGCGCCTCGGCCGCGGACTGGGATACCTTCGCGAGCCCCACCAGCTCGAACGCCCGATTCACCGGCGGCATCGGCCCGCCCGGTGTCGGCTTCCCGAGCGTCGCCCCTTCCGGCGGCATCGGCCCGCCCGGTGTCGACCCCCCGAGCGTCGCCCCTTCCGGCATCGCCCCTTGCGGCTTCGACCCGCCGAGCGTCGCTCCTTCCGGCGTCGGCCCCTCGAGCGTCGTTCCTTCCGGCGTCGGCCCACCCGGTGTCGACCCGCCCGGTGTCGATCCCCGCGGCATCGGCCCTTCGGGCTCGGGGCGCGAGAACCGTGCGAGCAGCTCCTTGCATCCGCCCCACGCCGGGATCAGCCCGACGCCGGCCTCCACCAACCCGGCGTAAGTCTCGGCGTGGGCGACGACGGCGTCGCAGTGCAGCAGGATCTCGCACCCTCCGCCGAGCGCCATGCCGGCCGGGGCGCCGACGACCGGGAACGGGGCGTACTTCATTGCCCTGAACGTGTTCTGCCCGAATTCGATGGCCGCCGCCAGCCGGTCGGGAGCCCCGGCCCGCATCGTGACCATCACCGCGCGGAGGTCGGCGCCGGCGGAGAAGTGCTCGGCATCATTGTGGATGACCAGGCCGGTGAAATGGCCGGGCACCCGATCGAGCGCCTCGGCGATGAGCTGCATCACCGCCGGGTCCAGCGTGTTCATCCTGGTGTGGAACTCCAGGCAGGCGACATCGCGGCCGACATCCCACAGGCTGGCGGAGTCGTTGCCGATCACCCGCGCGCGGCCCCGCTTCGCGTCGCCGAGGCGCATCACGCCCGCGGGCGAACGCACGGGGACGTAGCACCCGGTGGCATCCAGCCGTTCAACGGACCCGGGGGATCCGGGGGACCCGGTGGGCCCGGGAGACCTGGGGGAATCGGGGGATCCGGGGGACCTGGGGGATCCAGGAGATCCGGGGGCGGCCCGGTAGAAGCCGTCCCTGCGGGCCGCCTCCAGCAGCGGGGGCACCGCCCGGCCCTCGTCGCGCAGACGCTCCGCAAGCCAACCGGCCCCCAGGCGGTCCGCCATCTCGAACGGACCGGACCGCCAGTTGTAACCGAGGCGCATCGCGGCATCGACATCGGCAAGGTCGTCCGAGATCTCCGGCACCAGCGCGGCGGAATAGGCGATCACCGACGAGAGCACCCGCCATGCGTAGCGCCCTTCGTCGCTGTCGTGTTCGAGGAGCGCCCGCGGCCCCCCGGACTTCACGGCCTCCACGCCGGCGAGCCGGGCGGGTTCGGAGCGCCGGTACTCGCCGGTGACGAGGTCGATCGACTCCTTGACCCGCTCCGAGCCCTCGCGCCGCAGGCGGTAGAAGCCGCCCCGGCCCTTTCGGCCGGTGTAGCCGTCCGCGATCATCCGCCGCACCAGATCGGGCGTCTCCGTGTAGCTTCGCAGCGCGTCGTCCGGCGCGAGCAGCGAATCCATGCTCGCGACCACGTGGGGCATGAGGTCGAGACCCACGAGGTCGGCGAGCCCGAAGACCCCGGTCCTGGGGATGCCGACCGCCGGGCCGAGCACCGTATCGGCCCGCTCGACGCTCAACCCCGCCCGCATCGCCTCGATCATCGCGCACTGCATCCAGAACACCCCGATGCGGTTGGCGATGAACCCCGGGGTGTCCTTGCCCTCGACCACCCCCTTGCCGAGGCGGAGATCCGCAAACGCGCGGAGCCGTTCGACCGGTTCCGGCCGCGTCCCCGGGCCGCGCACGAGCTCCAGCAGCCGCATGTAGCGCGGGGGGTTGAAGAAGTGGGTGACGGCGAAGTCCCGCCGCAGTGCGTCCGATGCGCCTTCCAGAAGGTGGGCGAGCGGGATGGTGGAGGTGTTCGAGGAGACGATGGCGCCCGGTTTGCGCACCGCGTCGAGCCGCGCGTAGAGGACGCGCTTCACGTCGAGGCGTTCCACCACCGCCTCGACGATCCAGTCGGCCTCACCGGCTCGCGCCAGGTCGTCGTCGATGTTGCCGACCTCGATGCGCCGGGCCGCGCCGCGGTGCATGAAGGCCGGTGGGCGCGATTTCGACAGGCGCTCGACCGCGGCGCGGGCGACGGCGGAGCGGTCGGGGCCGTCCTTCGCGGCCACGTCGAGCAGAAGCACGCGCGCCCCCGCGTTCGCGAGCTGAGCGGCGATCCCTCCGCCCATCACGCCGGAACCGATCACCGCGACCCGCTCGATCCCCAGCCCACCCGCAGCCGGCCCCGCCACGGCGCCCGGATTCGAACTCCGACCGGAGCCCGGCCCGGGACTCTGTCCGGGATCCCGACCGGGGTTCCGGCCGGGGTTCCGACCAGCACTCCGACTGGAACTCCGACCGGGGCTCCGATCGGAACTCCGACCAGGGCTCCGGCGCCGGCCCGTCTCCGACCCCACGCTCACCGGACCGCCTCCAGCACCGTGGCGATGCCCTGTCCGCCGCCGATGCACTGGGTGGCGAGGGCGTAGCGCCCGCCTTCGCGCTTCAGGATGACCGCGGCCTTGCCGGTGATGCGCGCCCCCGTCGCCCCCAGCGGATGACCGAGGGCGATCGCGCCCCCGTCGATGTTCACCTTCTCATGGTCGAGCCCGAGATCGCGCATGCAGGCGATGGCCTGGGCGGCGAATGCTTCGTTCAGTTCCACCACGTCGATGTCCGCAGCGTCGATGCCGGCCCGCTCCAATGCCTTGCGCGACGCACCGACCGGCCCGATCCCCATCACCTCGGGCGCGCAGCCGGACACCGCGATGCTCCGCACCCGCGCGAGCGGCTCGAACCCGCGCGCCGCCGCGCAGGCTTCGCTGCACACCACCACCGCCGCCGCTCCGTCGGTGAGCGGCGACGAGGTGCCGGCGGTCACCGTGCCGTCTTCGAGAAACGCGGGCTTCAGGTCGGCCAGTCCTTCGAGGCTCGTCTCCTCGCGGATGCAGCCGTCGCGTTCGATGAGCGCGCCCCCGACCTCGACCGGCACGATCTCGGCATCGAGACGCCCGTCGGCGCGCGCCGCCGCCGCCCGCCGCTGGCTTTCGAGCGCGAACGCCTCCTGCTCGGGGCGCGTGATCCGGTAGCGCTCCGCGACGTTTTCCGCCGTCCGGCCCATGCTCATGTAGGCGGCGGGAAACGATTCGTGCAGCCCGGGGTTGGGCAGCGGGTTGTAGCCGCCCATCGGCACCCGCGACATCGACTCGACCCCGGCGCAGACGAAGGCGTCGCCCGCGTTCATCCGCACCGCGCCGGCCGCCATGTGGACCGACTGCATCGAGGAGCCGCAGAAGCGGTTGACGGTGGCGCCCGCCACCGAGAGCGGCAGCGTGCCGGTCAGGAGCCCCACGATGCGGGCGACGTTGAACCCCTGCTCACCCTCGGGGAAGGCGCAACCGACGATGAGGTCTTCCACCTCTTCGGGGGCGAGGCCGGCACGCTCGACCACCCCGCGCACCACCTGGGCGGCGAGGTCGTCGGGGCGGAGCTTCACGAGCGCCCCCTTGCGCGCGAAGGTGAAGGGCGAACGACCGTAGGCGACGATCACCGGCAAGCGGTCGGTGGCTGCGTGACCTGGCGAATGCCTGACGGCCGCGTGCCCTGGCGCGCGACCGGTGACCGTATCGCCCGGTGCACACCCGGCGGCCGAGTGATCCGGCGAGCAGCGGGGAACCGAATGGCGCCGTGAGCGGCCGGCGGCCCTGTCATCCGTTGAGCGGCCGGTGGCCGAGCGGCTCGGATCGTTCATGGTGCATGGTTCCTCGATGGTCGGCCCCTACGGTCGGTCCCGGAGGGAGCGCCGCGTGTTTCCGGTCCCCGCCCGAAAATTTCCCGAATTCACGGCTGAGGGCGCTGATCCGACTGTTTTCGCCGCGTTGAATACGGCCAGGATGCGCGGCGAATCGTATCGCAAACCGCCATCACCTCTTCACGGATTTCGCCGGGCCGGGGTTCCGGGTGAACACCGCGAGCCGGGAGGCGGCCTGTGCCCACAACTGCTCGAAGGCGCGGGCGGGGGCGCTTGTCGGGGCGAACGCGGTGACCGGCATCCGGCGGGGGCCCATACGCTCGACCTGCGTGGCATAGGGGATGAAGATCTTCGAGCACTCCGGCGTGCGGCGCGCGAAGTCCACCATGATCTCGCGGTGCAGGCGCCGGCGCCGGTCGGCCATGGAGAAGAACGGCATGATCGCGGCGTCGGCGAGGCCGCTCGCCCGCGCGTGACGCAGAAGCTGCGTCCAGGTGCGGAGCGAGAGCGTGGTGGGGATGATGGGAACGAGCACGAGATCGCTCGCCTGCATGACCGCGTCGGAGACGAGCGACACGCCGGGGGCGCAGTCGATGAAGACCAGGTCGTGGTCGTCGCGCATCGGGCGCAGCAGGCGTCGCAGCCGGGCGAGAGGATCGTCGAACCGGCTCAGCGCCAGCGGGAGCTTCCGCAGCAAGAAGTCGGCCGGGACCACGTCGAGATCCGGAAAGTCGCTGGCCTTGACCGCCTCCGCGAGCCGGTTCTTGCGCTTCAGCAGCCGCCGGGGGCCCGCGGCGAGCCGCGGCCGGATGCGCAGGTAGAAGCTCGCCGCGCCCTGCGGATCGAGGTCCCAGAGCAGGGTCCTCGCCCCTCCGCGCGCGGCGAGGTGCGCGAGGTTCACCGCCGCCGAAGTCTTCCCGACTCCGCCCTTGATGCTGAACAGCGCGATGGTCTTCATGTCGGCGGGCCGGGTCGCTCGCGCCGGAGCGATACGGTGAACGCCCGGTGCGCCCGCCTGGAATCGTAGCGTGCGAACCGCGCCGCGAACTCGGCTCGCGTCCGGCGCTCCCGCTCGGCCAGCGCCGCGCACCGGGCGTCGATGGCGGCGGCCGCGGCGGCATCCAGCGACGCCGCCGCGTGTTCCCGAAACGCCTCCAGCACCGCGCACTGGACCTGCGCGTCCTGGTACGCGCCGAGATTGTCCTGCAGATGCTTCAGGCGGGCGATCGCGTGTTCCACCGGCTTCGCGCGGTGCACGTCGCGGAAGAACTCCAGCAGGTACCGCAGGCGCTTGCAGGTCTTGCGCAGATCGTGGAGCGCTTCGGCCGGACTCGCGTCCCCGATCGCCCGGCCCTCGGCCAGGGTTCGGCGGTAGACCCTGAGGATGCGCTTCGCCGACAGGGTGCCGATGGACACCAGGGCGTTCTCGCTCCGCGGGCGCGCGGGCACCCCGGAAGCCAGAAACTTCCGGGACGCGGCGCGGGCGCGCCGATAGCGCGCGGAGCGCAGGACGCGGCACAGGGCGCGCAGCTCGCGGCTCCTGAGCGCTTCGAGGTGGGTACGCAGCGCGGCGGACGCCGCCGCCGGTCCCGCCCCGCCGGCGTCCTTGTCGTCGTCCTTGTCGGCGCCGAACTCGATCAGATGGACATCGAGATCGCGCAACGGTCCCGTGCACCGCCCGAGCCAACCGAAGTCGGCCCGCAGCCGCCGGTTGACGGACGGCGGAAACACCCGCCTCATCTCCCCGATCAGCGACCGCGCCCGGCGCACCGTGACCCGAAAGTCGTGCAGGCATTCGGGGTCGAGATCGGCCAGGATCCCGGGCGCGTTCGCCTCCAGCACCACTTCGAGCCGCGCGAGCACCCGCCGGCATGCGATGTCGGAACGCTCACCGGGGTCGGGGTCGGCGCGGACGGAGGTCGGCATGCCGCCGAAGGCCGCATCCGGGCCGGCGTCGGCCGCCAGCAGGGGCTCGCGGTCATCGGGCACGACCCCGTCCACCTTCCGCACCCGGCGGATCGCACGCCGCGCCGCGCTCTCGTAGCCACGCAGGGCACGGATCGTGAGCCGGGTCGGTCCGCGGGATGCGGTGAAGCACTCCACCATCAGCACGGTCTTGTCCTCGGCATCCCGACCCCGGGCGACGCCGAACCGCCCCCGGGACTCGGCGACCACGAGCAACCGCCGGACGTCGATCAGGGGCTGAAGCAGCCCGCGGAGGCGCGCATGAACGATATCGCGCGCGAACGCCGGCAACGCCGCACCGGGCGCGTCGACCACCGCCACCGGCAGCCGGGGCGGCCCGAACTCGCGGTAGCGCAGGCCGGTCTCGTCAGGGAGGGTCAGGTGCTCCAGCACGAATCCGGCCCGCCGCAAACGCCGGTCGAAGGTGTCGAGATAGCGCACGTGCGCCGCCCGGGCCGCCGGCACGGACCCCGCGAACTTGCCGAGGGCGGTGGCCACGACCCGGCGCGGCGCAACCCGACGCGGCACCGAGAATGCGCACGCATCAGAGGCAGTGGCGCTGTCCGCGCGTCTGTCCATGAGCGCGTAATCTACCGCTATCGGAATCGCATGACCGGAAAGTTTCAATCCCGACGCCTGACGTTGTACTGCGCCTGGCGTGATGCGGAAAATCACGCAGTCGAGCCGTCCATCGGCGAGATTCGCAAATTCCCACCCGGTGCGGCTCCGCGGCCACGCCGGGTTCCACTACGTGGCGTTCAGAAACCGCTCGGGCGAAATTGCGGCCTGCTTGAGAATGGCCCGAAGCGTACCTTCAGGAAGATCGCCGGAGCGGTTGGGGAGTGTCGTGTAGCGATTGGTGTTCGCGTTGAACCATATCTCGTGCGAACCCGCGACTTGTCGATCGAACGTGAAGCCGAGCGTCTTCAGGCGCCGAGCGACTCGACGACAGGAAAAGCCGGCGAGGCGTCCCGTTCAACAGCCGCCGACCACCAGCGGGTAATCAAACGAATCCCCGGTTTCCTTGAGCATCGGGCAACCATGTCGATCCGTCTGCGCTTCCAGCAACCTCTTGGCCACGTCTCGGGCGATTTCCAGCGTTTCGGTCACGGTGCGGCCCTGCGCCACCAACCCGGGAACATCCTCCGATGTCGCCAGATACACGCCCTCCGGCAGCTTTTCGATATGGACGTTGACGATCCGTTCCATATGTCCGGCCTCTTCAATCCAAAGCTCGGCCTCAAGCCCGCATTTCTCAACGAGTCACGGATACGCTCGCGGGTGGCTTCAGCGCGCGGAGTCCGCCCGCGACGGCGACGGTGCCGGAGGTGGCCATGCGGGCGAAGGACAGGTAGTGCGAGACGGCCCGCGGGTCACCGGCGACCTTGCGGCTCACGCCGTCGCGCCCGTGGATCACCACGGGTTTGCGCGGCTCCAGCACGAGGCGAAGGGCCACGTCCCGGTGCATCGCGGTCAGTAGCTGCACCGGGCGCGCCGCGTCCTCGAAACGCCACTCGACGCTCCAGTTGCCGTTCCACACGCGCGGCGGCGGCGGCACCGGCGATGCCCGGCCCGGCCCGGAGGCGGGCGAGCATACCGAGGAGGTGCTCCTCGAAGCCGGCTATTCGGCGGCCGGGATCGCCGACTTCCGCACCCGCCTAGCGGTGTAGCGCGCTCGCCTCCGCACGCATGCGCACGGGGGCGAGCGGGTTTCGGCCAGTGCCGCTTCACTGTATATTAAAGGTGAAGTCACAATAGGTGGCATAGGGCGGGGTGCCCAATGCCCGCGCCTCTGGCGTGGGCCATATGGGCGGGCCACAGTTGTCGCCGCCGCCCTTGAAGGTGGCGAAATACCCACCGTCATTGATGGGACGCACATCACCTGCTGGTATTGGCTCCCCCGCCGATTGACATAAACCACTCCCGCTGAAGCACAGCTTGCCCCAGATGCGGACCGTGAACATGCCGGTGTGGGGGATATGGCGGCCGGTTGGCACATTATCCGCGCCCTGCTGCGGGTTTGGCGGACAGGGAGGGCTTCCGCGATTGGCCGTGAACGTTCGTCCTTGAACGGTGACTGTTCTCGAGCATTTTGGCTGGCCGAAGTAGGTGCAGGCTGTGGCGATGGGCTGGCCGTGGCTGTACTTGCCGGTGGCGTTGTGGAAGCCGACCAGCCGCGTTGCCTCCCCGCTGCCGTATGCGCACCGGGATCCGGCGCCCACTCCGAGAATCGTGGTGCCGGGCCATTCCAAGGCCTCAATATCCAAGTTACTAATAGCAGGCGTAGCTTGCGTGTCGGTGAACAAGGTGCCGTTCAGCGAGGTGACGGGGTTCCCGTAATCCCTGCCCTCGTTCTCCAGGACCACTGTTAAGTAATCAAAGTTGCCAGGGAACCTGAATGTCTGCGCCGCGGCGGGCCCGGCCACGAGGGCGAGAGCGGCGGCCAGAGTGAGAGCCGCAACGGGGGCGGCCAGCCGGGGGGTCAGGCGTTCACGTTGGGGGGGGGGGGGCAGGGCAAGATCACTAAAATCCCATGTAAATCAGTGCATTCTGTGATCTAATGCCACTCTGGCCAAGGAGAGGAACGTGATCAGCAATGGACAACAGTGCCCCCGAGGGTCTGATCGAACATTTCTCGAAGTTGGAAGACCCGCGCGTCGACCGGAACAAGAAGCATGAGTTGATTGATGTCATCGTGCTGTGCGTGTGCGCGGTGCTCAGTGGGGCCGAAGGTTGGTGCGACATCGAGGAGTTCGGTCGCGCAAAGCTGGACTGGTTACGTCGTTATGTCCCGCTGGCCAATGGGGTCCCGGTCGATGACACGATTGCCCGCATCATCTCGGCGTTGTCGGTCAGTGGGTTTCAGGCGTGCTTTCTCAGTTGGATGGAGGACGTGGTCAAGCTCAGCGACGGTGAGATCATTGCGCTCGATGGCAAGACGCATCGACGCACCCATGATCGCAAGCGAGGGGTGAAGGCGCTGCATATGGTCAGTGCCTGGGCGTGTCGCAATGGGGTGGTGCTTGGGCAGGTGAAAACCGACGAGAAGTCGAACGAGATCGTGGCGGTGCCGGAGTTGCTGGAGAAGCTTCAATTGAAGGGGTGTATCGTGACGCTGGATGCGATGGGGTGCCAACGCGCGATCGCGAAGCAGGTCAAGAAAGGCGGTGGGGATTACGTGTTGGCGCTGAAGCGCAATCAGCCGGAATTGGAGCGCGAGGTTCGGGCGTATTTCGAGGCGGCGGAGCGGTGCGACTTTGGCGGTTCGGAGATGGGGCACGAGGCGACTTGCGACGAAGGTCACGGGCGGATTGAGCACCGGAGCTATTTCTTGTCCACGGACCTTGGTGCGTTGTCGGGTGTCGGGAAGTGGAAGGGACTGAAAGCGATGGGAATGGTGGAGTCGGAACGTCATTGTGGAGGGCGTGTCAGTGTTGAGCGGCGCTACTACATCACCTCGCTTGATGACGTGAAGGTGTTTCAACGGGCGGTGCGTTCACATTGGAGTATCGAGAACGGGTTGCACTGGCGGTTGGACGTGACGTTTCGCGAAGACGCAAGCCGGATTCGTCGAGGCAATGCGCCTCACAACATCGGGGTGATTCGTCACATGGCGATGAACCTACTCAAGCGCGAGAAGACGAAAATGAGCTATAGGCGCAAGAGAGTCCGGGCCGCTCTGAACGATGCCTTCCGAGATAAGTTGTTGATGGGACAATGACTTTATATGCGGTCACCCTGGGGGGGGGGGGGGGGGGGGGGGGACAGACGTGTGTCAAGAGTCGTGGCATGGCGTGGTTCCCTCTCTCAAGAATGCCGGCCGGGTGTCTTGAGGCGGTCCCCCGGCAGGCGTTGGTCAATGAAACAAGGATAGGCTGACAATGGACACCGGTCGTCGCGACGGAGCAGAAGAACGCACCCTCCGCGCCCCAGTCGCGATGCACGACTGCCGCCCAGCGCTCACCGTCGCTCCGGAATCGGCTCGCCGCGTCGCTCTCGATCGTCATCGAGAACGACCACGGCATCCTGTATGGACGCCTCCCGGAATGCAAGGGCCGATCTCGGTTGTGCGTCTCTGCGGCGGCGGAAATTGACACTGAGCCCCTGTCCCGCCGGTTTGCTGCGCTCCTTGCGGGAAAGGAGCGCATGGGTGTCCAGCAGGAGGCGCTGCGTCGTCAATGCCCATCCGGGAAGATCTTCGATTTGTTGATGGCGTCAATGAGTTCCTCGTCATCGTCGTCGAAGCCGGGCGCCATGCGCATCCGGCCTTCAAGCCCGCCGGGCTTTCGTTCTTCCAGGCGCTCGCGGTAGGGCGTGAGGCGCAACCAGGGCTCGCCGGCCCTGGCGATGACGACTTCCTCCCCCTCCCAGGCCAGCTTGCCCAGCTTGGAGAGTTGCGATTTCGCTTCGTGCATGTTCACTTTCATGATGACGCGCTCAAGTAGCCAGGCTGGGCCAAGACTGGCAAGGGGCCCAACATTCGTCGCTGATTCCGTTCAGCGCGCGGAGTCCGCCCCCGCCGCCGCTTCTCCGATGGCGCCGATGTCGAGCCTGCCCGCGTAGCCGGTCATCTCCAGATAGCCGATGCCCGTGACCGGCCGCCCCTCGCGTTCGCCGGCGTAGCGCACCGCGCCCTCCCAGTACGGGGGGAGGATGCCGTCCCCGGAGAAGACCTCCTGGGCGTCGAGACGCGGGCGGACATCGAGGCGGAGGCCGATCTCCGGGACTTCCACCTGCCACTCCACCGGATACGCCGCGCCGGTGGCCTCGCTCCGCCACCGTCGTCCCGGGCGGAAGCTCACCCCGCCCGGATCGATGGGGCGGGCACGGCCGGCTGCGTCCACCCAGGTGCCGAATCGGTCGGGGCCGTAGCCGCCCTGCCCGTCGCGAATGCCGAACAGCATCAGATCGGAGCCGTCGTCGAGCTGCACGCTCATCCAGTCCCAGCCGACCTTGCCCGGCGTCAGATAGTCGGAGAAGAACTCGTGGTCCATCCATGCCTGCCCCTGCACGGCAAATTCCTCGCCCGCGACGGCGACGGTGCCGGAGGCGGCCATGCGGGTGAAGGACAGGTAGTGCGAGACGGCCCGCGGGTCACCGGCGACCTTGCGGCTCACGCCGTCGCGCCCGTGGATCACCACCGGCTTGCGCGGCTCCAGCACGAGGCGGAGTGCCGCGTCCCGGTGCATCGCGGTCAGTACCTGCACCGGGCGCGCTGCGTCCTCGAAACGCCACTCGACGCCCCAGTTGCCGTTCCACACGCGCCGCGCGGCGGCGGCGGCACCGGCGATGCCCGGCCCGGCCCGGTTCAGGCGCTCGCCAAGGACGAACCGCTCCCCGTCGGTGTCGGTCACCGCGAAGTGCGCCAGATACACCTGGTCGAGATCCCAGGCCGACTGCGGTTCCGCGTCGACCACTCGCGTCCGACGGAAGAACGTCAGCTCGAATCCGAAGTGCCGCCCCGACGCGGTGAATAAATTGCCGGTGTAGTACCACCACTCGGACTCGAACTCCGGATGCGCGAAGTGATCGCGCGGGAACTCGAACGGGTAGCCGGGGACCACCCGCGCGGGCGCCGGGCCGGGCTCCGCGTCGGCGCTCGCCGCCCCGGGAATCGCAGCGGCGACCACGACGGAAAGCACGACGGCAAGCGCCCAATGCGGACGGGGGAGCCGGGGCGTAATCCTTCCGTCCTCAGGTGATGGAGCGGAGGAAGGTGCGAAGCGAAGGCGGGCGCGACCCCGAAACATGCCGAATAGCTGCCAGTCCCGACATGGCCGTCCCCCGACAACGAGAGGCGTGCGCCGCGCCCGCATCACGCGCTCTCGCTCCTGGCTCGCCGAACCGGAAGCGTCGCTCCGCGCACGGAGGCGTCGGTGTCGCGTCATTTTCAATTTCCAACCGCCCTTGGAGCCGCACACCGTCGGAACGCCCCTCCCCACAAAACCCGTCCCGATTCCCGCAGGGAGGCACAAGACCGGCGGAGAACGCCGGCTGGACGGGCGTTCCGCCCGCACAAACGTATTACTCACCTCTCAGAACCTCGACCGGATTGAGCCGCGCCGCCATGCGGGCCGGATACAGGCCCGACGCCACGCTCGCGGCCAGGATGAGCCCCAGGGTGCCGGCCAGAAACGCCACCGGCCAGTCGAGCTGCACGCTCCAGCCGAAGGACTGCTTGTGGATCACCAGCAGGTTCACCTGCGACCAGGCAATGCCGAGCCCGAGCCCGAGCCCGCACGCGGCCGCCCCGAGCAGACCTGCCTGCACCAGCACCAGGGCGCGGATCTGATCCCTCGATGCGCCCTGCATGCGCAGTTGCGCAAGCTCCACCCGGCGGTCGAACACGAGGTTCAGCAACGCCTCGGCCATGCCCAGGATCGCCACCAGGATCGCGATCGCCTCCAGCGCCCAGGTGATGGTGAAGGTGCGGTCGAAGATCTCGATGGAGCGCTCCCTGAGCGTGCGGGTCGGCGTCACCAGCACCTCCAGGCCGGCGAGGGCGCGCACCAGCGCCTCGCGACTCCTCTCCGGGTCCGCGCCGGGGGCAAGATGGACCCCGAGGCTGGACAGCCGCCGGTCGGGCAGGTGCGGGAGCAGCGCGCTCCGGTCGCCGATGACGAACCCCCGGTCGCCGGAATAGTCGTAGAACACGCCGGCCACGCGGAGTTCCAGCCCCTCCGCCCCCAGCGGCAGCCGGAGCCGGTCGCCGGTGCCGACGCCGTGCCGCTCGCTGAACAGCTCGCTCACGATCACCCCGGCGCCCGCGGCAAGCTGCGGCCAGATCGCCTCCGGCGCCGGGCCGTCGAGAAACTCGATGCCCGGGTGCCGGTGGTAGAGCGCCACATCGGCGAGCCCCAGGGTGGCCGGAAGTCCGGCGTGGCGGATCGAATAGGTGCGGTAGTGGCCGACATCCAGCACCCCGGGCGCGGACTCGACCCTCTCCGCCACATCCTCGTGCATGGTGGCGGGGGCGCCGCGCCCGCCGGCCCCGACCGGGCTCACGTAGAAGTCCGCCTGCAGCCGGTGCTCGACCCAGACCACCACCGTTTCGCGGAAGCTGCCCACCATGACCGCCATGCCGACGATCAGCGCCGTGGCCACCGCCATCGCGGTGACCATCACCGAGGTGCGCCCGAGCGACGCGGCAAGCCCCCGGGCCGCGAGGCGGGGGATGGCCCCGAGCCGCGTCGCGAGCCACCGATCGCAGAGCGCGAGCACCGCCGTCGACATCCGGGGCGAGATGAGCGCCGCCGCCCCGATCAGGCAGACCAGCGCGGCGTAGCCCCCGACCGAAATCCGGTCGACGGGCGGCACCACGCAGCACCCCGCCGCCAGCGCCACCAGCCCCACCGCGGCGGCGGTGAGCCGCGGGTTCGCGGCGTGGACCCGGTAGTCGAGCGAGGCCTGGGTCATCGCCTCGGTGGGAGTCACCCCCGCCGCCTCGCGCGCCGGCCACCACGCGGCGAGCACCGAAACCCCGACCCCCGCCACCAGCGCGACGCCGACGGTCCACGGGCGGAACGCGATCTCCCCCGGGGTGCTGCTCACGTAGATCGCGCTGACCGTCTGCCCGACCGCATCCAGCGCCCCGATCGCGAGCAGCCGCCCGAGCCCGAGACCGGCCGCGACCCCGAGCGCACCGAACACCACCCCTTCGAACAGGAATGCGGTGCGCACCATCGCCCGTGACGCCCCGACCGCGCGGACGATGCCGATCTGCGGGCGCCGCCGGACAATCCAGGCGCTCACCGTGTTGTAGATGAGAAAGGCCCCGACCAGGATGGTGGCGTAGCTCATCATCCGCAGGTTCCAGCGGAACGCGCCGAGCATCCGGCGGCTGTCCGCCGTCCCGGTCCCTGCCGGCAGGATCGAGGCCGCGGGCGGGAGATGCGGCGCGAGCACCGCGCGCCAATCGCGCGCATCGCCCGCCTCGCGCCCGCCGCCATGCGGCCCGAGCTCGCCGGCCCGCTCCGGCCGGTCGTCCTCCACGTAGACGTAGATCCGGTCGAGCCAACCGATGCGGCCGAGCGCCCGCTGCGCCGGCGCGATGTCCATGACCGCAAAGCGTCCGGCCGCGACCGAGGCGCCGAGGACCCCCCGCACGTCAAGCTCCAGCCGGCGGTCGCCGACCACGAGCTCCAGGGTCTCACCGGGCGATACGCCGAGCGAGGCGCTCACCCACACCGAGGATTCCCCGATCGGCCCCTGAAGGTCGGACCGGCGCCGGGGGCCGGGACCCCGGAACCGTGCGTCTCCCACCAGATCCACCCCGAACAGCGGCACCCGCTCGCCGGTGGTCGGCACCAGCGCGAAGCTCTCGATGCGGGGCGAGAACGCAAGCGGCTCCTCGAGCCGCGCCAGCTCGCCGTAGGCGGCCTCCGGAATGCCACCGACCTGGGTGATCTCGTAGCGCGCCGAACCCTGCAACGATTCGAGCGAGGAGCGGAACGACCCCATGGAGGCTTCGCTCGCCAGATCCACCGCCACGATCACGGCCACCCCCAAGGCTATCGCCGCCACCGTCAGCAGCGCCCGCACCGGCTCCGCCGCGAGCGGCCGGACGATGAGCCGATACAGCACCACGCCCCACGCCACCGCCGCTCCCGGGGATGCCAGTCGAGGCATCATGCGGGACGACGAGTCATCGGCGCCGCCACGGGCCGGAGCTGCGGAAGACGATGGAGTCTGCTTCGCTTCCCGACCGTCCCCGGAACGCTCGGGATGAAAGGTCTTTGAACCGCCGGAGCGCGGGGCGGACGATCCCGTCTACCGGGGGCAGCGAGTTCAGGGCCGGGTTCGATCACGACGAGGGCGGATCGGGAACGACAGGCGGCGCCGTCGACGTGTCGTCGCCGACCAGGGTGCGTTGCTGAGCACGAGGCGGCGGTCGCACGCGGCGGCCGCGGCCGTGTTGTGGGTGGCCATGAGCACGGTGGTGCCGAGCGTGCCCCGGATCTCGAACAGCAGGTTCATCACCGTCTCCGCGGTCCGGGTGTCGAGCCGACCCGTCGGCTCGTCGGCCAGCAGCAGCGCCGGGTCATGCACCAGGGCGCGGGCGATGGCGACGCACTGCATCTGCCCCCCCGACAACTGGTGGGGTCGGCGGTCGGCCAGGTGCGCGACCCCCGCCAGTTCCATCATCCGCTGCGCCCGCGACCGCACCCGGCGCATGCCCGCAAGCTGCAACGGCAGCTCCACGTTCTCCACCGCACTCAAGGACGGCAGAAGCTGCAGGAACTGGAACACGAACCCGATCCGCGTGCGCCGCAGCCGCGTCAGGGCATCGTCGTCCAGCGCCGAAGTCTCCACCCCTTCGATCTCGACCTGCCCGCTCGAAGGCAGGTCGGCGGCGCCGGCCAGATTGAGCAGGGTCGTCTTGCCGCAGCCGCTGCGGCCCACCAGCGCCACGTACTCCCCTCGGTCGAGCCGCAGGGTGACGCCGTCGAGGGCGGAGATCCGCTGCTCGGCGATCGTGTAGTGTTTGCTGACGTTGCGAAGTGCGAGCACCATGGCCGGCGAGACGGCTCCCAGGACCGACGGAACAGGACCGACGAAACAGGACCGACGAAACTATGGATCGACCAAACACGGACCGACCAAGCACGGACCGGCATCATGTCACGAATGCGAAAGCGCTGAGAGGGTCGGCGGCCCATGCCGAACCCCCGGAGGGACTGACTCCGGCGCTGGCAGCGCTGTGGCACCTCGCACGGGACGAGTGGGACGCAGCGCACAACCTCGCACAGAGCGACCACAGCCGGGACGGCGCGTGGGTCCACGCGCACCTGCATCGGATCGAGGGCGACCTCGCGAACGCGAGCTACTGGTACCGGCGAGCCGATCGGCCACCGTCGAAAGCGCCTCTCGACGACGAGTGGGAGGAGATCGCGACTTCCCTCCTGGCCACCGAGGAGTAAGCCGTCCCGCTCCATGAGCCGGGGCACGGACGCCCCCCGCCACGGGAAAGCCACCAATGGAATCAATAGTTCGACGCCACCGCTTCACGGTCGTCGTCGTCGGTGGCGGATCTGCGTCTGTCCGTCGACCGAATCTTCGAAGGTTTGCGGAAGGTCGGGCCGGAGGACCAGCCGCGCGGGCTTACCGGATGCACCGCACGTCGAGGCCCGTGACGTCGAGTTCCTCCCAGGCCCGGTCGGACGTGAGCACGGGACACCCCGCGACGAGCGCGGACGCAAGACAGGCCCGGTCGCCCAACCCCAGTCCGAATTTCCTCGTCACCGTGCGGAGACGACCGCTCAGCAGCGCGGATTCCGGGCTGAGCGGCAATGGTTCGATGCCCAGGGAGTCGAAGACGATCGCCACCTCGGCGTCGGACCAGCCGTCCTGATTCAGGCGTGCCGCCACTTCCGCGACGCTCACCGTGGACATCGCCGCGCCGAAGCGCAACGCCTCGACGACGACCTCGGCGCCCGGCTCCTCCAGAATGACCGCGAGCACCGCCGAAGCGTCGAGGACAACCCGCGCCAACGGCTACTCCGACGCCGCTTCCCGGCGTCGCTCGGCGATGAACTCGTCCGCCACGCTGGCGTCGCTGCCGCGCCGGCGCCGCGCGATGGCCCGCACCCGCGCCAGCGCGGCATCGACGGTCTGAAGTCTGACGAAGCCGTCGTCCAGCGACATCAGCAGTTCCTGGCCGGTGTCGATGCCGAGTGCTCTGCGGAACCCCGCGGGCACGACAACCCGTCCCCCGGAATCCACCTTGACACGTCTCGATCCGACATTCCCGCCGGAAGTCGCATCCGCGGCGGGCAGTGGCTTGGCAGGCTTTTCTGGCATCAATCTGGAAAATGCCATGGATTTCACCAACTGGGTGGATCGACGCTTCATACCAGGATCTGGCGCACTGCCGCAATCGGGAATCCTCAGCCGAGCACGATGTCGAAGCGCGCGATTCGCAGGTCGGGATCATCGGGATGCGGCTCGAAGGGCACCACGATGCTCGCGCGCCGAGCCGGGTCGCGGACCCGGTCGAGAAGCCAGTCCCGGGCGTTCTCCGGCGCACCCTCGACGTACATCTGGGTCACCAGCGGCTCGAAGCCGGGGCCTCTCACCGTGAAGTGGATGTGCGGGGCACGGCCCGGGTAGGCCACCGGCCGGATGGTGCGGAACCGGTAGCCCCCGTCCGCGGCGGTGCGGGACCGACCGTAGCCCTGGAAGTTTTCGTCCAGCGGGGCATTGCGGCGGTCGCGCGGGTGGTGGTAGCGCCCGTTCGCGTCGCACTGCCAGATCTCGACCTGGGCGTCCGGCACCGCCCGCCCGCGGTGGTCCTTCACCACGCCGCTCAGGTGGGTGATCACCCCCCTGGCCAGGGTGTCGCGCCCGCCGACCCGGACGAGATCGGCGTCGGTTTCGAGCGCGTGGTCGTAGGGGTAGAAGGGGCCGGTGCTCTGGCGCGGGGTCTTCGCAAGCCCCAGCGCCGGCCCCGCCGCGAGACTCAGGCCGGCAACGGCAGCGGTCCGGAGCCACCGGCGGCGGTCGGGTCGAACTTCAGTGCGTTTCATGATGCAGCTCTCCACATCGTTGCGAAGCAACCAGCGCGACCGCGGGATCGGGATCGAGATCGGGATCGGGATCGGGACCATGGACGGCTCGGAGTCCCCGGCACTCAACCCGGCGAAAGCACATGGTGACGTGGTCGTTCACCATTCCCACCGCCTGCATGAAGGCGTGGCAGATGGTCGGATCGTACGCTTCCCCGCCGTTGCGGATCATCCCGCGCGCGGGCGATGATTCGAGCCCGCATCAGGGGGCCCCGCACCATGATCCCGAGCCAGATGATTCCGAGCCAGCGCCACCTCTTCGAGCTCCCCGACGATGTCGCCTACCTCAATTGCGCGTACATGGCGCCGCTCATGCACGCGGTGGTCGAGGCGGGCCGGCAGGGGGTGGGGCGCAAGGCACGACCGTGGGAGCTCACCGCCCCGGACTTCTTCTCCGCTCCCGACCGCGCGCGCGCGCTCTTCGCGCGCATCGTGAACGCCCACGCCAAGGACATCGCGATCATTCCGGCCGCGAGCTACGGCATGGCGATCGCCGCCCGGAACCTGCCGCTCGCGGCGGGGCGGACCATCGTGCTGCTCGCCGACCAGTTTCCGTCGAACCTCTATCCGTGGCGCGCGGCGGCGGCGCGCAGCGGGGCCGAGATCGTCACCGTGGACGCGGCGGACGGAGACCTGACCGCGGCGGTGCTCGCGGCCATCGACGAGCGCACCGCCATCTCCGCCCTGCCCCACTGCCGCTGGACCGACGGAGCGCTCCTCGACCTGGAACGGATCGGCGACGCGGTGCGGGCGGCCGGCGGGGCGCTTGCGCTCGACCTCACGCAGTCCGCCGGCGCCCTGCCGATCGACATCGCGAAGGTGAAGCCCGCGTTCGCGGCGTCGGCCTGCTACAAGTGGCTGATGGGGCCGTACACGCTCGGGTTTCTCTACGTTCACCCGGATTACCAGGACGGCGAGCCGATCGAGTACGGCTGGTCGCCGCGCGCGGGGGCCGAGGACTTCGCCCGCCTCGTCGACTACCGCGACGAGTACGCGCCCGGCGCGCGGCGCTACGACATGGGGGAGATGTCCAACTTCCACCTGATGCCGATGGCGATCGCGGCGATGGAGCAGGTCCTCGCCTGGGGAGTGGAGAACATCGCCGGAACGCTGAGCGCCCGGACCGCGGCCATCGCGGCGCGGGCGCACGCCATCGGTCTCGGTTCACAGCCCGCGGAGCGGCGGGCCGGTCATTTCCTGGGCCTGCGGTTCGCCGGCGGAATCCCGCCGGGGCTTCCGGAGACGCTCGCCCGCGAGAAGGTCCACGTGAGCGTGCGCGGCCGCTCCGTGCGCGTCACCCCTCATCTCTACAACACCGACGCGGACGTGGACCGGCTCTTCGCGGCGCTCGAACCGGTGCTCGCCGCGGCGGCCTGAACGGCGGGAGCGGCGTCGGCCGGCCCGGCGCCGAACGTGACCATCGACCTCCCAACGGCGCTCGGCCCGGAAAGCATCAGGATTGCGGAAGCGATCCGCGCGGCGGGGGGGCGGGCCATCGTCGTCGGGGGGTGGGTGCGCGACCACCTGCTCGGCGTGCGCTCGAAGGATGTGGACATCGAGGTGTTCGGTCTCCACGCCGAGCGCCTGGAGGCGCTGCTCGCCGACTTCGGGCGCGTGCACGCGGTGGGACGCGCGTTCGGGGTGTTTCGGGTCGGGGGCATCGATGTCGACTTCTCGCTGCCGCGGCGCGACAGCAAGCGCGGCCCCGGACACCGCGGCTTCGACGTGATTCCGGAACCGGGACTCGATTTCGCCGAGGCCGCGCGACGGCGCGACCTCACGGTGAACAGCATCGGCCTCGATCCGCTCACCGGCGAGATGCTCGACCCGCACGGCGGGCGCCGCGACCTCGAACGCCGCGTGCTCCGCGCCACCGATCCCGAACGCTTCCCCGAGGACCCGCTGCGCGCCCTGCGGGTGGCCCAGTTCTCGGCCCGCCTGGAAATGGCGCCGGACGAGGCGCTCGTCGCCCTGTGCCGGACGCTCGACCTGGGCGAACTCTCGGGGGAGCGGGTCTTCGACGAGATCGCGAAGCTCCTGCTCCGCGCTGCCCGACCCTCCATCGGCTTCCGGTTTCTCGAAGCATCCGGCCAGCTCCGCTTCTTCCCCGAACTCGATGCCCTGCGGGGGGTGCCGCAGGATCCGGAATGGCACCCGGAAGGAGACGTGTGGGTGCATACCCTCACGGCGCTCGACGCAGCGGCCGCGTTGCGCGGCAGTGGCGAGGACGACCTCGCGCTGATGCTCGGGGCGCTCTGCCATGACCTCGGCAAACCGGCCACCACCGAGCGGATCGACGGCCGAGTCCGGTCGCTCCGGCACGATGTTGCGGGGGTCGCCCCCACCCGGGCGCTGCTCGGGCGCATGCGGGCGCCGGGTGCGCTCGTCGAACGGGTCGCGGCGCTGGTCGAGCACCATCTGGCGCCGGCACTGTTCGTGAGGAACCGGGCGAGCGCGAAGGGCTACCGCCGGCTCGCCCGCAAGCTCGAGCACGCCGGGGTCGACATCAAGCTGCTGGCGAGGGTCGCGCGCGCCGACCACCTCGGCCGCACCACCGCCGACGCCCTCGCCGGCCGCTTCGACGCCGGCGATACGTTCCTCGCCGCCGCCCGCGCCCACAATATCGAGCACGCAGCACCGCGCGACGCCGTGCGCGGACGGCATCTCGTCGCGCGCGGGATGCCGCCCGGACCCGAGTTCACCCCGCTCCTGGAGCGATGCCGCGAGATCCAGGACGAGACGGGCTGGACGGACCCGGAACGCATCCTCGACCGCGCGCTGGCCGAAGGCTGACGGCGATCTCCGCTGTCGCCCACGGCCCGGCGCCGAACCGGAGTGCGCGATCGCCTCGCGTGACAAATACCGGGAGCTGAGCGCGAAAGTCTCATCAGTTGTCGACAAGGATCGCTCAAGCCGGGATGATTCCGGTTCGAGGGCCGACGAGAAATGCGGCCGAATGCTCGTCTCCCTCACTTGCGCCTTGACGCGCGCTCTTCACTGGTCATCGGCAAGGATCGGAGGACCACTCGGGCCGGGATGGCTCCGGTTCGAGGGTCGGTGAGAAATGCGGCCGGATGCTCATCTCCTTCACCTGCGCCTTGACGCGCATTCCTCACTTGTTCGCGGCTGCGGACGCGCATCGGTGAAATTTTCGCGCTAGAGTGCCCGCACACCACCGCGAGACCAGCGCCATGCGGTTGTTCCGAAAGGCGATGACGATCCCGAGCGCGGCCGAGGCGCTGACCGGACGCCCGGACCCGATCCCCACCCCGGATACGAGCTTCATCGGCGGCCGTTCCATCAAACCACCGTTCCCGGAGAGGATGGAGTGCGCACAGCTCGGCCTCGGCTGCTTCTGGGGTGCGGAGAAGGCGTTCTGGAATCTGCCGGGGGTGCATGTGACCGCGGTCGGCTACGCGGCGGGCACGACCCCGAACCCGACCTACGAGGAGGTGTGCAGCGGCCGCACCGGGCACAACGAGGTGGTGCTCGTCGTCTTCGATCCGGAACGCATCGGCTACGGCGAGATACTGAGGACATTCTGGGAGGCCCACGATCCCACCCAGGGCATGCGTCAGGGCAACGATGTCGGCACCCAGTACCGCTCCGGCATCTACACCGGTTCCGAGGCCCAGGCCGAGCAGGCGCTTGCCTCGCGCGACACCTACCAGCGGGCGCTCTCCGCCGCGGGCTACGGCCGCATCACCACCGAGATCCTGGAAGCCGGCCCGTTCTACTACGCCGAGGATTACCACCAGCAATACCTTGCGAAAAACCCGTTCGGCTACTGCGGCCACGGCGGCACCGGAGTCGCCTGCCCGGCCGGCGTCGCAGCCTGATCATCCGGGGCATTGCAACCCCGGCGCCGCTCGCCAGTCACTCACCTGTCGAAAATGTCGAACGCCACGCCAACGATTACCCGGATCGGGTTGGAACGCTTCGCGGCGTTCGAGTCACTGGTCCTGTCGCCCTCACCCGGACTCAACGCCCTCCTGGGTGCCAACGGCACCGGAAAAACGCATCTCATGAAGGTGGCGTACGCGGCGTGCGACACGAGGAATACCAGAGCAAGATTCCCGGACAAGTTGGCGCGCCTCTTTCTGCCGTCGAACGGGCACCTCGGACGTCTGGTCAAACGCCGGCGCGGCCGTTCCCGCGCCACTGCCGAAATAGCGTGGGGAGCAGAATTCGTTCGGACCACGTTTTCCGATCTGGCCAAGTCACCGGAATCTGCCGCCGTGCGGGGAAGACGTGCGCCGAACGCATCGAAACGTCATGCTTCCTCCGTTTACATACCTGTGAAGGAAATGCTGGCGAACGCGCCCGGATTTCGCTCCTTGTACGCCGCACGGGACATCCACTTCGAAGAAGTGTACTCCGACATTCTCGATCGCGCGTTTCTTCCTCCTCTTCTCGGAGCTCCCGATCGGTCACGTCGCCAACTTCTCGACAAGCTGCGAAAAGCTCTCGAGGGGAAAGTGTGGCATGAGGGAGAGGAGTTCTTTCTCGGTGGCAAGCAAGGTAAGCTGGAGTTCACCTTGCTGGCGGAAGGACTACGCAAGCTCGGGCTGCTATGGCTTCTGATCCAAAACGGCACCCTCACCGAAGGGTCGGTCCTGTTCTGGGATGAACCCGAAACCAATCTGAATCCCAAGCTTTTCGGGCCGGTCGTCGAAATTCTGCTTGAATTGCAAAGACAGGGAGTGCAGATATTCATCGCCACCCATGACTATCTGATCCTGAAGCAACTGGATCTGCAAACCGGCGGAGACGACCAGGTCTCCTACCACGCCCTGCATCGGGACGACGATTCGGGTGACCTGGTGTGCAACACCACGGATTCCTATCATGACATTGACCCCAATGCCATCTCCGAAGTCTTCTCGGAAGTTTACGATCGAGAGATTCGGCGCAGTCTCGGGGAGTACCGGTGACTACGCTGAGAGAAGCAGGGCAAGATCACTAAAATCCCATGTAAATCAGTGCATTCTGTGATCTAATGCCACTCTGGCCAAGGAGAGGAACGTGATCAGCAATGGACAACAGTGCCCCCGAGGGTCTGATCGAACATTTCTCGAAGTTGGAAGACCCGCGCGTCGACCGGAACAAGAAGCATGAGTTGATTGATGTCATCGTGCTGTGCGTGTGCGCGGTGCTCAGTGGGGCCGAAGGTTGGTGCGACATCGAGGAGTTCGGTCGCGCAAAGCTGGACTGGTTACGTCGTTATGTCCCGCTGGCCAATGGGGTCCCGGTCGATGACACGATTGCCCGCATCATCTCGGCGTTGTCGGTCAGTGGGTTTCAGGCGTGCTTTCTCAGTTGGATGGAGGACGTGGTCAAGCTCAGCGACGGTGAGATCATTGCGCTCGATGGCAAGACGCATCGACGCACCCATGATCGCAAGCGAGGGGTGAAGGCGCTGCATATGGTCAGTGCCTGGGCGTGTCGCAATGGGGTGGTGCTTGGGCAGGTGAAAACCGACGAGAAGTCGAACGAGATCGTGGCGGTGCCGGAGTTGCTGGAGAAGCTTCAATTGAAGGGGTGTATCGTGACGCTGGATGCGATGGGGTGCCAACGCGCGATCGCGAAGCAGGTCAAGAAAGGCGGTGGGGATTACGTGTTGGCGCTGAAGCGCAATCAGCCGGAATTGGAGCGCGAGGTTCGGGCGTATTTCGAGGCGGCGGAGCGGTGCGACTTTGGCGGTTCGGAGATGGGGCACGAGGCGACTTGCGACGAAGGTCACGGGCGGATTGAGCACCGGAGCTATTTCTTGTCCACGGACCTTGGTGCGTTGTCGGGTGTCGGGAAGTGGAAGGGACTGAAAGCGATGGGAATGGTGGAGTCGGAACGTCATTGTGGAGGGCGTGTCAGTGTTGAGCGGCGCTACTACATCACCTCGCTTGATGACGTGAAGGTGTTTCAACGGGCGGTGCGTTCACATTGGAGTATCGAGAACGGGTTGCACTGGCGGTTGGACGTGACGTTTCGCGAAGACGCAAGCCGGATTCGTCGAGGCAATGCGCCTCACAACATCGGGGTGATTCGTCACATGGCGATGAACCTACTCAAGCGCGAGAAGACGAAAATGAGCTATAGGCGCAAGAGAGTCCGGGCCGCTCTGAACGATGCCTTCCGAGATAAGTTGTTGATGGGACAATGACTTTATATGCGGTCACCCTGCTGAGAGAAGGAGATCTCCGTCTCGCGCTTCCCGGACAGGTGAGCGGAAGGAAATTCGACGGCGCCGGACACCGTTTGTCGCATTGCGGATTGAAGGCTGTAGACTGGATTCTGGATCTGCCCGAACGGATCTACTTCGTCGAGATCAAGGATCCTGAAGCTCCGGGCGCCGAAGAGCACAAGAATAGCAACCGTTTCTTTCAAAGCTTTCTGGCAGGCAATCTGACCTCCGATCTGGCGGCTAAATTTCGCGATTCTTTTCTCTACGAATGGGCTTGCGATCGGATCGGAAAACCGATCAGCTACTTTGTAATCGTCGCCTCTTGTAACCTGGACGCCGCTCAGCTCCTTACTCGCTCCGACGATCTGAGGCGCAGGCTGCCGGTGGGAACGCCAGCGAATTGGATCCAACCGATAGCGAACGCTTGCCAATGCACGTCGGCCCAACGCCTTCGCGTCCAGCCTTCGCGAGCAATGGAACCATCAGTCGTCGTTCACCGCCTTCGGCATCTACTACCCTTCGTTTGCGCAAGTTGTGAATAGCAACGCAAATTAAGACGCCAGACGCCGCTCGCCCTTCGCGCTTGTGACGTGGAAGTCCCCGCGGATGCGAAGCAATCGCCCTCCGTGTTGTCTGTTGCCCTCCGTGTTGTCGCGACCGGCGACGACTCTGCGGAGCGGTAACGTGTGCAGGGCCCGACCCGGCGTTGCGAGAACATGTGCGGCGACCGCTGCGGCGCGGCGGTGACACGCGAGTCCGCACCGCCGCCGACAGTGCGGGCCGAGCAAGTGACGCTGCCAGTGCGCCCGGTTTCATGCATTGATCTGTTACCGCCTGCTTCCTATGGTGCCGCCCGGAAGCCGCGCGGCGGTTCTGGAACTGTCTCCGCAAGTGCGCGGCGGACGCTGCCGCCCAAGCGCCACTCGGGCTGAACGCCGGTTGCAAAACGGCTTTTATCGCCCGATGGCTTGAGCGGTCAGGAAGCGCGATCCGGACGCCCTTCGGCGCGTGGTTCACAACCGGAACGCACCGGCGGCGAGAGCGCACGATCAGGCGAAGGTCAATTCCATGCTCGCGCCCGCGAGATATGCCTGCTCCTGCTCCAGATCGGCGCGGGTGAGCGGGTGGGCGTCCAGCCAGTCCGGCGGGAACGCGACCGACAGCGACTCGCCCTGCGCGAGCGCCGCGATGTCCGGCACGAATGCGTCCGCGCGCGAGCGGTTCAGCACCACCGCGAGGCGCAGCAGCACGCAGAGCCGGCGGGCGCGGTGCGCCTCCGGCGGGTTGAGCGGTTCGAACACCGAGACCGGGAACTTCCTCCGGTGCCCGCGCACCAGCACCGCCAGCATCGACTGCGCCTGACGCGAGAACCCGGACATGTCGCCATTGGCGAGCAGGTAGGCACCGTGCTTGTGGTACTGATTGTGGGAGACGAAGAGCCCCGCCTCGTGCAGGCGCGCCGCCCAGCCGAGCATCTGCCCCGCATCCTCGCCTTCGATCCCCCAGGCCGCCGCCACCTGACGGTGCAGTGCGAGCGCGGTCGCCGCGACCCGTGCGCCCTGGGCGGCGTCGATGCGATACCGCTCGATGCGGCGCTCGACGGTAGCGTCGCGCACATCCTCGTGGCGGATGCGGCCGATGAGGTCGAACAACAGCCCCTCGCGGAGCGCCATCTCGGACACGTCGAGGTGCTCGATGTCGAGCGCGTCGAGGACGGCCGACAGCACCGCGACGCCCCCGGGGAGCACCGGCCGCCGATCCTCGCGGAGATCCCGGAGCTTGACGGCATCGACATGCCCGGCCCGGACCAGAGTGCGCCGTATCCTGCGCAACGCCCCCCGATCGACGCCGTGCTCGCACCAGCCCGCGGCACGGGCGATAGCCGCGATGGCCCGGACCGTGCCCGACGCACCGACCGCCGAATTCCACCCCGCGTCCCGGTACCGCCGCTCGATCGGCTCGAGCTCGACGCGCGCCGCGAGCACCGCGTGCTTCATCGAGTGCTTGTCGATGCGGCCATCGGGGAAGAACCGTCGGCTCATGCTCACGCAGCCCATGTACAGGCTCTCGCGATGGGTCGGCGTGAAGCCGCGCCCGATGATGCATTCGGTGCTGCCGCCGCCGATGTCGATGACGAGGCGCGGTTCGCCGCGGCCGGCGAGCGCGTGCGCCACCCCCAGGTAGATGAGCCGGGCTTCCTCGCGGCCCGCGATGACCTCGATGGAGTGGCCGAGGGCACGCTCCGCCTCGCGCCGGAACGCTTCGCCATTGCGGGCGCTGCGCAGCGTATTGGTGCCGACCGCCCGCACCGTGTGCTCCGGCATGCCGCGCAGCCGCTGCGCGAAGCGGCGAAGGCAGGCGAGCGCATTCTCGACGGCATCGGGGCCGAGCCGCTTCCGGTGGTCGAGCCCGGCCGCGAGGCGCACGGGTTCGCGCAACCGGTCGACGATGTCCAGGTGACCGTCGACGACCCTGCCGATCACGAGATGAAAGCTGTTGGAGCCGAGGTCGATCGCGGCGAGGAGCTCGGGAACGAGCGGCGGGCCGCCCGCCGTGGCGGGCGCTCCCCCCAATCGCGATGTGCGCGGCCGGGTGTTCATCGCGTCATCTCACCGCTTCCCGCCCCGCTTCGGCGGGGGGGTCTCCCCCGACGGAAGCTGCCTCGGCGGGGGTCTCCCCGATGGGGGTGTCCTCGACGGGGGTGTCCTCGACGGGCGCCTCCTCGACGGGCGCCTTCCCGACGAGCGCCTTCCCGACGGGGATCTCCTCGCGCACCACGCGATGCGCCGGGAACCGGCAGGAGAACCGGCTGCCTTCGCCGGGACGGCTCTCGATCCCGAGTTCGGCGTCGTGCCGCACGAGAACATGCCTCACAATGGCAAGACCGAGCCCGGTGCCGCCCCTTTGGTGCGAGCGCGCCTTGTCCACGCGGTAGAACCGCTCGGTGAGCCGCGGGAGGTGATGGGCCTCGATGCCGTCCCCGGTATCGGTCACGTCCAGCCGCGCGCCCCCCTCCCCGTCCGGCGCCCATTGCAACCGCACCGTCCCGCCGGCGCGGGTGTGCCGCACCGCGTTGAACGCGACGTTGGAGAACGCGCTGTAGAGCTCGTTCCAGTCACCGAGCAGGTAGAGCGCATGATCCGCATGGCGACGGATTCGGTGCGCCCCGTCGCTGAGCGCAGCGGCATCCCTCGTGATCGATTCGAGCATCTCCGTCACCGCGACGCGCTCGGAGCCTGCGGCCCCGGGGGTCGCCTCCAGTCGCGAGAGCTGGAGCAGATCCTCGACGATCCGGCTCATGCGCGATGCCTGCTGCGACATCTGCTCGACCGGCCGCCCGAACTCGGCCGGAAGCTGCGCGTCGTCCCGCAGCGCCTCCAGATACCCGACGATGACGGTGAGCGGGCTTCTCAGTTCGTGCGACACGTTGGCCACGAAATCCTTTCTCGCCAGCTCCAGGTTGTGGATTCGGCTCACGTCGCGCACGAGCATCAGCCGTCGGCTGCCGCCGTAGGGGACAATCCGGATCAGGAGCTGAACCTCTTCACGCAGGGGAGATGAGAGCTGAATCGGCTCGTCGAACTCCTCCGCGTTCAGGGTGTCGGCAAAGCCCGGATGGCGAATGAAGCCGGACACCGGCAGCCCGATGTCGCGCGGGCGCTCCAGCCCGAGCAGCCGGCTCGACGCCTCGTTCATCCACAGGATGTTCCCGGCCGCGTCGAGGACGACCGCGCCGTCCGGCATCGCCTCCGCCGCGTGCTGGAACCGCAGCACCACCTTGCGCAGACGTTTCTTGCGCTTGCGGTTCTGGCGACGGATCCGGCCGAGCGACTCGAACACCTGGGCCCAGATCCCACGGGTCTCGGGCTCGGGCTCCCGGCCACCGCTCGCGAGCCATCGGGCGAGGAGGTGCACATGGTAGACGTGCCACGCGAGGCAGACGCCCGCACCGGCAAGCAACAGCCACGGCGTGAGCCCCAGCAGCCAGTCCGCGACCCCGAGCGCCACCGCTCCCACTGCGAGCCGGCGCCACTCACGGGTGCGGGCGCTCGATATCGTCATCGGATCGCCATTGGATGAACCCCGGAGCGGGTACTCGCCGCATTATGCCGGGTCACGATCCGACCGCAATCGGATACCCGCCGGCCGGCGCCCGGCGGGATGGCGCCTCGGAACGCCGGCGATGATCCGCCAATCAGCCCGGGTGGCGGGAGAACCGGTAGCCCGTGCCGTGCACGGTCTGCACGAACCGGTCGTAGCCCGGCCCGGAGAGCGCCTTGCGCAGCCGGCGGATATGGACGTCGACGGTGCGCTCCTCAATGTACACACTGCGCCCCCAGACCCGATCGAGAAGCTGGCTGCGGGTGAAGACCCGCTCGGGGTGGCTCATGAAGAAATGGAGCATGCGGAACTCCGTCGGCCCCATCCGGATCGTCTCTCCCCGGCCGGTGACGCGATGGCTCATCGGGTCGAGACGCAAGCCGTCGACCTCGATCGGGTCGTCGTCGCCGACCGGGGTGGTCCGTTTCAGCACCGCGCCGATGCGCGCGACCAGCTCCCTCACGGAGAACGGCTTGACCACGTAGTCGTCGATGCCCGCGTCGAACCCGCTCAGCTTGTCGGCTTCCTCGCCCTTTGCGGTCAGCATGATGAGCGGGATCCTCCGGGTGGCCTCATGGCGGCGAAGCCGGCGCGCGAACTCCAGGCCGCTCACCCCCGGCAGCATCCAGTCGAGCAGGATGAGGTCGGGCGCGAGCGCTTCGATCTCGCGGTCCGCGTGCGCGGCATCGGCCACGACGCGGATCTCGAAACCGGCCCGGGAAAGCGCGTGCTGCACCATCTCCCGGATGGCGGCCTCGTCCTCCACCAGCAGTATGCTCTTGCCCACCGACGGGCCACCTCCCGAACCCCCCGCAACCGCGGACATTTCAACTTCGGTCGATGACGTTTACGTGACAATCGCGCAATGCGGTTTTCATCCCGTCGCGTGCGGCTCGGTGCCCGCACCCGGCGAATGCAGCTTGGTGGCGGCATCGGCATCACGTCAAGCGTGATTCGAGCGACCACGATGCGACCGGTGGCGCGCGCGGAACCGGCTTCCGCGCCGCTCGCCACCGGCACGCAGGTTGCGCCGATTCCCCGGCGCGGCCGCGGTTCGGTGCAATGTTCGCCCCGGCGTTGTCCCCGGTGTTGTTCCCGGTGTTGTTCCCGGTGTTGTTCCCGGGAGTGCCGATTCCGGAGTCATGTAAGATCCGGCCCGCCTCCCCTCCCGGCCATGGAGCTCGCCCGGATGTCCGAGCCGCAGCGCGAACAGATCGAACACGCCATCGCCTCGTACCACGACCCCTACCTGGAGTCCGATCTCCGGAGTGCCAGGGCGATCAAGTCGCTCGACATCGAGAGCGGGCGCGCCCGGGTCGGGGTGATGCTCGGGTTTCCCGCGGCGGGGCATCGCGCCGCGCTCGCCGCCGCGCTGAGCGAGAGGATCCGCGCCGTGGACGGCGTCGAGGACGTGGAGGTGGATGTCGGCTGGAAGGTCGCCTCGCACGCGGTCCAGCCGGGCCTCGAAGCGCTGAAGGATGTGCGCAACGTCATCGCCGTCGCGTCGGGGAAGGGCGGGGTCGGCAAGTCCACCATCGCCGCCAACCTCGCCCTCGCGCTCTCGGCCGAAGGCGCGACGGTCGGCGTGCTCGACGCCGACATCTACGGGCCGAGCCAGCCGCGGATGCTGGGCGCGCAGGGGCAGCCGGACTCCCCCGACGGCAAGTCGCTCGAACCGATGACCAGCTACCGCGTCCAGTCCATGTCCATCGGCTACCTCATCGAGGAGGACACCCCGATGATCTGGCGCGGGCCGATGGTCACCCAGGCTCTGGAGCAACTCCTGCGCGACACGAACTGGCGGGATCTCGACTACCTCGTGGTGGACCTGCCACCCGGCACCGGCGACATCCAGCTCACCCTCGCCCAGCGCATTCCGGTGAGCGGGGCGGTGATCGTCACCACCCCGCAGAACATCGCGCTCCTTGATGCCCGCAAGGGGCTCGCGATGTTCGAGAAGGTCAAGGTGCCGGTGCTCGGCATCATCGAGAACATGAGCACCCACATATGCAGCCATTGCGGGCACGAGGATCACATCTTCGGGGAGGGCGGGGGCCGGCAGATGGCCGAGGAGCACGGGGTGGCTCTGCTCGGCGACATCCCCCTCACCCGGTCCATCCGCGAGGACGCCGACGGTGGACAGCCCACCGTGGTCAAGGACCCGGACGGGCCGATCGGCCGGCGCTACCGCGAGATCGCGCGGCGGGTGGCGGCGAAACTCTCGCTCAAGGCGAAGGACTACAGCCAGGCGTTCCCGAAGATCGTCATCCAGTAGGGACCCCGGCCGGCATGAGCATCAAGTCGGACCGCTGGATTCACCGGATGGCGCACTCGCACCGTCTGATCGAGCCGTTCGAGCCGGAGCAGGTGCGCGAGCGCGACGGGGGCCGGGTCATCTCGTTCGGGACCTCCAGCTACGGCTACGACATCCGCTGCGCCGACGAATTCAAGATCTTCACCAACATCAACTCCGCCGTCGTCGACCCGAAGAACTTTGACGATTCGAGCTTCGTGGATCTGCAGGCCGATGTCTGCATCATCCCCCCGAACTCCTTCGCGCTGGCCCGCACCATCGAGTACTTCCGCATCCCGCGCAACATCCTCACCATCTGCCTCGGCAAGTCCACCTACGCTCGCTGCGGCATCATCGTCAACGTGACCCCGCTGGAACCGGAATGGGAGGGCCACGTCACTCTGGAGTTCTCCAACACCACCCCGCTGCCCGCGAAGATCTATGCCAACGAAGGCGTCGCCCAGGTTCTGTTCTTCGAGTCCGATGAAGTCTGCGCGACCTCCTACCGGGACCGTGCCGGGAAGTACATGGGGCAGCACGGGGTGACGCTGCCGAAGGCGTGAGCGGGCGCGCGGCACGTACGGGCTCGCCGCCGCCGGAGCCGGTGCGGCCGGGCTCGCCGCCGGCAGGAGGGACGGTGCAGCCGGATTCGCCGCCGTTGGCAGGGAAGACGGTGCGGCCGGGGCTGCTCCGGCGACTGGCCGCGCTGGTCTACGACGCATTCCTCCTCTTCGCGCTGCTGTTCGCGGCCACCATCCCCGTGCTGGTCGTCACCGGCGGACAGGCCGTCGGCCCGAACCATCCCGCGTTCACCGCCTGGCTGCTGGGCGTGAGCTACCTCTACCTCGGCTGGTGCTGGACGAGAAGCGGTCAGACCCTCGGCATGCGGGCCTGGAAGATGCGGGTACGCACCCGCCATGGCGCCCGGCTCGGCTGGGGGCGGGCGCTCGCGCGATTCGCCGCCGGTCTCGTCTCGATCGGGGCGGCGGGCGTCGGCCTGCTGTGGGTCGCCGTCGACCGGGAGCGGCTGAGCCTGCACGACCGCCTCTCCGGCACCGGGCTTGAGATGCTCTCCGAGCAAGGCTGACTCGACGGCATGATCCGGGGCGTGATCCGGGGGGTGGCCGGGGGGTGATCCGGGGGGCGGCCGGGGGGTGATCCGGGGGGCGGCCGGGGGCATTCCCGGCGAGCTGCGCCCGGGTGGCCGAACCGCGATGCGCGACCGGCGCCCGCCGGGAGTCGCGGCTCGGCAAGTGCGCACCGCCGGCCCCGCGCCGGCGTCGGCTCAGCGTACCCGCCGCAGCAATCCCACCCCCACGACGAGGAACAACAGCGTCGGCGCGAAGGCGCTCAGCGCCGGGTTCAGGCCGTAGACGATGCCCATCTTGCCGGAGATCTGGTTGACGACATGAAAAGTCACCGCGATCAGGCAGCCGGCGAGAATCCGCTGCCCGATCCCGGAGTCGCCAAGCCTTCCCAGCACCAGCGGCACCGCCAGCATGATCATCACCCCGGTCGCGAGCGGGTAGACGACCTTCATCCACAGCGCGAGTTCGTACTCGGCGGTATCGAGTCGGTTCTCGCGCAGATAGTCGATGTATCGCACCAGGGCGCGGCCGGACAGGCTCTCCAGGCGAGCCGAGGAGAGCTTGACGAGATCGGGCCTCAGCCCGGTCTCCCACCTTGCGTCCGGGGTGGAGCGGGTCACCACGCCGTCGGTCGAGATTTCACTCGAGCGCACGGATTCGAGCATCCACGCCCCGTCGCGATACTGCGCCCGCGGGGCGTAGGTCATGGTCTGCAGGCTCCCATCCGGATCGACATCGTAGATGTACATGTCTTCGACCGCGCCACCGGGCCGAGCCCGCACTGCGTTGACGAAACGCCGCCCTTCCCTGATCCAGTATCCAGCGTCATCGTTCTGCGCCTCGCCAAGCGCGACGGCGCGTCGGGACTGAGCGAGGCGCTCGCAGTACGGGGCGACCACCTCTCCGATCACGACCGCGATGACCATGAGCACCACCGCGCCGCCGAGCACCGATCCGAGAGTGCGCACGACCGACACCCCGGCGGCGCGGACCACGGCGAGTTCGTTCGAGACGGCCAGGGTCCCGAGCCCGATGAGGGCGCCGATCACCGAGGCGAGGGGAAACAGGACGACCGCGTACCTCGGCATGGTCAGGAGCACGTATTCGAGCGCACCGACGATGCCGTAGCGCCCCCCGCCGACCGCATCGAGCTCCTCGACGAACGCCACCACCGCGCTGAGCGACAGGAGCACGGCCAGCGCCAGCAGGGCACCGCCCACGACATGCCGGGCGATCCAGGCGTCGAGGATCCTCACGACCCCGCCCCCTCGCCACGCGGGCGCCGGAGCGAACGCGCCTTCGCGCCGAGCCGGCGGGCGCCGGTCGTCTGCATCATGAGGAGGACGAGAACCACGAGAGCCATCGCCAGGTGTACGGGCCACACGCCCACCAGCTCCGGCACCATGCCGCGCTCGACGAGATTCTCGAAGATGCTGATCGCGTTGCTGTAGACGAAGTAGACGACGACGGCCAGAAACAGCCTTCCGTAGCGTCCTTCGCGCGGGGTGGTCCGCGCGAGCGGCACCGCCAGCATCCCCAGCACCAGGATGGAGACCGCGGCCGAGAGCCGCCGCTGGAGTTCCGCAAGGTGACCGGGCTCCCCGGAACCGAGCAGCGCCACGGTCGGGAGAATCCTGCTCCCGCGCACGAAGGTATCCTCCGCCCCGGTATCCACGCGAATCGCGTGCCGCTCGAACCGGGTCACCGAGAACCGCGGAGCGCCCGGCAGCCCCACGTAGCGGTATCCGTCCTCGAGCACCATGTACCGCGCTCCGCTCTCGGGGCGCACCTCCTGCCAGGCGGCGGCCGAGATCACCACGTACTGCCGGTGAGGCTTGCGCACCCGCACGAATACATCCGTCATCCGGCCGCTCTCCGGGTCCACCGCCTCGACGTAGATGACCTGATCTCCGTTGCCGAATTCCTTGAACCTTCCCGGCACGAACATCCCGCTCTCGGCCTCCTGCTTCGCCTCTTCGAGCAGCGCCGAGCGCATCGACCCCGCGCCCGGGGAAACGAAAAGCGACACCGCTGCGCCCACGAGCGAAAACCCCGCCACCACCCGGAAGATCCCCCGCGACAGGCGCCACAGCCCGATCCCCCCCGCCCCGAACGCGACCACTTCGCTGTCCCGGTAGAGGCGACCGAGGCCGATGAGCACCGCAAGATAGAGCGCGAGCGGCAGGAACGCCGGAAGCTTCTCGACGAGCTTCAGGGCGAGGATCCGGAGAATCAGGTCCGGCGCCACCGCACCGGCGGCCGCATCGGAGAGGATGCGCGAGAATCGATCCGCCCCATAGACCAGAACCAGTACCGCAAGCACCACGGCGCAGGTGCGCAGCACTTCACGGCCGAGGTAGCGTTCGATGATCAAGGCACTTTGGTCAATGCGGAGTCGGCACGGCGATGGAGATACGGGATACCTCCATGGGAGCGGCCCTTTGCAGGGCCTGGATTTCGCGCCGAACAGTATTGCAAAGAGCCAATGCCCCGTCTTCCTCTGTGTATCGCACCTGTGAGTTCGACGGGCTTCCCTTCGGTGGCCGGCATCGGCGACCATGGGTCAATGCCGGAAACCGAAGCCGACACCTGCCGCAAACTCGTCGTCCCCATGCTCCAGCAGACAGGCTGGGACGATCCGCCTTGTGCGATCGACGAGCAACGGACCTTCACCGACGGGCGCATCGTGTTCGTCGGGGGCAAGGTACGACGCGGCAGGCGCAAACGTGCCGACTACCTCCTGCGCTACCGGCCCGACTTCCCCATCGCCGTCGTCGAAGCCAAGGCACGCTACAAGGATGCCGCCGAGGGCCTCCAGCAAGCGCGTGATTACGCCGAGACACTCGGACTCAGTTTCGCCTATGCGACGAATGGCACCACCCTCATCGAAGTGGACTATACGACCGGTGTGGAACGAGCCATCGACACCTTCCCATCGCCCGAGGATCTCTGGCGGCGGCTGTGCACGGCAGACGGTCTGACGGACCCTGCAACGGTCCGGAAGTTACTGGAACCGACCCGACCGGACCCGAGCCGACCGCTGCGTTACTACCAGGAAGATGCCGTCAACCGTGCGGTCCGGAGCGTTCTCTCCGGCCGCAATCGCATCCTGTTGACGCTCTGCACCGGATCCGGCAAGACCGCTGTCGCATTCCAGATCGCCTGGAAGCTCTGGTCTGCCCGCTGGAACACGAAGGACACCGCCCGCAAGCCGAAGATGCTCTTCCTCGCCGATCGCAACTTCCTCGTCGACGATCCGATGGCCAGGGACTTCAGCGTTTTCGGGGAGGCCCGCCACAAGATCGCCGGAGGCGACGCTTCGCGGAGTCGAGACATTTACTTCGCGACCTACCAGAGCATCGCGCGCGACGAGCGCCGGCCGGGCCTCTATCGCGAGTACCCGCGGGACTTCTTCGACCTCGTCATCGTCGACGAGTGCCACCGGGGCAGCGCCCGCGATGACGGCACTTGGCGCGAGATCCTGGAGTGGTTCGAGCCAGCGACTCAGATCGGCATGACCGCCACGCCGCGCCTCGAGGACACCATCGACACCTATGCGTATTTCGGCGATCCGATCTACGAGTACAGCCTCGCCCGGGGTATCGACGATGGCTTTCTCGCCCCCTTTCGCGTGCATCGCGTCATCACCGATTACGACGCCGCCGGGTGGCGACCGAGCCAGGGTGAGCTCGATCGATACGGCCGGGAAATCCCGGACGCCGAGTACCATACGCCGGACTTCGAGCGTCGGGTTGCGCTCAGGGCACGGACCCGCGCCATTGCCCGTCACCTCGCCGGGTTCATGCGCCAGACCGATCGGCTCGCGAAGACGATCGTCTAAGGTGCGCACTCTCTATCCGAGCGCTTCCGAGCTTCGCCGGGACTGGTCCAGCCCCGAACGCCGGGCGGAGATCATGGCGCGATTTCTGGACAAGGGCATCGACGTCGAGACCCTTGCCGAATCCGTCGGCAAGCCCGATGCCGACCCTTTCGACCTGCTCTGTCACCTGGCCTTCCACATGCCACTCCGGACCCGGCGTGAACGCGCAAGCCGTCTGAAACGTGAAGAAGCGGAGTTCTTCGAACAGTACGGACCACCTGCGCGCGAGGTTCTCGAGGCCATGCTGGACAAGTACGCCGAGCATGGCAGCGTGCAATTCAAGCTGCCGGACATTCTGCAGATCCCGCCCATCTCGGGATGGGGCAACGTCATCGAGATCTCGGGTCGTTTCGGTGGGGCGGAGCCGATGCGGCACGCCGTGGTCGAGATGCAACGGCGACTCTACGCGGCATAGATTCGGGAGGGAGGCGAGGATGGCGAAGGGAGCCCGCGGCCGGGCGGCGCCGAGAGAGAAGACGGCCGCGCAGCGGCTCGACGGCATCATCAAGTCCGCGCGTCGGATCATGCGCAAGGACAAGGGTCTGAACGGCGACCTCGACCGCCTGCCCATGCTGACCTGGATCATGTTCCTCAAGTTCCTCGACGACATGGAGCGCGTCGAGGAGACGAACGCCGCGCTGGCCGGCGCCGATTATCTGCCCGTCATCGACCCACCCTATCGATGGCGTGACTGGGCCGCTCCGGCGGATGGGGTCACCGGCCCCGACCTCCTCGCCTTCCTGACGAGCGAGGAGACGGAGCGGCCCGACGGCTCTCGGGGTCCCGGCCTGTTCGCCTGGCTACGCGGCCTGCGCGGCGGCGATGGCCGACGCGATCGGCGTGACGTCATTGCCACCGTGTTCCAGGGCTTCTCGAACCGCATGGAGAGCGGCTACCTGCTGCGCGACGTGGTGAACCTGATCGACGGGATCCGCTTCCATGTCTCGGAGGAGGTGCACACCCTCGGACGGCTTTACGAGACCCTGCTTCGGGAGATGCGCGACGCGGCGGGCGACGCCGGCGAGTTCTACACGCCCCGGCCCGTGGTGCGCTTCATGGTCGAGGCGACCGACCCGAGGCTGGGGGAGACGGTGCTCGATCCGGCCTGTGGAACCGGCGGGTTCCTGACCGAAGCATTCGCGCACCTGATGCGCCAGGCGAAGACCGAGGCGGACGGCGTGATGGTTCAGGAACGCAGCATCTTCGGTGGAGAGGCCAAGACGCTCCCCTACCTGCTCGCGCAGTTGAACCTGTTGCTGCACGGTGTCCATGCGCCTCGCATCGACCCCGGTAATGCGCTCCGTCACCGGCTCACCGAGATCGGGGAGGATCAGCGGGTGGACGTGATCCTCACCAACCCGCCATTCGGCGGCGAGGAAGAGGCCGGCATCCTCAACAACTTCCCCGACGACCGGCGCACCGCGGAAACCGCCCTCCTGTTTCTCCAGGTCATCATGCGCCGGCTCAAGCGCGGCGGCCGGGGGCGGGCCGCCGTGGTGGTCCCCAACGGCACCCTGTTCGGCGACGGCATCGCCGCCCGCATCAAGGCCGACCTGCTGGAACGCTTCAACCTCCACACCATCGTGCGTCTGCCGGAAGGCGTCTTCGCGCCCTACACCGACATCCCGGTCAACCTCGTTTTCTTCGACACTTCCGGGCCGACCCGCTCGATCTGGTACTACGAGCAGCCGAAGCCGGAAGGCCGCCGGAAGTACTCGAAGACCGCCCCTCTCGCTTACGAGGAGCTCGCGCCTTGCCTCGCGTGGTGGAAGAAGCGTGAAGCGAACGAGCGGGCGTGGCAGGTCGATGCGACCGGGCTGATCCGTCGCGACGAAACCGGCCGCGTGATCGACTGCAATCTGGACGTGAAGAATCCCCATGCGGAGGAGGCCGAGGACCACCGCACGCCGGCCGAGATCGTCGACGCCATCATCGAAAGGGAGCAGCGGGTGCTGGAGATCATGGACGAGATCAAGGCCGTGCTGGCGGAGCCCGTATGACGGCTTGGCCCATTGTAGAGTTGAGCGAAGTCATCAAGCAGGATCAATCCTACGTCACCGCCCTCGAGCCCGTTACGTACAAAAAGCTGTCGGTCAAATTATTCGGCCGCGGAGTGGTTCCGGACAAGCCCGTCGATGGTGCCAGCATCTTGATGAAGAAGCACCAGTTCGCGCGAGCAGGCCAGATCATCGTGTCCGAAATCTGGGCGAAGAAGGGCGCACTGGGAATCGTCCCTCCTGAAGGTGACGGGGCTTTGTGTACCAGCCATTTCTATCTCTTCGATATTGACCCCTCACGCCTGATCCCACGATGGTTCCACTATCTCACCATAGGAAATTACTTCGAGCCGCAAATCAGCAGGGCTGCCCGAGGAACCACGGGCTACGCGTCCGTTCGGCCCAACCGATTCTTGCAGTGTTTGATACCTCTTCCGTCGCTCGACGAACAACGGCGGATCGTCGATCGTCTGGACCGCGCATCTGCGCTGATCCATGAGGCCGAGAAATTGATCGGAGATGCGGCGCGAGATGCTCAATTGCTGACTCAACGCCTCCATGCAGCTCTGTCCGGCGGCGATGTTCACTGTCTCGGTGACTTCTTGGAGGTGTGGGAGGATCGAGAAACTGTACTACCGAACGTGTCTTATCCGCAAGTAGGAATCAAGGGCTTTGCCGGTGGACTGTTCAGGAAATCTTCGGTCACGGGATCGGAGACTTCGTATCGGACATTCAACCGCCTGCACGAAAGTCTGCTCGTGGTGAGTCAACCTAAGGGATGGGAAGGCGCCATAGCGGTGTGCGATGAGAGTGTCGCCGGATGGTTCGTATCGCCGGAGTACCGGACCTTTCGCTGTCGAAAGGACCGGTTGGTACCTCGATATCTGGCCACGTTGATCCGGACACCCTGGTTTCAGGCACAGCTTGCTCAATTGACGAGGGGACAGGGTGCACGTCGGGAGCGATTACGTCCCGAGATGCTCCTGGCAATGAAGATCGGAATGCCTGATATAGATGCTCAAATCTACGCTTTGGAAATACTTGACCGCTGCCACGCCGCTCAAATCCAGCGTTCGACATCAGCCGAGATGCTTGATGATGTGGTACCGGCCATGCTGCATGAGGTGTTCTCGGGGGATTCCGGGCACTCCGCCGTGCGTTCATCAATGTAATGAATCGAGTGTTGCCAACGTGCAGTTCGTGAAGAATGGCCCGGACGTTCCGGAGCGGTTGCTGCAGGTCCACGAAGATGGGCACGTCGTGTTCTTCTGCGGCGCGGGAATCTCGTATCCCGCCGGATTGCCAACCTTCGACGGTCTGGTCAAGAAGCTCTACGCATCGATTGGAATTGACCCCGACCTGGTGCAGGCGACAGCCATCAAGGCAGGCCAGTACGACATCGCAGTGGGTCTGCTCGAAGCGAAGGTCAGGGGTGGGCGCCAAGCGGTGCGCAAGGAGCTGGCGCAGATCCTGACGCCCAGCTCAGACACCCTCGCCACTACGAGCGCTACGGCGACCCATCAGGCCTTGCTCACACTGGGGAAAACCCGGGACGGCCAGACCCGATTGGTCACCACAAACTTCGACCGGCTGTTCGAGGAGGTGATCGAGAAAACCGGAGATGCATCATCGTCGGTGGAGCGATTCCGAGCCCCATTGCTTCCGGTTCCGAAGAATCGCTGGGATGGACTCATCTATCTCCATGGCCTCCTGACCCCCAGCCCATCGGCGAGTGACCTCGAACGGCTCGTGTTGTCCAGCGGCGACTTCGGTCTTGCATATCTCACGGAGCGCTGGGCGGCCAGATTCGTGAGCGAGCTGTTTCGTAACTACACCGTGTGCTTCGTCGGCTACAGCATCAACGACCCGGTGCTGCGATACATGATGGACGCCCTCGCCGCCGATCGCCTGCTGGGCGAATCGTCGCCGGAGATGTTCGCGTTCGGAAGCCATTCCAAGGGCAAGGAGGCCGAGGCAAGGAAGGAGTGGGGATCCAGGAACGTCACACCCATCCTGTATCGTGGGCCTACCCCGTTTCGGTGGACGGTTGATAGCTGTCGTCCCCGGCACTGCGGTGAACGATAGCCGATGGAAGGGGGTCTTTGTCGAAGACCGGTGTTGGGGGTCTGCCGGGAGGGTGGTTGTGGATCCCCGGCCGGCCGATCTGCAAGGGCTCGAGGTTGGTTCGTTCGCGATGCTCCGGGGCGCCCATGGGGCATTGCGCGGCCGCGCGACGCTCGAACTCGTTGGGGCTCAGGTACCCCAGCGCGGAGTGCAGGCACCGGGTGTTGTACCACGACTCCAGGTACTCGAAGATGGCCATGCGTGCTTGCGTGCGGGTGTGGAACGAACGCCGGTCGATGAGCTCGCATTCGAGCGTGGCGAAGAAGCTCTCGGCCATCGCATTGTCGTAGCAGTCACCGGCCGAGCCGGTCGACGTGACCACCGCGGCCTCCCGGCACCGTTTGCCGAACGCGAGCGATGTGTACTGAGCCCCCTTGTCGGAATGATGGATGACCCCCTGGGGACGGCGCTGTGCGATTGCCATGTTCAGCGCCGCGAGCACCCGCTCGGTTCGAAGGTGGTTGGCCATGGCCCACCCCACCACCTTGCGGCTGAACACATCGAGCACGATGGCCAGGAACATGAACCCGTTCCAGGTCGGCACGTAGGTGATATCGGCGACCCGGATCCGGTCCGGTGCATCGGCGCTGAGCTGGCGTTCGACCCGGTCCGGAGCCGCCCCGCGGCCCCGCTCCCGGTGCGTGGTGCGCGTGCCGCGGCGCCGGCTCACCCCGGTCAACCCCGACTGGCGCATCAGCCGAGCGACCCGTTGACGGCCTACCCGGCACCCCTGGCGCCCCAGCTCCGCATGCACCCGAGGCGCACCGTAGGTCCCGCGAGAAGCCTCGTGGATGGCCCGGATCGTGGCACCCAACTCCTCCTCGAATTCCTGATCCCGAAGCTGCCGGCGCCAAGGGAGGACGATCTCTCGAAGGGAATCCTCGACGCCATCGACATGGACAGCTACCGGGCCGAGAAGCAGGCGATGCAGGCGATTGCACTGACCGACGCCGACGCGGAGATCGACCCGGTGCCGACCTCCGGCGCGGGCGCCCGCACCGAGACGGAGCTGGACCGACTCTCCAGCATCATCACGACGTTCAACGATCTGTTCGGAGACGTCACATGGGAGGACCGGGAGAATGCCCGGATCGAGCATGACCGGGCCCTGCTACGGGTCATGACCGCCGTGATGAAGGACGACACGGAACTGTTCAGGCAATTCATGGACAATCGGAGCTTCAAGCGCTGGATGACGGACACGGTCTTCACCCTGGCCCTCGAGCGGGCCGAGGCGCCGGAGACGACGGCGACGGCCGATTCGTGAATGCACAAACCAATGATGGAGTTGCCGGCTCCGATATGGAGTCGATTCTGATAGTGTCCGTACCGCGGGCGCCGCAAGAGGCTGAGGCGGTACGGCCGGGACCGAATCGGCACCGGGCGGCAAGGCAATCCTCGCGGATACAACGAATATCCATCGGCCCGGCGCTGCGATCGGCGCGGGGGCCGGTTTCGATCTGAACCGCAGGCGAGTTCATGCGCTATCTGCAAGTCCTGCCCCTCACCCTCACCCTGATCCTGTTTCTGGTGTTCCCGATCCTGCTGATCGGGGTGGTGAGCTTCTGGGACTACAACGAATTCGAGCTGATCCCGGACTTCGTGTGGACCAACTACGAGGAGCTGTTCACCGCCTCCGTCACCTACACCATCTACCTCGCGACCCTGAAGTTCGCCCTCCTGACCTGGGTCTTCACGCTCCTCATCGGCTTCGTGGTCGCCTACTTCCTCGCGTTCCACGTTCACGACCTGAAGTGGCAGATCGTGCTCTTCCTGCTCTGCACCATCCCGTTCTGGACCTCGAACATCATTCGGATGATCGCCTGGATTCCGGTGCTCGGCCGCCACGGGCTGGTCAACGAGGGCCTGCTCGCGCTCGGGCTGGTCGACGCGCCCGTCGAGTGGCTGCTGTTCTCCGATTTCTCCGTGGTGCTCGCCTTCGTGCACCTCTACACGCTGTTCATGGTGGTGCCCATCTTCAACTCGATGATGCGCATCGACCCGTCGGTCATCGAGGCCGCGTACGATGCGGGGGCGGGGACGTGGCGCACCGTGTGGCACGTGATCCTGCCGCTGTGCAAGCCCGGCATCGCCATCGGGACCATCTTCGTGGTCACCCTGGTGATGGGCGACTTCGTGACCGTACAGATGATGTCGGGTGGCCAGAGCGCATCGGTGGGGGTGGCGATGAACAACAAGCGAGCCCTGCTCCAGTATCCGGCCGCTGCCGCCGATGCGGTCATCCTGCTCGCGGTGGTGCTGCTGATGGTGGCGGCGCTGATGCGCATCGTCGACGTGCGCAAGGAGCTGTGAGAGATGCGTCGGGGGGCCAGGAAGAAGATCGAATCCCGCGTGCTCGCGCTCTTCTTCGCGGCGTTCGTGGTGTTCCTCTACGGGCCGATCATCGCGATTGTGGTCCTGTCGTTCCAGGGCGTCGACGGCGGCCTCACCTTCCCGATGAACGGGGTGTCGGTGCACTGGTTCGGAAAGCTCTTCGAGCCGCAGCGGGTCGGCGATTTCAAGGCGTCGTTCGCCCGCTCGTTCACCCTGGCGTGCATGGTGATGGTGGTGACGGTGGGGTTCTCGCTCGCGGCCGGCCTCGCGTTCCGCAAGCCCTTTCGCGGCGCGACGCTGGTGTTCTACCTCACGGTGGCGAGCCTCATCGTACCGTCGATCCTCATCACGCTGGGGATCGGGCTCATGTTCGACCGGGCCGGGATCGAGCCCGCCTGGTACAGCTCGGGCCTCGGCGCGCACCTCACCTGGACCCTGCCATTCGGGCTGCTCATCATGTTCGCGGTATTCAACCGGTTCGACCCATCCTACGAGGAAGCGGCCCGCGACCTCGGCGCGCGGCCGTGGCAGGTGTTCCGGTTCGTGGTGCTGCCGATCATCGGTCCGAGCCTGGTCGGGGTCGGCCTGTTCGGGTTCACGCTGTCGTTCGACGAGTTCGCGCGCACCCTGCTCGCGGCCGGGGTATACAACACGCTGCCGCTGGAGATCTTCGGGATGACCACCACCGCGACCACCCCGGTGCTCTACGCGCTGGGCACGGTCACCACCGGGGTATCGTTCCTGGTCATCATGGCGAGCCTGCTCTTCATCACCCTGTTGCGCCGCCGGCGCCTGCGGCACGGGACGGACGCGGGCGCGGGGATGGTGTAGGCGCACCTCTCTTCCCGGCGGGGTCCGGCGTCGGACGCCGAAGCGGCGCGCATCACGGCCATTCCCGTCGGCGCTCCGAGAGACCGTTGCACGGTGCGATTGCGACGGGATGCCGACCTCCGCCGCGTTCATCGCGGGCAATGTCGAGCCCATGTTCCGTCCCGGCGGGAATGGCCGGCGCTCACCACGGCGGCCACTCGTCGCTCGTCACGGCGGCCGCTTCCATCCTCGCCGGTTGCGGGAGACCATACGCGCGATGAAGCTGCTCCTCGTCAACCCCAACACCACCGCTTCGATGACCGCGAAGATGGCCGAGGCCGCCCGCGCGGTGGCATCGCCGGACACCGACATCGTCGCCGTCACCGCCGAGTACGGACCGGAGAGCATCGAGGGGTATTACGACGAGGTGTTCTCGGTCCCCGCGATGCTCGATGCGGTGAGGACGCACCCGGACGCCGCGGGGGTCGTGGTCGGTTGTTTCGACGACACCGGCGTCGACGCGGCGCGGTGCGTGACCTCCGCCCCGGTGATCGGTCTCTGCCAGGCGGCGATGCAGGTGGCTTCCATCGTCTCCGGGGGCTTCACGGTGGTCACCACCCTCGGTCGCTCCGTGCCGGCCCTGGAGCATCTGGCGCGGCGCTACGGATACGCGGACCGGTGCCGCCGGGTCCGGGCGTCGGAGATCCCGGTACTCGCCCTGGAGGACCCGGCGTCGGGCGCCCGCGACCGGTTGCGGGCCGAAGTGCGCCGTGCACTCGACGAGGACGGCTGCGAAGCCATCGTGCTCGGCTGCGCAGGAATGGTGGACATGGCCCGCGCGCTGTCGGAGGAGTGCGCGGTGCCGGTGATCGAGGGCGTGACCGCCGCGGTGAAGATCGTCGAGGGGGTGGCGGCCCTGGGAATCACCACTTCGAAGCGGGGCGGCTACGCGCCGCCACGGGCGAAGACGTACACGGGAGCATTCTCGCGTTACGGTCCCGCCTGACGGTCCGGGGTGAGGCGACGTCCGCGGCCTGCCCGATGGCGAATCGACCTATTCGCTTTCGGCCAACCGAAGCCGACGCTCACTGCACCATACACGCACGATTCTGACGGCGCCCAAATCACGCCGGTAGACGATCCGGAACGGTGGGTGAATGAGTTCGCGCAGAGAGTGCTGACCGAATTCCGGGACCACGCGCCCCATGTCGGGATGATCTGCCAGAGATTCGATGCGGCGAAGAAGTTCGCCGATGAGCCGGACCCCCGCCTCTGCCACACCCTGCTCGGCATACCAGGTTTGGATGCCTTGCAGATCATCCAGCGCGGATTCGGCGAATCGAATCTGCGCGGACATGTGTCAGTCGATACCAAGCCGGGCCCTGGCTTTGAGCAGAGAAACCTCCCGTCCTGCCTCCAGATCTGCCAGACCCTCGACGACGGCGCGCATGAACGCCCGCTCCTCCTCGGCCGCCTCGTAGTCATCGACCGATTGCATGACTGCGACACCGCGTCCCCGGCGGGTCAGCAAAACAGGGCGGTGCGAGTCGGCGACGTGCTTCACCACGCGTCCGTGATTGATCTTCAGATCCGTGAGCGGCATCACATCCTGCGAGAACCTGATGGCCATGGTTCGATCAACCTGAAATTGACCTGTTACTCACTCCGAGAATGACACCCGTTCAATGGTCAATCAAGCCTTGGCACGACGCAGTGGGCGGTGCGAAGGAATCCGAGTCACCCCTATCGCTTGCCTTCCGAGGACTCACCCGAAGACCAGCACCGGCTTTCCCAGCACTTCGGCCCGCGGGGCCACGCCGAGCCCGGGGGCGGACGGCGCCGCCATGCGGCCGCGGACTCGTCGCGGCGCGCCGTCGGCGATGGCGACGGTCACGTAGCTGTTGAAGTCGGTGGCGGTGAACAGGCATTCGGGCGGCGTGCTGTGCGCAAGGTGGGCGATCGCGGCGGTGACGATGTCGCCGCCCCAGGTGTCCTCCAGGGTCATGGCGATGCCGAGCGAGACGCACAGATCGCGCGCCTGCCGCGCCCGCGTCATGCCGCCGAACTTCGCAATCTTGATGTTGACCACGTCCATCGCGAGATCCGCATGTCCGCGCAGCAGCGCGTCGATGCCGTCGATGGACTCGTCGAGCACGAAGGGGCGGTCGGTGTGCCGACGCACCGAGAGGCACTCCGCGTAGCTCGCGCACGGCTGCTCGATGTAGACGTCCACATCGCGCACCGCGGCGGTTACCCGCATCGCCTCGTGGCGGAGCCAGCCGGTATTGGCGTCCGCGATGAGCTTGTCCCCGGGGGCCAGAGCCGCCGCGCATGCACGTACCCGTTCGATATCGACGCCCGGATCGCCGCCGACCTTGAGCTGGAAGCGCCGGTATCCCTCCTTCCGGTACGCCGCCACGCTCGCCGCCATGGCGTCGGGTGAGTCCTGAGAAATCGCCCGGTAGAGGACGAAGTCGTCCCCGTAGCGCCCCCCGAGCAGCGCGCAGACCGGCATCCCCGCCACCTGGCCGAGCACGTCCCAGGCCGCCATGTCGAGGGCGCTCTTGACGTAGGGGTGGCCCCTGAGCGCCCGGTCCATGGTGCGGTTCAGCCGCTCGACCTGCGTCGGATCCTCGCCGATGAGCCGCGGGGCCAGCTCCTGCAGGCCGGCGCGCACGCCGCGCGCGTAGGACGGCAGGTACACCGGGCCGAGCGGACAGACCTCGCCGTGGCCCCGGACTCCGGCGTCGGTCTCGATACGCACCACGGTGCTGTCGAAGACCTCCACCGACTTGCCGCCGGACCACTTGTAGCTGCCTTCGTGCAACGGAAGGTCCACCTGAAAGACCGAGATCCCCGTGATCTTCATGCCGCCTCCGGACCCGCGCGTCGATCGGGCGAGTGCGATAGCGGACCGGAAGCAGACGGTATGACCGGACCATGCCTCCGGGCAGAATGCCGGCCTCGATCACGCACCGGACCGGGAGAGGATCGAATCACCTCGCGGAACATCACTCCCCCCAGACTTCGCCGAGGAAGCGCAGCCAGTTCTCTCCGAGGATCTTGCGGATTCGCATCTCGCTCCAGCCGCGGCGGACCATCGCGGCGGTGAGGTTCGGAAACTCCCCGATGGTGGCGAGCCCCTCCGGCAGGCGCGGCACCCGCGGCGTACCCGGCACCAGCAACCGCCCGTGGCCCTTGTCCCGGCGCAGCCACTCGAAGAACGCGACATCCTGGTCCTGGGTGAAGTCGGTGCCGATGCCCACCGCATCCTCCCCGGCCACGTCGATGACGTACTCGAACACCTCGACGCACTGGTCCACCGTGGTCTCGTCACCCCACGGGAGGAACGGGGGGTAGGTCGCGACCCCGACAAAGCCGCCCCGCTCCACCACCGCCCGCATCTCGGCGTCGGTCTTGTTGCGCGGATGCGCCATGATTCCGGTGGGGCAGCAGTGGGTGCAGGCGACCGGCTTCGCCGAATGGCGCACCGCGTCCGCGCTCGTCTGCGGACCCACATGGGAGAGGTCGACGAGCACCCCGCAGCGGTTCATCTCGTCGATCACATCCCGCCCGAAATCCGACAGCCCTCCGTCGCGCGACTCCCAGCACCCGCTGCCGACCAGGTTCTGCGTGTTGTAGGTGAGCTGCATCACCCGCACCCCGAGGTCGCGGAACAGCTCGACGAACTCGGTCCGGTCTTCCAGCGCGGAGGTGTTCTGCCAGCCGAGGATGATGCCGGTGCGGCCCTCGCGCTTCGCGCGCCGGATGTCGGCGACGCCATGCACCTGGAGCAGCAGATCGTCGTGCTCGCGAAACCAACCCTTCCACTGCGCGACGTTCTCCATGGTGGCCCGGAACCCTTCCCACACCGAACAGGTGCAGTTCGCGGCGGTCACCCCACCCGCGCGCATCTCCTCGAACACGGTTCGACTCCAGTTCGAGATGATCAGTCCATCGATCAGGATCGCATCGTCGTGCAGTTCGGCCGGGTTCATCGCACCACCCTCGGGTTCACTCCGTTCAACGGGCCGTGAACGTAGCATGCGGACGCTCGAGCGCGTATCGCCATTGAGGTCGACCGTCCTCTGATGGTCGTGAATTCTCTCGATACGGGCCCGGTGGAATCGGCGGCGGTCGGTCGGAAACAAGGGCCACGCATACGGCCTGCGGGACAGGCCGGGGCCCGACAATCGGCGGCGGGCGCTCGAAGTGCAGGCCACGAGCGCATGTTCGGTGCGCACAGAGGGCGTCAGCGCCGTCTCCCCGGCGTGCCGTTTGCCACCCAGTACGGGGCGGTCGACGGCGCGAGCGGGTCGCGGCCCCGGATCGCATCGGCGAGCTTCTCCGCGATCATGATGGTGGGTGCGTTGAGGTTGCCATTGACGATCCTCGGCATGATCGATGCGTCCACCACCCGCAGCGCTTCGATGTCGTGGACCCGCCCCTCCCCGTCGGTGACCGCGTTGCGGTCGGTGGCCGGACCCATCGCGCAGGTGCACGAGGGGTGGTAGGCGCTCTCGGCGTTGCGCCGCACCCAGGCGTCGATGGCGTCGTCGCGGTCGGGCACGCCGGGGCCGGGACCGAGCTCTCCGCCCTGATACGGATCGAAGGGTCGCTGCGCGGCAATCTCGCGCGAGATGCGCACCGCATCGCGCATGTCCTGTCGATCGGATTCGGTGGTGAGGTAGTTGAAGACGATCGACGGCGGATCGCGGGGGTCGATGGAGCGGATGCGCACCTGCCCGGTGCTGGTGCCCTTCATCGGCCCCACGTGCATCTGGAAGCCGTGCCCGTCGGCGGGGTTGCGCCCGTCGTAGCTCATGGCGATGGGCACGAAGTGGTATTGCAGGTTCGGGATCTCCAGAGAATCGCGCGAGCGCACGAACGCGCCCGCCTCGAAGTGGTTCGACGCCCCGACCCCGGTGCCGGTGAACATCCAGCGCGCGCCGATGAGGAGCTGGTTCCAGGGCTTGAGCGCCGGATACAGCGTGACCGGCCGCTTCGAACGGAACTGGACGTAGATCTCGGGGTGGTCCTGGAGGTTGGCCCCGACCCCGGGGCGCTCGGCGGTTACCGCAATGCCGAGGCCCGCGAGGAAATCCGGGTCGCCGACGCCGGAGCGCTGGAGGAGCCGCGGCGAATCGATCGCGCCGGCGCAGCAGATGACCTCGCGTTCGGCCCGGATGCGCTCGGCGCCGCCGGAGCCCGTGATCTCGATCCCTGTCGCCCGCCCCCGCTCGACGACAATCCGGCTCACCAGCGTGCGGGGCCGTACCGTGAGGTTCGCACGCGCCAGCGCCGGCTGGAGATAGAAGAACGCGGCGCCGCCCCGCCGCCCGCGCCAGGTGGTGCGGTCCATCGGCGCGAAGCCTTCCTGGCGGTAGCCGTTCAGGTCCTCGGTGCGCGCGAAGCCGGCCGCGACGCCCGATTCGATGAACGCCTCGAACAGCGGGTTGGTCGGCCGGGACCGGGTCACGGGGAGCGGGCCGTCACCGCCGTGGTAGTCGTCCGGGCCGGTGTCGCGGGTCTCCGCCTTGCGGAAGTACGGCAGGCAGTGCGGATACGACCAGTGCGCGAGGCCGGGGATCCGGGCCCACCCGTCGTAGTCGAGCGGATTGCCGCGGATGTAGACCATGCCGTTGATCGAAGACGAGCCGCCGAGCGCCTTGCCCCGCGGGCAGTCCATGCGCCGGCCGTCCATCCCCGGCTCCGGCTCGGTGACGTAGGCCCAGTTCCAGGTGGTGCCGTTTTGCGGATACGAGAGCGCGGCCGGCATCCGGATGCGCCACTCCCACCATGGCACCGGCCGGCCGGCCTCGACGAGGAGGACGCGCACGTCCGCGTCCTCGGTGAGCCGGCGCGCGAGCACGCACCCCGCCGATCCGGCCCCGATGATAATGTAGTCGTAGCTGGACGTGGCCATGACATCGTTCTCCCGATCCGGCGACCCTTCCCCCCGGAAAGCTTACGGGAAGTTCGGCAACAAGATGAGCCGGACCGCGCACGACGACCCATCGCGCCCCGGACCCACCACCCAGGAGGTGACCATGTCCGACGACACCGCTCGACCCCTGCGCATCGCGATGATCGCGACCGGCGGCATCGCCGAGAGCGCCCTCGGCCCGGCGATCCGGCGCACCACCGGAGCGGAGCTGTGGAGCGTGCTGAGCCGCGATGCGGGTCGCGCCCGCGACTTTGCCGCTCGCCACGGCGCCGCGTCCCCCGAGCCCGCGCACGACGACATCGACGCCCTCCTCGCCGATCCGGAACTCGACGCGGTGGTGATCGCGTCGGCCGACGGCCTGCACGCCGAGCAATGCATCGCGGCGGCGCGGGCCGGCAAGCACGTGCTCTGCGAAAAACCGATGGCGACCTCCGCCGCCGACGCCGAACGCATGGCCGCCGCCTGCCGCAGCGCCGGGGTCAGGCTCGGCATCGCCTACCACATGCGCTGGCACCGCGGACACCGGAATCTCGCCCACGCCGCCCACACCGGCCGCTTCGGAGCCCTGCGTCACATGCGCGCGCAGTGGACGATGCGGGCGCCGGACGACTCCACCTGGCGGGCGCACTCCGAGGTCGGGCGCTGGTGGAGTCTCGCCGCGGTCGGAACCCACTGCCTCGACCAGGTGCGCTGGTACATGCTGCCGTCGTGCGGCGAGGTCGTGCGCCTCACCCCCGTCATCACCCGCAACGTATTCGGCGGCCCGCACGATGAGGCCGCGCTGCTCGCGCTGGAGTTCGAATCCGGCGCGACGGCCGAGATCTGCACCTCGGTACTGTTCGATGCGCCGAAACGCATGGAGGTCTACGGCAGCGAGGGCTACGCTCTGTTCGACGATACCCTCGGCCGGTACGGGGCGGGACTCATCACGACCCACGAGGGCGACCACGCCTTCGACGTCGCCGACCCCTACACCGGCGAGATCGAAGACTTCGCCGCCGCGGTACGCGAGCACCGCGACCCGGAGGTGAGCGGCGAAGAAGGCGCGCGCAACGTGGCGCTGCTCGAACAGGCCGTTTCCTGAGAGGAGCCAACCCGGAAATTCCTGCCCCCCTTCGACTCCTGAGGCTTCGGGCGAGTCCGCGCATACAGGCCCGATATACCAGGCAAAAATTCGAAGTGAGACAAGACCGAAATTTCCGGGCCGAGAGTGAACCGGCCGGCTCAGACGCGAGGCCGCCGCCTCGACGGCAGGACCTCGGTCAGGGCGGCGGCGATGATCAGCGTCGACCCCACGATCTGGACCGTACCGAATGGCTCGCCGGCGAGCAGCGCCGCGGACGCCAGCCCGGTAATCACCTCCATCATCATCAGGAGTCCGGCGCGACCGGGGCTGATGAGCCGTGCACCCCACAGGACTCCCCCCGCGCTCAGCGCACTCAGGACGGCGACGACGAGGACGATGGCCGCGGCCGGCGGGGTGACGGCGGGTAACGGGGCTTCCAGAGCCGGCAGCAGCGCGAGGATCGCGATCACCACCGTGCCGCCGCCGAACAGCGCCGCGGTGTGCGCGATCGGCGAGACCGCCGCGTCCTGGTGCACGCGCAGGGAGCCGAGCGCCCACGCCCCGCCCGCGATCAGCGCGCACCAGTCGCCGAGGTTGCGCGGCAGCGGCACCCCGCTCTCGCCGCCGAGCACCACCCACAGCCCACCGAGCCCGAGGATCAGCGCGGCGACGCGGGAGGCGCTGAGCCGCTCCGCCAGCAGCACCCGGCCGAGCAAGGTGGCCCATACCGGGCTCAGATAGAAGAGCAGGATCGCGGCCACGACCTCGGTGAGGACGAGCGACACCGTGTAGAGCACGAATGCGCTGCCGGTGAGCAGGCCGGTCACCAGCATGCGCGGCGTGAACACCGTCCGCACGAGCGAGTGCCGGACGAGGACGGGAACGAACAGCGCGAGCGCCACCAGAAAGAAGCCGAGCGTCATCCATACGACGCCCACCCCCCGGTCTTCCAGGTACCGCACCGGAATCCAGTACAGCCCCCACAGCGCCCCGGAGATCGCGATGACGGCCTCGGGCGCGCCCAGATGCGGGCCAGCACGCGGGCGCCGCCCCACCCGGTGCGCGGGGTTCAAGGCAGGGTCGCCGGCTCCGGCGGGGGCGCCCCGAGAATCATGTCCGCCGCCTTCTCCCCGATCATGAGGGTTGCCGCATTCGTGTTCGCCGAGGTGATGGTCGGCATGATCGAGGCATCGACCACCCGCAGCCCCTCGATGCCGTGCACGCGCAGCCGATCGTCGACAACCGCTTCCGGGTCCGTCGCCGGCCCCATCCGGCAGGTCCCCGCAAGATGGAACGCGGTGGTGCCGATGCTCCGGGCGAAATCCAGGATCTCCCCGTCCGTGCGCACGTCGTCGCCGGGCAGCGCCTCGTGCACGAAGTACGGGGCGAGCGGCTCGGTGCGCATCAATCGCCGGGCCAGCCGGATCCCGCCGACAATGACCCGCCGGTCCGCTTCGGCGGCCAGGTAGTTCGGCTGGATCTCCGGCTTCTGCCGCGGGTCGGCGCTCTTCGCCCGGACATGTCCGCGGCTCTCCGGCCGGTGCTGCCACACCGCGACGGTGGCACCCGGCGCGTCCTCCAGCGTGGACTGCACCCCCCGGCGGTAGCTCGCGGGCGTGAACGTGAGCTGCAGGTCGGCGGCGTCGAGCACCTCGTCCGACTTCCAGAAGCAGTGCACGAGCGTCGGTTGCAGGGTGAGGATCCCGGTGCCGAGCGCGAAGTACTTCGCGACCTCCACCCCCAGCCGCCAGCCCCGCGCCAGCTCGTTGATCGTGCGTACCCCCCCGACCCGGAACGCGGTCCGGATGGCGTAGTGGTCGCGCAGATTCTCGCCCACCCCCGGCAGCGCCCGGCGCACGGGAATGCCGAGCGCACCGAGGAGCGCGGGGGCGCCGAGGCCGGAGAGCTGCAGGAGCTGTGGCGAGTTGACGGCGCCACCGGCGACGATCACCTCCCGCGACGCGCGCACCACCCGGCGCTCCCCGTCGCGCAGATACTCCACCCCGACCGCGCGACTTCCCTCGAACCGGATCCGCGTGGCGTGGGCGTGGGCGCGCACGTCCACGTTGCGCCGCTGCATGGCGGGGCGCAGGTGCGCCCGCGCGGTGCTCATCCGGCGGTTGCGGTGGACGCTGCGCTGGAAGTAGCCGACGCCCTCCTGCCGCGCGCCGTTGTAGTCGGGGTTGCGCGGGATGCCGATGCTCTCGGCCCCGGCGATGAACGCCTCGCACAGCGGATGACGCCAGTCGAGATCCTCGACCACGAACTCGCCTTCGCGCCCCCGATACCGGCTCTCACCGGGGCCGATGCGGCATTCGCTGCGCCGGAAGTAGGGCAACACGTCGGCGTAGCCCCACCCCCGGTTGCCGCGCTGGGCCCAGGTGTCGAAATCCATGCGCTGGCCCCGGTTGTAGATGTGGCCGTTGATGGAACTCGACCCCCCGAACGTCCGACCCCGCGGATGCGCGATCCGGCGCCCCGCCGTGCCCTCGCTCGGTTCGGCCTCGTGGAGCCAGTTGACCGAGGGGTCGGTCATCGTCTGCATGAATCCGGCGGGGATGTGGATGAACGGGTGCCAGTCCCGCCCCCCGGCCTCCAGGGCGCAGACCCGGTACCGCCCGCTCGCGCTCAGGCGGTTGACGAGAACGGCACCCGCGGTACCGGTACCGACCACCACGAAGTCGAAGAGATCCCCGCCCGACACGGGGTGCTATCCACGCCCGACGAACGGCATCTTGGTCGCCATGACGGTCATGGTCTGCACGTTGGCCTCCGGCGGGAGGCTGGCCATGTGCACCAGCGCCCGCGCCACGTTCTCCGGGTCCATCACCGCCTCGACCGCGATCTCGCCGTTCGCCTGCGGCACCCCTTCGGCCATGCGCGCCGCCATCTCGGTCAGCGCATTGCCGATGTCGAGCTGGCCGCAGGCGATGTCGTACTTGCGCCCGTCGAGCGACATGCACTTCGTGAGTCCGGTGATGGCGTGCTTGCTGGCGGTATAGGGAGCCGAGTTCGGACGCGGGGCGTAGGCGGAAATCGAGCCGTTGTTGACGATGCGCCCGCCCATCGGGGTCTGGCTCTTCATGAGCCGGAATGCCTCCCGGGCGCAGAGGAAGCTTCCGGTCAGGTTCACGTCGATGACCTGCCGCCACTGCTCGACGCTCAGTTCCTCCATCGGGGTCCCCGGCGCGTTGGCCCCGGCGTTGTTGAACAGGAAGTCGAGCCGGCTGAATGCTTCCCTGGTGCTGGCGAAGAGCGCCTGCACCGACGCCGGGTCGGTCACGTCAGCCGGCACCGCCAGCGCCCGCTCGCCATCGGCCCCCGCGTCCGCCTTCGTCTTCTCCAGAGGCTCGGGGCGGCGCCCCGCCAGCACCACCGACCATCCCTCGCGCAGCATCGCCAGGGCCGAGGCCCGGCCGACGCCGGTACCGGCCCCGGTGATCATCGCAACCTTTCCGTGTCCGCTCATTCCCGCTTCCTCCGTATTCGATGCCGTGACCCGACCCGGTCGGGACGCGAATCACTCCACTACCTGCCAGAGCGTACCGCCCCTGGAAGTCTCCCTCAGACAGTTCAGCAAAATGCGCCGGGTCTCGTCCGCGGTGGCATTGGCGCCGCTGGCAAATGCGCTCACCAGCCCGCCGACCACCCCCGCCGCCGCGCCGACCGCAGCGCCTTCGCCGATGCTGGTATCGAACCCACCGCTATCGAGGAGGCCGCCGTACGCCGCTCCGGCCGCGGCTCCCACGCCGGCGCCCTCCACGACGTTGGTGAGGGTTTCGAGCTGCGCCTTCTGCGCGGCCGTCGCCTGACGATTCGCGGCCACCTGACGGCAGACGGTCAGCACCTGCTCGTAGCGGGCCTCGTTCCCGGGCTCGACGACGACCGCGGGCCGATACTGGTCCGACCCCAATCCGCTCGAGGTGGTCAACCCGGAGTACGCCGATCCGCAGCCGGACAATACGGCCGCCAGACCGATCGGGGCCAGCGTCGCCAACGTCGAATGAATGCGCGTTTTCATGACTCCATACTCCCCCACGACGACATGGGCAGTGAATCAGCTTGAGGTCCGACACGGCACGGTAAGGTGCATCAACCCCTCGCCGAGTTCAACGATGCGTGCACACGATACATGCACATGATGCCGGGACTTTCCCACGCTACGGTGAACGTGTCGCTGGGCGGCCAGATCGGGGGTCAAGGTGGCTGGCCTTGGCCATTTTCGCCGTCGGCGGTGACCATTCGGACCCCGCAACGGCCTCTTTCCGACCCCGAAAGCAATTCGTTTTCCAGGTTTTCGCGCCGATGTGGCGGTTCATCGTGAAGAAAAACCAGCGTGGGATCGCCCTGCACATGATCCGCGCCCCGGTCCGCCAGAGCCACGGAGCCGTACACCGACCCCCGTCGCCCCCCGCTGGCTGAGCGCTGCGAGCTTTGCAGTTGCGAGCTTTGCAGGTGAAGGCAGTCGGGAGCGATAGTACCCTTCGTCCCCCCGCCGGCCGCCGTCCGGCCGGCGTATACGGAGATGGTCAGCGATGAACCCGCCCCTCCCGCCCGATCGGAAGATGTCCTCGGAATCCCCTCGATTCGACGCCGTCGGGGGCGAGATCGCGCCGGAATCGCCAAAGTCGCCAAAATCGTCATGGGGCGCCGCCCCTGCGGGCGCCGACGGATATTGCCGGCAATGAACCGGAGCCTGCCCGAGCGCGCGAGCGCGGTCGTCATCGGCGGCGGCGTGACCGGCGCGAGCGTCGCGTATCACCTCGCCCGGCTGGGGTGGAGCGATGTCGTCCTCCTGGAGCGCCAGCAGTTCGCGTCCGGCACGAGCTGGCACGCGGCGGGGCTCATCGGCACCGCGCGGCACGGCGACACCCACGCGGAGCTCTGCGCCTACACGCGCAACCTCCTGCCGGAGCTGGAGGCGGAGACCGGGCAGTCGACCGGGTTCCGGCAGGTCGGCAGCATCGCCATCGCGCACAGCCGGGACCGCTTCGCGGAGTTGAGAAGGCTGGCGGATTCGTACAACGCGTTCGGGTTCGGGCGCATGGAGGTGATCACGGCCGAGGAGGTCGGGCACTTCCACCCGCTGGTGCGCACCGACGACCTCCTGGGAGGCACCTGGCTGGAGATCGACGGGATGGCGAGCCCCGTCGACGTGGTGAGCGCCTACGTGAAGGGCGCCCGCGGGCGCGGGGCGCGCTGCTTCGAGAATGTGAAGGTCACCGGCATCCGCACCGCGAACGGCCGGGTGGCGGGGGTGGTGACCGAGGCGGGCGACATCGCCTGCGAATTCGTGGTGTGCGCGGCGGGGCTGTGGTCGCGCCACCTCGGCCGGCTCGCGGGGGTGACGATTCCGCTCCACGCCTGCGAGCACTACTACGCCCACACCGAGAAACTCGCCGATTTGCCGCCCGACCTGCCGGTGCTGCGCGATCAGGACAAGTGCGCGTACTACCGCGAGGACGCCGGCAGCCTGCTGGTGGGGGCCTTCGAGCGCCACGGGCGGCCCGTCCGGCTCGACGCGATCCCGGAGGACTTCTGCTTCGATGAACTCCCCGGCCACATGGAGGAGCAGCTCATGCCGGTCCTCGCGGACGCGATGGAGCGCGTGCCGATGCTTCGCGAGGTCGGCTGGCGCAGCTTCTTCTGCGGCCCGGAGAGCTTCACCCACGACGATCAGTTCCACGTCGGCGAATCCCCGGAGCTCGGCAACTTCTACGTCGCCTGCGGCCTGAACTCCGTCGGCATCGTCACCTCCGGGGGGATCGGCCGGGCCTGCGCGGAGTGGATGGACAAGGGCCACCCGCCGCTCGACCTCACCGCCAACGATCTCCGCCGGGTGTTCGCGTTCCAGGGGACTCAGGCCTACATCGAAGAGCGGGTGTCGGAGACGCTCGGGCTGCTCTACGACCGCCACTACCCCTACCGCCAGTTCGCCTCCTCGCGCGATGTGCGCCACTCGCCGGTGCACGAGCGGCTCGCCGAGCGCGGCGCCTGCTTCGGCGAGTCGGCGGGCTGGGAGCGGCCGAACTGGTTCGCCCCCGAAGGGGTGGAACCCCGCTACGAGTACAGCTTCTCCCGCCAGAACTGGTTCGGGCTCTCCGCCGCCGAGCACCGCGCGGCCCGCGAAGGCGTCGCGCTCTTCGACCAGTCGAGCTTCTCGAAGTACCTCGTCAAGGGCCGCGACGCCGGCCGGGTGCTGCAGCGCATCTGCACCAACGACGTCGATGTCGAGCCCGGCCGGCTCGTGTACACGCACTGGCTGAACGAACGCGGCGGCATCGAGGCGGAGCTCACCGTGACCCGGCTCGCCGGGGACGCATTCCTGGTGGTGAGCGGCGCCGGGGCAACGCGGCGCGACCTCGCCTGGCTCGAACGCCACCTCGGCGACGACGCGCACGCAATGGTGGTCGACGTCACCGCGCAGTGGGCGGTGTTCGGGGTCATGGGGCCGGAAAGCCGCGCCGTGGTGGGCGCGGTCACCGGCGAGGACCTCGCCAACGAGGCGTTCCCCTTCGCCGCGGTGCGCGACGTGGAGATCGGCTGCGCGACGGGGCGGGCGGCGCGGGTCTCCTACGTCGGCGAACTCGGCTGGGAGCTTTATGTACCGGTGGATCAGGCCCGGCATGCGTTCGACCGCATCATGGCGACGGGCGACGGCCGCGGCCTCCGGCTCGCCGGCATGCACGCCCTCGACTCGGGCCGCATCGAGAAAAAGTTCGTCCACTTCGGCCACGACGTCGCCGATGTCGACACCCCGGTGGAGGCAGGCATGCGCTGGGTGTGCCGCATGGACAAGGCGGGCGGATTCATCGGGCGGGATGCGGTCGCACGCCAGCTCGATGCCGGCCGACCGCCGCCGAAACGGCTGCTCCAGGTCCTGCTGGCCGACCCGGAGCCGCTCCTCTTCGGACACGAGCCGATGCTGCGCGACGGCGAGGCGGTCGGTTACCTCACCTCCGGCAACTACGGGCACACGCTGGGCGGGGGCGTCGGGCTCGGGTACGCGAAGCACGACGGCGGCGTGAGCCGCGAATGGGTCGAGAGCGGGACCTGGGAGATCCTCGTCGAGGGCGAGCGAGTTCCCGCGAAGGCATCGCTCCGAGCCCTCTACGACCCGAGGGGCGAGCGAGCGCGGGGGTAGACGGCACCACGGGACGTCAGGATCCGGGGCCATGCACCACGGGACGCCGCAGGAGGTCCTCGAGCGCGTATTCGGATACGGCGCGTTCCGGGGCGACCAGGAAGCGATCATCGGCCATGTGGCCGAGGGCGGCGATGCCCTGGTGGTCATGCCCACCGGCGGCGGCAAGTCGCTCTGCTACCAGATCCCCGCCCTGCTCCGCGACGGCGTGGCGGTCGTCGTCTCGCCGCTGATCGCGCTGATGCAGGACCAGGTGAGCGCCCTGCTGCAGGCCGGGGTGCGCGCCGCGTACCTGAACTCGACGCTCGACTTCGACGCGGTCCGCGCCGTCGAAGCCGACGCCCGCGCCGGGGCGCTCGACCTGCTCTACATCGCGCCGGAACGCCTGACCGGCGAGCGCACGCTGGCGCTGCTCGACGGAGTACGCATCGCGCTCTTCGCCATCGACGAAGCGCACTGCGTCTCGCAGTGGGGCCACGACTTCCGGCCCGAGTACCTCCAGCTCTCGGTGCTGCACGAACGCTACCCCGCCGCGCCGCGCGTCGCTCTCACCGCCACCGCGGACACCCCGACCCGGCGCGAGATCGCCGACCGCCTGGGGCTGGATGCCGCACGGGTCTTCGTCAGCGGCTTCGACCGGCCCAACATCCGCTATGCCATCGTGCCGAAACACAACGCACGCCAGCAACTCCTGCGCTTCCTCGACGCCGAGCACCGCGGGCACGCGGGCATCGTCTACTGCCTGTCGCGCCGCCGGGTCGAGGAGACGGCGGACTGGCTCCGCGCCCGGGGATACGACGCCCTGCCCTACCATGCGGGCATGAGCGCCGACGATCGCAAGCGCCACCAGGACACGTTCGTGCGCGAGGACGGCGTGATCATCGTCGCCACCATCGCGTTCGGCATGGGGATCGACAAACCCGACGTGCGTTTCGTCGCCCATCTCGACCTGCCGAAGAGCATCGAGTCCTACTACCAGGAAACGGGACGCGCGGGACGCGACGGCACCCCGGCCGACGCCTGGATGACCTACGGACTCTCCGATGTGGTCACGCTGCGCCAGATGGTCGAGGGCTCCGGCGCGGACGAGCAGCGCAAGCGCATCGAGGTGCGCAAGCTCGACGCCCTGCTCGGCCTGTGCGAGCTGACCACCTGCCGACGCCGGACGCTGCTCGCCTACTTCGGCGAGGAACGGACCGAGCCCTGCGGCAACTGCGACAACTGCATCACGCCGCCGGACACCTGGGACGCGACCGAGGCGGCGCGCAAGGCGCTCTCGTGCGTGTACCGCACCGGGCAGCGCTTCGGCGCGGGCCATGTCATCGACGTCCTGCGCGGGCGCGACGGCGAGCGCATTCGCGGCTTCGGGCACCACCGGCTCTCGACTTTCGGCATCGGCGCGGACATCGACGCGAACACCTGGCGTTCGGTGTTTCGTCAGCTCGTGGCGCGCGGGCTCATGCGCGTCGACGTCGAGGGGTTCGGATCACTCAAGCTCACCGAGGCGAGTCGCGCAGTGCTGCGCGGCGAATGCGCGCTGCACCTGAGACGCGATGCGCCGGCGGCGAGGAAGCCACGTCGCGAGCGCCCGGGCCGGGCCGCGCGCACCGCCCTCGGCCCCGAGCACCAGACGCTGTTCGACGCCCTGCGTGACCTTCGGCGCGAACTGGCCAGGGCCCAGGGCGTACCACCCTACGTCATCTTCCACGACGCGACCCTGGAGGCGATGGCCGAGCGGCGGCCGCGGACGCCGGGGGAATTCGCGGCACTCCCGGGGGTGGGCGAGAAGAAGCTCGAACGTTACGGGACGACATTCATCGAGGCGATCGAAGCCCACACCTGACAGCGCATGAGCCGACCCCTCGCGCCCCCTGCGAAAGTTCGGGACGGGTCATGCCGCTCGACGCATCGGCGTGAATTTCCCGGGATCGCAGAGAGCACGCTCTCGGGATGAACGGCAAGCGTGAATCGCGGGATTCCGGTCGGTCCCGAAAGTTCGGGTCGCCACAGGATTGCCACCCTCGGCCTTGCGCGTGCCCACTACGGCCGGGCCGCATGCAGGTGGGGCATCCCCCCTCACGGAGTCGAGAGTGACGAGACCCGTATCCGATGTCGTGGGCTGTCACGCCCCGCCCTCGAAAGCGTTATGATTTTTCTGCCGGCGCAATTTCGATCCGCGGCCGATGTGCGCTGTACCCACCGATCCAAACCGGAAATGACATGAGCACCACTACTCCGTTGAACGTATCCACCGACGTGTCCGATGCGGACCGCGATCTCGCGCCGGCGGCGTACCGCGACGAGGACTTCCCCGGCTGCGAGTCCTTCCACCTCCCGGCGAGCGCGATCGAACACTACGAAGGCCGCCTCGAGTTCTGGGACGCCGACACCGAAACCGCGTGGAAGGTCTGCGAACCCACCTCCATCTACCACGAGCAGCCGTCGCGGATGCTCGTGCGGATGGCCGAGCGGGTCGCATCGCTGCGCGGCTCCCCCATCGCCTGCTTCGGCTCGGCGGACCTGCTGCGCCGGGACGCAACGGGACGCAAGCGCTGGCTGATGCAGGCCGACGAGGTGTTGTACCTGCATCCGCACCGGACCCGGATCGAGGGGCCGGCCATCGAGGTGGACACGGACCCGCTGCCGGAGGTGGTGCTGGAGGTGGACCACAGCACCGATGTGCGCCGGCGCAAGCTCGGCATCTACCAGGCGAGCGGCTTCCCCGAGATCTGGGTGCTGGTGCCGTGGGAGTCGTCGGTGCGGGCACCGGGGCTCGTCATCCATGTGCGCCGGGGTGATGTGTACCGGGAGGAGGCGGAGAGCCGGGCGTTTGCGGGGTGGACGGCGGAGGAGATTCGCCTGGCGCTGACCGAGGAGCCGCTGTCGGAGAGGGCGTGGCGTGCGCCGGAGCGGGTGGCGTTGGGGATGGGCGCGCGCGAAGGGACGACGCCGGAGGACGATCCGCTGATGCGCGCGCAGAGTGAGAGGGCGCAGGCGAGGGGTCGCGAGGAAGGTCTCGAAGAGGGCCACTCCAAGGGTCTCGAGGAGGGCCACTCCAAGGGTCTCGGGGAGGGCCGTGCCCGTGAACGCATGGCACTGGTGACCGCGACGCTCCGGGCCCGCGGGATCGACCCGGGGCTCGAGATGAATTCGGGCTTCGCCACGGACGGGGTGATCCTCGACGAACTGTCGGGCGATGCCCTGATGGCGGCGGCTCTGGCATGCACGGACGAAGCCGATTTCCGGCGTCGTCTGCACGCGCAGTTCGACCGGCGCGACGCGCATCGGCGTCGAGACGATTCGGGATGATGGTCGCATCGGACCCGCGCGAGGCGGCCCGGAAGGGAAATCGACCCGACGGTAACTCTTCGGATCTCGGAGGGATGGTCGCCGCGACGGGCCGGGCTGAATGATCGCGAGCTTGTGGCTTGCTTCGGGATTACGTCATTCCGGTGGCGATCGCGGGTGCTCCGCCCTCGGGACCCGAAGGGTTGCGTCCAATGCGGTGGGCCATTGATTTCGGCCGGAGCCCTTACCGCGAGAGCTCCTCGATCGCAGCGAGCGCGTGCTCCAGGTCTTCGTCGTCGGTGAAGTAGCCGGGGGCGATCCGCACCGCGCCGTGAATCTGCGCCGTGCCCAGGTCCTCGTGCACCAGCGGGGCGCAGTGCAGGCCGGCACGGACGCAGACGTGGTGGTCGGCGTCGAGCATCTCACCGACCTGGGTGGCCGGCAGGCCATCGATGTTGAACACCAGCGTCGCGACCCGCGGGCGGTTGCCGCGCGGTCCGTGGACCGTGACCCCGTCCATGGCGTCGAGGGCGTGCCGAATCCGGCGAATGTGCTCGACTTCCACCGACTCGATCCGGCCGAGCGCGTATCCGCACGCGGTGGCGTGGTCGGCGTCGGCCGGCGCGCCGGGCTGGTCGCGGCCGAGGTCCGCGAACCACTTCTGCGCCGCGTTCAGCCCCGCGATGCCCGGGATTGATCCGGTGCCCGCCTCCAGGCGGTGCGGATAGGCGTCGGGCTGGAACGCCGAGATCGAGTCGACGCCGGTGCCGCCGACGCGCACGTGCCGGATCTCCACCCCGTCGGCGACGACCATCCCCCCAATCCCCATGGGACCGAGCAGGCCCTTGTGGCCGGTGAAGCACAGGACGTCGATCCCGAGCGCGTCCATGTCGATGGGGATGACCCCGGCGCTCTGGGCGGTATCGACGACGAAGACGGCCCCGGCCTCGCGCGCGGCCGCCCCGATCTCGGCGAGGTCCTGAACCGAACCGAGCACGTTCGAGCCGTGGTTGACGACCACCACCCGGGTCCGGGACCCGAGCGCATCACGGATCGCGCCCGGGTCCACGTAGCCCTCGGCGTCGGCCCCCACCCGCGTGACCCGCACCGCGCGGTCGCGCTCCAGGTGGTAGAGCGGACGCAGCACGGAGTTGTGCTCGACCCGCGTGGTGACGACGTGGTCGCCGGCCTCGATCAACCCGAACAGCGCGATGTTCAGCGCATCGGTAACGTTCTGGGTGAACACCACCCGGTTCGGGTCGCCGCGGAAGCCGAAGAACTGCGCGAGCAGGCGGCGGGTCTCGAAGATCATCTGCTCCGCCTCGACCGCGAGGATGTGTCCGGCCCGGCCCGGATTGACCCCGTGGCTGCGGAAGAAGGCGTCCATGAACCGGTACACCGGCTCGGGCTTCGGCCAGGTGGTGGAGGCGTTGTCGAGGTAGTAGTGCTCTTTCATGGCGAGATCCTTGCGCGGAACGGATCGCGGCGCGGGGCACGGAGAAACGGCGGACGGCGGGGACCCCGAAACCGAAGACGGGTCCTGCGCACATTCATGCCGCACCCGCCCGCCACATTACCGGCCACATTACCAGCCGCATTATCAGGATGGCTCCCGGACGGGCGGCATCGAGGCATGGCGCGACGATGATCACTGCCGCTTCAGGCGGTCGCCGGTGCCCCGGTCGGTGCCTGCGTCGGCCGGCTCGCACCCTCACCGATGCGGAGCAGGCTCGGGAGCAGGATGAGAGTGAACGCCGCGCTCACGCACATCCCGCCGATGATGACCGCGGCGAGGCCCCGGTAGAGCTCGCTCCCCGCCCCCGGGACGAGCAGCAGGGGCAGCATCCCGAAGATGCTCGTCAGCGTGCTCATGACGATCGGCCGAAGCCGCATCCCCACCGCCTCGGCGACTGCGGCGCGCCGGGCGAGCCCCTGGCGCTCCATCACCCGGGTCTGGTGCACGAGCAGGATGGCGTTGTTGACCACGAGCCCGAGCAGGATGATGAACCCGATCATGGTCAGCAGATCGAGGGGCTGGACCACGCCGAAGACATCGTTCATCAGCCGCAGCGCCACCAGGCTGCCGACGGTGGCGAGCGGCAGCGCGAGCAGCACCAGCAGGCTGTCGGTGAAGGAACGGAACAGGGCCGCCATCAGCAGGAAGAGGATCGCGACGGCGAGCAGGAAGCTCCCGCTCATGCTCCCGAGTGCGGTCCGGAGCTTGTCCGCGGTCCCCGAGAAGCGGATTTCACCGTCGTCGGGAAGTCGGGACTCGATCTGCGGCACCACCTGGTCCGCGATGATCTCGATCGCCTCCTCGAGCGCCATCCCCTCCGGCGGCGTGACCTGCAGGGTGACGGTGCGACGGCGGTCGATGCGCCGGATCTCGTTGGGGCCGGCGGTGCGCTCGATCCGGACCAGCTCGCTCACCGGCAGCACCCCGCCCGGCGTCGCGAGCGGGATCGAGGCAAGCTCCTCCGGCGTCTCCCAGCGCGGGATTCGGGCCACGATATCGAGGCGCTGCTCGCCGTCGAAGTAGTCGCCCACCCGGAGCCCCTCACCGAGCGCGCGAGTCACCGCCGCCATCACCTCGCGACTCCAGCCCGCCTCGGCGAGCCGGCGCTCGTCGGGCACGAGCCGCAGTTCGGGCTCGGCCAGCTCGAGCCCCGGGAACGGACGCACGCGCGCCCCGGGAAGCGCCTGGTTGATGCCGATGAACCCGCCGAGCGCCGCCTCCATCAGCGCTTCGATGTTCCGACTCTGGATGTCCACGTCGATGGTGTTGCCGGAGCCGAAGCCCCCGAACAGCGAGGCGCGCCGGGCGAAGGCGATGGTATCGGGGAATCCGCGAATGGTCTGGTTGACGATCGGGATCAGCTCGTCGGTGCGGGCCTCGTCCGCCGTTCGCGCCCCCATGAACACCCCGCGCGAGAACGCGACGAAGAAGTACGCGTCGATCTTCGGCTCCTGCGTTCCGTCGAGGTACGGTCGCATCCGCTCGGCCACGACCTGCCCCATCTCGTCTTCCAGGTGATCGATGTTCACCCCGGGCGGGGGAACGATGAACGCGAACACGAGGTTCCGGTTGCCCTGAGGCAGGTAGCTCGCGCGCAGCGCGAACGGAGATTCCGGAACCGCGGAAGCGAACCGCTCCGGCACCGGCAGCAGCCCCAGGATGGCCTTCGGCGCCAGGGCGAGCGAGACCCCGAGCGGGATCACCGTCAGCGCCGCGATCCACAGTGCCCGCCGCGCCGGTCCATCGGTGAGCCGCACGATGACGGTGGTGACGGCCTGTTGCCAGCCCCCCGCCGGCCGGTCCTCCGGTTGCTCGCGGGCGAGCCACTTCGACGCCGCAGCCGGGATGACGGTCAGCGCCACCAGCATCGACGCGATGACCGCCATCGCGATGGTGAGCGCGAGGTCGGCGAAGAGCTGACCGGCCTCGTCTTCGAGGAACACGATGGGCAGGAAGATGGCGACGGTGGTCGCGGTCGACGCGAGCAGGGCGCCCCAAACCTGCGAAGGCCCCGTGAGCGCCGCCTCATCCGCGGCCATGCCCCGCTCGCGCAGCCGCACGATGTTCTCCAGCACCACGATGGCGGCGTCGAGGGTCATGCCGACCGCGAACGCGAGGCCCGCGAGCGAGATGATGTTGACCGTCCTGCCGGTGAAGTCGAGGCCGATGAACGCCGCGAACAGCGAGATGGGGATCGCGATCGCGACCAGCAGCGTCGCGCGGAACCGGCGCAGGAACAGCCACAGCACCACGATCGCGAGCACGATGCCGAGCCCGAGATTGTTGCGCACCATCTCGATTGACAGATTGATGTAGGTGGTCTCGTCATAGACCTGCCGGAATGCGAGCCCCGCCCGGGCGAGCGGACCTTCGGCAAGTTCCACCGCCGCGGACTTGAGCCCCCGCATCACCTCCAGCACGTTCACACCGATCTCGCGGTGGGCGTTCACCGCGATGGTCCGCACGCCGTTGGAGATGACGAAGCTCCTGCGGTCGGCGAGCGCGACCTCGACGTCGGCCACGTCGCGCAGGCGCACCGGTCGGCCGTCGCGCCACTCCAGAACCAAATCCCCGATGTCTCCGGCATCGAACGCGCCGGTGAACCGCAGCGTGTAACGCCGCTTGCCGACGCTCACGTCGCCGCCCGAGATGTCCTCGTTGGCGCCGGCGAGACGGGCCGCGACCGGGAGCTGCACCCCGAGGCTCGCCGCGCGGTAGGGATCGACGGTGATGCGCACCTCGCGTTCGCGCCCGCCGTAGACCTCGGAGCGCGCGACGCCGGGCACGCGTTCGAGCCGGGTCTGGACGACTTCCTCCGCGTAGTCCTTGTAGCTCTGGATGTCGCGCGGGTTGCCTTCCTCGGTGGTGGCCGTGAACCACGCGATGGCGCGGCTGTTGCCACCCACGGTGTCGATAACCGGCTCGTCGGCGTCCTCGGGGTAGCGCGGTACGCGGTTCAGGCGGTTGAGCACCTCGATGAGCCCGCGCCGGAGGTCGTGCCCGACCAGGAACTCGATGGACACCTCGCCCTGGCCGCGCTGGGCCTGGGAGACGATGCGGCTCACCCCCGGCAGTCCGCGCAGGACCTTCTCCTGCGGCTCGACGATCTCCGCCTCGATCTCCTCCGGCGCGGCGGCGCGCCAGGCGGTGCGGATGGTGATCTCCGGCCGCTCCACCTCGGGCGTGAGCTGGACGGGGAGGCGGGACAGGCTGATGGCACCGAACAGCAGAACCAGCAGGACCGCGACGAGGGTGGCGGTGCGGTTCGACAGCGCGAGGCGCGAGCCGATCACCCCGGCGGCTCCGCGTTCACGATCCGCACCGACTGCCCGGGGCGAAGCCGTTCGCCGCCGCGGATCACCACGCGGTCGCCGGAGGCGATGCCGTCGACTTCGATGAACTCGCCCTGGGCGACCCCGGGGGTGACCGCGACCCGCTCGGCGAGATCATTCGCATCGATGCGATAGACGGCGGCGCCGCCGCGACGCAGCACCAGCGCATCGCGGGGCACGGCGACAACGTCGCGCGCCGCCGCGGTGGGGATCGCGACCCGCACATCCTGCCCGACCGGCCAGGACCGGTCTTCGACCCCGAGGCGCAGCTCGTAGAGCCGCGAGCGGTTGTCGCCGACCGGCACGATGGTGCGCACGGCGGCGCGTGAGCCGCCAGGACCGGCCTGGAGCGCAAGCTCGCCGCCCTCCTCGACGAACGCGAGCGCCGCGATGGGGATCCACGCCCGGACCTCCCGCGCGCCGGTGTCGACGATCCGCACCACCACCTCACCGCTGTTGGCCCATTCGCCGCCCTGACGCACGCGCTCGGTCACGATCCCGCCGAAGGGCGCCCGGATCCGCGTACGTTCCAGGCGCTCCGTGGTCAGCGCCACGCGGGCGCGGGCGGCGCCGAGTTCGCTGCGGCTGATGTCGCGCTCCGCCACCGCTTCCTCGAGCCGGCTGCGCGTCGCCGTGTTCTGCGTCACCAGCCGTTCCAGCCGATCGACCTGCGCATCGAGGAAGGTGAGGCGCGCGTTCTCGCTGGCCACCGCCGCCTCGTTCTCCACCAGCGACTGCCGCAACAGGGCATCGTCCATGCGCGCGACCAGGTCGCCTTCGGCAATCGCGGCCCCGACCTCGGCCACCCACTCCAGCCGGCCGTCCACCTCGGCCGCGACCCGCGCCTGGTTGCGGCTGATCACGGTCCCCGGGTACCAGGTGACGGGCGCGAGCATGCGGCTCTCGGCCGTCGCCACCACCACCGGGGCGGGGGGTGGTCCCTGCGCGTTGCCGCCGCTCTGGGCAAACGCGGACGAGGGGACGAGTGCAGTCAGCGACACCGCGAGGAGGATCGAGGCGGCCTCAAGGGCGCGCGGGAAGTGCTCGGAGGTCATGGCGCGCGGATCATACGCTCTCTCGCGAAGGAGCATCGAGACATTCCTCTCCCCGCAAGTCCGCGAGCGCGGCATCCGCAACTCGACGGTGCGGAAGTGCCCCGGCTAACCCGGAAATTTCACCGATTCGCGAAGCGAGGGCGCGGAGATGGCTGACTTCGCAAGGCGAACGCGAGACAGGGCGCGCAGGCGTACCCGCAAGTACGTCGAGCCCCCGGGCCGCCCCCATGTCGCATTCAACGCGGCGAAAGCAGTCGGATCCGTGCCCGCAGCCAGGAATCGGTGAAATTTCCGGGCTATGCCTCGGCCGCTCGGAAATCATCGAGATCGCATGCGGAAACAACGGAAACACGGACCGCAGAGAGGACGAAAGCCGTGGCGGGCGGGCGCTCGAACCACTCCCGGAGGCGGTCGGCGGCCGTGGCGGTGGCGGCGACGAAAGGGCGGTGGCTCCTTTGCAGTGAAAACCATTTAAAAACTTCCGATCGAAATTCGATGGTGATGCACTATCATCGAACGATGCCGACGCAAGGACAGGCAGTGCCACCTGAAGGTCCCGTGGGCGGCCCCGCCGCGCCGGCCTGCGGTCGGAACGCGCCCGCCGGATGCGAACCGGTGGCAGGGGGAGTCGGGGCGGTGGGAGACGGCGCCCGGCGCCCGGCCGCCGCCCGACGCGATCCACGCGGGAGCGCCCACGCCACCAGCCGCTCCTTCGCTTCCTCCGGGGCCCGGCCCAATCCACGCGGGAGCGCCTCCTTGCGCGGTCCGCGACCAACCACCTCCCGACCGGGCCCGGGTCTGAGCCCGGGCTTGGGTTCAGGTCCCGGTCCGAGTCTGGCTCTGGCCGTCTCGCTCTTCCTCGCCTTCCCCGCGCCGGTGCCGGCGGACCGCGCCCCGGAGCCGGATCCGATCCTCATCGAGTTCGACCTGACGCTGGAGGATGCGATCGAAATCGCGATGGAGCAGAACCAGGCACTCCTCGACGCCCGCCAGGAACTCCTCGATAATCGCGGAGGAGAGGACGGAATTTCTGCGGCCGAAGACAGATACCGCCCCAAATTCTCCGTCTCCTCGGGCCTTAGCCAGGGGGAATCGCAGTCACGCAGTGCAAACAGCACCGCCTCTGCGACACTGCAAATCCCCACGGGCGGCAACTTCGCGCTGGGTTGGAATGAGGATTGGGAAAACGAGAGCCGGACTCAGAGCATCGGATTCTCCCAGCCGCTTTTGAAGGGCGCCTGGCTCGGTATCGCCAACGCCTCACTCCTGCAGGACCGGATCGCAGAGCGGCGCAACATCATCGGATTCCGCGAGACGGTGGCAAGGAAGGTAGACGAGGTGATTAGCGCCTACCGGGGGCTCATCCAGGCGATCCGGAGTGTGGGGATCGCCGAAACCTCCTTGCAGCGCGCCCGGGAGCAGCGCGAGGCGAACCGGGCCCTGATTCAGGTGGGGCGGGTCGCACCGCGCGAGGCAGTGCGTTCCGAAGCGTCCATCGCCAACCGGGAGCTTTCGCTCGCCCGGACCCGGGATGCTCTCGACGACGCGAACTACACCCTGATCAAGCTTCTGGAACTCGGCAGCACGGTTCGCATCCGTCCGCTGGAGACGTTGCGCGTCGGACCCGGAGAGGCTGTGGTGGAACCCCCATTTGAAGAGGTGCTTCGCAGCCACCCCGATTTCCTCCGGGCCATGCTGGACGTCGAGAGCGCCACCATCCGGCAGGCGCAGGCCGACAACGGGCTGCTGCCAAATCTGAATCTCAACTTCAACCACAGCCGTAGTTCCGGCGGCGGAAAACCGTCCTCCAGTGTCAGCCTGCGCACCACCATCCCCCTGAACGATCGCGCACCCGCCCGCGAAAAGGCGCTCGCAGATCAGAATCTGCGCAAGGCCCGGAGGAATCTGGCGGAGACGCGCGAAACGATCCGCCGTAACCTGCGTCAGGCCGTGAACAGAGTCGAGGTCAACCTCCGGTTGACCGAACTCGCCCGCGGGGCGCGAGATCTTGCCGAGGAAAATCTGGAGATCGAGCGGATGAAGTTCGGCCAGGGTCTGTCTTCGACCTTCGAGGTCACCGCGTCCGAGGACGCGCTCGTGCAGGCGGAGCAGGCCGAGATCGACGCGATTATCAACTGGCTGAATGCGCGGACGCAGCTCGACCGGACCTCGGGTAGAACGCTCGAGACCTGGGGCATCGACGCAGAGGCGATGGTGCAGTGAGCAACGGTGCCGCCAACCTCTACCGGGCGCTGCTGGAGAACCTGCTCGACGGGGTGATGGTCATCGGCTTCGACGGGTCGGTGAAGCTCGCCAATGCCGCCGCGTGCCGGATGTTCGGGCTGCGGCCGGAGGCAGTGGTCGGGCGCCGCTTCGGGGAGATCTTCGTCCAGTTCGAGGAGTTCGACGAGTTCACCCAGATGGTGCTCGACGCGGTTCAGAACCGCAGCGGCGTCGAGCGGCGGGTGACGCGCGTACACATCGGCGATGCGATCCGGTCTCTCTCCGTCACCACGTCGTACCTGACCACGGCCCGCGAAGAGGCGGCCCCGATGGCGGTCATCGCGGTGCTCGCCGACATCACCGAAGTCCGGGAGCTGCGCGAGACGGCGCTGCGCCGGGCGCAGATCATCGAGCAGCAGCTCGGCGAACTTCAGGGCGCCTACCGGGACATCGAAGCCCGCAACGCGGCGCTCTCCCAGATGACGAAGAGGGTCCAGACCGCGCGCGTCGCGGCGACGCTCTTCGTGGTGGGGCTGTTCGTCGCCATCGGCGTCTGGCATGTACGGCCGCTCGACCTCCTCCGCGATGCCGCCGCCCCGCCGACTCTCGCCGGTGCCGAAGCCGGGGGGCCGGAGACGATGCGCACCCTGACCGTCGCGCCCGACACCCTCCGCGAGACCATTTCGCTGCGGGGGTACCTGGCCCCGGGTCGCATGGTGGAGGTAGTCGCTCCCATCGAGGGCCACCTGGACGCGGTACACGTGCGCGAAGGCCAGCAGGTGGCGGTGGGCGATCCGCTGGTCGATATGGATGCCGGGCGGATCGAGGCCGAGTACCGCAGCGCCCAGATCCAGCACATCAGGGCGCTCGAATCGCTCGAAGCGTTCGAAGACTGGGAAAACGGCACCGAGATGACCAACGCCCGGCGCGGGCTGCGCCGGGCGAAGATGGCGCTCGAAAGCGAGGAGAGGCAACTCCAGCGCACCAACTTTCTTCTGGAACAGGGGCTCGTTCCCACCTCGGAGCACGAGTCGGCGCTCGAACGCCACGAGAACCGGAAGATCGAGTTCGAGACGGCTCGTCGGGAGCTGGAGACGACCCAGGCGAAGGGTCGCGGAGATGCGCTCAGGGTGGCGCGGCTGGAGGCGGAGAACGCACGCGACCGGCTGCGCGAGCAGGAGCGGAAGCTGGAGATGACCGAGGTCCTGGCCCCGATCGCGGGCGTGGTCATTGCCGCGGAAGGCAGGGACGCCAAGCCCCTCGCCCGGGGCCGGCCGGCCTCGCAGGGAGAGCTGTTGCTCAGCATTGCGGATTTCGATCGGATCTCGGTGCTCACGAGCGTCGACGAGGTGGACGTGGGGAAGATCGAGGCCGGCCAGGCGGCGTGGATCTCCGGCCCCGGCTTTCCCGATCTCCGGCTCGAGGGCGCCGTCATCCACGTCTCGTCGCGGGCCGGCGGCGGCCTGGGGCGGGGCGCGCCGCAGTTCGAGATCGTGGCCGCCCTGGACCGGCTGGACGCGACGAGCCGCGAGCAACTGCGGGTGGGGATGTCGGCGCATGTCACCATCGTCGTCCTCGACCGCCCGGAGGCATTGATGGTCCCCATCCCCGCAGTGGAGCGACGCGATGGCGAGACGTGGGTGCGGGTCCTCGATCGCGCCACCGGGGTGGTCGAGGAGCGCGCCGTCAAGCTCGGCCTTACCACGCTCGACTCGGTCGAGGTGGTGGAGGGGCTCGAGGCCGGGGAGGAGATCGTGCTCTCCCGGTGATGCGCAGATGCTGCAACTGACCGACATCCGCCGGGACTACCGGATCGGGCCGGTGACGACGGAGATCCTGCGCGGCGTCGATCTCACGGTCGAGGCGGGCGACCTCATGTCGATCATGGGGCCTTCGGGCAGCGGCAAGACCACCCTCATGAACATTATCGGGCTTCTGGACCGGCCCACCTCCGGCCGCTACGTGCTCGACGACCGCGACGTCTCGAAGCTCTCGGATGACAATCTGGCGAGGCTGCGCAACGCGCACATCGGCTTCGTGTTCCAGTCCTTCCAGTTGCTGCCGCGGCTGACGGCAGTGGAGAACGTCTCCCTGCCCCTGGTGTACCGGGGCACGGGTCGGGCGGAGATGCGGCGCCGGGCGCTCGAGGTTCTGGATCGGGTGGGCATGGGAGAGCGGACCGGCCACCGCCCGGATCAGCTCTCCGGCGGACAGAAGCAGCGGGTCGCGATCGCCCGGGCGCTCGTCGGGGAACCGGCGGTGGTGCTCGCCGACGAGCCGACCGGCGCTCTCGACGCCGCCACCGCGCACGAGGTGATGGCGCTGCTCACCAGCCTGAACACCGAAGGCAAGGTAACGATCCTCATCATCACCCACGATCCGGGGGTCGCGCGTCAATGCGCGCGCCAGGTCCGCATCCAGGAGGGCGCGCTCGTCGAGAGGACGGTCGGAGGGCCGGGCGCCTCCGGCGCCACGCCCCCACGCCCCCCCTCGTCCGGGGAAGGAGAAGACCGGCCAGGCCCGCCGGCAGCCGCCACGCCCGACCCGAACGCCGCAACGGAAGAGACCTACCCACGGGGCGATGCCGAGAAGGCCGCCAATCCGGCCGCGCCGACATGACGTCCGATCCCGGAGTGATGTCCAGAGCCTTCACGATCCTTGTGGCCAACACCCGGGAGGCGGCCGACAGCCTGCGCCGGGCGAGACTGCGCACGGTGCTCGGCCTCGTCGGCATCATGATCGGCATTTCGTCGGTGATCACGATGGTCTCGCTCGGCGAGATCGTCAAGGCGCAGGCCCGCAAGGAGTTCGAGGCCCTGGGCACCGACATTCTGGTGATACGGAAGTCCTATCAATTCTCGACCCCCGAGCAGCAGAAGGCGGTCATCGAGCGGGAAGATGCGGTGGTGCTGGCGCCGGAGGTGGCGTCGATCGCCCAGGCGGCGCCCCGGATCTCCGGGCACGGGACGTTCCGTCATGCGGGCCGCAGGGTCGGACAGGGCTCCGTCCAGGGCGTCACCGAATCGTTCGTGAGCGTGAACCGGCTGTCGGTGCGGACGGGGCGCTTCATCTCGGACCTCGACATCGGCCGGACCTGGTGCGTCATCGGCGCCAACATCGCGGACGCGATGCGCGAGGCCGGCACGGACCAGCCGGTGGGGGCGCTCCTCGAGGTCGGCGAGCATCTGCTCACGGTCGTGGGGGTGCTGGAGCCCCACCAGGAGAGCTACGCGCTGCCGATCCAGGTGGATGCGAACAACGCCGTGTTCGTGCCCATCACCACCGCACCGCGGGTGGCCGACAGTGCGGAGATCGACGTGATCGTCGCCCGCTCGCGCGCCGGCGTTCACCACGAGGCGGTGGTGGTGGACGTGCAGGCGTTCTTCCGGGCCCGGTCACCCCATCTCTCGCTCGACGTGGTGACCGCTAAGGAGCTGATCGCACGGATGGATTCACAGATGCAGCTTTTCACCTTGCTGCTGGCTGCGGTGGGCAGCATCGCGCTGATCGTCGGCGGGATCGGGATCATGAACATCATGCTGGTGTCGGTGACGGAGCGGCGCCGCGAGATCGCCATCCGCCGCGCGCTCGGGGCGCGGCAGCGCGACATCCGCAGCCAGTTCCTCATCGAATCGGTCATCCTGACCATGGCGGGCGGTGTGCTCGGGGTGCTCCTCGGCCTGGTGGCAACCTGGGCGGTATGCTGGTTCACGCAGTGGGAATTCCTCATCTCCGGGCTGTCGGTGGCGAGCGGGCTCGGCACCGCAACGGTGGTGGGCCTGTTCTTCGGGTTCCAGCCGGCGCACCAGGCATCACGGCTCGACCCCATCGTGGGATTGCAGGGGGAGTGAGGCGGAGGCGGCGCCCGGGCCAGGGGCGCGATGGAGACGATCGAGGCGATGGACGAGACCACGACGCTGATCGCGTTCGACTTCGGCGAGAAGCGGATCGGCACCGCCATCGGGCAGACCGTGACCCGCACCGCCACGCCGCTCGAGACCATTCCGGTGCGACGGTCACGGCCGGACTGGAACGCCATCGACCGGCTCATCGGCGCCTGGAGGCCGGATGCGCTCGTGGTCGGGCTCCCCCTAAACATGGACGGCACGTCCCAGCGGATCACCGGCCGGGCACGCCGATTCGCGAACCGGCTCCGGGCGCGTTCCGGGCTGCCGGTCCACCTCGCCGACGAGCGGCTCTCCACCCGCGAGGCGTGGACCCGCCTCATCGAGAGCGGCTCGCACCGCGTCGGCCCGGACCCCCTGGCGGCGCAGGTCATCCTGGAGGGGTGGTTCACCGAGCACGACGCCTGAATCGGGCCGTGCCGCCCCATGCATCACCCGGAGAGTAGTCCGATGACCTCGACGCTGTTCAATCTCTACGAACGACTGGTGCTCAAGTACCCCGCGCGGGTTCTGGTGGTGATGCTCGCAGTGCTCGTGTTCTTCGCCTGGCAAGCGCGCCACTTCGAGCTCGACGCCTCGGCCGATTCGCTCCTGCTGGAGGATGACCGCGATCTGCGGACCCTGCGCGCGCTGCAGGCGCGCTACGCATCGAAGGATCTGCTCATCGTCACCTTCTCGCCGGGGGGGGATGTCTTCGAGGCGTCCTCCCTGACCCGGCTTCGCACCCTGCGCGATCGGCTGCGGGCCGCGCCCGGCGTCGAATCGGTCACCAGCATCCTCGACGTACCCCTCCTCGACAACGTCGAGGACGCCTCGCTGGCCGCAGTCGCCGACAACCTCCGTACCCTCGAAGATCCGGAGACCGACCGCGACCGCGCCCGGGCGGAGCTGCTCGCGAGCCCGGTGTTCTCCGAGATCATCGTGAGCGCCGATGCGCGCACCACCGCGCTCCTGCTCACCATGCGCGACGACGAGGCCTTCCGCGCCCGGCTCGACCAGCGCAACCGGCTACTCGTCGCGCGCTATTCGCAAGGCCTCGATCCCGCCGCCCGCACCGAGGTGGAGACGGAACTCGCGCGCATCGAGCCGCTCTACGAAGCCGCGAAGCGCCGCGCCACCGCGAGCCGGCGGGCCGAGATCGCGACCATCCGGGGCGTGCTCGCGGAGCTGCGCTCCGACTCCGGCGCCGACACGCCCGGCGCCGGAGGCACCGTGCATCTCGGCGGCGTGCCGATGATCGCGGACGACATGATCACCTTCGTGCGCAACGACCTCGTGGTGTTCGGGATCGGGGTGGCGATTTTCATCGTGATCGTGCTCGGGCTGATCTTCCGCGAGGCGCGGTGGGTGGCGCTCCCCCTCGCGGGCTGCTTCTACGCCGGCCTGCTGATGATCGGGATGCTCGGCCTCGTGGGGTGGAAGGTCACCGTGATCTCGTCGAACTTCCTGGCCCTGATGCTCATCATCACCATCTCGATGAACATCCACCTCACGGTGCGCTACCGCCAGCTTCATCGCGACTTTCCCGACCTCTCGCACCACGATCTCGTCGCGACCACCGTGCGGCGCATGGTCTGGCCCTGCCTCTACACCGCGCTCACCACCATCATCGGCTTCGGGTCGCTCGTATTCAGCGGCATCAAGCCGGTCATCGACTTCGGGTGGATGATGAGCATCGGGCTCGGGGTCACCTTCGTCACCGCCTTCACCCTCTTCCCCGCCGTGGTGCTGCTGCTCGGACGCCCCCCCCGCCGCCGGGGCGGCACCCCCGGGCGAGACGACGGGGAGGCCGCGTTCACACGTGCGGTCACCCGGCGCCTCGCGCTCGCGGCCGAGCGGCACGGTGGATGGGTGCTGGCCGCCGCCGGCGCGCTGCTGGTGGTCTGCGCACTCGGGGTCTCGCGGCTCACCGTGGAAAACAGCTTCGTCGACTACTTCAGCGAGGACACCGAGATCTACCGGGGGCTCGCACTCATCGACCGGGAGCTCGGCGGCACCACGCCGCTGGAGATCGTCCTCGACCTCGACGAGGACCGCATCTTCGACGACGAGCCGGCGCCGAAGCCCGTCGAGTACGACGCGGAAGCCGAACGCGAGAAGGCCGCCTACTGGTTCACCGAGTTCAAGATCGAGCGCATCAAGGAGGTTCACGACTGGCTCGCGAGCCAGCCGGAAGTCGGCAAGGTGCTCTCGCTCGCCTCACTGGTGCGGGTGGGGGAGATGCTCAACGACGGCGAGCCGCTCGACAGCCTGGAACTCGCCCTGGTCTACCGGCGCGCCCCGGAGGATCTGAGGCGCAGCCTCATCGACCCCTACATCGACATCCTGTGGGACGAGGCGCGGATCTCGCTCCGCATCCGCGACACCCTGCCCGACCTGCACCGTGAGGAGCTGCTCGACCGGATCCGCACCGGCCTGAGCGAAGATCTGGATCTCGGCCCGGACGACGTCACCGTGAGCGGGCTGCTGGTGCTCTACAACAACATGCTCCAGAGCCTGTTCACGTCGCAGATCTCGACGCTGGGGGCGGTGCTCGCGGGGGTCACGCTCATGCTGCTGCTGCTGTTCCGATCGGCCACACTCGCGGTGCTCGGCATCGTGCCGAACCTGCTCGCGGCGGGGGCGGTGCTGGGGACGATGGGCCTCGCCGGGGTCCCGCTCGACTTCATGACCATCACCGTCGCCGCGGTCACCATCGGCATCGCCGTGGACAACGCAATCCACTACATCTACCGCTTCCGCGAGGAATTCGCGCAGAGACGCGACTACATCGCGACCATGCGCGTGTGCCACGCGAACATCGGCCGGGCGGTGTTCTACACCTCGGCCACCATCATCTTCGGTTTCTCGATCCTGATGCTCTCGAACTTCATGCCCACCATCTATTTCGGGCTGCTGACGGGGCTCGCGATGGCGATCGCGCTCCTCGCGGCGCTCACCCTCCTGCCGAAACTCATCCTGCTCACCAAGCCGTTCGGCCCCGCGTGACGATTCAGCTCAGCTTCCCCGCACGGGCGGGAAATCCGGCGGGCCATCCAGGCGCCCGCGCAAATAGGACACATCACGCTCGACAATGCCGATTCGGTCGCTGAGCTTGGCGATATCCCACTTCAGCCACGCGAACAATCCAATCTGAATACCGGCGATCGCAATAATGGTTCCCCAGTCCATGATCGAACTCTCGCAGGTGGGCCCGGCGGACTGAAGCATACTGTGTCCGCAACCACCCGGGGAAATCTCGTGAAGCCTGTTGTCTCGTGAAGCCTATTCCGGCGCACGCGCCGACCCGCGCAGCACCAGATAGCCGACGATTCCCGACATCAACGACCCGCTCAGCACTCCGAGCCGGACCGCGTTCTGAAGCTCCGGACCGTCGAAGGCGAGGGTGCCGATGAACAGGCTCATGGTGAAGCCGATACCGGCCAGCGCCCCGGCGCCGTAGACGTGTCGCCAGGTGACGCCCTCCGGCAACCGGCACAGGCCGAGCGCCACCCCCACCCAGGTGAAGCCGAACACGCCGATCTGCTTGCCCACGAACAGCCCGAGGGCGATGCCGAGCGGCAGGGGCGCGACGAGATCGGACAGCGACATCCCGCCCAACTGGACCCCTGCGTTCGCAAACGCGAACAACGGCATGACGAACAGGGTGACGAATCCGTACAGCGCATGTTCCGCCCGTACCAGCGGCGGTTTCTGCGTGGTATCGCCCGTGCGCAGCGGCACGAACAGCGAGATCACCACCCCGGCCAGCGTCGCGTGCACGCCCGACTTCAGCACCGCCACCCACATGATCGTCCCCACGAGCACGTAGGGCAGGAGTCGCGTTACCCCGGAGAGGTTCAGCGCCAGGAGCGCAACCGCGCCCACCGCGCCGATGGCGAGTGAAGTGACCGACAGGTCGGCGGAGTAGAACAGCGCAATGATGATGATGGCCCCCAGGTCGTCGATGACCGCCAGCGCGAGCAGAAACACTTTCAGGGCCGGGGGCACACGCGTACCGAGCAACGCCAGCACGCCGACCGCGAATGCGATGTCCGTCGCGGCCGGAATCGCCCAGCCCCGCAACGCCTGCGGGTCGTCGATGTTGATGGCGACGAAGACCAGCGCCGGCACCAGCATCCCGCCGATGGCGGCCAGCACCGGGAGCACCGCCTGACGCCACGAGGACAGGTTGCCTTCGAGGAGTTCGCGCTTGATCTCCAGCCCGACGAGGAAGAAGAACAGCGCCATCAGCCCGTCGTTGATCCACAGCAGCAGCGGCTTCTCGATGGCGAGCGCCCCGACCTTGACCACCACCGGCACGGTCAGTAGGGCGTCGTAGAGCCAGGCCAGGGGCGAGTTGTTCAGCACGAGCGCGGCGGCCGCCGCGCACATCAACAGCACCCCGCCCGCAGCTTCATGCCTCAGTGCGTTCGACAGGCGAAGGATGAGAGTGGACATGCACAAGCCTCCGGTTCATGCGTCGGGTTCAGGGGTGCGGCGCCGAGATAATCGGATCTTCAGCGGCCGGAATTCAGGTTGCCACCCACACCCAGTGCGGTTCCGACCACGGGGGACGGGGCTTCCTCAAGCCTGATTTTCGGGGTTCGGCCGGCGTGATATCAAGCGCCGGAGCCCCGTATGCGCAGGAATGACGTTGCTGCCGCAGCCAGGGTCATGCCGATGGCATCATCCCTGCTTCACATGGATGACGTTGTTGCCGCAGCCGTGACCACGTCGATGGCATCATTCTCGATCTGCGGGAATGACGTTGCTGCCGCAGCCAGGGTCATGCCGATGGCGCCATTGTCGCCTTGGCGGGAATGACAGCAGGAGGAGTCACACGTCCGGCGAATGCGCCTCGCGGCTACACTACCGATGTCCGCACGGGGAAGATCGGCCGGGGTCGGCTCGGCCGGACCCACCCCGACCCCGAGAGCGACCGGACTCGACCGGGACGACGGGCAGGAGCACCGATGTCCGACCGCCACAGCCATCCCGCCGGGGCCGGCCCCGCAGGAGCCGACCACCCGCCGCAGGGAGCACCGATGTCCGACCGCCACAGCCATCCCGCCCCTTCGGCGACGTTCATCCTGGATACGAGCGTCCTCATGCAGGACCCCACCGCCCTGTTCCGGTTCCGGGAGCACGACGTGTACCTGCCCATGGTGGTGCTGGAGGAGCTGGACGCCGCGAAGAAAGGGACATCGGAGGCCGCGCACAACGTGCGCGAAGTCAGCCGGATTCTCGACGAGATCATCCGGGATGCGGACGACACCGCCGTCGGGCGCGGGATTGCGCTCCCCGGTCCGGGGGACGGAGCCGGGAGCGGCCGCCTGTTCCTGCAGACCCGGGTCCATCCCGATCTCCTCCCGGACGCCCTCCCCGGCTCGAAGCCGGACAACGGCATCCTGAACGTCGCCCGGGCACTGCAACGGGAGCATCCGGAGCGCCGGGTGGTGGTGGTCTCGCGGGACATCAACCTGCGCATCAAGGCCCGGGCGCTGGGAATCCACGCCGAAGACTACCGCGCCGATGTCGTCCTCGACGATGTCTCGCTCCTCTACCCCGGCGTGTACCGGGTGCCCGAAGGCTACCGGGAAGGGCAAATCGGCCCTGGCAACCCCGGGCCGGGGAACCGACGGACGGATGACCGTCCTGCCCCTTCCGACGAGAAGGTGCAAGCAGATGACGAACTCGGGCAGGAGGACGGGCAGGCGGACGACCGTCTTGCCGTCTCCGGGGAGAAGGCGCGGGCAGATGGCGGCCTCGCGCCGGAGGACAGGCGGACGTACAACAGACAGACAAGCGACAGACGAACAAGCCGCCCGATCGAGGAGGCGCAAGCGGCCGAATGGTTCCCGAACCAGTGCCTGTATCCCGGCGGACCGACGGGCGCGGGCGTGGTGGTGCACCGGGCCGAGGACGGAAAGACGGTGCTGGAGCCCGTGCGCGACTACCGGACCGGCGGCGACACCGTGTGGGGGGTCAGCGCCCGCAACGTCGAGCAGAACTTCGCGCTGAACCTGCTCATGGATCCGGATGTCGACTTCGTCACCCTGATCGGCACCGCGGGCACCGGCAAGACCCTGCTCGCGCTCGCCGCCGGACTCGCCCAGACGCTGGACGACAAACGCTACCGCGAGATCGTGATGACCCGGATCACGGTACCCGTGGCCGACGACATCGGTTTCCTGCCCGGCACCGAGGAGGAGAAGATGGCCCCGTGGATGGGGGCGCTCGCGGACAACCTGGAGGTCCTCGCGGACCTCGAGTCGGGCGGCGGCTGGGGGCGGGCGGTCACCGACGAACTGCTCCGCCACCGCATCCGGGTCCGCTCGCTCAACTTCATGCGCGGGCGCACCTTCCTCAACCGCTACCTCATCCTCGACGAGGCGCAGAACCTCACCCGCCACCAGATGAAGACCCTGATCACGCGGGCCGGACCGGGGACCAAGATGGTGTGCCTCGGCAACGTGAGGCAGATCGACACCCCGTGGCTCTCCGAGACCACGTCGGGGCTGACCCACGTTGTCGACCGGTTCAAGCACTGGCGCCACAGCGGACACGTGACGCTGGTGCGCGGCGAACGCTCACGGCTCGCGGACTTCGCGGCGGAGGGTCTGTAGTAGGCCGACACCGCTGAATCGATGGATCCGGATGCTCCATCAGCGCCGACGCGCAGATTCCGGTGCGAGTCATGCATTCATCAGCGGTGAGTTGTCGCGCCGACAGGCCCGCATTTTTCACCAGGTCAGCCGTGCTGATCACGCTCCGGGAGGGAGACATGGGCAAGGCAAAGAAGACAAAGACCGCCGGAAGAAGCGCCGCCGGGGCGGCGTCCGGAAAGGCGAAGCGGGCGCCTGCGGGCACAACCGCCCAGGCAAAGGCCACAGCCCGAGCCACGGCCCGGGCCACGACCCGGGCAACAGACGGAAACGGCGGCACCGCGTCGGCGCCGCGCCCGAAGAAGATCGAGAACAAGCGCTACGAGAAGGAGCTGTTCAGGCTCCAGGTCGAGCTCGTGAAGATGCTCGAGTGGATCAGGCACGAAGGGCTCAAGGTGGTCGTCATCTTCGAGGGACGGGACGCGGCCGGCAAGGGCGGGGTCATCAAGCGCATCACCCAGCACCTGAGCCCGCGCATCTGCCGGGTGATCGCCCTCCCCGCCCCGACCGAGCGCGAACAGACCCAGTGGTACTTCCAGCGCTATGTGCCGCATTTGCCCGCGGCCGGCGAGATGGTCCTGTTCGATCGGAGCTGGTACAACCGCGCCGGGGTCGAGCGGGTCATGGGATTCTGCACCGATGAGGAATACCGGGAATTCCTGCGCACGTGCCCGGAGTTCGAGCGCATGCTCGTGCGCTCCGGCATCAAGCTCATCAAGTACTGGTTCTCGGTCTCCGACGAGGAGCAGGAAAAGCGGTTTCAGAGCCGGCTCGAGCAAAGCCACAAGCGCTGGAAGCTGAGCCCGATGGACCTCGAATCGCGTCGCCGGTGGGCCGCGTACTCCAGGGCGAAGGACGAGATGTTCGCCCACACCGACATCAAGCAGGCGCCGTGGTACGTGGTGGAATCGGATGTGAAGAAGCACGCGCGGCTGAACTGCATCAGCCATCTGCTCGGCCTGATCCCTTACGAAGACCTGACGCCGGAACCAATCGAACTCCCGCAGCGCACCGACGCCGGGGCGTACGCCAGGCCGCCCTATTCCGACCAGACCCTGGTGCCGGAGAAGTACCCCGAAGCGTAGGACCCTCCGGAGTTCCAGTGGGCAACGCGCGGCCGGCGGGCGATACGCGGGGCGGGTCTCAGGCCGCTTCTTCCGCCCCGGGGGACCCCGTCCCGGCGGACTCCACCCCGGTGGGTTTCGCCCCGTTGGGCTCCGCCTCGGGGTCTTCCACCTCCAGCACCGGCGACGAGCAGTCGAGGTGGTCGATCCACGCGACCAGGGTGAGCAGCGGCCCGCGCCCGGTGCGCATCGCATGACCCTGATCGCTGGCGTGGAAGATCCATTCGCCGGGCTGGCGACGGCGCCACTCCTCGCCGTCGCGCATCCACTCCGCTTCCCCCGAGATGACGTAATAGATCTCCGGCGCCTGGTGACGGTGCAGCGGATAGAGAATGCCCGGGGCTTGCAGCGTGAACGCGACGAGGACATTCGGGTTGGCAAAGGGTGCCTGGTAGCCGGGGCGCGGCGGCGGGCCCGGCATCGACAGCATGGTGGATGTGTAGCCCGTCACCATCTCGTCCGCCCCTGCGCCCGGTCCGTAGGGCGTGTTCCACCGCAGGTGCGGAGAGGCCGACGCCAGGGCGCTGGCCAGCATCCGCTCGCGCGGCGTGACCGCCGCCCGCACCGCGGCATCCAGGAAGTTCGAGACGGCCGGAGTGTGCGCGGGCTCGACGGCATCGATCGCGCGCGGGAACGCCGTGCTCAGCAATTCGTCGAGAACAACGGTTTCCGGACATTCGGAGGCCGGGTTCCCGGCCGCATGGCGCACCGCAGTGCGGGTGGCCGACAGCAGCAGGTCGATCGGCTCGGGCATGGGAACATACGGGCTCGGGCAGGCTCAGCGGACGGAAATCATAGCCCAGTTTCGCGGGTGGCGATCGGGAATTTCCCCAGCCCCGGGCCGGTCCCGGAGCTGTTTATCCGTCCGCACCCTCGCGCCCGAATCGGTCCACGACGCCGCGGCCGGCGTCGCCGAGAGCCTCGCCGCTGACATGAAGACAACACCATGACACGCTTTGCCCCCCGCCTGACAACACTGATCGCCACCGCGCTGCTGGCCTTCTGGGGCGGTGCGGCGGCGGCGCCGAGTCCTGGCCCAACCCGATCGGGGACTATCTCCCGCTGCGGGTCATCACCACAGACTCTCGGATGGCCCGGCACTACACCGACGGCGACCGGGTGCATGGCGGCGTCCTGAAGGTCGAGTATCTGATCAACTGCGCAGCAGCGGATGACGCAAAAGAGAGCTGCCCCCGCCCTACGCTGAAGACCGGGACGACCACCATTGCCTGCGGGGAGCAGGAGGGCGGTGTCCTGCATTACAAGATCGCCCATCTGAAAGGCAAGGGCCCCCTGAACATCAAACTGGTCATCACCGGAGTCCGGTTTGAAGCCCGGGAGCAGGAGGCGATCGAACGCATCAACAACCAGTATCGCCCTTGACCGAATGGCGATCCGGTCTGCGCGGATGGAAGCTACAACCCGAGCAGCGGCCCCAACTGGACCAGTGATCCCGCAACGGTGCGCTGATTCCTCGGCCCAGGACGCGAGGGTGGAGTGGTGGAACATTTTGTCTGGCATTGGAGTGGTCTCGGTTGACAGGGCCATCACCGGGACAACTCCTCCGGCGACCTTCTTGCAAGAACGCAGTGGGGGGACTTTCTCCCCGAAACCTCGATTCATCCAAGCCAATCAATCAGCCCCTGATCGCCGCTGAGAGCGTGCTCATGCTCAGCGGCGCGCGGCGTTCGCCGCTTGCGCGCGCGCGTTGGTTGCATGTCGGTCGGGTTTGTCCTACCGTGCGCAGCATCGGGCGTACCTCCGGGCGGGATTGGTCAGACGACGAGTTCCAAATGACGATGCACCCCGCGACAGACACACCGAGGGCGATGGGGTCGGAGACTCCGAGCCTCGCCGGTCGGCCGGATGATGCGGGCCCGCGCGGCGGCTTGACGCTTCCGTCCGAGTTCATCGCTACAATGGTTGCCGGACGCCGGACGCCGGACGCCGGACGCCGGACGCCGGACGCCGGACGCCGGACGCCGGACGCCGGACGCCGGACGCCGGACGCCGGACGCGCACTGTGCGTCTGCATCACGAGACCACGCTCGTCCACTAGCCTCCCCGCCTGACCCCGACGCTTCCACCACCGACGCTTCCACCACCGACGGGCGCGGTACCGTCTGCGGGGATCCGGCTTCTTCCATCGACGGCTTCGTTCTGCTCGCTACGGGCGCCCGCAGGGGCCTGACGGCCTCGGCGAGCGCCCATGGCCAGACGTCCCTGCGCCGGAATCACCCCTACCACCACACCATCCCCGAGTCCCGGTTTTCGGTCATCGGACCAGGCGTGCAGGTGTCTTCGAAGAAGACACCTGCGCCCGGAGCCTGTCGCAGGGCGGTCGCGTGAAGGCCACCTCATTCGTGGTGGCGATGCTCATCGCCGCTCTCGTCGTTCTGGCATTCCTCCTGATGCATATCCTGTTCTCTCGCGAGATCAGTGGTCTGGCTGTCGAGCTGCTCGCCGCCGGGGTCGCTGTGGTTCTGGTCGTCGTCTCCGTCGGCGTGACGATCCATTTCCAGAATAGCGCCGAGACCGAGCGGCAGTACCGGGTGTGTTTGTTCGAGAACAAGATGAGGGAGTACACGAAATTCCTGGAGCTTACGGCCAGGGCGGATGACGACGACCGGGTGGATGACAATGAGGTTGAAGCTATCCGGAACCAGGCGCTAGTGATGGCGATGCTGGCTGGGAAGTGTCTGCTGATCCATCTTGCGGACTTCGTCGAAAATCTGGAGCGAACCAGGGAACTGCACGGTGGGAGTCTGGAGGAGTGCACGTTCCAGAGAGTGATCCTGTCCATGCGGGAAGACCTCGGTGTGGTGGAGCGCGTCCACCCCGAGTCGGAAGATGCAGTCGAACGCATGGTGCTTCGGAAAAGACGGGACAAGAAATCCCCGCTGAAGCAGGCATGAATCAGTGAACGAAATCGTACACGCTGGGCAGACCTTCAACCCGTTTCACCGCAACCGAGCAATCATCTTCTCGATTCTTGCGCTGGCATTGGTTGCGCTCTCCTTCTGGGGGGCAGTGGACACTCTGGCGCTCTCCAAGGTTGATGAATTGATCGATCGATCCTTCGTGTTGCTTCTCTCTGTGCTGGCAATTGACGCAGTCATTTCCACTTTGCAATCTCTGGAGATAGGCGCAGGGCTTGGCATAGAGATAGGTCAGAGCCTCGAACCGGTCGATGACGGTATCGGGCGACTGACAAATGGCTTGCTATTGGCCACCGGTTCGCTGTTTTTTCAGGATATCCTGCTCAGAATCGTTTCGGGCTCGATCGCCAAGTGGGGATTCCTCGTCATCGCCGCGATGATGGTCACCAGCCTGTTGCTCGCGCAGTCGGATCGCGTCCGCATCGCCTGTGTCACGAACTTCGGGCTTTCCCATGTGGCGCTTGCGCAGCTCCAGAACTTTCTCATCAAGACGTTCATCGTGGCGACAGTGGTCCGCTTCATCGTGCCGACCTTCATGGTCGCGAGCTTGCTCGTCAGTCAGGCGATGGTGGCGCCCGACATCATGGAAAATGCGCAGGAACTCGAACGACAGGAGAAGACGCTGTCGGAGACGGAATCGCGGATTTCGCAAGCGCGAGACGAGGCGGTCGAGGGGCAGACGAATCAAGTGGAAGACTTGGAGGTCCTCGGCGAACGGAAGATTCAGTTGGAGGAGACGCGCGCGTCGCTGGAGCTGGAAAGTCAAAGGTTGGACGATCGAATCCGCGAAATGCAAGATACGGGCTGGAAGGATCGGGTATGGGGGCTCGGCGACGATACTGCGGAAGCGCTGACGGAAACGAACGCTCGGGTGCGGCAAACCGAGTCCGACATTGAACACAAGCAATCGCAGGTGGCGTGCATCGATCGACCCGTAGTCGGAGAATCATGCGGTCCTCTGCTGGCAGAAGCCCGAAGGCAGGCACTTGGCGAGTTCAGGATACGACTGGAGTCCGAGCAGCAGGGTCTGCAGGAGAGACTGCGGTCGCTTCAGGAAGCACGGGAGAGGCATGTCGCCGAACTCAGCGGTGGAGCCCAAGGCGAGGCAGACTCGGGTTGGCGTGACAGGATCTCGAATTGGCGTGACAAGGCCACGGACGCATTACCGGGTATCGGAGGTGATGACTCCGCCGAGGGGGCGGCGGAGCCGACGATCGAGGATATCGACCATGAACTCGCCGAGGTCTCCACGCTGGTGGAGCAAGGGCAATCGGAGCTTGCCTGCGTCGACCGGCGCATCACTGGGGAGCACTGCGATTCGCCCGCCATCGATGCTCATGTCCAGTCAGCGCTCGGTGCTCTGAAAGCAAATCTTGAATCGGATCTCGGGCGTCTGCGGGCTGATCTGGCCTCATACCAGGGGGAGGGGATGCGGTTGGCGGAGCTGAAGGAACTCGAAGCGGAGCGTGGGCGGATCGAGGGCGATATCGAGGAAAACAAGAATCTCATCGATCGGAACGAATCGGAGTTGAAATGCGCTGAACAGCTCGCAGCCGGGGAGGATTGCGACAGCTTCTTCGATAATGTTCGCCAGATGGGGGCGAGCGCCGTCGGGATGTTTTCCGGAATGGGCCGCTGGGTGCTGGACGGGCTCGCTGCGGTGAAGGATATGGCGAAGGATATGGCGAGGAAAATGGCCCGGTTATTGATTCTGGTAGTCATCGAGAACATCCTTCTTCCAATCCTCTTCCTCGCGATTGCGCTCAAGGCCAGCGTACCGATGACACGTGGCCTGACTAGGATCAGCGCATCGATGAATGAAGACGCGAGGGCGGCGCTGTCGAACATGGACAGGGCGCTCCCGCATCGCAAGGGGGGCGACTCCGACAAGTTGACCACGACGTGACGAGTTCGGGGGTTGCCGCGAAAGCCGTCCATGGCCGAGACGGCTGCCCCCCCCCCCCCCCCCCCGCCGCCACGCAAGAGGCAACCGACGGCCATGAGAAGTCAACGAGTTATCGGTGTTTCCATGCGGTGACGCGCTCGCGTCGCATGACGCCTTCGGTCAGTCCGGCGACGGACCTGCTGCACCGCAAGGGTGAGATGAATCGCGGGACTCTGGTCGGTCGCTCACTCACTCTCCTGCGATATCCGAGTCAGCGCGCATCCGTCAGACCTGACCAATCGGTATATTTTCCGGTGTCGTCATATTGCATGTAACCGCGCTTGCTCCGCTTGCCCAAGGCCATGAACTCCAGCTCGCCTGCGAGTTCAAGATCATCCATCAACCTGTACCCCACACTGGAAGAGTGATCTCGCAGACGAAGATTCCCCTGTTCGTCGGCATCGACAATCTCAAGATCATGTTCCGCGAGAAACCGTTCGTTGCATTCCTCGGCTTCCCACGCAAGGCGCCGTTTTCTTCTGTGACTCATCCCCACAATCGCTCCCGCTATAAACAGAACACCCTGAACGATGGTGATCCACAGCAGGGGGAAACTGAAAAAACTCTCGACATTCATGTTGTCAGGCGCGAGCATCGCCAAGGCAGCGACCGCGCCAGCGTGAATTCCGGTGCAACAGAGTACCAAAACAATCAGGGCACCCGATTTCTTCAGGATGGAACCAGCGGGAGTTCTATAGTTCCTGAACATCCACATACCCGCAAAATAGACGCCCGCGAGACAGACAAGAATCAGAAGTATGGGCCAGTTCTGCTTGGCCTTCTTGTAAGCATCTCGACCCAGCGACAGACCGAACCCGGCCAACGCACTGCCACCTATGATGGCAGGAGCGTAGCGAGCAATCGATGCGATCATGTCATGTCTCACAGTTCGGAGTCCCGGTATCCTGCCGGATTTATCGCGGTCGTTGAAGTCCCTGTCTGATTGAACGCGATTGGAGTTACTCCGTTTTGGTGGACACTTGAGCATTGCGCAGAGGAGGTGTCCGGATGTCGAGGAAACCACCGCCGTATGCGCCGGAGTACCGGCGCCAGATGGTGGAGCTGGTACGCACGGGCCGCCCGCCCGGCGGGGAGCTGGCTCGCGAGTTCGAGTGCTCCGCGTCGGCGATCCGCAACTGGGTGCGTCAGACCGATCGCGACGAGGGGCGTCGTGAAGACGGGCTGACAAGCTCGGAGCTCAAGGAGCTGCGGCAGCTTCGTCGCGAGAACCGTCAGCTTCGCGAGGAGCGCGAGGTGGTCGTGGTACCGCCGGGCGGGGACACGCCCACGGTGTGGCGCGTGTCGCTGCGGCTGGAGCCGGGGACGGCGGTCGGTATCGCGGGGCCGTCGGGCTCGGGCAAGGTGACGCTCGACGGCGCGGCGCTCGACCAGTACGGGGAGGCGGCACGGGCGAAGCGCATCGGCTGGCTGGCGCAGGAGGTGGTGTTGTTCGACGCCACGGTGGCGGAGAACATCGCGCGCCTTGCCCCCGACCCCGACCCGGAGGCGGTGGTGCGCGCAGCGCGGCGCTCATCGTCGGCCATCGCCAGAGCGCGTTCGCCCGGTGCGACGTGGTGTTCCTGATGGACGGGGGGCGGATGGCCGCACCCCCCGGGAGGCCCTTCCCGGGCGTGGCGAAGGGCCTTCCCGGCTGACGGATCGGCGCGAATGAGCGATCGGACCTTCTCGGTGCGCCGGGGATGCCGGTCGAGGCGTATCTGCGCACCGGCGAGCGCTCCCCTTTCAGCTACCTCGTCAAACCCCCTCTGCGACTACTTCGAACGCTCGCGGCGCGAGGAGTGACGGCCATCGGCGCCCGAAGACGATTCAGGGCGCGCGCGGGCCCCGCCCGATCGATCTCGGAACAGGAAGTTGGCCCGTATAATGTGCGCAGTTGAGCCACGCCGGAAATTCCGAACACTCGTCTGTTCGAGTCACGCGGCCGGCCCTGTCCTGGCGACGACCCTGCGTTCGACGCGGCATACTTCTCAAGGGCTTGGAAGGACGCGGGGCGGAGGCGGCGATCCCGTCGCGCCGGAACAGCCGCGCGGTGCCCCGGGGGCACAAACAGGAGGCGTTCAGGTGGGGTACCAGGTGAAGCACCTCTTCGCGAGAGCCAGGGAGTTCCCCGCGGTGGCGACGCGTTGCGACAGGACGGACGAAGGCATCGTGGCCGGCATCCGTCTCGCCGCCGTCGTGGTCTTCGCAGCATGACCATCTGCAAACCATTGGGAGCGTAGTCGGCAATGTGTGTCCTGTGCCAGATCGACCCGGTCAACGCCGAGAACGGCAACCACGAGGAGTTCGTCTTCGCCTTCTCCCAGACCAATGCGCCGGAGAATTCCACGGCTCCCGCCGTGACGCCCGCCGACATCCCGGCCGACGCCACGACCACGGCGGAGGTGGAGGTCGGGCACAGCTTTTCCGGGACGCTGGAGACCGCCGGGGACGTCGACCGGATCAAGGTCACCCTGGAGGCGGGGCGCCGGTACGAATTCTCGCTCGAGGGCGTTGACGACCCCGGGACGACCCAGAGCGCCGTGCGAGATCCGCTCATGGACATCCTTGGTGCGGACGGCAAGCGCATGATTTTGAACAATGACGGCGGCAAGGGGCTGGACTCCAAGTTCTGGTTCGTCGCCCCGGAGTCCGGCACCTACTACGTCAACGCGAGCGCCAACCCGTCGTGGAACGGCGGCCACCGGAACGACAAAGGTGACTACCGGCTGACCGTCAAGATCGTGGATCCGCAGACGGAAGGCAGCCTTGATGAGCTCGCACACTTCCTGACCGAGCGGTACTTCGCCCCGCGCAAGTTCAACCTTGGAAGCAACGGGCTCAACCCCAAGGACGGCGTGATCACCTACACGCTGGACGGCTGGCACAAGGACCCCGATGGGCTGACGGCGGCAAGGGCCGAGCTGGTCCGCGAGGCGTTCAAGGTCTACGGGGCCGTCCTCGGCATCGACTTCCGGGAAACCCCCTCGGGTGATGCCGACATCCGCTTCAGGGACAACGGAGGCGGAGCGTTTGCGTACTCCACATTTGATTGGGACGACACCGGCCAAGGCTATACCAGGTTCGCGGAAGTCAACGTCAGCAGACACTTCGCTTGGGGAAATTCCTCCCTGGGGTCGTACACCTTCGAGACGATCCTGCACGAGATTGGCCACGCGCTCGGGCTGGGGCACCAGGGCCCCTACAACGTCGGCGCCCGGTTCGGTCGCGACGCGGCGTTCGCCAACGACAGTTGGCAGCTCTCGATGATGTCGTATTTCAGTCAGAGGACGAACCCGAACGTCGACGCGAGCCTCGCCGGGCCGTTAAGCCCGATGGCGGCCGACCTCATCGCGCTCGACAACCTCTATGCGGAATACGGGTTCGGCACCTCGAACGCCTTCGCCGACGACACGGTCTGGGGTTTCAACACCAACATCGACGATTCGAAGGGCAAGGCGTTCAGCGAACTGTCGAAGTACGCCCCCAAGAACGCATTCACGATCATCGACTCGGGCGGCACGGACACGGTCGACTTCTCCGGCTACTCGGCCGACCAGGTCATCGACCTGACCGTCACCGACAGCGGGGATGCCCACGCCACCGCCTCCTCCATCGGCGGCCTGAAGGGCAACATGATGCTCGCCGCGGGCACGGTGATCGAGAACGCGGTCGGCGGGAGCGGCGACGACGTCATTACCGGCAACGCGCAGGACAACGTCCTGACCGGCAACGCCGGCGACGACCGGCTCCTCGGCGTGGCGGGCGCGGACACGCTCATCGGCGGCGCGGGGGACGACACGCTCGAGGGTGGCGAGGGCGACGACACGCTCACGGGCGGCGCGGGCGCCGACAGGCTCACGGGCGGCGCGGGCAAGGACAGGTTCGTCTACGCCTCGACGGACACCGAGCACGACAGGATCACGGACTTCACGGCCGGCGAGGACAAGATCGACTTCACGGAGCTCGACATCGCGTTCGCGGACCTTGCAATCGCGCAGGGCACGGGCGCGGAGGCGGCGCATACGGTCGTCTCGTGGACAGGTATCGGCGGCGCCACGCAGTCGGTCACACTGGAGAACGTCCAGGCCTCGTCGATCGGCGCCTCGGACTTCCTCTTGGACGACGCGATCCCCGTCGCCTCGGTCGCGGACGCGACGGTGACGGAGGGCGGAAAGGCGCAGGTGACCGTCAGCCTGGACCGTCCCTCGACGCAGGACGTGACGGTTCGGTGGTCGGTCACGGACGGCACGGCGGGGCGCGGCGATCACTCGGGGCCATCGGCACCGCAGACCATCACGTTCAAGGCGGGCGAGACCGAGAAGACGGTCGAGGTCGCGACGGTGCAGGACGAGGTCAGCGAGGGCGACGAGACGTTCACGGTGACGCTCTCGTCCCCGTCGGGGGCCACGCTCGGGCCGGACGCCTCTTCGACGGTGACCGTAGAGGACGACGACCCGGAGCCCGTGGTCACCGTTGCGGATACCACCGTCACGGAGGGTGGCAAGGCGCAGGTAACCATCAGCCTGGACCGCCCCTCGGCGCAGGACGTGACGGTTCGGTGGTCGGTCACGGACGGCACGGCGGGGCGCGGCGATCACTCGGGACCATCGGCACCGCAGCCCATCACGTTCAAGGCGGGTGAGACCGAGAAGACGGTCGAGGTCGCGACGGTGCAGGACGAGGTCCACGAGGGCGACGAGACGTTCACGGTGACGCTCTCGGACCCGTCGGGGGCCACGCTCGGTCGGAATTCTTCGGCCACGGTCACCATCGCGGACGACGACCCGGAGCCCGTGGTTCCGGTCGTCTCCGTCCCCTGGACGTCGGTTCGGGAGGGGCGGGACGCCTTCCTGCTCTTCTACCTGGACCGCCCCTCGGCACAGGATGTCACGTTCTGGTGGCATACCGAGGCTGGCACGGCCGGCGGCGCCGACCATGCCGGCCCGACGGTGCCGCGCAAGGCCGTGATCCCCGCCGGCAAGACAGCGACGTTCGTCGAGGTCGCGACCGTGCAGGACGGGGTGCACGAAGGCGACGAGATGTTCACGGTCGTGCTCTCGGACCCGTCGGGCGCCACACTCGGGCCGGATCCGAAGGCGAAGGTGGTGATCCGGGATGTCGATCCGATCCCCGAGGTCTCGGTCGCGGACGCGACGGTGACCGAAGGCGGCACGGCGCAGGTGACCATCAGCCTGGACCGTCCCTCGGCGAAGGAGGTCACAGTGTCCTGGTCGGTCGCGGACGGCACGGCAGGGAGCGGCGACCACTCGGGGCCGTCGGCACCGCAGGCCATCACGTTCACAGCGGGCGAGACCGAGAAGACGGTCGAGGTTGCGACGGTGCAGGACGAGGTCAACGAGGGCGACGAGACATTCACGGTGGCGCTCTCGGACCCGTCGGGGGCCACGCTGGGTCGGAATTCCTCGGCCACGGTCACCATCGAGGACGACGACGCGGCCGCCCCGGCGGAGGCCCTCTTGACGGGAGGTGTCGGGGCGGACCTGCTGCGCGGGGGTGCGGGCGATGACACCCTGCGCGGCGGGCCGGGCAAAGACACGCTGCGCGGCGATGCGGGCGACGATGTGCTGCACGGCGGGGCGGGCGCGGACCGGCTGTTCGCAGGCGCAGGCGCCGACCGCCTCCATGGCAAGGGGGGCGACGACATGCTGCACGGCGGGCCGGGTGACGACACGTTCGTCTACGGCGACGCGCCGTTCGGCCGGGACACGGTACGCGACTTCGAAGACGGCGTGGACGTACTCGACTTCAGCGGTTCCGGACTCCGGTGGCGCGACCTCGAGGTGTCGAGCGACGAGAACGAGAACGCGGTAGTCCGAGTCAGCGGGACGGAGTCCTCCGTCACGCTCGTCGGCGTCGACGCCGCGCTCATCGACCGGGACGACTTCCTCTTCTGACCGACAGGCGGCTCTCGGTAAAGCGTGGTTTGCTCCCGGATTCAATGACTCAGGTCATCGAATCCGACGGCACATCCTGGTGCCGCCGGGAAGCTCCGACTTGATCAGAGATTCCCTCGCGGTGACCGACGCACCGCCGGGGATCACGCGACGCGCGCGCCTCGGCCCCGCACCGTGATCGGCCCCATGACGCTGCTCCGCGCCCTGATGCGCCCGATGAGCGCGGCCGGATAGCCGAGCGCGCGCAACTCCTCCACGCACGCCTCGGCCTGGTCCTCGGGCACGGACGCGAGCAGACCGCCCGCGGTCTGCGGATCGAACAGCAGCGGCCACCGCGGATCGCCCACCACCTCCCCGGCATTGCGCACCGCATGACGCAAGCGCAGGTTCTGCGGCTGCAACGAGCTGGTGATGCCGGCGGCGATGGTGTCGAGGGCGCCGGGGAGGGCCGGAATCGCCGCGAGGTCGAGCTCCGCATCGACGCCGGACGCCCGCACCATCTCCGCCAGGTGGCCGAGCAGCCCGAACCCGGTGACGTCGGTGCACGCGCTCGCCCCGCGCCGGTGCAGGCACCGGGCGGCGGCGAGGTTCGACTTCTGCATCGTCTCGAGCGCGGCCTCGATCCATGCCCCCCGCGCCTGGTGCCGCATGTGCGCGGCGAGGAGTGTGCCGGTCCCGAGCGGCTTGGTGACGATCAGCCGGTCGCCCGGGTCCATGCCGCCCTTGCGCAGGATCGCGTCGCGGTCGATCAGCCCGCTGACCGCAAACCCCAGCGCGAGCTCCGCCCCCTCGCTCGTATGTCCGCCCACCAGCGCCGCCCCGGCTTCACGCAGCACCTCGGCGGCGCCGGTCATCATCTGCCGCAGGGTGTCCTCCACCTGGGACTCGATGCCGTAGGGCAGGGTCGCAATGGCGAGCGCGGTCTGCGGCTCGGCCCCCATCGCGTAGATGTCGCCGAGGCAGTGGTTGGCGGCGATGCGGCCGAAGAGCCAGGGGTCGTCGATCATCGCGCGGAACGAATCGGTGGTGTGGACGGTCACCATCCCGGGCGGCGTCTCCACCACCGCCGCGTCGTCGCGGTCCGCGAGCCCGACCAGGACATCGCCGCGCGCCGTGGTGCGGATGTCGTTCATCACCCGCGCAAGCACGGTGGCACCGACCTTGGCCCCGCACCCGCCGCAACGCATCGGATCGGCCGAAAGCTCCCGGATCGCATCCTCCCCCGCCAGGCCGGCGGGCAAGGCGAGCCGGGCCGGGGCCGCCATGTCGGGGAGGTCGGCGAACCTGCGCATGAACCGTCGATCGATCCGGTCCTTCCACCGCCAGACCCAGTCGCCGTCGAGCATGATCATGCCGCCCCGGGTCGCGACCGCACGGCGGTCGCCGGTGCTGATGAGGCTGAGGAAGCGACGCTGGGGCGTGAACGGCCTCGGCGCGAGGCCGCGCAGCGCGCGGCGCAGGTTCGCATCGAGAGGCGGGCCCTGCCGGACCGCGAACACCCCGGCCTTCTCGCGGGGATGCGCGAGCACCGCGGCACAGTCTCCGGCCGCGAACACGCCGGGGTGGGAGGTGGATTCGAGGGTGGGATGCACGGCGACGAAGCCGCTTTCGTCGATAGCGAGCCCGGACTCCGCGAGCCAGGCCTGCGCGCCGGCCGCGGTGACCCAGAGCACCTCGTCGAGTTCGTGCATGACATCGTCGGCGGTGTGGAGCACGCAGGGATATCCGGTTCCGTAGCTCGCCCCGTCCCCGGTGCCGATCTGCGCTCCGCCGGTGAGTCCGGCGGCGTGCAGCGCCCCGGGAGTGACGCGCTCGATCCGGGCATCGAGGTGCACGCGTACCCCGCGTTCGGCCAGCACCCGCGTGAACACGGCGCGGACCCCCGACGGGGCGCGGGGCAGCACTTCGTCCGCGTCGGTGAAGAGATCGAAGCGCAGCCGCTCGGGATCGCCGCCGGCGCGGCGCAGCATGGCGCGCAGCCCGTGGCGCATCGCGAGCACCATCTCGACCCCGCCGGCGCCCGCCCCCACCACCCCGATCCGCACCCGCGCCTCGGTGGCGAGCACCCGCTCGACAAGCGCTTGCCAGTGGGCGACGAAGCCGCCGATCGGCTTGACCGGCACCACCGAGCCGGCGGCACCCGGCACGTCGTCGGTGCGCGGCGCGGAGCCGATGTCGATGGAAAGCACGTCGTAGGGGACGGGAGGGCGATGGCGGCACAGCACCTTCTGCTCGACGAGATCGAGCCCCACGGCCTCGTCGTGACAGAAGCGCGCGTTGGCAAAGCGGGTCAGGGGGCCGAGGTCGATGTGGATCTCGTCGCGCGTGTAGTGCCCGGCGATGTGGCCCGGGAGCATGCCGGAGTACGGCGTCTCGACATCCCGCCCGATGAGGGTAACCCGCACTCCCGGCATGGGCTTCATCCCGAAGCGCCGGAGCACGATGACGTGGCTGTGCCCGCCGCCGACGAGCACGAGGTCCTTCACGATGGGGGTGGGGGTGGAATTCACGGCATCTTCCCTGATGCCTCGATGCAGGGCGAGGCTACTCGCGGCGCGTCCTCCCGGTCAGTCAATGGTTTCGCACATGGGTTGCACACATGGGTTACGCACATGCAGCCACGCGCAGCACGGCAGGAAGTTGGCGGCGGAAATTGACCGCCAGGGCTTCCAAGCATACCGAAAATCATTCGGTGCGCTTCAATCCATGGATGCGATTGAATCGGCACTGCATGTGGGCTACGGTCGGGGCAAGTGATGCGGTCGGGAGTATCGCCTGACGCGCATGCGGTGAGACTCCGGGCCGTGCGGATCGTCAGCGAGGCGACCTTCGGGAGCGGCGAGGGAGCGCCATGCAGGAGACGAGCAAAGACGAGGTCGAGCGCGACGGGCGCGGGGCGGTGCGCGCAGCGTTGTCGGCAAGTCGCAGTCTCGTGGGCTCGATGGCGCTGTTCAGCGCCTTCGTCAACCTGCTGATGTTGACCGGTCCGCTGTTCATGCTCCAGCTCTACGATCGGGTGCTGACCTCGCGCTCGGAAGCGACGCTCGTGGCGCTCGTCGGCATCACCACCTTCCTGTTCCTGATGATGGGGCTGCTCGATCATGCGCGGGGCCGGGTGCTGGCGCGAGTCGGTGCGCGCTTTCAGGACCAGCTCGATGCGCGGGTGCTCGGGGCGATGCTGACCCGGGCGGGGCGCTCGCCCGAGGCACGCACGGCGCCGGCGACGGGGCTGCGCGACGTCGAGGCGGTACAGCGCTTCACTTCGGGTCCGGGGCCGTTCGCATTCTTCGACGCGCCGTGGACGCCGATATTTCTTGCGGTGCTGTTCGTGTTCCACTGGCTGCTCGGGGTGTTGGCGGTGGTCTCGGGGGTGGTGCTGGTGGCGGTGGCGCTCGCGAACCAGATGCGCACCGCGCGCCTCCGGAACGAGGCGGGCACGCTGGGCGAGGCGGCGCTCCATGCTGCGGAGCAGTTCCGCGCCGGGGCCGAGACGGTGCGGGGCCTGGGGATGCGCCGCGCGGCGGTGGCGCGCACCGGGGCGCTGCGGCGCCGGGCGCTGGATGCCACCATCGCCGCCTCGGACCGGGGCGGCGGCTTCGCGGTTGCCTCGCGCACGCTGCGGCTCTTTCTCCAGTCGATGATGCTGAGGCTCGGCGCCTGGCTCGCCATCCGGGGCGAGGTGACGCCGGGGGTGATGATTGCGGCCTCGATTCTGCTCGGGCGGGCACTCGCCCCGCTCGACCTGGCGATTGCGCAGTGGCCGGTGCTCCAGCGTGCGCTCCGGGCGTATCGGGCGCTCGTGCGGCTGCTCGCGGAGACGCCGCGGGAGGCGCAGCCGATGCCGTTGCCGGCCACGCGGGCGCTCCTTGAGGCGCACGAGGTGGTCGTGGTACCGCCGGGCGGGGACACGCCCACGGTGTGGCGCGTGTCGCTGCGGCTGGAGCCGGGGACGGCGGTCGGTATCGCGGGGCCGTCGGGCTCGGGCAAGTCGACGCTCGCCCGCGCCCTTGCCGGGGTCTGGCCCGTCGCCTCGGGCAAGGTGACGCTCGACGGCGCGGCGCTCGACCAGTACGGGGAGGCGGCACGGGCGAAGCGCATCGGCTGGCTGCCGCAGGAGGTGGTGCTGTTCGACGGCACGGTGGCGGAGAACATCGCCCGCCTTGCCCCCGACCCCGACCCGGAGGCGGTGGTGCGCGCGGCGCGTCAGGGCGGGGCGCACGAGATGATTCTCACCCTGCCGGGCGGATACAACTTCCCGGTGATTTCGGGCGGGGCGAATCTCTCGGGCGGGCAGCGCCAGCGCATCGCGCTCGCGCGGGCGTTCTGGGACGACCCGGCGGTAGTGATTCTCGACGAGCCCGACGCGCATCTCGACCGCGCCGGGGCGGAGGCGCTCGACGCCACGGTGGCGGCGCTCAAGGCGCGTGGCGGGGCGGCGGTTATCGTCGGCCATCGCCAGAGCGCGTTCGCCCGGTGCGACGTGGTGTTCCTGATGGACGGGGGGCGGATTGCCGCGCCCCGCCGGGAGGCCCTTCCCGGGCGCGGCGAAGGGCCTTCCCGGCTGACGGACCGGCACGAATGAGCGATCATTCGGATCTTCGCGGTGCGCCGGGGATGCCGGTCGAGGCGTATCTGCGCACCGGCGAGCGCTCCCCGCTCAGCTACTTCGTCAAACCCCTCGCCGACCACTTCGAACGCTCGCGGCGCGAGGAGTGACGGCCATCGGCGCCCGAAGACGCTTCATGGCGCGCGCGGGCCCCGCCCGGTCTCGGAACAGTAAGTTGGCCCGTATAATGCATGCAGTTGGACCACGCCGGAAATTCCGAACACTCGTTTGTTCGAATCGTGCGGCCGGCCCTGTCCTGGCGACGGCCCTGCGTTCGACGCGGCAAGCTCCTCGAGGACTTGGAAGGACGCGGGGCGGAGGCGGCGATCCCGTCGCACCGGAACAGCCGCACGGTGTCCCGGGAACACGAACAGGAGGCGTTCAGGTGGGGTACCAGGTGAAGCACCTCTTCGCGAGGGCCGGGGAGTTCCCCGCGGTGGCGACGCGTTGCGACAGGACGGACGAAGGCATCGTGGCCGGCATCCGTCTCGCCGCCGTCGTGGTCTTCGCAGCATGACCATCTGCAAACCATTGGGAGCGTAGTCGGCAATGTGTGTCCTGTGCCAGATCGACCCGGTCAACGCCGAGAACGGCAACCACGAGGAGTTCGTCGGCTCCATTTCCTGGACCAATACGCCGGGGAATTCCACGGCTCCCGCGACGCCCGCCGACATCCCGGGCAACGCCACGACCACGGCGGAAGTGGAGGTCGGGCGCAGCTTTTCCGGGACGCTGGAGATCGACGGGGACGCCTACTGGATCAAGGTCACCCTGGAGGCCGGGCGTCTCTACGAATTCTCGCTCGAGGGCGTTGACGACCCCGGGACGACCCAGGGCGCCGCGCGCGATCCGCTCATGCGCCTCCTCGATGCGGACGGCAAGCGCCTGGCTTTCAACGATGACGGTCGCAAGGGGCTGCTGGACTCCAAGATCTGGTTCAAGGCCCCGGAGTCCGGCACCTACTACGTCGAGGCGCGCACCAAGTTGCTCCGAAACGACAAAGGCGACTACCGGCTGACCGTCAAGGCCCTTGATCCGCTGACGAAAGGCAGCCCCGGCGAGCGGACGGACGGCACCCTCGACGAACTCGCGCACTTCTTGGTGGATGGCTACTGGGTGCCCCGCAAGTTCAACCTCGGAAGCGACGGGATCAAACCCAAGAACGGCGTGATCACCTACACGCTGGACGGCTCGTACGAAGACTCCGACGGGCTGACGGCGGCAAGGGCCGGGCTCGTCCGCGAGGCGTTCAAGGTCTACGCGGCCATCCTCGGCATCGACTTCCGGGAAACCTCCTCGGCTGATGCCGACATCCGCTTCTCGGACTACTGGGACGGAGGGTACGCGCACTCCTTTTTCCACCGTTTGGACGGCGCCAGCCAAGGCTACATCTCGCACTCGCTGATCAACGTCAGCGAGTTCTTGCACTCCGGAAATTCCTCCTTGGGATCGCATGCCTTCAGGGTGATCCTGCACGAGATCGGGCACGCGCTCGGGCTGGGGCACCAGGGCTCCTACAACCGCTACGCCCGGTTCGATAGCGGCGCGACGTTCGCCAACGACAGTTGGCAGCTCTCGATGATGTCGTACTTCCCCCAGTCGGGGAACCCGAACGTCGACGCGAGCCCCGCCGGGCCGATCGGCCCGATGGCGGCCGACCTCATCGCGCTCGACAACCTCTATGCGGAATACGGGTTCGGCACCTCGAACGCCTTTGCCGGCGACACGGTCTGGGGTTTCAACACCAACATCGACGATTCGAAGGGCAAGGCGTTCAGCGAACTGTCGAAGCACGCCCCCAGGAACGCATTCACGATCGTCGATTCGGGCGGCACGGACACGGTCGACTTCTCCGGCTACTCGGCCGACCAGGTCATCGACCTGACCGTCACCGACAGCGGGGATGCCCACGCCACCGCCTCCTCCGTCGGCGGCAAGAAGGGCAACATGATGCTGGCGGCGGGCACGGTGATCGAGAACGCGGTCGGCGGGAGCGGCGATGACGTCATCACCGGCAACGCGCAGGACAACGTCCTGACCGGCAACGCGGGCGATGACCGGCTCCTCGGCGTGGCGGGCGCGGACACGCTCATCGGCGGGGCGGGGGACGACACGCTCGAGGGTGGCGAGGGCGACGACAGGCTCACGGGCGGCGCGGGCAAGGACAGGTTCGTCTACGCCTCGGCGGACACCGGCCACGACAGGATCACGGACTTCACGGGCGGCGAGGACAGGGTCGACTTCACGGAGCTCGGCATCGCGTTCGCGGACCTTGCAATCGCGCAGGGCACGGGCGCGGAGGCTGCGCACACGGTCGTCTCGTGGACAGGTGTCGGCGGCGCCACGCAGTCGGTCACGCTGGAGAACATCAAGGCCTCGTCGATCGGCGCCTCGGACTTCCTCTTGGACGACGCGGAGCCCGTCGCCTCGATCGCGGACGCGACGGTGACGGAAGGCGGAAAGGCGCAGGTGACCGTCAGCCTGGACCGTCCCTCGGCGAAGGATGTCACGGTGTCCTGGTCGGTCGCGGACGGTACGGCGGGGAGCGGCGACCACTCGGGGCCGTCGGCGCCGCAGGAGGTCACGTTCAAGGCGGGCGAGACCGAGAAGACGGTCGAGGTCGCGACCGTGCAGGACGGGATCCACGAGGGCGATGAGACGTTCACGGTGACGCTCTCGAACCCGTCGGGGGCCACGCTCGGTCAGAAGATATCAGCGACGGTGACGGTCAAGGACGACGACGCGAAGCCCGTCGCCTCGGTCGCGAACGCGACGGTGACGGAAGGCGGGAAGGCGCGGGTGACCATCAGCCTGGACCGCCCATCGACGAAGGATGTCACGGTGTCCTGGTCGGTCACGGACGGCACGGCGGGGAGCGGCGACCACTCGGGGCCGTCGGCGCCGCAGGAGGTCACGTTCAAGGCGGGCGAGACGTCGAGGACGGTCGAGGTTGCGACCGTGCAGGACGAGATCCACGAGGTGGACGAGAGCTTCACGGTGACGCTTTCGTCCCCGTCGGGGGCCACGCTCGGGCCGGACGCCGCCGCGACGGTGACCATCAGGGACGACGAGCCGCCCGTGGTGTCGGTGACCGACGCCACAGTGACGGAGGGGGACACGGCGCAGGTGACGCTGAGCCTGAGCCGTCCCGTCCAGAAATACATTATCGCCTGGTGGTCGGTCACGGACGGTACGGCGGGGCGCGGCGACCATTCGGGGCCGTCGGCGCGGCAGTTTGTCCTGTTCGAGCCCGGAGAGACCGAGAAGACGATCCGGATAGGCACGGCGGACGACGCGCTCGCGGAGGCGAGCGAGACCTTCACCGTCACGCTCCACGATCCGGTCCAGGCGGTGCTCGGAGAGGCTTCCAGCGCCACGGTGACGATCCTGGACAACGACACGGCGCCGGAACCCGTCGCCTCGGTCGCGGACGCGACGGTGAAGGAAGGCGGAAAGGCGCAGGTGACCGTCAGCCTGGACCGTCCCTCGACGCAGGACGTGACGGTTCGGTGGTCGGTCACGGACGGCACGGCGGGGAGTGGCGACCACTCGGGGCCGTCGGCGCCGCAGGCCGTTACCTTCAAGGCGGGCGAGACCGAGAAGACGGTCGAGGTCGCGACGTTGCAGGACGAGGTCAGCGAGGGCGACGAGACGTTCACGGTGACGCTCTCGGATCCGTCGGGCGCCACGCTCGGTCAGAATTCTTCGGCCACGGTCACCATCAAGGACGACGACCCGGAGCCCGTGGTCACCGTTGCGGATACCACCGTCACGGAGGGTGGCAAGGCGCAGGTGGTCATCAGCCTGGACCGTCCCTCGGTGAAGGAGATCACGGTGTCCTGGTCGGTCGCGGGCGGCACGGCGGGGGGTGGCGATCACTCGGGGCCGTCGGCACCGCAGACCATCACGTTCAAGGCGGGCGAGACCGAGAAGACGGTCGAGGTCGCGACGTTGCAGGACGAGGTCAGCGAGGGCGACGAGACGTTCACGGTGACGCTCTCGGATCCGTCGGGCGCCATGCTCGGTCAGAATTCTTCGGCCACGGTCACCATCAAGGACGACGACGCGAAGCCCATCGCCTCGGTCGCCGACGCGACGGTGACGGAGGGTGGCAAGGCGCAGGTAGTCATCAGCCTGGACCGTCCCTCGGCGAAGGAGGTCACGGTGTCCTGGTCGGTCACGGACGGCACGGCGGGGGGTGGCGACCACTCGGGGCCGTCGGCGCCGCAGGCCGTTACCTTCAAGGCGGGCGAGACCGAGAAGACGGTCGAGGTCGCGACGTTGCAGGACGAGGTCAGCGAGGGCGACGAGACGTTCACGGTGACGCTCTCGGATCCGTCGGGCGCCATGCTCGGTCAGAATTCTTCGGCCACGGTCACCATCAAGGACGACGACGCGAAGCCCATCGCCTCGGTCGCCGACGCGACGGTGACGGAGGGTGGCACGGCGCAGGTGACCGTCAGCCTGGACCGTCCCTCGGCGCAGGACGTGGCGGTTCGGTGGTCGGTCACGGACGGCACGGCGGGGGGTGGCGATCACTCGGGGCCATCGGCACCGCAGACCATCACGTTCAAGGCGGGCGAGACGTCGAAGACGGTCGAGGTCGCCACCGTGCAGGACGGGGTGCATGAGGGCGACGAGACGTTCACGGTGACGCTCTCGGATCCGTCGGGCGCCACGCTCGGTCAGCATTCTTCGGCCACGGTCACCATCGCGGACGACGACGCGAAGCCCGTGGTTCCGGTCGTCTCCGTCCCCTGGACGTCGGTTCGGGAGGGGCGGGACGCCTTCCTGCTCTTCTACCTGGACCGCCCCTCGGCACAGGATGTCACGTTCTGGTGGCATACCGAGGCTGGCACGGCCGGCGGCGCCGACCATGCCGCCCCGGCGGTGCCGCGCAAGGCCGTGATCCCCGCCGGCAAGACAGCGACATTCGTCGAGGTCGCGACCGTGCAGGACGGGGTGCACGAGGGCGACGAGACGTTCACGGTCGTGCTCTCGGACCCCGAGGGCGCGACGCTCGGGCCGGATCCGACGGCGAAGGTGGTGATCCGGGATGTCGATCCGATCCCCGAGGTCTCGGTCGCGGACGCGACGGTGACGGAGGGAGAAACGGCGCGGGTGACCATCCGCCTGGACCGCCCCTCGGCGCAGGACGTGACGGTTCGGTGGTCGGTCACGGACGGCACGGCGGGGAACGGCGACCACTCGGGGCCGTCGGCATCGCAGGCCATCACGTTCACAGCGGGTGAGACCGAGAAGACGGTCGAGGTTGCGACGGTGCAGGACGAGATCCGCGAGGGCGACGAGACATTCACGGTGATGCTCTCGGACCCGTCGGGGGCCACGCTGGGCCGGAATTCTTCGGCCACGGTCACCATCGAGGACGACGACGCGGCCCCGGCGGAGGCTCTCTCTCTCTTGACGGGAGGTGTCGGGGCGGACCTGCTGCGCGGGGGTGCGGGCGATGACACCCTGCGCGGCGGGCCGGGCAAAGACACGCTGCGCGGCAATGCGGGCGACGATGTGCTGCACGGCGGGCCGGGCAACGACACGCTGCGCGGCGATGCGGGCGACGACGTGCTGCACGGCGGGGCGGGCGCGGACCGGCTGTTCGGAGGCGCAGGCGCCGACCGCCTCCATGGCAAGGGGGGCGACGACATGCTGCACGGGGGGCCGGGTGACGACGCGTTCGTCTACGGCAACGCGCCGTTCGGCCGGGACACGGTACGCGACTTCGAAGACGGCGTGGACGTACTCGACTTCAGCGGTTCCGGACTCCGGTGGCGCGACCTCCAGGTGTCGAGCGACGAGAACGGGAACGCGGTAGTGCGGGTCAGCGGGACGGAGTCCTCCGTCACGCTCGTCGGCGTCGACGCCGCGCTCATCGACCGGGACGACTTCCTCTTCTGACCGACAGGCGGCTCTCAGTTCGGCGGCGCAGGGGTGTCCGGCGGACAATAGACCCCGCGCGAGGTGATGCCTCCGTTCGCGTGACGGTAGTCGGCGTCGCCGCCCAGGATGATCTCCGCGCGGGCGCAGGCGGCCCTGGATATCGCCGCCGCAAGGTCGCCGAGAAACCGCGCGAGCGCGCCGAAGTCCCCTCGGGTCGCAAGGTCGAGGGCCCCAGCGTAGCGTTCCCCTGCTTCAGACGGGATCACCGGCGGGATCTCTCCGGCCCTCGCATAGGCAAAGGCCACCAAAAGTCGGGCGACCCTGCCGTTGCCGACCTGGAACGGACGGATGCGGCAGAATTCGCGATGCAGCCACGCCGCCTCCGTCTCCGGCGCGAGACCGAGCCCCGAATGGCCGCGGTGAAAGGCCAGGAAACGCCCGATCTCCGCGTCGATGCGCGGCGGTGGGCAGCACCGCCGCCCGCCGTCCGCCCGGATCCTCCACTGGCCGCTCCTGAGCGGGATCATCGCCCTGTTCCCGAACGCGTCGACGGTGACCGGATCAGGCTGGCTCCCGGTCAGCAACGCATGCCATTCCCTGAGGGCCGTGGCTGTCAGGGGCTGCGACCGCGCCGCCCGCGCGAGCAGCGAGTCCAGAGCCGCCTCCTGGCCCGCGAGAAGTCCGGGGAGCGCGCTGCTACAGGTTCCACCATCCGCATGCGCGACGCGCACGTTGTCGAAGCCTTCGGCGAGCAGCATCTCCGTGACGCCGTCGCGCAGGGTGTACAGGCCCGCGATCCGGCCGGTCTCGATGACGAAGGCCCGTCTCATGGCGCGAAACCAGACATCCATCGAGGAATGGCCGGTCCCGGGATCGGCAAGCCTTTGCCTGAGGGTCCGCCAGCTCTGCGCCGCCTTGCGGGCGCCGTCATGCGCCAGTCCGCGGAATCCGGACTCAAGGTCCTCCACGGGACGCCAGGCGGTTTCATCGGGTTTGTCGGTCATCTCGTCCGCACGCTACGTCCCGAGCCCGGCGGCGTCAAAGGTCGCCCGCCAAGCCGGCCGGCGACGGAGCACCGCGCCGGCAACGCAGCCCGGGATGCCGGGCCGCATTCCAGGATGCCACCCGCATTTCTCACCAGGTTGCGGGCCAGGGCGAAGCCTCTCTCAGCGGATATCAAGTGTCTCGAAGATCGCCCATGCCCACCGGAAGTCCGGAGGCGGATCTGACGGACCTGCCTGCCGCGCGCGCAGCGCCACAGGTCCGCGCGGGCTCCCCCAGACGGCCAGGAGCGACCATGTCCCCTCGCCGGGACCGTCTCTCACGCGGCTGACCGCATAGGCTACCTCGCCATCATGAAGCCGGCGGATGCCGTGTCCGGAGGGCAGGCGGACGAGACCTCCCTTCATGTCGACGCTGATCGCCCTTCGCTCCCGGGAAGGCGTGCCCTCGACCAGTTCCACGCCCGCGGGCCATGTCGGGCCGCTCACGAATCCGTCCGGCATCCGGAACGAGAACCCGGCCGAGTGACCATACATCCGAACGACGGGATCCGGCTCATGGATGCCATGAAGAGGCCCTGCGGCCAGCCCGCCCGGCTGCATCGCCAGGGTGATTGCGGCCAGGGCCGCCAGTATCGCGCTGCGCATCCCGCATCCTCCCGTGCCGCAGGGCGAAGACACACTCCCACGCTCCCGCACCATCTTGTCGACAGATGGCGCACGAGGCAGCTTGCCGCGCTTGCCGTCGCGCAGCAAGGACCAGAGAATCCCGCTCGGGCCTGGATGGCTCCGGTTCAAGGGCCGGTGAGAAATGCGGCCGAATGCCCGTCTCCTTCCCATACACCTTGACCCGCGTTTCTCACTTGTTACGGACCCGGATCGGAGAACCGCTCAAGCTCACAGCTCCGGTTCGAGGGCCGGTGAGAAATGCGACCGAGTGCGTGTTTTCTTCCCATACACACTTGATGCGCATTTCTCACCAAGTTGCGAGCAGCGAGGACATGATTTGATGAGAAATGCAGATCGGCCCGTGGCATCTGCCAATCGGGCGCGAATGCCGCCGAAACGGAGGAGGAAATCCATGCACTACGAGTTCATCGAGGTATCGACCTCCGACCACGTCACCACGGTGACGATCAACCGCCCGCAGGTGATGAACGCCCTGCATCCACACGCCGCCAGGGAGATGGATACGGCGTTCGACACCTTCCAGGCCGATGACGACCAGTGGGTGGCGATCCTCACCGGCGCCGGCGATCGGGCGTTCTGCGCGGGCAACGATCTGAAGTTCCAGGCCGAGCACGGCCAGGACCGGGTGCGCGAGCTGCGCCGCGGGATCAACGGCGGCTTCGGCGGTCTGACCCGCCGCGCCGGATGCTACAAGCCGATCGTGGCGGCGGTGAACGGATTGGCGCTCGGCGGCGGGTTCGAACTGGTGCTCGCCTGCGACATCGTCATCGCGGCCGAGCATGCAGCGTTCGGCCTGCCCGAGCCGCGGGTGGGCCTGATGGCGGCGGCCGGAGGCGTCCACCGCCTGCCCCGCTACCTCCCGTGGCATACCGCGATGGCGGTCATCCTCGCCGGCAAGCGGCTCTCCGCCACCGAGGCGCATGCGTGCGGCATCGTCTGCGAGGTCGTCCCCGGCGACGCGCTGCCGGCAGCGGCCCGGCGGTGGGCCGGCGAGATCCTGAAGGGGGCGCCGCTCTCGGTGCGGGCATCGAAGGAAGCGGCGCTCCTCGGCGCCGGCATGCCGCTGGAGCGCGCGCTCGACTCGGTATTCCCCGTCGCCCGGGAGATGTACGACTCCGAAGACCTCGTCGAAGGCCCGGTCGCATTCGCGGAGAAACGCCCGCCGCGCTGGAAGGGGCGGTGATGCTTCGCCGCCGCCGATTGCTTCGTCTTCATCGGGGGTTACGAAGGCTGAATGTCGGATGTGCCTTCGGCTCACCATCATAATAAATCGACCAAGTCAAGACCAAGACATATGATCTCATGATCACCGATCCCGAACGCTTCCGAACTCGGCTGGAGAAATGAAGACCGTAACCACCCATCAGGCCAAGACGCATCTTTCGCGCCTTCTCAAGGAAGTTCAGGCAGGAGAGTCCGTCGTCATTCTCAGTGGCAGCACACCCGTGGCCAGGTTGGCCGCGATCCGGCCGGAGAAGGCGGTGCGGCCGCCGGTGGGTACCATCACGTCACTCAAGGTTCGATATGCCGAGGATGCCTTCCGACCACTCACCGATGATGAACTCAAGGCCCGGGGGCTGTGACTTCCTGCATGCTGGATACCTGCACCCTGATCTGGCTCTGCTCATCGCCGGACAGACTCTCGGCGACGGCGCGCGAAATCGTGAACGCCTCCGATACCCGATTGCTCCTCAGCGAGGCTTCGGTGCTGGAAATCGTTTTGAAGTGGACGGCGGGAAAGCTCCTACTGCCGGACCCGCCTCGGCGCTGGATCGAATCCCGGATTGCAGCCTGGTCGCTGGACTGTCACACCCTCGGGCGCGAGGACATGTACCGCGCGGGCGAGCTGCCAAACCATCACCGGGATCCGTTCGATCGACTGCTGGTCGCGGCGGCGATCAGGGCAAACGCAATCATCCCGACCCCCGACGACGCGGTGCATCGGTATCCGGTGAGCTGCCGGCGGTGAGAGCAACGACGGCCCGGCCCCGTCGCTGGCGTTGCGTCTCCAGCGCCGGAGACAATGCCCCGCACTATCGCTCCCGCCGCAGTCGATCGGTTCGGTTCGAGTTTCAACACGACATACCCCGGGAGCCGACCCATGGCGATCTACTCTGATGCCGAGCTCCAGCAGTTGATGGTGGAGCTGGAATCCGATCTGGTCGAGCGCAAGGAGTCCGTCGCCGACGGGAGAAAGATTCGCCGCAATATCTGTGCATTCGCCAATGATCTGCCGGGAAACGGGAAGCCGGGTGTCGTGCTGATCGGAGTGCGCAATGACGGTACCTGTGCCTCCCCATCGGTCGACGACGAGTTGCTGGTGCGGCTTTCCAACATTCGCGGTGAAGGCGACATCCTGCCGTTGCCTTCGATAACCGTGCAGAAGCGGCACTTGGACGGGTGCGAGGTGGCGGTGGTAACCGTCGAACCATCAACGAACCCGCCGGTGCGCTATCGAGGCCGGGTCTGGGTCCGGGTCGGCCCCTCGGTGCACGAAGGATCGGTGGAGGACGAACGGTTGCTCAGCGAACGGCGGCGCGCGGCCGACTTGTCGTTCGATTCGAAGCCCGCGGTCGGCATCGGGCTGGAGGACCTCGACATGGAATTCCTGCGCGGCCACTACCTGCCCGCCGCCGTCGCCGCAGAAGTTCTGGACCGAAATCAGCGAACAATCGAGCAGCAGTTGCAGTCGCTGCGACTGGTGCAGACGGACAGACCGACCTGGGCTGCGCTCCTCGCGTTCGGGCGCGCTCCTCAAGCCCGCCTGCCTGGCGCCTGGGTCCAATTCCTTCGAATCGACGGATTCGAGATCACCGATCCCATCAAGAATCAGAAGAAGCTCACCGGACGGCTGGACGATGTCATCCGTCGACTCGACGAGCTGCTTGCTCTCAATGTCTCGGTCCGCGCCGAGGTTGTCGGCGTACGACGGGAAAGACAGCAGCCGGATTATCCCGTTGACGCCTTGCGCCAGCTCGCCTACAACGCGGTCATGCACCGAAGCTACGAAGGAACGAATACACCCGTTCGGGTGTACTGGTACGCAGACCGGATAGAAATTGCCAGCCCCGGCGGGCTGTACGGCCGAATGACCCGGGAGAACTTCGGGAAGGGGGACACCGACTACCGCAATCCCCTGCTGGCCGAAATCATGCACCACCTCGGATTCGCGCAGCGATTCGGTCTGGGGGTGCCTCTCGCTCGAAAGCTCCTCGCCGAGAACGGCAATCCCGATCCCGGGTTCCACTTCGAGCCGTCGCGCGTGGTCGTGACCGTAAGGGCTGTTCCGTGAATTGCATCACGGTGTTCAACAACAAGGGTGGCGTCGGCAAGACCTCTCTCGTCTACCACCTCGCCTGGATGTACGCTGACCTGGACTACAACGTTCTGGTCGTGGATCTGGACCCGCAGGCGAATCTCACCAGCATGTTCCTGAACGACGACGAGCTGGAGAGACTCTGGACCGGAAACGGAACGGAGGGAACCATATACAGTGCGCTGCGGCCCCTGCTCGAGGGGACCGGAGATGTGATCATGCCGCACGTGGCAGAGCCGGAGATCGGCATCGGACTCGTTGCCGGCGATATGTTGTTGTCCGGCGCCGAGGACGAGCTGTCGAGTCAGTGGCCGGATTGTCTTGACGGAAGACCACGCGCATTCCGGGTACTGTCTGCGCTGTGGCGCGCCATGCGAATGGCGGCCGAAGCGATCGAGGCCGATCTGATCCTCGTGGATGTCGGCCCGAATCTCGGCGCACTCAATCGAGCCGCGCTGGTGACCGCGGACCATGTGGTGGTGCCCCTGGCGCCGGATCTCTACTCCATCCAGGGACTCCGCAATCTCGGACCGACACTGCGCCGTTGGCGGCGGGAGTGGTCGGAACGGGTGCAACGCAACCCTGTGGCCGACCTCGACGTGCCCGGCGGCGCAATGATGCCGATCGGGTATGTGGTCATGCAGCACGCGGTACGCCTGAACCGTCCGGTCAAGTCATATGAGCGCTGGATGGACCGCATTCCGGGTGCGTACAGCAGCTTCGTGCTCGACGAGACTCAACCGCACTCTCCACTCATCGACAGCGACTCCCACTGCCTTGCGACTCTCAAGCACTTCCGCAGCCTGATGCCGCTGGCCCGGGAGGCCCGCAAGCCGATGTTCGCGCTGCGGCCGGCGGACGGCGCCATCGGAGGCCATGCCAACGCAGTGCAGCACTGCTACCGCGACTTTCGGGCGCTCGCGCGGGACATTGCGCAGCGATGCGATGTGGCCGAGTCGTCGCTCCCGCGGCGCGACGACGAGAAAAACCGATGAACCTGCAGGAACCGAAAGACCGCCGCAATACCGTTCGCATCAGCGGACGGCGCTTCGAGGAGTCGCCCTTCCTTGCCCGCTACGACGGCCCGGAGCTGATTCGCGGCGTCTACGCGGGCCGCTTCTCACCCATCTTCAATGGAGAGGACCCCATCCGGAATTACTGGGTGCTGAGGCGCAAGGCCCTCATGTTCGACACCCCCGAGAAACCGCTGGAGGTCTCTGGACCCGATGCCGGGGCGTTTCTGGACAAGGTGCTCACGCGCACCGTCTCGACACTGGAGGAAGGGCGCGGGCTCTACGCCCTCGCCTGTACGCCGCACGGTGGCGTGTTCATGGACGGCATCGTGTTCAGGCTCGCTGAAGATCGCTTCTGGTACGTGCAGGCTGACGGCCCGCTGGAAGCCTGGTTCCTCGCCCACAGCGAAGGATTCGACATCACTCTGACGGACCCGAAGTCGCGCGTGATCCAGATTCAGGGGCCGGCGTCGATGGAGATCATGCGTGCGGCCTCCGCCGGCCGGATCGACGAAAGCATGCGTTACTTCCGGGCCGGTTTCTTCGATCTCGGCGGCCAGGAGGTCTACGTCTCGCGCACCGGTTTCACCGGCGAACTCGGCTACGAGATCTACCCCCGGGGCGATGCGACCGACCACCTGGCCCTGTGGGATCACCTGATGGCTTCGGGCGAACCGCACGGCATGGAGTTCTCCAGCTCGAGCCCGATGACCATGCGCCGCGTCGAAGCCGGAATTCTCGGCAACCTCACCGACATGGACACCACCATGACGCCCTTCGAGGCCGGACTCGGGCAATTCGTCGACATGGGGCGGAGCGAATTCGTCGGCCGCACAGCGCTGCTGCACGCGGACCGCCGGCCGCGGCTCCACGGCCTCAAATGCGCCGACGCGCTGCCGTCCGCCGACAGCACCGTGCTGGACGGCGACACGCCGGTCGGGCGCATGACGATGGGGGTGCCTTCGCCAACGCTGGAGTGCGGCATCGGCTACGTGAGATTCGACGCGCCGGGCGACTGGCCCGGGCGCTCCCTGCGCATCCGGCGGCCGGGTGGCGATACCCACCCCTGCGAGATCGTCGACCTTCCGTTCTTCGACCCGGAGAAACGGATCGTCCGGGGTCTCGACCGGACCATTCCCTGACCGTGGAGGGAGGTCGGCTCCTTGGGTGGCAGCACCTCGCTTCGACTCCCGAACTCCCAAAGTCGGAGCCTCACCTTGACTCCTGGACTCTCGGAAAAGCCTGCTGCATACAGGCGGGAGACGCCGGGCGGAATTTCAAGGTGGGGCACCACCCAAAAGTCGCAGCAGCCGGGCAGCCGCGTCCGATATCATTCGGCGATCGAGCAATTTTTCGGCGCAGGGAGTCATCGGCGAGCACCCGGTGAGCCGTCAGTCGGGACTCCTGGATAGCCCTGACGCACCGGCCGGGCACCACTTGCCGCGAAACGAATTTTTCTCGCGAAGGTCGGACCAGACTTGTACACCGATATCCGGGACCCATAGACGATGCCCAGGAAGCGCAAGCGATCACGATCCGCCAACCGTGGGGGTCGGCCTCACGCCGCCGCGACGCCGGTGCGCGCCGGGGCCAAACCCGCGACCGCACCGACCCCGAAACCCACCGACGCCGAGGCCGGCATCACGCCCACCCCGAAACACCCCACCAGCGAGTCCGCGACCGCACCGGCCAGGAAACGCTCCGCTGGCGGATCGGCGACCGCACCGGCCCGGAAACACCCCACCCGCGGGTCCGCGGCCGCATCCGCCCGAAAGACATCGGCCCGGAAGCACGCCGCCGCCGGGGCCGGGGTATCGCGACGCGCGATGCTGTCTCTCGACAACGGGATCCTCGGCCTCGCTGGGCTCGGCATCCTGCTGACCGGATACCTGACGCTGGTGGCCTGGCTCGGCGCACACCCGGCGTACTGCGGAGCGGACTCCGAGTGCGATCTGGTGCAGTCGAGCCGGTGGTCGACCCTGTTCGGCCTGCCGATGGCGCTGTGGGGGCTGGCCACCTACGCGCTCCTCGCCGCCCTGGCGTGGCGCCTGCGCGCCAAAGCCTCGGCATGGCGCCCCACGTTGCTCGTCGCGGGCATCGGCGCCGGCGTGAGCTGGTTCCTGACCGTGATCTCGATCTTCCGGATCGAGGCGACCTGCGGATACTGCCTCGCTTCGTTCGTGCTGATGAACGGGCTGTTCGTGCTCGTGCTGCTCCGGCGTCCGGCGCAGATGCCGGAGCACGCCTGGCGCCGGGCCCTGCCCCTGCCGATCGGCGCCACCGTCGCCCTGGTCCTCGGCCTGCAACTGCATTTCAGCGGCGTCTTCGACCCCGCCGCCGGCCCCGAGGACCCCCATCTGAAAGCACTCGCAACCCACCTCGACGAGAGCGGCGCCCGCTTCTACGGCGCCTACTGGTGCCCGGCCTGCCAGGAGCAGAAGAAGCTCTTCACTGCCTCCGTCGATCGGCTGCCGTACGTCGAATGCACCCCCGAGGGCCGCGGCGGCCCCCGCGCGGTCGACTGCCTCACCCGGAACATCGAGCAGTATCCGACGTGGATCATCGACGGGCAGCGCCACACCGGGGTGGTGAGCGTCGAAAGACTTGGCCGACTGTCCGACTTCGACGCGGAGGCGGTCATTCGCTGACGACCGCCCGAGAAGAATTCATGCTTGAAAAGGTAAGTAAGAACTAAATGGAGTGAGGCCATGTCCGTTACACGCGACCAACTCGTTCGCGACGCGGCGGCGCGGGGCAAGTACGCACCCCTGTACCGTCATCTGATTTCCGCTCGCATCACCCCGGAATGGCGGACGACATTTGGTGAACTCGAGGCGATTCTCGGCTTCAGCCTTCCCGATTCGGCGCGCCTGCACCGGCCCTGGTGGTCCAACTCGAAGCAGGGTGGCGGACACAGTCACGCTCTTGCCTGGCAGGCGGCGGGATGGCGGACGAGAGAAGTGGATCTCGAGGCGGAGACACTCGTGTTCGCGCGCTCGGCCGATGGTTCGGTGTCGGTTGAACCACCGAGACGGGGACGAAAATTCTCCATTCACGAGATCCTCCCCCCACACGATCCCGGTCCGTGGCCGGAGGGCGTTACGGTAAGCCGAGAGCAACTCTATGACGACATGGGCCGTCTGACCGGCGGACCGGAGAACGCATCCAGCAACGACCACTGAACGGCATGTTCATCGACACCAATATTCTCGTGGCGGCCCGATTTGTAACTGCCCCCGCTCATGTCGATGCGTGCCGTTGCCTCGACCGTACCGGTAACAGCGGTGAAGCCCTCCACATCAGCCGCCAGATTGTCCGCGAGTACCTTGTTGCCGTTACCCGGCCGCAATTCTGGTCGGCGGCGCTCGCCATCGACGACGCACTCGCGGACGCGTCGCGGCTGATATCGTCGTTCACCGTGCTTGAGGATGGCCCGAAGGTCATGGCGGCGTTGGCCACGCTCTGCCGAGAGGTTCCGGTCGCAGGGAAGCAGATCCACGACGCAAACATTGCGGCAACCATGCTGGCGCATGGCGAGCGGCGACTGCTGACGCTGAATGTCAAGGATTTCCGGCGCTACGGAGCGCGGATCGAGTTGGTCGGCATGGAGAAAGCGGCGTGAGTCGGGCACTGCCTGGCGCCGGCAATCAGACTCGAACAAGCATCAGCCTTTGAAAACAGAAGTTCTTTCGACATCCGGATTTCGAGAGTCATCCGGGTGTCATCACTGCGGCGCGCCGCTCGGCCGCCAGTCGTTCGCGGTCGCCCTATCGGGGCAGGACGTGCGCGTATGCAGCGACGCCTGCCGCACCGCAGTCGAAACCATCACCGGCGCCGGGCTCGACGCCTGGTACGACCTCCGCACCCACTCCAACGCGCAAGGCGCGACCACTGCCGACCCGCGCCACCGGGCGGAGCTGGACGCCTGGCGCGTCCCCGAAGTCGAGGCGGCCCTGCTGAAACGTGACGGCCGGGGCAATGACCGGGACGATGGCCGGTGCAATGGCCAGGACGACGGCCGAGGCGGCGGTGACGACGACAACCACGCGGCCATTGGCCGGGATGGCGGGGGCAGCCGTGGGAACCGCGACCGTGGCGATGGCAACACCGCCAACAACGCCGCTTCCGCCGCCGTCAGCCTCACCGTCGAGGGCATGCGCTGCGCCGGCTGCGCCTGGCTGGTCGAGCGACTGCTCGTCGGCGTCCCCGGGGTGAGCGCCGCCACCGTCGACTTCCCGCTGCGCCGCGCCGAGGTCCGGTTCGACCCCCGCACCACCCGCCTCCACCCCCTCCTCGAAACCCTCGCCCGGGCCGGCTACCGCGCGACCCCCTACTCCATGCACGCGGAGGAGACGGCCATCGAGTCCGAGCGCCGCGCCCGCATCCGGGGGCTCGGGATCTCGGCGCTGTTCGGAATGCAGGTGATGCTGCTCAGCATCGCGCTCTACGCGAGCGAGGGGTACGGCGGCATGAGCGCCGGCTTCGAACAGCTCTTCCGGTGGCTCGCGATGATGCTCACGGTGCCGGTGCTCGCATGGCCCGGTCGCGCCTTCTTCACCGGCGCGGTGGCGGCGCTCCGTCACCGGAGCCTGACCATGGACGTGCCGGTGGCGCTCGGGCTTGCCATCGCGTTCACCGGCAGCGCCTTCGCCACCGTCACCGGCGAGGGGGAAATCTGGTTCGACTCGGTGGTGATGTTCATCACCCTGCTGAACGCCGCCCGGTACCTGGAGCTGCTGGCCCGCCGGCGGGCCACCGCCACCATCCGCGCCCTTGCCCGCTCCGCCCCGCTCGTCGCCACCCGGATACGAGCGGCCGAAGCAGGCGACGGTACCGCGCCGAACGGGGCGGATCTCCGCACTGCGGCGGGAAACAACGCCGGTGGCGGTGTTCGCCTCTGCACCGGAGACGACAAGCCGCTCGACCCGCCATACGCGATCGGCACGGTAAAGACCGGGGGCGATGCGACATCCCACCCCCGGAACCCGGGATCGAGCCGCGCCATGCGGTTCGACACAGGAAGGACAGAGGGCGATACCGCATCCCGCAATGACGATGCCGGCGATGACAACCATGGCGGCAATGAACTCCCGGAAACCGAGCGCATCCCCGCCGCCGCGCTTCGTCCCGGCGACCGGGTGCGGGTGCGTCCCGGCGAGGTGGTGCCCGCGGACGGCGCCATCTGCTCCGGACGCTCCGCGTTCGACGAGTCGCTGCTCACCGGGGAGTCGAATCCGGTCGCGCGCGCCGCCGGGGACCGGGTGCTCGCGGGCAGTGTCAACGGCTCCGGGGTAGTGGAGGTGGAGGTCGTCTTCGCCGGGGACGAGACGGTGCTCGGCGGGGTGCTCCGACGGGCCGAGCAGGCGGCGCGCGAACGCCCGGCCATCGCCGAACTCGCGGATCGGGCCGCGGCGTGGTTCATCGGCGGGGTGCTGGTGCTCGCAACCGGGGTCGCGGTCGCCTGGCTGCTGCACGATGCGTCCCGGATGATCCCGGTGCTGGTCTCGGTCCTGGTGGTGACCTGCCCCTGCGCCCTCTCGCTCGCCACCCCGGCCGCGATGACCGCAGCCCTCGGCGCCCTCGCCCGGGCCGGGCTCATCGCCACCCGCGCGAACGCGGTCGAGCGTCTCGCGCTCGCCACCCACTGCCTGGCCGACAAGACCGGCACCCTCACCGAGGGGCAGTTCCGCCTGCGATCGGTCACCCCATTCTCCGGCGCCACCGAGTCACAGTGCCTCGCACTCGCGGCGGCTCTGGAACGCTACGCCACCCATCCGGCGGCGGCCGCGCTCGTCGCGGCGGCGGAGAGCGCCGGTGGCGAAACCGGGGGTGAAGCCGGAGTTGAAGTCAGGGATGGAGCCGGGGGCGAAGTCGGGGATGGAGCCGGCGGTGAAGCTGGCGGTGAAGTGGGGGGTGGAGTAGGAGGCGGGGTGGAGGGCGAGGTGGGGGGTGAAGTCGGCGGTGAAGCCGGGGATGGAGCCGGCGGTGAAGGAAAGGCCGACGCCGTCGGGCGCGTGGAGGGACCCGACGCGCATCTCGGCGGCGTCACCGGCCGGATCAACGGCATCCACCACGCCGTCGGCAGCCCCGATTTCGTCGCCCGCGCCTGCGGCCTCGATCCGGACACCTTCGGCCTCGGCGCTGCGGGCGGCGAGGCGCCCGCGCCATCCGCTCACTGCGGGACACCGGAGACGGTGGGACCCAGCGCCACACGCACCGCCGCCCCCGAAGCGCACGAACCCGTCGCTCCGGCCCCGAACAGGGCCGGCGACCGCGAGAATGATCCCAGCGCGTGCGCAGCGGCGGCCTCGGCGCCGAGCATGGCCGGCTCCACGAACACCACCGAATCCAACTCGCGCGGACCAGTGCCCCCGGCGCCGAATGCATCCCTCGCTGCACACGCCTTCAACCCCGAGGCGCACGAACCCGTCGCTCCGGCCCCGAACACGATCGGCGACGGCGAGAACGACCCCGGCACCACGCACGTGTTCCTCGCCCGCGAAGGCGCCCTCCTCGCCCGCTTCGCCCTCGCCGACACCCTTCGCCCCGGCGCTAGGACGCTGGTCGAGGGTCTGCGCGGGCGCGGCATCGGGATCACCATCGCCTCCGGCGATTCTTCCGCTGCGGTCGAGCGCATCGCCCGCGCACTCGGAGTGACCCACCATCTCGTCCGCTTCTCGCCGGAGGAGAAGCTCGGGGAGGCCACCCGGCTCTCCACCTCCGGAGAGCGGGTGCTGATGCTCGGTGACGGGGTCAACGATACCCCGGCCCTGGCCGGTGCCCACGTTTCGGTGGCGATGGGCCGCGGGGCGGCAGCCGCCGCGGCCCGCGCCGACGCGGTGCTCATCGGCGACGACCCGGGCCGGCTCCTCGCCGCGCTCGACATCGCGCGCCACGCCCGGCGCATCGTGAAGCAGAACCTCGCGTGGGCGCTCGGCTACAACCTCGTCGCCCTGCCGCTCGCCGCCACCGGCGTGGTGCCTCCCTGGGCCGCGGCCATCGGCATGTCGCTCAGCTCGCTGGCGGTGGCCGGCAACGCGCTACGCCTCGGCCGCGGGCGGGACCCGGCCAAGGGCTGACCGGCATGGAGATCCTCCCGCTCCTCATCGGCATCTCCATCGTCGCGGTCATCGCCATCGCGGGCGTCTTCGTATGGGCCGTCCGCTCGGGCCAGTTCGACGACCTCGACACCCCGGCGGTCAGAATCCTCGCCGACGAAGACGAATCGCCGCCAAAGGGGTGAGTGGAAGGGGTGAATGGAGGGTGTGAGACGCTCCGAAGATCGGATTTTTTGCCGAATCCGGGCTGGGGAACAGCGTCCCGGTGCATCAGCGGAAATGGCCAGGGGCATGGCGACCACGTTGCTCGGCCACCCTGGATTCCAGAGACTCCGTGATCCAGGCGTTCAGACTCGTGCCCGATCGCGCGGCTTCCAGGTAGAGGTCGCGGTGCAGGTCCGGGTTCATTCGCAGGATCAATTTGCCGGAGAACGAACGGTCCGGATCCCGCCCCGCCTCCGCACATTGCTCCAGGTAGTCGTCGATCGCGTCGTGGAATGCATGTTCAATGTCATCCACCGAATCGGCCTCGAACGAGATGACGTCGCGTGTACTCAGCACTCGTCCGCACAGAACCCGGTCTTCCTCGTCGAAGGTGACCAGCGCTTCGTATCCTTTGTATTTCATGGATTGATCCCCGATGCCATGAAGAAGTCACGCAGGTGTCGCACCTGATAGCGCCTGGCTTCCTTGCGCGGGTGCGGACGGTGGAAGTTGGCAAGCACTCCGTTCAACTCGAACCGGACCCGAGACCCGCGACCCTCCGTGATGCTGCTTCCGGCTGCAATCACCAGTTGCTCCACGTCCGACCATTTGACGTTCGTCGCGATCGGGTTCCGGAAGAGAGCGCCGAGGATGGTTCGATGTCTTCGGTTCACAATTGAATCATAGTATCAAAAACAGATACTGCCCCCCATCACCCAAGCGTTGCCGAACTGATAACGCAGTACCCGGAAATCGGCAATTCCCCTGCACACCCCTCCGGGCTCGGTCCCCCACCGAGGAGCTCGCGAGCGGGCGTCTGGTCGCGGTGCCGCTCGCAGGGGAGCGGCTGTCGACGCTTCGGCTGTGCCTGATCGCCCCCTCCGATCGCCGGCCGACGGTGGCCGGCCAGGCCATGGCGCAGCACATGCGGCGGGCGCTGGCGGAGTTCGGGAACGGCGGCGGCGCGGGAAGGGGCGCATGAGCCGTACCCCGGAGGCGGATCGGGTATAGTTCCCGGCGTTCGACGCACCCCGATCACAGCGGACAGGCGATTCGCGATGTCGCTCCTCCATGCGTTCATGCTGCTGATCCGTCCGCAGGCCGAGTGGGCCGCGATCCGTGATCGCCGCCACGGCGTGGCGGGCCCGTTCCTGCTGCATACCGCCCTCTTCGCGCTCATTCCCGCCGTTGCCGGCTACGTCGGCACCACGCGGACCGGCTGGCAGATCGGCACCGGCGATGTGGTGCGCCTGACCGAGGAGAGCGCGTTGCGGATCGCGGTTCTCTACTACCTGGCGATGCTGGCCGCGACCTTCTGCGTCGCCTGGATGATCCACTGGATGAGCCGGACCTACGGGGCGAGTCAGCCGCTCGGACAGTGCTACGCGCTCGCCACCTACACCGCGACCCCGCTGTTCCTCGTCGGCGCGATGCAGCTCCAGCCCATCCTGTGGCTGAACCTTCTGGTCGGGCTGCCGGTGCTCGGCTACACCGTCTTTCTCTTCTACGCCGGGGTGCCGGTGATGATGGAGATCCCCGAGGAGCGCGGCTTCCTGTTCTCCTCCGCGGTCATGGCGTTCGGCCTGGTGGCGCTGGTGGCCATGCTCGCCATCAGCGTCCTGCTGTGGAGTTCGGGGTTCGGCCCGAGCTTCACGCACTGAGCCCGCAAGACGCACCACGGAGCCCGCACCGAGATGCACGAGACCCGCAACCGCACCGTGGCAAGCCGGCTCGTGGCGATGACCACCGTGGCGATGACCCTCGCGGTAATGACCATGGACCGGGGCATCGTGGGGATGGCCCCGCCCGCGAGCCCCGGCGAGGAAGACTGACCCGACATGCGACCCGACACCTACAACGACACCGTGGTACGCCAGTTCGCGGTGATGACCATCGTGTGGGGCATCGTCGGCATGCTGGTCGGGGTGATCATCGCCGCGCAACTCGCGTGGCCGGCGCTCAATTTCGACCTCCCCTGGCTCACCTACGGGAGACTCCGGCCGCTGCACACCAACGCGGTCATCTTCGCGTTCGGGGGTTCGGCGCTGTTCGCGACCTCGTACTACGTGGTGCAGCGCACCTGCCACGTGCGCCTGTTCTGCCGCCGCCTCGCGGCGTTCACCTTCTGGGGCTGGCAGGCGGTGATCGTGCTGGCCGCGGTCACCCTCCCCCTCGGCATCACCCAGGGCAAGGAGTACGCGGAGCTGGAGTGGCCGATCGATATCCTCATCGCGGTGGTGTGGGTGGCCTACGCCGTCGTCTTCATCGGCACCATCGCCAAGCGTCGCGTGCGCCACATCTACGTGGCCAACTGGTTCTTCGCCGCCTTCATCCTCGCCGTCGCGATGCTGCACATCGTCAACAGCGCGGTCATTCCGGTCGGGCTGTGGAAGTCCTACTCTCTCTACGCTGGCGTTCAGGACGCGATGGTGCAGTGGTGGTACGGGCACAACGCGGTCGGTTTCTTCCTCACCGCCGGCTTCCTCGGCATCATGTACTACTTCGTGCCCAAGCAGGCGGGGCGCCCCATCTACTCCTACCGCCTGTCCATCGTGCACTTCTGGTCGCTGGTCTTCACCTACATGTGGGCCGGCCCCCACCACCTGCACTACACCGCGCTCCCCGACTGGGCGCAGTCGCTCGGGATGGTGATGTCGCTCATCCTGCTCGCGCCGTCGTGGGGCGGGATGATCAACGGCATCATGACGCTGTCCGGCGCGTGGGAGAAGCTGCGCACGGACCCGGTGCTGCGCTTCCTGATCGTCTCGGTCTCCTTCTACGGCATGTCCACCTTCGAAGGGCCGATGATGTCCATCAAGACCGTGAACGCACTCTCGCACTACACCGACTGGACCATCGGCCATGTGCACTCCGGCGCGCTCGGGTGGGTGGCGTTCATCTCCATCGGCGCGATGTACTACCTCATCCCGCGGCTGTTCGGCCGCGCGCTGTACAGCCAGCGGCTGGTGGAGACGCACTTCTGGATCTCCACCGCCGGGATCGTGCTCTACATCACCTCCATGTGGGTGGCGGGCATCATGCAGGGGCTGATGTGGCGGGCGGTCAACGACGACGGGACGCTGACCTACAGCTTCGTGGAGTCGGTGGAGGCGATGCACCCGTTCTACGTCATCCGCCTGCTCGGCGGGGTGCTGTTCTTCGCCGGCATGGTGGTGATGGCCTGGAATCTGTGGAAGACGGTGCGGGGCGCGCCGCCGGCCCGGGCCCCGATCCCGGCGCCGGCGCCGGCGCACTGAGAAACCGGCGAGCAGGTCGGAATACGAACCGGCAGGCCCGAAAACGACGGAGAATCACCGGTGGCCCGAGGACACGAACGGATCGAGACCAACATCGCTCTGATGGTGATCCTGGTCCTCATCGTGAGCAGCTTCGGGGGGCTGGTCACCATCCTGCCCCTGTTCAGCCAGAGCAACCTGCTGCAACCGGTCGAGGGGGTCGAGCCCTATCCGGCGCTCGCGCTCGCGGGCCGCGACGTCTACGTCCGCGAGGGCTGCTACGTCTGCCACTCGCAGATGATCCGCCCCTTCCGGGCCGAGACCGAGCGTTACGGCCACTACTCGGTGGCCGGCGAGTTCGTCTACGACCGCCCGTTCCAGTGGGGCTCGCGGCGCGCCGGCCCGGATCTGCACCGGGTGGGGGGCCGGTACAGCGACGAATGGCACCGCGTGCACCTGATCAATCCCCGCGACGTGGTACCGGAGTCGATCATGCCGGGCTATCCGTGGCTCGCCGAGAACGCACTCGACGGCGCGGCCGTGCAGGATCGGATGCGGGCGCTCCGCCGGCTCGGACACCCCTATACCGACGAACAGATCGAGGGCGCGGTGGAGGCGGTGGCCGGGCGCACCGAGATGGACGCGATGATCGCCTACCTGCAAGGGCTCGGCACCGCGATCCGGACGAGGCGGTGAAGGTGATGGATGGTGCCCGGTATGTGGCGGCGCGGCGGGCGGACGCTTCCGGGGAGGGGCGGGAAGTGAAAATGATGCGGTGCCGGACATTCCCACCGGGACGGGCCCACCTCCCGCAATGGCCCCGGACCGACGCTCCCGAGGCCGGAATTCCGTCGGAGGCGCGCCATGGGTCGGCCTCCCGGCGCGTCAGCGGACATTGCTTCGGCGGGCACCGCTGATGGACGCCGGATTCCTGCACGGACTGTGGACTGCGGCCATGCTCGTCGTCTTCGCGGCCATCGTGGGGTGGGCATGGAGCGGACGGCGACGACGCGACTTCGAGGAAGCGGCGCGTCTCCCGCTGGAGGAAGCGGAGGAAGGCGCCACGGACCCGCAACCCGAGGAGGCCCGCCACGGGTAACTGTCATGGGTAGCTGTCATGGGTAACTTCAGCGAAGGCTTCTGGAACATCTTCATCATCGTCTGCACGCTCGGCGGGATCCTCTGGCTGTACCTGCTGACGGTGCGGAACATGGGCATCCGCCGGCCCGCCGGGAGCGGCGAGGTCGAGACCACGAAGCATGTGTGGGACGAGGATCTCGCGGAGCTGAACAATCCGCTCCCGCGCTGGTGGGTGGTGCTGTTCCACGCGACGCTCGCCTTCGGGGTGATCTACCTGATGATCTACCCCGGCCTCGGCTCGAACTCGATGTTCCTCGGGTGGACGCAGGTCAAGGAGTACGAGGAGGAGATGGCGCGGGCGGAAGCGCGCTACGGACCAATCTTCGAGCAGTACCTGAACATGCCCATCGAGGCGGTGGCAGCCGACCCGAAAGCATTGCGCATCGGCGAGCGTCTCTTCGCGAGCTACTGCGCGGTGTGCCACGGCTCCGACGCAGGCGGCGTGCGCGGCTTCCCGAACCTGCGCGACGACGTCTGGCAGTGGGGCGGCGAGCCCGCGCAGATCAGGACCAGCATCCTCGCCGGACGCACCGCGGTGATGCCGGGGTGGCGGGACGCGCTCGGCGGCGATGCCGGCGTGGACGCGACGATGGCCTACGTATTCTCGCTCTCCGGCCGGGAAGTGGATGCGGCGAAGGCCGCGGCCGGCAAGGAGAAGTACGACGCCGTCTGCGTCGCCTGCCACGGGGCGGACGGCGCCGGCAACCCTGCCCTCGGGGCGCCGAACCTCGCCGACGACGTATGGCTCTATGGCGGCTCGGAAGCGGATGTGCGCCACAGCATCGCGGAAGGACGCCAAGGCCGGATGCCGGCCCACGAAGACTTCCTCGGCGAAGCCCGCGTCCACGTGCTCGCAGCCTGGGTGTGGAGCCTCTCGAACCGCTGACGACGCGGTGCGGAACCTGTCAACGCCGATGAGACACCGAGGCTCACGATTTAGTGAGCATTGTGCGGTGTCGTGGCCGCGGTGGGTGGGTTGATCCGCGGTGCTCAGTTTCCCATCCTCGCCCACTTGCCAGCCAGCAAAGGCGAGGGCTTCGTTCACGTGACGGCGGCGTGAATCGAAGATGTCGGTCTCTGCGCGGTAGCGCACGGGATCCATCGCCTCCCGCACGAAGTACAGCACGGCATTACCGCATTGATCGTGGTCCTGGCGGGCCTTGAGCGCTTCGAAAAGATGATGGCGTTTCGTCGTCGTGGGGGATGGGTCGCGAATTTTACACGCGACCAAGAGTCGCCCGATTTCGTTCCGCTTCAGGCCGGCGTCGGTATCACCAAGTACATCGCAGAGCGCTTCCAATACGTTCGGTGGAAAAGCAGGATGTGCCGGCATGTGCTTCTCCCGGCGGCGTTGGTCGCTCCTCAAGCCGGCTGGAACGCCGGTGACTGGATCGGTGACGGCGAAGCGCCCTTGTGGCCGACAAAAAATGGTCCTGGTGAGCGAGTGCCCCAACTGGATTTTTCGGCTTCAATGAGGGGGTCGAAGTTCCAGGGCAGGAGCTCGTGGATCCGGCACCGAGGATGCCCGGCCGCGACCTTCCAACAGATTGAAGTCGCGACCGGCGATGCCTCTCGATCTCGCGATGCTCGGCGAGTCCGGTGTCAGACCAAGCACTTGACCAAGCCGATACCGGCGCTATTCTCTCTCTGGGGCAGGAGTCGGCCCCCGCTGCGGTGGACATTTCCGGTGCGGTGCGGACGAGGAGCGGGATAACCATGACGCGACGCGTGAACGTCGGGGAGGCCAAGACCCACCTGTCGGCGCTGCTGGCCGAGGTGGAAGCAGGCGAAGATCTGGTGATCTGCCGGGGCGCGACGCCGGTCGCCCATGTGACGCGGATCGCCGATGCGGACGAGCATGCCGCGCTCAGCGCGACGCTTCGACGTGAGCGGGCGAAGCAGAAGGCGGTGACCACCTCCGAGATTCTGTCCTGGCGCCACGAGGGACACACGCGCTGATGACCTTCGTCGCCGACGCCTCGGTCGCGGCCGCGTGGGTGCTGCCCGATGAGGAAGCGGCGATTGCCGATCTCGCGCTGGAACGGCTCGGTAAGGAAGCAGCGAAGGTGCCGGATGCCTTCTGGGACGAGCTGCGCAATCTGCTGCTGTCGGCCGAGCGCCGGGGACGCATCGATGCACGGCATGCCGACGCCTCCATGGCGCGGCTGCGCCGACTTCGCATCCAGCGTGCGGGCGATGGCCGCGACGACCGGGCGGTCATGGCGCTGGCGCGCATCCACCGCCTCACCGCCTACGATGCGAGCTATCTGGCGCTCGCGATTCGGGAAGGCTGCGCGCTCGCGAGTCTCGATCGGCGGCTGAACGAGGCGGCGGTGGCCGAAGGGGTGCCGCTGTTCGCTTGAGTTGACCGGAGGCTGGTCCGCAATGGCGGCAGGGAACTGATCGAATTGGAACGGACAGGGGAGGCGCCATGACCGAAATGCGTTGGCACGAGATCTGGAGGGACCAGTGCGCGGCGGCCGAGTCCATCCGGCTGCAATTCGGTATCGCCGATGCCTTCGACTACGCGGTCGACGAGAAACTGATGAACTTTGCGGCAGCGGCGGAGGCACACCCCGAGTTCGCCCAGGCGCTGCCGCAATTCGTCTCGGAGCTCAGGCGCATGTTCACGCCCGAGGAAATCGAGGCGCACCTGGCGCGGGTCGAGAGCGCACGCCTCCAGAGAGCCATGGACGCGATGGACGTCTACGATCCGGAGCTGGACGACCTTGCCGCCTCGGAAGCGGAGGCGCGCCGCTTCGAGTGCGTCAAGGAGTGGCTTACCGCTCCGGCGCTCGGGACCTCTTGAGGCAGCGCACCGGCCGGCAGACGGGATTGCCGAGACATGAACCGCGCGCAGCCACCCGACCGAAGACCACCCTTCGATGACTTCGACGCGCCCCTCACTTGTCAACTCGTCATAGACGGGTTAGACCGATATCTGACGGGTGCACGCGAGCGCATCGACCCGTTCGTCGACGCACACTTCTCCTTCTCCGGGACCCTCAAGCTGCACCGGCACGCGGTGGGTCGGGACATGCTGCGTGCCCCGGCCAATGTCGCATTGGCCATCCCGCAGTTCGGGCTGATGGCCGGTTCGAAACTCGCACGACGCGCGGGGTGGGAACGCGGCGCGCACTGGATGGGGGCGCGGCAGATCGTCATGGAGACCGCTGTCGTGCGCGAGATCCAGTGGCTCGTCCACACCGAGCTGTTTCAACTTCCATACCGACAAAGCGCGCGAGCATCGACCCGCGACGCCCTGACCGAGGCGGTGTTTGCCGATCGGCGCATCGAGAGCGTGAGCCGTCTCACGCTCGAGGCCATCGCACGGCACACGAACGATCCCGAATATCGAAGAAACCTCGAACGCAAGCTCACCGAGTACACCAGGAGCCGGGAAGCGGCGGCGGAAATCACCGCCGCGATCATCACTGCCGCCGTCGGCGCCGTCGCGTTCAATCAGATGACGCCCAGCGTGATGAGCCTGGGACCCGCGGCTGCCGCTGCCGCTGCGCAGTCTGCTGCGATCGCAGGGTTTCCCCTCGGCACTACCCTGGGCGGCGTCTGGTACGGCCTGTTTCCGGCGAGCGCAGGCGTGGCGACGACGGTGGCCGTCACCGGCGCCCTCGCGCTCGCGATGGCCCCGATCTGCGCTTTCGCCGGGGTCGTTGCCGACCCCGCACAGCGCGCTCTCGGGATGCACCGGCGACGGCTCGGCAAGCTGATTGACGCGATCGGAAGCGACCTGAAAGGAGAAGGCCCCCAAGAGTTCGAGGTGCGCGATCACTACGTCATGCGCGTCCTGGACTTCGTCGAGGCGCTGCGCTTTGCCTGGCGCCTGGCGCTCGGCTAGACCGGCTGTAGTCGATGGCCTGCATCGCGTGAGCGTGGGCCCAGTATGGGGGACATCCCTTACCGCTCTCCATGTGGCGAATGCTGGCGCCTGGGCGCTCGTGGATGAATGGCCGGGAACCCCCTGAAGCCGAAAATCCGACGAACTGTCAATGAGTTGCCTTGTCTCACCGCGGGGAACTTCGGCTTGGATTGCTGCGGAGGAGCATTCTGGAGCTGCACTGCAGCACCGATTCGGCTGGCCCGTGGGCGGGGACCATCATTCCCGGAGTCGAAGGTTGCTATCGGGGTGAGTTGCCGGCAGACCTCATCCTGCGGGCGATTGCCATTCGCACAGATTATTCCGTCATCGGTGATTTCGGACCGTTGGATGGTCGAGGGAGATGTGCGGCCCTCGGTCTCGGTCTGGTCGAGGGTCTGACCGAGGCGGGTGAACTCGGCGTCGGTCAGGAAGCGCTCGCGTTTGCGCGGTGGATACTGCGTGAGGGTGCGACAGGGGTTGCAGCCCTCGGACACCAGGCCCCAGTCGGCGGCGCGTCGGTACATCAGGGTGAGGGTGCGCACCACGGTATTGGCGGTGGCGGGGGTGGCGTGCAGGCGGTGGTGGAGGACAAGGACCTCGGCCCGCTCGACGGATGCTGCTTGTAGCGCCGGACCGCCCGACAGGGATTCCGCTCAGGCGGGACCAGCACCCACGTCTCGGCCAGGGTCAGCATCACCGAGAGGGTCCGGACCACCGCATTGGCGGTGGTGGGGGTGGCACGGAGTCGGTGATGCAGCGCCGCGACCTCGGCCCGTCCGACGCTACCCAATGTCATCACCCCGAGCACGGGCAGGATGTGGCGGTCGAAGTGGCCTCGGTACGTCCTCGCAGTATTCGGCTTGCAGTGCGTTTGCACATGCACGCGCAGGAAGCGCTCGGCCAACGCCGCCACGGTCAGCGGAGGCACGGGAGGCGCAGGCGTCGGGGCCTCGCCCCGCTTGAGGCGGTCGATGACGACGGCTGCCTGTTTCCGTGCCGCCTCGGTCGCCAGGACCCCGTGGCGCCCCAGCGTCACCCACTTCAGCCCCGCCGGGCCTCTCGACCGCACCACGTAACACTTCCGCCCGGTCGCGTGGACCCGCACTCCGAACCCGGCGAGGTCACGGTCCCAGAACGGGGTATCCTTTCGACCGCAAGGGCGTCGACCGTGCGCTTGGTGAGTCGGAGGGTGCTTCGCTTCGGCATGACGAGGCTCCGCTGATATCGGATGGCGGCCGCCGAGGTGCGATCGGATTCCCGAAACGAGATCGAAAAATCCGTCATCAAACCGCACATGTCCGGCCTCCATTCGGCGGGCATTGAGGCGCACACCTGACCAGGATGCAAGGGGCTCAAGGATGACAACGACCGCAGGAAACGCTACACGTCCAGCGTATTCTCATCTCGCGACGATGCCGGTCGAAGGTCCGCGCAGGTGGAAATGACATACCCCGTTTTCTCACCCATTCCCGGCTGCGGGCACGGATCTGACCGCTTTCGCTGCGTTGAATGCGACATGGGGGCGGCCAGGGTGCTCGACGTACCTACGGGTACGCCTGCGCGCCCTGACTCGCGTTCGCCCTGCAAAACCAGCCATCTCCTCGCCCTCGCTTCGCGAATCAGTGACATTTCCGGGCTGATACCACTGTCGGATCGGTTTCGAGCACCGGCGAATCCGTGACCTCCCCCCATCCCGAGATCCCGGTCGCCGTGACCCCGGCCCCGCCGACGCCACCCGTCGACGATGTCGAGGCCGCGCTCTACGAGAAGCGGCAGAAGATCTACCCGCGCGAGGTGCATGGCTGGTTCGCCACCATGCGGGTGGCCGGGGCGGTGGCGTTGCTCGGGCTCTTCTACGGAGTGTGCTGGCTGCGCTGGGACGAGCGCCAGCTCCTGCTCTTCGACCTGCCGGCGCGCCAGTTCAACGTCTTCTGGTGGACGTTCTATCCGCAGGACTTCCTCTACCTCGCGCTGTTGCTCATCCTCGCCGCGCTGGCACTGTTCTTCTTCACCTCGCTGGCCGGACGGCTGTGGTGCGGCTACGCGTGCCCGCAGACCGTCTATACCGAGGTCTTCCTCTGGATCGAACGCAAGATCGAGGGCGACCGACCGCAGCAGATGAAGCTGGACCGGGCGCCGTGGGGGCCGCGGAAGCTCGCGCTCAAGTCCGCCAAGCACGCGGTGTGGATCGCGTTCTCGCTGTGGACCGGATTCACCTTCGTCGGCTACTTCACCCCCATCACCGAGCTGGGCGAGGCGCTGCTGCGGCTCGACACCGGCCCCTGGGAGGCGTTCTGGATTCTCTTCTACGGGTTCGCGACCTACGGCAACGCCGGGTGGCTGCGCGAGCAGGTCTGCATCTACATGTGCCCCTACGCCCGCTTCCAGAGCGCGATGTTCGACCGCGACACCCTGGTCATCTCCTACGACACGGAGCGCGGCGAACCACGCGGATCGCGCCAGCGCGGCACCGACCACCGTGCGGCCGGTCTCGGGGACTGCATCAACTGCACGATGTGCGTGCAGGTCTGCCCCACCGGCATCGACATTCGCGACGGGCTCCAGTACCAGTGCATCGCCTGCGCCGCGTGCGTGGATGTCTGTGATGAGGTCATGGAGCGCATGGGCTACTCGAAGGGGCTCGTGCGCTACACCACGCAGAACGCGGTGGACGGCCGGCCCACCCGCATCGTGCGCCCCCGCACTCTGATCTACGCCGGCGGCCTCGTCGCCCTGCTCGCGGTCTTCACGGGCTCGCTCGCGCTCCGGGTGCCGGTCGAGCTGGACATCCTCCACGACCGCAACGCGCTCTACCGGGAGACGGGCGACGGCTTCGTGCGCAACGTCTACACCCTGAAGATCGTGAACATGCACGACGCGCCGCTGCGGTGGCGCATCGACGCCTCCGGCATCGACGGGCTGCGCCTCGACATCGACGATCCGGACCGGATGGTGGCGCCCGGCGAAGTCGCGTCGGTACCGGCTCGGCTCGATGCGCCGCGCGACGCGCTCCGGTCCGGGAGCACCCCGGTACGCTTCACGGTCGAGGCGGTCGAGGCGGCGGAGATCCGCGCCACCGAGGAGGCCCGCTTCCTCGGCCCGGCGCCGGGGGAGGGATGACGATGGCCGGGCCGGGCCCTGCGCTGGAGCTTGACGGGCTCGACAACGGTCACCGGCATATCGATGGCGCAATGACGATGGCCGGGCCGCGCTCTGCGCTGGACGCGAAAAAGATGGCCGAAGGCCCGCTCCGAGCCGGCCCTCGGGAGCTCGAAGTCGGCGCGATGCGGCGGCACGGCACGCCACTTCCGGCGCTCGGCCGCGAACCCCGGAGCGGTGGCTGATGGCCGAAAACCCCCACCCGTCGCCCCCGCGATCACCCCGCCCATCGCCCCATCCATCGCCGTGGTACCGGCAGCCCCTGGTGTGGATGGTGTTCGCGATCCCGGCCACGGCGGTGCTCGCCGGCGCGGTGATGCTGATCCTCGCCAACGTGACCTGGGACGGCCTCGTCGCCGACGATTACTACCGTCGCGGGATGGAGATCAACCGCTCGCTCGCCCGCGACGCGGAGGCGACGCGCCTCGGGCTCGAAGCTGTCGTCACGTTCCCGAAGCCGGGGATCGTGGAAGCGCGGCTCACCCCCGACGGGGATGCGGCAACGGCGGCCGGCGACCGGCTCGACCTTCGCTTCGCGCACGCCGCGCGGGCGGGCGCGGACGTCGCCACCCCCATGATCCGCGACACCACTGGCGTCTGGCGCGGCGCCCTGCCGTCGTTGCCGCCCGGCAAGTGGTACGTCGAACTCGGCAACGACCAGTGGCGACTCGCGGCGCCGGTACGGATGCCCGGCTCGTCAGCCGGGATCGTGCTGCGCGCGCACGATGATGGATCGTCCGGATAGCGATTGATTCGCAAATCGCTCCCCCGATTTCATCACTTTCGGCGGCCACTGCCTCCAACCCGAAGCACCGCTCGGTCACGACATGTACTTGCATGCAACCCTTTCAGTGCGGTCAGAGACACCTCCAACCTCGGCGCCTGATTATCGACGACCAATGTGCAACCGTCAGAATCCTCGCCTGACGATGAAATGGATGCCGTGAGGCGACTCGTGACGAACGACTCGCTCACGGCCACGGGGCAGCGGTTGGTGCGGTCGCATCTGGCGCCCTGAAATCGGCCTACCCTCTCCTGCACGACATTCGATGGATTCCCGCCGCCGCTCAGTCGGCGATGATGTAGCGCTCCGGCAACTTCGGGGCGTAGCGGGCGGTCGGGTCCGACATGCGGTCGATCACGCTGCGGTGGACCCGCGCTCCCGCGGGGATCACGCGCCGCCGGCGGCCGCGAAACCGCCAGAATCCGTTGCACGATTCGTGCATCTTCCCCTGCGGATCCCCGCGGTGGCACGGTTCGGCCAGGGCGTCTTCGTCGAGGTGCATGCCGCACGCCCGCGCCCGGCCCAGCATCCATTGAAGAGCAAGGTTCGAAAGCCCGCGCTCTTCGTACCAGCCGCCGATGTCGGAGTGCACGCCCGCGAACCAGACCTGCTCCAGCGTCTGCGGCGGCGCGACGCTCGCCTCGTCCCACAGACACGGCGGGAAGTCGCGTCGACGCTCGTCGATGGCGACGGCGTGGCAGGCGAACGAGGTGTCCGGGGTCAGCCGGGTGTCGTGCCAGGTGCGGCCGGCGTTGAGGATCAGGGACTCGACGGTGTCCCACACCCCGATGAAGTGCACCGGACACGGCCGCGCGAAGGTCGCGTGAAAGCCGGCCTCCACTGCGGCGTCGCCCGGGCCGGCGTCCTCCCGGTGGTAGAGCTTCGAGGCGTACTCGACGAGGTTGCCGGCGGTCGGGCGCAGCAGGCCGCAGCGGTGCAGCATCCCGGCCAGCGAGCGCACCGTGAACGCGCCCCGGCTGAAGCCGAACAGAAACAGCCGATCTCCGTCCTCGTGGACCTGCATGAGGAAGCGGTAGGCTTCCTCGACGTTCCGGCGCAACCCGTACCCGGTCGCCTGATCCATGGCCGCGTGCAGGGTGCCGCGCTCCTCCTCGTACACCCAGCCGCCGGTGCCGACGCCCGGGTCGTAGTAACGGCACTGACGCTCGCTCTCCTCGGCGAGCGCGTACGTGGCGACCACATTGGTGTTGTGAGCGCCATACTCGTTCCCGGTGCCGTCACAGCACACGACGATGTTCTTCATGAAGACCTCCGGCTCGATCCGCTCGGGCATTGTCACGCACGGTTCGAACGCCCGACATCACCTCTTCAAGTTTTCAGGGCCGCCTGGGGTCGGATCCGCGCCCGCTCTCCCGGCTCTCATTCAGGGCCAAGCGCGGCCCCCCAAACCCGGCGCCCGGCGATGTACGTCGCCCGAACCGCGCGGTCGTCGCCGAGGATGGCGAGGGCGAAGAGCGTATCCTCAAGGCTTTCCGAGAGCGCGTGGCGCGCTTCCAGCACCGGGGTGGCGGCGGGGTCGAGGACGACGATATCCGCCCATCGGCCCGGCTCCAGGGAGCCAATCTCCTCGTCGAGGCCCAGATTCACCGCGTTGCCGCGGGTGGCGAGGTGGAACAGCGCGTGCGCGCCCGGCGTGCGTCCGCCGAGTATCGCCACCTTGTGGGCCTCGCCGAGGGTGTGCAGCATCGAGTAGCTCGTGCCGCCACCCACGTCGGTGGCGATGCCGATGCGCACGGGGCGGTCCGCGCGCCCGACATGGGCGGCGTCGAAGAGCCCCGAACCGAGGAAGGTGTTCGAGGTCGGGCAGTGCACGACGACGGCACCGGTCTCGCAGAGCCGCACGCACTCGCGCTCCGACAGATGGATGCCGTGCGCATACAGGCTGCGCGGACCGAGCAGGCCGAACCGATCGTAGACATCGGTGTAGTCCTTCGCCCCCGGGAACAGGCGCCGCACGAACTCGATCTCGCCCGCGCTCTCGGAGAGGTGGCTGTGCACGTGGCAGTCGGGGTGCCGGGCGGCGAGCGCCCCGGCCTCGCGGAGCTGCGCTTCGGTCGAGGTGATGGCGAAGCGCACGGTGATCGCATAGCGCAGCCGGCCGCGGCGATGCCAGCGCGCGATCAGCGCCTCGCTGTCGCGCGCGCCCGATTCCGGGTCGTCGCACAGCGCCGCCGGGGCGTTGCGGTCCATCAGCGTCTTGCCGCTGACGATGGCCTGACCGCGGCGCTCCGCCGCGTCGAAGAGCACCTCGGCGGCGGACCGGTGCACGGTGGAGAAGACCACCGCGGCGGTGGTGCCGTGCTGTGCCAGGCGGTCGAGGAACACTTCGGCCGCAGCCCGCGCGTGCGATGGCGAGGCGTAGCGTTGCTCCTCGGGGAACGTGAACCGGTTCAGCCAGTCGAGCAGGTCCCTACCGGGGGCGGCCAGCATCCGGTACTGGGGAAAATGCACGTGGGCGTCGATGAAGCCGGGCAGCACCAGCGCCTCGCCGTGGTCGTCCGACGGGAGGGTGCGGAACCGTTCCGGCAGGCGACGCGCATGGCCGCGCCACACGATACGCCCGTCCCCGGAGATCGCAACCGCGCCGTGGCGGTAAAACCGCACCGCGCGGTCCGCCCCCACGACGGCGGGGTCGTCGCGGTAGGTCAGGACCGCGCCGCGGACCACTCGCCCTGCGTGCGCGGCGGTCACGGCGCCACCCGATCCTCGAGGCGGAACCGGGGGTCGTCGCGGCAGGCCGGGACCGCTTCGCGAATCACCTGCCTTTCGTGCGTAGCGGTCACGGCGCCACCCGATCCTTGAGGCAGAAGCGGAGATCGCGGCGGCAGGCCAGACCCACGCCACGGATCACCCGCCCCTCCCGCGCGGCGGTCAAGGCGTCACCCGATCCTCGAGGCGGAACCGCAGGATGCGCTCCACGTTGGCGAGGGCCGTGGCGTGCTCGGTGTCGGCATCGTTGTCGATACGGGCCTCGAACGCGGCGAGGATGGCCTCCTTCGTCGCCCCCTTCACTGCGAAGATGAAGGGGAATCCGAAGCGGGCGCGGTAGCGGGCGTTGAGATCCCGGAACCGGGCGAACTCTTCGGCGGTGAGTCGGTCGAGCCCCGCACCGGCCTGCTCGCGCCGTGACGCCTGCGCCATGTCGCCGACCACCGCCGCCCGGCCCGCGAGGTCCGGATGCGCGCGCAGCAACACAAGCTGCGTCTCGCGCGGCGCCGCCCGGACGGCACCGACGAACGCCGCCACCAATGCCTCCCGATCGGCGAACGGCCGTACTGCGAACGCAGAGTCGGCCACCCACGGCGACGCCTCCGCCACGTCGCCGAAACGGGCCGCGAACGCCGTCGCGTCGAGTGTGTTCACGGCTTCGATCGACAGGGGCAGCGCGGCGGGCAACGGATCGCTCATCACGGCAACGCCTCTGCCAAATCGCCGAGGCGGATCGCGAAAACCGCCGCATCGAGCGCGTTGACGGCGCCAATCGACAGAAGCGACACGGCGGGCAGTCGATCGCTCATCACGACTGCGCCGCCCGTCAGACACCGAGGCGGGCACGGTAGAGCGGACCTTCGGGCTCGCTCACGCCTCATCGCGGCGCCGCCGCCAGCCAGGCGCCGGGGCGGGCACGGTAGAACGGACCTTCGGGCTCGCTCACGCCTCATCGCGGCGCTGCCGCCAGCCAGGCGCCGAGGCGGGCCCGCTCCTCGTCGGTCATTCCGGTCGGGTTTCCGAGGGGCATGGCGCGCGTGCGCACCGAGTGCAGGTCGACCAGGGCCGCGTAGCGACGCAGATCGTCGGTGGTCTCCAGCACGATGTTCTTGGGCGCGACCTTGAACGCCGGATGCGTCGGCGCCCGCGCGTGGCACGACACGCAGTGGGTATCGGTGATCCCCAGCACCTCGACATCGGTCACCGGCGGCGCGGCGCTCGAATCGAGCGATGCCAGGGTGGTCATGGTGACCGGGGCGGTCAGCATGACGGCGATGGCCAGCGCCACCGCCACCACCGGCAGGGTCCAGGCGACGGAGGCGAACGGCCTCCCCACCTCGACGTGAACCAGGCAATGCCGCGCACAGGCCCCCCCCACGATGACCAGCGCGACCAGCAACCACGCCTGCGGATGCCCGGTGAGCATCGGGTAGTGCCCGCTCACCATCAGCAGCAGGACGGGCAGCGTCAGATAGGTGTTGTGCAGCGAACGCTGCTTGGCCACTTCGCCCAGCGCAGGATCCGGTGTCTCGCCCGCCAGCAGCGCCGCCACCACCTTCTTCTGGTTGGGGATGATCACCATGAAGACGTTGAAGGCCATGATCGTCCCCATCAGCACGCCGGCGTGCACCAGTGCGGCGCGGGCGGAGAACACCTGCGTGTAGCCCCAGGTCGCGGCGACGCACAGAACGAAGACCGCGCCCGCCAGCACCACCGCGTTCGCGCCGACCCGCGACCGGCAGAGCCCGGTGTAGACGACCCAGCCCGCCGCGAGACTCCCGACGGAGATGGCCACCGCCGGCCAGGCCGCGAGCGGCATCACCCCGGGGTCGATGAGCCACGTCGAGGCATCGAAGTAGAACTGCACCGCCAGCAGCGCGAAGCCGGTCAGCCAGGTGAGATATGCCTCCCATCGGAACCACGTGAGGTGCTCCGGCAGTGCCGGGGGCGCCACCGCGTATTTCTCCACCCGGTAGAAGCCACCTCCGTGCACCTCCCATGCGGTGCCGGTGAGATCCCCGGGCGCGTCGTGGCGGCGGCGCAGCGAGAGGTCGAGAGCGATGAAGTAGAAGGAGGTGCCGATCCAGGCGATGCCCGCCACCAGGTGCGCCCAGCGGAGCAGCAGGTTGGCCCAGTCGGCAGCGAAGGCGATCATCGGCGGGCGGACCCGAATCGGACCGGAGCCGCCGCGGCCGGAGCCGCGGGGAGCGCCGCGCCCGACCGGGCATCGCCGAAGTCGGTGATTTCGATCATGGATCGTGCTCCGGTCCCGCGCCCCGGAGAGCCGGCGCCTCCCGTGCATTCAGTCCCCGCATCGGGCGGCAACCGGGGCGAGACGGAGCGGGGGCGGAGACCCCCGGCGCCGCGCACGCTCCCCGTCTCGGAGAGCGCGCGGCCCGACCCGGAAAGCGGGCGGGAAGCGGGCTTACTGCGGCAGCTTGTCGTCGATGCCCTTGACGTACCAGTTCATGCCGAGCAGAACGCCGTCGTCGAGCACCTCCCCCGCGCCGATGACCATCTCGCCCGCCTGGTTGTGGATCGGGCCGGTGAAGGGATGAAAATCACCGGCGGTAATTTTCGCCGCCGTCTCCTTCGCCATTGCCGCCACGTCGTCCGGCAGGTTGGTGTAGGGGGCCATCGTCACCATGCCGGGCCCCATGCCATCCCACACGTCATGGGACTGCCAGGTGCCGTCCATCACCGCCTGGACCCGCGCGACGTAGTACGGCGCCCAGTTGTTGACGATTGCGGTGAGCTGCGTATCCGGCGCGAACTTGATCATGTCCGACGCCTGCCCGAAGGCGTGCGCGCCCTGCTCGGCCGCGATCTGCAGCGGTGCGGTGGAGTCGGTGTGCTGGGTGATGATGTCGGCGCCCTGGCCGATCAGCACCTTGGCCGCATCCGCCTCCTTGCCCGGATCGAACCAGGTGCTCACCCACACCACCTTGAGCTTGAAGTCCGGGTTGACCGACTGCGCGCCCAGCATGAAGGAATTGATACCGCGCACCACCTCGGGGATCGGGAACGAGGCGATGTATCCGGCCACACCGCTCTTCGACATCCGCGCCGCGATCTGGCCGATGACGTAGCGTCCCTCGTAGAAACGCGCGTTGTACGTCGACACGTTGTCGCTTTCGCGCTTGTAGCCGGTGTTGTGCTCGAACTTCACGTCCGGGAATTTCTTCGCCACCCGGTTGGTCGGGTCCATGTAGCCGAACGAGGTGGTGAAGATGATCCCGGCCCCGTCCCGGGCCAGGCGGGTGATCGCGCGTTCGGCGTCCGGGCCCTCGGGCACGTTCTCCACGTACACGACCTCGACCTTGTCGCCGAACGCCTGCTCGACGGCGAGACGCCCCTCGTTGTGCTGGTAGGTCCATCCGTGGTCGCCGATCGGGCCGATATAGATGTATCCGACCTTCAGCTTGTCGGCGCCGGACGCGACGCCGACGGCGAGCGAGAGGGTCAGACCGGTCAATGCTGCAAACAGGGTTCTCATCGGGAGGTTCTCCTCATCCGGGGTTCAGGTTGGGTTGGGTTGAGTGGATTCGGGCTCGGGCTCGGACAGGTTCGGACCGGGGCTCGGTGCGCCTTATCGGTCCGGCACGAAGGGCTGGCCGATGCAGGCGGGCGTATTCATCCTGGTCAGGATTCGGTTTCCGGAAATGAGCACCAGAGCGGCAATCGTCACCAGGTACGGCAGCGCGGCGAGGAGCTGAGCGGGGATGCCGATTCCCACCCCCTGCACGTACAGACCCATGATCCACACCGTGCCGAACAGGTACGCGCCGACCGCGACCCGGAACGGCGCCCAGGTCGCGAAGACCACGAGCGCAAGCGCGATCCAGCCGCGTCCGGCGGTCATATTCTCGATCCATTGCGGCGTATACGCCAGTGCGAGGTAGGCACCGGCGAGCCCGGCGCAGGCGCCCCCGAAGGCGATGCAGGCGTAGCGCACCGCCACCACGTCGTATCCGAGGGCGTGGGCGGAATGGTGGTTGCCCCCGGTGGCCCGGATCACGAGCCCGATCCGGGTGCGCGCCAACACCCAGGCGACGAGCACCGTGATCGCGATCGAGGCGTACACGAGCACGTCGTGCGCGAAGAGCACCGGGCCGACGAACGGCAGGTCGCTCAGGCCGGGGATATGGACGGCGCCGAGCTTCACGCCCGGGAGTCCGGTGAACCCTTCTCCGATCAGGCCGGACAGCCCGAGCCCGAAGAGCGTGAGCGCGAGCCCGGTCGCCACCTGGTTGGTCACCAGGGTCTGGGTGAGGAAGCCGAACACCAGCGACATGGCGACCCCGGCCCCGAGCCCGGCCGCGATGCCCACCGCGGCCGATCCGGTGGTGTACGCCCCGGCGAAGCCGCACACCGCGCCCATCACCATCATCCCCTCGACCCCGAGGTTCAGCACCCCGGAGCGCTCGACCACGAGTTCGCCGATGGCCGCGAGCAGCAACGGCGTCGACGCGGTGATGATCGTGAGCAGGGCGGCTTCGAGTCCGGTCATCGGTCCCCTCCCGACCGGCCAACCCCACGCAGCCCGAGGCAGGGCGCCGTCCGGCCCGAGGTGGATCTGCGGCGGGCGGCGACCCCCGCGGCCGGCGGCCGGTCAACCATCCTCGACCTCGAACGCCACGATGTTGCGCCGCTCGCGACTGAACTCCACCCCGACCAGATGCATCGGCTCGCCCCGAGCGCGGTACTTCTCGGCGTACCCCCGCGCCTTCAACTGCCCCAGCGCCGCCCCCTCGCCCGCCATCTCCACCACCTTGAACTCGAACAGATACACCCGAGCGTTGAACCGCACCGCCATGTCCAACCGCCCGTGATTCGTCGAATCCTCCACCGTGATGTCGAGCCCCAGCGCCGCAAAGTACGAATAGAACACGCTCGCGTAGTACCCCTCGAACCGCGCAATGTCGTTGTTCGTGTACCACTCGTACGGAATGCTCGCGTAAAACGACTGAAACAGCGCCCTCAGTCCGTCGAAGTCGTTGGCCTCCAGCAGGTCGTACAGGCGGTCGCTGTTCACTTCCCGGCGCGAAGGGTTGCGCACCAGATACCCGAGCAGGGATTCGTTCAGACTCTGGCGCACCTCGCGGTTCGGGTAGCCCAACCGGTACGAAACCCTCTCGCCACGCCGCCGCGCCTCGCGAATGGTGAGATACCCGGTCTGAAACAGCAGCGCCTCGGGCGCGATGTCGTCCACATCGAACGCCGACAGCAGCGCCTCCGAACCCACCATCTCTCCGAGCGACACCGAACTCACCTGCCGACGGAACAACGTCTGCACCAAAAACGCCGGCGAACCCGTCTCGAACCACCACGCCTTGAACTCGCGATGAAAGAACAGCTTGAGCACATCGAACGGGTTGTAAACCCGCTCATCCCCAAGCCACCAGTACCCGTTGTACCACTCGCGTATCCTCTCCCGGTCCAGACCCGGCAACTCCGGCCCGAATACCGTGTCAAGATCCGCGTCCGTGTACCCGCATATCGACGAGTACTGCGGCCTCATCGTCAGGTCGGTCAGATTGTTCAACCCCGAAAACAAACTCACCTTCGAAAACTTGCTCACCCCCGTGAGAAAACTGAACCGCACGTGCGCATCGCTGTCCTTGACCACCGCGTACAGCCCCCGCAGATACTCCCGGTTCGCCCGCGCTACCTCCGGATATTCCAGCGCATCCAGAATCGGCTTGTCGTACTCGTCCACCAGCACCACCACCCGCTCGCCACCGCGCTCGTGCGCAGTCCGGATCAGATGCCGCAGGCGAGCCGCCGCGGACTCGTGACGGGCGGTAACGCCTGCATCATCTTCCAGCGCCCGGAGCTGATCGGCCACCTCCGTGCGCAACCCCCCCGGCTCCGTGAAGTGCCCGCTGCCGAAGCTCAGCCGCACCACCGGGTGACGCACCGCCCAGTCCCAGCACCCGTGCAGCGCCAACCCCTCGAACAACCCCTCCTCACCCGCGAACGCCGCCCTCAGCGTGTCGAGGAACAGACTCTTCCCGAACCGCCGCGGACGCGAAAGAAAGTAATGCTTGCCCTCGTCGACCAGACGCCGGATGAACGCCGTCTTGTCAACGTAGTACCAACCGCCCTCACGGATCTCGCGAAAGGTCTGAATGCCGAGCGGAAGCTTGTGTCGCATCATGGACGCATGATACCCCGCCGTGGGATTCGATCCGCGAGTCGGCCCGGCGAACCTCGTGGCACCGATCCGTCCCCGCCCGGAAATTTCACCAGTTCGGGCCAGGACTGGGGGACCGCTCGGGCCTGAACGGCTCCGGGTCAAGGGCCGGTGAGAAATGCGGCCGGATGCTCGTCTTCTTCGCATACGCCTTGGCGCGCATTTCCCACTGGTTCGCGGAGCGAGAGCGCGTAGTTCTGCATCGCTCTCCCCCCGGCGCCATCACTGCCGATCCGCCGCCATCTTCGGACCGATCCATCGGACCCGGTACCGGATCAGGGTGTCGCAGGTCAGGATGAAGAACAGCAGCACGCCCTGAAAGACCTTCGCCGTCTTGTCCGAGAGACCCAGCTCCACCTGCACCGCCTCACCGCCGAGGTAGCTGATGGCGAGCACGATGCCCGCGAGCAGCACCCCGATCGGGTTCAGCCGCCCGAGGAACGCCACGATGATCGCGGTGAAGCCGTACCCGGGCGAGATGTGGGGCTGGAGCTGACCGATCGGTCCCGCCGCCTCGCAGATCCCCGCCAGCCCCGCCAGCGCCCCCGCGAGCCCGAAGCAGAACCATACGGTGCGCGGCCGCGAGAAACCGCCGAAGCCCGCAGCCCGGGGCGCGTCGCCGCTCACCCGAATCTCGAAGCCCTTGAGGGTGCGCGACATCAGCACGAACAGCACCACCACCGCGACGACCGCGAACACCGCCCCGAGGTGCACCCGCCCGAAGCCGAACGTCGGCAGCAGGTGCCAGTCCTGGAACGCGACGGTCTTCGGGAAATTGAAGCCATGGGGGTCCCGCCACGGGCCGCGCACCAGCCAGTCGAGGAGATACTGCGCGACGTACACCAGCATCAGGCTGGTCAGGATTTCGTTGGTCCCGAACCGGTTGCGGAGCAGCGCGGGGACCGCGGCCCACGCCATGCCGCCGAGCATGCCCAGCCCCAGCATGAGCGGGAGCGAGACCCAGGGGCCGAGATCCGGCGCCATGACCGGGATCGCCCCGCCCGCGATCGCGCCCGCCGTGAACTGGCCCTCGGCCCCGATGTTCCAGAGGTTGGCCCGGAAGCAGACCGCGAGACCGGCGCCGATCAGCACCAGCGGCGCCGCCTTCACGATGAGCTCCTCGATCGACCACAGCGTGGTCACCGGCTCGACGAAGTAGACGTAGAGGGCATGCAGCGGGTCGAGCCCGCGGGCGGCGAAGATCACCCCCCCCACGCACACCGTGAGCCCGATGGCGATAACCGGGGAAAGCACGGTCATCGCCCGGCTCGGCTGCGACCGGGCCTGAAGCTGAAACTTCATGCCGCCGCCTCCCCACTGCTATCTCCGGTGCCATCTCCGGTGCCATCTCCGGCACTGCCGCCATGCGCGGTGGACTCGTGGGCACCCGCCATCAGCAGACCGATACGCTCGCGATCGATCTCGCCCGCGGGATGGGCGACGGAGAGTTCGCCCCGCGAAATCACCGCGATGCGATCCGCGATCTCGAAGATCTCGTCGAGGTCCTGGCTGATGACGAGCACCGCGGCGCCGTTCTCGGCCATGTCCAGAAGCACCTGCCGGATGAGCGCCGCCGCGCCCGCATCGACACCCCAGGTCGGCTGGTTGATCACCAGCACGGCGGGCTCACGGTCGAGCTCGCGGCCCACCACGAACTTCTGGAGGTTCCCGCCGGAGAGCGCCTGCGCCGGCGGGTCGGCGCGGCTCGTGCGCACGTCGAACCGCTGCGTCACCCGGTCCGCCACCGCGCGGGTCGCGGTCCGGTCGATGACCCCGGCGTGAACCAGGCCACCCCCGGCCGCATGGCGCCCGGAACCGTGGCGAGTCAGCAGCACGTTGTCCGAAAGCACGAAGCTCGGCACCGCGCTGTGCCCGAGCCGCTCCTCCGGCACGAACGCGGCGCCGAGCCGGCGGCGCGCGGTGACGTCGCGGGTGCCGCAGGGCTCACCGGCGATGTTGATCGCCCCGGGGACCGGCGCCGGCCGCTCCCCCGACAGCGCCTCGAAGAGTTCCGACTGCCCGTTCCCCGCCACCCCGGCGATCGCCACCACCTCGCCCGCCCGCACCTCCAGCGACACATCGCGCAGCGCGACTCCGAACGGACCGTCGGCCGGGAGCGAGAGCGCGGCGGCGGCCAGCATCGGCGGGCCGGCGGACACATGCGTCTCCGCGTTCACCGCATGCACGTCCGCGCCCACCATCAGCCGGGCCAGCGAGGCCGCCGTCTCCGCCTGCGGGTCGACGTTCGCCACCACCTTGCCATGGCGCAGGATGGTGGCGTGGTGGCAGAGCTGCTTCACCTCCTCGAGCCGGTGCGAGATGTAGAGCACCGCGCAACCTTCGCTCGCGAGCCGGCGCAACGTGACGAGGAGCTGATCCGCCTCCTGCGGGGTCAGCACCGCGGTCGGCTCGTCCATGATCAGCAGCCGCGGCTCCTGGATCAGGCAGCGTACGATCTCGATGCGCTGGCGCTCGCCGACCGAGAGATCCGCGACCAGCGCGGTCGGCTCCAGCGGTAGCCCGTACTCGACCGACACCCGCGCGATGCGCTCGGCGAGCGACCCGGGATCGAACCGGCCGGGCAGCGCCAGCGCGATGTTCTCGGTCACGGTGAGGGCCTCGAAGAGCGAGAAGTGCTGAAAGACCATCCCGACCCCGAGCCGCCGCGCCGCCGCCGGGTTCGGGATCTCGACCGTCTCGCCGCGCCACCGGAGCCGACCCCCGGTGGGCTGGAGCGCACCGTAGACGATCTTGACCAGCGTGGACTTGCCGGCGCCGTTCTCCCCGAGCAGGGCGTGGATCTCTCCGGGCGGCAGGCGCAGGGTCACCCGGTCATTGGCGGTGAAGTCGCCGAAGCGCTTGACGATGTCGAGCGCCTCCAGCAGGTACGTACCGCCGGAGCCTCCCGGCCCGTCCGTCACGGCCTCTCACCCATGACGTCGCGAGCCGGCCGGGTGGGACGGCCCGATATTCGCCGGCGCTCCAGGAGACGGCCACGCGGTGCGATTCCGGCAAGACCTCGATCTTCCGGAGCGTCCATCAATGGCAATTTCGAGCGCGTCCACTGCCGGGCGCGAATTGCGGGGCGGGACTGACCATCCTTTGCGAATTTGCGGAGCCGAGCCCTCGCGCCGGGCCTCTGCCCTCCCGCTTCCGGTCCGCTCACCGTGCCGCTCCCGCGACGACTCCCCGCACCGGGGTCGCCGCCGTGGTCAGCGCCTCGTCCCGCCCCAGGAGCTGCACGGCGACGCTGGCCGCGATCGCCGCCGGGTGCTTGGAGGCGATGCCGGGGCAGCCGATGGGGCAGACGAGGTCCGCAATGCGCACCGGTGCGACGCCGGCCTCGCGGAGCCTTCGGGTGAACCGGGCCCGCTTGCTTTCCGACCCGATGAGCCCGACGTAGCCGAACCGTCCGGCCTCGAGGGCGGCGTGCACGACGGCCAGATCCCGGGCGTGGCTGTGGGTCATCACCACCACCAGCGCCCCGGCCGGCGCCCGCGCCACCTCCCCGGCCGGATCGGCGCTCGGCACCGGATGCACGTTGGCCGGAACCGCGGCGGGGAAAACCTCCGCCCGCTCATCGATCCAGGTGACCGCGAACGGCAACGGCGCCAGGGCGAGCATCAGGGCGCGACCCACGTGCCCGGCGCCGAACAGCCACACCGCCCGGCGGGGGTCACGGAACCGCTCGACGATGAGGCCATCGCCTTCGAGCACCACCGGCCCACAGGCCCGCGCGCCGCCGGCACCACGACCGGCGCCCCGTCCCGTGCGCCGGCTCCCGCGCTCGGCATCGCCGGCAATCGGGGCGAAGCGGACGGTCGGATCGCTCACGGAGGGGTCGGTCCCGTCTGCGGCAAGGGCATCGGGCAGAACCGCCGCCGCGACCGGAAGGCTCAGGGCGTCGCGGTCGGTCCCATGCGCGGCAAGCGCCCCGGGCAGAGCCGCCACGGAGGTCAGACGGCTCATGGCGTCGCGGTCAGTCCCGGTCGCGTCGAGTACCTGGGGCGGGACATCATCGAGCACGCGGCGTTCGACGCCGCGCGGGCCGATGCGCCCCCGGGTCACGAACGGCCCGGCGGCCTCGCGCGCGGCAAGCTCCCGCGCCTCGTCGAGCCGGCTTCGGCCGAACACCTCGGTGAGCAGCCGCACGCTCCCGCCGCAGCACTGACCGAGATCGGGACCCAGGGTGAACCGGTCGAGGGTGGCGCTCGGAGCGTCCCGCGACAGCGCATCACGTGCGAACCCGATCGCCCGCCACTCCAGTTCCCCCCCACCGATGGTCCCGCGGAAGCCGCCATCCGGCGCGACCACCATGCGCGCCCCCGGCTCGCGCGGCGCCGAACCGCGGACCGCCGCCACCGTCACCAGCGCGCAGCGCCCGTGCGCGGCGATCATTTCCGCGACCAGCGACCAGACTCGCACCCGCTCGACCCTCCCCGCCCGCCGGCCCGATCCCGGTTCCATGTTCGGACCGCGGCAACTTCCTCCCCTCCCCCAGGAATGTGCACCTCATGCACCGTGCTCTGCAACGTGGATGCGTCGCTTGACGACGACCGTACCAGCCCATGCGACTGTGCGACCAGGCGCGCGATACGCTCCTCCAACGGCGCTCTGCGGGTGCAAGTCTTGCGAGATCGCTCTTTTCGGTCCCGGGAGATCCCGAGAGCGAGAGCCGGCGGCCCTCGTCGGCGAGGTCACCGCAAATCGGACGTATGCCCAGACAGTCATTGTCTGTTACCATGAAAAACAGTCTTTTGTCGACGGGGAAGGAAAGGTTGAGTCCAATGAAAAATCAAGCGCCCGATAGGGAATCGCAACTTACCCCCCCCCCCCCCCCCGATCCAACATCGCAAGGACGATCCGGCTCTTCCCGAAAAGCGGCCTTGGACCGCTCCCACCATCACCGAAATGACGATCGGATCTTCCACGATGAATGGGCTCCCTTTGGGGACCCCGCCGGGTGAGTGCTGCGCCTACCCTGTGTTTCGTAGTAGTGCGTATATCAGCTAGCTAGCGGTCGGGACACAAAATACAAGGTTTCCGGGGGGCTAGGCCCGAAGCCGCAACGGGCAAAGCGAATCCGCCACGGGCGATGCTGCGATGATCGTCACCGACCACTTCGTCTTCATCCATGTTTCCCGAACCGGCGGCACCTTTCTCAACAATCTGATCCTGGGGGAGTTTCCGGGCGCGCGCATGATTCAGTACCACGGGCGCCTCGAAAACCTTCCGCCCGCCCGCTCGCGCCTGCCCGCCATCGGATTCGTTCGCAATCCCTGGGACTGGTACGTGTCCATGCACCAGGACTACCGCCGCAAGCGGCAATACGTCTATCAGGTTCTCTCCGAGCAGGGCGCGCTGGATTTCGAGCGCACGGTCGCGCGGTTTCTCAATCTCGGTGACGGCAGCGGCGAGAGCCGCGCGCTGCTGCGCCGCCTGGCGGCGGCCGCGCCCAAAAAGACGGCCGCGAGGGGACCGGGGCGCTGGCAACGGCGCAGCCAGGGGCCCGGACTCAGGTCGGAGGACTTCTCCCGCTATCCCGACGGCGCCGGCTACTACGGCTGGCTGTTCGATCTGATGTTCCGTCCCCGCCCCGTCAGTGCGGAAACAACCCCTCCCTCACGCCCGGTTGCAGTCCCACATGTGCCTGAACCCGCACCCCCCAAGCAGGAGCGGAGGATTCTTTACGGCCGGTTCGAGAATCTCCGCGAGGAGGCGCTGCGGCTGTTCGAGGAAACCGGGGCGCCGGTCACCAAAAACATCGCCGCCTACCTCAAACTGGAACCCCCCGCGAACGCCTCCCCGCGCGGCAAGGGGTTCACGGGCCGCTACAGCAACGAGCTGCGGGAGCTCCTCGCCCTGAGGGAGCGCAAGCTCATAGCGAGATTCGGCTACGATTTCGCCGATTCCCGCTGGAATTCATAGCCGCCCGTGGCGGATGCCATCGCTGTTCACGGACTACGCGGGTCAGGCCCAAAGCGCATCAATCGGCAGCGCGTGGATGCGATTGCCGAACGGCACCGAGGCAGTGCCGGCGTAGAGGATGATGCCGCATGCAAACTGGTTGCCCGCAAGCCCGGCCAATGTGCGCAGCCCCCGCGCCGCGCTTGGGCGCAGGCTGGCGCCAGCCTTGACCTCGATGCCGACGAGCTGGCGGGGTTGCTCCAACAACTAGGGCGTGTTAACACTATCGCAGTGCATCGATGATGAGTGCAAAAACGATGAATCCCAGGAAGATGGCGTCGAGTTTCTCGAATCGCGAGAAGATACGGCGGAATCCTTTCAACCGCCGAAACAACCGCTCGATTTCGTTGCGCCGCTTGTACATCTCACGGTCGTACTCCCAAGGCTCCACGCGCGTTCGCAACGGCGCCACCACCGGCTCATACCCCAGCGCCAAGGCCAGTTGCCGGGTCTCGTCACCTTCGTACGCGCGGTCCATGATCAACGAGGGACGGTTGTGCTGCTGACCGAGGCGATTCAACAGCTTACGTCCTTCCGGGGCGTCGTGGGCCTGCCCTGGGGAGAGCGAGAACGTGAGGGCGGTTCGAGCATCCGCGGCAACCATATGAATCTTGGTGGTCCACCCGCCGCGCGATCGCCCGATGGCTTGGCGACCGTTTTTTTTAGCGCCCCCGTCGCGTCGGGATGCACTTTCACGATGGTGCTGTCCATCGACATGGCTTCGAGCTTGATCCGCACGATCTGCGCTCGTTGCAGATGCTCGAAGACCGTGTCGAGCACCCCGCTCTTCGACCAACGGTTCATGCGGGTGTAGATGGTGTGCCAGTTGCCAAACCGTGCCGGTAGCCCTCGCCATTTGCAGCCATGCTCGGCGACATACAGGATGGCGTTGAGCACTTGGCGGTTCGAAAGGCTGACATTGCCGCGCTGCACTGGCAGATATGGCGCGATACGTTCATACTGAGCTTGGGTGAGTTCCATCCATGGAGGATATCATGACCATGCTCATTAGTGTTAACACGCCCTAGCCCGCATTTCTCACCAGGTTGCGGGTGAGGGCGTGGAGATGGCTGGTTTCGCAAGGCGAATGCGAGTCAGGGCGCGCAGGCGTACTTGACAGTACGTCGAGCACCCTGGCCGCCCCCGTATCACATTCAACGCGGCGAAAGCAGTCAGATTCGTGTCCGCAGCCGTGACTTGGTGAGAAATGCGGGCTAGCACAATAACGGGTGTCCGGTTTCGATGAGAAGCGGGATGAAAACAGGAGTCGAGCATTGGCGTGGGCAATTTGCGGGGTATGCCACCGGGGCGGAGCGGGCGATGCCGCGAATCCGGATCCGAACCGGGACACTATCGGCGCGATGCTAGCCGAATTGCCGGGACTAGGGCGCGCGGGGCGGATCAACGGGGATGCCGTCTCCTTCGGATACCGGGCGCTGCGGGCCGATGCCGGGGAACAAGGGCAAGAAGACGCTTGGCAAGCCCGATGCTCCGACCGGGGCTTGACCGCGGTGGCCGACGCGCGGCTGGACAACCGCGCCGAACTCGCCAGCGCCCTCGGCCTCGGCGCTGCGGAAAGCGTCGGCGCAACCGATTGCGGGCTGATCCTGCGGGCCTACGAGCGCTGGGGCGAGAACTGCCCCCTACATCTGCACGGCGACTACGCCTTCGCGGTTTGGGATCCCGCAAAGCGCCTGCTGTTCTGCGCCCGCGATGCGCTGGGCGCCCGTCCGTTCTATTACGCCTTGGCGGGCGGCGGGCGCTTCGTCTTCGCCAGCGACATTGCAGCGGCGCTCGCCGCGTCCGGCGTGGCGGATGATCTGGACGAGGCCCATGCCGTCATCAACCTCATGGGCAATACGCCGGACACGAACAGCACCTTCTTCCGCGCCGTGCGCAGCCTGCCGCCCGGCCACAGCATCGCCGTCAACGGGCGGGGCGAGCGCCTGCGGCGCTGGTGGCGCCCGGAGGACGCGCCCGCCGCGGGCCGCGGGTCGAACCAGGACTACCAGCGGCAATTCCTCGACCACTACCGCCGCGCCGTGCGCGACCGGCTGCAAGGCGCCGGGCCGGTCGGCGCGCATCTGAGCGGCGGGCTGGATTCGTCGAGCGTGGCCGTGCTGGCGGCCCGCGAGCTGCGGCCTTCGGGTCGGCGGCTGCACGCGCTGTGCTGGCATCCGCCGCCAAACGATTCCCAGCCCGATAACGAGGCTTCCGAATACCGCCTGATCGAATCGGTTTGCGCGCAGGAGGGCCTCCATCCGCGCTACCACTCCGTTTCGGTGGAGCACACATTGGCAAGGCTCGGCCTCGACGGCGCCCGAGTGGCCGACCACCAAGGCGTGCTGATGCACGAGTCGCTGGTGCAGCGCAGCGCCGCCGAATTGGATGTGCGCGTGATCCTTTCCGGCTGGGGCGGCGATGAAATCGCTTCCTCAAGCGGCGCGGACTACTACCCCATGCTGTTGCGGGACGGGCGGTGGCGCCAGCTACTAAGGGAAGCGCGGCGACGGCAGAGGAGCTGGCGCTTCCTGGCGTGCCAAGCGGTTCTGCCGCTGGTGCATCCCCGTGCCTCGAATACGGTTTCCGCGCTGCTCAAGGGGCAAAGGCCCCGCATGCTGCGGCCATCCTTCGTTCATCCGGCCTTGGCCCGCAAGCATCGGCGCCCGCCGCAGGGCAGGCTCGCCGCCCGGCCGGTCAGCGTCCGGCAGACGCAACTGGTACGGCTGGGGAGCGGACATCTCGAGCAGCGCATCCAGGACTGGGCGGCGAGCGGCGCCCGAACGGGCATCGAGTACCGCTATCCGCTGCTCGACCGGCGCCTGATTGAATTCGTCCTTGGATTGCCGCCCGAACAGTTCCGCTACGGCCGCAGTTCGCGCTGGTTTTTCCGGCAGTCCCTGAAATCCGTGCTGCCCCCATGCGTTGCGGAGCATACCGACAAGACGGACCCGGCGCGCCACCGCCCCTGCTTCGATAGCTTGAGCGAGGCGCTGCCCTTGATTGCCGGACGGCTCGCCGCCCGCTACGACACGCCGGCCCGCGCCCGCTACCTCGACATGGCGAGGCTGCGCGCCTACCTCGAAGCCGAGGCCGGACTGCCCGACGACCGCAGGCAACCCGGAAAAATCTTACGCGCCCTGAGCTTCCTCGACTGGCAGACGGACTGACGACGACGCTTGCGGGGTTTTCTTGTGCCGGTCCAAACGCGTTGCCCAAGAGCCAGCAAATGCGGAACTTTGCTATAGTAGGGGAACCGACCCATCCGTCTCGCCGAAATAAGGAGTACCCAATGAAGCGCCAGTCGACCGCGAATCGCAACTTAGCTTACCCCCCCCCCCCCCCCGATCCAATCATCGTAAAGACGATCCGGCTCTTCCCGAAAAACGGCCTTGGTCCACTCCCACCATCACTGAATTGACGATCAAATCCTCCACTATGAGCGGGCGCGCAGGTTTCTATCCTGAAGAGACGGAGAACTATTTTCCTCGCTCCTGATCCTATTAGCTAGCAACCGGGGCGGGATCAAGCCGCAGAAGCAGGCAAAGGATCATTGTTTTGCAGTCGGCTCACGCGAGCGAGCTCAGGCTGTGGCGCGATCTAAACGGAACCGTCGGCGAGATGGCATTCGATGCGGCGGGCCAAAGCGCGGGGCTTGATGCCCTCGGCGGGCCGGATCACATGCGTCACCGGAAATTTCCGGGAGATGCTCGCCAAGATGTTGAAGTATGCCTCGACAAGCCCCAATCCATGGACGTACCCGGGCCGGTGGATGAAACGCGTCAAGCTTCGGAAGGCTTCGGCGGATCTCGTTTTCTCCAGTTCGAGCGCTTCGGCGGTCCTTCTTTCGAGCACATAGGCGGCACGGACAATCTGCGACTTGCGGGCGAACCTCTCCGCCGGCAGCAGATGCTTGTCCGGGCCGTGCCGCGCCAGGCCGTCGATGCCGTTGGGCAGAGTGGCGACCTGTTCCAAGGCATCGGCCTTCAGGCGCAGATTCGGATAGCCGGGCGCGACGCGGGGCGGCGAACCCGCAGCGGCGCTCACTGCGGCCACATCGTCGGTGAGCATGTTGAAGCCCCGAGCCATCAACGCTGCGGCGAGCGTCGATTTGCCGGCGCCGGAGTCGCCCATGATAAGGACGGCGCCGGCCTGTTCCGTCCATACCGCGCTGGCGTGGAGCGGCAGCAATCCGCGCTGCATCAGCAGGGCGGTCCAGACGGAACTCGCAAAGTGGAACGGCTCGCGCCCGCCGTCCAGGAGATGCACCGTGATTTCGCGGCCGTCCGTCACGCGGCAGCGAAACGCATCTCCGAAGCGCAGCAGGAAGTCGCCGGGCGCCGCCTGCCAATAACGCCGGGAGCGGCTGGGTTGGGGCAGCGCCTCCGGCACCGCGCCCAGGCGGATGACGGCATCCGGCTCGCCGGGAGCGGCGGCGGCGAATTGCGGCAGCGCCAACTCGGAACGAATTCGCAGCCCGTACGCGGCGAACCAGCCGTCGCCTTTCATTCGCCGCCCTGCGGGGATCCGTCGAACACCTCGAAGATGAAATGCACCCGGTCGCGGTCGCCGGCGTTGAAGGCGCTGTGCGACATAAGGTTGTTGATCTCGTAGGCGTGCCCTTGGCGCAGATGGCGCTCGATGCCGTCCACCTCGATAACGGCGGCGGCTTCGGTGCGAACCGGAACGTGGATCTTGTGCGCGCGCGGGGCGGCGGGGTAGCCGTCGATGTGGACATCAATGCGGTGGCCAGCGGCGAGCCGGGCGAACATCGCCTTGGGAAAGATCGGTTCGGAGAAGCCGTAGGCGGCGCTCGCCTCGGCCATTACCGGCAGCAGCGAATCGCTCCAGATGCGCCAAGCCGGGTGCGAGCGGAAAACGCGGATGTCCTGGAAACTGCAGAAGCGGAAAATCATATGGCGGGTGTGATGGAAGCAGCTGAACTTGTTCGGCTTGCTTTCGTCCTCCGCGCGCCAGAGGTTCTCGGTCAAGCGCGCGAGAATGGCTTCGAGGGGGGCGATATCCACGGGGCCGAGCAGGCGCACGCCTTCCTTCGGCTTGCGGACGCGCGGCGGATTCGGGCCCGCGGGCACCGGTTCACTCCGCTCCATCGACAACCTCGGCGACGAGCCCGCGTTTCGCAAGCTCGTTCATGAAGTGGCTGATGTCCTCAAGGCAGGTTTCGCTGCTCACGTCGAACTTGGCGGCCAGCGCGGCCCGCAACTGCGCCATGGTGGGCTTGTCCTCAAGCAGCGTCCAGATGCGGCTGCCCACGGAGTCGAGTTCGTAGTAGCGCCCGGCTTTGGCATCAAGCATCACCACCTCGCCGTCGAGTTCGGTGAACACGACCGCTTCGTTGCGCGCAAGAGGGGTGTCATCCAGAAGCTTCACCCCGTCATTATAGCTCATAGCGAGATTCGGCTACGATTTCGCCTATTCCCGCTGGAATTCATAGCCGCCCGGTGGCGGATGCGGTCGCTGTTCACGGACTACCGCATCAGGCCCAAAGCGCATCAATCGGCAGCGCGTGGATGCGATTGCCGAACGGCACCGAGGCAGTGCCGGCGTAGAGGATGATGCCGCATATAAACTGGTTGCCCGCAAGCCCGGCTAACGTGCGCAGCCCCCGCGCCGCGTTCGGGCGCAGGCTGGCGCCAGCCTTGACCTCGATGCCGACAATATCGCCAGCGGAGCTTTCCAGCACCAAGTCCACCTCGATGCCCGAGTGGGTGCGGAAGTGGTGCAGGCGGCACTGCTTTGCAGACCATCCCAGTTGCTTGCCAAGCTCCGCCGCGACCAGGTTCTCCAGTGCCGGACCGAAAAGGGTTGGGTTGGCGTCGAGGCGGTCAGGATCAGTGGCGAGGAGATGCGCCAGCAAGCCAGGGTCGTTGAAGATGAGTTTCGGCGCCTTGACCAGCCGCTTGCCGATGTTCGCCGTCCAGGCGGGCAGGAAGCGGATCAGGAAGGTGGCCTCGAACAGCGCGACGTAGCGTTTCAGGCTGGTTTGCGGGATGCTGAGCGAGCGCGACAGATCGGCGAAGTTGACGGGCTGGGAGGCTCGGCTGGCGAGCATCGCGAGCAGGCGCGACAGTTCCGGGCCGCGTACGATGCTGGCAAGGTCACGGATGTCGCGTTGGGTGATCCCCTCGACATAGGCATCAAACCAAGCGTGGCGGCGGCGGGCCTTGCGGACCACTGCCTCTGGAAAGCCGCCTGCGCAAAGCCGCGCGGCCAGCAACTGGCGGGGCGTTGCGGGCTGGAGGCTGGCCTGCGGGTGCAGCCGGGTGGGCTGCTGGGCGCCGATGGCGGACAGGTCTGCTGCAAACGCACGCTCGGCAAAGGTCTCGCGCACGCCAGCCAGTTCACCTTGCGACAGGGGCCACAACGTGTGCGTTTCCATCCTTCCCACCAACGCCTCGGCAAACGGCGCCCAAAGCGGCCCGCCCGCTGAGCCGGTGAGCAGAAACCGCCCCGGTCGGCGGTTGGCGTCCACCGCCGCCTTCAGCGCGAGCGCGAGTTCCGGCGCGCGCTGAACCTCATCAATGGTGGCCGGCCCCGGCAATCCGGCCAGAAACCCGACGGGGTCGGCCTGCGCGGCAGCGCGGGTGGCATCGTCGTCGAGGGTGACATAGGCTCTCGGCGGCGAGCCGTTTGCCAAGTGCTGGGCGAGCGTGGTTTTCCCGGTCTGACGCGGCCCGCGCAGACACACGACCGGGGTATCCGCCAACGCCTCGCGAACCGCGGCGGCGATGTGGCGTTCAAACAACCGAGCTGGCGGATTGGGGGATTGACGAGCTGGCATGGCGGCAATCTGATTTGACGATACGGCCTGACAAGGCACGGATGATATCGATCAATGGATGAAATTCAACCAAATTGTGGTTGAATTTCATCCATTGGTATGGGTTGAGATTTAGCCGTCAAGTCCCGATGGGGGGAGCGCAATTGTGGTTCGGGTCGCCCTTGCAGGTGCGGGCTCTACCGCAGGCGGCTTCTGCACTGGTGTAGGAAGGCGGGCGTGGGTCATGAAACAAATCGGGAACGATCACCGATTGATGCACGCCGCCTGCAACACCGCCTGCAATGCCGCAGTTCGCGGCCGCCAGGCCGGAATACGGTATGGGCGGTGAAACGCAAGCGGCTGCGGGCTAGGGCGTGTTAACACAAATGGGTATAGTCATGATATCCTCCATGGATGGAACTCACCCAAGCTCAGTATGAACGTATCGCGCCATATCTGCCGGTGCAGCGCGGCAATGTCAGCCTTTCGAACCGCCAAGTGCTCAACGCCATCCTGTATGTCGCCGAGCATGGCTGCAAATGGCGAGGGCTACCGGCACGGTTTGGCAACTGGCACACCATCTACACCCGCATGAACCGTTGGTCGAAGAGCGGGGTGCTCGACACGGTCTTCGAGCATCTGCAACGAGCGCAGATCGTGCGGATCAAGCTCGAAGCCATGTCGATGGACAGCACCATCGTGAAAGTGCATCCCGTCGCGACGGGGGCGCTAAAAAAAACGGTCGCCAAGCCATCGGGCGATCGCGCGGCGGGTGGACCACCAAGATTCATATGGTTGCCGCGGATGCTCGAACCGCCCTCACGTTCTCGCTCTCCCCAGGGCAGGCCCACGACGCCCCGGAAGGACGTAAGCTGTTGAATCGCCTCGGTCAGCAGCACAACCGTCCCTCGTTGATCATGGACCGCGCGTACGAAGGTGACGAGACCCGGCAACTGGCCTTGGCGCTGGGGTATGAGCCGGTGGTGCCGCCGTTGCGAACGCGCGTGGAGCCTTGGGAGTACGACCGTGAGATGTACAAGCGGCGCAACGAAATCGAGCGGTTGTTTCGGCGGTTGAAAGGATTCCGCCGTATCTTCTCGCGATTCGAGAAACTCGACGCCATCTTCCTGGGATTCATCGTTTTTGCACTCATCATCGATGCACTGCGATAGTGTTAACACGCCCTAGCCGTCGAGCAGGTAGCCGGCGAACGAGGGGATCGGCATCGAGCAGACCCTTCCGCCCCGGCCGGCGGAGACGGCGAGAAGGCCGGCGTGCTCGGCGTCCTGCACGAAGTCCGTGGCGCTTGCGCCGGCCAGCGAGGGTTTCGCGCGCATGATCTCGCTGACGCGGTTGAGAAGGGCGCTGTAGGAAGCCGTCCCCCCGCGCTTGCGCAGGAACGGAACCAGCTCCCTTGCGACCTCCTCGAATTCCCCGTGGCGCCGGCCGAGGCGGCTCAAGCGCCGGCCGTAGTACTCCGCGCGCTCCAGGTCGCCCGTGAGCATCGCCGCCTCGAGGTCGGCGGCGCCCGCGTCCCCGCCCTGCGGGCTTGCTTCCCGGATTTGCTCGATGGCCTCGGCCAGGTAGGTGGCCAAGTGCTGCGGCCAGTTCGCCGAGCGCGCCAGGATCGCCTCGCGCCACGCCGCGCCGTTCGTGACGCCGAGCGCGCCGAAGCAACGATTGACCATGTGCCGCGCGGCAGTGTCGTCGAGTCCGCCCAAGAGGATGGTCCTGCCGCCCGTCGGACGCGAAACGCCCGCATCGGCCAGCGCCGCCAGCGTGCCCGGCAGGCCGAAGGCGCAAAATGAGACGGGCGCCCCGACGGTGCCTTTGTGCAGGGCGCTCAACGTTCCCCGGCCGGCGTGGGGTTGGCCGCGAACGAGTTGCTGCGCCTCGTCGATCAGCAGCACGATTTGCCGGGATTGCCAGGCGGGCCGCCGCCCCGCCGCCTCGTCCAAGGTTCGCGGGGGCTCGTCGCGCGAGGCGCCGAGGGAGACCCCCAACAGGCTCCCGCCGCGGTCAAGCAGCTCCCTGGCCTTTGAGCGGGCCTTCTCCGCGTTGAGGCCCGCCCCCCAATACGTTCCCAGCTTTTCCACGAGCCCCGCCGTTTCGGCGGCCTTCTCCGGCCCCTCCCCGGGGGCCAGCACCCCCTTCGCCAGCCGGACGATGATGGCCTCGTCGATCCGGTTCGCGATGCCCGGGGGCGACTCGGCGGACTCCGCGTCGATTTCCACCGGCAGCCACTGCCGGCCGGCGCGACCGGCCGGCGGAAACGAGCGCATCTCCTCCATGAATTGGGACATGAGGGCGCTTTTGCCCGCGCCGGGAGGCCCTTCCACCACCACCGTCGCATTGCCCTGCCGCTCAAGCAGGAGCGCATTGGCGACCTTGCGGAACACGCGGATCTCGGCCTCCCGGCCGGAAAAGAACGGCACGCCGCGACCGGTGATCTGCGCCCGGTCGCGGTCGGAGACAAAAACCTTGGCGGAAACCAGGTCCTGGTCGCGCAAGCCACCGCCGTCCCGGTACTTTTCATCCACCAGATCCATGTCCAATATGCTACCATCGAATGCCGCCGTAGTTCTGGCTCGACAGAATCGAGGAGGACCCCATGAAAGGTCGACAACCCGACAGGAAATCCGATCCTGCTCCCATCCCCCCCCCCCCCCCCCCCCCCCCCCCAGAATTCGGACAACTCCGCCGACAACCGCAGCGGCGAATCCCGCAAACGCCCTTGGCACCCGCCGACCGTCAAAACGGTTGCACTGGATCAGACATTCTCTGGTCCAACAGAGAGTCCAAATACTCCAAATGAAACCCAATCTTATTTTCCTAACCGAGACCTATTGTCCTAGTGTCTCTTGAAGTCGGAGGGCGGCGGCGATGAGCCTTTCTCGACGGACGCGGTGCTGCGCCGCAACCCGGCGATGGTCTTCACGGAGCTGGACGACTCGCTGGTCATGATGAACCCGGAACGGGGGAGCTACCACGAGCTGGACCCGATCGCCGCCCGGATCTGGGCGCTGTTGGAGTCGGGCCGCTCCGTGGCCGACCTGCGCGATTCCCTGCTGCTTGAATACGACGACGTGGCCCCGGAGGAATGCGAGCGCGACCTGCTCGCCTTCTTGGATCAGGCGCTGGCGCTTCGCCTGGTCGAGTCCGACGGGAAGCGGTAGGGCGCGCGGCGACCCGCCCGGCCCGGAGAGCCCGATCAGCCGAGAAACCGCCCGGCCTCGCCGAGATAGCCCCGCCGCGCCGAGCCCGGCGCGTGGCGCGGAGCGCGGAGCGGGTATATGATGCTTGAGTGCCGCCATGCTCCCCCGGCGGCGGATTGAGGCGCCCCCGTGACCCAGCGCAGGCTATTGCCCATCGGCATTCAAACCTTCCGCAAGATCCGGGAGCGCAACTGCTACTACGTGGACAAGACGCCCTTTATCAAGGCCTTGGCGGACAGCGGCTCGCACTACTTCCTGTCCCGGCCCCGGCGTTTCGGCAAAAGCCTGTTCCTCGACACCCTCAAGGAGGCCTTTGAAGGCAACCAGGCGCTCTTCGAGGGGCTGGCCATCCACGACGGCTGGGATTGGTCGGCCCGCCACCCCGTGCTGCGCTTGAGCTTCGGCAGCGGCAACTTCAAGGAGCCGGACCACCTGAACGCCAGCCTGATGGCGCAATTCGACTCGATCGAGCGCCATTACGGCCTAGTTTCGAACTACACAACCGGGCCGGAGCGGTTCGCGCATCTGCTTGGAGCGCTGCATCAGCAAGCCGGCCGGCCCGTCGTGGTGCTCGTGGACGAGTACGACAAGCCCATTCTCGATGCCTTGGACGCGCCGGAGGTGGCGCGGGCGAACCGCGATTTTCTGCGCGGCATCTATTCCGTCATCAAGGACAGCGACGCGCACATCCATTTCGTGTTCCTGACCGGCGTCAGCAAATTCTCCAAGGTCAGCCTGTTCTCCGGACTCAACAACCTCAAGGACATCACCCTGGACCGCCGCTACTCCGCCATCTGCGGCTACACCGATGCGGATCTGGGCGCCGTTTTCGCGCCGGAACTGCCGGGCTTGGACCGGTCGGAAATCCGCAACTGGTACAACGGCTACAACTGGCTGGGCGAGGATCGTCTCTACAACCCCTTCGACATCCTGCTGCTCTTCGACAGCCGGAAGTTCAAGGCGCACTGGTTCGAGACCGGCTCCCCGACATTTCTGGTCGAGACCCTGTTCCAACGCCAGATCAGCTCGGTGGAACTGGAGAGCCTGGCGGGCGCCGACGACCTGCTGTCGAAGTTCGACGTGGACGACATCGGCACCGAGGCATTGCTGTTTCAAACCGGCTACCTGACCATCGCCGAGGAACTGGACATCGGCGGCGAACCGTTCTACCGGCTCGGCTACCCCAACCGCGAAGTGCGGCAAAGCCTCAACCGGAGCCTGCTCGGCCATCTGGTGCAGGACCAAACGCGGCAGACGGCGAACAGCCTGAGGCTTATCCAGCTCCTTGAGGCCAACGACTTCGACGGCCTCGAGACCTTGTTCCGCGCCTTCTTCTCCAGCATCCCCCACCAGTGGCACACCAACAACCACATCGCCGGCTACGAGGGCTACTACGCCAGCGTCTTCTACTCCTACTTCGCTGCCTTGGGCCTCGACATCAAGGTGGAGGACAGCAGCAGCCACGGCCGCCTGGACATGGCCGTGCGCTATGGTGGCCATGTGTACCTGTTCGAGTTCAAGGTGGTGGAGATGGCCTCCGAGGGCGCCGCGATGGCGCAGTTGAAAGCCAGGGACTACGCCGGGAAGCACCGCGCCTTGGGCGAGCCTATCCACCTGGTCGCCGTCGAATTCAGCAAGTCCGACCGCAATCTGGCAGCGTTCGAGGTGGAGCGGGCCTGAAAGCGCCCGGCGGCGGAACGGCTTGGCGCGCGCGCACCGATCTTCATCGGCGAGCCGACGGACTGAGGCCGCAGCTTGCGGGTAGTTTACATATCGCGGGGGTTTGTTATAGTTGACGCTCTTGTCAACGCCAACTCCCGAAAGGAGGTACAGTCGAATGAGATCCCGGCCTAACAAGAATCGCAACCTTACCCCCCCCCCCCCCCCCCCTGAATTTCTAGAGAAACCCCGCAAACGCCCTTGGCACCCGCCGACCGTCAAAACGGTTGCACTGGATCAGACATTCTCTGGTCCAATCGAGAATTTCTTTAGTTTAGATGAACTCCAACGCTATCATCCTCCCGGTTCTCCTCCCTTATCTTGAAGTCGCAGGGCGGCGGCGATGAGCCTCTCGGCGGACGCGGTGCTGCGCCGCAACCCGGCGATGGTCTTCACGGAGCTGGACGACTCGCTGGTCATGATGAACCCGGAACGGGGGAGCTACCACGAGCTGGACCCGATCGCCGCCCGGATCTGGGCGCTGCTGGAGTCGGGCCGCTCCGTGGCCGACCTGCGCGATGCCCTGTTGCTTGAATACGACGACGTGGCCCCGGAGCAATGCGAGCGCGACCTGCTCGCCTTCCTGGATCAGGCGCTGGCGCTCCGCCTGGTCGAGTCCGACGGGAAGCGGTAGGGCGCGCGGCGACCCGCCCGGCCCGGAGAGCGATCAGCCGAGGAACCGCTCGGCTTCGTCGAGATAGCCGAGCCGCGCCATGGCTGCGCCATGGGCGTCCACCATTCGGCGCACTTGGCTCCGTGTCAGCACTCCGCGCCAACCGCCCGACCTCCCCTCCCTGAAGAAGCTGTGCGAGCCGCCCTGCGCCCTTTCGGCAAACCCGCCGCGCTTCTCCTGTTCGCTCAGCCGCCCGAACGCGGAATTGCGCACCGCCCGGCCAATGCGCTTCGGGCATGGCGGCGGGCAGGCGAAGCGCACCACCCGCTCGAACACCGCCGCCGTGTCCGCCAGCAGCTCCTCGTAGCGGACCAGCAGCAGGGGCATCGCCGTCTGGTCCAGCCAGCTCGACACATGGCCGCTCCAGTCGCCCAGGCACTGCATCAGGACAAAGTGCCCCCGGCGCCGCGGCCTTCCCGACCGCAGGTCGAGCGTCGCATCCCGGTCGGCCATATGGTCGATCACAGCGTCGATTCCACTCCGGAGGCGGTGCGCGTAAGACACCGCCACATCAAGGGGGGAGCGGACCAGATAGACCGCGCCGGCGGCGGCGCCTTCGGGGAACAACAGATCGCCGCCCGGCAGCCGCAGCTGGGGCTCGTGGGTCTTGACGAAGACGGGCGCGTCAACATCCGCTTCCGCCGCCCGCAACGCGAAGTAGCGGGAGCGGCAGCTCAGAAATTCGGCATCGGTCATGATCGACGAGGAGAGCCCGGTCAATTCGTCAAAGCGCCAACGCGAGTAAACATCAAAGCCGACCAGCGCATTGATCGAAGCCGGTTCGGCGCTGCCGCTGAGATAGTTGGTCAGCAAGGCGCGCATCCAAGTGTTGCCGGACTTGGGGTAGGAAGCGAGCAGGATCAGGGGCATCGTCGGCGAGGCATCAAATTGGCTTCAGCGGCCCTTGGCCCCATCTCACCCGTGGTTTTCATATCGACCAGCGCCATGACCGGCAATGTAGCATGAAGCCGATGCCTGAAAATCCGCGCCGGTCGTTTCGCTCGCCGCGCACTGAGATCGGATGATTCGCGCGGATGCCCCTTCATATGGTATCGTTCAGACTTCCTGAACCAAGAAATGAGGAACCCTCATGCCAAATACCCCCCCCCCCCCCCCGCCTGACCCTTCTGGCCACCGCGCTGCTCGCCGCCCTCAGTGCCGCCCCCACCCTGGCCCAGACGCTGCCGGTGGTGGAACTGCTGGTGAGTGACACAGAAATTAGTGAAATGTATGACTGCGCCAGTCCTGGCGCCTTTCAAATCAACGCCGGGGTGCAAGCCGACGGAAGTCCACTCCCCGGAGGGCGCCTAACGTTTCAGGTGGCCGCCATCACCGCCTCAGGCCCCAACCGCTTTGCGGATCCCCACGGTCACACCCCAAGAGAAGGACAAGCACGCTCCAGCAAGTTCCTCAACAAGGCCGATGGCACGGGTCTGATTGCCGCGAAGAATGCCAGCATCAAGGGCTTTGCAGAGATGACTCTGACCTCCAAAGGCCTGTCCCCCACCGGCCTTTGCTGGGGCGATGACAATCTGGACACCGGCGACACGGAGGTGATGGTCGTCATCGCCAATGGCCCCGGCTACACCGTCCATCCGACGAAAGGGCGCGCCATCTTCACCATCCGGGAAAACGACAGCTGTGCCAATCCAACTGCCGCCACCGGCGGCGTGGTCCACCGGATGAACGGCAGTTCGACCTGCATCTGCGCCACCAAGAGCCGGTCTTCCGAAGTGCGGCGAGCCCTGGATCGCACCATCCCGACGCCCGGCCCGGACGGGCGCTTCGGCACCGATGACGATGGGACTACCGACGCGCCCGAACCGTCCGCGGGCTTCCTGAGCCGCCTGGCCGCGCAGTTCCACGACCCGTCCTATCTCTATTGTATGGACTCGCCCTACAAGGGCCTGCCCTGACCCGGGCAGGGCCTGTCTCTTGCCGCGCGCACCCAACCCAACCCTCGGATCGCCCCGCCCCGCTTGACACCCCGCCACCGCAGGGCGACCCCCCCATGACGGGGTTGTGCCGGGAATCGTGTCAGATGGCAGCGCGCCGGGTCTTGTCCTGGTGCCGGCGCTGGCGTTGGTACCCGGTACTCTGGCGCAGAGTGTCGAGATGGCCGTTGGAGAGGTGCGCCAGGCGTTCGAACCTCCGGTCATCAAAGACCAGGGAGGCCCGTTCACAGAGCGTGCGTGTCGCGGGGCCTGAGAGGGTCCCGTGCAGTGCATCAACCTCGGCCAGGAGGGCCACATCGACAGGCCGGTCAGAGCGTTCGAAGGCATTGGCCGGTGTGCCGCGGTGGTCGCGGAGAGAGCCGGTCGTGCGATACTGGGCACTCAGCCGGGTTATCTGGGCTCGAGAAAAGCCAGTGCCCTTCTCAAGGTACTGTGTGACGATGCCTGTGTCAGCCGTGCCCAGCTGCTGGGAGCGCAACTGGCGGAGCGAGGCCTCAATCCAGCCAGAGGCATCCGTGCGATTGGAAGCCTCACAATCGAGGGGCGTTGTACCAGAGAGAAACGCCCAGATCTCGTCCAGGCTCTGGAGTCGTTGGGAGTGCAGTTTCACGATCATCCTCCAATGATCCCAAAACCGGCTCCTTCAGGCTCATGTCCCGTTGGACAATGCTATGACTTGTGCGGATGACTCTTCAATAATATCATTCACACTTCCCGAACCAGGAAGCGAGAAAGCCATCATGTCAACTACTCCCCCCCCCCCCCCCCCCCCCCCCCCAGAATTCAGACAATTCCGCTGGCAACCCCAGCGGCGAATCCCGCAAACGCCCTTGGCACCCGCCGATCGTCAAAACGATTGACCTGACTGAGACGCGAAGCTCCCCCAGGTCTAGCACCGTTTTAGATGAATCCCCATCTTATGATTTTTCATCTAGCTAGGAACTTGCGCCGTAGAGGCTTGTGGTGGGCCGCCCCCCGCCAAGGGCGGCGCGCGAGATGCTCGCGGCGCAGGTCTTGCATGCTGCGCTTTTTCTTTGCCCATTACTATAAGTAAGGAAATAGGTACAATGGCTTTTCCCACACACGCAAAGTTTCCGGGAGGCCGCCGTGCCTAAAGTCGGTGCCAATGTCTTGCTCCGCTACTTGTTGAGGGACGACGAGGCACAGGCCGAGAAAGCGCGCCGTGTTTTCGAGAGCGGGGAACGCATCCTCATTACGGACGTGTTGCCGCTTTGCAGTTGCCCCACACTGCGGCGCCGTAGGAGTTGGTTGGGCGCGCTGTGCTTGTGCTATAGCCTTTTCTCCTAATCCGGATCGGCATCCGCTGCTGTTGGCCGATGCACTCGAACGGTGCTTGGAAACGCTCCCGGAAGACTGAATGGCCAGCATGATCTGCGGAATCCAAACGTTGCGCGGCGATCCCGGCGCGGCGGCGCTCGATGCCATGGTGGCCGCCCTGCCGGGGCGCCGAACAGATGCCACCGCGGCCTGGACGGCGGAAGCGGCCCGCTTGGGCTGGCGCGGGCATGAGGCGGCGGACGGCGCGGCCCGCTGCGCGCGCGGCGGCGCGGGCGATTGGGTGGTCGCAAGCGCCCGCATCGACGGGCGCGACGAGTTGCGCGCCGCGCTGGGCGTTTCCGAACGAAAGGACGAGCCGCTGACGGACGCGGAGTTGATTTTGCGCGCCTGGCGAAAATGGGGCGCGGAGTGTCCGCAGCGGCTGTACGGCGATTACGCTTTCGCCGCGTGGGACGCCGAACGCCGCCGGCTGCTTCTTGCCCGGGACCACATTGGCGCCCGGCCGCTCTACTACGCCGCCGCGGCGGACCGCATCGTGTTCGCCAGCGACGTGAACGCGGTGCTCGCGGCACCCGGCGTAGAGGCGGACCTGGACGAGGACGCGACCGCCTCCTGGCTTGCCCGCCACATTTTCTGGCCGTTCGGCGAACGCACGTTCCACCGCGCGGTGCGGCGCCTGCCGCCGGGCCACTTGCTATTGGCACAAGCCGGCGGCTGGCGTGTGCGGCGCTGGTGGCATCCGGAGCGGATTCCCGCGCTTGGCCGCATCGACGACGGCGAAGCCGCCGAGGCCTGCCTCGCGCTGTGCGCCGCCGCGGTGGCGGATCGCGCGGGCGGCCCCCGCCGCGTGGGCGTGCATCTGAGCGGCGGCCTCGACTCCTCCTGCGTTTCGGCGCTCGCGGCCCGGGCGCTGCGGGCCGCGGGCCGCCCTGCCCCGCCCGCGTTCACCTGGCTGCCCGAGGCGGCGGAGGGGAGCCGCGACGCCGCTCCCGGCGGCGAATACCGCCTTGTCGAAGCGGTCGCGGCCCAGGAGGGCCTGGAGGTCCACCACTGCCCGCCCACTGCCGCCGATATGCTGGCGACCTTGCGCCGCGATGTGACCCGGCACGACAGCTATCACCTCAACGAATGCCCCGTGCAGCGTTCGGCCGCGGCGCAGGGCGTGGGCGTGCTGCTGTCCGGCTGGGGCGGCGACGAGGGGGTCTCGTTCAGCGGCCGCGGCTACCACCCCGACCTCTTGCGCAAAGGCCGGCTCGCGGCGCTGCGGCGCGAGTTCGGGCACCGCCGCTTTCCCCTGCTCGGCATCGCGCGCTGCGCGGCGCTGCCGTTTGTTCAAGCCATGGAACCGGTGAGAACCTTGAGGGACACGCTTTGGCGGCTGCGCCAAGGCAAGACGCCGCTGCCGCCGACGGGCCGCTACCTGCACCCCGATTTCGCCCGCCGCGCCCGCCTGCTGCCCATGCCGCCGACGGTCCCGGTGGCCGGCGCGCGAGCGGTCCAGCTCGGCCTGCTTGCGAGCGGGTATATCGACAGGCGCATCGAAGGCTGGGCCGCGAGCGGGGCGCGGCTGGGAATCGAGTACCGCTATCCGCTGCTGGACCGCCGACTGCTGGAATTCGTCCTGGCGCTGCCGCCGGAGCAGTTCCTCCGCGGCCCCGAAAGCCGGCGGCTGATGCGGCGTTCCCAGCGCGAAGTGCTGCCCGAACTGGTGCTGCGGAACCGCGACAAAACGGACCCCGCTCGGTACCGGGCCTATAGGGACGCGCTTGCCGAAACCTTGGCGCAAGTGCGCTCGATGATCGCCGGCGGCGGCGCGGGAACGGCGCGCGGCCGCTACCTGAACCTGGGCCGCATGGCGCGCGACCTTGAACTGCTGGGCGACTTCGACCCTGCCCGCATTCGCCGCCACCTGCGCCCCAGGCCCTTGACCCAGGCGTTGCAGTTCCTTGACTTCTAAGCCGCCAAGCATCCCGGCCGGCCGCGGAGCGGACGTTTGCATCGCGCTGGCCGCCACCGAGAAATTCCTGCCCGGCGCCATCGTCGCCGCCCATTCATTTCTACAGCAGCATCCCGGCTTTTGCGGCGGGATGCTGCTGTTCCACAACAGACTGTCCGCCAAGCGCCGCGCGGCGCTGGCGCGGGCCTGTCCGGCGCTGCGGCCGGAGCCGGTGCGCCCCGCGCTGCGACGCCGCCTGGCCGCCTTCGCCGGCTGGCCATTGGCGAAGCGGCGGTGGCTTTCCAGCTTCCACTGCCTGGAGGCGTTCCGCATCGCCGGCTACCGCAAGGTGCTCTATTGCGACAGCGACCTCCTGTTCCGCGGCCCGGTCTGGGAACTCTTCGACCGCCGGGAGGCGCTGATCTGCTGCGGGGATTCCGTGTCCATGGCAGGAGGATGCCGCGACGCCGTCTCGTTCCAGCCGCTCGCCAGCCCCGCCCTTGCGGGGGCGAAAGGCGCGCTGGAGCGGACGTTCAATTCCGGGTTTTTGCTTATCGACGAGCGCCTGACGGGCGAGCGCGCCTACGCGGAGCTGCTGGGCCGGGTCGCGCCGGACGCCTGGCGCGGCACGGACACGGTCCACACCAACGACCAGTTCCTGCTGAACCAGCACTTCGCGGGACGGCAAAGCCTGGTCAGTTCGACCTACAACTATCCGCTGCACATGAGGGAGGCGATTCTGGCGCGCGAGGGGCTGGCGCCGAAGGACGCGAAGGTGCTGCACTTCACCGGCCCGGTCAAGCCCTGGAGCGCCGCCGCCATGCTGCGCTGGACCGACGGCGACCCCGCTTTCGCCCCCCATCCGGCCTATGCCTGGTGGCACGAGGCGTGGCTGGCCTGCCTGAATGACGCCCATCTCCGGCGGGCCTGGCCCGCCTTGGCGGCGCGCGCCTTCGGCGGGTCTGCCGGTGTTGGCGGCGGCGAACAGGCGGGGAAGCCGCCATGAGCGCGGCGTACGGGGCGATGCACGACCTCGAGCGCGCCGTTCGCACGCACCTTTTCGGCATCGCGCCGAACAACAGCGGCTCCAGTTTCCTCAAGGAGGCGATGGCGACCAGCAAGGCAACCTGGAACCTGCCGCGGGAAGGCCAGTTCGCGCTCGGCTTCGCCGGCCCCACCACGCTCAAGCACGGCGGGCTGATCTGGAGCGAGCCCGAATGGCGGAGCCGTCTGGCCGACCCGGACGCCTACGACTGGCCGAGCATACGCAAGGCTTGGCATTTCCAGGCATTCGCCCGCGACCCTGCCGCTCCCGTGTTCTACACCAAGACGCCGCATTTCCTGCTGCATGTGGACGAGCTCGCGCGGCACTTTCCGAACGCCAGGTTCCTGTTCATGGTGCGCAACCCCTACGCCGTCTGCGAGGGCATTTGCAGGAACCAGCCCCGGAAGGCCGTCCGCCTCGGCGGCGACCTCCCCTCCGCGGCCGCGCGGCATGTTGTCGCCTGCATGGAACTGCAGCGCCGGAACCTGGAGCGGCACGGCGGCCGGGGGGCTTTTTTCACCTACGAGGACATGTGCGATGCGCCGCATGAGGTCGAGGCGAGGATCCGCGCACTGGTTCCCGAACTGCGCGACCTCAAGCTGCGCCAGCGCCTGCGGGTGAAGGACGGGATGTACGACGAGATGCTAGCCAACATGAACCGCCGGCAAATCGACCGGCTCGACGCCGCGAAAATCGAGGCGTTCAACCGCGTGTTCGGCAGCCGCGCCGATTTGCTGGAGCACTTCGGCTACCGGATCATGCCGCCGGATTCGGGCCGTCGGGAACAGCCGGGGGAGCCATCCGCAATGAACGGACGCTAGCCGCGCGCGTCGCGGAGGCCACCTTGTGCGGATGCCCTCCCATAATTATCGCCCCGCACAGGCCAAAGCAGCTGCCCGCGCTGGACGGAAGCTTGACGGATGCTGGGCTCTTTGCCAGACTTAGCCCGACCTAGCTATCTGGGCGCGCCATCATGAAAGTGAACATGCACGAAGCGAAATCGCAACTCTCTAGGCTGGGCAAGCTGGCCTGGGAGGGGGAGGAAGTCGTCATCGCCAGGGCCGGCGAGCCTTGGCTGCACCTCACACCCTACCGCGAACGCCTGAAGGAACGAAAGCCCGGCGGGCTTGAAGGCCGGATGCGCATGGCGCCCGGCTTCGACGACGATGATGAGGAACTCATTGACGCCATCAACAAGTCGAAGATTTTCCCGGATGGGGATTGACGATGCAGCGCCTCCTGCTGGACACCCATGCGCTGGTGTGGTGGCTGTCCGACGTTTCGGAACTGGCTGAGGGTGCCCGCGGCCATATTGCCGATCCGCGCAACGATGTGTTTGTCAGCGCCATTACCGGATGGGAAATTGCCGTCAAACGCGCGAAGGGAAAGATCACCGCCCCGCACAACCTGGCGGCTCTGGTTGAGGAAAGGGGGTTTGTCCATCTGCCGCTAACCTTTCATCACGCGGAGCAGGCGGGCGATCTTCCGATGCATCACCGCGATCCGTTCGACCGGTTTTTGATCGCCCAGGCGCGGGCCGATGGGCTGGTCCTTGTCACCCGGGACGCACGCATTCCCCTCTACGGAGTCCGCACGCTGGCGGCCTGAGCACGAGGCCGGGCGCTCCCTTCCCGCAAGGCGCGCAGCAACCGCCGGGGGCAGGGCCCGGTTTCAATTTCCGCCGCCGCGAGAGACCGCGCCCGCGTTGGGCTGCGCCAATGAAGCATTTCCAAATCGAGCCACTACCGGATGACTTGCCGAGTTGCGTGGATGCCCTCGTGTGATATGATTCGCCCTTCGTGAGCCCTGAACCGAGCGAGGATTCTTCCGCCATGTCCACCAACCCCCCCCCCCCCCCCCCCCCCCAATAAAACCCGGGAGTTCGCGGTCCGGCAATTGTAGCGGCGAATCCCGCAAACGCCCCTGGCACCCGCCGACCGTCAAAACGGTTGGCTTGGATGAGACATTCTCTGGCCCAAAGAGAAACAGCCTCATCAACTCGGAATTCTTTGAATATGTGGTGAGTTGACGGTTGAAGATCCCCTCATCTTGAGGGCGGAGGGTGACCCCGGTCGCGCCCCTCGGCCCGCAAGATTAGCCTCCGGTCAACGCAAAGCGGCGGGGACGCGCCCCGCGGCCGTGGCGGACGCCGGGGGCTTTCAGAGGAGGGCGCGGCGCACCGCGTCGGGTTCCTTGCGGATGACCTCAAGCAGCGCCGCCGCTGGCCCGCTGACGCTTCGGGTGCCCTGCTCCCACTTCCGGTAGCCGGAGAGACTCATTCCCACTAGCGGCGCCATCTGCGCCTGAGTAAGGTTGATCGCCTCGCGAACCTCGCGCGGCGAGATGTCGGGATGGACAATAGCCGGCCCTTCGCCCTTGGCGTGCGCAAGCGCCTCGCGGAGGGACTGGACGAGATCATCGCCGAACGTGCTCATGATTGGTTGCTCCTTATAGCGGCCTTGATGCTGGCGGCGAGATTCGCCACGGTACGACGCTCTTCCGGAGCAAGGTCCGTCCGGGCGGATTTCGCATAGACGAGCAGCGCGTACAGCGGGCTGTCCTGGTCGAGGTGGTAGTAGATGACGCGGCTCCCGCCGCGCCTGCCTCTGCCACCGGCCCGGAAGCGAAGCTTGCGAACGCCGCCGGTTCCGGGAATGACATCCCCGGCAAGGGGATTCGCAGCGAGGAAGCCGATGAGTTCCCGCTTCTCGTCCACAGTGAATATCTTGCTGGCTTGGCGCGAGAATGTCGGCGTCTCCGCTATCGTCTGCATGGAGGCAACATAACCCATTGGGGGAGTTTAGGCAAGGACATCGGCCATGACCGCATTCCCCTCTACGGAGTCCGCACGCTGGCGGCCTGAGCACGAGGCCGGGCGCTCCTTTCCCGCAAGGCGCGCAGCAACCGGCGGGGGCAGGGGCTCGGTTTCAATTTCCGCCGCCGCGAGAGACCGCGCCCGCGTTGGGCTGCGCCAATGAAGCATTTCCGAATCGAGCCACTACCGGATGACTTGCCGAGAGCGTTGCGTGGCAGATCCCCAACGCTGGCCTTCGACAAAGATCCCCTTCCATCGGCTATCGTTCACCACCGCAGTGCCGGGGACGACAGCTATCAACCGTCCATCAAAACGAGGTAGGCCCAGATGCCCTCGCGTGATATGGTTTGTCCTTCGTGAACCTTGAACCGAGCGAGGATTCTTCCGCCATGTCCACCAACTCCCCCCCCCCCCCCCCCCCCCCCCCGAAATGAACGGTTCCCAGCGCGCTCCTCAATCCGTGAGCTTAGCCTCCGGTCAACACAAAGCGGCGGCAACGGGGACGCGCCCCGCGGACTCGAATGCCCCAATCCAAAGCCATGAAACCGGCTCGGCCCGTCCCGGAAAACGGCCTTGGACCGCTCCCGCCATCACCGAAATGACGATCGGATCTTCCACGAGGAATGGGCTCCCTCTGGGGACCCCGCCGGGTGAGTGTTGCGCCTACCCTCAACATCGTAGTAGTGCGTATACAAGCTAGGAGTCTGCGCCGCAGGACGCTTCCACGAGCGAGGGGTGGAAATTTGATGCCAGATAACCGATCAAATTACGCCCGTTCGGGTATCGAATCCCTCAAATGAGGAAAATAACAGGCAATTCAGAGATTCCAGTGGGGAATTAATTCGACGGAATTTTCTGCGGCGCAGACTCCTAGCTAGCGGTCGGGACACAAGATACAAAGTTTCCGGGGAAAGTCAGGCCCCAAGCCTATAGCGGTAAAAGCGAATCCGCCCAGATCAACAGTTGGCGAGGAAGCGCTCGGCTTCCTCCAGGTAGCCCAGCCGGGCCATGGCCGGGCGGTGCCGGTCCACAATCCGCCGAATCTGCTCCGGGCTCAGCGCGCCACGCCCGTCGCCCACCCGGCCGCCCCTGAAAAAACTCGGCGCCGTGGGCTGGCGCTCCCAGAACCCGTGGCGCGCCTCCTGCTCGCGCAGCCGCTCGAAGCGCGAGTGGTCCACGGCACGGGCCAGGCGGGCGGAATCGCGGCGCAAGCCCGCGAAAGCGGCCACCGCCTCCAGCGCGGCCTCGGGGTTCGCGTGCATGTCCTCGTAGCGTATCGTTCGCAACGGCAATTCCGTTTGCTCAAGCCAACTCAAGACGTTGCCGCTCCAGTCGCAAACATGGCTCGGAAGCGCGGCGTGGATGCGGTCGCGCTCGGGCGCGAGCATGGCCTCGGCATCGCCCATCGTTGCGATGGCGCGGTCGAGATCGCATTGCAGGTGATGCGCGTAGGAGACGGCGACATCCAGCGGGTTGCGCACCATGCAGACCGCGCCCGAAAACGTCGGCTCGGCGTACAGCGGCACCCCATCCGGCAGGCGCGGAAAGCGCTCGTGCGTCTTCGCGAAGACGGGCACGGCAGCGTCGGCGGCTTCGGCCGCCAGCGATTCGTTAAGATGCGGACGCAGCCGCAGGATTTCGCCGTCGGTCAGGGCCGCGGACGCAAGCCCCAGCCGCTCGTCGAACTCGTGGCGGCTGAGGATGGGGCTGTTCACCAGCGCGTTGACGAAAACCGGCTCCTCGCCTTCGCTGAGGCAGTTGGACAGCAGCGCCCGCATCCAGGTGTTGCCGGACTTGGGGTAGGAGGCGAGCAGAATCAAGGGCACGGCGGCGGCAGGCGTTGCGCCATCCAGTCGGCCGCGGCCGGCGGCGCGCAGGCGGCGGCAGGCCAGGTGAGGCGCTCCACCGGCGCTCGCTTGGCGACGGATGCGGCGGCGCGGAAGTGGTCGCGCTCGGCGCCCAAGCCGTGCAGGAACCGCAAACGGCAGGTGGCCGCGGTCAGCGCGGCGAAAGCTTGGGGCTGGGAAAGCCGCTTGCATGCGATTTCGGCATCCGCCTTCCGGTTGAGCAGATAAACGGCGCGCACCGGCATGGCTTCGCCGTGGAAGCGGCGGGCGGGAACCATGCGGCTTTTCGTGCCGGGGCGCGGGGGGGCGGCGGCGGACTGCCAGGAGGGGTGCAGAATTTTCAGCGCGCGGTTTTGCAGGCGCATGCTTGGAAATCCGGCCAGGGCGCGCGGCGCCTCGCCGTCGCTGTCGGCAACAGTAACGGCAACGATGCCGTCGGCCAGCAGCGGGTATCCGAGGTCCACCAGGGCCGCGGCCAGGGTCGATTTGCCGGTTGCGGCGCGCCCGGCCAGCACCGCCGCGCCCTCCGCCGTGGCGACGGCGCTGGCGCGCAGGGTCAGGACGCCGCGCATCTGCAGGCAAGCGGCGAGCGCGGATTCGAGCGCCGCGGCCACCGCGCCGCCGCCGCCGTCCTCTGCCGGATCAAACCGGATCAGCCGGCCGGATTCGCAGACCAGGCAACGGGCGATGCCGGGCGCATTCAGCAGCAGGGCGCCGGGCGCCGTCTGCCAAAAGCCGCATTCGTCCGCCGGCGATGCGAGCGCCTGCGGCACCGCCCCGCCGCGAATGGACAGATCCGCTTCGCCGCTGGAACCGGGCGCCGCGGCGGGCCACGGCAAATCGATGTTCGACTCCAGGCGCAGGCCGTAGCCTTGGTAATGGCGCAACGGCTGCTCTGGAGCGCTCCCGGGCGCGGATGCCGCTCGCACCGGCTTTCGAGTCAATCCCGCAGCACCCGCCGCAGGAATTCGTCGAACAGCGGCACGGTAAAGCCGGTGTCGCCGTGGGCGGGACTGTAGATCATGCCTTTTGCGATGAGCTTGGCGCGAGTCGGCGCGACGGTTCCCACGCCCTTGGCGAGCATCCCGCTGATTTCCCCCGAACGATGCGGCCCCGGACCCAGCTCCGCCATAGCCCGCAAATAGCGCTTTTCCGACGGAGCCAGCCGATCAAAACGGGCGCGGAAGAAGCTGGCATCCAGTTCCGCGATGGCTTGCGCCGTGGCCGCATCGACATCTTGCGCTGTGATCGGGGATGCCTCGGCGCAATCCCAACTGTGCTTGCCCCATTCTTGAAGGAAGTAGGGATAGCCTTGCGTGCGCCGCACGATCGCCGAAAGGGCGTCGGGATGAAAAAGCACATCCCGCTTCCTGGCGGGCGCTTCGAGGGCGTGTCGGGCCGCATCCTCGGGCAGCGGGCCTATTTCGGGAAAGCGGAACAATCTTTCGGCGTATGATTTCGCGGCTGCCGCGTGGGCTACGAGTTGGGGCAGCCCGGCGCCAATGAGCGTGACGGGGAGTTGCCGTTGGGCGGCGCGGTGAAGGGCGGCGATCAGGGCGGCAAGCTGGCTTTCCTCAACGTATTGCAGTTCGTCGATAAACAGTGCGAACGCGGTATTCTGGTCCTTTGCGGCTTCGCCCACCGCAGCGAGCAGATCGCTCAGGTCGAAGTCCAAGTGGCCGCTGTCCGCAAACCCCGGCTCTGCCTCGATATCGATGCCGATGCTGATATCGCCGAAATTGACCTTCATGGCGCGCGCAAATCCGGCAAGCGCCCGGAGCGCCCGCCTTGCGGCATCGCCGGCAGCGGCACGGCGGCTCATCTTCGCAAGGGCGCTGTGCAGCGGCGCGGCCAGCAAGCCGGGCAGCGAGCGCCCTTCCGGCGCTTCGAGCAGGAGCGTGGTGAAGCCCCGGCATTCCGCATCCCGGAAGATGCGGTTCAAGAGCACGGTTTTGCCCACGCCGCGAAGCCCCACCATGAGCAGGCTCTTGGCCGCCAAGCCATTCCGTATCCGATCCAAGGCAATGGCGGCCTCGTCGATGAGTTCATCGCGGCCGGCCAGCTCGGGCGGGGGAGCCCCGGCCCCGGGGGCGTAAGGGTTGGTTCGGGGGTCCATTTATATCGAAGTTACCCCAAGTTATCTCGAATCGCAAAACCTTGGTGATGTGCGGGATCAGAGACATTTCGAACCTGACCCGCGCACCTGCCGAAGCTCCAACGCGTCCGCCGAGCGGGTGCGCGTGATTGACAGATCTGCTGTTGATTGTCATGATATTCAGCAACAGATCTGCTGATTATCGCCAATGATCCATTCCGACGTGCCGCGCCGCCTCCAGATTGCGGAAGTGCTGGCAGGCAAGTCCTGCTTCCTGTTCAGCCCCCGCCAGACCGGCAAGTCCACGCTGATCCGCCAGCAGTTGGCCGGCTGCCCGATTTACGACCTGCTCGATCAGGCGCTCTTTCTCCGGCTCTCGCGCAACCCGGCGCTGATCCGCGAGGCGTTGACACCCGAAACTTCCCTTGTGGTCATTGACGAGATCCAGAAGCTCCCGGAACTGCTCAACGAAGTGCATCTGATGATCGAGCGGCATGGCGTTCGCTTTCTGATGACCGGCTCCAGCGCCCGCAGCCTGCGCCGCAAGGGCGTGAACCTGCTCGGCGGGCGCGCCCGGTCCCGCGCCTTGCACCCTTTCACCCGGCATGAGCTGGGGGCGCGCTTCGACCTGCATCGTGCCCTGGAGCACGGTTTGCTGCCGCCGATCTATTTCTCCGACGCGCCCCGCGAGGATCTGGCCGCCTATGCCGGCGACTACCTCAAAGAAGAGGTGGCGGCGGAAGCGGCGGCACGCAACGTTGGCGCGTTCAGCCGCTTTTTGCGCGCCGCAGCCCTGGCCCACGGGCAGATGGTCAACTTCGCCAGCTTCGCGAACGACGCCCAGGTGCCGGCCTCCACGGCGAGAGCCTACTACGACATCCTCAAGGACACGTTCATCGCCCGCGAGGTGCCGGCCATCACGGAGACCCGCAAGCGCAAGGCGGTTTCCACCTCGAAGTACTATTTGTTCGACATCGGATTGGCGCGGCACCTGCAAGGCCGCCAGGGCTTGGCGCCGGGCACGCCCGAATACGGCGAAGCCTTCGAGAGCTTCATCCACCAGGAAATTTCCGCGTACTGTAGCTACCACCAGCTTGACCCGCCCGGTTACTGGCGGTCGAAATCGGGATTCGAGGTGGATTTCGTCTTTCAGGGCATTGCTGTCGAGGTGAAGGCGAAGGCCAACATCGGCGCCCGCGACTGGCGCGGACTTGCGGCGCTTGCGGAGGAAGACATCGCCAAACGCCATGTGCTGGTGTGCCTGGAGCCTGTGCGCCGCCTCGTTGACGGCGTTGAAGTGATGCCCTGGGAAGCCTTTCTGGATGCGTTGTGGCAGGGGCGGCTGGCGTAGCATGCAGTTCATCCTGCCGCCCGCCCACTCGCGCCTGCCCGTCATCGGTCCCATTCGCAATCCCTGGGACTGGTACCTGTCCATGCACCAGGACTACCGCCGCAACTGGAATTCATGGCCGCCTGGTGGCGGATGCCATCCACCAACACCATCTGCTCCAAGATCTGTGCAACGCGCATTGCATTCGGTCGTCTTTGAAAGCTTCCGTTCGCGACAACGTACCGAAAAAAGTCATGCCCAGTAAGCGTACTTGTTTTACCTGACGGTGGCGGGGCCTTGCCGATCGCATCGCGGCTGGTTGACAGCTTGTCCACATCGAAGAAGTTGAGAGCCATTTGCACAAGCTTGATTCTCGACCTCAGCCCCCACGGTGCATTCATCGATTCTCGGTTGAAGAGCTCCATTACTGCGGGCGCCTCAGTGTCAATGGCCATGCCAGTAAGCGCCTGAACGATCTCGTGCAAATTGGCAACGACGAAGCCCTGGTCGAGGTCGAGAGTGGGGCGTCGTGCGGCTCAAATTTCAAGCAAGGGAAGGCTCAAGTGACAATCGCCGATTCACCCTGGTGCCTGGATTCGATGTGCACCGTGATTTGCAGCTCGCGGTCCAGCGCCGTGAGCATCTTCATCAGCCGGTCCAGCGTGAAGCGCCCAAGGTCGGCGTTGCGGATGCGCGAGAAGTCCGCGGCGGCGAAGCGGGTCAGGGTGGCGGCCTTTCGCACCGACAGCGAGCGCTCGTCCAGCGTCATGATGATGCGGGCGGCAAGCACCGCCTTGGCGTGCTTGAGATCCGCTTCCGGATCGCCCAGATCGCGGTAGATGTTGCCGCTTCCTTCGATCAGCTCGAATTCGGAATCGCTCATGACAGCACCTCCCTTTTCAATCGGGCCAGCCGGACCGCGATCAGATCGATCTCGGGCTTCGGCGTCCTGATGCCCATTTTCGACTTCTTCCGGAATGCGTGGACCACCCAGAGCCGTCCGGCCAGTTCCGTGACGTAGACCAACCGCCAGGCGTCGGTCCGGTGCCGGATGGCGATCTGGAAGACGCCCGCCCCCAGACCCTTGAGCGGCTTGGCGATGTCCGCCTTGCCGCCCTCGGCCGCAACCGTCAGGGCGGCGGTCGCCCGGTCTTTCACCGTTTCGGGAAACGTGTCGAACACCTTGCGCGCTGCCTTGATCCAGCCGATGGGCCTCGAATTCCTGCTCAGATCGTATGTTGTCATATGTGACGACACCCTTCAAGGTGGCAGTGGACAATTGAGTGCCGCACGGTCCCGCCCAAGCCTGATGGCGCGGCGCAGCGGTCGGTGCCCGTGGTTTCATCCCGATCGACCGGTCCGTAAGCTTTCGCGCAGCGCCGAGCGGCAAGCGCGGCGTTCACACCTTCCTCACGGTCCAAAGGACCTTGCCGACGACATGTACTTCCCCGACCCTCTGGAACTTCGCAATCCCTGGGACTGATGCCTGTCCATGCACCAGGACTACCGGCGCAACTGGAATTCATAGCCGACTGGTGGCGGATGCCATCCACCGACAACCGCGATCCCGCGTTTGATAGCATCTTGAGAAAATGCCATCATTCGAACTCGTGCCGCCGAACTTCCACCAAGGAGGCCGATCATGGCGCAAATCACCATCCGCCAAATCCCCGACGAGGTGCATCGGGCGCTGAAGTCGCAGGCCCGGGCCCAAGGGAGCAGTGCCGAGGCGCTGGCGCGCAGCCTCCTGCGGCGCGGGCTGTTCCCCGCCGACCGCGCGCGGCCGGGCGACCTTCTCCGGTCCATCTGGAAAGATGCCGATTTCGGGGACGTTTCTTTCGGACGCGACCGGACGCCCATCGACCCGGCCGTGTTCGAGTGATCCTTCTCGACACGAACCTGGTCTCCGAAACCATGAAATCGGCGCCGAACCCGGGTGTCATGGAGTGGCTGAACCAACAGGATCTGGAGTCACTCTGGCTGCCGGTGATCGTGGTCATGGAACTCCGATTCGGCGCGGCGCGGCTGGCGCCGGTCTCGCGGCGCCGAAAACTCGAAAAAGGCATCGATGAAGCCGTGGGCCGGGTGTTCAAAGGGCGGATCAAGCCACTCGACGAACCGGCGGCGCGGGTTTTCGCAGTCCGGGCGGCGGCGGCCCGGCGCGCTGGCCGCCAAATCGGTTTTGCCGACGCGGCGATCGCCGCGATCGCGATCCATTCCGGCTTCCGTATTGCCACCCGGGACACGGCCCCGTTCCGAGACATGGGTGCCGAAGTGGTCAACCCTTGGCGTTGACCCGGCGGGGGAGCGAACCAATGCAAGGCGAGCGGAGTCGCCCCGCTCGCGAACCATGTGGTTGCGCACGACGAACCCGGGCCGGCGCTCGAATACATCCAGCTTCCCGCGACGGCGCGGGGCGTTCAGTTGCGGGCGGGGTGTTGCAGGCGGGAAGTAGCCTGACGACTCCGTATGGCACAATCCGGGCCATGGCCTTGATTGATGAAAGCTATCGGGACGATGGCCGCCTGCGTGAGCAGGATCGGGTGTGCGCGGCGGACTTCCTGGCGGATGAGGATCGTGCTCAGATCACCGGCCGCGGCGTGCCGTTCTTTTCCGGGCGGGAGTCCGAGCTTGGCGCCTTCCGCCGCGTTGTCAACGCGCTGTCCCGCAACCGGCGCGGCAACACGACGATCGTCGTGGAGGGTCCGCCTGGCGTGGGCAAGAGCGCACTGATGTGCCAGTTCATGGAGGAAATGCGGTCGCTGCCGCCGACCGGAGCCGGGGGGCGGCGATGGCTGCCCGTATTGGTGTCCGCGAGCGACGCGGAATCACCGCCTTACCTCGCCGACGCGATCGATGCGGCCATCGTCGGCCAACTCGCCGCGGATCTGTTGACCAGCGAGAGCCGCCCCGGAAAATCGGGCGAAACCGAGAGATTCGTCGAGCGGCTGGGCGAATACTGGGGCGGCGACATCGATCTGGCAAGGGCGCGCGCGAGGGCCAGGGAGCTTTTCGACCGGGGCGGCAGCGTGATGGGATTTTCTCTGGGCGCTTCGCGCGAAGGCCCCCCCAAAACCCTCTCGGAGGCCGCGGGCCGCCGAAGCAACGCCTGGCAGTCCTGGCAGATCGTACTCATGATCGACGAGGCGCAGGGGATCCAACCCGGCGAGCGCCGTGCGGGCGGCGGGACGTTGAGCGCACTGCACCAGGGGATCGTCAGGGCGCCGGTTTCATTTTGTGCTTTCGGTCTGCCTGGAACATTGCTGGCCCTGGGCGACGTGGGTGTTTCGCGTCCGTCCGGCGGGCGCGCCATCCACCTTCGGGGGCTCGATGACAGGGCCGCCGGACAGACGGTTGACCGGTGCTTCAAGTCTTTCGGCGTGCGCAATGGCGCACCGTGGCGCGAGGCGATTCTCGCCCGTGCGGCCAACTGGCCGCAGCACCTGGCGGCTTATCTCAACGCCGCCGTCCGCCAACTCCGCGAGGACAGCCCCGAACGCATGAATGCGGGAGAGGCCGACATGGAGGCGGCGATGCGCGAGGGTGACCGGGTGCGCGCGCGGTACTACGAGCAGCGCCTGGCGCGTCTGCGGCGCCGCCACGGCGGATTCGAGAAGCTGGCCAGGGCGCTCGTCCCCACCCTGCGCGAACGCGGCGGGCGGCTGCCCTACAGCGAGCTTTTCGACCTCGTCGAAGAACTCGGCCAGCGAACGTTCGCGCTGTCCGGCACGAATGCCACACAGTTCATCCGGGACGCCGAGCACAGTGGATTCCTCGCGCCTGCGGGTGACGGAGGCGCATATTCGATATCCATTCCCTCGTTCGCCGGGCATCTGCTCGGAGACAGGTAGGCGATGCCCCTATTGCTCGTACAATCACACGCCGAAGCGCCCATGATGCATTGGGAAGTGACCTGTGAGCGAGAATGTTTGGAAAGAAAGCAAGAAGCGACTAACCCAGCCGCGTCCGGATCGTGGCTATCGGAGTCATGGCAACCGGGATCGGGGGAGGGTTTTTGAAGCACGGCACCATCGTGTTGCTCCGGATTGCGATTTCCACGAGGATCACGCGCCTTGTGCTCTCTGATCGGCCCGGCTGCCCCTGATCCAACGCCACGTCGCACATGGTGGGGACGGGACACCACCGAGCACTGAAAGAAATCATCTGTAGGCTCGTGCCGTGAGTTCGCACCCGATCGCCCTCGTCGTCGGCGGTGCCGGATACATCGGCAGCCACGCCTGCAAGGCGCTGGCCGCCGCCGGATTCCTTCCGGTGGTGTATGACAATCTCTCCACCGGCCACCAGGATCTCGTGCGCTGGGGCCCATTCATCGAGGGCAACCTTCTTGATGCGGACACGCTCGCCGAGGCGTTCGCGGAGCATCGGCCTGCGGTCGTGCTGCATTTCGCCGCATGTGCGTATGTGGGGGAATCGTTCGAGGATCCCGCCAAGTACTACGCCAACAACGTCATCGGCGCGCTGCACCTGCTTGATGCCGCGCGTTCCGCGGGCAACGCGCCGATTGTGTTCTCTTCGTCCTGCGCGGTCTACGGCGAACCTGCGAGTGTGCCGATCACCGAGGGGGCGGCACTCGCTCCGGTCAATCCCTACGGCCGCACGAAGCTCGCGGTCGAGCACGCATTGGCGGACTACGAAGCGGCCTACGGCCTGCGCTCGGTGCGCTTGCGGTACTTCAAGGAAAAACGCATGCGAAAGTATTTACAGTATGGATGTGGTTGGTCGGCGCCGAAGGGCTGGCGCAATTTCGACGCATCGCCCACGCTGCGTTTTGAACGTCTACCGCTGATAGGAAGGCTGTACACCCGAAACGGCCAGCGATTTCCCGAGAACGTCGAGTATGGGGACATCGTAAAGGGCCTGCCGGTCGCCGCGCAATCGTTCCACGGCGTCTATTGCTCCCATGTGCTTGAGCATCTGTCCTTGGCCGACTTCAGGACGGCTTTGATCAACACATGGCGCATTCTAAAGACTGGAGAGAGGGGGGGGGGTATTCCGCCTCGTCTTGCCGGACTTGGAGTATATTGTGAACCGTTATGTCGACAACCGGTCGGAGAGTGCCGCGCACGCATTTATGACGGATACGGGCTTGGGGTCACTTAAGCGGGAACGCCGGTTCCGTGATTTCGTGGTCTCCTACATGGGAAATTCAAAGCATCTGTGGATGTGGGATTTCAAGTCTATCGCGGCGGAGCTTCGATGCGCCGGATTCACCGACATTCGCAGGGCGTCTTTCGGAGACAGTCAGGATGCCACCTTTGGGGAAGTGGAAGACAAGGAGCGGTGGGAAAACTGTCTTGGCGTCGAATGCAGAAGGCTTGACTGAGCGCGCGACCTCGAATCGCTCCCGTCCAGCGGCATTCGGCCTGATCTCCACCTTGAAGCTCGTCATCCACGACTTCGCGGGCCACCCGTTCCCAATGGAGCTCAGCCGGGCGCTGGCCGGGCGGGGGCACCGGGTGCGTCATTTGCTCAAGTGTCCATCAAAACGGGGTAACTCCATTACGGCTTTGCGCTAACAGGGATAGGACGCGGGGATTGCGGATCGGGCTATTGGTCGAGTAGCATCAACTCTCAAGACGTACTCAGGCCGGGATATCGATGGCGTCGAAGCGGTGCTGGTCGGCCTCGGGGTAGCATCAACTCTCAAGACGTACTCAGGCCGGGATGGGAGTCCCAGCCTGAGTACCCCACCCGAACTTGACGGGCCTTCGGTGGGAGCGTGTACACAATAGTCGCAGGACGCGCCTACACTCCCACAGGGCCGGGGCTCTCACTCCGGCCCTGTGGCTTGCTGACTACCCTGCAAGGACCAATGAGCTATACGCAGCCTATCACTGCGTCCGGTTCGGAGTATCACTATAAAGTTTTGTATTTTCCCCAAACTGTGCTGCGACGTATCCAAGCTCCACCAGGTCAAATCCCTGTCGTCTCTCAAGTATAAAGAGGTTGTTGGTGACTTGATGGAAGCCTACTGGTCCGAACTTATTCCTTATCTGTTCCTTTGCGGTTTGGATTTGAGCGTCACCGTGCATGATCCCCTCCTCTTCTATAACAACCATAATTCTCGGGGAACCAATGATATCTTTGAGAGCGTTTTTCACCTCAGCATCTTTTTTCTCTATCCGCTCTGAGTTACCCGCAAGCATTTCCAGTTTATTCGCTGCCTTGCCTACATCGGGGAAGTGAAATTCAAGGTCTGTACGCGGATCGACCACTCTCTTTGAGGTAGCTTGGAGCGCGGTCTCGATCTGGATTACAGTAGCACTGGGCACATGGGACCGCAGCAGAGCAAATGCACCTGCGACGTGGGGGGCTGCCATTGATGTTCCACTTGACATTCCGAACCCTTGCGTTAGGGACGAAGTGATACCCGTTCCTGGAGCAACAAAATCAACTAGGTCTGATGCATTTGAGAACCCGGTATTGAGTCCAGCATCATTGCTCTTGGATGCAGCGACGGTAATCGCTTCAGGTATGCAAGCAGGTTCGCTAACTGCGTCATGGAATGCGTCGTTACCGCTGGCGATGACTGTCGCAACTCCTAGATTCCGCAGTTCCTGAACAATTGCACCTCTAGGGTCATTATTGCACGCTCTCTCGCGGCGCTTTCCGCCGAGGCTCATGTTTACAGCAGCGACTTTGAGGTCGCCTTCCTGAACTAGCGTGCGGATATACCCAAGAGCTGCGATCTGGTTTGACGGGAAACTCATGATGCATGGAGTTGTATCCTTACCGCATACCCAAGGATCGCTGAATTCCGTGAATACTTGGATAGAAATTAGTCCAGCTTCATGCGCGACGCCAGAGCCTTGGGGATTCTCCTTGTTGTCGAATCCACCTAGCGCTATCCCGGCAACATGAGTGCCGTGCGAGCATTCTTCTGGGTTGACCTTGCAATGAAGTCCAGACCCAGGGGTCATATCCACGATCTCTTCATTTGGGCACAAAGTTCTCACGGCGTAGAGATCAGACTCGGATGTAGAGAAACAGGCTTCAGCTTTCAGTTTACCTTTCAGGAATGGGTGCTCATAGTTCACCCCGGAGTCGAGAATAGCGATCGAGTATCCATCGCCGCGAGGAGACTTCTCATAGGTCGAATCAATCCCCATGAGAGGTAACGACATGTGAAGAAGATGTCTTTCAGGCTCGTCTGCGTACACCGCAGCGACTAGCCGGTTGCTTTCGAGTAGTTCCAGTCCAGCATGATTGATCTCTGTTACTGCGATAGGCAAACCACCGATCTGCTTTACGCTAGACGAGTCCTTTCCTAAAAGCCTCGAAAGAAACTGAGAAGGAGAATTCAAGTCTAACGGAGAATTATTGCTTTCTTCTTGCTCCGCGAAGACTACGAGGATTCGCGCTGCGCCGCCCTCCTCAAGTTTTTTTACTACTCGGGGATCGATGCTCGGCAGAGCGTGCAGCGGATCCATCATGAACGCCATGCTCGCGATAGCGTATACAACTATAAGAAGCGCACCCTTGAGGCATACAAAGATTGAGCATTCACTTAGCCACGGCGCTTCCCTGGCGCGGGATCTTTGTATACGATGTGAGGTCATCGTTGCTAAATCTCCCTGGTACAGGGTGGGATTAATGGAAGATGAGAATCGATCGCGTTGCGAAGGAGATCGCGTCTGTACTCCTCCGTAAGTCATCCATGCCGCAGTCTCGATTTTCACCCGAGAACCTATTCGGCAGCTAAAGGTAAGGCAGTTCCTCCTTACACTGCCGGCAACGCAAACACTAGCCGAATCATGTCAATTGTGGATGCGGGATTTCAAGTCTAAGCCTTGTCCAATGAGAAGTGAGCCTGAAGGGAGGGGTTGAATCCAACGACAGGTGAGCCTGTAGGGGGAGCGATTCGGAGATCATCGGAGGATGATCGTGACGCTACAGACCCAACGGGTTCAGACCCTGGCGCAGGTGCGGCAAGTGGCCGAGGGCACCGAGGCGGTGGATTTCGCCCTCGCCGAGCGAGCCTCGGCCTACGCGTTCATTCGGCGCACCCTGGTGCAGTTCGACTACGCGGCGCTCGGCAAGGCGGACAAGGGCGCGGTGAAAGCGTACCTGGCGAAGATGACGGGGCTGTCGCGCGCGCAGCTCACCCGGCTGGTGGCCCAGCACCGCTCGACGGGACGCATCCGCGACCGGCGCCGCGCCGTGCCGTCGCGTCCCTTCACGAGGCGCGACACCGCGGCCGCTATCCGCCTGCTCGCCGAGGTCGACACCGCGCTCGGCCAGTGCTGCGGGCCGGCCACCCGGGCGGTGCTGCGCCGCCAGTACGAGGTCTTCGCCGATGCGCGCTTTGCGCGCCTGGCGGGGCTGTCGAACGGGCGCCTGTACAACCTGCGCCACTCGCGCACCTACCGCACCCGGCGCAGCGTGTCCACCAAGACCCGACCCCGCGTGGTCGCCATCGCCGAGCGGCGCAAGCTCCGCCCCGACGGACAGCCCGGATGCGTGCGCGTGGACACCGTCCACCAGGGCGATCGCAACGGGGCCAAGGGGGTGACCACATCAACACCGTCGATGAGGTCACCCAGTACGAGCACATCGGCTGTGTGGCGGCCATCTCCGAGCGCTTCCTCGTCCCCGTGCTCGAAGCGCTCATCGAGGCCTATCCGTTCGCGATTCAAGGCTTTCACGCCGACAACGGCTCGCAGTACATCAACCACCGCGTCGCACGCCTGCTCAACAAGCTCCACATCGGCCAGTTCACCAAGTCGCGCGCCCGCCACTGCAACGACAATGCCCTGGTCGAAGGCAAAAACGGCGCCGTGATTCGCACCTACCTCGGCTACGACCCCATCGCCCAGCGCTTCGCCCCCCGGGTCAACGCCTTCACCCAAGGGGTGCTCTCGCCGTATCTGAACTATCACCGCCCCTGCCTGTTCGCCACCGAGCAGCGCGACGCCACCGGCCGCATCCGCCGCCACTACCGCGACCGCGACGTCGCTACCCCCTACGAGAAACTGAAGTCACTGCCCAATGCCGCGCGCTGGCTCAAGCCCGGGCTGACCTTCAGGCAGCTCGACGCCGTCGCCTACGCCTACAGCGACCTCGATGCGGCGCGGGCCGTCAACGCCGCGCGCGACGCCCTGTTCCGTGCTTTCAGGCGTGAATGGGGCCGCGCCGCGTAGGGGGGGCAAACCTCACAATCCAACGTCCTGTGGAATTGTGGACGAGTCCCCTGCGGGGACCGGCGTGCGCCCTGCGGGCCGTGTGGACAGCCCGTGGACCACGCTTGAGCGTGGCCCACCGCCTGCCCACACTCTCGCGCCTCTCGCCCACAGCCTCCACAGGACCCATCACCATTCGACTCACAACCCCCCGACCCCTTGACCTCCCCGACCCCATCGCACCACCCTCACCCTCTCATTCACAACTCCTTCGAACCCGCACCCCTCTGCCTGTCATTCCCCCCTCCGTTCAGGCTCATCTCTGGATTGGACAACGCTGTCTATCGCGGCGGAGCTTCGATGCGCCGGATTCACCGACATTCGCAGGGCGGCTTTCGGAGACAGTCAGGATGCCACCTTTGGGGAAGTGGAAGACTAAGGAGCGGTGGGAAAACTGTCTTGGCGTCGAATGCAGAAGGCTTGACTGAGCGCGCGACCTCGAATCGCTCCCGTCCAGCGGCATTCGGCCTGACCCTCACGTTGAAGCTCGTCATCCACGACTTCGCGGGTCATCCTTTCCAAGTGCAGCTCAGCCGGGCGGGGGCACCGGGTGCGTCATTTGCATTGCGAGTCATTGGTTGGCGCCAAGGCCGAGTTGGAGGTTGGGGAGGACGACCCGGCGGGGCTGACCATTGAGGGCGTGGGCGTGGGCGTGGGCGGCAGGCGCTTGATGGCCAAGGGCAGCCTCGTCCGCCGCCTGGCGACGGAGAACGTCTGAGGCATGGAGCGTCATCCACAACTGGGCCCCCATCGACGAGCTGCCGATGCGTCCGCGCCGGAACCCCTGGGCGGAGCGCCACGGGCTGACGCACGGAATCAACATCGTTTACACCGGCAACCTCGGCCTCAAGCACAATCCCCAACTGCTGCTCGACCTGGCCCGGAACCCGCCGGCGCCGAACACCCGGGTGGTGGTATCGGAGGGCATCGGGGCGGACTGGCTCGCCAGCCGCAAGCGGGCGCTCGGCCTCGACAATCTGGTGCTGCTGCCGTTCCAGCCCTACGCGGCGCTGCCCGAGGTCATGGCTAGCGCGGACATCCTGCTGGCTCTGCTGGAGCCGCAGATGCAGCCGTACTGCGTGCCCAGCAAGGTGCTCTCGTACTGCTGCGCCGGGCGCGCCATCGTGCTCTCGGCGGATGCCGGCAACCTCGCCAGCCGCATTGTCGCCGGGCACGGCTGCGGCCGGGTGGCGGCGGCCGGCGACGGCTCGGCGGTCGCCGAGGCGGTTGCCGAACTCCTGCGGGACCACCGGGAACGGGAGGCTTGCGCCCGGCGCGCCCGGCGCGCCCGGCGTCATGCTGTTTTCGGCGCCTCGAGGTCGAACAGCGGGATATCCATCGCGCAGGCCACGTCGTTCATCCGCCGGTCGTAGCTCGCCAGCGCGACCTCCTGCCCGTGTTCGGCCAGATAGGCGCACGACGCCAGATGCAGGGCGTCGAGGGTGCGCAGCGCGCCGGGGCCGGGAAAGGCGTCCAGTGCCCGCGCCAGCACCGACGGGGAAAGCTCCAGCATCGCGACGCGGCCGGTCAGCCAGCGCGCCGCCTCGCCGTAGGACTCCTCCGCGAGCCCGCGCGCATGCAGCGGGGTCCATATCTCGTATTCCAGCAGCCGGCTGGAAAACAGCGTCTCGTCCCATAGCGAAGCAGGCGGCTGCCGGTTCTCGGCCAGAAGATGGGCGAGCGCGACGGACGAATCGAGGTAAATCACCGGTCGCGCCGGCTCTCGTCCAGGTCGGCCAGGATTTCTTCCAGCGTGGCGACGGGCTTGGGTTTGGGCGGCGGTCCCGAGGCGGTCAATCTCGGCGGCGTCAGCACGCCGGACCGGACCGCTTCCGCCAGGAAGGCGTCAGCGAGGATCGGGCTCCGAGTCTCCCGCAGCGGGCCAAGCTCGGCTACCACCTGATCCCGGTCGGTGACCAGGATCGTCTCGCCAGAGGACGCAAGCCGAACGTATTCACTCAGCTTGCTGTTCAGAACCTTGATGCCAACCGATCTCATGCGATAAAGGTAGCGACCGATTGCTACTTGATCAACCCGGTTGGTTCCGGTCGTCCATACGAGCGTTGTCCAATTCAGAGATGAACCTGAACGAGGATGTGATTCAGTCGAAGTCGGGTGGACGATTCATCGGCCCCAGTGCGGGCGGACATGGCCCTGCTGCACGTCGCGTCGCGTTCGGCAAGGGTTCGCCATGGCGTCTAGAATGGCCAGCCACGCCGAGGATGTGGAATCCGCCCTCGGGCCCGCCCCGGATGCGCGATCAGGGTAAGGTCGGCAAACGCCGCGGACGCGATGAGTCGGTGCATCTGCCGGCGGCAGCGTTTGACAGGTAGCAGCGCAACCTGCTGGCGGTGAAGGTTCGGCACAGACAGTTCACCCCAGCGTTGCTCTGGGCGTCATCAATCATGCGGAGAAGAATGAATGCGAGCGGTAGTCACGGGAGCGGGCGGTTTCATTGGCCACCATCTTGTCAACCGCCTCAAGGGCGAGGGCTGTTGGGTGCGGGGAGTGGATCTGAAGACGCCGGAGTTCGAGGGCAGCGCGGCGGACGAGTTCCTGGTTGCGGATCTTCGGCGCTATGAAAACTGCGCCCGGGCGGTGGCCGGCGCAACCGATGTGTACCACCTTGCCGCCGACATGGGGGGCATCGGTTACATCACCGCCAACCATGCGCGGCTGACCCGGAACAATACCCTGATCGACTGTCACATGCTGGAGGCTGCGGTCGCCGACGGAATGCGGCGCCGCTACCTCTACACCAGCTCGGCGTGCGTCTATCCCGGTTTTCTGCAGGCGAGTGCCGCCGCAACCTCGCTGCGGGAGGAGCAGGCGATCCCGGCCGATCCCGAAAAGGGCTACGGATGGGAGAAGCTGTATGCGGAGCACCTCGCGTCCTACTATCGAGAGGAGCGGAATCTCGATACGCGTATCGTTCGGTTTCACAACATTTACGGTCCATTGACCGTTTACGACGGCGGCAAGGAAAAGGCGCCGGCGGCCATCTGCCGAAAGGTCGCGCAGGCTGCGGACGATGAGGACATCGAGGTTTGGGGCGACGGGCGCCAGATGCGCAGCTTCTGCTACATCGACGACTGCATCGAGGGGCTGCGGCGCATCATGGAGTCGAGCCACGCCCTGCCGATCAATCTGGGAACGGAGGAGCTGGTTACGGTCGATGAATTAGTGGATGCCGCTGTCGCGGCGGCGGGAAAGCGTCTGGGGCGGCGGTACGACCGGTCCAAGCCTGAAGGCGTGCGCGGCCGCAACAGCGACAACGCGCGCTTGCGCGAGGTGATTGGCTGGGAGCCCGAGACCCCACTTCGTGAAGGCATCGCGGCCACCTACCGGTGGATCGCCAGCCACTTGACGCAATGACCGAAGAAGGTCGTGGGTCGCCGTGAGGCTCGTCATCCACGACTTCGCGGGCCATCCGTTCCCAATGCGGCTCAGCCGGGTGCTGGCCGGACGGGGGCACCGGGTGCATCACCTGCACTGCGAGTCGCTGGTCGGCGCCAAGGCCGACTTGGACGTTGGGGAAGGCGACGCGGCGGGGCTGACCATCGAGGGCGTGGGCGGGAAGCGCCCGATGGCCAAGGGCAGCCTCGTTCGCCGCCTGGCGATGGAGAACGCCTACGGGCTCCGCGCCGCCGCGAGGATAACGTCGGCCAAGCCGGATGTGGTGCTGTGCGCCAACACGCCGCTCGACGCGCTGCGCTGGATTGTCCCGGCCAGCCGACGGTGCGGCGCCGAATTCGTGAACTGGCTTCAGGACCTCAACAGCGTGGCGGCCGCCGATATCCTGCCCCGCAAGGTGCCCGTTTTCGGCGGGCTGGCGGTGCGGCGCTACTTGGGACTGGAGCGCTCGTTGCTGCGTCGCAGCGACCACATCGTGGCGATTTCGGAGGACTTCCAAAGCTATCTGGAGGGCATCAACGTTCCCCCGGAGGCATGGAGCGTCATCCACAACTGGGCCCCCATCGACGAGCTGCCGATGCGTCCGCGCCGGAACCCTTGGGCGGAGCGCCACGGGCTGACGCACGGAATCAACATCGTTTACACCGGCAACCTCGGCCTCAAGCACAATCCCCAACTGCTGCTCGACCTGGCCCGGAACCCGCCGGCGCCGAACACCCGGGTGGTGGTGGTATCGGAGGGCATCGGGGCGGACTGGCTCGCCAGCCGCAAGCGGGCGCTCGGCCTCGACAATCTGGTGCTGCTGCCGTTCCAGCCCTACGCGGCGCTGCCCGAGGTCATGGCCAGCGCGGACATCCTGCTTGCGCTGCTGGAGCCGCAGATGCAGCCGTACTGCGTGCCCAGCAAGGTGCTCTCGTACTGCTGCGCCGGGCGCGCCATCGTGCTCTCGGCGGATGCCGGCAACCTCGCCAGCCGCATTGTCGCCGGGCACGGCTGCGGCCGGGTGGCGGCGGCCGGCGACGGCTCGGCGGTCGCCGAGGCGGTTGCCGAACTCCTGCGGGACGACCGGGAACGGGATGCCTGTGCCATGCGCGCCCGGCGTTACGCCGAGCAGTCCTTCGACATCGAACCCATCGCCTCCCGATTCGAGGCGTTGCTGCGCCGGGTCGTCGAGCGGCGTCGGCAGGGGCGTTCGGGCTGACTGACGCCGCATTGTCGGGACAGCAGTGTAATGAGCTGCCTCCGTGCTATGCGCCGTCATCGATCCGGCCGCAAGAGCCGGAGCAGACCGGTCGGCGGGCGCAGCGCGGCGCTTGCCAGCGCGCTTGGCCGCTGGTCGAGAAACGTCAACGCCCGGCGGGCGATCAGCGCGAACACCAGCCACTCGCCAATGGCCAACGCCGCCGCGGCGCCGTCCGCGCCCAGGCCGGGCGCGAGTGCGGCGGCCGCGAGCAGCGCGAGCGCGGCGACCGGCGCGTAGGCCATCGCTATGTGCTGGCTGTGGTTCGCCGCCATCAGTGCCGTGCCCGCAGCGGTCCACAGCAGCGTGGCGACGGCGGCGGCGAGCAGGAGCGCGAACAGTGGCTGGCGCACGACGATCTCCCCGCCGGTCCAGAGCGCCGTCGCCTGAGGGCCAATCGCCAGCAGCGCCAACAGCGCCGCCGCGCCCCACCACACGGCGAATTGCACCGCCTGAGTGTTCAGTTGGCGCAGCCGCCCGCGCTCACCCCGTCCGTGCGCGAACGTGGCTTCGACGCGCAGGGTGGCGAACAGGACGCCGGCAAGCTGCACTGGCGCCCGAGCCAGCAGGCGCAAGGTGGTGAAGACGGCGGCGGCGGCCGGCCCCAGAGTGGCGCCGATCACCACGACCGGCCCTTGAATCACCAGAGCGTTGCCGAGCGCCAGCACCGCAAGCCCCAGCGACGGCGGGGCGAGGCGGCGCATGTCCGCGATGGAGGCTTCGGCCAGTCCGGGGCGCAGCCAGGGGCTGTACCGCCGGGCCAACGCGGCGATGCACACGAACCCGGCCAACTCGGCGAGTGCCAGGGCAAGGGCCGCTTCGCCCGGCCCGCCCCCGAGCACAATGGCGAGCGCGGCCAGGGCGAAACCAACGGCGCGCGTCAGGGCGAGCATCAGGGCCAGCAGCCCGTAGTGGCCCGCGGCGGTGAGACCGGCCCCGAACAGCCCGGATTGCAGATGCGCCAGCGCCTGAGCGACGAGCAGCGGCAGCACGATGCCGTCGTCGCCCAGCGTGGCGAGCCCCAGCCAGGCAGCAAGGGGCGCGAAGCCGAGCAGCGCGATGGCCGCTGCCGCCGCTCCGAGGGACACGCCGGTGACGAGCACCCAGGCGCTTTGAAAGGCCGCCCGAGCGCCCGCAACATCACCGCGCGCCGCCCGCATTGCGGTTTTGTTGACCGCGGTGGCGGAATAGCCGAGGTCCACCATCAGAAACCAGCTCTGCAACGCGATGGCGACGAGCCATTCCCCGTACAGGGCGACACCCCAGAAGTGGAGGTACAGAGGGACCCCGGCTACCTGGATCGCAAAGCCGACTGCGTAGGCGACGGCATGCCCGCCGAGTCCGCGGCGCATCCGCGTGTGCGATAGAGCCATGCGGGTTCGCGAGTTCGGGGGCGGACCGCATGATGCCATCATGGTGGTGTATCGTATCGTGAAGTGCCGCTCTCTGTGTTCGTTGGAGGGCGCGGAGCCCTCGCAAACATGACGACGCTGAACCCTCGGTCTTGCCGATGAAGCGCGATGGACCGATTCCCGCCGGAGGCGAAGATCACGCCCTTGCCGACCCAACGGATGACCGCGCTCGGTCCGGTGCCCCCCGCGGGCCTCGGGCAATCGGAAGCACCCCCCGGCCCACCGATGTAACGCCGGCTCTTGATGGGCTGCTCTGCGGGCTTCGCCTCGCACTCGGCACCGGTGATCCGCAGGCCGACGCGGCCGCGCTGTCTCGCGTCGATGATTGGGATCGCGTCGCTCGTCTCGCGGCTTGGCACCGAGTCACGACCCTGCTCCTCGATGGGCTCGGCCCCGAGGTCGAGCGGATCGCCGGCCGCCAGTTTGCGCACCGACTCCGCCAGCGCCGGCGCCGGGTGTGCATCCGCGGTCTGCAACAGCTCGATGCACTGGCCGACGCCGCCGGCGCGCTCGCCGAGAGCGGGATCCCCTGCCTCGTCGTCAAGGGCCTGCCCCTCAGCCAGCGGCTTCACGGCAATCCGCTGACCAGAGAGTCGATCGACATCGATCTGCTCGTTCCGCCCGACGCGTTCTCCGCCGCCGAGCGAACCTTGCGCGAGCGTGGCTGGTACCGACGCTCACCCACCTTCCGGGAGACGCCCGCGCGCAACCGCTGGTACGCGAGACTCGCGAAGGATGTCAAGCTCGCACGACCGGCGCGCGCCGACGCCGGACCGCCACTCGTGCTGGAACTGCACCGGCGCCTGACAGGCAACCCGTACCTGCTCGACGTATCGTTCGATCGTCTGCATGCGGAGAGTGCCGTCACGACGGTCGGCGGGTACGCCTTCCGGACTCCGGGCGACGATGCCCAGCTCGGCTACCTCGCCTGCCACGGTCTGTATCACTGCTGGCACCGTCTCAAGTGGCTCTGCGACATCGCGGCCCTGGTGGCGTCAATGGACGAGGCCGGCCTCGCTCGCTCGCTCGGCTGGTGCCGGGCGCGGGGGATCGATATCGCCGTGGCGCCCGCCCTCGGTCTGTGCATGCAGGCGCTGCATGTCGCTCGCCCGTCCGCGGCCGCATCGTTGCCGTTCGGTGCGTGGCGGAGCCGCCTCGTCGAGCGGATCGCGCAACGCACCTGGGGCAGGCCCGAAACCTGGCCGAACATCCGGTGGCATCTCGAAAATAAGGCGTTGCACCTGCTGACGAGACCCGATCCGCGCTATCTCCTGCACGAGCTCGCGACGACCGTGGTCGCACCGCTCCACTTGGGGCAGCCCGATTTGCCCGACCGGCTCTTCTTCCTCTACCCCTTGATGCATCCTTTTCCCCGGCTACTGAGGATCGCGCGGCGGAGATGGGGCGCCGGACGGCAGGGATGAACGGAAGTCGCGCTCCCCAGCTCCCGCGGCGCCCCTACCATCGCCGCCCCGTCTCTCACCGGATCCGTCATGCGAACTGCCGCGGTGGCGCGGCCCCCGCGATTCCCGCCAGCGCTCCGGGAGGCCGCTGCGTGGCGCGACTCCAGCACAGTATCGATCTCCGGAGCGTCCAATCGTGGGGATTGCGAGAGCATGTATCGGCTCAGCGGGAATGCCTGGCGCGGCCCCAGGGCCATTTCACGCTGGGCCGAGCCCCGCCCGAGGTCGGTCGAAGCATCCCGGGCGGCGTCCTGACGGTGCCCTGCACACGCCACGAACGGTACCTATCGGCCTGATTCGGAACAATTTTCGCCGCTCCGGCGGTCGATTCCGGTCTGGCGCCGTAGCGTGAAATGGCCCTGGGCGCGGCCCCGGTGCATGTTGCCCGCAGCATGCGCGAGCCGGTACATTGGGCTGCGTGTCGGTCATGACCGGGATGCCCGTGCATCTGTTCCATCGGGGTTCCGAGACGGTGGAACGCAGTACCGGCCGGCAACGATGCACGGAGGACATGCAATGCTTCGGCGCCTCTTCCGCCGCCGGCCGCACACCGGTGCCCGCACGCCCTGCGTCCCGCCCGGTACGCGCGTCTATGCGGTGGGGGACATCCACGGTGCGCTCGCCGCGCTGGTCCGTGTGGTGGGCAGGATCCGCGAGGAGCGTGGTGCGGAACGGCGGGTGCTGGTGTTCCTCGGGGATTACGTGGACCGCGGGCTCGACTCGCGCGGGGTCATCGATTTTCTGGTCGACGATCCCGCTCCCGGTTTCGAGACGGTCTTCCTCAAGGGCAACCATGACGCTTGGCTGCTCGCCTTCCTCGACGATCCCGAAGCGGGGCCGCAATGGCTCGGAGCGGGCGGGCAGGCCACCCTGCTCAGCTACGGCGTTACCGCCGCGGCCGGACCGCGCGACATGACGCACTTCGAACAACTGCGCGAGGCGTTCACACGGACCTTGCCACCGAGTCACCGAACCTTCCTCGAAGGGCTCGCCCGATGGCATGTCGAAGGGGACTTCGCCTTCGTGCACGCCGGGATACGGCCGGGCGTCGCGCTCGAGGACCAGCGCGAAGAGGACCTTCTCTGGATCCGTGACGAGTTCCTCCACGACGGTCGCGACCATGGCCGGGTCGTGGTCCACGGCCATACGCTGACGCAGCATCCCGAGGTCCGCCCGAACCGCATCGGCATCGATACCGGGGCGTATGCGACCGATCACCTTACCTGCCTCGTGCTCGAAGGAACGTCCCGGCGCTTTCTCGCCGCATGAGCACCGTGGTCACCCGCACCCCTGCGTTTCCGATCATGCCATTGCGCGGGCTCGTGCCATGTGATGCGCAGTGGACGGCGACGGGCAGTGGAGACCCAGCGGCGTGAAAACGCTTGCCGCCTTCGTCCGCCTGCCCGCCGCGACGCGGAGGCTGGCGCTTGAGGCGGCATTGCTCCTGATCGTTGCGCGGCTCCTCGCCGACCATGTCCCGATGCGGTGGTGGCGACAACGGGTCCACATCGCTGCATCGCCTCTTCCGGGGGCGCTTCGTACAAGCCCGGGGGCGGCCGACGGGTCAGCCTCTCGGATCGGGCGCATCGTTCGCAAGGTGGCCCGCCGGGTGCCCTTTGCCGCCCGCTGCCTGACGCAGGCGATGGCCGTGCACTGGATGCTCCGCCGGCGAGGCATTCCGAGCCGAGTTGTCTTCGGCGTACGTCGGAGTGCGGCCCCTGACCGTGCGCTCGAGTTCCACGCCTGGACGGGGACCACCAAGGGGCAGATCGTCGTCGGCGGAGCCGAGATCGGGACGTATGCGCAGTTCATCGCGCGCGAGGTCGCCATCCCCGACCCCACAGACGGTCAGCGCAACCCGTATGACCCGACGGGCAGCCGGTAGGCGCCCGCGCCGGAGGGAGCCTCTGTGGCACAATGCCGATCATGGCATTGGTCGATGAAAACTACCGGGACGACTGCGAACTGCGCGACCAGGACATCGTCGATATGGAGCGGTACCTGTCGATGCGGGACCGGGCGTCGGCCACCGGGCGCGGGGTGCCGTTCTTTTCGGGTCGCGAGGCGGAGATCGGCGCTTTCCGGGAGATGGCTAACGACCTGTCCCAAGGCTTGGCCGCCAACGCTTCGATCGTGGTGGAGGGGCCGCCCGGCGTGGGCAAGAGCGCTCTGATGTGCCAGTTCATGGAGGAAATGCGGTCCCTGCCGCCGACCGGGGGGCGGGAGTGGCTGCCGGTGCCGCTGTCCGCAGGCAGCGCGGAATCGCCGCCGGACATCGCCGACGCGATCGACGCGGCCATTGTCCCCCGGCTGGCGGCGGACCTGCTGGCATCGGAATCCGCCGAAGCCACCCTCTTGGAAAGGCTCGGCGACTATTGGGGCAAGCTCGATCCGGCGAGGGCGAGGGCGAGGGCGAGGGAGTTCCTGGACCGGGGCGGAGGCGTGCTGGGCTTCTCGCTCGGTGCCTCGCGCGAGGGGCCGCCGAGGTCCATCGCGCAGGCCGCGGCGCGGCGTCCCGCCTGGCGGTCCTGGCAGATCGTGCTCATGATCGACGAGGCGCAGGGCATCCGGCCCGGCGAGCGCCACGCGGGCGGAGGCACCTTGAGCGCTCTGCATCAGGGCATCGTCAGGGCGCCGGTCTCGTTCTGCGCCTTCGGCCTGCCCGGAACATTGCTGTCGCTGGACGATGTCAGCATCTCGCGCCTGTCCGGTGGACGCGCCATTCACCTTCGGGGGCTCGACGACAGGGCCGCCGGGCAGACGGTCGGGCGGTGCTTCAAGTCATTCGGCGTGCGCAATGGTGGGGCGTGGCGCGAGGCGATCCTGGCGCGCGCCGCCAACTGGCCGCAGCATCTGGCCGTGTACCTCAACGCCGCCATCCGCCAGCTCCGCGAGGCCAGCCCGGAGCGCATGGACGCGGGGGGCGCCGACCTTGAGGCGGCGTTGCGCGAGGGCGACCGGGCGTGCGCAAGGTACTACGAGCAGCGCTTGGCGCGCCTGCGTCGCCGCCACGGCGGATTCGAGAAGCTGGCCAAGGCACTCGTTCCGGCCCTGCTGGAACGCGGCGGGCGGCTGGCCTACAGCGAGATTTTCGACCTCGTGGAAGAATTCGGCGAGCGAATTTTCACGTCGTCCGGCACCAACGCCACGCAGTTCATCCGGGATGCCGAGCACAGCGGATTCCTTGCGCCCGCGGACGACGAATACACCTATTCCATGCCCATCCCCTCGTTCGCCCGGCACCTGCTTGGCGACGGGTAGGCGGGAAGGTATTTGAGCCGGTGAACCGAACTGGCTGTTCGTTCGCCAAGACGGACCAACGCAATTCGGATGATTCGGCGAGCCGCTTAATGAGCATTTCGGGGTGCTTGGGCCTGTAGATGCAGGGGTGCGGTATGGCAGAGATCGATTCGCCGGACACATCGGTACCACTTTCCTGACAAAGTGTCGTATCACCGCAGAAAATTCTCCGTAACTTATTGATTTTAATGTCAGTATGTGATCTGCACCCATACAGAGGGTGTGTCCTCGAAACTGATCATTTTTCAGCGGATTCTCATGTGGCGGCGTAGAGGCCCGACATTATCGGGGGCGGCGACTTCGCTGCGATAGGTGTCCGATAGCACAGCCCATCCCGAGTCGAAGCGATCGCTCTGTAGCCGCGCGCGCAGGGTGAGAATCGCCTGCCCACCGTGCATGCTCCAGCGCATCCCCGAGCGCTTGAGCCGTTGCGTGACCAGCGTCTTGCAAGTGGCCTCCACGACGCCGGAGCCGATGGGCAGGCCCTGGGCCTTCGCCTCGGCGTAGCCCATACGGTGTCGATGGTTGCGGAATTAGCCAAGCGCTTGCGCGATGCGTTCGTTGCCCGGATGCTGCAAGCGCAGATGGCGCAGTGCCCGGATGACCCACCCCGGAACCCGCCGGTCTCGCGGCGCAGCCGATGCCGGTACTTCTCGAATTGCGCCGTCGCCTGCGCAGCGTCAGCCCCATAGGCCGCGTCGAAGGCGTCTTTGAGGTGCTCGGCTGCCCGTGTCCAATTGGTCGGTGGGTTGAGGATGCCGGCCATCCCCTCGCTGTGAAGCAGTTCGGCAAGCTCCCCGTCGTAGATGCACGGCGCGGGGCGGCCGTCCACCAGCCAGGGCTGCATGTGCGGGAGGTTCCGGCTGAAATCCCCGCGCAACGACAGTTCCGGCGGATCCAGAGGAAATCCGCCGGGAAACCCGAAATACACCTCCTCCCGAAGCCTGACGCCCGACGGGCTCTCGCCACAGCCCCGCCATTCGCTCGGCAGATTGACCGCGAACGTCGCCTCGACCGTGACGATACCGCTCGCCTCGTCGAGATCCGCCGCACCGACCGCGCGAACCGCCGGATGTTCGCAGATCAGGTCGAGGGCGCGCCGAACCGCATGCCCGACTTCGGCGCGGACCATTCTCCGCGCTACCCGTGCGCGTGCGGCTGCCGGCCGATCGTTCCCGGTGCGAACACGGCGGGCGCCGTCATCAATGCGCCGGTCAGGCGCAGGCCATGGGCGCCGACCTCGAATTCCATGATGTCCGGAGACTTCGCGGACGGGTGTTCGCCGACGCATTCAAAGCTGCCTGCCGCGTCGCTCGCGATCGCTTCGTACTCGCGCTTGGCCCGGATACAGGGCGGGTCATTATCGTCGTCCTCGATCGGATTGCTGCTGGCAACGATGGTCGCGCCGCTGCGGGCCTGCGAAAGCGCGTTGCGCGCATCTTCCGAGACCTCGGCGTCTTCGCGCATCTCGCTCCAGCTATCGTAGGACAGGCCCGGATCACGATCTTGTCCGCCGACTTCGACCATTCCTCGGGCGGTCCGAGATGGAAGTGCCTGCGCAGCCCCCGGCAGTGATCCTCGTCCGGGTGGCTGAGGAGCAGCGCGTCGACGTAGAGCCGTCCCGCGGCGTCCCGAACCAGCTTGTCGCGCAGCTTCGCGGCGACGTCGGGCGTATCGTCATCGGGATCGTCGGCGGCAGAGCGGATGTTCATGTCGATCAATAGCCTGTTGCCTCCCTCGGTTTGGATGAGCGTCATGTCGCCGTTGCCGACCGGGAAGAACGAAAGCTGAGCAGTCATGGTCTCAATCTCCGAAACGGAACGTGGGGTTCGCTCGTCTACACGGGGATGCCCCGGTCGCAGTTCAAGCTCTGCAATTGACAGATATCATCTCTACCTATATTTTGTCAACCGCAACGAGGGAGGTTGAAAATGACTGTAGGGCAACGCATTAGAGTATCACGCCGCGCCTGCGGCTTGTCCCTCCGTGACCTGGAAGCCCGAATCGGCAACCGCGTGACGGCGCAGGCGATCAGCAAGTACGAACGCGACGAGTCGATGCCCAGCTCGGGCGTGCTCATCGCGCTGGCCGACGCCCTCGAGGTCCCGATCGACTACCTCGCGAGCGACAGCAAGATTCGCCTCGAAGCCGTCGATTTCCGGAAGAAGCGGCTCACCAGCCGCCGCGAGGAGGCGCAGGTGGAAGCCAACGTCCTGCACCTCCTGGAACGGTATCTCACGGTCGAGGAGATCCTGGGGCTCCCCACCGTCGCGTGGGACATGCCGCGTGACGCCCCCTGGCCCGTGCTGCACGACCCGGCCGAAGCCGAGCCGGCCGCGCTCGGCATGCGCGCCCACTGGGGTCTCGGTTTCGATCCGATCCCGAATCTGGTCGATCTGCTGGAGGAACGCGGCATCAAGGTCCTCTCGATGAGCCTGCCCAACATCGACGGGCTCACGGCACGGGTGCGCCGCGAAGACCGGAGCCTTGCCTCGGTCGTCGTCGTCAACCGGGACGATTGGGGCGAACGCCAGCGCTTCACGCTCGCGCATGAGCTCGGCCACATGGCCCTCGACCCGGCAGCGAAAGTCGACGAGGAGAAAGCAGCGCATCGTTTCGCGGGCGCGTTCCTGATGCCCGCCGAGACGCTGCGGGCGGAGATCGGCAAGCACCGCAAGTCCATCGGCTGGGGCGAGCTCTTCGAGCTCAAGCGCATCTTCGGCGTGAGCGTCCAGGCGATCACCTACCGCTGCAAGGATCTCGGGATCCTCGGTGCGTCGGCGTTTCGGACGCTGTTCAACGAATTCACCCGCCGCGGCTGGCGCAGCCCGCCATACAGGGAGCCCGGGGCGATGCCCGGCGAGCGCCCCTTGCGATTCGAGCGTCTGTGCTTTCGGGCCCTGTCCGAGGGAGCGATCTCGGAAGCGAAGGCTGCCGAACTGCTCGGCCATTCCGTCCATGAGCTCAACCGGCGCATGGACGAACCGCCGAGCCTGGACGCGGAACTTGCCGGAGCGTGAGTGCCGTGAAGGTTCTGGTGTCCGACACCTCGGTCCTGGTTGACCTCGAACGCGGGAGCCTGGTCGAACCGGTCTTCCGGCTCCCGTTCGAGTTCACCGTCCCGGACCTGCTCTACGAACGCGAGCTCAGGGAGCATGGCGGGCCGGACTTCATCAGGTTCGGGCTTCGTGTCGAGGAGCTGGATGGCGACGGGGTTTCGCTGGCACTCGGCTATCTCCGCAAGCGAAGACCGCTGTCTGTTCCGGACAGCTTCGCCCTTGCTCTCGCCAAGACCAACGGGTGGATGCTGCTAACCGGAGATCGGGGATTGCGCGAACTGGCAGAGGAAGAGGACGTTCGATGTCACGGAGTCCTCTGGCTGCTCGACCGGATGTTCGAACACGGCGTTACCGACCAAGAGGACCTGTACGTCGGACTCGGCAAGATTGCCGCCCACCCGCGATGCCGGCTACCGAAGTCGGAGATCCGAAAGCGGCTCCTCGCCTTTTCCGTTCCTGATTACCCTCGAATCTAAGCGGCTGTTGGTGGCTGCGTAAAAGCGCGGATATTCGGCGAACAGCCTTCGTGAGCTGACTGTGCCGGGTCGGAGTAGACACGCTCGGGGTCGTCCTTGCGCCTCTGTGGCGGGCGTGTCGTTGTTCCCCCCCTGAACGGGTGGCGGTCAGAGGCCGCCATCGCCCCGCGTACCGGCGATGACGGCGCTGGTGTGTTGCGGTGAAATCGGAATCGGCGAGGAGGCCGACGCAGCCCCGGACTGCATTGACTTGCCGGTCACGTCCGAGGCTGCGCCCAGATCCGCACGTGCGTACGGGTCCGCGCGCAGTGTTGCCCGATGATCGCGGATCGTCCAGCCCTGCTGGTAGGGGTGACAGCCAGGGCTCGTTTTTTGTCCGGCGGCGGTTGATGTGAGCGCGTTCAACGGGCCATTTCGGGGGAGAGTTTCGTTGTCTGGGTGCCCGTTCGGGCCGCATGGAGCTGCTTTCGACGGCATCGAGGGCATCTGCGCACCGGTCGGCGGCACTCGCTCCCGACAAAAAATGGTCCTGGGGTGACAGGTGGGGGTGACGCACCGTGGGGGTGACGTCGCTTACCCATCCCCGACCCCACAGACGGTCAGCGCAACCCGTATGACCCGACGGGCAGCCGGTAGGCGCCCGCGCTGGAGGGAGCCTCTGTGGCACAATGCCGATCATGGCATTGGTCGATGAAAACTACCGGGACGACTGCGAACTGCGCGACCAGGACATCGTCGATATGGAGCGGTACCTGTCGATGCGGGACCGGGCGTCGGCAACCGGGCGCGGGGTGCCGTTCTTTTCGGGGCGCGAGACGGAGATCAGCCACCTTCGGGGGCTCGACGACAGGGCCGCCGGGCAGACGGTCGAGCGGTGCTTCAAGGTGTCCGGATGTCGAGGAAACGACTGTCACATGCGCCGGAGTACCGGCGCCGGATGGTGGAGTTGGTTCGCGCGGCCTGCGCGCCTCTCCTGCCGATATTTTTCGATTTCCTTCAATTATTTGACGGCAATTCAATCCTGAAATTCCGGAGAGCTTCGGACTGACCGGACAGTAGTGATGGAATACAGAAAACGCATCCTGGTGACTGGAGGGGCCGGCTTTCTCGGTTCTCACCTCTGCGAGCGCCTGGTTGCTGAAGGGCACGATGTCCTGTGCGTCGACAACTACTTCACCGGAACCAAGGACAACCTCCTCGGCCTGTTCGGTTCCCCCCATTTCGAGCTGATGCGCCATGACGTGACGTTTCCCCTCTATGTCGAGGTCGACGAGATCTATAATCTCGCCTGTCCGGCGTCTCCGGTGCACTACCAGTACGATCCCGTGCAGACGACCAAGACCAGCGTGCATGGCGCGATCAACATGCTGGGGCTGGCCAAGCGGACCCGGGCAAAGATATTCCAGGCATCCACCAGCGAGGTTTACGGAAACCCGGACATCCACCCCCAGACCGAGGATTACCGGGGCAACGTCAATCCCATCGGCCGCCGGGGCTGTTATGACGAGGGCAAGCGCTGCGCGGAAACCCTGTTCTTCGACTATCACCGCCAACACAAACTGAATATCCGGGTGGCCCGGGTCTTCAACACCTACGGCCCCCGGATGCATCCCGGTGACGGGCGGGTGGTGTCCAATTTCATCGTCCAGGCTCTCAAAGGCGACGACATCACTATCCACGGCGACGGCAGCCAAACCCGTTCATTTTGTTACGTGGACGATTTGATCGAAGGTTTCCGGCGGCTGATGGATGCGCCCGACGAGTTGACCGGCCCGGTCAATCTGGGCGATCCTGCGGAGTCCTCTATCAAGGAACTCGCAGAACGGGTGATCGAGCTGACGGGCACCAAGTCCAGACTCGTCCACAAGGAACAGCCCGAGGACGACCCCACCCGGCGTTGTCCCGACATCACGCTGGCCAAGGAGAAGCTGGGCTGGGAGCCGTCCATCGCGCTCGGCGAGGGCCTGGAGAAAACCATCGCCTATTTCGACGGCATGATCTGATATCCGGCCGTTGACTGGCGGCCAAATGCGGCGGTCAGGCAGGCGGGACTACCGCCGCGAGTTCGAACCGGACTGAACGCTGGCAAGCGATGGAGTGGACACCCCGGTTTGCCGCCGCTAATTCAGCGAGACCCGAACATCGTAGCGGGCGAACGCGCCGTCCTGGGCGTTGACGGGTTCCGATCAGCATCGACCGGAATATGCAGCATGGGCCTGATTTTGCGCAGCACAGCTTCTGCAATCACACGATAGCCCTCCGGCGAGTAGTGCGAGAAGGGATGGAAGAACATGTCCCCTGGTCGCCCCGTTTCCAAAAAAGCGATATGGCCATCGACGACGGGCACGCCCAGGCGTTTGAACAAGTCGATTGCCTCGTCGCGCACGCCAAGCGTTCCTGCCATGTACTGCCGACGCTCGTTGCATTCGTTGTGCCAGGATTCGACGCGGCCGCAATAGCGCTCGGCGCCCGGCTGGTACACCAGCACTAGCTGACCGCCCCAGCTACGGACCAGATCCCGTGCGGTGCCCAACACGGCTTCGGTCAGGGCAAACGCGGAGCGGGGTGCTATCGAAGAATTCTTGAGGCCCAAGCGCGAGCGGGTGGACCGCAGCACAAGCAGGTCGCCCAGCATCTGAGTTTGGCCCGCAAGCTTCAAACCAGGAATTAAACCCCTTAAGGCGGAATCGACTTCTCCCTGCAGCGCCTTGAGCCCGAAGGGGTGCTGTGCGTTCAGGTAGCGTCGAAGCTCGGGCTTTCTGGCCTCTAGCACTATGTCCTTGAGATCGTTGCCCTCGTACCAGCCCCACACGACGATTCGAGGTTCCGCCATTGATGCGTACTCGATCAGTGCGCCAAGTCCGGTCAGGGGCCCTGACCCACGGATTCCCAAGTTGAGGGTTCGGGGAATTGACGTTCGAATGCGGCCCGCCACCGAGTCGGCGCGCCGTACGCAGCCATTATGCGTGAACGAGTCGCCAACCAACACCACCTCCAGGGGGCTGCCGTCATGCAGGCCGAGGGGATTGTTGAACCCGTGTTCGTCGCTGAAATAGGGCTCGAACCGGCCCGATTCGTTGCAGATCACGGTCATCACTTCGGATATTCCGGCTAATGTCATCAGCCGCGGCCCATCGGACTGGGAGATGGCTTGGTTGTGCGGCGCACCGATGAAGGGAAATGCTTCAGCAACGCCGTTGCGGCGCAAGTCGCGAATGAAGTCCCATAAGTCCAGTTGGCCCACCGGGCGGTTTGCCTTCTGAGCAAATTGGACAGTTACTTTATCCCGAAAGGCTCGCGCCGAGTCCCCCTGCAGATGCAACAGCACTTCCACAAGAAGGACGGCTGCCCCGCTGGAGGCGACCAGCAGGGCGACGTTGGCCCGTACCGGAGACGGCAAGCACAGTGACAACGCAAGGAGGATGGCCAGCACAGCGCAAATCAGGGTGGCAACATCCCTGAAGAACCACTCGCCGTGCAGGATCGCTGCCTGAATTGAGTCGTAGGCGAAAAGCCGGAACGCGAGGAGGGCGAAGTAGGACGTGGCGACTGCCAGAATCGCTTTGGGTAGCCAGCGCAGCCTCACCGTCTTCAACGTTGCGATCATTGAATCCTCCGAGGAATGAATTTCCTGCTTGCCACGTTCAACGCTCAATGGTAGCCCGATTGGCCCGGATTTCCACCAAGCGACCGGACCGCCCGCATTCGGTTGGGGGTGGGGATGAGAGCAAGCCAAGCGGGCGATTCAACGGCATTGCAGTTATAATCATAGCGCATGGGAATCCGAAAATTCATGTCTGGCGCGAGTCTGAGCGGTTCCAACCGCTCCTTTGGACTGTTGCTTGCCGCCGTCCTCGCCGTGGCGAGCTTTTGGCCATGGATCGCCGCACGCTCCCTTTCGCCGGCTCTCAACGGCTGGGCGTTGGCGGGTGCCGCTGCGGCGCTGGCGGCAGCGCTCCTGCGCCCTGGGCTGCTCGGCCCCGCCACGCGGGCGTGGCTCCTCCTCGGTCGCCTGCTGCACCGGGTGTCCAGTCCGCTGGTCATGGGTATCGTCTTCTTTGGCGTGGTGACGCCGCTCGCGCTCGCGATGCGCCTGACCGGGAGGGATCCGATGCGGCGCCGACTTGAGCCGACAACGTCCAGCTATTGGATCCGGCGCGATCCCGACCCCGAGCCGAGCACGATGAAAAACCAGTTTTAGCGTTTGGCGCCGCGGTTCGCCAAGGCGTGTGCCATCCGGGTGGGGAAGTGGGGTGCTGCAGCGGATGTTCAGGCCGCGGATGATGGCGGCGCGAAAGCTGTTCTCGGGGTGCCGAACCAACACCCTGCCTCCCGCTCTGACTTAATCGCCGCAATCGCGGATAATGCGGCCGGCGGAACGATGCGCCTCGGAGGTTTCATGTTGCTGCGGGAACTCTGGCTCTACATGCGTGTGCGCAAGAAGTGGTGGCTGCTGCCGATCCTGGTGGTGCTGCTGCTGCTCGGCGGGCTGATCGTGCTGACCGAGGGAAGCGTCGTCGCGCCGTTCATCTACACCATCTTCTAGCACCCCATATGCGCGTGCTCGGCATTTCGGCGTTTTACCATGACAGCGCCGCTGCCCTGGTCGTGGATGGTGAGGTGGTCGCCGCCGCCCAGGAAGAGCGTTTCACCCGTCTGAAGCACGACCGGTCGTTTCCGCGCGGCGCTGTTGCCTGCTGTCTGGATCTGGCCGGTCTGTCGCTGGACCAGGTCGACCTCGTCGCCTTCCATGACAAGCCGTTCCTTACGTTCGAGCGCCTGCTTGAGACCTACCTGTCCTTCGCGCCCCGGGGGTTTCGGTCGTTTTCGGCGGCCATGCCGACCTGGATCAAGGAGAAGCTGTTCCAGAAACGCCTGCTGGGACAGGCGCTGCGCGGCTTCGACCCCGATTTCGACCCCGAGGCGAAACTGGTGTTCGCCGAGCACCACCAGTCGCACGCGGCCAGCGCTTTCTTCCCGTCGCCGTTCGACTCGGCCGCAGTGCTCACCATAGACGGCGTTGGGGAATGGGCGACAACGACGCTCAGCCTGGGGGAAGCCAACCGAATCGAGGTGGTGCGCGAGCTGCACTTCCCGCACTCCCTTGGCCTGCTCTACAGCGCCTTCACGCAATATCTCGGCTTCCGGGTCAATTCCGGCGAGTACAAGGTCATGGGGTTGGCACCATACGGCGAACCGCGATACGCCCGCACGATCTTCGACCGCCTGATTGACGTCAAGGAGGACGGCACCTTCCGCCTGGATATGAACTACTTCGGCTACTGCACCGGGCTGCGGATGACCAACCGCCGCTTCGAGGCCCTGTTCGGCCGGCCCGCCCGCAGGCCGGAGGACCGGCTTGAACCGTTCCACATGGATGTCGCCGCCTCGGTGCAGTTGGTTACCGAGGAGGTGGTTGAACGCTTGGGGCGTTCAATTGCGAACGAGATGGGAGCCCGCAACCTGTGCCTCGCCGGCGGTGTCGCCCTCAACTGCGTCGCCAACGGCAGGCTGCTGCGCAGCCGCGCCTTCGAGAATGTCTGGATTCAACCGGCGGCAGGGGATGCCGGAGGCAGCCTGGGCGCCGCCTTGGCGGCCTACCACCACTACTTGCCCCCCCCCCCCACACACCGGCGCCGGACGACAGGCGGCGATGGCATGCGGGGTGCCTATCTCGGCCCAGCATTCGATGACGAGGCGGTCGCATCGCGATTGGCGCGGGCGGGGGCGCGCTTCCGCCGCCTGGAAGACGCGGAGCTATTGGAAAGCGCCGTCAACGCGCTTGTCAGCGGCTGGGCGCTGGGCTGGTTCCAGGGCCGGATGGAGTTCGGCCCCCGGGCGTTGGGAAACCGCTCGATCCTCGGTGACCCGCGATCGCCGGCCATGCAGCGCTCCTTGAACCTGCGCGTCAAGTTTCGGGAGAGCTTCCGTCCGTTTGCGCCCTCGGTGCTGCGCGAGGATGTTGCGCACTGGTTCGAACTGGACATCGACAGCCCCTACATGCTGGTCGTGGCCGACGTCCGGCAAGAGCGGCGCCGGCCCCTTTCCGAGGCGGACGAAGCGCTGCAGGGGGTGGATCGAGTCAACGCCGTCCGCTCCGAGATCCCCGCCGTGACCCATGTAGACCACTCGGCGCGGATCCAGACGGTGGATCGGACCACGAATCCCAGGTACCACGCGCTACTCTCCGCGTTCAAGCTGCGCACGGGCTGCCCGGTGCTGGTCAACACCTCGTTCAACGTGCGCGGCGAACCCATCGTGTGTACGCCGGAGGATGCGTTTCGCTGCTTCATGGGCACCGATATCGAGGCGCTGGCCGTGGGCAACTGCTTCCTGCTGAAGGACGAACAGGACGGAGCGCTCCGGCGGGATTACCGCCGCGAGTTCGAACCGGACTGAACGCTGGCAAGCGATGGAGTGGACACCCCGGTTTGCCGCCGCTAATTCAGTAAGACCCGAACATCATAGCGGGCGAACGCGCCGTCCTGGGTGAGCACGGCGAGATCATGCGATTGCGCCTGCACGATCAGCATCCGGTCGAACGGGTCTCGGTGATGCAGGGGCAAATTGGCGTGTGCCTCCAGGTGCGCAACCTCGATGCCCAGTATGCGGTAGCTGCCAGCGACGATTTGATGGAAGCCCGCCGGTATGTCCAGCTTACCTATGGCGGATTTGATCGCGCATTCCCACAACGTGGCCACGCTCACGTGCAAGTCGCTGTCGGGTGACTTCAGGATGGCCAGCATGTCATCCGACAATCTGTCGGGCGCCGACCGGGCCCAAAGCAATATGTGGGTATCGATGAGGTATCTCACTTGATCTCCGCAATGCCCAGCGTCACCGCCAAGTCGGGGGGCCAGGAGTCGAAATCATCGGCGATGTGTATCTGGCCATTCAGATCGCCGAGCGGAGGGATGCTGCCACGCGGCTCGTAACGGACGATCCTGACGGCGGGCGCACCCATGCGCGTGATCACGAACTCCTCGCCATCGACTGCCTTTTTGACGATCTCGGAAAGGCGCGCCTTGGCGTCGCTGAGCGTGACGACGGATTCCATTTGACGGTTCCCACGGTCTGACCAAGTCTGACTATAGTATGAGCGGCGATTTTCTTCGAATTGATGCCAACCGCCGCCGACGGGCGGCGGGCTGACCGCATATCCAGGGTGCTGCTGTGCGGGCCGTGCAACCGGCTCGAGAGCAACCCCCGCACGCTGAGCAGACTGCGAAGCGAGAACAGGAAGCGCTGCTTCATGGGCAACTGCTTCCTGCTGAAGGACGAACCGGACGGAGCGCTCCGGCGGGACTACCGCCGCGAGTTCGAACCGGATCGAGCGCTGGCAGGCGATGGAGTGGACACCCCCCGCACTTTCTGTGTGCCGCGATCGGAGCGCGTCCCGCGCACGGTGCGCCAGGACTGTGCGGACGCCGCACCGAGCACCAGCGCGAACGTTGCGGCGACCGCCGGGACCTGGAGGCTGAAATCGACCAAGGCGTGTGCGCCGACCAGGACGCCGGCGGCAAACCCGACGGCCGAAAGCCCGGCATGGCGACGCCGGACGAAGGCACCGGCCCCGCATGCGAGCGCAATCGCACCGAGCGCGGCCACGAAGCTCGCGGCGGCGGGAACGCCGAGCTCCAGCGCCATCTCGAGGTAATCGTTGTGCGCCCGCTCCACCCTCGGTTCGTTCCCTGCGGGCCGGTAGAGCCGGTACACCGAGGCGAAGGTTCCGAGCCCGGTGCCGAGCACCGGAGCCTCGCGGATCGCGGCGCGCGTGCGCTCGGCGATCGCGGCGCGTCCCTCCCAGTCGGATTCCGCGGACCACAGACGCCGCTCCACTCCTTCGCCACTGAACGCGAGCAGCGCCGCGCCGGCGAGCGCGCACGCCCCCACCGTGATGGCTGCGGTGCGCACCGGCGCGCGGCGGCGCGCGGCGAGCAGCACGAAGAAAACGGCCAGGGCAAGACCGCTTGCCGCCGTGCCCGCCCGCGACTCGGAGAGCAGGATCGCCGTGCCCGACACCAGGGCGGCCGCGAGCAGGAGGCCGTCGCGGATCGGGTGCCCGTCCAACAGGCGACGGAACCTCTCCTTTGCGTCGGGGGTGGCGTCCAGAATCCGGCGTATGCTCTCACGCAGCACGGCCACCGCACAGAGCAGCCCGAGCCCGGCGAACGTTGCGAACGAGTTTCGGTTGACGAAGGTCGCGGTCACGACATCGTGATACGCGGTCTTGTCGAACCACAAGATGGTGTTGACGCCCGAGAACTGCACCAGGAGCCCGTAGAGCCCGTATCCGGCGGCACCGAGCGCCACCGCCGCGAACATGCGCCGGGCCTGTTCCGCATCGCGTCCGAACTGGAGCGCGAGCCAGAAGATCCCCGCGCAGGTGACGATCCGCACGATGCTCGCCCAGCCTGCGGCGGGATCGAGCGAGATCGATCCGTGGTAGGTGGTGCCGAGCACTTCGGCGGTGCTTCGCCACAGGGGGTGGTGCAGCGACGCGGGAGAGGAGGGCACGGTCTGGAAGGCCGCCCAGGCCAGCGCGAGCGCGAACGGCACTACCGCCCACGAGAGCCGCAGCGGCGGGCGCACGAGCGTCACCCGAGCGGTGATTGCGAGCCATCCCCATCCGAGCAGCAATGCCCCGGTAGCGCCGGCCATCGCCGACCATGCCCACTGCGGGACGGAGCCGAACGGCAGTGGGGAGAGGAGCACCATCGCAATGAGGGCAGACAGGATCATCGCGGGCGCCGTGAGTCTGCGGAGCCGCGCCCACGCGAGATCCCGAGCCTTCGACGGCGTCCGTCGCAGCCGTGGCCACCCGCCGGCGGGCGTCGCCCCCCCCCCCCCCCCCCCCCCCCCCGCTTCCGGCTGCTCGTTCGCGCACCAGTCCCACCGTGGCGCGAGGGGCTGGTTCTCGGACACGACGGATATCCTCACCCGGCATTCTCGTCACCCGCCATCAGGGCGACCGAACGGACGATGATCCAGAGGTCGAGCCATACCGACCAATGTCGGATGTACCACAGGTCGTAACGCACACGCTGCTCCATCCGCTCGAGGGTGTCCGTCCGGCCCCGCAGGCCGTGGATCTGCGCCCAGCCCGTAATTCCGGGCTTGACCCGGTGGCGCAGCATGTAGCCGGGGATGATTTTGCGATATCGCTCGTTGTGCGCGAGCGCGTGGGGTCTGGGGCCCACGATGGACATGTCCCCACGCAGCACGTTGAAGAACTGGGGCAGTTCGTCGAGCGAGTGGCGGCGCAGGAATGCCCCGATCCGCGTGAGCCTCGGATCGGCGGGGATGGCCTGAACGCAATCTTCGCCGTCTTCGGTCACGGTCATGGTGCGGAACTTCAAGATCACGACCTCGCGGCCATCGAGCCCGTGGCGTCGCTGCGCGAACAGCACCGTACCGGGCGAAGTGAGCTTCAAGACCGCCGCAATCCCCGCCATCGGCGCTGCCGCCACGGTGAGGATGAGGATCGAGAGCACGATGTCCCCCAGCCGCTTGACCCAGCCGTTGATGCCACCGAAAGGCGTCTCGAAGACGCTGATGACCTGAAGCGGCCCGAGGTCGAGCCATCGGGCGTGAGCGAGTTCGTGGATGAAGAGATCCGGGACGATGTAGACCGGCGTGGCGGTATCGGACATCGCCGTGACCAGTCGGTGGATACGATCCTCGGCCTTCAGTGGCAGGGCGATGAAGACGCGATCGAACGCGTTCGCGCGCGAACGCTCGACCAGCGCGTCCAGATCTCCGAGCAGCGGCGCGGGCAGCGGATCCCCGGCCGACCCGTCGTCTCCCGCCGCCCGATCGGCGAAGAAGCCAGCCAGGATCAGACCGAGCGAGGGGGTCGAGTTCACCTCCCGCGCGAGCTGAAGGGCACGGGGACCGGTGCCGACGATGGCGACGCGGACGCGCGTCCTGCCGGAACCCAGGCGCCGGGCCATGCGCCAACCAACCAGGCCCAGCACCACGAACGCCACCCACAGCCCGATGGCGACCCGGGAGTAGTAGCCGGTGGATTTCGTCATCCAGGCCAGGGCCAGAAGGGCGAACATCGTCCAGAGCACCGTCGCGACGAGCGTTGTCGCCATCCGGGCCGCCGCGCCGTGGTTCGCCGGGCGATACAACCGGAAGCCTTCGCCGATCGCATGGAAGACGAGCACCGCGAGGACCGCGGCCACACCGTAGCGATCGCTCCAGGCCACGCCGTATATCGTCGTCACCGCCCACAGTGCGGCGACGATGACAAGCGTGTCCACCGCACGATCGACGAGCGGGTGCCTCAATGAGTGCGGAGTGATGATCATCCGGTGCCGTAGAGAGGTCTTCAACGCGCGTCCCAACCGGGGCCGGCGAACGGCCGCTACTGAAATTCCGATTCAGCGCCTCGTTGGGAGGGGGCGAGTATAGCGTAGCCCCCTGAATACGGGCGGGAGCACATGCATGCTCGGACGGCTTGGTGACCGAGACGCCGAGACGCCGGGAAGGTTGTTCCGGACCAGGGTGGAGCAGCCCGATTGGTCTCCCTCCGACCTGCCGGTTCGATTCGTCACCGTTGGGGAAGTTCGGTCTAAACTCCGTGCATGTCCCGCTCGGCATCTGTCCAGCGCTCTGCCGGCGAGCGCGATTCTTCTTCACCCTTCCCGGTAACCAGCGCTGCCGCCAGCCAGGCTTGGGCACTCGCGCGCGAGTTGGTGGCCACGGCACCGGGGCACTGCGCCCTGGCGGCGCTGCTGCTGCTGACTGCCGGTGTGACCGAAGCCTTCGGTTTGTTGATGATCATCCCACTGCTGCAGGCGGCCGGGCTGATCGACGCTGGCGGTGAGGGCGTGGCGGTCGTGGAGGCGGTAACCGGGTTCGCGGCCTCCGTCGGCCTGACCCTCAACCTGCCCGGCGTGCTGGCGGTGTTTCTGATCCTCGCGGCGGTTCGCTCCGCAACGGCCTGGGGGCGCGGCGTGGTGACGACCCGACTCAGGCTGAAATTCACGGACCGCATTCGCGGCGACCTCTACGCCGCCGTCGCCGACGCTTCCTGGGGCTATTTGCTGGGGCGCAGGAGGTCCGATATCCAGCACATGTTGACCGATACGGTGGGGCGCGTCGGCCAGGCGGCGTTTCTGCTGCTGCAGATAGCGGTGGGGACGACGCTGGCGCTGTTCCAATTCGCGATCGCGGTCGCCGTGTCGCCGGCGACCGCGGCCGTCGCGGTGGTGCTGGGTCTGGTGCTGGCTGCGGTCGGAGGACCCATGGTGCGGCGCTCGCACCGGCTGGGGCAGGACCTCACCGAAAGCGGCCGCGTTCTCCGCGGCCACACAACCGACTTCCTCGACGGACTGAAACCCGCCAAGATCCACAGTGCCGAACTCGCGCATGTGGAGCGCTTCCGGCGGCAAACCGCCGAAGTGCGTGAACGGCAAGTGGCATTCGCCGTCCTGAGCGGGGGCACGGGCGCCGCGCTGAGCTTCGCCGCCGCCGCCGCATTGGCGGGGCTGGTCTGGTACGCGCTCGCCGCCTCCGGTTTGGCGCTGGCCGAGTTGGCGCTGCTCGCGCTGGTGTTCGCCCGGGTCACTCCGGCCATGCTGCGTCTGCTGCAACAAACCCAGGCTTTTGCCAACGCGCTACCCGCCCAGGCTGTGGCCACCGCCATGATGAACGAGCTGTGGGCGGCGGCCGAGCCCGCTGGCCCGGGCGGGGCGGCGCCCGCGCCGACCAGGGGCATCGAGGTGCGGGATGTCGGCTTCTTCTATCCGGGCGCCCCGTCGCCCGCGCTGCGCGGGGTTTCCTGCGACATCCCCGCGCAAGGCATATTCGCGGTCACCGGCCCCTCCGGGGCAGGCAAGACGACCCTCGCGGATTTGCTGCTGGGCCTGCTGGAGCCGAGCGAAGGCACGATCCAGGTGGACGGCGCGCCATTGCACGGCGCCGCCCTGCGGCGTTGGCGCCGAGCGACGGCCGCCGTGCCCCAGGAGCCGTTCCTGCTCCATGAGAGCGTGCGGAGCAATCTCGCCTGGGCCCGCCCCGGCGCCACCGAAGCGCAAATGCGCAAAGCCCTGGAACTCGCCGCGGCGGATTTCGTCGATGACCTCGAACAGGGTCTCGATACCGTGGTGGGAGACCGCGGCGGTCGATTGTCGGGCGGCGAGCGCCAGCGCGTGGCGCTGGCCGCCGCGCTGCTGCGCCAACCCGCGCTGCTTGTGCTCGACGAGCCGACCGGCCAGCTCGACCGGGACAACGAGGCGCGGGTGATCGAAAGCCTGCGCCGCCTGCGCGGACGGGCTACCGTGGTGGTCATCACCCACGGCGAAGCCCTGCTGCGCGAGGCGGACCAAGTGCTGACGCTGGATGCCTGCCGCCTGTCCGAAAAGTCTGCAGATGCTGCCGCAGATGCCGCTCAACCCCATCAGCCGGCGAAGCCGGATCGCGTTTCGCTCGCGTCAGACGAAGGACTGCGCTAAAGCATCTTGCGGACGGATCGGGCCACAGGCAGGGCCGGCAGGATTTGCCGCAGTCAGGGCCTCATGCAAACGGTATGCATTACACTCGAGCATTGTCACGGTGGGTTGGCGCGGACTGTTGTCTATCGGCATTCAATCCTCCCGCGAGATCCGGCAGTGGCCAAGGCCGAGGAACTGCGTGTCCGGCCCAAGAGCGACGCCGCGGGCGTCGTATTTTCATGGAGTTTTGGTGATCTCGCTCTGGCGGGTGTGGCCTCCGAGGGCACGGCGATGGCGCAGTTGAAGACCACGGTTTGCACCGGGAAGCGCCGCACCCCGGACGCGCCGATCCGCCTCGTTGCCATCGTTCTCACCCTGAACGAATCCCTGCATCTGGCCCGCTGCCTGCGCAGCATTCGCGAGGTGACCGATGCCATCGTGGTCGTGGACGCCTTCTCCGATGACGAGACGGTCGATATCGCCCGACACCACGGCGCGCGGGTTGAGCAGCACGCGTGGGACGGCTGGGCGAGCCAGTTCAATCGGGCGCTGGACAGGCTCGACGCGGCCACCGAGTGGGTGCTGCGTATCGATGCCGACGAGTACCTCACGCCTGCGCTCGCGGCAGAGATTCGGTGCCGTCTCCCCGGGCTCGGACCCGAGGTCAATGGCGTCGCCCTGCGCCGGCGCCTGGTGTTTCAGGGTCGTCCAATCCGCTTCGGCGGCGTGCCTGGGGCGCCCGTCGTGCGCCTGTTCCGTTACGGTCGCGGGTGCCTGTTAGGAGCAAATAGTCTGTCCGGTGTAGTAGCACGTGAGTTGTCCGGTTTGATGGGCGCCGAGGAGGTGCCCGATGACCAGGACCGAAGTGCTACAGGAGATCCGGCGGATGCGATTCAACGAAGCCTACGGGGGGTGGCGCGAGCGGCGCCTGACACAGGAGGAGGCGGCGCGGCTGCTGGGGGTGTGCGAGCGCACGTTCCGGCGCTACGTGGACCGCTACGAGGATGAGGGGCTCGACGGGCTGGCGGACAAGCGCTTGGGCCAGGTCTCGGCCCGGCGCGCCCCGGTCGACGAGGTGGTGCGCACCGAGACGCTGTATCGGGAGCGCTACGACGGGTGGAACGTCGCGCACTTTTACAGCTTTTACCGTCGCCGACACGGGGGCGGGCGCAGCTACACCTGGGTGAAGAACACGTTGCAGCGCGCGGGACTGGTGGCCAAGGCACCGGCACGGGGCAAGCACCGGCGGCGCCGTGAGCGCGCGCCGCTGGCAGGGATGATGCTGCACCAGGACGGGTCAACCCACCAGTGGGTGCCCGGCCAGTATTGGGACCTCATCATCACCGTTGACGATGCGACATCGCAGCACTACGCGATGTGCTTCGTGGCCGAGGAAGGCACCGCGTCGAGCTTCCAGGCCATGACCGAGGTCATCGAGCAGCGGGGGCTGCCATCGAGCCTGTACACCGACCGCGGCTCACACTACTGGCACACCCCCGAGGCCGGGGGCAAGGTCGACCGGGACCACCCCACCCAGTTCGCACGGGCGATGCGACAGCTCGGCGTGGAGATGATTCCCGCCTACTCGCCCGAAGCGCGCGGACGGTGCGAGCGCATGTTCGCCACCCATCAGGAGCGCCTGCCCAGGGAGCTCGCCGCTCAGGGCATCACCACGATGGCCGAGGCGAACCGCTATGTGGCCGAGCACGACCGCGCGGCGTTCAACGAGGAGTTCACGGTGCCCGCGGCCGAGCCCGGCAGCGCGTTCGTGCCCTTCATCGGCCCGGGGCTTGCCGACATCGTATGCGAGCACCACGAGCGCACCGTCGGGCGCGACAACTGCGTGAGCTTCGAGCGCAAGCGGTTGCAGATTCCGGCCCACGCGCACCGCTATCACTTCGTCAAGGCGCGAGTGCGCGTGCACCGTTACCCCGATGGGCGCCTGGCGGTGTTCCACGGGCCGCGCAAGCTCGCCGAGTACGAGCCCGATGGTTCGCTGCGGGCCAGCGCCCCCGCCGCACCGCCCGAGCACCGCGCTCAAAGCGCGGCGGCGCGATGAACGCTCCTGTGGATTTGTGGGCGAGTCCTTCGCACCGGCGCGAGCCCTGCGGGACGTGTGGACAGCCCGTGGACGACGCCGACGCGTCGCCCACCGCCTGCCCACACTCTCGCGCCTCTCGCCCACAAGCTCCACAGGACCAACAACCACCGATCCAGACAAGACAAACCGGACAACCCTTGTGCTACAAAACCGGACAGTTCTATTTGTTGCTAACACCCGTAGCCACCACCCGACTCCACCCGACCTGTTATTTTCAATGTGGACCGCGCCGGCTCCCGTTTGGTGGTCACATTCGCAGGCTCCGACAGCGGTACTCGGGCAGATGCGGTCCCGGCACGGATCATCGCTGGCGCGGCGAGGAACGACCGTGTGCATCATTCTGTGGGCCCGAATGGTTGATCGGGCGCGGGGAAGGGATTAGCTTGCGGGGATGAGTGACGTACCGACACCTCACCAACTGTCCGACCGGATCGTTCGGTTGGAGGGTGAGCTGAAAGCGCAGCGTGCGGAGAACGACGCCATGGAATCACGAATTGACGCGACCCTGGCCGGAATGCGGGCTGATATTGACGCGACCCTGGCCGGAATGCGGGCTGATATTGACGCGACCCTGGCCGGAATGCGGGCTGATATGGCCAGGCGCGAAGCGGACGCCGCGAAGCGGGAAACGGATGCCGTCAAGCGGGAGAAGCAGCAGCTTCTGGCCATCGCGGGCTTGATTGCCCTCGCCACCACGATCCTCGGCATCCTGATCGCCCAGCCCGGCTGACTGCCCGCGCGCCGTTTCGCGGTTGACGGCCGGCCTCAAAGCGGGCATGGCCATGTCCTGAACGGTACGGGGGGCGGAGCACCGGAAGGGAACGGAAAGCGGGGCCGACCATGGCCAACCGCCCGAGATACGTAGAGAATCCCCGACGGGCGCGCGCCGCCGCCGGCCTTGGGCTGCGGGTGTCCCGGATGCGTGGGTTACTGTGGTCTGACGGAGCAGCTTGACGATGGCAGAGAAATCCGCAATCGCATGGACGGAGATCACCCGGAACCCGATGACAGGTTGAACAAAGTTGAGCGCCAGATGCGACAACTGCTGTGCTGAGCGATTCCAAGGAGGCGGTCCCTACGAGGAAGTATGGCCTCACCCTACGCTCCGGACGAGTGGACCGGCCGAATATCTGGCGGTGCCCGCGCCTCATCTTCGTCGATTCCGCGGACGACCTTTCTCTCGTGGATGCGCCGTGGAAAGATGTCGAGCGGGTTTTCAGGACCGCTAACGTGAATGTCCCGAGGATGATAGTATTGATGCCAGCATGGGGGGGGTGTACATGAATCACCATGACGGATTCGAATTCCTCAAGACCAGCCTCTGGGAGGTTTTATTCGCCCCGGGTATCGATTTCGTGCTCCCATCGATCGAGTGTACTTCTCTATGTCAGACGACATGTTTAATCGAGGCTGTGAGTGTTTCCTTATCAAGTCCTCGATACCGCAATCGGGGGCTTTGGGAGGGCAAGCGTAACTGCCGAAAAATTTCTGGCTTGTTGACCAGAACCAAGTGAACCGGAGCGATGTGACGATGAAGCAAATTTCCAGCGAGTACCATGTTTGAGAAAAGTATGAAGAGGGGAGCAAAAAGGTGCTTGGGAAATTCCCAACGCACGTCATCAATTTCGTCGGGTAGAAATATCACTGATCGGTCTGAATCGGCAGTGGAACTTGAAAATGTCCCGAACACGCTCCACAATTTGTTGAACGTTACCACCGCAAGTAGTGGGGAAGCATTGGACGGTAAAAGGATTCGAGGCGTGCCACTAAATCGAGAATTGGAACCAATTGATTCCGAGGATTGGAATTGGCTAAAAACGAAAGATGCTGCAATACGCAAACGAAGAAGGTTCGCGGGAGGCGATGGCTCACCAATCACCTTCGAAGGCAGGGCAAGATCACTAAAATCCCATGTAAATCAGTGCATTCTGTGATCTAATGCCACTCTGGCCAAGGAGAGGAACGTGATCAGCAATGGACAACAGTGCCCCCGAGGGTCTGATCGAACATTTCTCGAAGTTGGAAGACCCGCGCGTCGACCGGAACAAGAAGCATGAGTTGATTGATGTCATCGTGCTGTGCGTGTGCGCGGTGCTCAGTGGGGCCGAAGGTTGGTGCGACATCGAGGAGTTCGGTCGCGCAAAGCTGGACTGGTTACGTCGTTATGTCCCGCTGGCCAATGGGGTCCCGGTCGATGACACGATTGCCCGCATCATCTCGGCGTTGTCGGTCAGTGGGTTTCAGGCGTGCTTTCTCAGTTGGATGGAGGACGTGGTCAAGCTCAGCGACGGTGAGATCATTGCGCTCGATGGCAAGACGCATCGACGCACCCATGATCGCAAGCGAGGGGTGAAGGCGCTGCATATGGTCAGTGCCTGGGCGTGTCGCAATGGGGTGGTGCTTGGGCAGGTGAAAACCGACGAGAAGTCGAACGAGATCGTGGCGGTGCCGGAGTTGCTGGAGAAGCTTCAATTGAAGGGGTGTATCGTGACGCTGGATGCGATGGGGTGCCAACGCGCGATCGCGAAGCAGGTCAAGAAAGGCGGTGGGGATTACGTGTTGGCGCTGAAGCGCAATCAGCCGGAATTGGAGCGCGAGGTTCGGGCGTATTTCGAGGCGGCGGAGCGGTGCGACTTTGGCGGTTCGGAGATGGGGCACGAGGCGACTTGCGACGAAGGTCACGGGCGGATTGAGCACCGGAGCTATTTCTTGTCCACGGACCTTGGTGCGTTGTCGGGTGTCGGGAAGTGGAAGGGACTGAAAGCGATGGGAATGGTGGAGTCGGAACGTCATTGTGGAGGGCGTGTCAGTGTTGAGCGGCGCTACTACATCACCTCGCTTGATGACGTGAAGGTGTTTCAACGGGCGGTGCGTTCACATTGGAGTATCGAGAACGGGTTGCACTGGCGGTTGGACGTGACGTTTCGCGAAGACGCAAGCCGGATTCGTCGAGGCAATGCGCCTCACAACATCGGGGTGATTCGTCACATGGCGATGAACCTACTCAAGCGCGAGAAGACGAAAATGAGCTATAGGCGCAAGAGAGTCCGGGCCGCTCTGAACGATGCCTTCCGAGATAAGTTGTTGATGGGACAATGACTTTATATGCGGTCACCCTGCCTTCGAAGGAGCCTGCTCAGAAGCTGAAGTTAGCAAACATATCAGGGGGCTGCAGGAAGAAATTGCGAGAAAAAAACTCAATCTGTCTGGATCGGGAAACTTGCCGGGGAGTGGTATCAAATCCAAGAATTTTGTGCGAGTTTCTGATGATCATATAGATACGCTCTTCGAGCTTTACCCGTCGCAACAATCAGATGATGAATTAGATTCGGCGCAGTTGCAATTTGAGCAAGAACTCGAGAAGGAACAAAAGGATATCCTCCTCGATGGTACACCCGACGACTTAGAAGAGACGGTCAAGGAGGAGTTGGACGATTGGTTCGAGCGAGTAGAGAGAAATTCTTCCGACGAGATATCTGAATTTGACTGGAAAGATCTGTCGTTCGAAGCCGACGAATTCGACGAAGCGCTTAGCCGCGACGAGTTGTCGCATGAAGTGCGTACTGGTGGACGAATTTCGCGTGAGTCGCGTGCACTCCAAGAGGCCACCCAATTGGCGCAAGAGTACGATTGGGATGAACACGGTGTAAAACTGCTTGCGGAAGTCTTCGTCTTCGAGAGATATTTCTGGAGCTCAGCGAAAGCATCGATGCGGCGAGAGATCGAGGGAGGAATGACGCCTGAAGAGCTGGAATTGGCATTGGGGCTTCGCGACTTCTGGAGAGGGAGAACCGAATTCAGTATCGATTTGAGGTATCGCCGATCGAAGGGCCGTCTCGATACGAACACGTCACGAGCGATCTATCATGTGCTGAGCTGGCCTGCCGCGCTTCGTTTGATTCGAATGGCAAATTCAATACCGGATCAAGCCGAGATCGAGGTGTTTCTTGATGAGCTCTATTGCGAATGGTATTTCACCAACAGTTTGCAGCACCTTTACCCGTCGTTTCGGGTTTATCTTTATCGATGGCTCGACTACTTGGAAAAACGCTCGGATCTTGTAGGTGCATGGTCCGCGAGGATCGATTCCGACCGAGAAGCCGATTTCAACGATGGTGATGAATGTGAGTCAGCATGACTGGCTCATCATCGACATGAACTTGCGTGCAAGGGGCTTCTGCCGATCGGGGGCGATGAGCCTTATGTGGAAATGATGTCCCGCGCTGAGAGATTTGTGTTTGGAGAAATCTTGGCGGCAAGGAGTGAGCTATGTCCGTGATGGGCGAGTTTCTTAACCCGATCCCCGGTGGATGGGTGCGACGTAAAGGCAGGTGCGAGTATGGGAGGGTCCAGAAGGTTGTTCACGGAAGCACAGGTATTGATCTAGTAGTCGAGTGGCAGCCAAATCGGCAAGTCCGACGAGTGCCATTGTCCGACGTACAGTGCGGGCTACAGCTCGGTATGACCGTCCAGGATGTTCCGCATTCTCGCGTTCGGCGCACCCTCGGAGAGGGCGAGATCGTTGAATTGAGAAAGCTCGGGAATCGAGAACAGGCGCTCGTGGATTTTCCCGAGGGGGGGGCGCGTGTCTGGCTTCCGTACGAAAATCTAAAGCAAATTCGAGGTGTGAATCATGCATTCTTACGGCCACGGGAATCTCGCCAAGGTGACGCGGATAGATTCCGGTTACGATGCCTCGCATATGCTTTGGAACTTTGGAATGAAAATACTGGAGCGCTCTCCCATTTGGATATCGACCCCCTGCCGCATCAGATTCATCTTGTCCATCAAATCCTGGCTTCGGGGAATCTGAACTGGTTGATTGCCGATGACGTTGGTCTGGGAAAGACTATCGAGGTGGGTATGCTACTCGCAGCTCTTCAACGACGAGACGCATTCCGAAGGATCCTGATCGTTACCCCGGCCGGTCTGACACGGCAGTGGAAGGATGAACTGCATTTCAAGTTCGGGATGAGCGAATTTCAAATCTATGGCGTTGATTTCGAAGTCAATGACGAAAGGCATTGGAAGTTGTACAACCATGTGATTGGCTCGATCGATCGGTTTAAAGCTGATAGGCACAAGGAGTCGCTACTCGGCGCGGATCCATGGGACATTGTGATCTTTGACGAGGCCCATAGATTGAGCCGTCGTGAGTGGGGTCGGAAACTTGATGCGTCGGATCGCTTCCGACTCGCTGCAGCTCTGCGGCAACGCACTGACTCGATGCTGTTGCTAAGCGCTACCCCACATCAAGGAATGCAGGACAAATTTCAAGCCATATTGGAACTTATTCGTCCCGAGTTTCAGAACGAGATTGAGAGGATCGCGATCAATCCTGAAGTCTTGCGTGAGATGGTGATCAGAAACAGGAAGGCGGACGTCACGGACGCTGAAGGGAATTTCATCTTCCAGGGCAAGACAACCCATGCAATCGAGGTTGAGGTGGAGCCAGGTACGCTCGAATTCGATCGTAATTTACGCCAGTATCTGATGCGCGGCTACGCCGCGAGCAAGGAGCGTGGTAGGAGCGGGATCCCGATAGGCTTTGTGATGACCGTCTACCGTAAGCTCGCGGCATCGAGTGCTGCGGCGATTCATCGTGCGCTTGAGCGGCGACTACAGCGCCTTCGCGCTGATCAAGTATTGCGGGACTACCTGGACGAGGCTCCCGATGAACGGTTCGAGGGCGAGTGGGAGGAGCAGCAGGGCGGCGACGTTCACGAGTTCTTCGAAGGCGAGATCGGCATGCTTGAGAAATTGATCGTCAAGGCAGAGTTACTCGTAAGTTTGGATAAGAAGGTTTCTTCATTCATCGACGGCCTCCTGCAGGCGGTGCTGAGTGCCAACCCAGACGAGAAAATTCTAATCTTCACTGAGTACCGTGCGACCTTGGAGTATCTCGCGGAAGCGCTGATGATCAGATTTGGTGCTGGCAAAGTAAATCTCATCCACGGAAGTCAAGATCAGAAGGCCCGTGCAGGCGAAATCGCACATTTTGAGGATCAGGGACAGTTCTTGATCTCCACTGAAGCAGGCGGGGAGGGTATCAACCTGCAACGGCGTTGTCATGTGATGGTGAACTTTGACTTGCCTTGGAATCCTATGCGAGTCGTACAACGAATTGGGCGGCTATATCGTTATGGCCAGAGAAAGCGAGTAATCGTATTCAACGTACATGCACCACAAACGCTGGATGCTGAGATCATGAAGATCATGTATTCGCGAATTAGTCAGGTGGTGAGCGACATGGCAATTCTCGGAGACGAGTACAACGAAAATTTAGCGGAAGAGATCCTTGGGGAACTGGCAGATATGCTCGACGTTGAGGAGATTCTTGAGGAGGCCATCGATAGAGGGATTACGCGGACCAAGGATCGTATAGATGATGCCTTGGCTAGGGCGCGTGCGGCAACGGAAAAACAACGCGATCTGTTCGAATACGTAAGCGGATACGATTCGAATGAAGCGAGGCGGGAAATCGCGATCACCTCGCGACACGTTCGAGCGTTTGTACACGGCATGTTCAAGCAACTTGGAGTCGAGATCATCGAGAAGTATCATGATGGCCTCGTTTGGGATATACGGATTCCGGAAGAAGTTGCAGAGGAGCTCGCGTTACGACGCACCCGTTGGCGGATTACGCTTGACCGTACGTGGGCGTCAACGCGTCGCGATGTGCATATGCTTGACTTGGAATCGGCATTGATGCAACTCATGTTGCGTCGTGCAAAGGCGCCTGCGTTTGGGGGACGGACAGCAGGCGTGGCGCTGCTACCCGGGTCGGCGCTCGTGACGGCGGTGCTACGCTGGCAGAATGAACAAGGTCGGAGGATGCGTCAAGAATTCGCCATGATCCAAGTGGAGGAAGACGGCACGACGAGGGTGAACTCCGATGAGGCTACCGCTTGGCTTGAATCACCTGCTGCAGATGGTGCCGGGTTACCGGAACATACAGGTTGCGAACGGTGGCTCAGGGCTGCAGGGGATGCATTGGATCTTCGCTTGGCCAAGCTAAGTAACCAAGACCTCCATCCCGAGAACCGCCAGTGGACTGCGGCGGCGTGGCAGGCTGAAGCTCGTGCTCACGTCCGGTGATCTCACCCTTGAATCTGGTACATCGAAATACCCTTGAACGCCACCATGTCGATCTCGCGCTCATCAAGGATAGCTTCCACATGCCTCCGGGACCGCAATAGGCACCCGGATGGATTCAGGCGACACCTCGGACAATGGGTGAGATAGCCGCAGAGAATGAGCGTGCCGTCAAGCAGGCCAAACAGGGATCGGTCGACCTCTTGCGGATTAGCATCAGGGCCTGGCAAGGGAGTCGAAATAACTCCAAGGTTCGAATCAGCCCGGAGCGGGCAAACGGCGTCGCCCTCCTCGTGAACGCCGACAACATGAGCCCGGTGCTCAAGGCGGAGAACAACCGCGTCAGTGCCTTTCGGACGGCCGGCATCCTCACCTGATGCTTGCGTCGCAGCGCCGACAAGACGTGAAGCTCGGTGGGCTTCAGGAACGAAACGAGCGTCGGATGACCAGTGGAGGGAACGTCGATGAGCGGCGGATAGTGGCTTCGGCCGACCGACCAGTAGCGAACCGTGGTCGCCGGCACCGAGAGGTAGTGCGCTGCCTCTGAGAACGTGTAGGTCGGAAGCTCGCGTCGGTCGGTCACCTCTTCGTGCCTCTCTCGGTCGGACCGTAACGGGCACCGCGGGAGGTCTTCGGGCGGTCCTGTTTGCTGGCGTCGAGCCCGAATGGTTGACCGGGCGCGGGGAAGGGATTAGCTTGCGGGGGTGAGTGACGTACCGACACCTCACCAACTGTCCGACCGGATCGTTCGGTTGGAGGGTGAGCTGAAAGCGCAGCGTGCGGAGAACGACGCCATGGAATCACGAATTGACGCGACCCTGGCCGGAATGCGGGCTGATATGGCCAGGCGCGAAGCGGACGCCGCGAAGCGGGAAACGGATGCCGTCAAGCGGGAAACGGATGCCGTCAAGCGGGAGAAGCAGCAGCTTCTGGCCATCGCGGGCTTGATTGCCCTCGCCACCACGATCCTCGGCATCCTGATCGCCCAGCCCGGCTGACTGCCCGCGCGCCGTTTCGCGGTGTTAGGAGCAAATAGTCTGTTCGGTGTAGTAGCACGTGAGTTGTCCGGTTTGATGGGCGCCGAGGAGGTGCCCGATGACCAGGACCGAAGTGCTGCAGGAGATCCGGCGGATGCGATTCAACGAAGCCTACGGGGGGTGGCGCGAGCGGCGCCTGACGCAGGAGGAGGCGGCTCGGCTGCTGGGGGTGTGCGAGCGCACGTTCCGGCGCTACGTGGAGCGCTACGAGGATGAGGGGCTCGAGGGGCTGGTGGACAAGCGCCTGGGCCAGGTCTCGGCCCGGCGCGCGCCGGTCGACGAGGTGGTGCGCACCGAGGCGCTGTATCGGGAGCGCTACGACGGGTGGAACGTCGCGCACTTCTACCGCTTCTACCGGCGCCGGCACGGGGGCGGGCGCAGCGACACCTGGGTGAAGCACACGTTGCAGCGCGCGGGGCTGGTGGCCAGGGCGCCGGCGCGCGGCAAGCACCGGCGGCGCCGTGAGCGCGCGCCGCTTGAGGGGATGATGCTCCATCAGGACGGGTCAACCCACCGGCGGGTGCCCGGCCAGTCTTGGGACCTCATCATCACCGTTGACGATGCGACATCACAGCACTATTCGATGTTCTTCGTCGAACAGGAAGGCACCGCGTCGAGCTTCCAGGCCATGACCGAGGTCATCGAGGGCTGAGGGCTGCCGTCGAGCCTGTACACCGACCGCGGCTCACACTACTGGCACACCCCCGAGGCCGGGGGCAAGGTCGACCGGGACCACCCCACCCAGTTCGCACGGGCGATGCGACAGCTCGGCGTGGAGATGATTCCCGCCTACTCGCCCGAAGCGCGCGGACGGTGCGAGCGCATGTTCGCCACCCATCAGGAGCGCCTGCCCAGGGAGCTCGCCGCTCAGGGCATCACCACGATGGCCGAGGCGAACCGCTATGTGGCCGAGCACGACCGCGCGGCGTTCAACGAGGAGTTCACGGTGCCCGCGGCCGAGCCCGGCAGCGCGTTCGTGCCCTTCATCGGCCCGGGGCTTGCCGACATCGTATGCGAGCACCACGAGCGCACCGTCGGGCGCGACAACTGCGTGAGCTTCGAGCGCAAGCGGTTGCAGATTCCGGCCCACGCGCACCGCTATCACTTCGTCAAGGCGCGAGTGCGCGTGCACCGTTACCCCGATGGGCGCCTGGCGGTGTTCCACGGGCCGCGCAAGCTCGCCGAGTACGAGCCCGATGGTTCGCTGCGGGCCAGCGCCCCCGCCGCACCGCCCGAGCACCGCGCTCAAAGCGCGGCGGCGCGATGAACGCTCCTGTGGATTTGTGGGCGAGTCCTTCGCACCGGCGCGAGCCCTGCGGGACGTGTGGACAGCCCGTGGACGACGCCGACGCGTCGCCCACCGCCTGCCCACACTCTCGCGCCTCTCGCCCACAAGCTCCACAGGACCAACAACCACCGATCCAGACAAGACAAACCGGACAACCCTTGTGCTACAAAACCGGACAGTTCTATTTGTTGCTAACATTACGGTCGCGGGTGCCTTGAGAACCGGTGGATGGACGAGCACATTACAGGGGCCGAGCCTTCGATCACGTTCCGGGGCGAACTTGTGGACGAGAACTTGCGTCCACTAACGTTCTGGACCGAGAAGCACAACCGCTACGCGAGCCGCGAAGCGGCGGAGATGCTCGATCTCAAGTACCGCTTTCTTGCTCGCACGGACGAGCTTGAACCCTTGAACTCCCTCGCCGGTGGGGCGGCTTCAAGGCGCTGGTTCAAGACACGCGTGTATGCGCGGCTGCCGTCGGGGATACGCGCGCTCGGCTGGTTCCTCTACCGTTATGTGCTCCGCCTGGGTCTGCTCGACGGACGCGCCGGTGCTCACTTTCACGTCCTGCAGGGGCTCTGGTACCGCTACCTCGTGGACGCCAAGGTCGACGAGGTCGAACGCCGCATGCGCGACAGCGGCACGGACGTTGCAACCGCGATCCGCGAGGTGCTGGGACTCGACGTTCGGGGTGGTGATCGGTGAATCCAATCGGCGCACGAGGCCGTGCGAGGCGATGCGGACATGTTCCGCGGGTCGCTTGTTCGCTGTGCACGCGCACGTTCTTCTGGTGGTGAGATCATTTGATGCAGGTTCGACACATCGTTACCGCGCCCGCCGTCCGGCCGCGGCCGGCCGACGGCTGGCTGGCGCTGGTGGCGTTCCTCGCGCCCGCGATGCTGTGGATGGAGGTGCAGGTGCTCGGGCGGCTCTTCGTCTCCGAGCTGGTCCTGCTCGGGCTGCTGCCTTTCCTGTACCTCGCCCGCGGGCGCATGCTGGCTGCACCGCTTCCCCGGACGTTGCTGGCTCTCGGTGTACTGTGGCTCGCCTCGCAGATGTTGACCGACACGGTGCGCGAGACGGAGTTTCGGGACTATGCCCGCGGGTGGGCCAGGATCAGCTTCTTCCTGGCGAACTTCTGCGTGCTCTACATGCTGCTTTACGGCAGCCGGCAGCGGATCGTCCTGTTCGGGCTCGGTATCGCCGTCGGTGGATATCTCACATTCTGGCTGAACTCGTCGGAATACGCCGACTCGCTTCCCTGGAAGTTCGGGGTCGGCTACGCCACCACCATGCTTGCCGTGCTCGTCACGCAGTGGCGCGCGTATCCCGCGAACCTCATTCTCCGGGCCCTGCCCCTGCTCAGCGTCGGTGTGGTGCACCTGACTTTGGGCTTCCGTTCCATGATGGGGGTCTTGATACTCTCGCTTGTCTATATGGCAGCGCAGTGGATGGTCGGGCGCCGGCGCGTCGTTCCCGCCCCGTCGCCTCTTCGTGGGCTACTCTTTCTCGTCGTCTGCGCGGTGATCGGGGTGGGAACAATACAGTTCTATGAGATCGCGGCCGAGAGTGGCTACCTGGACGAACGTTCGACTTTGACCTACGAACGACAGAATGTGGGCGAGTTCGGGATACTTCTCGGAGGACGATCCGAGATCCTGGCATCGAGCCGGGCGGTGATGGACAGCCCCATCCTCGGCCACGGCTCGTGGGCAAGCAACCCGGATTATGCCGCGTACTTGCTCGACGCGAGAGTTTTGGGCTACGACACGCCCTTGTCCATCGGGCTGGAGAAAGAGCTGATTCCGAGCCACAGCCATCTGATGGGCGCCTGGGTGGAAGCCGGGATCCTCGGGGCGGTGTTCTGGGCTTGGGTAGCATTCCTGTGCTTGCGAGTGATCGCGCGCGCCTACCTGATCCGTGACCGCATGGTGATACTGATTGCATTCATCGCCTTCTCGCTGCTGTGGGACATCGCATTCTCCCCGTTCGGGGGTAGTCAACGCCTGCTCGGCGCGTGGTACGTCGTGCTGATGATGTTCGCCTTCGATATGCTGCGCGGCCGGTTTGCCGGCAGGCAGGCGGTCGCGCCCGCAAGACCCCGGCGCCAGAGGGTAGCGGCCGCACCGCTCGGGACGTCCCCACGATGAAGGTCTCCATCGTCACCGTCTCGTTCAATCAGGGGCGGTTCCTCGAGCGGGCCATCCGCTCGGTGCTCGAGCAGGATCATGACGACATCGAATACATCGTTGTGGACCCCGGATCCACCGATGGCAGCCGCGAGATCATCAAGCGCTATCGCAATCGGATCGCCCGCACCGTCTTCGAGCCCGACTACGGCGCACCCGACGGACTCAACAAGGGCTTCGCCAGCGCCACCGGCGCGATCTTCGCGTACCTGAACGCCGACGACGCGTACCTGCCGGGGGCGGTGCGGGCTGCGGCCTCGGCGTTCGAGCGCCATCCGTGCACGGACATCGCCGTTGGCCACGGCTACATCGTCGATGCCGGAGGGCGGGTCGTAAGGCGGTTTCGCTCCGCACCGTTCTCACCCTGGCGCTTCGCCTACGGGGCGGCGGTGGTGATGCAGCAGTCCACCTTCTTCCGCCGGGGTGCGTTCGAGCGTGTGGGTGGGTTCGATGTGGACAACCGTTCGTGCTGGGACGCCGATCTCTATCTCGAGATGTGCCTCGCCGGCGGGCGGGTGCGCCTCGTCGAGGGCTACTGGTCACTGTTCACGTTGCATGCGGACTCCATCACCGGGAGCGGCCGCCTCGAGCGCGAGTATGCGGTTCGGGAACGGCGCCGCTTTCGCCGGGTGATGGGGCGCGAATGGCGAGCGCTGGATCGGCTGCTCTGCGTGCCCGCGCGTATCGCGCGCTGGATCATCGACCCGCGCGGGGCGTGGGAACGTGCGCAGGATCTTCTCGTGCCCCCACCCATCGTCGGTGCGGCCGCGCCCGATGATCCGAGCGCATGCACCGGCATCCGACGAGCGGGCAACGCACTGCATGAGCGCTGACGGGCAGATGTCTTCGTCGGATCGGCGCGTGCGTCTGTGCTGTACATCCCCTATATTGTGGACAACGCGCGCTTTCGCGAAGAGAGCAAGCGCTTGGCGCCCTGGCACAGCGAGATCAAATCGGGTTTCGGCATCCCCCCGGACCACCGGGTGGCGCTGTTCTGCGCCAAGCTGATCCCGAAAAAGCGGCCGCTCGCGATGATCGACGCCTTTTTTGATGCCGACCTCGGCGACTGGACCCTGCTCATGGTGGGGGACGGCCCGCTTCGGGCGGCCTGCGAGGCTCGGGTCGAAGCCCGCGGCAACGGGCATCGGGTCGTTTTAGCCGGTTTTCTCGACCAGAGGACGGTGTGCCGCGCCTACGCCATCGCCGACCTGATGGTTCTTCCCTCGTCGCACCAGGAAACCTGGGGGCTGGTGGTGAACGAGGCGATGAACTTCGGCTGTCCCGTGATCGTCTCCGACCGGGTAGGCTGCGCCCCCGATCTGGTGGCGGTCGGGGCTGGTCTCGTCTTTCCGCACGATCGGCTGGACGCCCTCGTTGACGCACTGCGGCAGATGGCCGGTGACGACGCGCTGCGCGCCCGATGTGGCGAACGGGCGCGTCGGATCATCGCGGACTGGTCAGTGGAGCGCTACGTCGCAGGGGTGCGCCGCGCGCTCGGTCTGCCGCACAGGGTGGACGCGTGAGGGTCGTACACGTCATTGCCACCCTGTCCGCCACCTACGGCGGCCCTCCCAAAGCCTGTCTCGGAATCGCGCAAGCCGTGGCGGCGCTGGGACACGAAGTGTCGATCCTGACCACCGACCTCGGATTCCCCGGGCGGCTTGACGTACCGCTCGGCCGACCCGTGAACCAGAGCGGCGTCGCGGTGCACTACCACCGCGGCATCCGCCCTCACTTCTGGGGTACATCCCCGGCGCTCACCCGGACCCTGCGCGAGGCGATACCCCAAGCCGATGTCGTCCACCTCCATTCCCTCTACTTCCAGCACACGATGGCGACGGTGCGCCTCTGCCTTCGATTCGGCGTGCCCTATGTCCTTCAGCCCCACGGGGCGCTCGACTCTTGGCACGTTCGGCGCAAGCGTTTGCGCAAGCGGCTCGCGGGAATCTGGTTTCAGAACGCGGCGTTCCGCCGTGCGGGCGCGGTGCAGCTCACTGGCGACGAGGAGATGCGCATGGCGCGGCCTCACATCTTCGGCACCCGCGCGGTGATGGTCCCGCTCGGCCTCGACCTCGAGGCGTACGCACTGCCGTCCCGCGGGCACTTCCGCGCCGTCCATCCGCAGATCGGTGATCGGCCGGTGGTCGTGTTCCTCGGTCACCTCACCGAAAAGAAGGGCCTGGACATCGTGATCCGCGCCTTCGCTGATGTGATCCGGGGCGGGCGGGACGCCCATCTGGTCATCTCGGGGCCCGACGACGGGACGCGTGCGCGGACCGAGGCATGGATCGACGCCCACGGCCTGCGCGAGCGGGTGACCCTGACCGGCATGGTCACAGGCGCGGACAAGCTCGCCTTGCTGGCCGACGCCGATCTCTTCGTGCTCCCCTCGTGGGCGGAGAGCTTCGGCATCGCGGTGATCGAAGCGATGGCGTGCGGCCTGCCGGTCGCGATCTCGGATCGGGTAGGCGTGGCGCGCGCTGCATTGGTGATCGGTTAACATTTTGAAACATATAGAATTATGCCCAAGCGGCGCCGGATTCGACGCGCTCGATGAGGAGTCTGCGAGACCGATTCGGGTCAGGGGCCTCGTGAAGCAACATCGATTCGAGGCGCCGGGCAAGGACTTTCGATACCCGCGCGGGCAGCACGACGATGTCAAGGATCGCCGATGCGGCTCCAGCAAACAGTGCGGCCCATCGTTGCTCGGGCATCTTGTAGGCCGTGCGTTGCAATCGTTCACGCACGGCGTGGAGCAACCGGCGGCTGACGAGCAGGGTGATGACGGCGCCCAGCAGAAGAATCTCCACGATATGCGCCTTGCTCGTGGGCAGGTCGTCGAGACGATAGTGAGACTTCAGCTCCTTGAAGATCAGCTCGATTTGCCAGCGCGCCGCGTAGGTCTGCGCAACGTCTTGGGCATCGAGCGCCTCGGGGTCGATGTGGGTCAGGTAGAATCGGTACTCGGTGCTGTCTGGGAGTCGGACCGCGACGAGGCGCAGGCGACGGCGCACGGTGCGTCGGACCCCGGCGTAGACACGTCGCGGGAACGTCACCTCGACTTCGACATCGACGACCTCTTGCTGCAATCGATGGATCACCTCCTTGAGTCGCTTGCCCTCGAAGTCGATGGCGTCCCCACGCCACCGACGGTGAACGGCCACGATGCGAGGATTGGCGTTGGTGGTCAGGCGAGTGATGAAGTAGCCGCCGTTTCGGTCAATGCAATCAAAGAGTTGATATCGAAAGTCGCCGAGGTCGAAGAGCAACCACCGCCCCGCAACCCAGGGCCCCATCTGCATCGTACGGTGGTCCTTCGCTCGTTCGCCCGTCACCTTGACCTTGTGGGCCCCACTCCCGCGCACGTTCATCACCAGGTGAAGCTTCGCCGCCGCCGGCGAGGAGTTCGTCCGTGTGCCGGGAAAGCGCCGCGCCAGCAACCGATGCAGCTCGACCACCGTTTAACCACCGCTTTCACCCTTTGCCTGTTCGTTGCGACGCGGCAAGTGCTCCGCAACAGCGGGAGCGCCATTTCAGGCGTAGCACCGCCTATCCCGCACGGCAAGCCACGAACTTATGAACGGCTCCGAGGATAAAAATATGAAGCTGGTGGTGGTAATTCTCACAAAGAATGAAGCCATTCATCTGGCGCGCTGCCTAGCCAACGTGCGAGCGCTGACCGAGAATATACTGGTCGTGGATAGCTTCTCCTCGGATAAGACCGTCCAGATAGCCGAGCGGCATGGTGCTCGGGTTTTGCAGCGCAAGTGGACGAACCATGCAAACCAATTCAACTGGGCGCTGGAACAGCTCGATACGAACACCGAGTGGGTGCTGCGGGTTGACGCTGACGAGCGACTCTCGCCCGCGCTTGTCGCCGATATTCGGTCGCGCCTGCCCAAGCTAGGACCGGATATCAAAGGAGGCAAGCTGCGGATACGCGTTATCTTTCAAGGTTGCCTCATCCGATTTGGCGGCTTCCGCAAGTTTTATTCACTGCGGCTTTTCCGCTATGGCTGCGGAAGATTAGAGAATATATGGATGGACGAGCACACCATCGAGGCTAGTCCTTCAATCACGCTCGACGGGGAAATCATCAATGATGACCTGCGTTCGCTGACGTTCTGGACCGAAAAGCACAACCGCTATGCGAGTCTTGAAGCAATGGAGATGTTGAATAGGAAGCATCGCTTTCTGCGCCGCGCGACAAACGATAAGCTGGTTGCACGGCTGTGGCCGTTAGGCACTCCGGAATCAAAGCGTTGGCTCAAAACGGAGGTGTATGCGCGCTGTCCCCGCGGCATGCGCGCGCACGCTTGGTTCCTGTATCGCTACGTGCTTCAGCTCGGCTTTCTCGATGGACGAGCCGGCAGGCAATTTCACTTCCTGCAAGGCTTCTGGTACCGATACCTGGCCGACGCAAAATCCAATGAGGTTGAACGCCGCATGGACGAAGATCGCATGGACGTGGTGACGGCGATTCGTCAGGTCTTGGGGATCGACCTTTCGGTATCGGGGGAGGCGGCACGGTCAGACGCAAGCAAGCGCTCATCATCAAGCACCCTGTGATTTTGAAGACAAGCGTGGCTGAGGTAATCGTCTCGAGCGGCCAGCGAGAGCCACACGAATCCGTGCGCCTATGCTTGGTGGTCCAGTATCCGATCCACAATCATCTGCTCCTGCATCAGACGTTGGCCCACGAAACCGACATCGAGCTGGAGGTTCTTTTCATGCAGGAAAATCCTGGCTACGAGGCTGAATTCTCCCGCAAGGTCGATTGGGGGCTGAACTTGCGTGAAGGTTATACCAGCCACACCTTCTCGAATGCGAGTCCTTGGCGGAACAGCGAAGGATTCTGGAAGTGGGTCAACCCGGGCCTGATCAGACGGGTGGCTAAAGGCCTCTACGACGCTGTTTACGCTCACGGCCACAATAACTTCACCCACCTCGCGGCCATCGTAGCCGCACGACTAACCGGCAAGCGGACGATAATCCGCGCCGACACCTGCAACCTCGGTTCACGTTCCCTCCTCAAACGGCTGGCTCGTCGGCTCGTCTACACCTTGACCTTTCGGCTTGCCCATGTGTTGCTTTACGTCGGCGAGCTCAACCGGCGATGCTTTGAGGACTACGGCGGCAGGCCGGAGCAACTGGTGCATGCCCCGCAAGTCGTTGACAATGCCCGTTTCGCAGGCGAGTGGGCGCGCTACGCGATCATCGTTTCCGATATGGTGGGGTGCGCCCCCGATTTGATGGCCGACAAATGCGGCCTGGTCTTTCCCCATGATTCGTCCGATGTCTTGGTTGACGCGCTTAAACGGATGGCCGGGGACGATGAGCTGCGGTCCGCCTTCGCCGAGCGGGCGCAAGCGGTCATTGCCCAATGGTCAGTGCCGGCCTACGTCTCTGGGCTGCGTCGCGGACTGGGCCTGCCGGATTGCGGCGATCAATGAAAATACTCCATGTGATCCCCACGCTCGCCCCGCAAGTCGGCGGCCCGCCCAAGGCTTGCTATGAAATGGCGCGGTCAATGGCCCGACGCGGGCATACTGTATCGATCCAAGCCACCACGCTGAACGCTTCCGAACCGAACATAGCCGCATTCGGCAAGGTCGAGGAGCGCGACGGCGTGGCCATCTATCAACATCCGGTTCGCTATCTGCGGTCTTGGGCCTACTCGCCCGGGTTGGTTCGTTGCCTGCGCGAAACCATCCCGAGCGTCGATATCGTCCATCTGCATTCCCTTTACTTATGCTCCACTTGGGCGACCGGGCGCGAGTGCGCTCGCTCAAACGTCCCCTACATCCTGCATCCGCATGGGTCGCTAGACTCCTGGCACTACCGGAGAAGGCGGTGGAAGAAAAAACCCGTCGAGGTTTGGTTTCAGGATTCCGTGACCCGTTCCGCTGCCGCTGTCCAATTTGCCACGGAGAAAGAGAAGCGGGAGGCGCTGCCCCGCATATTTGGTGCCCGCTCGGTGGTGTTCCCGATCGGCCTTGATTTTTGCCAGTACGCGCAACTGCCGCAGGGGCGCTTCCGCGCCCTCCATCCGGAGATCGGTGACCGGCCCATCGTGCTGTTCCTCGGGCGTCTTGACCTAAAGAAAAAGCTGGACCTCTTGGTCGATGCCTTCGCCGAAGCCTTGCGCCTCGGATGCCAAGCGCATCTCGTCATCGCGGGGCCGGATGACGGCATGAAAAAGCAGGTGGAGGCCTGGCTCGAAGAGCGCGGCTTGCGCGAACGCGCGACCTTGGTGGGCTTGGTCACAGGCACGGACAAGCTCGGCCTGCTTGCCGACTCCGACCTCTTCGTGCTGCCCTCCCGAAACGAGAGCTTCGGCATCGCGGTCATTGAGGCAATGGCCAGCGCCCTGCCCTTTGTAATCTCGGACCAAGTGGGCGTGGGGGCCGAGATCGCGCAAGCGAACGCCGGATGGATAGTTCCCATGACGACAGCCCCGCTTCGAGACGCAATGGTCGAGGCGCTACGCGACAACGCAGGCGCCCGTGCCAAGGGCGCGCGGGGCCGCGCTTTCGCGAAGGAGCGGTTCTCGTGGCCTCGCATCGCGGCTGCCCAGGAGGAAATCTATGCTTCCATTCTCTAAGACGCACTGCGGCAGATGGCCGGTGACGACGACGCGCTGCGCGCCCGGTGCGGCGAACGGGCGCGTCGGATCATCGCGGACCGGTCGGTGGAGCACTACGTCGCCGGGGTGCGCCGCGCGCTCGGCCTGCCGCACGATGCGGCGTTCCGCCGTGCGGGCGCGGTGCAGCTCACTGGCGACGAGGAGATGCGCATGGCGCGGCCTCACATCTTCGGCACCCGCGCGGTGATGGTTCCGCTTGGTCTCGACCTCGAGGAGTACGCACTGCCGTCCCGCGGGCGCTTCCGCGCCGTCCATCCGCAGATCGGTGATCGGCCGGTGGTCGTGTTCCTCGGTCGCCTCACCGAAAAGAAGGGCCTGGACATCACGATCCGCGCCTTCGCTGACGTGATCCGGGGCGGGCGGGACGCCCACCTCGTCATCGCGGGCCCCGACGACGGGATGCGTGCGCGGACCGAGGCATGGATCGACGCCCACGGCCTGCGTGATCGGGCGACCCTGACCGGCATGGTCACAGGCGCGGACAAGCTCGCCTTGCTGGCCGACGCTGATCTCTTCGTGCTCCCCTCGTGGGCGGAGAGCTTCGGCATCGCGGTGATCGAGGCGATGGCGTGCGGCCTCCCGGTCGCGATCTCGGATCGGGTGGGCGTGGCGCGCGCCGTCGAGGCGGCGGGCGCCGGGTGGGTCACGCCGGTGGCGGCCGGCCCGTTCGGCGATGCGATTGGCCAGGCGCTTGATGACCCGTCCGAGGCCCGCGAGCGGGGGGGGCGGGGACGCAAGCTCGTGGCGGAGCGATACGTGTGGTCGCGCATCGCGCCCGCCCAGGAGGCGGTCTATGAGTCGCTGCTCTGACCTTGTCCGCCGCACGGTGAAACTGCTGCGGCTCCTCTCCGTCCCGATCTTCCGCCGCGGCCTGCGCTTCGGGGTCGGGGCTGCGATCGAGCACCGCGATGTGCTCGCCCCTCTCGCCGTCGACACCGTGGTGGACATCGGCGCCCACGCCGGACAGTTCTCGTTGCTCGCCCGCGCGCTCTACCCCCGCGCGCGCATCGTCGCGTTCGAACCCCTGCCCGGGCCGGGCGCGCGCTACCGCCGGGTGTTCGACGGCGATGCGAACGTGACGCTCCACCCGGTCGCGGTCGCGCCGCAGTGCGGTCCGGTCGCGATGCATGTGAGCGCGTCGACCGACAGCTCGTCGCTTCTCCCGATCACGTCCCGACAGGTGGCGGTGTTTCCGGGCACGCAGATGCACGAGGTGATCACCGTCGAGGCAGGCCCGCTCGATGCCTTCCTCGGACCCGACGAGATCGCCTCGCCCGCGTTGCTCAAGCTCGACGTGCAGGGATTCGAACTCGAGGTGCTGCGCGCGTCCCTTCCCCTGCTTCCGGCCTTCGATCACGTCTACGCGGAGGCGTCCTTCGAACCGCTCTACGCGGGGCAGGCGCTCGCCGGCGAAGTCGCCGCGTTCCTCGCCGCGCACGGTTTCGTCGAGGCCGGGTGCTTCAACGTGAGCCGGGACACCGATGGATCCCCCGTGCAGGCCGACTTCCTGTTTCACCGGGTGCCGCCCGTACAACCGTCCAGCAACGCTTCGTACAAGGCGAGCAGGCGGGTGCCGTAGTGTGCCTGCCGGTAGTTCCGCCGCACGAGGGCGGCGGCCCGAGCGCCGATGCGGGCGGCCCGGGCGCGGTTCCCCGCAGCCTCGCGCAGGGCATCGACGAGGGCCGTCACGCTGCCCGGGGCGACGATCCGGCCGTGCCGGCCGTCGTCGGCCACGATCGACCCGGCGTTCGGCGTGGTCACTACGTAGCACCCTGTAGCAAGCGCTTCGAGCACCACGCGCGCGGATCCATCCGCCAGGGTCGGGAACACGAAGATGTCGGCGCCCGCCATGCGGGCGCCGAGTTCCGATGCGGATAGGGTGCCGTGCCAAGTGACACGACGGTCGGAGGCCAGTCGCGCGAACGCCGTCGCCGCATCGGCCTCCACCGAGCCGCAGAGGTCGAGCCGACAGTCGAGATCGCCGAGGCGCGCCCATGCCTCGGCCAGCACGGGTCCTCCCTTGCGACGGCAAAAGCTCCCGGCGAAAAGCATCCGTATCGGTCCCGCCCCCGGTCTCCGGGGAGGCAGCGCAGACAGGAACTCGTCGCCGATCCCCAGCCACACGACGCTGATGCGGCCGTGATGCTCTCCGTTGTGAAGGAAGGTGGACCGCACGAACTCGGAGTTGACAACGATGTGATCCGCGCGCTTGATGTCGGCCAGAATGGCGCGCCAGTTCCGATCCATATCCCCCGGTTCGCCGCGCGGAGGCAGGCGGCCCTCGTGCGCGACCAGATGCCGCAGCGCCGCGGGATGAGCGATGGAGTGGTCGCACAGGCACAACCAGCCGTGCCGCCGTGCGACATTGACCGAGTCGCCGCCGAACCCGGCGCGGTAGTGGTAGATCCCGCGGCCGTGGGCCGGCCCGAGCCGCGCCACGATCCGTGCTGCGGCGCCCGAGTAGAGGCGGCGGCCGGCGAGATCGAGGCGGTCGGCGGCCTCCGCCGCCGCCATCGACAGTCGCCGCAGCCGCGATGCGACCTGACCGAACGGCTCGCCGGCCCACAGCGACCGGACCCGCACGGTCGGAAGCGGCGCCCCGCGTGCGAGCAGGCGGCCTGCCGCGCCGATGCGATCGAGGCCGCCGATGCGCAAGGCGCGCGCGATCGCGGGTGTCGGATAGCCGCCGGTGATGAAGGCAGCCAAGGCACCGCGCCGCGCCGTCTCGGTTGCTGCCTGACGCAGGTGAAACTGGCCGAACCCGTTGGAGATCACGACCCGGAGCGGTGCTCGTGCCCGGCCGGCGCTCTCCGGCACCGCCGCCGCGTCATCCGTTACCAAGATAAAGCACCAGACGGCTCAACAACGCAGTGCGCCCGACCCCGGCGGCGAGGGCTGCGATGCGCACCGGATCGGACGCCCAGGCGTCGCGCACCCGCCCCGCGATCGCGTTCCGGTCGTCGGGATCCAATGCGGACCAAGCGTACAGGCCGGCTTCGACCGTGAGCCAGCGCAAGCGCGCCTCGCGCGGGCCGGTGTGGATCGCGAGGCCAAGGGCGGGGGCGACCGCGTCGGCTGGGTGCCCGCGGGCCATCCGCACCCGTACGAGGCGCATCCATCCGTAGGGGTCCATGGGCGCAAGCCCGAGTCCCCCGACGAGCGCCGTCTCGGCGCGCACGATCGCACCAGCGCGGTCCACCGTCCCCGCACCATCGGTTTCGGCGAGCAGCATGTGCGCCAAGCCCAGCTCGGTCGCGGCGCGTCCCGTCTCGCGCCAGCGCAAGCCGGCTTCGCGCGAACGAGCGAGGATCCGCAGCGACTCCACGCCCGGCGTCTCGTCGGACAGCCGCTTCGCAATCGCGTTGCCCGGGACTTGTGCGAGCCCTGCCCCCACGATGGGTACCGCCAGAGCGAGCAACGCCGCGCCGACCGCGCCCGCCACGGCCCCGGCTGCAATCGCGGCCATGCTCCGCCCCCGCGCCGCGCCGCTCATCGGCACTATTCCGTGTAGTAGCTGCGGTACCGACGCGAGGAGCCGTAGCCGTAGTAGTAGCCCGAATCACCGTACCCGTAGCGCGCGTTCCGGCGCACGTTCACCATGCTCAGCGCGACGCCGGCCAATTGGGCACCGGATTTGCGGAGCTGCGCGAGCGCCAGCGCCACCACCTCGCGCCGTACCGCACCCCATCGCACGGCGAATACCGTCGCGTCGACAGAACCGGCGAGGATGCGCGCGTCGGTGAGCACATGGACCGGCGGTGAATCGATGATCACCAGATCGTAAGTGTCCCGCAGCGCGGCCATCAGTGTGTCCATGCGTGAAGAGCCCAGCAAGTCGGAAGAGTTGGCAGGACGCCCCCGACCGGCGGTCAGCACGGACATGCCCGAAGCGGTGTCGTGCTGAAGGACTTCGCTCAGCTCGATCTCCCGCCCCGTGAGGATTTGAATGAGACCGGCACCGTCCGAGAGTCCGAGCTCGTCGGCCACCTTGCTGCGGCGCAGATCGGCATCGACCAGCACGGTCTGCCGGCCACTGCGCGCGAGGAGGCGACTCATCGTGATCGCGATGGTCGTCTTCCCTTCGTCGGGGATCGAGGATGTGACGAGAATCGACTTCGGGGTGCCATCCGCACCCGAGAGCAGGATGCTGGTGTACAGCGTACGGATCGACTCCGCGAACGACGACGCGGGCCTTGCCAGCACGTAATCGGCGGGCGATTGCCTCCACCGGCGCCGCGCCGCGACCATCGGAATCAGGGCGAGCGTGCCGAGGCCGGTCATGTCCTCGATCTGCGCCGAGCTGCGAAACCCCGAATCAAGCTGCTCGACGAGATGGACAAGCACGAAGCCGAGGAAGGTGGACAGAACCCACGCAATGGAGACGATGCGATTCTTCCTCGGCGCGGACGGAGCGCGCGGGACTTGAGCGAGGGACAGGATACGCGCGTCCGGATGCTGAATCTCTTCCTGCCGCCCGGTCTCCTTCCATCGTGCGAGGAACGTATCGAACAGCGCACGGTTTGCCGCCGCCTCGCGCTCCAGCACCCGGAGCTGACCCTGGAAGGTGCTGGTCCTGGCAACCTCTGCCCTCAGGTTCTCCAGGTTGCGCTCCAGAGTGCGTTCGCGGATCTGCGCCACCTCGAGGGTGTTGGTCAGTCCCTGGACGATCTTTTCGACCTCCGTCGCCAGCTTGGCGCGGACCTCCTCGAGTTCTGCTGTGATGTTGATCATGCGCGGATGACGCGCCCCAAGCTCGGTCGACATCTCCGCCGCACGACGCGCCACGTCGGTCTCCTGCTCCCGCAGACGCTGAATGAGCGGCGAGGCGAGGACATCGGCCGCAGACTCCACACCACCCTCGTCGCTCGTCAGGGATCGGATCTGGCGCAACCTCGCCTCGGCCTCCGCAGTCCGCGTGCGCGCGAGGATGAGCTGGGTCGTGATCTCCGAGATCTGCTGCTCGGTGACGGTGACGCCCCTGCCTTCGCCCAGCCCCTGCGCCTGGCGGTACTCCTCGGCCGCGCGTTCGGATGCCTCGACCTGCAGGCGAAGGTCCCCGACGCGGGTGTTGAGCCAGTCCGTGGCGCGCTGCGTGGCATCGAACTTCGCCTCAAGCTGCTCGAGCAGGTACAGCTCGGAGAGGCGGTTCGCCACCGCCGCCGCGAGCTTCGCGTCCGTCGAGCGCACCGTGACCTCGATCACGCGCGAGCGTCCCCGAATGCGCGTCGAGACCGCGCCCCGCACCCGTGCGACGACCGCCGCATGCACCCGCCGTTCGATCTCCTCGGGTGTTGGGGGTATTGGGGGCGTCGCGGCAGTATGGTCGGGAGCGCCCAACGGCAACCGCCACTCGGGCGGGATCCAGCGCAGTGGATTCAGCATCCGGATCATGCCGAGCAGCGAGCGGCGCGGGGGACGCAACCGTGGATTGAACGCAGGCTCGTCGACGAGCCCCAGATCGTCGACCACCTTGGCAATCAGGGTGTGTGATCGCAGTACCTCGACCTCGCTCTCGATCGTTGCCCGGTCGGCACGCAGGCCGCGCAGAACGTCTTCGACATCGACCACGTTCGTCTTCGGAATGCCGATGAGGATCCGCGCCTGCGCCGAGTAGCGAGGGGGGATCTGCGAGACAGCGAGCCAGGTGATGAACGTACCCAGAACCATGACGGCCAACACCAGACCCTTGTGCCGGCGCAGCCGTTCGATGAACTCGCGGAACCACCGCCCCTCCGGGCCGTCTTCGCCTGCGGCCCAGACGGTCTCCACCGGCTCGGGATACCCGGCCCTCGCCCCGGAAGGAACCTCGGTAGCGGGACGCGTCATTTGGAACGACTGCGCGCTTGCGGGCGATTCAAAAGAATCGCTCCAGCACCTTGACCACATCCCCCGGGAGCACGGCGTCGCTGTCGGAGACCGACTGCTCCGTGCGGGCCGGGTCGGTCGCCCGGATGATGACCATCCTCTCCTTCCTTGCGCGGTAGGTGAACCCGCCGCCGAGCGCAACCGCCTCGGTCACGGTCATGCCGGTGACATAGGGGTAGGCACCGGGCTCCTGCACTTCGCCGAGGATGTAGAAGGGACGGTAGTTCAGCACCTCGATGCTGACCTTCGGGTTCAGGAGATAGTCCGGCTTCAGGGCATCGACGACCGCCTGCTCGGCCTGATGGACGGTCAGGCCGGTGAGATTCAGGCTGCCGGCGAGTGGAAGCGAGACTGTTCCGGTCTCGCTGATGGTGACTTCGCTGGAGAGATCCTCGTGCCCGAAGACCGTGATCTGCACCCGATCCCCGGTCCCCAGAGCGTACTCGCCGCCCTTGGCCGGAGGCGGTGCGCCAGCCGCGAGCCAGCCGGCGAGACACAGCACGAGGAGTCGGCCCATCCGACACTCAAATCTGCAGCAACAGACTCAAAGAGAGGATGTTGGCCTCGAAGCGTTCACTTGGTATGGTCGCGTCCTTGCGTTCGAGACGGTAGCCGAATCCGAGCCGAGTGGTGCGGTCGAGCAGCCAGGCGACTCCGGCGTCCACACTCAGGAGGTCGCTCGTCTCGCGTCTCTCTCCGACGACGACCTTCGGTCGTTCGTGACTCAGTCCGGCCGCCGCACGCAGGATGAGGTTGCGGCGCAGCTCGTGGGCGGCGTTGAGCCCGACCGTGGTGGCGAGTACTCCGGAGGCGCGCGTCTCGGTCTCCAGGACGCTGTGCTGTACGTTCGCGCCGAGCGTGGTGAGCTGCGTGATGTTCCAGTCGACGGCGAGGCCAAGGGCCGGCTCGCTGATCGTCCGCAGTGCGGCGTCCTCGTAGTCCTGCCTTCGCCAACCGGCGAAGATCTCCCCGACGACGAGTCCACCGAGGTCGAGTTCCGCCCCGGCTACGAGCTCCCAGCCGCGGGAATCGCGGTCGAAGCGGCCGGTGAGGCGTTCGTACTCGCGATGGTGGAAGGTGGTGCGGACGAACGCCCCATACTCCGGAAACATCCGGTAGCCGACCTGCCCGCTCAGCTCGAGTTCACCCCGGTCAAGCCCCTTTTTCGAGACTTCGTCGTAGGAGAGCGCCGAGTAGCTCGTCGTCGTTGCGAAGCCGAAACGGTTGATGCGATGGGATGCGCTCAGCCGCCCCACCCAGCGCGTGTGATCGCCCGGGGTGCCTGCGGTGGCCGAGTTCGGGTCGTCAGGCTCCTCTTCCAGATCGAACACACTCAGCGCACCCCGAAGTTCGGTGTCTCGCAGGACATCGAGGCGGCCATCAAGGATCGCGAACCAGTCCCGCTTGTTCTCGTCGCTGTGGGAGCGGTAGTCGTCTGCGGTGGCGGCGGCCTCGAGCCCGAGCCCGTGATTCGACCACTGGGACACAGCGCGAACCGAAGGACGGATGGATAGGATGGTGTCCGCGGTCTTTGCGCTCCGGGTCCGATGGATGTTGTCGTCGCGGCGCACGCCCAACTCGATCGAGGGGTAGAGCAGGAACGCCCCGGCGGGAACCCCGATGGGGTCGTAGTCGGCGCGGGAGCGCTCTTCGATCGTCACGCCTCGCTGTGGCTCCTCGGCAACGGCGGAGACGACGACCGTGCTCCCGGCGAGGAACGACGCGAAGATGCATGCCCAGCGCCGGGCGCGAACCGGCCCGCCGGGATTCGGCATGCGCCCGTGGTGCGGTACGCTCATCCGGACCGCCCGCGGCGGCGTGGTGGGGAGGAGCGGCGAGTGGCGTGCGGCATCCATCCGCCGGGCGCTCACTGGATCGGACTCGCCGAGCGGGGCTCTTCCGCCGTGCTCTGCGCGTCTGTCTCCGCGGTCTCGACCGCGGCCAGCGCGACGAGCAATGCCTGCGGCTCGACCGTCGGCGCCTCGGCCACAATGCTCTCGACGATGACCGCCAAGGCGACCGGATCCGCGCCGGACTCGAGCGCGACGAATATCACGAGCGCGCGCATGAATGTCGTGCATCGTTCGGCGCTCTCCGCATTCTTGTCCTCGGGATTGCCGCATCCTGCATCCGCCGCGCTGGCCGCGACGATGGCTCGCCCTGCGGTACGCAGGGCCTGTGGATTGCCGGAATGCTCGCGCAGCGCGGCGTTGAGTGCGGTGGCGATCTCGGCCGGAATGGTCGTCACCTGATCGTCGATCCGCACGGTGACGCTGTTGTCCTGATTCCTGACGGTCTCGGGCTGCGCATGGACCGCCAAGCCGATGCCCGACATCACGAGTGCCGCGCACAACGCCGCCCCGGCGCGCAACGGGGCCCGAGCGCCGTCAGTCATCCGTGCGCCGATGAGGGCCGCGGGCGTCGGGAAAACCGGGGTGGCGGCCGACACCGGCCGATTCGGTTGGGCGTGTCCCGGTACTCCGGATCGCTCGACAGCTACACGACGGCGCCGCACCATCACCGCCGAGTTCCCGAATTGCGTAGCTGCGCCGCCGGGCCGCCGGGCGACGGCAAACGGATCAACCCGGGTGCAGGCCCCGGGTCCCGAGGGAGACTCAGGAATCGCGCGGGGGGGGGGGGGGGGGGGGGGGGGGGTGAGACCCATTGAAACGCTAAGGAGGTGGTTCAAGATTTGGCACCTCTTGGTTCGCATGTGCCACGGGGCGACAATACCGCCAATTGCCGCCGATATAGTACACCTCTGGGGGCAGGGTGTCACTCCGAATCTCCATGCGGTGGCTCTGGCCTCTATGGGAGAGCCCTCCCGAGGGTCCGAGAATCGAATAGGTGCACTTCCTCCGAGCGACAGTATACGCAAACGACAGTAGAATTTGCTACGGGAACCGGCAGCGGCGGAAGTGATTGGCGATATCCGGAGTGAACGGCCATGCGGGGGGCGCGGGGCGGGACCCCGCAGACACTTCCTCGGCAGGGGAGGGGTCGGTGCCCGGCCGGTGCAGCCATCGCCCAACGGTGCCCGTCTCCGCCTCCCCGAACTTCGCCCCGGAATCGATCGACCCGATGCAGCACTGCCACTCGTTACGCCGCACGACACGGCCTGCGGAACGAAGATGGGCCGAGGCGTAGTCCCCGTCATCCTTTCGGGCGGGGCGGGAAGCAGGCTCTGGCCGCTGTCTCGGGAGCTGCATCCGAAGCAGCTCATCGCCTGTGTGGACGAACACACCTTGCTGCAGGCGACGGCGCGCCGACTCGCCGCCCTCGCGGCGCGCCCGCCCATCGTGGTGTGCAACGACGCGCACCGGTTCATGGTGGCGGAGCAGCTTCGGGCCATTGATGTGGAACCCGAAGCCATTCTCCTCGAACCGATTGCCCGGGGGACTGCACCCGCCATCGCCGCGGCCGCGTTCGAGGCGCTGGCCCGGGCGGGATCGGACGATTCCCCGACCCTGCTGGTCCTCCCGGCCGACCATGTCGTTCTCGACGAACACGCCTTCGCGAATGCGGTGCAAAGCGCCGTACTCGCCGCCGAGAGCGGCGCGCTCGTGACGTTCGGGGTGCCGCCGACCCGCCCGGAGACCGGCTACGGATACATCCGGGCCGGCGCGCCGACCGGGACCGGCGGGGCATCGCATGTCGTCGAGTTCGTCGAGAAGCCGGCGGCCGAGGAGGCCGCGCCGTGGACGGCGGCAGACGGGTGGTACTGGAACAGTGGCATGTTCGTCTTCGGGGCCGCCCGATATCTCCAGGCGCTGGACGCTCACGCCGCCCCGATACGCGAGGCTGTGTCCGCCGCCCACCGGCGTGCGGTCAGGGATCTCGCATTCATCAGACTCGATGCAGCGTCCTTGGCCGAATCGCCAGCGATCTCGGTGGACCATGCGGTCATGGAGCACACCTCGGACGCGGCGGTGGTGAATCTCGATGCCGGCTGGTCCGACATCGGCTCGTGGGGCGCGCTGTCCGAGCACTGCGAGAGCGGCGGCAACCGCAACGTGCTCCTGGAAGGGAGTCGCAACACCACCGTCTTCGCCGCCGATCGGCTGGTCGCCGCCGTCGGCGTGGCGGACTGCGTGATCGTCGATACCGCCGACGCGGTGCTCGTAGCCCGCAAGAGTGCGGCCCAGGATGTCAGGAAGGTGGTGGAGAGGCTCAGGGCGGACGGCCGCGAGGAATACCGGGTCCACCGCAAGGTGCATCGGCCATGGGGCGCCTACGATGTCGTGCACGGCGGCGCCGGCTTGAAGATCAAGCACCTCACCGTCAATCCGGGGCAGCGGCTGTCCCTGCAGATGCACCATCACCGGGCCGAACACTGGATCGTGGTGCGCGGCACCGCTTTGGTGACGCGGGGCGAGGAGACGTTCATCGTCGCGGAGAACGAGTCCACGTTCATCCCCGCGCAGATCAGGCACCGGCTCGAGAATCCGGGCGAGACGCCGCTGGAACTCGTGGAAGTGCAGACCGGGTCCTACTTTGGCGAAGACGACATCGTGCGGTTCGACGACGCCTACGGGCGTGCCGACCATGATTGGAGCCAGAAGGCGTAGGACGACCGGCAATGGCGGATCGCGTGGCATTGATCACCGGAGCGACCGGTCAGGACGGGGCCCTGCTCGCAGAGCTGCTGCTCGCACGGGGCTACGAGATTCATGGCGTCAAGCGCCGGTCCTCGTCGTTCAACACCGGGCGTATCGACCACATCTACGAGGATCCGCACCAGATCGATGCGCGATTCTTCCTCCACCACGGAGATCTGACCGATGCGACCAGTCTCATCCGGCTGGTTCAGGAGGTCAGGCCCGATGAAATCTACAACCTCGCCGCGCAGAGCCATGTGCAGGTCAGCTTCGAGACGCCCGAGTACACGGCCGACAGCGATGCGCTGGGGACCCTGCGCCTGCTTGAGGCGCTGCGCATCCTGAACCGGACCGGCGAGGTCCGCTACTACCAGGCGTCGACCTCGGAACTGTTCGGCAACGCGCCGCATGCGCCGCAGAACGAGGCGACGCCGTTTCGTCCCCGCAGCCCCTACGCGGCCGCGAAGCTCTACGCCTACTGGATCACGGTGAACTATCGCGAGGCCTACGGCATCCACGCTTCCAACGGCATCCTGTTCAATCACGAGGGTCCGACCCGCGGGGAAACGTTCGTGACCCGCAAGATCACCCGGGCCGTCGCCTCCATCGCCCACGGTCTACAGGACCGAATCTACCTGGGCAATCTCGACGCCAGGCGCGACTGGGGTCACGCCCGCGACTACGTGGACGGCATGTGGCGCATCGTCAACCACGATGCGCCGGGCGACTATGTGCTGGCGACCGGTGAGTCCCATTCGGTGCGCGAGTTCGTCGAACTCGCCTTCGGAGAGGTGGGTGTCGACATCGTCTGGGAGGGCGAGGGCGTGCGTGAGCAAGGCCGCGATGCGGCGACCGGCACGATCCGGGTGGAGATCGATCCCCGTTATTTCCGGCCGACCGAAGTCGATCACCTGGTCGGAGATGCGACCAGGGCACGCGAGGTGCTGGGCTGGGCGCCGCGCTCGACGTTCTCCGAACTCGTCTCCGAGATGGTGCGCGCGGATCTGGCTGGCGTGCGCGCGCAGCGGTCCCGCATCGACAGGCATGGCTGATCTCGATTTCCCGCTCGCCGGGCGGCGGGTCTTCGTCGCCGGGCACCGCGGCATGGTGGGCTCGGCCATCGTTCGGCGCCTGCACCGGTGCGGCTGCGCGATCCTGACCGCGCCGCGGCCCGGGGTGGATCTGCGCCGACAGGAGGATGTCGAGCGCTGGATGGAATCGGAACGGCCCGACGCGGTGTTCCTCGCCGCGGCCCGCGTCGGCGGGATCCGGGCCAACAGCACCCGGCCGGCCGAATTCATTCACGACAATCTGGCGCTTCAGACCACGGTCATCGAATGCGCTCGCCGCGTCGGTGTCGCGAAGTTGCTGTTTCTGGGATCGAGCTGCATCTACCCGAAATTCGCGCCACAGCCCATTCCCGAGAGCGCGTTGCTGAGCGGCCCGCTGGAGCCGACCAACGAGTGGTATGCGGTGGCCAAGATTGCGGGCATCAGGCAGTGCCAGGCATACCGGCGCCAGTACGGCTGCAATTTCATCGCCCTGATGCCCACCAATCTCTACGGACCGGGCGACGACTTCGACCCGGAAAGCGCCCATGTGGTGCCTGCCCTGATGCGCAGGATGCACGAGGCAAGGTCGGCCGGCGACGAAGAGGTCGTGGTATGGGGCACGGGGACCCCGCGGCGCGAGTTCCTGCATGTCGACGATCTGGCGGACGCGGCCGTGCACCTGATGGAGACTTATGCCGGCGAGGCGCATGTCAATATCGGCACCGGCCGCGACATCTCCATTGCCGAGCTGGCCCGGATGCTCAAGGAGATCACCGGGTTTGGGGGACGCATCATTTTCGATCCCGGCCAACCCGACGGCACGCCGCGCAAGTGCCTTGATGTCACCCGTGCCACCCGGCTCGGCTGGCGAGCCCGGATCGAACTCCGGGAAGGGCTGGAAGACACCTACCGCTGGTTGGCCTGCGGCGCTTGAAAATGATCGAACACGAGAGCGCTCCACGTTCTCGTGCGCAGTGCAAGCATCACTCAGAACGGCAGCGCAAGCGCCGGGTCGATGGAAAGCAGGACGCGCCTGAACTTCTGCGTAATGCGCTCCAGCACCACATCGTCCGTGCCCTCGAATCGCACCACGAGACACGGCTCGGTGTTCGAAGCGCGCGCAAGGCCCCATCCGTCGGGCCAGTCGACCCGCAGGCCATCGATAGTGGTCTTCCGCGCACCGGGGAACCGATCGCCGGCCAGTAGCGCTTCGACGATCCGCACCTGCTTGCCCTCTTCGACCTGCACGCGAATCTCCGGTGTGCTCTTCGCGGTGGGGAGTTGCGCGAAGACCCGCGCGGAGGGCTCTCCGAGATCTGTGAGGATCTGCACCAGCCGGGCCGCAGAGTAGATGGCATCGTCGAATCCGTACCAGCGGTCCGCGAAGAAGATATGACCGCTCATCTCCCCCGCGAGCGGCGCGCCGGTCTCCCGGAGTCTCGACTTGATGAACGAGTGGCCCGTCTTCGTCATGACCGGCCGGCCCCCGAGCGCCGCGATGTGCTCGGAGAGCAGTCCCGAGCACTTGACGTCGAAGACGATCTCCGCCCCCGGACGGCTCGCCAGCACATCCCCGGCGAACAGCATCATCTGCCGGTCCGGCCAGATGATGTTCCCCTGCCCGTCCACGACCCCAAGCCGATCGCCGTCGCCGTCGAACGCGAGCCCGAGGTCCGCCCCGTGCTCGCGCACCGCCGCGACGAGGTCGCGCAGGTTCTCCGGCACGCTCGGGTCCGGGTGGTGGTTGGGAAAGTCGCCGTCGATCTCGCAGTAGAGCTCCACCACGTCGTGCCCGAGCGTCCTGAACAGACGTGGGGCGATGCCTCCGGCCACGCCGTTGCCGCAGTCGATGACGATCTTCCTCGCTCGGTGACCCGGCACGGCCGGGATCTCGGCGCGGATGCGCCGGATGTAGTCTCCGACGACTTCCGCGTCCCGTCTGACGCCGCGTCCGCGAGCGTTCGGCGCCGCGTCGAGATCGTCGGCCTCGACCCGGCGCCGCAGCTCCTGGATGGCGGCGCCGTGCAGCGTCTCGCCCGCCAGCACAATCTTCAGGCCGTTGTAATCGGATGGATTGTGGCTGCCGGTGACCATGACGCCGCTGCCGATCCCGAGATGCGCCGCCGCAAAGTAGAGCACGGGGCTCGGCACTCGCCCGACATCGACGACATCCCGCCCGCTCTCGCGCAGCCCCTCGACGAGTGCCGCGCTGAGCGCCGCCCCGGAGTGCCGCCCGTCGCGGCCGACGACCAGCGTGCATACGCGGCGGCGGTGCGCCTCGGCGCCGATCGCGGCGCCGATCCTGCGCACGATATCCGGGGTCAACGCATCACCGACAATGCCCCGGATGTCGTAGGCGCGAAAGATATGGGCGGGAAGCTGTCCTGTTCGTTTGCTGGTCACGCGCCGAGCACCCGCGCATCGAGCCGGTCCTGAAAGCGCGCGCCGACCCGCGCCAGCACCCGGCCCCGCGCGTGGTCGAGCAGCCCCATCATCAGGAACGGGACAACGCCGTGTTTCGCCCTTCCAACCCAGTCACGGCGAGATCACTCAACCGGATGATCCTCCTTCTGCAAGATTCGGCGAACGAAGGAGTTTCAGGCGCTCATCAGGAGAACGCCGAGCCCCTGTACAGCCGCAGCGTGTCCCGCCCGGGTGGCACGGCATCGCACTGCTCACCGCACCGCCTGCACCTTCAGGTGCAGCCCCTCGCGCTGCTGCAGGCAACCGATGATCTCGAACAGATTGCGGGCCTGCGGGTTGCCGTGCGGGCCGAACATGCGCATCAGGCTCTTCGGCGACTTCTCGGTCAGGCCGCCGAGTTCCCGGAACCCGATGGTGGCGTTGATGTAATCGCGCAGCACCGCCTTGCCGGTCTCCACATCGCCGGCGAGCAGGCACTCCACCCCCTCTTCGAGCAGCGCCTCACGAAAACCGGGGTCGCGTTCGAGCCGGGCGCGCACCGTTGCCTTGAAGTCACGGGTCAGGGGCATGGGCCTCGGTCCTCCTGCCATCGGCGCCGCCGGTACTCCCGCCACAGACGCTTCGCGGCCTCGATGTCCCGTTGCTGGCGCGCCTTCGTTCCGCCGCCGAGCAGAATGATCAGGGTGGCGCCATCGCGCCCGAAATAGATCCGGTACCCCGGACCGAAGTCGATGCGGGCCTCGACCACGCCGGCACCGACTCCCCTCGCGCTGGAGAGGTTGCCCTGTTCGGTGCGCGACAACGCGGCGGTCACCCTGGCTGCAGCGCGGGCGTCGAGGCGATCGAATCACCGCGCGAACGGGCTGTCGCCTCGGGGATCGACATACGCCTCGATCTCGAACATGAAGTTGGTCACTCATATGTTACCAAACCGCATTGCCTCCTGCGCGCAATCTCCGCCGGTGCCAGGCTCGGGACAAGGGCGAGTACTACGGCCTCAACTACCTGTCGTCCTCGGGCGTCTTCACCACAATCTCGGGCCGGAACGAATTCGCTGCCGTCCTCCGCCGCAAGTTCAACCTCGAGTGGGAAGTGATCGCCGAAGATGTCGCCGACGTGCGAACAGCACTCGATCCCGTTCGCCCCATTGATGTGGTTACCCACACCGAGGCTGTCTCTCTTGCCCGCACGCACCGCTTCAGTTTCCACGACTCGCTGATCGTTGCATCAGCACTTGAAACCGGATGCAACACACTGCTGACGGAGGATCTTCAGACTGGCCGACGTGTCGAAGGCTTGACGATCGTCAATCCATTCGCTTGAGGAGTTCGCGTGGATGTCAATCGCGTCCGGGCTCAGGGCCCATCCGCGCGCATCGCGTCCGCCGCCCGCAGGATCGCCTCCGGCGTCGCCGGTGCGTCGAGCGGCGGCACCCGGCCCGGGGCGAGGCTCGCGAGGGCGTGGGTGATGGCGGAGAACACGGAGATGGCCAGCAGCAGCGGGGGCTCACCCACCGCCTTCGAGCGGTGGATGGTGGCTTCGCGGTTGCGTCCCGGTTCGTACAGCGCCACCCGGAAGTCGGCCGGCACGTCGGCGCTGGTGGGGATCTTGTAGGTCGAGGGTGCGTGGGTGAGGAGGCAGCCGTCGTTGCCGTAGACCAGCTCCTCGGTGGTGAGCCAGCCCATTCCCTGCACGAAGCCCCCCTCGATCTGCCCCATGTCGATGGCCGGGTTCAGCGAGCGACCGGCGTCGTGGAGAATGTCCACCCGGTCGACGCGCATCTCGCCGGTCTCGATGTCGACGGTCACCTCGCTGCACGCCGCGCCCCCGGCGAAGTAGAGGAAGGGGCGCCCGCTCGCGGTGTCGCGGTCCCAGGTGATCTTCGGTGTCGCGTAGTAGCCGGTGGACGAGAGCGACACCCGTTCGGTGAACGCGAGCTGCGTGAGCTGTTCGAAGGGCACCGTTTCCGCCCCCACCCGCACCATGCCGCCCCCGAACTCGACCTCCGCCTCGCGCACCTGGAACAGCCGGGCCGCAAGTTCCGCCAGCCGGCAGCGGATGGTGTGCGCGGCGCGGCGGGCGGCCATGCCGTTCAGGTCGGAGCCGGACGAAGCCGCGGTCGGCGTGGTGTTCGGCACCTTGTCGGTGCGGGTCGCGGTGATCCGCACCCGGTCGATGCCCACCCCGAGCTCCTCCGCCACCACCTGCGCCACCTTGACGTAGAGCCCCTGCCCCATCTCCGTGCCGCCGTGGTTCACCTGCACCGAGCCATCGGTGAAGACATGCACCAGCGCCCCGGCCTGGTTGAGATGCTTCAGCGTGAACGCGATCCCGAACTTGACCGGGGTGAGCGCGATGCCCTTGCGCATCGTGCCGCCGTGGCCCGCACGCCGCGCGCGTTCCGCCCCTGCGTTGAACCGCGCGATGGCGCCGCGCCGCGGTGCGTACCCGCTGGTGCGCTCCAGTTGGCGCACGATCCGGGTGAGCGCGTAATCGTCGACCCGCATGCCGTAGGGAGTGACGTCGCGCCCCGGCGCGTAGAGGTTGCGCTTGCGCACCTTCAGCGGGTCGAGGCCCAGGGTGATCGCGACGGCGTCCATCATGCGCTCGGCGAACAGGGCCCCTTGCGGCCCCCCGAACCCCCGGAACGCGGTGTTCGACACCGTGTCGGTGCGCACCCGCCGGGAGTGGATCCGCGCCGCCGGGTAGAAGTAGGCGTTGTCGGCGTGGAACATGGCGCGGTCCACCACGCCGAGCGAGAGGTCGGCCGAGCATCCGCACCGGGCATCGAGGTCGACATCGACCCCGGCGAGCACGCCGTCGCCGCCGAAGCCGCAGCGCCAGTCCACGCGGAAATCGTGACGCTTGCCGGTCATCGTCATGTCGTCGTCGCGGTCGAGGCGAACCTTCGCCGGCCGGCCGGTGACGTGGGCGGCGAGCGCCGCGAGACAGGCCCACTGCGCCGCCTGCGACTCCTTGCCGCCGAAGGCGCCGCCCATGCGCCGGCACTCGCACACCACCGCCGCGCTCGGCACCCCGAGCATGTGGGCGACGAGGTTCTGAACCTCGGACGGATGCTGGGTGGAGGACCAGACCCGCATCTCGTCGTCTTCCCCGGGTGCTGCGAGCGCCGCCTGTCCTTCGAGGTAGAAGTGCTCCTGACCGCCGATGCGCACCCGGCCTTCGAGCCGGTGCGCGGCGGCGGCGATCGCGGAGATCGGCTCCCCGCGCCGGAACTCGTAGGGCGCCAGCACCTCGGCGGCGCCGGCGAGGCCGTCGTCCACGGTGACGCGGGGCGCGACCGCCTCGACCTCGATGCGGGCCCGGCGCGTCGCCCGGCGGGCCGCGTCGCGGGTCTCGGCCACCACCGCGAAGACCACCTGACCGTGGAAGAGGATCTCGCCGGCGGCGAGGATGGGATCGTCGCCGAAAGCAGGGCTGCAATCGTTCACCCCCGGAATGTCCGCGGCGGTCAGCACCGCCCGCACCCCGGGAGAGGTCCGCACCGCATCGAGGTCGATGGCACGGATGACCCCGCGCGCCGCGGCGGCGGCACCAGGCGCGACGTGCACGGTGCCGGCCGGTTCGGGCAGGTCGTCGATGTAGGCGGCGGCCCCCCGGACGTGGCGCGCGGCGCTGTCGTGAGCAAGCGCAAGCCCGACACTCGCACCCGCATCGAGACCCGGGCGATCCGTAACCGCGGCGTTGGTGATGAGTGAACGGGACTTCATCGGCCGGGATTTTGTGGGCCGGGACTTTGTGGGCCGGGACTTTGTGGGCCGGGGCTTCGTGGGTGCGATTCCGGGAGTCTGCGCCGCCGAAGTCGTGACGCCGGACTGCGGGCGCAGGGCGGGCGAGAGCAGCAGCAAACGATCCGGCTGACAGGACGGAACGTGGTCGGCATCCCCACATATCCTTGAATGGGCATACCTTATGAGATCACATATTCCGTTCCCTTGGAAGCAATCCCCCGCGATCGGCAATCCCCCACGACCAACCGTTCCCGCCGTACGGACGCCCGGCCCAATCAGCGGCGAAGACGCAATTCGAAGGCGACACGACCCCGTGACGAAGATTGTCGTCACGTCAGGCCACTCAGCCCAATCACCGGCAAAACTGCAATTCGGAGGCACCGCCGCGCAATGCGTGACATCACGCCTGCGCACGGCGGCGGCGACCCGTGGTAAATCAGCCGAAATCTCGGGGTTTGCAGGATTCCCGCCCATCGTGCCTTCGCCCGGACTGCAAGGGGGGACATCGATGCGAGTCATGCCCTGCAGGGAAGAAGACAGGGAGGGAGAAGGTGGCCCCGGCGCGATGGGAGACCCGGATGTTGTTCGTGGTTCGGGGCTGGCTCGGACCAGGTGGCCCCGGCGCGATGGGAGACCCGCCGGGGCCGGTGCAATCACCATCAGGTGTCAGTCAGGATGACGCCTCTCCCATGGGGCTTCGTGCCGCCGGGGCGGCGAAAGAGAAGGGGGAGCGGTGTCGGTCGGAGTTGTCCCGAGGAGACCACCTGAGCCATCCCCCGCGAGATGGACTTACCCTCGACCCCTGCGTAAGTGCCCTCGGAACACTCATTTACCTCGAAACTCTCTATCTTCGCTCCCGTTGGGAACTCATCGGATTTCGCGTGCTTCCAACTCCACTTCGTGATAGCTGCACCATCACTATCATGACTCGCCAGTTCAGCCCCGGAGCCGCCGTCCTTATCCCCGAACCGACTCGCGAACGTCCCGAATGTCTGCCGAGAAATGCGCATCAAGGCGTATGTCAGCGGAAGACGAGCATTCGGCTGCACTTCTCGCCGGCCCGTGAGTCGGAGCCACCGACCGGAGGCCGAGCCCTGGTCCTCGCCTTGATCCTCGCCTTGATCCTTGACTTGATCCTTGACTTGAATCGGCAAGACACGCGGGCGCCATCCTGAACCGTCATCTCGAATCGTCATGGTGCCGGCTGGGGCTGGATGCGAGAATCGTGCGGCCCGGGAACAGCGCCGGAGATGGTCGAATGGATGTGGATCCCTCCCCGACATGACTGCCTATGCACGACCCGCGACGCTCGGTGACGCGCTGGCCCTTCTCGGCCAGCGCCCGCACCGGATCATCGCGGGCGGCACGGATGTCTTTCCCGCCGATGCGGCGGCAGCGGGCTGGGGGCAGCGGAGCATCAGCCACCCGGACCACGCGCCGATCCTCGACATCAGCGCCATCGAGGCGCTCTCGCACCTCCGCCGCTTCCCGGATCGGGTGGAGATCGGCGCCCTGGTCACCTGGACCGAGGCCATCGAGTCCGATCTGCCGGCGTGGTTCAACTGCGTGCGGCTTGCGGCCCGCGAGATCGGCGGACGGCAGATCCAGAACCGCGGCACCCTTGCCGGCAATCTGTGCAACGCATCACCGGCCGCGGACGGGGTACCCGCCCTGCTCGCCCTCGACGCCCGGGTGCAGCTCCGGCATCGCGGCGGCTCGCGGGAGGTGCCTCTCGAATCCTTCGTCATCGGCAACCGGCGCACCGGTCTGCGGCCCGAGGAGCTGATGACCGCGATCGTCATCCCCTCCCCCGCGCCCGAAGCACGCTCCACGTTCCTCAAGCTCGGCGCGCGACGCTATCTGGTAATCTCCATCGCGATGGTCGCGGTCTGCCTGGAAGTGCGAGATGGACGCCTGCGGGGGGTGCGGATCGCCGTCGGCGCCTGCTCGGAGGTGGCACGGCGGCTGACCCGCCTCGAAGCCCGCCTGGAGGGCATGCAGGCCGAGGACGCCCCCGGCGGGGTGCGAGAGGAGGACTTCGCGTCGCTCTCTCCCCTGAACGACGTGCGGGCTTCCGCCGCATACCGCCGGCAGGGGGCGCGGGTGCTGGTGGCCCGGGCGCTCGGCGCCCTGGTGAATGGCGAAGGCGGGACGCACCGATGACCGATCCGATCCGGTTTCGCGTCAACGGCCGCCCGGTCGAGGTGGGCGCGCCGACCGCATCCCGCCTCACGCAGGTGCTGCGCGTCCACCTGGGGCTCACCGGCACCAAGGTCGGCTGCGACGCCGGGGACTGCGGCGCCTGCACGGTCCTCCTCGACGGCGCGCAGGTCTGCGCCTGCCTGGTGCCGCTCGGGCAGGTAGCCGGCCGGTCGGTCACCACGGTGGAGGGGCTGGCCGACAACGGCCGCCCGAACCGGTTGCAGCGGGCGTTCCACGAACACGGCGCGGCCCAGTGCGGGATCTGCACGCCGGGAATGCTGATGGCCGCGAGCACCCTGCTCGGCCGTCCGCACCCCCCGACCGAGGCAGAGGTGCTCGACGCGCTCGGCGGGGTGCTGTGCCGCTGCACCGGCTACCGCAAGATCGTGCGGGCGGTGCTCGCGGCGACGCACGATGTGCCGCTCGCTCGCCCCGGCGGCGAATCGGAGAATTCTCCGCGTCCGGACGGGACTCACGCGCCACGCCGCGATTCCCTGGTCCGGGACACCCATCCCGGCCAGGAGGCGAGTCCGGACATTGAATCGAACGTGTTCGCGACCCGAACCCCGAACACGTACCGACTCTCCCAGCGAACACCAGCACCGAGCGAACTTGATCCGGCGCCGGGCGCCTCACCGAGGGCGGAAGTCATGCGGCCTGCGCGGGAGGCACGAACCGGCGGCGGAAACGATGGGCGGAACGGCAGCGCCCGAAACGACGGCGGGGCGATGCGCTACATGGGCCGGCGCATCCCGAGCGTCGACGGCATCGACAAGATCACCGGCGGCGCCGTCTTCGGCGATGACGAGGCGCCACCCGACGCGCTCCGGCTGCGGGTGGTGCGCTCCCCGCATCCCCACGCCCGCTTCACCCTCGGCGACACCGCCGCCCTGCACGCACGGTATCCCGGGCTCGCCCGGATCCTCACCGCCGCCGACGTCCCGGGCGTCAACGGCTTCGGGATCTACCCCGACCTCAAGGACCAGCCGGTACTCGCCCCCGGCGTCGTGCGCTATCGCGGCGAGGCGGTGGCGGCGCTGGTCGGCGACGCCGACACCCTCGACCGGCTCACCGACGACGAGATCCCCATCGACTGGCAACCGCAGCCGGCCCTCCGCGACCCGCGCGACGCGGTGTCGCCAGGCGCCGCGGCGGTGCAGCCGGCCCATCCGGACAACGTGCTCACCCGCGGGCGCGTGCATGCCGGCGCCGTGCCGCCGCCCGACGACAACGGATTCGTCGAGGCGAGCGGCGAGTTCGCGACCCCCTTCGTCGAGCATGCCTACATCGAACCCGAAGCGGGGTATGCGCGGCGCGTAGCGGGCGATCCGGGGGGCGATCCAGGCGACGATCCGGGGCGCGATCGGATCGAAGTCGTCGCGAGCACCCAGACGCCGTACATGGACCGCGACGAGGTGGCCAACGTGCTCGGCATCGCGCCCACGCGGGTCCGCATCCGGCCGTCGGCCTGCGGGGGCGGCTTCGGCGGCAAGCTCGACCAGTCCATCCAGCCCCTGGTGGCGCTCGCCGCATGGGTACTGGGGGTGCCGGTGCGCTGCACCTGGACGCGCCCGGAGTCGATGGCCGCCAGCACCAAGCGGCACCCCGCGCGCATCCGCGCCCGCGCGGTGGCGGATGCCGGCGGACGCCTGGTCGCCTACGAGTTCGACGGCGACTTCGACACCGGCGCCTACGCCTCGTGGGGACCGACCGTGGCCGGCCGGGTGCCGGTGCACTGCATGGGTCCGTACCGGGTGCCGAACGTGCGGGCGGACGCACGGGCCATCCTCACCAACGCGCCGCCGTCGGGAGCGTTCCGGGGCTTCGGGGTGCCGCAGGCGGCGGTCGCGCACGAATCGCTGGTGGACGAACTGGCTGTCGCGCTCGACATGGACCCGCTGGAGTTCCGGCACCGCAATGCGCTGCGGGCCGGCGACCGGACCGCCACCGGCCAGGGGTTGGAGGCGAGCGTGGGTCTCGTCGCCTGCCTGGATGCGCTGCGTCCGCGCTGGCAGGCGCTGCGCGAGGAAGCCCGCGCCTTCAATACCGCCGCCGCGGCCCGCGACGACCCCCGGCGCCGCGGCGTCGGCGTCGCCTGCATGTGGTACGGGTGCGGCAACACCTCGATGTCCAACCCCTCCTCCATGCGCATCACCCTGTCCCGCGGCGGGCGGGTGCGGTTCCACAACGGCGCGCAGGACATCGGGCAGGGGTCGTCCACGATCATGCTCCAGATCGTGGCCGAGGCCCTGGGCCTGCCCATGGGGCGGATCGACATGGTGGTCTCCGACACCGACCTGACCGAGGACGCGGGCAAGTCATCGGCGTCGCGTCAGACCTTCGTCTCCGGCCGGGCCGCCCAGCTTGCGGGCGCCGACCTGCGCGCGCGGATGCTGGCGCTCGTCAACGCCGGAGCGGACGCCGCTCTGCGGCTCGACGGCGACACGCTGCGCATCACCGACGGGGACGGCGTGGAGCACGCGGTTGCGCTCGAACGCCTGCCGATCATCGCGGGTGAAGACATCGTTCTGGAAGGCCGGGGGCGCTTCGACCCGCCCTCCACCCCGCTCGACGAAAACGGCCAGGGGAGCCCGTACGCGACCTACGGCTTCGCCGCGCAGATCGCAGTGGTGAAAGTCGACCTGGAACTCGGCACCGTGACCCCGCAGCGCATCGTCGCCGCCCACGACGTGGGCGCGGCCGTGAATCCGACCCTCGTCGAGGGGCAGATCGAGGGCGGCATCGCGCAGGGCATCGGGCTCGCCCTGATGGAGGAGTACATCCCGGGCCGCACCGAGAACTTCCACGACTATCTGTTCCCCACCATCGGCGATGTCCCCGTGGTCGAGTGCCTGCTCGTCGAGGACCCCGAACCGCTCGGCCCCTGGGGCGCGAAGGGGATCGGCGAACCCGCCCTGATCCCGACCGCGCCGGCCATCCTGAATGCAGTACACCATGCCACCGGGGTGCGCCTGCGCCGGCTGCCGATCCTTCCGCACCGCGTCCACGAAGCGCTCGCAGCGAGAGATGCCGATGGCTGAAGCGTTCGCTGAGTCGGAAGCGGCGCGCGCAGCGTCCCCGGCGAGCGCCGTTGCGGATATCCTGGCGTCCTCCCCGGATCACGCTCCACGCGAAGGTGACGCAACGTCCCCCGCGAGCGCCGCTACGGACATCTTGCCGGGTGGGGGCGGGGTCGTACCTGCGCATGTCGGCCTTGCGACCTTCACGCATCCCCATATTCGATTCCCGTCATTCTCACGCCCGCGCCGGCGGGAATCCGTCAGCGACGTTGCGGACATCTTGCCGAGTGGGGACGGGGCTGCACCTGCGCATCTCGGCCTTGCAACATTTACGCACCCCCACCGTGGATTCCCGTCATTCTCGCGCTCGCACCAGCGGGAATCCGTCGAAGCCGGCACGCCCCCATGACCGGCGGGGACCATCGACCCCGCCGCGCCGATCGCACCGAGAAGTTCGGGGCGCGCGAGGCGTCCGGGATCGTGCGCTGCGACGCCTGCCCCATCCTGTGTCGGATCAAGCCGGGGAAGCTCGGCGCCTGCGACCGCTACGCCAACGAGCACGGGACGCTGGTGCGCACCGACCCGCTGGTGCTGACCCGGCGCGCGCTGGAGGCCGGAACCCCTCTGGTACCGTTCGCGGGCGAAGGCGTCGCGGACTGGGACGGCCGGGCCTTCACGAGCGACCACACCTTCGTCACCGGCATCGGCTCCGGCACCACCTACCCCGACTACAAGCCGGCGCCGTTCATCGTCGCGGCCGAGCACGAAGGCGTGGACACGGTGACGGTGGTCTCCGAGGGCATCTTCTCGTACTGCGGGGTGAAGGTGAAAATCGACACCGACCGCTACCTCGGTCCCGAGTGCGCGCCCGTGCGGGTGGAGGGCGAACCGGTGGGGCACGTCACCACCGCCGAGTACGGCTCGCAGGTGCTCGCCATCGGCGGGGTGAACCAGCTCACCGGCGGCACCCGCCGGGCCGGGCGCATCACCTGCGAGACGCTGCTGGCCCTCTGCAACCGCGAGGCGGTGGAGCTGGCCATCGACGGCGGCGGCACCGTGGTGACCCGGGCCGGGCGCGCCCCCGTCGTGAACGGGGTCGAGGAACAGCGGATGCGGGCCGGCTGCGGCTCGGCCACCGTCGGCATGTTCGCGCAACAGTGGCACGGGCATGTGGACGAGGTGATCGTGGTCGACGACCACATCACCGGAGTATTGACCGAGCACCAGGCGGGCGTCTGTCTCGGCATGCCGCGAGCCGGCATCCGGGTGCGCGGGCGAAAGTCCACCCCCGGGCGCTACTTCCAGGTCGCGAGCCCCGGCACCGGCTGGGGCGGCACCGACATCACCGAGCCGCTGTCCATGATCCGCGACATCGACCCGAAGGTGGCGTGGCCGGGGATGCGGGTGCTGCTGACCACCACCACCGGCGAGGACAGCCTCTGGTGCATCCTCGACGAAGACCGCCAGACCCTGCGGCCCGCCCCCGTCCCGGACCCGGTGCGCGCAGTGGTCGAGCGCATCGGGGAGAACTGCGAGCCGTCGCTCTGCTCGGTCCTGTTCATGGCGGGGGCGGGCGGCTCGCTCCGGGCCGGAGTCACCGAGAACCCCATCCGGCTGACCGACTCCATCAAGTCGGCCGCCACCCGGGTCACCATGGGCGGCGCCCCGGTCTACATCTGGCCGGGGGGCGGCATCACGGTGCTCGTCGACGTGATGCGTCTCCCCGCCGACGCGTTCGGCTACGTGCCGACGCCCGCCATCGTGGCGCCCATCGAGTTCACGGTGCCGGTCGCCGACTACGAGGCCCTCGGCGGACACCTCGACCACGCGATCCCGCTCTCGGAGATCCTCGCCGAGACCGGAGGCGAGGCGGACGTGCGCGGCTGGGACGAAGCGAACCCCTGGCCGTGGAAACCGCTGGGGCAGCGCTGAGCGCGCGGGGCGCAGCCGGTTGGCCGCGCATCGTCCTGCACGCGGACATGGATGCGTTCTACGCGGCGGTGGAGCAGCTCGACCGGCCGGAGCTGCGGGGCAAGGCGTTGCTGATCGGGGGGACGGGGCCGCGCGGGGTGGTGTCCACCGCGAGCTACGAGGCGCGTCCGTTCGGGGTCGGCAGCGCGATGCCGATGGCGCTCGCGCGGCGGCGCTGCCCGCACGCCATCGTGCTCCCACCCCGCTTCGAGCGTTACCACGCGGTCTCGAAGGTGGTGATGGACACCCTCGGTGCCTTCTCACCGCTCGTCGAGCCCCTCAGTCTCGACGAGGCATTCGTCGACATGACCGGGTGCGAGGCGCTGTTCGGCGATCCGCGGGCGATGGGCGAGTCGGTGCGCCGGGCGGTCTTCGAGGCTACCCGGCTCACGGTCTCGGTCGGGGTGTCCGCCACCAAGTACGTGGCGAAGGTCGCGAGCGATGCGCGCAAACCCGACGGACTCACGGTGGTCGGCCCGAGCGAGGTCGCAGGCTTTCTCCACCCGCTGCCGATCGACCGCCTCTGGGGCGTGGGGGCGCGCACCTGCTCCCGGCTTCGGGCGCGGGGTCTCGACACCATCGGCGACGTTGCGGCGGCGCCGCTCGACAATCTGGAGCGATGGTTCGGCAAGCTCGGCACCCACATCCATGCCCTGGCCCACGGCCGCGATGGCCGCGCCGTGATCCCGGAGCGCGATGCGAAAAGCATCGGCTCGGAGCACACGCTCGACACTGACATCACCGGGGAAGCCGCGATCCGGCCGTGGCTGCTGCGCGCGGCGGACACCGTCGCGCACCGGCTCCGCGCCGAGGGGCTGGCCGCGCGGGGAATGCGGGTGAAACTGCGCACCGCCGACTTCCGGCTGCACACCCGGCAGACGCTTCTCGGCGCCCCGACCCACGCCACCCGCCCGCTCGCGGAGGCGGCGCAGGCCCTGCTCCGGGAATTCGATCTGCGCACTCCGGTACGCCTCGTCGGCGTGGCCGCGTTCGACCTCCGCGAAGACGACGACAACGCCGGCGAGCTCCATCAGCTCGACCTCTTCGACGCCCCGCGCGAAGGGCAGGACGAGCGCCTCGACCGCACCCTCGACGTGGTGCACGAGCGCTTCGGCGAAGGCGCCCTCACCCGCGCCCGGCACCTCGACCGCGGCGCCCGATCCAGGCCCTGAACCGTGCCGGGCTCCTGCGGACCATCGCCCGCATACCGCAGCGCCATCAGTATCACCTGTCGAGTCGCGGGGCGGAGAGCGTCATGACCAGCACCGGAAATCGCCGCCACCGAACCGAGCCGGACCGATGCGACCGCCGGAGCCCGCCGAGCGCCGCGATGGGGAGCACGGAGCCCCGTGGCTACCGCCCCGAGGACGGGGCCGCCGCCGACACGGCGGGCGGCGCGCCATGACCGAGACCAGAAATCGTGACTCGCGAGCGGCGCCAGAACGATGCGACCACCGGGATCCACCGAGCGCCGCGATGGGGAACACGGAGCCTCGCGGCCGCTGTCCCCTCGACAAGGGCGCCGCCGACGCGGCGGGCGTGGCGATGCGGGCCGGTCGGCAGGTGAAGCAGTTGGCCCACGGGGCGACAGCCTCGTGGCTGGACGGCAGACGACTCTTTCTGCAGCACGGCCCGATCAATCTGATCGTCGGTGTCGGCGGCGCCGGGCCGGCGGTCGAGGGCGCCTATCGGGCGCTGATCGGCGTGTTCCCCGACTGGCTCGGCGCCCTGGTCGACGAGCTTCCGCGCCTGCGCCGTCCCGAATCTCCCGACCTCGCGCCCCCGGTCGGTCCGGTGGCACGCCGCATGGTGAACGCGGTACGGGCCTGCGCGGGCGGATTCATCACCCCGATGGCGGCGGTGGCGGGCTCGGTGGCCGACGAGGCGGCGGCGGTGCTTGCGGCGCAGCCGGGGGTTGAGCACGCCTACGTGAACAACGGCGGCGACATCGCCCTGCATCTCGGGCCCGGCGCCCGGTTGTCGGTCGGCGTGGTGCCGACGTTGCGCGACGCCATCCCGAGCGCGCGCATCGAAATCGCGGCCGACTCGGCGGTACGCGGCGTCGCGACGAGCGGATGGCAGGGCCGCTCGCACTCGCTCGGGATCGCGGATGCGGTCACGGTGCTCGCCCGCCGCGCCGCGCTGGCCGATGCGGCCGCGACGCTCGTCGCCAGCGCGGTCGATGTGGATCACCCCGGCATTCGCCGCGAGCCGGCCCGCGCGCTCGACGAGGACAGCGACCTGGGCGACCGACCCGTCACCGTTGCGGTCCCGGCTCTGGACCCGGAGGCGATCGACGCCGCCCTCGACGCCGGCATGGCGGCCGCCCGCGCTCTGCACCGCCGGGGCGTCATCGAGGGCGCCGCCCTCACCCTGCAGGGTCACTGGCGCGGGCTCGGCACCCCGGGCTCGGCCACCGCTCCGCCGCCGCGATAATTGACGGCAGCGAGGGCTGGCTCCGGCGGCGCAACAATCATTCGGACGAATCGGAGAACCGAACGGCCGGCGAAAGAGGTGAACAGACGCGGCCAACCGAATTGTCGAGGCAGCGGCCAATTCCCGGCCTTCCCGCCTCGACGCTTCACGGCTCGCCCGAACGACTCCGTTCCGGCCCGGCGGGCATCGCAGCCCGAGAGTTTCCGGATTCATCGCTCGTTCGCGCGATGTTGTATCGTCGCCAGCCCGCATTTCTCACCCGGTTGCGAGTGAGGGCGCGGAGAGGACTGGATTGGCAAGGCGAACGCGAGTCCGGGCGCGCAGGCGTATTTGACAGTACGTCGAGCCCCCGGGCCGCCCCCATGTCGCGTTCAACGCAGCCAATGCAGTCAGATCCGCGTCCGCAGCCGTGACCTGGTGAGAAATGCGAGCCAGGGAGCCGTATTCGGGATCCGAAAATGAGCCATCGTCTCGCGGGCGTGGATGTCGGGGGCACGTTCACCGACCTGTTGTTTCTGGACCGGGCGACGGGCGAGGTGCGTCTCGCCAAGGTTCCGACCACGGTCGACAACCAGGCGTTCGGGGTGCTTGCGGCACTGGAGGAGGCCGGCGTCGACCCGGCATCGCTCGATCTGCTGGTGCATGGCACCACCACCACCACGAACGCGCTGCTGGAGCGCAAGCTCGCCCCCACCGGCCTGATCACCACCCGGGGTTTTCGCGACGTGCTGGAACTCGGCCGCCGCACCCGGCCGAAGCCCTACGGGCTCACCGGGTGGTTCGAGCCGCTCATCCCGCGCGAGCGACGCCTGGAGGTGGACGAGCGCATGGACGCGGAGGGGCGGGTGGTGGTCCCGCTCGACGAGGCGGCGGTGGCGGCGGCGGCCCGGGAGCTGCTCGCACTCGGATGCGAATCGGTGGCGATCCACTTCCTGCACGCCTGGCGCAACCCGGCCCACGAGCGGCGGGCCCGGGACATCGTGACCGCGCTCTGGCCCAACGACTGCGTCACCGCCGGCCATGCGATCCTCTCCGAGTTCCGCGAGTACGAGCGCGGCACCGCGGCCGCGGTCAACGCCTGCGTGCAGCCGATCCTCGCGCGCTATCTCTCGCGACTCGTCGATGAACTCCGGTCCCGCGCCTACCGTCACGACGTGCTGGTGATGCGCGGCAACGGCGGCACCGTGTCGGCGCCGGTCGCCGCGAGCACCGCGGTCCACACCGTCATGTCGGGCCCGGCCTCCGGGGTGATGGCGGCGGCCCACACCGCGGTGCGGGCGGGCTTCGAGAACGTGATCACCTGCGACATGGGCGGCACGAGCTGCGACGTGGGGCTGGTGCGGGGCGGCGTGCCGGCGGTGAGTTCGGAACTGGAAGTGGAGTACGCGGTGCCCATCCACGTGCCGATGGTGGACGTGCACACCATCGGCGCCGGCGGCGGCTCCATTGCCTTCGTCGACGAAGCAGGGCTGCTCCGGGTCGGACCGGAGAGCGCGGGCGCGGCACCGGGCCCCATCTGCTTCGGGCGGGGCGGCGACCGCGTCACCGTCACCGACGCCAACCTGCTGCTCGGGCGGCTCGACCCGAATGCGCTCCTGTCGGTGGATGATCCGATCCCCATCGACGCCATCGCGGCGCGGTTTGAGGCGCAGATCGGCGCGCGGCCCGGGCTCGATGCGGAGGAAGCCGCGGTGGCGGTGCTGCGCATCGCCAACGACCGCATGGCGGGGGCGCTGCGGATGGTGTCGCTGTCGCGCGGCCACGACCCGCGTGATTTCGCACTCTTCGCGTTCGGCGGCGCCGGCCCCCTGCACGCGGCGGAGCTCGCCCGGGAGCTCGGCATCCCCCGGGTGGTTGTCCCCGCCCGGCCCGGCATCACGAATGCGCTGGGCTGCATGGTCGCGGACCTGCGTCACGATTTCGTGCGCACCGTCAACACCCCGCTGGCCGCGCTCGATGCCCGTACCGTCCACGAAACCCTCGCCGAGCAGGCCCGGCAGGGCCGCGAGATGCTCGGGCGCGAGCGGGTGCAGCTCGAAGCGGTCCATGTCGTCCACGGGGCGGACATGCAGTTTCAGGGGCAGAGCCACCTCCTGAGCGTCCCGCTGGAAACCGCCACGCCGAGCGTCGACGAGTTGCAGGGTCTCTTCGATCGGGCCTACTGGCAGCGGTTCGAGGTCGAACTCCCCGAGATCCGCGCGGTGCTGGTGAACCTGCACACCGCGGTGCTCGGCCGCCGCCCCGGCATCGACCTCGCGGCCCTCGCCGGAAGTGGCGGGGCAGATGATACCGATGCGAGGGCACCGGCGGACGAGACGCCCCCGCCACTGACCCCGGCCCCGGCCCCGGCCCCGGCCCCGGCCTCGGCCCCGACCCCGACCGCGACCCCGGCCCCGAATCCGATCCGGACCGGTGCCGATGACTGCGAACGTCACGCCGGTCACCGCGCCACCGGGCGGCGGATCGTCCGCTTCCCGTGCGGACGCTGCGCGACCCCCATCTTCCGACGCTCATCGCTCGGCCCGGGGAGCACCCTGGAGGGACCGGCCATCGTCGAGCAGCTCGACACCACCACCGTGCTCCCACCTGGATTCCACGCCGAGACGGATGGTTACGGCAACCTGATCATCGACGTTCCGACCACATGACACCGGAGGATCCGGACCGGATCGGGCCAGCGCCACGAGCCCAGCCCGGAAATTTCCCCGATTCGCGAAGCGAGGGGGCGGAGATGGCTGGTTTCGCAAGGCGAGCGCGAGTCAGGGCGCGCAGGCGTACCCGCAGGTACGTCGAGCCCCCTGGCCGCCCCCATGTCGCGCGCAACGCGGCGAAAGCAGCCGGATCCGGGCCCGCAGCCGTGAAGCGGTGACATTTCCCGGGTGGGATCCCTGTTCATCCCGGACATTCACGTCTTCCCCATCGGAGCCTCGCTCATGAATCCCCTCACCGCCGCGCCCGCCTCCTCCAGCCGGCTCGATCCGATCACCCTCACCGTCATCCAGAGCGGTCTCCAGCAGGTGTGCAACGAGATGGACCTCGCGTTCGTGCGCGCGGCGTTCAGCCCCGTGATTTCGGAGGCGCTGGACCGCTCCGACGGTATCTACCACCCCGCGACCGGGGCGCTGATCGCGCAGGGCGAGCTCGGGCTGCCGGTCTTTGTCGGCACCATGCAGTTCGGCACGCAGGCGGTGATCGAGCGCGCCCGGGACCTCGCGCCGGGCGACCTCTACATCGTCAACGACCCCTACCTCGGCGGCACCCACCTGATGGACGTGCGCTTCGTCAAGCCCTTCTTCTACCGGGGCGATCTGTTTGCCTGGCTCGCCAACACCGGCCACTGGCCGGACACCGGGGGGATGGTGCCGGGCGGGTTCTCCGCCAACGCGACCGAGGTGGAGCAGGAGGGGTTGCGCCTCCCGCCCGTCAAGCTCTTCAAGCGCGGGGTGATGGACGAGGAGATCCTCTCCATCATCCTGTCCAACATCCGCGTCGCGGACCAGCGCATCGGCGACATCAAGGCCCAGGCCGCGGCGCTCAACGTCGGCGAGCGCCGCCTGACCGCGCTCATCGACCGCTACGGCCGAGACACCGTCGAGGCCGGCATCGAGGAGCTTCGGGCCCGGGCCGAGCAGCAGATGCGGGCGCGCATCACCACCATCCCCGACGGGCACTACCACGGCCGGGCGTTCGTGGACTCCGACGGAGTGGTCGACGAGCCACTCACCATCGACATGCGCATCGAGAAGACGGGCACGGACCTGCACTTCGACCTGTCGGGGTCGAGCCCGCCCTGCGCCGGCCCGATGAACAGCGTGATCGCCACCACCCGGTCGTCGGTCTACCTCGCGATGAAGCACATCTTCCCGGAGGTGCCGATCAACGCGGGCACGTTCGCGCCGCTGCACATCGCCGACCCGGACGGCACCTTCCTCTATGCGCGCTACCCGCGCCCGGTCTCCGGCTGCGCGGCGGAGGTGAGCCAGCGCATCGCGGAGGCGGTGTTCAACGCGCTGACCCCGGCGATTCCCGAGCGGCTCTTCGGCGCCCCGGCCGGCACCAGCGGCAACTTCGCCCTCGGCGGCCACGACCCGGAGCGCGACCGGGCGTACGTGATGTACGTCATCTCCGGCGGCGGCTACGGCGGCTCACCGGCCGGCGACGGGATCTCGAACGGGTGCTCCACCATCGGCATCTCCAAATCGACCCCGGTGGAGGTCTTCGAGCAGCTCTACCCGGTGCTCTTCGAGGAGTACGCGCTGCACGAGGGCTCGGGCGGGGCCGGCGAGCACCGCGGCGGCTTCGGGCTCCGCTACCGGCTGCGGCTGCGACGCGGCACCGCGACGGCGTCGTTCGTGATGGACCACGGCCGCACCGGCCCGCTCGGCGCCCTCGGCGGCGAGGACGGCGGGGTGAACGTGGTCATCGTCACCCGCGACGGCGCCGCCTACCACCCGCCACACCGCTCCAAGGACCAGGGGCTCGTGCTGCAACCTGGGGACACGGTGGAGGTGCGCACCCCCGGGGGCGGGGGATACGGTCCGCCCGCCCGGCGGGCACCGGAGCAGGTCGCCGGGGACGTGCGGCGCGGGTATTACACTTTGGAGGAGGCGCGGGAACGGTTCGGCGTGCGCGTGTCGCGAAGCACCGGAGCGGTCGATCACCGTGCCACCGGGGCCCTGGAGTTCTGATTTGTCGATGGCCGGATACTCGTTCGAGCGATGGACGATCGACGCGCCGTTGACCGGCGCCGCGGTCGACCGCAGTGGGCGCTACGCGGCATTTTCCGGGGGCGACGGGGCGGTACGCGTCGTCGCCCTGGGCCCGGCGGCGCCGGGCCTCTCGGTCTGGCGACTCACCCGGGGGGCGGTGCTGACGCTGATCGCCGATTGCGAGGATGCCGCGTTTCTGTGCGGGACCGACGAGGGCGCCGTCTTTCGGGTCGGCGCCGAGGATGGACCGCAGCAACTGACCGAATCGGCCCGCTCATGGCCGGATCAGTTGGTATCACATCCGTGCGGCGGGCGGGCGATCGCCGACGGACCGGTGGTCCGGCGGCTGGACGCAGAGGGCCGGCCAGGCGACGTTCTCGGGCCGCATCCCAGTACCGTCGCGGGCCTGGCCTTCGACGATGCGGGCCGGCGATTGGCCGTCTCGCACTACAACGGAGTCACCATCTGGCAACTGGACGGGCCGCACCGAACGCACAGCCTGTTTCATCGCGGCTCGCACCTTGCGCTGAGCTGGCGCGGTGACGGGCGATATGTGGTGACCGCCACCCAGGACAAGACGGTGCACGCCTGGGATCTGCGCACCGGCAACGACGCCAGCCTGGGCCAATGTCTCAACAAGGCCAGGACACTGGGCTGGAGCGCGGATGGACGGTGGCTGCTCGCCTCCGGCAACGACACGGTCAGTGCGTGGCCGTTCGCGGATGGCGCGGATGATGAAGACTTCGGGGAGGGGCACCTGCCCACTACGGCGCCGCAGATGCTGGGGCGATTCAGCGAGCAGCTCGTCTCTCAGGTCAGTCCGCATCCCGAACTGCCCCTGGCCGCCGCCGGCTACCACGATGGGGGACTGGAGCTGGTCGATCTGCCGGCGCGGGCAGGTCAGCGCCCCTTCACCAGGACCTTGGTCGAGCCTCCGACCGAGTCGTCCGCCGACCCGGTGGCGGCCCTGGCGTGGTCCCCGGGCGGGGACCACTTGATCGGCGGCGACCGGAACCGGCAGGTGTTCGTCTGTCGCTTCGACTCCGAATGGCTTGCCGATCCGGCCGGTCCGGCGTAGCTGCGGTCAGACGACTGCCAGCGGATTGCCCGGCGAGCCGGTGGCGCCCTTGATCGGCAGCGTCGAGAAGATGAACGCGAACTTGTAGACGCCGTCGGCGGCCAGGTGGTCCAGACGCACATTCTCGAGAATGTGGATGCCGTTCTTGGTCAGGAAGACCTGATGCACCGGGAACGCCAGGTTCGGGTCCGGGTTCGGCACCGCCTCGATCGCCCAGCAGTCGGCGGCACCGACCGAAATGCCCTTGGCGGCCAACCATTCCGCCGCTTCCACGCCAATCCCGGGCTCGCCGGAGTTGAAGCGGGCGTTGTCCTTCATCCAGAGCTCTTCGCCCCAGCCGGTCCGCCACATCACGGCGCAGCCTTCGGTGATGTCGGCCTCGCTCATGCCCTGGCGACTCAGGCAGGCCTGAAGGTCGGCGACGGTGATCTCTTCGCCCACGTCCAGCATGCGCCCCTTCAGGCCCATGACGTCGAACAGGATGCCACGGCAGAAAAACGGCTTGACGTTTTCCATCCCCAGCTTCTGCAAGCCGTAGGCGCCGGCCGTCGAGCCGGCGTCGGCGCCGCTGTCATGCAGGTCGCGGGTGGTGAAACCGTTGTAGAACACCTCGTGGCTCTGATCTCCCACCTCGCCGACGCGCGCGCCGATGTGGGCGAGACCATCGAACTGGGTGCCCACCTGACCGATCTCGGTGGTCAGCACTTCGTCGTGCCAGATCACCTGATTCTTGCCGTACGCACCACCGGTCGGGGCACCGGGGATACGCAACGCGAAGACGCGCTGGCCGAACAACGGCATGCCGTATTCGTAGACCCGTCCCAGGCTGTAGACCTTGCCCTTTCGGATCAGACTGGCCGCATCCAGCGCGACCTCCGGTGACATGTGGTTGGTGGCACCGACCTGGTCGCCTTCGCCCCAGCGCGACGGCCACCACTTGTCGGCGACCGGCGTGCCTTCGATGCCGCCGTCGGCGGCGTGGGCCGGCTTGACCAGGTCCAGCTCGTGCATCGCTCCGTTGCCGACGGCGGCGGCAGCGACCGCACCGCTCGCGACCGCCGCGGTCTTGATGAAGCTGCGGCGCGACGGGGATGCCGGCGGGCGGGAGTCCGTGTGGATGTCCTGGGCTTCCGGTACTTCCGGGGCTTCCGCAGACGGGGTGTCGAGTCTCTCGTCGATGGCGTCGCCGCCACGCATGTTTTCAGACATAGCATTTCCTCCTCGGGGTGAGTTCATGACCGCCCATCTCCCATCGGCACAGTATCACACTGCATGACTGCCTCAAGCTAAAACGGGATCGACGGGTCCGCGGCCGCACGGGCCGCGCGCTCCGCGCGTTCGCGACCGAGGCGCAGGAACCGGGGCAGGTCATCGCGCAGGCTGGTCTCGACCGCGGCGCGGTCGAGGTCCGCGGTGATGAACAGCAGCCGCGACCGGTCCACCGCCGCGTCCGGCATCCGCTGCGGCGGCTGGAAGACGTGCTGGACTCCGTTGAGGATGATCATCCCGTCCATGCCTTCGACCCGAACCGCGCCCTTGGTGCGGTACATGACATCGCCATTGGTCTGGGTGCCGGCATTCAGCCAGCCATGCAGGGCGTCCCAGTCGAGCGCATGGGCAAACTCGATCGCAAAGCCGTGCAGCCCGCCGTCAAGCCGATCGCTGTCGCGATAATGCGCAGACGCCAGCCAGTGGTCGAGGTCGCGGTCCAGCAGGCGGGCCTCCAGACCGGCGCCCAGCAGGGTCTGCGCCAGGATCGGCCGATCGGAGAAGACCCGGCGGGCCGAAGGGTTGAGACGCTGCAAACGAGCCCGGATCCCGGGCGTGTTCAGCGCTTCCGGGTCCAGAATGATCCGGTCCGCCAGCGCCAACTGTTTGCCGCCATGTCGCGCCCCGACCAGGGCGTCGGTACCGGCGCCGGGCAGGACTGCAACCACGCTGTCCAGGCGGAAATACTCGGTCACCAGCGCGTTGTTCAGCAGGGTCTGCATCACCGGCGCCGGATCGGCATCGGGCAGCGTCTCGACGAGGATCTGGTCGAAGTCGATTTCGCCCTGGGCACGGCGGGCATAGAGCCGGCGCAGGCTGCTCACCAGCCCGGAGCGCGTCACACAGCACAAACAGCCAATCGCGTGCGGCACCATCTGTCCGGCCACACGCTCGACCGCGGCGGCGGCAAATTCCGGCCCATCGGTCTGGTTGCTGATCACCGCCCAGCGGTCGCCGCCCCGTTCCAGCAGGCGTTCGACGATCTCGGTCCCGGCGCGCCTGTCCACGCCGCACAGGACCATGACCGGCGGTTTTTCCCTGGCGAGTTCCGGGACGAATCGCAACATCGGCGGCTCGGCAGCAGCGGACGATTTATCGTTCCAAGGGACCCGGATGTTGCATCATGGCCGCAAGTCCTTTCAACATCGGCCCCGACGCGGGATCACTCCGGTTCGATCCTGATCCAAACCCGGTTCGATCCGGCATTTGCCATTCTTGCCGAGCGTTATATTGTAACGCTCGGCCTTCACCCCCGCGGCAGATCGGGCGACGCAGATGAGCCACAAACTCGACGGTGAGATTGCGCTGAGCCTGGACGGGCTGAGCTACCGGGCTCCGAATGGCGCGGTACTGCTGGACGCGGTGACCCTGCACCTCCTCCGGGGCGAGATCCTCGCCGTCGTCGGTCTGAACGGTGCGGGCAAGAGCACGCTGCTCCGGTTGCTGGCGGGGCTGATGGCGCCGTCGGCCGGTACCATCGAGCTGGAGGGGTGGTCCCATGCGGCGCTCTCCAGCGCCGAGCGGGCTCGTCGGATCGCCCATGTCGGCCAGCATGACGATGCCGACGGACGATTGTTGCTGCGCCACTATGTGGCCCTCGGCACGCTGCCCCATCGTACCGTGCTGTCCGCCGCCGAAATCGACGACCGGGTCGACGACGCGCTGCATCAGGTGGGCTTGGCGGCAAATGCCGAGGCACGGCTGGATCGGCTCTCGGGCGGTGAGCGTCAGCGGGCCAAGTTCGCCCGCGCCATCTGCCAGGCGCCGAGCCTGTTGCTGCTGGATGAGCCGACGAACCATCTCGACCCCGCCGCCAAGGGTGCGCTGCTGTCCGCAGCCCTGCGGCTGGGGATCACGGTGGTGACCGCCCTGCACGATCTGACCTTGATCGAGGCATTCGCCACCCATGTTGCGGTGCTGCGGCAGGGGCGACTGGCCGCCCACGGTCACCCCGCCGAGATCTTCACGCCGGACACGGTGCGGGAGATCTTCGGCGTTCCCCTGTACCGCCTGCCCCACCCGCGCGAGCCGCGCATCCTGCCGTCGCTGGACATCGCAATCGGCGAGCACGCCGACTTCACTCCCGGCAATCGAACCTGAGAGGTATTCGACGTGAGCTACCGCATGACCTGCCGACCGGTGGTACACGCCATCGCCGGCCTCGCCGCTGCCATGTTGTTCGGTACCGCGCAGGCGGCGCCCATCACGGTTGACAATTGCGGTACGCCGCTCACCTTCGACACGACGCCCGAACGCATGGTCGTGCAGGACATCAACATGTCCGAGATGGCCTTCGCCCTGAACCTTCAGGGCCGGATGGTCGGCGTGAGCGGTATCAGCGGTTGGTACAAGACCACCCCGGAATTCGCCGCCAGGCGGGGCTCGATCCCGGAGCTGGCGCCGAAGTACCCGACCATCGAGAATCTGGTCGCGGCATCGCCGGATCTCTTCTTCGCCGGCTGGTACTACGGCATGAAGCCCGGCGGCGACGTGACCCCCGAGACGCTGGCGCCCCACGGGATCAGGACGCTGATCCTGACCGAAAGCTGCGTCCACCTCGACAAGTCCCGGCCCGCCGCGTCGATGGATCTGTTGTTCGACGATGTGGAACGCCTCGGCAAGATCTTCGGCCGGGACACCGAAGCCGCGGCGCTGGTCGCCGGCTGGAAGGCGAGACTGGCCGAAATCAGGGCCGGGATGAGTGACGTGTCCGGCAAGCGGGTGTTCCTGTACGACTCGGGCGAAGACAAACCGTTCACCGCGGGCAGGTTCGCCATGCCGACCGCGATGATCGAAGCGCTCGGCGCCGTCAATATCACCGCCGACATGAACACGAGCTGGGGGACCACCTCGTGGGAGGCGGTGGCCGCCGCCGACCCCGAGTTCCTGCTCTTGCTGGACTACCAGACCGGCGGCGGCGCGGCCGATCTGCTCGCGCTCCTCGAGTCGCATCCGGTGATGCAGCACACCACCGCAGTCAGGAACGAGGCCTGGGTGGCGCTCCGCTACGAAGAAATCACGCCGGGCCCCGCGAACATCGAAGCGATCGCGAAGATGGCCGAGGCCATGAAGGCCGCCTTCAACTGACCCGTCGGGAAACCTGCGATGCGGCTTGCCGGCGTCCTCGCGCTCGGCCTGGCGGGGGTCTTCGGGCTGCTGCTGATCGCGGTGGCGGTCGGCTCGACTCCGCTTGGGGTCGCGCGGATCGTCGAGGTGGTGCTGGCCGGTCCCGGCGACGACCCGATCAGCCGCATCGTGTTCGATCTGCGGCTCCCGCGGGCGCTGCTGGCGGTAATCGTCGGGGCCGGTCTCGGAATGGTCGGGGTCGCGCTGCAAACCCTGACCCGCAACGACCTGGCCGACCCGTTCCTGTTCGGGCTGTCGTCCGGCGCGGCGGCGGGCGCGGTGGTGGTAATCACGGTCACCGGCAACGTGCTCGGGTTCTGGACGCTGCCGGCGGCGGCGTTCGCGGGCGGCCTCATCGCCTCACTCATCGTGCTCGGGCTGTTCGGTCGGCTGGCCCGGCAGGGGGCCAGCCAGATGGTGCTGGCCGGCCTCGCGGTCTCGTTCCTGTTCCTGTCGCTGACCTATTATCTGGTCTTCGCCGGCGACCAGCGCGCGGCCCACTCCGTGCTGTTCTGGACGCTTGGCGGGCTGGGTTTGGCGAATTGGGACGTACTGCCGATTGCGGCGGCCGGGCTGGCCGCGATCGGCGCCCTCGCCGTGCTCGCGCATCGGCCCCTGGATGCGTTGCTGGCCGGTGACGACGCGGCGGTGACGCTGGGGGTGAACGTCACCCGATTCCGGCAGCTCACTTTCCTCGTCTGCGCCTTCGCGACCGCCAGCTTCGTGGCGCTGAGCGGCGTCATCGGCTTCATCGGCCTGATGGTGCCCCATTTGGCACGCGGCCTCGTCGGCCCCCTGCATGGCGCGCTGATGCTGACCTCGGCCGTCATCGGTGCCGCCCTGCTGCTGGCAAGCGACATCGCCGCGCGCACCCTGCTCGCGCCGCAGGAATTGCCGATCGGGGTGCTGACCACCTCGATCGGCGCGGTATTCGTGCTGTTTCTGGTGCGGCGGATGCGGTGACGACAACCCGGAGGGCCGGGGGCGGTCGGCAGTGCCTCACTTCGAAATTCCGTCTGGTGTCTCCGGCCCGTATGCACGGGCCTTCCCGAGAGTTCAGGAGTCGAAGCGAGACGCGGCCGGGCGGGTCGGCTCGGCTTCGTGGCGGCGCGATTGTCGGTACCATGACGCCGCTCCTCGAATCCGAAGGCCCAGGCATCCGATGACCGACCATCCCCCGCAGACGTTCCGCTGCCGCCTGGCCGCAATCGCCGACGATGCGCGGTTCCAGCGCGCCATCATCGTGCTGATCGTGGTGAACGCGATCACGCTCGGCCTGGAGACCTCGCCGGCGGTCATGGCGTCCGCCGGGCCCGTGCTCATCGCGATCGACCACGCGGTGCTCGCGATCTTCGTGGTCGAGCTGGTGATCCGGATCGGGGCCAGCGGATGGCGCTTCTTCCGCGACCCCTGGGGTATCTTCGACTTCACCGTGGTCGCGCTGGCGCTGGCGCCGTCGACCGGAAACTTCTCGGTGCTGCGCGCGCTCCGGGTACTGCGGGTTCTGCGCCTCATCTCCGCGGTGCCACAGATGCGGCGGGTGGTCGGAGGACTTCTCGCGGCCCTGCCCGGGCTCGGCTCCGTGGTGGCGGTCCTCTCCCTCCTGTTCTACGTAGCCGGGGTCATGGCGACGAAGCTCTTCGGGAGCGACTTCCCGCAGTGGTTCGGCACCCTGGGGGAGAGCCTGTATTCACTGTTCCAGATCATGACTCTGGAGAGCTGGTCGATGGGGATCGTGCGCCCGGTGATGGAGGTCTATCCCTACGCCTGGGCGTTCTTCGTCCCCTTCATTCTGATCGCGACATTCACCATGCTCAACCTCTTCATCGCGGTGGTGGTCAACGCGATGCAGAGCTACCACGACGCGGAAGCCGAGCACGCCGAAGCGAGTCATACGGAGCACGCCGAACTCCTGGCCGAAGTCCGGGCCCTGCGCGCGGATCTGCAGGCGCTGAAGACGGAGCGCAGTGACGGTTGACCGGCAAGGACTGCAAACTACCCTTGTGGGAGGATCGGCGTTTGGCGAGTCATCCCGGCTCGGTCCGAAACGGGGTACGGGTCCGGTTCAGACCTGAAGCTCGGGACGATCGGCGAACTGCTCGAGCGCCTCGGGGTTCGCGAGCGCCTCCCGGTTCTTCACTGTGCGGCCGTGCACCACGTCGCGCACCGCGAGTTCGGTGATCTTGCCGCTGCGGGTGCGCGGGATGTCCGTCACCGACACGATGCGGGCGGGGACGTGGCGGGGCGTGGCGTTGGCGCGCACATGCGATCGGATCTTCGACGCCAGCGCTTCGTCGAGCACGACACCACCGCGCAGGACCACGAAGAGCACGATGCGGACGTCGCCCTCCCACTGCTGGCCGATGACGAGCGCCTCCAGCACTTCCTCGATCTGCTCCACCTGGCGGTAGATCTCGGCGGTGCCGATGCGCACCCCGCCGGGGTTGAGCACCGCGTCGGAGCGCCCGTGGATGATCACCCCGCCGCGCTCGGTGATCTCCACGTAGTCGCCGTGGCACCAGACGTCGTCAAACCGGGCGAAGTAGGCGTCGTGGTACTTGCGCCCGTCGGGGTCGTTCCAGAAGCCGACCGGCATCGACGGGAAGGCCTGGGTGCAGACGAGCTCGCCTTTCTCGCCGACGACGCTGCGTCCGGTGTCATCGAAGGCGTGGACATCGAGTCCGAGCCCCGGGCACTGGATCTCGCCGCGGTGGACCGGTGCGGCGGGATTGCCGAGCACGAAGCAGGAGATGATGTCGGTACCGCCGCTGATGGAGGAGAGGCAGACATCGCGCTTGATGGATTCGTAGACGAAGTCGAAGCTCTCGGGGACGAGCGGCGAACCGGTGGACAGGATGGTGCGGAGCTTCGAAAGATCATGGGTCTTCGCCGGCGCGAGGCCCGCCTTCCTGACCGCGTCGAGGTACCTGGCGGAGGTGCCGAAAGTCTCGATGCCCTCCGCCGCCACGTAGTCGAAGAGCGCGTTGCCGTCGGGATGGAAGGGGGAGCCGTCGTAGAGCGCGAGCGTCGCCCCGAGCGCCAGCGCGCTCACCTGCCAGTTCCACATCATCCAGCCGCAGGTGGTGAAGTAGAGCAGCCGCTCCGTGCGCTTCACGTCGCTGTGCAGGGCCAGCTCCTTGATGTGCTGCAACAGCGTCCCGCCCGCGCCGTGCACGATGCACTTCGGGGCGCCGGTGGTACCGGAGGAGTACATGATGTAGAGCGGATGGTCGAACGGGAGGGACTCGAACTCGATGTCACCCGGGGTCCGGCCGGCCGTGAACTCGTCGAGGGTGACGGCCTTCGCCACCGCGCAGAGGTCGGGGGCGGCGGTGGTGTACGGCACCACCACGATGCGCTCGATCGACCGAACCTGCTCCGCGATCGACCCCAGCCGGCCGATGGAATCGAACCGCTTGCCGCCGTGGAAGTAACCATCGGCGCTGAAGAGCACCTTGGGGCCGATCTGCCCGAACCGGTCCACCACTCCCCGCACCCCGAAGTCCGGGGAGGCGGATGACCAGATGGCGCCGATGCTGGTGGTGGCGAGCATGGCGATGACCGTCTCGGGCATGTTCGGCATGTAGCCGGCGACGCGATCACCCGCCGTCACCCCCACCGCGCGCAGCGCCTGCGCGACCACGGAGACGGTGTCGTGGAGCTGGCGAAAGTCGAGCGCGCCGCGCACCCGGTCCTCGCCCCGGAACAGGATGGCAGGGGCGTCGTCGCGACGGCGAAGCAGGTTCTCCGCGAAGTTGAGGCGTGCGTTCGGAAACCACTTCGCCCCCGGCATCCGGTCCCCGTCGACGAGCACCGGCCCGTCGCCAAGGTCACCGATGACTTCCCCGTAGTCCCAGACCGCGGACCAGAACGCGGCGCGGTCCTCGATCGACCAGCGGTGCAGCGTCGCATAGTCGTCGGCGTTCAGGCCGTGGCGTTCGCACACCAGAGCGGCAAAACGGGTGAGGTTCGCATTCGCCATCCGTTCCGGAGAAGGTTGCCAGAGCATCTCGGCCATTGCTGCGCCTCGGGGATTCCGCGGTGCCCCGATCCTACGGGAAACGACGGGAACGGTTTGCGAACGCACTCGGTACTTCTCCGGAATCGTGCCACGAGACGCCCTTTCGGGGTCCGCTGACGGGAACGCCGGAGGGGATATGGGGAATCTGTGTATGAGTCTGTGTATGATTTCATGTATGATTTCGTGTATCCCCAACAGGGCGTTTGATCGACATGAAAGCCATTCAGATCACCTTCGATGAAGCATTGCTCGATCGGCTCGATCGGCATCCATCGGTTCGGGAGCGAGGTCGGTCGGCGGTGGTGCGGGAAGCCGCGGCCGAATACCTGAAACGCCGGGACGCCGAGGACATCGCTCGACAGTATCGGGCGGGATATCGTGAACCCTCCGACCTCGACGACGAGATGGAGGGATGGGCGGCCGAAGGGGCGTGGCCGGAAGACCGATCGTGAAGCCCCGCCGGGGAGAAATCTGGCAGTACCGCTTCCGGGGACCGAACAAGCGGCGACCCGTCGTCATCCTGACTCGGCAGGAAGTCCTTCCCCTGCTGGGCACCGCGATGGTCGCGCCGATTACGTCGACGATTCGAGGGCTGCCGAGCGAGGTGATCGTCGGCATCGACGAAGGTCTGAAGCACGAATCCGCCATCAACCTCGATCACGTTCAGACCGTCGAGCAAGGGCGCCTGCACGGCTTCGTCGGATCGCTGAGCGACGCGAAGATGCGTCGGGTCTGCCGGGCGCTGTCTCTCGCCACCGGTTGCGCATGAGACGTACCGCAACCGAACCGGTCCGGCGCGTCCCCCCGCGAGGCGAGTCGTGCGCGGCGGATCGGACCGGAAGCATTGCATCGAGCCAGGAGCATCGAGCATGAGCGCAGAACCATCCACGCATCCCTTCGAGACCGATCTCGATCGCACCGCGGCCAACTTCGCGCCGCTCACCCCCCTGACGTTCCTCGAGCGCGCCGCCGCCGTCCATCCCGACCACCCCTCGATCATCGACGGCGAACGCCGCTTCACCTGGGCCGAGACGTATGCGCGGTGCCGCCGGCTCGCATCCGCGCTCGCGGGCCGCGGCGTCGGCCCCGGGGATTGCGTGGCAGTGTTCGCACCGAACGTCCACGCCATCTACGAGGCGAGCTTCGGCGTGCCGATGCTCGGCGCGGTGCTCAACACCATCAACATCCGGCTCGATGCGGCCACCATCGCGTTCATCCTCAAGCACGGCGGGGCGAAGGTGCTGCTCGCGGACCGGGAGTTCTCGCCGGTCGTCGCCGATGCGCTCTCCCGCATGGGCAGCCCCCCGCTCGTCATCGACATCGACGACCCGCTCGCCCCGGGTAGCGAGAATGGCGAGAGCGGCGAGAGCGGCGAGAGTGGAGAACGCATCGGGACCATCGAGTACGAGGCGTTCCTGGCCGAGGGCGACCCCGCGTTCGCATGGTCCGGTCCGGACGACGAGTGGCGCGCCATCTCGCTGAACTACACCTCGGGCACCACCGGGAACCCGAAGGGGGCCGTCTACCACCACCGCGGCGCCTACCTCAATGCGCTGTCGAACATCGTCGGCTGGAACCTCGCGCACCACCCCGTCTACCTGTGGACGCTGCCGATGTTCCACTGCAACGGCTGGTGCTTCCCGTGGTCGCTGGCGGCGGTCGGGGGGACGAGTGTGTGCATGCGCCGGGTGGAGGCCGGGGCCATCTACCGCGCCATCGACGAGGAAGGGGTGACCCACCTGTGTGGGGCGCCGGTGGTGCTGGGGATGATCCTGAACGCGGGCGACGACGAGCGCCGGCCGCTCCCGCATCCCGTGCACGTGATGACCGCGGCGGCGCCCCCACCCGCTGCGGTGCTGGAGCGCATGGAACGGGAGGGATTCAGGGTCACCCACGTCTACGGCCTCACCGAAACCTACGGTCCTGCCGTGATCTGCGCGTGGCAGAACGAATGGAACGACCTGCCGATGGCGGAACGGGCGGAGCGCAACTCCCGCCAGGGCGTGCGCTACCACGCCCTCGATGGCCTGGAGGTCATGGACCCGGGGACGATGGCGCCGGTGCCGAGGGACGGCGAGACCCTCGGCGAGGTGATGTTCCGGGGCAACATCGTGATGAAGGGCTACCTGAAGAACCCGGCCGCGACGCGCGAGGCGTTCGCCGGCGGCTGGTTCCACTCCGGAGACCTCGGGGTCGTGCACCCCGACGGCTACGTCCAGCTCAAGGACCGCTCGAAGGACATCATCATCTCCGGGGGCGAGAACATCTCCTCCATCGAGATCGAGGATGCGCTGTACCGCCACCCGGCGGTGCTGGAGGCGGCGGTGGTCGCCCGCCCCGACGAGAAGTGGGGGGAGACCCCGTGCGCGTTCGTCACCCTGCGACCGGAATCGAATGCGGTCACCGAGGCCGACATCATCGCCTTCTGTCGCGAGCACATGGCACGCTTCAAGGCCCCGCGCACGGTGGTGTTCGGCCCGCTGCCGAAGACGTCGACGGGGAAGGTGCAGAAGTTCCGGCTGCGCGAGCGCGCCGAGGCGTTGTGAATCCGGGGCGTTGCGAATACGGGCCCGGACCGCGCGACACCCGGCGAGAGCCGGCGCCGGGGGCGTTCTCGAGTCTCCTTCAGGCCATCTGGCGCAGGGCCAGGTCGCGAAACGGCCCTTCGACCTCGAACAACTCTTCGTAGCGGCCGGACTGCACCACCCGCCCCCCTTGCAGCACATGGATCCGGTGCGCCATGCGAATCGTGGAGAGACGCTGGGCAATGACGAGGCGCGTGGATGTGGATTCCTCGATGCCCTTCATCGTCAGCGCCTGGCTCTTCGTGTCGAGCCAGCTCGTGGCTTCGTCGAGAAAAATGATGCGGGGTTTGCGCACCAGGGCCGCCGCGATCCGTATCCGCTGGCTCTGGCCCCCGGAGAAGGTGGCGGAGTTTTCGCCCACCGGGGTGTAGAGCCCCATCGGCATCGCGCGGATATCCTCGGCCACCCCCGCCTGCCGGGCCGCGCGCCAGGCGTCGTCTTCGGTGAACTCGTCGTCGATGCCGAGGATATTGTCACGCACCGTGCCGTGCTGCAGGTCGCCATCCTGCAACACCACCCCCACCTGCCTCCTCACCGCGGCCAGATCCAGTTCGCTCAGATTCCTGCCGTCATAGTAAATCGCCCCCGAATCCGGGGTCTCCAGACCGAGCGCAAGCCGGAACAGGGTGCTCTTGCCGGTGCCGGATTCACCGACGATGGCGACGAATTCGCCGGGGCCGACCCGGATGGAAACATCCTCCAGCACCTTCGATCCGCTCTCGGGGTAGGCAAAGCTCACCCGGTCGATCAGAATTTCTCCCATGAGCATCGGCCGGTCGCGTCCCGCGGATCCGGTGGCGGCGGGGCTGGAAAGAATGGGGACGACCTGCTCGCAGGCGGGTTGGATGGATGCGATGGCCCGGGCGGAATTGCCGAGCATCGCGATGGACGAACACAGCACCATGGCGGCGATGTACACCACGAGAAAATTCGCGGTGTCGAAACCCTGTGCGCCCCGGGCAGCGACGACCGCGAACAGCACGACGCTGGCCAGCGCGGGCGCGGCGGCGCCGAAGGCGGCAAGGTGCTCGCCGAGGACGAGCATCCGGATCTCCGCGCTCTTGTGAATTCGATAGCGCCTGGCCCAGGCGGCAAACGCCGAGTCCTCGGCACCGGTGCTGCGCAACTTTGCGATACCGTTGAGGTAATGATGGACGTCACCGGCGAGTCGGTTCGAAGTCTCCAGATAGCGGCGCTGCGGCTCGATCTGGCAAAGACAGACGACGGCGGTCACTGCAATCAGGCCCGCGGCGAGCACCGCAACGGCCCAGCCGAGCCCGACGCTGTAGTGGAAAAGCAGCCCCAGGGCGGGCAACAGGAACAGGGTCGACAGCACACCGTCGGCCGCGACACCGGAGACGTGATCCCTGACATCCTGAAAGGTCATGGACTTCGCCGATAGCTCGCCGGCGCTGTAGCGGCGAAAGAAATCGGGCTGCAAGCGCAGCAGCCGGTCCCAGATCGCGGCGCCGAGCCGGGCGGCAAGGCGGCCCTCCAGACGCATGAGCACCGTGCCGCGAAGAATATGCGACAGGGCCGCAACCGCGCCCAGGCCGATGAGCACCGCCGCCAGTTGGAAAAGCGCGGTGGCATCGCCCCCCTCGCCCTCCTCGCCCCCGCCGACCAGCACGGAGACGGCAAAGGCCGGCGCCAACGCCAGGACGCCCGCGACCATGCCGGTCAGCGCGAGCAGGGCGAGATCCCTGGCCGCTCCCGCGCTTCCCGCGCGGAACAGATCCCTCAGACCCGTCGGGGCGGCCGTGCGCAGTCTCGGATACAGGAAATGGACATCCCGAAGCCGATCGGCCGTCTTCTCGTCGGCCCGGCTGGTCTTGCCGGTGGCGGGGTCCACGACCCGGTAGCGGCCGGTCGGCCCGGGCAACAGCACCACCGGCCGACGGTCTTCCCGTCCGAAGGCCAGCATTGCACCGCTGTCTCCGAGCCACCAGCGCTTTTCCGCCGACAGCCGCACCCGGCGCATGCGTACCGCCGAGGCTTCGCAGTAATCGGAGAGCGAGAGCCCTTCCCGGCCCGAAGAGACCGGGGGGCGAATGTCGATGCCTTCGTGCGCGCCCACCATGCGCAAGGCCCTTTCGAGCCCACCCTCCTCGGCCTCGGGCCGCGGGCGGGGACTGTGAAGCGTCTCCAGATCGCGTCGTGCCCGCGCTTTTTCACGCCGCCGCTGCGTCGTCTGCGCGACCTGAAGGTTGGCCTCGTCGAGCATCAGCAAACGCCGGTTGAGGCTCTCGGCGCCAAGCGCCAGATCGTGGAACCCGGGCAGGGCCCGGCCCAGGAGCACGGCGCGGTCGAGTTCGGCGGTGGACTTGCAGTCGAACCTCGCCTCACCGTGCACGCGGACCCAGACCTCCGGGGTGACGGGCGTCAATGCGTCGCTGCCAATATCCGCAAGATCGAGAAAGCTGGCGTCCAGCTCCCTGGCGGCAAGCCAGACGACGCCACGACCGGACGAAGCGACCCCGCTTCCGGTCATGTGCCCGGGAGAAAGACGCAGCTCGGTGGCGGGGATGCCTTCCACGTCGCGGGCCACCGCGGCGGCCATGTTTTCAATCCAGGCATCGACTTGCGCCTGGAGATCGGAGCCGATTCCATCGGCGCGGTCCGCGCCTGCCAGCGCCTCCAGCAACCGTTGGCGCGGCATGCAGCGCAGCCGGGAGTCCGGCAAGCCTCTGGCCACCAGCTCTACGGAATGACCGGCCGCGTCGGCGCCGAACGCCACTCGGCCCTGCTTCAGCCGAAAGAAATGCTTGTAGGGGGACACCATGTGCCCCTGCTCGTATTCGGCCGCCAGTACATCGATGGCCCCCTGCTCGACGTACCAGACAAGCTCGGAGTCATTCAGGACCAGCGGCTGGTTCCCGGCCACCGGACGCGGCTCGCCGAATTCGAGCATGAGTTCGGCCAGGCGGAGGCAGGAGCGGGCTTCACTCACCGTCGATCAACCTGCGGTAAGCGCCGTTTCGGGCATGGAGTTCGTGGTGGGTTCCCCGCTCGACGACGCGGCCCCGGTCGACCACCACGATCAGGTCCGCGTCGCGAATCGTGCTCAGGCGATGCGCGATGATGAGACAGGAACATCCGCGGCGGCGGATGCGGTCGTCGATCAGCAACTCGGTCACGGGGTCAAGAGCGCTGGTCGCCTCGTCCAGGATCAGGAGCGAGGGCCTGTTGACCAGCGCCCTGGCGATCTCCAGCCGCAGCCGCTGGCCGCCGCTGAAATTGCGGCCGCCCTCTTCCACCATCGCGTCGTATCCCCCCGGGCGCGCGATGATGTGTTTGTGGATCAAGGCATCCCTGGCCGCGGCGGTCACCAGGGGCTCCGGGACCGTCGCCCCCCACATGGTGAGGTTTTCGCGGATCGAGGCGGCGAACAGCACCGGAAGCTGGTCGACGATAGCCACCGATCGGCAGAATACTTCGCGCGGGATCGCCTCCATCGGGTAGCCGTCGAACCGGATCTCCCCGGACCAGGGCCGATACAGCCCCGCCGCCAGTTGCGCCAGCGTGGACTTGCCGGAACCGCTGGGGCCGACCACCGCAACGCGCTGGCCGGGTTCGATGGAGAGGTTGAAGTCCTCGATCAGGGGGGGGCGGTTTCGCTGGTAACCGAACGTCACGCCTCGCATTTCCAGCCTGCCCACCAGACGCAGCCGGCCTTCCAGAGCCTTGACCCCCGGCGACGCGGCCTCGCCGTCGGTCGCCGGCGCCGGCTCTCGTGGCGCGTTGAGCACATCGTCCATTCTCGTCAGATCCGCCTCCAGCGTCTCCAGCAGGTCGGAGAACTGCGCGATGCGGGCGACCGGAAGAATGAAATTGCCGGCGAGGACATAGAAGCCCATCAACAGACCGAGGCTGATCTGCCCCAGTGTCATCAGCCACCCGCCCAGTCCGAACACCGCCGCCGCGGTGAGCAACTGAAACAGCAGGGGGAACGAGGCCGCGACATGGCCGAGCTCCACGAACTCCTGCCGGGCCGCCAATTCCCGCGCCTGCCGGCCGCTCCACAGGGAGAAGAAGCCGTTCTCCCGGGCGGTCGCCTGCAGATGCTCGATCGATTTCAGACCGGCGGCGCCGACGCCCGCCAACATGCCCTGCTCACGCCGCAGACGGTGGTTGCGGTCCCGGCGCAGGCGGGTCAGCAGCCGGGTCAGGAGGAAGCAGGAAACGCCGAGGGTAGCGACGACCAGCGCCAGAGGCAGGTTCCACACCAGCATGAGGGCCAGAAAGGCCCCGCCCATCACCAGATCGACCGCGAGCCGCACGAGCTGACCGGCGCCGGTGTCCGCCACCTGGTCGATCATCCGCATGCGCAGGGCGAGATCCCCGGAAAGCCGGTGGGCAAAGAACCGCATGGGAAGGCGGAGCAGCGTATCGAGGAAGCGGTCGGACTGCTCGATGGACAGGCGAACGACAAGTTCGCGCAGGGTACGCATCTGCAGCCAGGTCAGCAGATAGACGGCGCCTCCGGCCGCCGCTGCGCCCGCGATCAGCACTCCACCCAGGTTGATCTGTCCGGCTTCCAGAAAACGATCCACGAAAAACGCCAGCAACACCGGCAGGGCCAGGGACGCGAACGCCAGCAGAATTCCGAAGGCCGTGGCGCGGATCAACGGGGGGCGGTGTTCCCGCAACCAGGGCCAGAGCCTCGACAGGGCGCCCCGGCGCGCTCCCCGCGGCCGGAAGTCGGGTCCGGGCTCGAGCACGAGCCCCACGCCGGTGAAGGAGCGGCTGAACTCTCTCCCGTCAACGACGCGATGCCCCTCGGCGGGGTCGTTCAGGTAATAACGGTCTTCCGCGATGCCCTCGAGGACCACGAAGTGGTTGAAGCCCCAGAACAGGATCATCGGCAGGGGCAGCTCGCGCAGTTGCCGGATTTGGCTGCTGCGGCCGGTCGCCTGCATGTCGTAGGCACCGGCCGCCTCGGCGACGTCCGCGAGGTTGGAACCGTCGCGACCGACCCGGCATTGCTCGCGCAACTCTTCCAGCGATATCCAGCAGCCGTGATGGGCGAGCACAATGCCGAGACAGGCGGCACCGCAGTCGGCCGCTTCCAACTGCATGAGCAAGGGAGTGCGGGGCGGTCGCCTCCGGGTCTTCAGGATGCGGGCCGCATTCGCAATGCCGGAGGCGGATAGGCGTGCCACGGCGGCCCCGGATCAGGCCACCAGCAGCGCCAGAACAAGCATCACCACCCACAGAACCAGCAGCGCTCCCGTGAAGAGGCGCGTGTGCGGGGCCGTGACCTTCAGCGGATCGTCCAGAGCTTCCGGCTGCGCCCTGCGAATGACGGCTTCTTTTCGATACATGGCTTGACGCGGATCGTCGGCGCTGCGCCGGCGCTCATGCGGACTGCGGCGTCAACGGACGATACCGCAGGCCCGGATAGCCCTTCACGGAAAGACGATCACCGTTCATGACCAGCTTGACGTGGTTGATGCCCATGTGCAGGAGGCCGACCTCGTCATCCCTGAGAAGTCTGTACTGTCCGGGCCAGGACAGGAGCGCTTCGGCCTTGGTCGGCAGACACCACCCCTGGTCCACCAGATGACCGACCAGCGCACTCCAGTCGGCCCTCGTCGTCGTGAACCCGGACGCGAGCAGCGCCCTGAAATGCGTGCCTTGCATGGAGGGAATTTTCGGGTACATCTCGAAACCGATGCGCGGCAGGGCGCCGGTCGCGGTGATGTCGAACATCAGCATGAAACGCTCGGAGACTTCCCGCATGGAGGACAGGAGCCGGAGCACCGCGGGAATCGACCCCGGCCATCCGATCCGGTCGAGAAACGGCTCGAGCCGACTCGCCGGAATCTCCGCCACCAGCAGCCTGATGGACGGCGGCGCCCGATCCGGCGCCACGCCGACATACACCAGGGCCGCCCCGTCGGGCAGCGATGAAAACGTCCGGGTGAGCGCGGCGCATGCGAAGTCACCTTCACTCCCGCCCAGAAGCGGCCCGAGCGTGTCCGCGAGCTGCTCCGGCACGAACGGGTTGCCGCCGAAGGGCAGCGCGGCTGCGAACGAGAAATAGACCATCGGTGCCGCCCGATGCCCCTGCGTCACGCCCGTAATGTCGTATGCGAGCATCATCGTGGTATCCGGCTCCGGCTGATCGGTCAGTCGGGCGGCAAGCCAGGCTTCCGAGAAAGTCGCGGCCGCACTCGAACCGGCGTCGCGAAAGTGGCGCGCGATCGATCCGGGGGCAACCACGACCCCGAAGTCCGAGTCGGGCGCCGGATCGTCAAGCCTGAACTCGAAGCCGCACAGCCAGGTCACCACCTCCGCCGGCAGGTCACCGACCCGCTGCAACAACCGATCCCAACCTGCCCCCGCCAGCAGAGGTTGCGGAATCCGCGGTCGCAATTCCCGCAGAAAACCCCGAAGCTGCATCATGGCGTCCGACTCGGCATGGGCGGCATTCTCATCGGCAACCGGCATCCAGGGTCAGTCCGGGGGTCATTCCCAGGGTCAATCCCGGGGCCATTCCCAGGGTCAGTTCGGGGGCCATTCCCATGGTCAATCCCGGGGTCGGTCCGACCCCGACCCCGCGCAGATGCGGCGCCAGTCGACCATTTCTTCGAAGCGCCAGTCCGAAACCGAACCGTCGCGTCGAACCACGGGCATGTCGGCCCTGAATCTCGCCCTCCGGCGTTTCCGTGCGTTATCGCGTTCGGAGAAAATCGCCAGCACGCGAGCCTCGATGGTCCGCCGTGGCCGCACATCGTCCGGGGTTCCCGGGTCCCTGAAGGCGGTGTGGAAGCACGCGCCCATGCCGGCGTTCTCCTCCCAGCGGGTGTCGTAGTGTCGGAAGAGCAGGCTCTCATCGGGGGTCATCCGCGGAAAATAACACCAGCGCTGATTCGTATTGTGAATCAACTGACAGTTCACCAAACGGGTGCGCCCGATCGTGCGCAGGGCATCGCCGTAGACGATATCCGCATCCAGAACCGTTCTCGCGTCACACACCGCCAGGGGCCAGAATTCGATGACCTGTCCGGGCTCCGTCCCCCGCCACACGTTGTACAGGCCGAAATGGCGCGCATCGGGCACATCGCGGTCGATGAAATCCTCGAAGCAGGGGGATATGTCGGCGTGGACACTTTTCGAATAGGGTTCCGCGCCGGTGAGACCGGTGCGGAACTGGTGCTGCACCGTGTACGCAGCCATGCAGCCCGTCGCCGCCCTGACCAGATCCGAACAGTATTCGTAGAAATGGGTACGGACGAATTCCGCATCGCCGAAATCCATGCGGACAGGCGCTTCCATCAACTGGAAACCCTCTCGATCGAGACGGCACGATAGAGGGCGCGCATCGTGGATGCGCACCCGATGTCGCACATACTGTTCCTGATGCTCGTCCAGCGATCCCTCGGGCAGATACGGCAACCGGAAGCCCCGGTGCTGCGGATGCACGAAGACGGCATCCGAGATGACGAACGGGGTCTGGATCAGCAGATCGTCGAGCAAGAAGCCACCTTCACCAGATCAATCGACTCGGAGCCGAATCGCAAGGGGAACTCTGATCAAGTCAGGGCTTCCCCGCGGCACCAGGACGCGCCGCCCGATTCGATGACATCAGTCATTGAATCGGAGAGCAAAACCGCGCTTTGCGACCACGAAAAACTCCATAGGATGGATTTTTCAGAGCACACCAGAAGGGCCGCAGCGGCAGTGCCCCGGGTGGCGCGCGCCGATTGCCCGCCCCCGCAAATGCCTGAAGACGGCGCGGCGCCCCGCCCTCGGAATCCGCCGGGCACAACAAGGCCCGGCCACTTCCACAAAAGCGGTGGTGGCCGGGCCTGAACGTGAGTTCAAACGCCCCACTGCCTACCCATGCGGCCAACTAAAGGCAGGCACTGATCACATTGCTCACCACCAGTCGCTCATCCATCCGCCGGCAGAAGCGCGCAACTCCTCATCGGAGAGACGCCCCCCGACCGGGGGCAGCACCATATGAAAATCCGTGGCACTTTCCTCGTGAACATGAAGGTTGAAAGCTTCCGGAACCGTCAATCCGGTAGCTTCCTTGACGGCGGCCCTGGGATCTTCCAGCAGCATGGCGCGAAATGTCGGATCCTCTTCCGCCTTGGTCCGGACCTGCATTTCAATCTCTCCGGTGGTCATCATGATTCCATTTCTCCTTGAGCTATCGAGCCGAGGTACCTGGCACTCGCCAGACAGGGATTTACCCTGAGTGCATTATCCTTCCAGACCGGGACTTGCTCCGCAAGGACGGCAACCGCCTGTTTTTATCGTATTTTCTTATCACCCCGATAAGTTTTACTCCGCAAACGCGGCGCCAGCCCCGCCCAACCGTGCCCGCCGCCCGGACCGTCGGTGAGCCCGGGAAAGACCAGCCCCTTCGGGACGCACCGGGGAAGCCGCTGGCCCCATGCCGGATCCATCGGTTCCCGGCGACGCCATTGCTCTTGCAGGCGCCGGGGCGCTCGCCTATCGTCCGGCCCGACCTTGTTCGGAGCGAACCATGAACAACCACAGTCTGAGCCCGCAAAAGGCGTTGATCTACATCATGGTGGTAACGGCGGCGGCGGACCGGGAAATGACCGACCGCGAGCTGAAACGGATCGGGGATCAGGTCCGGAACCTTCCGGTGTTCGCCGGCCTCGCCGAAGGGGAACTGGTATCGAGCGCCGAGGAATGCGCGTCCCGGCTCGGGCAGGAGGGCGGACTGGACCGATTCCTGGACGCGATCGCGGATTCGCTGCCGCCGGATCTGATGGAAACCGCATATGCTCTGGCCTGCGAGATCGCCGCCGCCGACCTGCACGTCCCGCCGGAAGAAGCACGGCTTCTGCAGATTCTGCGAGACCGGCTCGGCATCGATCGGCTCGTCGCCTCCGCCATCGAACGCGCCGTCAAGGCCCGCCACACGACCCTCTGACCTGAGCCTCCCGCAGACTCGGAACCGGGGCCATCCAGGCCTGGGCGGTTCCCCGATCCTGGCCAGCGATCAATGAGAAGTGCACGGCGGGACTTCCATCCGGAGGAACTCGACGAAGAAGCACACCGCTCGGTCACCGATCGTAGCGGCTGATCTCGATGAGATTTCCGTCGGGATCGTTGAAGTACACCGACATCATGGGGCCGGTGGCCCCGGTCTTGGGCACCGGGCCCTCGACGATCCCGATCCCTTCTGCGCGCAGGTGCGCAACGACATCGACCAATGGCCACGTCGCGATCAGGCACAGGTCGCCGGACCCCACCGCGGCGTGGTTCCGGGCCTCCATGCCGAGCACCTGAAGGTTGATCTTCTGATTCCCGAAGTGCAGCGCCCGACGGCCGTTCGCAAATGTGGAATCCGTGACGAGCAGCGCGCGCCGGTAGAAGGCGACCGACGCCTCGATGTCGGCGACGGTCAGGACAAGATGGTCGATGTGGCTGATCACTCGGTTTCTCCGCTACAGCGGCCCGATCGCGCGAGGCCCGAAAATTTTACCGATTGAAATTCTCACCGATTTGCGAAGCGAGGGTACCGAGAAATTTTCGGGCTCGAACATGACCCACGAGCATCCAGGCCAGGGCGGGTCAATCCATGATGTTGTCAGGGCATGGGACATGCCCACGGCCTGGTGTGGGCTGGATGCCTTCCCCGCGGCCCTCCGCCCTCACGGTCACTCCGCCGCCATCATGCCCGCAGCCGCGCGTTGTGGGGGTCCCAGGCGGGTTCGGCGAGCACCGTGGCGGGGCGCGGGCGCCCGAGGATGTCGATCGAGAACGTGGTGCCGGGGGCCGCGAGCTCCGGCTCGACGTAGGCGAAGCCGAGGCTCTTCCCCGTGCAGTGGCCGAAGGCGCCCGAGGTCGTGACCCCGACCACCCCGCCGCTGGCGGCGATCACCGGCTCTCCGCCGTGGATGTCGCAGTCGCCCGGCTCGACCTCCACGTAGACGAGCCGCGACGCGACGCCGGCCTGCCTGACCTTGAGCGTCGCGGTCCGGCCCGTGAAATCGTCCTTGTCGAACGCGGCGAAGCGCTCCATGTCCGCCTCGACCAGGGTGACTTCGTTGGTGAGCTCCGCCCCCCAGCCGCGGTATGCCTTCTCCATGCGCAGCGAATCGACCGCGTACACGCCGAAGTCCGCAATGCCGAACGCCTCCCCCGCCGACCACACCGCGTCGTACAGATCGGCGAGCCGCGCCATCGGGCAGTGCAGCTCCCAGCCCAGTTCCCCGACGTAGTTCACCCGGAGCGCCCGGACCGGGATCCCGGCCGCCTCGATCTCCCGGCCGGTCAGCCAGCGGAAGTGCGCATTGCCGAGCGCCGCGTCAGTGAGCTTCGCGAGCACTTCGCGTGAGCGCGGCCCCGCGAGCACCAGCATCCCCCAGTCATCGGTGAGGTTGGTCACGGTGACGTCGAGCCCGTCGCGCGGACCCTGGGAGAGGCGGTCCAGGTCGCGATCCTCGGCCCCGGCGCCCGACAGTACGTAGAAGCGGTCCGCGGCGAGCCTGGTGATCGTCGACTCGCCGAGGATGCGGCCCTGCGGCGAGAGGTAATGCGCGAGCACGATGCCCCCGATCCGCCGCGGCATGCGGTTGGCGGTGGTCCGGTTCAGGTACGTCTCCGCATCCGCTCCGGTCACGTCGAACTTCGCGAAGCTCGAGAAATCCATCACCCCGACCCGCTCGCGCACCGCCCGGCACTCCGCCGCCACCACCTCGAACACGTTGTTGTGACGGAAGCTCGGGGCCTCCTCCCGGCCGTCCGGCGAGAACCACTTCGGGCGCTCCCAGCCGTTGGCCTCGGTGTATACGCAGCCCTTCGCGGCGAGCCGGTCGAACAGCGGGCTCACCCGCTCGCCGCGCGAGGCGGGGCGCTCCTCCCCGGGCAGGTGCAGGGCATACATGTGCTCGTAGTCCTGATGGGACTTCGCCTTGGTGTACTCGCCGGGGGCGTGGCCACCGAAGCGGCGCGGGTCGAGACCGGCCATGTTGATCTCGCTGTCACCGTGCACCATCCACTGCGCGAGGTACTTGCCGCAGCCGGCGCCGGCGGCGATGCCGATGGACGCGCCGCAGCACTGCCAGAAGTTCCGCAGCCCCGCGGCCGGGCCGAGCAACGGGTTCGCATCCGGGGTGTGGGGAATGGCGCCGCACACGATGCGCCGGATGCCGGCGTCGCGCCAGATCGGCATCCGCTCCAGCGCACGCTCGATGTAGGGCGCGAGCCGGTCGAGGTTCGCCTCGAACAGCTCGTTCTCCGCCTCCCACTCCGGCCAGCCGCCGCGGTGGGTCCAGCACTCGGCCGACGCCGCGGTCTCGTAGATGCCGATGAGTCCCGCCTTCTGCTCCTGGCGCAGGTACCCGGAGGTGTACGGGTCGCGCACCACCACCATCTCCTCGTCGCGCTCCAGGAACTCCGGAATTGGCTCGGTGACGAGGTAGGTGTGCTCCATGTTGGTGATCGGCACGTCGGTGCCGACCATCCGGCTTACCTCGCGCGCGTAGCAGCCGGCCGCGTTCACCACCATCTCGCACACCACGACGCCCTGATCGGTGACCACCTCCCACTCGCCGCCCGGACGCTGCCTCACATCCGTCACCCGGGTGCGTCGCGCGATGGTTGCGCCCATGTCGCGCGCGCCCTTCGCGAGCGCGTTGCAGCAGCCGGCGGGATCCACGTGGCCGTCCTCGGCGGTCCAGGCGCCCGCCAGCACGCCGTCCACATCCACAAACGGGTTGATCCGCCGGATCTTCTCCGGGTCGATGATCTCGCAGTGGAAGCCGATGAGCTTGCCGACGCTCGCGACGTGGTGGAACCACTCCACCTCGGCCGGCTTCATCGCGAACCGGATGCCGCCGCACCCGTGCCAGCTCACGTACTGCCCGGTCTTCTCCTCGAGCTTCGGGTAGAGCCGGACCCCGTAGTCGTGGATCTTCGCCATGTTGTAGTCGGCGATGAAGCTCGGGCACTGGCCGGCCGCGTGCCAGGTCGACCCCGAGGTCAGTTCCCCCTTCTCCACCAGCAGGGTGTCCGTCCACCCCTCCTCGGCGAGGTGGTAGAGCAGCCCCACCCCCATCATGCCTCCGCCGATGACGACGACTCTCGCGTGTGTGTGCATGATGGTCTCCAGCGATGCGGTCGGGCGAGTGTCCGGATTCGTTCCCGTGATTTGAAAGCACGCAGGTACGGTATGCAATATCGGTGACGGCACGGCGGCCTACATCGCACGCTCCGGCCGCCTACCGCCGATGCGCCCCGGGCCCACTGTGCCGCCGGAAAAGTCACTCTACGATGCGCTCCATCAGGACCTGGTTTGTCAGGGGTTCACGCCGAGCAGCAACCGACTTCCGGGGCTGCACCGGGTGACGTACACTCATCCGTCCCGCTGGGCGGATCGTCAGGAGGCACGCATCATGGCTTCGCCGTCCCTCGACACGTTCAGTGCCGCGCGCGCGCTCGAAGCAGCCGGGGTCGAGCGCTCCCAGGCCGAAACAATCGCTTCGGCCATCGCGCACACCGACGAACTCGCCACAAAACAGGATGTTCGGGCTCTGAAATCGGACTTCTCCGGTCTGCAATCGGAATTCTCCGACCTGAGATCGGAATTCTCCGGTCTGCAATCGGAATTCTCCGACCTGAGATCGGAATTCTCCGGCCTGAGATTGGAATTCTCCGGTCTGAGGTCGGAATTCAAGACGGACCTTGCCAACCTCGAAACCCGCATGTACCGCGCACTGTGGATTCAGGGCGGGGCCATCGTCGCCATCGTCACCGCTCTGAAGCTGCTGGAGTAGCCGTCCCCGGAGCCGCGCTCCCGGCGTGCCGGTCGAATGCGGGGCCGTTCGGGCGGATACGCATCCCGGGCCGGAGCCGGGTCCAGGGCAGCGCACCCGGATCCGCCACCATCGGCCCCGGGGCCACGCAGACCAGCACCGCGGCCGCGATGGGCTCGAAGGCGGCGCGGAAGTGCACCGAGCTCTTGTTCACAATGATCTTCCGGGTGGTGGGCTCGATCCCGCAGTGCTGGTACATCGAGAGATCCGCGAGTTGCGCCTTGCGGCTCCCGACGAGGACCTGAATGTCGCGAATGCGGAGCGACGCCATCGGTCCGAGCTCCATGCGCGCACCGCCGTACATCGGCCCCGTGCCCGTGAACCGCCCGTCTCCGACCCGCTCGACCTGAAACTCCGCCTCGAACGGCGCGTCGCCCGGAATGCCGGACTTTCCACCGAGGGCGATGCGGATGGCGGACCCCGCGCCGGCGGCGTGCGCGGCGCGCGCCGCCTCCGGGTCCACCATCATCCCGAGCGCCGCCTTCGGGGCGTCGTTGCGCACCAGCGCGCGGAGCATCCCGGTGGTGTCGGAGTCGCCCCCGGCGCCGGGGTTGTCCTGAGTATCCGCGATCACCACCGGACGGGATGCGGTGCCCGCGATTTCGATGGCCCGCCGCACGCCGTCGTCCGGCGCGTGGAGCACGCCCTCGAACTCGCCCTCCCTGCGCTCGATCTCGCGCGCCAGCGCGTCCACCGCGCGCTCGACCGCGGCTTCCGACTCCCCGTAACCGACTACCGACGGCGCGCAATGGCGGATGTCCGCAGCCGGGAAGCCCGCCGCCACCGTGAGGCTCGCCACCTCCTCGCCTTCCATGGCGTCACGCATCGCCATGATGGATTGCATGGGTTCGGTCGTCGTGCACTGCCAGGTGAGCGGGATCATGAACGGGATTTGACGGAACGCGGTGTGGACCGTCCCCGAGCTGCCGAGCCGCCGGTCGAGGTGCCGGGCGGTGCGCCGGCCGGTGTCGGCCATGTCGATATGCGGATAGGTCCGGTAGCCGACGAGCGCGCTCGCATGCTCCACCATCTCCGGGGTGACGTTCGCGTGGAAGTCGAGCGAGGCCACGATGGGCACGTCCGCGCCGACGAGCGCCCGCACCCGGCCGAGCAGCTCGCCCTCGCCGTCCTCCAGGTGCTCGGCCACCATCGCGCCGTGCAGGCAGAGGTACACGGCGTCGAGGGGTCGCGCGGCCCGCATCCCCTCCAGAATGAGCCCGGCGATGTGCTCGTAGGCGTGCTCGGTCACGTAAGAGGACGGCGAGGCGGCCCCCCACGTCGTCGGCAGCAGGTGGTGCCCTGCGCGCTCGGCCTCTTCGATGAACCCGGCGATGGAGAGGTTCATGCCCCGCACCCGCTCGGGGAGTGCGGGGCCGGTGGTCAGTTCCGGCCATGCGCCGCCGGCCTCGAACGCGGCCAGGGTCGCGAGCGAGGGGGCGAAGGTGTTGGTCTCGTGCTGAAAACCACCGATTGCGATGCGCGCCATGGTTCATGCTCCCTTGCGGATGATGGGCGCCCGCAGCGCCCGCAGCGCCACGCAGGCGGCACCGTACCCGTTATCGATGTTGACCACCGCGAGCCCGGGGGCGCAGCTCGACAGCGAGGCGTCGAGGGCGACCCGGCCACCGGCGGACACCCCGTAGCCCGTGGACGTCGGGACCGCGACGACGAGCCCCGGCACCTGCCCTCCCACCACGCTCGGTAGCGACGCCTCCATGCCCGCGACCGCGATCACGACCGGCATCGCCCGGATTTCCTCGAGCCGTTCGAGCAGCCGCCACAGGCCCGCGACCCCCACGTCGTAAACCTCCAGCGCCGGCTCGCCGCAGTACGCGAGCGTGCGCACGGCTTCCTTCGCGACCGGTACGTCCGAGGTGCCGGCGGTCACCACCGCGACGCGAGCCGGGCCCGACGCGGGCCGCATTCCCGCTCCCAGCACCGCGGTGCGGGAGACGGGGTCGTAGTCCAGAGCGGAGCGGTGCGCAGGGGCGAGCGCATCGAAAGGGCCGGCATCCAGCCGCGTGAGGAGCAGGGGCTGCCCCGACTCGATGCTCCCGGCGAGGATCGCATCGATCTGGCGGGGTGACTTGCCCGCGCAGTAGATGGTCTCGTCGAAGCCGATCCGCGCCGCCCGCGAGTGGTCGGACACCACTTCCCGTTCAGCCACGGCGCCCACGCTCCGAGGCCCTCGCCCGCAGACCGCAACCCCCTTCCGGTGCCACCGGCCGTCCGGATGGAGCGCAACAATTCCCGCCAGCGCCCGCAGAGGCGGGAGCCGGGGGCGGTATTCGCGCGATTTCGAGCCTCATGGCGTCCGGTCACAGGGATCTCGAGAACATGTTCCAGCCCGGCGGGGACTGCCGGATGGGACGCGACGATCCGTCAAATTCGCAGCCGCTGGCCGGCCCGGAACCCGGGGGATCGATGCGCGATATCCGGGCATGACGGGAGGGCGCTCGCGCGCTCAGGCCCCCGCCGAAAGCCGGAGAAACGCGCTGCCCATACGGTACGGCTCGAACCGGAGCGCCCGCGACACCCCGGCCGTGGTCATGCACGCCCGCACCTCGCCGGCGAGTTCGGTGCGCCGCGCCGGGTCGAGTGCGAACAGCGCCGCGTCATCGAGTTCGACCACCACCGCATCGCGGCGCACCCGACACCGCACCGTGTCCGCCCCGGTCGCATCGCGCACGAGCCGCTCGCACGCATCGATCACCTTCAGCACCGCCGGATCGATCCCGATGCCGGTCTCGACCCGACTCGACAGGCACGGCGCCGCCGGAAGCTCGGCCAGATCGTCGAGCCCGAGCCGAGCCGCGATGGCCCGTACCGCGGGCTTGTCGATGCCGCATTCGATATACGGGTGGCGCACGCCGTGCTCGTCCGCGGCCGCCAGCCCCGGACGGAAATCTCCGAGGTCGTCGGTATTGGTGCCGGAAACGATGGTGACCCCGCCTCCGGCGAGGGGGACGATGGCCGAGTAGAGGTTCGTCTTGCAGAAGTAGCAGCGGTTGACAGGGTTGGCGACGTAGCGGGCGTCGAGAAGCTCGCCCGCGTCGATGCGCCGCAACCGCCATCCCTCGCGCCGCGCATACCGCTCGACGCGGCCGGTGGCGGCGGCGGGGACGGCCGCGGAGACCGCGTGGACCATCGTCGACGCGGCACCAAGGGTGCGGTGCGCGACCACCGCGAGGGTCATGCTGTCGACGCCTCCGCTCACCGCCACCGCGACCCGGCCCATGTCGCCGAGCACCCCTTCGAGCGCCGCGACCCGGGGCCCCGGATCCGAACCGGCCGTCCCCCGATCTGCCCGCGTCACCGCGGATCGCCTCCGAACTCGGGCACCGGTACTCCCCCACTCTGGTTCATGCGCTGCCTCCACCGCCGACTCGCTCTCCCGAGGCGCGCACCCGCTCGCGTTCCGCGTGGCCGCCGGGCACTGACACCAGGTCGTCGATCTCCACTTTTGCGGTAGCAACGCCACCGGGGCGCTGCGCCGATTTCACCCGTAACGGGCGGCCTTCCACCGTCACCGTCGCCGAGGTGCGGGCCAGCGCGGCCCGGCTGACCTCGTGCCACCGCACGCCCAGGGTGGTCGTCTCGCGAAAGCATGCATCGATCGTCGCCGGCACTGCCGCGAGTCGGGAGAGCAGGCGCACGTGAACGGCGAATCGGCCCTTCTTGCCGTGGACCGCATGGCTCGTCACGTCCAGGACCCCATCGAGGCCACGCAGCCGGTCGAGGGCGATGGCCAGATCCTCGCCGGTCTGATCGTCGATCTCGAACTCGCACACCGCGATGCGTTCACGGCGCACCGACGCGTCGCGAGGGCCGAGCGGCTCGAACGCGAGCAGCCGCAGGACGTTGCTGGTGCCGGGCAGGCGGCTCGTGCCGAACCCGGTTCCGGCCCGGTCGAGGCGCATCGCCTCGCTGAGCGGCTCGAAGCTCGGGGCGAGGTGGGCGACGATGGCGGCCCCGGTCGGGGTGATGCGCTCCCCGAGGTGCGGGTCCTGATCGACGACCATCCCGCGCAGCAGCTCCACCGTCGCCGGCACGGGCACCGGGAGTCGTCCGTGCGACGTGTTGACGCGACCACGGCCGATGGGCAGCGGCCCGCACGACCACGAGGCGTCGAGGCGCTCGATCAGCCACGCCGCGCTCACCACATCCGCGATCGAATCCCAGGCCCCGACCTCGTGGAAGCTCACCTCGTCGACGGGGACTCCGTGCACCACCGACTCCGCCGCCGCGAGTCGGGCGAACATGTCGAGGGCCCGACCCCGGACCCCGGAGTCGAGATCGGATTTACCCAGCAGGGTGCGGATGTCGCGGTAGAGATGGTGCGCGTGGGCGGCTTCATGCCCGACGCCGTGGTCATCGCCGGGGTCATCACCGGGGTCGTGGCGGTGGTCGTGGTCGTGGCCGTCGCGGCCGGGCTCGTGCGGCCCGCGACCCGTGCCGCTCGCCTCGGGCCCGTGCGGCTCATGATCCTCGCGACGCGTCTCGCGCACCGCGAACCGCGAACCGGTCAGCGCCCCGTCGTCGTGGTCGATGCGCTCGACGGTGGCGATGGCGTCGAGCCCGGCCCGCGCGAGGGCCGCGACAAGCGGCGGCTCGAGCTCGGGCCAGGCGTCGAGCACCGCAGCGGCGAACATGTCGCCGGCGATTCCCCCCACCGGATCAAGCTGGATGTGCATGGGCGATATTGTAAGTCGCCCGCCGGCGCCGCACACTCCGGGTGCATTCGGGCCTGCTGTACCGCCGCGCCGTCGGGGTTGCCGGTGCGCCCCGGTGGTTCCGGCTGGAATGCGGGCGGCGGGCCCGCGGTTGCTGACCAACCCTCGGGACTCGAGGAGACAACGATGATCGTCGAACTCGAATACGGCCGCGGAAGGCTGCCGGTGCACCTGCCCGATGCGTGCGAAGTCACGGTGCTGCGCAAGCGTCCGCTACCGGCCGTCGAAGATGCGGGCGGCGCGGTCGAACGGGCGCTCGCCGAGCCCACCGGCGCACCGCCGCTCGCACGCCTTGCGCAGGGTCGGCGTTCGGCCTGCATCCTGGTGTGTGACATCACCCGTCCGGTGCCGAATCACGTCTTCCTCCGGCCGCTGATCCGCACTCTCGTCGACAGCGGAATCCCCGCCCCGAACATCACCGTTCTGGTCGCCACCGGCCTGCACCGACCGAACGAGGGCGAGGAGCTGGCGGAACTCATCGGCGACCAGTGGGTACTCGACACGGTCCGGGTCGAGAACCACTTCGCACGCGATGCCGCCGCCCACGTCGACCTCGGAGCCACCGCCACCCGGGGGACACCGGTCAAGATCGACCGGCGGTTCGTCGACGCCGACCTCCGGATCGCGACCGGGCTCGTGGAGCCGCACTTCATGGCCGGCTGGTCGGGAGGACGCAAGGTGGTCGCGCCGGGAATCGCGCACCAAGACACCATCCGCACCTTCCACAACGCGCGCTTCATGGAGGATCCGGCGGCGATTCAGTGCAATCTGGACGGCAATCCGCTGCACGAGGAGCAGCTCGAGATCATCCGCATGCTCGGCGAAGTGCACGCCGTCAATACCGTCATCGACGAGCAGCGCCGGCTGTGCTTCGTGAACTTCGGCGAGATCGTGGAAAGTCATCTCGAAGCGGTTCGCTTCGTGCACGACTCCTGCGTGGTGCCGGTCGGCCGGAAGTTCCGGACCGTCGTCACCTCCGCCGCCGGCTACCCGCTCGACCGGACCTACTACCAGACCGTGAAGGGCATGGTCACCCCCATCGACATCCTTGCCCCCGACGCCCACCTGATCGTCGCCTCGGACTGTTCGGAAGGGCTCGGATCGCCGCACTATCGGGAGGCGCAGCGCCGGCTCGTCGCGAGCGGCGCGGACGGATTCCTCGCGGGCATTCTGGACAAGCCCCTCGCGGACATCGACGAATGGCAGGCCGAGATGCTGCTCAAGCCGATGCGCCTCGCCGGCATCCACCTCTACTCGCAGGGCCTGCCGACCGAAGACCGGGGGCTGACCGGGGTGAACATCGTCGACTCCATTGAAGGCGCCGTCGCCCGGTCGGTCGAAGCGTCCGGCGATCCGGCGGTCGCGGTGATCCCGGAGGGACCCTACGTGGTACCCAGGTGCACGGCGCCCGCAGGCGCGCCGCTCTGAAGCGCGCCTGACGCGGATCGACCTCCAACACCCAATCTCTCCTTTTCATAAGGAGAAATATGAATATATTTCTCCTTTTCAAAGAGAGAAAGATATGCCAATCTCTCCTTCCTGGAAGGAGAATCGAGTGGACACGCCCGTATCCAGGTTCCGACAGGCGCTCGGCGAACAGATCGCGGAGTGCCTGCGCGCCCCCCCACCACCGCATACGCCACGCCGCCTCCACGGCCGAATCCGGATGCCGGACAAGGCCACCGCCGTCTACGGCATGCGACGCGCGGGGAAGACCACGTTCCTGCACCAGATCCGCCGCGAGTTTATCGCCGCGGGCGGCTCCCCGGCGCTGGCGCCCTACCTGTCGTTCGAAGACGAAAGGCTGGTCGATCTCGGCGCGAGCGACCTCGGCCTCGTGCTCGACGAACACGCCCGCCTGCTCCCGGCCGGAGACGCCGGCGCCCCGGTCACGTGGTGCTTCGACGAGATCCAGCTCGTGGACGGATGGGAGCGGTTCGTGCGGCGGCTGCTGGACGAGCGGCGATCGGAGGTGTTCGTGTCGGGATCTTCGGCGGCGCTGCTTTCGCGCGAGATCGCCTCGTCGCTGCGCGGGCGGGCGTGGCCGGTGCTCATGCACCCGTTCTCGTTCGAGGAAGCCTGCCGCCATCGGGGCATCGCGCTCCCCGAACCCCGGGGCATCCTGTCGCGTGACGAGCGCCTGGCCCTGGAACGTGCCTTCGCGGACTGGCTCCGCACCGGAGGTTTCCCCGAGGCGCAGGGCCTTGATGCGCCATCGCGCCATCAGTTGCTGCGGGACTACGTGGACGTGGCGATCCTCCGCGACGTGGTGGACCGGCATCGCGTGGGCAATGTCGCCGGACTGCGGTGGCTGACGCGACAGCTTCTCGGCAACGCCGGCGGCTTGTTCAGCGTGGAGAAGTTCCACGCCCGGCTCAAGTCCCAGGGCATCGCCATCGCGAGGGACACGGTGCACCAGCTTCTCGGCTATCTCGACGACTGCTTCCTGGTGCGCGTGGTGTCCATGGAGTCGACCTCCGAGCGCCAGCGCATGGTCAACCCGCGCAAGGCGTATCCGGTCGACCCCGGGCTGATTACGGTCTACGACACCACCGGTCGCGCGAACCTCGGTCATTCCCTGGAGACCGCGGTCCTCATCGAACTCGAGAGGCGGCGGCTCGACGTGACCTACGTCCGCACCCCCGGGGGCTGCGAGGTGGACTTCCTCGCCCGCGGACCGGACCGTCGGCCGGAACTCGTCCAGGTCTGCGCGGATCTCGCGGACGGTGCGGTCCTCGACCGCGAGCTGCGCGCGCTCGAAGCGGCGGGAGAGCAGTTCCCGGACGCCGGCAAGCGGCTGCTGACGCTCGATCGGGACAACCTGCCAGAGGGCTTGCCGGACGGAGTGGTGGCGGAGACAGCGTGGGAGTGGATGCTGAACGGCAGTGCGTCGTCATGAGGATGACGACATGAACGGGCATCATTACCGCAAGGCGGCGCGAGTGGATACCGAAGGAGAGGGAGGATGATCTCTCCTCGTGCCCGGTGAAGGGGCGGCTTGCGCCGCCCCGTTCGGGACGGAGCGTCCCACTCCGACAGAGCAGGTGGTCAGAGGAGCTGCCACCGCTCCTTCACCATGCTGAAATCGTCGCCAGGACGAAGTGCATCTCACCGGCAGAGCTGCCCGCTCAGCGCGTTGTACTCGTTCGTGAAGTGCTGTTGACAACTGCTGATGAGCGCCCGATAAAATTTCGTCATCGCCTCGACATCCGCGTTATGCTTATCGTCTATCCACCGGCGCGCCCAAGCACCCCAGAAGTTATCGATATTCGCCATCTGATGGTTGTACTCATCTTGCAGTTGCTTCTTTGTAGCCGCCATCATTTCAGCGCCATCATCAGCGCAGGCAGCGACGTAATCGTCTTTCAACTCCACCAGCCGGGCATCAGTGCTTGCCCTGAAGCCTCCGACATACCGGTCCGGGACGTAGCCTCCCCAGGCTATGAGTTTGTATCTGTTCAGACGAACCTCTTCCTGGCATGCCGGCACCTCACTCGGCACTATGAGTGGCCGGAACCCGGCGGTCGAGTTGTTTTGCGCCATGGCCCCGCCTGCCACCATCGTCGCCATCACGGCGGCCAGAATCGTCACTCGTTTCATGTCCATTTCCTCCGCTTGGGGTATTGGGTACGCGACATATGTCCCGTACTGCGGACGATACGCACGGTAACCCCGATGCGGGCGGAGATAAAAGATCGGATTCTTATGGATCAGATAGGAATTTCCGATAATGCGGGCTAGCCCGCTCTCGGCGCGAGCGACCTCGACCGCGGGCACGGATCCGACTGGCCCGCCTCGCAATCCGAAGCCTGGCCATCTACGCGCTCTCGCTTCGTGAGTCGGTGATATTTCCGGGCTGGTTCCGGCCAGGGTCCTGAGGAGGACGAACCATGTACGTACCGTTCGAGCTGGAGATGCCGGGAGATCTTGCCGGGGCTCTCGGCGCCCTCGCCGCCGGTGTCGGCGCGAAGACCTTGGCCATGGCCGGCGGCACCAACCTGATCGTGGACATGCGCGCGAAGCGCGAGCGCCCCGATCGGGTGGTGGGGCTCGGCCGGGTCGGCGCGCTGCGGGGCATGGAATTCGGGGACGAGCGCATCTCGATCGGCGGCGGCACCACGGTGACCGACCTGCTGCAATCGGAGGAGATCGCCGAGGCGGCGCCCGCGCTCGTCGAGTCCTCGCGCCTGTTCGCGGGCCTGATGGTGCGCAACACCGCCACCGTGGCCGGCAACATCGCCTGCGGCTCCCCGGCCGCAGACCTGGTGCCGCCCCTGCTTGCCCTCGACGCCGACGTGACCCTCGCGAGCGCTACCGGAACCCGGACGCTGCCGCTCGACGAGTACTTCACCGGCTACAAGCGCGACGTGCGCCGGCCCGATGAACTGATCACCCGCATCTCCTGGCCTCGTCCCCCGCAGCCTTGCAAGCCATCTCCAGGGCCGTCTTCGGGGGCGTCTTCCTGGCCGTCCTCCGTCAACACCTTCTACAAGCTCGCGCGGCGCAAGGGCGATGCGATCACGGTCACCGGGGTGGCAGTGACGCTGGTCGCCACCGACGGGGTATGCACGAAGGCGCGGATCGCACTCGGGGCGGTCGCGCCTCTGGTGTTTCGGGCGCGGGACGCCGAAGTCGTGCTGGAGGACCGGGCGCTGACCCCGGCGCTGATCGACGAAGCGGCGCGAGCCGCCGCCGCCTCGTCCCGCCCCATCGACGACGTGCGGGCCTCCGCCGAGTACCGCCTCCACACCGTCGAGGCCCTGACCCGGAGGCTCATCGCGCAAGCCTGGCGCCGGCTCGAATGATCCGTGAGGCCTGCCTCCGCCGTCATGGAGCGTGACCGGACATGCGCCCGGAGAGTGCCTCCCGGCCCAGGTATCCCGCCGCACCGGGGACGCGCCGCCTGTTTCGCAGCCCGGCCGGTCCCGGATCTCGGTATCCCGCCTGCGCCCGAGGGGATGCGCCGGCGTAGGGACTGTCCGGGTGATCTGCCGGCAGATCCCGCCTGCGCCCGGGGGACGCGCCTCTTTCGTACTTGCGGCAGTCTCCGTCGAACCGGGGCATCCCGCCCGCGCCCGGATGCGCTTTGCGCGAGGCTCGACAACGAAGAAGATGCGACATCAATGAATTTCAGGAGGAGGTGAACCATGTCCACCGAACGCACCATCACGCTCCGCGTCAACGGGCGCGACGAGTCCGGGCGCTTCCCCGCCCATCGCACGCTCCTGGAGGCGCTGCGCCAGATCGGCCACACCGAGGTCAAGAGCGGCTGCGAAAAGGGCGACTGCGGCGCCTGCGCGGTCCTCGTCGACGGGATGGCGGTGGACAGTTGCCTCACCCTCGCCTGGACGGCGGAGGGGGCCGAGGTCACGACCGTCTCCGGCCTCGGCGACCTCGATGCGCTGCACCCGGTCCAGCAGGCGTTCGCCGATGGCGGCGCCGCCCAGTGCGGGTACTGCACCCCGGGCATCATCATCGCCGCGAAGGCGATCATCGACCGGCATCCGGATCCGACCGAGGAGGACATCCGCCTCGGCCTGAGCGGCAACCTGTGCCGCTGCACCGGCTACACCAAGGTGTTCGAGGCGGTGAGCGAGGCGGCCGCGATCATGCGGGCGGGGAGGGAGGGGCGATGATCCGGTCGGTCGGCGACACCGGCCGGGGCAGTCCGCACCGGCGCGGCGATCATTGCGGAGGGTTGCGGATGGCCGGTCCGGTTGCCGTGGCCGCGGCCGGCTCGCACGCGGGGAGGTATCGAAGATGACCAGCGTCACCCGCGAGATCCAGGCCCGGCCCAACATCCGGTTCCGGCAGGTCGGGCGGCCGCTCACCCGCACCGACGCGCCCGGCAAGGTCACCGGCCGCACCCCCTATGCCGGCGACTACGTGATGCCCGGCATGCTGCACCTGCGAGTGGTGCGCGCCGACATCGCGAGTGCGCGGCTCGTGCGCCTCGACGTCTCGAAGGCGCGGGCGCTTGCCGGGGTCGCCTGCGTCCTCACCGCCGCGGATCTCCCCGAACGCACCGCGTCCACCGACATCCCGGGGCAGGTGGGGCAGAAGCGGCTGGACACCGGCCAGCAGATCCTGGTCAGGGAGCGGGTCCGGTACTTCGGCGAGCCGCTCGCGCTCATCGCCGCCGAGACCCGCGATCTCGCGGATCACGCCATGGAGCTGGTGGAGGCCGAGCTCGAACCCATCCCCGGTGTCTACGACCCGCTGGAGGCGATGAAGCCCGGCGCGCCCGTGGTCACCGAGCCCGACAACATCGTGGCCGAGCGCAGGATCAGGAAGGGGGATGTCGAGGTCGGGTTCGCGGCCGCCGACATCGTGGTCGAGAACACCTTCCGCACCCCGTTCCAGGAGCACGCATTTCTGGAGCCCGAGGTGGGGCTCGCGTGGGTGGACGAGAACGATGTGGTCAACATCCGCGTCTCCACCCAGGTGATCGAGCACTTCCGGCCCATCGCCGACGCCATCGGGGTGCCGCACAACAAGGTGCGCATCCGCGGCGCTCTGGTCGGCGGCGGCTTCGGGGGCAAGGAGGACCTCACCGTCGAGGTGTACCTGGCCCTGCTCGCGAAGCGCACCGGCCGTCCGGTGCGGTTGGAGTACACCCGCGAGGACTCGTTCGTGGGCCACGGCAAGCGCCACCCCTTCATCCTGACCTACCGCACCGGGGTCACGAAGGAAGGAAGGATCACCGCCCTCGACGTGACCATGGTGGCGGACTCCGGGGCCTACGTGTTCCTGAGTCCCTACGTGCTGCTCTACGCTCTGGTGGCCGCCCCCGGCCCCTACCGGGTGGACAACCTCAACGTCTTCGCCCGCGCGGTGGCGACGAACAACATGTTCACCAGTGCCTTCCGGGGCTTCGGCGCGCTCCAGGCCTGCGCCGCCTACGAGCAGCAGATGGACGAGGTGGCGAAGGCGGTCGGCCTCGACCGGCTGGAACTCCGCCGGCGGAACTTCCTGAAGACCGGCGAGCCGATGTCCACGGGCTTCGTGCCGCCGAGCGCGATCTGGACGGATCAGTGCGCCGAACGGGCCTGGGCCGCGCTCGGCGAACCCGCTCCGGCCGAGGGGGCACGTCGCGTCGGTCGCGGCATCGCCTGCTACCAGCAGAGCTACGGTCGGCTCACCTTCCTGCACGACACCTCGGAGGCGTGGGTCGGGGTGGAGATGGACGGCACCGTGGTGGTGCGATCCGGAGTCACCGACATCGGCGCCGGCCAGGTCTCGGCGCTCGGGCAGATCGCGGTCGAGGTCCTCGGCGTCACCCTCGACAACGTCGTCGTCTACAACAGCGATTCCGCGGTGACGCCGCTCGCCGGCACCACCACCGCGACCCGCGCCCTGTACATGACCGGCAACGCGGTGAAGCAGGCGGCGGAGGGGGTGCGGGCGCGGCTCGTGGCGCGGGCCGCGCGGGCGTTCGGGGCCGAGCCGGATGCGGTGGATCTCGGCGACAACCTCGCCTTCTTGGTGGACGACCCGGCGAAGTCGATGTCGCTCGTCGAGCTGGTGCGGACCTGCGGGGCGGAAGGCATCCACCGCTCCGAGCTGGCGATGTTCCGCGCGCCGTTCACCGACTTCCTCGATACGGAAACCGGCCAGGGCCAGGCCCATCCCGACTACGCCTACGGGGCGCACGCAGTCGAGGTCGCGGTGGACGTGGACACCGGCGAGGTCGAGGTGCTGAAGAGCGTGGCCGCGCACGATGTCGGGCAGTGCATCAACCCCGCCGCGGTGGAAGGTCAGATCCAGGGCGGTGCCCAGAACGGCCAGGGGTACGCACTGAGCGAGGAAATGCTCTACCAGGAGGGACGGCTGATCACCCCGTCGTTCAGCGAGTACCTGATGCCGACCGCCATGGACATGCCGAAGGTCGAGTGCATCATCCTGGAATCCCGCAGCGGCGTCGGTCCCTACGGAGCGAAGGGCATCGGTGAGCCGGCCATGACCCCGGTGGCGCCGGCCATCGCCAACGCGGTGGCGGACGCGATCGGGGTGCGCGTGTTCGAGATGCCGATCACACCGGAGCGGGTGGTCAGGGCGCTGAAGCAGCGCGACGAAGCCGCACGAGGCGGGCCGACGGCATGACGGGCATCGACCGGTGGTCGACGTTGGCTCCCACCGAGCATCAATTTCGTCGATACTTCGGCGATTATCGCTTTCCTCGACGCGGACCAGCCCCGGCACGCCGAAGTCATCGATGTCCGGGACCAGGCGGTTGCGAGCCAGCGCCGTCTCTTCACTTCGAACTCTGCGTCTCCGGCGACTTCACCGTGCAGCAGCTTCATCAGCTTGCGAACGTGCGGACCTGTTTCGATTCGGAACTGGATGCGGAGTCAGTCCTGGAACTCGGCGTCCCGCGCGTGGTGGTCGCCACCGGGGCGCGGCGCCACCCCCGGTCACACGTCCCAGCCGCCGTCGACGGCGATGTGCTGGCCGGTGATCTGGCGGCTGTCCTCGCTCACCAGGAACAGCACCGCGTTGGCGACGTCCTGCGCAACCGTCACGCGCTTCAGCGCCATGTCCTGAACGTACTCGTCGTAGACGTCCTCGGCCGTCCAGCCCCGCACCCGCGCCTTTTCCTCGCAGAGTTTCTGCATCCGCGGGCCGTCCACGATGCCGGGGCACACCGCGTTGACGTTGATGTTGTGCCGGCCCAATTCCAGCGCCACGGTGCGGGTGATGCCGCGCACCGCCCACTTCGACGCGCTGTAGGCGGTGCGCATGGGGTAGCCGCGCAGTCCCGAGGTACCACCGATGTTCACGATCTTCCCCTCCTGCTGGGCGATCATGGTCGGAACCACGTACTTGATAGGCAGGAAGGTCCCGCGCTCGTTGGCGGTGACGACGTGGTCGAAGTCGCCGACGTCGATGTCCTGCACCGGGGTCTCGATGGGACCGGTGACGCCGGCGACGTTGATCAGGATGTCGATGCGCCCTTCGAAGACCTCGACCGCCTTGGCGACCATCTCCCCGACCTCCTGACCGTCGGTCACGTCGCAGCCGACCACCCACGACTCGCGCCCCATCGCGCGGACCTCCGCCGCCACTTCCACCAGCGGCGCGATGTCGCGCGCGGTGAGCACGATGTCGGCGCCCTCCCGGGCGAGGGTCCTCGTGATCGCCGCGCCCATGCCCTTGGCGGCGCCGGTGACGATCGCCTTCCGGCCTTCGAGCTTCATCGCATCGTTCCCCCTGTCGTTCCCATTGTCGTCATGGCCTTATCGTCATGGCTTTGTCGGCTTGGAATCGCCGGCGGCGGAGCCGACCACCGGGCGGCGTCCCGATCCGAGTGCCTCCGGCGCACCGTACCCGCCACCGCCGCAGCTCTGCACGATGACCACGTCATCGCGGGCGAGCCGGACATTGGCCTTGCCCGGCAGATCGGAGCGGCGGCCGTCCGCGTGTTCGACGGTCACCCGGAACGGCGCTCCCGGCTCTCCTCCCTGCAACCCGTAGGGTGGTACCACGCGGCGCTCGAACATGGTCGTGACCGACATGTCGTCGCCGAGCACGCGGTACGCCCGGTGCAACCCCGCCCCGCCGCGATGACGCCCCGCCCCGCCCGAACCGACCCGCAGGCGCTGGCTTTCGACCCGGATCGGGTACTCCGCCTCCACCACCTCGGCCGGGGTGTTCATCACGTTGGACATGTGAACGCGCACCACCGGAGCGCCGTCGCGATCATGCCGGGCGCCCTCCCCGCCTCCGTGGGTCTCGTAGAACGTGGTCCAGGCCCCGTCCGCGCGGCGCCCGCCGAACAGCACCAGCCCGGAGGTGGTGGGCCCGCCGGCGGAAAGCCGTTCCGGCCCGGTCGGCTCCAGCGCCCTGAACACGGCATCCGCGACCCGCTGCGAGGTCTCGTGATTGCCGCCCACCACCGGCCGCTCCGGGCCGGGGTCGAGCAGCGATCCGGGGCGGGTGACGATCTCGAGCGGACGGTAGCACCCGCCGCTCGGCTGGATGTCGGGCCCGAACAGGGCCTTGACCACGTAGAAGACGGAGGCGGCGGCGATGAACGGGGTGGTGTTCACCGGCCCCCGCGCCGCATCCGCGGTGTCCGAGAAGTCGAAGGTGGCGCCGTCGCCCGCGATGGTCACCCGCACCCGCACCGCCACCGGCTCGTCCCCCGCGGCGTCGTCGTCGAGCCAGTCCTCGCCGACGTAGGTGCCGTCGGGGATGGCGGCGAGGGCTTCGCGCATCTGCGCCTCGGCCCGGTCGTGGATGGCGGTGACGGCGGCCAGCACGGTGTCCGTGCCATGCTCGGCGAAGATGCGACGCAACTGCTCCTCCGCCCCCCGGGTGGCCGCCATCTGCGCGAGGATGTCGCCCTCGCGTTCCCGCGCCCCGCGCACGTTGGCGAGCACCATGTCGAGGTTCTCACGCACGGGACCACCGGCGTCGAACAGGCGAAACGGCGGGATGCGCAGCCCCTCCTGCCACGCATCGACGGCCCCGGCCACGTAGCTACCGGGCACCGCCCCGCCGATGTCGGCCCAGTGCGCGAGATTGACCGCGAACGCGACGATCACCCCGTCGACGAATACCGGCCGGATCGCCTTCACATCGGGCAGGTGATTACCGCCCACCTCGGGCAGGTTGAGGTACCACACTTCGCCGGGGGCGAGGCGGGCCTTCGGCACCCGCTTGAGGAACTCCCGCACCGTGAAACTCATGACCCCCAGATGCATGGGGATGTCACGGCCCTGAGCGATGAGGTGGCCGTCCGCGTCGGTGAGCGCGGAGGAGAGGTCGCCGGCCTCGCGCAGCAACGGCGAGCGGGCCGAACGCATGACCACGAGCGACATCTCCTCCGCCGTCGCGCTCAGTGCGTTGCGGATGACCTCCAGGGTCACGGGGTCGACGGCAGCGCTCGTGTTTCTGGTCGGCTTCATGGCTGCGCATCCGCTCTCGAGGATGGGGCTCGGTTTGATGTCGGATGACGCTTTCGGCCGATCCGGCCGTCGCCGGCCTCCGGCACCGCAGCATCGGTGACCGCAGTCATGCGTCGACACCGGTGGCGATGTGCAGGTGCCCGGCCTCGTCCGCGACGAGGGTCGCGCCCGGCGGCACCACTACCGTCGACCACTCGTCCTCGACCACGGCGGGACCGGAGAGCGCACGGCCGGCGACGAGGCAGGCACGGGCATGGCGCGGCGTCGGAACCGGACCGCCCGCGCCGAAGGTGCAGGGCAGGGTCCGTACCGCGCTCGCTTCGCCGGTCGATTCGGGCGATTCGGGCAAGCCGCGGCTCGCCGGCGGTAGCGGGCCATCGGTCGACGGAGCCGAGACGCGCAACCGGATCGACACCAGCTCCCACGGCTCCTCGGTCGCGAACCCGTAGAGCGCCTGATGCCGGTCCAGAAATTCGCGGCCGAGGCGCGCCGGGTCGTCGAGCGGGGCGTCCTTCAGCTCGATGGCGTAGCTCTGACCCCGGTAACGCACGGCCGCGACCTCCTCGACCTCCAGCGCGTCGTCGTCGCCGCCGGCGGTGACGAGCGGAGCGGCGAGCCTCGATCTCAGCCCCCGCCGTGCGTCTTCGAGTCGGGGCGGATCCCAGGCATCAACCGCCATGCGCAGCGTGCGCTGCTGCGCGTAGCTCATGCCGGCGCCGGCGCATCCCAGGGCGGAAAACACGCTGGAATGGGCGGGAACGATCACGGTGGCGATCGAGAAGGCGCGGGCCAGTTCCACCGCGTGCATCGGCCCCGCGCCGCCGAAGGCCAGGAGCGCGCAGCGGCGCCCGTCGATGCCGCGTTCCACCGTGACCCGGCGCAGCGCCCGCAGCATGGTCGCGTTGGCCACCCGCACGATGCCGAGCGCGGCCTCCTCCACGGTCATGTCCATGGCCAACGCGAGCGGCGCGACGGCCGCGCGGGCCGCCCCCGCATCGAGCCGGATATCGCCGCCGATGACGCGCTCCGGGTCCATGTACCCCAGCACCAGGTTGGCGTCGCTCACCGTGGGGCGGTCGCCCCCGCGGGCATAGCAGGCGGGGCCGGGATCGGCCCCGGCGCTCTCCGGCCCGACCGCGAGGGCACCGTGGTCGAGCCGGGCGATGGAGCCACCGCCCGCCCCGATGGATTCCACCGCGACCATGGGCTGGCGCAGGAGCCGGTCTCCGAGCGAGCGGCCGCTCGAAATCTGCGCCTCGCCGTCGAACACGAGACAGACGTCGGTGGTGGTGCCGCCCATGTCGAAGCTGATGGCGTGCCCGATGCCGAGATCCGCGGCGATGCGGCCGGCGGCGGCCACTCCGGCCGCGGGTCCGGAGGCGGCAAGCCCGAGCGGCAGCTCGCGCAGCGCCTCCGGCGAGGCCATGCCGCCGGCGGAGTGGAAAAGATGCAGCCTCGACCCGGCCGGTTTCGCGGCCTCGAGCCGGTCGAGGTAGCTCGCAGCGAGCGGCATGACCCCTGCGCTCAGCGCCGTGGTGGCGGTGCGCTCGTACTCCCGGGCCTCCGGGTTGACGCGGTTGGAAAGCGCGACGAAGGGGCAGCGCGCCCGCAGCCGCTCGCCGAGCGCTTCCTCGTGGGCCGGGTTGGCGTAGGCGTGCAGCAGCGATACCGCGACCGCCTCGGCGCCGCTGTCCTCAACCTGCCGAAGCACGTCGTCGACCGAGCGCGGATCCATCGCGGCCAGCACCCGCCCGTCGTGATCGAGCCGCTCGCTCACCTCGAACCGGCGCCCGGCCGGCACCTGGGGGGCGGGCTTGGGCGGAAGGTCGAGCCGGTAGAGATGACGGCGGTTCTGGCGCCCGATGTCCAGGGTGTCGGAGAAACCGCGGGTGGCGATCAGGGCGACGTCGGCCAGGTCGTCCTCGACGATGGCGTTGGTCACGAGAGTGGTCCCGTGCACCAGATCCTCCACGTCCGGCCAGTCGAGACCGACGGCCCGAAGCGCTGCGAGCAGGCCGGCCACACGGTCGTCGGAACGCGAAGGCACCTTCGCGACCCGCGCGTCGCGGCGCGCGCCGTGTGCGGCGACCACGTCCGTGAACGTCCCGCCCACATCGACCCCGACTCGCCATCCGCCCGACATGCCGGTCATCCTCGCCTTGATGCAGCTACCCGATCATTGCGCACGAGCCATCGGGACGGTCGTTGCAGTCGTCGGACTCATGCGGGCACGACCCCTGCATCGGGCCGGATTCGAACGCGCCCCACCCCGGGCGGAGTCATGACCGGATGCGCATGATATCGAGGGTGATATCGGGAGGTGGGCCTGAGGTGATATCAGGGATGGGTCGGGGATGTCGGGCTGGTCGTCGGCCGCGAGAACCCCTCGCCGGTTCAGGCCAGAGCGGTCTCGAACAGCGCCAGCAACCGGCTCCACGCCCGCTCCGCCTGCGCTTCGTGGTACACGGCGGAATCCGGTGGGCACCAGCCGTGCAGGGTTCCCGCGTAGACCTCGATCTCGGCCGGCAGCCCGGCGGCGGCAAAAACATCGCGCAGCACGGTCTTGGCCTTCGGGTCCTTCTCGTCGTCGTTCTCCGCGATCGCGAACAGGTAGTGGGCACGTATCCGGTCAACGAGCAGGTGCGGGCTGTCGGGAGAGTCGGTCACGAGCCGTCCGCCATGGAACGACGCGCCGGCGCCGATGCGGTCCGGGAATGCCGCCGCGGTGCGCATGGTCATGGAACCGCCCATGCAGTAGCCCATCGTCCCCATCATGCGGTCATCGGACACCACGTCCCGAGCGTCGAGGAAGCCGACGAAGGCCCGCGCGTCGATCACGATGGTCTCGGGGGTCAGCGAACGCATCAGCGGGAAGATCCTCTTGCGCGTCGCCTCGTCCCGGAACGACGCCCCCTCCGGCAGGACCGGTGCCCGCTCGGTGCGGTAGTAGGGGTTGACGACCAGCACCGCGTATCCCGATTCGGCGAGCCGCCGGGCCATCTGCTCGAAGGCGGGCCGCAGCCCGAGCGCATCGGGCCAGATCAGGACCCCCGGGTGGGCGCCGCTCGCAGGATGCACGAAGTGGCAGTCCGCGGTGCCGTCGGGGGTCGGGATCTCGACATCCGCGGCCGTCACCTGAAGTGCATCCGCCGCGCGCGGGAGGAGCATGGCCAGCCCCGCCCCGAGCGAAAGGGTCCCGAAATCGCGCCGGGTCAGGTTTGGTGAACGGCGCAGATACGCCTCCTCGTCACGGCGGGTTTCTTCGTCACACATGAGAGCCTCCGGTCTCGCCAGCACATGCGCCCCAGCGTACTTTCCGGGCCGGGGACGGTTCAAGATCGAATGTCCCGCGATTTCTTCCCGCGATTTGCCGCGTCCGCGGATTCAAGCCCGCGATTCGGTGGTGCCCCACCTTGACTCCGGAGGTCTCGGAAGAGCCCGTGCATACCGGCCGGAGATACCAGGCGGAATTTCAAAGCGAGACCCGCGATTCGAGCTCTGAAATTCAGGACTCGAAATTCGGGCCCAGGATTCAGCCCAGGATTCAGGGCTGAGATTCAGGCCCTCGATCCTGGCAAAATGCCCGTCGCCATGCACCACTTCACCGACACCCGCTTGCGGCGCGTTGTCCGCACCCTGCTCGAACGGGCCGGCAGCGAGCCGGCGGAAGCGGCCCAGGTGGCCGACCACCTGGTCGACGCCAATCTCCGCGGTCACGACAGCCACGGCGTGGGCATGATTCCCCACTACGTCCACAACATCACCGGCCAGACCATGCGCCCCAACACCGGGCTGTCCGTGGTCCGGGACGGCGGCGCGGTGATGGGGTTCGATGGCGGCATGGGGTTCGGCCAGCGGGTCGGGGCAGAGATGATGGAGCGGCTGATCCCGCGTGCCCGGGAGCTGGGCGCGGTGGTGGCATCGCTGCGCAACGTCCATCACCTCGGCCGCATCGGCGCCTACGCCGAGATGGCGGTGGCGGCGGGGCTCGTCTCCATCCACTTCGTGAACGTCATCGGCCACCCGCCGCTGGTCGCCCCCCATCGCGGAAGCCGGGCGCGGTTCGGCACCAACCCCATCGCCATCGGAGTGCCCGGCACCTCGCGGCACGCGCCGTTCCTGCTGGACATGGCGACCAGCCGCATCGCGCTGGGCAAGGTGCGCGTCGCCCTCAACCGGGGCGAGCGGGTCGACCCCGGCATTCTGGTGGACGCCAATGGTCGACCGACCACCGATCCGAAGGTGATGTTCCCGGACGACGAGGCATTGCGCGGCGCCCTCCTGCCCCTCGGTCTGCACAAGGGCTACGGCCTGCTCTTCGCCGCCGAGCTCCTGGCCGGCGTGGTCGGCGGTGGCGAGACCTCGCATCCGGGCACCGCGGGTCGCGACACCATCTGCAACGGCATGCTCAGCGTGGTCATCGACCCGGCGTCGCTCGCCGACCCCGAGGAGATGGAACGCGAGTTCGACACCATCGTCGACTACGTCACCTCATCGCCCCCGGCGAACCCCGACGAGCCAGTCCTGGTAGCGGGTGCCCCCGAACGGATGACGATGGAGAAACGGCGGGCAGAGGGCATTCCGGTCGACCCGGTGACCTGGGAAGGCATCCTCGCCGCCGGCGAACAGATCGGCCTGCCGAGAAGCGAAGCGCAAGCCCTCGTCTCCGGCGCCTGAATTTTCAATTGGAATCGAGCCGCCCCAGTCGCCCCAGCCACAGCTCATCCAGAAACGCTTCCCAGGGCATCACCTCGATATCGTCAACGAGGCGGCGCACAAGCTCCAGGCACATCGGCTTCCGGTCCTCAAGTCCGGAATGCATACCTTGGTTCGAGGCGCTGCAACGGTTATCTTACGCCCGTCTTACCTGACTTTGCGGATGACTTTGCAATGCCGATGCTCGAACGACTCACCACCACCGTCTCGACCAAGGGTCAGGTCATTCTGCCCAAGACGATTCGCCGGGCGCTGTCCTGGGAAGCCGGAACCCGGCTCGTCGTGGAAAGCACGCCCGAGGGCGTCCTGCTGAAACCCGCCCCCCCTATTCGCCGAGACCCGGGCCGACGAGGTGTTCGGATGTCTCGCTTGCGACGGTGCGCCCCGGTCACTGGCGGACATGGAAGCCGGAATCGCGGCCGAAGCAAGGCGGCGCCATGCGGGCGGTTGATACCAACGTCGTCGTCCGCTATCTCACCGGTGACCATCCCGAACAGGCGGCCAGGGCGCGCGCCGTAATCGACGAGGGGTCCGTCTTCGCCAGCACGACGGTCATGCTGGAAAGCGAATGGGTGCTGCGAAGCGTTTACGGCTTCACCGCCAGGGAGGTTGCGGTAGCTCTGCGCTCCTTCGCCGGACTGCCGAACGTGTCGGTGGAAAGTCCGCCCCTTCTCGCAGAAGCCCTGGATCGAGCGGAAAAGGGCATGGACTTCGCCGATGCACTGCACCTCGGTGCGGCCGCGCGGTGCGGGATCATGCTGACATTCAACCGAAAGTTGATTACAACGGCCGGGAAAACGGCCGAGGAAATGGCCATGGAAGCGCCCATCAGGGTGATGGAACCCTGAGAACACGTCGAGCCGGTTGCTCCAGTTTCCCCTCCGGATTCACGGCCGAATGCGCACGGTGCGCCCGATCAGCCTGGAAATTTCACCTCTTCGCGAAGCGAGGCGCTGAGACGGCCAGGCAACAGTCAGATCCGTGCCCGCGGCCGGGAGTCGGTGAAATTTCCGGGTCAGGTCACACTGCGCGCGACGGCGATACGTAATCGGGTGACGAAATGCGGCTCTGGGCCCTGTCCGACCTTCATGTTTCCCACGCCCCGAACCGCGAGGCGCTCACCGCGCTCCCGTCGTGCCCGGACGACTGGTTGATCCTGGCGGGCGATGTCACCGACGGCTTCCGCCGGCTCGACCGGTGCTTCGAGACGCTGAATGACAAGTTCCGGCAGCTCGTCTGGGTGCCCGGAAATCACGAGCTGTGGACCCGTCCGCGTGCCGCAGGCGCGCTCCGGGGCGAGGCCCTCTACGCGAAGCTGGTGGAGATTGCCCGCCGCCACGCCGTGATTACCCCGGAGGATCCGTATCCGGTCTTTCCCCATCCGACGGGAGAGGTCCTGATCGCTCCGCTGTTCCTGCTCTACGACTACAGCTTCCGGCCCGCGCAGGTCGGCGCCCACGAGGTGATCGCCTGGGCGCGGAGGGAGAGGGCGATGGGCGCGGACGAATACCTGCTGCATCCCGATCCCTTCCCGAGCCGCGCCGACTGGTGCGCAGCGTTGTGCGCGAAGGCGGCGACTCGCCTCGAATCCACCTCATCACATCTCCCCAAGGTATTGATCAATCATTACCCTTTGGAGGAACGACTCGCGGTACTGCCGCGCATCCCGAGGTTCACACCCTGGTGCGGCACCCGGCGCACCCGCGGATGGCACACCCGCTTCAACGCGCGGGCGGTGGTCTACGGGCACCTCCATATCCGCGGCACCCGCTGGATCGACGGGGTTCCGTTTCAGGAGGTCTCGCTGGGTTATCCGCACCAGTGGAACCAGGCGCGGAGCATTGGAGACTACCTGCACGAAGTGGTGCTCGCGCCCGTGCCGGCCGCGCATGAAACCGCGTGAACCCATCTGGTGGCGCCCGTTCAGGGCCATCGGCAACATCGATGTCGTTCATGTCGACCTCGGCCCCGACCCCGACCACCAGGAGGCGGCGTTGGCATGGCTCGATCACGCCGAGAACGACCGCTGGCGCCGGTTCCGGGTGGAGCGACCGCGTCGCGACTTCGCCCTGTGCCGCGCCGCGCTCAGGGCCAACCTCTGCCACCGGCTGGGGTGCCCGAACGACCGGTTGTCCTTCGGGTATCACGATCACGGCAAGCCGTTCGCGCTCGTGGACGGTCGGCCGGCTCCGCTCGACTTCAACGTCAGCCACAGCACCCCGCACGGGCTGATCGCACTCACTCCGACGGGGTCCCCCCGTCCGGCGCGGCCTCCCCGCCCGACGGGCTCTCCCCGGCGGAACATCGGGGTCGACGCGGAGGTGCGCCGCCCCGATCGCAACTTCGACGGTATCGCGCGGAGGGTCTACGGTCCGGGAGAACGCGCGGCCCTTGCCGCGGCCCGGGGCGAGGACAAGGTTCACCTCTTCTACCGGCTCTGGACCCTGAAGGAGGCGATCATCAAGGCGCTGGGCACCGGCTTCTCGCTCAGCCCTGCCCGGTTCGAGATCCCTCCGGCCATGATCGACAGGGCGGACTCGGGGATGCTGCGCATCGCCCGAGCGTCCGACCGGACGTGGCACCTCACCTGCCTGAACGAGGCCGAATTCGCCGCCGCCATCGCCTGCGAATCGGACACCGACGACCCCTGAGAACGAACCCCGACCCGACCCTGGCCTGCCCGCGGCGAAGAACGAGAAGGCCAATCTCGGCGCTCGCGGCCTCGGCCCATTCCGCCGACATCGTCGCGCCGATTCCGGTCGGATCGGTCATGAGCTGTTCGCCCGACGCCTGCCGCTCATGCCATTGGCGGCGAGCTGGGCGCGGTACCAGCCGGTGAGCTCGCAGGCACGGGTGGTGCCGGCCGCTTCGGCCGGCATCGCCGACGAGCGCAAGCAGCTCTGCGCCCGCGCATCGAGGTCGGGCCAAGCCTCCGCATGTACCCCCCCGCAGGCATGGCGCGCTGTCACCCGTCACGGCGCGTAACTCATCCGGACCGGGGCGGATCGCGCAAGCCGAGCCCGACCGAGGCCGAGAAGCGTTCGAGCGCCCGGGCGAGCGCCTCGCGATCCCGGGCGGCGGGCTTCGGGCGTTCGAAGTGGACGGAAAGCACCTCGAGCACTCCCTCGGCGCGCCGCGCCTTCAGGTCCGCGCGCCCAATCAGCCATTCCCCGGCCAGCACCGGCAGGCAGTAGTAACCGTAGCGACGCTGGGGCGCGGGTTTGTAGATCTCGATCCGCTGCTCGAAATCGAACAGGAGCTGCACCCGCGCCCGGTCCCAGAGCAGCGGGTCGAAGGGGGAGAGCAGGACGCCGCGGTCGCGGCGCGGGCGCAGACGCTCGAGCGCCGACAGGCGTTCCAGATCGGCAGTCCGGACCCAGCCGGGGAGCGGACGCCGGGCGGTCCGGAGCGCGCAGGGGACGATCCGGCCTGCCTCGCGCAGGCGTCCGAGTGATGCCCGGATCCGGTCGCGGCACTTTACCAGGCGCCAGGTTGCGGCCAGGGTGCCGGTGGAGGCCCAGCCGTGCCCGGCAAGCGCCCGCTCCAGCAGGGTGTCGAACGCCTCCGCGTCGCTCACGCGCCGGGAACGCACGTCGGCGGGGATGACCCGCTCGACGAGGTCGAAGCTGCGCTGAAAGCTCCGCCGCTCCCGGATCGCCAGTCGCCCCGCCAGCCACAGCGATTCGGCCACTCGGCGGGTGAGCTTCAAATCCCACCAGCCGGTGCCGCCCCGACCCTCCAGGTCCAGGGAGCGCAGCGGGCCCTCGTGTTCGATCCGCCTCAGCACGGACCGGGCCACCGCGCGATGCTCGCGCAGCACGTCACCCCACCACGGATGCACCTGATACTGCCGTCGCCGCCACGCGAAGCAGGGGTAGAGGGAGAGCGGCAGCCAGCACGCCTCGTGACCCCAGTACTCGAACAGCGGCGCCCCGGGCGCGAGCAGCGTCTCCGCGAGGGCGGCGTCGAGCCCGCGAAGCCGCGAGGCGAGCACGATGCCGTGGGTGCGGGCTCCGCTCACCGCCACGGTGTCGAGCTGCAGGTAGCCGAAGTGCGCGATGATCCGGTGGCAGCACTCCCGGGTCCGCGCCGGGCGGGCGCCGGCCCGCTCGGGGAGATCGAAACGGCGCGGCGCCAGCAGGCCGGCCCCGGCGAGGGCGAGGCGTCGCGCCTGGGGGATGGTGAGGGTCTCGGCGGATGCAGTCATGTGCGAGGGAGGGAAGCGCAAGGCCACTCAAGAATCAAGGTGGCCGCACGCCGGGCGCCGATATCGTCCGGCAATCGGCCGCCTTGCCGGCGCAATGGGCCACGATGGACTCCTTCAAGGAAAAAGCCGGCCCGAAGGCCGCCTCGTTCGGTCCGGAGATGGTGACCTGCGCCTGCACCGCGGCGGGCAGGGCGAGCGCCATCAGCGCGGCCGCGATGAAGTGGATGAAAGGGGGTAGATTGCTTCGTGCTCATGTTCCTCCCGTCGTGCCAACGCCTCCGACCCTCCATCAGGTTTGCGGTCCGAAGGCATCGGGTATGTTTTCACATGCTGTGTTCAACGCAGCGCAAACATTCGGATCTGCGCCCGCAACCGCGAGTCGGTGAAATTTTCGGGACAGTCGCCGCCCGCACATCGCACAGCGAGGTTGCGCCCCAGCCCGAAGAGACATACAACTCGACCCGTTCGAAGTCCGGCCCGCCCCTCGGGAGCAGCTTCTTACCTCTGCGTCACCGAAGCGGCCCGGCCGTCTCGCGCCGCCGCCGAAGCCGCCTGGCGGAATACGGGTCATCCGGGAAGACTCCGAACACCCGTGAATTCCTCAAGGAGACAGCGCGCATGTCGACGGGGATCGGAGCCCGTGTGCTCCGCAAGGAAGACGCCCGGCATCTCGCCGGCAAGGCGCAGTTCGTCGGCGACCTCTTCTTCCCCCGGCAGTGGGAGGTCGCGTTCGTGCGCAGCCCCCTCGCCCACGCCCGCATCCGGTCCGTCACCGTACCCGAGCGACATGCGGGGCGGGTGTTCACCATTGATGACCTGGCGGGGGTGCAGCCCATCCGAGCCGAGTCGAGCCTGCCCACCTACAAGGCGTCCGACTGGCCGGCGCTCGCCCGCGACAAGGTGCGCTTCGCCGGCGAGTGCGTCGCGCTGTGCATGGCACCGACCCGAGCCGAGGCCGAGGACATCGCCGAAGCGGTCGAGCTGGACCTCGACCCGCTACCGGTGGTCACCGACAGCCTCGTCGCGCGCCGCCCCGACGCTCCGCTCGTGCACGAGGCGTGGGGCGACAACCTCTTCCTGACCACCGTGGCCGACGGGGACATCGAAGCGGTGCGCGAGCACGCCGCCGTCGTCATCGAACGCGAATACCGCACCGCGCGCCAGTGCATGGTGCCGATGGAGGGCAAGGCGGTGCTCGCCCGCCCCGACGGGCGGCAGGGGCAGCTCGTGGTGTACACATCGACCCAGGTGCCGCATCTCATCCGCACCGGACTTTCGCAGACGCTCGGTCTCGACCAGGCGGATGTGCGAGTGATCGCGCCGGATGTCGGCGGCGGCTTCGGCTACAAGTGCGTGCTGCAACCCGAGGAGATCTCGGTGGCGTGGGCGGCGATGCGCACCGGGCGGCCGCTGCGCTGGGTGGAGGACCGGCGCGAGCACCTCACCGCCGGCGCCAACACCCGCCAGCACCACTACCGGCTGACCGCCTTCGCCGATGCGCGCGGGCGCCTGCTGGGCGTCGACGCCGAGGTCACGGTGGACATCGGCGCCTACTCGGTGTGGCCGTTCACCGCCGGCCTGGAGGCGGCCCAGGCCGGGGGCAACCTGCCGGGGCCGTACGCCTTCGACACCTACCGCTGCCGGACGTACTCCGTCGCCACCAACAAGCCGGCGTTCACGCCGTACCGCGGGGTCGCGCGCCCCGGGGTGTGCTTCGCGATGGAGCTCACCATCGACGCCATCGCGCGGGCGGTGGGGCGGGAGCCCGCGGAGGTGCGGGCGGAGAACCTCGTGCCGGCCGCGGCGATGCCCTACACCAACGTGACCGGCAAGCTCTACGACAGCGGCGACTACCCGGGGAGCGTGGCCGGGGCGCGGCGCATGATCGACCTCGACGCGGTGCGCGCCCGCCAGCGCACCCCCGAGCCGGACGGCCGGCTCGTCGGCATCGGCTTTTCCACCTTCACCGAGCAGACCGCGCACGGCACCAGAGTGTTCGGCGCGTGGGGCCTGCCGCTGGTGCCCGGCTATGAGCAGGCGATGGTGAAACTCGCCCCGAGCGGCACGGTGGAAGTGCGGTCGGGCAACCACGCCTTCGGCCAGGGGCTGGAGACCACGCTCGCGCAGGTGGCGAGCGAACAGCTCGGCATCGGCGTCGACCACATCCGGGTAACGATGGGCGACACCGGCGAGACCCCCTACTCCACCGGCGCCTACGCCTCCCGGGGCATGGTGATGGCGGGCGGGGCGGTGTCGAAGGCGGCGCAGTCGCTGGCCGGCCGCATCCGGCAGCACGCCGGGCACCTGTTGCAGGCACGCCCCGATGACATATCGCTCTCCGGCGGCCGGGCGTGGGCCGGCGAGGCGAGCGTCTCGTTCGAGGATATCGCCCGCGCCTGGTACCTGCGCCCGGACCAGCTTCCGGACGCGGTCGACACTCGGGGGCTGGAGGTCACCGAAGGCTACAAGCCGGAGGTGGACACCGGCGTCTTCACCTACGCGACCCACGCCGCAGTGGTTGCGGTGGACCCGGCCACCGGCGCGGTCGAGATCCTCGACTACGCGCTCTTCGAGGACTGCGGCCGGCGCGTGAACCCCATGATCCTGGAGGGCCAGTCCTACGGCGGCGCCGCTCAGGGGATCGGCACCGCACTGTTCGAGGAGAGCCTCTACGACGACAACGGCCAGCCCCTCACCTCGACGTTTGCGGACTACGTGGTCCCCGGCCCCACCGAGCTGCCGTCGATGCGCATCGAGCATACGGAATCGCTCTCGCCCTTCACCCGCCACGGCATCAAGGGGATCGGGGAAGGCGCGGCCATCGCCCCGGCGGGCGCGGTGGTCAACGCCATCAACGACGCGCTGCGCCCGCTCGGCGTGGAACTCGACGAGATTCCGGCGACGCCGCGACGGATTCTGGCCGCGATCCTTGCGGCGCGGGCAGCACCCGCCGGCCGCGAGGCATAAGGAAGACGGACGGTGATGGGCAGGAAACGCAGGAAGGCAATGATGAAGATGCGGACGCTCGGCCAGGAGACACTGGACGACATTATCCGGCGCATCGTGGAAATCGCGAAACCGGAACGAATCATCCTGTTCGGATCCGCCGCCCGCGGAGAGATGAGCCGCCACAGTGACGTCGATTTGCTCATCGTCAAGGAAGGCGGCGATGCAACGCTCAGGGCGCGCATATACGAGAGATTGTACGGTGTGCCCGTTGCCGTCGATGCGATACTCGTCTCGCCGGCGGATGTGGAGCGGTACAAAAACAGTCACGCTCTGGTCATCAAGCCGGCACTGCTGGAAGGACGAGTAATCTATGACGCCGCTTGAGCGATTTCCGCCGGACAATCCACGCGAATGGCTGAATCGAGCCAGAAGCAACCTCGCCCCGGCAAGAAATCGCGCTCCCGATGTCTATGTCGAGGATCTGTGCTTCGAGGCACAGCAGGCCGCCGAGAAGTCCATCAAGGCGGTAATGATCTCGTACGAGATTGAATTTCCCTACGTTCACGACTTGGCATTGCTGCTGTCGATTCTCGAGGAGGGTGGCGTGACGATTCCGGACGAGGTTCGTCGCGCCGCGAGACTCACTCCTTATGCCGTGAACTCGCGCTATCCGGGGACCGAACCCCCCACATCCGAAGAAGAGTACCTTGATGCAATGACCATCGCCGAGGCCGTGATCCGGTGGGCGGAGGAGCGTCTGTGACCCCCGAACGGCATGAGCCTTTCGCAGCGGCGGATTGCAGATTGCAGAAGCACTTCCCCTCGCCGCCGCAACTCCGGCCATGAAGCCCGTCGATTTCGGTTATCACCGCGCTACCAGCGTCGATGACGCGCTCGCGCGGCTCGCCGCAAGCGGGGACGGCGCCAAGCTCATCGGGGGCGGTCAGTCGCTCGGGCCGATGCTGAATCTGCGCCTGGCCCGTCCCGGCACGCTCGTCGACATCTCCTCGGTGGCGGCGTTGCGCGGCATCGAGCCGACGCGGGAGAGCGTGATCGTCGGGGCCGCGGTCACGCACGCGGAGATCGAGGATCGACCGGCCGCGGACTCGACCGAATGGGCGATGGGCGAGGTCGCGGCCGGTATTGCGTACCGTGCGGTGCGCAACCGGGGCACCATCGGCGGCAGCATCGTCCATGCCGACCCGGCCGCGGACTGGGCGAGCTTCCTGCTGTGCGTGGACGCCCGAATTCACATCCGCGGCACCAGCGGCGAGCGCGAGGTCGGGGTGCGCGACTTCACGCGCGCGGCGTACACCACCGCGCTCGCCCCGGGCGAGATCGTCACTCGCATCGAGATTCCGCGCGCGGGGGCGGGGGCGCGGTTCGGCTTCTACAAGCTCTGCCGCAAGACCGGGGAGCTGGCGGAGGCGATGGGAGCGGTGCTCGTCGACCCCGCACGGCGCTACTGCCGCGTGGTCGCCGGTGCGATCGGAGCGAAGCCGGCGATGCTGCCGGCGGTGGCGCGATCCCTCGCCGCCACCGCCGCCCCGGCCGACCTCGAAGCCCTGCGGGCCGAAATCGCCTCCCGCACCGGCGAGCACGACCCGGTGAAGCTGCACATGGCGGCGGTGGCGGTGGGCCGGGCCATCGACCGGGCGCTGGCGAAATGACGACATGACGACATGACGACATGACGACAAGCAAGCATGGAACCGATGCGGGCGACGGGAGCCACGGTGCGAACGAGCGTCGGGAACCGATTCATGCGCACCAGACCCGGAAATTTCACCGATCCACGGCTGCGGGTACGGATGCGACTATTTTCACTGCGTTGAACACGGCCAAGGGGCTCGACGCACTGTCAGGTACGCCTGCACGCCCTGACTCGCATTCGTCTTGCGAAAGCGGCCATCTCCGTCCCCTCGCTTCGCGAAGCGGTGAAATTTCCGGGCTGCGCCGAGCCCGGCCCGACCCGATCTCGAGTTTCCTGCCGACAGGGGAATGACAACCGGATGAACACCGTTCACCTCACCGTCAACGGCGAGCCGTGCCACGCCGAGGTCACCGGACGCACGCAGCTTGCGGAACTGCTGCGCGACCACCTGCACCTGACCGGCACCCACCTCGGCTGCGAGCACGGGGTGTGCGGGGCCTGCACGGTGCTGGTCGACGGGCGGCCGATCCGCTCCTGCATCACCTACGCGCAGGCCTGCGAGGGCGCGAACGTGGTCACCGTCGAAGGGCTGGGAGACGACCCCCTCGGCCGGGCGCTGCGCGATGCGTTCGCGCGACATCATGCGCTGCAATGCGGGTTCTGCACGCCGGGGATGCTGATCACGGCGTGGGATGTCGTCACCCGCCTTGCGCCGACCGATGAAGCGGACATCCGGCGCGAACTCAGCGGCAACCTCTGCCGGTGCACCGGCTACATGGGGCTCGTGGCCGCGGTGGGCGAGGTGGCGCACCGGCACCGGGGCATGGCGACGTCCGGCCGTGACGCGATGGCGACCCGGGAGACCGCTCCCGCCGATGACCAGTCGATTCCAGGCGACGACCCGGCAACCGGCAGCGGCAAGGCAGCCGTAGCGGCGGAACCACCGGCGCGCAACATCCGCACGGCCACCATCCCGGAGCCCGCGACCCACCACCACGAATCTCTCCACCCTCGTACGGCGGCCGCCGGTCGCGAGCCCACCCCGTCGATCGCGGCGGTTGACCACCCGGGCGCATCCGCCGCGCTTTCCGCCATCGCCTTCGAGCCCCTCGAGGTCGACCCGATCCATCTCGACGGCGCGGAGCCAGTCACCACGACCGGGGCACCGACGACCAGCGCCCGCCCGATGACCCAGGTCGAGGGCTGGACCCGGATCGAACGCGAATTCGTGGTGATCGGGCATCCGGTGGAGGCGCTGTGGGCGCTGTTCGAGGACGTGCCGCGGGTGGCGGCGTGTCTGCCCGGCGTGTACGTCGAATCCGTCGGGGCGGATCGCTTCACCGGCCGGGTCGAGATTCGCTTCGGCCCCGTGGCGGCCTCCTTCCACGGGGCAGGAACGCGCGAGACCGACGCCGAGCGCCGCACCGGGATCATCGCCGGCCACGGATCGGACCGGCGCGGCCACGCCAACCTGGAGGCCGAGCTGCGCTATACGATGTCCGGCGAGGCGATGTCCGACAGGGCGATGGCCGGCGAGGACGCGCCCGAAGCCGAACCGCGCACCCGCGTCGGTCTGGCCATCCGCTTCCGGATCCAGGGCGGGCTGGCGCAGTTCAACCGCGCCGATCTGGTGGAGAGCTTCGCCGACGTGATACTCGCGGAGTTTGCCGGCAACTGCGAACGCGCGCTCGCGGGGGAAGCGGTGCGAACCACCCCCAGTGCCGGCGGGTTCACGCTCCTGTGGCGGATGATCAGAGCGAAGCTCGGGTTCTAGCCCGGAAATTTCCGGGCCAGCCCGACTTACACCACGAACCGCCGTCTGACGAGGGCGACCGCGAGATAGAAGCCCACCACCGCGAACCCGGCCAGCACCCCCAGGTGGATCGCGATGTCGGCGAGCGGCGCTCCGGTCACCAGAGGCCGGATCAGCGCCACCGCATGGGTGAGCGGCAGCACCAGCACTGCGGACTGAGCGGCCTCCGGCAGCGACGAGACCGGATAGAACACGCCGCACAGAATGAACATCGGTGTCATCACCAGGGTGATGTAGTAGCTGAAGAAGTCGTAGGACGGAGCGACCGCGCTCACCGCAATGGCCGGCCCGGCGAACGCGAGCCCGACGAGAAAGAGGAGCGGGACGCAGAGCAGGGCCCCGACGCCCGTCGCCGCTCCGAGCAACGCCGCCACGATCAGGATGGCGCTCCCGGACATGGTGCCCTTGGTCGCGCACCAGAGCATCTCGCCCGCCACGATGTCGTCGATCCGCACCGGGGTCGCGAGCATGCCGTCATAGGTCTTCTGGGGCACCATGCGGGTGTAGACCGAATAGATCCCCTCGTAGGACGCGACCATCATCCCCGACGACGCCACCAGCCCGGAGGCGAGAAAGGCGAAGTAGCCGATCCCCTCCATCTCGCCGATGAACTGCCCGAGGCCGAACCCGAGGCCGAGCAGGTAGAGGAAGGGCTCACCGAAGTTGAGCACCAGACTCGGGAGCATCAGCCGGCGCCACACCCGGACATTGCGGCGCCACACCGCGAGCGCCACCGGCCGCGGGGCGGGCGGGCGCCAGTGCCCGGAGATGTTCGTCGAGTCCATTGCAGGACCTCCTCACCGTCGTTCGGGCTCCGGCGCGATCCGTCGAGCCCGGAGGCCCCCCGACATCGCCGGAGAATGGGCCGAACCGCGTTCGCTCAGTCGCGCAGTTCCCGCCCGGTAAGCCGCAGGAACACATCTTCCAGGTTCGCGGGCCGATGCAGGTACTCCAGCTCCGGCGAGCGCTGCAGCACCGCGAGCACCGCGCCAGGATCATCGGTGTGGCAGTGCCAGACGCCATCGACCGCTTCGAGCCGCGCGTGCCGGATGAGCTCCGCGGGCGGCGGAACCCCCGGGCCGGTCCGCACCTCGATCACGTTCGGCTCCACCTCCCCGGCCACCAGACGGCGGGGGGAATCCTCGGCCAGGATGCGGCCATGGTCGATGATCGCCAACCGGTCGCAGAGCCGCTCCGCCTCCTCCATGTAGTGGGTGGTGAGCAGCACCGTGGTGCCGTGGTTCTTGAGCTCGCGCAGCCGAGCCCAGATGAGGTGACGGATCTGCGGGTCGAGCCCGGTGGTGGGCTCGTCCAGAATGAGCAGCTCGGGGTCGTTCACCAGGGCGCGCGCGATGACGAGCCGCCGCCGCATCCCGCCCGAGAGCGCCTGGATTCGATCCTCCGCCCGGTCGGCGAGGGCGACGAAGTCGAGGAGCGACATCAGGTACGGTTCCAGCGGCTCGCGGGCGGGTCGCGGAAAGTAGCTCGCGTAGACCCGCAGGTTCTCCATCACCGTGAAGTCGGGGTCGAGATTGTCGTCCTGGGGGACGACCCCGATCCGAGCCCGCACCGTGCGGCCCGCCGCCGGCATCGCTTCTCCGAGCACGGTCAGCTCGCCCCCGCTCGGCGGCGAATGGCCGAGGATCATGCGCAGCGTCGTGGTCTTGCCGGCACCGTTCGGCCCGAGCAACCCGAAGCAGCCGCCCCGAGGCACCCGGAGATCGACGCCGTCGACGACGGTGTTCGCGCCGAAGCGCTTCACCAGCCGCCTCGCCTCTACCACGGGCCCGCCGTCCTTCGCGCCGTCCTTGCTCGATGTCTCCATATGGACACTCCGGAGGCCGGGATCTTGCCGGAGTCGCACCGCGTAACGGCCTCTCGCGCCACCAGCGGGAATTCCGGCGCCGCGAACTTCCGCTTGACTTCCGCCGCGCAGGCGCGAAGTCTACCCGACCGCTTCCCTTCGCCGAAGTCGAAAGCATGCCCGCGCCGGTACTCGGCGCGCTTCGCCGGATCGAAGCCAACCTCCATTGATGGCTGCGGGTCAGCCCGAAATTTCCGGGCCGGATCTTCGCCGCATCGAAACGGACTCGGAGAGCCCCCCAAATGAAATTCGGACTGACGGTTCCCTCGTTCACCTGGCCCGGCCTCGACCGGAAGATGGCCCGGCTCGTTACCAGGGACATGGCGAAGCGGGCGGAAGCGCTCGGCTACGACTCGATCACGGTGTGGGACCATCTGCTCAGCGCACCCGGACTCTACGGCGGCTCGTGGATGGATCCCCTGATGGTGCTGAGCTGCGTGGCCGGCGCCACCGAGACCATTCCCATCGGCACCCACATCCTGGTGGTGCCGCTGCGCCACCCGGTGCTGCTCGCCAAGGAACTCGCGACCCTGGACCACATGTCCGAGGGGCGGTTCATCTTCGGGGTGGGGCCCGGCTGGAACGAGCCCGAGTTCAGCGCGATGGGGATCTCGATCAAGGAGCGCGGCCGCCGTACCGACGAGGTGCTCGACGCGGTGAAGCTCCTGCTCACGCAGAAGAACGTCTCGTTCCAGGGGCAGTTCTGGCAGTTCGAGAACGTGACCATCGAGCCCCGGCCCGAGAAGTACTTCCCGGTGTGGGTGGCCGGCGGTTCGCGCGTCCCCGACCCCCTCTCGCCGGACAAGCCCTACATGGTCAAGACGGTGATGAACCGGATTGCGAAGCACGCCGACGTATTCACGGTGCGCGCCTCCGGCAAGCTCGAATGGGTGGTGCGCGACATCCGGACCATGCGCGAGTACCTCCCGACCAGGGGCCGCGACCCGAGCACCCTCGGGATCGCGCACGTTCAGGCCGGCTACGTGGTCGACACCGACGACACCGAGAAGGCGCTCGCCCTCCAGCGCAAGCCCATGGAGACCATCATGGGCACCAACCGCTCGTGGGAGCACCTTCAGGGCTGCTATCTGCTCGGCAGCGTCGGCGACATCGTCGCCAAACTGAAAACGCTGGAGGAGGCGGGGATCGAGCACGTCACCATCCAGCCGGCGGCGCCGGACATGGAGCAGGTGGAGCTGTTCATGGATCGGGTCATCCGGCCGCACTTTCGGTGAGACGAGGGCTGCGAGTCGCAAGCGGCCATCGCTCGCGCGATGCGGCGAGAGTCCGGCGCCCGGACCGCGGTTCGAAGGCAGCCCGGCCGAGGATCGAGCCACGGGTAAGGACTCTGACCGAAATCGGTTTTCCCCCTCATCAACCCCAATCTCCTTTCAGGCAGGAGGTCAGGGCCATTTCACGCTACGGCGCCAGACCGGAATCGACCGCCGGAGCGGCGAGAATCGGTCCGGATCGGGCCGACAGGTACCGTTCGCGGCGTGTGCAGGGCACCGTCAGGACGCCGCCCGGGATGCTTCGACCGACCTCGGGCGGGGCTCGGCCCAGCGTGAAATGGCCCTGGGCAGGAGGTACCGGCGTGTTGAACGGAAAAATTATTTCGGCCAGGGTCCTGACGGGATGACCCACTCACCGGCGCGGCCCGCGCCCCCCTGGCGCATCGCGGTCGATGTCGGCGGCACCTTCACCGACATGGTGCTGGTGGACGCCGACGGCCGGTTCCACGTCTTCAAGACGCCTTCGGTGCCGGCGGACCCGAGCCGCGGGGTGCTCGACGTGCTGGAGCACGCCGCCCGCGCGTTCGGGTCCGAGGTCGGGCGCCTGCTATGCGACTGCACACTGTTCCTGCACGGCTCCACCGTCGCCACCAACACGGTGCTGGAGGGGCGCGGGGCCCGGGTGGGGATGCTGGTCACCCGCGGCTTCCGGGACTTTCTGGAAGCGCGCCGCGGCTTCCGCCCCGACCCCTTCGACCATCGTCCGCCCTACCCTCCCGTCCTGGTGCCGCGCTACCTGCGTCTGCCGGTCGGCGGGCGCATGGACGCGCGGGGCACCGAGATCGAGCCCCTCGACGAGTCGGACCTCGATGCCGCGATCGAAACCTTCCGCACCGAGGGGGTCGAATCGGTCGCGGTCTGCCTCCTGCACAGCTTCGAAAACGGCGCCCACGAGCGCCGGTGCGCGCAGGCGCTGCGCGCGCGGGGCGGCTTCGAATGGGTATCGCTCTCCCACGAGGTGGCGCCGATCATCGGCGAGTACGAGCGCGGGTCCACCACCGTGGTCAACGCGTACGTCGGCCCGAAGGTGGTGCGCTACCTGCGCACGCTCGACGAGCACCTGCGCACCCTGGGCCTGGGACCGGACCTGCTGGTGATTCAGTCGAACGGACGGGCGATCTCGACCCGCCAGGTGGCCCACTGCCCGGTGAACCTGGTGCTGTCGGGGCCGGCGGGCGGTGTCGGCGCCCTCGACTATTTTGCGGCCGCCACCGGGTTCGACGACCTCATCACCATGGAGATCGGCGGCACCTCGTGCGACGTGATGCTGCGCGCGGGCGGGCGGGTGGCGGTCACCGACCGGCTGGAGGTCGGCGGCTACGACCTCGTCTCGGCGTCGGTCGACATCCACACCGTCGGGGCCGGCGGCGGCACCATCGCCGGCGCCGATGCGGCGGGGCTGCTGTTCGCCGGGCCGCGCGGTGCGGGCGCGGTGCCCGGACCCGCCGCCTACGGGCGGGGCGGCGAAGAGCCGACGGTGACCGACGCCCAGCTCGTGCTCGGACGCCTCGCCCCGGGGCCCTACGCGGGCGGCGCGGTCTCGCTGGATCGCGAACGGGCGGAGGCCGCGCTGCGGAGCCGGGTCGCCGAGCCGCTCGGTATCGGCCCGCACGAGGCGGCGATCGGCGTGATCCGGCTCGTCGAGCAGAACCTGCTCCAGGCGGTGGAGCGGATCAGCATCGAACGGGGGCGGGACCCGGCCCGCTTCGTGCTCGTCGCCGGCGGGGGCGCGGGGCCGATGCACGGGGCCGCGGTCGGCCGGCGGCTCGGGGCGCGGGGGGTGCTCGTTCCCAGGCTGGCGGGGGTGTTCTGCGCGCTGGGGATGCTCAATGCGGACGTGGGCCAGGACTTCGCCCGGGTGTTCATCGCCCCGCTCGACGAAGACACCATGGACGAGGCGCGCGGCGTGTACGCGGGGCTCGAAGGCGACGCCCGGGCATGGCTTCGCGAAGGCGGGTTCGAGACCGGGGCGATGCGCTTCGAGCCCGAGGCCGATCTGCGCTACGCCGGCCAGCAGTGGGACGTGCGGGTGACGGACGCGGAAGCCGAGGTGGCGGCACTCCGCACCGCGTTCGAGCGCGAGCACGACCGGCGCTTCGGCCACGTCCAGCCCGACAGCGCGGTGGAGCTGACCAGGCTCCGCGTCGTCGGCATCGGCGCCCTGCCGCCACTGGTGCCGGCGCCGGCCGAACCGGGCGGCCCGATCCCCGCTGCGGTGTCGACCCGCGAGGTCTACGCCTTCGGCCCGCGCGGAGAGCCGCTGGGCTTCGCCCCCACCCCCGTGTACCGAGGCGCCGACCTGCGCGCCGGCCACCGGCTCGACGGCCCGCTCCTGGTGGAGGAACGGACCACCACGGTGGTGGCGGGGCCGGAGGATCGGCTGGAGGTACTGGCCTCGGGGGATCTGTTCATCCGCTTCGATGATGCGTGATTCACATCCCATGACCCTCGACCCCGTACAGCTTGCCCTCACCCAGAACCGGCTGGACTACATCACCCGGCAGATGGGCGAGGTGATGGTGCGCACCGCGCGCAGTCCGATTTTCAGCCAGGCCCATGACTTCACCTGCTTCGTGTGCGGGCCGGACGGATGGCTGGTCTCGCAGGCGGACGGGATTCCGATTCACTCCGGCGGAGGTGGCTTCGCGGTGCGCGCGGTGCTGCGCGACTTCGCCGATGACATCGAGCCCGGCGACGTCTTCGTGCTGAACGACCCCTGGCGGGCGGGCGGCAACCACCTGCCCGACTGGGTGGTCGCCCGCCCCGTGTTCGTCGACGGGCGACGGGTCGCGTTCTGCTGCAACCGGGCCCACCAGTCCGACATCGGCGGCGGGGCGCCGGGCACCTACAACCCGCTCGCCCGCGACACCTGGCAGGAGGGGGTGCGGCTCCCCGCGCTGAAGCTGATCTCCCGCGGCGAGATCCGGCGCGATCTGTGGCGACTGCTGCTTGCGAACTCGCGCACCCCCGAGCTTCAGGACGGCGACCTGCGCGCGATGGTCGGTGCGACCCGGATCGGGGCGGAACGGGTCGCCGAGTTCGCCGGGGAGGTGTCGGCCGACCAGGCGCTCGCGCTCTTCGACGGCATCCTCGACCACGCCGAGCGCCGGATGCGGGCGGCGCTCGCAGCCCTGCCGGACGGGGTCTACGAAGGCGCCGACCACTCCGACAACGACTGCTTCGAGCCGCGTGACGTGGCGGTGCGAGCACGGCTGACCATCGAGGGCGACGGCGCCCGGGTCGACCTGAGCGAATCGAGCCCGCAGATCCGCGGCTTCAAGAACAGCACCTGGGCGAACACCTGCTCCAGCGTCTACACCGCCTTCGCGTCCTTCTTCGAGCCCGACATCCCACGCAACGAAGGCACGTTCCGGGCCGTCGAGATCATCGCCCCCGAAGGCAGCATCGTGAACGCGACGGAAGGGGCGGCCACCACCATGTGCACAGTGTTCGTCGCCCACGAGATCATCCACGCCTGCTGGAAGGCGCTCGGCGCCGCGAGCCCCGAGCGGGCCTGCGCGGGGTGGGCCAAGAACGTGTTCGGGATCACCACCGGCCGCCACCGCGACGGCCGCCGCTACGTCCTCTACCACGGGCTCGCCGCGGCCGGGGCCGGCGCGGTGGCGGGGCGCGACGGCTTCAACCAGATCGGCCATCTCTGCACGCTCGGCGGCCTGGTGATGCCGAGCCTGGAGGTCTACGAGCAGCTCTACCCGGTGCGCTACCGGCGGTGCGAATTCCGCCGTGACGGGGGCGGCGCCGGGGAGTGGCGGGGCGGTACCGGCGTCGAGTACGAGATCGACGTCCACACCGGGGGCACCTGGTCGTTTCGCGGTGAGGGGCTTCGCTACCGAACCGGCTATGGCGCCGCCGCGGGTCTTGACGGCGAAGGCGGCGAGATGGAGGTGCAGCCCACCGACGCGCCGGCTTTTGCCGCCCCGAAGTTCGGGCTGCGCGAACTCGGACCGGCGCGGCTCGTGGTGTCCTCGCCCGGGGGCGGCGGCTTCGGCGACCCCCTCGACCGAGATCCGGAACGGGTGCTGCGGGACGTACGCGACGCGGTGATCTCCGCAGAATCCGCACTCGACATCCATGGAGTCGTACTGGCGCCCGATGGCCGGGCGGTGGATACGGACGCCACGCGGCGACGGCGCGCCGCGCTGCGAGGGGCCTCGGCATCAGGCTCGAAGTGCCCCTGAGCGCGACCTCCCCCTGCTACACCGGCCACCGAGGCGCCACCTCCACCCATTCGTCATCGGATCCGGCCGGCCACGGCGGCATCGTCACCGCGAATGCGCAGAGCGGGGAATCTCCGGTGGCCCGGAACTGGAACGCAGCGCCGACCGGTATCGTCAAGCAGAGGTCGGGCCGGAGCGCAACCACCTCTTCGCGGGCGTCGTCGCGCCGCCACATCTCGCCACAGCCGGCGAGGATGTACCAGATCTCCTCCACCGTGCGGTGACGGCCGGCCCGGGAGACCTCGGCCGGCCCGAGCTGAAAGTGCGCCGCGCTCCCGGCGGCAAGCGACAGCAGCACCCGCACCTGCGATCCGTCGGGCGCAATCGTATCGAACTCCGCGGGCAGGAACCTGGTGCCGAAGCCCGACTTGCGTTCGTGGTCCGACATGGGTAAGCGAGGCTCAGCCGTTCTGGATGGGGATGTGGATCTGGCGGCAATCATAACGGGGCACGCCGCATTCGGTCACGATGCCTTACCGTGAGTGAACCCGGAGATTCATCCACCGAGGCAAGTCTTTCGCGCACCGCGCGCCGACATCCGATAATGACGAAGGACATCGTCCGGTCACCGATCTACCTGCGCGAGGTTGGGGCGATGCGAATACGTCTACCCGGTATCCAAACGCTGTTTCAAGCGGGGGCATCAGGCGCCTGGTTCTCGTTCAGCCTCTCGGAGCAGGCCCTCGATTTTCTCGGCGAGTTGTTCGAGGATCGGTTTATCGGGTGATCCTTGGCCGAGGATCAAGCATATGTGGATTACAGAGGACCAGCGCAAGCACGGCGGGGCGCCGACGGACCGCGTACCGGATGCATTCCCTACCGTAGCGGTGGCCACCAGTGGACTTGCCGTTTTGACTCGAAACATGAGCGAGTTCCGCGACATCGGCGTGGAAACAGTCAATTCACGGATCTCGGCGCAGAGATGAGGATCGTTTCCAACACCGGCACCGATCGCGTGATCGATCTCGTCCGTCCCTGGCTCAAGGCCGAAAATCGGATCGACCTCGCTTCCCGCACGCTATCGCTTTTCGCGTTTGGCGAGCTGGTCCACGATCTCACGCAGATGTCCGGCGTGCGGCTCGTCCTGTCGCCCGACGAAGCCGAGTTCGCTTTTCTTGGATCCGCTGTGGATCGAGCCGCTCGTAATCGCCTGCAGGCCCACTGGCTTGCCGGCCATTGCGCAGATTGGATAGAGCGGGCGGTCGAGGTACGCAGAGCGAACGGCTCCGTACCGCAGGGCGCGATGGTTCTGCGCAACGGTGACGCATGCGCGGGGCGGTCCTTGCTGGGTTCGTTTTCGTTCAGCACTGACGGACTCGGCCTTGCGCCGGGCAACCCTCTGAACTTGATTCAGGCTTCCGAAACGCCCGAAGAGTGCGAACGGCTGGGCACGTGGTTCGATACGCAGTGATCTGGCCTGGCAACAAACGATGGAGCGAAGCCGGATCTGGTGGCGGCGCTACGGCGCCTTGCGGCCCACCGCGCTCCGTCCAGCATCTACGCGCTGATCCTGCATTACCTGTTCCGGACCGACGGCGGTGAACTCGACGAAGAGCGGGTCGTCAGATCGGCGACGGGAATTCGCGATACTGAAGTCTGGAAGAGATTGTTCAAGTTTCAGCGCGACGGGGTTGTCGGCGCCATCAACAAGATCGAGCGGTTCGGCGGCTGCATCGTCGCCGACAGCGTTGGGCTCGGCAAAACCTTCGAGGCACTCGCAATCATCAAGTACCACGAGCTTCGCAACGACCGCGTGCTCGTGCTCTGCCCGAAGCGGCTGCGCGAGAACTGGAGCCTCTACCGCGCCAACGACCGCCGCAACATTCTTGCGAGCGACCGCTTCAACTACGACATTCTCAACCACACCGACCTGTCCCGCGACCACGGCCTGTCGGGCGATATCGACCTCACCCATGTCAATTGGGGCAACTACGATCTCGTGGTCATCGACGAGTCGCACAACTTCCGCAACAAACGCTCACCCCGTCAGGACGGCGAGACGCGCTACGACCGGCTCATGCGACGAATCATCCGCAACGGCGTCAAGACGCGGGTTCTCATGCTGTCGGCCACACCCGTGAACAATCGCCTGGCCGACTTGCGCAACCAAATCGCCTTCGCCACCGAGGGCAGCGATACGGCGCTGGTGGATCACGGAGTGTCCAGTATCGATAACACGACGCAGCGTGCACAGAAGCAGTTCAACCGCTGGCTCGGTCTTGGCGAGGCCGAGCGTACGCCCTCCCGACTCGTCGACCTGCTGGGATTCGACTACTTCACCCTGCTGGATCGCCTCACGATCGCCCGCTCTCGCCGTCATCTGGAAAAGTACTACGGAGACCGAGAGACAGGCCGCTTTCCGGAACGACTGAAGCCGATCAACGTGAAACCGGACGTCGATCTCGAAGGAAAATTTCCCTCGATCCACGAGATCAACAAGGAGATCCGGCGGCTGAACCTCGCCGCCTACACGCCGCTGCGCTACATCCTGCCGCACCGGCGAGAGGAGTATGAAGCAAAGTACAGCACCCGACTTCGCGACCGAAGTGGAATCTTCCGGCAGCTCGACCGTGAGGAGAGCCTCGTCCAGCTTCTCCGCGTGAACGTGTTGAAGCGCATGGAGAGTTCGGTCGCCGCGTTCGCGTTGACCGTGCGGCGCAAGCTCGAGGACGTCGAGGCTCTGCTAGCGCGCATCGAGGTGCAGGCAGATGAAGTCGAAGAACTCGATATTGCGGACATCGACATTGAGGATCCGGCCTTCGAGAGCCTTCTGGTCGGTCGCAAGATCAAGGTTCTGCTCCGGGACGTCGATCCGGTCCGCTGGCGACAGGATCTGCTTGAGGACCGCAACCGGCTGGCGGCGCTGCACGCCGCGGCACGTCAGATAACCCCTGACCGAGACGCCAAACTGGCCGAACTGCACGCAATCATCGAGCGCAAATGCCGCGACCCGATCAACGAGGGCAACCGCAAGGTCATCGTGTTCACGGCCTTTGCCGACACCGCGCGCCATCTTTACGACGCGCTCGCGCCTTGGGCGCAGGATCGCCTGGGGGTGCAGTCCGCACTGGTCACAGGCGCAGGAACCAACCGTACTACCATGCCGGATCTGCGGCGCGATCTCGGATCCATCCTGGCCGCCTTCGCGCCGCGAGCCAAGGAACGACCGGAAGACCTTGCCAGCGAAGGCGAGCTTGATCTCCTGATCGCGACCGACTGCATCTCCGAAGGCCAGAACCTTCAGGACTGCGACTGGCTCGTCAATTACGACATCCATTGGAACCCGGTGCGCATCATCCAGCGCTTCGGCCGCATCGACCGCATCGGATCGCCCAACGAACGCATCCAGCTCGTCAACTTCTGGCCCAACATGGAGCTCGAGGAATATCTCCGGCTGGAGCAGCGCGTGAGCGGCCGCATGGTGCTTCTCGATATTTCCGCGACCGGAGAGGAAAATCTGATCGAACAGCAGTCCGGTGACCCGATGAACGATCTGGCGTACCGCCGCAAGCAGCTACTGAAGCTCCAGGACGCGGTGATCGATCTGGAAGACTTGTCGTCGGGAGTTTCCATCGCCGATCTGACGCTGACCGATTTCCGGATCGACCTTGCGGACCATCGCCGGGCCGATCGCGAAGCGCTGGACTCGGTTCCGCTCGGCATGCGTGCAGTCACCGTCACGGCGGACGACGACATCCCCCCGGGAGTGATCTTCTGCCTGCGCGCCGAAGGCGCTGCGGCAGAGACCCGATTCCAACCGGGCTATCCTTTGGCACCCCATTATCTGGTGCATGTCGGTGAGGAGGGCCCGGTACTCCTGCCGTTCACGCAGATCAAGGCGATTCTCGACCGACTCAGGCGGCTTTGTGCCGGCAAGGACCTGCCCGACGCCTTGGCCTGTAACCGCTTTGACGCCGCCACCCGCCGGGGCGAAGATATGCGCTCCGCGCAACGTGCGCTGGTCGCCGCCGTGTCCTCGGTCGTCGGAGCGAGTGAGGAGCGGGCGGTTGCAAGCCTGTTCTCGCCCGGAGGAACGCACGCGATGGCCGGCGAGTTTGCCGGAACGAACGAATTCGAGGTGGTGGCGTTTCTCGTCGTGCTCGCGGAAGATGCGCCTTGACGCCTTTCGACCCTTTCGCAGCGCTCGCGCTCCCTCCCGGCACGCACATCGCCCGCCGCGTACCGAAGACTCTGTTGATTGAGCACGGCGCGTTCGCGACGGGTGACCGCCGGCGCATCCGGGAAGGGATCGAGGAATTGCGGTGGATCGCAGTGCTCAAACCGACCACGGTCGGCATTTCCCAGTACCGCGACGCCGACCGTGAGTACGCCGAGATTGCCGTCCTGCAGCTCGATCTTCGTCGAGCTGCACGTCATGAGCGCCTGGTCGAGCTGGTCCATCGCGCCGTCCCTTATCCGGTACTCCTGATTGCCTGGCAGGAGGGGACGCCGGAATTCTCACTGGCCCACAAGCGCCGTTCACGGGGTGCAGTGGACAGCACGGTGATCGACGGTGAGATCGTTTTCGCACGGGTCAGCGACGATGCTGAGCGAGGGCAGGCGACGGCATTTCGTAGTGCTCTCGCCCTTGCGCGACAGCCGAGAGAAGATTTTCGGCGTCTGTATCAGGGCTGGATCGACACGGTGCAGGCGTTCCGAGCGGCCACGATCACCGGGAACTTTCACCTTCCCCTGACGGCACAAGCAGCGGCCGACAGGGAAGCCGCTCTTCGGGAGTACCGGAATCTCACGGATAGAATTGCGGCCATACACTCCGTCGCAAGCAAGGAGAGACAGATGACCCGCCGTGCCGATCTGAACATGGAGCTCGCGCGTCTGCGCGCCGGCCGGGACGCCGCCTTGGCAAGACTGTAAAGGAGGGATATGGGATGGAGAAGATCGTCGTCGGGAACCCGGACACCCATTCGGCGGACATCGTCGCCGACAACCTCGAACGCCTGAGGGCCCTGTTCCCCGAAGCGTTCACCGAAGGGAAGGTGGACTTCGAAGTCCTCCGCCAGCTCCTCGGCGATACTGTGGATGAGAGCGAGGAGAAGTACGGCCTCAACTGGCACGGGAAGCGCCGCGCGCGTCGGCTTGCGCTCACGCCGTCGACCGGGACACTGCGCCCATGTCCCGAGGACAGCGTCGACTGGGACACGACGCAGAACCTGATGATCGAGGGTGATAACCTGGAAGTGCTCAAACTGCTTCAGAAGAGCTACGCCGGAAAGGTCAAGTTGATCTATATTGACCCTCCCTATAATACTGGCAAAGATTTTGTATATCCAGACGATTATCGGGATAACCTGAAAAATTACTTGAATTTGACCGGACAAACAGATGAAGAACTACGCCAGTTTTCGTCCAATACTGACGCTTCGGGTCGTTTTCATACCGATTGGCTAAACATGATGTATCCACGGATTAAAGTTGCACGGAATCTTCTGAGTAATGATGGCTTTATTGTAATATCTATTGATCAAAATGAGGAATCTCATTTGCGTGTTATCTGTGACGAGCTGTTTGGTCTCGAGAATTTTCTTGCCACGATATGTTGGCGTCGAAAGAAAGAATCTTCTAATGATGGTAACGGATTCGCCGTGAAGGGTGAGTTTTTGTTGACCTATAGACGCAATGAAGAGAGGCAGATAAATCGTCTACCTCTTTCAGATTCATACCTACAATCTTCTTATAGAAATCCTACAAATGAATATCCCGAAGATCGATGGCGTCCTGTTCCTATCGCCGTTACGAAAGATCATCGGAGTGGAGGATATAGATATTCAATTACAACCCCCAAGGGAACCACGTATGATCGAGACTGGCTTTATCCGGAAAAGAGTTTTCAAAATCTTGTAGATCGCCACCGCATATATTGGGGGAAAGATAACGACGGAGTGCCTCAGAGAGTAATGTACGCGAGCGAGAGTACTGGCACACTACCGGATAATATTTGGCTTGACGTTGCTACAAACAAGGAGGGAAAGAAAGAATTGATAGATTTGTATGGTGTAGATGCATTTGATACTGTCAAACCTGTAGCGCTGATAAAACATATTCTGGATATATGCACTGATCCGGATTCCTTTGTTCTCGATTTCTTTGCAGGTTCGGGTACGACTGCACACGCTGTTATGACAATGAATAATACGGATAGCGGGAACCGTCGTTATATACTTGTACAACTTCCAGAATCTCTTTCTCCAGACAACAAGAACCAAAATATCGGTGCCGAATTTTGTGATCGACTCGGTGTGCCGCGCAACATTGCGGAACTCACCAAGGAACGACTCCGCCGTGCTGCCGCGAGGGTCAAAGACGACAGTCCGGACTACGCTGGCGACCTCGGTTCCAGAGTCTTCAAGCTCGATACCTCCAACATACAGGCCTGGGATCCGAACTCGGACGATCTGGAAGGCGCACTGCTTACCGGGCTCGATCACATCGAGCCGGGTAGGACCGAGCAGGACATCCTCTATGAGCTGCTTCTGAAGCTCGGTCTCGACCTTTGCGTACCCACCGAGACGCGGACCATCGCGGGCAAGGTCATTCGCTCGGTGGGCGCTGGCACGCTGTTCGCGTGCCTCGATGAAACGATCTCTCGCAATGACGCGGAGCCGCTGGCAGCGGGCATCGCCGACTGGCATGACGCACTCGCGCCCGTCGGCGAATCCACCGTCGTCTTTCTCGACAGCGCCTTCGCCGACGACGTCGCCAAGACGAACCTCGCCGAGACCCTCAAGCAGCGCGGACTTGGGAACGTGCGGAGCTTGTGAGTTGCCGACGGTGGGCACGCAGGCAGCGAACATTGTTGAACGAATCAGGACCAAGGTGGCGCGCGGACAGTTCGAGTATTCACAGCACGCACTGGACCAGAGCATCAGGCGTGGAATCGAGGCGAGTGAGCTTCGCGAAGCAATGTCGGCTCTCGAACTCGTCGAGGATTACCCGAACGCAAGATACGGACCAAGTTGCCTGCTGCTCGGGTTTACCCTCGCGGGCGACCGCTGCATGTTCATTGCAGTCATGCGTCGAGGCAGCTCGTGAAGATCATCACACTCTACGAGCCATCACCAGCGATCTGGCTTGACTTCAGACAGAGGAGAGACAGGAATGAGTGACGAAGCAGCCTGGAACGAGACCTTCGTGGAGAGCAGGGTCACGTACACCCTGGAACTGAACGGAAGACTGATAGTCGTCGAGAACGTCCCCGCGCGGGTGAATATCGATACGGGCGAGAGGATGTACACCCCGGAAACAGTGGAGCATGTGCAGGCGCTCGTTCGTAGCGGGCAGCACCCCAAACGCATGATCGAGACGCCGGTGTACGAGTTTTGAAGCTTCGTTTCGATCCCGATCTCGATTTCCAGTTGCAGGCAGTGGACGCCGTCTGCGATCTTTTTCGCGGCCAGGAGATCTGCCGGACGGAGTTCACGGTCACCCGGGATCGGTTGGACCCACAGCAAAGCCTGGCCTTCGCGCAGAGCGATCTCGGCGTTGGCAATCGGCTGACCCTGCTCGACGACGAGATTCTCGCAAACCTGACCGAAATCCAGCTTCGCAACGGACTTCCGCCATCAGAATCTCTCGATTCCGGCGACTTCACTGTGGAAATGGAAACCGGAACCGGTAAGACCTACGTGTACTTGCGCACGATCTTCGAACTGAACAAGCGCTACGAATTCACCAAATTCATCATCGTCGTGCCTTCGGTCGCGATCAAGGAAGGCGTCTACAAATCGCTACAGATGACCGACGACCACTTCCGGGCGCTGTATTCCGGTACGCCGTTCGAATATTTCCTCTACGAATCGGCAAAGCTTGGTCAAGTCCGCAACTTCGCCACCAGTTCGCAGATCCAGATCATGGTGATCACCGTCGGAGCCATCAACAAGAAGGGTGTCAACAATCTCTACAAGAACAGCGAGAAGACCGGCGGCGAGAAGCCGATCGATCTTATCAGAGCCACTCGGCCGATTCTGATCGTGGATGAACCGCAGAGCGTGGATGGTGGCCTCGCAGGTCGGGGCAAGGAGGCCCTGGAAGCGATGCACCCGCTCTGCACGCTGCGCTACTCGGCAACGCACGTTGCAAAGCACCATATGGTTTACCGTCTTCATGCCGTCGACGCCTACGAGCGCAAGCTGGTCAAGCAGATCGAAGTGGCGTCAGCGACCGTCGAGGACGCCCACAACCGACCCTATGTCCGACTGGTCTCGACCACCAACCGACGCGGCGCCGTCAGCGCGAAGATCGAACTTGATGTCGAGACCGCCGGTCGCACGCGACGTACGGAAAGGACAGTCCAGGACGGCGACGATCTCGAACAGACGACGGGCCGAGCCGTCTATCGCAACTGCCGGATCGGCGAGATCCGGGTCGGGAAAGAAAACGCGTTCGTCGAACTTCGCGTACCGGGAGGCGAGCATTTTCTCAGGGAAGGCGAAGCCTGGGGCGATGTGGACACCACATCCATTCAGCGCCAGATGATCCGGCGAACCATTTCCGAGCACCTCGACAAGGAGAAACGCCTGCGCCCGCAGGGGATCAAGGTCCTTAGTCTTTTCTTCATCGATGCCGTGGAGCGATACCGCTGCTACGACAAGACGGGCAACGCCGCCAAGGGCGAGTATGCCCGCCTGTTCGAGCAGGAATACCTGCGCCTCGCGCAGCATCCCGACTACCAGTCGTTGTTCGGGGAGGTGGACCTCGCAGCGACCGCTGAAGAGGTTCACGACGGCTACTTCTCGATCGACAGAAAGGGCGGCTGGACGGATACTGCGGAGAACAATCAGATCAATCGTGAAAATGCCGAGCGCGCCTACAACCTCATCATGAAGGACAAGGAGAAGCTGCTGAGTCTCGATCAGCCGCTCAAATTCATCTTTTCACACTCTGCACTGCGCGAGGGGTGGGATAACCCCAATGTTTTCCAGATCTGCGCACTGCGAGACATCCGGACCGAGCGTGAACGGCGACAGACGATCGGGCGCGGGCTTCGTCTTTGCGTCAATCAGGACGGTGAGCGCTTGCGCGGATTTGAAGTCAATACGCTCACCGTGATCGCCAGGGAGAGCTACGAGGAATTCGCCGAAAATCTGCAACGCGAAATCGAAGAGGGCACCGGAATCCGCTTCGGAGTCATCGAAGCGCATCAATTCGCACATATTCCGATCACCGGCGCCGGAGGAAAAACGACAGTCCTCGGATTCGAGAGGTCGGGCATCCTGTGCGACCATCTTCGGACGGAAGGCTACATCGATGCAACAGGGAGAATACAGGACACACTCCGCGAGGCGATCAGGGATGGCCGTTTACCCCTGCCCTGTGAATTCTCTGCAATGCGGACGGGTATTGCTTCAGTGCTGCGCAAGCTCGCCGGACGCCTCGAAGTCAAGAATGCTGACGGGCGTCGAACCGTCCGCCCCCGCCAAGCCGTGCTGGACAGCGCCGAGTTCAAGGCGCTGTGGGATCGCATCAAGCACAAGACCATCTATCGCTTGTCCTTCGACAACGACGCCCTGCTGGAAAGATCAATCTCCGCACTACAGAACGCCGAGCGGATCCCCCGGACCCGGCTGCAATGGCGCAAGGCCGACATCGCCATCGGTCAAGCGGGAGTGCAGGCCACCGAGATTGCCGGGGCGGCGCCCGTCGTTCTCGAGGAGTCCGGCATCGAGCTGCCCGATCTGCTCACCGAGCTTCAGGATCGGACGCAGCTCACCCGGCGCAGCATCCACCAAATCCTTGTCGACAGTGGCCGTCTCGGCGACTTCAGACACAATCCGCAGCAGTTCATCGCGCTTGCCGCGCAGGTCATCAATTGCTGCAAGCAACGAGCGCTGGTGGACGGCATCAAGTATCAGCGAATCGGGGACGATGCGTATTACGCTCAGGAGCTCTTCGAACAGGAAGAGCTGACCGGCTATCTGAAGAACATGCTCGAAACCGAGAAGTCGGTCCACGAGCAGGTCATCTACGAGTCCGACACCGAGGCCCGTTTTGCTGAGGATTTGGAGAGGAACACCGCCGTCAAGCTCTACGCCAAGCTACCGGGCTGGTTCACCGTGCCGACACCGCTCGGGAACTATAATCCCGACTGGGCCGTTCTGATCGACACGGATGAAGGCGAACGGCTCTATTTCGTCGTCGAGACGAAAGGGAGCACGCTTCTGGGCGACCTGCGTCTGACGGAATCCGCCAAGATCGAATGCGGGAAGGCGCATTTCCAAGCACTCCAGGTCCGGGAAAGTTCGGCCCGATACGAGGTCGCTACCACCGTGGATCAACTGCTCTCCGGAACGCAATAAGGTCGTATTCTCCTCCCAGCCCCACCGAGAAACGTGGTCGTACCGGAGCTATCGAGCTCATAGACGCACTCTGTCAAGCCCTGTTCAGCCCCATAAATCCCCCAGACTGAACGTAATCGCATCGAACTGCCGAACGCCGACCGCCTCATCGTCCTGTGCAGGAGCAATCAGGAGCCATTGCTCCCCGTGCAACTCGCCGACGGCGATCAGGGCGCCCGAAAACAGATCCTGCGGGTGCACCGAACCTGCGGGTGCTCGGATCCACCGAGCGTTGCGGGCGTTCGGATGACATACTGTGCGCCATGCGCTTGTTCAACACCGAAGGCCCGGTCGTCGCGGAGGATCACGGCTGCATCCCGCCGCTCGAACGGGTGAACGTCGACGAGGTTCCGGAACTGATCCGGCGCGAAGAGCCCATCGGCGAGCACACCGTCACCGGGTGGGGGATGTAGCCCGGCAATCCGGACTCCGACGCCATGACCCGACTGACCGACTACCGCGTATTGACATTCGACTGCTACGGCACCCTGATCGACTGGGAAGGCGGAATCTGGGACGCCCTGCAGCCGATGATCATGCAGAGCGCGCGAACGGATGTGACCCGCGACGCCGCCCTCCTCGCCTTCGCGCAGCACGAGCACCGGCACGAGCGCGCCCACCCCGGGCTGCGCTACCCCGACCTCCTCGCCCGCGTGCATCGGAGCATCGCGGAGAGTCTGGGCATCGAATCGAGCGAGGCGCTCGACGAGGCATTCGGCGCCTCGGTGCCGTTGTGGCCCGCGTTCGCGGACAGCGCGGACGCGCTGCGGGCGCTGAAGCGCCATTACCGGCTCGTGATCCTGTCCAATGTGCACCGCGACGGCTTCGCCGCCTCGAACCGCAAGCTCGGCGTGGAGTTCGACGCCGTCTACACCGCCGAGGACATCGGCGCCTACAAGCCGGACGATGCAAACTTCGCGTACCTGCTCTCCCACCTGAAATCGGACTTCGGTCTGGAGAAGACCGACATCCTCCACACCGCCCAGAGCCTGCACCACGACCACGCGCCGGCGCGGCGCTTCGGCCTCGCCAACGCCTGGATCGACCGGCAGCGACTCTCGCAGGGCGGGAGCTGGGGAGCGACGGAGAAGGTCGAGGCGATGCCGGAGACCGACTTCGTGTTCTTCTCGATGGGCGAGATGGCCGAGGCGGTGCGGGCCGAGGCGGGGTGAGCCGCCCGCGTCGTGGTCTGGCCAATACGGCCGATCGATACGGTGCGACCGAATGACCACATGCCCGTCCGTCCCGAAGAGGCTGATGCGCATCTCTCACCCCCTCTCGGCAAGGATCGGAGAAACACTCGATCCCGGATGGCTCCGGTTCGAGGGCCGGTGAGACGCGAGAATGAAGGTTCGGTGTGAATCCGATGCGTCTTGACACGCATTGCTCACTTGGTTCCAGCAAGGACTCGGAAACCCATGAACGACGTCAGAAAAGTGGTGCTCGCCTACTCGGGTGGCCTCGACACCTCGATCATCCTCAGGTGGCTGCAGGATCGGTACGGATGCGAGGTGGTCACGTTCACCGCCGATCTCGGCCAGGGCGAGGAACTGGAGCCCGCGCGACGCAAGGCGCAGGCGCTCGGCGCGGCCGAGATCTTCGTGGAAGACGTGCGCGAGGAGTTCGCCCGCGACTTCGTGTTCCCCATGTTCCGCGCCAACGCCGTCTACGAGGGGGAGTACCTGCTCGGCACGTCCATCGCCCGACCCCTCATCGCCAAGTGTCTGGTGGACGTGGCCGCGCGCACCGGCGCCGACGCCATCGCCCACGGCGCCACCGGCAAGGGCAACGATCAGGTGCGCTTCGAGCTCGGCGCCTACGCGCTCGCCCCCGACATCCGGATCATCGCCCCGTGGCGCGAGTGGGATCTCCACTCCCGCGAGCGGCTCCTGACCTACGCGGCCGAGCACGGCATCCCCATCGAACGCAAGAGCGACAACGCATCGCCCTACTCAATGGACGCGAATCTGCTGCACATCTCGTTCGAGGGCAATGAGCTGGAGGTTCCGGCGACGGAGCCGGACGAGGCGATGTGGCGCTGGACCCGATCGCCCGAGGCGGCACCCGACACCCCCCGCTACATCGAGCTCGCGTACCGGCACGGAGACGTGGTGGCGATCGACGGCGAGCCGCTCACCCCGGCCGCGGTCATCGAGCGCCTGAACGCCATCGGCGGCGAACACGGCGTCGGGCGCGTCGACATCGTGGAGAACCGCTACGTCGGGATGAAGTCCCGCGGCTGCTACGAGACTCCGGGTGGCACCATCATGCTGCGCGCGCACCGCGCCATCGAGTCCATCACCCTCGACCGCGAGGCCGCCCACCTCAAGGACGAGTTGATGCCCCGCTACGCCCACATCATCTACAACGGCTACTGGTGGAGTCCGGAGCGGCGCATGCTGCAGGCGCTGATCGACGAATCCCAGCGCCCCGTCAACGGCACCGTCCGGCTCAAGCTCTACAAGGGCAACGTGCTGGTGGTGGGACGACGCTCCGACTCCGACGACCTGTTCGACCCCGCCATCGCAACCTTCGAAGACGACCGGGGCGCCTACGACCAGAAGGACGCGGAAGGCTTCATCCGGCTCAACGCGCTCAGACTGCGCATCGCGGCGCGGCGCGGGAGGGGGTTCGGGGAAAGCGGGGGTTCCTGAGCCACGCTCCGACCCGGATCAGCTCTGCGGTGCCGCGGCGTCGCCGAGCAAGGCGGGAAGCGACATCGGCGAGTACACGGGAATCGGAGATCGCGCGAAGTCCCTTTCGTTGCGCGTGAGTATGACCTGGGCGTGCACCCGTCGGGCCGACTCCACGATCACCGCATCCTCGAAATCGTTGATGTCACTCCGGACCGCACGCTCCAGCACCGCCCGGTTGACAGGGGCGATATCCAGAATGGAGAGCACGTCCGCAACCTGCCGGCGCGCGTCGTCCCGTCCGAGAGACTTGCACGCCAGATAGAAGATCGTGGTGACGGACGTGGCGCATTTGAACCCCTGGATCCGGCCGCGCTCTGCCTGCGCCAGCAAGTGTGCGGCGGGCTCGGCGAAGGGCAGGCGTTCGAGAAGGACATCAAGGATGACGTTCGTGTCGAACATCACCCTCACAAGTGCTTCCCCTCCAGGTAGCTGCGGTAATCCTCCCGGTCGACGTTCGTCCTCGCGAGAGCGCCCTTCAGCCTCGAAACGGCCGGGGTCAGCTCGCCCCGTGCTCCGTCCGGCGAGGTGACGGCGGAAAAGTACTCGGCGACCATCTGCGAGAGAGACTTGCCGGAGCGCCGGGCGTGGTGCTTGGCGTCCTGTATGAGCCGGTCGTCCAGCCTGAGCGTCAGCTTGGTTTGCATGGTGGCTCCCTGGAGACGTATAAAACTAAAAACAATATACGTCAGACCATTCGGGAAGCTCAACCCCGATGCCAACCCCCCGATGCACCGTCCGGCCGCCGCCCCTCACCCCTCCCGCCGCATGTACGGAAACAGCAGCACGTCGCGGATGGAGGCCGAATCCGTCAGCAGCATCACGAGGCGGTCGATGCCGAGGCCCTGGCCGCCGGTGGGCGGGAGGCCGTACTCCAGGGCCCGGATGTAGTCGTCGTCGAACCACATCGCCTCGTCGTCGCCGGCGTCGCGGGTCTCGACCTGGCGGCGGAACCGGGCCGCCTGGTCCTCCGGGTCGTTCAGCTCGGAGAAGCCGTTGGCGATCTCCCGCCCGGCGATGAACAGCTCGAACCGATCGGTGAGGAACGGGTCCGCGTCGTTCGCGCGCGAAAGCGGCGATACCTCCATCGGGTGCGCGGTGATGAACGTCGGTTGGCGGAGCGTGTCCTCGGTCGTCTTCTCGAAGATCTCCTGCCACAGCTTGCCGCGCCCGTAGTGCGGCTCGATGGTGATGCCGAGCGACGCGGCGTACGCGCGGACGCGGTCCTCGCAGCCGAGGTCGGCGGTGGTGAGCCCCGGGTTGCACTCCAGGATCGCCTCCGCCATCGAGCGCCGGCGGAACCGCGCTCCGAGGTCGATGGCCTCGCCCTGATACTCGATTGCGGCCGCACCGCACACCGCCAGCGCGGCGCTGCGCACCAGGTCCTCGGTGAGATCCATCATCTCCACGTAGTCCGCATACGCCTGGTAGAACTCCAGCATCGTGAACTCGGGGTTGTGCTGGGTGGAGACGCCCTCGTTGCGGAAGTTGCGGTTGATCTCGAACACGCGCTCGAGCCCGCCGACCACGAGCCGCTTCAGATAGAGTTCCGGCGCCACCCGCAGGTAGAGGTCGGTGTCGAGCGCGTTGTGGTGGGTCACGAACGGCCGGGCGACCGCCCCGCCCGGGATCGGGTGCATCATCGGGGTTTCGACTTCCAGGAAGTCGCGGTCGATGAAGAACCGGCGGATGTGGTCGACGGTGCGCGAGCGGGCGCGGAACACCTCGCGGCTGCGCTCGCTGACGATGAGGTCGACGTAGCGGCGTCGGTAGCGGGTCTCGATGTCGGAAAGCCCGTGGTACTTCTCGGGCAGCGGAAGCAGCGACTTCACGAGCAGCCGGATCGAGCGCGCCCGCACCGTCAGCTCCCCGGTCCGGGTGCGGAACACCGCACCCTCCACCGCCACGATGTCGCCGATGTCGAACCGCTTGAACTCCGCGTACCCGCCCTCCGGCAGGTCGTCGCGGCGCACGTGGATCTGAATGTCACCGGAGACATCGCGCAGATGCGCGAAGCTCGCCTTGCCCATGAGGCGGCGGGTCATCATCCGCCCCGCGATGGCGACCTCGACCGGCGCGCGCTCCAGCGCCTCGGCGTCGGCGCCCGCGAACCGCCGGTGCAGCTCACCGGCCTGCGCATCGGGCCGGAAGTCGTTCGGATACGCCTGGCCGCTCTCGCGCCGCGCCGCAAGCTTGGCGCGGCGTTGCGCCGACTGGTCGGTGGCGTCCTCGCCGCTCATCGGCCCGGCCCCCGTGGCGTCGCAATCCGGTCCCGGACAGACCGGCCACTGGAATGCCCGGCCGGACATCCGCCACCGATCAACACGCCGGCGGAGCAATAGCGCGGAAAGATCACTCGATTCCCCGAACCCGGCTGCCCCATGACGCCGGTCGGACGGCATCCCGTCCTCTCCATGTCTCCGCTCACCGCCCGCACCGCCTCACACCCCCGCCTTCAGGCTCGCCTCGATGAAGCGATCGATGTCGCCGTCGAGCACCGCGCCGGTGTTGCCGATCTCGACGCCTGTACGCAAGTCCTTGATGCGCGACTGGTCGAGCACGTAGGAGCGGATCTGGCTCCCCCACCCGATGTCCGCCTTGTCGTCCTCCAGCGCCTGCTGGGTCGCGCGGCGCTTCTGCATCTCGTGCTCGTAGAGCCGCGCCTTGAGCTGCTTCATCGCGGTGGCCTTGTTCTTGTGCTGCGAGCGGTCGTTCTGGCACTGCACCACGATGTTCGTCGGCCGGTGGGTGATGCGCACCGCGGACTCGGTGCGGTTGACGTGCTGGCCCCCGGCGCCGCTCGCGCGGTAGACGTCGATCCGGAGGTCGCCGGGATCGATCTCGATGTCGAGGTCGTCGTCGACCTCCGGGGAGACGTACACCGCCGCGAACGAGGTATGGCGCCGGTGTCCGGCGTCGAACGGGGATTTGCGCACCAGCCGGTGCACGCCGGTTTCGGTGCGGAGCCACCCGTAGGCGTACTCCCCTGCGAAGCGGATGGTGGCGCTCTTGAGCCCCGCCACTTCCGCCTCCGACACCTCGATCAGCTCGGTGGCGAATCCGCGCCGCTCACCCCATCGCAGATACATGCGGAACAGCATCTCGGCCCAGTCCTGCGCCTCGGTGCCGCCGGAGCCGGCCTGGATGTCGAGGAACGCATTGGACGCATCCATCGGGCCTGCGAACATCCGGCGGAACTCCAGCGCCCCGAGGCGCTCATCAAGCGCCGCCACGTCGGCGTCGACTTCTTGCGCGATGGCGGCGTCAGACTCCTCCTCCGCCATCGCCAGCAGCGTCTCCGCATCATCGAGGCCGGTGTCGAGGTGATCGAAGCCTCCTACGACCTCGGCGAGCCTGGCGCGCTCACGCCCGAGCGCCTGCGCCCGCTCGGGCTCGTTCCAGACGTCGGGAAGCTCCAGCTCGCGGTCGACTTCCTCCAGCTTCTCGCGGCGCGCCGCGATGTCAAAGATACCCCCTCAGGGCATCGAGACGCCCCCGCATGTCCTTGATGCGCGCGTGGATTGCGTTGGCTTCTTCCATGACGAGACCCTTCGGGAGTGACAATCGGAGGTTGCGGGACGCACACTGGCTCGCTCACGCGGCGGCGGATGGTACTACAGCGCCTGCGCTCACATGCACCGAACGACGCTGACCAGCAGCCGAACGGTACCGGCCGCGAGGTTCCTGCGGGTAGCTGCCGGCCTTCGGCCGACGACAAGTGAGCCGTCGGTCGCCCGTGACGGGCCGCATGACCGCAGTCTTCCGACGAACTCGCACGCTCTCCGGTCGTGAAGTTCCGGAAATCGCGCAATGCGAAGGGGATCAGCTTTCGCGACCCTGCCGCCCACCGACCACCACCCGGGCCGCGGGCGCCAGCCCGTCCGGGCCGTTGTCGCCCATGCCCACCACCGTGAGCCAGGACTTCATCGCACTCCGGGGTCGGAACCGGGCGCAGGCATCACCGTGCACTCGATCCGAACCCCCCATGTTCGAGCCGATCCGACCGGCGGGCTTTCCCTGTCGCGCGCTCCCGCTCCGGCGCGGCTCTGCGCTTTGCAAAGCCGCCTGACCCACCCCGACGCACCGGGACGGGTCAAGTGGCGGCGGTGCGCCGGCGAGTGCCCTCACCAGCGCACGGTGGCCTCGACGCCGAGGGTGTGCACGGGCGGGGTCGAGGCGGGCTCGTGGCGGGTGGCTCTGAGGCCGACGGTGAGGTCGGGGGCGGTGGCGGCGTGCGGCGTGAGCCGCCAGCCGAGGGTGTAGTCGCGGGTGTCGGGGGCAAGCCTCACGGCGGCGTGGGGGCTTCCCGTGAAGCGTCCGCCGAGGGCGGGGAGGCCGTAGGCGGCCTCCAGCGTCCAGCGGGCGCGGGCTTCACCGCCGGGGCGGTCTGCGAGCGGGGCGGGGGTGAACAGTGCTTCGAGCCCCCCTTCGGCCGGCCCGCCGAAGTCCTGGCGCACGCTGAGCGCGGCGCCGCGCTCGGTCGCGGGGTCGGGGTCGAAGGCGAGGGCGGCGGACACGCCCCGGTCTTCGAGGTCGTCGTCTTCGTGCGCGATGAGGGTGCGCCCCGAGAGGTCGAGCGAGAGGCCCATGGCCGGGGCGCTCCAGGCGAGACCGGCGCCGAGTTCGACGCCCGCTCCGGTCTCCGCATCGCCCCCGTCGTGGCGCGCACCGAGCGCGAGCGTCGGCACGAGGCGGGTCGCATCCGCCATGGCGATGTGCCAGCTTCCTTCCAGACCGAGTCGGAGGCGGGTCACGTCGGAGTCCGACGCGGCGAGCGCGGCGGTGCGCTCCGATGCGGTGCGGGTCCACAGCGCATCGGCGGTGAGTGCGAGGGTGGGGCCGGTGGTGGCGGGCGGGGCGTCGAGCAGGGCGCTCCTCGCCCCGGCCGCGGCCATCGTCCACTCGGTGTCGGCGCGGTAGTGCCGGTCCTGCGTCTTCACCGTCACCTCGCCCGTGCCAAGGCCGGCCGCGCCCCAGAGCTTCAGGCGCGGGGTGGCCTCAAGGGCGGCGTAGGGCACCGCGGCGGTGAGCGAAGCGTCGAGGGTGCCGGTGCCGGCGCGCACCGCGGCGTCGCAAAGGACCGAGGTCGGGGGTGGAGCGCACGGGTTGTCTCCGAGCGAAGCGTAGTCGCCCTCGGAGGTGCTGTGGGTGAGGGCGAGGCCCAGGAGCCAGTCGTCGCGGGCATAGTCCGCCCCGATGAGGGCGGTGGTCACCGTGGCGTCGAGGGTAATCGCGGTGCCGTCGCCGCGCGCGGCGCCGTCGAAGTGGTGGGCGCTTGCGCGGCCCCACGCGGCGAGGCTGCCGCCGGTGGCGTCGCGCGCGCCGGTCAGCGAGAAGTGCGAGCCGAGCAGCGCCTCGCGTGCCGTCATCGTGGGGGCGTGCCCCGGCGGACGGTTGAAGCCGAAGGGGTCGCCGAGCGGGTCGGGGTCCTGCGCGCCGGGGGACGGTGACTCGGCGCCGAGCCCGCGGGCGGCGAATGTCGGGCCGGCGTCGGGGGCCGCACCGAGGGCAGTGCCCGCGAGCGTGCCCTGCACGCCGGGGGTGCGGGGCGCGGTGAGCCGTCGTGCAATGCCCTCCAGCGCCTGCTCGGCCACCGTGCGCCCGAAGCGCGCGAGATAGGCCGCCGGCAGCGGGTCGTCATTCGTGATCGTGCCCGTGGCCACTCCGTCGGCGACGGCCACCTCAAAGGCCTCGCCGTGCCCCGCGACCACCAGGTGAAGCACCACCTCGAAGGTCTCACCATCGTCGTCGTGCGCGTCGCGCACCGTCGAGATCGATAGCCTCCTCTCGGTTTCCCCCTTGCGGAAGGTGGCTACCGACAAGCGGACGCCTTTGTAGTCCACGCCCTCCGTCGCCGACGCCGGCGATGTCTCCCGCGTCTCCCAGAACACATGGGCTTTGCCCGGCGAGGGTGCCGAAAGGCGCATGGTGAACTCCATGGCGGTGCCCTCATCCGCCTCGGCGTCGTCCACCGAAACCGTCAGCGGCACCTCGGCCGCCAAGGCCGGCGCGACCGGATCGTCGTCGTCCAAGATGTCCGCCGCCACCGAGGACAGCGCACCCACCGCGTAGCCGTCTCCCGCGTTCAGCGCCACGGTCACCGAGCCGTTCGGCTCGTCCGTGCTGTCGTCCACAGTCGCCACCTTCAGCGTTGCGCTACCGGTCGCGGGAATGGTCACCGTGCGGTCGCCGGTCGTCACGCCGTAGTCGCCCGTCGCCGTCACCGTCACGCTCACCGCAAGGCTCGATGCAGGGGCTGGCGTCGCCGTCAGCGTGAAGGTGGCATCCCCGCCTTCGGTGCCCCCGGAGACCGCCGTGATGTTCACCTCCGGCGTTTGCGGCACCGGTTCTTCGGCCTGCTGCCCGGCGGGGACGCCGCTGCACTGAGAGGTGTCGCCGGCGTCGCACGCCGCCTTGCGATTGAGCTCCGCCACCACTGCAACCCATCGGTCCCAGCCCTTATCGACATAGCTCTGGGCCTCGGTTACCGTCATCGGCTCGTCGTCGCCCTTCTCCTCCCCGAGCGCGATCAGCACCCGCACCCAGCGGTACGAATGCAACTGGCCGTGTTGCGTTTCATTAAGCCACTCCCGGATATTCGCCACGAGCTCCGCGTTCGGGACGAAGGCGGATGTTGGCGCTAGCGCCTCCTGCTTCTTCAGCGCCGCAATCACTTCTGTCCAGCGACTGCTCTGCGCGGTGTCCTGTTTAGCGATCTCCTCCGCCTCGCTGGAGGTCATCGGCGTCAGGCTCGCAAGATCCACCTTGACCGGGCCCAATGCCTTAAGCACCCGCTTCCAGCGAGTTACGCACTCCGAACTGCACGAGGTCTCGCGCGTCCAGCCGCGGATCCGCGTCACCAGATCCACCTCGTCGTCGTCAATAAACAGCGTGTGCGACGACACAAGGCCGAGATCATAGTGATCGGTATCCGTCAGGATCAGCTTCACCGTCTCCAAGGGCTCGTATGCGTCATCGTCAATCATGGTCACCGGAATGTCCACATAGGTCGCATCCTTGGCCACTGCGACCGTGTCCGCCACCGTAAAGTCCACATTCCTTGTCGCCGCCCACTTGGTGTCGCCCAAGGTGTATTCGAGCGTCAGCGCCGCGGCCGGGGCCGGACTGAAGTTGACCCGCACATTGTGCGTGCCGCCGTCCTCGGCCGCGCCCGACGAGGTCGAATCGAAGCTCGCTACCGGCACCACGTCGTTGTCCGACACCGCCACGCTCGCCGAGGCGGAACTGCCCACCGTGTAGCCATCGCCGGAGGTCACGGCGGCATCGATCGAGCCGTCCACCTCGTCGACGGCGTCATCGTCGGTCGCCACCGTGAAGTCCGCCGTGCCGCCCGCGCCCACCGTCACCGTGCGCGTGCCCGTCTCGCCCGAGGCGGCGAAGCTGCCCGTCTCGGATACCGTCACCGACACCTGAATGTCCGAAGCGGGCGCCGGCGTCGCCGTCAGCGTGAAGGTGGCGTCGCCGCCCTCCGTCACTGGCGAGCCGCCGGAAATGCTAACCTCCGGAGTCTGCGGCGCCAGTTCGGACCGCTGCCCGACGGCGGGGGCGCATGCCTCAAGGCGCTCCAGCTCCTCGCGCACCTCGCGCCAGCCATCCCACGCCTGCTCCCCGACGCGCGCCTCCGCCGACGTGTAGGGCCGCAGCGTCGCGTGCGTCTCCGCCCCGAACGCGATCAGCACGCGCAGCCAGTTCTCGCCGTGGTTGCGGTCGGCGCGCCCGCGGTTCAGTTCGTAGTAGCCGCGCACCTTCTTCACCAGCTCCGCCGAGGTCGCCGTGCAGGCCAAAGCCGGCACAATTGGATCCTCCAAGGCTGGCGCGACCGGATCGTCGTCGTCCAGGATATCCGCCGCCAGCGAGGACAGCGCGCCCACCGCGTAGCCGTCCCCCGCGTTCAGCGTCAACGTCACCGAACCGTTCGGCTCATCCGCGCTGTCGTCCACGGTCGCCACCGTCAGCGTCGCGCTGCCGGTGGCGGGGATCGTCAGCGTACGGTCGCCGGTCGCCACGCCGTAGTCGCCCGCCGCCGTCACCGTCACGCTCACCGAAAGATCCGCCGCCGGCGCCGGCGTCGCCGTCAGCGTGAAGGTGGCATCGCCGCCTTCGGTGCCGCCGGAGACCGCCGTGATGTTCACCTCCGACGTTTGCGGCACCGGTTCGTTCTGCTGCCCGGGGGTGCCGCTGAGAGCGCTCCCGCAGGCTTCCAATCGCTCCAGCTCCGCGCGCACCGGATGCCAGCCCGACCTCCATATCGCTTCACTCGCACGGGCCTCGGCCACCGTGTAGGGCTGGAGTGTGGCGTGCGTCTCCGCACCGAAGGCAATCAGCACCCGCAGCCAGTTCTCGCCGTAGTTGCGGTCCGCGCGGTTACGGTTCGCCTCGTAGTAGCGGCGAACCTCCTGCACCAAGTCAGCCGAGGTTGCAGGGCAGGATGATTGATCGTTGTCATACACTCGAACATATCGCAAAGTTTCCGTTTGCTTCGTGTAATAGCTGGGGTCTGACAAGCGGGAGTCTGACAAGAGGGTTACGACAATGTCGTCGTAACCCTCGCGGGCGGGCACATTGTCATCCAAGGTAGGCAGGGAAAAGGTGGTCGAGGACTGTCCAGCCGGGAAGACGACGCACTTTGTCCCCTCATCCTTGCTCGCAAGGAAGTTGCCATTGCCGTAGTGCGAGTCCCGCATATGAAGGCAGACTTGGAAGCTCTCCGTCGGAACCTGGTCCTCCGCTTTGATGGTGAAGTCCACGGTATCGCCTTCGTCAACCCAAGTGTGGTTCCAGTAATCAGGTATCTCCGGCGCTTCGCTCGTGAGGCTCAAGATGGGTCGGTCGCCGGAGTCGTTGTCCTTCACTACTATCCATATGTAAGGCCTCCAGCCGTTACCGGAAAAACCGGCACGGGTGCGCAGCGGCTGCGTGCGGCCAGTGTACGGCGTCACGCCTATCCGCCTGTCATTCTCATCCACTTCGTTGTCGACCGTGGGGACGCTCGCAGGAAGCTCGCGCGTGCCCGCCGGGATGGTGTAGTTGATGAATCCACGGCCATCTTCGATAAGCACGGGCACCACCAAGTCCACCGCCTGCACCGGCGTGACTCGAAGGGTAAAAGTCATAGGCTCGCCTTCCGTGACCGCGGGACCGGCCTTGATCTCAATCTTCGGGCGATCGAAGAAACTGACTTCGGCGCTGGCCGCCGACGCGAGGCCTGCCAGCAGCGGCAGAAGGAGCAGCGTCGCGGCGAGACCGCGGTGCCTTGCTCCGCCAAGGCGGGGACGAGCAGGCCGGGCGGGGACGTGATGGGCGTCACCGCATTTGCGTTCGGACATCGGTACGACCCGCCCGGGCATGACCCGGCTTTGGTTCGGCATGGGCATCGTGGTTCCCTCCACACTTTCCGCCGGGTGACCCGCCGGGGCATGTGCACAGTGAAAGTGTCAGCGGCAGGCATCATAGCGCCAAAGCCCTCAACGGTGCGTGTCAACCCTCCGGCGAACGACTCTCCCCCACCCGCCCCCTCGGGCCCGGCGCCTCCCGCATCGCCACCGCGCCCGCGCGCGCCAGAGAATCCAGCGCCTCCAGCCTAACCCGGCGCTCTTGCGGGGTCAGCGCCGCCAGTGCGTCGCACGCGCGGTAGAACGCGCCGAAGTCGCCGCCGTATTGTGCGAGGAGTGCTTCCAGCGCCGGGACCCAGCGGTCGTAGGCGACCACCAGCGCGATGGCCGCGTTGTTCACGCCGCGCTCGAACCAGGGGTCGTAGGTCGGACCACTCGTCCACGTCGCGCGGAGCGCGTCATACTGCGCCCGCAACCGCTCGAACGCGCGCGTTTTCGCCGCCCGCTTCTCGGCGTCGGGGTCGACGGATGCGTAGACGGCTTCGAGACTGCGGCGCGTGTCCCGCACCAGATCGAGAAAGGCGACGCGGCGTTCGGCCGTGATGCGGTAGCGCTCTCCCGGGCCGGCTCGACCCGTCGCCTCGATCCAGCGGCGCACCCCGGCGCGCTCGACCACGACCGCGAAGGATTCATTGAAGTCCGTGTCGCCGGGCACGTAGAGGCGCTGGTGCGCCAGTTCGTGGAAGACAAGGCCGGCGAGGGCGTACTCGGGGAGTTCGACCATGGAACTCAACAGAGGATCGTCGAACCAGCCCAGGGTCGAATACGCGCGCACCCCGGACACCGTCACCTCCCAGCCATCCGCTTCCAGCTCCGCAGCGTAGGCAGCGGCGTCCGATTCCGAGAAGTAGCCCCGGTAGCTCACGCATCCCGCTACCGGAAAGCACCAGCGCCGGGGTTCGAGCGAAAGCTCGGGCGCCGCCACCACGGTCCTGACCGCGTAGCGTCGGCCAAGATCGACGTAGCGCCGGTAGCTCGCGTTCGCGGGCAGAGCGAGCACGTCGGACGCGAACTCCCGGATCTCCAGCGCGGTGCGAAGCCGCGCCGCGAGGCCGGGCCCGGTGTCCGGCGCCTTGATGACCGCCTCCACCGGGCGCGCCTTCGCCATCAACCCGAGATGGCCGGTGACGGACTGCGCGTAGTACTCGACGCTCGCGCACCCGGAGAGCGCAAGGGCGGCGAGCAGAGCGAAGCAGGTCCCCGCTCCCGCCGCGGCACGGCGATGCTCAGGGGGGAGGCACTCCACCCGCAGGGTCACGACTCGGGTTCGTTCCTGTATCGGCACGTGTACGCTCGCCGTCTCTCGAACAGCGACAGAGTGATGCGTTTGGCCATTTCCGCCAGCGCCCGCAGAGGCATGGTTCCGGGGTGATTTTCGCGCGATTTCGCGGGCATGTCCGGCCCGGCGGGAATTGCTGGCGATACGTCGGCTTCAGCGTGGCGTCCGCACCCCCGGGAAGAAGCAGGCGGCACGATGCTCGCCCGGCCCGCCCGCGAGTGTTGGCTCTGCGGTCGCGCATCGGGGCCGGGCGATCGCGCACCGCGGATGGAAATGGCACCCGGGGGGCGGGTGCAGGGGACTCGGCGGTTCGCCGCGAATGTCGTCGCCGGCGGCAAGCCCGTTCTCCTCCAGCCGCGATGCCGCGATCAGGACGCGCGTGTAGGGGTGCCGCGGATCGTCGAACACCGCGTCACGTTCCCCGACCTCCACGATCCGTCCGAGGTACATCACCGCCACCCGGTCGCTCGCATGGCGCACCATGCGCAGATCGTGCGAGATCAGCAGCAGCGTGAGATCGAAGCGGTGCTTGAGACTGACGAGCAGGTCGATGATCTGCGCCCGCAGCGACGCATCCAGGGCCGAGGTCGGTTCGTCGCACACCAGGAACCGAGGCTTGAGCAGCAGTGCGCGCGCGATGACGATGCGCTGAAGCTCCCCGCCCGAGCACTGCCGCGGCAGCCGATCGACGAAGGATGCGTCGAGCCCGACCTCGTCGAGCATGGCCGCCGCACGCCGGCGCCGCTCCCGCTGCGTCCCGATCCCGTGCTGCGCGAGCGGCGCCTCCAGGCTCGTCCCGATGCGCATGCGGGGGTCGAGCGCCGCGCCGGGGTTCTGGAAGATGAGCTGCATGGTGGTGCGGAACCGGCGCAGCGTCTCTCCGTGCAGCGACGACAGGTCGCGGCCCGCGATGGTGACGGCGCCGCGGTCCGGCGGGAGCAGCCGGAGCAGCACCCTGGCCAGAGTGCTCTTCCCGCAGCCGGATTCGCCGACCAGGCTCATGACCTCGCCGCGGCGAATCCGGAGGCTGACGCCATCGACCGAGCGCACACTTCCTCGGCGCCACATCCCCGTACGCACCGGAAAGTGCTTCACGATCCGGTCGGCGACCACGAAATCCGGCGGGGTCCCGGCATCGTCGCGGGTCGGCGGCGGTTCCACGCGCATCACCGTGTTCACTCCTCGCCCGGCGCGACCGCCCAGCACCGGACCCGGCTGCCATCGGGTCCGGCTTCGAGCGCAGGCTCCCGGCTCCGGCACTTCGCCCGCACCGGCTCCCGCGTCACCACCGGGCACCGCGGATAGTAGCGGCAGCCGCGGAGTGCGTATCCGGCGTCACGGCCGGATCCCGGTCGCGAACGCGAACCGCCCCCGGCGCGTTCCCGCAGCAGGGAGCTCTCGACCAGCGCCTTCGTGTACGGGTGTTGCGGTCGCCGGAGGATCCGCGCCCTCGACCCCTGCTCCACGATGCGCCCCGCGTACATGACCGCGACGCGGTCCGCCAGCGCGGCCACCACCGCCAGATCGTGCGTGATCAGCAGCACTGCCAGTCCGCGCTCGCGCCGTTCGCGGTGCAGCAGCCTCAGGATCTGCACCTGGATGGTGACGTCGAGCGCGGTGGTCGGCTCGTCGGCGATCAGCAGGTCGGGGTTCCCGCCGAGCGCAGCCGCGATCAGCACGCGCTGCGCCATGCCGCCGGAGAGCTGGAAGGGGTAGTTCCCGGCGCGATACTCCGGCTCCGGAATCCCCACCTCGCGGAGCAGCTCGACCACCCGTCGCGCGGCCTGCCGCCGGCTCATCCCCAGGTGCAGCCGCAGCGGCTCCGCGATCTGCGCCCCGGCGGTCGAAGTCGGATCGAGCATGCTCTGGGGGTGCTGGAAAAGCATGGCCATGCGCCGGCCGCGGATCGCGTTCAGCTCGCGTTCGGTCTTTGCCAGCATGTCGTCGGCGCCGAGCCGAATCGCCCCGCCCGTCACCTCGAATCCCCGCGGCAGCAGCCGCATCAGGGACAGCGCGGTCAGGCTCTTCCCGCACCCGGACTCACCGACGAGGGCGAGCACCTCGCCCGGGGCGATCTCCAGCGACACATCGTCGATGAACGTGCCGAGCCCCGGGTGACCCACATGCAGGTGCTCCACGGCCAGCGCCGGCCGCGTTTCTCCCGGGTCATCCGGGACTGGGCACCGATGATCGGTCAGCGAGTCCACGCGCAACCGCTCCGCTCTAATCCAATGGATCCCCGCTCGGCGGGAATGACGTTGTTGCCGCAACCATGGCCACATCGATGACATCATTCCCGCTCCGCGGAACGACGCAGGAGGGCCTCCGGGTATACGCCGTGCGGACGGTCATTCCCGCAAGGGTGGGAGTTCACGCGGTCTCGACCGGACGACAGGAAGGTCCGGAGGCGGGTACCGCATGCAGGGCGCGCGCGACGTTCATTCCGGCGACCGCTCCCGCCCGGCGTCGGGCCGGTCGGGGCACCGGCGGGCGAGGCTCTTCGGCGGCTCATGCAGATGCTTGCGGATCGCGCGCTGCGCCCCCGCCGCGTCTTCGGCCGCGAGCCGTTCCACCAGCGCGACGTGCTCTTCGACGAAATACTTCCGCCCGGTGAATCCGGCCACCGGCAGGTGCAGGCACAGCCGAGTTTCGGCGATGAGGGCGGCGTACATCCTCGACAGCCGGCGGCTGTTCGCCGAATCCACAAGCTGCATGTGGAACCGCATTTCATGGTCGACGACGCCGTTCCAGTCGTCCCGGTGCAGCGCGCCGACAAGCCGGTCGACCTCGCTCTTCAACCGACGCGATACGGACACCGATTGTCCGGTCGCCATGACCCGGCGCAGGGCCGCCGTCTCGATGGCCTCGCGCGCGAGGTAGATGTCGGCGAGGTCCTCGCCGGTCAACTCGGGGACGAAGACCCCGCGATGCGGCCGGGTCTCCAGCAACCCGTCCTGGATGAGGCGCTGCATGGCTTCCCGCAACGGGCCGCGGCTCACTCCGAACCGACGCGCGAGTTCCGCTTCGTTGAGCTGCTCGCCCTGCGCGTACCGGCCGGCCAGGATCCCGTCGCGGAGGCGCTCCGTGACCTGCCCCGACAGAGTCGTCCGCCTGATGGGTTCCTGCGCCGGGTCGGGCCTGGTCATCATTCGCCTCCCTCTGCCTGCGTGTCCGCCGGGCTCCGCCCCACCCGGGCCGTCGTGCGCCGGTCGACGCTCAACTCCAGCCCCTGCCCGATCATCGTCACGCTGAGCGCAGTGATGAAGATGATCACCCCCGGCGCGATCGCGAGCAACGGCATGCGTTCCATGTAGGGCCGCGCATCCGCCAGCATCGCCCCCCAGTCGGAGCCGGGGGGCTGGACGCCGAGGCCGAGGAAGGACAGGCCACCGACGGTGATGAGCTTGTGCCCGAAGCGCAGGAAGCTGATGGCGGCGATCGGGCGGACCAGGTTCGGGATGACGTGGCGCAGCACGATGAACCGTCTCCGGCATCCGAGCACCTCGGCCGCGGCGATGTAGTCCTGGGCGTTCACCTCCAGGGCGAGACCCCGGCTCACGCGCGCGAACGGCGTCCAGCCGGTGATGGTGAGGGCGAGAATCAGGGTGCCGTAGCCCGGCCCGAGGATCGCGATCAGGAACAACGCCACCACCACCTCCGGAAACGACAGCAGCAGGTCGACGATACGCATGAGCGCCTCGTCGAACCGGCCCCCGATCCGGGCGCTGAGCGCCCCGAGCCCGGTCCCGATTCCGATGGAAAGAATCAGCGTCACCAGCGCGATCGACACCGAGAACCGGCCCCCCTCCAGCAGCCGGCTCAGCACGTCCCGGCCCAGATGGTCGGTGCCGAGCCAGTGTTCGGGCCCCGCCGGCGTCATGCGCAGCCGCAGGTCGAGGGCGGCCGGGTCGTGCGGCACGATCCACGGGGTGAAGATCAGGAGCGCCGCGATGACCGCGAACGCGGACATCCCCAGCGTGAACCACCAGTGCCAGGCTCCCAGGGCGCGACCAAAGCCCCGGACCGCGGACCCCCCGCGGGCCGCCACACCGCCGGTGGGCATCGGCGGGCGGCGTTCAGACGCCATGACGCGACGCCCTCAACGCCGGGTTCAGGGCGAGATACAGGAGATCCGCCACGGTGTTGATCGCAACCGCAAGCGCCACGATGCACATCACCCCCGCCTGCAGGAGCGGGATGTCGTGGTTCACCACCGCGTTGTACACGAGCCGACCCATGCCGGGGATCGCGAAGATGACCTCGATCACCACCGCGCCGCCGATCAGTCCGGCCAGCCAGATGCCGAACAGCGTCATCACCGGCGGCGTCGCGTTGCGCAGCCCGTGGGCGACGATCGACCGCGCAACGCCGAGGCCACGACCCCGGGCCGCGGTCATGTAGGGGGCGTTCAGGACATCGAGCATCGATGCCCGGGCCACGCGGGTGAAGTACGCGAGCGGCCGGAACGCCAGCACGCAGGCGGGCATCACGATGTGGGCGGGTTCCAGCCAGCCGGCGGACGGCAGCCAGCCGAGATGGAGCGCGAACACCAGGATCGCGAGCGGCCCGAGCCAGTACTCCGGCAGCGCGACGAGACTCTGGGTGATGAAGGTCACCACGTTGTCCGCCCGCCCACCGGGCTGGATCGCGGCCACGGTACCGAGCGGGAACGCGACGACGATGGCGATCGCCAGCGCCGTGAGCGCGAGCGTGGCCGACACCCGCAGGGCACTTCCGATCTGGTCGCCCACCGGCATCCGGTTGGCGAAGGAGTACCCGAAGTCGCCCCGCACCACGTTCCCGAGCCAGCTCGCATACTGCACCGGCAGCGGCCGATCGAGGCCGTACCGGGCCTTGAGCCCTGCGACCGCATCCGGGTCGATGGCGAGTTCCGCGACCCGGGCGCGCAGGATGGACCGGGCCGGGTCCGCCTCGCTCAGATACGGCAGCGCGAAGCAGAGCACCGAGACCACCAGCAGCGTCAGCAGCAGGACGACGAATCTGCGGGCGATGAAGGGGATCATGGAGCCTCGGCGCGAGATGTCCGGCCGCCGATGGTACGCGCCGGCAAGCGGCCCCCCTCATCCGAGCCCGAAGGGCCCGGACCTGACGGGCCGATGCGACCTCCGGCTGCGGCGGGCGGGGAACGAGCGGCGAGCATCATGGCCGCCGCCGTCATTGCGCAAACCCCGCCCCGGGACGCGTCGATGCGGTCACCGGGGAAGCAGCGGCGAGCGTTTCAGCCGCCGTCACTCCGCGAGCCCCAGCTCCGGGACGAGCACGTAGTGCGCGAGCGGATGCATCCGGTAGCCCTGCACCTTCTCGCTCACCGCCTCGATGCTCTCGATGTGGACCAGGAAGACGGTGACCGCCTCATCCTGAAGCTGGGCCGCAACCTGCGCGTACAGCGCGTTCCGCGCCGCCGGGTCGGCGGTGCCACGGGCTTCGTCGACCAGCGCGTCGACCGCCGGGTCGCAGAAGTTCGACACGTTGAACCCGCCCTCGCAAGTGTAGTCCGCAGCCAGGAAGGCGATCGGATCGGCGACATCGATCAGGTGGTTCCGCGACATCAGGAACAGGTCGAAGTTGCCGGCGTAGAGGTCGGTCTCGATGCCCGCCCAGTTGCTCGACCGGATCTCGGCCTTCACCCCGATCTGCCGGAGCTGGGCCTGAACCACCGCCGCGAGGTCCGGCAGCTCGGCGCGCTCGGTGTAGACGAGCAGGGTGAGGTCGAGCGCGCCGGCGTCGATGCCGGCCTCGGCGAGCAGGCGTTTTGCCCGCTCCGGGTCGTACCCCGCGACCGCCGCGCCGGCCGGCGACCAGGGCTCGTTCGGGGCGAACGGCCCCACCGCGGGCTGCGCGGAGCCTTCGTAGATGGTGGCCGCGATGGCCGCGGCATCGATGGCGCTCTGCACCGCCCGGCGCGCGTTCACGTTGTCGAAGGGCGCCCGCGCATTGTTGAGGTACAGCCCGTTGGTGCGCGCGGTCTCGACGGTGATCACGTTCACGCCCGCGACCGTGCTCAGCGCCTCGATCGCCGACGCGGGAATGACGCGCGAAATGTGAGCCTCTCCGGTCCGGATCTGCGTCGCGCGCACCCCGCCGTCGGGCACGAACCGCACCTCCGCCGCCTCGAGCCGCACGGCGCCGCCCCAATACTCGGCATTGCGTTCGAGCCGCAGGGCCTGATCGGGAATGTGCTCGACGATCCGGAACGGCCCGGTGCAGGTCCCGACCGGGTCGATCTGCTCGCCCGCGTAGGCGGCGGGGGCGAGAATGCCGGTGTTGGGCGACGCCAGCCGGAGCGGCAGCAGGACGCTCGGGCTCGGCGTGGTAATGCGCACCACCATGTCCCCGGTGGCGGCGACGGAGGCGACCACCTTGGGGGAGAACGCCCGCGCCGGCGCATCCGCCGCAAGCACATGGTTCAGCGCGGCCGCGACCGCCGCCGCGTCGAGAGCCTCACCGTTGTGGAACTTCACTCCCTCTCGAACCGTGAAATCCCACTCGGTCGGAGACACCTGCTCCCAACCCGTGGCCAGCGCCGGGATCACCGCCCCTTCGAAGTCGACGCGGGCCAGCCCCTCCAGGCATCCGACCCGGGTGAGGACGAACGGATCGTCGGACTCCATCGCCCAGCCGGCAGTCGGCGGAAACGACTCCGCGATGACGAGCTTTCCGCCCGCCGCCAACGCGGAACCGACCGACACCGCCAGGGCCATTGTCAAGGCCATCGCCAGGGTCATCACTCCGGCTCGGGCGCCACGCGCGATGCGCGGGGATGTGTGATTCATGACTACCTCCATAGGCATTTCGCTGGTTTCGATCGTTTTTGCGGGGAGTCGTTGGTCGGCTCTGACGGGCCATCCGCACGAGCCACCGTCCCCATGAGAAATTCGAGCGCCGCAACCCTATTTCGTCAACATCAGGATTGTCAACAATCCTTGCCATACCATCGATATCGCCGGCTCGACATCGCCGGCTCGTATGACACCCGATGAATCTGTGCGATAAAGAATCCTTGTAAATCATCCATCTCATGGATAAATTACAAGGATGATTCCCAGAGTCATCGCTTCCGATATCGAACGAGCCCTGAACCGCCAGGCCGCCGTGGCCCTGATCGGGCCGCGGCAGGTCGGAAAGACCACTCTCGCGCTGGAGATCGCGCGGTCACGCGATGCGCTCTATCTCGACCTGGAGGATCGTGACGATCGGAATCGGCTTGCCGAGCCCGCGCTGTTTCTCGACAACGTCGAGGATCGGCTCGTCATCCTGGACGAGATCCACCGAATGCCGGAGTTGTTCCGGACCCTGCGCGGCATCATCGACCGGGGCCGGCGCCGCGGCCGGGGCAAGGGCCGATTCCTGATCCTGGGATCGGCGTCCATCGACTTGTTGCGCCAGTCCGGCGAAACGCTGGCCGGACGCATTGCATATATCGACATGACGCCACTGTCCGCCCTCGAAGTGGGCGATGCGCGGGCTTCCCGCGAACGGCTATGGCTGCGCGGCGGGTTTCCCGACAGCTACCTCGCCGCGAGCGACGAAGACAGCCTCGCGCTCCGGCGCGACTTCATCCGCACCTATCTGGAGCGCGACGTTGCGGTGTTCGGTCCGCGCGTCCCCGCCACGACTCTGGAACGGCTGTGGACGATGCTCGCGCACCGCCAGGGAACGATGCTCAACGCTTCCACCCTGGCCAGAGCACTGGAAGTGAGCGCACAGTCGGTGACCCGCTACATCGACCTGCTGGCGGACCTGCTGCTCCTGCGGCGGCTGCCACCCTTTCGGGTCAATGTCGGCAAGCGCCTGGTGAAGTCACCGAAGGTATACGTGCGCGACAGCGGCCTGGTGCACGCTCTGCTCGGAATCGGGTCGCTGGAGCAACTCGCCGGGCACCCGGTGGTCGGGGAAAGCTGGGAGGGCCATGTCATCGAGACGCTGGTCTCGGTTCTGCCGCCACGAGCGACACCGCATTTCTACCGCACAAGCACCGGGGCGGAAATCGACCTCGTGATCGAGCACGACGACGGCACGTGCTGGGCGGTCGAGATCAAGCGCTCGCTGTCCGCCAGGGTCGGGCGCGGCTTCCACATCGCCTGCGCGGATCTGCAACCGGCTCGCGCATTCGTCGTGCACGCCGGGGACGACCGCTATCCGATGTCGGAAACCCTGGAAGCGATCAGCGTACGAGGGCTGGCCGCCGAGCTGCGAGCCCTGCCCTGACACCCCCGCCCCGAAGCCGCCGACCCGCGCGGTGAATCACGGCCAGCCCGAACACTTCACCAGTCCACGGCCAGGACCGGAGAACCGCTCAGGCTTGCATGACTGCGGGTCAAGGGCCTGACAAGACTTGCCCCGCAAGCCGGAGCCTGACCATCTCGGCGCCCCTGCTCCGCGGGTCGGTGAAATGTTCGGGCCGGTCAACCCAGCGGCACGTCGAGGAATGCGATGAAGGACACCAGCCCGACCAGGGTCACGAGGGTGGCTCCGGCGTAGTTCATCGTGTTGCACAGGGCCGCGACGCCCCGGCTGCCGCCCGCGCTCTCCATCACGCGCATGGCGGTCTGGCGGGCGAGAATCGCGCCGATCCCCAGCCCGCAGATGCACAGGCCGATGCCGAGCGACATCGCGGCGACGAGCAGAAAGCCGGGATAGATCATGTCGTTGGCCACTGCGTAGAGCATGATCAGCACCGCCCCCGGGCACGGGACCATGCCGGCCGCCAGGGCCAGGATGCCGCCTTCGAGGCGGCCGTGACTGTGCCCATGCCGATGCCTATGGCCGTGGCCGTAGCTGGGGCTGGGGCCGTGGCTGGGGCCGTGGCTGTGTCCATGCCCATGGTTGTGGTTGTGCCCGTGACCATGGTCGTGCCCGGCCCCGGCCCCGGCGGCCGCGCCCGTCGACGCCTGCACCGCCTGGTACAGCATGTACACACCGATGCCGACGATGATCAGGAAGCTCGCGGCGCGTACCCCCGGCACCTCGGAGAGCCCGATTCCGAAGCCGGCCTGGAGCACGGCGTCCGCCAGCCACACGATGATGACGGCCGCGATGACATGCACGATCGCGGCCTGGGCTGCCATCACCACGCCGCGCCCCACCCTCACCTCCCGGCCGAGGAAGTACGAGACGATGACGAACTTGCCATGCCCGGGCCCGAGCGCGTGGATGACGCCGTAGGCAAACGCAATCGCGAGACCGAGGAAGAACGCACCGAGATCATGACCCCGCTTGATGGCATTCATGTGCGTCGCGATCTCGGCGCTCGCGCGGCGCTGGAACTCGACGATATGACGAGTGAGGGCCGCGAACGTACCGGTCTCCTCCTCGACGATCTCCACCACCGGGGCTCGAGCCGTAGTCCGCGCCGTGTTCTGAGCCGTTGCCTGGGCCGTTGCCTGGGCCGTGGTCTGAGCCTCGGCCTCGGTCGTTGCCTGAGCTGTGGCCTGAACCGTGGCCTGAACCGTGGCTTGAGCCGTAGTCCGGCCCGGCACTTGGACCGAAGCCTGAGACGTGTCCTGAACCCTGGTCCGAGCCGTGATCCGAGTCAGCGCCTGGACCGTGGCTCGGGTTGGCGCCTGGACCGTGGCTCGGGTTGGCGCCTGGACCGTGGCTTGGGTCGGCGCCTGGACCGTGGCTTGGGTCAGCGCCTGGACCGTGGCTCGGGTCGACGCCTGAGCCGGAGCCTGGGACGTGTTCTGAGCCGTGGTCAGGGACAGCGCCGGCGAGACGGCGAGCAGGATCACCAGCAATCCGGCCACCCCCGCCATGACCAGCGTGCCCACACCCGGAATTCGCCGCGTGCAGCTCTCGAAGACACGCTCGGCGAGGTTGGTGGCCAGGGCCAGCGCGCCCGCGTCCGGAATGCGCCGTTGGCGATACCCGTAGCCGTCGATCATCATGAGTTCATCCTCCGCACGCGAGCGTCACGGGAAGAGAGTGCCCAGCCTGATCGCCCCGCCCGCGCGCGATCCGGAACCGGCAATCCGGCCCGACCTCGCCGTCGGCGAGCAGGAAGTTCGACTCGGCGAACCGGAAGTCCACCTCGTTCCTGCCGTCGAACAGGCTGACGACCACGGCACCTTCGGCCGGGTCGGCGGGCGGCGTGACCGGCACCGAGAACTCGATCACGAGACGCCCGTCCTCGACCCGCGCCGAAAACCGCTCCACCGTATGCTCTTCGCGTCTCGCACCCCCCACCCAGACGTGGACGTGATAGCCGAAACGCGCAAGCGGGTCGAACGAGCCCGCGCGAAGCCCCTGCACCTCCTCCGGGGCGAGCACGCCGTCCCCGTCGAGGTCGTGGGTCCGAATCGCGTAGGCGCTGTAGAAATCGTCGAACCGCCACTCGAACGTGAGCGCTTCGACCCTTGAGTCCTCAAGCTCGAAGGTGATCCGGGACTCGACCCAGACGTGAGGGTTGGCAACCACCGGCGTGGCCGCCGACAGGAAAGCGGAAAGGACCGCACCCGCGGCCGGGAGGCATGCGCCGAGAGCGCCGCGCATCATCAGCGGCTCCCGCCGGCGCTCCGAGAGACCACCACGCGTTGCGATTCCGGCGGAGTTTCGATCCCCGGCGATACGACCATCGGGGGCGATTTCGACCGCATGTTCCGACCCGACGGGAATAGCGGTCGTACGGTCCGATTCCCGGCGGCGATCTGTCCGGCGGGGGTCTGCCCGGCGGGGGTCTGCCCGGCGCTGGCGCCCCGCGGCCCGAACGGATGCATTTCGGTTCCCGGGTGGCATGGACGCTCGGCGATAGTGCCTCACTTCGACATTCTGCCCGATGCCTCCGGCCTGCATGCGCGGGCTTTCCCGAGAGCTCGAGAGTCGACCCACTCGGCGCCCTACGCCGCCTCCGGCGGATCGACCGCGGCCCCGAACCGCTCCAGCAGCTCGGTCTCGCGGCGCTCGGCTTCGTCGATGCTTCGCGCCTTGATATGGCCGAAGCCGCGGATCCGTTCCGGCAGGGATGCGATCTCGACCGCGACCGCGTGATTTGCGTGATCGAGCGCGTCGAGGAGCGAAGACACCACCTCTTCGTAGCGCCCGATCAGGCGCCGTTCCCGGCGGCGCTCCCGCGTGTACCCGAAGGGGTCGAACCCGGTGCCGCGCAGCCGCCGCATCCGCGCCAGCACCTCGAATACCCGCATCATCCACGGGCCGTAGCCCGACTTTCGGGGCGCGCCACCGTCGGCCGGATCGCGCCGCGCGAGCAGCGGCGGCGCGAGGTGGAACTCGAGCGAGTAATCCCCCTCGAACGTCGCCTCGATCCGGCGCCGGAACTCCGGGGCCGCGTGCAGGCGCGCGACCTCGTACTCGTCCTTGTACGCGAGCAGCTTGAAGTACCCGCGGGCGACCGCCTCGGCGAGGCCGCGCATCCCCTTCGCGCGAGCCCGCTCGGCCTCGCGCACCTGCTCGACCAGCGCCCGGTATCGGGCGGCGTACGCCGCGTCCTGGTACTGCACGAGGAACGCCGCCCGGCGTTCGACCACGGCTTCCAGCCCTTCGGGGCGACGCGGCGAGGCCACGTCGATCCCGGGGTTGATCCCGGGGTTGATCCCGGAGTCGACCACGGGGCCGATCCCGGAGTTGTTCCCAGGATCGATCCCGGAGTCGACTCCAGGGCCGATCCGGCCCGGTGGCGGCACATCCACCCCCAAGCCGGCCCGGCCCACCACCGCGTCGCGGTCGGCCGCGGTGCGCCGGCCCCAGTCGAACGCGCTCAGGTTCGACTCGATCGCCACCCCGTTCAGCTCGATGGCGCGCCGGATGGCGGCCGCCGACAGCGGGATGCGCCCTTTCTGCCACGCATAGCCGAGCATGAACATGTTGGTGGCAATGGCGTCGCCGGTGAGCGCGGTCGCGATGCGGGTGGCGTCGATCCGGTCCACCTGCCGGGCGCCGGCCGCGCGCTCGATGCCGTGCATCAGCGCGTCGGCGGGGAAGAGGAGGTCCGCGTCGCGGGTGAAGTCGCCGGTCATGATCTCCTGGGTATTGACCACCACCGCGGTCCGCCCGGTGCGCATCGTCGCGCGGGTGTCGGCGCCCGCGGTGACCACCACGTCGCAGCCGAGCACCAGGTCCGCCGCACCGTTCGCAATCCGGGTGGTGGTGATGTCGTCGGGATGCGCTGCGATCCGCACGTGGCTCACCACCGCCCCGCCCTTCTGCGCAAGCCCGGTCTGATCGAGCACCGAGCAGCCCTTCGACTCCAGGTGCGCGGCCATGCCGAGCAGGGCGCCGATGGTGATCACCCCGGTGCCCCCGACCCCGGTGACGATGATCTCGCAGGGCCGGTCCAGGGCCGGAAGCGAAGGCTCCGGCGGCAGGGGCGGCGGGTCGTCGGCGCGCGATGCGCCGGCACCCTTGCGCAAGCGCCCGCCGTGCACGGTGACGAAGCTCGGGCAGAACCCCTCGATGCAGGAGAAGTCCTTGTTGCACGCGGACTGGTCGATGGCGCGCTTGCGCCCGAATTCCGTCTCGAGCGGAACCACCGCCACGCAGTTCGACTTCACCCCGCAGTCGCCGCACCCCTCGCATACCGCGGGGTTGATGAAGGCGCGCCGGGGCGGATCGGGGAACTTCCCGCGCTTGCGTCGGCGGCGCTTCTCCGCCGCGCAGGTCTGGTCATAGACGAGGACGGTGACTCCGGCGATGTCGCGCAGCATCCTCTGCACCGCATCGAGTTCCCGGCGGTGGTGCACGGCGGCGCCGGGGGCCAGCCCCGACCGCGTGCCGTACTTCTCCGGCTCGTCGGTCACCACCACGATGCGGCGCACGCCCTCGGCCTGCATCTGGCGGGTGATGATCGGCACCGTCAGCGGCCCGTCCATCGGCTGGCCGCCGGTCATCGCCACCGCGTCGTTGTAGAGGATCTTGAAGGTGACGTTCACCCCGGCCGCGATCGCGGCCCGGATGGAGAGCAGCCCCGAGTGGAAGTAGGTCCCGTCCCCGATGTTCTGGAAGACGTGCCCACGCTTGCTGAACCGTGCCTCGCCGATCCAGCTCGCACCCTCCCCGCCCATGTGGGTGTAGCGGGCGGTGGAGCGGTCCATGAACTGGGCGAGGTAGTGGCACCCGATGCCGGCGAGGGCCCGGCTTCCCTCCGGGACCCGGGTCGAGGTGTTGTGCGGGCAACCCGGGCAGAAGTACGGCGTGCGCACGAGCGCCGCGGTGTCCGGAGCGCCGCCGGTCACGATCGCTTCGAGAGTCGCGACCCGCTCCGCCAGCCCGTCGAGGATGGCGCTTCGGGCGAGAATCCGACGACCGATCTCGACCGCAATGTGGTTGGTGTCGAGCCGCCCCGCGGCCGGAAACAGGAGGCGTCCCGCCTCGTCGAGCTTGCCGAGGATGGAGGGCGCGCCGGGCGTCGCGTACAGCACGTCCTTGAGCTGGGTCTCGATGAGGGCGCGCTTCTCCTCGACGACGAGAACGGTGTCGAGCCCCTCCGCGAACCGCCGCGCGCCCTCCGGCTCCAGCGGAAACGGCATCGCCACCTTGTAGAGCCGAATGCCGATCCGGCGCGCCGCCGCCTCGTCGAGGCCGAGATCCTCGAACGCCTGGCGTACGTCGAGGTACGACTTTCCGGTGGTCGCGACCCCGAACCACGCCCGGTCCGAGTCCCACACCGCGCGGTCGAGCCGGTTGGCGCGGCAAAACGCCTTCACCGCCTCCAGCTTCTGCTCGTAGAGCCGCTTCTCCTGCGCCTGCGGCGTATCCGGCCAGCGGATCCCGAGGCCCTCCGGGGGGACGACCGGATCGTCCGGGATGACGATCTCGACCCGCTCGGGATCGATCTCCACCGAGGCGGCGGCCTCCACGGTATCGTGAATGCACTTGAGCGCGGCCCAGCCGCCGCTGTAGCGCGAGAGCGCGAACGCATGGAGCCCGTAGTCGAGGATCTCCTGCACCCCGGCCGGGTTGAGCACCGGGATGGAGGCGTCGACCATCGCGTATTCGCTGTGGTGCGCGGTGGTCGACGACTCGCAGGTGTGATCGTCGCCGAGCAGGGCCACCACCCCGCCGAGCCGGGAAGTGCCCGCGAGGTTCGCGTGGCGCAGCGCATCGCCCGAGCGGTCGACCCCCGGCCCTTTGCCGTACCACAGGCAGAACACCCCGTCGTAGGCGCCCTCGCCGTCGAGCCCGGCCTGCTGCGTGCCCCAGCAGGCGGTGGCCGCGATGTCTTCGTTGACGCCGGGCTGGAATACCACACGGTGCTGTTCGAGGTGCGTCTTCGCCCGGTCGAGCTGGAGGTCGAGCCCACCGAGGGGCGAGCCCCGGTAGCCGCTGATGTAGCCGGCGGTATGGTGCCCGGCCGCGAGGTCCCGCCGACGCTGGGTCAGCACGAGCCGCACCAGCGCCTGGATGCCGGTGAGGAACACGCGGCCGCGTTCGCGCGTGTACTTGTCGTCGAGTTCGACGGGGGCGAGCACGGGAGGGGACTGGCTCATGGACGTACGTTCCTCAATCGGGTGAGTCGAGACGGCGCGCCCGGATCGTGCACACTCGATGCGAGCCGGGTCGCGGTCAAACGGTTTTCCGGATCGCCGACCGAGCGACACGATAGAGTACTACGCATGGATCACGACGGGCGGATCGCGGCGGCGGGCGGGGCCGGCAAGGGATTCGGGGCCGTGCGACACCGCGCCCCTCGACGTCACCCCCTCGAAAATCGCCCCACCCCGCTCGGCTCCACCATCACCTCGGCGACAATCACCGCGCCTCTGCGGCAATTCTGATCTGGCGCGGTAGCGTGAAGCGACCCCGAGCCGATGCGGGCATGTATGCTTGCCGGTTGCCTCGGCGGCACGGCGTCATCCGCAACTGTCCGTCAGGGCCATCCGTCGCGGCTCGCTCGATCCGGGGCGGGGCGAATCCGGGAACATCGACCATGAAGAACGTTCGCAACTTCTGCATCATCGCGCACATCGACCACGGCAAGTCGACCCTCGCCGACCGCCTGATCCAGGCGTGCAACGGGGTGGAAACGCGCGAGTTCCGCGACCAGGTGCTCGACGACATGGAGCTCGAGCGCGAGCGGGGCATCACCATCAAGAGCAACGCCATCTCGCTCGCCTACACCGCGAAGGACGGCCTGACCTACCGGCTGAACCTGATCGACACCCCCGGCCACGTGGACTTCTCCCACGAGGTGCGGCGCTCGCTGATGGCGTGCGAGGGCGCCATCATCATCATCGACGCCACCCAGGGGGTGGAGGCGCAAACGGTCGCCAACCTGTACTTGGCCATGGAGCACGACCTCGAGCTGCTGCCGGTGATCAACAAGATCGACCTTCCGGCTGCGGACGTCGACCAGGCGCTTGAGGAGATCGACCGGGATCTCGGGCTCGATCCCTTCGCCACCCTGGCCGTCTCGGCCAAGAACGGGGTCGGGATCGACCGGGTGCTGGAGGGGATCGTCGAGCACCTCCCGCCCCCGGCCGGGGACCCCGAGGCGCCGCTGAAGGCCCTGGTGTTCGATGCCCGGTACGACGTCTATCGCGGCATCGTGCTCTCGTGCCGAATCCGCGACGGCTCCCTCGCCGCCGGCGACCGGGTGCGGTTCATGCACGCCGGCACCGAGTACGAGGTGCACGAGGTCGGGTACAGCGGGTTCCGGCGCGAGAAGGTGGACCGGCTGCCCACCGGAGCGGTCGGCTACGTCATCACCGGCATCAAGACCATCCGGGATGTCGGCATCGGCGATACCCTGACGCTGTGCCGGCGCCCGGCCGAGGCGCCCCTGCCGGGGTATCAGCCCGCCCGGCCGGTGGTGTTCTCGTCGATCTATCCGATGTCCTCGGACGAATATCCGGCCCTCAGCGAGGCCATCGAGAAGCTCGCGCTCAACGATGCGGCGATCGAGTACCAGAAGGATGCGTCGGCGGCGCTCGGTTTCGGTTACCGCTGCGGGTTTCTCGGCCTGCTGCATCTCGATGTGGTGCAGGAGCGGCTGCGCCGCGAGTTCGACCTCTCCCTGGTCCTCTCCGCGCCCTCGGTGCTGTACCGGGTGCAAACCAGCGACGGGGCGCGGCACGAGGTCGACAACCCCGGCCTGTGGCCGGATCCGGGCACCATCCAGGGGGTGGAGGAACCCTGGATCCAGGCGTCCATCCTGGTGCCGGAGAGGTACATGGGAGCGGCGATCGAACTCTGCCGGCAGCACCGGGCGGCGAGCCTGACCACCAGCTTCCTGGCCCGGGGGCGGCTGGAGGTGGTGGCCGAGATGCCGCTCGCCGAGGTGCTGTTCGACTTCTACGATCGGCTGAAGTCGGTGACCCGGGGCTACGGCTCGTTCGACTACGAAGAACGGGACTACCGGGCCGGCGACATCGTCAAGGTCGATATCCTCGTGCACCACGAAAAGGTCGACGCGCTGGCCTTTCTCGCCCACCGCGACAAGGCGCGTGCGCGCGCGGTGCATTACTGCGAGCAGCTCGCCGAGAGCATTCCCCGGCACCAGTTCAGGATCCCGGTCCAGGGGGCGATCGGGGGCAGCATCATCTCGCGGGCGACGATCAGCGCCTTCCGCAAGGACGTCACCGCGAAGTGCTACGGCGGCGACGTGAGCCGCAAGCGCAAGCTGCTCGAGAAGCAGAAGAAGGGCAAGGAGCGCATGAAGCTGGTCGGCTCGGTCGAGATCCCCCAGGACGCGTTCGTGTCGGTGCTGCGCACCGACCGCGCGTGAAGGCCGCGTCCTCCGCGTCGGGCGTGGAATCCGCGTCGGAACCGACCGCATCGTCCGCACCAGGCGCGGCGGCGGCGCCGGAACCGACCACATCGTCCACACCGAGCGTGGCAGCGGCGCCGGAACCGGCCGTGTTGTCTGCGCCGGGCGTGGTGTCGGCACCGGAACTGGCCGTGCCATCCGCCCCGGCCGGGGAACCGGCGCCGGTCGTGGAATCGACGACGGCACCGACACAAGGCGCAGGACTGTACGTGCACGTTCCGTTCTGCTCGGCCGTATGCCCCTACTGCGACTTCGCAGTGCAGACCGGCGCGGCGGCCGAGCGCGCGGAGCTCGCCGCCCTGCTGCGGACCGAAGCGGCACTGTGGAGCGGCGCCTGGAACCGACCGATCGACACCGTCTATCTCGGTGGCGGCACGCCCTCGCTGCTCAACCTCGACCAGCTCGAAACGGTGCTGGCGGCGGTGCGATCCGAGCTGCCGGTCCGGCCCGATGCACAGATTTTCCTTGAAGCCAACCCCGAGGACATCACCCTGAGACGGGTCGGCGAATGGCGGGCGCTCGGGGTGTCCTTCCTCAGCCTGGGAGTGCAGTCGTTCCACGACGGCGAACTCCGCGCGCTCGGGCGACGCCACGACGGCCGGAAAGCGCGGAGCGCAGTCGAGGCAAGCCTGGAGGGCGGCTTCGACACCGTCTCGGTGGACCTGATGTTCGGGTTGCCCGGCCAGGACCCGGCGGCGTGGTCCGCGAACCTCGACACCGTCCTCTCGCTCGGCCCCGGGCACCTCTCGTGCTACCAGCTCACGATCCACGAGGGCACCGCCTTCGGGCGCCGCCTTGCACGGGGGCGGCTCACCGAGATGCACGAGAGCGATCAGGCGGACTTCTTCGCGTCCACGCACGCCCGTCTCGCCGATGCGGGCTGGACGGCCTACGAGGTGAGCAACTTCGCCCGGGCGCCGCGGCACCGCTCGCGGCACAACCTGAAGTACTGGCGGCATGCGCCCTACCTCGGTCTGGGACCCTCGGCCCACTCGTTCGACGGGGCCCGCCACCGATGGTGGAACCACCGGGCACTGAACGACTACGCCCGACGCATCACCCGCGGTGAACGCGCGGTCGAGGCCGACGAAGCGCTCGACGGCGAAGCACTCGCGCTGGAGGCGCTGATGCTGGGACTGCGCACGGCCGAGGGCATCGATCTGCCGAGGTACCGACTGCGCCATGGCGTCGATCTGCGCGGGCTGAACCGCCCGCTGATCGCAACCCTGGCCGAGGAGGGGCTGGTGCGGTGCGAGGCCGGCACGCTCCGCCCCACCCGCCGCGGCCTGGCGGTGGCGGACGGGCTGGCGACCCGGTTCCGACTGGCCTGAACGTCCACCCGGGGCCATTTCACGCGACCGCGCCAAACCGGAATCGACATCTGAATCGACAGGAATCGGACCGGATCGGGCCGATGGCCCGGAAATTTCACCGATTCGCGAAGCGAGGGGGCGGAGATGGCTGGTTTCGCAAAGCGAACGCGAGTCAGGGCGCGCAGGCGTACCCGTAGGTACGTCGAGCACCCTGGCCGCCCTCATGCCGCATTCAACGCAGCGAAAACGGTCAGATCCGGGGCCGCAGCCGTGAATCGATGAAATTTCCGGGATAGGGACCATTCATGCCGCGCAGGGGACCCCGCCGGCAAGGACCGAGGGTCGATGACATGATTCGTCGGAGGCCAGCCCCGTCCGGCCGGGTGTGTAGCCGCCGCCCGCGGACTATCAGAGCCCCGTCGCGAGATGCCCGCCATCGACCACGATGGTCGAGCCGGTCATGCAGGACGATGCATCGCTCGCGAGCAGGAGCAGCGCCAGCGCCCCGTCGAACTCGGACGGGTCACCGATGCGGCGCTGGGGGATGCGCTTCTTCATCGCCTCGCCCGCCTCGCTTGCGAAGAACGCGCGGTTCAGCTCCGTCAGCACGTAGCCCGGCGCGATCGCGTTCACCCGCACCTGGTGGCGGGCAAGCTCCATCGCCATGGTCCGGGTGAGCTGTAGCAGCCCCGCCTTCGACGCCGCGTAGGACCCGAGCCCGCGCGCGACCCCGAACGCGATGATGGACAGGATATTGATGATGACACCCGGGCGTCCGGCATCGACCATGCGCCGCGCCGTGCCCTGCGCCACCCGCCACGCCCCTTCGAGGTTGGTGCCGACCACCCCGGCCCAGTCCTCCTCGGTGATATCGAGGGTGGGAGCCGGGCGCGCGATGCCGGTAGTTGTTCACCAGGACGTCCGTCACCCCGAGCGCATCCTGCACCGCGTCGAGCCCGGCCGCGACGCTGCCCGCGTCGGTCACGTCCATGCACACCGGGTGCGCGACGCCGCCGGCATCGCGGATCTCGCCCGCGAGGGCCGCAAGCCGCTCGATGCGCCGCGCCGCCAGCGCCACCGCCGCCCCGTGCGCGGCCAGCGTGCGGGCAAAGTGCTGGCCGAGACCGCTCGACGCCCCGGTCACCAACGCGGTACGGCCGCCGAGGTCGAATATCGATCGTTGCGGCATCGGTGGCTCCATGGAAATCCACAAAGCTGAGGCAAATCCACGGATATTTCAGCCCCCATCCGTCGTCCCGTTGCCCAGTCTGGTTCGTTGTACTATCGCTCGATCAATCAAACCTTCGACCGTCGCATCGACATGGCGCATTTCGATTCGAGTCATGAAGGCACGAGGCCCCATGTCCACGAACAGTCGGCCGAAAACTTCATCGGCGAAGCTGCTCGACACAACACCTACTCCGGAAAAGTCAAGAATGATCGTACGTCGTTCGCGCAGCAGATTCTCAATCATTCCACGAACTCTTCGACCACCATATCGAGAACCGAAGTCGCGGCGCGCTTCGTCTTTCATTCCAACGATCAGGTCATCTTCATCATTCTCGAATCTCCTTTCGATGTAGTCATAGGGAGGGTCGTGCGGTTCGCCCTTGAATCGAAGTGCCTTGCCGAGCAACTCCCGCTCATTCAGCCCGATTCTGCAACGAACTGCCGTTCCCTGATAGGGAGCCGTCACTCGTCGATTTACAAGCTTGCCGGTACCCATGCGGAAGAGTAGACCACGACCCGATCTTATCTCGAATTCACCATTCGAAAGCGTCGAAACTTGATAACTGCCGAACAATCCGTTACCGGCGTTTCGAGTCTTGTCTCTGGTGACGCCTTCGTTGATGACATCGCGAAGTGCAGCCATATGGTCATCGATTCCCATGCTGGCGGCAATGCCGATGCCGGCATCCGCCACGACAAATTCGACCGAGTTTTGATTCAGATAGGCCGTCGCTTGAACAAAACCGCCAACGGGTGATTCGGAGTGATTGGATACGTTGTCCATGATCTCCCCGAGTGACCATTCAACGGCCTTGAGAGTATCCCGATCCGTTTGCAGACGGCTCAGAATCAACCCCATGACTCTGTCGAGAATCTCACCCTGACTTTCGTTACCTTCATCGCCGAACCGAAGGGCGGGAACGTGACCGCCCTCGTGCGGATTGGGGTGGCGACGCTCGGGATCGATGTGGTAAGCCCAGTTGGCATTGGCAAACAACCTACTCAATCCGTCATCCTGTGGTTCAATCAATCGAAATTCAACACCGTTTTTCTCTCGATATTTCGTGATGATCGGCATCATGGGCAGCATGATTGCCTCGGTAATGCTGTCGCATATGGAGAAATCCAATACGATGTCCGTGTAGCCGCGTTGCTCCATTGTCTGATAGAGCACTGAACACATCACGTGCAAGTGTGAAGGGCCGATATTCCCTTTGATGGAAATTCGTCCTCCTTCTCGCTCAATCTCTCCGCTCATCGTCCGTCACCGTTCCAGATCGAATTTCTCGCAAGCTCGTCATCGGCAGTGCATATCCCTCTGTCGAAGGATATCCGCGTGTTCGGGCGGCAAGAGGGTAGCATGGAAAAAACATCCGGATGCGACCAAGAAATCCCATGTACCGGGGGAGAGGCTGGAAGAGGGGACAAGGATCATCACCGACGAAGTGAGGAAGCTCTTGTAGCTGCCCCGAGACGGGCCGACGAAGCGGCGCCTCGAACCAGCGAGGCATGTGGCGCCCACCCACAGCCTCGCGAAGCCTCCGCGCTTCGCTACCGGTAGCAACCTCGAATCGGTGAGACACGGCGGGCTACCGCAAGGTCCGGGCGAAGGCGCGGACATCCTCGATGAACAGTGCGGGCTGCTCCATCGCCGCGAAGTGGCCGCCGCGCGGCAGCTCGGTCCAGCGCGTCACGTTGTAGACCCGCTCCACGTAGCTCCTCGGAGGCCAGGACAGGAACTCGGCGGGGAACAGGGCGCAGCCGGTCGGCACCTCCACCCGCCTGCCTTCCGGCGACAGCACGCGACCGCCTTCCTCGCGCCGGCCGTAGTAGATCCAGCTCGCGGTGTTGAACGTGCGGGTGACCAGATACACCATGATGTTGGTCAGGAGCGCGTCCCTGGGGTGCGCGCTCTCGATGTCGTCGCCGACCGTGTCGGACCAGGAGTTGAATTTCTCGACGAGCCAGGCGGCAACCCCGACGGGGCTGTCCATCATCGCGTAGCTGAGCGTCTGCGGCCTGGTCGCCTGCTGGGTGCGGTAGCCGTTCTCCAGCGCCTGCTCCTCCTCGAACCGCGCGGCCCACGCCGCCTCTTCGGCTCCTGCCGGTCCGTCCGGGGGACGCATGGTCATGATGTTGAGGTGGATGGCCCGGCAGGCCGGCGCGTGCTCGTAGCCAAGCCACGAGGAGATGGCGCCGCCCCAGTCGCCCCCCTGGGCGAGGTAGCCCTGGTACCCGAGAACATCGGTCATGAGTTCTGCGAACACCCGGGCCATCCGGCGGGGACCCCAGGGACGGGGCGGCCGGCCCGAGAAGCCGAACCCCGGGAGCGACGGCGCGACGACGTGGAATGCGTCCTCGGCGCGGCCTCCGTGACGTTCGGGATGCGCAAGAGGGCCGATGACGTCGAGGAACTCCACGACGGACCCCGGCCAGCCGTGGGAGATGATCAGCGGCAGGGCGTGCGGGTGGCTGCTCCTCTCGTGAACGAAGTGGATGTCGATCCCGCCGACCGGCGCCGTGAAGTGGGGAAGGCGATTGATGCGGGCCTCCTGCCGCCGCCAGTCGAACTCGTCCAGCCAGTACGCGCACAGCACCTTCATGTAGTCGAGGTTGGCACCGTAGCCCCACCCACCGTCATCGGGCATCTCGTGCCAGGGATAGTCTCCGACCCGCCGGCGGATGTCGTCGAGGGTCTCGTCCGGAACCTCGATGCGGAAGGGCCGGACCGATGCCGGGTCACCGAGAGGTTGCTTCATTGGTCGCATTCCAGTTCTGGGCCGGGCCGGCGCCACGGCCGGACAGGTGGGAGTTCAGCGCTCGCACGGAAGGCCCGCGTCGGCCCCCGCACATATCAAGCCAAATTCCGGTCCGACGGACGAGTGACAGGGCGCAAGTTTCCACGGGACAGACGAACACGCCGCGCCTTCCGCAACCCGAAAGGTGCGCCGCCGGCGACCGGGGCCGGACCAATGCGGGGCGGTCTGCGGCATTCGCGGCGGCATGTCCGGGATACGGCGCCGGCTCGCTCGGGCTGCTGGCCTACGAAGCAGTCACCCGGCGCCCACAACGAGAGCGACGGGAGAGAAGTTCCTCGCGTATGCGGCGTGGTAGTGTGCGGAACAGTGTCCTGACCTTCGACCAGGCGCAAGAGGAGACCTCCGGATGGGAGCAATTCACGTCACCGTCACCATTCGCAACCCCGCCGACCCGGAACGCGCGTGGGACGGGCTGTTCCTGGTGGACACCGGGTCCACGGATTCGCTGGTCCCCCGGCCACATCTGGAAGCCATCGGTCTCCAACCCCGGGGGCAGCGCAAGTACGAGCTGGCGGACGGCACCGAGATCGTGATGGACATCGCGACCGCCGAAATCGAATTCATGGGCGAGATGGTCGGTGGCACGATCCTGTTCGGAGAGCCGGATGTCGAGCCGCTGCTCGGGCTGACGGCCCTGGAGTCGGTAGGCATCGAGGTGGACCCGACGACTCGGCGGCTGAAACGGCTTCCCGCCGTGCGCCTCAAGGCTCTCGCGGCCCGACCAGCGACCGCGCGTAACGCTCGATCCGATCGCAGGCCTCGCCGAGCACCGCCTCCGGCGCGGTGAGGCTCACGCGCACATGCCCGGCCGCGCTCGCGCCGAAGGTCGCGGCGGGCAGCACCGAAACACCTTCCGCCTCCAGCAGGCCCCAGGCGAAGTCCTCGTCGGAACGGCCGGTGCCGCGCACATCGACCATCGCGTACATCCCGCCCTGCGGCCACTGGCACGCGAGGCCGGGGCCGGCGTTGATGCGCGCGCACAGGAGGTCCCGCCGCGCCCGGTACGCCCGCTCCATCGCCGCCACTTCGGCCAGCTCCCGGGTGAGGGCGAACCGCGCCGCTCGCGGGCCCGGTAATGGATATCCCAGACGCGGGCGGAGGCGACGTCGAGACGGCGGGTGAGCGCGGAGTGGCGCATGGGTCGGACGCGGTCGGACCCGCCGGCGGTGTTCAGTCCTCGTCCGCGGCCGGCTTGTATTCGGCCATGAGCTGCTGCTGGATGTTGGACGGCACCGGGTCGTAGTGGGAGAGCTCCATGGAGAAGGAGCCCGCCCCCCCGGTCACCGACTTCAGCTCCGACTGGTAGCTGCCGAGCTCCGCCAGCGGCGCCTGCCCGGAGACCATCACCATGCCCGCGCTCATCGCCTCGGTGCCGCTGATGCGGCCGCGCTTCGAGGAAAGATCGCCAGCGATGTCACCCATGTTCGCCTGCGGCACCGTGACCCGGATGTCGACGATGGGTTCGAGCACGATCGGCGCCGCCTTGTTGACCGCATCCACGAACGCCTTCCGGCCGGCCGCGACGAAGGCGACCTCCTTGGAGTCGACGGAATGGTGCTTGCCGTCGTAGACCGTGACCCGCACGTCGTGGAGCGGGTAGCCGGCCACCGCGCCGTGGGTGAGCACCTGGCGCACCCCCTTCTCCACCGCGGGGATGAACTGGTTCGGGATCACTCCGCCGACCACGGCGTCGACGAACTCGAAGCCCGCGCCACGCGCCAGCGGTTCGATTCGGAGATAGACCTCGCCGAACTGCCCGGCGCCGCCGGTCTGCTTCTTGTGGCGGTGGTGGCCTTCGGCCGGCTTGCGGACGGTTTCCCGGTACGCGATTTTCGGCGCTCTGGTGTCCACCTCGACGTGGTACCGGTCCTTCATCTTCTCCAGCACCATGCGCAGGTGCAGGTCGCCGAGCCCGCGGATGACCGTCTCGTTGAACACCGCGTTGTGCTCGATGCCGAGGCACGGGTCCTCCGCCGCGAGCTTCGAGAGCGAGTCTCCGAGCTTCTGCTCGTCGCCGCGGGTCTTCGCCGCGATGGCCAGCCCGAGCATGGGCGCCGGCAGAGCGTCCGCGGTCATGGCGAGGCCCTCGTCGTCCGCGGATTCGTGCATCACCGCGCCGTAGGTCACCTCGTCGATCTTCGCCACCGCGCAGATGTCGCCCGGGACTCCGGCGTCGATCTCGACATGCTCCTTGCCCTGCAGCGCGAACAGATGACCGATTTTCACCGGCTTGCGCGCGTCTCCGAGGTGGAACTGGGAGTCCCTGGTCACCGTGCCCCGGTGGATCCGGAACACGCCGAGCTTGCCCACGAAGGCGTCGATCGAGACCTTGAAGACGTGGGCGATGGCCGGGGCGCCGGCATCCGGCGCGACCTCCACCGACTCCCCCGCCGCGTTGCGGAACGGCGCGCGGTTCCCCTCCCGCGGACTGGGCATGACCTTCTCGATCACGTTGGCGAGTTCCGCGATCCCGACTCCCGACTCCGCCGAGGTGAAACACACCGGCACGAGATGGCCCTCGCGCAGCGCCCGCTCGAACGCATCGTGGAGCCGGTCCGCGTCGAGCGAATCGCCCTCTTCCAGCTCCAGGTAACGCTCCATCAGCACCTCGTCGACCTCGACCACCTGGTCCACGATGCGGGTATGGGCCTCGTCCACCGACGAGAAGTCGGTCGGTTCGTCACCAGGCGCGAAAAAGCAGTCCGCCACCCGCGCCCCGCCGCCCGCCGGCAGGTTGATGGGCATGCACTCGGGGCCGAAGACCTCGGCGAGATTGGCGAGCAGCGCCTCCAGGTCGAGCTCTTCGGCGTCGATCCGGTTCACCACCACCAGGCGGGCGAGTCCGCGCGCGGCCGCCGCCTCCATCATGCGCCGGGTGACCATCTGCACCCCCTGGCGCGCATCCACCACCACCGCCGCCGTCTCCACCGCCGCGAGCACCGGGAGCGCGCGGCCGAGAAAATCGGGGTAGCCGGGGGTGTCCACGAGGTTGACATGGCGCGAGCCGTGCTCGAAGTGCACGACCGAGGGGTACAGCGAGTGCTGGTGCTCCTTCTCCTGCGGGTCGAAATCGCACACCGTGGTGCCGCCGGTGACCGAGCCGGGAGTGTCGATGGCGCCGGCGAATGCGAGCAGCGCCTCGGCCAGGGTGGTCTTGCCGGCGCCGCCATGCCCGGTCAGAGCCACGTTGCGGATGTCATCGGTGGTATGGGCGGGCATGGGCGGGATCCTCTCTTCAGTGGTCGCCATCGGCCGGGACCGGCAGTATAAGTTCGGCCCGGCCGCGTGCAACAAGGGAGGCGAAGGCCCGATCCGCGCGGCGGCACCGGGAGTCGAGCCGGACTGCGATTGTCCGGACACCAGGGATTCCCGCTCCTTGAGCAAACGGCGGGCGCGGACAAAATGCCGTCGTTCCCGTTACGAGGCGCGAGTCCGTCCGCATGGTGCGACCCCGAAACCGGGGCCGCGGAGAGAGAGGCGCCGCGACCGCGGCGGCGCCGGTCAGTCGCCGCCGTGGGTGGCGAGGAAGGAGTGACCTTCAGGCGTGAGATAGCCTTCGCGGCTGAGCAGACCCCACTCCACCGCGAGCCCGAACAGCTTGCGCTCACCCTCGTCGCGGAAGTAGACCAGCCCGTCGCCGAACCGGTGTGCGAGGAGACGGGCGATGCCGGAGCTGATGTCCAGGAGATCGCGTGATTGGGGTCCGTCCGGTGTCGATTCCTTGGTCATTTGCCGGTCGCTCCTCGCGAGAGAGGCATCCCCGTCGGGCATGACGGAACAACTTTCATGCAGTTACCAAGCAGTTGCGGGGACAATTTCGGAAGTAGCACCACACTTTCCTCCACGTCAATGAATATTCTCGGGATTGTCACTTCTCCCGGGAAACTGTCGCATTTTCGACACAAGCCGATAAACGTGGGGTAACCCGAGATTTCACCGACTCACGGCTACGCGCACGGATCCGAGTAGCCATCTGCGCGCTCCGGCTTCGCGAATCGGTGAAATTTGCGGGCAAGGGATCTCTCAGGGGATGTGTCTGCGGCCGAGGTAGTCGGTCGACTGCATCTCGAACAGGCGCGACCGGGTGCGCTCGAACGGCCCGGCGAGTCGGCGTCCTCGGTACAGTCCGTCCGGCGGTGCCGCGGCGGCAACGATCAGGTTCACGTTGCGCTCGTAGAGTTCGTCGACCAGGTGGATGAAGCGGCGCACCGGGTCGCGGCGCTCGTCGTCGAGCACCGGGACGCCGCTCAGAACCACCGAGTGGAAATCGCGGGCGATCTCGATGTAGTCGGCCACCGATCGGGGGCCGGCGCAGAGCGCCTCGAAGTCGAACCAGGCGATGCCCCCGGCGTGGCGCACGGTCGGCACGCGCCGGCCGAGAATCACGAGCGCCTCGCCGTCCGCCACCCCCTCCGGCGCCAGAGCGCGGAAGCACTCGGCAAGACCCCGATCGGCCTCCGCACCGAGCGGCGCGTACCAGGTCCGGGCCCGTTCCAGAGCGCGCAGGCGGTAGTCGGCGCCGCCGTCGAGGTGAATCACCTTCGTGTGTCGCTCGATGAGCGCGATCGCGGGCAGGAACCGCTCACGCTGCAACCCGTCCGCGTAGAGCCCCGACGGCTCGATGTTCGAGGTCGCCACCAGGGTGGTGCCGTGCTCGAACAGCCCCGCGAGGAGCCGCCCGAGAATCATCGCGTCGGTGATGTCGGAGACGTGGAACTCGTCGAAACACAGCACCCGCGCGCGCTTCGCGATCCGGGCGGCGACGATCTCCAGCGGATCCTCGCGGCCGGGAAGCGCCTTCAGCTCGCCGTGCACGCGCTGCATGAAGCGGTGAAAGTGGATGCGCAGCTTCGCATCGAGGGGGGAAGCACGGAAGAACAGGTCGACGAGGTGCGTCTTGCCGCGACCGACGCCACCCCACACGTACAGACCGCGCACCGGCGCGGCGCCGCCTCTTCCGAGCCGCTGCGCAAGCCGCGCGAGCAACCCGTCGTCACGCCGGGCGAGCAGCGAGCGGTGCACCCGCTCCAGCTCCTCGACCAGTGCCGCCTGCGCCGGATCGGGCCGCAGAACCCCGCGCGCCAGCTCCTCGCGGTACCGCTCCCGGGGGTTCATGCCGGGCGGGCGACTCCGACGCGCATGCGCCACCCGGCGTTGCGCCGTATGGGAACTGCGACCGGTGGCGCCGGCGACAACGCGAGCATGACCAGAGCCACCGCCCGAGAGGCCGCGAGAAAGAACCCGTTGCACCCGGGCGTCCGCCGCGTGAAATCCCGGCTGCGACACCCCCGCAATCCGCACGCTGTCACTGATGCGGCGTCCGGACGACAACGGCGCGGCGCCCCCTTGATGAGGCGCCGCAGCCGTTCGCCCACCACCACCGATGCGGCCTCGCCCTTATCCATGCGCATCGCCGACCGACCGTTTCCAGAGATGCCGCTAAGATAGCGCAGTGAACGACGCAACCACCGGCTCCGGGTCCACGACCGCCGCCCCCGCCGCCACCCGCTCGGCGCTTCGCGCGCGGGTGGAGCGGGCGGTGCGAGCCCTCGACGACCCACCATGCGGCGACGAGCTTGGCGACGGTGATCTCAACCCGTCTCTTTCGCGCCGGGCTCCCCTGCGTCCCGCCGCGGTGCTCGTGCCGATCGTCGAGCGCCCGGACGGCCTCACCGTCCTCCTCACCCGCCGCACCGATCACCTGCGCGATCACCCCGGTCAGGTGAGCTTCCCCGGCGGACGGCTCGACGACACCGACCGCGGCCCCGTCGACGCCGCGCTGCGCGAGACGGCGGAGGAGCTCGGCCTCGGGCGCGAGTACATCGCGCTCGCCGGCCTGCTCGACGGGTACGAGACGGTCACCGGCTACCGCGTGACCCCGGTCGTGGGGTTCGTGCGACCGGACTTCGCCCTCACTCTGGATGCGTTCGAGGTGGCCGAAGCGTTCGAAGTCCCGCTCGCCTTCTTCCTCGACGAGACCTCATGCCGGATCGACAGCGGAATCCGCGCCGGGGTCCGCCGCCGCTACTACGCATTCGAGTACGAGCACCGTTACATCTGGGGCGCCACCGCCGGCATGCTGGTGAACCTCCGGCGACGCATCGCCCGGCTGTGAGCAATGAACGACCGATCAATCCGCCGCCCCTACCACGCCGCCACTTCCCCGTCGGCGCGAGGCTCCGTTCCCCCTGCGTACGCGCCGGAGTCCAGGCGGCGAATGATCTGACCGCGGCCGAAGTCGAGACGGTCGGGCGCGATCTCGACCCGGTGACCGCGGCGCCGCAGCCCATCCGCGACCTCCGCCGCGACCTCCGGCTCCAGCGCCACCGCCTCCGGCATCACGCGCCAACGCGGCGCATCCAGCGCGCTCTGCGGGTCGAGCCCGTAGTCGACCATCGAGGTCACCACCTGGAGATGTCCCTGTGGTTGCATCTCGCCCCCCATCACCCCGAACGGACCGACCGGCGCGCCGCCACGGGTGAGGAAGCCGGGGATGATGGTGTGCCGGGGCCGCTTGCCGCCCGCCGCCTCGTTGCCGTGCCCCGGCTCCAGCGTGAATCCCGCCGCACGATTCTGGAACGCGATGCCGGTGCCGGGCACCACCACCCCGGAGCCGAACCCCATGTAGTTCGACTGGATGTAGCTCACCATCATGCCGTCGCGGTCCGCGGCGCAGAGGTACACCGTTCCGCCCCCGGGCGGTCGCCCCGGGCCGAAGGACTGGGCGTGCTCGCGCAGGAGCGCGCGGCGCGCGGCGAGGTAGTCGGCATCGAGCATGCCGTGACTCGGCACGTCCGCGTGGCACGGGTCGGCCACGTAGCGGTAGGCGTCCGCGAACGCGAGCTTCATCGCCTCGATCTGCCAGTGCCAGCTCTCGGCACTCGCACACGGGGCGTCGCGCATCGCCGTGCCCTCGACGATGCCGAGCGCCTGCAGGGCCGCAATCCCCTGCCCGTTCGGCGGGATTTCCCACACCTCGTGGTCCCGGTACGCGACGGAGATCGGCTCCACCCACTCGCTGCGAAACCGCGCGAGGTCGTCGCCGTCGAGGAGGCCGCCGGTCGCCCGCGCGTGCTCCGCGACGCGCTCGGCCAGCTCGCCTTCGTAGAAATCCCGGGTGCCGGCGGACGCGAGCCGGCGCAGGGTCGCGGCGTGGGCCGGGCTGCGCCAGACCTCCCCGGCGGCCGGGGTCCGTCCCGCGAGGGTGAACACCCGCGCCCACTCGTCGAGGGCGGCGTCGCCGGTGCCGAGGAACACCGGACCGGACCGGCGCCAGAGCTTCGAGACCACCGGAGAGACGGGGAAACCGTCCTCGGCGTACCGGATGGCGGCGGTGAACAGCGCATCGAGCGGTACTCGACCGAATCGCGCATGCAGCGCTCCCCAGGCGTCGGGAGCCCCGGGCACGGAAACCGCCGTCCACCCGCGCTCGGGAAATCCGGTGTGACCGGCGGCCCGCAGCGCCTCGGCCGAGAGCGCCCGCGGGGCCGGGCCGGACGCGTTGAGGCCGTGCAGCTTTTCCCCGTCCCAGACGATGGCGAAGGCGTCGCTGCCGATGCCGTTCGAGGTCGGCTCGACCACGGTCAGGGTGATGGCGGTCGCGAGCGCCGCGTCGACCGCGCTCCCGCCGGCCCGCAGCACGGCGAGCCCCGCCTGCGCCGCCAGCGGCTGGCTCGTCGCCACCATGCCGCCGGCCGCCAGCACCACGCTGCGACGCGAAGGATATGCACTGGAATCGAGGTTCACGGCAGCTCCATCGGGTGAGAGCCGGGGATGCGCATGGTAGTCGCCACCCTCGTCCGATTCACGGCCGGCGGCGAACACCACCGTTCCCGTCAGGCCGGAACCGGTTCCTGAAATTACCCGCAGTGAACGCTCCGCAGATCGACATCTCGTCGCAAGCGCGCTGTGCAACGGGCTCTCGTCAGCCTCTCGTGGCGTCGCCGAGAATAGCGGACACGACCCGTCGACGGCCGACGCATCGTAGGGACTCCTCGCGCCGCCGCATGAAGTGACTCCGCCGCCGCCCGTCGCAGGTCGAAGTCGCACCCCGGCCGCGCCCATCGCCTACAAGCGCCGTGCCTCAGTGCCATGGTGCGACTGCCCGCCGCCGTGCATCCTGCCCCCTCGCACTCGCCGCCCGCGGACAGCCATGACCTGATATGGCCGCCGCGGTGCCGCCAACACGCCGTACCGCTGTGGTACTGCCGTCCACACCACTGCCCACGCCATTACTTGGGACCGGAACATGCCCGTGGTACCGTCATTCGCGACAGTCAACCTTCTGGCCGCGATGCCGTCGCGGCCACCGGCCCGCCAGTCCGGGAGTCCTGCCGATGCAAACACCCATCGCGCCCTCCGCCGATGCCGCCGGCGTTCGCGTCGCCGACACTTCTGTCCCCCCTGTCGCCGCCCCCCCGCCCGCGGTTGACTACCCGAGCTCGGACGGCAAACCGTTGGCCGAGAACGACCCCCAGCTCCACGCCATTCTCTACGCGGTGGGGGCACTGCGGGTGTACTACGCAGACCGCCCGGACGTGTACGTCTCGGGCGACCTGCTCGTCTACTACGAAGAAGGCAATCCGCGGGTGTCGGTGGCACCGGATGCGTTCGTGGTGTTCGGGGTCGAAGACCGGATACGGATGAACTACAAGGTGTGGGAAGAGGGCAAGGGGCCGGACTTCGTGCTGGAGGTGGCGTCGCCGAGCACGTGGCGTGAGGATGTGGGGAAGAAGCCGGGCATCTACGCGGGTCTCGGAGTCCGCGAATACTTCCTGTTCGACCCGATGGGAGCGCACTACACGCCGCGGCTGCAGGGGTATCGGATGGCAGGCGGAGCGTACGAGCGGCTGACGGCGGTGGAGTCCATCGACCGGACGCTCGCGCTGCGGAGCGAGGTGCTGGAGCTCGACCTGCGCACCCAGGGCGAGGAGATCCGCTTTCACGACCCGGCGACGGGGGAGAAACTGCTCAGCCACGGTGAGGAGGCCGCCGCCCACCGCGACGCCGAGGCGCGGGCCGCCGCCACCGAGGCGCGGGCCACCGACGCCGAAGCGCTGGCCGCCGCCGCCGAGGCGCGAGCCGCTGCCGCCGAAGCCCGTGTCGCGGAGCTGGAGTCGAGGCTCGGCGAGAAGGGCCACTGACCGATCCCGACCCGCGCGCCGGATTCGGCGCCGCGGAGCTGTCGGCTTGCGGGCGGGCGCCGGAGCAGCACCGCCGGCATCCCCGGCACTCGCTGGGGGCGAAGCGCCGATCTGATCCGGATGCCCACCGATTTCGCCCCGATGTCGGGGCGTTGCGCAGGTCCAACGGTGTGGAACCCGCGTTCACCCCATCAACAGGGCCATGGCGGTTGTACCACCGGGGGCGCTGGCCATCCTCGAATCCGACGAACGATCCTCCACGGAAGTCAATCACCCACGGATCATCGGCCCGACTCCGGCCCGGCGTTCGCTTCGCCGCGGGAGCACTCACCCCCACTGGTCCGAAAATTTCCGGGCTGATCCGGAATTTCCGGGTCAGATCATCGCCACCCCTGTCGCCACCAGGGCTGCGGCCGCGATCCGGCGCGGGCCCAGCGGTTCGCCGAGGAGCTTCACCCCGATGATCGCGGCGAAGAGCACGCTTGTCTCGCGCAGGGCCGAAACCGCTGCCATGGGCGCGACGGAGAGCGCCCACACCACGAGCCCGTAGGCGGTGAGCTGAAGCGCGCCCCCGGCCACGGACTTCCACGCTCGGGTGACGAGCCCGCGGGCGAACGCGACGCGGCGCAGCACCGCCGCCGCGAGCAGCATCGGCAGGCCGTCGAGGATCGCGAGCCACGCGACGTAGCTCAGCGCGTGGCCCGAAAGGCGCACGCCCATCCCGTCCGTAACCGTGTACCCGGCAATGAACAGCGCGGTGACGACCGCGAAGAACACGCCGCGACGATGCTCGTCGGCCCGCGCCGCGGCATCGCCGAAGGAGAGGCTCGCGATGCCGGCGCCGGCGATCGCCACCCCGGCCAGCGCCACCGGGCCCAGCCGCTCGCCGGCGAATGCGAACGCTCCTGCGGCCACGATCAGCGGGGACAGGCCGCGCGCGAGCGGATAGACCTTGCTCAGATCCCCGAAGCGGTAGGCCGAGAGGAGAAACGTGTAGTAGCCGACGTGCAGGACCGCGGAGGCGGCCAGGTACGGCCAGCTCGCGCGATCCGGGAGCGGCAGCACCAACACCACCGGGACGCAGAGCAGGAACCGTACCGCGTTGACCGCACCGAGGGTGACGAGCCGGTCGTCATCGCTCTTGACCAGCGCGTTCCACGCCGCGTGGGCAAGCGCCGCGACCAGAACGATCGTCGCGATTTCGACGGACATCGCTCCACCCTCGCCGCTTCCCCGTCCACCGCGCACCTGGAGGCTTGCACCCCCGGCCGGCGAACCACCCTGCGCGGCAACGCTCACGCGAGAATCGGCGAATCTCCCCTACTTTCGCCGACTCTCCGGGCGCCGCGCACCTGGAGGCTCGTACCCCCGGCCGGCGAGCGGCCCTCTGTGGCAACGCTCGCGACGGGAATCGGCGCTCCTTGCTTTCCGTCTCTGCGCGCCAGGGACCCTGGCCAGAAGAACTTTTCCGCTCAAGGCGCCGGTATCCCCGGTCTGGAAGGGGATTGAGGTCGATGAGGGAGAAAATCGACTTCGGCCGGGGCCTACTCCACCGCGGCCGCGATCCGCGCGCCCAGGGCTTGCGTCGTCGCACGGCCGCCCATGTCGGGGGTGAGCGCGGCCGGGTCCGCGAGCACCGTCTCGATCGCGCGCTCGATGGCCCGCGCCGCGTCCGGGTGGCCGAGGTGCTCCAGCATCATCGCGCCCGACCAGATCTGACCGATGGGGTTGGCGATACCCCGCCCGGCGATGTCCGGAGCGGACCCGTGCACAGGCTCGAACATCGACGGGAACTCCCGCTCCGGGTTGATGTTCGCCGACGGCGCGATGCCGATGGTGCCCGCCACCGCCGGCCCGAGATCGGAGAGGATGTCGCCGAAGAGGTTGCTGCCCACCACCACGTCGAACCAGTCCGGATGCAGGACGAAGTGCGCGGCCAGGATGTCGATGTGGTACTGGTCGGTGCGGATGTCGGGGTATTCGGAGGCGACCGCGGCGAAGCGCTCGTCCCAGTAGGGCATGGTGTGCTTGATACCGTTCGACTTCGTGGCCGAGGTCAGGTGCCGGGCCGCGCGCCGCGATGCAAGCTCGAACGCGTAGCGGATGATGCGGTCGGTGCCGCGCCGAGTGAACACGCTCTCCTGCGTCACCATCTCGTGCGCGGTGCCGCCGTAGATGCGCCCGCCGATGTCCGAGTATTCGCCCTCGTTGTTCTCGCGCACCACCAGGAAGTCGATGTCCGCCGCGCTGCGGTCGCGCAGCGGAGACTGCACGCCCTGAAGGAGCCGCACGGGTCGGAGGTTGACGTACTGCCCGAACTCGCGGCGGATGGGAATCAGCAGGCCCCACAGGGAGACGTGGTCAGGGACCCCGGGAAACCCCACCGCACCGAGGAAGATGGCATCGTGCGCGCGGATGGTTTCGAGCCCGTCCTCGGGCATCATCCGGCCGGTCTTCGCGTAGACCTCGCAGCTCCAGGGGAGCTCGTCGAACTCGAACGCGACGCCGTACCGCGCGCCCGCCGCCTCCAGCACCCGAATCCCCTCCGGCACCACCTCCCTGCCGATCCCGTCGCCGGGGATCACCGCGATGCGGTAGCTCATCATGGTTTCTTTCCGTGCAATGCGCGTCGATGTGCGCCCCGGCGCCCGATGCGCAGGCGCCCCGACCGGAGCGGCGCGGATGGTAGCACGCACCACCGGAGCCACCCTGCCGTACCCCGGGCGCCGTACCCCGGGCGCCGTAACCCGATCGCGGTAACCCGATCGCGGCCTCCTCGCGGCGTGAATCGCCGGCCGGGAATCGCGCCACGACAGCGGTAATCCGGACAGGGTTGCGATACGCTCCCGCGCTCCGCCGAGATTCTCGGGGGTGCCCGCCGTTGGCGTCGAGGGAGACAAGAAGTCACCGGGCCACTTCGCTTCGCACTCGACCGTGGAGAGTCCAACGATGAAGGAGTCAGCGGTCGTTCTGGCCAACCACTTGTTCGACACCCCGAACGGGAAGACCGCCCATGGCCTCGTCCGGGGTTCCGACCGCTTCACGGTGGTCGCGATCGTCGACCCCGATGTCGCCGGACGCGACGCGGGCGAGGTGCTTGATGGCCGGCCGGTGGGGATTCCCGTCGTCGCGGACCTCGACGAGGCGATGGCGCTCGAAGGCCCGGCACCGAAGTGGTGCATCGTGGGCGTCGCGACCCACGGCGGGCGGCTCCTGCCCGAGCTGCACACCCTGATCCTGGACGCGGTGGACAAGGGGCTCGGCATCGTCAACGGCCTGCACGACACCACCGCCGACGACGCGGAGGTTGCGGCCGCGGCGCGGGGACGCGGGGTGGAGCTGATCGATCTCCGCCGCCCGCAGCCCCGGCACGCGCTGCATTTCTGGGAAGGCGACATCTACCGCGTGCGCGCCCCTCGCCTCGCGGTGCTCGGCACCGACTGCGCACTCGGCAAGCGCACCACCACGCGGCTCATCGTGGAGGCGATGAACCGGGCCGGGGTGCGTACCGAGATGATCCACACCGGCCAGACCGGCTGGATGCAGGGCGCACGCTACGGGATCGTGTTCGATTCCATCGTCAACGACTTCGTATGCGGCGAACTGGAGCACGCGATCGTGCGCTGCGACCGGGAAGTGGAGCCGGACCTGATGGTGATCGAGGGGCAGTCATCGCTGCGCAACCCGAGCGGCCCCTGCGGGGCGGAGATGCTGCTCTCGGCCGCCGCCCGGGGGGTAGTACTGCAACACGCACCGGGACGCGAATTCTTCGAGGGGTACGAATCGATGGGCCTGCGGATTCCATCGCTCGAATCCGAAATCGATCTGATCCGACTCTACGGCTCCGAAACGATCGCGGTCACCCTCAGCTCGAAGGGCTGCACCCCGGACGAACTCGACCGCTCCCGCGCCGAGTACCGCACGACACTCGGCATTCCCGTGGTCGAACCCCTCACCGAGGGAGTCGAGGCGCTGGTGCCGACGATCCGCGCCTTCGTCGAACGCGAACGCCGCGCGAGCTGACCCGTGGTCGCACTGCAAAATCATACAAGGCTTGCGCAGCAGGCCGGAGCCCGACAAGAGTTGCCTCGCAGGCCGGAGCTTGGCTATCTCCGCGCTCTCCTCGCTTCATGAATCGGTGAAATTTCCGGGATAGCGAACCAGTCTCGAACCGGGCGTCGAATCCGCCGGCGGTCTGCCGCCTCCAGCCTGCGGGGAGGTGGCCCCGGCGCGATGGGAGACACGCCGGGGCCGGTGCAATCACCACCAGGTGTCAGTCATCACGACGCCCGCCCGCAGGGGCAACCGGCGGTCGCTCCTGCATGGCGATGCAATCACCACCGGGTGTCGGTCATGATGACGCCTCTCCCATGAGGTCCGAGGCCGCCGAAGCGGCGAGAGAAGGGGGGAGCGGTGTCGGTCGGAGTCGTCCCGAGGGGATCACCTGAGACATCCCCGCGAAACACCGACACCGCTCCCGGTTCAGGTTTCGCGCGCGGCTCGCGAGTGACCGCCACCGACAGCGGCACTGCCGAAAACCTTGTCTACATCCCTATCAGCGGTGAGCTGACCCGTGACAGGGACGCGCAGTGTCGCCGCGCGGCCGGCAACCGTGAAGTGAAGCACCATATCGCCGTCCGCGCTCCACTCCATGCGCTCGGCTTTCTCACTTGTCTCGTAGCGACCGCCGCCCGCGATTTGGACAGGTGTATCCCCGAATCCCCCATCGAACCTCCTCCGTGGCGCTGTAGGTGAAAAGACTCAACCGGCCGGGCGCCAGCGGAACATCGAACTCGATCCTGTCAGATTCAAATTGGTTGCTTCCACGCGACCGTCTTCGCCGTGGAAGGAAAACCCGGCAATACCTTGGTGTGAGATAAAAGCGCCTTGGACTTGCGATCCGGGATTATTCGCCCGCTTGGAAAGGAAAACGGGGCATGTTGCAGGCACTCGCCACCGCACCCATACTCGTCATCGGAACGGGCACCACCCGTGATGCGGGCAAAGCGGGCAGGTGGCTGACGACGAGCATCGAGACCGATCATGCGCCTGATCCCGCGATGGTCCTCGCAATCGCCGACAAGCCGTGATGCTGCGCCCCTGCCGGGGCGGGTGCGAGACGCGATCCGGCGCCAGCAGGAGTCGAGCGAGATCGCGATCGGCTGGATTCAGCTCTCGATCGTGGTGACGTTCACGGTCCTGTATGCGCTCTCACCGAAGCCCTATACCGCAGAACCGGTGTTCGCGCCGGAGCCGTGGGTGCTTGGCGCGTACCTGCTCTTCACCCTCGTGCGCGTGGCCCTGGCCCACCAGCGCGCCCTGCCGGACTGGCTGCTCTACGTTTCGGTCATCGTCGACATGGTGCTGCTGCTCGTGCTTATCTGGAGCATCCACGTCAAGTACGGCCAGCCCGCATCGTTCTACCTCAAGGTGCCCACCCTGCTCTACGTCTTCATTTTCATCGCGCTGCGTGCCCTGCGCTTCGAGGCGCGGTACGTGCTGCTCGCGGGGGCGGTGGCCGCGCTCGGGTGGCTGGCGATGGTGTTCTATGCGGCCCGCATGGCGACCGACGACCCGATGATCACCCGCGACTATGTCGAGTACATGACCTCGAACAGCATCCTGCTCGGCGCGGAGTTCGACAAGGTGATCTCGGTGCTGATCGTGACCGGAATTCTGGCCATCGCCATCACCCGCGCGCGGAACCTGCTCGTCCGCTCGGTGGTCGAGAGCACTGCGGCGGAGGAACTCTCCCTGTTCGTGCCGAGCGAGGTGGCGGCGCAGGTCAAGACCTCGGAGAAGCGCATCGAGGCGGGGGCAGGCGATGTCCGGGAGACCACCATCTTCTTCAGCGATCTTCAGGGGTTCACCACCATCAGCGAGGGTATGACGCCGGTCGAGCTGATCGCCACCCTGAACGAGTACTTCGCAGCGGTCACCGAACCGATCGTCCGCCACGGCGGGGCCATCAACCAGTACCAGGGCGACGCCATCCTGGCCACCTTCAACCTTCCCAGCGCGGTGGAGGACCACGCCGCGAACGCGGTGCGGGCCGCGGTCGAGATCCAGCGCATCCTCGCCGAGCGCACCTTCGGGGCGGGCCTGCGGCTCACCTCGCGGGTCGGGATCAATACCGGGGTCGTGGTCGGCGGGCTGGTCGGCGCGCAGGACCGGCTCGGCTACACCGTGCACGGCGACGACGTGAACCTCGCGGCCCGGCTCGAAGCACTGAACAAGGAGCACGGCACGCGGATCATCGTCTCCGAACGCACCCGCGCCCTCGCCGGCCCCGACCGCTTCCCGTTCGAAGCGCTGGGAACGGTCACCGTCCGGGGACGCAGCCAGCCGGTGACCATCTACCGGGTGGATGTTGCGGAAACCTGAGCGGCGCGGCCGATTCAGGCGCCTTGTCAGGCGCGGCTCCACACGACACCGGAACGCGGGAGACCGGCGCGGGCACCGGCGAAACGCGGACGGCCCGACCGCGCCACCGCTTGCAGGAGAAATCGGCGAGGCCGGGCCCGCGATTTTCGGTACTGCGTCTATTTCGCTTTCCCCCTACCAGCCCCGCTTCACACGCCGCTGACAGGCCGGTGCAGGCCGGTACGGCGGGCGTCGTGGCAGGGGAAGGGCCGGGGAACGGGGCGCGATCTTCGGAGGGGGCAGGCGGGCGCGAACCCCGCCCGGCGGCAGCCGCGTCGTTCAGCCGCCGGCGCGGGCTTCGAGCGCCGCGATGGCGGGGAGGGTCTTCCCTTCGAGGAATTCGAGGAAAGCGCCGCCGCCGACCGCCGCTGCGGTGTTGATTTCCGGTGCGGTGCGGACGAGGAGCGGGATGACCATGACGCGACGCGTGAACGTCGGAGAGGCCAAGACCCACCTGTCGGCGCTGCTGGCCGAGGTGGAAGCAGGCGAAGATCTGGTGATCCGGCGGGGCGCGACGCCGGTTGCCCATGTGACGCGGGCCACCGGTGCGGACGAGCGTGCCGCACTCAGCGCGACGCTGCGACGTGAGCGGGCGAAGCAGAAGGCGGTAACCACCTCCGAGATTCTGTCCTGGCGCCACGAGGGACACCAGGGTGACCGCATATAAAGTCATTGTCCCATCAACAACTTATCTCGGAAGGCATCGTTCAGAGCGGCCCGGACTCTCTTGCGCCTATAGCTCATTTTCGTCTTCTCGCGCTTGAGTAGGTTCATCGCCATGTGACGAATCACCCCGATGTTGTGAGGCGCATTGCCTCGACGAATCCGGCTTGCGTCTTCGCGAAACGTCACGTCCAACCGCCAGTGCAACCCGTTCTCGATACTCCAATGTGAACGCACCGCCCGTTGAAACACCTTCACGTCATCAAGCGAGGTGATGTAGTAGCGCCGCTCAACACTGACACGCCCTCCACAATGACGTTCCGACTCCACCATTCCCATCGCTTTCAGTCCCTTCCACTTCCCGACACCCGACAACGCACCAAGGTCCGTGGACAAGAAATAGCTCCGGTGCTCAATCCGCCCGTGACCTTCGTCGCAAGTCGCCTCGTGCCCCATCTCCGAACCGCCAAAGTCGCACCGCTCCGCCGCCTCGAAATACGCCCGAACCTCGCGCTCCAATTCCGGCTGATTGCGCTTCAGCGCCAACACGTAATCCCCACCGCCTTTCTTGACCTGCTTCGCGATCGCGCGTTGGCACCCCATCGCATCCAGCGTCACGATACACCCCTTCAATTGAAGCTTCTCCAGCAACTCCGGCACCGCCACGATCTCGTTCGACTTCTCGTCGGTTTTCACCTGCCCAAGCACCACCCCATTGCGACACGCCCAGGCACTGACCATATGCAGCGCCTTCACCCCTCGCTTGCGATCATGGGTGCGTCGATGCGTCTTGCCATCGAGCGCAATGATCTCACCGTCGCTGAGCTTGACCACGTCCTCCATCCAACTGAGAAAGCACGCCTGAAACCCACTGACCGACAACGCCGAGATGATGCGGGCAATCGTGTCATCGACCGGGACCCCATTGGCCAGCGGGACATAACGACGTAACCAGTCCAGCTTTGCGCGACCGAACTCCTCGATGTCGCACCAACCTTCGGCCCCACTGAGCACCGCGCACACGCACAGCACGATGACATCAATCAACTCATGCTTCTTGTTCCGGTCGACGCGCGGGTCTTCCAACTTCGAGAAATGTTCGATCAGACCCTCGGGGGCACTGTTGTCCATTGCTGATCACGTTCCTCTCCTTGGCCAGAGTGGCATTAGATCACAGAATGCACTGATTTACATGGGATTTTAGTGATCTTGCCCTGGGGGGCGCTTCGTGAGCACGGCGGTAATGTCCAATGGGATCCCAGCAGCGTGAAATACCATTCAGCACAATACCATAATGGTGAAATCTATCGAGCTTACTGCTCTGTGAGATTTTGGATAACTCTGCCGGAATGGCATGAGGATCATCCCGTGGAGCACCATTCTGTTGTGGTGAAAAACATGATGAGTGATCATTTTGATCGCGCGCATTTGTGCCTAAATTGGGAAGGGATGGGTATCAAGCGAAGTGATCAATGCCGTGAGCTTACCCCCGAGGTTTACCTTAAGGCCGCCAAGCCATGGGGTGTTGGATGTGATCGTAAGGATCCAAAGTTCGCTATAGTGCTCGACAGTACCGGTATGAGCCAGGCACAGGCCCTTAAAGTGTGTCCCCTCCGAGGGGTCGGTTGGAGCGTATCGTACTGGTAAAAACAACTATGCCCGAAATAGCGATCCAGACACCGCCGGCCCCGAGCGGTGGGTAGGGAATCGGGGCACCCTAAAACTCTCTAAATTAAGGAAAATGACATGCCTAAAATACACAGCGCAACCCTGCAAGAGAATGCTATTGGTAACAAATAGAACTGTCCGGTTTTGTAGCACATGAGTTGTCCGGTGGTTCTCTGCGACGATCTGTCGTTGGTTCTGTGGGAGTGAATGAATGGATTTGCGCGACCCCACTCCGATTGGCGGCAGACGCGTCGGTCAGCCGCCGGTGCGGGCTTCGAGCGCCGCGATGGCGGGGAGGGTCTTCCCTTCGAGGAATTCGAGGAAGGCGCCGCCGCCGGTGGAAACGTAGGACACCTGCCCGGTGACGCCGAATGCGTCGATGGCGGCGAGGGTGTCACCGCCGCCGGCGATGGAGAACGCGGGCGAACGGGCAACAGCCTGCGCCAGCGCGCGGGTGCCGGCCGCGAACGGTTCGTGCTCGAACACCCCCACCGGCCCGTTCCAGACCACGGTGCCGGCGGAGCCGATCACTTCGCGGTAGGCGCGGGCGGTCTCCGGGCCGATGTCGAGGATCATCTCGCCGGCCCGCACCTCCTCCACCGCCCGGATGGTCGCGGTCGCATCGCCGGCCGGGGCGTCCGCCACCACCACGTCGCTCGGGATCGGCACGTCACCGTCCCGCGCCCGCATCGCCTCCCGGATGCGTCCCGCCTGCTCGACCAGCCCTGGTTCGTACAGCGAAGCACCCACTTCGTGGCCGGCGGCGGCGATGAAGGTGTTGGCGATGCCCCCGCCGACGATGAGCCGGTCAACCCGCGCCGCAAGCGCCTCCAGCACCCCGAGCTTGGTGGACACCTTCGAGCCGCCGACGATCGCGACCACCGGACGCGCCGGCTTCGCCAGCGCCCGGCCCAACGCATCCAGCTCGGCGCAGAGGAGCGGGCCGGCGCAGGCGACGGGGGCGAAGCGGGCCACGCCATGCGTCGAAGCCTGGGCGCGGTGCGCGGTGCCGAAGGCGTCCATCACGTATACGTCACACCGCGCCGCCATGCGTCGCGCCAGCCGCTCGTCGTCGGCCTTCTCGCCTTCGAGGAAGCGCACGTTCTCGCCGAGCACGATCTCGCCGGGCGCGACGCCAGGACCATCCAGCCCGTCCCCGTCCAGCCAGTCCGCGGCCAGCCGGATCTCGCGCCCCAGCAACTCCCCGAGCCGCCGGGCGACCGGCGCGAGCGAGAAGGCGGGATCCGGCACCCCCTCCTTCGGCCGCCCGAGATGCGACATCACCATCACCCGCGCCCCGGCCTCCGCCGCCCCCCGCAACGTCGGCAGTGCCGCCCGCAGCCGGGCGTCGCTCGCAACCTCCCCATCCTTCAGCGGAACGTTCAGATCCTCACGGATCAGCACCCGCCGGCCCGCAAGATCGAGGTCGGTCATGGCAAGGATATTCATGGTCGGGGTGATCAGTTCGTCAACATTTGGAACGGTCGAACCACGACGGCAGGGCTCATGTCCCGCCACACCTGCTCATTCGTCCGACAGAAACTCTTCGCGCGACAGATCTTCCGCCTCTACGGACAGATAATCCGCTTCGTCGATGACGTGGTGCAGAAAGTCAGGCAGATTCGGAGACATATTCTACCGACGCCAGTATCCGGGGTCCGATATGTGGGCTCAATGAACTCATGGTGACCAGCTCCACGCGACGCTGGAGTATGTCTTCCAGAAAGAAAGACAGGTTCATCAAGTTGTCAAAATTTTTTCGAGCCGGATCGAACTCCACGAGCACATCGACGTCACTGTTCACCGTTGCTTCGTCGCGTGCGAATGAGCCGAAAATCCCGATCTTTCGGACCCCGAACCCCGCCATGCTGGATTGCTGCTCACGCAATCTCGCCAGAACATCGGATTTGCAATGAACTCTTTCGGTCATTCTCTCTCTCCGCTTCCTGTCGCCGATCTTCGCAAGTTCGGACCGGGAGCGGAAGCGTGGTCGCATCAGGCCGCGTTCATCAGCGCGACGGTGGTGTCCAGCATCCGGTTCGAGAAGCCCCATTCGTTGTCGTACCACGCGACAACCTTGACCAGCCGGCCGTCGATCACGCGGGTGAGCTTCGAATCGTAGGTCGAGGACGCGGGGTCGTGGTTGAAGTCGATGGATACGAGCGGCTCTTCGCAGTATGCGAGCACGCCCTTCAGCTCCTGCTCCGACGCCGCCTTCACCGCCGCGTCGACCTCGTCCTTGCTGGTGTCGCGCGCCGCGGTGAAGGTGAGGTCGACCACCGAGACGTTGATGGTCGGCACCCGGATCGCGAACCCGTCGAGCTTGCCGGCGAGCTCCGGCAGCACCAGCCCCACCGCCTTCGCCGCCCCGGTGCCGGTCGGGATCATCGACTGGGTGGCGGAGCGCGCGCGGCGCAAGTCCGAGTGGTAGACGTCGGAGAGCACCTGGTCGTTGGTGAAGGCGTGGATGGTGGTCATGAGGCCGTGTGCGATGCCGATGCGGTCGTGGATTGCCTTCGCGAGCGGCGCGAGGCAGTTGGTGGTGCACGACGCGTTGGAGATGACGGTATGCGAGGACGAGAGCGCGCGGTGGTTGACCCCGTAGACCACGGTGGCATCCACGTCGGCACCGCCGGGGGCGGAGATGATGACCTTCTTCGCCCCGCCGTCGAGGTGCCGGCCCGCCTTGTCCTTGCTCGCGAACAGCCCGGTGCACTCGTGCACGACATCGACCCCGAGCTCGCCCCACGGCAGCTTGGCGGGGTCGCGCTCGGCCAGCACCGCGATGCGGTCGCCGTTGACCACGAGGTGGTCGCCATCGACCGCGACCTCACCCGGAAAACGCCCGTGGGCGGTGTCGTACCGGGTGAGGTGGGCATTGGTCTCGGCATCGCCGAGGTCGTTGACGGCGACGATCCGGATCTCGTCCGTGCGCCCGCTCTCGTAGAGGGCGCGCAGGATGTTGCGCCCGATACGCCCGAAACCGTTGATACCTACGTTGATGGTCATGTCCGTGTCTCCATGCACTTACCGAAGTCGAATGTCGTCCGCCGAACGACCGTGCCCGAGATGTCGGCGGATGTCGGCCGGATGCTGACGGGACGTCGGTGGCACGCGGCCCGCTGAACGGCGTCTCGCCGGTCAGTTCGCGGCGGCCGCCCCCGCAATCACCGATTCCACCCGCGCCGCCACCCGCTCCGCGGTCAGGCCGAAATGCTCGTACACCTGCTGGTACGGCGCCGACACGCCGAAGGTGTCGACCCCCACCACCGCGCCGTGCTCCCCGACCCACGCGCGCCAGCCGGCGGTGACCCCGGCTTCCACCGCGACGCGCGCCGGCATCGAGCGCGGCAGCACCGAAGCGCGGTAGGCATCGTCCTGCGCCTCGAACACGTCGACGCTCGGCATCGACACCACCCGCACCGAGATGCCCTTTTCCGCCAGCAGGGCGGCGGCGTCCACCGCGATGCCGACCTCCGAGCCGGTGGCGATGACCAGCGCGTCGCTCCCGTCGCGCAGCACGTAGCCGCCGCGCGCGATCGCCGCGACCTGCTCCGGGGTCCGGGCCTGGTGGGGCAGGCCCTGACGCGAGAGCAGCAGGCTGGTCGGCCCGTCGCGGCGCCCGACGGCCGCCTGCCACGCGACCATCGACTCCACCGCGTCGCAGGGGCGCCACACCGACATGTTCGGCATCAGCCGCAGGGTCGCGGTCTGCTCCACCGCCTGGTGGGTCGGGCCGTCCTCGCCGAGGCCGATGGAGTCGTGGGTGAACACCGAGATCACGCGCTGACCCATGAGCGCCGCCATGCGCAGCGCATTCCGCCCGTACTCGGAGAACATCAGGAAGGTGCCGGTGTAGGGGATGAATCCCCCGTGCAGGGCGATGCCATTGGCGATGGCGTTCATCGCGAACTCGCGCACCCCGAAGTAGACGTAGTTCGCGTCCGCGTCCTCGCGGGAGAGCACCACGGAGCCGCTCCACTTCGTGAGGTTGGACCCCGTGAGGTCGGCGGAGCCGCCGATCAGCTCCGGCAGCATCGGCCCGAACGCCTCCAGGGCGTTCTGCGACGCCTGGCGCGAGGCGATATTCTCGGCTGCGGTTTGTGTCGCCTTGACGTGACGGGCGCAGGTCGCAGCCCAGCCCCCCGGCAGGGCGCCCGACATCCGCCGCTCGAATTCGGCCGCATCCCCGGGACGGTCGGCGCGGAAGGCTTCGAAGCGCTCCCGCCATTCCCGGCGACGCGACGCGCCCCGCTTGCCGGCATCCCAGCCCGCGTAGATATCGCCGGGGATCTCGAACGCGGGGTGCGGCCAGCCCAGCGCTTCACGCGCACCCGCAATCTCGTCGTCGCCGAGAGGAGCGCCATGCGCGGACGCCTGGCCCGCCTTCGTGGGGGCGCCGAAGCCGATCACCGTCCGGCAGCACAGGAGCGACGGGCGGCCGGGGTCCGCGAGGGCGGCGCGGATGGCGGCGTCGATCGCGCCCGGATCGTGGCCGTCCACCTCGCGCACCACCTGCCAGCCGTAGGCTTCGAACCGCGCGGGGGTATCATCGGTGAACCACCCGCCGACCTCGCCGTCGATGGAGACGGCGTTGTCGTCGTAGAACGCGACGAGCTTGCCGAGGCCGAGCGTACCGGCGAGCGAGCACGCCTCGTGCGAGATCCCTTCCATCAGGCAACCGTCGCCCACGAACACCCAGGTGCGATGGCCGACGATGGTGTGTCCGCCGCGGTTGAAGCGCGCCGCGAGCACCTTCTCCGCGATCGCCATCCCCACCGCGTTGGCAAGACCCTGGCCGAGTGGCCCGGTCGTGGTCTCGACCCCGGGGGCGTCACCGTACTCGGGGTGGCCCGGGGTCATCGAATGGAGCTGGCGGAAGTTCTTCAGTTCCTGAAGCGGCAGGGCGTAGCCGCTCAAGTGCAGGAGTGCGTAGAGCAGCATCGAGCCGTGCCCGTTGGAGAGCACGAAGCGGTCCCGGTCCGCCCACTCGGGGTCGGCCGGATCATGTCGCAGGTGGTCGTTCCACAGTACCTCGGCGATGTCCGCCATCCCCATCGGCATCCCGGGGTGGCCGGAATTCGCCCGCTGCACCGCGTCCATGGCCAGCGCGCGGACCGCGTTGGCGAGCTCTCTGCGTGAAGGCATTGTTGCCGGCGTCTCCTGTCGGTTCGGCGCGACTCCCGCCCGCCCCCGAGAGGCGCCATTCGGGCCGCTCCGCACGGGTGGACACGACCCGACCGGGGTGTCGGTCGTCAGTCAGTCGGGAGTACGCGCCATGGGATACGCGCGAACGGTGAAAATCGGCCAATCCAGAAAAGCTGTTGCGTCCGACCGGGTGCTCAATCGGCGACCGGTTCGGGTCTTGCCCGCATGATGAATCCTTCAAACAGACCTTCAAGCTTCGCCAGGCGCTCGCGCACATCGCCGACATCCCGGCGCAATTCCCCGATCTGCCGACAGAGGAAAAGGAACCCACCGATCAGGATGGCGGGCGTGAGCCAGACCTCGAGCGATTCCATGGACGTGACCTTCACGGTACCTGCGCGGTGGAGTATAGCGCGGTTGCTTCTCAACGTGCCTCGAAGCGTCCGCCGGCGCCACCGAGCCGCGGAAGCTGCACCGGTCAGCCGGACGCGAACTCTCCGGGATAACGGACCCGCAGGTGTTCGAACCGCTCGAAGTCGCGATCGTTCGTCAGCACGGAGGCGATGCCGTGCTCCCGGCATACTGCCGCGATCTGCGCGTCGAACATCAGGTTGCCCCGTGCGTCCGCCCGACGCGCGGCCTCGGTGAAGAACCGCAGGAAGTCGGGACCGGGTCGGATCAGGCGGCACATCGGAGACGCGAGCACATCGTCCAGGAAATCGAACCCCTGAGACAGGGTGGACGGTGGACTGAACACCCTGCGATGCGTGACCACCCGCATGAACTCGGTGATGCAGAAGACGGGCAGGCCCCACGGACCGATACCTTCGGCCAGGGCGACGAGCTCCGCCGTCGCGGCGGCATGCAGCCTGGCCTCGCTGCGGTGCGCATACACCAGAATGTTGGTATCGACCGCAATCATCCCCGTCTCACCCCCGATCCATGACGTCGTAGAGCGCGTCGCGATCGGAGATGTCGACGCTGGGGGGCGCATGCCCGCGCACCGTCCTCATCCTCAGCGTGAAGGCCGGCCGCCGGTGGTGCTCCGCCATCAGCTTCTCGCGCAGCGCGTCTTCGACAAACTTCGTCAGGGTGATACCGCCCTGCGCCGCCTGCCCCTTGGCCTGTCGCAGGATCTGGTCGTTCAGGTTGAGCGTGGTCTTCACCGGCCGAACCTCCCGTTTCGAGATATGTCCAAACCATATCATGGACGCCATATGTATGGGCACCTGTCGATCCGACTGATGCCGATCCGCCCGGCGCGCGAACGACGTCCGTGGAATTGAGCGGGCCTCCGGCCCAATCTCGCGCGGCGCCGCCTATACTCCCCACCCTCGGTCACTTCTCCACCGCGTCACGAGTTCCACGACCCCGATGGCCTCCTCCCCTGCCGCCCCGGCCGCCACGCCGGCATCGCTCCGCTCGGATTTTCTGCGCACGCTCGTCGAGCGCGGCTTCCTTCACCAGTGCACCGACCTCGAAGGGCTGGACGCCGCCGCCGCGTCCGGGCGGGTCACCGGCTACATCGGGTTCGACGCGACGGCCGATTCGCTGCACGTCGGGAGCCTCGTCCAGATCATGATGCTGCGGCACATGCAGCGCGCCGGGCATCGGCCCATCGTCCTGATGGGCGGCGGGACCACCCGGGTCGGCGACCCCTCGGGCAAGGACAAGAGCCGGCAACTGCTGTCGAATGCGCAGATTGCCGGCAACATCGCCGGTATCCGGCGCGTCTTCGAGCGCTTTCTGGACTTCGGCGACGACGCGGCGGTGATGGCCGACAACTCCGACTGGCTCGACGCGCTCCACTACATCCCCTTCCTGCGCGACTACGGCCGGCACTTCTCGGTGAACCGGATGCTCGGCTTCGAATCGGTGAAACAGCGCCTCGACCGCGAGCAGCCGCTCTCGTTCCTGGAGTTCAACTACATGGTGCTGCAGGCGTACGACTTCGTGGAGCTCGGGCGCCGCCACGGATGCCGCCTGCAAATGGGCGGCTCGGACCAGTGGGGGAACATCGTGTGCGGGGTCGAACTCGGGCGCCGGGCCGCGGGCTTCGAACTCTTCGGGCTGACCTCGCCGCTGCTGACCACTGCAAGCGGGGCCAAGATGGGCAAGACCGCGGACGGCGCGGTGTGGCTCAACCCCGACCGCTTCTCGCCCTACGAATACTGGCAGTACTGGCGCAACACCGAAGATGCGGACGTGGGGCGCTTCCTGCGCCTGTTCACCGAACTGCCGCTCGACGAGATCGCGCGGCTCGAAGCGCTGGAGGGCGCGGAGATCAACGAGGCGAAGGTGCTCCTGGCGACGGAGGCGACGACGCTGTGCCACGGACGAGAGGCGGCGGAGGCGGCGGCGCGGGCGGCGCGGGCGGCGTTCGAGCCGATCACCACATTAGAGCCAATCAGCTTTAACATCGACACTGCACCGATCGACGTTTCAGCAATCCAAGTGATTGCCGGCCTCCCGACCATCAACGTCCCGCGAGCGCGCCTCGATGCGGGTATTCCCGTCCACACTCTGCTCCACGAGGCCGGCCTCGCGAAGAGCAACAGCGAAGGCCGCCGCCTCATCCGCGGCGGCGGCGCTCGGGTCAACGACGAGCGGTTCGGGGACGAGACGGGCACGGTGGGGCCGGACCACCTCACGCCCGAGGGCACTATCAAGCTCTCGGCCGGGAAAAAGCGTCACGCACTGGTGCGCATCACCTGATTGGGGTCAGGCACGCACAGTCTCCAGAGCATGTCCGACCACCTGTTTCAGGCAATCGGAATCACTCAGGAAGTACACCCCGTCTTTCTTCCATGACTCCGGGGAGCGCCCACCGTCGTCGATCAGGGACGCGGCGGTGATGGACAGCACATAGGCGTGCAGGCGCAGGCGCGGATCGGTAGCGCGCACCCGCTTCTCGACCTCCGCGATCTCGTGGTGCAGCCTCACCTTGCGACGTTCCTTGCCGCCGAAGCGGCTCAGTCCTTTCGGATCGAGGAAGACGACGTGCTGATGATCGCCGTCCTTCAACCAGACGATGAAGTCGGGGTAGTAGTGGAAGTCGTCGAAGAACGACACCCCCCGACCTCGGGTCAGATTGCGGATCAGGAACAGCTCCCGGCCCCTGAGGCACGGGTCGCCGCTCTCGGCCAGGCCCGCCAGTCCCTTGACGACCTTCTTCTCGTTCTCATCCAGAGGTACGGGTCGGATCGTGACCTCGCAATTCTTCCCCGCGTACAGCAGCGGCTCGTAGGCATGCGGCTTCGCGAGGATGACGCCGACCCGCAATTGGTGGAACCACGCTTCCCCGGCGTGTGACGCGAGCAGGCGGAGGTCTTCGACGAGACGGGTCTGCGTCGCGTCCGCCGAAAGCTCCCAGGCACCGATATGGTTCGGATCGTCCTCTTCGAGCGGCACCACCTCGATCCGGCCGTGCTCCCATCGCCGACGCTCCCTCCGCCAGAATCGATCGGCGTATTCGGTGACAAGCTCGACGGCAATATCCTCCAGGGCGCGCATTTGCCGGAACCCGGTGGCGTCGAGCTTTTCCGGCGGAGCGTACAGCTCGTACCAGTCCTGATCCTCATCGTCCAGCAGCCGGTCCACGGTCTCCGGCTCGATGACGAGGTTCCGCCATCCTCGCTGCCGCTTCCGCCCGAGCAGCTTGTGGTGGATGCGGGTCCGGTCGAAGAAGGCGGTGTGGCGGGGGCCGAGCTTGATCTGGCTCTTTCCTGCGGCCGGGTCGGTTGCCGGGCCGCCGTCGGACGCCACGGAACGGAGCCGCGAGTAGAGGTCCAGTACCACGCGCACGCTGGAGCTGCCTTCGTCGCCGGGTCCGGGCAGGACGGGACGGTCGTCGGACAGGTCGTACTTCCGGTCCGCCGCCAGCCGGATCATCTTGAGGCCCGTCTTCCGCGCGAAGTTCCAGGTGACGGGGAGCCGGATCGACTCGCGTGCGGTGTGGATCCCTTCCCTCTCCAGCAGATCGCGAAAAGTCAGCATGTAGCTGGATCGGAGCCCGAAGACATGCAGCCGCTCCAATTCCGCCAGGTCGTCGCTGTCCGCGGGAGGCCGGGCCTCGGTTCGCAAATGGCGCTTGAGGCTCATGTTCCAGCCCTTGAGGCGAACGCCGCGGCCGAAGGTCTGGATCACCTCCGGGCCTTCGCCGACCCCGACGTGCATCAGGCCCATGGTGCTCACCCGCCACGAGTTCCACCCGGCAATGAAACGCCGTGCGCCGATAACGACGTTCACCGTGGAGTCCGGCCGGTCGACGGTGGCGAAGAGTCGCTCCGCGAAGCCCGGCTCGCGCTCCAGCTCGAGGTCGGGATGGTCGCCCCCGGACAGCATCCGGTAGAGCGCGGCCGAATCTCCGACGTTGACCACCCCGAAGACCGACCCGTCGGCGACGCGCAGGTGCAGCTCGCCCTCGCCGGCGGTGAGGTAGACGACATGAAGCCTTCCGGACCCGTGGAACAGGGTCTCGCAGATATCGGTGTAGAGGTCGTCGGGGCGGTTGGGGTGGTCGTTCACGAGGTATCTGAAGCGGCCCGCGAACCAGTCCTGCCCGGCAGCGCCCGTCAACCCGGATCGGCCGGAGAGCAGACGATCGAGCATGGCCCGGATCGCCCCGGCGTCGGCGAGCACCCGGCCGAGGAAGTCGAGGATTACTGCTACATCGGATTTCGTCGCCTCGTCCGCCTGCGAGCGGCCGGTCACCGTCTTGCCGAGGAACACCCAGAGCGGTTTCGCCACGTTGAACGCCGTCCATTGCGCGCCCTTGTCCCGCCAGATGCGGCACTGCTGGTAGAAAGTGAGCAGGCAGCCAAGGAGGTACAGGTCGCTGTTCTCATCCTGGATCCCGGCCGGGAGGTTGGCGATAGCGTAGTCCTTGCCGTAGCCGTCCTCGTGGAACCGGCGGTAGGAGTAGTCGAACAGCAGGCATTTCCCGTAGGCGTCCCGGAGGGCCTCGTCCCTGCCCGCGATCTGGTTGAAGGTGGCGGAGTACTCGAAGGCGAAGCCGCCCCGTGCCAGCTCCGCGCGCCGCTCGCGCCAGACGTTGCCGGATGCGCCGAGATGCCCTTCGTCCACCAGCACCAGGTTGGTCTCGCCGAAGTCCCGCACCGCAACGCGCTTGACGCCCTTCCGCTCCGCCAGCTTGTTGAGATCGATGATCTCGACGGTGGGGAACAGGTCCGGACCGGCGTTACTCGAGAAGATGCGGGCGTGGAGGCCGCTCTCGCGAAGCTCGTGCTCGTGCTGTACCGACATTTGCTCGTTCGGGGTCAGCAGGATGACGTTGTTGAGCCGCCCGCCCACCTGGCGAAGCCAGCGCCGGTACTGGAGGATGTGGGCGTGCATGATGAGGGTCTTGCCGGAGCCGGTGGCGCTCTGGAAGGCGATGGTGCGAAGGTCGTCCGGCGTGTAGTCCGGGAGCCCCCTGGTATGCCGATAGTGCCGCTTCGCCTCGTTGAGGTCGGCGCGCAGGCTCTCCGGGTCGGCGAAGTAGCGGTTCAGGTAGTGCTCGGTGAAGAGGAGCGCGAGGTACTGGTGGGGCTTCCACGTCCGGCCGTGCTCCCCGGTCATGCGAAGCTGGCGGCTCAGCGCAGCGATGTTGGCGTCGTATTCAGCGAATTGCTCCTGCATGACCTTGGTGCGCTCGCGATCGCGGTTCAGAACGAGGGCCCTGCCATAATCGCTCTCTCCGCTCGCGTCGAAACCGGGGGGCAGGTCGCGCAGGAAACCGAGCATGTCCGACATGCCGCCGAGATACCCGAACTCATGGCAGACGAAGCGATGCAGCGCAAGCCGGTCCCGGAGGGGTACGTCATCAGCCTGACCTCGGCGCCGCGGCATCAGGAGCGAACCCTCCGTCGTGCCATCACTCGTCCTCGGGGAACATCAAGTCACGGAAGAGCGGCTCGATGGTTTCGGCGCTCCAGGTTTCGCCCGACTGCTTGATCGCGTTCAAGGTCTGGTCGCCGTTGACGTAGACGAGATCGAGCGCTTCGGGAAACCACGACCGGTTGCGGGTGAACCATGCATCCAGCGCCCGGTGATCCGTTTCCTCAAGGTTGCGCCAGAGGATCAGGCACTGCCGGTTCTCGGCGTCCACGCCGGATATTGCGAGCACGCCGTCGACCTGGCGCCGGGATGCGACACGCAGGCCGATGAGGTAGTTGAAGGTTTCGGGGAGATCGGCGGATTGCGCCCGGCGGGCGCCGTCACGCACCACCGACAGGGTGTACGCGAACGGATTGGCAAAATTGCTGCCCAGAAGACTGGCGCTGCCCGCCGTCTCCACCCCCAGGGCATAGCGGAGCCGGTAGTCCTCCGCCAGCGCGGGGTTTGCTTTCAGAAGATCATCGGGCGGCGCCGCCAGTTCGAGGCCGTCCATCGCATCTTCGTAGCATTCGAGCTTTATATATTTCAGCATTTGTGCTCCGCCTTCACGAGAGATCGGCTTTCCATCTTTCCAGTTACGTGAATAGACGACCTTCTTTAGACGCGGCAACATCACAGTGTCGAAGTGATTTCCGACCTCGACGAGAGCATACTTGCGACGCCCTCCATCTCTCCGGTTGAGATTGATGACCGCATGCCCGGTTGTACCGGATCCGGCGAAGAAGTCGAGAACGTACGCATCTTCTCCTTGGGCCCCTGCGATGTATATGGAATCCTCCACGGCGTGAATGGATTTCGGATATGAGAAGACCGACTTCTCGAACATCTCTTTCAAAAGAGCCGTGCCGTGCTCTACGGCAGAATATTTTGCATCGAACCAACACGATATCGAAACCACCCCTTCCCCGTGAGGGTGTCTCTTGAAATACACGTAATCTTTGCCAGTCCGATCCTTGCGCACGGCGAGATCGGCAAGGGAAGCCATTACGGTCTTCCACTCCCACCGCCAGCGCCTCTGTACGCCATTCTCATCGTCCGGGAATACCACCTGCTCACCGCTAGAGGGCTCCTCCTCTACGATCCATTCCTCAGCCGCTGCGTTCCAAGTCATTGCTGGAACACGTATGGCCGCACCCTTGATGTATATCGGATAGTACATGGTAGGCCGCGCCGCTCGATCTGAGCCCGAGCCCTCTCGCCTCAGATTTCTCCACTCGAAAACCCCCCGCTCGTCGCACTCCGAAAAGCGTGCCATTTGCCGATCTGTCGGCGGCAATCGACCGATTTTGGAATCCTGATTCTGACCGGCAAACAGGAGGTACTCATGCGCTACGGAGTATCCAGTCTGAGTAGGTCGCCCCGAGGGATTCGCTCGGACCAAGATTGTGCCCAATATCCGGCGTTCGAAGACATCGGAAAGAAGATGCCCCAACTCACGATGCTGCTCGTCATCGATGGCCGCGACTAAGACACCGCTTTCCATCAACAAAGATCTGGAGACACGGAGTCTATCCTCCATTAGGCAGGTCCACGTCGAAGACTTATACCCGTTCTTGTATAGAATCGGAGAAGCATCCGTGTTGTAAGGTGGATCGATATAAACGCAGTCCACCTGCTTCCAGTACCGCCGTTGAAGCAGGTTGAGGGCCTGGAAGTTCTCGCCGTGGACGAGCAACCCGTCCATCTGTTCGTCGAGGGGGCCGGCATCCGAGAGCGCGGCCAGCAGCCGGTCCCTGAAGTCCGCGTTGAAATGCCGCGTGTCCAGCATCAGGTACGGGTTATCTCGGAGGAATTCGACGCTCAGCGGCTCGCTGTAACCGGCGCCGCCATTGCCGAGATCGCCCGCGATCTCGTCGATGGCCAGCAACTCCACCCATTCCTCGCGCTGCGCCGCGTTGGCCGCGATCTCGGGGTAGAGCCCCTCCGGCACCCGGTCCAGGGTGACACACCATTGCGTCTCCAGCACGAACTTCTTCTTGAGCCAGAGCCGCCTCTGGAACTCTTCGAGCTGCGCGAGGAAGGCGATGATCTTGTCCGCCATGTGGCGGATCGTGCGCACGCGGGCAAGGGCGCGGCGGAGCCGGGCCGCATCCCCGGCGGCCAGATCATCCAGGTTCAGCACTTCGCTCTTGAGGTAGAGATCCAGCTCTCGACGGAGGAAGCCGGCCAGGTCCTTGTGGATGAAGTAGTCGAAGCTGTTCTTCGCCGTGTAACGTTCAAGGTGCTTCTCGAGCACCGTCCGCTCACCGTTGGCTTCCGTGGGTGCGGACCCGGAAAGCCGTGCCAACCACTCCCGATCGAGGCGCTGGAGACCCAGGATGCGTTCCGCCACCGCCTTGTTGATACGCGCCTGCTGGTGGTTTCCGTTGCCCGGGAACCGCTTCTTCTCACCGTCGGTCAGCGGGCGGTGCTCGAAGCGGACGACCAGATCGTCGCCCTCGACGGACACCGGCGCCGTTCCGGCGAGGAGGAAGCGGCGCTGCCGGCCGGCCGCCTCCTTGACGTTGTCCTTCTCGTTGTCGGCGCCCGCGATCTCGAAGCGTACACGCCGGTCGTCGTCCCCAACCACGAAGACGTAGGAGGCGTAGTTCTCGGTCGTCTTCACGTAGTACTGGTCGGCATTCGCCCAGTGGAGCTTCACTTCCTCACCGTCGTAGGGGATGAGGTAAGCCGGCCCGTCGCCGCCCGAGTAGCGGCGCTGCGACATGAAATCGCCTTCGGCGTAGTAGCGCGCGAAGAAATTGGCGAGGTGGCCGTAGACGTCCGCCTCGGCCTCCGCATCCGCCCGCGCGTCTGCGATCTGCTCCCGCAGTTCCCTGACCCTGCCGACTTCCTCCGGATCAGCTACCCCCAGCTCCCTCAATGTCGACAGAGTGGTCCTGAGATCCTTGTCCAGCACCGCCCGATCCTCGGCGGAGATGCCCTGCAGGGTGTCCTGCACCTGGGGCAGCAGGTCGTTGTCGAGGAACGCGGTGATCTCCCCCGCCTTCATCTTCATGATGCGGTACAGGCCGAAGTCCAGGTCGCCCCGGTCAAGCTGGAACATCTCGCGCAACAACGCTTTGAGCCTTTCCAGCTTCTCCTCCGAGCCGGGAGCCGGTGGCGAGCCGTTCGCAGTGGAGTCGGAAGGCATTGAGTGATTCATTTTCGGTGTGAGCGGCAACGCGGCCGACAGGTGATCGCGAGCAATTCGACATCCTCCACCTGATCGCCCGAGAAGGAAGCTGCCGCGAAACTTGTTCGATCAAGATATGCGGGCGCGGGGCATCCGGCAAGGCTCAACAGACTCTGCCCCGAAACTACCCCGGCCCCGGGCATCGCGGCGCCGGAAAGTTCGGGTTCGACATTGAAGCGCGCCCGGATCCGACACCCGAGTTCCCCGAATTCGACACGATCGCGCGCCCGATGCCGACATCGGCAAGCCCTTGCGCCGATTTCGGCCGGCGGGGGAATACCGCAGCATCTCTCCCCGCAGGACGGACAGGGACGGCAAACGGCGAGGCCGGCCACCGCAAGCATCGGGTGGCGCTTCGGCTTCTCCGTCGGGGTCCGGGCCGGAGAGTCGGAGCGCCGACTCGCATTGCGCGGGTGATCGCGTACGGGGGGAGCTGGTGTCGATGCGCATGATCGAAAACATCGCGCTTGCGGCGAGCATCGCAGTGCTGGGCAGTGCCTGCCAGGCGCCGGCGCCGCACGAGCTTTCCCGCGGACACGTGACCGAGCCCGGGCCGGCGCCCGCTTCAGGGATTCCGGCTCCGGTACCGCAGTCCCCCTTCGTTCCGCCGCCTGCGACGAGAGAGGCCCAGGAGACCTATAGCGTGGTGGTGAGCGAGGTGCCTGTGAAGGCGCTGCTGTTCGCACTGGCGCGCGACGCCGGCGTCAACGCCGACATCCATCCGTCGGTCGCGGGGCTCGTGACCCTCAACGCCATCGATCAGCCGCTCGACGCGATTCTCGATCGCATCACCGCGCAGCTCGACATCCGCTACCGCCGCCGCCGCGGGGTACTCGTGATCGAGCCCGACACTCCGGTGCTGCGCAGCTACCGGATCGACTACGTCAACGTGGCTCGCGATGTCCGCTCGCGCAGCTCCACCGCGACCCAGGTGTCGGCCGGAGGCGAGGGAGAGGCGAGCCTCGGCAACAACTCCTCCACCGACATCGACAGCCTCTCGAGCCATCGCTTCTGGGAGACGATCGCTGCGGCGGTGCGCGCGATCGTGCTCGAACACGACGACGCCGGTGACGAGGCGGCGCCCGCGGCCGACGGCGCCCCGGCGGCCGGGCCGGGCGCCGCGCCGGAGCCGGGCACCGGGGGCGCGGTGATCCCGAACCCGGAGGCCGGCATCCTCCTCGTGCGCGCGAGCGCCCGCCGGCACCGCGAAGTCGAGACCTATCTCGACGACGTGCTCGCGAGCGCCCGCCGCCAGGTGCTCGTCGAGGCAACGATCGTCGAGGTCGAACTGAGCGAGCGTTTCCAGGCCGGCGTCGACTGGGAACGGCTGGCGCGCAACGACAGCATCGGGGCGAGCCAGCGTCTGCTCGCCGGCAACCTGGAGACCCCACCGTTTTTCGCGCTGAGCTACCGCAGTGGATCACTGGGGCTGACGGTGCGGCTGCTGGAGGAGTTCGGCAAGGTGCAGGTGCTCTCCAGCCCGAAGCTCGTGGTGCTGAACAACCAGACTGCGGTGCTGAAGGCGATGCGCAACATCGTCTACTTCGAGGTGAACGTGGAGACCGCGAGCGGCACGGACTCTGCGCCCGGAACGGCCAGGATTGATACCGACGCCCGCACCGCGCCCGAAGGCATCATGCTCGCGGTGACCCCGCACGTGAGTCACGCCGACGAGATCATCCTGAACGTGCGGCCGACCATCACCCGCGTCAACCGCTTCGTCAACGATCCGCAGCCGGAACTGGCGGCGGCGGGAGTCACCAACCCGGTGCCCGAACTGCTGGTGCGCGAGATGGAGTCGGTGCTGCGGCTCAACTCCGGCCAGACCGCGATTCTCGGCGGGCTCATGCAGGACAGTCACCGGGGCGACAACGACCGGATCCCGGGCCTGTCGGACGCGGGCCGATTCGGCGCCGCATTCCGGTTTCGCAAGAGCGAGTCCGTCAAGACCGAGCTGGTGGTCTTCATTCGTCCGCGGGTCATCCGAACCCCGAGTATCGAAGCAGACCTGCGGGACTTCCGGTCCTGGCTCCCCGACACCATCGGGGCCTTCGGGGCCACCGGAGCCACGCATCCACCGACCGGCCGGCGGCCGCTCGTCGGGGAGCAGCCATGAACCCGCTGACCCGCGCGCTGAAGCTCGCCGAAAACCCGCCGGCCGCGGCCCGGACCACCGACCAACCGGCCAACCAGTCGGCCGATCAGTCGGATGATCGCACGGCCGGTGAATTCGGAGCGCTCGACCCCGTGCGGACGACGAGGCACGACCCGGCGGCGCCTTCGCAAACACTGCCGCCGGCGGGGACCGCCTTCAGCCATTCGCCCGACCCGGAAATCCCGGAGGCAGCGCGACTCGCACCGTTGCGGACGACGCAGGGCGACTCGGACCCCGAGAGTCCCCCACCCACAGCGCCGGCCATCGGAGTGGCCCGCAGCCCGGAGCGCCCGAACGCGGCACCGCTCGCACCGTTGCGGGCGACAGGAGACCACACGGCAGTGGATGCGGCCCTTCACGGCATCGGCGGCGCCGTATCGGAGTCTCCGGGCCCCATTCCCGCCGCCCTCGGCGGTGCGCCTTCCGGTTCCGCCGGCGTCGCCGCGGGCGATATGGCCGTGGCCCGCGCGGTCGAACGCGATGGGTTCCGGTCCCTGCCCGGGAGCCGCAGCCTCGGGCGCGGCATCGGGATTGCGGTGTCGATGCTCGTCGCCGCAGGCGCGGCGGCCGGCGGCGGCGCCTTCCTGTGGAGGACGGAGCTGGCGCGCCCCGCGCTGGTCAGGGATCTGCCGCCGCTGCAAGAGGCGGGACCAGGGCCCGCATGGACGCATTCGGGGGACATCGCGGGGGATGGAGCCCACGAGCCGGCCGGGGCCGCCGCACCGGCGCGGCGCGATACCCCCGCCGTCTTCGCGGCGACACCGGACGATGGCATCCCTCCGGACCGGCCGGTAGAAACGACCGAAAGCGGGAATCCCACCGACCTCTCCGCAATGACGGAGAACGGCGAAGGCGCCCCGATACTCGCCGCAACGCGGCGCGGTGAAGGACACCCGGCCCCATTGGCGGTGGCGGCGAAGAGCGGGACCCTCCCGACCCGCTCGGAGGCGGCGCCGGGGCGCAAGAATCCTCACGCCCTCCCGACCGCAGGGCCGGGCGGATCCCGATACGCAGCGCCCTCGGCGGTACCGGGCGAGCTTCGATACCCGGCTCCCTCGACCAGATCACCCGGAGGCAAGGCACTTCCGGCAGATTCGACGGCGGCTCCCACGCCGGGGCTGTCACCAATCGCACTCCCCGCCCCGGAAGCCACCGGGGAGACACGTGGCCGCGCCCCCGGAGCCGTCGCGCCGCAAGCGGCAGGACTCCCCGCCGGGAACGACACGCCGGAGGAAGAATGGGGCGAGGTGGTTGCGACGACACCGGGCTCCGGCGCTCGCATCGTCATCACCAGACGCACGCGCGCCGATCATGTCGCGGAGTCGCTCGGACACGCCTACGAGGCGTACCTCGCCGGAGACCGCGAGGCCGCCGGACAGGCATATCGGTTGGTACTCCGCCACGAGCCCCGCAACCGTGACGCCCGGCTGGGGCTCGCCGCGGTCGCGGCGCAGGCCGGCCGACGGGACGAGGCGGCGGAACATTACCTGGCGCTCCTCGCCTCCCATCCGGCCGACACCGCCGCCCGCGCCGCCCTCATCGCCATCGCCGAGGAGGATCCGACACGGGCGGAGAGTGGTCTGAGGGCGCTGCTGCGGATCGAGCCGGAGGCCGCGCACCTGCACTTCAGCCTGGGGAACCTCTACGCCGCCGAATCGCGATGGCCCGAGGCCCAGCGGGCCTGGTTCCGCGCGTACCGCCTCGAGCGCGGCAACGCGGACCACGCCTACAACCTCGCGGTCGGTCTCGACCATCTGTCGCAACCCCGCAACGCGGTCGAGCTGTACCGCGAGGCGCTCGTCCTGGCGCAAGGCGCTCACGCCAGCTTCGAGACCGAAGCGGTCCGCGCGCGCATCCGCATCCTCGAGTCGCGAATGCACGCGGAGCGCGAACCCGGCGGCTCGCACGAGGCACCGAGCGCGGCGGCGACGGTGGACAGCCGATGAACGACTCCATCCGGACCGCCCCGCCGGAACCGCGGGCCGACGGCCCTCGCACCGGGGACATCGGCAAGGTGCTGGTCGCGAAGGGAGTGGTGAGCGAGGATCAGATGCGGATCGCGCGCACCGAGCAGAAGCACCGGGACGAGCCGCTCGGCCGCATCCTCGTGCGTCTCGGGTTCGCCACCGAGGGCGTCATCCGCGACATGCTCGCGGGCGTGCTCGGATACGACAGTGTCGACCTGTCGAAGGTGCTGATCGACAGCGATGTCGTGAAGCGCGTACCGCGCGAGATCGCGCGGCGCTACCGGGTGCTCGCACTCACCTTCGACGCGGCGGCGCGGCAGCTCGCGGTGGCGACCACCGATCCGTTCAACGTCGTCGCCATGGATCAGGTGCGAGCCCTGTTCGATCCGGGGGTGGAGATCCGGGCGGTGGTCGCGGGCGAGGTGGAGATCGACAAGGCCATCGAGCAGTTCTACGGGCACGAGCTGTCGATCGACGGCATCCTCGCGGAGATCGAGACCGGCGAGGTCGGCGCGCGGGCGCCGGAGGCAGGGGGCGACGACTACGGGCAGCCGGTGGTGCGGCTCGTCAACGCGCTCCTCTCGGATGCGGTCAGGCGGGGCGCATCGGACATCCACTTCGAGCCGGCGCACGAGTTCCTCCGCATCCGCTACCGCATCGACGGGGTACTGCGCCAGATCCGCAGCCTGCACCGCGACCACTGGGCCGCGATCGCGGTGCGGCTCAAGGTGATGGCGGCGATGAACATCGCGGAGCGGCGCGTACCGCAGGACGGGCGGATATCGCTGTCCGTGTCCGGGCGGGACATCGACTTCCGGGTCTCGTCGTTGCCGACCATCCACGGCGAGAACATCGTGCTGCGGGTGCTCGACCGGCACCAGGGCATCGTGGCCCTCGACCGGCTCGGGCTCGCCGACGATGCGCTCACCGGGCTGCGCCTGATGATGGCCCGCCCCGAGGGGATCATCCTGGTGACCGGACCGACCGGCAGCGGCAAGTCCACCACGCTCTACTCCATGCTGAGCCACCTCGATACCGAGTCAGTCAACATCATGACCCTGGAGGATCCGGTCGAGTATCCGATGGGCAGGGTCCGCCAGACCGCGGCGAACGAGGCCGCCCGCCTCACCTTCGCGAGCGGGGTGCGCAGCCTCCTGCGACAGGACCCGGACATCATCCTGATCGGCGAGATCCGCGACGCGGAGACGGCGGAGATGGCGTTCCGGGCCGCCATGACCGGCCACCAGGTCTATTCCACGCTGCACTCCAACTCCGCCGCCGGCGCCGTCGCACGCCTGGTCGAGACCGGGGTCTCCCCCGGGGTCATGGCCGGCAACATCATCGGCATCATGGGCCAGCGGCTCGTACGCAGGCTCTGCCCGCGCTGCCGCGAGGCGTACGAGCCGGCGCCGCTCGAGCGGCGGATCCTCGGGCTCGACCCGGATTCGCAAGCCCCGCCGGTATATCGGCCGCGGGGATGCGACCGCTGCGAGCACCAGGGCTATCGCGGCCGACTCGCACTGCTGGAGCTGCTGCGGTTCGACGCGGAACTCGATGAACTTGTCGCACGCGGGGCGTCGACCCTCGACATCTCGAAGGCGGCCGCCGGCCGGGGGTTCCGCCCGCTCGCCGACGATGGTATCCGCCGGGTGCGGGAAGGGGTGACGAGCCTCGACGAAGTCTCGCGCGTGGTCGATCTGACCAGCCGGGTCGGCCCCTGATGCCGCTGATGCGATACAAGGCGGTCGACGAGCGGGGCCGCAAGCGCACCGGCGAGGTGGAGGCCGCCCACGCGGCCGACCTGGAGGCCCGGCTCGCGCGGCTCGGGCTCGACCTCGTCAGCTTCCGCGAGGTGAGAGCCCGGCGCGCCCTTCACCGCGCCCGGGTGCGCCGCGGCGATCTCGTCGGGTTCTGCTTCCACATGGAGCAGCTCCTGACCGCCGGGGTGCCGGTGCTGGAAGGACTCGCCGCCCTGCGCGACTCCGCCGGCAACCCGCGCCTGCGCGAGGTGCTCGCGGACATGGTGGTGTCCATCGAGGGCGGTGCGACGCTGTCCGGCGCGATGCGCGAGCACCCGCGGGTATTCGAGGCGGTCTTCGTCAATCTCGTCCACGCCGGCGAGCTGTCGGGCCGGGTGGGAGAGATCCTCGGCAGCCTCAGCGAGCACCTGAAGTGGCAGAACGAGCAGATGGCGCTGATGCGTCGGCTGCTCACCTACCCGGCCATCGCGGGCACCGTCGTGATGCTCGTGGTGTTCTTCCTGATGACCCACCTCGTGCCGCAGCTCGTCTCCTTCATCGAGGGGATGGGGCAGGCGCTTCCGGCCCACACGCGGGCGCTCATCCTGGTCTCGGATCTGTTCGTCGCATACTGGTATCTCGCCCTCACCGCGCCGATGGCCGCCTTCGTTCTCCTGCGCACCCTCTGCCGGGCGAGCCCCGCGGTGGCGCACGCGGTGGACGCACTCAAGCTCCGGACATGGCTGGTGGGCCCGATCATGCAGCGGATCCTCCTCGCCCGGTTCGCGGGCAGTTTCGCGCTGCTCTACGCATCCGGGATCACGGTGCTGGAGTGCATCCGCATCTGCGAGGGCATCGCCGGGAACCGGGCGGTGGAGGACGCCACCCGCCGGGCGGGGGCGAAGATTGCCGAGGGCGCCGGCATCAGCGCGGGGTTCGAGGCGACGGGGCTGTTCTCGCCCCTGGTGCTGCGGATGCTGCGCCTCGGCGAGAGCACCGGCGCCCTGGACACCGCGCTGCTCAACGTGAGCCGCTACTACAACCGCGGCGTATCGGAGTCGATGGAGCAGCTTCAGGCGATGATCGGCCCGACCATCACCGTCGGGCTCGGCGCGATCCTGTTTTGGGTCATCTTCTCCGTGCTCGGGCCGATCTACGACCTGATCGCCACCATCGACATCTGATGGCGGCGCGGCGGGTCTTCGTGATTTCGGGCGCGGGGCTGGTCGCGTACCACCGGCACGGCCCGAAGCGGCTCGGCCCGTTCCCGTTCGGCGCGGACGAAGACGGGCACGCCGGGTTCGCGCGCTATCTGGAGCGGTTCCCGGACGAGGTCACCCACGTCGTGGCCGACGTGGTGGAGGAGGAATTCCGCGAGGAGACGGTGCCGCACGTGTTCGCCTGGGAACGCGGTGCGCTGCTTCGGGCGCGGGCGGCCCGGGCCTTCCCCGGCGCGCGCTACCTGCATGCGGCGCGGATCGGACGAGAGCCGAACGGCCGGCGCGACGACCGCGTGCGCCTGAGCGCGATCACCCGGCCCGAGGCGCTCGCCGGCTGGCTCGCAGCAATGGAGGAGCACGGAGTCCCGCTCGCCGGCATTCACTCCCCCGCCCTGCTCACCGCATCGATGCTGAAGGCGGTCGGGGCGGGGGGCGACCACGTTCTGGTGGTCTCGCTGCCGTCCGGCGGCGGACTCCGGCAGACCTGCTTCCGGGGCGGGAAACTGCGGTTCTCGCGGCTCGCCGCCCTCCCCGACCCCGCCGCCGGCGGGCACGAGTCCCACGTCCTGGCCGAGATCGAGCGGACTCGTCGCTACCTGGGGAGCCTGCGTTCCGGAGCATCCGGCGATCGCCTCGACGTTCACGTACTGAGCCATGGCCCACCGCTCGAAGCATTGCGGCAAGCGCTTGCAGCGCCTGACGCCGGCGGGAATGCGGGAGACGGCGCGAGCGACGGCAGCGACGGGGACACCCCGGCGCGATACGACGTGGTGGACCTCGCCACCGTCGCCCGCCGGCTCGGGCTGCGCCGATGGGACGGCGAGGCGAGCGTGGATCGGCTGTTCGTCCACCTTCTGGTCGCAGGCCGCCCGCCGCCCAACCACTACGCGACGCCCGAGCAGATCCGCCGGCACTCGGGGCTGCGGATCGGGCTCGCCCTGAAGGGGGCGAGTGCGGCCATCGCGGCCGGGGCCGGTCTGTTCGCAGGAGTTGCCGCTCTCGAAGGCGTGACCGCGAACGGGCACGCCGATGCGCTTGCCGTGCATACCGCGCTCTACGAGCGCCGGTACCGAGCCGCGCAGACAGCGCTGCCGCCCACCCCGGCCGAGCCGGCCGAACTGGAGCGGGTGGTCTCGGCGGTGAACGCACTGCAACGCCGACGGGCGGATCCGGTGGATGTTCTCGCGCCCCTCAGCCAGACCCTCACCGACTTTCCGCAGGTGCGCATCGAGGCGCTCTCGTGGCGCACGAGCAACGATCCGGAAGCGCCCGTCGGCACCCCGGGTGAGGACCATACCGAAACGCGACCCCCCGGCGACCGGCCACCGCACGATCCGCAGCGGCAATTCCAGACCGCCCGCTTCAGCGCGCGGATCGAGCCGTTCGACGGCGACTATCGTGAAGCCATCGATACCATCCGCCGGCTCGCGGCCGCCCTCGCCACCCATTCCGGAGTCGAACATGTGCGCATCCTGAGCCTGCCGCTGGAGCTCGGGTCAGAGCACGCTCTGACCGGAGCGGCCGGGGCCACCGGCGAGGATGCGACATTCGAGATGCGAGTGACCCTGCGCGCCGATGTCTCGGACGGGGCGGGGGCCTGAGCCGGTGCGCCGGATCGATTGGCGTGCGCTGCGCGGCCCCCTGGTGCTCGTCGCGTGCGCCGCGACATTCGGCGCGGCTGTCGCCGCCGGCGCGCTGCGGTTCCACGCCGAGGCAGCGCGCGGCTACGACCGGGAGAAGAGCCGGCTCGAAACGGTACGCGCCCGCTACCGCACCATCGACGAGCAGAAGCGGCAGATCGAGACCTGGCTGCCGGCGTACCGTTCGCTGCGGGCGGCCGGCGTCCTCGGCGAGGAGCGGCGCCTCGAATGGATCGAGGCCCTGCGCGCGGCGGCCGCGCGGGTGGGACTGCCGTCGCTGCGCTACCGCATCGAGCCCCGCACCGCCCATGAAGCGGACGCCGGTTTCGATACCGGCGGCCATGACGCATTTTCGACCGTGGTGCGCATCGAGGCCGGCCTCCGGCACGAGGGCGATCTGGAGCGGTTGATCCGGGAGCTCGGGAGCACGGAGACCGGGCTGTTCCACATCGAGCGCTGCGGCATCCGCCGCTCGGGACCGGACTTCGTCATGCGCCCCGGAGCCATCAACCTGAGCACGGAGTGCGATCTGCGCTGGTTCACGTTCGCGCGCCGCGAGGACGGGGAGTGAACGGATTGGCGGGCACCCGACCCCGGGCTCTCGTGGCGGCCGGCCTGATCGCCGGCGCCCTCGCGCTCCCGGCGCCCGACGGCAGCGCGCACGCGCAGTCGCGCCTCGCACGACTCTTCTCGACGGCGGAGCAGCGCGCCGAACTCGATCGGTTGCGCATGGACGCCGGCGCCGCGGAGGCCGCGACACCAGCCCCCGCACCACCGCCGAGGGCATCGCAACCCGTAGGCGCACGGGAAGCACCCGCGCTCGCCGCAACGTTGAACGGAGTGATCATCCGCGGCGACGGCCATCGAACGGCGTGGATCGACGGCATCGAAACCGCGGCCGGGGAGTCGACTCCGGCCGGGATCCACGTCGAGTCCGAAAGTACCCCCGACGGACGGCTCCGCATCCGCCTCTCGCTCGGCCGAACCACCGCGGTGCTCACACCGGGACAGTCGGTCGACGCGCACGGAGAAGTACGCAACGGGTACGAGCGACCCACGACAGCAGGTGCGGCGGGCGCCCGCAATCCCGGCACTGAGCAGTCGACAGCAACCGGCACCGCCGGACGAGGGTCAGCGAAGCGGTGACGGGTGACAAGGGCGACAGGAGTATGGGCAGCAAGAGCAAGGGTATTACCGCGCGCCGGTAATGAGTTAGAGTGAACGAGACATCCGGGGTATTCGCATGGACAACAACACGATCGCCATCATCATCTCCGTCGTCGCCGTGGGCGCGACGCTCGGGATCGGGCTCGCGACCCTCATCGTCCCGTCCTTGCGCGACTTGCGCCGCGACGTGGCGGACGTTCGTGAACGCATGGCGCGTCTCGAAGGCTTGTTCGAGGGGTTTGCGCGCCGAGGGAGCCCCGGCCCGGAGGCGACGACCTGAGCCCCCGGAGATCGGCGCATCCCGGCGGGACTCTTCGCGGCGGGTCCGAAACCGGCCACGAGATCGCGGAACGCTCGGCAGCTCGGCTCGGCCGTCGGTCGCGCAGCAGGGGTCGCGAGCCGGGATCGCGATCACGCCCATCTTTCTTCCGGGTCAGATCCTCCCCTTCGCTTCCAGCGTCGCGCACAGACGCGCGATGTTCGCCCGCGTCCGCGCCTCGTGCCGCTCCCGGAAGAACTCGGTGAAGCAGAACACGGGGCGCGCGGCGAGCGATTCCAGAAATTTCCGCTGCCTGGGGTAGAACTCGGCATCCGGCACGTGCGCGAGTTCGGCCCGCACCGCGCGGCTGTCGTCGAGGAATTCCGGCCAGGGCCGGCCGAAGCTCGAAAGGTCGATGTCGACGATGAATGCCTCGTCGAGCGTCGCCGGCGGGTCGCGGTGGATGGTGGCCATGATGAGCCCGTGCACCTTCGATCGAAACCGCTCCGATCCCCGCCCGCCAGCCCGCGCCGCGAACAGCTCCGCGCTGCGCCGCTCGTTCTCCCGGGCCGGAATGTCGTAGATGGCGTCGTGGAACCACAGCGCCATCTCGACCGCGTCGGGCTCGTCCATGCCCGCGGCGGCGAGATCGAACAGGCGCAGGCAGTACTCGATGTGCGTGGCGCGGTGGTAGACGCGATGGGGCTCGCTGTACAGGGTTTCGAGTTCGTCGAACACCACCCCCGCGCCGTCGCCGATCCGGCGGCTCCACAGCGCCTCGAAGCGTGGTCGGTCCAGCAGGGATCCGCTCCCGGAGGTGCGCGCTGCCGCTTCGACCGGCGCGGACACCTCAGCCGGCTCCGGCACCCTCGGCGCCGGGTTGCGGCAGCCGCTTCTGCAACGCCACGAACTGCTCGTGCGAACGCACCAGCTTCTCGCTCAACTGCCGCATCACGTCGAGCGCCACCGCCGGATTCTCCGCCAGCAGCTTGAGGAACATCTCGTCGGTGATACGCAGTGCGATGAGCCGATCCTGGGCGCGAATGGTGGCCGAGCGGGGTGAATTGGTCAGGACGCCGAGTTCCCCGAACAGCTCGTTCGCACCGAGAACGCCCTCCACCACCGGTCCCGTTCCGGTCTCGGCCACGATCTCGACCGCCCCCTCCATGATCACGTAGGCGCTGTCCGGCGCGTCGCCGGCCTCGAACAACACCTCGCTCGCGTCGAAGGTGCACAGCTCGCTGGTGAACGCGAGCAGCTTGAGCTTCGAGAGCTCCAGCTTCGAGAACATCGGCACCTTGCGCAGCACCTCGGCTTCGGTGGTGAGATCCATGGTCATCGGTCGGTCATTCCTGGGTGTCTCGTGCGGCGTCGATCCTTGGCCGTCGAGCCGGATTTCCCGAGCGGACCCGCTCCCCGGGTCCGGTTGCCCGGCGCGGCGCCCATGCGGATTCGCAGTCGCGAACGCACCGGATCGCCTCAGCCGGCCAGGGCCAGCGCGTGGAACGCGGTCCCGGGCCGGTTCAACTCCTGATACGTCCCCTGCTCCACCACCTTGCCGCCCTCCATCACGATCGTCTGCCGGAAACGCTCGGCAAGGCTGGCACGGTGGACCATCCAGATCAAGGCGCGGGAATCAAACTCTTTCAACAGGTTATCGAGGATTCGAGTCTGCGACGTGGCATCGAGCGGTGCGGTCGCGCGGTCGACGACGAGCACGTCCGGGCGCTTCAGCACCGCGCGCGCGAGGGCGAGCTTCTGGCGCTGCACCGAGGAGAGTCTCGAGCCCGCAATGCCCACGGGGTAGTCGAGCCCGCACTCGGTAATCGGTCGGCGCAGCCCGAGCGCGTCCACCACCTCGCCGATCATCTCGTTGATCCGCGACGCGCTGCGCTGGCGCCCGTAGGCAAGCCGTCCGAACAGGATGTTGTCCAGGATGGAGACCGACGAGTTGAAGCGCTCCGCGTCGAAGAACTCGATCGGGGTCTGGTCGGCGCCGAACCCCTCCGAGAACCGGCGGCGCGCCAGCACCAGGCGCTCCTGCATCGGCTCGTCGATGAGCCCGAGCCGGTGGCGCGCCGGTACCAGCTTGAAGGTGAGCGACAGGAACATCGTCCGGTCTTCGTCGTCGAGGTCGATCGCGCGCGCGGATTCGGTGCGCCCAAGCAGGCTGCGGAAGACCGGCAGATCCTCCGCCGCGATGAAGCTGAACTGCTCGAACAGCTCGCTGCCCGGGGCAACGTCGGCGAAGAGATCGACCATGAGCCGCGCGACCTGGCGCCCGATGTCCACGAAGTCGTCCATCAGGCCGACATCGTCGAGCACCTTGCTCACGTACGAATTCCCGGCGAGGTTCTCCGGGTCGAACGTCCGATCCTTCGGGGTGCCGAAGAGCAGGTTCTCCGCCACCGTCATGTTGACGTTGTAGGTATCGCGGTCGAAGGGATCCACCAGATGCTCGACGCGCTGATCCGCGAGCTTCGCGCGCAGCGTCCGGCGCGCCTCCAGCACGCCGCGGGCAAGCTCCGGAGCGGCGTCGGGGTCCACGCTCGACTGGAGCCCGAGCTGGTAGATGTCGTCGTCCATGTCCACCACGGAGAGCACCTCGATGGCGCGGGCGTTCATCGACTCCTCGTCGTCGACGCCCGCGCCGGCGTAGTCGATCCAGTCCGCGCGAATGTCGAGGGGCGAATTCCCGGCCCGCTCGGCCTCGATCCGGCGCCGCTCCCACTGCGCGGCGCCGGATTCGTCGTAGTCCGGGGCGCGCGTCGGGTGGTGCTTGAGACCGTAGAGCAGATTGTCGCGAAGCGTGCCGGAGAACATGCTCGTCTCGGGGCCCACATAGGCGATCTGGCGACCGGTCACCGCCTCGGGGGCGGAGAGGAGATCCAGGGTGCCGGCGAGGAGCTGCCCGGCGGCGGGACGCTTGAGGCCGGCGATGATGTGGGCGAGGCGGTCGCTGCCGCAGCCCTGGCCGCCGACCACCGCGAGAGTCGCGGGCAGCTCGGTGGTGAGGGAGAGTCCGCCGGAGAACGTCGTGTCGCTCTCGTCCTCCTCCTTCAGATCGAGGTTGGTGGCGACGAGAGCGCCCGCGATGGGGGTGCGCGTTTCCGGCTCGGCATCGATCTTCGTCTCGTCGAGCATCCCCGGTGCCTGGAACGTCTCGAGGAGAAGTTCGTACTTGCCCCTGGCGTCCTCCTTGACCTGGTAGAAGTTGAGAAGCTGCTTCCACGGATCGGCGAGCTTCTCGTAGGCGGCGATGACCGCCACCAGGGAGCCGAAGGTCAGGTCGTCCTGGATCACGAGGTAACCGCCGATGGAGTAGAAGAAGAACGGCGTGATCTGGGCGATGAAGTTGTTGGCGAACTTGATCAGGAACTTGAGGCGGTAGATCAGGACCCGGACCCGGTAGATCTCCCCGACCCGCTCGGTGTACTCCGCCCGCTCGAGCCGGGAGGTGTCGTGGGTGTGAACCTCGCGGATCCCGCTCACCACCTCCCCGATGCGCTCGGAGAGCGCACGGGCGAGCCGGATCCGCTCCTTCTTCCGTGCGTTGAGCTTGCGCTGCAGCTTCGGGATGAGCCACATCTGCACCGGGTAGAGCGCGATGGCGGCCACCCCGAGGACGGGGTCCTCGATGAACATGAAGATCAGCAGGGTGACGAGCATCCCGCCCTGGAACGCGGGCAGGGCGATGGAATCGCCGATATAGCCGCCGAGCGGGTCGGTCTCGGCGACGATGGTGGAGACCAGCTCGCCCTGGGAAGTCCGGCGGAACCGCGGCAGCGGGAAGCGCAGCATGCGCACGAAGAGGTCGTAGCGCAGGCGGCGGAGCATGCGTTCGCCGACCACCCCGCGGTAGACGTTGAGGAAGTACTTGAAGCCGCCGTTGACGAGGACGAGCGCGAGGAACACCGCACACAGCACGAGAAGGTACTCGACCTGCCCGAGCGCGACGCCGAGAACCTCGACCGGGAACGCGGTCCCGTCGGCGTCGATCGTCTCGTTGACGATCAGCTTCGGCAGGTAGAGGAGGAGGTAGAAGAACGGGAACGAGGCGACGGTGAGCACGAGCAGGAGGATCTGCTCGCGCAGGCTGTGCCTGAGCACGAACTTGAAGATGGTGGGTTCCATGGCCGCTTTCCCGGTAACGACGTGGGGTCCCGCGCCTTATAGCCCACGCGGACGCGCGGGAACAACGGCGGTCCCGCCGTCGCCGGGACCATTCCCGGGCGCATCACGAGACGCAGGCGATCCAGGATTCCTCGAGCGTGGCGGCGGGAAAGCGTTCGCGCAGGCGGGCCGGGGATCCGACGAACCGCATCGCGCCATCGTGGAGCACGCCCATCCGGTCGCACAGGCCCCCCGTATCCGCGAGCAGGTGGGTGCTCAGGAGCACCGTCGCGCCGCCATCGCGCAGGCCGCGGAGGTAGCGCCTCGCGAGCACCCGTGCCTTCGGGTCAAGGCCGCTCATCGGTTCGTCGAGCACGAGCAGGGGCTTCCCGGCGAGCAGACAGGCCGCGAGCCCGAGCTTCTGCGCCATGCCCTTCGAGTAGTGGCGGACCGGCTCGTCCAGGGCGGATGGCGCCAGATCCAGGGCGGCGCACACTTCGCGCCGCCGGCCCGGATCCGGGTCGACCGCGTGCAGCCTCGACATGAAGCGCAGGAACTCCCCCCCGAGGAGGTGACGTGGGGGCACGAAGCGCTCGGGCAGGTAGGCAAGCGAACGGCGCGATTCCGGCGTGGTCGCGGACCGACCGAAGATATGGATCCGGCCCGCGTCGAGATGGCAGAGATCGAGCAGGCACTTGATGCAGGTGGTCTTGCCGGCGCCGTTGGTCCCCACGAGGCCGAAGATCTCTCCCGCCCGCACCTCGAACGAGAGATCGGCCAGCACCGGGCGGCGTCCGTGCCGCCTGGTCACGGCGGAAAACCTGATGGCATCCACGCGGGCCCCGCGGCGACCCGCCCCGGGCAGTGCGCGCCTCACGGATGGCGGCGAGTCAGATGAGCCCAAGGGCGGCGGCGGTCGCGATGAACGCGCTGTTGATCGCAACGATTCCCGCGCCCTGAATCCACAATGCCCGGTAGAGGTCCGCGCGCAGCTCGGCGATGGCGAGAAGCATCCTGGACTCCACTGCGGTCAACTCGATGCGCAGTTCGGACAGATCGGCTTTGGTCGCGAGCTCCTTCTGCGTGTCGCGAATCGTCTCCTCGGTCGCTTCTGCCTGAGCCCGGCCCATGCCTGCCTGTTCGAGTCGGCGCATCGCGTCCAGGGTGTCGAAAGTAGTGACGGCAGTCATCATGCCCGTACCGCTCGTTGCGATTCCAGCCCGAACTGCTCACCAGGTTGCGAGCGAGGGCGTGGAGATGGCTGGATTGGCAAGGCGAACGCGAGCCAGGGCGCGCAGGCGTACTTGACGGTACGTCGAGCACCCCAGGCCACCCCTATGCCGTGTTCAACGCAGCCAATGCAGTCATCTCCTCTCCGCGTCCGCGGCCGTGACTCGGCGAGAAATACGGGGTCCAGGGAATCTCCGCCCGTGGCGGCACCCCCTCTTCTGCCCATCCTCTGCCCTCTCCTGCCCTTTCCTGCCCATGGCGAACGTTCGCGCGTCATGGCGCGGCGGCCCGCGGCCCCGATGCGCGCGGACCGCCGCGAGTCCGGGGGCTCAGTAGAGGTAGACGAGGTTGCAGTGCTGCGCATCGCCCGCAATGTTGTACTCGTTGGTGGTCGCACTGGTCATGCACGTCGTGGTTGCCTCGCTCACACCGCGGTGCGAGACGGTGGTCGTCCCGGTGAACCGAAGCGCGCCGGTCAACGGACGCTGATCGTCGATCTTCAAGTCGAGCTCACGGGCGATGTCGACCGGGATGTTGTCTCCGAGGACGAGGCCGAGCCGGGGTGCCCGGGTCCCGGTCGGGGCACCGGCGGTGGTCGAGTAGTCCCGGGTCCGGCCGAGCAGCATGTAGCCGTTGAAGGCGTTCTGGGGCGCCACGGTGGTGTTCTTGTACCGCGTCGCGCTCGTGGCCCCGCCGCCGTAACTGCCCTGGAGCAGACCGGCTCTCGTGAGATGCACCCACGCCGCCGACGCCTCCTCCCAGTCGGCCGGATCGATGCTGCCGTTCGCATCGCCGCCCATGGTGATGGTGGTGTCGCCGATGGCCGAGGCGGCGGCGGTGGCGGTCATGTCGCCGGGAACCTGCCGGTAGCGGTCGATGAACCCGTAGTAAGCGGCCTGGACCCCGGCGTTCATGTCCGCGAGGTTGCGGACCCGGGCGCCGTTGACGAGATCCTGGCCCTTGAGAATCCCGCCGAGAAGCAGTCCGACCACCACCAGCACGATGGCGATCTCGACGAGGGTGAATCCGTGTTGTCTGCGCGGCATGTTCGAAGCACCTCCGAGGTTGCGACGGGTGGAGATCGGCCTCCCCCTGCCGGAGACCGGTCGTTCGGGCGGTGTGCGGATTTCGCCGAATCCCCGCAACCCCCACCGATCTCCTCCTGACCCTCGATCGGTGGAGTCTGCGCACCAGCACCGTCGACGATGCTATCTGCGCGAATCGAGCGGCGAATCCGAACTGGAGGCCGTCGTGCGTAGGCGATCGGCCCGGGGCCTGTAGGCCCCCGGAGCACTTGCCCCGGGGCTCGGAAATTTCACCGCTTTGCGACTGCGGGTACGGATCCGACTCGGGCATATCGCTCGCTCCGCCGGACGGCCCCATCGGCCACGTCGAACGCGGCGTGGGGGGGCTGGGGGGGGGGCTGGGGGCGGTTCGGGCTCAGCCCGGAAGCAGGTGAGGTGTGACTCGGGGGTAGCCGGGAGAGGGGGGCGATGCCGCTTGCGGCTCAGTTCAGGCGCGTGGCGAGAGGACGCAGCCGTTCCACCCGCGCCCGGATGTCCGCGGCGTCCCCGGCGAGCGGGGCGAGGCGCAGATAGTGCCGGTAGTCGTGCCAGGCGGCCTGGTAGCACTCGAGCCGGGCCAGCACGTGGCCGCGCTCGCGAAGCGCCGGGGCATCGTTCGGATCCAGCGCCACCATGCGGTTCGACACCACGAGCGCCCGGCTGTCGTCGTGCCGCCCGACGTAGATCTGCGCGAGATTGCGCAGAATCCTCATCGCCATCTCCCGGCGCGAGACGGGCGCGATCGCGTGCGGGAGCATCCTCCGCGCCTGCTCCCGACCGCCGACCATCGGTGCCAGCCGCGCCACCAGATCGGTGGGCGCGAGGCGCGCACCGCGGTTGAACGGGTCGATGAAGACACGCCGGGCGCCGGTGGACGCCACGAGGAAGTGGGCCGGAAACGACACCGGCACGAGCGGCAGTCCCAGCCGCCAGCCGACTTCCAGGTAGACCACCGAGAGCGTGATGGGGATGCCGGTGCGACGTTCGATGACGTCGTTCAGGAAGCTGTTCCGGGGGTCGAAGTAGTCGTCGCGGTTTCCGGTGAAGCTCTCGACCGCGAAGAGGTGGCGGTCCAGCATCGCGAGCCGATCGGGTAGCGGCATCCGCCGGTCCGCGGCGTCGGAAACCGCGTACGCCGCCGCATCCAGCCATGCGAGGTACACGTCCGGATCGAGGTCGGGATAGGCGTCGGTGGCAAGCGAGAGCGCGATGCGCGCGACGTCCAGCCCCTCGTCCGGTCTGGACACGAGGGTTTCGAAGCTCGGAATCGATGGCTTCGACATTATGTCAGTGAGCGTACCGCAGCGTTGAGGCGAAGCTGGTTGATTGAGACCGGGTCTCGTGCGCGCAGGGCAGGCGCCGGCCCTTGTCATTCATCCGACAACGACGCGGGGGCCGAGTTCGCACGGCCCGGCCCACCGGCGCCGACTGCATGGTGCTGCGGCCCGGCGAAAGTGGCGCCGGGCCGTTTGCAATCACGCACAGGATTGTGTGGATCCCACCTATTCGCTCAGGATCGGGCGGCCAAACCCTCACCGGACAGAGCTGTTGTATTCGGCAGGCGACCCGGCATCGCGGGAACCTGCGCGTGATTGCGGGGGCGAATGTACACCGGTTCACCCGGAAATTTCACCGCGTCGCGAAGCGAGGGCGCGGCGAAAACAGTCGGGTCCGTGCCCGCGGCCGCGAATCGGTGAATGTCCGGGTTGGTTCGGGGCAGCACCAGCGCGGGGACGCGGGTGCGGGTATCAGCTCGGGAAGATCGTCGCGGGTGGTGGTCCGACGGGGTGGCGGTCTTCCCGGCCCGGCCCGGGCGAGAGATCGTGCGGCGCGCCCTCCGGCCCGTGCGGCCGGGGACGCATCGCCGGCCCCTCGGTCACGCCGGAGGAGCCACCCGCAGCGTGAACGTGATCGGCCCGTCGTTGGTGAGGGTGACCTGCATGTGGGCGCCGAACCGCCCGGTTTCCACCGCCGGATGCAGCACCCGCGCCCGTGCGACCACACGCTCGAACAGGCGTCGGCCGGTGTCCGGTGGCGCGGCGTTCGAGAGGCTCGGCCGCGCACCCTTGCGGGTATCAGCGGGAAGCGTGAACTGGGGAACGAGCAGGAGGCCGCCGCCGATGTCGGCGACGCTGAGGTTCAGCTTCCGGTCGGCGTCGGGAAAGACGCGGTAGCCGATCAGGCGATCGATCAGGCGATCGCCTTCACGCTCGGTGTCCCCGCGTTCCACCCCGACGAGCACCATCAGGCCGCAGCCGATGACGCCGACGACCTCTTCGCCGATCTCGACCTTCGCACTCGTCACGCGCTGGAGCAGCCCGATCATCGCCACCACTCCTGTCTGGCCATGTCGGTCTCCGGTCGTATCGGTGGACTGGCGGGTAGATGATGGCACAATGCCTGCGGGCCGACAGATGCCGGTCGCGGGTTGCGCCGCTCACTGGCCGAAACTCGGCGCCCCTTCGGCCAGGTCGCTCAACTCCTCCTCGGTGGACTCTCGGCCGAGGACACGATTCCGATGCGGAAACCGGCCGAATCGTTCGATGATGTCGCGATGCAGGCGTGCGTAGTGCGCGTTCTCGGCAAAGCGCTCGCGCCAGGCGTCATCCACCTCGGTGGCGAGCGACTCGAACTGATCGACCGACTGACGCTGGAGATCGAGATCCTCGGCGTGCTGAAGCGGCATGTACAGAAATATGCGCTCGACCGGGTGCAGGGAGCGATCCTGTCCGGACTCGATGCCGGCGAGGCAGTGGGCGGCGGCCCGCGCGTCGTGCGCGAAGGCGGCCGGGGAGCCGCGGTGGATGTTGCGAGGCATCTGATCGAGCAGGATCACCAGCGCAAGCCGTCCCGGCGCCGTGCCGGCCCAACCGTCGAGGCCCCCCCGCGCCGCATCCTCGAGCGCGGCGGCGAACCGGATCGCGCACTCGCGGTCGAAGGCGGGCTCGGGGTTGAACCAGATCGCACTGCGAAGCTCGAACGCCTCGGGACTCCGCGTCGCGTCCCGGAACCAGAAACTCACCACATCGTTCGGGGTCATGTCGCTCATCGATCGGTGCTCCTCGCTGCGGCCACAACATATCACCCGCCGTCCCGCTTCGGGGCGGAACCATTCCGAAATCGATGCCTGCGGTCGGTTGGCGGTCCGGCACCACCCTGCGCGCTCGACCCCTGACATGGACGAAACGGTCATGCGCGCCATGGCGAAGTGGCCGAACGTCCCCGCCGTCCGAGGGTGGCTGTCGCTCGACCGCCGGGGCGGGTGGCGACTGAAGGGCGAGCCGATATCGAACCGCGCGATGATCGACTTCATCGCCCGGAACTATGCCTCCGACGCCCGCGGCCGATGGTTCTTCCAGAATGGACCGCAACGGGTGTTCGTGGACCTCGCCTACACGCCATGGGTGTACTCGCTCGACGGGCGGGGAGCGCTGGTCACGCATACGGGACGGGCATGCGGAGCCGTCGAGAGAGCGTGGATCGACGAAGCCGGCGCGTTGATCCTGGCCGGTGAGCCAGGCCCCGGAGTCGTGGACGACCGCGATCTCTCGACGCTCTCCGATCGGCTCTGCGACGCCGGCGGCGCTCCGATCGAGGACGAGTTCATGGCCGCGTTCGTCGCGAGCCCGCCGGGCTCGGAGCCGGAACTGCGGCTCGCGTACGGCGGCATCCGGGTACGGGTCGGCCGAATCGAATCCGACGTTCTCGCCGCATCCCTGGGATTCGTCCTGCGCCCGAGCGGGGACGGTACGTCCTGACCGGGGGGTTCCGGGAAGCCGGCCGGGCGCGGGGGGTCTCTGGGGGTGACCCGGGGGTGGCCTGGGGGTGGCCTGGGGGCTCGATGCCGCTTGCTTCGCAAGCTCGCTCCCCAAGAGCCGATGCACTACCATTCGGCCGGACGCCAGCGCGTCACTGACTCAGCCCCCGTGCTCGTTCGCCAAACCCTCGCCTCCGTGGCAGCGCTGCTGTCGTCGTACGGCCTGCTGCTGCTCGCAAACGGGCTGTTCGGTACGCTCATCGGGTTGCGCACCCAGATCGAGAGTTTCTCCACCGCGGTGGCCGGCGTGGTGGTGGCCGCCTATTTCCTCGGCCTGCTCGCGGGCGGAGTTCAGGCGGTGCGGGTGGTGGCGGCGGTGGGTCACATCCGCTCCTTCGCGGCGTTCGCCTCCATCATGTCGGTGTCCGCGCTGGGCATCATTCTGGTGATCGACGATCTCGCCTGGGCGGCGCTGCGGTTCGTCGGCGGCTTCTGCATGGCCGGCATGATCGTGGCCACCGAGAGCTGGCTCAACGAACGCTGCACGAACCAGACGCGCGGCCAGGTGATGGCGTTCTACATGATCACCAACTACCTCGCCGCCGGCTGCGGGCAGTTCATCCTGCCGCTCGGCGACCCCGCCGGCTTCGAACTCTTCTGTGTCGCATCCATCATCTACTCGCTGGCCCTGGTACCGGTGCTGCTCACGCGGGCAAGCGCGCCGAGGCCATCGCCACCGGACCGCGCAAGCCTGCCGGAGCTGTGGAAACTCTCGCCGCTCAGCCTGATGGGAGCGACCACCGCGGGCATCGCCAACACGAACTTCCAGGGACTCGCGCCCGTGTTCGCCCACGGCCAGGGCTTTACCGTGCCCCAGACATCGACGTTCATGGCGGCGGGGATCGCCGCCGGCCTGCTCCTGCAATGGCCGATGGGGCGGCTGTCCGACCGGATCGACCGCCGGACCGTACTGGCGGGAGTGGCGCTCGGCACCGCGGCCGCGTCGTTCGGCGTCTGGCTCATCACCGGAGCGGACGGCGGGAACTTCATCGGCACCATCGTGCTCGTGGTCGTCTACGGCGGCCTGTCGTCCACGGTGTACTCCCTGTGCGCTGCCCACGCCAACGATTTCGCACCGGCCGACAAGTTCGCGCAGACCGCGGGCGGGCTGCTGATCGCGTACGGCCTCGGCGCCTCCGCCGGCCCCGTGCTCACATCTGCCCTGATGGAGATGTTCGGCGCCTCCACCCTGTTCGTGGTCAACACCGGGGCACTCGGCCTGCTCGGAATGTTCGGGGTGTACCGCATCATCCGCCGCGCTCCGAAGCCGAAAGCCGGGCAGCGCCCGATCGTGCCGTCTCCGGGCGGCCAGTTCACTTCGGGTCAGCTTTATTCATCGATGCGCAATGAGGCCGACCGCGATCTTGCGCGCATGACCGGCGTGGCACTCGACGACGAACGCCGCCGTCGCTCGGGGGGGACCCGACGATGACCCCTTCCCGTCCGCATTCCCCCCCCCCCCCCCCCCCCCCCCCCCCCCCCGGTGGTGGGGGCGCGCCGGATGCACGGCCGGTCATTTGTGGATGAAGAGATAGTCCTGCATCCGGTAGCCGAGCAGGAAGGAGTGGTGGAGGCGAAAGCCCGGCATGATCCGCTGGAGCCCCCGAGGCGAGTGCCTCATGCCGCTGCGGGTACCCACCCCCATCCGCTCGACGCGAAGATTCCTCTCGTCGAGGATTGTGAACCGGTCGGGCTGATCGGGGATCGTCTCGCTGTTGGAGGTGGTCAGATACAGCAGGGTCCCGGTACGGCAGTAGCCGTCGATCCGGCGCATGATCGCGCGGCTCGTCGCCTCATCGAAATGGTCGAACAGGTCCCAGGCGATGATCACATTGAAACGGATATGGTCCTCGAACGTGATCGCGCGCTCGACGGCGCCTTCGAGGTCGCGTTCCTCCTCCGGCACCGCCATTTCGGGGTCTTCGGCCAGGGCCCTCGACACGTCCCCGATGTGCAGAACGCAGGAGTACTGCGAGAGGTATTCGACGTTCGCCCGCACGGGGGAGCCGAGATCGAGAATGTCGGAACGCTCGCGGCTTCCGAGATGCCCCGTCAACAACTCGAAGCCCGGCGTGCCGATCACCCGCTCCGCACCGGGGGGAACCCCCGCCTCGCGAACTACGGGCCAGGGAATGGCACTCTCCGCCGCACGGTTCCGGTCAGTTCTTCTTCTTCCCGGGATCATTGGCCATGGGGGCGCCGAGCATGATGTCGGCGACCTTTCCGGCGCCGCCACCGTCCGGGCTCTCCATGTCGATCGCGCCCTTGAAGCGGCAGCCGTCCTCCAGACTGACCCGGGGCGCCACGATATTGCCATGCACGCTGCCGGTCCGGGTCACGATGATCTGCTCCCGACCGCGCAGCTCACCCTCCACCGTCCCCTCGACCCTGATGCTCTGCGCGTTGATGGTGGCGTGTACCCGGCCTTCCTTGCCGACGGTCACCAGGTTCTTGTTGAGGGTGACGCTGCCCTCAAGACGACCCTGAATCACCAGATCCTCTTCGCCCGACACGTCGCCCTGGACGAGAAGCGAGGGGCCGACCACGGAATTGCCGCTCTTTCGGGGCGCGACCGGAGGTGGGGGATCGGTTTTCTCCACCGTGGGTTCGCGGCGAACCTCCGCCGGTGCGCGCGGTTCCGTCGGTTCGTTTCTCTGCTTGAACATCATGGGTCTCCTTGGCCGAGGTGCGCGCCCGGAATCTCGGGGCGCCGCAGGGGATTCTTTATCACCGGGGGCAACGGACCGGCGTGGACGTTAGAGTATAGCGATTATTTTCCGGGCAACCACCGGACAACCACCGCGCGCGGGACGCCGGCGATACGGGACAAGCGACGATGCATTCGGCCCCCCTGCTGACCGTATATGAACGCTCGGGATGCCACCTGTGCGACGACATGGTGTCCACGCTGTCGGAGTGGCAGGAGGAGCTCGAATTCCGGATCGAGCGCGTCGATGTCGACACCTCCCCCGAGCTCGCCGCCCGCTACGGGATGAGGGTGCCGGTCCTCGTGTACGGCACGATCGAGATCTGCCACCACTTTCTCGACCTCGACGCGCTGCACCGCGCGCTCGGGGACGAAACGAGGCCGCAGCGCCCCCGGTCCGGGGGCTCCCCGAATCCGGCCGCCGGCTCCGGGGAGGACGACGACCCGCTGCGAGATCCGGCCGGCGGTCCCGGGGAGGACGACGGCTCGCTGCGAGACGCCGGGCGCTACGCGCGGATCTACGCGATCGTGGCGCGCATCCCCCGCGGCCGGGTCGCCACCTACGGGCAGATCGCCGCCATCGAGGGAAACTCCAGCGCACGGATGGTCGGCTACGCCATGGCGGCACTCTCCGGCCCGAGCCCGGCGGTTCCGTGGCAGCGCGTGCTGAATGCCGCTGGAACGGTGAGCGAACGAAGCGGCGGCGGAACCTCGCGCCAGCGCCGCGCTCTCGAAGCCGAGGGCGTCACGTTCGACGCGAAGGGGCGTATCGACTTCGACACCACCGGGTGGGACGGCCCCGACCTCGACTGGATCGAGCGCCACGGATTCCACCCCGCCCCGCGGCCTCGCTAGGAGTCTGCGCCGTGGAAAATTCCGATGGGATGAACCTGCACAATCGGTCCCCATGGCGGTCATTTCTTACCGGAATTCCCCACTTTTCAAGCAATACGACCCAAAATCCGACTCCAAATCCCCACCGCCATCCTCGCAAAGCGTGCTGCGGCGCAGACTCCTGGCCCGGAAATGTCACCGCTTCGCGAAGCGAGGCCCCGCATCGGGCGGCGCCGGGCTTGCGGCGCCCTGGCGCGCTCTCCACTATTGCGTCCCTTCCCATGCGAACCATGGGGGCATGGGGGCCACCGCCATCACCACCCGACAGTCCTTTGCGCTCCGGATCGACAACCGGTTCTTCTACGGCTGGGTAATGCTTGGCGTCGCCTCGCTCGTGATGTTCGCGAGCGGCCCGGGGCAGTCTCATACCTTCAGCGTCTTCCTGCTGCCGATCAGCGAGGATCTCGGCATCTCCCGAACCTCGGTGTCGGGCGCCTACGCATTCGCGACGCTCGTCGCCGCGTTCGGGCTGCCCCACATCGGCCGGCTGGTCGACCGCCACGGGGTACGGATGGTGCTCACCGGGGTAGGGGTCGCGTTCGGGACCGCGGCCGTCGCGTTCGGGGCGGTGAGCGGATTCGTGCTTCTCACCCTCGGGTTCGCCGCGCTGCGGTTTCTGGGGCAGGGCTCGCTGATGCTCTGCGCGGGCAACCTCACCTCGCAGTGGTTCGACCGCCGACGCGGTCTCGCGCTCAGCCTGACCATGCTGGGGTTCTCGGCGAGCGTCGCGGTCCATCCGCCGCTCGCGCAATGGCTGACCGATGCGCTCGGGTGGCGGACGGCCTGGGTGATCATGGGGGTGACGACATGGCTGCTGCTTCTGCCCCCCGTGCTGCTGCTCGTCTTCGACCGGCCGGAGGCGCTGGGGCTTCGCCCCGACGGGCGGGCCACGGCGGCCACCGCGCGCCCGGATATCCGCCCGGACCGCGACGCACGGCCGGAAACGCGGCCGGACGCTGACGTGCCCGGCCTTACCCTGCCCGAGGCGCGCCGCACGGGCGCGTTCTGGATCATCCTGGCGTCGAACTGCTCGTTCTCCGCCCTGGTCACCGCGATGTTCTTCCACCAGGTGTCGGTATTCGGGGCGCAGGGGCTCGATTCCGCCACCGCGGCTTCGATGTTCTCCGTCTCCGCGGTGACCATGGTGGTCATGACACCGCTGGTCGGGATGCTGCTCGACCGCTTCCCGACCAGGCCCCTCTACACCGCCGCCCTGATCTCGGTGAGCGTTTCGCTGGTCGCCATGAGCGCGGTGAGCGACCTTTCGAGCGCGGTCGTGTTCGGCGTCCTGTTCGGGATGGCCAACGCGGCGATGCACGCGCACTTCACCTTCGTGTGGCCCCGGTTCTTCGGCCGCCGCCATCTGGGCTCAATTCAGGGAGTCGCCCAGATGGGGGCGGTGATCGGCGCCTCCATCGGCCCGATCCCCCTCGGGCTCGGGTACGACTACTTCGGCGGCTACGGCGGCACCCTCGTCGCACTCGCCGCGATCCCGCTGATGTGCGCGGTGGCGGTGGCGTTCATGCGGGCCCCGAAGATCGAACGGACCGAGGCCTGACGCACCGGGGAGTGGTGTCGGCCCGCCGCGGCCGGGATCGATTTGAAATTCCTCATCTTCAGGGAACCGATCATTGGCCACCGGGCCTGTGCGTGCGGATGATTGGTAGCAGGTGACCATCGTCTCTGTCCGGTAATCGGCTGGACCGGGACCGGCAATAACCGCGATGCGCGACCTTGAGCGCATGGCGGCACGGTACACTCGCCACCTGACCGCGGCCGATGCGCTCGAATACCTGTAACCGGAGGCAACGCCATGACGGCCAGCACCTTCGACACCCTCACTGCGGCCCGCGAGCTCGAAGCCGCGAAGTTCAGGCTAGAGATGTCCCCTGATTTCACTCTGATTCCGCTCTCATTTCATCCCGACGCACCTGCGCCAGGTCGCGGCTGCGGGCGCGGATCTGTCGGCCCTGGCTGCGTTCAGCGCCTCCAGGCGAGGGTGAGCGAGCATGGGTTGGTCGGTCGGCTCGGCAGGTGGATGCGTGCACCCTCGGTTCCGGCCGTCGCTTCGAGATCGCGGCTCGGGGTCTCGTGCAGGCGCGCGGTCGTCACCGCCTCTGCGGCCACCCCGGGCAGTTCGAGCCACCGCGGCTCGTCGGGCGCGGACTCCGGTGGGGGCAGTTCCAGGCGGAGCGAACCGGCCTCCAGCCGCAGGTAGCGGAGCCGGCCTCGCACGTTCGTGCGCAGCCGCGGCCGGTCGTTCACATGAACCGAGAACACTCCGGCCCGGGCTTCGCATCGCACCCATCCGTCGGGGCCGCGCAACGGGCCCAGGGCAACGTCATCTCCGGTGTGGACAACCGACCACCCGTCCCACGGGGAGACATCGCACACCTCGGCGACGGCCAGCGCCGGCATCAGCGCGCCCCAGCCGTAGAAGGTGTCGGTATCCGGTTGGTCGGTGACGGCTCCGTCCTTCGCCCCGTAATTCTCCGCGCAGTGGCGCGCTTCTCGCCACGGCCCCGCGAACAGCGCGTAGCTGTCGCGGGCGAGAGCGGTCGCCTCCGCATCGAACCCGTACCGACGCAGCCCCTGGTAGACCAGAAAGTTGAGCGGCGGCCAGATACGCCCGCGCCAGTAGACGTTATCTTCGAAGGCGGGGTCGTCGCGCGAGACCGAAGGCAGCGTGAACCGGCCCCCGAACCGCTCCGGATCCGCCAGCCATGCAAGCAGCGCGCGGGCCTGGGCCGGCGAGGCGGCGCCCGCGATCAGGGGATAGAAGCTGGTGGGGGCGATGCTGGCCACGAACCGGCCCGACCACAGCCGGTTCGCGAACACCTGGCGCTGCGGATCCCACAGCGCCTCCCCAATCCGCGCGGAGAGCGCGCGGGCGCGGGCGTTCAGCCGCTGCGCCTCCGCCTCGCGGCCGAGCTCCGCGGCCACGAGGGCGAGCATTTCTCCGTCCAGGGCGAGCAGGCTGTTGAGGCCCACGTCCTCGCAGTCGAGGGTGTGGCGCTCGGGGACCAGCACCGCCTCGTCGTGCACCGGTGAGTTGTCCATGCTCGATTCGTCCCGGGCCGCGAGTGCGGTACCGCGATACAGGCCGTCGCCGACCGGCGAGGTGCCGTACTCCAGCAGCCCGTTCCCGTTGCCGTCACGCTCGCGCCACCACCATTCGTGGTTGGCGAGCAGCGTCTCCCAGGACTCCGCGAGCAGCCGCCGCTCCCTCCAGCGCCGGTAGAGAAGCCACACCACGAAGGCGCCGATGGGCGGTTGGGAACGGTCCACCCAGGCGTCGCGCCCGGTCAGCAGGCAGGGCAGATTGCCGGCCCCGGTGCGGCCCGCGAACACCGCGCGCAGGTTTTCCTCGGCAAGCTCCAGGTCGAGGATTCCAGCGAGAAGGGCGTGGTACAGCACATCGTCGAGCCACACCCCGAACCCGCCGAACTTGGCGCTGGACCAGTTGCGGCTGAGCGCGGTGTACGGCCGCCGGTTGACCGGATCGTAGACGGTGTTCCAACCGATGACGTCGCGGATCGCATCGAGCGCGCCGTCGTACCGGCCACCGGTGGTGTGCAGGGGCGGACGGGCGGGCGGCGGCGACACCGGTGGCGCGAGAACGGCGGGGCGTCGAGGGTAAGGCGACGCCGGCGGCGAAGAAGGCGCCGGCGCGGGCAGATCACCGAGCGCCGGGTCAGCCATCCCGCCCGAGGGCTCCGACGTCCCGCCCGAAGCCTGCGAATGGCCCGGTCCACCCGGCACGGGCGACTCCCCCGTCGTTGCCGCAGCGGGCTCCCGACCCGAAGCGGACGGCCCCTCCGCCGCTGCCACACCGGACCCCCGACCCGAAACGGACGGCTCCCCCACCGCTGCCATACCAGGCTCCCGATTCGGAGCCGACCGTCCATCGCCCGGGCCGGAAGCCGGCCCGGCGAGCACGGGGTCGAGGGCGGCCCGCGCCCGGTCGATAGCCGCCGCGGCATCCGGCGCGGCATCCGGCGCGATATCCGGCGCGGCGTCCGGCGCGGCGTCCGGCGCGGCGGGCCCGACCCCGACGGCAACGCAGTTTTCGTGCATTTCCTCCAGGTTGTAGCGCAGTGCGAGCAGCGGACCCCCGGCGCCCCGCGATCCGAGATACCAGTACCCGTGCGTCTCGTACTCGCGCGCCAGGGCGGCAAGGTCCGGATGAGAGGTGACGAGGAGCGGCGGGCGCGCCCCGAGTGCGCACGCGCAGTGCTCGAAGCCGCCGGCCGACCAGCGCAGGCCATTCGCGGATGCATTCGACCACCCACGCACGCCGTTCGCGGCGTCCCCGAACCCCGTCGCCTCCAGCGCGATCACCACCCAGAAACGCAACCCCCACTCGCCGGTGCGCTCCGTCCACCAGCGCACACGGGCGGTGTCGGCCCCGACTCGCTCGAACCGCAGACCGAGCGTCGTCCCCTCGTGCGTCATCGCGAGATCGACCGCCTCGCCGTCCAGGGTCCGCGGTCCGAGCCGCACCTGCGAGCCAGCCGGAAAGAGGGTGAACGCACTGGCGCGGTCGGAGTAGGCGCACATGTGGACCCGCAACCCCGACGACAGGTGCACGAGGGCGGTCGGATGATCCGCATCCCAGGTGTCGAAGCGCCGTCCGGAGTGCGCCGTCTCCCACCACGCAGTGCCCCCCCGACCTCGGTCCCCGCCGGTCATCGCCCCCCTCCTCCGGGACGCCGGGACGCCAGCCGGTCGGCGGTGGTGGCGGGGTCCGCCTGCCCGTCGAGGAACGACCGGATGTCCACCGGCCGCGAGGCATACCCGACGGAGGTATGCCGAACGGTGGATCCGGCGAGCGGGTGCGGCATGTCCATGGCCCTGTGCAGATAAGGACGCTGACCGAAATCAATTTTCCACCTCATCAACCCCAATCTCCTATCAGGCAGGAGGTACAGGCGTGTCGGACGGAAAAATTATTTCGGCCGGGGTCCTCAGGTCGCGCGGGCGGACGGTCGAGATCGGACGTCACCGCCGGACCCCGGTCGAGTCCGGCCGCGACCGGCCCTTGCGCGTCGAGACCAGGCCTCACGGGCGGACCACCACCGTGTGCTCAGGCCGCCAGGAAACGATGACCGGCTCGCCCTGCGCGATGGGCGCCGCCTCCCGGTTCTGTTCCAGCACTGTCACTTCCACCCCCTCGCAGGCCACCCGGTAGGTGACGGTGCTGCCCGCGTAGAGCACGCCTGCCACCGTCCCCGCGAGGCGGTTGGCCCCGTCCGAGGCCGACCCGGCCTCCCGGGCGATGCGCAGCTTCTCCGGGCGCACGGCGAGGGTGATCTCGCCGTCGGCGTTCTCCGGCACGGCGGCGGCGCGCAGTGCGCTCCCCGAGGAGGTGCGCACCCGGCCCTCGCCATCGGCCCGTCCGGTGAAGAAGTTGGCGTCGCCGAGGAAGTCGGCCGCGAACACCGTCTCCGGGCGCTCGTAGACCGCCTGCGGCGGCCCGGACTGGACGATGCGACCGGCGTCGAGAATGGCGATGCGGTCGGACAGGGTCAGCGCCTCCTCCTGGTCGTGGGTGACGAACACCGTGGTGATCCCCACCTCGCGCTGGATCTGCCGAAGCTCCACCTGCATCCGGCGCCGCAGCCGCTTGTCGAGCGCCCCCAGCGGTTCGTCGAGGAGCAGGACCCGCGGCCGGGTGACCAGCGCGCGGGCGAGCGCCACCCGCTGCTGCTGCCCGCCGGAAAGCTGCCCGGGGCGGCGCGCTTCGTACCCCTGAAGCTGCACCAGCGCCAGCATCGCGCGCACGCGCTCGGCCGTCTCCGAGCGGGGCACCCGCCGCACGGACAGGCCGAACGCCACGTTGTCGAAGACCGACATGTGCGGGAACAGCGCGTAGTGCTGGAACACCATGCCGATGTCGCGACGGTGCACGGGGAGGTGGTGCATGGCGTCGCCGTCGATGCGAATGGTGCCGGCATCCGGGTCGACGAAGCCGGCGATAGCGCGGAGCAGCGTGGTCTTGCCGCTCCCGCTCGGGCCGAGCAGGGCGAACAGCTCACCCTCCTCGATCCGCAGGCTCACGTCGTCGAGCGCCAGCGTTTCACCGAAGCGCCTGGTCACGCCTTCGATCTCGACGACGCTCATCGGCTGGAGACGCTCACCGCCACGCGGCCCTCACCGCCCGCCGCCGAAGCGGTACAGCCGGGCGAAGAGGAGCACCACCCCCATGGAGATGATGATGATGATCGACGAGATCGCGTTCACCTCCGGGGTGAAACCCTTGCGGATGGCGGAGTAGATCTCCACCGGCAGGGTCGAAACGCCGGGCGGCGCGAGGAAGTACGAGATCACGAACTGGTCGAACGAGACCGCGAACGCGAACAGGGCCGCGGCGACCACCCCGGGAGCGAGCACCGGGAGGGTCACCCGACGGAAGGTCTGCCACGGATTGGCGCCCAGGGTGGCGGCGGCCTCCTCCAGCGACGGGCCGAAGCTCGCGAGCCGCGCCCCCACCACCACCACCACGTAGGGCAACGACAGGGCCACATGCCCGAGCAGCATCGCGTGCAGCCCCCGGCCGATCCCGATCCAGAAGAACATCACCAGCATCGCGGTGCCGATGATGAGCCAGGGGATGGTGATGGGCGGAAACAGCAGCAGCCGGAGCAGCGTCCGGCCGCGGAAGGTGTAGCGGGCGAACGCGAGCGCCGCCATGGTGCCGAGCGCGGTGGCGATCACGGTATTGACCAGCGCCAGCCCGACGCTGTTGGCGCTCGCCCGAAGCAGCCGTTCGTTCTCCGCCAGCCGCTCGAACCAGACCGTGGTGGGCTGGAAGGGGAGCTCGTAGAGCACCGACTCGTTGAAGGCCATGACCACCATGACCGCGATGGGCAGGTAGAGAAAGCCCAGGATCAGCGCGAGCCAGACGCCGGCGAGCGCGGCGCCGGCGTCGCGCCGCGGACGGGACGCGCCCGTCTCCGCCCCGCCACTCACCGGGCGCGCTCCGTGCACGCAACCCTCCTCACCCCAGGCAATTCAAAAATCACGGTGGCCGGGCGTCGAACGCCGATAGTGTCCGGCAACCGACCATCTCGTCGGCGCAATGGGCCACGCATGAGCGCCCAACGGGTCATCGGTCGGGATCTTCGAAATGTCCCTGCCTCCTTCACCGCAGTCACCCCGGCCCTCCCCGTCATGACTGCCATCATGGCTGCGCTGATGCCGGCGGCCGGTGCGAGGCGTCATCGCGTCGAACGGGATCGGCGGGTTCGAGCATGGCTCGTCGGCGCTCTGCCCCGCCCGGTCAGCCTTGCGGCAGATGCCGTCGCAGGCCCGGCCAGGCGACGGCCAGGATCAGGAGGACGATGGCAAGCAGGATGAACGACAGCGCCGCCCCTCGCGGCCAGTTGAACACCACCGTGAACTGATCCTCGATGACGGTGCCGAGCAGGGTGCCGGCCCGCCCCCCGAGGATGCGCGCCTCCATGAACGAGCCGATCACCGGCACGAAAGTCAGGATCACCCCCGCGAACAGTCCCGGCGCGCTGAGCGGCAGGATGATGCGCCGGAAGATCACCCACCCGGACGCCCCCAGGGTGCGGGCCGCTTCGATCAGGGCGCCGTCGATGGCCTGCAGGGAGACGTAGCAGGTCAGGATCATGTACGGCAGGAACGAGTGGACGAGGCCGATGACGATGGCATCGTAGGTGAACAGGATATCGAGCGGCTCCATTCCCGGCACGATCATCCGCACCGTGGAGTCCAGCAGTCCGCCCTCGCGCAGCACCATCGTCCACGAAAAGACGCACACCAGCGCATTGCTCCAGAACGGCAGCACCACCATCAGCAGCAGCGCCTCGCGCCAGCGCCCGGGCACGTGGCGGGCCAGCACCAGGGCGGCGGGGTAGCCGATGACGATGCACCAGAACGTCACGTGCACGCCGAGCATGAGCGAACGCCACGTCAGCACCTGGTAGAAGTCGCGGTCGAGGAACGCCTGGTAGTGCTTCAGGGTGGCGGCCGCTTCCCGTCCGCCGAAGGGGGCGACGGTCAGGAAGCTGAAGTACAGCATGGCCGAGAGCGGCAGGAAGATCGCGACCGTGAGCCACAGGTAGGCGGGCGCGGTGAGGCCGAGCACCGCCCAGGTGCGTCGCTGCGGATTCAGCATGAGAGGCCGGGCCTGCGGGGAAGGCGGGGGCGGTGCCGGCGACGGCCCGGGACCCGCGCGGGCAGTGCCTCACTTTGAAGCTCTGCCCGGTGTCTGCGACCTGTATGCACGGGCTTTCCCGAGGGTTTCAGGAATCAGGGCGAAACCCGGCCCCCGCGCCGGACCGATCCGCAGATCACGGCGCGCCGATCCTCTCCCCGGCCCGCGCCCCCGTCATTGCGCGAGCTGCGTCTTCACCTCTTCCCAGATCTCGAGGAACTGCTCGCGCCGGTCGTCACTGAGCGGCGCCATGAAGTGCAAGCGCGTCACCGTCTCCGGGTCTCCGAGCACGGTACGGTTGAAGGCGTCCGCGGGAAGCTGGGCATTCGCCGCCGCGTTGGCCGACGCCGGGGCACCGACCTCGGTGTCCCAGCGCACGTAGAACTCGGGGCTCACCATGAAGTCGATGAACGCATGCGCGGCTTCGGCGTTCGGGGCACCGGTAGCGATGGAGAGTCCGTCGAGCCAGCCGATCGCGCCCTCCTTCGGAATCACGAACTCGACCGGCAGATCGAAGGCGGTCTTGCTGCGCGATGCGGAGCCGCTCCAGTAGGTGGCTACGTCGAACTGATCGCTGGCCAGGTGCTTGTTCCACTCGTCCTCCGAGGACCAGAACGTACGGATCTGGGTCTTCAGGGCGAGGAGCTTGTCGCGCACCGCGTCGAGGTCGGAGGGATCGTTCGGATCCTGCCCGAGCGCGATGGCCGCGAACGACACCGCCTCCACCGGGTCGTCGCGCCAGCCCACCCGCCCCGCCACCGCCGGATCCCACAGGATCTCGATGGAGTCGGGCCGCTCGGCCAGCTTCTCGGTGTTGTAGGCGAAAGAGGTCACCCCCCACACCCAGGCCACGCCGTGGACCTTGCCGCCGCAGTTCAGCGTGGGGGAGTCGCGCATGTTCGAGGAGAGATCCCCGAAGTGGCCGATCAGGTTCGTGTCGATCGGCTGGATGAGGCCCTCGCCGGCCGCATTGCAGGTGAATGCGCTGTTGATGAGCACCACGTCGTAGGCACCCGGGCTGGTGCGGAGCTTGGTGAGCATCTCCTGCTCGGAGTTGAAGTTGTCGTGGACGACCTTGAACCCGGTGCGCTCCTCGAAAACCCCGACCGCCCATTCCTCGTCGGTGCCGTAACCCTGCCAGTTGAGCACCCGCAGCTCGCCCGCCGCGTGGACGACGCCGGCGGCGACGGCGAGCGCGCCCGCCGCCAGGAAGGGAATGCACCGCGAGCGCTTCGTTGCTGACTTCATGATTCCATCCTCCGGTTGGGCGCGTCGGGATGATGCGCTTTGCGGGTGTCATGTATCGGAAATCGCGGGAACCCGTCAACCGCTCCGCGGCAGAGATGCACGCGGCGATCGCGCCGCTTTCGAGTAGCCGTCCGTTTTCCGGGCTGTTGCTTGAGCTGTTGCTCGGACCGGCGAGCGGGCTGATGGTTGGCCGGTCATCGCCCCGACCCATCGCGGCAAAGAACCGGCCGCGTCAGGGCAATGGCGGAGCGTCGGTCGATTCGCTCGAAAGCCGTCGGCGGAGAGCCTCGACCCGCCTTCGGTTGGCCCCCAAATCCCAAAAACCGACTCGCGATGCCGACCGCACGTGGATCACGCCGTCGGCCACGCAGAGGCGGCATTCGAGATCGTCCACAAAACCCACGCGCGTCCGGCAGGTGGCGTGAACATAGTCCTCGGTGGCGACCATGATGGTGGTCCGAGGCCAGGTGGCCAACAGGGTCTTCAACCGGGCAAAGACGACGGCGGGATCCTCCGGCAACGCGAACGGCTGAATGCGATGGCGCGGCGACGCATCGCTTCGACTGCAAACGCAGTTGGGGAAAGACGAGCAAGGCGGGAGCGTTTCGGCCATGCCGTCGAGGATAGCGCATTTTGCGACCGGGACCGGTTTCGGCTCGTCGGCGGTGGCACATCGCCCCAATGACTTTCCCACGCTACGGTGAACGTGTCGTTTGGCAGCCTGATCAGGTATCAAGGTGGTTGGTCTTGGCCGGTTTGCCGTCAGCGGTGGCCATCCGAACATCGAAGCGTCTCTTTCGGGCCCGAAAGGCGATTCGTTTTCCAGATTTCCGGGTTTAGGGGGCGACTCGCCGCCAAGAAAAATTAGCGTGGGATGACCCTGCACCTCGCCCGCCCGATCCTTGTCGTTTGCCGGCGCGCACGGCAGCATCGCGGCATGTCCGAGCTGTGCAGCCCCGCCGCCGACCCGTTCGCCCGCGACGTCTACACCGTCTCGCGCCTGAACCTGGACGCCCGCGCGATCCTGGAAGAAGCGTTCTCGACGGTGTGGATCGAGGGCGAGATCTCCAACCTCGCGCGGCCGCGGTCCGGGCACCTGTACTTCACGCTGAAGGACGAAAGCTGCCAGGTGCGGGGCGCGATGTTCCGCATGTACAACCGCACGCTTTCGTTCACCCCGGAGGACGGGATGCAGGTGCTCGCTCACGCGCGGGTGAGCCTCTACCCCGAACGCGGCGAGTTCCAGCTCGTGGTGCAGTACATGGAGGAAGCCGGCGCCGGGGCGTTGCGGCGCGCCTTCGACGCGCTGAAGAACCGGCTCGACGCGGAGGGGCTGTTCGACGCCGAACACAAGCGCCCGCTCCCGGCGCTTGCGCGGTGCATCGGCGTCGTCACCTCCCCCACCGGCGCGGCGGTGCGCGACATCCTGAGCGTGCTGGGCCGACGATTCCCCGCCGTGCCGGTGGTGATCCATCCGGTGCCGGTGCAGGGCGCCGGAGCGGCGGAGGCGATCGCCCGCGCGATCGACGTGGCCTGCGAACGATCCGAGTGCGACGTGCTCATCCTCGCCCGCGGCGGCGGCTCGATCGAGGATCTCCAGGCGTTCAACGAGGAAGTGGTGGCCCGGGCGATGCACCGGGCGTCGATCCCCATCGTCACCGGGGTCGGACACGAGGTGGACTTCACCATCGCGGACTTCGTCGCGGACCTGCGGGCGCCGACCCCTTCCGCGGCGGCGGAGTCCGTGGTGCCGGACGCGAGCGAGTGGGCGGCGCGATACCGCGGGTTCGAGTCCCGCCTCGTCGCGGTGATGCGGCGCGGACTCGCCGCCCGCCACGGCGAGGTACGGATGCTCACGAAGCGGTTGGTGCATCCGCAACGCAGACTCTTCGACCATTCCCAGCGGCTCGACACGGCCGCGATGCGCCTTGCGCGCGCCGCCAACGCCGGGGTCCGGGCGCACCGCGGGCGGCTCTCCGCCCTCGCGGCGCAGCTTGCACGCCACGCTCCGGACCGGATCGTCGAGGCCCATCGTGCCCGCTGCGGGACGCTCGACGCGCGTCTGCGACGGGCGATGCGCGTTGCGCTCGGCGGGCACCGCGCGCACCTGAATGCTCTGGAGCGGGCGCTCGGCGCGTTCGGGCCGCAGGCGACGCTCGAACGCGGCTACGCCATCCTGCTCCGCGACGACGGTGGCCAGGTGGTGCGCACCGCCTCGGAGGTGCAGACCGGCGAACGCCTGCACGCCCGTCTCGCGCAGGGTGCGCTCGACCTCGACATCGTCGCCGTCCAGCCGGACAAGTGATCCCCACCGGGCCCGGCGACGGGATGCTGCTGCTTCCGGTCCGCACCTGCTGGCCGGGCTGAGAACGCCATCGCACCCTGTCCCCGGCCCGCGCCCCATGCGGACGCGCACGGCCCGGAGGCACTCACCGGGACGCGCGAATCGCCCCTCTTCTGCTCAACCCACCGCCTCGCCCGCCGCCTGGCGGTCCGCGTGATAGGACGAGCGCACCAGCGGGCCGCTCGCGACGTTGTCGAATCCCAGGGCACGCGCCTCCGCCGCCAGCGCGTCGAACTCGGCCGGCTCCCAGAAACGTTCGACCGCGAGGTGGTGGCGGCTCGGCTGGAGGTACTGGCCGATGGTCAGCATCTCGCACCCGTGGCGGCGCAGATCGCGCATCACCGCCACGATTTCGTCGCGGGTCTCCCCGAGCCCGACCATCAGCCCCGACTTGGTCGGCACGCCGCGGTGCCCGGCCTTGAAGCGTTCCAGAAGGTCGAGGGACCACTCGTAGTCCGATCCGGGCCGCGCCTTGCGGTACAGCCGCGGCACCGTCTCCAGGTTGTGGTTGAACACGTCCGGCGGGGACTCGGCGAGACACGCGAGCGCGGTGTCCATCCGACCCCGGAAATCGGGCACCAGGATCTCGATGCGGGTGCCGGGGCTCGCCCGGCGCACCTCGCGCACGCAGGCCGCGAAATGGCCGGCGCCGCCGTCGCGGAGGTCGTCGCGGTCGACGGAGGTGATCACCACGTAGCGCAACCCGAGGACCCCGATCGCCTGCGCCAGATGCGCCGGCTCGTCCGCATCGAGGGGCTGCGGGCGGCCGTGCGCCACGTCACAGAACGGGCAGCGGCGGGTGCACAGATCGCCCATGATCATGAACGTCGCGGTCCCGTGCGAGAAGCACTCCCCGAGATTCGGGCAGGAGGCTTCCTCGCACACGCTGTGCAGGCCCTGCTCCCGCAGCAGGCGCTTGACCCGCGACACCGCGGGGCCGACCGGCGCCCGGACCCGAATCCAGGGCGGCTTCTTCGGCAACGGCCCCTCGGTCGGGATCACCTTCACGGGAATGCGGGAGGTCTTGTCGCGCCCGCGCATCTCGCGGGTCGGGCGCGGCGGAGTGATGGGGGTCGGGGGGGGGATCGGGGTGGTCATGGGCTCAGTATACGGCGCTTCGGGGATCACGGCGCCTCAGCGGAGTCCGGCGCCGATGATGCGAGGGACGTCCGAGGGAATGACGTACCCGGCTTCAACCGCATCCGGGTGCGAAGCGCCGGCGGTACTGTCGAACGTGAAGGAACGTTCATGATTTGCCCACCGCACGGCGTCCGTCACTGTGGGCGGGGCCGGCCCCTGGTGGTGGTTGCCCTTGGCGGTGAGGGTGAACGTCCGTCACTGCGGGCGGGGCCGGCCCTCGCGCCCGTCCCACCGATTCACGATGGTGCAGAACAGCTCCGCCGTCTTCTCCGCGTCGTAGATGGCCGAATGGGCGTCCCGTGCGTCCCACTCCAGGCCCGCCGCCGCCACCGCCCGCGCCAGCACCGTCTGCCCGACGGCGAGCCCGCCCAGGGTTGCGGTATCGAAGGTGGTGAACGGATGAAAGGGGTTGCGCTTGAATGCGGTGCGCCTGACCGCCGCGTTCAGGAACGACAGGTCGAACGCGGGGTTGTGGCCCACAAGCACCGCCCGGGTGCAGCCGTGGGCGCGCACCGCCTTGCGCACGGGATCGAGCACGAGCCGCAGCGCCTCCGGTTCGGATCTTGCGTTGCGCAGCGGGTGGTCGGGGATGATGCCGTTGAACTCCAGGGCCTTCGGGTCGATCCTGGCGCCCGGGAAGGGCTCGACGTGGGTCGAGTGGGTGGCCTCGATGCGCCACCGGCCGCCATCGTCGATACCCAGCAGCACCACCGCGATCTCCAGCAGCGCGTCGGTCGCGGCATCGAATCCACCGGTCTCGACGTCCACCGCCACCGGGAGGTAGCCGCGAAAGCGGCCCGCGATGCCCGGGGCCGGCGCGGTCACGTCAGGAGGCGCCATTGCACGCGGCCCCCGCCGCGAAACGGCACCAGCACATCACCGCCGATGGGCATCTCCTGCGGTACCGGCCAGGGCTCGCGCCGCAGCGCAATCGTCTCCCGGTTCGGCGCCAGGCCGTAGAACGCCGGCCCGTTGCGCGATGCGAACGCCTCCAGCGCGCCGAGCGCACCGGCGCGGTCGAACACCTCCGCGTAGAGCTCGATCCCCGCATGCGCGGTGTACAGCCCGGCGCAACCGCATGCGGACTCCTTGGCGTGGCGGGGATGCGGCGCAGAGTCCGTGCCCAGGAAGAAGCGTCGGTCGCCCCCCGTCGCGGCGTCCACCAGCGCCGCCTGATGGCGCTCGCGCTTGAGCACCGGAAGGCAGTAGTGGTGTGGGCGCAGCCCGCCCTCGAAGAGCGCGTTGCGATTGAGCAGCAGGTGATGGGCGGTGATCGTCGCCGCCACGCCGTTGCGGGCGCCACGGACGAACGCGACCCCGTCGGCGGTCGTCACATGCTCCAGCACGACCTTGAGGCCGGGGAATCGCTCCACGAGCGGGGCGAGGGTACTTTCGATGAAGACCCGCTCGCGATCGAAGATGTCGACCTCCCCGCCGGTGACCTCCCCGTGCACCATCAGGGCAAGCCCGCACTCCTGCATCGCATCCAGCGCCGGCACGCAGCGTTCGAGGTCCGTCACTCCGTGCGCGGAGTTCGTGGTCGCTCCGGACGGATAGAGCTTGACGCCGAGCACCCGCCCGCTCGCCGCGGCGCGGCGGATCTCCCCGGCGTCGGTCTCGTCGGTGAGATAGAGCGTCATCAGCGGTTCGAACGGGACGCCGGACGGGACTGCGGCGAGGATCCGGTCCCGATATGCGAGCGCCGCCGCGGTGGTGGTCACCGGCGGGGAAAGGTTCGGCATCGCCACCACCCGCGCAAACCGCGCGGCGCTCGCGGGCACCACATCGGCCAGCACCGCCCCGTCGCGGAAGTGCGCATGCCAGTCGTCGGGTCGTGTGAGGGTGAACTCGTCCATCGTCCCGGAACTCGGATGGTCACCCTGCCCGCGCCTCGAAATCGGCGCCGGAGCGGGGTGACACCGAATCTTATCAGCGCGCCGGCACCGGAGACGGGGCCATCACGCATCACGGCGGCAATGCACGGCCCGCTCCGTGCGGCTTGACGCGGCCCCGGTCGGCGGCCGCACTCTGGGCCGATGTCGGGGCCGATGCAGGGGCCGATGTCGGGGCCGATGTCGGGCGCGGGCTCCGACCCGGCGGGAATGGTGGGCCGAGCGGGGACGGCGGAGCGAGTCCGGCGGCGCATCGGATATACTCCGGCCTCGTGATTCGGCCGCCACCATGCGGCCCTGGCATGACAGTGGGATGCCGGCCCGGCCCGCCGGCGCCCGACGCCGATCGCAGGTTCCTCCGTCCCGTTCCGTCCCGAGGAGCGCACCCGATGACCGCCAGTCCGCAGACGCCCGACATCGATTCCGCCGAGACCCGGGACTGGATCGACTCGATCCGGTCCGTCATCGAGCGCGACGGCATCGATCGTGCCCACTTCCTTCTGACTTCGGTCATGAATTACGCCCGCGAGAGCGGCGCGAGCCTGCCGTTTTCGGTCAACACCCCCTACATCAACACCATCCCCGGGTCGCACTCCGAGCACACCCCCGGCGACGCGGCCATCGAATGGCGCATCCGTTCGCTCATTCGCTGGAACGCGCTGGCGATGGTGGTGCAGGCGAACCGCCGCTCGAGCGAGCTCGGCGGCCATATCGCGAGCTTCGCCTCCGCCGCCACCCTCTACGATGTCGGCTTCAACCACTTCTGGCACGCACCGAACGAGACCCACGGCGGCGACCTCATCTACATGCAGGGCCACTCCGCGCCCGGGATTTACGCCCGCGCCTTCCTCGAAGGCCGCATCACCGAAGAGCACCTGCACCGGTTCCGCCAGGAGGCCGACGGCGGCGGGCTCTCCTCCTACCCCCACCCCTGGCTCATGCCCGACTTCTGGCAGTTCCCCACGGTGTCGATGGGGCTGGGGCCCATCATGGCCATCTACCAGGCCCGGTTCATGAAGTACCTGCACAACCGGGGGCTGCTCGATACCTCGCCGCGCAAGGTCTGGGCGTTCATGGGCGACGGAGAGATGGACGAGCCGGAGGCGCTCGGCGCCATCACCCTCGCCTCGCGCGAAAAGCTCGACAACCTCGTGTTCGTCGTCAACTGCAACCTCCAGCGGCTCGACGGCCCAGTGCGGGGCAACGGCAAGATCATCCAGGAGCTGGAAGCCGCGTTCCGCGGGGCGGGATGGAACGTGCTGAAGGTGATCTGGGGCTCGTACTGGGACCCGCTCCTGCACCTCGACACCAAGGGGCTGCTGCGCAAGCGCATGGAGGAGGCGGTCGACGGCGAGTACCAGAACTTCAAGGCCAAGGGCGGCGCCTACACCCGGGAGCACTTCTTCGGGAAGTACCCGGAGCTGAAGAAGATGGTCTCGAACCTGTCGGACGAGGATATCTGGCGGCTGAACCGCGGCGGCCACGACCCGCACAAGGTCCATGCCGCCTACGCCGAAGCGGTGCGGCACACCGGCGCCCCGACGGTGATCCTCGCCAAGACCGTGAAGGGCTACGGGATGGGGGAAGCGGGCGAGGGGCAGAACATCACCCACCAGCAGAAGAAGATGGGCGAAGACGCGCTCAAGGCGTTCCGCGACCGGTTCAACATCCCCATCTCCGACGACGAAATTGCGGACGCGCCGTTCTACCGCCCCGCCGATGACAGCCCCGAGATCCGCTACATGCGCGAGCGCCGCGAGCGGCTCGGCGGGTACCTGCCCCAGCGCCGGCGCAAGGCCGCACCGCTCGCGATTCCGGATCTCTCCGCGTTCGATGCGCTGCTCAAGGGCAGCGGCGAGCGGGAGATATCCACCACCATGGCCTTCGTGCGCATCCTCACGGCGCTCACCCGGGACCGCAACGTGGGGCGCTTCGTGGTGCCCATCGTCCCCGACGAGGCGCGCACCTTCGGCATGGAGGGGCTCTTCCGCCAGCTCGGGATCTACTCCGACAAGGGCCAGCTCTACGAGCCGCAGGACGCCGACCAGCTCATGTTCTACCGCGAGGCGCGCGACGGTCAGATCCTGGAGGAAGGCATCAACGAGGCCGGCGCGACCAGCTCCTGGATCGCCGCCGCCACCGCCTACTCCAACCACGGGGTCAACATGATCCCGTTCTACATCTTCTATTCGATGTTCGGGTTCCAGCGCATCGGCGATCTGGCGTGGGCGGCGGGCGACATGCAGGCGAGAGGCTTCCTCGTCGGCGGCACCGCCGGCCGCACCACGCTCGCCGGCGAAGGGCTCCAGCACGACGACGGGCACAGCCACCTCATCGCCTCGACCATCCCGAACTGCGTCTCCTACGACCCCACCTTCGCATACGAGCTTGCGGTCATCGTCCACCACGGTCTGAAGCGAATGTTCTCCGAGCAGGAGAGCGTCTTCTACTATCTTACGGTGATGAACGAGAACTATCCGCAGCCGTCGATGCCGGCCGGCTGCGAGGAAGGCATCCTCAAGGGCATGTACCTGGTGCGCGAGGGCGCGACACCGAAAGAGGCCGCAGCAGCGCCGAAGAAGGCCGCAACGCCGAAAAAGGCGAAGGCCGAGCGCCCCCGGGTTCAGCTCATGGGCAGCGGCACCATCCTGCGCGAGGTTCTCGCCGCCGCGGATCTGCTGGAGGCGGACTTCGAGGTGGACGCCGACGTATGGAGCGCCACCAGCTTCACCGAGCTTCGCCGCGACGGCATGGCGGTGGAGCGGTGGAACCGGCTGCACCCGACCGAGACGCCGCGCCGGAGCTACCTGGAACAGTGCATCGAGCCGCACCCCGGCCCGGTGGTGGCGGCCTCCGACTACATGCGCCTGTTCGCCGACCAGATCCGGCCGTGGCTGCACCGGCGCTTCGTGACCCTCGGCGCCGACGGCTTCGGAAGGAGCGACATGCGATCCCGGCTGCGGCGGTTCTTCGAGATCGATCGGTTCCATGTGGCCATCACCGCGCTGAAGGCCCTGGCCGACGAGGGCGAAATCGGCTCCCAGGTGGTTGCCGGCGCGATCGAGCGCTACGGCATCGACCCGGACCTGCCGGACCCCTGGACACGGTAAGGAGGGCACGCGCGTGACCGAGCTGACCGAAGTGCGGGTGCCGGACATCGGCGATTTCTCCGACGTGCCGGTCATCGAGGTTCTGGTCGAAGTCGGGGATCGGATCCGCGTCGAGGATCCGCTCGTCACCCTGGAGAGCGACAAGGCCACGATGGACGTCCCGGCCCCGGCCGCGGGGGTGGTCCGCGAACTTTCGGTCACGGTGGGAGACAACGTGTCCGAAGGCGCGGTCCTGCTGCGCATCGAGGCCCAAAGCGCGACGACCGCAGCGGACGCGGCGGGAGACGACGGAGCGGCCGGAACCACCGACCACGGGGACAGGGCGGGGGGCAGCGGGGTCGAGTCCGCCCGCCGACGGGACGCGGCGGGAGACGACCAGGCCGCGTCAGCCGGCGACCAGGACCCGACGACGGCCGCGGGCGATACCGCTACCGCCGAATCCACCGCGGGCGCAACCCCGGCACCGCGCCGCGACGCCGCCAACGGCGGCAGCACCCCGGATCGGACTCCGACCCCGGCGATCGCGGCGACCGAAACCACCCCGACCGGCCCCGCCCCGACCGACGCCGGGTCATCCGCCGCCGGTGCTTCGGCGCCGGACCCGCGGGCGCCGCAGGGCCGGCCTTCCCCGACCGCATCGCTCGCACCGGATCCGGCCCCGCTCGCGGTATCCCACGCCACCCCTGCGATGCGGCGCTACGCCCGCGAGCTCGGCGTCGACCTCACGCAGGTAAAGGGCACCGGCCGCAAGGGGCGGATACTGCGCGAGGACATCAGCGGCTTCGTGAAGAAGGCTCTGTCCGCTCCGGCCCCGGCCACCGCCCCCGGCGAGGGTGGCGGCATCCCACCCGTCCCCGCCGTGGACTTCTCCCGCTTCGGCGAAATCGAAACGCGCCCCCTCTCGCGCATCAAGCGCATCTCGGGGTCGCACCTGCACCGCTCGTGGCTGAACGTTCCGCACGTCACCAACCACGACGAAGCCGACGTGACGGACCTCGAAGCGTTCCGCCGGTCCATCAGGGACGAAGCGGCCACGGCCGGGGCGCGCATCACCCTCCTCGCCTTCGTGACCAGGGCGGTCGCGGCCACGCTCGGCGAATTTCCGGCCTTCAACGCGTCGCTCTCCCCGGACGGCGACGCCATCATCGTGAAGAAGTACGTCCACATCGGCATCGCGGTGGACACCCCGAACGGACTCATGGTGCCGGTGCTGCGCGACGCCGGCCGCAAGGGCGTATACGACCTCGCGCGGGAGATGGCCGAACTCGGCGCGCGGGCCCGTGAAGGCAGGCTCAAGTCCGACGAGCTGCAGGGCGGTACGTTCACGATATCGAGCCTCGGAGGCATCGGCGGCACCGCCTTCACGCCGATCATCAACGCCCCCGAAGTCGCGATCCTGGGACTTTCCCGCGCACGCATGGCCCCGGCATGGGACGGCGCCGCCTTCCAGCCACGCCTGATGCTCCCGCTCGATCTGTCCTGGGACCACCGCGTGGTGGACGGCGCCGAGGCGGCGCGGTTCCTCGCGCACCTCGCCCGGCTGCTCGGGGACCTGCGGCGGCTGCTGCTGTAGCGATGGGACCGAGCCCTATCCTGCGTGCGGATACCCGCAACGTGATCGGGGGCCTTCGAGGCCGGAAGCTGAAAAAGCCGAACGGGTGACCGACACCTTCGAGAGCATCCCGATATCGCCCCCCCGGAGCGTCGCAAGCAAGGACGCCGCAAGAACACCGAGCATTCGTGACATGACCGATCCGATGACCATTCCAGTTTCCGACATCGAGGCGGAGGTGGTGGTGCTCGGCGCAGGGCCGGGCGGCTACACCGCCGCATTCCGGGCGGCCGATCTGGGGCTCCGCACGGTGCTGGTCGAGCGGTACCCGACGCTCGGCGGGGTGTGCCTCAACGTCGGGTGCATCCCGTCGAAAGCCCTGCTCCACGCCGCCGCGGTCATCGACGGCGCGGGCGAGATGGCGGCGCACGGCATCGACTTCGGGCCGCCCTCGATCGACATCGCGAAGCTCGCGGGCTGGAAGGACAAGGTGGTCGGCCAGCTCACCCGCGGACTCGCGGGCCTCGCGAAGCAGCGCAAGGTTCAGGTAGTGCGGGGCACCGGCGCCTTCTCCTCGCCGCATCGCCTGAACGTCGAGACCCCCGAGGGCCCGAAGACCATCGCCTTCGAGCGCGCGATCATCGCGGCCGGTTCGCAGGCGGTTGCGCTCCCGGGCTTCCCCGACGACGACCCCCGGCTGATGGATTCGACCGACGCGCTCGGGCTCGACGAAGTACCGGGGCGCCTGCTGGTCATCGGCGGCGGCATCATCGGGCTGGAGATGGCGACGGTGTACGCGGCGCTCGGAGCGCGGGTGAGCGTGGTCGAGCTGATGGACGGGCTCATCCCCGGTTGCGACCGCGACCTCGTCAGGCCGCTGGAGAAGCGCATCCGCGCCCGCTACGAGTCCATCCGGGTCGCGACCCGGGTCACCGCGGTCTCGCCGGAGGATTCGGGGCTTCGCGTCACCTTCGAGGGCGCGAACGGGGACGGACGGTCCGAGGAGGTATACGACCGGGTGCTCGTCGCGGTCGGCCGACGCCCGAACGGCCACCGCATCGGCGCCGGCAACGCCGGCGTGCACGTCGACGAACGCGGCTTCATTCCCGCCGACCGCCAGCAGCGCACCAATGTCGACCACATCTTCGCCATCGGCGACATCGCGGGCGAGCCGATGCTCGCCCACAAGGCCACCCACGAGGGCAAGGTGGCGGCGGAAGTGTGCGCGGGACACAAGGCAAGCTTCGACGCGCTGACGATCCCGTCGGTGGCGTACACCGACCCGGAGGTCGCGTGGACGGGCCTCACCGAAACCGAAGCGCGCGAACGGGGGGTCGAGTTCGACAAGGCGACGTTCCCGTGGGCGGCGAGCGGGCGAGCGCTCGGCATCGGCCGCACCGAAGGGCTGACCAAGGTGCTGTTCGACCGCGGGACCGGCCGGCTGCTCGGGGCCGGCATCGTCGGCCCACACGCCGGCGACCTCATCGCGGAAGCGACGCTCGCCATCGAAATGGGCGCGGATGTCCGCGACATCGGGCTCACCATCCACCCCCACCCGACGCTGTCGGAGACATTCAACTTCGCGGCGGAGATGGTGGAAGGGACGATCACCGACCTCTACGTACCGCGCCGCGCAAAGTAGGCCCCCGGATCCCGCCCCTTGCCGATCACCTGCGACAGGGCCGCGGCACAGGCCCCGACGGGCCCGAAAATGTCACCGGTTCAAGGCTGCGGGCACGGGTCCGACTGCTTTCGACGCGTTGAATGCGACATGGGGGTGGCCAGGGTGCTCGATGCCGCTTGCTTCGCAAGCTCGCTCCGTATCCTGCGGGTACGCCTGCGCACCCTGACTCGCGCTCGCCTTGCGAAACCGGCCATCTCCGCGCCCTCGCGGCGCGAATCGGTGACATTTCCGGGCCAGCACAGCCGGGACGCAGGTCGGCACCAGCACCGGGGAGCGGGGCTTGACCCGGATTGACGCGATGCTCGATTCGACCTGACCGATGATGCCGCTCGCGCTTGCTTCCACCGTGACCGGTCAGGGGCCACCGGCCGTCATCCTCCACGGCCTGTTCGGCTCCGGCACGAACTGGCGCACTATCGCCCGGGGGCTCGCGTCCCGGCTCGAATGCCACCTCGTCGACCAGCGCAACCACGGCCGATCCGCGCATGCGCGCGGCATGGCGTACCCGACCCTCGCCGCGGACGTGCTCGACTACCTGGACCGGAAATTTCATCACCATCCGCGCGCCCTCGCGGCGCGAAGTGGTGAAATTTCCGGGCTTGATGCGGCCCGGCTCGACCGGGTCGGGCTCATCGGGCACAGCATGGGCGGCAAGACGGCGATGACCCTGGCCCTGCTGGCTCCCGAGCGCGTGCGCTGGCTTGTCGTCGTCGATATCGCCCCCGCACCGTCGCCGAGCGACCATCGCCCGATCCTCGAGGCACTCCGGGGGCTGGCGCCCGCCTCCCTCACCACCCGCGCCGCCGCGGACGCCGCCCTCGCCGGTTCCATTCCCGAACCCGCGCTCCGCCAGTTCCTGCTCTGGAACCTCGTCCACGGCGACGCCGGCCTGCGCTGGCGCATCGACCTCGATGCGATCACCGAGGCGCTGCCCGACCTCACCGGCTTTCCGCCCATCACGCCGGGTGCCGCCTACCGGGGGCCGACGCTGTTCCTGCGGGGCGAGCACTCGGAGTATGTGACCGCGAGCCACGAGCCGCGCATCCGCGCCCTCTTCCCTCGCGCGTCCATCGACACCGTCTCCGGCACCGGCCACTGGCTCCACGCCGAACGACCGGCCGCGGTGACAGAGCGGGTCGCCCGCTTCATCGACGAAACGACGGCGGGGTGAACCGGAAGCTGCCTCACGACTTTCTGTCTCGGGGCGGCGTTCGCACGCTTGCCGCCTGCTCGAGCGCGTTTGCCGCTGCGTCGATGATCGCGTCCTTGTCGCCCGAACACAGCGCCCGGGGGTCGGTGAGTTCGCGCCCGACGCCCACGAACGCGGCGCCGGCCTCCAGATACGCCGCGATCTCGTCTATCTCGATCCCGCCGGTGGGGGCGAGCGGCACGTCCGGAAACATCGCCTTCAGAATCTTCACGTAGGGAGCACCGCCGAGGCTCCCGATCGGAAAGACCTTCACCGCATCCGCGCCGAGCTCGCGCGCCTGCATGACCTCGCTCGGCGTCGATGCGCCCAGCACGCAGGCGACCCCCGCCTTGCGGCACGGCTCCACGACGCCGGTGACGATCCCGGGGGTCACGATGAAGCTCGCCCCCGCTTCGATGCAGGCATGCGCCTGCTCGGGGTCCATCACCATGCCCACCCCGACATCCAACTCGACGCTGTTCGAAAGCTCCTCGACAAGTTCGAGGATTCCGCCAATCGACACCGCGAGTTCGAAAGTCCGGAATCCCGCGTCGCCCAGCCACTCGACCGCACACTGCGCGCGCTCCGCCGATCGCGTGCGAATGAACGGCACGACGGCGCATTCATGCAGCGGATCGATCAGATGGTCGCTCATCGGTCCATCCGTGCTCCGGGGCGAAGCGGATGCTCCGACTATACGGAACCGACTCCATCCCCGGAACCGCATTTTGCCCTCGCGTTCGACGGGGCTCGCGAACGTGGGGGAACACTCAAGGTCGAATCGAGCGTCTTCATACCTGCATCCGTCGCGCTCTGCGCCTACAGGCGTCGGGCGAAAAGCCATCGTGGACGCACGAGCAGGTCTTCATCATGGCCACTGGAACGCGCCACGGATACACTGGAGACCTCGCCACCATGACCCAACCCGTGATCGATACGCTGAAACTGGCGGACAACCTCAAGGAATCCGGCTTCCCGGACCGGCAGGCGGAGGGGCTCGCCCGCGCGTTCGGTCTCGCGCTGACCGAGCATGTCGCCACCAAGGCCGATCTCGACGCGGCGATCCGGCTCGTTCGAGCCGACATCGCCGCCCTCGACAACAAGATCAGTGCACTCGAAAACAAAGGCAATACCCGCGACATCAGGATCGATGCTCTCGACAGCAAATTCGATGCACTCGACACCAAGGTTGGTGAACTCGACCTCAAGGTCAGTGCACTCGACACCAAGGTCGGTGCACTCGACACCAAGGTCGGTGCACTCGAAATCAGGATGGATGCCCTCGACACCAAGATCGACGCCCTCGACAGGAAGTTCGAGGCCAAGTTCAATTCGCTGCAAACACAGATCAGGTTCGTCTTCGCGATGCTGGCCATGCTGCTGGCCCTGGGCCTGATCGATGCCGTCGGGCCCCTGATCATCTGAGGCCGTTTTACCTCCGTCCGACCCCCGCACTCGGCATCCGGTCCAGCCCGGCGGCGTTCGATCTCCGGAGGCCGTCCCTACCAGGCGTCGCTCCGGCTCGGAGGCCGTTCCCCCCGCGCGCGGTGCTCCAGCGCGAACTGGCGCCTCAGCAGCCCGCCGGGGTCGTCGGGAATGCGGCGAAGCCACTGCTCGTAGGCAAGCTGACGTTCCTCGCTCAGCGGCCCCCCGGACTCGAGCCCCGCCGGGGTGCGGTCGGCTCGGGCCGCGCTGGCGCCTTCCGCTTCGAGGTGCCGCGTCTCACCGGCTGGAGTCTGTCGGGTGCCGGCGGGAGCCCGGGTGGTCTGCCCAGCATCGGTCTCGGTATCGGCGCTCCGCGCCCCTCCCGGTGCGCGCGCCACCCCCGCGCCGGAGTCGCCGCCCCGCTCACCTCGAAACTCCTGATCCGGTCGGCGTGCGGCTTGATTCCCGGCCCCGTCCTCCACATCCCCCGGGCCCGTTTCGCCGCCACCCCCGGTTTCGCCATCACCGCCCTGCGGTTCGGGCTGCGACTCCAGCAACGCTTCGACGAGCTTACGGTTGTGCTCGGCGTCCTCATGACCCGGATCGCGGACGAGGGCCGCGCCCCACGCCTCAAGAGCGCCGCGCAGATCGCCGGCGCGCGCGAGCGCATTTCCCCGGTTGTAGTGGTCCTCGGCGGCGTCGCCCCGAGCGAACGCTTGCGCCGATTCGTCGTAGCGCCCCCCGCGGTAGAGCGCGGTGCCGCGCCAGCGATGGTCGGGGGCAATCTCCGCCGCGCGGTCGGCATCGCCCCGCTCGATGGCTCCCGCTGCCTGCTGATCGCGCCGCGCCCACAGATCCGCAAACTCGAACGCCCCGGCCTCGGGGACGGGAAGTGAAATCGCGAGCGGCAGCGCGAGCAGCCAGCCGCGCCGAAACGCGAGCGCCGCCAGCGGCAGCAGCACCAGCACCAGCCACGGCCCCTCGTCGCGCCACGCGTCGGTGGCGCGGTCCCCGTCTTCCAGCGATCGGCGCCACGGATCATCCACCCGGGACCCGAGCAGCCAGTCGATGTCGGCATCGTCCGCGGTGACGGTGGAGAACCGCCCCTTGCCGGCCGCGGCCACGGCGCGAAGTGCCGCCGCATCGAGCCGCGGCACCACGATCGCGCCGTGCGAATTCTTGAGAAAGCCACCTTCGGCCAGCGGCACCGGCGCGCCCTCCTCGGTGCCCACCGCAAGCACCGACACCCGGATACCCCGGCCCGCAAGCGCCTCGGCGGTATCGCGGGTCCGCGGGCCCTGCACTGCGTCGGTGACCAGGATGACCTCGCCAGCGGTGGCCTTGCCCGTCTCCAGCCGCTCCCGGGCGAGCGCGAGCCCCAGATCCGGTCGGCTTCCCGGCACGGGGACGACGCTGGTGTCGATGGCCGACAGCAGGTGGACAAGCGTCTCCGCATCCCGGGTGAGCGGGGCCACGAGGAATGCATCGCCCGCGAACACCACGAGTCCGGTGCGGCCGTCGCGGTTGCGCCGGAGGAGATCGGCTACCTTGTGGCGCGCGCGTTCCAGGCGCGAAGGCGTCAGATCGCGCGCGTCCATCGAACGCGACACGTCGAGGACGATCACCCGGGCGGCGAGGGTGCGAAACACCGGCTGCTCAAGCCGCTCGAACGCCGGCCCGGCCAGCGCGAGCCCGGCGACGACCACCGCGACGGCCATCACCGCCCAGGGCCACTCCCGGCGCGGCGTGCCGGCGCCGACGAGGAGGTGGGGCAGCAAGGCGGGCTCGATGATCGCCTCCCAGGAACCGCTCCGGTTCCAGCGCCGGCGCAGCCACCACACCAGCGCGAGCCCCGGCGGAATCGCCGCGAGCCACCAGGGACGCACGAACACGAACTCGGTCAACGTCGCCTCCCAACCCGCAATTTGACGAGCAGAGCCACGAGAGCAAAGAGGGCCGCCGAAAATCCGAGCGGCCAGTGAAACATCTCGCGGGTCGGGCGGAATGTCTCGCCGGCGCCGGCGCCGGCGATCGGCTCGATCTCGTCGATCAGCCGGTAGATCTCCCCGAGTTCCGCGGTGTCGCGCGCGTGGAAGTACCGGCCGCCCGTCATGTCCGCGATCGCCGTCAGGGTGGTTTCGTCGAGCGCCGACCCGGCGCGGCTTCGCAGTGGACCCAGCCCGCGCGCGGCCGCTTCCCCGGCCGCCCCGACGCCCACCGTGTGGATCGTGATCCCCTCCGCCGCGGCGAAGCGGGCTGCGGACCGCGGCTCGACCCGGCTCGCGGTGTCGGCGCCATCGGTCAGCAGAACCAGCACCCGCTCTTGCGGCGGACGTTCGCGAAGCCGCTTCACGGCAAGGCCGATCGCGTCACCGATCGCGGTCTGCTCGCCGGGGAGTCCCGGGACGGTCTTCGATACCATCTCGGAGACGCTGTCGAGGTCCAGCGTGAACGGCGCTTGCAGGTACGGACGGGTACCGAACAGGATGAGGCCGACCCGATCGCCGGCGCGGCGCTGCACGAAGTCGCCTGCCACCCGCTTCACGACATCGATTCGACGCTCGAAACCGGTACCGCTCCTCATGTCCCGCTCACGCATGCTCCCGGAGAGGTCGAGGGCGAGCATGAGGTCGCGCCCGTGCACGGGGAGCGACACGGGGTCACCCACCCACTGCGGGCGGGCGGCGGCAAGGACGAGCAGACCCCACGCGAGCAGCGCGACAACCCGCCGGATGCGAGCTCCCGGCGCCGGTGCGCGATCCTGCCACCCCATCGCCTCCTCGAAGTACGGAATCCGGATCGGTGCCCCGACGGCGTCGGGCGCGCGCGGCGTCAGGCGCGCCACCAGAAGCGGCGCCGCCACGGCAAGGATCATCCAGGGCCAGACAAGGTGGAGCATGGAGCGATGTCCCGTCGGTATCGGCAAGTGCTCCGCCGGGCCGCCGGGAGCACGTTCCGGGCCGGCGGGAACGGCTGGTCCGCGTTCCCGGCCGGAGCGGAAATACCCGCGCACACTGTACACTCGGAACCATTCGCCCGCAGTTCTCGGGGCTCCATTCTCGGGGCCCATGCTCAAGGTTCCACGGACCAGGGAGACCGACCCATGCCGACCCTCACCACCGACGATGGAGTACGCCTCGCCTTCGAGGAGAGCGGCCGCGGCACCCCCGTAGTATTCGTCCACGAGTTCGCAGGCGACCTGCGAAGCTGGGAGCCGCAGGTACGCCATCTCTCGCGACGCTATCGATGCATCACCTGGAACGCCCGCGGGTTCCCCCCGTCCGATGTCCCCGACGACACCGGTGCCTATTCGCAGAATCGGGCCCGCGACGACGTGCGGGCGGTGCTCGATGCACTCGACATCGAGCGGGCCCATGTGGTGGGGCTCTCGATGGGCGGCTTCGCGACGCTGCACTTCGGTCTCGCCTACCCCGGGCGGGCGCGCTCACTGGTGGTCGCCGGCGTCGGGTACGGAGCGGAACGCGATCAACGGGAGCGGTTCCGGAACGAAGCGGACATCACCGCCCGGGTCCTTCGCACCGAAGGCATGGCCGCCGGGGCCGGGGCCTATTCGCTGGGCCCCACCCGCGTGCAGTTCCAGAACAAGGACCCGCGCGGCTGGAGCGAGTTCGCCCGCATGCTCGCGGAGCATTCCGCCGCCGGGTCCGCACACACCCAGCAGGGCGTGCAGAAGGAGCGCCCGTCCGTGTTCGACCTTGCCGACGAGATGCGCAAGCTCACCGTGCCGACCCTCATCGTGACCGGCGACGAGGACTGGCCCTGCCTCCTCCCGAGCGTGTTCATGAAGCGCACGATCCCGAGTGCGGGGTTGCTGGTGGTGCCGAACACCGGTCATACCATCAACCTCGAAGAGCCGGCCGCGTTCAATGCCGCGCTGGCCGACTTCTTCGCCCAGGTCGACGCCGGACGCTGGCCGATGCGGGACCCGCGCGCGATGAGCGAGTCGATCACGGGGGTGAAAGCGTGAGAGCCGTGGTTTGCCGGGCATGGGGGCCGCCCGAATCCCTGATGGTCGAAGAGGTGCCGGAGCCGAAGCCGGGGCCGGGGGATGTGCTCATTCGGGTGCGGGCGTGCGGCGTGAACTTCGCCGACGCGCTGATCGTCCAGGGCACGTACCAGGAGAAGCCGCTCCTGCCCTTCACGCCGGGGCTCGAAGTCGCCGGCGAAATCGTGGCCATGGGCCGGGACGTGGCCGGATTCGCCACCGGGCAGCGGGTGGCGGCACTGTGCACCACGGGCGGTTACGCCGAGACGGTGACCGCCCCCGCCGCGGTGACGGTACGGATCCCCGATTCGATGCCCTACGAGACCGCGGCGGGATTCCTGGTGGCGTACGGGACCGCACATATCGGGCTCGAATATCGCGCGCGACTCGGCGCGGGCGAGACCCTGCTGGTGCACGGCGCCGGCGGCGGCGTCGGCCTGGCCGCGGTGGAGGTCGGGAAGGCGATGGGCGCGACGGTCATCGCCACGGCGGGCTCGCAGGACAAGCGCGCGCTGGCCAGCAGCCGCGGCGCCGACCACGTGATCGACTACCGCGCCGGCGAATTCAAGGATCTCGTCAAGATGCTCACCGATGACCGCGGCGTCGATGTCGTCTTCGATCCCGTCGGTGGCAACGTCCTGGCGCAGTCGATGCGCTGCATCGCGTGGGAAGGCCGGCTGCTCGTCATCGGCTTCGCGGCGGGGGACATCCCCCAGGTCCCGGCCGCCCTGGTGCTGGTGAAGAACATCAGCCTGGTCGGAGTCTACTGGGGCGCGTACCGCATGCACGACCCCGCGGTCATCACCGGGTCGCTCCACCGCCTGTTCAAGTGGTTCGAGAAGGGGGCGCTGCGTCCCATGGTCTCGGAGACACTGCCGCTCGAACGCGCCGCGCAGGCCATACGGCGGCTGCTCGATCGGGAAGCACGGGGCAAGATCGTGCTGACCACCGCGGGCTGAAGCAACTACCCAGCCTCCACGATGGCGCTCTCGGTTCCTCTCGGGGCGGTGCTCGTCTCGATCATCATCCATTCGCTGTGGGGCGGAAATCCGGTCGCGGTCAAGTTCTCCCTGCTCGCCTTTCCGCCGCTCACCACCGCATTCCTGCGCTTCGCGATCGGAATCGCGTGCATTGCCCTGTGGGCGCGCTGGCGGGGCATTTCGCTCCGGCCGGAGCGGGGGGAGTGGCGCGCGATGTGGATCGTGGCGCTGCTGTTTGCGGTGCAAATCGCGTCGATGAACATCGGCTTCGACCGCACATCCGGCGCGATGGGCTCGGTGCTCATCGCGACCAACCCGCTGTTCGCGGTGATTTTCGCGCACTTCCTCATCGCCGGAGACCGGTTGACGCCGACGAAGGGACTGGGCCTCGGCGTGGCCATGACGGGCACGCTGCTCGCGATGCTGCAGGATGCGAACCTCGCGTCGCTCGACTTCGGCGCCGCCGGCAACTGGATCGTGCTCTCCAGCGCGCTGATGCTGGGGTTCCGGCTCGCGCTCGGCGCCCGCTTCGTGCGCCGCATCGAGCCCACCAAGGTTGCCCTGTGGCAGATGGTGCTCTCGCTGCCGCTGTTCGGAGCCGGCGCGCTGTGGCTGGAGGAGATCGCGTGGGACGCGGTGGGCGTGGGGCCGATCGCGGGGCTGCTCTTTCAGGGCATCGTGATCGCCGGGGTGGGATTCACCGTCTCGTATCACCTGATGAAACGCTACACGCCCAGCGTCATGATGAGCTTCAACTTCATCTCTCCCATCGCCGGAGTGCTGTTCTCCACCTGGCTCCTCGGCGATCGCGTCGGCCCGCTCCTGCTCGCCGGGATGGCCCTGGTGGCGGTGGGGCTGTACCTCGTCGCGAAACAGCCGCGGGCCGCACAATGAACTCGAACAGGGTCCGGCGGTGCGGGATGATCCGGGCCACGAAGTGACCCTTGGAACCACGCAAGGGCAGGCCGCCGCCCCCCTGAATATCCAACTTTCCGCGAGATCCTCGTGCCCATGGATGCCGGCGAGCATCCGGCCGAGAACATGGTTCAGCGCCAGGCGTCGACGACGCGGAGGAGCGAATCGAGGAAGCGGATCTCGGCGTCGGGGCGTTGGCCGCCCGGCCAGGTCTTTCCGTCGGGGTTCATCCACACGGTGCGCAGCCCGAGTGCGGCCGCGCCCGAGACATCGCGCACGGGGTCATCGCCCACGTGCACCACGCTCCCGGGCAGGACGCCGGCGGCGTCGAGCGCACACTCGAAGATGACGGGGTCGGGTTTCGCCGCCCCCGCCTCGGCCGGCGTCACCACGAAATCGAAGTGATGCCCGATTCCAATCTGGTGCACGTCGGCATTCCCATTGGTGATCGCGCCTATCGCGTAGCACTCGCCGAGCTTGCCGAGCACGCGCGGCACGTCGTCGAAGAGGGTGACCGCGTTGCGGTGCCGCCGGAACACCCGGAATCCGATCTCCGCAAGCTCCGCACCGTACCCCCACTCGCGCAGCAGCGATTCCAGCCATAACCTGCGGGCGCGGGTGAGGTCGTGCCGGATTTCGGGAATCGACGCATAGTGCGCCTGCCGGTGCGCGACGAGAGCGTCACGGGACTGGGCACGCGCGATTTCAGGGCAGGTACGCTCGATCCACTCGTAGAGCTTCGCCTCCGCGTTCGCGAGCACCGGCCCGGACTCCCAGAGCGTATCGTCGAGATCGAAGGTGACGCAGGCGATGGTCATGGCGATGGCGATGGCGATGGCGATGGTGATGGTGATGGTGATCCGGGGGGCGCGAGTCGGCGGCATTCTCGCACCTCTGCACCGTGCGCGGCGGGGGTTCGGGGCGGGGGTTCGCAGTCGGACCTTGATTGCCGGCGGGGCCCAGCCCGGAAATCCCGGCATTTCACGGTTGCGGGCACGGACCTGACCGGTTTCGCTGCGTTGAACGCGGCACAGGGGTGGCTTGGGGGTGGCTCGATGCCGCTTGCTTCGCAAGCTCGCCCCGCACCTACGGGTACGCCTGAGCGCCCTGACTCGCGTTCACCTTGCGAAACCAGTCGTCTCCGCGCCCCCGCTTCGCGAACCGTTGAAATTTCCGGGCTACCGGCCGGGCTGAGGCGCGGCGTCGCGCCCCAGCCCGGCGACCTGATTGCTTCAGCGATCGACTCGCTCCGAAGATCGACTCATTCCGCCGCCTTTGCCGTGATGCGAGCGCGGTTCCGTTCCACGATGCCGGTGCTGATGCCCCGCACCTGCGCGAGATCGTCGACAGAGGCGAAGGCGCCGTGCTGCTCGCGGTACTCGATGATCGCCTGCGCGCGCTTCAGGCCGACTCCGTCGATGATCTCGGCCAGCACTGCCGCGCTCGCGGTGTTGATGTCGATCGGGGTGACCGGTTCGGCCGCGAAGGTCAGGCTTGACAGCCCCAGCGCCGCGGCCGCGGCCACATGCTTCCACATTTGCATGACATGTCCCTCGTCGTTGATGGCATGGGGAGCCCTCCGCCGTCGCTCGGTCAGTCGGTCGGTCGGTCGGTCGGTCGGTCCGAAATCTTCGCCGATGCGCAGATCGAATCTTCAACGATGCGCAAATCGATGAAATGTCCGGTTCAGGGCTCCATCCGCAAGGTAGTCGGGTTCGACGGCGCGCGCGTCGGGCGCAGGGCTCGACCTGTGCAGGCCGGGGGCGATACGGAGGTAGGCGCGGGGCGACGCGGAAGTAGGCCCGGAGCGACGCGGGAGTGGGCACTCGGGTGCGAGTTCACCCGGAATTTCGCCAATTCGCGAAGCGAGGGTGCGGAAATGGTTGGCCCGTGCCCGCGGCCGTGAATCGGTGGAATTTCCGGGGGCTGGACGCCGAGGGCGCGAGGCCGCGTCTCAGCCCGGCCGATCGATACCGATGTCGCGATCGAGCGCCCGGAGCCGATCCGGCTCTCCCACGTCGACCCACGCGCCCCGGTGGTGCTCTCCGCTCAGGGTCCCCGCCTCGATCGCATCGCGCAACACCGCGGCCAGCGGAAACCGCCCGCCTGAGCGCGCCGCGAACAGCCGCGACCGATAGCAGCCGATGCCGCTGAACGTGAGCCGATCACCCCCGGCATCGAGGACCTGCCCATCCGGCGCGAGAAAGAAATCGCCGTGCGGGTGGTGCGCGGGGTTGTCGACGAGCACGATGTGCCCATCGCCCCCCACCGCACCGTGCAGTTTCTCGAAGGGGTAGTCGCTCCAGACATCGGCGCCGACCACCACGAACGGCGCCTCGCCCAGCAGCGGCAGCGCCCGGCGGATGCCTCCGCCGGTTTCGAGGGCGCCCTCGGGCTCGCGGGAATACCGGATGCGCACCCCGAGCTTCGATCCGTCGCCGAGGCGGGCCTCGATCCGCTCCCCGAGCCACGCGAGGTTGACGACCAGATCGCGAAATCCGGCGGCGACGAGCCGCCCGATCTGGTGCTCGATGAGGGGCCGGCCGCCGACTTCGAGCAACGGTTTCGGCACGCGGTCGGTCAGGGCGCCCATGCGCTCGCCTCTCCCCGCGGCGAGGATCATGGCCTTCACCGGCGCGGCCCGCCCGGGGGTCGGATCGGGCGCCCGGCTCGGGTGGGCCGGGCGGCCTGCATCCGGCTCGCGACCTCGCACTCTTCGAGCACCCGGACCACCGCCTCGGTCTCCGGGTAGCGTGGCGCGATGCGCGCGAGATAGGAGAGCGTGAGCGGCAGATCGTTCAGATAGCGCGGCTTGCCGTCGCGGTGCCACAGCCTCGCGAAGATCCCGGCGATCTTCAGGTGACGCTGCACCCCGGTCAGGTCGAACCAGCGGTGGAAACGGGCCCGGTCGGCATCGACGAGGCCGCGCGCGACGGCGCGATCGTGGTAGGCGTCGACCCATCCGGCGACCCGATCCTCGGGCCAGCGCACGTAGACGTCGCGCAGCAGACTGACGAGATCGTAGGTGACCGGGCCGTCCACCGCGTCCTGGAAATCGATCACTCCCGGGTTGCCGGCGGGACCGCCCCCCGGGGAAACGCTCGGGTCGATCTCCCCCGCAACCATGAGGTTGCGCGAGTGATAGTCGCGGTGGACGAAGACCCGTGGCTGCTCCATGCAGGCCCGGACCAGCGCCTCGAACGTGTCGCGCAGCGCGGGCGAGAGCACCCCGTCGAGTGCGATTCCGAGGTGGTGCGCGAGAAACCAGCGCGGGAAGAGATCGAGCTCCTCGCGGAGCTTGCGTTCATCGTACGCAGGCACCCGCCCCCGGCTGATGCCACCCTGCATGGCGAGCAGGGCATCGAGCGCATCCGCGTAGAGGGCATCGGCGTTGGCTGCCTCGATCACGTCGAGATAGCGAAGCGACCCCAGATCGTCGAGCAGCAGGAACCCGCGCTCCACGTCCGCGGCGTGAAGCCGCGGTGCGTTGACGCCGGCATCGCGCAGCAGGCCGAGCACGGAGACGAACGGGCGGCAGTCCTCCAGCGGCGGCGGCGCATCCATCGCGACCCACGTCCGCGCCCGCGCATGCACCCGGAAGTAACGCCGGAAGCTCGCATCCTCGGATGCGGGCTCGATCCGGAACGCCGCGCTCCCGAGCACATCGCGCAGCCACGCCGCGAGCGCGGCGGCTCGCGCATCGAACCCCGGCCGGTTCTCCATGGGCGGTTCAAAAAATCCCGGTCGATGATGCGTCGAGCGCTCATGCGTGGCCCATGGCGCCGACAACGCGGTCGATTGCGGGGCGATATCAGCGGTCGGCGCCCGGCAACCGTGACTTTCGAGCGGATCAGCCGTCGCCGTTCGCCACCCCCGCGGGATCGGGCGCCGATCGAAGCGGCGTTGCCAGCGATTCCGCCCGGACCCGGACCCGTTCCGTCTCGATGGTATGTCCCAGCAAGCGAGTCAGCGCACACACGGCGTCGACGGCCGGGGTCGGGGTTCCGGTCAGCCGGCCCAGCTCCACCACCGCGCCGATGATCGCCTCCGTCTCCAGCGCCCGGCCGGCTTCCGTGTCCTGCAGCATCGAGGTCTTGTGCCGACCGACGCGCTCCGCACCCGCGATGCGCTTCTCGAGCGGAACCCGGAACGAGATGCCGAGCTTCGCCGCAACCTCCTGCGCCTCGGTCATCATCCGCGCCGCGAGATCGCGCGACGGAGCGAACTGGCAGATGTCGACCAGGGTGGCGTGGGTGAGCGCGCTGATCGGGTTGAACGAGAGATTCCCCCACGCCTTCAGCCAGATCTCCGAACGGATGTCGTCCAGCACGGGGGACTTGAACCCGGCCCGCTGCAACGTCTCGGACAGGGCGTAAACGCGGTCCGTGGCCGATCCGTCGAGCTCGCCGACAGGGAACCGGGTTCCTTCGATGTGCCGAATCCGTCCCGGGACGGTGATCTCCGCCGCGGGGTAGGCGATGCAGCCGACGATTCGCTCCGGCGCGATGACGGCCGAAATCGCCCCGCCCGGATCGAGGGAGTCGAGCACGGTCCCGTCGAGCGGCCCTCCGTGACGCTGGAAATACCACCACGGGATCCCGTTCTGAACCGTCAGCACGACGGTCCCGCGTCCGAACAGGGTGGGAAGCCCACCGGCGAGGGGCGCAATCTGGTGCGCCTTGACCGCGAGGATGACCAGATCCTGGGGGCCGCACTCCTTGAAGTCACCAGTCGCGACAACATCGGCGGCGCGCACCACGGCGCCGTCGTTCATCGTCACCTCAAGTCCGCGGGTGCGCATCGCCTCCAGATGGTCGCCCTTCGCAACGAGGGTGACTTCCTCACCGGCCACGGCCAGCCTCGCGCCGAGCAACCCGCCGATGGCCCCTGCCCCAACGACGCAGATCTTCATCCTTCCCTCCCCTGTAACGCTGTTTCCGTCATGCTCATGGCAGACATTTACCGTGCCTGAACGAGTCATTCATGTAAATCGACCGGGCGGCCCGAGTGACTCGGACGATCCGGGTGACCCCGGGCGACTCGGGCTATCCGGGCGGCCTTCAACGCGGCACGGATCAGGCTTCGCTCCCGAGGTACAGCCACGTCTCCACCACCGTGTCCGGGTTGAGCGAGACGCTGTCGATTCCCTGCTCCATCAGCCAGCGCGCCAGATCCGGGTGGTCGGAAGGCCCCTGGCCGCAGATCCCCACGTACTTGCCGTGCTTGCGGCAGGCGGCGATGGCCCGGTGCAGCAGCGCCTTCACCGCCGGGTCGCGTTCGTCGAAGCGCGAGGCCATCAGTTCGGAGTTGCGGTCGAGCCCCAGCGCCATCTGGGTGAGGTCGTTCGAGCCGATGGAGAAGCCGTCGAAGTGCTCCAGGAACTCCTCGGCCAGAATCGCGTTCGAGGGCACCTCGCACATCATCACCATGCGCAGTCCGTTGCGGCCGCGCTCCAGGCCGTTGCGGGAGAGCAGCGCCACCACCTCGCGCGCCTCATCGAGAGTGCGCACGAACGGGACCATCAGCTCGACGTTGGTGAAGCCCATGGCGTCGCGTACCCGGCGCATGGCGCGGCACTCCATCTCGAAGCTCGGGCGGAAGTCCTCCGACACGTAGCGCGACGCCCCGCGGAACCCGAGCATCGGGTTCGCCTCGGCGGGTTCGTAGAGCTCGCCGCCGACGAGGTTGGCGTACTCGTCGGACTTGAAGTCCGACAGGCGCACGATGACCGGCTTGGGGTGGAACGCGGCCGCGATGGTCGCCACCCCCTCCACCAGCTTTTCCACGAAGAAGGACTCCGGGCTCGCGTAGCCCGCGATCCGTTCGCGCACCCGGTCCCGGAGCGGTTCGGGGAGGTGGTCGAATTCGAGCAGCGCCCGCGGGTGCACCCCGATCGAGTTGCCGATGATGAACTCCAGCCGCGCAAGCCCCACCCCGGCGTTGGGGAGCGCGCGGAAGGAGAACGCGCGGTCCGGGTTGCCGACGTTCATCGCAATCTTGAAGGGAAGGGCCGGCATGGTCTCCACATCGAGCCGGCGGTGCTCGAAACCGAGCCGGCCCGCGTAGACGAAGCCGGTGTCACCCTCCGCGCAGGAGACGGTCACCTCGGCGCCCTCGTCGATGGTCCGGGTCGCGTCGCCGGTGCCGACCACGGCGGGGATGCCCAGCTCGCGGGCGATGATGGCGGCGTGACAGGTCCGTCCCCCGCGGTTGGTGACGATGGCGGCGGTGCGCTTCATCACCGGCTCCCAGTCGGGGTCGGTCATGTCCGTGACCAGCACGTCGCCGTCGCGCACCTTGTCCATCTCCGCCGCATCGAGGACACGCCGGGCGACGCCGGCGCCGATGCGCTGGCCGATGCTGCGGCCTTCGGCCAGCACCTCGCCGCGCTCGCGCAGCTCGAAGCGCTCCACCGACTGCCCGGCGAGCCGGCTCTGCACCGTCTCGGGGCGGGCCTGGAGGATCCAGATGCGTCCGTCCGTCCCGTCCCGCGCCCACTCGATGTCCATGGGCCGGCCGTAGTGGCGCTCGATGGCGACGGCGGAGCGGGCAAGCTCGACGATCTCCTCGTCGGTCAGCGAGAACCGGCGCCGATCCTCGGCGGGCACGTCCACGATCACCACCCGCTCGGCGGCCGCATCGGCTCCGTACACCATCTTCTGCGCCTTGCTGCCCCGCTCGCGACGGAGAATCGACGGGCGCCCGGCGACCAGGTTCGGCTTGTACACGTAGAATTCGTCGGGGTTGACCTGACCCTGCACCACCAGCTCCCCGAGCCCCCACGCGGCGGTGATGAACACCACGTCCTCGAACCCCGACTCGGTGTCGATGGTGAAGGCCACGCCGCTCGCGCCGAGATCGCTCCTCACCATGCGCTGGATGCCGGCCGAGAGCGCAACCTCGTCGTGGCTGTACCCCTGATGCACGCGATAGGCGATGGCGCGGTCGTTGTAGAGCGAGGCGAACACCTCGCGCACCGCATCGACGAGGGCGTCCGCGCCGCGCACGTTGAGGAGCGTCTCCTGCTGCCCGGCGAAGGATGCGTCGGGAAGATCCTCGGCGGTGGCGGAGGAACGCACCGCCACCGCGAATTCGGGCGTGTCGGCGGCCATCCGCGCGTAGCCCGCGCGCAGCTCCCGCTCCAGCTCCGGGGGCAGCGGGGCCGCCCCGATCCAGCCGCGGATGGCGCCGCCGGCAGCCGCGAGCGCCGGCACGTCGGACACGTCGAGTCCGGCCAGTTGCCGGCGAATGCGATCGACGAGCCCGTCGTGCGCGAGAAATTCGCGAAACGCGTCCGCGGTGGTCGCAAAACCCCCGGGCACCCGCACCCCGGCCGCCGACAACTCGCCGAGCATCTCGCCGAGCGACGCATTCTTGCCGCCCGCGCGGGCGACATCGGTCATGCGCAGGGCGTCGAGAGAAACGATCCTTTCCATGAGCCGAGCGCTCCGTCGGGTTCGAGACGAATGTCTCGACGTATGGTATCCCCGGATCGATCGGGCGGATAATCCCGAAACGCGGCTCCAGAGACAAATCGCATGTCCCTTCCCGACCCCGACGCGGACCTTCACTGGCCGACGGTCAGGCCGCCGCTGAAGTGGGCGGGCGGCAAGCGCTGGCTGGTGCCGCACCTGCGGACGCTGTGGCGTCCATATGCCCGCCGGCGCCTGGTGGAGCCCTTCTGCGGCGGGCTCGCGGTCGCGCTCGGCCTCGACCCGCGCCGGGCGCGGCTGAACGACGCCAACCCGCACCTGATCAACTTCTATCGGCACCTGCAACGCGGGCTCGTGACCAGCATCCGGATGGACAACGACAGCGAGCTCTACTACCGCCATCGCGACGCATTCAATCGGTCCATCGCCACCCCAGGCGGGCGCAGGAGCCGCAAGGCGGCGGAGCGGTTCTACTTTCTCAACCGCACCGGCTTCAACGGCCTGTGCCGTTTCAATCGCAGCGGTGAGTTCAACGTGCCGTTCGGGCGCTACGCGAAGATCCCCTACCTTCGGGACTTCGGTGCCTACGCGGAGCCGCTCTCCCGGTGGACGTTCACGGACGGGGATTTCGAATCGGTGGAGGCGTCCCCCGGGGACTTCATCTACGCCGACCCCCCCTACGACGTCCAGTTCCGCGACTATGCGAGCGGCGGTTTCGGCTGGAAGGATCAGGAGCGTCTCGCGGCGTGGCTTGCCCGCCACCCCGGCCCGGTGGTGGCGTCGAACCAGGCAACGGACCGAATCGTGGGGCTCTACCGCGGGCTCGGGTTCGACCTGGAATTTCTCGACGGACCCCGCTTCATCAGCCGTACCGGCGACCGGACTCCCGAGGAGGAAGTCCTGGCCACCCGCAACATCGACCGCTGACGGCGACTGACACTCGACTCGAACCTCACGGAGGAACGTATATGGCAAGAGACTGCGAACTCCACAGCGGCCAGCGCAATGAATTCAGGCGATCCACGCTGGATCCACTGATGGAGGAATTGCCGGAGAATCAGTCCGGTGAAGGCCGACACAAGTGTCCATACTGTGCCTGGGAGAGAGGCCGCCTGGATGGACTGAGGGAAGGCTACAGAAGGGCCACTGAAGTGATGGCATCGAGTGCTGGCATCGAATCAATGAAGCGTGCCGGTTCGGTCCGAACGCCGACCTCCGGGCCGGGTCCGCCTCACTGCCGTACCTCGATCCCCCGCTTCGCCATCCGGTGTTTGGCCTCGGCGATGGTGTGCTCGCCGAAGTGGAAGATGCTGGCCGCGAGCACCGCGTCGGCTCCGCCCTCGACGATGCCGTCGGCGAGGTGGTCGAGGGTGCCGACCCCGCCCGAGGCGATCACCGGCACCGGCACCGCGTCGCAGACGGCGCGGGTCAGCCCCAGGTCGAATCCGTCGCGGGTGCCGTCGCGGTCCATGCTCGTGAGGAGGATCTCGCCGGCGCCGAGCCGGGCCATGCGCTCGCACCAGGCGACGGCGTCGATCCCGGTCGGCCGCCGCCCACCGTGGGTGAACACCTCCCAGCGGGGAATGCCGCCCTCCCCGTCTCCCCCGCGCTTGGCGTCCACCGCGACCACGATGCACTGCGACCCGAAACGCGCCGCGGCGCGCGCCACGAACTCCGGCTCGAACACCGCCGCGGTATTGATCGACACCTTGTCCGCGCCCGCATTGAGGAGCCGCCGGATGTCGTCGACGCCCCGCACCCCGCCGCCGACGGTGAGCGGGATAAACACCTCGGCCGCCACGGATTCGACCACCGCCACCATGGTGTTGCGCTCGTCGGAAGACGCGGTGATGTCCAGAAAACAGAGCTCGTCCGCCCCCTGCGCGTCGTAGCGCCGCGCCGCCTCCACCGGATCCCCGGCGTCGCGGATGTCCACGAATCTGACGCCCTTCACCACCCGCCCGGCGTCGATGTCGAGACAGGGAATGACGCGCTTCGCGAGCGTCATCGGGTCACGCACCCCGCACCGTCAGCCGGGGGCCAGCGCGTCCGCCAGCTTCTGCGCCGCGGCGAAATCCAGGGAACCTTCGTAGATGGCGCGCCCGGTGATTGCCCCCTCGACGCCATCACCGGCGACGGCGCAGAGCGCCCGGATGTCGTCGAGACTGCGGACCCCGCCCGATGCGATCACCGGCACCGACAGCGCCCGCGCCAGATCGGCCGTCGCTTCCACGTTCACCCCGCTCATCATCCCGTCGCGGCGGATGTCGGTGAACACGAACCCCTCCACCCCGTCGCGCTCGAACTGCCGCGCGAGATCGAACAGATCGTGGTTGGACAGCTTGGACCACCCGTCCACCGCGAGCTTTCCGTCCCTCGCATCGAGCCCGACGATGACATGGGCGGGAAACTCGGTACACAGATCGGCCACGAAGTGCGGTGCCGCGATCGCCTTCGTCCCCAGGATGACGAACCGCACGCCGGCCTGGATGTACGCCTCGACCGTCTCTTCGTTGCGGATGCCGCCCCCGACCTGGACGGGTACGTCCGGGTGGGCTTCGACGATGGCGTGGATGATGTCGGCGTTCTTCGGCTCGCCCGCGACGGCGCCGTCGAGGTCGACCACATGAATCCGGCGGGCGCCGGCCTCGACCCAGCGCGACGCCATCGCCACCGGATCGTCGGAGAACACCGTCGCGGTGCCCATGCGCCCCTCGCGCAGGCGCACGCACTTGCGATCCTTGATGTCGATGGCGGGAATGACAAGCATGTCGCTCGCGTCGCCGGCGGCACCGTGCATGCCCCGGCGCCAGGCCGCTCTTACTTGCCGCAAATACTAGTCAGGCGCGGGGGAAAGCACCAGATGCAGCAAGCCGGGAACTTTACGCACGCCGCTCAGGGCCAGAGATCGCCCAGGCTGAAGGTGATCGCATCGAACGGGCGGATGCTCACCGGGCCGTCGTCCTTCGCCGTCGCAATCAACACCCATTCGCCGTCATGCAACTCGAACGCCTCGAGCGTGCGATCTGCGGGGTCGACCAACCAGAGATGACGCACGCCAGCCTGGGCGTAGAGAGGGCGTTTTTCATGCAGATCGACCCGGCGGGTCGATGGGGAGTGCACCTCGCAGACCCAGTCCGGAGCGAGCGTCACATAGGCGGTGTCGGGATACACCGGCATGCGCTCCCGGCGCCAGCCCGCCAGATCCGGGACCACAATCTCGTCGCCGAGGTGCAGCTCGGGCTCGGGGGTGAGCCACCACCCGCCCGGGCCGCCGGGACCATAATCGAAGGGACCGCCAATTTTTCCGCCGAGCACCCAGGTTGCGCGGGCGTGAGGCATGGCCGGACGCGGGTGGGTATGGAGCGTTCCGCCGATGATTTCGGCCACCAAATGTGCAGGCGCATCGAGCACGTCCTGATAGGTGGCCCGGCGGGGCCGGACCGGGCGGCTGCGTTGCGTGGTGGCCAGGGCCATCGAGTTTCTCCTCGGATCAGTGAGCGAACATCCGCTGCGTAAAGTGCCCGATGCGGTTCGGATCGCAGGTCATCATCGCGGCGGCAACCCGGCGGCCTCGCGCACCACGGGATCCATTCGCGCCATCTCCTCCTCGATCACGTGCGCCGGCACGGGCTCTCTTCGGCGCCAGGTCTCGCCGTTGTCGGGCCAGGTGCGGAGCAGGCGTTCGACCTCGGCGGAGTCCGCGGCGGGGAACTCCTTGCGAATGCTCCGGCGCAGAAGTGCCGGGTAACTCTGTCCTGCGGCCCGGGTGCGTTCGTACATTGTCATGTCCTCCGTGCGTTCCCGCCGTTGAATCGGAGCGGCCGGAGACCGCTCGCGATCGCATATCTCCCGTCTATCGTGTCACTCGCCCCCGCGAATCGCCCACTGATGACGCACCCCGGTAATCCCGCCCTCAGTGCGCCTCGTCCCAGTTGCCGCCGGTGCCGATGTCGACCGACAGTGGTACCGAGAGGTCCGCGGCGCCGCTCATGCGTTCGCGGATGATGGGCGTCGCGTCGCCGACCACGTCGCTCGCCACCTCGAACAGCAGTTCGTCGTGGACCTGCATGATCATGCGCACCGGGGCCCCGGATTCGGCGATCCAGGCATCCAGGCTCAGCATCGCGCGCTTGATGATGTCGGCCGCGGTGCCCTGCATGGGGGCGTTGATCGCGGTGCGCTCCGCGTACTGACGGCGGTGGATGTTGCTCGACCTGATCTCGGGCAGGTACAGGCGGCGGCCGAACACCGTCTCCACGTAGCCGCGGTCGCGGGCGCTTTCGCGGGTGGTGTCCATGAACGCCTTGACGCCCGGATAGCGCGAAAAGTAGCGATCGACGTAGCCCTGCGCCTCGCCGCGCTCGATCCCGAGCTGGCGGGCGAGACCGAACGCGGACATGCCGTAGATCAGCCCGAAGTTGATGGCCTTGGCGCTGCGGCGCTGCTCGTCGGTGACGTTCCCGTCCACGCCGCCCGCGAACACCTCCACTGCTGTCGCCCGGTGGATGTCGGCGCCGGCCGCGAACGCATCGAGCAGCCCCCGGTCCGCGGACAGGTGGGCCATGATGCGCAGCTCGATCTGGGAGTAGTCCGCCGCGACCATCGTGAACCCGGGGTCGGCCACGAACGCCTGGCGGATGCGCCGGCCCTCGTGGGTGCGCACCGGGATGTTCTGGAGGTTCGGGTCGGAGGAGGACAGCCGCCCGGTGGCGGCAACCGCCTGATGGTAGCTGGTATGCACCCGGCCGGTGGCGGGGTCCACGCACGCCGGCAGGGCGTCGGTGTACGTCGATTTCAGCTTGGTGACGGCCCGGTGCTCCAGAATGAGCTTCGGCAGGGCGTGGTCGAAGGCAAGCTCCTGCAGCACCGATTCCGCCGTCGAAGGCTGGCCCTTCGGGGTCTTCGCGAGCACCGGCAGCCCGAGCTTTTCGAACAGGATGGTCCGGATCTGTTTCGCGGAACCGAGGTTGAACGGCCCGCCGGCGCTCTCGTGGGCCGAGGCTTCCAGCGTGCGCATCCGGTCGGCGAGCTCCGCGCTCTGCTGGGCGAGCCGCCGGACGTCGATCCGCACGCCGTTGCGCTCCATGCGGGAGAGCACCGGCACCAGCGGAACCTCCAGTTCGTCGCACAGGCGCTTGAGCGGCTCGTGCGCTTCGAGCCGCGGGCGCAGCACGCGGTGCAGCCGCAGGGTGACATCTGCGTCCTCCGCCGCGTAGGGCCCCGCGTCCTCGACGGAAATCTGGTTGAACGAGAGCTGCTTCGCGCCCTTGCCGGCGATGTCCTCGTAGCGGATGGTGCGGTGCCTGAGGTACCTGATCGCCAGCGAGTCCATGTCGTGCCGCGTCGCGGTGCTGTCGAGCACGTAGGACTCCAGCATGGTGTCGAACGCGGCGCCCGCGAGCCGGATGCCGGCGCGCGCCAGCACGCTCATGTCGTACTTGAGGTTCTGGCCGATCTTGGCCGGGCGCTCCGATTCGAGAATCGGGCGGAGCTTCCCGAGCACCAGCTCCGGCGCGAGCTGCGCCGGCGCGCCCGCGTAGTCATGCCCGAAAGGCACGTAGGCGGCGTGCCCGGGCTCCACCGCGAACGACACCCCGACCAGATCCGCCTGCATGTAGTCGAGGCTCGTGGTTTCCGTGTCGAACGCGATCGCGTCCGCCGCGCCGAGGCGCTCGATCCAGGCGTCGAGGACGGCCTCGTCCAGCACCGTCTCGTACTCGGCGGCGGGCGCCTCCGCCGGCGCGTCACCGCCCGCGTCGAGCAGCTCGCCGAGCCAGGTCCTGAACTCGAGCGCGCCGTAGAGCGTCTTCAGCGCCTCCACGTCCGGCTCGATCAGTTCCAGATCGAGGGGGCCGACTTCCAGCGGCACGTCGCGGCGAATCGTGACCAGTGCCTTCGAGAGCGGGATCTGCTCCAGACTCGCCCGCAGGTTCTCCCCCACCTTGCCCCTGATCTCGCCCGCGTGGGCGACGAGGTTTTCGAGCGTTCCGTACTGCGCGAGCCACTTCGAGGCGGTCTTGGGGCCGACTTTCGGCACCCCGGGGACGTTGTCCACCGTGTCGCCGACGAGCGCGAGATAGTCGACGATGGACCCCGGCGGCACCCCGAACTTATTGGCGACCCCGGCCGCGTCGAGCACCGGGTCGTCCATGGTGTTGACCATGGTGATGCGCTCGCCCACCACGAGCTGGGCCATGTCCTTGTCGCCGGTGCACAGCAGCACGTCGAGCCCCGCCGCCCCGGCCTGCTCGGCGAGGGTGCCGATGACGTCGTCGGCCTCGACCCCCGCCTCCACCAGCACCGGGAACCCGAGCGCGCGCACGATGGCGTGGATGGCCTCGACCTGGGAGCGGAGCTCCGTCGGCATCGGCGGCCGGTTGGCCTTGTACTCGGGGTACAGGTCGTCGCGAAAGGTCTTGCCCCGGGCGTCGAAGACCACCGCCGCCAGGTCGGGCTGCACCTCCGCCTCCAGGCGCTTCAGCATGTTCGTCATGCCGTACGCGGCCCCGGTGGGCTGCCCCTTCGAATTGGTGAGCGATGGCATCGCGTGGAACGCGCGGTACAGGTACGAGGAGCCGTCCACCAGAACGAGACGGCGGGGCGTCGTGGCCATGGAGCCTTCGCCTGCGGCAGGTGGGGCGCTGGTAGCGCGAAGGGGGTCAGTATAGCGCCCGCGTGGTCTCCCCCCTCCCGCCCCGGCAATTCGTTTGCACGCATGCCGCTGCGGGCTGCGGCCGCCGATGTCCGCGACGGCGCCCTCGCCCGCGACCGGGTGAGAGATGCGCACCAGGGCGTATGGGAAGGGAACAGGAATTCGGCCGCGTTTCTCACCGGCCCTCGAACCGGAGCCACCGACCCGAGACCGAACCTCGGCCCGGGCCGAGACAGGCCGAGACAGGCCGAGACGGACCGAGACGGGGCGAGACGGACCGAGACGGGGCGAGAAAGCGACTCAGGGGCCGGTGCGATTCAGCGCCTCGATCAGCGCCTGGCGCGTCGAGGCGCGGGTGGAGCGCAGGATGCGCTGCGTGAGCTTGCGGGCCGAAACCACCCGCGTCTCGCCGATGATCTGCTTCACTTCCAGCAGCGCGTTCGGGTGTACTGAGAATTCCCGCAACCCCATGCCGAGGAGCAGCTTCGTGTAGCGCGCATCGCCCGCCATCTCCCCGCACATCGCGACCGGAATGCCCGCCTTGCGCCCGGCCGCGATGGTGGTGGCGACAAGGCGCAGCACCGCCGGGTGCAGCGGGTCGTAGAGGTAGCTCACCTCGTCGTCGACGCGGTCGATGGCGATGGTGTACTGGATGAGGTCGTTGGTCCCGATGGAGAGGAAGTCGAGCCGACGGGCGAAGATGTCGGCGCAGATGGCGGCGGCCGGAACCTCGATCATCGCCCCCACCGGCATCGACGCATCGTAGCCTTCGCCCCGCGCATCGAGCTCGCGCTTGCAGTCGCGCACGATGCGCAGCACCTGGTCGAGCTCGGTGGTGGTCGCGAGCATCGGGATCAACATGCGCACCGGGCCGCCGGCCGAGGCGCGCAGGATGGCCCGAATCTGCGGTCGGAACAGGCTCTGCTCCTTCAGGCACAGCCGCACCGCCCGCAGGCCGAGGGCGGGGTTGGAGGTCATCGGCGCATCCGGGCGGGCGCCGTCGACCTGCTTGTCGGCGCCGAGGTCGAGGGTGCGGATGGTCGCCGGCGCCCCCTTCAGGCCGGCGACCACCTCGGCGTACGCCTCGTACTGCTCCTGCTCGTCCGGCGGCTCGGTTCGGTTCATGAACAGGAACTCGGTGCGGTAGAGCCCGACCCCGGCGGCGCCGTCCCGCACCGCGCCGGCGGACTCGCCCGGCAGCTCCACGTTGGCCTGGAGCACCACCGGCTCTCCGTCCGCGGTCACCGTCGGGGTCGCGCGGAGCTTCCGCCGCGCCGACCGGATGCGTTCGATCTCGCGCCGCCGGCGTTCGTAGAACCGCTTGACCGACGCGATCGGGGATACGACGACGATGCCTTCGCGCCCGTCGAGCACCACCTCGTCGCCGTTGCGGACCAGCGCCGCCGAGCGGTGCAGGCCCACCACCGCGGGGATGTTCAGACTGCGGGCAAGGATGGCGGTGTGGGAGTTGGGGCCGCCGAACTCGGTCATGAACCCCGCGACGCCCTGATGCCGCATGAGCACGGTGTCGGCCGGGGTCAGGTCGTCGGCGCAGATGATCCGCCCGGCCACCGCTTCATCGGGTGGCGGCGGTTGCCGATGCCCGTCCCGGAGATGCGTCTGCACGCGGCCGACCACATGCTCGACGTCGTTTCTGCGCGTGCGCAGGTACGGGTCGTCCATCGCGTCGAAGGCCGCGACGAGCGCGTCGCATTCGAGCTTCAGCGCCCACTCCGCGTTGCACCGCATCTCGCGGATGTAGGCGATCGGTGCGCGCGAGATCGCCTCGTCCTCAAGCATCAGCAGGTGGGTGTCGATGAACGCGGCGACCTCCCGCGGCGTGCCCTCGGGGATGCGGGCCTTCACCGCGCGGAGTTCCAGGCGCGCGGCCTCCACCGCCCGGGCGAACCGCTCGACCTCCGCCTCGATCCGCGACGGTTCGAGCCGCCGTTCGACCATCTCGGACCGACCGCGGTCCACCGCGTGCACGCGCCCGATCGCGACGCCCTTCGAGGCGCTGATGCCATGGATGGTGAATGTCATCGCCCCGCACCGCCGATCAGGTTATTGCCGCGCAAGCGTGAATGATGCCATCGACGCAGTCATGGTGACGGCACCCGCGTCATGTCCGCGACCCTTGCGCAGGGACTGGGCTGGACTGGGCTGGACTTTCCGGGACGGTCGGGGGCTGAGTATATTTTTGACACAATCCTACAGTGTGGAGGGCGCCGTGCATCACGAATACATCCGGACGATATCCACGGCCGTACTCGCCATGCTCGCAATCGGCGGCACGGCCGTGGCCGCAAACGAGTACCTGGATGTTCGGGAGCGTGATTTGCGGGAACGCATCGAGAAGATCGAAGCCAACGTTGCGGCACTCACGGACAATGTTGCGGTGCTCAAGACCGACGTTGCAGTGCTCAAGACCGCATCGGATGAACACGGCCGGATTCTGCGCGCCATCGCGGAGAAGATAGGCGCGGAAGCGACTGACTAAGGACTCTGGCCAGAATAACTTTTCCTTTCAATGGACCTGCGCCCCCGGTCCGGAAAGGGATTGGGATCGATGAGGTGGGAAATTGATTTCGGCCAGGATCCTGAGCATTCGAGCACTGGCGGTTCCGGACGCGCCTTGCGAGCCGCCTCGGCGGTCGGTGCCTTGCCGGCTCCGGGCAGCCCGGCCACCGCCACGAGCATGTCCTCCGTGGTGATGGCGTTCGTCGGCCGATTGGCAACGTGGCCATGACTGCTCGGTAGCCACTGTCATTCGGGCTCGTCGAACCGTCCCGCGACGAGGCGCTCGATGGCATCCACCGCCTCGGCGGCGTCGGCGCCCTGCGCCACGACCTTGATGCGCATCCTCCGGGACGCGGCAAGCATCATCACCCGCATGATGCTCTTCGCGTCGGCCTCGCGGTCGTCGCGGCAGATCCGGATCCGAGACTCGAATCCCGACGCCAGCTCGACGAGCTTCGCCGCCGCCCGAGCGTGCAGCCCCAGCTTGTTGACGATCTCCAGCGTCCTGCGAACTTCGGTGCTCATCGTTCACGCCGCGCCGGAGCCTGGCCGCCCGAATCCGGAATCGAGCCCGCATCGCCCCGGGTCGATATCGGTAGCGGAATCCGTGCCCGCTTCGCCCGTGCTCACCTCACCCGGCTCCGCCTCGTCCGGCTCCACCTCACCCGTGCCGGCTTCGCCCACGCCCACCTCACCCGGCTCCACCTCGCCCGTGCCGGCTTCGCCCGAATCCGCCACGGCCCGGGCCGCGGCATCGACGATCGACGCGGCGTCCGCCCCCGCCGCAACGAAGACTCGCGGCAGGCGGTGGGCACGGGCGATGCCGGCGACCCGCTCGCTCACGGTGACCAGCATCCGGTCCGACAGCCAGGAGGCGATCCAGGGAGCCGCACCCACGAGGTTCTCAAGCGCTTCGGCGCTCGTCACGGTGACGAGATCGATCGACTCGCGCACGGCTTCCAGCCTCTCGGCCAGCCGTTCGGGGGGGCGCCGGCGGTAGACGTTCGCTTCGACGACCTCCGCCCCCCGGCGGACCAGCTCCTTGCCAAGCAGGTCGCGGCCGCCTTCGCCCTTGATCACGGCGACGAGGCGGCCGGCCACCCGCCCCGCTTCAAGCGGCGCACAGGCGAGCAGCCCCTCGCTGTCGAATCGGCCGGGTGGGATGCGAACATCCACCACCCCGCGAGCGCGCAGCGCCTCGGCTGTCGCCGGCCCGACGGCGAGCACCGCCGCGGGCAGCCGAGTCGACGCCTCATCGGATGCAGGCAGCCGGTCCGGCGTCGTATCGGGTGTCGGCAGACGGTCCGATGCCGCATCAGGCGTCGCATCCAGCGACGGCAGGCGGTCCGAAGCCGCATCCAGCGACGGCAGCCGGTCCGAAGCCGCATCCAGCGACGGCAGCCGGTCCGAAGCCGCATCAGGCGTCGGCAGCCAGCCCAGCGTCGTATCAGATGCGGACGGCCGGCCCGGCGTCGCGCCGGGCGCCGCACCGAAGAAGCCTTCGACGGCGTTCACGCTGGTGAACACGATGGCGCACACGTCGGGCAACCGGCGGCGGAGCCGTTCGACCGACCCCCGATCCTCGACCGGCGCGATCGCGAGCGCGGGCACCCGATGCACCACCGCGCCCTCGGCCACGAAGGCATCCGCGAGCCGGACCGCGGCGGAGGCGGGCCGGGTCACCAGGACCCGCACGCCGGGCAGGCGTTCCGTTCCTTTCGCCCCCCGCCGCATCAGCAAACCCCGCCACACGGGAACATGATCACAAAATCGCCCCGCGTGGACGCTCGCACACCCGAAATTCGCCGGTATCGCGCCGTGCTGCAGCCTCTCGGACCGCCTTGCGGCCGCCGCATTTCCGCCGCCACTGCCGCCGCCACTTTCGCCCATCCAGGGGCTCCGGTCAGAATAATTCTGACCAGGGTCCTAACTTCCGGCCATCGCGTAAACCTCCGCGAGGATCTCGCCGGCACCCTGCGCCAGCACCGCGGACGCGGCCTCCGATCCCAGCGCCTCCGCCTCCTCCGCGCTGCCGTCGGCCCCGGCGCGCAGGACCCGCGCACCGTCGAGGCTGGCCACCAGCCCGCCGAGACGCATCGCGCCGTCCTCGATCGCCGCGTAGGCCGCGATCGGCACCTGGCAGCCTCCCTCCAGGGCGCGGTTGAAGGCCCGTTCGGCAAGCACCCGGGCCGTGCTCGGCGCGCAGGCGAGAGGGGCGACGAGGGATTCCACCCGTGCGTCCCCGCGACGACACTCGATGCCGAGCGCCCCCTGGCCGGCCGCCGGCAGCATGGTGGTCACGTCGAGCGCCTCGGTGATCCGCGCCGCGTGCCCGCCGCGTTCCAGGCCGGAAACGGCGAGGAGGATCGCGTCGAAATCGCCGTCGTCGAGCCGCCGCAGGCGGGTGTCGACGCCTCCGCGCAGGTTCTCGATGCGCAGATCCGGACGCCGGGCCGCGAGCTGACACCGCCGGCGGAGGCTGGAGGTGCCGACCGTCGCTCCCGGCGGCAGCGCATCGAGTCCGGCGAAGCGAACCGAGACGAACGCATCACGCGGGTCCGCCCGCGTCATGATCACCGGCAGGTGCAGCTCCGGCGGCAGCTCGACCGGGACGTCCTTCATCGAGTGCACGGCGATGTCGGCGCGACCGTCGAGCAGCGCGTGCTCGAGCTCCTTGATGAACAGCCCCTTGCCTCCGACTCTGGCGAGCGGGGCGTCGAGCATCCTGTCGCCGCTCGTGCGCATCGCCACCAGCTCGACCTCGAGCCCGGGATGTCGCGCGCGCAGCACCCCGGCGACGTGCTCCGCCTGCCACAGCGCGAGCGGACTTCGGCGGGTCGCGATTCTCAGGTCGGTCATGGTGGATCGGCCTCCTCGTCGGGCATCGGCTTGCCTCGCAAGGCTTATCAGTCATCGGATTGCTTCGCAAGCGCTGGTTTGATCGGTTGGTTTGATCGGTGTTGGTTCGATCAGATCCGCGGCCACGGCCAAACGGATGAGAAATGCGGGTTAGTATGCTTTTCGTACCTGCGGGGGAGTCGCGATGAGCCTCAGGATCGGAGTGGTGATGGACCCCATCGGGTCCGTCAACGTGAAGAAGGACACCACGCTCGCGATGATGCTGGCCGCGCAGCGCCGCGGCTGGGCGTTGCGGTACATGGAGCTCGGCGATCTGTTCGCGCGCGACGGGACGGCCTGCGCCCGGATGCGCCCGATCGAGGTGCGCGACGATCCGCAGGACTGGTTCACCCTCGGCGCGGCCGGGACCGGACCGCTGTCGTCCCTCGACATCATCCTGATGCGCAAGGACCCCCCGTTCGACATGGAGTTCGTCTACGCGACCTATCTCCTGGAACGGGCCGAGGCGGCCGGCGTGCTGGTGGTGAACCGGCCGCAGAGCCTGCGCGACGCCAACGAAAAGATGTTCACCGCCTGGTTCCCGCAGTGCTGTCCGCCCACGCTGGTCACCCGCGAGCAGGCGCGGATGGACGCGTTCCTCGAAGAGCACGGGGACATCATCATCAAGCCGCTCGACGGCATGGGCGGAGTGTCGATCTTCCGGGTGCGCGCGGGCGATGCGAACGTGAACGTCATCTTCGAAACCCTGACCCGGCAGCAGACCCGGTACGCGATGTGCCAGCGCTACATCCCCGAGATCCGCGAGGGCGACAAGCGGGTGCTGCTGATCGAGGGAGAGCCCGTCGAGTACGCCCTCGCGCGGATCCCGACCGGCCGCGACGCGCGCGGCAATCTCGCGGTCGGCGCCCGGGGGGTCGGGATGGACATCACGCCGCGGATGCGCGCCATCGCCGGCGAGGTGGGACCGACCCTGCGCGAGAAGGGCCTCGTCTTCGTGGGGCTCGACGTGATTGGCGACTACCTCACCGAGATCAACGTCACCAGCCCGACCTGCATCCGCGAGATCGACGCCGCGTTCGGGACGGACATCGCCGGCCGGCTCATGGACGCCATCGAGGCGCGGCTCGCCGCCCGCTGACGGCAGCACCGGCGGCCGGCGTATACTCGGCGGGCGAACAGGCGCTTCCCGGACCCCCGTTTCGTTGACTGCGCTCACCGCCCATTCCTTCGTCACCGCCGGAGATCGGCTCGCCGCCACGGCCGTCTTCGCGATCCTCGCGCATCTGATCGTGATTTTCGGGGTGACGTTCGTGCCCGAAACACCTCCGGAGCCGCTGGTCACGACGCTCGATGTGGTGCTGGTGCCGCGGCGCGCCGACACGCCACCCGACCAGGCCGACTTCCTGGCTCCGACGAACCAGGATGAGGGCGGCAACGACGAGGAGCGCGCGCGGCCGCAGACCCCCTCGGCGCCACCCGCCATCGTCGCCGACGCTCCGACCGCGGACGACGCTCCCACGCCGGCCGGCGCTCCGACGCAAGTCCAGTCCGCGGAATCGGCCGATGCCGCACGCGAAGCCCGCCGCACCCCCGGCTCCCTCACCGTGCGCGCGGCCCACGCTCCTCCGGCTCCGGCCACCGCGCCGGCGTCCGCCCCCGATACGGCCCCGACGCAGAGCCGTCGCCTGGAGATGGCCGCCCTCAGCGCGGAGATCGAGCGCAAGCTCCGGTCCCGGGCCGAGCAACCGCAACGCAAGTGGATCTCGGCGCGCACCCGGGAGGACCGGTTCGCCGCCTACATGGTCGAGTGGAGGCGCAGGGTCGAAGAGGTCGGGAACCTGAACTACCCCGACCGCGCGGCCCGGCTCGGTCTGTCCGGCAACCTGCTCCTCGAAGTCGCCCTCAACCCGGACGGCACCATCGCGGACATCAAGCTGCGGCGATCTTCAGGCGAGCCCATCCTGGACGCCGCCGCAGTACGCATCGTGAAGCTCGCGGCCCCGTTCGCCCCGTTCCCGCCCGAGATCTCCCGGGACGTGGACATTCTGCACATCGAACGCACCTGGTTCTTCCACTCCGATCACTGACCCGCATTTCTCGTCGGGCTGCGAGCGAGGGCGCTACGCCGCCGTCCGGGCGCCGCACCTTTCGCGGAGCTTGTCGCCACTGCGCACCCTGCGATAATGGCGCGCATGAACCTCACCAATCAGTTCCTCATCGCAATGCCGAGCCTTGCCGATCCGAACTTTCATCGGACGGTGACGCTGATGTGCGCGCACAGCGAGGAGGGGGCGATGGGCATCGTCATCAACCGCCCGCTCGACCTCAAGCTCACCACGGTCCTCGACCACCTGGACATCGAAGCGACCTCGCCCGATACCGAGCGGGTTCCGGTGGTGCAGGGCGGCCCCGTGCAGCGCGAGCGCGGGTTTGTCATTCACCACCCACCGGGAAGCTGGGACGCAGTGGTGAGGGTGGGAGAGGAGATCGGCATCGCGACCTCGCGGGACATCCTGTCGGCCATGGCCGAGGGCCAGGGCCCCGAGCGGGCCATCGTCGCGCTCGGCTACGCGGGGTGGGGATCGGGGCAGCTCGAGCACGAGGTGCGGCAGAACGCATGGCTGAGCGGCCCGGCGGATGCGCGCGTCATATTCGACACGCCCTACGAGGACCGCTGGTCTTCGGCCGCGCGCCTGCTCGGCATCGACCCGACCCTCCTGTCCGGCGAGGCGGGCCACGCCTGAACGGCGACGCCGTGGGCGGTCGCGCCGACGATAGCGCCGATAATCGCGCCGACAATAGCGCCCACGATCACGGAGTACCCGCCCACGCCCGGCCCCGGCAGTACGGCGAGGCGGGCCACGCCTGAACGGTGACGCTGCCGACAATGGCGCCGACAATAGCGCCCACGGTCACGGAGTACCCGCCCGCGCCCGGCCCCGGCAGTACGGCCGATTCATCGCCACCCGCCGGTGCCGGCCCGCATCCCGCCTCCGGGCAATCCGGACTACACTTCTCCCGTCACTTCTTCCGCTCTCACGAGGCTTCAATCCAATGAGCAAGATCTGTCTGGTAGTGGACTTCACCATCAAGCCGGGCGCCAAGGCCCGGTTCCTGGACATCATCAGGGAGCACGCCTCCAGCACCCTCGCGAACGAAGACGGGTGCCTTCAGTTCGACGTGTGCGACCCGGTCGAGGGCGAAGACCGCGTCTTCCTCTACGAGGTGTACGCCGACGACGCCGCGTTCGAAACCCACAAGGCATCGCCGATTCTGGCCCGGACCCGCGGGCGCTACGCGGACATCGTCGCGTCGCGCAACATCCACATCTGCAACATCCTGTGAGACGGAGAAACGGCGCGATGATCAAGCTCTACGGCATGGCGCTCTCCGGCAACGCCTACAAGGCGCGGCTGCTACTGGAGCTGCTCGGGCTGGAGTACGAAGAGATCCCCGTCAATCTTCGCAGCGGGGAGAACCGGACGGAGTCGTTCCTGGCGCTGAACCCCCGCGGGCAGATTCCGACCCTGATCGACGGCGAGGTGACGGTGTGGGATTCGCAGGCGATCCTCGTCTACCTCGCCCGCCGCTACGGCGAGGCGTGGCTGCCGACGGAGCCGGGACCCATGGCCGAGGTGATGCAGTGGCTCGCGGTGGCGGAGAACGAACTGCTGTTCGGTCTCGCGCACGCCCGCGCGGCCGTGTTCTTCGGCCGCGACTACGACCTCGCGACCTGTCAGGCCTACGGCCGCGCCGGCCTGAAGGTGCTGGAGCAACGGCTGGCCGGGCAGGACTGGCTCGCGGCCGGCCGACCGACGATCGCGGACATCGCCTGCATGCCCTACGTTGCGCTCTCCCACATGGGGGAGATTCCGCTCGACGACTTCCCGTCGGTCCGCGCGTGGATCGATCGCATCCGCGCCCTCCCCGGCTTCATCTCGATGGAGGGGATCTGAATCCGACTCGGGCGGCTCCACCGCCGCGGCGGGATCCGGGCCTCAGGAGGACGGATCGAGCGGCCGATCGACCACCCAGAGGTACCCGTCCGGGTCGAGGATGCACACCTCGCGCACTCCGTGCGGCTTGTCCATCGAGCCCGCGAGTACCGGGTCCCCCCGCCGCCGCGCCGCCGCTTCGGCCGTGTCGGGGTCCGTGTCGTGGATGCGCATCTCGGCTCCGACGCCGCGCGCGTCGCCGGACGCGAGGCTGCCGTGCAGCGGATGGTCCCGGTAGGTGTGATCGGCGTGGAGCATCCACTCTGAAGGGCCGTGGCGCAGCATCGCGAAGTCGGGGTCCCGGTACACGACTTCAGCCCCCAGGACCTCGCGCGCGAACGCGAGCGAAAGCTCGACATCGCGAACCAGAAGGTTGACGGTGAAGCCGCGCAACGACCGACCATATTCGTCGGCCGACATCCACGGATCGCCACGGCGGCGCTTCATCGGGTGGGACCAATCCTCGCGCGCGAGAACCACATGATTCGGTGGTGCATCACTTCGACTTCCGAGCTCTCGGGAAAGCCCGTGCATGCAGGCCGGGGTTACCGGCTTACACCGACTTATGGCTAATTGCACGGATATCCTGCCATTGCAGCATATTTCGCACGATCTGCCCGACTTCGCAAACGGAGCGAGCTTGCGAAGCAAGCAGCATCGAGCACCCCGAGCCACCCCCCGACCCCATTCGCGGAATTCCCCCGGCGAGCGGCAGCCACTCCCCAGGCGGCTCAGCCGTCGATGTACTCGCGCAGGGTGTCGTGCAGCGACTTCGGGATCGTGACGCCCATCGTCGGGGTGCGCTCCCGCGCCCGGTACCTGCGGTCCGACGGCAGACGGGCCCCGTCCTGCTCCAGGACCCGGGCGAAGAGCTTTTCCGCGTGGGCGAGCTGGGCGTCGCGGTCGCCATCGCCCACGCAGCGCGCGGGGTCGATCGCGATCATGAACTCGCCGCCGAAGGGCGCGCCCACGCGCGCGGTGTCCTGCTCGCTCGCCTCAAAGCTGAAGACATCGCCCACCAGGGCGCCGGCGAGCAGCTCGACCATCAGCGCGATGGCCGCGCCCTTGTAGCCCCCGAAGGGGAGCTGGGCGCCGGCCAGGGCGGTGGCGGGATCGGTGGTCGGCGCCCCGTCGGGGCCGATGGCCCAACCCTCGGGGAGCGGCTTGCCGTCGCGGAGATGGATCTGGATCTCGCCGCGGGCGCTGGCGCTCGACGCCTGGTCGAACACGAGCGGCGCACACCCCGCCCGGGGCCAGGCGAACGCCATCGGGTTCGTGCCGTAGAGCGGCCGGGTGCCGCCGGCCGGCGCGACATAGCCGAACGCGGCGGTGAACGCGAAGGCGACGAGCCCGCGTTCGGCGAGCCGCTCGACCTCCGGCCAGAGCGCGGCCACGTTGTACGCGTTCACGATGGCAAGCGCCGCGATGCCGAGCTCACGGGCGCGCCGCTCCAGAGGATCGGCGGCGAGTTGCAGCGTGAGGGGCGCGAAGCCGAGGTGCGCGTCGGCCTGCAGTACCGCCGGCGCGAGATCCCGGAACGTGGGCTCCGCGTCGGGCGAGACGTTCCCCGCGAGGAGCGCCTTCACGTAGAACGGGATGCGGAACAGACCATGGGAGGTGCACTCGTCGCGTTCCGCCGCGGTCACGGTGTCGGCGATGGCGCGGGCGTGCCTCCGCGAGAACCCCTGGGCGCGAAGCGCCTCGGTTGCGATTCGGTGCACCTCGTCGAGGGTCAGGCGGACACGGTCGTTCACGGCGGATCCCCCCTCAGCACTCTGGCCGAAACAATTTTCCCGCTCAACGCGCCCGTACCTCCGGTCCGGAAGGGGATTGGGGCCGATGAGGTAGAAAATTGATTTCGACCCGGGTCCTCAGTCTTCCGGCTGGTTGGTCGGGCGTTCCGTATACTGGCTCACCGCCGACGGCGCAAGGCGGCGCCGCGAAACACCCCGGAGGGACGACATGACCGCGATACCGGTCGATCCGCAGATCCAGCGGGTCATCGACGCGCTGGCCGCATCGGCATTCGAACCCGTTCACGCGCTGGCGCCGCCCGCGGCCCGCGCCCAGTACGACGCGATGGTCGAGGCGCGCGGGATCACCCCCGCCCCGGTCGGCGCGGTCGAGGACCGGGTGCTGCCGGGGCCCGGCGGCGACCTGCCGGTACGCATCTATCGCCCCGACATCGGCGGCGACGATCTCCCCGCCCTCGTCTACTTCCACGGCGGCGGACACGTCGTCGGCAGCCCGCACACCCACGACGCGACCACGCGCAATCTCTGCAACGGCGCCGGGTGCGTGGTGATGTCCGTCGACTACCGACTCGCACCCGAGCACAAGTTCCCCGCCGCGGCGGAGGACGCGTTCGCCGCGGTGCGCTGGTGCGCGGCCCACGGCGCGGAGATCGGGGTCGATCCGCGGCGGATCGCCGTCGGCGGCGACAGCGCGGGCGGGAACCTCGCGGCGGTGGCGGCACTGATGGCGCGCGAAGCCGGCGGCCCCGCGCTACGGCTTCAGGTGCTCGTCTATCCGGTGACCGACTATGCATGCGACACCGCGTCGTACCACACCTGGGCGACCGGCTACGTGCTGGAGGCGGCGTCGATGCGCTGGTACCGCGACCACTACCTGCGCGACGAGTCGGACCGGCGCGACTGGCGGGCGGCACCGCTTCGAACCGCGGACCTCTCGGGCCTCCCGCCGGCGTTCGTGCTCACCGCGCAGTGCGACGTGCTCCACGACGAGGGCGAGGCATACGCACAGCGGCTGCGCGCGGCGGGGGTGGAGGTCGAGTACCACCGCGGCAAGGGCATGATCCACGGCTTCTTCACCATGGCCCCGGCCATCACCGGCGCGGTGCGGGCACAGGCGCTGGTGTGCGAGGCGATGAAGGGCGCGTTTGCCCGTGTTGCTTGATCGTGGCTGAAGTATGGCCATACCATCGATATATGGCCACCATCACCATAAAGTCGACCTACTCGCTGGATGTAGAAACCGTTCAGCGGCTGGACGATCTCGCGAAACACTGGAACACGTCCAAGTCCGGCGCGCTCCGGCGCGCGATTCATTCGGCGGCGAGACAGGTAGGCTCCGATCACGACAAGGCGATTGAGGCGCTCGACCGCTTGCAGGGCCTGCTCGCACTGGACCGGGATTCGGCCCAGGCCTGGGCGGACGAGGTGAGACGGGAACGCCGGGCGACAGCGGCCCGCAATGCCTCATGGACACCAGAATGATTCACCTGGACACGAGCTTCCTTATCCGCGCCCTGACCCCGGGATCGCAGGAGGATGCGCGGCTTCGGGAGTGGATCGGGGCGAATGAGCCATTCGGCATGAGCACGATCGCCTGGGCCGAGTTTCTGTGCGGCCCCGTCGACGAGACCGCATTGGCGGTTGCGTCGGTGGTGGTCGAACGACAATTCCGGTTTACCGAGGGGATGGCCACCATCGCGGCAAGGCTTTTCAACGGCTCCGGACGGCGTCGGGGGACGATGGTCGATTGCATGATCGCGGCGACGGCGCTCGCGGAAGAAGCGGCCGTCGCCACCAGCAATCCGGATGACTTCGTGCGGTTCGAAGCTTTCGGGTTGGCCCTGGCGTAGCTGACGGGTGAGGAGGAGCACCGAACTCATCGGACCGGCGGGGAGAGGACGAATGGGACGAATCGTCGTACAGACCGAAATCACCAACCTGTTCGAAGAGGACAAGTCCATACGGTGCGCGATGCTCGTCGATACCGGCGCCGGAGCGCTGATTCTGCCCATGGCGTGGAAGGAGAGGCTCGGGGAGTTCAAACGCACCGAAGCGGTCGAGCTTCAACTGGCCAATCAGGAGGTGCTGCGAGGGGAAGCCTGCTGGCCGGTGGAGATCCGGATCGACGGCTTCCGCCCCGTCTCGAACGAAGTGATATTCGCGGACATGGGATCGGAAGCCGGAGGCGAGTACGAGCCGCTCCTGGGGTATGTCATCCTGGAACAGGCGCAAGCTGCGGTCGACATGCTCGGTCATCGCCTGGTTCCGGTGAAGTACATCGACATGAAGTCCGCGTACCGAGCCTGCTCCGCGACCTGAACCGGGCGCCACCGCGGCACGAAGCGGGCCGCGGTGGTGAGATCGATCGCGGGACAGGCCAAGCCCCACCCGGATACCTCGCCCTGGCCGCTACCGGGCGGTGAGCTGCCCCATGATCTCCCCCATGGCTTCGTCCGCGATGGCCTGAATTTCTTCGTCGGTGCGATTCTGAATCGGGTGCGGGACCCACACGATGGCGGGCTCGTAGCCGAGGGATTCCGCCTGGGCGGCAGCGGCGTCCCGGAACGCGGTGGTCGCGACCATGACGCCGGGGATGCCTCGTTCGTCGAGGTCGAGCATGTCATGCACACTGCACGACGTGCAGGACCCTCAGTCGGACAGGGCGTCGACGACGACATCGACCTCCTCGGCGATGGTCTGCGCGAGGTCGACCGGCGCGGTGCGGGTGTTGGTGGGTTTGGCGTAACGCTTCACAGCGAACCCGCGATCGGCGAAGTGCGATTCGAGCCGATCGAGAAAGGTGACGCCGCGGCTCTTGCCGATGTCGAGCAATCCGAGGGTCAGGCCCTCGAGCGATGGCGGCGGCGGGCGCCGCTCCCGGCGCACGGATGTCATCTCCGCCGTCGGGTCGAGCAACTGGATACCACTGTTCATGTCTTCCCTCCCGGCTCGGGCCGGACCGTCCCCGCGGCCGTCGGCATCTTCGGGGGGCGGTCGATCGGACGCAGGTCCGGCTTCCATGATCCCGGGCGTCCGAATCCGGCGGAACCCGGGGGACGGCCGATCGGAATCGTAGCAGGAACTCGGCCAACGCTCGGACCGGCACCCGGACCGACACGCCCGCGGCTCATGTCCTCACCGCCTTCGTCACCGGGCTCGAGCCGCGCGGGCCGCTCGCCACCCATCCGCCGATGACGGCGCTCATGAGCCCGGCCTCACCGCCCGCGCGCACGATGCTCAGGCCGCCGTCGCGAAACTTGGGCATCCGATCCTCGACGAGATCCGGCTTCACGCCGGCGTCGATACCGTTCGCTCCCTGCACGAGCTCCGCTCCCGGGCGCACCGTCGCGGCCATCAGCCCGGCCTTGATGCGCGCCTTGTCCCACCCCCCTTCCCTGAAGATCCGCCAGTGCTCCGGCGAGAGGATCAGGAAGGCGTCGGCGGCCTGCACCACCTTGGGATGCCCGACGGCGTTCAGGGTCATCGCGAGCGAACGGGCGAGCGAGTCCGGCGTGCGTGAGCCTTCATCCATGTTCGGGATCAGCCCCCCGGCCGCGAACAGGGTCACCGCGGAGGCACCCGGCGGCACGCCCCGCTCCACGCTGAGCGGCAACCAGCCCGGATCGGATTCGTCCTCGGCGAAGCACAGGGTGTACTTGCCGGGCCAGCCGAGGGTCGCCCGGTCGATCCCGCCCGGCGCCCCGCCGCCGACGTTGCGGATCAGGAGCTGAAGCGCCCGCCCGATGCTCGCGTTCGCCCGGTTGCCCTGACCGAGTGCGTTCACCCCCGAGTTCATGCCGATGCGCCGCGTCACCGGGCCGTTCACCACCACCATGGGGCCGGAGAAGTACGTGGTGCAGAGCAGGCCGTGCATGGTGAACTCCGGCGCGAGCGCCGCCTCCACCACCGCGAGCACCACCGGCATGTACTCCGGCTTGCAGCCCGCCATCACCGCGTTGATCGCGACCTTCTCGACCGTGCAGGGCGCCTGGTTCGGCGGGATCGCCCCGACCACCTCCTGCGGGTCGCGGGCGGTGCCCCCGAGCATGCGCAGCACCCGCACCGGGGTCGGCGGGACCACCGGCAGCCCGTCGCTCCAGCCGCGGGAGAAGCACAGTTCGTGCTCGTCCTCCGGCGCGGACACGTCGATGCGCCGCGCAGTCAGGGGCGGAGCACCGAACGCGACTTCCAGAACTTCCGGCATGCCCGGGTCCACGCTCTTCGAGCCGCAGCCCGGCTGGAAGTCCGGCAGCGCCGTCCCGAGCGGGTCGAGCCCGGTCACCCGGCGCCATTCCGCCCGATCCCAACCGATGGTGCGTTCGGCCTCGTGACCGTCCTCGATGCGGATGAGGGTCGGAACCGTCTCGATGCCGAGACGCCACGAGTGCTTCAGCGAACGATCGTCGATGCACGACTCCAGGCCGTCCGGGAACGTCGGGTCGTCCTGGGTATAGACGGTGAGCGCCGCCCCGCTTGCCGCGATCTCGCGCAGCACCGGCTGCACGAGAACGCAGGTCGGGCAGTCGCGCTTGGCGACGACGATGAAGTGCGGGTCCTTGTTCATGCTCATGCCCGCGTCATTGCCTGTGCCCTTCCCGGTGCTCGCGCCGCTCACAGCAGCCTCGCGTGCTGGTCGAGCAGCGGCAGTACCGCGTCGCGACCTTTCGGCGGGATGGTGATCAGGGCGCGGAAGCAGCCGGCCTCCCGATAGCGGTCGATGGCCGCCGGATCGCCACTGGCTCCGAACACCGAGGTCCGGATGGCACCCGGGTCGCGCCCGGCCCGGTCCGCGCACTCCGCGAGCCGCGCCATCTCCGCCTTCGCGTCGCTGAACGCCCGGGCGCGCGGCATCCAGCCTTCGCAGAAGTCGACCACCCGCGCGAGCGAGTACTTCGTCTCCCCGCCGAGCAGCACCGGCGGATTCGGCTTCTGCACCGGCTTCGGGTATGACCAGAGGGGGTCGAAGTCGACGAACGGACCGTGGTATTCCGGCGTCTCCTCGCGCCACAGGGTCTTGATCGCCTTGGCGCGGTCGCACATGACCTTGAAGCGATCCTTGAACCCGGTGCCGTGGTTTTCCATCTCCTCCGCATTCCACCCCGCCCCGATGCCGAGCTCGAAGCGCCCGCCCGAAAGCAGATCGAGGGTCGCGCACTCCTTCGCGAACACGATGGGGTCGCGCTCGGTGAGCAGCGCGATGGCGGTGCCGATGCGCAGGGTCTTCGTGGACGCCGCGGCGTACGCGAGCCCGACCAGGGGGTCGACGGTGTTCTTGTACTCCTCGGGCAGCTCTCCCCCGCCCGGCCAGGGGCTGCGGCGGTTGGTGGGGATGTGGGTGTGCTCGGGCACGAAGAGCGACTCGAAGCCGCGATCCTCCGCCTCGCGGGCAAGCTCGTCGATGCGAATGGTGTAGCCGGTGGAGAACTGGGTGAGACCGATGTGCATGGGGCTGGCTCCTGAGTGCAGGTCACGGGCATGGCGTGGGAGGCGCATTTCTACCAGAAAACCGCGCCGGGGGCGGCGATGGTGCGCCGGTCACGTGGACCGGGGCACCCTCGAATCCGAACGGTAAATCATGGTTCTGGTACCCGCCACGCCGGGCGACGAGCCACACCAACCCGGCGAGATCACGCGGAGCAGGCAACGCGGCGGCGAGGAAGTGCAGCTTGTTCCAGGCCCGACTCAGTCGTCGGCGAAGACCAGGCGGTGAGCAATAAGAGATTCTCCCAACTTCGTCGGATCGATCCGGACACACACATCAACCCCCTGCGCACCCATCGCCGAGGAACGCCTCGATCGCCTGCAGAGTCTCTTCGGGGCGGTCGCGATGGGGGGCGTGGCCGCAGTCTTCGAGCCAGACCTGGGTGATCCGGGTGGCCGGGCTGGATACGCCGCGTTCGATGGTGTCGAGCTGCGCCGCCGTTCCGTAGGGGTCCCGGTCTCCCTGGATCAGGAGCACCGGCACGGTGACCCCCGGCAGGAACGCCTCGATCGACCACTGCCGGAACTCCGGCCGCAGCCAGGTGTCGTGCCAGCCGAAGAATGTCGCGTCCACCTGGTCGCCGTGATGGCGGGCGAGCCGCTCGCGCAGTCCGCCGCGCCGGTAGGCATCCCCGGCGGCGCGGATGTTCTCGATGCTCACGTCCTCGCAGAATACATGCGGTGCGAGCAGCACGAGCGCGCGGAGGCACACCCCGGCGCCGGTCCCGCCGCCCGCACCGGCGTACACGAGCGCGATGGATGCACCGTCGCTGTGGCCGACGAGCACCGCGTCCTCGATACCGGCGGCATCAAGGACCGCCCCCACCACCTCACGCCCCTCGACGTGCATGTAATCGACCCCGCGCGGGAGCGTGGCGGGGGCCGAGCCCCCGTATCCGGCGCGGGAATACGCGAACACGGGGCGCCCCGTGCGCCGGTGGAGCCGGGCGGGAAAGTCCCGCCACGTCGCAACGCAGCCGAGCCCCTCGTGCAGGAGCACGAGCGTCGGACCCGCACCATCCGGTGCCCCCCACCACCGGCACTCGAGCCGGACCCCGCCGGCGGAGATCGTTGGCATCGTCTCGCTCCCTGCCCGCCCCGGCAGCATTGTGTCTCCGTGAATAACACCGGAACCGCCCTTGCATCCCGCCCGGTGACAGCCAGGAAAAAGCATTTCTTCAGGCATGTGTCACCCTTGAATATCCAACTCTCTGCGAGATCCTCGTGCCCATAGATGCCGGCGAGCATCCAGCCAAGAACATGATCTTTCTCCACGACATGCGGCGTCAGCGATGTCTGCCGGGCTCTCGCGAGAATTTCGCGTTTATCGATCATGGCGTTTCCGGGCGAGCCCAGCGCCCCGGCACGCGGAGCCGCCACTTGGTCACGACGCACGGCCCGTCCTGAACCGGATCGAACTTCGCATGACCACCGCTCAGATGAGGCTCGCAAAGACGGCCTAATTCAGCGCCACCGGAGAAGTGACCGGAAAGAAACCCGAGGCGCTTGAAGACAGCGCCGTTGTCGAGGTTTACCGCGTAATTCACAAGCTTTTCGTCGTCGCGATCATCGCGCCGCAGATAGGCTACGACGCAGTCGTAAACATGCTGGATGCCGCCACCGATCGCGGGGTCGTCGAGCATGTCGACGATCGTTCGATGCACAATGGAGTCAATTATTCTCAATAATAACGAATTAGAGGAAATCAGATAACGAAAGTCCGAGACTATTCTCGCCGCTGCACACCGGCCCCAGCACCCCGACCGAGTCGGCCTCGCGAGAGAGTTCGCCACCCGCAGCGACTTGCTCCAGGGAGTCATGTTCGCAGAGGGATAGCCCGGCTTCGTCACCCGGCCTGTATGGAGGACATCGACTTCCGCTACCCCCGGGGCCGCGACCGCGCGTTGGTCCTCTCGCTGGCCGACGGGCGCTGGATCCACGACCACCTCAACTGCCTCATCACCGCACCGGCCGGGGTGGGCAAGAGCTGGCTCGCCTGCGCCCAGGCTCGCCTGCGCCCTCGACCCGGTGAGAAATGCGAGTTAGGCTTCGCGGGCCGTCGGAGAGTGACGGGGTATGGCCAGCACTCGATGCGGGTTGGCTTGCGGGAGAGACGTAACAGAGGTGGCCCCGGCGTGATGGGAGACACGCCGAGGCCGGTGCAATCACCACCAGGTGTCAGTCAGGACGCCTCTCCCATGAGGTCCGAGGCCAACCGAACGGCGAGGGAGGGGGGAGCGGTGTCGGTCGGAGTCGTCCCGAGGGGATCACCTGAGACATCCCCGCGGGACACCGACACCGCTCCCGGTTCGGGCTTCACGCGCCGCTGGCGAGGGTGCGCAGCGTCAATCCGTTTCCTGCGCGGGGGCGCATCGAGGTAGTGCTTCACGGCCCCCACCGCATATGCTGGTACCCGGCGTCGTATTCGCCTTCGGCCAGAATACCGGGCATCCGGGGCAGGTCTCTTCCCGCGTTGAAACCGAATGACTCTGCCATGCCCGATTTCCCCTCGCCCCTTACCAGCCTTGTAGGTGGAGAGAGCGGCGACGCCGGGAGCGCCCTCGAAACCGAATTCGTCCTGAGGCGACGCCGCCACCCGCTCCGTAAACCTGTTCGTCTACTCCTTCCCGCTTCGCGCGCTCTCCGTCTCGCGACGCATCGCCCGGCGCGACCTACGCACGCTCCTCGCACCGTCGCAGTAGAGCCTCCGCAATCGCCAGTCGGACTACATCGCTTTGCGTGCGGGGGCGCTGCATCGCTCGGCGTTCAAGCTGCTCTTTCTCTGCGCCGTCCCAACTCATCCGCTCCACCAGCGCATCGAGATTCGCGCAGTCTTCGCGCGAGAGCCGCATGTGCAGGAAGCGTTCGGTGGCCATTGGGGTTGCTCCTTACTGCTTGGCTGCACCGAAGGCGCCGCTGATGGCGACGACACTGCCGGCGCCATTGGGGGCATCATTCTCGTCTGCGCTGAACCAGCCGGTGATGCCTGCCACGTCGGCCGCGCAGCCGTTCGGGCATGTCACGCCCTCCGGAGGGTCTTGGTTATCGACACCGTAGAGCTTTGCCTCCCAACTGCCCGTCACCTTCACGCCGTCGATGGTGCCGGATGCGCCTGCAACTGTTTCAACCCCTCCCCCTCCACCGGCAAGAGTGGCTGGTGGATTAGCGCCGCCCGATCCTCCCAAATACAGCGTCCCTGCCAAAGCAGAGCCGTCTTCCATCTTTCGGAAGCCGGTGATACTGCCGGAGAGCTTGTTTTCAGTATTGGCATTAACAGTTCCATCGCCATCAACATCGAAGGCAGCATCGAACGTCGCGGTGGCGGTGAAGATGCCGATATCCGCCGACCCACCGGTGGCTGTCTTGTCGATGGCGTACTGTCCGACGGCACCGCCGACAAACCTCGCGGTGCCTGTGAGCGCGGCGAAGTCAGGTTGAGGGGTCTCCTGGCCACCACCGGCAATCCATTTGAAGTCCGGAGTGCCATCCTTGTCCTTCGGTTCACGCGCCCAGATGCCGAAGTAGAGATACGTTTCGTCCTGGGGGCGCTGATGGGAAGCTATGAGGCTTCCGGCCCTGAATTCCCAATCCTCTATTTGTTCATCCTCCGGCAGCTTCCTGCCAGGAAAGGCGATTTTCGTAGTAGCATGTCCATCTCGAACAAGCCAACCACTGGTGCCGCCGTAGGTGGCTCTTATCCTGATCCCCTTTGCGGTATCGTCAGACGTGATGGGTTTTCCATCTTCCCGGTAGGGATCCGCACTTGTGCCCGTAATTTGGATGGAACTCCCGGAATGCTTCACTTCTTCGTCACTCCGCGCCAAACCACCTAAATCGTCTTTGCCATGCACCTTCCAGAACGGTCGGGTGTTGGGACTCCCGATGTTGGTGTAGAGGTAGAGCGTGTCTTCAAAATCGGCCGTGGTGCGGGTAAAGCCGGCGCCGGTAAAGCCGGGGATGCTCGGCGCAGTCGGGCCGCTGGAGTAGGCCGCGATGGGCTTGACTGTCCGGCTCTCCCCCCGCATGTGTTCGACCGTCACGCTTGATTCTCCGGACGACGCGGTGATACCGCTCAATTTGGTCAGCAATCCCTCCGCTCGGTCCTCGACCTCGGCCTTGGCGGCCCCTGTCTCCTCACCCTGCTGACGCCCCCGTTCGGTTCCTTCCTCTACCCTCCTCTGCACTTCATCCTCCGGCACCCCGGGTGGAGGCGGCTGTGGCGTAGTCGTTGGCGGCGCCGCCTTCGCCACGAAACGACCGCTCACTCCCTTGGCCGTCGACATGACGACAACCTTGCCGTTGTCGCTGGATACCCTGACCATGCAGCCGTCCCTGCATCCGGTGATGGTCACCTGCCCGTCAGGGACGTCAACGGTGAGCGACTTGCCCGCAGGTACCTCATAGGTTTTCCCCACTTCCCCGGCAAGGGCACTCCTTGCCGCAGCTCCCCCGAGGCCCGTCACGTCCTCGGCGAAGGAACCACCGCCGCCGTTGTCGCTCCCGCCTCCACACCCCGCGACCAACACCGCCGCGAGAGCCACCAAGCCAATGTGAGCGTGCTTCATGATTCAGTCTCCCTCGGGGTGCCGTGATGTCGTCACAGATCCTGCGCTGTGAAGGGGTCGCTGTGCCGCTCAGCGGGGGCGGCGACACAGCGACCGGGGGTTGGTTAGGTAGATCTCTTACGGCTGCCGCGTGGCGGCGAAGGAGCCTTGGACGGCGACGCCATCAGCTCCCTTACCCGGAGCAGTTGCCGTCCCTCCTGTAGATGCATGGAACCATCCTGCTACGCCGCTCGGCAACTTACCTCCACCGGATTCCCCGTAGAAGTTGGCTCCCCAGTCACCGTGCCAGTTAGTTCCGTCTGCATTTCCTGTAACGGCGTTATTCTCTCCAGTCCCGGTGAGAATGAGCGCCTCTCCAGTATTGCTACCAGGAGTAGTGTGTAGGTTAGGGGTCTTGGCCGTTGTACCCAAATTCACTTCCCACTCGCCCAATTTCCCGTGGGTACCCATGAAGTTCGAGATAGTCCCGGTAATTCTGTCGTCTTTGTCTGCTGCGGCTGTAGCGCCAGCTTGACCGAATTGAGCCGTCAACTTGGCATTAGCCACAAACCATCCACCGTGCCGATCGGGTCGGTCCTCTGCATCGTCACCAGTGGCGGAGGGATTGGTTCCGGGTGCTTTACGACCTCTGTAGTCCGTGTAGTTCCCTGCCGCGCCGCCTTCGTAGGTTGCCGTCCCTCTGAGAGTCTCAGTATTCTGCAATACCCCCGAGGAATCCAGACTAGTACCAAACGGCACCCGGCCTCCATAGACTGGTTCGAAAGCTGCAAAGCCGCCACCTGAACTACTAGCTTTGCGCCACCATCCGAACGCCAAGTAATCGTCCTGAGTACCAATACCAGTCACGGTATCTGAGGATCTGGTGGCCGTGAACTTCCACCCAGTACCACCACCTTGCAGCTTGGTACCTTCAGCAGAGAGTGTGCATCCGCTAGCACATGAGAGGGTGCCAGCTACACCGTCAAAGGTGGCGGAAATACTGAATTGAGCAGAACCAGTGCTTTGGTTACCAACCCCACCGCCTCCGGTAGGAGGAACAGTCACCGGCCCCACCCTATTCGGGAAAATCGGAGCGGGTGTACTTACGAGTTCCCAAAAATCAGCCTCGTCGGCAGCAGCAGGCGTCACGTCATTGGAACTGCCAACGTTGTCGCCATACTTCTTCGCGAATGTCATGCCTGGAGCCTGATTGTCGAACCGGACAAGCATTTCGTTGGCAGTAGAATTATTCCACGCCTCGCCTTCCCACGAACCGCCCTTCCACGCAGTAGGCGCCATCGCCGCCGCATGGGATGCTTCTTTCGTGAATCCAGTGGGGTCTTTCAGGTGACGTGAGGCGAATGATGTCATTCCGCTTCTCTGCCGGTCTGCTTCCGGAAAACCGAGTCGTCTGGACAGGGCGCTCGGCGAAGGCGTAGGCCCTTTCGTAATCTCTTCTCTCAAAGTCGACAGGCCGACGCCCGTCCCGACTGTGGACAGGAGCATCGCGGTGGCCACTCCACTTCCTTCGCCGCCCGTGGTGGCCGTGACCCCGCCTAGGTCAACCGTGAAGCTCACCTTGCAAGGCGAGCCTCCGGTCGGGCACGAAAACCGCACGCCGCCGTAATCCCAGGTACCACCCGCAGCAATGGTGGCTGACTTGTCGTCCAGGAAGCCGTCGGTTTGCGATTCATCGTCCTGGTCGATTCTGTCTCGGATGTTGTTCCCGGCCGGCAGCGTCAGCGCGACAGGCGGCGCGGGTGGCGTCACTTCCGGCGCGGGTGCCGGATCGTCGTTATCGCTCGACCCGCCGCAGCCAGCGAGACCGATGCTGGCCGCGATGGCCAGGCTCGCCCATAGGCTTGTACGTACGTTCATTCTCTTGCGCTCCGTGAGTGTTGAAGATGCACTGCCGCGATGAGGCGGCGACCGCTTCTGTGGGGGGGGCCGGCGGCGGGCTGGCTCGAACAGCCGCCTTCCCGTACTGCCGCCCTGGTCCCCGCGCCGCTGTGAGTCGGTGCCGGCCCTATCGCATGGGCCCGTGGCCTCTCTCCCAAGCGGTTGAAGCGGTGGGGTCGTGCAAGCCCCCGGTGCGCGCGGGTGGGGGTCTCTTCAAGCCGTGGCGTGACGCCTCCACGGCCCGGTGTTCAGGCAGTCCCCGGCGACGAATCGAGTCAGGTACTGTGGGTGTGATTGAGGGAAAACGTGTCCCCAGGGGCATGGAGGTGCCTGTTCGGGGCGATGTGCTGGAGACGCATTGCGAGGGAGAACAGAGGATTGGAGTCCAGCAAACGAAAATGAGAACACGTCTCATCCGACAACAATCAAGCCGCCAAATGTGTATCCCCGCGTGTCCCCCGTGTTACCCAACGTTGAATATCGCACCCCAAGCACTCCCGAACACCATCCCCGCCGGGGGCGAATTCAGAGGATGAACGAGACCATTCCCGAATTTCGAGCGAACGCTTCACCGCGACCACCGGTCATGGCCCCAGAGGCTCTTCGCGCCCCACCCGACACTTCACCAACGCATTGGAAACACAGACAAAAGAACACGCGCTCCCGAACGAGAATCCCCACCGGACGGCACTCAATCCCCCCGGCGAAAATGTCGTACACAAGACAATCACGTCGCTGAAGGGTATTTGCCAACACAGCCGACGCAGTATGCTTCCTCCCGCTCGTGGGTGGGTCTCCCCCTGCCTCGGGTCGAGTCGGAATCAATCACACCCACAGTACCTGACTCCCACGCCGTTCTCCGCCGCACCCCGCACTGCATTTTTTCAAGCACCCTCAATCACTTGCGCACCGCCCTGCCGGAAACCCGACCCCGTCCCGGGGACACGGGGACACGGGGACACGGGGAATTCGGCCATTCCCGGGGACACGGACCGGGGATATGGGAAATTCGGCCGGTCCTGGGGACACGGACCGGGGACGCGGGCAACTCATCCAGCGCCGGAGACACAGGGCGGTTTCTCGCCATGCTCGAGGCGCCCGCAGGTTGCGCACCGTTCTATCGGAGGTGCAGCCCAGTCCCGGGGACATGGACCGGGGACACGGGGTGGTTTCTCACCGCCCTTGATGCGCCTGCCGAACTGGTCAGCGCACTGCGCCGAGCCAAGCTCACATTTCTCACCCCCTTCTCGGCGAGGATCGCAGAACCGTTCGCACGTTGGATGGCTCCGGTTCAGGGGCTTGTGAGAAATGCGGCCGAATGCTCGTTTCCTTCATATAAGCCTCGATGCGCATTTCTTACCGAGTCACGACTGCGGACGTGGAGATGCTTGATCATCTTCACGTCCTCGCGGCCTGAGGAGAAATGCAGCCTTGAACCGTAGGGGCACTGCGGTCATTCGAGTTCCGCGAGGCGGGCGCCGAGGAACCGGATCTCGCGCGGATCCCGGACCCTTCCGCTGTGGAGCAGGCCGCCGATGATGATCCGGGCGGTTTCCAACTCGCCGATGTCCGCTGCGATCAGCGCACTCATGTCCCGCACCCAGGCCGGCACCTCCGGGCCGGTCGCGTGTTCGGTCACCGCCTGCGCGTAGCGCAGGGCGAGCCGTGGGTCTTCGAGCCGATGCTTCGCCATCACCGCCACATGCGCGAGCCACGGCCAGCGGCGGTTCGGGTCTTCCAGAAACCGCCGGTGGACAAGCGCGAACATCGTGCGTTGCCGGACCGGATCGGATACCGAGCCGTACAGTCTCGCCGCCGCGAGCAGGGGGGCATCGTCCCGGGGGTCGAGATCGACGATCGCGTCGAGCCACCCCGCGACCCGGCGGTAGTCGAGGCGCATGAACGGGATGCTCGCCCCCGGCTGGCGGTCGTGGATCAGCAGCCGGAGCATGAGCAGCCGGGCGAGGGCCGCCCGATCGCCCAGCGCCGCGACCCGCAACGCCGGGGCACCGGGGACCGGCCCGAGTGGGGATGCCTCGGCCCGCGGGTCCGGCCGCCATGCGTGCCAGCCAATCTGGAGCGCGAGCGCCGCCACCAGCATCCATCGCACCGCCCGCGGCACCGCGGCGACGGGCCGTTGGCGGGAGCGAACCACGCGATCGCCCACGCGCCGGCACGGCCTTCGCAAAGGGCCTTCCGATGGAGGTCGAATGCCGCCCCGGGCCATCCCGGGCTTCCCGGGGGCAGGAGATGCAGCGAGGCTCAAGGGGCCTTCCGGTGAAGAGCGAACACCGCTCCGGGCCATCCCGTGCTTACGTAACTTCCCGGGGGCGGGAGAGACGGCAGGGCTCAACGGGCGTTCCAGCAGAGATCGAACACCGCCCGAGGCCATCCCGTGCTTCTCGGGCTTCCCGGGCTTTCTGGGGGCGGCAGCGGAGCTCAAAGGGCTTTCCGGTGCAGATCGAACGCCGCCGCGGCGCCGAGCAGGGCCACGTACACCGCGGTCTGCGCCGCCACGAGGCCGAGATCGGCCAGGGTGCCGGCGCCGTGGATCAGCCACTGCGACTCGGTAAACCGGTCGAGATCGGGCAACAGGTATGCGAGCGCGTCGATAAACCCCCGGATGAACGGCCAGGCCGCCGATCCGGAGTCGGCGCCGGGGGTGTGGGCAATGAGCTGCAGCGCCGTCATCGATCGCGAGAGCACGTAGAACCCGAGCACCGCGCTCATCGCCCATGCAAGATGGGCGAAGGTGAACGCGCACAGCAGACTCGCGGCGGTGACGATGAAGAGCTCCAGCGCGAGGGAAGCCGCCCACAGCGCCACCTGCGGCAACGGTGCGAACCACGCCAGCGCCACCGCGCCGGCCGCGGCCGGGAACAGCGCGACGGCGCCGAACCCGGCGAGCTTGCCGACGCAGTACCCTCCCCGGGGCATGGAGGTCGACAGCATGAGATCGACGCCCTTGTCTTGGGCGTCTCCGACCACGCTCGAAACCGCGAACGCGATGGCGGCGAACACCGCCCACCACCGCAGCCAGGCCCCGAGCAGCGCGCTGCGATAGCCCTCTGTCCCGGTGATCGCGATCTCGCCGGCGAATATCGCGAGCACGCACCCCACGGACACGAATCCGGCCACGAGCCACGCGAACCGCCCTCGCACCGCTTCGAGGGCGGTGACCCAGGCGATCGCGAGCACAGCATTCACCCCGTCGCTCTCGCGGGGCGGGCGCTTGCCGGGCATGGGACGCCGCGCGTGGGCGTGTTCATCACTACGGAGGCGCGCCGGTCGGTCGGTGCCTCCAGGGCCGAGGTGGAGATCCGAGCCACGATGCGCCCGGTTCGGCCCGAGGGTGGCGGGAACCCGCTCACGGCAGCACGCGCGCCTCGACCAGCCGCGCCATCAGTACCGGGGTGGAGACCCAGGTCACGATGTCGTCGAACCCGCACGATGGCGGCGGGGGTGCGGCCGACTCGTCGGCGTCGTCGCAGCCGTCGGTGCCCCGCGAGTGGACGCGACTGACGAACGTCGCATCGGCATCGGCATTCTCGATTTCATCGGCGGCTCCGCCGGACGGCGACGCGAGCGCGCGCCCGGTCGCGGCGTCGATGCCGCCGAGCCCACCGGGCCCGAACGAGAGCACCAGCGCCGGAGCCGCGCGGGTAAGCGCGGTCGCGTCGCTCTGGTGCTTGAGCTCGACGGTGCCGGCAGTGCCCGGATCGTCGCCGCGCGTCAGCACCGTGATGTCACCGGTATCGGTGAGATCGAGCCGACCGGGGGCCGGCGGCTGGCCGGTCAGGGCCCGGATCGAGAACTCCTGCGCGACGCGGTATCCGAAATGTCGGCCCCAGGGATCCGCCCGCCCGACCCCGAGGGTCTGGTACGGCAGCACCCCGGCCAGCGCCGCCCCGGCGCAGGCAGCGGGGGCCACCCCGTCGATGCCGTCGGCGACGACATCGGGGCACGGGAGCGCGCCGCGGGTGACCACGTGCCCGATCAGCGCCTCGCGGATCTCGCCGAGCATCCGCTCCGCGGCCCGGATGCGGGCCGCGTCGATCTGGGCTCGCAACGGAGTGAGCATCGTGCCGAGCACCAGCCCCAGGATCGCGATGACCACGGCCAGCTCGACGAGGGTGAACCCCGCCTGACGCCGGGGCTGGCGCCGGTGCCGATGCCGACCGTTCGGTACGAGCATGTCGCCGGATCTCCGCAGTGGGAAGGCGTAAAGCCGCCACGTCCGAGCGCGTCGGACGCAGCCGGAATGCGCGGGCGGGGGGACGACCGACGAGCTCGGGAAATAGACGGAAACCGAGCGGCCGCGACTCTCCGCTCCTCCCGGGCGGGTGGCGGCGCGGGCCGTCGTCACCCGAGCGCCGGAAACGGAACGGCGGGAGCTCTCCGCACCGTCGGTTCGACGGCTGCGACCAGGGGCGGGGCGAAGCCGTGGCGTCTTTACCCCGATCACCCCTGAACCGCACCCGATCTTCACGGGCTCGTCCCCGGCGGACCCGCCACCCGGACCTGATCGTTGAAGTCCGTCGTGGGCGCGGCGCGGGTTGCCGCATCGCCACCGGCCGCGTCATGGGGCGGCTCGAAGTACGCTCCGGCGCAGGCGCCACCGCACCCGTCCCGCACCTGGGGCGGGAGCGCCGGGCCGGCACCGACGAGGAACGCGGGCACATCCGTGCGCACCGCCCCCGATGCGCCGAGCGCCAGACACCCCGACCCCGACCCGATACAGCGCCCGGGCGACGCGCCACCCGCGCCCGTCTCCGCGCCCGACACCGCGGCGCGGATGTACCGATACCAGCCGTTGTCGACGAACCATCGCGGCACGCCGTCCCATGCGACGCTGAGGTCGTGCTCCAGGCCGGCGAAGGTGAGCGTCGCGAGGGTGCCGGTGTCGACGGTGAGGGTGCGCTCGACGGACATCCCGGTGGTGACGGTGGCGGAGCAGGCGGAGTCGGCGCACCCGACCTCCCGGTTGCGCCCCCGGACCGACACGGTGAAGGACGGCGGCAGGGTGGTGGTGACGGTCACGGTGCGGGTGCGGGGGGCCGCCGCGGACGGATCCGCGCCGGGCGCGACGGCGCCACCGGAGAAGATCCAGGCCGGCTCGTCGTGCTCGACCCGGACCTCGTGTTCGCGCACCAGCGACCCGCTCGGGGTGAAGGCGACGCCGGGGGCATGGCGGTACGGCGCTCCGGCGCAGTGGACACCGTCGTCGCCGTTCCAGGCGCAGACGACCGGTCCGGTCACGACCTGGGGCACGGCGGCCGCAAGCGCGCGGAGTTCGGCGTCGGTCGGCGGCGGGGTCGACCCGAACGACGACGGATCGGTGGTGGCGACGACCGCCCCCGCATCGATCGTCCACCGCAGGCGGTACCCGGTGTCATAGAGCTGACCGCGCATCGCGTGCACCGGAAGCATTCCGTGGCGCGTGCCCCCCGCCCCGTCCACCGCGGCGTGGTAGAGCACCGTGCCCGTCGGGTCCGCCGCCGGGTCGCCAGCGTACGGCGCGAGCCACGGGTATGCACCGTGACGCGACCGGTACCGCTCCAGGACCACCGCCATCTCGCCGAGGGCGCGCACCTCGGCTGCCCGCAACAGCTCCTCGGCCGTGATCCAAGCGATACGGTCGTTGAATGCGTCCGCCTCGGTCACGGTGTCGCGGGAGTCGGGGTACAGGATGAGCTCCTCGCCGGCGCGGCCGGGGCAGTCCGGGTGCGCCCCCGCGCCGGTGACCGCGTCGTGGCAGCCGTCGGCGTCGGCGTTGTCGTAGGTCACGCCGCTCACGGTCACCGAGTCCAGAAAGTGAGAGGGGCCGGGAGAGAGGCCCGCCCGGTTCTGCCCCGGCAGCGGAGGCCCCGGAGCAATGACCACCGCGGCGATCTCGAGCGGTTCACCATCGCTCGCGGTCAGCACGCGGCCGTTCGCATCGATCAGTCGCAGCCATGGGTAGGCGGGCGGACGATCGAGGAGGCCGGGGTTGATCGGCGGGTCCGCGGCACCGCCACCGCGGTGGTTGACGAGGTTGCGCGACACCGCGTACCACAACGGCTCTCCCGACCCGTCGCGAAGCTCGACCCCCAGGGCCCGGTTCGGGCACGGGGACGCTTCGCCCACCCAGGCAAGCCGACCGATGAGATGGCGGTCGGACAGCCCGCCGGTCACGCAGTCGGCCTCGCCGTCGTAGCCGCGGGGGTCCGTGTTGCGGTCCGGGAAGGGCAGCAGCCCCGGCGCATGCGCCTCCCCGCTCCCGGCCAGGCCGGCCCCGACGGACCAACCGATCAGCGCCCGTCGCGCGTCCGCGAGCGCGCGAGCAGTCACCGCCGCCTCTCGCGCCCGCACCGTCGCCGTACCGTCGAAGCGCGCAAGCAGGACCCCAGCCCCGGCGAAGATCGTCAACGCCAGCGTCGCCAGCAGGACGGCGCCACCCTGCCCGCGGCGCGTGCCGTGGCGGTGGTATCCGCCGTACCGACCCTGCGAGCGGCGCCAGATATCCCGAACCGGGCCGGCCGGACGACTGAATCTCTCCACTGAACGAGGAGTCATGGTCGCGAAAGGACCTCACCGCGCTGCGCCCCACGCAGGGTGCGTGGATGGGGATGAGGATCCTGGGGCGGAACGTCCAGCGGCCGATATCGACCAGAGCCCCTTTCGACGTAGGACTGGGGCGCGCCCGGGATCGAATCCGGACCCGTCCGGGGTCGAACCCGGGCCCGTCGGGGGTCGAACTCGGGGCCATCCGGCAAGGCCCTCCGGGCAGCGATTGCCGCTGGCACTTCAGAGACCGGCACGCCGCGCGCTTTCGGCTGGTTTCAGGCCCCCGGAACCCGGCGAGGCAGCCACCTGCTGCCCTCGGCGGCGGATGGGATCGTCGATCGCGCCTCGGAGCGAGGCAGGTTCATTCAAAAGTCGGATTTGGCGGGAGAGGTGTGGGTGAGGAGGGCCGGATCATGCTCCGCGTCGGATTGCGGTCGCTCCTCCGGCCCACGGGCGGTGTCCGGCGATGACTGCCGGCGGCGTCAGCCGCCGGCCGCGGGGCCCGCGATCCGTTCGGATGCCTCGCGGTACTTGCGCGATGTCTGCTCGATGATCTCCGCCGGCAGTGCTGGGGCCGGCGGGGTCTTGTTCCAGCCGAGGGTCTCAAGATAGTCGCGCACGAACTGCTTGTCGAAGCTCGGTGGGCTGGTGCCGGGGGCGTACCGATCCGCGGGCCAGAACCGCGAGGAATCCGGCGTCAGCACCTCGTCGATGAGCACCAGCGCGCCGTCGGTGTCGAGCGCGAACTCGAACTTGGTATCCGCGATGATGATGCCCCGCGCCGCCGCGAACTCGGACGCCTCGCGGTACACGCGGATGCTCGTGTCCCGCACCCGCTCGGCCAGTTCCCGGCCCACGAGCCCCGCCGCCGCGTCGAAGTCGATATTCTCGTCGTGAGCCCCGGCCTCGGCCTTGGTGGAGGGGGTGAAGATGACCTCCGGCAGCCGGTCGGCCTGCCTGAGTCCCGGCGGCAGGTGGATCCCGCACACCGTCCCGGTACGCTGGTAGTCCTTCCACCCCGAGCCGATGAGGTAGCCGCGCACGATGGCCTCGATCGGCAGCGGCTGGAGACGGCGCACGACCATGGTCTGATCGGCGATGGACGCCCGCACCCCGGCGTCCGGCACGAACGCTTCGAGCCCCACCGTCGCGCGGTGGTTGCGCACGAGGCCCTCGATTCGCGAGAACCAGAAGTGCGACAGCCCCGTCAGCACCGCACCCTTGCCGGGGATGGGGTCAGGGAGCACCACATCGAACGCCGAGAGCCGATCCGTCGCCACGATGATCAGATGGTCCTCGCCGGCGGCGTAGATGTCGCGCACCTTGCCGCGCCCGACAAGCTCGAGATCCGGAAGGTCGGTTTCAAAGATTGCAGTCATGGTCGTTCCCCATTCAGGCCCGGAAATGTCACCGATTCGTGAAGCGAGAGTGCGCAGATGGCTGGTTTCGCAAGGCGAACGCGAGCCAGGGCGCGCAGGCGTACCCGCAGGTACGTCGAGCCCCCGGGCCGCCCCCATGTCACATTCAACGCAGCGAAAGCAGCCGGATCCGTACCCGCAGCCGTGAACGGGTGATATTTCCGGGTTAGGCCCGGAGCGGCGTCCGGCACGGTTGTCGCCGACGCCCCGAGGCATCCAGCCCCAACGGAGCGAGGCGGGAATGCGCGGGTCGGAATCGGCCCTTCGCGGCTCCGCCGCGGATCCCGAGGCGCAAGATCACGGTTCCGAATCATACTTCCGAATCATGGTTCCGAATCGTACTTCTCGTACTTCCGAGTTCGGACATCAGTCGGGGCCGGCAGGACCGCGGGCGAGCGCCGGCAGGTCGCCGTCGAATCCGGAGGCATGCCGCATGAAACCGGCCTTGAGCGGCGGGAGGCGATCGGTGAGTGCGAATCCGGTCTCGCGCAGCCACCGCGCGGGGGGCCACCGGGCCGAGAACAGGTGCCGGAAACCGCCGAGCACCGCCTGCATCGTGGCGTTGTGGCCGCGGCGCCAGCGCTCGTAGCGGCGCAGCGTCGCCCTCGAGCCGATGTCCCGTCCGAGGGCGCGCGCCCGGCTCACCACCTCGGCCAGGGCCGCCGCGTCGAGCAGCCCCAGATTCACCCCCTGCCCCGCGAGCGGATGCACGACGTGGGCGGCGTCACCGGCCAGCGCGACGCGCTCGCGCACATAGGTCCGGGCGTGGAGGTGGCGCAGGGGAAACGACGCGCGGGGGCCGGCGACGGTCACCGCGCCGAGCCTCCACTCGAAGGCGTCGGCCACCTCGAAACCGAATGCGTCCTCGTCGAGCGCGCACAGCTCGGCCGCGTGGGCGGGCGTCGTCGACCACACGATGGATGACGCGCCGTTCGCGAGCGGCAAGAACGCGAGCGGACCGGCCGGCAGGAAACGCTGCCACGCCGTCTCGCGGTGCGCCGCGGCGGTGCGCACCTCGGCCACCACCCCCTCCTGACGGTAGTCGCCTTCGGTCACGTCGATGCCCGCGAGCTCGCGCACCCGCGAGCCCGCACCGTCCGCGCCGACGACGAGCGATCCGCGCAGATCCCGCCCGCCGAGGGTGACCCGCACCTCGCCCCCATCGACCACGAGCCCCCCGAGCGCCTCTCCCCGATGCCAGTCGACGTTCGGCATCGCTTCGAGGCGGCGCTCGACCGCCCACTGCACCACCGCATTCTCGATGACGTGGCCAAGGGACGGCGCGCCGATCTCGGCGCTGTCGAAGTGCACCTCTCCGGAGCACTCCCAGACTTGCATCTCGCGCATCGGGCCGATCCGATCCGCGGGCAGCAGCGGCCACGCCCCGGTCGCGCGCAGGATGCGCTCGGACGCCACCGTGAACGTGCTGACCCGCGCCCCGAAGGTCGGCCCCGGGGCCGGGGCGGGTGCGCTCGAACGTTCGACGATGGCGACATCGAAGCCCGCCTCCCCCAGCGCGAGGGCCAGCGTCGCGCCCACGAGCCCACCCCCCGCGACGATGACGTCATACCTCACGCGCGCATCCCCGAGGCGACGAGCCCGCTCCGAGCGCCGACGATGTGGTATCCACGGGCCGGCCCCGGGCGCGGTTCCGCCGACCAGGCCGGCGGCGTCCCGGCGCCTCCGCTCGCCATGACGAGCGCTTCGCGGCTCACGCGCGCATCCCCAGAGCCAGCCTCGGCACCCGCCCGGCGAGCCCCATGGCGCGGCGGGCGAGCGCGCGCTTCAGCATCGGCACGAGGTCCAGAGCGACGAGCGCCGGCGCCCGCAGCGGCGCGATCGGGGAGCAGCGGTGACCGAAGAGGTCGACGAGGCCATCGGTAAACCGCGCGACCGCGGCGTGCTCCGGAGTGCGCCAGCGCCGGTAGCGCGCGAGCACCGACGGGTCGCCGGGGTCGCCGCCTTCGCGGCCCGCCGCCGCGACCACCTCGGCCAGACAGGCGGCATCACGCACCCCGAGGTTGAACCCCTGACCCGCGACCGGATGAAGCTGGTTCGCGGCATTGCCGACCAGCGCCACGCGCTCGGCGACGATGGTATTCGCGCGCATGAGCCGCAGCGGAAACAGGGTCCGCTCGCCGATGGCGGCGAAGCCACCCAGGCGGCCGCCGAAGACCGCGGCGAGCCTCGCGGCGAACGCCCCCTCGTCAAGCCGGCCCAGTGCGTCCGCGCGCGCCTCGCCGCAACTCCACACGAGGCCGTAGCATTCTCCGCCCATCGGCAACAGCGCCACCGGGCCCTCGGTCGTGAACCGCTCCAGGGCGGTGTGCGCGCGAGGCGCCCGCGCCGCCACCACCGCCGCGATCGCGCACTGCCGGTAGTCGCGGACGGCGCTGTCGATACCGAGCGCCTCGCGCAGCTTCGAGCGCCCCCCGTCGGCCACCACCACCAGCGAGGCATCGATGTGTCGTGGCGCGCCGGCCGCGCTGTCGACCACGCGGGAGACGACCTTCCCGTCACGCGGGCCCGCGTCGACGATGCGCCCCCCGGTGCAGCGGATCGCATCGCGGTGCGCCACTGCGGCGCGCAGCGCCCCCCCCAGCGTGCCGGCCGCCACGACACTCCCGAACCGCTCGACTCCGCACTGCGCCGCCACCAGCCGCACCGCACCGAACCGGCCCGCCTCCGAGACGTGGATCGATTCGATCGGGGTCGTCGCGGGGGCGAGACCCTCCCACACCCCGAGCGCCGCGAGCACGCGCTCGGTGGCGAGCGACAGTGCGATGGGCCGGGGAGCGAACGCCGGAGACGGCTCGGCGGCTTCGAACCAGGGGTCGGCGATCAGCACGCTCGCCCCCGAGTCGGCGAGCGCACAGGCGAGCACGGCGCCGATCGCGCCTCCGCCGGCGACCGCAACGTCGAACCGGGCGCCCGGGACCAGCCGGGGGCGGGCGTGAAGCCGAACGATGTCAGCCGATGCCGGCACCGGACCCGACGATCGACTCGATCTCGTCGATCGACTTCGGCACCACCGAGGTCAGCACTTCCCGGCCCTTGCGGGTCACGAGCACATCGTCCTCGATGCGGATGCCGATGCCGCGCAGCCGCTTCGGGGCCTTGCCGTCACCGGGCGCGATGTAGAGTCCGGGCTCCACCGTCATGACCATCCCGGGCTCGAGCACCCGGGACTGCTCCTCGATGCGGTAGTCCCCGACGTCGTGCACGTCCATGCCGAGCCAGTGCCCGGTGCGGTGCATGTAGAGGCGCTTGTACTTCTCCTTGTCGATGATGCGCTTCGCCCGGCCCTTGAGGGCTCCGAGGTCGACAAGCCCGTCGACCAGCACGCGCACCGCCGCCATGTGCACCTCGTCGACGGTGCGCCCGGGGCCCACCGTATCGATGGCCGCCTCCTGCGCCGCGAGCACCACCGAGTACACGTCGCGCTGAGCGCGCGAGAACCGTCCATTGACGGGGAACGTGCGCGTGATGTCGGCCGCGTAGAAATCATGCTCGGCGCCGGCGTCGATGAGCAGCAGGTCATGGTCCCGCAGCCGGTCGGCATTGTCGGTGTAGTGCAGCGTGCACGCGTTCGCGCCGCCGGCGACGATGGACGGATACGCGGGCGCCCGGCACCCCGCGCGGTTGAATTCATGGAGCAGCTCCGCCTCGATCTGGTACTCGTACAGGCCCGGCCGGCACACGCGCATGGCTCGCTCGTGGGCGGCGGCACTCACCTGCGCCGCCCTGGACATCGCCCGAACCTCCGCCTTGCTCTTGAACAGCCGCATCTCGTGGACGAGGTGATCGAGCATGACGAGTTCGCCCGGGCCACCGCTCGAACGCACGCCGCCGCGCGCCCTCGAGACCCATGCCAGCATGCACTGGTCGAACTCCGGGTAGTGCCCCATCGCGTAGTACACGCGCGACTTGTCTTCCAGCAGCCCCGGCAGGATGTCGTCGACATCGCCGATGGGGAACGCATCATCGGCGCCGTGGCGCCCGCACGCCCCTTCGAGCCCGAGCCGGGAGCCATGCCACTGCTCCGCCCTGGGGTCGCGCTCCCGGCAGAACATCACGAACTCGCCCTGCTCACGGCCGGGCGCGAGCACCGCCACCGCTTCAGGCTCACCGAACCCCGTGAGGTAGTAGAAGTTGCTATCGGGGCGGTAGGGGAAATCGACATCACGGTTGCGCGGCCGAACCGGCGCGGTCGGCACGATCGCGACACTCCCCTCCCCCATCATGTCCATCAAACGCCGTCGGCGAGAGGCGAATTCACGTCGATGCATGACGAACGATGCTCCCAGTGGGACCTGATCCGGAAATTTCACCGATTTTCCGAACGGACCGGAAAATCGCGACTGCGGGCACGAATCGGTGAAATTTCCGGCCCAGGCGTGAAATCCGGTAGCCCCGGTCGCCTGGCACCGCCGCTCCGGGTCCAACTCTGTCAGCTCCGGGGTACGCCGCCGCCGCCCGTAGCCATCACGGAATCGCGCCGGCGGATGCTATCACCGCGACACCTTCTTTTCTCACGTCATCGCCCGACACGTCATCGTCCGGCACCGCCGGCCGCGTGAGGATCGCAGGAGGGCGGCGTTGACCGTCGATCCCGTCGTTCCCTATAGTCTCCCGGACGATTCGCGGCGACAATTCGCTTGTCTACGCAGTTCGCGCCATCAAGGCGATTCACGGTTCGCAGCGAATCGCCCGTCGACGAATCGCAGCGGGCGCAGGTACGCCCGCACTCCGCCCATCGGCGCCGGAGCATCCATGGACACCCTCGACACACGGACGCTCGAAGAGAAGATCGATCGGCTCATCCGGATCTGCGAGAGGCTTGAGGACGAGAATCGCGCACTGCGCGACCAGCAGAACAGCCTGATCGCGGAGCGAGCGACCCTGGTGGAGAAATCCGAGCTCGCGCGGTCACGGGTCGAGGCGATGATCACCCGCCTGCGAGGCATGGAGACCGGTACATGAGCGACGAGCGAGAGGTGCTGAACGTGCGCATCCTCGACAAGGACTACCGGATCGCGTGCCCGCCGGAGGAACGCGAGAGCCTGGTCGCGGCGGCCGGTGAGCTGAACCGGCGCATGCAGGACATGCGCGGCGGCACCAAGGTGCTGGGTGCCGAACGCATGGCGGTGATGGCGGCACTCAATGTGATCCACGAACGCGAGCAGACGACGTCGAAGCAGTCCGGCACCCTTGACGCGGTGCGGAACAAGGTCATGCAGCTCGAAGCGAAGCTCGATGCGGCAATCAATCGCCGCGAGGATGCCTGACCGACATTGATGAACTTCACTGCCGGACCGGGGGAAATCCATCCCCTGATTTCGCGCCGCCCCCGCCCCGGAATTCGAGTGCTCCAGATTCGAGTGTCCCGGATTCGACATTGCCCCGGAATTCGAGTTGTGAGAAGCCGCGGCTTCCCGTTAGACTGATTTCGACGCCCCCGTGGTGTGCGAGAGTGCGCCTGCAACCTCTCGAGCCTGATTTCATACTGCCGGGAGCCGAACGGCACGCCGTTGCGCAGGTCCGCCCGTGAAGCGGAAAGCCTGAAGCGTGTCGCCAGGCGCCCCCCTGAACCCGAGTGGTTCAGAGGTCATCGCGCACTACGGCGCCAACGGGGTGCGTCACTTTCACTGCATCGGCCGGCCCGCACTCCCCGTCCACCCCGGTCTGTCCCGGTCCACCCCCCAAGAACCCTGTTCGAAATTGATTTTCCACTTCATCGACCCCAATCCCCTCCCGGGCAGGGGACGTAGGCGCGTTGAATGGAAAATTGTTCTGGCCGGGGTCCCACGAAGAGGCGCGGAGGATGGAGACACCGGCTGAACGCCGGGCCCTGCGCCGCGAGATCCGTCGGCAGCGGCGCTCATTGAGCGGACCGGAGCGGCGCGCGGCGGCGCGAGCACTGTCGGACCGCGTCGCCCGCACGCACTGGTTCCGCAACAGCCGGACCATCGCCGTCTATCTCCCGAACGATGGGGAAATCGATCTCTCCCGGCTCGTCGAGCGGGCGTGGGCGATGGGTAAACGTGCCTACCTCCCGCGGCTCTTCGGCCGCCGGCTCTGGTTTCTCCCGTTCCACGCCCGGAGCGTGCTCGCCGGGAACCGCTTCTCGATCCCGGAGCCGGTGGCGCCGGCCCGCCGTCGCATCCGCCCCCTGTTCCTCGATCTGGTGCTGTTTCCGCTGGTGGCGTTCGACGAACGCGGGAATCGTCTGGGGATGGGCGGGGGGTACTACGACCGCACGTTCGAAGCAATGCGCCGCCACGCATGGCCGGGGCCGAAGCGGATCGGGGTGGCCTATGAATTCCAGCGCGTGGACGCCCTCCCCGCCGCCGACTGGGACATTCCCCTCGACGGTGTCGTCACCGACCGCACCATCCGCGTTCCATTATCGCGCGGCGCCGGTAGCGCCCGGGGCCGCGCGAGGGCCTGATCATTCCGGTGCACCTCCACCCGCACCCCGAGAGCGATTGGTACCGACGGCCATCGTGGCGCGATCGCGAGTTCCCTGATGTCGGAAGCTGCACCAGCCGTCCGCGCGGTGAGTGGGGGCGTCCTGCGTCTTCGCATTCGGCGGCTACAATTCCGCAGACGCCGCGCGCGCGGCCCGACGGAGCGTCCGACCCATGCGTTACTGGCTGATGAAGACCGAGCCGAGCGAGTTCGGCATCGACGATTTCGCGAACTGCCCGGACCGGACCGAACCGTGGGACGGGGTCCGCAACTACCAGGCCCGCAACATGATGCGCGACGAAATGAAGCGGGGCGACCGCGTGTTCATCTACCACTCGAACTGTGACGAGCCCGGTGTGGTCGGCACGGCCCGCATCGTGCGCGAAGGCTATCCGGACCCGACCGCCTTCGACCCCGAGGACAAGCACCACGACCCGAAGAGCGACCCCGACCACCCCCGCTGGTACCTCGTCGACGTGAAGTTCGAACGCAAGCTCCGCCGCACCATCACCCTCGCCGAGCTGAAGGCGCAGGCCGCGCTCGGGGACATGGCGCTGATGCGTCGGGGCAACCGGCTCTCGGTGATGCCGGTAAGCGCCGAGGAGTGGAACCACATCCTGTCGCTGGAGTGAGGCGGGTCGATCGCTTTCGCGAAAACGGCCGGACTCGAACCCGGCGTTGGCCTACAAGAGGATGGTGCAACGCCTACAACGGAGTCGCTTCAGGTCACTGGACACCCCCCCGGTACGGCTGGCGTACCATCACCGGGCACCATCGATGAAGGGATTGAGAACGATGACTCCTGAAGCGTGGACGGTGATCGGTACCGGGCTCGTGATCCTCGTCGCAATCGCGGCGTCCAATCGACAGATCCGGACCGAGCTGAACCAGGTGCACGCGGAAATCGGCAAGCTCCGGGAGCGCATGGCGAAGCTCGAAGGGCTGCTGGAGGGCCTGCGCGAGGCCATTACCGGCCGCAAGGTCACCTGACCGCCAGCCGCCCGGCACCACGCCGGCGCACCTACCCCTCAGCGCAGAAACAGCCGGTACGCCGGATTTTCCGTCTCCTCCCGGTACTCGTAGCCCACCTCGTCGAGGAACGACTGGAATTCTCCGCGCTCGGCCTCCGGGACCTGGAGCCCCATCAGCACCCGGCCGTAGGCGGAGCCGTGGTTGCGGTAGTGGAACATGCTGATGTTCCAGGGCCTGGCGCCCATGCGGGAGAGAAAGTGCATCAGCGCCCCCGGACGCTCGGGGAAGTCGAAACGGTACAGGACTTCATCGAGATCCCGGGGGGCGTGGCCGCCCACCATGTAACGCACGTGGAGCTTGGCCATCTCGTTGTCGGTGAGGTCGAGCACGGAGTAGCCGTCACTCTCCAGTGCCCCGACGAGCCCCTCCTTGTCGGCGCCGGGTTCGTGGATCTCCACTCCGACGAAGATGTGCGCGTCCGCTACGTCGGAGTAGCGGTAGTTGAACTCGGTGATCGCGCGGCTGCCGACGAGTTCGCAGAACCGGCGCAGGCTCCCGGGGCGCTCGGGGATGGTCACCGCGAGCAGGCGCTCGCGCTGCTCGCCGAGCTCGGCCCGTTCGGCGATGTGGCGCAGGCGGTCGAAGTTCACGTTGGCGCCGCTCACGATCGCCGCGAACCTTCGGCCCACGACTCCCTCGCGCTCGACCCAGCGCTTCAGGCCCGCCACCGCCAGCGCCCCCGCCGGCTCGGCGATGGACCGGGTGTCCTCGAAGATGTCCTTGATCGCGGCGCAGATCTCGTCGGTGGTGACCAGCATCACCTCGTCGACGCAGGTGCGGGCGATTCGGAACGGTTCGGCCCCGATCTGCTTCACCGCCACCCCGTCGGCGAAGATCCCGACCTGCTTCAGGACCACCCGCTCCCCCGCCGCCAGCGCCGCGTGCAGGGTCGGGGTGTCCTCGGGCTCGACGCCGACGATGCGGGTCTGCGGCCACAGCGCCTTGATGTAGGCGGCGATGCCGGCGATGAGCCCCCCTCCGCCGACTTCGACGAACACCGCGTCGAACGGCTCGCCCTGCTGGCGCACGATCTCCATCCCCACCGTGCCCTGCCCGGCGATGATGTGCTCATCGTCGAACGGCGGGATGAAGACCATCCCGCGTTCGGCCGCAAGCCGTTCCGCCCGCTCCTTCGCCGCATCGTACGATCCTCCCGCAAGCACCACCTCCGCCCCGAACCGTTCGACTGCTTCCACCTTGATACGCGGCGCCGTCTCCGGCATGACGATGAGGGCCCGCACCCCGAACCGGCGCGCAGCAAGCGCAACACCCTGCGCATGATTGCCGGCGGAGGACGCGATGACGCCCTGCGCGCGTTCCGGCGCAGACAGCGAAGCGAGCTTGTTGTAGGCGCCTCGAACCTTGAACGAGAATATCGGCTGAAGGTCCTCGCGCTTGAGCCACACCTCGCTGCCGAGCCGTGAGGAAAGCTTCGGGGCCAGCTCCAGCGGCGTCTCGCGGGCCACATCGTAGACCCGCGCCCTGAGGATTTTCGTGACGTAGTCGCGGGGCATGGAACAGGGCGGAGAGCAGGGTGTGAATCGGCGTGTGAACTGGAGAGAACGGGGGAATTCGTCCGGCGAGAACGGTGGCGAATCATAGCGGCTGAGCCGCCCGACGGCACCCGCGAATCCGCAGGGGCAGGGTCTCGCTTCGACTCCCGAACTCTCCGGAGAACCCCGCGCATGCAGGCCGGAGACGCCGGGCGGAGTGTCGATGCGCGCCATTGTCCTCGAAGCAGAACGCGGCGGGAGGGATTCGATGAACCAGGACGCAAAGAAGCGAGCGGTCGCGGAGGCGGCGCTGGAATTCGTGGTCCCCGGCGAACTGGTGGGGGTCGGCACCGGCTCGACCGCCAATGCGTTCATCGACGTCCTGGCGGCCGCCCGGAGGCGCATCGACGGCGCGGTCGCGAGCTCCGAAGCGACGGCGGCGCGACTCGCCGGACACGGCATTCGGGTCGTCGCCCTCAACTCCTCCGGCGATCTGCCGGTCTACGTGGACGGCGCCGACGAGGCCACGCGGCACCGCCACCTCGTGAAGGGCGGTGGCGGGGCGCTCACCCGCGAGAAGATCGTGGCCGCGGCGGCAGGAACCTTCGTCTGCATCGTCGACGATTCGAAGGTCGTGCGCCGGCTCGGCCGGTTTCCACTGCCCGTCGAGGTCATCCCCATGGCCCGCAGCCTCGTCGCCCGCGCGCTGGTACGGCTCGGCGGCCGCCCCGAACGGCGCGAAGGCTTCGTCACCGACAACGGCAACGAAATCCTGGACGTGCACGGCCTCGACATCATGGACCCACCGGCGCTCGAGTCCGAACTGAACCAGATCGCCGGTATCGTCACCAACGGCCTGTTCGCGCGCCGCGGCGCGGACGTGCTGCTGATCGGCACCGGCACCGGCGTCGAGAGGCTCTGAGCCGCCGACTCGTTCATTTGAACCCGTTCCCGCTGTACCCTGCCGCGTCCTTAGCCCGACAGTGGAGAGTCGCCTGCACCGGCGCGAGTGACGCTATGCGCCCGGGAGCGTGAGACCCACCGCCGACGCCTGCTCGCGCAGGAACGGCAGCCCGATGTCGATGACCTCTTCGGGATGCTCGGCCACCGGCCGCCACACCGCAAGGCCGGCCGCGATGTCCGGATCGAGGTGCACGAAGCTCTCCAGCACCACCGGTCCCTCGAACTCCGCCTCCGCAAGCCCGCGGCACAGGCCCGTCCAGTCGAGGGTGCCGCGTCCGGGCACTCCGCGATTGCTCTCCGAGGCATGGATGTAGCCGAGGTGCCGACCGGCGTCGGCGATTCCGCGCGCCATGCCCGCCTCCTCGATGTTCATGTGATAGCTGTCGGGATGCACGAAGACGTTGTCCGCACCCACCCGTTCGATGATCTCCACCGCATCGGCCACCGTGTTGAGCAGGTGGGTTTCGTAGCGGTTGCAGGGCTCGACTCCGAACCGCAGACCGCGGTCGCGGGCCGCCCGGGCGCCGCCCTCGACGATACGAGCCACGGCGTCGCGTTCGCGCACCGTCGGAGGTGCGCCCGAAGTCCTGCCGATCGTTCCGTAGGTCACACCCGAAAGCGCGATGGCCTCAACCTGCGCGGCGACCTCCAGGGCCCGCACGAGAAACGCGATCGCGCCATCGGAGTCCCGCGTCGCGTCGATCGTCTCGGGCAATCCGAGCGAGCAGGCGAGCCGGATGTCGAACTCCCGTGCCACCGCCCGAGTCCCCGGCGCATCGATCTCGTCCGGCCGCAGGAGGGGAATTTCCATGAGTTCCACGCCGTGCTCCTTCAGCCACGGCAGGAATCCGCGGGCCGCAGCCGGAGTCCAGGCCGGCGCGACGGCCAGGGTATGCACGCCCAGTATCGCCATCGTCATCGATCTCCCGTGAACTGCGGTGTCTTCTACCGGCGCGCTCGTGGCAGCACCCCCGTCCCGACGAGTACTGCGCCGGATGCCCCACGGGCGCCGAACCGCGCGACGGACGGCGATGGTCGCTCAGTTCGGCGCGCGATGCACACCACTGCTTCCCGGTGCCGGTCGCGTCTGGATGACGGTTGCGCGGTTTCGTACACTCGCAGCGTCCATCCGGACATCGTGAGGCTTTCCAGTCGAGGAGAAAACCGTGACTTGCATTCCTTCGTTGGTACGGCGCGCGGCACTCGCCACCGTCGCCCTGGCGGCGACTCTGGTCTCCGCCACCGCATTCGCCGACACGCCCCGCATGGGCGTCGTGGTCAAGATCGGCGGCATCCCCTGGTTCAACGCCATGGAGGTAGGCATCAAGGCCCGGGCCGAGGAGCTCGGCTGGGACGCATGGATGGTCGGTCCGACGAGCGCCGACCCGGCGTTGCAGGTGCGCGCCGTGGAAGATCTCATCGCCCAGGGCGTCGACGCCATCGGCGTGGTACCGAACGACGCCGAGGTGCTGGAGCCGGTGCTCGCCAAGGCGCGCGAACAGGGCATCCTCGTCATCACCCACGAGTCGCCCGATCAGCAGAACGTGGACTGGAACTTCGAGCTCGCGTCCTCGACCGGCTTCGGCGAGGCTCATGCGAAGCTCCTCGCCGACAGGATGGGCGGCGAGGGCAAGTATGCGGTCTACGTGGGATCGCTGACCGTGCCGCTGCACAACGCGTGGGCGGATGCGGCGATCGCCTGGCTCGTCGAGAACCATCCGGGGATGGTCAAGGTAGCCGATCGCTTCGGGGTCGCGGAGAGCGTGGACGACTCCCGCTCCACCGCCCTCGACCTCATGCGCGCCCATCCGGACCTCGGCGGCTTCCTCGCGTTCGGTAGCCAGGGGCCGATCGGCGCCGGGCGGGCGATCCAGGAGCGCCGCAAGGCCGGCGAGGTGCACGTGCTCGGGCCGTTCTCGCCCGGCCAGGGCCGGCGTCTCGTGCATGACGGCGTGCTCACCGGGGGCTTCATGTGGAACCCCATGGAGGCGGGACGCGTGTTCGTCACCATGGCCGACCACCTGAAAAAGGACATGGCGGTCGAGAAGGGAACCATGATCGAGGGTCTGGGCGAAGTCGATCCGGACTTCGACACGCGCAACATCATCGTCGACCAGCTCGTCGCGCTGAACAAGGACACGGTCGACGGGCTGGCGGAGATGGGCCTCTAGTGTCCCGTCCCTCAAGTACACGCGGACAAACGGTTGAGTTTGCCGAAGATCGAATTAGCTGTTACGGCCTGAAAGACCCGCGTTATGGTGCCCGTATTTGAGGGACACCACACCAGATCCGGGAAGTCGGACCGAGCGCCCGTTCGGTCGTGGACGCATGCCGGGGCCGCTCGCGACGGGCGGCCCCGGAGTCGATGACATGACCGCACCGCCCGCCCTTCGCCTCACCGGCATCTCCAAGAACTTCGGAGGGGTCGACGCCCTCGTCGGCGTGGACTTCGAGGTGGCGCCGGGAGAGATCCACTGCCTCGCCGGGGAGAACGGATCCGGCAAGAGCACGCTCATCAAGATCGTGAGCGGCGTCTACCAGCCGAATCCGGGCGGGACCATCGAGTTCGCGGGACGGCGTCACGAGGCACTCACCCCCGGCCTGGCGCGACGGCTCGGGGTGCAGGTCATCTGGCAGGACCTCGCCCTCTTTCCCCACCTGAGCGTCGCCGAGAACATCGCGTTCGAGCGCAACCTCGGTCTCCGGCCCCGGCATGCAAGCCGGCGCGCCATGCGGCACGTCGCGCGCGCGATGCTCGGGCGCCTCGGCTTCGACCTGGATCCGGAGCGGCCGGTCCGCACACTCTCGATCGCCAGCCGCCAGGTCGTCGCCATCTGCCGCGCTCTCGTTGCGGACGCGTCGATCGTGTTCATGGACGAGCCGACCGCCTCCCTCACCCAATCCGAGACGCAGTCGCTCCTCGACGTGGTGCGCCGGCTTTCCGCGGCCGGAATCGCGGTCGTCTTCGTCAGCCACCGCCTCGCCGAGCTGATCGAGATCGCCGAGCGCATCACCGTGCTGCGCGACAGCCGGCGGGTCGGCGTCTACGATGCGGGTGCCATCAACCACCACCGCCTCGCCGAACTCATGACCGGGCAGGCGCTCGACACCACGGTGCACGCCCGGGACCTCGGTCGGGAGCCCGCGATGCTGGAGGCGTGCGGGCTTGGCCGGCACGGGGAGTACGCGGACATCTCGTGCACGGTCCACCGCGGCGAGATCCTCGGGATCACCGGCCTCATCGGGGCCGGCCGTACGGAGTTCGCGCTCACCCTCTTCGGCATGACCCGCCCGGACGCGGGCGAGATCCGCCTGGACGGGACCCGGCTCACGCTTCGCTCCAACCGGGACGCGATCGCCGCCGGGATCGCGTACGTATCGGAGGACCGGCTGACCCTCGGCCTCGTGCAGGCGCAATCGATCACTGACAACGTGGTAATGGCCGTGATCGAGCGTCTGCGCCGACTGCGCTGGTTCATCGATTCCGAGCGCAAGGCCGGCACGGTTCGGGAATGGGTGCGGGACCTCTCCATCCGGATCGGCGCCCCCGAAGACCCCTTGACGACCCTGTCCGGCGGCAATCAGCAGCGGGTGGTACTCGCGAAGTGGCTCGCCACGACCCCGCGGGTACTCATCCTCGACTCGCCGACGGTGGGGGTCGACATCGGCGCCCGGGCCGCGATCTTCGAGATCGTGCGCCGGCTTGCCGGACAGGGGATGGCGATCCTCCTCATCTCCGACGAGGTGCCCGAGGTCTACCACAACGCCGACCGCATCCTGCACATGCGGGGCGGAAGGATCGTCGGGGAATACCGCCCCGGGGAGACCGGCCTCGAAGCGCTGGAGGAGATGGTCTATGGCTGAGAGGGTGCCGTCCTCGCCCGCGGGCGGCCGCGGATCGGGAAAGAGTCGGCCATGACCAGGGCCCCTGATCCGCACCCGCCCCCCGACGGACGCGACGGCGCGAACGGTTCACGATCCGGCACCGCACACGGACTGCTCCGTCGCCTCCGCATGGTTCCGCTGCCCGCATCGACCGAGGGCTGGCTCCTGATCGTCATCGTGGTGATCGCCACAGCGCTCGGCCTCACCACCGACACCTTCCTGACCCTCGTCAACCTGTTCGACCTGCTCAACATCAGTGCAATCAATCTTGTCTTCGCGGCCGGACTGCTGGTCGTCCTGGTCGCGGGCGGAATCGACATCTCGTTCGCGGTGGGGGCATCGGTGGTGCAGTACCTCACCGCGCTCGCGGTCATGTCAATCGGCGGAGGAAGCTGGATATCGGGCATCGTGCTGGCGATGGCCTTCGGCTTTGCACTCGGAGCATTCAACGCGGCGCTCATCCACTACTTCCGGATCATCTCGATCGTGGTGACCATCGCCACCTTCAACCTGTTCTTCGGCCTGCTCATGTTCTTCACCCGAGGGGTCTCGATCTACGACCTGCCGGACTGGTGGCTCGACCGGGTGATCCTCTTCGAGTACGAAACCACAGGCGGGGACTTCGCGGAGATCACCCTGCCCGTCGTCGCGACCGCGGTCACCGTGTTCATGACGTGGGTGCTGCTTCGCCGCCTCAACGTCGGGAGGCAGCTCTTCGCCCTCGGGGACAATCCCGAAGGCGCGCGCCGCATCGGAGTCAATATCGCCGCGATGCACTTCCTCGCCTACGGATGGCTCGGGATCTGCGCCGGCGTCGCCGGGCTGATGCAGGCGCACTACGTCCAGGAGGTGGTCCCGAACGCGCTGTACGGGCGTGAACTCGACGTGCTCGCCGCGGTGGTTCTCGGCGGCGCCCGCCTCGGCGGCGGACGCGGCACGATCCTCGGGGTCATCCTCGGAGTGTTCCTGATCGCGATCACGCGCAACGGCCTCAATCTTCTCGGGATCTCTCCCTACGCGTTCCAGATGCTGATTGGCGTCGTGCTCCTCGCCGCGATCACGACGACGAACGTCTCCTGGGCAAGGCTCCTCGGTCGGGCCCGGAGGAGCGAAGCTTGAAGGCGCAGGGCTCGGGGGGACCGGACGCGGGACCCGCCGTGCGGCGCGGTCCGGATCTGGCCGCGCTGCTGCGCACCGGCCGCGGAGAGTACATCGGGCTCGGAATTCTGCTCGTCGCGGTGCTGGCCATCTTCGGCTCGACGACCCCGCGGTTCCTCTCCCTCGCCACGTTCCAGTCGATGGCGTTCCAGATGCCGGAGCTCGGGATCCTCACCCTCGCGATGCTGATCCCCATCCTTTCCGGGGGACTCAACCTCGCGGTGACGTTCTCGGCCAACATCTGCGGCCTGACCGCAGCGTGGATCCTGCAATCGCTCGGCGGCCCGGAGGCCGGGATGGCGGCCTTCGCCCTGGCGGTGGCGGGCGCCCTCGCCGTCGGCACTTTCATCGGATGGGTGATGGGGATCATCATCGCCTACGTCGGCGCCCACCCCATTCTGGTCTCCCTCGCCTTCATGATCTTCCTGCGCGGAGTGGGAGAACTCCTGACCCGAGGCGGCGACATTTCGGGCTTCCCCGCGTTCGTCGGCGACATCGGCCACGGCACCGCGGCCGGGATCCCCATCCCGTTCCTCATCTTCGGCGCCTGCGCGGTCTGGTGGCACGTGCTGCTCGGGCGCACGCCGCTCGGCTTCTCCATCTACATGGTCGGATCGAACATCGAGGCAACCCGCTACTCCGGCGTCGACACGCGACGGGTGCTCACCCTCATCTACACCCTGTCGGGACTCATGTGCGCGATCGCCGGGCTGGTGATGCTGGCGAGATTCAACTCCGTGCGGGTAGGGCACGGCGAGGCATACCTCCTCATCACGGTGCTCGCCTGCTTCCTCGGCGGAGTGGACCCCTTCGGCGGGTTCGGCCGCACCGCTTCGGTGGTGCTCGCCCTCGTCATCCTGCAGGTCATCTCCTCGGGTCTGAACCTGCTCGGCGCGAACCAGCACCTCGCAACCGCGCTGTGGGGCAGCTTTCTGGTGGTGGTGATGGTCGCACGCTTCCTGGTGCTGCGCATACGCGCCGGGCCGAACCACGACGCATGACGACGCGACGCCACGGCGGCTCCGCCCACAAGGGACGCGGTGCGCTCAGCAACGCGAGCGGCCGGTTCGAGCAGCTTGCACGGGTAGAGTTCGACGACGGCTGGGACGACGGCTGGGAACGCGGGGGTGAACGCGACCGGGACCACCCCGGGGCGGACGCGCATGACGACGGCGGGGAGCGGGAGCGCGAGTGGGACGCAAACGACATCCCGCCGCCGAAGCTCCGCACCACCCTCATCCCCGACGCGACCCGCAAGATCATCGCCTGGAACGACTCGCCGGATCTCCCCTTCGACCGCTCCGTCAATCCGTATCGCGGCTGCGAGCATGGGTGCATCTACTGCTATGCCCGGCCGAGCCATGCGTACCTCGGCTATTCGCCGGGGCTCGACTTCGAGACCCGGCTGGTGTTCAAGCCCGAGGCGGCGGCGCGGCTGCGCGCGGAACTCGGCCGGCCCGGCTATGCGTGCGCCCCCATCTCGCTGGGCTCGAACACCGACCCCTACCAGCCGGTGGAACGCGACCTCGGGATCACCCGCGCGGTGCTCGAGGTGCTGGCCGAGTGCGGGCATCCGGTGATGATCGTCACCAAGTCCGCGCGGGTGGAGCGCGACCTCGACATCCTCGGCGCGATGGCGAAGGCCAACCGCTGCAGCGTCGCGGTGAGCGTGACCACCCTGGACCGCTCCCTCGCGCGGCACATGGAGCCACGCGCGTCCGCCCCGCATCGGCGCCTGGAGACCATCCGCCGGCTGACCGGGGCCGGCATCCCGACCGGGGTGATGGCGGCCCCCATGATCCCGTTCGTGAACGATGCGGAGCTGGAGTCCATCCTCGAGCATGCCCGCGAGGCCGGCGCGCTCGGGGCGAGCTACACCGTGCTCCGCCTGCCGCTGGAGATCGCGGACCTGTTCCGCGAGTGGCTCGCCGAGCACTACCCCGACCGGGCCGAGCGCGTGATGGAGCGGGTCCGCGACATGCGCGGCGGCAGGGATTACGACTCGACGTTCGGCCGGCGCATGCGTGGCACCGGACCGGTGGCGACGCTGATCGCGAAGCGGTTCCGGCTCGCGGTGCAGCGCCTGGGGTTCCCCGGCTTCCCCGCCCTCGACACCTCGGGATTCACCCCGCCCCTCCCGGAAACCGGTCAACTGCCCCTGCTGTGAACGTCTGACCGGAGCGCGCCTGGCCGCAGCGGTATCCCCGCCGAGGCGGGGATGGCATCACCGGCGTTGTCGTTGCCGCCGGCCGTGCCGGAGGAGTGGCCAGGCCCCCGGGACGGTTCAAGCGAAGCGCCCCGTCCAGTACGATGCCGCCTCCTCCATGGCCACGCTTCGGCGCTTTTCACCGGTGTCTCCGATCTCGTCTCCCTCCGGGCTTCCCTCCGTGGACCGGCTGCTCGCCGAGGACGCGATGGTGTCCCTCATCCAGCGCCACGGTCGCCCGCTGGTGCTCGAAGCGGCGCGCCAGGCGCTTGGCCGGGCGCGGGACACAATCGTCACCGGATGTTCCATCGATCCGGCGGAACTCGAAGCGGACATCGCGGCCCGGGTGCGCACCGTCGCGGCGCCGTCGCTGGTGCCCCTGTTCAATCTCACCGGGACGGTGCTGCACACCAATCTGGGGCGGGCGCCGCTGCCGGAACCGGCCATCACGGCGATGACCGCGGTGGCGCGAGGCGCCAGCAACCTGGAATTCGACCTCGAGACCGGGCGGCGCGGGGACCGGCACCGGCACGTGGAGCCGCGGCTTCGCCGGCTCACCTCGGCCGAGGCCGCGATCGTCGTCAACAACAACGCGGCCGCGGTGCTGCTGGTTCTCGACACGCTGGCGAAGCGCCGGGAAGTCCCGGTATCCCGGGGCGAGCTGATCGAGATCGGCGGCGCCTTCCGCATGCCCGACATCATGAAGCGGGCGGGGGCGAAGCTGGTGGAGGTGGGCACCACCAACCGCACCCATCTCCGCGACTACGAGGCCGCCATCGGCCCGCGCACCGCGCTGCTGATGAAGATCCACACCAGCAACTACGCGGTGGAGGGGTTCACCGCGGCGGTGCCGGAGCGCTCGCTCGCGGCGCTCACCCGCGAACGCGGGTTGCCGCTCGTGTCCGATCTCGGCAGCGGCTCGCTCGTCGACATGACCGCGTACGGCCTCCCGCCCGAACCGACGGTGCGGGCGATGATCGCGGACGGGGTCGATCTGGTGACCTTCAGCGGCGACAAGCTGCTCGGCGGCCCCCAGGCGGGCATCATCGCCGGACGGGCGGACCTCGTCGCCCGGCTCAAGCGCAACCCCCTGATGCGGGCGCTCCGCCCCGACAAGGTGACCCTCGCCGCCCTGGAATCGGTGCTCGCGTTGTACGAAGACCCGGATCGGCTCGCGCAGAGCCTGTCGTCACTCCGTCTGCTCACCCGTCAGCGCGAGTCGATCGAGGCGCAGGCGCGGCGGATCCGGCCCCGCCTCGCGCAACGGCTCGGCGACGGCTGGTCGGTGGAAGTCGTGGCCTGCCGCAGCCAGATCGGCAGCGGCGCCCTGCCCGTCGATCGGCTGCCGAGCGCGGGGCTGCGCTGCGCTCCGTCAATCGGAGCAAAGCGAGGACGACGGGGACGCTCGTCGAAGCTGCCGGCGCTGGCGGCGGCGCTCCGCGCGCTGCCGACACCGGTGATCGGGCGCGTGCACGACGGGGCGCTCACCCTCGACCTGCGCTGCCTCGATGACGAGGCGGGCTTCATCGCCCAGCTCGACCACCTGGATGCGCCGTGATCCCCGCCACCGGAAACCGAGCCCGCGAGAGCCGAGCGGTGTTCATGTCGGCTCCGCCTGCCCTCTTTCAACTCATCCTGTGCCGGTCTGCTGACGGCATCGGCGTCTTCGCGCTGGCCAATCGCCCGGGCTGTGCCGTGACCACCTCGACCGAACGGGCCAGCGAGAGCCGGGCAGTCTGCATGCCGATGTCGCCCGTCCTTCTCTGCGTTCTGCGCCGGGCGCCCGACACCGGCATCCCCGTGCTGACCGATCGCTTGGCCACGCCGTGATCGTCGCCACCGCCGGCCATGTCGACCACGGCAAGACCGCGCTGGTGGGCGCGCTCACCGGCGTCGACACCGATCGCCTGCCGGAGGAGAAGAAGCGCGGGCTCACCATCGACCTCGGGTTCGCGTACCACCCGCTCGATGCGGATCACGTGCTCGGCTTCGTCGACGTGCCGGGGCACGAACGGTTCGTGCGCAACATGCTGGCCGGCGTGGGGTCCATCGATCTCGCGCTGGTGGTGGTCGCGGCGGATGACGGGGTGATGCCCCAGACCCGCGAGCACACCGCGATCCTGGACCTGCTCGGGGTGAGCGAGTGCATCGCGGTAGTGAGCAAGGTCGACAAGGTCGATGCAGCGCGGGCCGAGGAGGTGAGCGGTGAGATCGACGCCCTCCTCGCCGCCACCGGCATGCGGGGCGCCGAGATCCACCGGGTCTCGGCGATATCCGGGGCAGGGGTGGAGGCCCTCGCCCGAACGCTGCGCGAGCGTGCTCTCGGCCTCGCGGCGCGGGCTGCGGACGGCCGTTTCCGCCTCTGCGTGGACCGCGCATTCATGCTCAAGGGGGCGGGGCTCGTGGTCACCGGAACCGTACACTCGGGGGTTGCGGCCACCGGGGAGCGTCTGGTTGTGACCCCCGGCGGGCTCGAAGCCCGTATTCGCGGCATCCATGCCCAGGACCGGCCGGCCGATCGTGCCCGCGCCGGCCAGCGCTGCGCTCTCAACCTCGCGGGGCGCGACATCGGCGCCGGAGCCATCGTGCGCGGCGACTGGATCGTCGATCGCACCCTGCACGCCCCGACCGACCGCATCGACATGCGCCTGCAGGTGCTCCCGGACGAGCCGCGGGCGGTACGGCACTGGACCCCGGTGCACGCGCACCTCGCGGCCGCGCATTCGACGGCGCGGATCGCGGTTCTGGGGGCGGGCAGCATCGCGCCCGGAGAGGGCGGGCAAGTCCAGATCGTGCTCGACCGCCCCCTGCATGCGCTCGCGGGCGACCGCATCGTCATCCGCGACCAGTCCGCGACCCGCACCATGGGCGGCGGCGCCGTCATCGACCCGTTCTCCCCGAAACGCGGGCGCGCCCGCCCGGACCGACTCGCCTGGCTCGATGCGGTCGAGATGCGCGGACCGGAACGCAGCGGCCCCGAAGCTCCGGCCGAGGGGCCGGCGGGGTCGGTTGGCCGGGCGCTTGCGTCCACCGCCGCCGGGGTGGACACCGGCTGGATCCGGCGCGCCTTCGGCCTCACCGACCCCGAGGTGCACCGCATCCTCGATGCCGCCGGCGCGATCCGGGCCCCGGACACCGGCACCGAGCGATGCTTCTCACCCACCCACTGGGCGAGCCTTCAAGCCGAAATCCTCGCGTTCCTGGAAGTCTTCCACCGCGAGCGCCCGCGACTGCACGGTGCGAACACGAACGACATCCGGCTCGGGATCACGCGCCGCGTGGACCCCAGCGTGGTCGAGCACGCCCTCGCCTCCCTGCGGCAACGCGGCGCCATCGCCCGGCGCGGGGTGACCGTCCGACTCCCGGAGCATCGGGTCACGCTCGGCGCAAACGACGAGCGGCTCTGGTCACGGGTGGCCCGTGCGCTCGATCCCGCGAAGGGCAGCCCGCCGAGCTTGCGCCAGGCCGCCGAGCAACTGAAGATCGACGAGGCGGCGCTCGGCGCTCTGCTGAAGCGCGCCACCAATGCAGGGCTGGTGGCGCCCGTCACCCGCACCCGGTTCGTGCCGCTCGGCGCCGTGAGCGCGCTGGCGGCGCAAGCGGAATCCCTCGCGGACGCGCAGTCCGAAGGGCGCTTCACCGCGGCCGAGTACAAGAACCACGCGGGCATCGGGCGCAACTTCGCCATCGAGCTGCTGGAGTTCTTCGACCGCAGCGGATTCACGGAGCGCCTCGGTGACCTCCGTCGGGTCCGGCGGCCGGCGGCGGAAGTCTTCGGCACGGAGGACGGCATCGGCGACTGATCCAAAAATTTCACTGGTTCCCGGCCAGGATCGGAGAACCGCTCGGGCGGGGATGGCTCCGATTCGAGGGGGTGTGAGAAGTGCGGGCGAAGGTGCCCTGAATCCGGCATCTTTTGGCCCCCGCTTCTCACCAGTGCGCGGCGGCGGCCGCGGATCGGAGAAATTTCCGGCTCAGGAAGGCAGCGGATACACACGACCTGAGGAAGAGGATCGCACCCCGGTGGGGCGCTCGGACTTCAAATCCGGTGAGACGCGTACCACGTGTCTGGTGGGTTCGACTCCCACCCTCTTCCGCCACTCCGCACGGTCGGGATGATGCCCGGGCGAAGAAGGAGAACCAAATGCTGCAACGACTGTATGTCGACAACTACAAGTGTCTGGTCAACTTCGAGCTGCCGCTGAGGGAGTTGTCCCTGCTACTCGGTCCGAACGGTGCGGGTAAGACCTCGGTGCTTGATGTTGTTTTCGCGTTACGCCGACTTCTTGGCGAAGGGGCGCGGATCACGGATACCGACGTGTTCCCGACCCGCACGCTGACTCGCTGGCAACAACGCAACCTCCAGATCTTCGAAATCCAGGCCGCGCTGAACACCGACTCCTTCGGCTACAGGCTCGAAGTGGAGCACGAGCGAGCGACACGGCGCGCCCGAATCCAGCTCGAAAGACTGACCGGAGACGGAAGGCCGTTATTCGAATTTCACGAGGGCGAAGTACGGCTCTTTCGGGACGATCACTCCGAGGGTCCCACCTATGGTTCGGATTGGTCGGAATCGGCGCTCGCCCGCGTCGCACCACGGCGGGACAACATGCGCCTCACCCGCTTCGTGGACTTCATGAGAAATGTAATGGTTTGCGGGCTCTACCCGTCAGGCTTCCGCACCGAATCGACGAGTGAGGGTCCGCTCCTTCATCGTGACGCTCACAATTTCGCCGACTGGTATCGGCACATGCTTCAGGAACATCCGGATCTGGTTCCGGGATTCACGAGCAGAGTCAGGGAGGTGATCGGCGACCTGAGCGCGATGCGCCTGGAGAAGGTAGGGCAGGACACACGTGCGCTCATGGTCGTGTTCGACGAGGGCGATGAACGGTACGCGCTACGCTTCGACGAGATTTCCGACGGTCAACGGGCGCTCATCGTTCTGTACAGCCTAATTCATCTCGCGGAAGATCAAGGCTACACACTATTCCTCGACGAGCCTGACAATTACGTGGCGCTTCCCGAAATCCAGCCCTGGCTCATGGCGCTCTCCGACGCCTGCGGGGGGACGGTGTCCCAGGCGGTAGTGTGCTCTCACCACCCGGAACTGATCGACTATCTCGGGGGCGAGAGTGGCTTTCTGCTCCAGCGAGAAAAATCCGGTGTCGTCACCGCCGGCAAGCCGGAGGTCGCGAAGCTCGATAGTGGTCTGAAACTCTCCGAGCTGATCGCCAGGGGATGGGCCGGATGAGCAGGAACGTGCAGATCGTGCTTCTGTGCGAGGACGTGCAACACGAAAGCTTCGGCCGACGTTTCCTCGAAAAGGCCGGCTGGACGATACGCCACATCAGGGTCGTAAGAGCGCCGAAAGGGCTTGGGTCCGCCGAACAGTTCATCCGGAAGCACTTTCCCGACGAGCTCAAGGCATACCGAAGTCGGAAGCACCGCGTCTCCGTCGCGCTCATCATAATGGTTGACGGAGACAACCACGGCGTCGTTCAGCGCGTCGATGAACTCGATACCGCGTGCAGAGAGCGCAACATTGCCTGCAGAGACCCCGACGAACACGTTCTGGTGCTCGTGCCCACATGGCGAATCGAAACCTGGCTCGCCTACCTTGAAGGCGAAACGGTGGACGAGGGAAAGCCCGACTATCATCGCTTGCCGCGGCCAAGAGACTGTCGGTCGCATGTCGAAAGTCTCGCTACCATGTGTCGGAGCAAAGAACTCCGGGAACCGGCTCCTTCCTCGCTGATCGCTGCCTGCACGGAATACCGGCAATGGTCCGGCGCGATGCAAAGACGCTGAGACGAATTTGGAGTTTTTGGAGCATGGGCAAACAACCTTTATGCGTACCAGCAATCCGCCATGAATCTTCGGAATCTCCTGCGTGCAGATCGCCGAAATTGCGTTTCCCTGCGAGCGCGAATCCCCTCATGCAAGGGCCGATACAATGCGAATCCTGGCACTGATTCGTGGTTGGATGTCCATCCTTCGTTCGACTTCGCCTTCCATCTCGACCATCCACTCCTGACATTCTCCGCTGAATCTGCAAATCATGAGTCGTGGCGTGCTGGAAGTCGCATTGGTAACAATCGCAAGGCGGTAGTCGTCTGTTTTCTCCTGAAGCTTCTCGTGTTCGTTCGGAGTAAGTTCCACCACCGGGTTTGATCCGAACAATCCTTTGACTTCGATACGCAGGGGAGGTTTTCCCTCAAGGCAGGCTTCCAGATCCCAACCAAAATTATTACTTTCGACACTCTCCACCGTATAGCCATACTTCTCGAAATGCTTCCGTACGATGCGGATTGCGGCCCTTTCCACTTTCGCATTATGTTCCGGATCCGTCTTGCGGATCTTGCTTCTTGGGGGGCGAGATTTTCCCTTGATGAGTTTTTTTATTTGGTCTACGACGAGCGACGCCTTATCTGAATCAGCATACCATATGTTATGCTGGCCTATGTATCCCTTTTGGGATGTTGGAATCTCAAGTGTACGGGCATCAATCGGCAGCAACACAGCATCACTAATCCGAGTCTTGAATCGGTAATACCCACACAATCCGTTCTCTTTGTAGATTTTCGGTACGGAAGAGAGAATTTTTAATTCTCGAAACACAGTCGCATTCCGATACCAACCGATCACGACGGTCGGAGATTGACCCATCCGCGGAGCGATCCAGACTATTAGGACTTTGTCGATGAATTCGGCGCCATCGATAGTTTTCCCGACGCGGCGCGCAATGCGCTCGATGTTCATGGTTTCACCAGCTTGAACGAACCCATGTACATGTCCATCATGCGACGCGAAATTGATGATCTCACCGCCCCATCCTTTCTTTTCGACCCAAGCGCCGCCTCCCCTTATCTCGCCACTACCCTGCCGGCTACCATAGAATTCCATCCAACCTACTCGGCAGAAAAGAATCTTCACGCGGTTTGCCCCCCTCCCCGAGCTGCGGATTGTTCTTGTTCACTCTCGCCAGCGTACCAAAAACGCCGCGAGGACTCACATCCCCCACACCGTGATCGCCCAGCCCTCTGTCCGCTCCTCCCGACGGAACAGCTTGTCCGCCCACGGCTTGCCGTCGGTGCGGTCGAACAGGACGGGGTGGCCTTCCTCCGCGCCGCAGCGGTCCATGTAGCCAGCGGTTTGCTCCAGCCCGTCGCGAATCGTCCGCTCCAAACTTTTGTGCAGGACCTTGCACTCCACCACGCACTTGCGGGTGCGCCCGGACTGCGGCCAGAGGATGAGCAGGTCAGTGCGCCTCCGGCCAAGGCCGTACGCGCGCTCGATGCGTCCACCGCCGTTCACGACTCGCTGCAGGAACGCCTGAAGCAGAAGCCGCGGGCCGGCTTCCCGATAGTCGAACCGCCCCATCCAGTGTTCCGAGTGCTCGCGGAAGAATGCCTGGAAGGCGGCGAGCAACGCGACCATGTCGAGGCCCCCGAGAGCACCACGCTGTGCGGAAAGCCCGCGGGACGTCTCAGGTATCCGGCCCGCAACTGCCTGAGCACCGCCAGCAGCGAGTCGCCCACCAGCGCGTCGATCTCGTCGATCAGCAGGATCAGGGGCACGGGGTCGGCCTCGCACCAGCGGGCCAGCACCTCTCCAAGCGCAACATCCTGACCGATGGTGTCGAGGACGCCGGGCCACATCGACGCAAGCGACTCCTCGCCCAGCGTCGACTTCGCCTCCCGCGCCAGCTCGGCGAGCACGGCGCGCATGGCCCGGCCGACATCTTCCCGTGCGACCTGTCCGACCTCGACATTGACGTACACGCAACGGTATGCGCCTTCGGCACCGCGGTTGAGCAAGTCGCGCAATGCGAAGAGCGCCGAGGTCTTGCCGGTTTGACGGGGTGCGTGAAGAACGAAGTACCGCCCTTCACGAACGAGGGGACGCAGCTCGCGCAGGTTCACGCGCTCCAGCGGCGGGACGCAGTAGTGGACCGCCCCGACGACCGGACCGGTGGTGTTGCAGCAGCGCATGGACTCGCGAGTGTCACACGATTGCAAGGGTCCGCGCGCTCAGTCCTCGGGGTCGAACAGCCGGCGGTAGGCCGCTTCGGCCCGAGCCAGACCCGCGTCGGTCAAGACCACGGACTTCGCCTTGCCGACCGGATTGGAGATCAGCGCCTTTTCGTGAAGACGCTCCATCGCGTCCCAGTCGAACGACTTCCACGTCCGCGCGCCGCCCGTGGAACAGTGCTCGACGATCCCGAGGTAGAGGAGCGCCAGAGTGGCTTCGTCGATCCTTTCGTTGACCTGTTCGTCGCTCATTGTCATGTGCTGTCCTGTCGATCAGCATGTCCCGTCAGGAGATTCAGCGGCGGTCGCAGGCCACGATGACGGCTTCGAGCGTGCGCCGGCCGAGCATGCCGGCGATGATGGCGAGTCCGGGCCCGGCGGTGGGCACCAGCACACCGCGCGGCAGCATCATCGTCGAGACTGCGAACAACGCCGCCAGGGCGACCACCGCCGACGCGATCGCCCAGCCGAGCAGGCGGGACTCCCACCACACCAGCGCGGCGATGACCACCAGGCTCGTCGCCATCACCGGCGAGAGCGGGCGAAGCGCCGGCCGCGGCGCGGTCGTTCCGGGCGACACGGGCGACACGGCAGCATCGCCGGCCGGCGCGGACGGACTCCGGCCATCAAGCACGAGAAGCTGCAGATCCAGCACCGCGGCCGCAGCTCGCGCCCCCCAGGGCGAGAGGTCGAACCAGACTCCGACCAGCACCACGAGGACGAAGCCGAGTCGTCTGGCATGTACACGGTTGAGCGTCACTCGACAGGCCTCGGCATGATCGGGACGGCCATTCAAGCACAAATGCAAATCGGGCGAGATACCGGCAGTGTCTCACTTCGACCCCCGAGCTCCGGGAAAACCTGGCCCGGAGACACCGGGCCGAATTTCAGGGCAAGGCACCGAGATACCGGTGGGGTGTTGGCAGGGCCGCGGGTCGCTGTGTCATGATGAATGCATGTGTGCCGTGTTGCGCGGCGAAAACGGGAAAGCAGTCAGATGCCGTGCCCGCAGCCGTGAAGCGGTGAAATTTCCGGATTGGGAGCTGACCCAGGAACGTGTTCCAGGCATTCCAGCGACTGTTCGAATCCACCGTCGCCACCGCAAAGCGGGCCACGGTGGCGGAGGAGCGTGAGCACGGCTACCACGTCGCGACCGCGGCGCTGCTGGTCGAGGTGATGCGGGCCGACCACGAGGCCCGGCCCGAGGAGCGCGCAGCGGTACTGCGTGCCCTGGAGGCGGCGTTCGACGATCTTTCGACGGAGGAGACCCGCGATCTGCTCGCGCGGGCCGAGGAGCGGGCCGAAGACGCGACCTCCCTCTACGAATTCACCCGGCACGTCAACCGGCAGCTCGATCGCGACCAGAAGGCGCATGTGGTGGAGTTGCTCTGGCGGGTCGCATACGCGGACGGCGATCTCGACAAGTACGAGGAAAACCTGGTGCGCCGGATCGCGGACCTCATCCACGTTCCGCACGCGGTGTTCATCCGGATGAAGCACCGGGCCGGGGGCACGGCCTGACTGACTGACCAATCGACCGATCGCTCACGCGGCCTGCAGCCAATGACAGGCAACGCCGGCTTCGACATTCCACCCGATATCTCGGGCCCTGTACGCACGGCCTTTCCCGAAGGTTCGGGAGTCGGAGCAAGGCGCTGCCTGGTGACACACCGGCTTCACTCGCTCGTGAAGGTGATGTCCCCGTAGTACGCCACCGCGGCGCCGTCGCTGTTGTCGGTGTCGGTCATGATCGCCACCGCGTCGACTTCGCGCACGGACTCGCCGAACAGCGCCCGGAAGTCCGCCCGCACGTCCCGGCGCTCCTCGACCCACTGGCCGGCCTCCTCGTCGCCGGAGCGGACCGCGATGTGGCGCGAGGCTTCGGTATAGGCATTCGGCCATGTCTCGCCCGGGGTCCGGGTGCTCGCCCACACGTAGTTCACGGCGCGCGTTCGCCACAGGAACACCGGATGCGACCGAATGACGTAGACTCGGGCGGCATAGTCGTCGCCGGCACGGGTACGTTCGTCGATATCCCCCAGGGTACCGTCGACGCGCCACGTCCAGCGCAGGATCGGAGTCTTCTCCAGGTCGATGCGGCGCTCCCGGTACAGGCCCGAGGCGGTCCCGCGGCTCGTCGCCCGCACCACGAGCCGTCCGTCACGCCGGACGGTCTCGTAATGCGTCTCGCCCGCAAAGACCTTCTCTTCCCATCCGGCGATGTCGCCGTCGCGCAACACCTCGACGCTCTCGGCCACCGCGCCCCCCGTGCCCAGGCCCAGGCCCAGGCACAGACACGGGCACAGAACAAATCTCGGCACTTTCAAACCTCCGTCCATTCAATCCTCCCGATCAGCCATCCTGATCAGCCATCCCGATCAACTCGGGCCGCTACCTCGGAGCCCCGACCGAAATCGATTTTTCACTGCCTGGCCTCCAACCCTCTACCCGACCGCGAGGGCAGCCGCGTCAAGGGGAAAGATTGTTCCGGCCAGCGTCCTTGCCAGCCCGAGCCGCCGGCGACATCCGCCGTGACCACACCAGGCCCGCGACAAACCACCCCATGAGAGCCACGAGCACCGGGGCGTCCCCGAACCGCGCATACGGTGTCTCGCCGCGCATCGGCACGATCTCGAACACCTCCGCCGCAACTTCGAACTGGGGGAGCCGGCCCCGCACCTCTCCGCGGGGCGAGATAACCGCGCTCAGCCCGGTATTCGTCGCGCGTACCAGCCACCGCCCGGCTTCGGCGGCGCGCACCCGTGCGATCTCCAGATGCTGGTGCGGACCGATGGAGTCGCCGAACCACGCGTCGTTGCTGACCGTCACCAGCAACGCGGCCTGCGGCAGATCCATGCGTACCGCGCTCCCGAATGCGATCTCGTAGCAGATCGACACTCCGAGCACGTGGGAGCCGAGACGCATCGGCGCCTGCTCGCGGGGGCCGGAGCTGAAATCGGCCACCCGGATCCCCAGCGCCTTCACCACCGGGCGCAGCACGAACCCGAGCGGCAGGTACTCTCCGAACGGAACGAGGCGACGCTTGAAGTAGAGCCGCGGCTCGGACCCGAGCATCGCCACCGCGTTCAGATAGGGACCTCCGGGCGCTTCGCGCACCGGCACCCCGGCGACGATCGCACTGCCGTGCTCGATCGCCTCCTTCCCGAGCCGGCGCATGAATTCCGTCTGCGTATCGAGGAACCCGGGGATCGCCGTCTCCGGCCAGACCACCAGATCGGCATCGAAGTGCCGCCGCGTCAGTCTCGAGTACCGCTCCAGGGTCGGGCCCCGCATCTCCGGAAGCCACTTCCGGCTCTGGTCGACGTTGCCCTGCACGATCGCGACGTCCACCGGCGGCCCCGCCTCCCGTACCCATTCGGTGCCGGCAAGCCCGACGCCCGCGCCCCACAGTGCGATCGCGACCACCAGCGGCGCGAACGCGCGTCCTCCGCGACGAGCCGGGGCCGGGGCCTGGACCGAGACCGGGACCATGGCCAGGATCGGGATCAGAGCAAGCCCGCCGGCCACGAACGCGACCAGGGCGCCCGTGCCGTGTACCCCCAGTACCGGCAGCCATCCCGCCGCGGGGCCGTCGATCTGCGCATACCCGACCTGCAGCCACGGGAATCCGGTCAACGCCCACCCTCTGATCCACTCCCACAACGTCCATGCCGCCGGGTACACCGCAAGCAGCCGCGGCGCGGCCGCGGCCGCGGCCGGCGCGACCCGTACCAGGATCCAGCCGAGAACGGCGGGGTAGAGGGCAAGGCCCGCGACCAGCGCCACCGTCAGGACGAATGCCAGCGGTCCCGCCACGTTGGCGAAACCGAAGCTCTCGTACACCCAGGAGATGCCGGCGCCGAAGGATCCGAGCCCGAACAGCCAGCCGAGGAGGAAGGCACGCCGCGGCGTCGCGCATCGGCACCACGCGATGAACAGCACGGCAAGGGAGACGAACGCGACGGGAAAGAGCCCGAACGGGGCGAACGCGAGGGGCAGCGCCGCCCCGGCCGCGAGACACCCGCCCGCGGCGGTGGCCTTGTGCAGGCGGGCGCGCCGGAGTGAGGGAGCAGTCGGGCGCGACGATTCGTCCCGCATGGGGCGTCCCGCTCAGTCCGCCCCGCCTTCGTCTCCGAGCGGTCGCACTCGAAGCAGATGGACGCGGCGCTTGTCGGCGCGGACCACCGTGAAGCGAAACCCGTCGAGGGTGACCTGCTCGTGACGGGAGGGAAGGCGCGCGAAGGCCCGCACCACCACGCCCCCGATGGTGTCCGACTCCTCGTCGTCGAACGCGCAGTTGAAGTACTCGTTGAAGTCTTCGACCGGGGTGCGCGCCTTCACCGTGAACTCGCCGTTGGAGTGCGCGCTGACGAGATGCTCGTCGCCGGTGTCGTGCTCGTCGTCGATCTCTCCCACGATCTGCTCCAGCACGTCCTCGATGGTGACGAGACCGGCCACCCCGCCGTACTCGTCGACCACGAGCGCCATGTGGTTGCGGCCGGCCCTGAACTCCCGGAGCAGGACATCGAGCCGCTTGCTCTCGGGGATGAAAACCGCTCTCCGCATCGCGTCCGCGAGGTTGAAGCGATTGTCCCCATTGCGCGCAAAATGGCTGAGCAGATCCTTGGCGAACAGGATCCCCTCCACCTCGTCGCGGTTGTCGCCGATCACCGGGAAGCGCGAGTGACCCGAGTCGACCACCGCGCCCACGAACTCCTCCGGCGGCCGGTCCCCGTCGATCACCACCATCTGCGCCCGCGGCACCATGATGTCGCGCACCTGCATGTCACCGACCGAGAGCGCGCCCTCGATCATGGCCAGCGCATCGGGGCCGAGCACGTTGCGCCGTTCGGCGTCGCGCAGAAGGCGCACGAGCGAGCGCCGATCCCCGGGTTCGCTCCGCTTGCCCTGCAACGCGCGAACGATGCGCCCGAACCAGGACCGCGTACTCGGACCGCCGTCGGGGGGTTCGTTCACGGCCCGTCCCCGGCCGCGTAGGGGTCGGGATAGCCGAGCCGGCCCAGGATCTCGCGCTCCAGCGCCTCCATCTCCCCGGCGGCGCCGGGCTCGTCGTGGTCGTATCCGAGCAGGTGCAGGGTGCCGTGAACGACGAGATGCGCCCAGTGCGCATCGGGGCACTTCGCGTGCTCATGCGCCTCGCGCTCGGCCACCGGCGCGCAGACCACGATGTCGCCGAGAATGCGCACGGAGGGAACCTCCGGGGCATCGAACCCGAAGGCGAGGACGTTGGTGGCGCCTGTTCGGCCGCGGTAGCGCGCGTTGAGCGCCGCCCCCTCGGTCTCGTCCACCACCCGCACCGTCAGGTGCGCGCCCTCGCAGCGGCCGTCGAGGGCGGCCTCGGCCCACTCCGCGAGCTTCGCCGCCGCCGGCACCCCGGGCGCTGCGCACGCACGCTGCACCTCGACCCCGAAGCTCATCCCCGCTCGTCCACGCTGGCCGCGTCGTAGGCGTCGAGAATCCGCGACACCATCGGGTGGCGCACCACGTCCCGGGAATCGAACCATGTCCAGGTAATGCCCTTCACCGACCGCAGCACGTCGACCGCATGGCGGAGCCCCGAGCCCTGACCGCCGGGCAGATCGATCTGGGTGACATCGCCGGTCACCACCGCGGTGGAGCCGAAGCCGATGCGGGTGAGGAGCATCTTCATCTGCGCCACCGAGGTGTTCTGCGCCTCGTCCAGAATGATGAACGACTCGTTCAGGGTGCGCCCGCGCATGTAGGCGAGCGGCGCCACCTCGATGACGTTGCGATCCATGAGCTTCGCGGTGCGTTCGTAGCCGAGCATCTCGTGGAGCGCGTCGAACAGGGGGCGGAGGTACGGGTCGACCTTCTGCTGGAGATCGCCGGGGAGAAACCCGAGACGCTCGCCCGCCTCCACCGCGGGACGCACCAGCACGATGCGCGTGACCCGGTCGGTCTCCAGCGCTTCCACCGCGCACGCCACCGCGAGGTACGTCTTGCCAGTGCCGGCCGGACCGATGCCGAAGTTGACATCATGCGTGCGCACCGAGCGCAGGTACCGGGTCTGATTGCGGCCGCGGCCGTGCACCACGCCACGCCGGACCCTGACCGATTCGCCGGTGTCGGAGGCCGCCTCGGAAGCCTCGTCAAGGCTCTCCTCGATCTCCGACTCCTGCAGGAACAGGTGAACCCGCTCGGCGGTGAGCGACTCCTCGCCGGTCGAGGCGTAGAGCTTGCGGATAGTCGCGCTGGCCGCCCGGACCGGGGCGGGGTCCCCGAGTATCTGGAAGACATGACCCCGCGTGGAGATCTCGACCCCGAAACGGCGCTCCAGCTGTCGCAGGTGTCGGTCGAGCGGGCCACACAGACTTGCAAGTCGCTCGTTGTCTGCGGGTTCGAGGTGGATGTCCGTTTCGGTGCGTGCGGTGGGAACGTTCAGGGGAGGGCCTCGGCTCGGAGTCGGTGATTCGGGGACACGGGGTTCGCAGGCGGGCCGCGGCGCTCACGGCCGGGACGACGCGCCCGCCAGCGCGCCCCGCAGCGAATTCGGGAGCGCCTCCACGATCGTCACGTCGGCGAACGTGCCGGCGAGGTCGGGCGGACCGGGGAAGTTCACCACCCGGTTGTTCTCGGTGCGGCCGCGAAGCTCGTCGGGATCCTTCTTCGAAGGCCCCTCGACGAGCACCGCGAGCCGGCGGCCGACCATGGCCTCGGATACCTCGCGCGCGTGCACCGAGAGCCGGACCTGGAGCCGGGCGAGGCGCTCGCGCTTCGTGTCGAGAGGGACGGGATCGGGCAGGGCGGCGGCCGGGGTGCCGGGGCGGGCGCTATAGATGAACGAGAACGAGGTGTCGAAACCCACCTCGTCGATGAGGTCCATCGTGGCTTCGAAATCGGCGTCGGTCTCCCCCGGAAAGCCGACGATGAAGTCCGAAGACAGGCTGAGGTCGGGGCGTACGGCGCGCAGCCGCCGCACCTTGTCGACGTAGTCGCGCACGGTGTAGCCGCGCTTCATCAGCGCCAGGATCCGATCGCTGCCGCTTTGCACCGGAAGGTGGAGGTGACTCACCAGCTCCGGCACCTCCCCGTACCCGTCGACGAGGCTGCCGGTGAGCTCGGCCGGATGCGAGGTGGTGTATCGAATCCTGTCGATGCCCTCGATGGCGGCGGCGTAGGCGATGAGCAAGGCGAGATCGCACTCGCGGCCGTCGTGCATGACCCCGCGGTAGGCGTTCACGTTCTGGCCGAGGAAGGTGATCTCGCGAACCCCCTGCTCTGCCAGCGCCACGGTCTCGGCGATCACGTCGTCGAACCGGCGGCTGAACTCCTCGCCCCGGGTGTAGGGCACCACGCAGAACGAGCAGTACTTGCTGCATCCCTCCATCACCGACACGAATGCGGTGGGGCCTGTGGCCCTCGGCTCCGGGAGGCGGTCGAACTTCTCGATCTCGGGGAAGGAGACGTCCACCGCCGGGGCGCGGGGACGGCGCGGGTCGATCATCTCCGGCAAGCGGTGCAGGGTCTGGGGCCCGTACACCACGTCGACATGGGGGGCACGCTCGCGGATCGCCGCCCCCTCCTGGCTCGCCACGCAACCGCCGACCCCGATCACCAGATCGGGGCGCGCCTCCTTCCAGGCCCGCCAGCGGCCGACTTCGGAGAAGAGCTTCTCCGCCGCCTTCTCGCGCACCGAGCAGGTGTTGACGAGCAGGACATCCGCATCCTCGGCGCGGGTGGTGCGCTTCAACCCGTGCGCCGCCGCAAGCAGATCCGCGGTCCGCGCGGAATCGTACTCGTTCATCTGGCAGCCGAAGGTCCGGATGTAGAGCTTACGCGTCATGGCCCGAGGATGGCGGAGTCCCGCGATTGCCGCAGAACCGGAACGTACCGCAGTCGCGGCGGCGGCGTCGATGCCGGATCGGACAGAGCAGGAGGGGTGTGCACGGCGCTCATGCCGGCGGATCGAGCGCAAGCCCCTCGACCACGGTGACGAACGGGATGCGTTCGAACAGGGCCGGCGCCGCCTTCACCTTGTGCGCCCGATCGCCGCCGCCGAGGATGATCCACTCGCACGCCATGATGCGGGCATCCACCCAGATCTCGAGCCCTTCGGGCAGGGCCAGGGGGGTCACTCCGCCGATCTCCATGCCCGTGGCCGCGCGAGTCTCGTCCGCCGACGCGAACGACACCCGGCGCGCACCGAGACGCTTGCGCACAGTGCGGTTCACGTCGAGTCGGGTGTGGGCGAGGACCACGCAGACAACGTAGCGCTCGCCGCCGGTCTTCGCCTTCACGAGAATGGTGTTCGCGGAAACGTCGAGCGGGTAGCCGTAGCGTTCGCAGAACACCGCAGTGTCGGCAAGCTCCGGGTCGCAGGGGAAGATCTCGTACTCGACCCCGGACGCTTCGAGCGCCGCCCTGATGCGTTCCACGAGAACAAGGTCGGTCATGTCGGCATTCGGCCGTTCAACCACTCAGCCATTCAACCGTATACGGGGGTGCGCCACTCGGCGTGGTCCTCGCGCGTGCCGGTCGCGATCCCGAAGAACACCTCCTGAAGCCGGCGCACCGCCGGCCCGACCTCTCCGTCGCCGATGGCCAGACGGTCCACGCCGACGAGCGGCGTCACCTCCCACGCGGTGCCGCAGAAGAACGCCTCCTCCGCCGCTGCGAACTCGCTGCGGTCGATGTCGCGCTCGACTACCTCCAGGTCCAGGTACTCGCGGCACAGCGTCATCACGGTTTGCCGGGTGATGCTCTCCAGGATGTCGCTGGTCACCGGCGGGGTCACCGCCTTGCCGTCGCGGATCATGAACACGCACATGCCGGGGCCTTCGGCGACCTTGCCGCGGCTGTTGAGCAGAATGGCGGTGTCGTATCCGTCGGCCCGGGCCTGCAGAGTGGCGAGCCGTCCGTTCTGGTAGTTCGCGTTGCACTTCACCCGCATGGGCATCGCGACGTCCGGGACACGCTGCCAGGAGCTGATCTGGGCGGTGCAGCCGGTCTCGGTTCTGGGGATGTCGTGGCGCGGGCCGGAGAGAATCGAGAGCCCGATCGGCCCCGTGGTGTGGGGAGGCCCGAACCCCTCGACGAACACCGTGGACATGACGTGGACGTTCTCCCTGAACGCGTTCGCCCGCAGGAGTTCCAGGATCTTCTCGCCCACCACCGGGCCCGGGAGAATCTCGTCGAAGCGCATGAACCGCTGCGAATACTCCAGCCGCCGCATGTGCTCGGCGAGCTGCAGGACGTACATCTGTTCCTTCTCGGGGTTCCAGTAACCACGCAGGCCCTCGAAGACCCCGGTGCCGAACTTGAACCCGACCGAGGCGACGTGGACCCTGCCTTCGTCCCACGGGACCACCCGATCGTTGAGGTAGACGTACTGCGGATGCGACATGGTTCGGACTCCTCAGGTCACCCGGATTCTTGCCAATCGGGCCAATCGGACCGATCGGGCCGACCCCAGGTCACGGCCGTACCGGGTCGGGGAGGGATACTCGATACATCGAGCTTGCGCCGGTGGGAGGTGACACATTCCGGGGTCGGATCAGCCAACGAGGAAGTCGAGCGCCTTGACCAGGCCGACCCCGGCGGCGACGGCGGCGTACAGCTTGATGGTCATGCGCAGCTCAAGCTTCTCCAGATCGCCCCTCAGCACCTTCAAATCGTCCTTGGTCGCGACGTTTCCGCGGATCGCGACCCCGATCTGCTCGATGACGGCTTCGGCCTGGGAGTCGTCGAAGCCGGCTTCGCGCCGGGCCTTGACAGCCTTGTGGGTGTCGAAAGCGAGGGTTGACATGGCCGATGAAACCGGTCAGTGGATCATCGCGTCGAGCACCGCATACTGCCCGGCGTCCAGTTCGCCGAAGAGATCGGAGACGTTCGGGTGCTGCACCGGCTCGCCGGATTCGTCGACGAGCAGATTCTGCTCCGAGACGTAGGCGATGTACGTCGACGACTCATTCTCCGCCAGCAGGTGGTAGAAGGGCTGATCCTTGCTGGGACGCACGTCCTCCGGGATCGACTCCCACCACTCCTCGGTGTTGCTGAAGACCGGGTCGACATCGAAGATCACGCCTCGGAACGGGTAGACGCGGTGGCGCACGACCTGTCCGATGCGGAACTTTGCGATCCTGTTGTCCATCCTCTCCGAACGCACCCCGAACCCTCACCCGAAGCGCCGCTCGCCGGGGGGCCGACGACGCAGCCGGCGCGCCTCACTTCCTCTTCGGGTTCAGTATAAGTCCTGCGCAGAAGAACCGCGACCGGAGTACGCCGGATTAGGCGATTCCCGCCAGACCGGAACATGGGCTCGAAATCGCCCGCAATGGGCGTTCCGGAGGCCCGGAGGAGAGACCGGCAAGCCCGGAAATCTCCGGGTCAGTCGAAGGCGCGCACGAAGTGGTCCGGCCCGACCTCGACCATCGGGCGTTGCGCCACTTCGTGGCCGGGGGGATGCACCGGGCTGCGAATCTCTTCGGTGTCCAGGCCGACCCGACCGCGGCGCAGATCGGGGTCCGGCCGCGGCACCGCCCGGATCAGCTTTCGGGTGTAGGGGTGGTGCGGCATGTCGAGGACGGCTGCCCGCGGGCCGATCTCCACCACCTCGCCCAGCAGCATCACCGCAATGCGGTGGCTGACCCGCTCGACGATGGCGATGTCGTGGCTGATGAAGAGATAGGCGAGTCCGAGCTCGGCCTGGAGGTCGAGCATCAGGTTGATCACCTGAGCCTTGATCGAGACATCGAGGGCGGAAACCGATTCATCGGCAACGATGACCCGCGGCTCCAGACCCAGGGCGCGCGCGATGCACAGCCGCTGGCGCTGCCCGCCGGAGAACTCGTGAGGAAAACGCAGCGCGTGCTCGGGCTCCAGGCCCACCTGCAACAGCAGCTTCTCGACCCGCTCGTCCGCCTCCTCCCGGCTGCACAGCCCGTGCACCAGCATGGGTTCACGGATGGCCGACCCCACGGTCTTGCGCGGATTGAGCGAACCGTAGGGGTCCTGGAAGATCATTTGCAGGCGCTTGCGGATGTCGCGCAGCTCCGCCTTGTCGGCCTGTCCGAGATCGTGCCCCTCGAAGCGGATGGTGCCGGCCCGCGGCTCGATGAGGCGCAGGATCGAGCGCCCGGTGGTGGACTTGCCGCAGCCGCTCTCTCCCACCAGTGAGAGCGTCTCGCCCTCGCGCAGGCTGAACGACACCCCTTCGACCGCGTGGATGTTGCCGATGGCGCGGCCGAGCAGACCGCCGCGCACCGCAAAGCGCGTCGTGAGATCCATGACCTGAAGAATCGGGGCGCCGCGCCGGTCCGGCTCATCGCTCGCAACCTCGTCCCGGTCGCTCGAAAAGCGTCGGGGCGTGACGCCACCGGCCAGCGCTCCGAGCTTCGGGACGGCGGCCAGCAACCGCCGGGTGTAGGGATGACCCGGCGCGGCGAAGAGCGGGACGACGCCATCCTCCTCGACCTTCTCGCCCTCCAGCATCACCACCACCCGATCCGCGATCTCCGCCACCACCCCCATGTCGTGGGTGATGAACATCACCGACATGCCGATCTCGCCCTGCAGCTCGCGGATCAGCTCCAGGATCTGCGCCTGGATCGTCACGTCGAGGGCCGTGGTCGGTTCGTCCGCGATCAACAGCCGGGGCCGGCAGGCCAGCGCCATCGCGATCATCACCCGCTGGCGCATGCCGCCGGAAAAAGTGTGCGGGTACTCGTTGAAGCGGCGCCGGGCGTCGGGAATGCGCACCAGATCGAGAAGACGCAGGGCCTCGCGATCGGCCTCCGCGAGCCCGAGACCGCGGTGCCGGCGCAACGCCTCGGATACCTGGAAGCCGATGGTCAGCACCGGGTTGAGCGAAGTCATCGGCTCCTGGAAAATCATGCCGATCTCCCCGCCGCGCACATCACGCATGGCCTCTTCGGAGAGTTCCGTCAGCGCGCGTCCCTCCAGCGCGACATGTCCGGCGATACGGCCGTTGGCGGTGGGGATGAGTCGCATGATGGAGAGCGCGGTCACGCTCTTGCCGGAGCCGGATTCACCGACCACCGCCACCGTCTCCCGCGCCCTGATGTCGAAGCTCACGTCGCGCACCACCGCCTTCCATTCGCCGTGCACCCGGAACGAAGTGGTGAGATCGCGGATGGCCAGAACCGGCGGTCCGTCGGGGTGCGCCTTGCGCTCCCCCTTCACTGCTCGCCCCTGAGTTTCGGGTCGATGGCGTCGCGCAATCCGTCGCCCAGGAGGTTCAGGGCGAAGACCACGACGAGAATCGCGATGGAAGGAAAGAGGGTGAGCCAGAGGCTGTCGAGAATGTTCTCGAAGCCCTCGCGAATCATCCCGCCCCAGGTGGCGGTCGGCGGCGCGACACCGAGGCCGATGAAGGCGAGGGAAGCCTCGACGCGGATCGCGGTCGCGAGCCACAGCGAGCCCATGACCAGAATCTCCGGCAGGATGTTGGGCAGGATATGCCCCAGCATCAGCCGCAGGTCGGAGTAGCCGAGGGCCCGGCCCGCCTCGACGAACTCCCGCTCCTTGACGGCGATGGTCGGCGCCCGGGCAATGCGGGCGAAGGGCGGAATGGCGGTGAGCGCGATGGCGATCACCAGGTTGGTGATGCTCGGCCCCAGCATGGCCACCACGATGAGCCCCAGGATCAGCGAGGGGAAGGCCAGCAGCACGTCCATCGTCTGCATCATGATGATGTCGGTACGCCCGCCGCGATAGCCGGCCACCAGGCCGATGAAGGAACCGATGATCATCGCGACCCCGATTGCGAGCAGGCCGATGACCAGGGAAATCCGCGCCCCGTGGAGCAGGCGCGAGAAGATGTCCCGGCCGTAGTAGTCGGTGCCCATCCAGTGTTCGGGCGAAGGCGGCTTGAGCCGGAACAGGATGTTCTGCTCCAGCGGGTCGTGCACCGCAATCAGCGGGGCCAGGATCGCGAGCAGGCAGACCACGAGAAAGACCACCAGCCCCACCCAGGACGTCTTGTTGGTGTTGAAGGCCCGCACCAGCCCGCGCGCCGCCGCGGCCAGGCCGAGGCGCAGATGGGAAACGCGCCGGCCGGGGGCGGCGGCGCTCATCGGTACTTGATCCTCGGGTCGATGAGGCCGTAGGTGAGATCGGTGATCAGGTTCACCGCCACCACGATCAGGGTGTAGATGACCATCATGCCCTGCAGCATGGTGTAGTCACGCTGGTTCAGCGCGCCGACGATCAGCTTGCCGAGACCCGGCCGGTTGAACACGATCTCGGTCAGCACCGAGTTGCCGATGAGGATCCCCAGGTAGAGGCCCACCACGGTGACCACCGGAATCATGGTGTTGCGCAGGCAGTGGCGCAGGATGACGCTGGTGAAGTCGATGCCCTTGGCGTGCGCGGTGCGCACGTAGTCCTGATTGAGCACCTCCAGCATGGCGGAACGGGCCACGCGGGTGATGTACGCCGCCATGATGATGCCCAGGTTGACCGCCGGCAGCGCCAGGTCCCGCATTCGTTCCCCGAAGCTCTCACCCTGGATGGAGCTGATCACCGGAAACCAGCGCAACTGGATGGCGAAGACGAGCAGCAGCAGGATCGCGGAGACGAACGCGGGGAAGGAAAGCCCGAGCAGGGAGGCCAGGCGCGTCACGTAGTCCGGCAGGCTGTTGCGGCGAATGGCCGACCAGATCCCCAGCGGAATGCCGAGCGCCGCCCCGAGAATCAGGGAAACCACGGTCAGCTCGATGGTGGCCGGCAGCACCTTCAGAATTTCCTCGATGACCGGCCGGCCGGAGACCATCGAGACGCCCCACTCGCCAACCACGACGCCGGAGAGGAAGTCCAGGTACTGCACCGCCAGCGGACGATCGAGGCCGAGACGCGCCCGCAGCGCCTCGATCGCTTCCATGCTGGCCTGGTCGCCCAGAATGACCAGCGCCGGATCGCCCGGCAGGACGCGGACGATGAAGAAGACGATGGTCAGAACCGCGAACAGCGTGACGACGGCAAAGCCGAGCCGCTTGAGGACAAAGCCGCTCATCGGTACGCACCCGCTCCGGAGAGCCGCCTGGGCGGGAATGACGTTATTGTCACCCCGCGTGCCTTCGCGGCGAGCGATCCGGCCATGGGGAGAGTCGTCCGGGCGGGAATGACGTTATTGTCACAGCCATAGCCATGTCGATGGCATCATTCCCGCAGTGGCGGGAAAAACGAGGCGGCGCGCCGGCCGTGGCCGACACGCCGCTTTCGGCTAAACACTTCGGGCCATATCGATCTTCATGGTCGGGCCGGATTCCCGAAGGTGGTTTGCTGCATCAGGGGCCGAGGCTGCGACAGGTACGACGCGCCCGGAAGGCTCGCGCCGGAACGCAGCGCCGAACATGCCTCCCCGGCCCGAGACGCAGCCCCCCTAGTTCCTGAAGCTGGCCAGTTCCGTGACTGCCGGGCTGAGGTTCAGCGAGCCCTTCACCTCGACGCCGAGATCCAGGGTGTCCTTCCAGGCCCAGAGCTGGAGGTTCTGGTAGATCGGTACCGCGCAGACTTCCTCCATGATCTTGCGCTGCGCCGTGGCCCAGAGCATGTTCTGCTTCTCCGGGTCCGGTTCGACCCGCGCCGCCTCGATCTCGCCGTCGGCGACCGCACAGTGCGAGAAGTTGGTGATCGCCGTCGGCGTCGCGACGATCGAGTCCGAATGATAGAACTGCGTCAGGTAGACATCGGCGATCGGGAAACGGGCGGCCGAGTAATGGACCACCTGGGAGGCGTCCTCGCGGATCCGCTGGTGGAAGGTCGCATGCTCCACCGGCTCGATTTCGAGATTGATGTCGGCCTGCTTCAGCAGCGCCTGCACCGCTTCGATGGTGGTGAGCATGCCGGGCAGGGTGGTGTGGATGGCCTTCAGCGTCACGCCGTCGGCAAAGCCCGCCTCGGCGAGCAGCTCCTTCGCCCGGGCCACGTCGTAGTCGTAGGTCGGCACGTCACCGGTGTGGCCGAGATATCCCTCCGGCACCGGTGAGACCGCGGCCCGGGTGACCGCCTCGCCCTTGAACTGCACCATGGCGCTGCGGTCGACGGCATGGGCCACGGCCTGGCGCACCAGCTTGTTGTCGAGCGGCGGCATGGTCATGTTGAGGTGGATGACCGACATCTCGCCGGGTTCCATCACCGTCACCGTGGTGCCGGGAATCTCCTTGATGCGCTCGACCCACGTCTGATCCTGCTTGCCGTAGATCATGTCGATCTCGCCGGACTGGAAGGCGAGGTCGCGACTGGCGTCCGACGGGATGTAGCGGTAGTAGATCTCCTTGATCTTCGGTGCGCCGCGGAAGTAGTCCTCGTTCGCCACCAGCTTCACGTACTGCTGCGGCTGGTACTCGGCGAACATGAAGGGGCCGGTGCCGATGGGCGAGCGCTGGAACTGATCGCCCAGCGCCTCCACGGCGTCCTGGCACACGATGTTGCCGCCGTGATAGGCCACCAGCAGGCCGAGCAGGCTCGGCACCGGCTCGGAGAGCGTGATCGTCACCTCGTGGTCGCCGGTCGCCTCGATCGATGAGAGCGCCTTGAAATCGTTGGCGAACCCGGATGTTTCGCTGTTCGCCGCGCGTTTCAGCGAGAACACCACGTCGTGGGCGTCGAGCGCTCCGTACTCGCCGTGGCACTCGACCCCCTGGCGCAGCTTGAAGGTCCAGACCAGACCATCGGCGGAGGCGGTCCAGCTTTCCGCGAGGTCGGGCTCGATGAATGCCGGGCTCGCCTGACCCGGCTTGATCCGCACCAGGCCGTTGAACATCCAGTGCAGCAGACCCTTGTCGGGCGTGGTGGTCGCGACATGGGGGTCCAGCTTGCCCGCGTCGGCCGACGCCATGCCGACGTTGAGAGTCGTCCCCGCCCCGTGTGCAAGCGACGATGTCAACAGCACCGCGCCGGCGACCAATGCCGAAATTCGATTTCTCATACCCTCTGGCTCCTCTTGTTCTGTGAGTCCGCATTTCTCACCAGTTCCCGGCAAGCATCGGAGAACCGCTCAGGCTTGAATGGCTCCGGTCCGAGGGCCCGTGAGAAACGCGGCCGAATGCTCGTCTCCTTCATTTGCACCTTGACGCGCATTTCTCACTAGGTTTCCGGCAAGCATCGGAGAACCGCTCAGGCTTGAATGGCTCCGGTCCGAGGGCCCGTGAGAAACGCGGCCGAATGCTCGTCTCCTTCATTTGCACCTTGACGCGCATTTCTCACTAGGTTTCCGGCAAGCATCGGAGGACCGCTCAGGCCTGGATGGCTCCAGCTGAGGGGCCGGTGAGAATGCGGGCTCGGTGTACCGCCGAAATTCCGCTGGTGCGGAACGAGACGCACTGTGGCACCGATCGGGATCACTGTCTACCGGCGACCGGTCACAACTCGACCTGGTTGCACCGTAGAACGTACGATGGCGACGAGATGCGAAGCGACGCTCGGCGGGGGGCCGAATCGACATGACCGTATCGGATGTCGTGATCATCGGGGGCGGGGTAACCGGCTGTGCGGCCGCCTACCATCTTGCGCGAGAGGGGCATGCGGTCACGCTCGTCGAGCGCTACGCACCCGCCGCGATGGCCTCCGGCTGGACGCTGGCGGGGGTACGCCAGTCCGCCCGCGATCCGGCCGAGCTGCCGCTCGCCCGGGCCGCCGTCGACATCTGGTCGACCCTCGACGAAGAGCTCGATGACGCGACGGGCTATCGCAGGAAGGGCAATCTGCGCCTCGCGCGCACCGAGGACGAGGTGGAGATCATTCGCGAGCTCGTCGCCGCGCAACGGGAGGCCGGGCTCGATCTGCGGTTCCTGGAAAGCAACGACGCGGTCCGGGAAATCGCCCCCGCCGTGGCCCCGACGGTGCTCGCCGCATCCTTCTGCCCCACCGACGGACACGCCGATCCGCACGCGACGGTGGCCGCTTTCCGGCGGGCGGCGGAACGTCATGGGGCGGTATTTCGTCTCGGAGAGAACGTTCGATCCATCGAGGTGTCCCGGGGCGCGGTCAGCGGCGTGACGACCGACCGCGGCCGGATCGGCTGCGGCACCTGCCTGGTGGCGGGTGGAGTGCGGTCCAATGACCTGCTCGGAGAGTTGTCTCTCGACATACCGATGCGGGTGATGATGACCACCATCGTCCAGTCCGAGCCGATTCCGCCACTCCTCGAACCGGTGCTCGGAGCCGCGACCGCCAACTTTGCCGCTCGACAGCAGATCGACGGACGGATGCGAGTGAGCGGCGGTTCGCGCCGCTGGCACGGCGCCATCGAGGAAGGAGCCCGGCCGGTGGTGCATCCGACCTTTGCCGCGCTGGCGGCAACCATCGAGGTCGGCGCCGCAGCCCTCCCGGCGCTGCGCGACCTGCGCATTTCCCGCTTCTGGACCGGGCTGATCGACCTGACCCCAGACGGGCTTCCGGTGATCGAAACCGCGCCGGAAGTCGACGGGTTGATCATCGCCTGCGGATTCTCGGGGCACGGATTCGGGATCGCGCCGGTAACCGGTCTGGTACTGCGCGACCTGGCCCTCGGCGAACCCCCGCGCCTGCCGCTCGACGCATTCCGCAGAGCACGCTTCGCGGACTTTCCGGAAAACGGGGAGTGGAATTCGCCGCTATCTCTGCTCGGATAGGCTCCGCGCTCGGGAATCGGCAGATCAAGCGGCGGGGCGTTCGTGCTCGCCGATGTTCGCGCGCAGTGGATTGGATTGACTGTTGGCCAGGCTGCGGGCGGAATTCCCGAGAGTGCCCGAGTTGGATCTCGCAGCCGATGTCTCACGCTTCGGCCCGGAATGGCATGCGGCAGCGTGTATCCGGACCCGGCACCCGCGTGTACACTCGGCTCGAACTTGGCGACGGCCCACCCGGCGCCACCCCTCCCAAGCGCCCGTAGCTCAGTTGGATAGAGTACCAGGCTTCGAACCTGGGTGTCGGGGGTTCGAGTCCCTCCGGGCGCGCCAATAAATTTCTGTATACGATTGATATTCAACTCCGAGCTTCTTCGCAGTCGGCGTGTCGAAGAACTCTCTTCGCTCCTCTCTGAAGATCTCGACTAGGGCGTGTTAACACAAATGGGTATAGTCATGATATCCTCCATGGATGGAACTCACCCAAGCTCAGTACGAACGTATCGCGCCATATCTGCCAGTGCAGCGCGGCAATGTCAGCCTTTCGAACCGCCAAGTGCTCAACGCCATCCTGTATGTCGCCGAGCATGGCTGCAAATGGCGAGGGCTACCGGCACGGTTTGGCAACTGGCACACCATCTACACCCGCATGAACCGTTGGTCGAAGAGCGGGGTGCTCGACACGGTCTTCGAGCATCTGCAACGAGCGCAGATCGTGCGGATCAAGCTCGAAGCCATGTCGATGGACAGCACCATCGTGAAAGTGCATCCCGACGCGACGGGGGCGCTAAAAAAAACGGTCGCCAAGCCATCGGGCGATCGCGCGGCGGGTGGACCACCAAGATTCATATGGTTGCCGCGGATGCTCGAACCGCCCTCACGTTCTCGCTCTCCCCAGGGCAGGCCCACGACGCCCCGGAAGGACGTAAGCTGTTGAATCGCCTCGGTCAGCAGCACAACCGTCCCTCGTTGATCATGGACCGCGCGTACGAAGGTGACGAGACCCGGCAACTGGCCTTGGCGCTGGGGTATGAGCCGGTGGTGCCGCCGTTGCGAACGCGCGTGGAGCCTTGGGAGTACGACCGTGAGATGTACAAGCGGCGCAACGAAATCGAGCGGTTGTTTCGGCGGTTGAAAGGATTCCGCCGTATCTTCTCGCGATTCGAGAAACTCGACGCCATCTTCCTGGGATTCATCGTTTTTGCACTCATCATCGATGCACTGCGATAGTGTTAACACGCCCTAGCCCGCGCGGCGCGACTCAAGATCTACCGGTGCGAGCATTGCACCCTGTACGTGACCTTGCGATCACGTGACACGCGCCACGGACGCGATGGATCGCGGTCCCGCAATCGACAGCGACGGACACCACGAGCTGCGGATCGAGCGAGAATCCGGTGAGCGGCGCGGGCGGTTCCGGGACCGCGAGTCCGAGCACGAGCAGGCAGCCGGGTCGAAGCCGAAGACGCCCGACGTCGACCTCGGGATGTAGCTCCCCCTTCCCGCTTCCGACCCACACACCGCCGGCCACGCCCCGCGAAAACTGCCGCAACCCACGCTGTGTCCGCCCGGCGGAGCCGGGCGGCGCACCGGCGATTGCGGGCAAGGGCCTTCGCCTTGATGGCGGCGCGGTCCACGGCCCCTCGTCCTCGTCGTCGAGCGGAAGGCGAAGCCCCACGATGCGGCCCCGCCGGCCCGCCTCGTCCACGATCGTCGCGAGCTCAGCCGCACTCAGACGCTGCAGCCCTGACAAAAACGACCACTGGTCGGGCCATGGCTCGAAGTCCGCGTCGAGGAAGACGCTGTTGCCGCTCTCCCTCGGGCCGCCCTGTAGCGGAAGGGCAATGAGGTTGCCGAATCCGCCCTGCCGCAGCGTGTCCTGGCTCGGAAAGAAGCGGTCGTAGGAGCGGAACCCGATATCGGGATTGCGCTCCATGGCCTCGGTCAGAATATGGGCGCCGAGACGGCGCGCGAGCGACGCAGCCACCGGCTCCTCGAAGAAGAACCACACATGGGCGCCGTTGCCCGAACGCGAGCGCTCGAGCGCCGCGGGAACCCTCTTCGCGCGGCAGGCGGCGAGATAGGCGCCCGCGTCGCGCCGCCACGTCTCCTTGTCGAAGCCCGCCGCGAGGAACCGACAGGTGTCGTCGGCCAGCATCGGATAGACGCCCAGGGTGTGGCGCCCGCGAAGATGTCCCTCCACGGCTTCATCGGTGATCGGCACGAACGCCTGGTTGGGACAGGCCCCGCACCGCACCCGGGGCTTGTGGCACACACCGCGCTGCCACTCGTTGGCGCAGACCGGCGCGTAGCCGGCCTTCCCCTTCCCCGCATTCTCCCAGCGCTTGGGATACACATCCTCCCGGCCGGCGAAGAGGGAGCGGAAGAGCGCGATCTTGTCGCGCGTCGGTGATCGGTTCGCGATCTGCCCTCGGTGGCGCGCGGTCTCCGGCCCCGGCAAACGAGTGCCCGCAAGCTCGGCGAGCCGTTGCTCAAGTTCCGCCCGCTCCGTGTCGAGCCGCGCGAGGCGCTCGAGTATCCGCTCCGCCTCCCCGGCACGGGTATCCGGTTGGGCCATCCGGCTCTCCAACGCTGGCGCCGCTAATGGCGCGGCGGTCGTCAAGTGCGGCGGACCATACCGGAGTCCGGTCCGGCGCGCCGCCCGAGTGCCGTACGCGTCATTGACCGTCGGGCGTCGTCCTTCCGGCGGAGGTTTCCAGATGGCGCGCGACGGTGTGTGCCCGGGGGCTTGCAATATCGCGCAGGGCGTCGAGCACGGCGCCGGCGAGGCGCGGATGGCGGCGCGCGCATCGGCCGAGATGCACGATTGCATCGTCGTCCCAGACCACCCTGATCGCCTCGATGACTTCCGTCGACGGATATCGCGCGAGTTCGTCGTAGAGCGGCCGCCGGGCACTCGTGTCGCCTCGCAGTCCGAGCGCAACCGCCGCCGCGCGGCGGTTCGCGGCCGAGCGGTCGAAGAGGCCCTCACGAAGTCGAGCGGTGGGAACGTCCGTCCTGGCTGCGAGGACGAACGCTGCGCACCGCACCGCGGCGTCCTCATGGTCGAGAAGCGGGCCGACGAACGCAGCGGGCAAGGCAAGCCCGGCCGACGCGGCCGCCTGCGACGCGGCCGGCAGCAGCGAGGCCGGCAAGCCCTTCGACAGCACGATTCTGCTGAGCGTCGAGCGCGCATTCGTGCCGCCGAGACGAGCGAGAGTGTCGAGAACCGCGAGTTGCTCACGGAGCGGCTTCCCGACACCGAATCCGACGAAGCGCCGCCACAGCGCCTCGAGCGCCGGTATCGCCGCCTCCAGCGAACGCGAGACGACCTCCGAGCAGACGGCCTCGATATTCGACGGTCCCGCCTTCTCGATCGATTCGAGCAAGTCGTCGTCCGAAAGCGTCTCCACGGGTGCCGCGGCCGGCGAAGCCATCGGCTCCGGGACGCGGTGGGCCATCACCCTGCCGCGCTCGGCGAACAGGTCCAGTTGGTGCGGCGTCGCTTCCCGATCCGAAGGTGAGGAGCCGGATTGCGGCAGCGCGGGACCAGTGTCCGATGGCTTCGTCATTGAGCGCAGGCGCGCAGATGAGAGGACCGACACTCGAATTCCTTCATCGCCGTGCGGGCGCTCCGACGATGATGTTGCTGCGAAACATCGCCCCCGGAAACGTCATCGCCAGATCTGCGGACCAAGGGCGTTCGCGCTTCGTGCTGTATCACTCCGCGTGATGGAAGATGCGGGTGGGGTTTGGATTGCACACGTTCAAGACCATCGCCGGAGAAATCGGGCCCCACAGCGAATTGATACGTTCACCACCCCCGCCAATGGTTGAAGTTGATCGCGGCGTGATCCCCTCCTGCGGATGCCGCCACATAGAGGTCGAGGTCTACGGTAAGCAATGGGGTTTCAGCGGATACGACTTCCAGGAGCACCGCATCGGTCAGGCCCAAGCGGGGGAACTCGCCGTGGCGTACAGCTTCCACACTGGCGACGACGGTTTCCGGACTCTGTTCGACGAGACTCCGAAGCGTAACATCGACCACTTCATGACCACGCCGATGCGTCCGCGCACCTTCTTCGCAGTGACCGGCTTCGTCGACCAGATCGGCAACAGGATGCTCATCACGTCCGCCGAGGTGATGTCGCTCACACGACGGGCGCCGACTCTCGCCATCGCATAGTCCCGAAGCGATGCGTGCCACTGCGTCGCCGTCTTGCCGCCGTTCTTCCACCCCGGCGTGTGCATCTCGATGACCCGGTCGGCGGCCTCGGCGAAGGTCGGTACAACCGGACCGGAGGCGCGCGCGGCCGGGTCGCCGCCGGCACGGGCGACCTTGCGGTTGCCGGCGGCGGCTTCGCGTGCCTCGGCGAGGCTGACCAGGGGATAGGAGCCAAGGCCCAGGTCGCGGCGCCTGCCCCGAATCACGATGCGTTGGACCCAGCGCCGGGAGCCGCCGGCAGCCTGGACGGTCATCAGCCGGACCGGCGTCGCGCTTCCGGAACCATACGCCCGCACCGCCAGGATGTGGTCGTGGACCGTCAGCTCGGCGCGATGGTCGCCCATCACGGGGAGAAACGAGCCGTCACGGCTTTGGCGTGAGTGCAAATGCGACTGCTCGGTTGGCGTGCCCATGCACTCAGGAGACATCGCCAAGAGCAGGAAACGAAGCGCACTTCATCATTGACGACGGCTGCGCCGAATGTCTCGATCTCATTCCGGTGCCGGGTTATCGCCCGCTCGTCAACGGCTGCGCCGTTCACTGGCCAGACTTCCGGCTCTGCATACAGATAGAACAGAATGGGTCTGAGTGGCCGCCGCCGCTCCCGCCGATGCACCTCGCTGCGCAACGCGAATGCGTGCTTGAACAACTGTGCCGCGTCCAGGTGAGCGAATCTCCCAGGATGGTCGCGCAGCCCGTCCCGTACACGCTCGTACCCATCCATCTGATCGCCCCAGACCGGGCGCCAGTAGGCATCGCTCAGTGACGAAGACCGCCTGGATCTGTACGGCTCGAAGCGCTTGGACTCGATGCCGATGAGCGCCGAAGGCGTCTCCACGAGGCAATCGAGAACAGGATGACGCCCACCTCTCCAGGGGAATCGAAGCCCGGCCTCGATAAACAGCGAGCACGCTGGCCAGATTTCCCCCTCGCATCCGGGCAGCGGAGGTAGATCTGACGCCCGGTGCAGAAAGAAACCGAACGCATTGACCGCCAGCGCCGCCGAGGATTCCGGGCTTTCGAACTTGCCGGTCGCGATCTCGTTGCCGGGGGCAGCGTTCAGGATCGACTCGAGTTCCTCCCCGGGCACGCCTGGCAGGAATCTTCCGCTCACTCTTTCACCCTCTCGCGATCGGGATACACGGAAGTCAGACCGTCGATGGCATCGACGACCATGCGGCCCTTCCGCGTCAACTCCGGCCTGTCGCAGAAATCACGGACCTCCGCGCCGTCGCTGAACGGTAGGCAATCAAACCATTCGGGGAATGCCAGTGCGTCCAACGACATCGATAGATCCCGCGCTCCTGGTTCGTCACCGATCGACCGCAAGCCTTCCCGCGCCCGGGACAAGCAGTCCATAAATCCATCTTCAACATAGTATGGGCCCGGCGCTGCGATCCGGAGCGCAACATGGGTAGCCAACATCGCCTGCTCGTCGACCGGCAGCCTTTCCCGGTAAGTGCGGCAGAAGAGATACGCCGCTCCGTAGCGGAGAATCTGCCGCACTGCCTTGAAGGGGTTATCGCTGTCCCATTTCAGTTCGATCAGCGATAGTCGGCTGTCTGCCCTGCACCAGTGAACGAGATCGACGCACCTGCGCTTGCTTCCGGTGGAGTCACCTATACCGGAAGCGACCGGACACTGATTGAACCACCCCGGCATGTGTCCGTTGCGGGCCAGCATCGCGATGGCCTTCTCGAGCAACGTCTCCCTGGACCGGTTACGATCGGCAACGCTCACGGCACGCCGAAGCTGCCAGAGCTTTTCGGAATTCGAAGAAGGCCGCGGACAGTTGGCCTTCATCCGTTCGAGAATCTTGATGATGTCATCAGTCTCGTGTGTCCCATCGAACAGCGTCGACATCTCCCAGTCCCATGGTTGCCGTTTTGGTTCCCGCCCCCCCCCCCCCCGCCGCGCGCGTATCACACAGTCGCGCTGGCTTTGCCAACATTTCGTCAAACTGGAGAAAACGTTCTCGAAACCGCTGGAGCGCCTGGGCCAGAAACTGAAGCCCCGAGGCGGCGACGGAGCGAGCGAGACGGATGCTGCCGGGTCGGTCGCGAACGTATGATCCGATATTTCGGCTGGGGTGTGCGCAGCGCGCGCGGCGCCGGGATAAACGTTCTTTCTGGAACACCAGTAGGAGTCCGGAAAAACCGAACTATGGCGCACTCCCGGCGCGCCAACCGAACACGTACCCGGACTTCAAGGGCGAGAAGGTCACCGAACTCAACGTGTTCGAACCATCCGGAACGATTCAGGTGTCCCGCCTGACTTCGATCAGGTTCGCGAGAAACAGGCAGTCCAGCTCGTCCTTGCTGATCGGCTAGTTGCGGCGGTCGGGATTCCGCGGGCGCGCCATCATGCGGATCGACCATAGGTGACTCTCTTCAAACGTCGAAAATCGGTAAACACCTCGCGGAATGAACGGCTTGTTCCCCCGCAAGGCGATCACCATCTCCAGGAACTTCTCGGCCGCCGGCAGTCCACCAGGCCGCCGCACGCCGCGCCGGCCGAGGGTCTTGACTGATCCGGAGTGCTGCGCATTCATTCCTCGGAAGTATCCCCCAGTCGGATGGGCGTGGTCCATGAGACTCGGCACTGGACAAGTAACCACATTGCCACCGAAACGGCGTGCATTACAAACATGTCGCAAGCATCGTGCAGGACCTTGATCGTTTCCGGCAACGTCATCGAAATCTGTTCAGCGGCAGCGACTTGTAATGGACCAGAGATTGGTCCACATTCGAGCACCTCCATCTACACGAAGGCGGCAGACCGTTGCAAATTCCAGTCAGCGAAGCAAAGGGCCAACTGACCGAACTCGTGCGCCGTGCCCAAGCGGGCGACGAGGTGGTGCTCACACGCCATGGCAAAGCTACCGTCAGGTTGACACCCGTGCGGCCGCGGCCCGATGCAGACGCTCGGCGGGCGATCATCGCCAGCGTGCAGGCAGCCGCTTCGGACAAGCGGACCGCGGGCACCGCCGCGGCCCGCAGCCAGGATTTTCTCTACGACGAGAATGGGCTGCCGAAGTGATTGCGGTCGACACCTCGGCTCTGATGGCGATCCTGCTGGGCGAGTCCGAGGCGTCTGCCTGTGCGGATGTTCTGGCCACGAACGATCGGATCGTGATTTCCGCCGCGACGGTTGCAGAGGCATTGATCGTCGCCCGGAGACGAAACCTGGACGCCGAAATGGCCAGTCTCATCGACGGTCTCGGCCTGGAGATCGCGAGCATCACGCTCGCCGCCGCGCGGCGTGTCGCCGACTGCTACGCGCAGTGGGGCAAGGGCGTGAACCCCGCCGGACTGAACTTCGGCGACTGCTTTGCCTACGAAGTTGCCAGGTCGCATGCCTGTCCGTTGCTGTTCGTCGGCGAGGACTTCGCGCGCACGGATGTGGTGAGCGCACTGTAATCGGGCACCACGGCCCGGATGCGGCTATCCTCGCCGGATGCGCGGCCTCCCCCGCGGGCACTCCCGACCCCAATCCTGGCCCCACTTCCGGTCCCAATCCCGGTTACTGAACCGTCCACCGCGATGGAAAGACGCTTCACCCTCAAGGACTTCCTCCTGTTCGCAGCGATTGGCGCGGTGCTCGTCGCGCTGCTGGTCGCGATGTACATGATCGACCGGCAGTGGAACATGATGGCGCGGATGCAGGCCACGATGCAGGAGCAGGCGGAGGATCTGCGCATGCTTCGCTCCGACGTGAAGGCACTCGACCACAGGGTGGAGAGCGGCGCCCTCGCCGCCGCCCGCGCGGTGGCCCCGCAAGCAGCTTCGGCCACCGGTCCGCGGTCCGCCCCGGCCGGCGTGGCTGGCGCAGCCGGTGTGGCTGGTGTGGTTGGCGCGACGCAAGACGACCCCGCCGCGGCGCCGGTCTTCGAGCGCGCCGCTGCCGCCGCCCGGCTTGCCGACCACGCCACCGGCGACTGGCTGGTGCGGGCCTTCGGGGTCGGGCTCTCGACCATCACCCCGCTCATCTCCCAGGACGCCTACGCAGCCAACGTGCAGAGCTACGTGCAGGAGAGCCTGCTCTCGCGCAACCCCGACACCCTGGAATGGGAGGGGCTCGTCGCGCGCTCGTGGGAAATCGGCGACGACGGACTCACCATCGCCTTCCAGTTGCGCGACGGCGTGACCTTCTCCGACGGCCGGCCCCTCACCGCCGACGACGTCGCGTTCACCTTCGCCTTCATCATGAACGAGACCATCGCGGCGCCGCGCGACCGCGCCTATCTGGAGAAGATCGAGTCGGTGGAGGCCACCTCCCGGCTCGACGTCGTCTTCCGGTTCCGCGAGCCCTACTTCAACGCGCTCGCCCTCGCCGGCGGCATGAACATCATGCCGCGGCACTTCTACGCGCCCTACCTCGACGCGCCCGCCACCTTCAACGAGTCGAAGGGCCTGCTGCTCGGGTCCGGCCCCTACCGTCTCGCCGACCCGAAGACCTGGACCCCGGATCTCGGCCTCGTGGAACTCGAGCGCAACCCCCGCTACTGGGGGCCGGTGACGCCGAGCTTCGACCGCCTCCTGTGGAAGGTCATCGAGAACGACAGCGCACGGCTCACGACCTTCCGCAACCGCGACATCGACGCCTACACCGCGCGCCCCCGGGAGTACCGGGGACTGCGTGACGACCCGGCGTTCATGGCCCGGGCCCGGAGCTTCGAGTTCATGAACGCGGTGGCGGGCTACAGCTACATCGGTTGGAACCAGCGCCGCGGCGGCGAACCCACCCGCTTCGCGGACCGCCGGGTGCGCGAGGCGATGACCTGGCTCACCGACCGCACCCGCATCATCGACGAGATCATGCTCGGCCATGCGGAGCCGGCGGTCAGCCCCTTCAGCCCGCGCAGCCCCCAGCACGACCCCGCCATCAAGCCGCGCCCCTTCGACCCGAACCGGGCAGCGGCACTGCTCGCCGAGGCCGGCTACGCCGACCGCGACGGCGACGGCGTGCTGGAGGACGAGGCGGGAGCGCCGTTCGAATTCGAACTCGTCTACTATCAGGAAAATGCGGACACCGAACGCATCGTCCTCTTCCTCAAGGATCTCTACGCCCGCGCCGGCGTACACCTGAAGCCCGCGCCGGCGGAGTGGCCGGTGATGCTCGATCTCCTCGGCCGGCGCGACTTCGACGCGATCACCCTGGGCTGGACGAGCGGGGTGGAGACCGATGTCTACCAGATGTTCCACGGCTCCCAGACCGAGGACGGCGGCGACAACTTCGTGCACTTCCGGCACGCCGAATTCGACCGGCTGGTGGGCCGGGCGCGCGCCACCGTGCGCGAGGAGGAACGCATGCCGCTGTGGCGGGCGGTGGAACGCATCTTCCACGAAGAGCAGCCCTACACCTTCCTGATGCGCCGCAAGACGCTCGCGTTCACGGACCGGCGGCTGCGGAACCTCGAGATCACCAACCTCGGGCTCAACCTGGACCTGGTCCCGGTGGAGATCTTCGCCCCGGGCCCGCAGCAGCGCTACACCGACTGAGGGGTCGATGACCCCCTACCTCGTCCGCCGGATCCTGCTGATGTTCCCGACCCTCGTCGGGATCACTCTGGTGGTGTTCGTGGTGATGGCGTCGTCGCCGGGGGGCATCAGCGCCCAGGCCCTGATCGAGGGCCGGAACCTGGAGCCGCAGGCCAAGAAGGCGCTGGAGGACTACTACAACCGCCTCTACGGCCTCGACCAGCCCGCGCCGCTCCAGTACCTGCGCTGGCTGAACAACATCTCGCCGGCCGGGTTCACCTTCGACGAGCACCACCGCCTGTCCGGCTTCTCGCTCTTCAAGGGCTCGGATCTCGGCACGAGCTTCCGCTTCGGGCGTCCGGTGCGGGAACTCGTCGCGGAGCGGGTCCCGATTACCTTGCTCCTCAACCTGATCTCCCTGCCCCTCATCTACGCGGCGGCGATCGCCATCGGGGTGCGGGCGGCCCGCGAGCGCGGCGGCGGCTTCGATGTCGCCTCCGGGGGGATCATGCTGGCGCTGTGGTCGGTGCCCACCATGCTGGCGGGGATCCTGCTGATCGGCTTCTTCGCCTCGGAGCAGTACTGGCACTGGTTCCCCACCGCGGGGCTGAACCGGCGCGAGGCGCTCGACATGCCCTTCCTGCCCCACTGGCACCACCCGCGGGCGGGGCTCGCGCTGCTCGGCGGCATGCTGGGGAGCGCGGTGCTCCTCGGGGCGGCGGGCCGCTGGCTGCCCCGGCGCGCCGGCACCGCGGTGATGGGAACGCTCGGAGCCGGCCTCGGCTTCGCGATGGCGGACGCACTCCCGGACGGCGGGGCACTCGTCACCGCGGTGCTGATGCTGGCGCTCGGGTCGGCCCTCGGCACCTTCGCCGGACTCGCCGGAAGGGGAACCCGCACCTTCGGTTTCGCGCTGCTGGGGCTCCTGCTCGGCGCCTGGCTGAGCCGCCACTTCGGCGGGGACGCATGGACGAGGGGCTTCCTCGCGGACCGGCTCTGGCATCTGGTGTTGCCGGTGGTGTGCCTCTCCTACGGCGGGTTCGCCTTCCTGTCGAAGCTGGTGCGCACCTCGATGCTGGAGAACCTGCTCTCCGACTTCGCGCGCACCGCCCGGGCCAAGGGGGTGCGTGAACCCGACGTGCTGTGGCGGCACGTGTTCCGCAACGGCCTGCTGCCGCTCATCACCGTCTCCGCCGGGATTCTCCCGGCGCTGCTCGGCGGCTCGGTGATCGTGGAGACGATCTTCAGCATCGACGGCATGGGCAAGCTCGCAGTGGAAGCGGTGAAGGGGCGCGACCGCGAGCTGGTCCTCTCGCTCACCCTGATCAGCGGCTTCCTCACCCTCGTCGGCTACCTCGTCGCCGATCTGTGCTACGCGGTGGCGGATCCGCGGGTGAGCTACGAGTGACGGGCGCATGAGCGGCGCGACGACAGAAAGCGGCGGGCGCGGAATCGAAGCCCGCATGGATCGGAAGGCGCTCCTCTCGCGGCGCGAAAGGCGCCGGCATCACTCCGAATGGTTCTCCCCCGGCTTGCAGGCTTGTCGTCAATGCATCGGCGGATTCCCGGATGCGGAGCCGGTGAGCCGCGGATGACGAGCCCGGTGGCATCTGCGATACGGGACCGTACGAGCGTGCGCCGGCGGAGCTTTGCCGCGCGGGTGCTCGGCGCCACCTTCACGCGCCTCGGCACCCGGGTGGGCGCGGCCTGGATCGGGCTGCTGATGGTGGCCGCAGCCTTCGCCCCGCTGATCGCCAACACCCATCCGCTGCTGATGCGCGCCGACGGGCAGCTCAGGAGCCCCGCCCTCGCCCACCTCACCACCGCCGACGTGGTGCTGATGGGCCTGTTCATCGCGGGCGCGGGGCTGCTCGCCGCCCGCTGCGCACCGCGCACCTGGATCATCGCGCTGGCGGCGACGCTGGCCGGGTCCACGCTGCTCGGCGCCGCGTTCACGGATCCGCCCGTCCTCACCGTGCATGAGCAATACCGCGAGGCGGCCCGCGCCGGGGAGATCGAGTGGACCATCCACGCACCGGTGCCGTATTCGCCGAAGGACTACCAGCGCGATGCGGGCGATACCGGCCTCGAAGCCCCGCTCTCCGCCCCCGACGACCGCACCCACTGGTTCGGCACCGACGAGAACGGCGCGGACGTGCTCTCGCGGATGGTGCACGCCTCGCGCATCGCGCTCGGTATCGGTCTCGTCGCCACCGGCATCGCGATGCTCATCGGCATCGTGGTGGGCGGGCTGATGGGCTGGTTCTCCGGGGTGGTGGACCTCATCGGCATGCGGCTCGTGGAGATCTTCGAGGCGGTGCCGACGCTGTTCCTGCTCCTCACCTTCGTCGCCTTCTTCGGGCGGAGCCTCTACCTCATGATGGTGATCATCGGCCTCACCGGCTGGACCGGCTACGCGCGCTTCGTGCGGGCGGAATTCCTGCGGCTGCGCGAGCAGGACTACGTGCAGGCCGCGGTCGCCTGCGGGCTGCCGCTCCCCTCGATCCTGTTCCGGCACATGCTGCCGAACGGGGTGGCGCCGATCCTGGTCGCCGCAAGCTTCGGCATCGCGTCCGCCATCCTCGCCGAGGCGATGCTGAGCTTCCTGGGCCTCGGCCTCGTCGACGACCCCTCCTGGGGGCAGATGCTCAACCAGGCGGTACGCTCTTCCACCTTCAACTGGTGGATGGCGGTCTTCCCCGGCGGCGCCATCTTCCTCACCGTATTCGCCTACAACCTCATCGGCGAAGCACTGCGTGACGCTATCGACCCGAACCTTGCGCAGGAGATCTGATCCAGCCTCGCGTGCATCTCATTCATTTCTGTGCGGAAATCCCAGCGGAAAGTCGCGATCAGAACCCACGACCCCGGTGCCGATCACGGTCCGTGCTTCAGGTGTTACTGCCATGATCAATCCCGTCCGCTGCATCCGCTCGATGATCGGAATCGTCGTCGGACCGCGGCGCGTCATGACTTCCGGGAGGCACTCCGGTATGGGGGGCTTGGTAGCGCCGAAATGACCGATCGAAGCAAACGATTCACCGATTCCGACGAATCGAAAAACCTTGCGACATCGGGTTCCAGAACAACGGCCAGCGTTGTGTCGCCCATCCGGGATGCGAATCGGTTTCGACGGCTCCGACCGTAGTCCAGGTCATATTCGGTCCGCAGGCCATCGGGTGCGTTGGAGTGATTCCGTGCCTTGTTCGTAGCCATATCGTTCCCGCTTTGTAGCAGTCCGTGCGTTGATGATCCGGATTCTGCTCTCGCGTTCGGTGAAACTCACGAGCAACAGCCGTTGTTGGGTCGAGTGGCCGACGATGATCTCCCGTTGTTCGCGGACCGAGTGGTCTGGATCGTCGAAGATCCGGGCCAACGGATCCGCGAATACGGTAAGCGCTTCCTCGAAACCGACGCGGTGTTTCCTGGCATTGGCATCCGCCTTCAAGGCTTCCCATTCGAAATCGACTCGCATCGCCACCGCTCACGAAGCTGTCATAGTGATTCGGTCGCTTCGAAGCCTCCAGCTTTTCGAATGATATCCGATTCATCGCGAAACGCCCGATCATCCCGCCAGCCGCGCGGTCGTCAATCGATGCAGGTCACCTTGCGCCCGGCGATCGTCCTTGCATACGCGAGTATGCTGCATGCTGGACCGGTGCCCTTTCACGGTGACGAGAAGCAGTCGGGGGCAGGCCTTCGCCCCTGCCAATGAGTTCGATTCAACCCGATCGCGACCACCGGTGACCGACCGCCGGAGCGAGGTGGTCCGATTCCCGGAGGACATGCGAAGCCGATGAACGACCACCGAACCCCGTACCGAAATGCGACACCACTGCTTCAGGTGAAGAGCCTGCGCACCTGGTTTCGCACCGACGGGGAGACGGTACGGGCGGTGGACGGGGTGAACTTTCATATCGAGGCGGGCGAGACCTTCTGCCTCGTGGGCGAGTCGGGCAGCGGCAAGTCCGTCTCCGCCCTGTCGGTGATGGGGCTGTTGCCGGCGGACCGGACCGAACGCTGCGACGGAGAGATCCTGTTCCGGATCGATCCGCGGGCCGGCGCCGCGCCGCGCGACCTGCGGCGGCTCCCGGAAGACGCGCTGATGCAGGTGCGCGGCCGCCGCATGGCGATGATCTTCCAGGAGCCGATGACCTCGCTGAACCCGGTGCTCACCGTCGGGGATCAGATCGTGGAGGCCATCCAGCTCGCCGAGCCGGGTGGCACCGATCCTGGTCGCCGCAAGCTTCGGCATCGCGTCCGCCATCCTCGCCGAGGCGATGCTGAGCTTCCTGGGCCTCGGCCTCGTCGACGACCCCTCCTGGGGGCAGATGCTCAACCAGGCGGTACGCTCTTCCACCTTCAACTGGTGGATGGCGGTCTTCCCCGGCGGCGCCATCTTCCTCACCGTATTCGCCTACAACCTCATCGGCGAAGCACTGCGTGACGCTATCGACCCGAACCTTGCGCAGGAGATCTGATCCAGCCTCGCGTGCACCCACGCACCTTCTTGCTCATCTCCGCGCGAAGATGCCGGGGGGAAGTCGCGATCAGATCGCAATTGCATACACCCCTCGGCCACTGCCATAGTAAGAATCAAAAACATGCTGGTATACGGCCTCGATCTTGTGCTGAAACAGTTCCGGCGAAAAACTCTCCGGCAAACCCTCGTCCAGCACATCCTCGATGCTGATTTTGACGGCAGCCCGGGACCGCTGGAACTTGCGCCAGTCCAGGACCAGCTTTTCACGCTTCAACGCCTCCAACAGATCCCTGGCCGCTTTCTTCACCTGCTTGATTTCCTTGTCGGAAAGATCAAGTCGGGGCTTGGTCAGGATATCGAACAAGGCCAGTTCTTCCTCCGATAGTTGCTCCGTGATACTCCGCTTCTCCTCATCGTTCAGATTTTCAGCAAAAGTCAGCAACCGCTGGAAGAACTCGTCGATGTTCAGGCTCCCGGCGTTGTATTCGTCGATCATCTTCTGGAAGCGCTCCATATAGTCCATGCGAGTGCGGTTGAGGCGCAGCATCTGCTTCAATTTGCCATACACCTGACCCTTGAGCTTTTCCGCCTCCGTGCGCTTCCTGCCTTTGGTGAACCGCTCCTTCAAGGCCTCGAAGTCTATCTGCGCGAGATCGACCCAATGCTCCTCGGCGCCACCCGCTACCCCATAGGTCGCGCGCGTTTCCCGAATCATATATCCCTCGGTGGCGATGGACGTATCCAGCAGTTCCTCTACCTGATCCATTACCTCGGAGATATCTGCCGGAGGAGTAAGTGCCCGGATTTTTTTCGCCAGCACGTCAACCAACAAACACCGCGCGACGAACGCCTTGGCATCGCTGTCCGGCAGTATGGCCTTGTGGAGCCTCCGGACCGTCGCGGCCTGCGTCAGATACCGCTTTTTGCTGTCGTCATTGGCAATCAGGGCCTCCACCGCGTCATCCAGCAGCTTGATTTTCCCGAAATCGCTGGCTACCTCGATAGCATCCAGATCAACGCCCATTTCCGCGCAGAACCTCTCCGTCTCGGCAATCGATTGCTGCAACAAGGTAACAAGCGCCGTCCTGTCCTTGACCGGAGAATCTCCGCCAGCGCCATTCTCGGCTCCATAGATCGCCAGCGCCTTTTCCAAGTTGCGGAACACCCCGACGTAATCGACGATAAGGCCGTTGACCTTTTCCTTGAACACCCGGTTGGCCCTCGCGATGGTCTGCATCAAGGTGTGGTTGCGCATTGGCTTGTCCAGATACAGCGTGGAGCAGGAAGGCGCATCAAAGCCGGTCAGCCACATGGCGCAGACGAAGACGATACGGAAGGGATCGTCCGGGTCCTTGAACCTGGTCTCCAAGTCTTCGCTGACCATGCGCTTGCGGTGCGGCGCGATGTCCAGCCCCCTGGCTTTCATCTCCTCGATCTCGTTCTGTGACGAGGAGACCACCACCGCCATGTCGGTGGATTCCATGAACTGAAGCCGCTCCTTGACGACCCGGCGCTTTCCTTCGTCCGCCGCCTTGGCCATCTCGTCCATCAGGCGCGATATCTCCGCCGTCCAACGCGCCTTCACCCGGTCGTACATGCGCACTGCCGTGGCCTTGTCGATGCTGATCACCATCGCCTTTCCGGGGAACCCCCGCCCGATGAAATGGCTCACCAGGTCCCCGGCGATGATCTCCAGCCGTTCCTCCCGCGTGATCAGGTGGTACTGGCGGGCGAATTCCCGTTCCAGCTTCTTCTCCTGCTCCTCGTCCAGCTCCGCCTCTTCCAGCAGGCGCTCCATGTCCTCGTTGAGATTTTCGTTGGCAAGCTGCAATTCGGGGATGCGGTTTTCGTAGTAGAGCGGAACGGTCGCGCCGTCCTCCACCGACTGGCGGAAGTCGTACACGCTCACATAGTCGCCGAAGACCTCCCGCGTTTTCTCCTCCCCGACGATCAGCGGCGTGCCGGTGAACGCAATGAAAGAGGCGTTGGGCAGGGCCGTGCGCATATTCAGCGCCAGGGTGTCGTACTGGCTGCGATGCGCCTCGTCGGTGATCACGATGATGTCGGCGCGTTCCGACAGCACCGGATGCCGCTCGCCCCGCTCGGTACGGAACTTGTGGATGAGGGTGAAGACGTAGCGGTGATCTTCCGTCAAAAGCTGACGTAGATGATGGCTTGAAGTGGCTTGCGCCTCTTGTTCGGTCACCGCTCCGCTCGCCGCGAAGCTTTTGTAGATTTGGTGATCCAGCTCCCGCCGGTCGGTGATGATGACGAAAGTCCAGTTGCCAGGGATTTTGCGCAGCACCTTCTGCGCGAAACAGATCATCGACACGCTCTTGCCGCTGCCCTGGGTATGCCAGAACACGCCCAACCTGCCGGCACGGCTCTCGATCTCCCGCAGCGCCCCGATGGCGTTGTTCACCCCCAGGTACTGGTGATTCTTGCCCAGCAGCTTGATGGAGCCGCCCTGTACCTCCATGAACAGGGTGAAGTTCTCCGCCAGGTCCAGCAGCCGCGACTTGTCGCAGGCGCCCCGGATCATGGTTTCCAGCGAGACCACCCCCTCTTCGCCCTCGCGGTTGATCTTCTTCCACTCAGCGAAGTGCTCCCAGTTTGCTGTCATGCTGCCGATGCGGCTGCGGCTGCCGTTGGAGAGCACGATCAGGGCGTTGTACCAAAAGAGCTGCGGAATCGCGTTCTTGTAGTCGGTGAGATTGCCGGTGTAGGCCGTCTCCAGCCGGGCATGGGCCGCCTTCAACTCGATGAACACCAGCGGAACGCCGTTGACGAAGCCCACCAGGTCGGCCCGCCGGGTGTACATCTCCCCGGTCACCCAGAACTGGCTGACCAGCAGAAAATCGTTGTTGGCGGGTGTGTTCCAGTCGATCAGCCTGACCAACTCCACCGTCTCGCCCCCGCCGTCGGGGTCGGAAATCTTCACCCGCGCGCCGTTCTTCAGCAGCAGATGGATTTCTCGGTTGGCCCGCACCGGGGCCATGGCGCCGCGGTCGCGGATCAACTCCGCCATCGCTTGTTCGAAAGCGTCCGCCGGCAGACCGGGATTCAGCCGCTCCAGCGCCGGCCGCAACCGCCCTCCAAGCACCACCTCGGATTTCGTCTCCCGCCCCAGGAGGCTGCCGCCCGCCTGATCAAATTCATGGAAGCCGCTGGCCGTCTCCCATCCCATCGCCGCGAACAGGGCGATGGCGGGTTGTTCGACCAGCGCGTCTTCGGAGTAGTCGGACATCCGCCTTTCCTTCGACCCCCGGTTCGCCATCAGGCTGGCAGCCAGCCCTGTTGCGCCAGGCGCGAATATGCCTTTTGGATATGCCGGGGTTTCATCAAATCCTTCTTGCGCTCGCTCCAGGCTTCCACATGCCCGCGGATCGCATTCAAATCACCCCGGACATCCGCCTCGTGCTTGACCACCCAATGAACCGTGGACAGCAGCTCCATGCCATAGGGCGTTTCAAAACCCTCGATGAGTCGCCTGACCCGCTCCAGGTGCCCCTCCGCCCCGGGCTTCTTCTTCAGGAACTCCCTGGCTCGTTCTGTCGCATTGGGCATCAGGCGGATCTCCGCCTTGGCGGACCTGTCGCCATAGCCACGGATGAAATGCCCCTCGATGTGTTGCAGGGCGTGGTTGAGATTGTCCGCGTAGGGGCCGAAGTGGTGGGCTTGAAATTTCAACTTCATCGGCTCGCCCGCTTCCTGCAGAAAGTAGGCGAGCTTCTGCACCTCCATCAGGCTGTGGCGGTAACCCTGGCGCCCATACAGTTCCAGCAGGCGGATCAACAAGGCGCGGCCCGGCGTCATGTTCGGGCGCTTGGTGCGCACCGGCATCCGCTCGACCGGCGGCGCGCCACTCGGCTCGAACAGCAGCACCCGCACTTCCGGCAGATCCGCGAAGACCGCCTTGATCCGCCGTTTCACCTCGGGCCAGTTCAATCCACCAAGTCCGGCGCCCAGGGGCGGGATGGCGATGGATCGGATTTGGAGGCGCCTTACCTGGACAATCAGGTCCGCGAGCCCGGAATCGATGTCCTCCATCTTCGACCCGCCTTTCCAATGGCGCTTGGTCGGGAAGTTGATGATGTATTTCGGGTTCACCATGCTGTTGGTCTCAAACACCAGCATCCGGCCCGGCTTCATCCGCTTCGCTTCGCACACCTTCGCGTAATGGGTGAAGTTTTCCGGGAATGCCTGTTTGAACTGCAAGGCGATGCCCTTGCCCATCACGCCCACGCAATTGACCGTGTTGACGAGAGCTTCGGCATCGACTTCGAGCAGGTTTCCTTCCGTCGGCTCGAACATGGGACCTCCTCAATAATACCAAGCGGTCTCGGCGGCCACTGGAATGGCTGGGCCGAACTCCGCGAGCAGTGCTTCAGTTTCTGTTTTCCTGTGTTGATCGATCACGCCGATCCGATGGATCAATCGGACGGGAAATCGTTGATGAATCAGGAACTCCGCCTGGCGGCGGCGTTTGCGATCCAGATCATCATTGGTATCAGACCAGTAGCGGGATTTCATCAGCGGCCAGTCCACTTCGTCCAGTTGGGCCGGATCATCGTAGAATTCCGTAAAATCCATGATTCCATGCCCATCGGTGAATACGTACTCCAGCCCGGCTGCCTGAACAGACTGCACTGTTGACACCAAATGGACGATGGGCTGCTGCCCGCCGGCGAACCCCTCCACATTTCCCCGGGAGATTGTATACAGCATCGGCGAACGTGGCCCAAAATAGAACGGCACATAGTCATGCAGCCAACCGCCCGGCCCACAGGGAACCGGCGTGTGGGCGCGGCGATCCTGAATGGTCCGGTGGGCGATATTGGCATAACCCGTATCCTCCCGATCCAGTGCCCCCTTCGCCCGCAACTCACCGGCTTCAAGAATTCTGCGCAGATTCTCGATGGGGGTGATGTGATAGATGGGCGCGGGGTTTGGTGCCATGGATCGCAGGCCTATGCTGCTTCCCTGATAAGGGGTTGGGTCATCGTTCCGCGTTGGCTTTTTGCTTTCGAGCGGTCATTCACGCCTCGGTCCCCAAGACAAAACGCGCCCGCTCATGGCGCAGCATTTCGAACGGCGTCATCACCTTGACGCCCAGCCCGACACAAACATTGGGGATTTTCACCTTGTTGGGCGTATCCGCGGGTTTCTCGTGTGTGACCACCACTAAACCGTGCGCCAGCGCGTGGGATACCAGCCAGTAGTCCGCCACCTGCAAGAAGTTGTTCACGGCCGCGGGGGTGTAGCCGTTTTCCGTGACCCACTGGCTGACTTGAGTCATCCCTTTCAGGGCTTCCGGATCCGGTTTGAGAAACAGATGTTTGCCGGATCCTGCAGCCCACCCGGTCAAGGCATCGTCACCAGCCGAGATTTCATCTCCCACTTTCTCGATGCTGAACACTTTCCGTTGCGCATTGCCCGCGATCAGCCAGTCCCAGAACGCGGGACAGAAATCCAGGCCATAGTGAAGATTGTTCGCCGCCATGAAGACATTGGCGTCCAGCAAGTATTTCATCCGTTCAATCCCAGACGCCGGGCCTCCTCATAGAAGGTCGCGGTTTTCTTGATGCCCAGCATCCTGAACGCATCGGTAAACTGGGTTTGCCCCTCCAGCGTGCTGGCCACAAGCGCTTTCACAAACCGCTTTCCGGTTCTGGCGGACAGCGTGTTGTAGAAATCACCGCCACCGCCCCCCTCCCTGGCGGACAGCGCCTTGACGCGCTCAAGCTCCGTGCGATAGGTCTTCATCAGCGTCTCTTGGTCGAACACCCCCAGATCGAACAAGCGGCGGACGATGACCAGCGTGCTGACCTTGAATTTGCGGGTAAGGCGTTGCATCTCTTCAGACAGCTCATTTTCTGGATCGTAAACCGGGCGCAGTTGTTCGAGCGGAACCAGCAATTCCGCCGCCACGGCGTTGCACCAGCGCTCGACTTGCTGATCCGGCTGGGTCGCGGCCTGGACATCGGAGACGCCGCTCTCTCCCAGCCACAGATGGGCCAGTTCATGGGCTAGGGTGAACATCTGCGCCGCCTTGGAATCCCTGCCGTTGATGAAGATCAGCGGCGCAAGGGGATCAGCGAGGGCAAAACCGCGAAACTCCTCCACATTCAAGGGGCGATGGGTGTTGCTGCCCACCACGCCGCTGACCATGACCAATATCCCGGCCTGTTCGACCCGGGAGATGAAGCGGCGCAGCGCTTCGGACCAGTTCGGCGACTGTTGTCGCTCGGCAAGGTCGAAACCAATGGCTTGGGCGATTCCGGCCGCCACCCCGGGCACTTTTTCCGCCGCCGAGGCGGAACGGACAAAAGCAACCGCCGCCCCGCCTTGCAAGCGCTGATAGTCCCGATACCAGGCTTGGCGCTGCTGACAGAGGTAGATCGTATCCAGAAGCTCGGCGCTCGGGCGGAACAGCCGCGTCTCGGGCAGCGTGCGAAAGTCCGGAATCGGCAATGGCTCTTCGGGTGGTTGCGGCAGAAACAGCAGACCGATGGCGGTATGGGTCGCCCTGGCAAAGGCTTCCAGTTGCTTGCAAGTGGGGGCAAGCTCGCCCCCCAGCCAGTCGTTCAATTTCGGGAACTTTTCCGCAAGCGCATCGGCGCTCACACCGGCGCGTTCCAAAGCCCAGTGGAGCAAATCGGGGTTGACTGGAACCCGGGTGCTCATGCCGCCTCCCGGATGTCGATATCGAGTTTCGAGACGTCCAACTCGCCGGAGATGAGTTTGGGGAGGAGGAGATCGCGGGTTTGGCGGAGGTTATTGTTCCTGCTTTTCAGGTTTCTGATCATCCTGAAAATTGGTTCGATCTGTGAACCAAACATTTCCAAAACTTCGTCGGGTGCGGCGCATACTTCTAAAGCCATCAAATCTTTCGGATAGACATGCGGCTGTGCCGCACCCCTTTGCAGCCTCGTCACTTCGTATTGGCGTTCCTTGAGCAGCAGATTGAAATAATAGACATGCCGCGTTACTCCTGAATCGATTACGGAGCAATCTGATGCCCACACATCCTCGTAATAGAGATTTACGAATCCTGCATTAGCACCGGAAGCGCTTATAGTGATTACAGGATTTTGAGTATTGGCAGCATTGTGGTAGTAGGCGGGCGTAATTCCACCAGCAACTACAGGGACGTTACCCGGCACAATGGTCTTCTTGGTGATGTTTTTACCTTTTCTAATGCTCACAAGGTCGCTAAGAGTTGCGGCAACCCATCCCTTTGGAATCTTCCCCAGCGGGGAATCGACCAGGCGCACCTGTTCATGGCCGGGGAAGCGGAACTTGACGAACCACTCGCGGTAGAGGTTCTGGGCCATCTCCTCCAGTATCTTGATGCGCCGGAGGTTTTTCTCGATCAGGTCGTCATAGGCCGAAAGGGTAGCGGCGATTTTTTTCTGAATGAGAGTCGTCGGGAGTCGTACTTTGTAATGACTCATTGCATGCTTATCGCCACGTGGCATCTTAGTGCCCTTTGAAGCGGTAACAGTTGATGCAATAAATGCGTCATCGGACAGCACATAGAAGAGGTAATGATTGTCGATCTTTTGCTTGTCTAATGGCCTGAAGATGATTACATCCGCTGAGGCGCCGCCATGGCAATTCGCTAACCAAACTTTTTTGAAATACGTCCTGATGTTTGAAAATAGAACATCACCAGGCATGAAAGCGTTTACTTTCGCCGTTGTTGGCAACTTGGATGCGCGCTGGACACCTCCCTTATTGGGAACCATATTCTCCGTCGAAATGTATGTCTCAAGCGTCAACTCACTCGAACTGATCTTGTCGGTTACCATTTTGGCAAGATCGCCAAGCAATTCAAAATTACTCTCAACCACTTTCAAGTTCCCAGTATCTTTATTGCGTTCTGAGAAATAGCATCTTCCAGCTCCCGTGCCTCGCCGTTCAGCACCTCCAACTCCCCATTCAATTCCTCCAGCCGCTCGAAGAAATCGAACTCATCCTCCTCCCGCGCCGCCACGCCCACATAGCGGCCGGGGTTGAGGCTCCAGCCCTGTGACTCGATCTCCTCGATGCTCGCCATCTTGCACAGGCCGGGGACGTCCCGGTAACCGCCGCCCGGGAATCTCTCGGCCAGCATCCCGGCGCTGTCGTGCCGGTTCTCCGGCTCTTCGTCCCGGTAGAGCCGCACGATGTTGGCGAGAAACTCGATCTGTCGCGGCTCGAAGTCGCGGTGGGCGCGGTCGAGCTGGCGGTGGATGTGGCGGGCGTCGATGAACAGCACGGCATCCTCGCGCCCGGTGCCGCGCTTGCCCCGGTCCAGAAACCAGAGGGTGCAGGGCAGGGTGACGGTGTAGAAAAAGTTGGAGCCGACGGCCACCATCACATCGACCGCCTTGGCCTCGATGAGTCGCTTGCGGATCTCCAGCTCCGAGGCGCGGGCGTCGGAGGCCGAGTTGGCCATGACGAACCCGGCCCGGCCGTTGGCGCCCAGGGCGCTGTGGAAATTCTGAATCCACAGGTAGTTGGCGTTGTCCACCCGGGGCATGCCGAAGGGGAAGCGGCGGTCGTCCTTGAGGCGCTCCTTGTCCACCCGGTCCACGTTGAAGGGCGGGTTGGCCATCACGAAATCGAACTTGCCGGGGCAGTTGTGCAGGTCTTCGTAGTAGGTGTTGCCCTGGCGGATGTCCCCGGCGAGGCCATGCACCGCGAGGTTCATCTTGCCCAGGCGCACCGTTTCGGCCACGCGCTCCTGGCCGTAAACGCTGATCTCGGCGGCGGCATTGTTCCTGTGCTCCCGCACGAAGCGGGCGGATTGCACGAACATGCCGCCGGAACCGCAGGCCGGGTCGAAGATGCGCCCGTGGAAGGGTTCGATGATCTCGACGATCAGCTTGACGATGCTGGCGGGGGTGTAGAACTCGCCGCCCTTCTGCCCCTCGGTCATGGCGAACTTGCCGAGGAAGTACTCGTAGATCCTGCCGAAGGCGTCACCCTCGATGTCCATGGGGATGGAGCCCATCAGCTTGAGCAGCTCCACCAGGGTGGCGTTCTCCAGCCGGTTGTAGGTCTTGGGCAGCACGTCCTTGAGGTCGGAATTCTCTTGCTCGATGGCCCGCATGGCGCCGTTGATCGCCTGGCCGATGTTCTCCCCCTCGGGCAGCTTGAGCAGGTTGCCGAATCGCGCCGCCTCGGGCAGATAGAGCACACCCATGGCCTGATACCGCTCCTTGCCGTCCGTGCGGCGGCGACCACCGCCTTGCTTGCCGATCCGCTTCTCGGCCTCGGCAAACTTCACGTCGGCATAGCGCAGGAAGATCATCCCCAGCACCGGGATGGAGTATTCCGATGCCTTCAGCTTGGAGTTGGCCCGCAGTTCGTCGGCCGCGCCCCAGAGGCGGTTTTCGAGTTGGTGGTTGTTTGCGCTCATGATCTTTTGCGTGCGCTGACCCGGAAATCTCACCGATAGAGGAAAAAGGCTGCTTTCCATGACATAACGATTGTGTGATCAACAAGTTACGCCAACCAACGAGGAAGCAGCCTTGAAGATGCAGTGTACTGGTGAGCCGCTTGAGTTTCACGCCCCGGGACGTCGTTTGATAACCGGGCGATTCGATGGTGGACTCATCAGCTCCGGCGCGGGAGGAACAGCAAGAGTGACCGACCGACAAACTCCGGACCGAAATGCGACACCACTGCTTCAGGTGAAGAACCTGCGCGCCTGGTTTCGCGCCGACGGCGAGACGGTGCGGGCGGTGGACGGGGCGAGCTTTCACATCGAGGGGGGCGAAACCTTCTGCCTCGTCGGCGAGTCGGGCAGTGGCAAGTCCGTCTCCGCCCTGTCGGTGATGGGCCTGCTGCCGGCGAACCGAACCGAGCGCCGCGACGGGGAGATCCTGTTCCGGACCGACGCGGGGGCCGACGCAGCGCCGCGCGACCTGCGGCGGCTCCCGGAAGAAGCGCTGATGCAGGTGCGCGGCCGCCGCATGGCGATGATCTTCCAGGAGCCGATGACCTCGCTGAACCCGGTGCTCACCGTCGGGGATCAGATCGTAGAGGCCATCCAGCTCGCCGAGCCGGGCATCGGCGACGGGGACGCACGCCGCCGCGCCATCGAGGCGCTGACCGAGGTGCATATCGAGCGACCGGAGCTGCGGGTGGACGAGTATCCCCACCGCCTCTCCGGCGGCCAGCGCCAGCGGGTGATGATCGCGATGGCGATCGCCAGCCGGCCCACGCTGCTGATTGCCGACGAGCCGACCACCGCCCTCGATGTGACGGTCCAGGCCGGAATCCTGGACCTCATGCTGACACTCAAGCGCCGGCACGGGATGAGCCTTCTCTTCATCACCCACGACTTCGGCGTGGTCGCGCAGATCGCGGACCGCGTGGCGGTCATGCGCGCAGGCCGCATCGTCGAGACCGGAACCCTGGAAGACGTGCTGGAGCGCCCCACGCATGCGTACACGCGCGAGCTCCTCGCCGCGGTGCCGGAGAACCTCGCCCGGGCGTCCCGGCCCGAGCCGGCCGCGGGCCGGGGGGCACCGGGTCCGTTCTCGACCGCCGGATACCCCGAAGCGCCATCGCCGACCGCGAGCGGAGAGCCGGACTCGGGCGGGCGGGCCGAACCCTCGCACTTCCTGGAGCCCGATTCGGGCGAGGCGCTGGTGCGGATCGAGGGGCTGGAAGTCCACTTCCCCATCCGTCAGGGCGTGCTCAAGCGCACGGTGGGGCACGTGCGGGCAGTCGACGGGGTCGATCTGCGTATCCGGCGGGGGCAGATACTCGCGCTGGTGGGCGAGTCGGGCTGCGGAAAGACCACCCTCGGGCGGGCGGTGCTGCGCCTGGTCGAACCCACCGGAGGCTGCGTGCATTTCAACGGCCGGGAGCTGACCCGCCTCACCCGCCGCGACATGCGCCCGATGCGCCGGCGGCTCCAGTGTGTCTTTCAGGACCCCGCTTCGTCGCTCAACCCGCGTCTGACGGTGGCGACCACCCTGACCGAACCGATGGCGGCGCACGGCCTCGGCGAGAACCCGGAGGATCGGCTGGAGATGGCGGCGCGCACCCTCGGCGAGGTGCAGCTCGCTCGCGAACACCTGTGGCGATACCCGCACGAGCTTTCCGGAGGGCAGCGCCAGCGCATCGGGATCGCCCGCGCGCTCTGCCTGCGCCCCGACTTCGTGGTGTGCGACGAGGTCACCAGCGCGCTCGACGTCTCGGTGCAGGCCGAGGTGCTGCGGTTGCTGCTCGATCTCCGCCGCCGGCACGCACTCACCCTGCTGTTCATCACCCACGACATCGGGGTGGTGGAGTACCTGAGCGACACCACCGCGGTGATGCACAAGGGGAAGATCGTGGAGCTGGGTCCGACGGAGCGCGTCTGCACCGCACCGGAGCACCCCTACACCCGCCGGCTCCTCGCGGCGGTGCCGCGCCTGTCCCGGGAGATGGGATAGAGGAGATTCGCTCGCCGGGCGCCGGACGCCGGGCGCGGGTCAGAGGCCGAGGGGGCGGTGTGCCTGATACCGGCGGCAGAGTTCGAGGAACTCGCGGGTGCTCTTCGGCATCGGCACCCGGGCACCGGCGAGGTAGGTGAGCAGGTTCGCCCCCTCGCGCAGCAGCCGCAACCCGTCCTCGACGCGCCGCTGTATCCGCTCGTCACCCGGGATCGATCCCTGCGGACGAAAGTCGAGCAGCCGCTCTGCGCACGCGACGAATTCGGGCCACACGTCGAAAGTCGCCACATCCGTGCGCATGGTCTCCGTCTCGTCCTTTGCCGCGCGGGCGAAGGCGAGCACCAGGGGCCCGGCTCCGCCCAGCCACTCGTCTTCCCCGACCTGCTCCACGATGGCGTCCGCGACCCGATCGATGTCACGCATGGTCTGGGCGATCTTTGCGTACCGGCTTTCGTAGCAGTCCGCCATGGACATGGAGAACGCCTTGAGCGGCTCGCCCCACAGCTCGTCGATTCCCTCGTGGCCGCTGTAGTGCTTGACCGTCTTGCCCAGCTTCAGCGCCTCGACGAAGCACTGCTCGCACTCGCGCATCAGCTCGTTGTCCGGGCTCGTCTCCACGCCCTTCCCCGCGAGATCCACGATCGACGTGAAGATGTCGGTCGCGCGGTTGAAGAGCGCCCCGGCGAGCATCGCTCCGCAGACCCGCTTGCGCTGCGGGTCGGTCTCGCGCTCGAACGCGGCCCGCGCCGTCTCCAGCCGGTCGCCGGGGGTGTTGATCCCGAGCTCGGTATGGTGGAACAGCCGCCGGGTGAGCAGCTCGATGAGCTGCTGCTTCGCGGCCAGGGTCTCTTCGGGGGGGGTGTAGTACCGGATCCAGTACCCGTCGCAGTAGATGCACTCCTTGTCGCCGATCCGGCGGCGAGTGCCATTGCGGGGCTCTGGTTGGAAAGGGTGCAGCGTCGACGCCAATCCCGACATGGCGAACTCCGGAGACTGGATTCCGCGCCCTCGCTCGCAACCTGGTGAGGAATGCGGGCTGCTCACGCCCGATGGTGCGTTCGGGGGCCGCGGGCGGCGGTATCATACGCCGGTCGGCCCGAAATTCTTACTACTACTCCCATCATTCCCTCCCATCATTCCCACCATGACCATGAAGGACGAAGGCGACCACGCGCTCACGGCCCGGTCGCCATACGGGCTCCGCGACGAAACGACCTACGCCGGGGTGCTCAGCTTCCTGCGGCGGCCGTACACCCGCAACCTCGAGGGAGTCGATGTCGCGGTTACCGGCATCCCCTTCGACCTCGCGACCACCAACCGTCCCGGCGCGCGCTTCGGGCCGCGCGCGGTCAGGGCTTCGTCCGCACAGCTCTCGTGGGGGCCGCCGTGGCCGTGGGGCTTCGATCCGACGAAACGCCTCGCCATCGTCGACACCGGGGACTGCGTCCTCGACCACGGCCGCCCCGCCGACAGTCCCGCCCGCATCGAGCGCCATGCGGCGGACATCCTCGACGCCGGCGCCTCCATGCTCGCCATCGGCGGCGACCACTTCATCACCCTGCCCCTGCTCCGGGCGCACGCGGCCCGCTTCGGACCGCTCGCCCTGGTGCACTTCGACGCCCACAGCGACACCTGGAAGGACGAGGACGGGCGCATCGATCACGGCACCATGTTCTGGCATGCGGTGCGCGAGGGCATCGTGGACGTCACCCGGTCGGTGCAGATCGGGATCCGGACCCACAACGAAGACCGCCTCGGATTCACCTGGCTCGATGCCGCGTGGGTGCACGAACACGGACCGGCCGCGACGGCGCGGGAGACGATTCGCATCGTCGGCGACGCGAAGGCGTACCTCACGTTCGACATCGACTGCCTCGATCCGGCCTTCGCGCCCGGAACCGGCACCCCGGTGGCCGGAGGGCTGTCCACCTACCAGGCGCAGAGCATCATTCGGGCCCTGAGCGGAATCGACTTCGTGGGCATGGATGTGGTCGAGGTCGCCCCCGCCTACGATGTGGCGGAGAACACGGCACTCGCGGCCGCCAGCATCGCCCTCGACTACCTCTGCCTCATGGCCCGGTCGAGACCGGATGCCGTCTGAAGCAGGGCCATGGCAAGTTCCCGGCTGCGGGCACGGATCTGACTGTTTTCGCTGCGTTGAACACGGCATAGGGGTGGCTTGGGTGTGGCCTGGGGTGCTCGATGCCGCTTGCTCCGCACGCTCGCTCCGTACTGTCGAGTGCACCTGCGAGCCGTGACTCGTGTTCGCCATGCGAGATCAGTCATCTCCGCGCCCTCGCTTCGCGAATCGGTCAAATTTCCGGGCTCGCGAGCCGAAGCCGGAGGCTGAACCCGCGCCGACGCCCACGCGCTTGTCCCGGTGGACCGCCCCGGTATGATGGCAGGCGGGGAGCGGATGCGGCCGAGACCGCCGCCTCATCCCCCCGCTCTCACGCGATGGAGGCGATGCGACGGTGACGGAGACAGAGACAGAGAAGAAACCGGATGTCGAATTCGACGTCGGTGCCATGCTGTCCTCGCTGGTGAGCGTGCGCTCCGAGGTTCCGGCAGATGCGCTCACCGCGTCCGCGCTTGGGACGGAGCGGATGGGCAACGGCGTGGTCATCGGCGATCCCGGTCTCGTGCTGACCATCGGCTACCTGGTGACCGAAGCGCAGACGCTCTGGATCACGGACCACCAGGGCCTGGCCGTTCCCGGCCACGTCCTTGGCTACGATCAGGAGTCCGGACTCGGGCTCGTCCAGGCCCTTCAGCCCCTGCCGGCGCCGGCCATGGATCTCGGCGTGAGCGCGGCGTGCGACGTGGGCGATCCGATCGTCCTCGCCGGCCACGGTGGCGGAGATGCGCTCGTCACCGGGCGCATCATCGCCAAGCGCGAGTTCGCCGGGTACTGGGAGTACGTGCTCGACGAAGCCCTCTTCACCGCCCCGGCCCACCCGAACTGGGGGGGCGCCGCCCTCGTCGGCTCCGACGGCCGGCTGCTCGGCGTCGGCTCCCTGCTCGTGCAGACCGTCTCGTCGAGCGGCGAGAAGGGAGGCGCGAACATGGTGGTTCCGATCGACCTGCTGAAGCCGATTCTCGAGGACATGAAGCTCTACGGCCGGCCCAACCGGCCGGCGCGGCCGTGGCTCGGCTTTCTCGTTCAGGACGTCGGCAGCCATCTGGTGGTCGCGAGCACCTACGACGGCTGCCCGGCGGACCGGGCGGGGATCGAGGTCGGCGATCTGGTCGTCGAAGTGGCGGGGGAGTCGGTCGATGGGCTGGCGGAGCTCTTTCGCAAGATCTGGGAAATCGGCCCGGCGGGAAGCGACATCCCGCTCACCATCGTGCGCGACGGCGAACCCCGCCCCGTGGTACTGGAATCGATCGACCGGAATGCGCGCCTGAAGCATGGCGCGGTGCACTGACCCGGAGATTTCACCGACTCACGGCTGCGAGCCCGCATCATCCCATCGCTTCCGCCGCGTTGAGCACGGCCAAGGTGCTCGACATACTGTCAAGTACGCCTGCGCGCCCTGACTCGCGTTCGCATTGCGAAGGCAGCCATCTCCGCACTCTCGCTTCGCGAATCGACGAAATTTGCGGGCCAGACGCGGCGCGAGGCTCCCGCGGCACCGGCGCCCCGAGGGCCGGGGGTCCTCAGTACCGCGGTACGGCGGGGTCCACCTCCCGCGACCAGGCATCGATCCCGCCTTCGAGGTTGTGCACGTCGGTGAACCCTTCCGCCCGGAAGTGCTCGGCCGCGCCGAGGCTCCGCACTCCGGTGTGGCAGTAGAAGACGAGCCTCGTGTCCTTCGGCAGCGCCGACACGGTCTTGAGCCCCTCGTCGTCGAGCAGGACCGACCCCTCGATGACCGCCCGCGCCCGCTCCTCGGGCGTGCGAACATCCACCAGCGTCGGGGAAGCCCCGCCTTCGCTCCGCGCCGCCGCAAGCTCGGCCGGCGACATCCGGCCGACAGGGGCGGGAGCGTTCGGGTTGTCGATCCTGAACGCGGTGCCCTGCACGGTCTCCTCGATGTCGATCGACAGCCCCTTCGCCTTCTGCGCCGACGCCACGTCGAGCAGCAGGGCGACCCCGTTCGACTCCGCCCGGATCTCGTGCCCCTCCATCGGCCCGAGGTTGAACGAGTGCTGCCAGCGCCCGTCGATGGACAGGTGCACGGCGCGGCCGGGATTGGCCTCGAGGGCACTGGCGATCACGGCGGCGGCGGCGTCGCTCACGCGAACCTCCGGCGGAGTCCGGTCCGGCGCCTGCACCCCGAGCATCTCGTGCAGCTCGCCGTTGTTGAACATCTGCTTCACGATGTCGCAGCCGCCGACGAACTCGCGGTCGATGTAGAGCTGCGGGATGGTCGGCCAGTCGGAGAACGTCTTGATGCCCTCCCGGACCCCCTGATCCTCCAGCACGTTGAACGTGGTGTACTGCGGAACGAGGGAATCCAGGATGCCGACGGTGGCGGCGGAAAAACCGCACTGCGGATGCACGCGCGTGCCCTTCATGAACAGCACCACGCGGTCGGAATCAACGAGCGACTCGATACGGGACTTCAGCGATTCATTCAGTTCCATCGGGTTCTCCTCGGGCCGCGTTCGGGCGGCACCGGCCGGCGCTCCCGGCCCGGTTCGTTTTCGATGGATGCAGGCTAGTGGATCGACCGTCTCGCCACAAGGCGAGGGCTCGATCCCCTGATCCGACCGGATGAAATGCATCCGCATCGAGAGGCGGAGAGCGTCATCCGGATCGGAGCCGCGCCGCCTGATCCGGTGGCCCGCACCGGGCGCGAACGGAGCCCGAACCGGGCGAACGACCCCCGGATGCCCGAACCTCGGCACCGGGCGGACTGGCGCCGTCCGCCCGGTGAAGGGAGTATCACGGACCGGATCGGTGACGGCCCGGGTCGCAGACGACGCTATACGGGCCGCCTACCACCGAACCCCGAGTTCGAGGCCGATTCCGTGCTCCGGCGCGCTCGTCTCGCTCTCCACGCGCTTCGCCAGGACCCCGAAGGTGAGATCCGGGGCATTCGCGCGCGCCGCCGGCGTGAGGCGCCCGCCGAGGCGGTACTCACGCTCGCCCGCAGCAAGGCCGAGCCCGATGTGGGGGATCGCGACAAAGCGACCCGAAAACGCCGGAAGGCCGTAGGCGGCCTGCGCCGTCCAGCGGCGGCCCGGGTCGCCCGGATCGCCCGAGTCGCGCGCCGTGCGCGCCGCCATCGGGGCATCGGCGAACAGCGCATCAAGGCCGCCTTGGGCCGAACTGCCCATCTCCTGACGCAGGCTCAGTGACAGACCGCGCTCGGTGGTCGGGTCGGGGTCGAAAGTGAGCGAGGCGGCAAGGCCCCGGTCCTCGAAGCCGCCGTCCGCATGGGCCAGGAGCGTCCGCCCCGTGATGTCGAGGGCCAGACCGACACGCGGGACGCTCCAGGCGAGACCGCCACCAAGCTCGACCCCGAGGCCGGTCTCGGCGTCGCCACCATCATGGCGCAAACCGAGGCCGAGGCTCGGCGTCAGGTGCGCCCCGGAGGCCGCGTCGGGCGCCATCCGCCAGCTTCCCTCCAGCCCGAAGCGGAGCCTCGTGACATCCGCCGCCGACGCCGCCAGGTCCTCGGTCCGGTCCGAGGTAGTGCGCACCCACAGCCCGTCCGAGACCAGAGCCAGGGCGAGACCCGGCGCCGGCGGTGCGAGCAGGGCGCTACGCAGCCCGAGCGCCGCCATCGTCCAGTCGGTGTCGGTCCGCATGGAGGCCCCGGTGTCGGGCGTCAGCGTCATCTCGCCCGCCCCGAAGCCCGCCGCGCCCCACAGACTCAGCCGCTGCGAAGCCCGCCATGACGCATAGGGCAGCGCCGCCGTCAGCGTGGACTCGACGGTGCCGTTCGTCGGGGAGGCGGCGCCATTGCGGGTGCGATCGTCCTGGGACGACGCGGAGGCAGTGTCGCGATATCCGCTGTCGCCCTCGCTCTGCGCGAGCGCCAGGCCGAACAGCCACGGGCCGCGCGCATAGTCCGCTCCGAGCATCCCCGTGGTCATCTCGCCGTCGAGGGAGAGGGTGCCCTCCCTGCCGCCGAAGGTGCCGTGCGCCGCGCGGCCCCAGAAGGCCATGCTGCCGCCGCTGGCGTCCGTCTCCCCGGTCAAGGTGAAAGCGCTGCCGAGCAGCAGGTCGCGACCGGCCAGGGTCGGGGAGCGGTCGGAGTGCTCCGCGTTGAAACCGGCCGGGTTGACACCGGCGGGGCCAACATCGGCCGAGCCGGAATGCTCGGTCTCGATGCTGCCGCGCGTGCGGTCGAAGCCGTGCGCGATCTCGGCCATGGCGCGCAACGCCGGGCCGCCTCCGGATGTGCTTCCGAACCCCGATACGCCTCCGGTGCCGGATGTACTTCCGGCATCGGATGTACTTCCGGCATTAGTCGCAGCGGAACGGCCGACCGCACCGGCCCCGGACGCTCCCCCCGACCAGGGCGTAACCCCGAAGTGCCGCCCGGCGACACGACCGACGAGGCCCGGGGTCCGGGGGGCCGCCATGCGCTCGGCGATGCCGCCGAGCCCCTGCTCAGCCACGGTGCGACCGGAGCGGGCGAGCCAGGCCGCCGATACCCGATCCTCGACGTGATCGTCGTCAGCTCCGGGGTTGACGTTGCGCACCTGGGCCTCACGGTTCGCGTTCGCGGTATCGCTCGTACCGTCGCGCGCGTTCGTCCCCGTGCCGCGCACCGTGATGGTGAGACGCACCGTGTGGTTGGTGTTCGTCGAGACGGACGGGCGGGTCCAGGTCGGCGACTTTGCACTTGCGCTGCTCAGGGCGCCGCCGCTCACGCTCCACGCGTACTCGACCGCACCATCGTAGGTGCCGTCGGTGAGCGACGCACTCAGGCGCACCGATGTGCCTTCGTCACCCGCAGGTTCGGTGTCGATGGTCACCGTCGGCGCGACTGCGTCCGGTGGTTGTGGCGGTGGTGGTGGTGGTGGCGGCTGTGGTGTCTGCAACTCGAAGGTCAACCGCGCCAGCGGGTTGTTGCCGAACCGCCCGGTATTCCGGATGCTCGTGATCACCCCCTGAGGGACGGTGTCGGGATTGTTCAAGGACCAGCCGTCACCATCCTCCGTGCCGGCATCGTAGGGATACAGATCCATCGACACCCGGTCGCGCCATCTGCTGCCATCGTAGAGCCGCAGGCTGTTCACGCCGACGAACCAGTCGGGCGACGGCGCCACCATGGAGAGCACACTCACCAGAGGGTGGCTTTTGTTGGCGGTGAACGTGGTGGATACGGTCTGCGTGGGGCGGATGAAACTCGTGCCGGCCCGGACGACGCCGTCCGTGTTGGAGTTGCGGCCGATCTCGGAAAGCAACGTGCCTGTTTCGCCGAGTTCGGCAACCCTCTCGACTCCAGGGGTAGCCATACCGCCGCTACGCCACAGCGTGGTCTCGGCGTTGTGCGTAGCCCCCACCACCTGGGTGAAATGCGCACCGCCCGGCAACCTCGGATCCGTGATGTCGTCCGCAGTCCACAGACCCGTGAAGGTCATCCGGTAGGTCACTGAATCGCTCGCCTGCCCCCACGCCGCCGGCGCGAAGGCAAGCGCGACCGGCAGCACCGCAGCCAGAAGGCCCGTGCGGCACCGGCGGCGCCCTTCCCCCGCCGCCCGTCCACAGCGGGGGAACGACCGCGGCGCACAGCGCGGGGTGGCGACCGATGCCGGTGGCTGCCGGCGGGCTTGGTACGGTATCGATGAAGTCATGGCCTGCCTCCCGGGTCGGCGGCGGTTGCTACGGGGTGTGTGGGCGAATGTACGCGCATTCCATGGTGGGGTGCAGGGGTCGGCCAGGACGGGCGCTAAGCGATGGGCGCTCCGTGACCGCCATTGGTGCAGCGGCTATAGTGCGCGCCCTTCAGGGCCTCGTGGTATCCGCCCGACGCGGAGGGAGTGCAGATGAACGTCAGCGAAGCAGCCGATCGCATCTGGGACGGCTACCGACGGGGCGAGTATTTCCCCCCGGAGCTCGTCGGGAAGCTCTCGTTCGACGAGGCGCTCCGGGTGCAGCTCGACCTTCTGGAGCGCAAGCTCGCCGCCGGCGAACGGTTGGCGGGATGGAAGATCGGGCTGACCTCCGCCGCGGTGCGCGCCCACTTCGGCACCGATCGGCAGCCGTTCGGGCACATCCTGGAATCCGGCCTCCTCGCGTCGCCGGGCGAGGTCGCGCTTGATGATGTCGGCGTCGGGTGCGGGGTCGAACCCGAGCTTTGCGTGACCATGGGTTCGGATCTGCGCGGCCCCGGCGTCACCGAGGACGACGCTCGGGCGGCGGTGGCGGGCATCGCACCGGGCGTGGAGATCAATCAGAAACGATCGGGCGGAGTGGCCGACTTCGGGCTCTCGGTGGCGGACAACCTGACCCAGTGGGCGGTCGTGCATGGCACCGCGGCGCCGGTGACGGACGACTTCGACGCTGATGCGCTCCGCGTCACCATGTTCTGCAATGACGAGGTGCGGGCGGATGTGATTGGCCGCGACGTCATCGACGACCACTTCGTCTCCGTCGCGACGCTCGCCAACGTTCTCGGGGAGCATGGCCGGCATCTCGAAGCCGGACAGCGCCTCATCACCGGCTCGTTCAGCAAGCACGATGCATCCCGCGGCCAGGAGTGGCGCGCCGAATTCGCGGGGCTCGGTGTCTGCTCGGTGCGATTTCGATGAAAGACTTTCATGGCCATGGCGCCTGTTCCCGCGGTCGCGCAAGGAACGACCGGCGGGCTGTGAGAAATCGACGAGTGGTCGGTTTTTCCTCGCAAGGGAATGCACGATGAAGGCGGAAGCGCAATGGGGAACAACATGAAGATCGCAGTGGTCGGTGCCGGCGCGATGGGCTCGGTGTACGCGGGGCTCCTCGCTTCGGCCGGGAACGAGGTGTGGGCGGTCGACACCTGGCGCGAGCACATCGACGCCATTCGCGAGGGCGGGCTCCGCGTCGAGGGGGCGAGCGGCGATCGTACGGTCCGGCTCCAGGCGACGACGGATGCGTCCGCACCGGGGCCGTGTGACCTCGTGATCATCGCGACCAAGGCGGACGGGGTCGCATCCGCCGCCGCCGCCATCGGGCCGCTGCTGCGCGACGACACCCTCGTCCTCACCATTCAGAACGGCCTGGGAGCGGCGGAACGGATCTGCCGGCACCTGCCGCCGGACAATGTGCTGCTCGGCGTGGCGGGCGGCTTCGGCGCCTCCATCCGCGGCCCCGGGCATGCGCATCACAACGGCATGGAGCTCATTCGCCTCGGCGAGCTGGGAGGCGGGATCACCGAGCGCCTGGAGCGGATCGGCGAGGTATGGCGCGACGCGGGCTTCAACGTCCGGTGCTTCGACGACATCGATCAGCTCGTGTGGGAGAAGTTCGTGTGCAACGTCACCTACAGCGGCTCGTGCACCATCTTCGAATGCACCGTCGCTGGCATCCAGGAGAACGAGCACGCCTGGCGGGTGGCGAGCCGCTGCGCGGCGGAGGCTCATGCGGCCGGCGTCGCCAAGGGGGTGCGCTTCTCGTTCGACGACCCCATTGCCCACGTGCACGAGTTCGGCCGGACGATCCCGCACAGCCGCCCCTCGATGCTGCAGGACTATCTCGCGGGGCGACCCTCCGAGATCGACGCGATCAACGGGATGGTGCCCGTCGTCGCCCGCGAGGTGGGCACCGCGGCGCCCTGGAACGAGGCGGTGACCACCATCGTCAAGGCCAAGGAGCGGGCCATCGGCCTGGAGCCGCAACCATGAACGCCGGCACGAATGTCGGCACGAGCGCCGACGCGCTCTCGAACTCCGCGATCGTCGCCCGCTACCGCGAGCGCACCCCAGGGTCGGCGGAACGCTCGCAGACGGCACGCTCGGTTTTCCCGAGCGGCATCGTGCACGACGGGCGGCGGATGCTGCCGTATCCGATCTACGTCGAAAGGGCCGCCGGCTCGCGCAAGTGGGATGTGGACGGCAACGAGTACGTCGACTACTTCGGCGGTCACGGAGCCCTCATCCTCGGGCACTGCGACCCGCAGGTAACCCGGGCCGCCCAGCGCCAGCTTGAACTCGGCACCCACCCCGCCGCCTGTCACGACCTCGAAGTGCGCTGGGGCACGCTCGTGAAGACGCTGGTGCCGTGCGCCGAACGGGTGCGGTTCCACTCCTCCGGAACCGAAGCCAACCTGATGGCGCTGCGCCTCGCCCGCGCCGTGACCGGAAAGAAGAAGCTCGTACGCCTCAAGGGCCACTTCCACGGCTGGCAGGACCACGCCGCGTTCGGGGTTGACAACCACTTCGACGGCAGCGCGACCCCGGGGCTGCTGGAAGAGATCGCGGGACATGTGCTGCTCGCGTCCCCGGACGACATCGAGGGAACGCGCGCGCTGCTGGAAGCGCGCGACGACATCGCAGCGGTCATGCTGGAACCCACCGGCGGCAGCTTCGGGGTGATCCCCATCGCCCCCGCCTGTGTCCACATGCTGCGCGAGGTCACCGCCCGGCGGGGCATCGTGCTGATCTTCGACGAGGTGGTGACCGGCTTTCGCGTCGCGCGCGGCGGCGCACAGGCGCACTACGGAATCACCCCGGATCTCGCAACCTTCGCCAAGATCCTCGCCGGCGGCCTTCCCGGCGGGGCGGTGACGGGACCGGCATCGATCCTGGAGCGGCTGGATTTCGAGGCGGCGCGAACCCGGGGGTTCGAGAAGATCGGCCATCAGGGCACGTACAACGCCAACCCGGTGTGTGCCGCGACCGGTGTCGCCTGCCTGGAGCGGGTCGCCTCGGAGGATGTGTGCGAACGCGCGAACCGGAACGGCGCGGAGCTTCGCGCCGCGCTCAACGCGGTGCTGGCCGAGGAACGCGTGCCGTGGGCAGTCTACGGGGAACACTCCGCGTTCTACTTCTTCCTCAACCCCGACGGAGCGGACATCGATCCGGAAACCTTCGAGCCTCTGGAGGTCGGATTCGACACCCTCAAGCGAAGCGGGAAGCACCCGACCGCGCGGAAGCTCCGTCTGGCGCTGTCGATCGGGGGGGTGGACATCTCCGGCAAGCCCGGCGGACTCACCTCCGCCGTCCACACCGACGAGGACATCGCCCACACCGCGCAGGCCCTGCGCGAAGCGATTCGCATGTTGCGCGCGGAACGGGAGCTGTAATCCCACCGCCCCGCCTCCCCTCAAATCGCCCCGACGGGGCGTTCCGGGGCCGGAAAGATCCGGCGCCGCTATCCGAGGTCCATCCGATGCCGCTCGGTGGAGTATCATGCGGATTACAGTCCGAGACCGGGCCTCGGTTCTGATCGGGAACTGGTGAAATTTCCGGGTCAGGGCGACGAGATCGGCAAAGTTCGCCCGGGAGAACCCCCGCGCCGCCGGTCGGCCGTACCGGGATGAGGAAGGGTCTGTTGTCAAACAACGTCGAACCGCCAACCGATCGAGTCGGGCGCCGCCCACTCGTCCTTCTGCTCGTCGCAGTCGTGATCGGCGCCGGGCTGTGGTACGTGCTGGAGCGACCCCGGCCCACCGATCCGCCGAGCGGCACTACCTCTTCGGCTGATGACGGGCAAACGGTCGACTCCGCCGGCGCATCGGCGGACGGCACCCCTCGAAGCGCCGGCATCGAAGCGGGGGCCTCGCGGGAATCCGGCCAATCGGGGGGCTCCGAAACGACGGGGGATCCGGCCCGCATCGTCGCTGGCTCGGGAGCCGAGTCGGCCGGTGAGACACCTCTGGTCGCGCCGGCGCCGGAATCCGCGATCGGGAAGACATCCGTCGATGCGCCATCCAACCCGGAGACCGCCAACCAGAACCATCTCCTCGCCACCGTCGAGGGCGTCATCGGGCAGATCGGGAGCGCCATCAGGGAACGACTCGATATCGGACCCGGAGCCGCTCCGGATTCGAAGCCGGAGATCGAAATTACGCACGATGCCCCGCCGCAGGACGCTGCGCCCAGCGAGACCGGTCGAGCCGACGCCTCCGGCGCCGCGCCGTCCGAGGCAATCGCCGGGACGGTCACCGGGATCGTCGGCAGTACCACGGCCGGAGCGAACACCGACCCCGAAACGGAAGCGGAGGCCTACGTCGAGCACCTGACCGGCACTGCGCCACAGACCATCCCCGTCGACCAGGCGGACCACTTCGTCACCCCGGAGCACATGCTCTCGCTGATACCGCAGGACTCGATCGAGAACCTGTCCGTGGGCGAGCTGGCCAGGGACGAAACCCTCTCGCCCAACGCACCGCTCACGATCGTGCGCGAGGTCGAACAGATCGAGAACGCCGACGCAGAACAGATCATCGCCGAGTCGGGCGGCGATCTCGACAGAGAGCTGCGCGTCCCGGTGACCTATGATGACTCGCAGAACAACCCCGCGACGAAAACCGTGGAAGCGGACACGGTCGAGCGCATCACCGTGCGCGAGGCTCTGGAGCGCATTCGCACCGAGCCGGACGGGTCGCTTCCGGTACTCAGGAAGGTGCGCTACTTCGAGGTGGTGACCCTGAACGAGCTGCTCGGCGACACCTCGGCCCCGAGCGAGGATTCGTTCCTGCAGGTGGTCACCCAACCCTACCGCATCGAATCGGCGACGCTGGCCGACCTGCTCCGGCGCCGGCAGGCCGAGAATCCCGATTCGATCTTCTACATCCACACCGTACAGCCCACCGATGAGCAGGGGATCTGGGGCATCGTCCACTTCGGCCTCATCGACAAGTTCGCGCACGGGATAGCGATTCGGCGCGGCGAGGATGTCGAGACCTATACCGTGCGCATCCCCAGGGATGCGGACGAGCGGCTGGCCGATCGGTCGAGTTCCTTTCTGGGCCGGATGATCGACCGCAAGACCAAGGACTCGTACGTCTACAACTTTCGAGAACACCGGATGGGCCGCAATCCGGACCTCGTCTTTCCCGGCCAGGAACTCGTCATCATCAACTTCGAGATCGAGGAGCTGAAGGCCATCTACCGGTACTTCACCGATTCCTGATCCTTCGTGACACCCGCCGGGGAGTCCGCGGCGGGTCAGACCTGCTCCAGTTCCACCAGCGTCCCGCACAGATCCGCCGGGTGCAGGAAGACCACCGGCTTGCCGTGAGCCCCGATCTTCGGCCGTCCGTCGCCGAGTACGCGCGCCCCCCGGGCGTGGAGGTGGGCGCAGGCCGCTTCGAGGTCATCGACCTCGTAGCACATGTGGTGCATTCCGCCGCGCGGGTTGCGGGCCAGAAAGCCCGCGATGGGGGAGTCCTCTCCAAGCACCCCCAGCAGCTCGATCTTCGTGTTCGGCAGGTCGACGAACACCGTGGTCACTCCATGCTCGGGGAGTTCCAGCGGCTCCGACACCGCCGCCCCGAGCGTGTCGCGGTACGTCGCGGCGGCGGCGGCGAGATCCGGCACCGCGATCGCCACGTGATTGAGTCGTCCGATCACTGGTCTTCTCCCCGCGTCGATGGGCAACCGGCGGACGCGAATGTCGCCGAGACGACCCGCCGGGCCGCGGCCGCGGCTGAAGTTCTGCCCGCCACCACGTCCTCTTCCGCGGCCTCGGTCAGGCGCTTCAGGACCTCCCGCGACTCGATGGTGGCGCGCACGTGAGCAGCGATCTCGCTCCACAACCACTCCCGGGCCTGCGCATCACGCCGGCGCGGCCGGGCGCCGGTGGCCTCGTACCACTCGCGATAGTGCTCGATGCGCTCCCACGCCTCGGCGATCCCGGCTCCGGTCAGGGCCGAGCACGCATGGACTTCCACCTTCCAGCCGGCGCCACTCCCGGTGAGCATCCGGAACGCGCCGCGATACTCGGCCGCGGTCCGCCGGGCCGCTTCCGCCAGCTCGCCGTCGGCCTTGTTGACGAACGCGAGATGCGCAAGTTCGACGATGCCCCGCTTGATCCCCTGAAGCTCATCCCCCGCCCCCGGCGCAAGCAGCAGCACGAAGAGGTCGGTCATGGCCGCGACCGCCGCCTCCGACTGCCCGACCCCGACCGTCTCCACGATCACGATGTCGAATCCTGCCGCTTCCACGATGCGGATCGTCTCCCGGGTGCGCCGGGCCACGCCACCGAGCGAGGCCCCCGCCGGGGTCGGCCGGATGTAGGCGCGCGGGTCGGCGGTGAGCCGTTCCATCCGGGTCTTGTCCCCGAGGATCGAACCGCCGCTCACGGCCGAAGACGGATCGACGGCCAGCACCGCCAACCGATGTCCCCGCGCCAGCAGCAAGGTGCCCAGTGCCTCGATGAACGTCGACTTCCCGACACCGGGCGCCCCGGACAATCCGATGCGCAGGGCTTCGCCGGGGGCCGAAGCGAGCCGTTCCAGAAGGCCGGCGGCGGCGCCCAGGTGATCGGGCCGGCTGGATTCGACCAGAGTGATGGCGCGGGCGACGGCTTTGCGATCCGCACCCCGAACCCCGCGCTCCAGAGCCTCGACGTCAAACGCCGTCACGTCGTCGCTCCCGGCCGGCCGGTCGCCGTCTCCGCAAGTCCACGAGGCGCGTCAAATGCCGTCATTCGAACTCCAGGATGGGCTGGTCGACCGCAAGACTGTCGCCGGGGGCGACGTGTACCGCCTTCACCGTGGCGTCGTTCTCCGCCCGCAGGACGTTCTCCATCTTCATCGCCTCGATCACCGCCAGATCCTGGCCCGCCTTTACCCGGTCGCCCCTGCGAGCCGCAAGGCTTACCAGCAACCCCGGCATCGGCGAGAGCAGGAACCGGGACAGGTCCGGCGCGACCGGCTCGGGCATCAGCGCCCACAGCTCCGCCTGACGCGGGGTGAGCACCCATGCGTCGGCCTGCACTCCGCGGTGAACGAGCCGGTACCCGACGCCGTGCGGCGCGATGCGGAAGCACTTCGGCTCGCCGTTCACGGTGCCCCGGAACAGTGGCTGCCCGAACCACCAGTCGCTGCGCACCACATACGTTCCGCCGCCGAACTCGACCGCCTCGCCGCCCTCGACGCCGGTCGCGCGGCACGGATGCTCCCGGCCGCCGATGACCACCACCCAGTCGTCGGCAACGGCGGCACCGCCGCCCGGCATCCGGCCGGCGATGCGGGCGGCGCGCTCTCGGTCCCGGTGCCGGATGGCCGCCGCCACCGCCACGAACGACGCCAGGTGCGGCGAGCGGTGGTCGAGCCGGACCTCTTCCGGACCGAACCCGTGCGGATACTCGTCCTTGATGAAGTCGGTCGAAAGCTTTCCGGCCGCGAATCGCGGACGCGAGAACACCGCGGACAGGAACGCGAGGTTGCTGTCCACGCCGTCGATGCAGTAGGCATCGAGGGCGTCGCGCATCCGGCGGATCGCTTCGTCGCGGGTGTCGCCCCGGGTGACGAGCTTGGCGATCATCGGGTCGTAGTACATCGAGATCTCGCCGCCCTCCCGGACCCCGGTGTCCACCCGCACGTGCTCGTCGGCGGGGGGCGGCAGGTAGCGCGCGAGCCGGCCCGTCGAGGGCAGGAACCCGCGCAGGGGGTTCTCCGCGTACACCCGAGACTCCATCGCCCAGCCCGCGAGCGCCACATCCTCCGACCCGAAGCCGAGGGGCTCGCCGGCCGCGATCCGGATCATGCATTCGACGAGGTCGAGACCGGTCACCATCTCGGTTACCGGGTGCTCGACCTGAAGGCGCGTGTTCATCTCCAGGAAGTAGAACCGCCGCTCCCGGTCGACGATGAACTCGACGGTGCCCGCCGACTCGTAGTCCACTGCGCGCGCGAGCGCTACCGACTGCTCGCCCATCGCGCGGCGGGTCGCCGGATCGATGAACGGCGACGGCGCCTCCTCGATGATCTTCTGGTGCCGGCGCTGGATGGAGCATTCGCGCTCGCCGAGAGACACGATATTCCCGTGCCGGTCCGCAAGCACCTGAATCTCGATGTGGCGCGGCTCTTCGATGAAGCGCTCGATGAACAGGCGGTCGTCGCCGAAGCTCGTCCGCGCCTCGCTGCCGGCCCGCTCGAAGCCCTCGCGACACTCCGCGTCGTCGCGAGCGATGCGCATGCCCTTGCCGCCGCCGCCCGCACTCGCCTTGAGCATGACCGGGTAGCCGACTTCGCGCGCGATGCGCACCGCCTCGTCCGCATCCCGCACCACTCCGTCGTACCCCGGGATGACGTTCACCCCGGCGCCCTCGGCGATGCGCTTCGAGGTGATCTTGTCGCCCATCGACTCGATGGCACCGGCCGGCGGGCCGATGAACGCGATGCCGGCGCGCTCCAGCGCCTCGCGGAACGCTCGGTTCTCGGAGAGGAACCCGTAGCCGGGGTGCACCGCCTCGGCGCCGCTCGCGCGGCAGGCGTCGACGATGGCATCGATCCGGAGATAGCTCTCCGCCGGGGCCGTCCCGCCGATGCACACCGCCTCGTCCGCCTGCTCGACGTGCAGCGCGCCGCGGTCCGCCTCCGAGCACACCGCCACGGTGCCGATTCCCATGCGCCGCGCGGTGCGGATGACGCGGCCGGCGATCTCGCCGCGGTTGGCGATCAGGATCTTCGCGAACCCCGCGCTCACAGCGGCATGTTCCCGTGCTTCTTCCACGGGTTGTCGAGCGTCTTGCCGCGCAGCATCGACAGCGCCCGGCACACCTGCGGGCGCGTGTCGCGCGGCATGATGATGTCGTCGATGTAGCCGCGACGCGCGGCGACGAAGGGGTTGGAGAACGCCTCCGCGTACGACTGCGCATGCGCGGCGAGCCGCTCCGGGTCGCCCGCGTCCTTGCGGTAGAGGATCTCCACCGCCCCCTTCGCGCCCATTACCGCGATCTCCGCGCTCGGCCACGCGACGTTCACGTCGCCGCGCAGGTGCTTGGAACTCATCACGTCGTAGGCACCCCCATACGCCTTGCGGGTGATGACGGTGACCTTCGGCACCGTGGCCTCGGCGTAGGCGTAGAGGAGCTTCGCCCCGTGCTTGATGATGCCGCCGTACTCCTGGGCGGTGCCCGGCATGAACCCCGGCACGTCGACGAAGGTGAGGATGGGGAAGCCGAAGCAGTCGCAGAAGCGCACGAATCGCGCCGCCTTGATGGAGGATGCGATGTCCAGGCAGCCGGCGAGCACCATCGGCTGATTGGCGACGATACCGACCGGGCGCCCTTCCATCCGGGCGAAGCCGATGACGATGTTGCGCGCGTAGTCCGGCTGGAGCTCGAAGAACTCGGCGTCGTCGCAGACCCTGAGAATCGCCTCCTTCATGTCGTAGGGCCGGTTGGGGTTGTCCGGCACGAGGGAATCGAGAGCGGGCTCGACCCGCACGCCGGGGTCGGGGGTAGGCCGCAACGGCGGCGCCTCCCGGTTGCTCGCCGGGAGGTAGCTCATGAACCGGCGCAGCATGAGCAGCGCCTCCAGGTCGTTCTCGAACGCCCGGTCGCACACCCCGGAGCGCGTGGAGTGGGTCGCCGCCCCGCCGAGCTCCTCGTGGGTGACCTCCTCGTGGGTGACCGTCTTCACCACCTCCGGCCCGGTCACGTACATGTAGGAGCTGTGCCGGACCATGAAGATGAAATCGGTCATGGCCGGCGAGTACACCGCACCGCCGGCGCACGGGCCCATGACGAGCGAGATCTGGGGAACGACGCCGGAGGCGAGCACGTTGCGCTGGAAGACCTCCGCGTACCCGCCGAGCGAGGCCACCCCCTCCTGGATGCGCGCGCCGCCCGAATCGTTCAGCCCGATGAGTGGCGCCCCCGCCCTGACCGCGTGGTCCATGACCTTGCAGATCTTCTCCGCGTGCGCCTCGGAGAGCGAACCGCCGAACACCGTGAAATCCTGGCTGAACACGAACACGAGGCGGCCGTCGATGGTCCCGTAGCCGGTCACCACCCCATCGCCGGGCACCCGCCGTGCGGCCATCCCGAAGTCGGGGCAGCGGTGCTCGACGAACATGTCCCATTCGGTGAACGAACCGGGGTCGAGCAGCACCTCGATGCGCTCGCGCGCAGTCAGGCGACCCTTCGCGTGCTGCGCCTCGATGCGCGCCGACCCGCCCCCCTGCCGGGCTGCGGCGCGCTTCGCCTCCAGCGCCTGGATGATGTCCTGCATTCGGGTGCCTCCTTCGATGGTTGCACCGGGTGGCGGAGCCCGCTGGCGCCGGGAGTCGGCCGGGAATCGGCTGGAGTCGGCCGGAGACGCCCCGGCCCACGGGCGCGAAGCTCCCGACGCGAACGCCGTCACGGTGGAGTTGAATGGACTTTGAAGGCAGGCGCAAGCCTTCGCCAGCGCCTCCGGCAATTGCGGCCGGATTGCAGTCGAATGCCGGCGATTGACGAACCCGACGGCGCGGCACGCCCGGGATCGACGATCGGTCGGTCAGTCGGTCAGTCGGTCAGTAGCCGAGGATGCGGTAGTCCTGGTGCAGGATCATGTGGATCGAGGCATGGAGTCCCAGCAGGGAATACAGCACCCATTGTGAATTCGTGCCCAGGATGACGATATAGAGGTCCCGCCGGCTGATCCCGTCTTGCGCGTTGGAAAGGAAATAACCGATCCAGTAGACCAGGGCCCCGTACATCAATTGCCAATAGATCACGGCGCCGATGATACCCGCGGCAAAGGCGGGCACGATCTCGATGCTGTAGGCGGCATAGAGGACCAGTATCGGGATCGGCATCAGGAATCCATTGGCAATATCGATGTTGTGGCCATAGGAGCGCCGGTCGGCATAGGAAGGGTCGAATTGCGAATAGGTGGCCCACAGATCCGCCCACAGGCTTGGCCGCAGCAATCTTGAAAGGGGAAATCTCGATGCAAAGAAGGCGAGGGCCGGCGTACGACCGGTCTCAAGCTGGAAATCGCGCCAGTACCCGATGCGCCGCTCGACGTAATCCCGGTTGAGGAACAGACAGATCTCCAGATAGCAGACCACGAGGTTCATCGACAGAAACAGGATCAACAGGGCGTGGATGACGTCGAAATCACCATGAATCCGGTAGCGGAAGCCGATGCCGGCCAGCGTCAATGCCACCAGAACCAGGCCGATGAACAACCCTGCCGGAATCGCAAGGGAGCCCGGGCGCGTATCGGATTCGGCCTTCACTGTCTCGGTTCGATGTTCAGGCATGTCGTAGGCGTCATCACCCGATTGGCCGGTGACCGTCACATCTTCGCATTCGAGGAAGATCATGCCGTCGACCCGGGCCGGCCAACGCTGAGCCTCGCATTCAGATCGGCGGCCGGTGCCGCCTCACCATCTCCAGCACTTCGGCCGCCACGGCCGGGATGTGGGCACCGGGGCCGTAGATGGCGGAGACGCCGGCCGAGCGCAGCAGCGCGTGGTCCTGCGCGGGAATGACGCCGCCGCAGACAACCACGATATCCGATGCGTCGATGCCGCGAAGCGCCTCGGTGAGGGCGGGGACCAGGGTGCGGTGTCCAGCCGCCTGGGAGGACACCCCGACTACGTGCACGTCGTTCTCGATGGCCTGACGCGCGGCTTCCTCCGGGGTCTGGAACAGCGGCCCGATATCGACGTCGAAGCCGAGATCGGCGAACGCGGTCGCGATGATCCGGGCGCCGCGGTCGTGCCCGTCCTGGCCGAGCTTGACCACCAGCATGCGGGGGCGGCGCCCTTCCTCGCGGGCGAATGCCTCCACGTCGGCGCGGATGCGGGCAAAGCCTTCATCGTCCTCCCAGGCGGCGCCGTAGACTCCGGAGATCGAAGGCGTAACCGCGCGATGCCGGGTCCAGACCCGCTCCAGCGCATCGGAGATCTCGCCCACCGTGGCGCGGGTCCGCGCCGCGTCGACCGCGCATTCCAGCAGATTCCCTTCGCCGCGCTCCGCGCCAGCGCCCAGCGCGGCGAGCGCTTCCCGCCATGGCGCCTCCGCCCGCTTGGCCCGCACGCGCTTGATCCGCGCCACCTGTGCCTCGCGCACCGCAGTGTTGTCGATGTTCAGGATGTCGATCTCGGCGTCATCGTCCGACACGTAGCGATTGACCCCGACGATGACCTCCTCGCCGCGGTCGACGGCGGCCTGGCGGCGCGCCGCCGCCTCCTCGATGCGGAGCTTCGGCATGCCCGCGGCCACCGCCCTGGTCATGCCGCCGAGCGCCTCGACCTCCTCGATCAGGGCGCGCGCGGCGTTGGCCAGGGCGGCGGTGAGGGATTCGATGTAGTACGAGCCCGCAAGGGGGTCGACGACCCGCGCGATCCCGGTCTCTTCGCGCAAGATGTGCTGGGTGTTGCGTGCGATCCGGGCCGATGCCTCGGTGGGCAGCGCGAGCGCCTCGTCGAACGCGTTGGTGTGCAGGGACTGCGTGCCGCCGAGGGTCGCGGCAAGGGCCTCGACCGCGGTGCGCACCACGTTGTTGTAGGGGTCCTGGCCGGTGAGGCTCACGCCGGAAGTCTGGCAGTGGGTGCGCAGCATCCGCGAGCGGGGGTTGGCGGGCGCGAACCGCGCGTCGATCAGCTCCGCCCACAGCAGCCGCGCCGCCCGCAGCTTGGCGACTTCCATGAAGAAGTTCATGCCGATACCGAAGAAGAACGAAAGCCGGGGCGCGAAATCGTCCACGTCGAGCCCGCCGCGGATCGCCGCGCGCACGTACTCGATGCCGTCCGCGAGGGTGAAGGCAAGCTCCTGCACCGCCGTCGCCCCCGCCTCCTGCATGTGGTAGCCGGAGATCGAAATCGGGTTGAAGCGCGGCATCTCGCGCGCGGTGTACGCGATGATGTCCGCGACGATGCGCATCGAGGGTTCGGGGGGGTAGATGTAGGTGTTGCGGACCATGAACTCCTTGAGGATGTCGTTCTGGACGGTGCCGGTCAGCGCGCTCCGCGCCACCCCCTGTTCCTCGGCCGCCACGATGTACATCGCCATCACCGGCAGCACCGCGCCGTTCATGGTCATCGACACCGACATGCGCTCGAGCGGGATCCCGTCGAACAGGATCTTCATGTCCTCGACCGAGTCGATGGCCACGCCCGCCTTGCCGACATCGCCGGTGACCCGCGGGTGGTCGGAGTCGTAGCCCCGGTGGGTCGCGAGGTCGAAGGCGACGGAAAGGCCCATCTGGCCCGCGTCGAGGTTGCGGCGGTAGAAGGCGTTCGATTCCTCGGCGGTCGAGAAACCCGCGTACTGGCGCAGCGTCCACGGGCGTCCGGCGTACATCGAGGCCCGGGGACCCCGAACGAACGGCGCGAAGCCCGGCAGCGAATCGAGGTGCTCCAGCCCTTCGAGGTCGGCGGCGGTGTAGAGCGGCTTCACGTCGATGCCTTCCGGTGTGCGCCACGCAAGGTCCGATGGGGTGCGGCCCTGCGTCTCTTTCTCGACGAGCGTCGCCCAGGCTTGCAGATCGGGCTTCTGGTCACCGGTCACCACTCACCCTCCTGCCCGCACTCTGCAGGCACCTGGATATCGGCGCGTCTAGGCTGCGTCAACTTCTCCTTTCCCCGCCGACAATTCCCGCCGGGTACGGAACTCGCTCCCGAACTCACCCGCAATGAACGCTGCGCAGGCCGATATCCGCCGCAATCGTAGCGCGTGACAGACTCTCCGGAGCGCCAGCAGGAATAGCAGTCTCCTCGCCGATCCGGTTCCTGAACGCACCGAAGCGACATGCAAATGCAACGACTTCACGAACCGGCCCTGGTTGTTTCTCCACCGGCCCCGATCCGGCGTCGCCGACATGCTTCCCGCCCTACGACCCGGCCGCACCCCGCGCATAGCCCACCCCCCGCAAGGCATCCGCAATCTCGTCGAGAATCGCCGGGTCGTCGATCGTCGCCGGCATCTTCCACGCCTCGCCGTCCGCGATCTTCTGCATCGTCCCGCGCAAGATCTTGCCCGAGCGGGTCTTCGGGAGGCGCGGCACGACGGCGGCGGTCCTGAATGCCGCGACCGGACCGATCTGCTTGCGCACGAGCCGGACGACCTCGCCGCGAATGTCCTCCGGCGGGCGCTCGACCCCCGCGTTGAGGACGAGGAAGCCGAGCGGAAGCTGCCCCTTCAACGGGTCCGCGACCCCGATCACCGCGCACTCCGCGACCTCCGGGTGCGAGGCGAGCACCTCCTCCATCGCTCCGGTCGACAGCCGGTGGCCGGCCACGTTGATCACGTCGTCGGTACGTGTCATCACGAAGACGTAGCCGTCCTCGTCGATGAACCCGGCGTCGCCGGTCTTGTAGAAGCCAGGGAACTCCGTCAGGTACGCCTCGCGGAAGCGTTGCTCGGCGTTCCACAGGGTGGGCAGGCACCCCGGCGGCAGGGGCAACTTGACCACCAGGGCACCGATCTCGCCGGCCGGCACCGGCCGGCCGGAATCGTCGACGGCCTGCACGTCCATCCCCGGCGCGGCTCTCGCGGGCGAGCCCTCCTTGACCGGCAACGCCTCGATCCCGATGCAGTTCGCGCAGATCGACCAGCCGGTCTCGGTCTGCCACCAGTGATCGATGACCGGGACGCCGAGCCTGGCCTCCGCCCACCGCAGGGTGTCCGGGTCGAGCCGCTCGCCGGCGAGGAACAGGGTGCGGAACCGGCCGAGGTCGTATTCGCCGATCAGCGCGCCTTCCGGGTCCTGCTGCCGGATCGCGCGAAACGCGGTCGGAGCCGTGAACAGCACGGAGACCCCGTACTCCGAGAGCACCCGCCAGAACGCACCGGCGTCCGGAGTTCCCACGGGCTTGCCCTCGTAGACGAGGGTGGTGTTGCCGTTGAGCAGCGGCGCGTAACAGATGTACGAATGCCCGACCACCCAGCCGACATCGGACGCGGCCCAGAACACCTCGCCGGGCTCGACGCCGTAGATGTGCTTCATGGTCCACTTGAGCGCCACCGCATGGCCGCCGTTGTCGCGGACCACGCCCTTGGGCTGGCCAGTGGTGCCGGAGGTGTAGAGGATGTAGAGGGGGTCGGTCGCGGCCACCGGTACGCAGTCGTGCGGTTCGGCACCCGCCATCGCCTGCGCCCAGTCGACGTCGCGACCGGCGACGAGATCGCAGGGCGCGGTGTCGCGCTGGAGAATGACACAGGCGCTCGGCTTGTGGGTGGCGAGATCGATCGCGCCGTCGAGCAGCGGCTTGTAGTGGATCACCCGCTCCGGCTCGATGCCGCACGAGGCGGAGACGATGGCGCTTGGCGTGGCGTCGTCGATGCGCACCGCGAGTTCGTTCGCGGCAAAGCCGCCGAATACCACCGAATGCACCGCCCCGATCCGCGCGCACGCGAGCATCGCGATGATCGCCTCCGGGACCATGGGCATGTAGACGATGACCCGGTCGCCCTTGCCCACTCCGAGCCCGGCCAGCACCCCGGCGAACCGCGCGACCTCGTCGCGGAGTTCGCGGTAGGTGTAGCGACGCTTGCTGCCGGTGACCGGACTGTCGTGGATGAGGGCCGGCTGGTCGCCGCGTCCGGTCTCGACGTGGAGGTCGAGCGCGTTGTAGCAGGTATTGAGCTCCCCGCCCGGGAACCAGCGGCAGCTCGGCGGGTTGGAATCGTCGAGCACCCGATCCCAGCGCTTCGTCCAGTGGATGGCCTCGGCCGCCTCGCCCCAGAACGACTCCGGATCCGAGAGCGAGCGCGCATGAACCTCGGCGTATCGACCTGACATTGAACCGTCTCCGTTCCGATATGCTGTAGAGCGCCGACTGCCTTTCACTATATCGGGAGAACGTTGAAATGGAATACACCCGCATCCGCACGGAAACCAGGGAGGCGGTGGGGCTCGTGGTGCTCGACCGGCCGAAGGTGCTCAACGCGCTGAATCGGCGTCTCATCGAAGAGCTGGGCGCAGCGCTCGCGGGCTTCGACGCCGACGACGCCATCGGGGCGATGGTGATCACCGGCAACGAAAAGGCGTTCGCGGCCGGCGCCGATATCTCGGAGATGGTGGACAAGAGCTCGATGGACATGTTCACCGCCCGCCACTTCGAGGGGTGGGAACGCATCGAGAAGGTGCGCAAGCCCGTCATCGCCGCCGTCGCGGGCTACGCGCTCGGCGGAGGCTGCGAACTGGCGATGGCCTGCGACATCGTGATCGCCGCGGACAACGCCCGGTTCGGGCAACCGGAGATCAGGCTCGGGGTGTTGCCGGGGCTCGGGGGCACCCAGCGCCTGCCGCGGGTCGCCGGCAAGGCGAAGGCGATGGATCTCTGCCTCACCGCGCGCATGATGGACGCGGAGGAGGCCGAACGCAGCGGTCTCGCGAGCCGCGTGGTGCCGCTCGACCGCCTGCTCGACGAGGCGATGGCGGCCGCCGCGGTCATCGCGTCGATGTCGCGCCCGGCGGTGCTGATGGTCAAGGAGGCGATCGACCGGGCCTACGAGACGAACCTTCAGTCGGGCCTCGACGCCGAGCGGACTCGGTTCGACATGTCCTTCTCCTCGGCGGACAAGCACGAAGGCATGCGCGCATTCCTGGAGAAACGGACCGCACGGTGGAAGCACCGCTGACGGGCGGGGCACCGCGTGCACACATGGCGGGCCGCGCTCGCCCCCTGTACGGCGGGGCTGGAGATCGACCGGGGATCGGTCGATTGACATGCAGGCAAACAGGAATTAGTTTGTCCAGAATTCTGGTCCGCATCGAGATTCCGAGACCCATGAAGACGCTGCCCCTTTCGGAAGTCAAGGCGAAGCTCAGCCAGCTGGTGGATGACGTGACCACCCGCGACGAGGAGGTCGTGATCACCCGCAACGGTGTCCCGGCCGCCGTGCTCGTCAGCGCCGACGAGCACGGATCCTGGCAGGAGACCCTGGCGGTGCGTGCGGACCCGGCGCTGATGCAGGACATCGCGGACGGCCTGCGCGCGCTGAAGGAGAAGCGCGGCCGGCTCTACACCCTCGAAGAGCTGTTCGAGTAGCCCGGAAACCGGTCCGGTGCCGCCTCCGCGTCGCGTGAAGGTTCCGACCGAGGTCGCGGCGCTCATCCGCGGCCTCCACCCCGTGCTCAAGCGCAAGATCCGGGCCGCGCTTCAGGTCATTCTCGACGACCCATACGCCGGCAAGGCGCTCTGCAACGAGCTTCAGGGACTGCGCAGCTATCGGGTGGGGCGCTTGCGCATCATCTACCGGCTCCGGCGCAACGTGGAGCTGGTCGCGATCGGCCCTCGCGACTCGATCTACGTGGAGACGTACCGGCGAATCCACGAGCCACGCGGCCGCTACCGGTCGACCGACCAGCGCCCTCACCCGAAATCTCACCAGTTCTCGGCCAGGAGCCGGAGAACCGCTCACGCGTTGGATGGCTCCGGGTCGAGAGCTTGTGAGAAATGCGGCCCAATGCTCGTCTCCTTCACATACGCCTTGATGCGCATTTCTCAACGATTCTCGACTTCGGCCCATGCGGCGAGGGAGGCGGACACAGGAGGACGGTGGGGGGAATCGCGCCTCAGTCCGCCGCCTCGGCGTACGCCTCCGGCGACGGACAGGCGCAGGCGAGGTAGCGGTCTCCATAGACGTTGTCGACCCGCCCCACGGGGGGCCAGAACTTGTCCTCGCGTGAGCCGGGGAGCGGGAAGAACGCCCGCTCCTTCGAATAGGGTCGCTCCCAGTTCGGTGAGAAAAGCAGATCCGCGGGGTGCGGTGCATTGGCGAGTGCGCTCTCCCCGTACGCCACGGTGCCCGCCTCGATCTCCGCGATTTCGGCGCGGATCGCCAACAGGGCCTCGCAGAACCGGTCGAGTTCGGCCTTCGATTCGCTCTCCGTTGGCTCGATCATCAGGGTGTCCGCCACCGGGAACGACATCGTGGGCGCATGAAACCCGAAGTCGACGAGCCGCTTCGCGACATCCTCGACCGTCACCCCGCACGATGCCTTCACCGCCCGCAGGTCGATGATGCACTCGTGGGCGACATGTCCGTTCTCTCCCGTATACAGCACGGGGAAGGTCTCGCCGGTGTAGAGCACCGGGAACGCGCCGCCGAGGCGCGCCGCGACGTAGTTCGCGCTCAGGATTGCGACCTCGGTCGCGCGTCGCAGTCCGCGCGCACCCATCATCGCGATGTACGCCCACGAGATCGGCAGGATGCCCGCCGACCCCCACGGCGCCGCCGACACCGTGCCGATCGTGCCCTCGGGGTCCGCATCGGGATTGACCCCACCGATCACGGGGTGATCCGGCAGGAACGGAGCGAGGTGGGCGCGGACTCCGATGGGACCCATGCCCGGCCCGCCGCCGCCGTGCGGGATGCAGAACGTCTTGTGGAGATTGATGTGCGAGACGTCGGCGCCGATGCGCGCCGGCATGCTCAGGCCCACCATCGCGTTGAGGTTCGCGCCGTCCATGTACACCTGTCCGCCGTGTTCGTGGACGACGTTGCAGATGTCGACGATGCCCTCCTCGAACACGCCATGGGTCGAGGGATAGGTGACCATCAGCGCCCCGAGCCGATCGGCGTGCTCGCGAGCCCTGATCTCCAGATCCCGGAGGTCGACGTTGCCGCTCTCGTCGCAGGCGACGACCACCACCCGCATCCCGGCCATGATCGCACTCGCAGGGTTGGTGCCGTGCGCGGAGGCGGGGATCAGACACACGTCGCGCCCGCTCTCTCCCCGGGATTCATGGTACCGGCGGATGCAGAGCAGCCCGGCGTACTCGCCCTGCGAACCCGCGTTGGGCTGCAGCGATACCCCATCGAAGCCGGTGATCGCGCACAGCATGCGCTCGAGCCCCGTGCACAGCGCGCGGTATCCGTCGGCCTGGTCGGCGGGCACGAAGGGATGGAGGTCGGCGAATCCGGGGAGCGTGATCGGGATCATCTCCGCGGTGGCGTTGAGCTTCATGGTGCAGGAACCGAGCGGGATCATGGAGCGGTCCAGCGCCACGTCCTTCGCGGCGAGCCGGCGAAGATAGCGCAGCATCTCCGTTTCGCTGTGATGCGCGTGGAAGACGGGGTGGGTGAGGTACTCGCCCGTTCGCGCGAGGGGGCCGATCACGTCGGGGACCGCCGCATCGAGGGCATCGATGTCCAGGCTCGGGCCCGAGTCGCCCGGATCGCCCGCACCGGCGCCGTCCCCACCGGCAACGCCGGCATCGGAGCCCAGCGCCCGGAGCACCCCCTGCACATCCTCGCACCGGGTCGTCTCGTCGAGCGCGAGACCGATGTGATCGGCATCGACCCGGCGCACGTTGTACCCCGCATCGCACGCTCTGGCCGCCAACGCATCGGCCTCGCCGGGGACCCGGACGGTGATGGTGTCGAAGTACGCCTCCGTCACCACCTCGCGACCCGCCGCCGCAAGCCCCGCCGCCAGCGCTCTCGTCAGCCGGTGCACGCGCTCGGCGATGTTCCGCAGCCGTTCCGGGCCGTGGTACACCGCGTACATCCCCGCCATCACCGCGAGCAGTACCTGAGCGGTGCAGATGTTCGACGTCGCCTTCTCGCGCCGGATGTGCTGCTCGCGGGTCTGCAGCGCCATGCGCAACGCGGTGCGTCCCCGCGCGTCGACCGATACCCCGATGATCCGTCCGGGCGTTTGCCGCCGGTATGCGTTGCGGGTGGCGAAGAACGCGGCGTGCGGCCCGCCGAACCCCATCGGCACCCCGAAGCGCTGGGCGCTGCCCACCACGACGTCGGCCCCGAACGTGCCCGGCGGCTCGACGAGGCACAGCGCCAGCAGGTCCGTGGCGAAAATCGCGAGGCCCTTCGCGGCGTGCACCCGCTCGACCACCACGGACGGGTCGCGCAGCGCTCCGCTCGACCCGGGATACTGGACGAGCACGCCGAACACCTCATCGCCGGCTCCGTCGGCCCCGAACACCTCGTACGGATCGCCTACCGTCACGTCGATCCCGAGCGGCGCGGCGCGGGTCCGGATCACCGCGATCGTCTGCGGGTGGCAGTCCGCATCGACGAAGAAGCGCGCGGACTTCGACTTCGAGACGCGACGCGCCATCGCCATCGCTTCGGCCGCCGCCGTGGCCTCGTCGAGGAGCGACGCATTGGCCAGCTCCATGCCCGTGAGGTCCATGACCATCTGCTGGAAATTGAGCAGGGCCTCGAGCCGGCCCTGGCTCACCTCCGCCTGATAGGGGGTGTACGCGGTGTACCACGCCGGGTTTTCCAGCACGTTGCGCAGCACTACCGGCGGGGTGATGGTGCCGTAATAGCCCATCCCGATCAGGGACACGAGAGGGCGGTTGCGGTCGGCCATGGCGCGGAGCGCCTCCACCGCTTCACGCTCGGTCAGTGCGGGGTCGACCGCGAGCGGCTCGTCGTGTCGAATCGAAGCGGGGATGGTGCGGTCGAGCAGATCTTCAAGGGTCGGGACGCCGACGACTTCGAGCATCGCCTCGATGTCCCGGGGGGTGGGGCCGATGTGACGCGATGCGAAGTCATCCCGCATCTCGAGCACATCGAGCGGGCGGGTCGTGGTCATGGGAATCCGGTCCTCTCCTGGGGCTGAAAAATCGTGCGCTCGGGCGCATCGCGTTGTCACGGCGCCACGCCGGCGGTCCGGACACCTCCGCCCCGGCCCGAAAGTTTCGCCGGTTCGCGAATCGGTGATGTCTTCGGGCGGGCGGTTCAACCTGCCCCCGCGCAGCGCCTTCGAATGAAACGGCTCCCGGGGCCGATCCCGGCGCCCGGCCGGGGAGCGGTCGATCCGCTCTAATCGAGCGATTCGACGTAGGACTGGTAGGCTTCCTCGTCCATCAGTCCTTCGAGCTCGGAGGTGTCATTGACGCGCACCCGGAAGAACCAGCCGTCGCCGAGCGGGTCGGCGTTGACCTGCCCCGGCTCGTCCGCGAGGGCCTCGTTGACCTCCGTGACCGTGCCGCTCACCGGGATCTTGAGCTCGCCGGCGGCCTTGACCGACTCGATGACCGCGCTTTCGTCGCCCTGACCGAGCTCCGCGCCGACCTCCGGGAGCTCCACGAACACGAGTTCGCCGAGCTGATCCTGGGCGTAGTCGGTGACGCCCACGACGGCACTGTCATCGTCCTCGACGCGGATCCACTCGTGATCCTCCGTGAACCACAATCCACTCATCGCAAGCGCTCTCCATGGTGATCCCGGCGTCTTCTCACGGGCGCCGGTTCGTCTGTTACTTGATACATCGCGGGCGATTATCGTTCAAATGGACCGCCCGCGGCACCTGCAAAAGGGGACTCGGCGTCCCGAAGCTCAGCACGGTCACGTCCTTCTTGGCGCGGGTGGCGGCAACGTGGAGCAGCGCGCGTTCGGATGTCTCGGCCGCGGCGCGCGCCGGACCGTCATCTTCGGGGATGGCGGCAGCCAACGGAAGGAGGCTCTCGTTCGCGCTCGCGATCACCATGTGGTCGAATTCGAGGCCCTTGACCCGGTGCATGGTGGCCAGACGCACCCCCTCGGCGGAATCATCCGGAGACTCGGTCTCCAGCCGCTCAAGGGGCAAGCCGGCCTCCATCAACTCCTCCCCGACCGCATCGCGTTCGTGGCGGGTGCGGGCGACGACGCAGATACCGCGAAGCGAGCCTTCCCGCCTCGACAAGTCGTGCAGGTGGTGGACAAGCCACGCGGCCTGTTCGTCTCGGGTCCGGAAGTGCATCGTGCGGGGTTCCGGGCCGTGTGTGACGGAGTGAACCCCAAGATTGTCGTCCGAGCCGCCGCCCAGATCGTCGATCGAGTGGCGGTCAAGCAGGCCCGACGCCCAGCGGCGGGTTTCCTCGGTGGTGCGGTAGTTCAGCCTGAGCTTCCTCGCGCGGCCGCGAATGTCGACTCCGCACCGACCCAGCACGATTCGATTGCGCGAGTAGATGCGTTGATGGGCGCCGCCGACGACGAAGAGGTCGTTCGGACCAACCGGGACGATCCCGCGGATGAGCCGCCAGGCCGGGGCCACCATGTCCTGCGCCTCATCGACGATTACCGATGCGAAGTCTTCGCTCCGCGATGCGGTCTTGGCAGCGGCATCGGAACGCTCCCGCTCGAGCAGCGCCGCCGCCGCGCGGTAGCAATCCGCCGCTTCCATGACACCGCGTTCGGCGAGTTGGGCGCGGTATTCCTCGAATACTCGCCAGACCTCCGCCCGGGTCGCCCGGTTCAGCCGGACGCCGCGCCCCGTCCGCGCGACACGCAGGTACTCCTCCTTCGACTCGACCCCGTTGGCCTGGATCACCTGCTCCCATTCGTCGCGGAAGAAACGATCGGGAAGCCCGAGTCCGAGGGGCTTCTTTGCCATTGCTTCTCCCCATGCGTCCTTGTGGCGCTCGAAAGAGAGTCGGAAGCGGTAACCTTTTCCGCGGAGGAGGCGCTGAACCCAGCGGTCGAGATTGACGACTTCGATACGCTCCATCTCCTCCTGCGTGCAGATGGCGCGCAGGTTGTGCTCGATGTCCGCGGCGAGGTTGCGGGTGAAGGTGGTGAACAGGATGCGCCTGCCCTCGGGCAGGCTCTTCGCAAGCCACCGGGCTCGGTGCATTGCGACGACCGTCTTCCCGGTGCCGGCGCCCCCCAGCACCCGCACCGGACCGTTCCAGTTTCGCTCGACCAGGCGGCGCTGCGAGGGGTGCAGAAACACGCGCCAGCGCTCCAGCGGAGCGCTGAACATCTCTTCCAGCTCGCGGTCGTTTTCGATGACGACAAATCGCGAACGGGTGTCGTCACGGTCGAGCGCAGCCGCGAAGTCGGTAGGATCCACCGGTTCCGATGGCGTCTCGCGTTCGAGAATGATTTGCTCGTACGTCTCGCCCGCCATGTACAGGAAGAGTGCTTCGTAGGCTTCGGCCGGGAGTCGGGGCGCCAGCTCGTCCAGGCCCGCCTCGTCGCGAATGCCGAGGACTTCCCTCACCATTTCGGCGGGGACGCCGAGTCGCAGCAACTCGCGCTCCTTTGTGCCTCGGGCGACAACAGCACCGCGCCGCGCGCCGCTTCCCAGGCAAGCTCCGCCTCGGCAACGACCTCGCCCCCCGGGCCGGCCAGCTCGAAACCGACATCCGGCGGCGGGATGCCCCCGGCTGCCAATGCCTCCATTGTGGAGTGGAGCCCCGCGTCGGCCAAGGACATGGCCTCGGCCCATTCGCTTCGGTCCGGCGTTTCCGTACCGGGGTCGGGGTCGAGGTCGGGGGGCGGGAGTTCGGGGTACAGGTCGCGCTCGACTCCCGACGTGGTGGTCCACCAGCCGTTGGGAAGAAACTGGAGCAGGTTGTAGAGCCGAAGGACGCCATTCCATTCGCGCCGGTAATCCTGACTCTCGGGCGGGGCGGCATCGTCGAGATGCAGGGCAACCATCATGCTCTCCGGGTCGGGAGGCTCCACGGCCGCCAACGGGATGGCCACGAAGATCTGCGTATGGGTGGGATCCATGTTGCGCCAACGACCCCGGCCGGCGCGAGCGGTCGCGTCGGGCAGGGCGCCGAAGGCGTCCCGGAGCATGGGCGGCAGCGTTGTGGCGATGGCATCGGAAAACTCGCGCTCAAGGTCCGCGGTGGTCATGTTGTCGGCCTCGAAGAGACCAAGGAGGCGTGTGAACACGGCGCATTTCCAGGCCTTCGCATCGGGCTTCTGCAAGTACCGGACGAGCAGTTCCAGGGAGGGGGCCGACAGCCGCTCGCGGAGCGCACCGGTCTCCCAGCGGGTGTCCAGGGTCCGCTGCAGTTGCGCCATGCGGCCATCGTCGCCGTCCAGTACATCCAGCGCGTCGCTGCCGGCGCCGAGCACCGCCTCGAGATCGTGCCATGTCAGCGACCACACCTCGACGACCCGATCCGGCAGGTCTGCGAGCGCGATGCCCTCGTGGTTCGCGATCGCCTGCGAGATGGCGGAGCGGATGCCGTTGCGCCAGGTCCGGGCCGCGAAGAACGAGCCCCGGTGGGCGGCGTCCTGCACGTTGTCCGAGAAGGCGATGACCTTGTGGTCGTCGTTGTGGCGGGAAGCGAACAACTGGGTGAGCGCGGTGCTCAACAGGCTGGACGCTCGCGCGCCCAGGATGATGAGTGCCTCACGCGCCTCGCAGAACGGGCAGTCCCGGCTGAGCTCCCGCCGCGCGGCCTTCCCGCGCCGCCGTGATACGACGGAGTCGGGGCGAAAGGCGCGGGTGAGTCGATCGTGCCCGCAGCCAGGGCAGGCATCGCCGTCCCGCGCCGCGAGGAGGTAGCCGCACCGGCCGCAGACCTTCGATTCACGCCCCCGGACGTTCGGGGGCCGCGTCTCGTCCGGAGCGAGCGGGAAGAGGTAGTGCACGTCCACGTCGCGCAGGAAGAAGTGGTTGTGGAAGACGCGGAGGTCCTGCCCGACCCGGTGCTCCGCGGCGTGCTTGACGCAGCCCCACCCGGTTGCACGGCACTCCCGGCACTGGATGAGGGGGAGGTGAATGGAATCTTCATCGGGCTTGAGGTCGTCGGCGTAGCGGATGCGGTGGATCGGGCCGCTCGCGCGACCCTCGGGCGGTGGATCGTTCCCCGCTCTCGGCGCCTGTTTCGGCGTGGCGGGCGCCTTCTCCTCCCTCCCTGCTTCCGCCGTCGCCTCCGGTCGCCGCGCTCCCGTCGGCTCCTCCGATCGCCATCTCCCGGCCGCGCCGGAGTTGGAGCCGGCGCTTGGGCTTGTGTCGGCGCCCGCGCCAGCCCGGTTGTCCGGCGCCGGCGGGTCTGCGGCCGCCAGGGCTCCGGGGTCCTCCTGTTCCTCGTACAGGCTGCATACCATGCGCCGCAGCTCCCGCACCCAGACGTGCAGCTTCACGTTCAGGAGCGGTCGAACCGGCGCGTCCGGAGATCCGTGCCTTCGCGCTGGCGCGCGACCGAGACGAGCGCGCAGAGGGCGCGCAGGCAGATCTCCGCCTCCTTTCGGTCGGAAACCGGCAGGCTGCGTTGCAGGCGGTCCAGCACCGAGCCCACCGCCGTCGGCCGCGAGCCATCCAGTACCCGCAACAGGTTCACGAAGGAGGCGTGCTCTCGCAGTTTCCGGCCGAGGGCGAGACGCCAATCCAACGATTCGAACTGTCCGGCCGGGGCTTCTCCGAAGAACACCTCGTGTTGGGCTCGGATGTAGTCCTCCGACGACGCGTACTCCGCCGGGTCCATCCGCTCGGCAAGCCGCGGCTGCGCCGCGAGATACGAGCTGATGATGGCATCTTCGAGGAACTCGTCGATTCCCTGCCACACCTCGCCCACGACGGCATCCGGGGAGAAGCGCTGGTGGAAGACGGACGAGACGTAGTCGAGGATGGCGCGTTGGTCGCCCGCGCCGCCGATGGTCGCGGAAGTGCCGACGCAGACGAGTCCGTCGCCCGCCTCGAGCCGAGCCCGCAGCCGCCGGACGAGACAGGCGAGGTCCGTTCCCTGCGCGCCATCGAAAGTGTGCATCTCGTCCACGACGAGGTAGCGCAGCATGCCGTTCGTGTTGTGCCGCCAGAGCGGGAAGTCGACGGACCGCGTCAGCAGAAGGTCGAGCATCTTGTAGTTGGTGAGCAGGATGTCCGGCGGGCGCTCGCGCAGCACGTCCCGGTTCTCGACCAGGTGGTCCGCCGTCATGTGGGTCCGGGGCGAGGCGCCGGTCTCTCCCACGTACAGCCCGGCGGTCACCTTGCCCCGGAACCCCTCCGTGCGGTTGATGATCCCGGCAATCCGCCGCGCCTGATCCGAGGCGAGCGCATTCATGGGATAGATGAAGATGGCCTTGACGCCGGGGCTCCCCGACCGCTCGCGGCAGTGATCGAGCACCGGATACAGGAAGCACTCGGTCTTGCCGGAGCCCGTCCCCGTCGCGATGACGGTGGACTGGCCGCCCGCCAGTCGATCGAAGGCGGTGCGCTGGTGCCGATACGGGGTGAACCCGAGCGGCGTCTCGGGGAATGGCTCCCCGCCTTCCGGGGCGCGTTGGAACGGCAGCGCGACGGAGAGGTACGGCCCCTTGAGCAGGTTATTGGTGTCGCCGAGGAAGTCCTCCACCACGGAAGCCGACGCCGGGTTCGACGACCCGAACCCAGTGGACAGGAAGTCTTCCAGTGCGTCTGTGACTTCGGCGGCGAGAGTGGAGGGGATCATGGCTGCGGGAGAAGGAATCGACAATCGGAGCCGGTATGTCGAATCAGCCCGCCAGCTCTTCCGCGAGCGCTCTCAGCCCGATTGCTTCCACACCGCCTCCCTTGGGGTAGCGATCGTCCCCGCCATGAACCAGGAATGCCCGGTCCGGCTTCACGTCGTCGAGCGCCACCCGAAATCCCCTGTCCACGGTCGGCGCCAATCCTCGCTTGATTTCGATTGCCCAGACTCGGGCGCCCGGCAATTCCAGGATGAGGTCGATTTCGACGCCGCTCGCCGTACGATAGAAGCTGGCCCGAGCGCGTTCCGGAGCCGCCCGGATCAGCGTCTCGATGACGAAACCCTCCCAGCTTGCACCGGCGATCGGGTGGCCGAGGACGCCCTCGGCGTCGTCGAGCCGCAACAGCGTATGGACGATGCCGCTGTCGCGAACGTAGACCTTGGGCGACTTTGCCAGCCTCTTGCGAACGTTGGCATGGAAGGGGGGCAATCGGCGTACGAGGAGGAGATCCACGAGCAAGTCGACGTACCGGGCGACCGTCTTGCCGTCCACGGCGAGACTTCTGGCCAGCGAGGCGGCATTCCACAGACCTCCCTGAGAGTGCGCGAGCATGGTCCAGAACCGGCGCAACGTGTCGGCCGGGACTCTGGGCCCGAGCGCGGGAATGTCACGTTCCAGGTAGGTGCGGATGAAGCTCTCGCGCCAGACCGCGCTGTCGGCATCGGACGGGGCGAGGAAGCTGCGCGGGAATCCGCCCCGAATCCACAGCCGCATCAGGTCGCGCTCCGCCAGCTCGCGGATATCCAGGGGGCCGAGCTCCAGATACGCGATGCGTCCGGCGAGGCTCTCTCCCGATTGCCGCAGGAGATCCATCGAGGCCGAGCCGAGCAGCAGAAACTGTCCCGCGGGCTCACCGCCGTGGATGCGCTCGTCGATGATTCCACGCAGCGCCTGAAAAAGGCGCGGGGCGCGGTGGATCTCGTCCAGCACCACCAGATGATCGCGTTTCGTGACGAGATAACCCCGTGCGTCTGCCAGCTTCTCCTGATCGACCGGATTCTCCAGATCGAGATACAGACCCCTCTTGACCGGATGCCGCCCCCGCGTGCTGTCCCTCTCCGCGAAGGCTCGCGCCAGAGTCGTCTTGCCGACCTGGCGGGGCCCCAGAAGGGCCACCGCGGGGAACAACCCCAAGCGTTCCTCCAGGCTCCCGCTCAGCAGTCGCGGGATTGTGTTGCTGGCCATGCTTGCAATTATGGAGAAATAGTCCGAATTTGCAAGGAAACGGCTCGGATCCAGATCTGAGCGAGGGAGAACGGGACGGGCGTGGCGGTGGATTCGTCTGCCGGCTACATCATTGCGAACGGGAGAGTTCGTCATCCAGGCGCGGTTCAGGCGGCCCCGAAACCACGTTGCCGGCTGCTTGAGCGCCGATTCCCGGTCTCCGACGATCGCTCGGGGACGATTGCGTTTCGTGCCCGCGTCGCCGATGAGCTTGGGGCGAAATCAGCTCTTTCGCTGCTTTCAGCGCACCGGTGGGGGTTTGCTATGCTCGCGTCATGGACGGGCGACAGTCGGTCAACCCAATCAATCCGTTCGTTCCGGGGCGCGGACATCTTCCTCCGTACCTCGCGGGTCGGGAGGCGGAGCAAGGAAGGCTGCTCGACCTCCTCGCCTACCTGCGGGTTGGTCGCGGGGCGCCCCGCGATGCGGTGCTCTCCGGCCCCCGCGGCAACGGGAAGACCACCCTCCTGCGCTGGTTCCGCCGTGAGGTCCAGGCGAGCGGCGAGGACATCGACGTGGTGTGGCTCACCCCCGGCGAGGTCCCGGACCTGGACGGGCTGGCGACCAGCCTCGCGCCGCCCGCCCGGCTCGCTTCGCTGCGGCCGGATACCCTGTCGCTCGCGGCCGGCATCGGGCGGCTCGGGTGGGAACTCGGGGGCCGGAGCCAATCCCTCACCCCGCTGTTGACGGCGCGTTGCGCGCGGCGGGCGCTTGTCCTCATCCTCGACGAAGCCCATACCCTGGAGCGCGAGGTCGGTCGGGCGCTGCTGAACGCGAGCCAGGGAGTGTCTACCGAAGCGCCGTTCCTGCTGGTGATGGCGGGGACGCCCGGCCTCCAGCCCCACCTCGATACCCTGTCCGCCACGTTCTGGAGTCGGGCGGAGAAGCTCGGCATCGGCCGGCTGGACGAGGCGCCCGCCGCGCTCGCACTGGTGCGCCCCTTGGCCGAGCAGGCGCCGGAGATCCGCTTCGACGAGGACGCGCTGGCGCATGTGGTTGCAGAGAGTCAAAGCTATCCCTACTTTCTGCAGCTATGGGGCGCTGCCTTGTGGGCGGCGGCCCGCGCGCGGGGGGTGACCTGGATAGACGGGTCTGTGGTGGCGGATGCGGCAGCGGAATTCGGTCGGCAAAGGACTGCGTACTACGAGGACCGGCGCGAGGAACTCGAACGGCAGGAACTGCTCGCCGTCGCGGCGGATGTGGCCGCAGCGTTCGACGGCCGAACGACGCTCCACGGCCGCGAGCTGAACGCGGTGATCGCCGCCGCGCTGGCGGGAGAGGGGTCAACTGCGAAGGTACTGGATTGCCGGGACCGCCTGGCGATGCTCGGCTACGTGTGGAAGCCGCCGGATGCGGAAGCAGTCTGGCAACCGGGCATTCCGAGCCTCATGGCCTACATCGTCGACCACGGACGTTGACCGGGCGCCCGGCCCGCGGCGCCGAGCGTGCTCCGGCCGATCGGAGTACGCTCGGGGGCGAGTCTGTGCGGGTCAAGGAGGCATGAAGGATGGTTGCGGTACTACAGCACGTTCCGGGCGCTGTCCCGAGCGCGGGCGACGCGCTCCGTGTCCGCCTCCAGCCCGCGCTATGCCCCACCGACGGGCAGTTCCATGAATTCTGCCGTCTCAACCGGGAGTTGCGGATAGAACGAGACGCCGAAGGAGAGGTGACGGTCATGGCGCCGGCAGGATGGGAGAGCAGCCGGAGGAACGCCGAGATCACGGCGCAGCTCCAGATGTGGGCGAAGGAGGACGGGACGGGCGTGGCGGCGGATTCGTCTGCCGGCTACGTCCTTCCGAACGGGGCGGTGCGCTCGCCGGACGCATCCTGGGTGAACAACGCGCGTCTGGCTTCCGTCACCCCTGAGCAACGCTCGCGCTTTCTGCCTCTGTGCCCCGACTTCGTGATCGAGCTGCGCTCGCCAGGGGATCACCTGCCCGCCCTCCAAGACAAGATGGCCGAGTACATCGCCAACGGCGCCGCCCTCGGTTGGCTGATCGACCCGGTGAATCGCGAGGTATTCGTCTACCGCCCCGACCGGGAGGTGGAGCGGCTCGTCGAGCCGGAGAGCTTGTCGGGCGACCCGGTGTTGTCCAGCTTCGAGCTGCGAATGGACGACATCCGGTAGTCCGTAGAGTCCGGAGGCCGGCTGAGGAACGGCTGGCGCTACGCGAACTTCCTGACACCGCCGATCAGAGACCTTTGGGACGCGCTGAGATGCTCAGATGTTCCAGTCCCTTGAGCCGAATACTTCCCACGCAACCCGGTAGTCCTGTTCGCGGTCGGGACGGGTGAAGGGGGCGGTGTATTCGATTACGCGCTGGAAAGGGCCGCCGGGTTGGGTGTTGTCGGTAATGCGGCGGCGGATGACGCCGGTTTCGAGGTGTCGGATGTCCTCCCAGCCCAGTTCGGTGTTGGTGGCTTGATGGGTGGGGGCGTCGATGGTGTAGGCGGTGTCTCCCCTGACCGCCTTGCGAGGGAGGCCCACGCCGGGTAGGCCCTTGGAGGCAGTGAAGACGATGCGGCCGTTGGCGTCGTACCAGGTATCGGCCTCGTACTGGCGCATGACGGGGAACTGGACCCGGTAGATGGTGAGCAGCTCGTCCAGGGTCAGGTTGAGGGCCTGAGCGGCGAGGACATCGATCTCGACCAGGGCTTGGCGGCGGGCGAAGTCGGTGCGAAGGGCGACGTTGCGGCTCCAGATCGGAGTCAGGTCGGCGAAGAAGGTCGCCGGCAGGCGGAAGTCGGTGCTCGTCCAGGCGTCGGCGTTGAAAGCGTCGGTGTGGCGGTGTGGCGGATCATCGGGGAGCGGGGTGTCGCAGATCTCCTCCCATAGGTCCGCGTAGTGGGTGGTGAGGCAGGAGAGTCCGAGGGCACGGAGCCGGAGCGGGTTGCAGAGGGACGGCGGGCAGTCGTCGGCGAGTATAGGGAGGCGGCTGAGCAGCGACAGGTTGACCTCGCCGGATCCCGTACTCTTGACGAAGAAGTCAAGGACGATGGAAAACGAAAGGGCGCAGAAATCCACGCAGTGAATCGGATCCCGGAACGCGATGGCAACGACGGTGTTGACCCGCCAGTTGCATTACATCGCTTCGGGACTTGCATATGTCGTGCATCCCGCCTGATTGGCTCGTACTGCGAATACAGGGTCTTTCTCGATCCGTGCCGCGAAGCGAAAAGCGCCCATGCGACGTGTGCGTCATCTTCACCGATCGGGAGGAAGACCCACACATGCCGATCGGTTCGAAGATCCCTGCATTCACGAGGCAAACGAGCCCTTCCACAAACGATTTATGCAACATTCGGGTTGATATTTGCCACGCCCTTCGGTACCAGGGCCGATATGAAGGTGCGTTCGGCCGTTGGGCCAACCATCCTTCGATTCGTCATACGGTAGAAATTCGTAACGTTGGCTTTCTCGGAGCTGTCGTCTTCGGGCCATGACACCTTGGGCGTGCGCCTTTCGTACTCGTCGTCGTCGCAGGCCGGGACGTAGTTCGTACGGGGCAGATAGTCGTCCGGCAGCATGATGAGGTCGAGGCAGTCATAGTCGCTGTTCCTGGTACACCGTTCACGCGGTGTTTTGTTGAACGGATTTCCCACGAAGAAATGCGGGCCGGAAACGACCCTCTCGTCCGGCACTTTGGGGAATCGTGTCTCGCGGCGTATGGCGCCGTCGTGTTGTGCGTTTGTCTCGTGCCAATGCTCCGTTTTGAAGAACTCCCCTTGAACATCCGCAAGCCGACGTCGATGATCGGCAAGCTTGGCGACCACGCTCGGCAGCTCGCGGGAGTGAAGTGCGGGCAGTCGAGCCTCGATCGGAAGGCTGCCGCTTTCGTTATAGAGGGATGCGAACACGCCGAGCGCCGCCTCGTTCACTTCGAGTGCACGCGCGCTGTGTCCGTTCGTATTCCAGTTGCCTTCATCATCCTTGAGGCCGGGGACATTGCCGCCCCCGTCGTGGGAAAACGAGGCATCGATTGTCGCCGGTGCATAGAGATTGGCGATGTGCCGGAATCGGGGTGCGGCGAGCTGCCTGCCGTAGATATTGACGCTGAATTCGGTATGGTGGTGGATCTCGCTGAACAGCTTCTTCTCGTTCGCAAACTGGAAGTGTGATCGCAGTCGCGAATACACCTCGCGTCTGAACGCGCCGCCCTTGGGATCGTCGTAGATGCCTTCCGGATGCAGGAACCCCGCAACGCCGTTCTCGCTGCCGGTCATCCACGCCTGAGGCAGGAAACACTTGAACAGGTTGGTTTGCTGCCTTGCCAGGGCCGGATAGTTCTGCGTTGCATTCAAGAACGCCTGGGTTGCCTCCGAATCCTCCACATCGCCCATCCAGGCTCCGCGCAATCCCCCATACCGCTCGAATGCCTCGTCCCGTCCCCGCGTCAATTCAACCGCAGAGTGCTTGCGCAACACCAGCGAAGGATCGAAATCCCCCAGTACCCCTGCCTCCTGCCACTGCACCTTGATCCACGGCGGATTCCCCAGCACCAAGTCGAAGCCTCCCCGCGGGCGGCCGTCGCTATGCTCGGCGTAGAAGAGGTCGGCGAACGCCAGCTCCCAGTGGTGGAAGTGCCGCTGGCTCGCCAACTCGTCCACGAACTTGAGGCGCGGGAACTGCTCGAACAGCCGGTCGAGGTCCAGCATCCCGATCTCGTTGGTGATGCGCTTCGCGATCTCGTCGGCGTGCTCGGCGTACTCCGCTCCGAACAGATCCCTGGTCTGGTTGGGCCCGAGGCCCGGCTGGAAGACCGAACCCTTGAGCACCAGGCTGACTTCGTTCAGGAACTCGTCCCGGGTCGGCAGATCGTCCGCCTTGCCGATTGGCCAGAACCAGAGCGCGCACCAGTAGTCCATCACGAGTTTGAGGCGGCGGTAGGGGCCGACCGTGCGCGTGCCCCGGCCGAGCATGCCCTGGTCGCGGATGCGGTCCTTCCAGTGGTTGGAGGTCCGCCGGGGCAGCGTCGCTCCCTCCGACCCCCACACCGGCAGCGTGTCCTCCGTCTCCCGCCGGTCGCGGGCAAGCTGCTCGGTGTGCAGCGCCCACAGCGCGTCCACCCGGGCGGAGAGCGCCTCCAGCTCGGCAATTTCTTCTTCCGCGAACGGCCGGCAGAACGCCTTTCGCCATGCCTTGATGCGCGCGAAGTTGGCCGGCTCGTAACGCATCGCGGCCTTGTTGCGGTAGTCGGCCATGCCGGGGTCCGGCAGGAGAAAGTGATAGACGGCGCCCGGCCCGGCCGCCGTCACCCGTTCCGGGGCGAAATTGAACCGGCGCTCGCGGCCGAACTCCTGCCGGAACCGAAGGTAAGGGCGGGCGAGGGCGCGCAGAGCCTGGTCGGGCGTTCGCGCGCCGTCGGCATTCCCGGCGGCGCTCTCGTGCCAGCGCGCGGTCGTCGCCTGGAGGTCGTTGGCGAACAGCTCGGCGAGGTAATGGTGGCTGTAGAACTCGTTCTCGTTCCGGATGCCGGTGAAGGTGGCGGGCATGGTGGGTGGTCCGTTAGCGGCCGGTCATCTGCGGCCCGGCCCGTCGGATGGGGTCATCGCGCAAACGACCCGGATCCACGGGTGGGGCTCGGTGGTCATGGTTTCCTCGATCCACGTCACGTACTCGTCGTGGACCTCCTCGGCTTCTCGGCTGGCCTGTTCGATCCGGAGCTGCCTGAATCGATCCGCTCGATCGGATTGTTCGAGGTCGAGATCGAGTTGCCTGCACCGCCGCGCCTTGAACTCGTCCAGGGCTTTCACCTCGCCATCGAGCTTCGCGTTGATGTACTTCTCGAAGACGTTCCGGCGTTCGATGAAGTGCTCGCGGGCGAGGCTCACGGCGCGGGGCAGGAGCCTCGAGAGTGCCGCTACGTCCACGGGCTGCTGCCGGTTGGGGATTGCCCGATGGCCGAGGCTCGTGTGTTCCACGAGAGCCTCGAAGGGGACCAGCGCGGCTTCCCCTTCGTCGCGGAAGGTGACCGCGATCCATTCGTGGAGAAGGGGATGGCTCTTCCGGTTCGGCACCAGGCCGGAAAAGACGAACGCCGTCTCGTCGGATTCAAGGCCGGGGACGCCGGAGAGAATCGGTGCTTCGGAGCGCCCGAACGCGGCCAGCACCCGGTCGTTCAGCCAGCCGACGACGGGGCTCAATCGCCACAGGTAGTGCACGGGCGGCCACGTCGCCTCCGCCCGGCGGCTCTCGACGATTGCCTCGGACATTCGCCGCCGGTTGGTGGTCAGGATGAAGCGGCGGCTGTCCGGGAGGATATCCGGCGGCAGATAGCTGTATCGGGCTACCAGGTCGTCCGGCGCATCGAGGCTGAGGGTTTCGGAATCGGCATCGACCCGGGAGCGTAGGCGGGTCGATTCGGCGGTGGGGTTGCGTTCGCCATTGGAGTGGTCCTGTCTAGCCCTGCCGAGTCATGATAAGTCTGGTTGACGACGTGCTATTTTTCCGCGCGCAGCGCGTGCCTTTGGCCGGCCCGAAACCCGATTGCATGGCCCAGCGCGGCGCTCGTCAGTCGCGTCTGTCCATGCCACATGATTTGGTTTCCCGGGTCTGGATCGTGCTTTCGGTCCCGGTATCCGCCCAGATGCGCGACCAAGCGCACGGCGTCGCCGAGGCGCTCGGGGGCATCCAGGCCGTGCGCCAGGGCGTAGTCGCGCAGGAAGCCGAGCTCCTGGTCGGCGAACATCAACTGCGGGTCGCAGTCGGGCACTTGGCGACCGAGCAGCGTCATCACCATGATGCGCCAGGCGATGACGGCGTTGATCGCGATCGCGCGCTGCAGCCGGTCGGCGGTGCGAAACAGCAGGCACTCGACGCGGCAGCCGGATTTCAGGACCCGGAAGAAATCCTCGACGCGCCACCTTTGAAGATAGAAACCGACGATTTCGGCCGCGTCTTGTGCGGTTTTGACCTTGAGCGTGGTCAGCAGGAACCACTGCACGGGTTGCTCGTCGTTGGGCGGCGCTATCTCCTTGATGTGAACTCCGTGCACAGCAACCGGGTCTGCGCCCGGGACGGCATCCGTCGCCGGCAGCGTGACGCGGCGGAATCGCAGCTCGCAGGCTGCCAGGCGCTTCTGCCGCACGGGGCGGGCCTTCTTCCGGCGGGATTTGGGACGCGCCGTCAGCCCTTCGATCTCGACGTCGATCAGGCCGTCGGGCGTGCCGGCGCTCATCGTCGCGAACAGCTTCGGCTTCCCCTTTGCGAGCACCCTGTCGTACTTGGCGCGCACCAGCAGCTCGACGCGTGGACGGCGGCGCTGCACGTCAAGAAGCTCGAACATGTCGGCTTCGCGGTCGCACACGCACACCACCCGCGTCCTTGCGCCGATCTCGCGCGCGGCGTCGGCGGTGCCGTTGAAGGCTTCGAGCCAGCGCTGCGTCTTGCGGCGTTTCTCCTCGTGTTTCGAAAGCGTCTTCACCGGGTCGAAGCCCAGCGCGAGCACGCCGAGCGGCAGGCCCGTTGCGGTCACCGCCAGCGTCGCGTGCATGTGCAAGCCCAGGCTCGTCGCCGTCGTCTGGTTCGTGCCGATGAGCTGCAGCCCGTCGCAGCCGGGACGGCGCGAGAAGTTCAGGTCCGTGCCGTCCTGGATCGCCAGAACCGTGCGCTGGCCGCGCATGCGCTGGATGCTGCGCTCACGGTGCGGCGCGAGGATGTTTCGTGGCGTGATCTGCGACTCCGCGGGCGCCTCGATCAGACGGTAGAAGGCGTTGACCGCGGTGTTGTCGGCGCCGGGAGCGGCATTGATCTTCTGCCCGGGATAAGCGGCCAGAAGTCCGGCGCTCCTGACCAGTCGTGCCGAAAGGCGTCTGTCTCCCAAGGGGGCTCCTCCGAACTCGTTCTGCGCCCAGTCCTGTGCGTTCAGCCCCTCGCCCGGTTCCAGCGAGGGCGCGTGCTCCACGGGCGCAACCCCCAGCTTCGTGCGCCAGGCGCGTTCCAACTCGTGCACGAAGACCGTCTTCACGCTCTGCGCCCGGCGTTTCTCCCGGTCCTGGCGACCGCGCCCGGCGGTCCTGCCCACGCACAGGAAGTTGGCCGCGCGCAGGCACGTTCCGTTATATCCCTCGTCGGCGAAGCTCTCAACGAGATACGGGCGAAAGCCGTAGCGTTGTTCGAAGTCGCCCGGCAGGCGGCGCAGGATGCGCCCGAGCACGTGGCTGGCCAAGTGCGGGCAGCGCACCGAAGGGCGGATCAGGAAACGGCTCAGACACACGACGCGCCGCAGATGTCCCCGGCGCCCGGCGTCGTCCCATCCAATCCAGCGCTCCCGCGCCGCGGCCCGCAGCGCGGCGGCGGCAAATCCCGCCGCCCCGAGCCAACCGTGCGCCGAGCCGACGAGGTAGCGGACCTGGCAGCCCGCGAAGGTCGTCATCCCGTGCGGGTGCTCGCGTGCGATCAGCGTGTTCCACAGCGCCCGGTGCGCCGCGTCCGCGACAGCCATGATCCCGAGGTCCCGTATCCGCTTGGGATGCGCTGGCACTCCTTCGGGCTCGGGGACATCGGTGTTGAGCAGGCGCGCCCGGCGCTCCACCGCCGAGCCCTTCGGCGGCGGAAGGACGATCTCCGGAACCCTCTGAGCCAAGGCGCCGAGCGCCTTCATGCAGCCGGCAAGCTGAGGGCGCCCGCGCGCGTCGGCGAACGAAAACTCCTCGCAGATCCGCCGGCCCAGGGCGGACCGACTGTCGAACCGCTCCTCAGACAGGATCGACCCTATACGCGCAACCGCCGCCTCGTCGCGCAATGTGCGGCTGATCTGGGACTGTGACATGGAACCAGCATGCCACGCGGAAAGTCCATTGTTCAGACAAAAATCTCATGACATGGCAGGCCTAGCCTGGAGCCGATGCAAGGCCGCCTCGCAGTAGGCAAGCTCGCTTCGGAACAGGGAGAGCGGAGGCGGCGGGGCGGCGGCGGGCGGGGTCTCGGGTGCGCCGCCATCCGGTTGCAGGAACATCGCGAGCAGGCCCTCGCCTTCGTTCGGCTCCGCGGCCAGGTTGCCATTCAGGCGGCCTTCGAATTCGGCGGCGGACTCTCCGCTCGCGATCGCAAGCCCGGTGAACTCCTCCTCCTTGTCGATGTCGTGTTCACCCATGAATACGGACGGATCGCCGATGTTCTTGTAGGCCTGTTCGTCCTTCTCCATCAGCACTTCGAGGATGCGGGTGTCGCCCCGGATTGTCGGGTTGAAGCTCTCGGTCACGAGGTAGACGATGCTTGGCGTGGCCGTCTGGCCGTAGCGGTCCACCCGGCCGTTTCGTTGCTGGAAGACCATCAGGGACCAGGGCAGGTCGAAGTGGATCAGGCGGGGGCACTGGTAGTGCAGGTTGATGCCCTCGGAGGCGACATCCGTGCAGAGGAGGAGCCGCACCGGGCGCTGGGCGTTGCCGAACTCTTCCACGATACGCTGCTGCTCGACGTCGCTCATGGCGCCGTGGAGGGTCTCGACCTGATCGGGTTTCAGCCCGAGATCTTCGGCGAGGCGCGTCCTCAGCCATTCCATCGTGGCGATGCGCTCGGTGAAGATGACGAGGCGGTCTTCCGGATCGCAGGGCTGCCATTCGAACGGCCGTCCGTCGCGAATGGCGGCGAGCAGGGCCCGGTACTTGGAGAATGCGGCGGGCGCGATCCCTTCGAGCGCGGCGCGGAGCCGTTGCAGGCCGGCAATCTCGGCTTGTCGCGCCGGGACATTGCGGCCCTCGGCGATCCTCGGCTCCTGCCGCCTGATGCGATCGGTCAAGGTCTCGATACAGGCGGCCGGGCTCGAGAAGAGGGCCTTTTCCAAGGTAACGGCGAAGAGGTCGCGCCTTTCGCTGCCGGGGCGATGCCCGGCGATCGGCACGGCGAGCAACGCGTCGTACGCCGCTTCCTCCGCGCCCGAGGCGCGGAACCGTTGCGGTACCACCTTCCGGTCGCTGAACGCATCTTGCACCTGGTCCTGCACGTCCTTCTTGAAGCGGCGGATGACGAGGCCCGGCCGGAAATCTTCGCTCGTGTAGTGGTCGGGGTCGGTGATGGCGGTGGCGCCGAGCATGTTGACGAGGCTCGCGAAGCTCCGCGCCTTGCCGTCGTGGGGGGTGGCCGAGAGCATGATGAGGGTGTCGGACTGCTTCGCCAGCAGCTTCGCGAGGCGGCTCCGCAAGGAGCCCGTACCCCGGTCGGCCACGTTGTGCGCCTCGTCGATGACGATGATGTCCCACCTCGCCTGCTCGAGGTAGGTGCGGTACTCCGCATCCTGCTTGAGGGTGTCGATCGAGATGATCGCCTTGTCGTAGTAGTGGAGCGGGTTGTGGTTGGTGGGGATCCGGCTTCGTACCCGCTGGATGCCGATCGAGTCCAGGCGGGTCAGGGGAATGGTGAAGCGGTTCCAGAATTCCTTCTGGAACTGGGCCAGCATGCTCTTCAGGCGAGCACGAGGATGCGCCGCCCGCGCCCCCGGGCGGTGAGCTCGCTCACCAGGATGCCCGCTTCGAGCGTCTTTCCGAGCCCTACGGCGTCGGCGACGAGGATCCGATGGCGGGGCCGCGCAAGGGCGAGACGAGCCGGGGCGAGCTGATAGGGCACGAGATCCATCGCGGCGGTGTGCCCGACGTGAATCTCCTCGTCATTCGGCACGGCCTGTCGAAGCTGGCTCTCCATGTAGAGGATGCTGTCGGTGAACTGGGTAGAGTCGTCGGGAACGAGCCGCGTCTTCGCCGGATCGAGCACCTCGATGGCGGGCTCGAGGGCGGTGAGAAAGACGGCTTCCCGTCCCCGTACAAGCTCGGAGACCCCATCGCACACAATCTGGTATCCGCCGGGCGCGTGGTCCACGCGGCGCACAATTCACTCCGCGTCGCGCACGACGACACGCGCGCCGGGAGTGGGGATGGAGACGTGGCGGCTCGATGATGAGTTCATGACCCTCGACAGAGATCGAGATCAACGCGGCGGCGACCGTTCGGAGCGGGCAGTATGGGACGATACCCGATTCGACACCACCAACCGCCGCGACCCCACCGCGCACCGAACCCGCCCCCCTCCCCCACACACACAGGAAACGGAATTCCGGAGACTCGACCATGAGCGCCGATATCGAGAACGTCGAACACCTCGTCACCCTGCATGAGATCGTGGAGGAAGCACGGCGGCGGCTCCCCGACGGCGTCTGGGATTACCTCGTCGGCGGGGCGGAGTCGGAGACGACCCTGCGGCGCAACCGCGAAGCGCTCGACGCCATCGCGTTCCGGCCGCGGGTGCTGCGCGACGTGGCCGGGGTCGACTGCGCCTCGACCCTGCTCGGGCGCACGCTTCGCGCCCCGGTGCTGCTTGCTCCCATCGGTTCACTGCAGGATCTGCACCCGAGGGGCGGGGCGGCCGCGGCCGAAGCGGCGGCCGCGGCCGGGGTAGCGATGATGCTGAGTTCCGTGTCGGCGCCGGGCCTGGAGGCGACGGCAGCGGCGAGCGGGGAGGGGCCGAAGATCTTCCAGCTCTACGTCCGCGGCGACGACGCATGGGTGGATGCGCACGTGCGCCGCGCCATCGACGCCGGCTACGACGCGTTCTGCTTCACCGTCGACCTCGACTGGTACTCGCGCCGCGAGCGCGACCTCGCCAAGCGCTTCATCACCACCGGCCGACGCAACGTGAGCGGCGAGCAACATCAGATGCGCTTCACCTGGGACGGCGTGAGGCGGGTACGGGACCGGTTCGACATCCCGCTCGTGCTCAAGGGCATCGCGACTGCGGAAGACGCGGCGCTCGCGTGCGAGATGGGCATCGACGCGGTCTACGTCTCCAACCACGGCGGCCGCCAGCTCGACCACGGCCGCGGGAGCATCGACGTGCTGCCGGAGGTGGTGGAGGCGGTCGGTGGGCGGGCCGAGATTCTGGTCGACGGCGGGTTCCTGCGCGGCACCGACATCGTGAAGGCGATCGCGCTCGGAGCGACCGCGGTCGGGGTCGGACGGCTGAGCGGCTTCGGGATCGCGGCGGGCGGCGCGGACGGCGTGGCCCGCATGCTGGAGCTGCTGACGAGCGAGATCCGCACCTGCCTCGGCCTGCTCGGCGTCAACCGGCTCCACGAACTCGACCCGCGCTACCTGCACCCCACCGTGCCGGTACACGACGGCGGAATGCGCAGCGCCTACCCCCTGCTCGAGGAAGACCCGTGGGCGCCGGATGGACAGGCGCGCGACGGGCGGAATTCCATCTCCCCGGCGAAGCCCGCGTGACTCATCAACAACATCCGGTGCGCACGGACGGCGCTTCCGAGCCCCACCTCCGGACCAACTTCCCGATTCAGCTCCGCGCGGCCAGGAACTCCACCATATCGATCTTGGAGATGACGCCGACGACATGCGCATCCTCCACCACCATGGCCACGTTCTCGTCGTCGAAGATTTCCTGCACCTTCACGAGCGAGTCGTCGAGGCCCACCATGCCGTGCATCGGCCTCGCCGCCTGCATGACATCGCTGTCGGCGGTGCACTCGCCCGCGACCATGCTCTGAAGCAGGTCAACCTCGTGGATGATCATCATGGACTCGGGCGCACCGGCTGAATCGACCGGCATCTGCGAGATACCGAGATCCGCCATGCGCTTCGCCACCGAGGCGATGGTCTCGCTGCCTTGCGCAAATTCGACCCGATGGGGCTTGAACTCCAGCAGCTCGCGCACCGTGCCGAGGCGCTGCTCCGGACCGAGGAAGCCCATGTCGCGCATCCATTCGTCGTCGTAGCACTTGCTGAGGTAGCGGTCGCCGGAGTCGGGGATGATCACCACCACCGTCTTGCCGGGTCCCAGACGGCGCGCGACATCGAGCGCGCCGTGGACCGCGGTGCCGGCGGAACCGCCGGAGAAGATGCCTTCGCGCCGGGCAAGCCGGCGGGCGGCCAGGAACGAGTCCTTGTCCGAGACCTCCAGCACCTCGTCGATGACCGAGAAGTCGAGGGTGCCGACCATGAAATCGTGGCCGATGCCCTCGACCCGGTAGATCCCGGGCTCGCGGATCTCGCGCTGGTGGAAGGCGTCGCAGTACATGCTGCCGATGGGGTCGGGACAGGAGACGAAGAGGGTCCGGCCCATCTCGGCCGCTTTCTCCCTGAGATACTTCGCCGCCCCCGAGATGGTGCCGCCGGTGCCGATTCCGCCCACCAGCGCGTCGAGCCGCCCGTCGGTCTGCTCCCAGATCTCCGGGCCGGTGGTCAGATAGTGCGCCTCCGGGTTGTGCATGTTGTAGTACTGGTCGGTGTAGAAACCGCCGGGGGTTTCGCGGGCGATGCGCTTGGCGACCTCCACGTAGCTGTCGGGGTGATCGTGGTGCAGATCGGTGCGGGTGATGACGACCTCCGCGCCGTACGCCTTGAGCATGTCGATCTTCTCCTTGCTCATCTTGTCCGGCATGGTGCAGATGCAGTGGTAGCCGCGCACCGCCGCGGTCATGGCGAGACCGAGGCCGGTGTTGCCGGAGGTGCTTTCGACGAGCGTCGCCCCCGGGCCGACGAGACCGGCCTCCTCCGCCCGGCGGACCATGTTCCAGGCCATCCGGTCCTTGACCGAGCCACCGGGGTTGCAGCTCTCGAGCTTGACGAGCACGGTCGCCATGCGGGCATCGGTCATGCGGTTCAGCTTGACGAGCGGAGTGTTGCCGATGAGATCCAGGATAGTCTCGGCGTACTTCATGGCTGAGGCTCTCGCGCGGCGGTCGCCGGGAGCGACCGGAACGCCGGCATCTTACCGAATGCGCCGGCGTCGCGGGCCAGACTCCGGCGCACGGACTCCGGCGCCGGCGCGCCCGGTTGGAGGCGGTGCCCGCGGGGCGAGTAACATGGCGCGCCCGACCGCAAGCGGCCCCCGGAGGCCGAACTCGACGATGCGATATCCGCGCAACGGCCCTGGGCGCGAGCACCGCAGATGAGCCGCTCGACGGCCGAGGTGGTTGTCGTCGGCGCCGGCATCGCCGGCATCTCCGCCGCGTTCCACCTCGCGGTGCAGCAAGGTCTGGACGGCGTCGTGCTCGTGGAGGCCGGCGACCCCCTGGCGCTCACCAGCGACAAGTCGACGGAGTGCTACCGCAACTGGTGGCCGGGGCCGGGCGACGCCATGGTCGCGCTCATGAACCGCAGCATCGACCTGCTGGAGCACTACGAACGCGAAAGCGGCGGGCGGCTTCGACTCGGCCGGCGCGGCTATCTCTTCGCCACCGCCGAGCCGCCGCGCATCGATACGTTCCGCACCATGGCGCTCGAAGCGCAGTCCCTCGGCGCGGGAGAGCTTCGCGTGCACGACGGCGCGGGAACCACGGGCGCCGACTACGTCCGATCACCGGCGCACGGCTTCGAGGGGGTATCGCAAGGATCGGACCTGATCACCGATCCCGCGCTCATCCGCAAGGAGTTCCCATACCTCGACCCCTCGGTGGTCGCGGTGCTGCACGCGCGGCGGTGCGGGTGGCTGAGCGCCCAGCAGCTCGGCATGTGGATGCTGGAACGGGCTCGGGACCGGGGCGTGAAGCTGCTCCGGGGTCGGGTGACCGACTTCGATACGAGCGGCGGACGGGTTCGCAGCGTATCGGTGTCCCGCCCGGGCGAGCGCATGACCATCGACACCGGCGCGCTGGTGCTCTCACCCGGGCCGCATCTGGCCGAACTCGCCCGCACTCTGGGAATCGAGCTTCCGGTCGCCTGTGAGCGCCATCTGAAAGTCGTGTTCCGCGACACGGAGCGAGCGGTGCCGGGCGACGCACCGCTGCTCGTCTGGGCCGATCCCGTCGCACTGCCGTGGTCCGACGAGGAACGCGCGATACTCGCCGCCGACGAGGAGACCCGTTCGCTCCTGGAGCCGTTCCCGGTCGGCATCCACGGCCGCCCCGAGGGGATCCCCGGCGATCACTGGCTGATGATGCTCTGGACCTATGACACCGAAACGGTGGATCCGGTCTTCCCCATCCCGCACGACGAACGGCTGCCGGAGATCGCACTGCGCGGCTGGTCGCGGATGCTGCCGTCGCTGAGGCGCTACTTCACGCGCCTGCCCCGCATGAACGTGGATGGCGGCTACTACGCGAAGACCCCCGAGAATCGGCCCCTCATCGGTCCGCTGCCCATCGCCGGCGCCTGGGTGAACGCCGCCTACTCGGGGTTCGGCATCATGGGCGCCGGCGGCGGCGGCGAACTGCTCGCGGCCCATGTGTGCGGAGCGTCGCTGCCCCCGTACGCCGCCGCGTTCCACCCCGCACGGTTCGACAACCCCGGGTATCTGGATGCATTTGCGAGCGATGGCGCCGACGGGCAACTTTGAGTCACCGACGAGCAGCCACGAATCGGTGAAATTTCCGGGTTAGTGTGCAGCGACAAACATCACGATTCAGGTCCGAACCGCGCCCGAATCGGATATGACAGCTCCACGACGGCTCATGCGTACGAGCCGATGCCTTCCGCCACCGTCGGCGGCTGGATCCCCCACCGGCGCGCCCAGCCGAGACCCGCCTCGGTTCCCGCCGCCGGGCGGTACTCGCAACCCACCCATCCCGGGTAGCCCAGCGCGTCGATGCGCGGGAGCAGCCAATCGTAGTTGAGCTCGCCCGCATCGGGTTCGAGTCGATCCGGCGGGCCCGCGATCTGGATGTGTCCGACGTTGCTCTCAGGCCCTCCCACCCAGCGGTCGAGCTTGGGCGCCACGTCACCCTCGACGATCTGGCAGTGGTAGAGGTCGAACTGCACCTTGACGTTGGGGACGCCGACCTCGGTCACCAGCGCGTGGGCGTCGGCCTGGCGATTGAGAGGATAGCCCGGGTTGTCGCGGTGATTGAGCGGCTCCACCAGCAGGGTGACCCCGGCCTCGGCCGCACGCGGGGCGGCTTCGCGCAGGTTGGCGACGAAGGTGGCTCGGCTCTCCTCAAGACTCGTGCCCTCATCCGGCACGCCCCACATCGCATGCAATCGGGGACAGCCGGTGGCGCGGCAGTAGCGGAGCGCAAGGTCGAGCCCGTCGCGGAACTCCGCCTCCCGCCCGGGCAACCCGCCGAGCCCGCGCTCACCCTCCTCTCCCGGCGGCAGATTGAACAACACCACTTGCAGATCGTGCGTCCGGAGCCGCTCCCGGATCGCGGACTCGGGAGCCTCGGAGTATGGAAACTGGTGCTCGACAGCCCGGAAGCCGCAGCGCGCCGCCGCCTCGAATCGATCGAGGAACGGATGCTCGGCGAAAAGATAACTCAGGTTGGCAGCGAGGCGGGGCATGGCGGCAGCTTCATACCCGATGATTTCCGTCGGTGCTCCGAGACGTCAACACGCCGTGCGATCCGGCGAGACTCCGGTCTCCGGGATGCCCATCCGAAAAATTTCGAGCGCATTTTCCGATCCGGCGGGAATGGTCGCTTCATACCGAGGCGCGGCTCGTGCAACCGCACCGATACGCAGTCGAGGATTTCGTCCGATCTGCGTCTGTGGCAATCCTTTGGTGGGCCGTCCAGGGCTCGAACCTGGGACCCGCTGATTAAGAGTCAGCTGCTCTGCCAACTGAGCTAACGGCCCGTCCCATGGGGTGAGCGAAGGGATTCGAACCCTCGACCGCTGGAGCCACAATCCAGAGCTCTACCAACTGAGCTACGCCCACCATTGCTCGTCATCACCGACTGGCGCGCCCGGCAGGACTCGAACCTGCGACCCGCGGCTTAGAAGGCCGCTGCTCTATCCGGCTGAGCTACGGGCGCGTTTCGAGGTAATGGCCGGGAGCGGCGCCACACTGGTCGGGGCAGAGGGATTTGAACCCCCGACTCCCTGCTCCCAAAGCAGGTGCGCTACCAGACTGCGCCATGCCCCGCAGCCTTGAAAGGCGATGATACGCACCGTACCAGTCACGATCAATTCGCAGCCTTGCAAGGAAGGATCAGCCGCGGGGGTGATGTCGGGCGTGCAGCACCTTGAGCCGTTCGCGGGCGATGTGCGTGTAGATCTGGGTGGTGGAGATGTCGCGATGCCCGAGGAGCATCTGGACCACCCGGAGGTCGGCGCCGTGATCGAGCAGGTGGGTGGCGAACGCATGACGCAGCGTGTGGGGTGAAATGCCTCGCGAAATTCCCGCGCGTCCCGCATACCGCTTGACGAGGTGCCAGAATGCCTGTCGCGTCATCGCGCCGCCGCGGGAGGTGGGAAACAGGGCGGGGCTGCGCTTCGTCCCGAGAATGTCCGCGCGCCCCTCCCGCAGAAAGCGTTCCAACCAGTCCACGGCCGGCTCACCGAGAGGAACGAGACGTTCCTTGCCACCCTTGCCGACGACCCGCAGCACCCCCTGGATCAGGTTCACCTGCTCCGAGCGCAGACTGACGAGCTCCGACACCCGCAGCCCGGTCGCGTAGAGCACTTCCAGCATGGCGCGATCCCGAATACCGCTTGCGGTCTCCAGGTCAGGGGCGGCAAGCAGTCGCTCCACCTCCTGCTCCGAGAGCACCCCGGGCAGCGGGCGGCCGAGTCTCGGCGCATCGACGCGATGGCACGGGTTGTTCCCGATCCGCCCCTCGCGCTCCAGATGCTGGTAGAAGCGGCGCAGCGCCGACAGACGCCGGGCCACGGTGCGGGGAGGCCAGTGCGCATGCTCACCGAGAAAGTCGAGGACATCGAGCCGGCGCGCATCCTCAAGCCCGCGACCGCGGCCGGAAAGCCACCGGGAGAACCGCGACAGGTCACTGCGATAGGCCGACAGCGTGGCCGCGGCGAGACCGCGCTCCATCCAGCTCAGATCGACGAACTCCTCGATGCGGCGGGAATCGGCGTCGCTTGCCGCCGGCAACGCTGCGAGCCGGGACTTCATCGAGGTTCATTTACCGCGCCAGCCGCGCGCGGCTTCATCGTTGCGCCGGCAACGCCCCGGGATGCTCCAGGCCGGACGCCACCGCACGGCGCCGGCGGCGAGGGCCTCTCACCCCCCGGTGAGGCGCGGACCGGCTCTCCGGTCGGGGCACGGCGCCGGTCGCGAGCGGTTCGGGGATTCAGATCTTCTCCCGGATCTTCGCCGCATTCCCGGATCTGTCACGCAGATAGTACAGCTTGGCCCGACGCACCGCGCCCCGCCGCTTGACCGTCACGTCCTCGATCTGAGGGCTGTGCGTCTGGAACACGCGCTCGACCCCTTCGCCGTGAGAGATCTTCCTCACCGTGAAGGAAGAGTTCAGGCCGCGGTTCCGCTTGGCGATGACCACCCCCTCGAACGACTGGAGCCGTTCGCGGGCGCCCTCCTTGACCTTGACCCGGACGACGATGGTGTCTCCGGGCGAGAACTCGGGCACGACGTCTCGAAGCTGCTCGGTCTCGATCTCGCTGATGATCCGGCTCATCTCATTCGCTCCTCGTCTTCTGTCGCCGCCGCATCGACGGCCGGCGCGGCACGTTCGCTCATGTACTCCTCCAGCAACGTCCGCTCCTCCGGCTCGAGGCCGCGATCGCGCAGAAGATCAGGTCGGCGCTCCCAGGTGCGTCCGAGTGACTGCTTGCGCCGCCAGCGCCGAACCGCTCCGTGGTCTCCCGAGAGCAGCACTTGCGGGACCTTTCGCTGCGCCACCGTCTCCGGGCGCGTGAAGTGCGGACAGTCGAGCAGGCCATCCGAGAACGAGTCCGCGCCGGCCGAATCCTCGTGTCCGAGCGCCCCGGGAATCAGGCGCGTCATCGCGTCGATGACCACCATCGCGGCCAGCTCGCCGCCGCTCAGGACGTAGTCTCCGAGCGAGAGTTCCTCGTCCACCTCCGCATCCAGAAGCCGCTCGTCGATACCTTCGTACCGACCACAGAGCAGCACCACCGGCGCCGCGCCCGTCAGACGGCCGATGTCGTCCTGACCGAGCCTCGACCCCTGCGGCGAGAGATGGACCGTGCGGCTCCCACCGCCCACCGCGTCGCGCGCCGCCGCAATCGCGGACCTCACCGGCTCGTACATCATCACCATGCCGGGGCCGCCGCCGTAGGGCCGGTCGTCGACCCGGCGATGACGATCCCGGGCGTAGTCACGCGGATTCCAGCAATCGAGTTCCAGCAGTCCGCGCTCCACCGCGCGACCCGTCACGCCGTGCCGGGCGACGGCCATCACCATCTCCGGGAAGAGCGTCACCACCGCGACTCTCACCGCCGGCATCCTCAGTCGTCCGGGTGCCAGTCGACGACGATGCGTCCCCGTTCGACATCGACCGATCGCACGACCATTCCCGCAATGAACGGGATCAGCCGCTCGAACTCTCCCCGGACCACCATCACGTCGTTGGCGCCCGTCTCCAGCATCCGTTCGACCTCGCCGAGATCGAAGCCGTCCGCGGTGGCGACACGCAGCCCGATCAGGTCCGTCCAGTAGAACTCGCCGTCTCCCGGGTCCGGAAGCCGCGATCGCTTCACCGCGATTTCGCATCCGCGGTATCGCAACGCCTGATCACGATCGTCGCAACCGTCGAACCGTACAACCACGCCGCGCCCCTGCGCCCGCCCTTCAGCCACCGCGACCGCAGCCCAGTGACCGTCCCGGCCGACCAACCATGGCGCGTACCGCAGGATGTTCTCCGGTGGCTCCGTGCTCGACCGGACCCTGACCCAGCCGCGCACTCCGCTGGGCTCGGTGATGGTTCCGAGCACAACCTGCCGCGGCTCTTCCGACACTATTTGTCAGCGTCCACCCGGGCCGTCACCGTTCACCCGGGGCGCCGGCGGCGGGTACTGCGTCCGCGAAACAACTACAGCGAACGAAGCAGCTTTGCCACCGAGTCGCTCGCACGTGCTCCGCAGGACTTCCAGTGCTCGATCCTTGCGGTATCGATTCGAATCCGCTCTTCGTTTTCGGTGGCTATCGGGTTGAAGAAGCCGACGCGCTCGATGAACCGTCCTCCGCGCCGGCTGCGGCTGTCCGCAACCACTACGTGATAAAAGGGCCTGCGTTTGGCGCCGGCACGGGCGAGTCGAATTTTGACCATGGCTTGAAAGGGTTCCTGTTTCTCCGCCTCTACCGACGGAACTGCATCCGGGGACAAGCGGCGGATTCTATGCTCCGGGGCGGCGTCACCGCAACGCGCGCGTCAGCCCATTCCGGGAGGCATGGCGCCGCGCATCCCCTGCATCATGCGCGCCATGCCACCCTTCCTGCGCATGCGCTTCATCATCTTCTGCATCTGAGTGAACTGCTTTAGCAACCGGTTCACATCCTGCACCTGCGTACCCGAACCCGATGCGATGCGGCGCTTGCGCGAGCCCTTGATCACCCCGGGATGGCGGCGCTCCTGCCGGGTCATGGACAAGATGATCGCCTCCATGCGGATGAACTCCTGATCCTTGATCCGGTCACGTGCTGCGGCGGGCAACCCGGGGAGCCCCGGCAGCTTGTCGAGCATCCCCGCGACGCCTCCCATGTTCCGCATCTGCGCGAGCTGCTCGGCGAAGTCCTCGAGGTCGAACTGCTTGCCCTTCACTAATTTGCGGGCGAGTTTTTCCGTTTTCTCGCGGTCGACCTTCTGCTCGACCTCCTCAATGAGTCCGAGTACGTCACCCATGCCGAGGATGCGCGACGCGATCCGTTCGGGGTGGAATGCTTCCAGCGCATCGGTCTTCTCGCCGACGCCGAGGAACTTGATCGGCTTGCCGGTCACGTGGCGCACCGACAGTGCCGCGCCGCCGCGCGCGTCACCGTCGATCTTCGTCAGCACGATTCCCGTGAGCGGGAGGGCGGCGTCGAACGCTTTCGAGACGTGGGCCGCATCCTGGCCGGTCATGCCGTCGACCACGAACAGCGTCTCCACCGGCGAAACCGCGGAGTGGATGCGCCGCACCTCGTCCATCATCGTCTCGTCGACGTGGAGCCGGCCGGCGGTATCGACGAGCAGTACGTCGGCGAAGCGTCGTCGCGCCTCGGTGAGCGCGCCCGCCGCGATCGCCGTGGGATCGTCACCGGACGCGCTGGTGACGAATTCGGCCCCGACCTGCTCCGCCAGCAGGCGGAGCTGGTCGATGGCGGCGGGTCGATACACGTCGCAGCTCACCGTCATTACCTTCTTGTTCGCCTGCTCGATCAGCCGGCGCGCGAGCTTTGCCACGGTCGTGGTCTTGCCCGATCCCTGGAGCCCGGCGACCAGCACCACCGCCGGCGGTTGCACTTTGAGGGCAAGCTCGGAGCTGCTCCCGCCCATCAGCTCGGCCAGCTCGTCGCGGACCACCCGGATCAGCGCCTGACCCGGGGTGAGGCTCGCGAGAACGTCCTGACCCACCGCGCGCTCGCGCACCCGATCGATGAACGCGCGCACCACCGGCAGCGCGACATCCGCTTCCAGCATCGCGGTGCGGACCTCGCGCAGCGCCTGCCGGATGTTTTCGTCGGTCAGGCGTCCCCGGCCGCGCAGGCGATTCAGGACCGTGCCGAACCGGCCGGTGAGATTCTCGAACACCGCTTCTCCTCCTCTCTCGCATCCACGCCGCGCGCGATTGTATCCTGCTGACGACCGGCTCCGAGCGTCGCACCGACTCCCGATGACGCCGGCCTGCGCAACACACCCGGAAGCACCCGACCGGAGACACCCGAGACACCGGAAAGGTCCAGCCCGGAAACGCTCAGCTCAGCCCTGTTCCTTCCCGCTCGATATTGGCACCATGGGCACCCGTCGTTTCGTGACTCGGCCCTGATCACCCATGCCCTCGTTGCTCGCCGCACTCGCAGCCGTCACCTACCTTGCGGCGGGCTTGCGGATTGCCCGTCACCTGGCCCACCCGGCCGCGGAGCGCCCGGCGCGCGATACGTTCGCGTGCATTACCGTGGGCTGCGGCGTCGTCCTCCATGCCGCGTCGATCTGGCCCGGGCTCGCGCTGTGGAGCGGATCGAGTCCCGATCTTCCGGCAACCATCTCGCTGGCCGGTCTGGCCACGGCCGCGGTATTCGGGATCGCGCTCATCTGGCGTATCGACCACGTCGTGGGCACGCTCGTGCTCCCGCTGGCGGCGATTGCCCCAATCGTCCCGGTGGTGTGGTCGGGGCAGGCGATTCCCGTCAGCACCACTTCCGTGCAGATCCACGCCGCGATCTCGATCCTGACGTGGGCGGTGCTGAGTCTCGCCGCGCTGCAGGCGCTGCTCCTTGCGTGGCAGGAACGCCGCCTTCACACCCGGCGCCCGGGCGGCGCGCTGCGCACCCTCGCATCGCTCGATACTCAGGAGCGCTGGCTGTTCCGGCTCATCGGAATCGGGTTCTTCCTGTTGAGCCTGAGCCTCGCCAGCGGCTTCATGTTCGTCGAGAACATGCTCGCCCAGCACCTGGCGCACAAGACGGCGCTCTCATGCCTCGCATGGGCGATGTTCGGAACGCTGCTGTGGGGGCGCCGCCGCCACGGGTGGCGGGGACAGACCGCGGTGCGATGGTGTCTGTCGGGGTTCGTGGTGCTGGCGCTCGCGTACTTCGGCAGCCGCCTGATCCTCGAGGTGCTGCTCGACCAGCGCTGGCACTCCGCCTGACGGACCCGGGCTCCGGCGCGTACTTCGGGCATCCGAAACGATTCAAACCATTGCTTGACAGCACCGGGATGGCTCCCCCGTAATACGGGCCGGCATTGTGTGAGGTACCCCCGCGTTTGAGCGACGTTCCGCCTGGCGTCCTGATCGGCGCCCTCGTCGTCCTCGTCATCCTCTCGGGATGCTTCTCCGGCTCCGAGACGGGCATGATGGCTCTGAACCGTTACCGGCTGCGCCATCTGGCGAGGGCCGGACATCGAGGCGCACAGCGCGCGAGCCGGCTTCTGGAGCGCCCGGACCGGCTGATCGGCCTGATTCTCCTCGGGAACAACTTCGTGAACATCGCCGCGTCGTCGCTGGCGACGGTGCTGGCGCTGCGCCTGCTCGGAGAGGCAGGCATTGCCGTGGCGGCGGGCCTGCTCACTCTGGTAATCCTGATCTTCGCCGAGGTCGCGCCGAAGACCTTCGCGGCGCTGCACCCCGAGCGGGTCGCGTTCCCCGCCGCGCACGTCATCACCTGGCTTCTGGTCGTCTTCCAGCCGCTGGTGGTCGCCGTCAACTGGATGGCGAACGGTGTGCTGCGCCTGCTCCGACTGTCTCCGGCGGGAGCCGACCGCGATACCCTGAGCCGCGAGGAACTCCGCACCGTGGTGGCCGAGGGGGGCGCGCTGATCCCGCGCCGCCACCGGCAGATGCTGATGAGCATCCTGGACCTCGAGACGGTCACGGTCGACGACATCATGGTCTCGCGCCAGGAGATCAACGCGATCGATCTCGACGATCCCCCGGACGAAATCCTGGAGCAGATCATGCATGCGCAGCACACGCGCTTGCCGCTGTACCGCGGAGACATCAACGAGATCGAGGGGATCCTGCACCTGCGCCGCGTAGTCGCGCCGCCCGGGGAGGACGGATTGATCGAGTACCTCCAGGCGCAGGCGGACGAGCCCTACTTCATCCCCGCCGGCACGCCCCTGAGCGCACAGCTTCTCAACTTCCAGCGGGCGCACGAACGGATCGGGCTCATCGTCGACGAGTACGGCGAGATCGAAGGAATCGCCACCCTGGAGGACCTGCTCGAGGAGATCGTGGGTCAGTTCACCACCGATCCGAACGCCTACAGCTCGGACGTTCACCCACAGCCCGACGGGACCTTCCTCGTCGACGGCTCGGCCAATGTGCGCGAGATCAACCGCGCCATGAGATGGGAGCTTCCCACCGGCGGACCCAAGACCGTGAACGGGCTCATCATCGAGTATCTGGAATCCATACCGGAGCCGGGCACGAGTCTCATGATCGCGGGATATCCGTTCGAGATCGTGCACACCACCGGCAACGCGGTACGCACCGCGCGGATCATGCCGGGCCTGCGCAGAACGGGGGTGGAGAGCGACGGGTAGTCGGGCGCGGTGTCCGGTACCGCGACCCGGGGCGGCTCGGGGCGACTCCGCCCCACCGGCCGCACCGCCATCGCCGATGAACATGCCGCATGCCGTGTTCAACGCGGCGAAACTGTCAGATCCGTGCCCGCAGCCGTGAGGGGGTGAAATTTTCGGGCCGGAAGCCGTACCCGCCCGGCGCGCCCGCTCGTCAAATCAGGTCGAGGGCGCGGTCCACCCGCTCGACCCCCACTACATCGATGCCGTGAGGAATCCGTCGCGGGACGTTGGCGCTTGGAACCAGCGCCCGCGAGAATCCATGCTTGGCGGCTTCGCGCACCCGCTCCTCCCCACCCGGAACCGGCCGAATCTCCCCCGCCAACCCCACCTCGCCGAACACCATGAGACCGTGCTCGATCGGCCGGTCGCCCAGGATCGAACGAACCGCAGCCAGAACCGCAAGATCCGCGCCGGTCTCGGTGATGCGGACCCCCCCGACCACGTTCGCGTAGACGTCGAGACCCCGGGTGGAGACGCCCGCATGCCGGTGAAGGACGGCAAGCAGCATGTCGAGCCGTCCCTGGTCGAGCCCCACCGTCAACCGCCGCGGCGGACCGGATGCCTCGTCGACCAGTGCCTGGATCTCGACCAGCAACGGCCGGGTGCCTTCCCGCACCACGGTCACCACGCTGCCCGCGACTTCGGCGGCCCCGCGCGCGAGGAAGATCGCGGACGGGTTGCGAACCTCGCGCAACCCTTTCTCCGTCATCGCGAAAAGGCCGATCTCGTTCGCGGCGCCGAAGCGGTTCTTGACGGCCCGGATGACGCGAAAGCGGCGATCCGCCTCGCTCTCGAAATACAGCACCGTGTCCACCATGTGCTCCAGAACCCGCGGACCGGCAATCGCGCCGTCCTTGGTCACGTGGCCGACCAACAGCACCGAGCAGGAGCGAACCTTCGCGTGGCGCACAAGTCGCGCCGCACTCTCGCGCACCTGCGCGACGCTGCCCGGGGCGGACTGCAATGCCTCGGTAAACATGGTCTGTATCGAATCGATGACCACGATCCGCGGCGACTCGCGCTCGACGACTTCGAGAACCGACTCCACCCTCGTCTCGGCGAGCAGTTGCACGCGATCCGCCGCCACTGCGAGCCGCCTCGCCCGCAACGCGACCTGCCGAATCGACTCCTCCCCGGTCACGTACAACACGCTGGCGACATCATCGGCGAGATTCCCCAGCACCTGGAGCAGAAGCGTCGACTTGCCGATGCCGGGCTCCCCCCCCACGAGCACCACCGCTCCGGACACGAGCCCGCCGCCGAGCACGCGGTCGAGCTCCGACAGACCGGTCTCTACCCTGGAATCCGGGGCGAGATCCACGCTCGACGCCGCGACAGGTCGGACCGGACGCCCCGCAGGCGCCCGCGGGCGCACCCCAACGTTGGACTGCGTGACTTCCTCCAGAGAATTCCAGGCACCGCAGTCGGGGCACTGTCCGCGCCACTGAGAAGTGCTCGCGCCGCACTGCGTGCATGCGTAGACAATGCGCTGTCTCACCATGCCATGTCGACCCGAATCCACGCCGCCGACGGGAAGGAACGCCATCCCGGAAGAAGACGGCGAGTGTATGGAACGGACGCGCCACGCGCGAGCCCGCTGCGAGCCCGGCGCAAGCCCGGAGCGGCGGTGCAATCGAGCGCCTGAATCCAGTAAGTTCCGCTCCCGGATCCATCGATCACTCCCCGGGCAGCGAGACAGACCATGCCGGCGCAGACACACCGCACCCCACTGAAGCCTCTCCTCGTCGGCGAGGCGCAGGCGCAGACGCTGAAGAGCGAATCGCTCGACATGCCGTCCCTGACCCTCTCCCAGCGGCAACTCTGCGACCTGGAGCTATTGATGAACGGCGGATTCACGCCCCTCGATGGCTTCATGGATCGGGAGACCTACGCGCATGTCCTGAATTCGATGCGGCTTCCCGACGGCAAACTCTGGCCGATTCCGGTGGTGCTCGACATCACCCGGGAACGCGCGGAGGCGCTGGAGGTGGGCGCCCGAGTCGCACTGCGCGATCAGGAAGGGCTCGCGCTTGCGATCCTCGAGGTCTCGGGAAAGTGGGAGGCGGACAAGCACACCGAGGGGCAGCAGGTCTATGGAACAACGTCCGCGCACCATCCCGGGGTGCGGCACCTCCACGAACGGATCGGTGAGATCTACGTGGGAGGTCGCGTTTCCGGCATCCGGCTTCCCACGCACTACGACCATCAGGAGTTGCGTCACTCACCCCGGGAACTCGGCCGGTTCTTCGACCGGCTCGGCTGGCGCAGAGTCATCGCATTCCATACGAGCCGTCCGATGCACAGGCGCGAACGGGAGCTGACCCTCGACGCCGCCAGGGAAGCGCGGGGACATCTGCTCCTGCACCCCGTCGCCGGCGTCACGATGCATCACGACCTGGCCCATTTCGCGCGCATCAAATGCTACCAGGAGATCCTGCGGCACTACCCCCAGCAGCTTGCCGCCCTGTCCCTGCTTCCGCTCGCGACCCGCTGCGCCGGCCCGCGCGAAGCGCTGTGGCACGCGATCATCCGGCGCAACTACGGATGCACCGACTTCATCGTGGAACACGATCACGCGTCGCCGGTGCTGCCATCCGCCGCCGGCTCCGACACCCTCTATCCGCGCCATGCCGCCCAGGAGCTCGCCCGCGAGCACGAGCTCGAACTCGGAATCTCGATCTTTCCTGCCAGCCAGCTCGGCTACTCGCCGAAGGCGCGCCGCTACGTCCCCGTCGGAGGTGCGGGAGTGCCGGAGGAAGAGACGGTGCCGTTCGGAGATGCGGATCTGGCGGCCCGGATCGCCGGGCAGGAGGAAGTGCCCGAGTGGTTTACCTACCCGGAGGTCATCGAGAGGTTGCGCGCGGTCTACCCCGCGCCCCGCGAGCAGGGCATCACGCTGTTCTTCACCGGGCTGTCGGGTTCCGGGAAGTCGACCCTCGCCAAGATCATGTACGGCAAGTTCATCGAGGAGGGCAGACGCTCGGTCACCCTGCTCGACGGCGACATCGTGCGCCACCACCTGTCGAGCGAACTCGGATTCTCCAAGGCGCACCGGGACATCAACGTGCGCCGTATCGGCTTCGTGGCGAGCGAGATCACCAAGAACCGGGGAGTGGCGATCTGCGCGCCGATCGCGCCGTATGCCGGGACGCGCCGGGATGTGCGCGAGATGGTCGAGGCCCACGGCGCGATGGTCGAGGTCTACGTGTGCACGCCGCTCGAAGTGTGCGAGGCACGCGACCGAAAGGGGCTCTACGCCAGGGCGCGCAAGGGGCTCATCCCGGAATTCACCGGAATCAGCGATCCCTACGAGGTGCCGGAGCACCCGGAGATCACCATCGACACCACCAACCTCACCCCAATGCAGGCGGCGCAGGAGATCTTTCTCCATCTGTTCGCGAAGGGGTATCTCGACCCCGGGAGCTGAACGCTCCGTCCCGGTTTCAGCCGGACATGTCTGCGGAATAGTCGACCGGCGAAAGGTTCTCGAATCGCGCATACCGGCCGAGAAATGCGAGATTGACAGTGCCGATGGGGCCGTTGCGCTGCTTTCCGATGATGATTTCCGCCTTGCCCTTGTCCTTGCTCTCTTCGTCGTAGACCTCATCGCGGTAGATGAACAGGATCAGGTCCGCATCCTGCTCGATGGCCCCGGACTCGCGGAGATCCGACATCACCGGGCGCTTGTTCCCACGCATCTCCAGGCTTCGGTTGAGCTGCGAGCAGGCCACCACCGGCGCGTTGACCTCTCTCGCCAGGGCCTTCAACGAGCGGGAAATCTCGGAAATCTCCGTCGCCCGGTTCTCGCTGCTTCCCGGCACGTACATCAGTTGCAGGTAGTCGATGACGACGAGGTCGAGCCCCTGCTCATGCTTGAGCCGGCGACAGCGGGCGCGAAGCTCCGTCGGGGTCAGGGTGGAATCGTCGACGATGAAGATGTTGGTGTCGTTGAGCATCGCGAGCGGGGAAGTCAACCGCGGCCAGTCTTCGGCTTCCAGCCGCCCGGTGCGAACCTTCTGCTGGTCAATCATTCCGAGCGACGAGAGCATTCTCATCGCCAGTTGCTCGGCCGGCATTTCCATGCTGAACACGGCCACGGACAACCGGCCCCGGATCGAGGCTTCCTCCACGATGTTCATCGCGAACGCGGTCTTCCCCATCGAGGGACGACCGGCGACGATGACGAGGTCGCCGCGCTGCAGGCCGGCCGTCATCTCGTCGAGCTTCTCGAATCCGGTCGGCACGCCGGTGATCGGGTTCTCCCTCCGGGACAACTCGTCGATGTGCTCCATCACGCGGGAGAGTACGGTCTTGATGGCGACCGACTCCCGCTGGCCCACTCCTCCCAGCTCCGCGATTTCCAGGATTCGCCGCTCGGCTTCGTCCAGTACCTCGTGCGCCGCCCGCCCCTGAGGACGGAATGCGGCCTCCGCGATCTCGGTGCTCGTCCGGATGAGACTGCGAAGCACCGCACGTTCGCGGACGATCTCCGCGTACGCGACGATGTTCGCAGCGTTGGGGGTGTTCTGGGCGAGGTCCGCGAGGTAGGCGAGCCCCCCCGACGATTCGAGCAATCCGTCCCGGTCGAGTCGTTCCGCCACGGTCACCGCATCGCACGGCTGCCCTTCATCGCACAGGCTCGCGACCGCGCCGAATACGGCGCGATGATCATTGCGGTAGAAGTGCGCGGCGGTGACGATGTCCGCGATGCGGTCCCAGGCGTCGTTGTCGATCAGAACGCCACCCAGCACTGCCTGTTCGGCATCGACCGAATGCGGCGGAACCCGGAGCGCCTCGGAGCCGGGCGCCGGCGAAAACTCATTGAGCGCTGGATCGGCCATGTCGAAGGCACTCCCCAGGCGGCGGTCTCGGCTCAGCCCGAGCCAGGGTGGCAGGGCCAGGGGTCATCCCCAAGGGACAGGATGGTCCCGGGGACAGACAGCCCATGAGACGCCCGAAGACGCCACTAGGTGGTCGGAATGGAAGATTCGAACCCATCAGGAGCATCCGACCCGACGCCAGGCATTCACCGGGCTCGGCCAAGTGTACGCTCCCACCAGCTCCGGCGTGGCGCACCGCATGCTGAGACGCCCGGCGCCGGCAGGTCTCAATCCTCGGTCGGTTCGGATTCGGGCTCCGGCTCCGGTCGGGTATCCGCCGCCGATTCGGGCTCCACCTTCAGCCGGATGACGGCCTCGACCGCCGGACCGATGTGGATGTTCACGTCATATTCGCCCACCTGGCGGATCGTGTCGCTGTCGGGCATCCGAATCTCCTGCCGGCGGACTTCGTGCCCGGCGTCGACGAGCGCCTGCGCGACATCAGCGGACCCCACCGATCCGAACAACCTACCGCTTTCTCCCGCCTTGCGCAGCACCGTGATCTCGACGCCTTCAAGCGCGGCGGCGCGATTCCCCGACGCCGCGAGAGCTTCCGCTTCACGACGTTCGAACTCCTCGCGCCGGGCCTCGAATTCAGCCGTGTTCCTCGGGGTCGCCGCCACCGCGATTCCCTTCGGTATCAGGTAATTCCTGGCGTATCCGGCCTTGACCGACACCTTGTCGCCAAGTCCTCCGAGCCGTTGCACCGTCTCCAGCAGGATCACTTCCATCGTCACACCTCGTTCTGTTACGCGAAACCGCCGCCCCGCCCTGCGCTCACCGCTTTGCGCTCATCGCCCTGAATTTGTCGCCCTGTATTCATCGTGATGGACCAAATCGGGACCGATAGTCGAGCCACGCGTCCGAGAGTCCCGTCACCGAGAGCACAAACACCGCAGCGGGCGTCACCAGGAAAAGGCTCAGGTACATGGCAATGAGCCAGCCGCGGCCGCCGCCTCGTACCCTTACAAGCCCATGCACCGTCGCGATACCCTGAATCGCGCATGCCGCCACGACCAGCATCAGGAGATCGTGGCCGAGCCCCGCGCCCGGCGACGCCAGGAACAGGGCGAGGATCACCACCACCCCGGCCCCGAGCGCAAATCGGCGGCCAACCCGCAGATCCCGGAATTCGCGACCGAACCCGCCGGGATTGTCCAGAGCCGCGTGCGCCCAGCGGGCCAGGATCACGGTGCATACCGCAGTCACCATCACCGCGATCGGCAGCCCTGTCACCACGGGCCGGAGCATTTCGGCCAGCTCCTCGAACCCCTGGCGATCGGCGCCCTCGGTCCCGCCCGCCAGAAACCCCACGAACACGTCCAGCCACCACTCGGCGGGATCGGGCACCGCCAGGTACAACATCGCGATCGCGGCCCCCGTGGCCACCGTCGCGGTCACCAGAACGGCGCCCTGGGACGCCGTGGACCGCAGTAGCGCCGAAAGCGCGAGAACCGGCAGACCAGTCACCACCACGAACACCACGGCTGGCGCGACCGACCCCGCCAGCGCCCACATCACGGCGGCAAAGATGGCAGCCGACCCAGCCAGTACCACCCCACCTTCGACCGCTCCGTAGCGCAGGGTCGCCAGCCCGATGAGCGCCCCCCCGACGAAGCTGAACGGGGGGACCAACAGCGACAGCGCCGATACGCCGACCGCGTGATGCCGGCTGCGTGTGACGAACCGGAGGAATCCGCGCACGCGGCCCTCCCCGCGTCAACGATGCTGGTCGGTGTAGGGAAGCAGCGCGAGAAACCGCGCCCGCTTGACGGCTCGCGCGAGCTGACGCTGGTATCGCGCGCTCGTACCCGTGATCCGGCTCGGAACGATCTTCCCGGTCTCCGACACGTATGCCTTGAGGGTGTTGAGATCCTTGTAGTCGATCTCCTTCACCCCGTCGACGGTAAAGCGGCAGTAGCGCCGCCTGCGAAAGAAACGCGCCATGCAACTCTCCTTCTGGTGGCCGGGGAGGCCCGCGGAAAATTCGCGCGCGACCCCTGCAGGCCGCTATGCCCGCTCTTCTTCCGGGGCCGGCGCCGCCGGGGCTTCGGCCTCGGCTTCGACTTGGGCCTGAGCTTCGGCTTCGGCCGGAGCTTCGGACTGCGATTCCTCCGGAACGTCGGGGCGGCTCTGCCCCTGGGGTTCCGAACTCTGCCCTCGGGGTTCCGAGCGCCGCCCCCCGGATGCGCCGGGGCCGCCGTCTCCGTCCGGCTCGCGGCGACGGCCACGGCCTCCTCGGTCATCCCTTCCCTCTTTCTCCTTCGACTTCGCAAGCGGCGACGGCTCGGTCGGAGCCGAGTCGCGCCGGATGATGAGATGACGGATGACCGCGTCGTTGAACTTGAACGCGCTCGTCAAGGCCCCGAGCGCATCATTCGTGCACTCGACGTTCATGAGCACGTAGTGGGCCTTGTGCACCTTGTGGATGGGATAGGCGAGCTGACGCCGCCCCCAGTCTTCGAGGCGGTGGATGGCCCCTCCGTCGGATTCGATCATCGAGCGATATCGCTCGACCATCGCGGAGACCTGCTCGCTCTGGTCCGGATGGACCATGAACACCACTTCGTAGTGCCGCATCAGCCGCTCCTTTCGGGTCTGCCTCCCGCGCCTGGAACAGCGGTGAGGCAAGGAGTGAATGGGACCGGTCCGGCGGGTACCGCCGAACGGCGGCGCATGGTAGGAAATTCCCGCCCTTCCTTCAACGGTTCCGGAAAGCAGGGTTCCGGAAGGCAGAGCGCTGGCGCACCGCTTCGAACAGGAAGACGGCGGCCGCGACCGAAACGTTCAGGCTCTCCACCGGCTCGTCAAGCGGAATCGAGAAGACCCGGTCGCATTTCTCGCGGGTGAGGCGGCGCAGGCCCCGCGCCTCACCGCCGAGCACGAGGGCGTGGGGCGCCCGGAGATCGGCCTCGTACAGGGGATGTTCGGCATCCGCCGCCGCTCCGATCACCGCGAGACCCGTCGCGGCGATGCTCTCCAGAGAATGGGCGATATTCGTGACCGACACGAGCGGGAGGTGTTCGGCCGCGCCGCTCGCGGCCTTGCGGACGACCGCGGTCGGGGAAGCGCTGCGGCGTTTGGGGACGATCACCGCATCGGCGCCCGCCCCGGCCGCACACCGCATGCACGCACCCAGGTTGCGCGGATCCTGCACCTCGTCGAGCACCACGATCAGGCTCGGTGGTGGAGTTCGGCGGAGAAGCCCGTCCAGACTCACGACCGGCATCTCCGCACTCGGCCGGTAGCGCGCCACGACCCCCTGATGGGCGACGTTGCCGACCATGCGCTCGATCGCCTCGCGGGTCGCGTGGTGCACCGCGATGCCGGATGCGGCGCGAAGCGACAGCGCGCGGCGAAGCGCCGGGGATTCGCGCCGCGCCTGCAGCCAGACCTCGAGGACCCCGGCCGGATCACGCTCCACCAGGGCCCGGACCGCATGCACTCCGAAGATCAGCTCAGCCCTGGCCATGCCGGCTCCGTCATGCCCCGAACCACCACCCGCATCCGTGGCGAACCAGCGCGGTGGCCCGCGACACACCCTCCCGTCCGACGTATCCCGACGCCCCGCGAAGCGGCGAAGGGGGAAATCCGCGAGCCCCGGCCACCGGACATCGAACGCTCTTTACCGCCCGGTGGAACCATGCGCCCGCCCGCGGCGGCCGTACGGGCCACGCGCCGACGCATTCCGGCGACCGACCTCCCGGTGCGCATACTCTCTTCCCACCGGCTCGAATTCGACCCGGCGCTCGTCGAGGTCCACGTGCGCGACCCGGGCCCGCATCCGATCGCCAAGGCGAAACGAACGCCGCGATCGCTCTCCGCTCAGCCGGTGCCGGACCGGGTCGAAATGGAAGTCGCCCGGACCCAGCGCACTGACGTGGACGAGGCCCTCGATGAACACCTCGTCCAGGGTGAGGAAGACGCCGAATGCGGCGACGCCGGTAATGGTCGCGGCGAATACCTCACCCAGCTTGCCGAGCATGAACTCGCACTTGAGCCATGCGGTAGCGTCACGCGTCGCATCGTCGGCGCGGCGTTCGGTCATCGAACAGTGATCGCCCACCGCCGCCAGCGACGAGCCGGGCGCCGGATCGAAGTCTCCGGGGCGGCCGCGCCGCAGCACATGACGGATGGCGCGATGCGCCACCAGATCGGGGTAGCGCCGGATGGGGGAGGTGAAGTGGACATAGGCGCGATGCGCGAGCCCGAAGTGCCCCACATTGTCCGGTGCATATGCCGCCTGCGAGAGCGAGCGCAGCAGCACGGTCTGGACGAGCTGGGCATCGGGCCGCGACGCTGCCTCCTTGATGACGGCGGCAAAATGTCGGGGCTCCGGCGCCTCCCCCCCGCCGAGCCTGAGCCCGAACTCGTCGAGGAAGACCCGCAGCTCTGTCACCTTGTCCGCCGGCGGTCCTTCGTGGATGCGATAGAGTCCGGGTCGGCGGTGCCGCTCCAGAAGCCGCGCCGCGGCGACATTGGCCGCGACCATGCATTCTTCGATGATCCGGTGCGCGGTGTTGCGCTGCGCCGGCTCGAACCTCTCCACCCGGCGGTCCGGACCGAGCACCACCCGGGTCTCGGCCAGATCCAGGTCGATGGCGCCTCGCGCGTCGCGGGCGCGACGGAGCGAGGTGTATGCATCGCGCAGCACGTCGAGCATCGGCGCGACATCCACGAGCTTCTCGCGCATCGCCGGATCGGCAGATTCGATCACCTCGGCCACTTCGGTATAGGTCAGGCGCGCGCGCGAGCGAATCACGCCTTCGAAGAATCGCGACCGGTGGATAAGACCCGATGCGGTAATGATCAGCTCGCAGCCGAGGCAGAGCCGATCCTCGTGCGGTCGCAGAGAGCAAAGCCCGTTCGAGACCGATTCGGGGAGCATCGGAATCACCCGATCGGGGAAGTAGACGGAGTTGCCGCGAAGCCGCGCTTCCGCATCCAGCGCCGTGCCGGGCAGGATGTAGGCGGATACGTCGGCGATGGCCACCATGACCCGCCACCCCGCTGCGGTCCGCTCGCAGTGGACTGCATCGTCGAAGTCGCGCGCATCCTCTCCGTCGATGGTGACGAACGCGAGGCCGCGCAGATCCTCGCGACCCTCGAAGTCGGCGTTGCGGACCCCGGCGGGCAGTGCTGCCGCCTCCGACGCCACCTCCTCGGGCCATGCGACCGGGAGTTCGTACGCACGGATGGCGACGTCGATCTCCATCCCGGGCAGCCCCCGGGGCCCGAGCAGCTCCTCGACGACGCCGACCGGCGGCTGGCGTCCCGCCGGCGGCTCGGTGACGCGCGCGACGACATAGTCGCCGTCACGCGCATCGGCGTCCGCGCCGGAGGGAACGAGGACATCGTGATGGATACGCGAGTTGTGGGGGCGAATGAAGGTGACCCCGCTCTCGCGCCACAGGCGCCCGACCACCTTCGTAACTCCGCGCTCGATGACCTCGACCAGCGCCCCCTCGCGACGCTCGTCGCGATCGGTCTTCACCACGCGAGCCACCACGCGGTCTCCGTGCATCAACCGGCGCATGTGTCGCGGGGAGAGAAACAAATCGGAGCCCGCATCGTCGGGCCGGACGAACCCGAACCCGTTTCGATGTCCGATGACGCGCCCGGTGACGAGGAGATTCCGATCGAAGAGTCCGAACTCACCGCGGCGGTTGCGCATGACCTGGCCATCGCGCTCCATGGCCGCGAGCCGCCGCTGCAGCGCCTCCTGCTCGGCGAGGGAGCGCAGCGCGTGCGCGCCGGCGATTCGGGTGAAGTGGACCGGCGCGCCGGCCTGGTCGAGAAATGCGATCAGCGCACTGCGTTCGGGCAGGTTCTCGATACGTTGGTGCACGCCGCGTGAAGCGTCGCGGCGAGGGGTTGGGGGACTCGTTGACAAAGGATCGAGACGGTGAGTATGGTCCGCGCGTCGTTCAGGCCGGCGCCGGCGCTGTCCCGCATCCGGAGCCCCCGACGACGGCCAAGCCGAGGTGGCGGAATTGGTAGACGCGCATGGTTCAGGTCCATGTGGGGGTAACCCCGTGGAGGTTCAAGTCCTCTCCTCGGCACCACTTCCGAACGTGATTCGTCCTGATGCGACCGGCCTGTCTGCGATCGATCTCTGCATTCTCGGCCAGGGCCGAGGTCCGGTTTCGAGCTGGCGGCTCCGGTTCAGGGGCTTGTGAGAAACGCGGCCGAATGCTCTCTCCTCCACATACTTCCTGACGCGCATTTCTTGCCAATCACCCGTCGTGTACGCGCCGGCTTCTGCGGCCCTCTTCGACGCCCCCTCGACAACCGGTTGGTCCACCCCCTCGTAGCCGGTAGTCGAGGAGCCGGGAATCAGTCGAACGGATGGCGCTCGACGATGGTCTCATCCCGTCCCGCCCCGGTCGATACGAGGTCGATGGGGACCCCGGCCAGGGATTCGATCCGTTCGATGAAGGCGCGGGCGCGTACGGGCAGAGCGGCTCGGGACCGGACGCCCACCGTCGATGTGCTCCACCCCGGCATCTCTTCGTAGATCGGCTCGCAGCGGCCCAGGTCTTCGGCGGAGTTCGGCGGCGTGTCCAGCCGCTCTCCGTCGAGCCGGTAGCCGGTGCACAACCGCACCACCGGCGTCTCGTCCAGAACGTCGAGCTTGGTGATGCACAACCCCGAGACGCTGTTGATCCGCACCACACGCCGAAGGCTCACGACATCGAGCCAGCCGCATCGCCGGGGGCGCCCCGTGGTCGCGCCGAATTCGTGGCCCCGCGCGGCAAGCCTTTCCCCTGCTTCGTCGTGCAGCTCGGTGGGGAATGGTCCGGCGCCGACCCGCGTCGTGTACGCCTTGGTGATTCCGAGGACGTAGCCGATGTCGCGCGGCCCGAGCCCGCTTCCCGCCGCCGCGCCGCCGGCGGTGGTGTTCGACGAGGTCACGAACGGGAAGGTCCCCTGGTCGATATCGAGACACGCGCCCTGCGCGCCCTCCAGCAGCACGCCATCGCCCGCGTCGACGGCCGCGTGCAGCACCCCGGGCACGTCCGTCACGAGCGGGCGAAGCCGCTCGATCGCCGCATCGAGCATGCCGCGAACTTGCGCGAGGTCGACCGGCTCCGCGCCCAGCCACCGGGTGAGGACGAAATTGTGGTACGCGTCGAGCGCCCTGAGCTTCGCGTCCAGTCGCGCGGGTTCCAGCAAATCCCCCACCCGGATCGCCCGCCGCGCGGTCTTGTCTTCGTAGGCGGGTCCGATCCCGCGCCCGGTGGTGCCGATCACCACCGCTCCGCGCGCCGCCTCGCGGGCCCGATCGAGCGCCACATGGTAGGGCAGGATGAGCGGGCATGCGTCGCTCACCTGCACCCGCTCGTTCGCCGGCACTCCGCGCTCGACCAGCATGTCCATCTCGTCGACGAGAGCGGTCGGCGACAGCACGACACCGTGCCCGATGAGACACCGCACTCCATCGCGCATCACCCCGGAAGGGACGAGGTGCAGTACGGTGCGCTCGCCTTCGATGACGAGGGTGTGGCCAGCGTTGTGCCCGCCCTGGAACCGCGCCACCACGGAGGCGCGGTCGGTGAGCTGATCGACGATCTTGCCCTTGCCCTCGTCGCCCCACTGCATGCCGATGACGACGACCGCCCCGCTCATCCTCGACTCTCCCTTTCCGTTGGCGAGCAATCGCCCGGCGGGACCGACCCGACGACCACCCAGCGCCCGTCGCGCCGCTCCAGCTTCCGCGCCCCCCCGGGGTCTTCACCCGGCAGGCGTTGGATCACGCGCTCTCCGTGCGATCGGAGCTCCCGGATCGCATCGTGCAGCGTGGCGTCGTCCGACCAGGGCGCACCAATCACGTCCTCTCGCGTCGAGTCGCAGCTCAAGGTCCGCCGGGCGATGAGCATCTTCAGGTCCGCGCTGAACCCGGTGGCCGCCCGCGCCCGACCGAAGACGCTTCCGATCTCGTCGTAGCGCCCGCCCCTGGCCACCTCGCGGCCGTACCCCGGCACGAACGCAGCGAACACCGAGCCGGTGTGGTAGCGATACCCGCGGAGTTCGGCAAGATCGATGTGCAGTTCCACATCCGGTCGGCGCGTGCGCACCGCGCCGACCAGCGCGCCGAGATCCGCAAGGGCGCGCGCCACGTCCTCGCCGCCCACCGCAAGCACCCGCCCGGCCCGCTCCAGCACCGATGGTTCCCCGTCCAGGTCGACGAGGGCGACCAGGGCATCGACGCACTCCGCGTCGACTCTCCATGCGTTCAGCCGCTCGCGGACCTCCGACCCGGCCTTGCGTTGCAGGGCTTCGTGCAGGGCGATTTCCCGTTCGGGTCCGAAGGCGGCGCGGCGCGCAAGGGCGCGGAAGATTCCGACGTGACCGACGTCGACATGCACCGGACCGACGCCCGCCGCCTCCAGCGCCTCGATCATGAGACAGACGATCTCGCAGTCGCTCTCCCAGCTGGCGTGGCCGTAGAGCTCCGCCCCCACCTGCACCGGACTACGACCGCTGGAGATGCCTTCCGGCAGAGTGCGCAGCACCGTGCCCGCGTAGCACAGGCGCGACGGGCCGTCACGACGCAACCGCCGGGCGTCGATGCGCGCGACCTGCGGGGCCATGTCCGCCCGGACCCCCATCATCCGGCCCGTCAACTGATCGATCAGCTTGAAGGTATGGAGTTCGAGATCCTCGCCGGTCCCGGTGAGCAGCGACTCCAGGTACTCGATGAACGGGGGGGTGACGATCTCGTAGCCCCAGCCGGAGAACAGATCGAGCAATGAACGCCGCATGCGCTCCAGGCGCAGCGACTCCGGCGGCACCAGCTCCTCCATGCCCTCCGGCAGCAACCAGCGTTCCATTCGATACTCCGGGCGATACTCCGGGCAATACTTCGGGCAATACTTCGGGCAATACTTCGGGCGATGCTCCGGGCGGTACTCCAGACGAGACTCCAGGCGCAATTCCGGGGAGCCGGCAGCAACGATAGCGGACGAGGTACAGCCTGCGGGCTCAGCGAACGACGTAGAGCAGCAGGCAGCCGACGATCATCACCGTGAGTCCCGCGAACCGGAGGGTGCTGTCATTCATCTTCGCCAGCGCCAGCATCGCGCGACGCGCCGCCCGTGGGTTCAGAAACGGAACCACGCCCTCGATCACGAGCAGGAGCGCAAGCGCAACGAGCAGCTCGGCCCACACGTCACGCCCCGCTGCGGTCAGTGCCGGGCGCGCAGCATGAACGCACCGCGGAGCGCGTGGATCACGGCCGCGGTTCCGAGCCCTGGAAGTAGTCGAAGAACTCGCTCGTGGGTTCCAGCAGCAGGATGTCCGCGGTGCTTCCGAACGCGGTCCGGTAGGCGTTCAGGCTGCGGTAGAGCTTGTAGAACTCCCGGTCCTGGCCGAACGCCGCCGCGTAAATCTCGGTCGCCCGCGCATCGCCGGAGCCGCGGATGATCTGGGCCTCGCGCTCCGCTTCGGCCAGAATCACCTCTCGGTCCTTGTTCGCGCTCGCGCGGAGCTCGCGCGCTTCCTCTTCCCCCTCGGACCGGAACAGCTTGGCCACCTCCTGGCGCTCCGCCCGCATCCGGTTGAACACCGACTGACTCACATCCTGAGGCAGGTCCACACGCTTGATGCGCACATCCACGATCTCCAGTCCGAGCTCATCGGCCTGATCCTTGGCCGCGACCCGGAGCTTGTCCATGATCTCGCCGCGCTCGCCCGAGACCACCTGCTGGATGGTGCGCTTGCCGAACTCGTCACGCAGCCGCTTGATGATCACCTCGCCGAGCCGGTTGTTCGCCTGAAGGATGCTGCCCCCGGCGGAGGTGTAGAACCGGCGCACATCCGCGATCCGCCACTTCACGAACGAGTCCACGATAACGTTCTTCTTCTCGAACGTCAGGTAGTTCTGTGGGTCGCTGTCGAGGGTCTGGATGCGCGAATCGAACTTGAGCACGTTCTGCACCACCGGCACCTTGAAGTGCAGCCCGGGCTTCATGTCGGTGCGCTCCACCTTCCCGAACTGGAGCAGGATCGCCACCTGGCGTTCGTCCACGGTGAAAATGCTCAGACCCGCCAGCACCGCGAGCCCGGCCAGCAGAACCAGCAACGCCTTGATGTTCATCAGCGCGTCCTCCCGAGCGGATTCTCCCGCGAACGTCGCGAATCTTCGCCGAGCGTCCCCGAGGTGGTGGTGTCGTCCGCCGCCCCGAACGACCGGCGCTCGGTGGCCATGCCTCTCGACTGCACGATCTGATCGAGCGGCAGATACATGATGTTGTTGCCTTCGGGAATGTCGACCAGCACCTTGCTGGTGTTGGCGAGCACCGACTCCTTCGCTTCGAGGTAGAGCCGGTCACGGGTGACCTCAGGCGCCGTCCGATACGCCTGCAGCACCTGCTCGAACCGCGACGCATCACCCTCCGCCACCGCCTCGACCCGCTGCCGGTAGGCCTCGGCCCCGGCGAGCATGGCATTCGCCTCACCCCGTGCCTTCGGGACCACGTCGGCCTGGTAGGCCCTCGCCTCGTTGATGATCCGCTCCTGGTCCTCGCGCGCCTTGATGGCGTCAAGGAATGCGTCCTGTACCTCTCCCGGCGGCTGCGCGTTCTGCATGTTGACGCTCATCACGTGCAGGCCGGTCCGGTACCGGTCGAGAATGTCCTGAATGAGCCCCTGGGTCTCGGCCGCCACCGGGCCGCGACCCTCGGTGATCACGAAATCCATCGTCGATCGACCCACGATCTCGCGCACCGCACTCTCCGTCGCCTGGCGCAGCGCAATTTCCGGCTGACTGTTTTCAAACAAGAACTGCGCCGGATCCTTCACCCGGTACTGCACCGCGAACTGGAGATCGACAATGTTCTCGTCCTCGGTCAGCATCAGCGCCTCGCGCGGCACCGCGGCGACGCTGGTGCCCTGGTTACGGAATCCGATCTCGGCGTTGCGGACCCGATCCACGTTGACCGTGATCACCGAATCGACGAAGTACGGCGCCCAGTTGAAGCCGGGGTCGATGGTGCGGTGGTACGCACCGAATCGCAGCACCACGCCCCGCTCCGGCTCCTGGATGATCCAGATGCCCGCCATCCACCAGGCCACCACCAGCACGACCGCGAGCAATCCGACACCCAGATACCCGCTGCGGCCGAATCCGCGGCCGCCACCGCCCGAGCCGGACCGCCCACCCCCGAGGGGCCGCCGGCCGAAGACCTGGCCCCATTTGGACTGCAACTTGCGGAGTACTTCGTCGAGGTCCGGAGGCCCCTGCTGCCGCCCGCGGTTCCCCCAGGGATCACGAGGGTCGCGGTCTCCGTTCCCGTCGGGTTGATTCCAGGCCATCCGGTCGCTCCCGTGCGCCCGCTCGGGCGGGGCGTCGTCGCGCGGCCCGTCGGCCGCGTCGGAGTTGAAAGGTGAGTCGGCGATCTTAGCCTGCATCGCCTGCCAGTTCACAACCGCAATCCCGGCAATCCCCGCCCGCGCCTACGGAAGGCGGTGCCCTCCGGGGCTGCTTTCGCGCGATTCCGACCCTCATCGCACCCGACGGAGGGCGACTCCGAGCGCATGTTCCCACCGGGCGGGAATCGCTGCCGCCGTCCGTATGCAGTGTACATCCCGACCGCGAGCGCGGAGTCGCGCTCGCCGTTGAAAGCGGGAATGCCGCCGCCGACCGGAAGGAGTGTACATTGGATTCCGCCCTCCCCGGGTCGGGATCGCGGGCCGAGAGCACGGGCAGGAAGCGTCCGTTCCCGCGATCGAGGGCGGCAAAGCCCCGGTCCCGAGGCCGATCCCGAGGGGACCGGAGCCGTCTCCGCCGATGCCGCGTCCTCCTGCTTCGGCAAAGCCCCGGTACCGGGGGCGCGGGGTCGGGCACGCGGGATCTCAGGAATCCGGCGCACCTCCTGCGGCCACCTCCGCGAGGAACTCCGCAAGCCGCATCTCCCGGTGCAGCCGCGCCAGCGCCGCGGGTTCGATGCGGAAGGTCATCCAGCTTGCCCCGTCGAGGTCGCCGGTCTCCTCCACCACATGCGCACACGCGTGAATGGCCGCGCGGAGCCGGCCCTGGGACGGCGGAATGCGGGCGACGCGGGTCACGCGCGAACGACCAGTGTGGGTACGAATCGCCTCCACGACGCGTTCCATTCCGGCCCCGGTCCGCGCCGACGCGAGCACCCGCGCGGACCGGGCGCCAGCATGCGCTCGGCCGGAGGCGGCGTCGAGCCGCGCGCAATCGAGCGCGTCGCACTTGTTGAACACCTCGATCCTCGGCACCGCGCCAGCGCCCAGCGCCCGCAGCACGTCATGCACGTCGCGCATCCGGTCGTTGCGATCCGGCGCGGTGGCATCGACGACATGCACAAGAAGCTGCGCCTCCTTCGTCTCCTCCAACGTCGCCCGGAACGCCGCCACCAGGTCGTGGGGAAGCTCGCGGATGAATCCGACGGTGTCGGCGAGCACCACCGCGTCGCCGCCGCCGAGGTCGAGCCGGCGGAGCGTCGGATCCAGCGTCGCGAACAGCCGATCCTCGGCAAGCACGCCGGCGCCGGTGAGCCGATTGAACAGGGTCGACTTGCCCGCGTTGGTGTACCCCACCAGCGCCACCACCGGCACCCCGGAGCGGGACCGCGCGCGACGGCTCAGACCGCGACGCACGCGCACCTGCTCCAGGCGCTCGCGGATCACACGGATGCGCCGGTCGACGAGACGCCGGTCGGTCTCCAGTTGCGTCTCGCCGGGGCCGCGGAGGCCGATACCCCCCTTCTGGCGCTCCAGATGCGTCCATCCTCTCACCAGGCGGGTGGAGAGATGCTCGAGCTGAGCGAGTTCCACCTGGAGTTTTCCCTCGAAGGTGCTCGCCCGCTGGGCGAAGATGTCCAGAATGAGAGCGCGCCGGTCGAGGACCCGGTGCCCGACGTGGCGCTCCAGGTTGCGCTCCTGCGCCGGACTAAGAGGGCGGTCGAAGAGGACGACCTCGGCCGCGCACGCCCCCGCCGCCTCCCGCACCTCGTCCGCCTTGCCCGTACCGACGAAGAACTTCGGGTCCGGACCGCGTTCCGGATAGCGAACCACGCCCGCGATCAGCGCCCCGGCCGATGCCGCCAGCTCGCGGAACTCGACCGCTGTCCCCTCGTCGTCGCCCTCGTCCACATGCACGAGAAGCGCACGTTCGCCGGTCGCGGGCCTATCGAACATCGGGGAGCGGGGGCGCGGGAACGACGTCACGGGCGGCGACACGGGTCCGCACCATGCACCGACCCCGGGTCGCAGACGAGCGGAAGCGAAGCCGCCGGCGACGGGCGGTGGCCGCGCACGAGGAAGCAGGTGAGGCGAGGACAAGCGGGGTCACCGACGACAGGCAGATGACCACCGCATATGGGGAAGCGGGCGACGCGGGTGATGCCGGCCACCCCCGCATGGAACGACAACGGCACCGGGCACGCGGCGAGGGCGGGCGGTCAGTGATCGCCCGCCTCCGCTTCTCTCTCGGGCGCATCCGAACGGGGAAGCCTGATGTTGCGCGACGGCACCACAGTCGAAATCGCGTGCTTGTAGATCATCTGGCTGACGGAATTGCGCAGCAGGACGACGAACTGGTCGAACGACTCGATCTGCCCCTGCAACTTGATGCCGTTGACGAGAAAGATCGAAACGGGCACCCGCTCCCTTCTCAGCATGTTGAGAAACGGATCCTGTAACGAAGTTCCCTTGCTCATGGTCGTTCTCCGGCGCATTTACGCCCATCGTCATGCCGCCGAGCGCCTTCCCGGCGGAACCGGCGAAGCACGGACGACCGGCGCTCCGCGTCGTCCCCGCGAACCTTCGCGGCCCCGGTCCCGACGCGCCCCATGCCGCGCACCGGCCCGGCCGATCGGGGCCCCTTCAGGGCCGTAGTGGAATGCGGAAATGCGATCGAGTCAAGCGCGCCCACCCGCCGACCGCTGCCACCGCCGCAGGCCGTAGGCAGCGGCTCCCCGAAGGCCGGCGCATGACGCCGCCTCCACCATTGCCCCGGCTCACGCCGGCAACTCGTCCTCGACCTCGAAGATCTTCACCAGAAGCGCCACCCGCATCCACATTCCGTTGCGCTCCTGGCGCCAGTACATCGCGCGCGGGTCCGCGTCGATGGCGGGGTCGATCTCGGGGCCGCGCGGCAAGGGGTGCATGATCACCGCGTCGGCGCGCAGCGCGGGCAACTGCTCGGGACCGATCCGGTACCGGGCATGCTCGTAACCCTTCGACTCCTCGCCGATGTCATGCTCGGTCTGGAGGCGGGTGACGTAGACGGCGTCAAGGTCCCCGATCACCGCGCCGAGTTCCCGCGTCTCATGAAACGGGATGCCGTGCTCGCGCAGGTGCGCCTTGATGTCGCCGCCCATTGCGAAGTCGTCCGGCGCGATGAACACCAGGCGCACGTCGCGGTAGTTCTTCATGAGGTAGGCGAGGGAGCGCGCCGTGCGCCCGCGGCGCAGATCGCCCATCAGGCCGATGGTCTTGCCGTCGATGCCGCCGCGGCCCGCGAAGCTGCGCTCCAGCGTGTGGATGTCGAGAAGCGCCTGGGTCGGGTGCTGATCCCGGCCGCTGCCGGCGTTGATGATCGGCACCGGCCGCTCGATGCGGTCCATCAGCGCCGCCGAATGGGCAGCCATGCCCGCCTCATGGGTCCGCATGATGATGACGTCCACGTAGGAGCTGAACGTGCGGATGCTGTCTTCGAACGTCTCCCCCTTGACCTCCGAGGAGATGGCGGGGTCACGGATCTCGCTGGTGCGGATTCCGAGCAGATGGCAGGCGTTGTCGAACGAGAGAAAGGTCCGCGTGGACGGTTGGGTGAAGTAGAGCATCGCCCGCTTGTGGGGCAGCAGCGTCTGCAACGAGCGCGCCCCGAGCCTGGACTTGGCATGCCGGCGCAGCCGGGTGGACAGGGCGCAGAGGTCGTCGAGCAGGGCGCGGTCGAACTGCCGGGGATCGAGGACGTGGAAGAGGCGACGATATGGCTGGCTCAATCCTGCGGCTCCGGCTCGGCGAACGGTCGTCCCTCAACGACATCCGGCGAGAGATGAACGGTGGCCGGCATCTTCGGTCCGGCCAGCGGCGACCGGTCGAGACGAACGCACACCGCGGCGAACTTCCCGGGCCACGCGTCCCCCGCGGGATCCGGTGCATCGTCACGCTCGAAATCCCGGCGTGTGGATCGTTCGTTCCCGTTCATTTCCCGATCATGACTTCACGCTTGCCCGCATCGAACTTGATGGCCATGAATTGTAATATATTCTTGGCTCGCGTCCGCTGGTCGCACCCATCGGCGGCTCGTCCGCGACACATCCCCTGACTCCATATCCAGTGCACCGCGGCACCATCTTCGTCGAAGACTGCGAGATCCTGGCCCACGAGGCCCATCCGGCCGGCCAGTGGCAGTTGCGCCTGCACGCTCCGCGGATCGCGGCGAAGGCCGGGCCGGGATCCTTCGTGCACCTGCGCTGCGACCCCCTGCTCCCGATGCGCCGCCCCATGTCGCTGATGCGGGCGGACGCGGCCGGCGGCTGGGTGGACCTCCTGTACAAGGAGGTCGGTCACGGCACGAGGCAGCTCGCCGGCAAGCCTCCGGGCGCCCGCCTGAGCGCCATCGGCCCCGTCGGCCGCCCGTTCAAGGTGGTCCCGGACCGTCCCCGCGCACTGCTCGTCGGGGGTGGCGTCGGCATCCCGCCCATGGTCTTCCTCGCCGACCGGCTTCGACACCACTCGTCGATCTCGACCTTCGTGGCAATGGGCTCGGAGGTGCCGTTTCCGTTCGAGACGCAGACGTCGGGCATCCCGGTATCGGGCATCGATGGCGACGCCACCGCGACGATGCCGCTCCTGGAGCGCTGGGGAATCGCCGCGCGGCTCGCGAGCGGGGCCGGCCTCCCCGGCTGCCACCGCGGCCACGTCACCGATCTCGCGAGGACGTGGCTTGATGCGCTCGACGAGGATGCACGCCGCGAGGTGGCCGTCTACGCCTGCGGTCCCGTGCCCATGCTCGAAGCCTCGGTCGAGCTCGCCCGCGCGTGCGCGCTTCCGTGCCTGATCTCGCTGGAGGAGTACATGGCCTGCGCGGTGGGGGGGTGCGCCGGATGCACGGTACGGGTACGCACGGCGGGTGGCCGCGCGATGAAGCGGGTGTGCGTGGACGGTCCGGTGTTCGACGGTCATACCGTCGTCTTCGATCCCGCGCCCGCCGCGCCCGCCGCGCCCGCCGCGCCCGCCACGCGATCCTGAACCACGTCATGCCCTGCGCCAAGCGCCATGTGGGCGGCATTCACCGCGGCCGGGCTGATCCTGAACCACGCCATGACCCCCGCTGAGGCCGCCTCCAAGCCCCTGAGCGGCATCCGCGTTCTGGAAATGGGGCAGCTCATCGCGGGACCGTTCGCGGGATGCGTGCTCGCGTACTTCGGCGCGGAGGTCATCAAGGTGGAGCCTCCCGGCACCGGCGACCCGCTGCGCAACTGGCGGGAGCTGAAGGACGGTACGTCGCTGTGGTGGCGCGCGATGGGGCGGAACAAGAAGTGCGTCACGCTGAACCTGCGCGAGCCAAGGGGAAGGGAGATCGCGCGCGCCCTCGCGCTCCGCTCCGACGTGCTCATCGAGAACTTCCGGCCGGGCACCATGGAGAAGTGGGGTCTCGGCCCCGACGCGCTGCGGGCCGAAACCCCGGGGCTCGTGTACACGCGGGTCTCGGGCTACGGCCAGACCGGACCCTTCGCGGCGAAGCCCGGCTTCGCATCGGTGTGCGAGGGCTTCGGCGGGCTGCGCTACATCAACGGCTTTCCCGGCAAGCCGCCGGTGCGTCCCAACCTGAGTCTCGGCGACACCCTCGCCGCCCTGCACGCGGTGATCGGGGTGCTGCTCGCACTCATGCACCGCAATCGCATCGACGGCAGCGCCATCGGCGCCGGCCGCGGGGCCGGGCAGGTGGTCGACGTCGCCATCTACGAATCGGTGTACAACGTCCTCGAAGCGATGGTGCCGGAGTACGACGGCGCCGGCATCGTGCGCGAGCCGTCGGGCTCGACCCTGACCGGCATCGTCCCCACCAACACCTACCCGTGCGCGGACGGGCGCTACGTGATCATCGGCGGCAACGGCGACTCCATCTTCAGGCGGCTGATGCGCGCGGCGGGGCGCGACGACCTCGCCGGCGACCCGCGACTTGCGGACAACGCAGGCCGGGTCGCCCATCAGGGCGAGGTGGACAATGCGATCGCCGAGTGGACCGGCACCCTCGACTCCGGCCGCGTGCTGGAAGTCCTGGACGACGCCGGGGTTCCAGCCGGCCCCATCTACAGCGTCGCCGACATGATGGAGGATCCGCAGTACAACGCCCGCGGCCTGTTCGAGGCGGTCGAGGTCGGCGGGGAGCCCCTGAAGATTCCGGCCCTCGCCCCGAAGCTCGGCGACACGCCGGGCGCGACCCGGTGGCCAGGACCCGAGATCGGAGCGCACAATCGCGAGGTCTTCATGAACACCCTGGGCCTCGACGAGGACGAGCTCCGGTCGCTTGCAAGCGCCGGGATCGTCTGAGGGGACATCCACAGGCGCGAGGAGCCGCGTCACCGCCCGTCCGGCATCGCACGCTCGGATACGCCGGCGGAATTCGACCACGCATGACTCGAGGAACACACATGATCGGGCCCGAACTGAATTTCACCCCGCGCGGACTCTGGATCGGCGGCGAGTGGCAGGAAGCGGCGGAGGGTGGACGCCTGGCGTCGATCAATCCGTCCACCGGCGAGCATCTGGGCGAGGTGCCGGCCGCGACCGACGCCGATGTCGACCGCGCAGTGCGTGCCGCCCGCGCGGCGTACGAGTCGGACTGGGGGCGGATGCCGATGCGCGAGCGCGCCGGGTATCTGGACCGCCTCGCCGACCACCTGCGCGCGCACCGCGACGAGCTCGGGCTCATGGACTGCGTCGACGCCGGCAATGCGCTCTCGGGCATGGTGGGGGACGTGGACTGGACGGTGGACACCCTGCGCTACTTCGCGGGCCTGGTGACGGAGGTCAAGGGAGAGACCTCGTCCTACGGTCCGCGGCACCTCAACTTCACCCGGCGCCAACCCTACGGCGTGGTGGCCAAGATCAACCCCTTCAACCATCCGTTCCGCTTCTGCGCGGAGAAGTCCGCGGCCGCACTGGCAGCGGGCAACACGGTGGTGGTGAAGGGCTCGGATCAGGCGCCGCTCTCGAGTCTGCGTTTCGCGGAGCTGTGCGAGGGACTTCTGCCGCCGGGAGTGGTGAACGTGGTAACCGGCGGTGCCGCGGCCGGCTCGGCCATGGTGCGGCACCCGCTGGTGGAGCGCATCGGCTTCGTGGGCTCGGTGGAGACCGGCCGCATCATCGCCCGCGAGGCGGCGGAGGGGATGAAGGAGGTCACCCTGGAACTCGGCGGCAAGAACCCCATCATCATCTTCCCCGACGCCGACCCCGCGCAGGCGGCGCGGGCCGCGGTGAAGGGGATGAACATGAACCGCCAGGGCCAGTCGTGCAGCTCGACCTCGCGCGTCTTCGTGCACGAATCACTGCACGGCGCGGTACTGGAAGCGCTGGTGGCAGAGGTGGAGGTATTGCCGGTGGGGCTGCCCTGGGAGGACGGCAAGGAAGTCGGGCCCATCGTGTCCGCGCGGCAGTTCGACCGCGTGATGGGCTACATCGCATCGGGCCGCGACCAGGGCGCGCGGCTCGTCACCGGCGGCGGCCGCCCCGCGGACCCGGCGCTCGCGAACGGGTTCTTCGTCTCCCCCACCGTGTTCGACGGCGTCGACGACTCCATGCGCATCGCCCGCGAGGAGATCTTCGGCCCGGTGATGTCGGTCTTCACCTGGTCGAACCTCGACGACGTGCTGGCGAAGGCGAACGCGCTCCCCTACGGCCTCACCGCCGCCATCATCACCAACGACCTCGACCGGGCCATGGAAACCGCGGAGCGGGTGGAGGCCGGTTACGTGTGGATCAACTCCACCGGGCGCTATATCGGCGTCCCCTACGGCGGCTGGAAGCACAGTGGCTCGGGCCGTGAGGAATGCTTCGAGGAACTGCTGAGCTACACCCGCATCAAGAACGTGAACCTGCGCTGGTAAGGCGGTTCCTCCGGTTGCCGCCACCACCCGATGCCCGCGTATCGGCCCGGTCCGACGCCCAGCTCGAAATTTCCGGGTTAGCGCTCCTCCGGCCCTATCGGCAGAAGCAGCGCCACGACCTTGCGTCCTTCGGCGCTGAGGATGTTCCAGGTGCGGCACGCCGCCGAGGTGGACATGACCTCGACTCCGATGCCGGCGCGCGTCAACGGAGCAAGGAGTCCGGGCGACGGAAACACGTGCCGCGCCCCGGTACCCAGGAGGACGACTTCCGGATTGCGCTCGAGTATCCGCTCGATGGTGGCGGCGGTCACGTCGTCGGGCCGGCGTTCGTCGAAATCTGTTGCAAGCGTGCCCTGACCAAGCAGCACCGCTCCGGTGAACGTGGTCTCCTCCACGGTCACGAATTCGACGCCGTATGCGGTGATACGCTGTCGGCTGGCGGCTCCGGGGTCCGAGTGGAGTTTCATTGTGGAAAATCAGTCATCCAGCGGAGGTCAGGGCATGCGAGTCATTCTCCTCGGCGGGCCGGGCGCGGGGAAGGGCACTCAGGCCGCATTCATCGCCGAGCGCTACGGAATCCCCCAAATTTCGACCGGCGACATGCTCCGGGCGGCGATACGTTCGGGAAGCGGGCTCGGCGCGGAGGCGAAAGTCCTCATGGATGCTGGGCGCCTCGTCCCCGACGAGATCATCGTGGAATTGGTCGAGGAGCGCATCACCGCCGACGACTGTGCGCAGGGATTCCTGCTCGACGGATTTCCGCGCACCATCCCGCAGGCGACGACGATGCGCGACCGAGGCGTGCGCATCGAGGCGGTGGTGGAAATCGCGGTCCCGGACGAGCACATCATCGAACGCATGAGCGGCCGCCGCGTACACCCGGGTTCGGGCCGGACCTATCACTTGCAGTTCAATCCGCCTGAAATCGATGGTCTCGACGACATCACCGGAGAGCCTCTGGTGCAGCGCGACGATGACCGGGAAACCACCGTGCGGCACCGGCTGGAGGTCTACCACGCGCAGACCGCGCCGGTCGTCGGATACTACCGGGGATGGGAAAGCGAAGAGCCGCAAGATGCGCCGCAGGTGTCACGCATCGACGGTCTCGGCTCGCTCGAGGACGTGCGGGGACGGATATTCGAGATGCTCGACCGTCTGTGATTGCCACCTTCGGGTGATGATGGAACACTTGCCCCGTTCTCCCCGCCGGACCCCCCGGGTACGCCATGATCGACAAAGACGGTTTCAGACCCAATGTGGGGATCATCGTGCACAACGAAGCGGGACGCGTGCTCTGGGCGCGCCGCGTCGGCCAGGATGCCTGGCAGTTCCCTCAGGGCGGCATCAAGGCACATGAATCGCCGGTGGATGCGCTGTACCGGGAGTTGCGGGAAGAGCTCGGCCTGTCTCCGACTCACGTCGAGCTGGTCGGCCAGACCCGCGACTGGCTGCGTTACCGACTTCCCCGGCGCTTCATACGACGCAAGCCCGGCATCGTGTGCATCGGGCAGAAGCAACGATGGTTTCTTCTGCGCATGCTCGGCGACGAAGACGACGTGCAGGTCGACGCGAGCGAGCGGCCGGAGTTCGACCACTGGAAGTGGGTGAACTACTGGCATCCGGCCCGCGAGGTGGTGTTCTTCAAGCGCGAAGTGTACAGACGCGCGCTGAAGGAGCTCGCTCCGCTTCTCTATCGCGGGCTGGACGGCGGCCAAGGAAGCCCTGATTAATCAGGGCTTCCCTGCGGCACCGGGACGTGCCGCCGTCTCCAGGATGGGGGCTCAGGGCAGGTACCGCAGCGGATCGACCGGCTTTCCGTCGCGCCGGATCTCGAAATGCAGCATGGCGCGTCCCTTGCCGGAACGTCCCATGTCGGCGATGTGCTGACCGCCCTTCACTTCATCCCCTTCACCCACATGCAGCCGTTCGTTGTGAGCGTAGGCGCTCAGAATCCGGCTGTCATGCTTCACTATCACCAGCTTCCCGTACCCGATGAGTCCGCTGCCCGCGTAGACGACCCGTCCCGGCGCCGCCGCCCGGATGGGCTGCCCGAACGCGCCGCCAATGTCGATTCCCTTGTTGCCGCCTCGCCCGAAAGTCGAGATCGTCTTGCCACTGGTCGGCCGCGTCCAGCGTACGCCCGCCACCGATCGCGCCGCAGTCGAAGGTGACCCGGCCGACTTGGCCACCGGCTGCGCAGTGGGCGGTTTCGGAGGTTTCGCCGACGGCTTCGGGGATGGTTCGACGGTGGCACCGGCCGACCCGGGCGACGGAGGCGGCGGCAGCGACACCACCGCCGGCCCGCTGGTCGTCCCGGTTCCCCGGACCGATACCTCGCCCGGCTCGCTTGCGGCGGCCGCCACCGACTCCGGCACCGCGATATCCTCCGACCCCGGAACGAGGAGGCGCTGCCCGGGGAAGATGGTGTAGGGATCGCGAATCGAGTTCGCCCTGGCCAGCGTGCGGTGATCGATACCGAAGCGCCACGCGATCGAGTACAGCGTATCGCCCTTGCCGACCACATGCTCGCGATCACGCCCCGGCACCACGAGCTCCGTCGGAGCGCGCACCGGCGCCACGACGCTGCCGCCGCCACACCCCGCAACGAACGCCGCCGGCCCAAGCACCAGAACCGGCCCGATCATCCTCCACACCAGAGCGCCGATCCGTTCCACCGCATTCGTGACGCGGCGGTTCATGCAGCCGGCCCTCATCCCGTTCCCCGGAGCATCGGGACGAAGCTGACATCGGCGATCGTGTCTTCGCTCAGTCCGGATGTGGTGCGGGTGAAAACCTTCAGTCGCTGCCGGCCGGAATCCCCGACGGGTATGACGAGCCGGCCACCCATGACAAGTTGCCGCACAAGCCGCTCCGGGACGCGCGGAGGCGCCGCGGTGACGAGCACCCCATCGAACGGCTCGCACTCGGGCCAGCCCGCATTTCCATCGCCGTGCCGGTAACTCACGTTGTCCACTCCAAGCGCACGCAGCCGCCGACGAGCCCGGGTAAGCAGCACCTCGATTCGCTCCACGGTATATACGCGCGCAACGAGAGAGGCGAGAACTGCGGTCTGATATCCACAGCCCGTGCCGACCTCCAGCACTCGCGATGGAGTCGGCGCCGCAACCATGGCCTGCGTCATCAGCGCCACGATGAACGGCTGCGATATCGTCTGCCCCATTCCGATCGGGAGGGCGATATCGTCATAGGAGCGACTCGCAAGCGCTTCGTCGACGAATATGTGGCGCGGCACGTTGCGAATGGCATCGAGCACGTTCTCGTCGGCAATCCCCTCGCCGCGCAGGCGGGACACGAGGCGCTCGCGCGTGCGCATCGACGTCATCCCGGACCCTTCGAACGCGAGGTTCACGACCGCTCGACCTCCGAGAGCCAGCGCTCCACCGCACTCAGGGCCCGATGCCGCGCAGGGTCGGTTTGCAGGGGCGTCACGGAAACGCGACCAGCGCGCATCGCATGACGCTTGCCGCATGGCGCGCACCGCATCGAAGTCGGTTCACGGACCCTCATCCGGCCGGGCTCCGGGCAATCCGGTCCGGCGGTTCGGATTTCCGCAGGGAATCAGCCATGCACGCGAGCGGCTCCGCGCGATACCGGGAACCACGCCGAGCGGCGAGAAACCCGCCGAGCATTCCGGACTCGATGTCCGGAACGCTCGCTTCGAGCGTCATCAGGATATCCGGAACAAGCCGGGTTCCCGTACGGCGTTCCGGTCGGGACTCGCTGCGTCGGGCTCGCGCCGACGCCCGCCCGGCCCGGGCCCGGAGATCCTCTACTCCCTCGACGCAATCCGACCGACCAGGCGCCCGCGCGTCCGAGCCCGGAATTCTCGTCGCAGCGCTGGTCAGTACGGCAGACCGTGCGCAGACGCCCCCATGAACAGCAGCATGGGAATCGACAGCATCGTGTTCGTTCGCGAGGCCAGCAGGGCCACCCGACGGGCCCGGTTCTTCTCATCGCCGGTGGCGGAAACCATCCCCAGAACCTTCTTCTGGTTCGGCCAGATGAGAACCCACACGTTGAACAGCATGATCGTCCCCAGCCACGCGCCCACCCCGATGACCTGACTGGGTCCTTGCAGGGTGAATGCATCGACGAGGCTCAGGTGCGGCATGCTCGCCAGCAGCGCCGCCCCCGACAGCCACGTTACCACCGCCCCCCAGCGGAACCAGAGCAGCGCGCGCGGCGCGACGTACTTGTTGATCGCCGCCGGCCCGGGCCCGTCCTTGTCGGCATTCGCGGCCGCAATGGCGGGGACCTGGACGAAATTGAAGTAGTACAGCAGGCCGATCCATGTCACACCGGACAGAAAGTGGATCCAGCGCTCTATCGACAACACGAAAACATCCATGGGTACGAGTCTCCTAGCCCGGAAATTTCACCGATCCGCCGCCCGCGCAGCGCTCAGACCAGCGCGACCAGGATCAACGACAGGATGATGCCGCTCACGATGGTTCCGGTAATGCTGTCCAACGGATTCATGTTCTCCTCCATCGCTGGTTCGGTGGCCTTTGCAACCCCACGCCCTCCGGTCTCGGAGAAGCATGAAGCCGCTGCAAGATTTTACGCCGGGTCCGGTCCCGAATGCCATGCACGGCGCTGGGCTCTGCACGGCGCTGGGCTCCAGCCACCCCCAGCGCTCCGAGAGGCCATCATGCGGTGCGATTCCGGCGGAGTTCCGACGGCTGGGGCGGCTCGTCGGGGGCGATTTCGAGAGCATGTACCGGCCCGGCGGGAGTGGCTGACACCACGCGACCCTCAACCGCTCTCCGGCCGCAGCCACAGGCACCGCCCCCCGCTCTTTTCGTCGATGAGCGCGAGCTGGCGTTCGTGCGTTTGCAGCTCCTGCGGACTTGCGCGCACCACGGGAATCGAACCGGCCCGGTCTCTGCGCTCCCCCGGCGCACCGTGCGAAATGTCTGCAGATGCAGTGTTGTCGCCGGGCCCTCCGAGTTCCAGCATGGCCTGGCCACCCGTCATCGCCAGGTACACGTCCGCCAGAATCTCCGCATCGAGGAGAGCACCGTGAAGCTGGCGGGCCGAGTTGTCGATGTGGTAGCGCTTGCACAGCGCGTCAAGGCCATTGCGCTGGCCGGGATGGAGCTGACGCGCCAGCGTGAGGCTGTCGACAACCCGGCAGATATTCTCGACGCGCTGGGCAGGAGGGGCGAGACGGGCGAGCTCGCAGTCGAGGAACGCCACGTCGAAGGGGGCATTGTGGATGATGATCTCCGCCCCGGAGATGAACTCGAGGATTTCGGCATGGACATCGACAAATCGCGGCTTGTCGGTCAGAAACTCGCGGGTGATGCCGTGCACCTCGAGCGCCCCGTCGTCGATCTCGCGATCCGGCTGCAGGTAGTGGTGCAGCCGCCGGCCGGTCAAGCGGCGGTTCATCATCTCGACGCCGCCAATCTCGATGATTCGGTGTCCCATCTCCGGCTCGAGGCCCGTCGTCTCGGTATCGAGGAATATCTGCCTCACGACGTGTGCCCCTGCGCGGCAGCGCGAGCCAACGCATCGGCCCTCTCGTTTCCCTCATGACCGGAGTGACCCCTCACCCACACCCACTCGACATCGTGCATCGACGCGGCTCGCTCCAGGCGCCTCCAAAGTTCCACATTCTTCACCGGGGTACGGCCGGCGGTCTTCCAGCCTCGGCGCTTCCACCCCGCGAGCCACTTCGTGATCCCGTCCTTCACATACGTCGAGTCGGTGGCGAGCCTGACCCGACACGGCCGCTGCAGCGCCTCCAGGGCCTTGATGGCGGCGGTGAGCTCCATCCGATTGTTCGTAGTGTCGTCTTGTGTTCCGCACAGCAGCTTCTCGTGCTCTCGGTAGCGCAGTACCGCCCCCCAACCACCCGGACCGGGATTTCCGCAGCAGGCACCATCGGTGAAAACCTCCACCACGTCATTCATCGCCCGCGGCCCTCACCGACGGACGGGCGAGTCCGACACCGGCAAGACGCCGCCGCTCCGGCTTCCAGCGTGAGCGCACTATCAGCATTGCATTGACACGCTTCGTCGCCAGGATGAGCCGCGCGCTCGCGAGCGCCGGCGGCATCCAGTCCCTGAGCGAACGCCCTCCTGCTCGCCGGGAGCGGATTGCGTGCTTCGACGAGAAACATGGACGCTGATCGACGATGTCGAATCCGAGCAGAGTGAGCCAGTCTCGAAGTCGGCCCGCGCCGAAGTAGGTGCCGCACCACGGCGCCACCGCCGCGCGATACCGCATCGCTCGTTGCAGTCCGATGACGCTCAGAGGATTGAATCCGAGAAGCACCAGGTTTCCCTCCGGAACCAGCACGCGCGACACCTCGCGGAGCGCTTCGTGAGGCTGCGATTCGAACTCCAGCACATGGGGCAGAATGAGCACGTCCACCGCGTGCGAGTCGATCGGCAGCGACGTCGCGGCTCCGCTCACGACCGGATACGGCCGGGGCGGCGCACCGCCGTCTATGTCGACGACGGTGCGGCCGAGGATGCGGCTCGCCGCCAGGAGATCGGCCCCGCCGAGGTCTCCGACCTGGAGACAGTGATAGCCGAACAGGTTGCCGACCGCAGCGTGGACGCACTCGACCTCCATCCGCAACAGTTCCGCCCCCGCAGGGCTCTGCATCCATCGCGACAGTTCCGAGCGCATCGGCGACGCGACCCGCCGATCATGGGCTCCAGCGACACTTGTGATTGGACTCATCCGAAGAGCGTCATGAAGTCGTCGTCGCGAGCACGGGAGAGCGAGGAAACAGGCGGGGAATCCGTGCCCACATTCCCGATACCAGCGATATGGTACCTGCCTGTTTCGTCCAATTGTGTCCTGTCGGGGTCCATTCGGGCTCTGTGCTGGTTCTTGACCCCACCCGCGCCGCTTCTTAGCATACGGTTCGGCACGCAATCACCCAATCATCTCATGGCGCCCGGAACCGGCACGCCCGACTACGCGGCGGCCTCCACTCGCAGTCGCTCGACCTGCCACCGCGGAGTACGCATCTCCGTCCGGTTGCCGGTCGCCATCCTGTCCATGCCGCTCATACTGGCGGGATGTGCCACCCAACCGCTCGCACCGGAAACGCCCGCGAGCCCGGAGCCCCGCTATTCCGGGCCCGAAGCGATGGACAGGTCAGGAGCGCCCGCAGCGATCGACACCGCACGGAGTGGCAACATCGCGCCGCCGGCATCGGTCATCCGCCCCCCGAAGCGGTCGGACCCGAACGAAGTCGGCGGGTTCGACGACGGTTCGCAGCCGTTGCCGGAGCCAGGGGTCACCGCGATGGCACCGAGCGACGGGGACGCCTGGGACCGCATTCGCGACGGAATGGATCTGCGGTACCCAGAGAAGAAGCAGGTCAAGCGCGCGATCGACTGGTACCGAAAGAATCCGGCGTACCTTGAGCGCCTGGCGCAGCGCGCCCGTCCGTACCTGGCTCATATCGTGCGGGAAGTCGAGAAGCATGAGCTGCCGATGGAGTTCGCGTTGCTTCCGGTGGTGGAGAGTGCGTTCCGCGAGCGTGCGTACTCTTCGGCGGGAGCGGCGGGCCTGTGGCAATTCATGCCTTCGACCGGCAAGCGGTATGGACTGCAACAGAACTGGTGGTACGACGGCCGCCGCGACATCGTCGAATCCACTCGTGCCGCGCTCGACTACCTCACGACGCTCATGCAGGAGTTCAACGACGACCCGTTACTGGCGATAGCCGCCTACAACTGGGGCGAGGGCAACGTCCGGCGCGCGATTTCCCGAAACCGGGCGCAGGGAAAGCCCACCGACGTATGGTCGTTGCGTCTGCCCAGAGAGACGCGCACTCACGTTTACCGCTTCGTCGCCATCTCCAGAATCATCGAGAAGCCGGACCGGTACGACGTGGTGCTGCCGCCCATCTCCGACCAGGTGTACTTTCGTCCGGTGGCCCTCGATGGTCAGATCGAGCTGGCGTTCGCCGCGAGGTTGGCGGGAATCACCCCTCAGGAGATCCGCCGGCTCAACCCCGGCTTCAAGCGTTCAGCAACCGCACCCGGTGGGCCGCACCGTCTGCAGCTCCCGGTCGACGCCGCCCAGCGATTCACCGCGACTCTAGCGCGGCTCCCGAGCGACAGGGACCGACGCTGGATCCGTCACGCGGTCGTGCCCGGGGACACGCTCGGCGCCATCGCCACTCGCTACGGGACCAGCGTGAAGGCGTTGAAGGATACGAACGGGCTAGCCTCGGATCGGATCTTCGCCGGCACTCGTCTGACGATTCCGGTTGCGCTCGGACTGCGCGAGGTGGCCCTGGCCGACTCCTCGGCATCAGGGCATCGTTCCGTGCCGGGGGCCAACACCTCCGAAGCCGAAGGTCCTGCAACCACGATTCACCGCGTTCGCAACGGTGACACCCTCTGGCTGATCGCCCGTCGGCACGCGGTGGACATCGAGCAGCTTGCGGTCTGGAACGATTTCCCGATCGAGTCGGTCTTGCTACCCGGCCAGCGGCTGACCGTGCATCACGGGGGTTCCGAGCCGTTGCCGGCCACCCTGCGCACAAGTACGCAGGAGAATTCGCGCGCGAACGCCGTCCATGTCGTGCGCTACGGCGACACGCTTTCCGAGATCGCGGTGCGACGGGGAACGACGGTGCTTGCGCTCACCAAGCTCAACCGTATCGAAGAGGACGCCATCCTGCTGCCCGGCCAGGAGCTGCGCCTGATCCCGGCGGCATACGCCGACCCCGAGAGCGAGCCGCACCGCATCAGGTACCGGGTCAAGCGCGGCGATTCGCTGTGGGCGATCTCCCGGCAGTTCGGCGTATCCATCGCGAGCCTGCGCCGATGGAATCAGCTTTCGGCAAACGACCTGCTGCTCCCCGGCCGGGAGCTCTTCGTGCACCTTTCGGACTCGCCCACGAGCTGAATGGCTCTTCTCGAAGGCAAGCGGGCGCTCATTCTGGGAGTGGCGAGCGATCGTTCCATCGCCTGGGGAATCGCGCGCGCGATGCGCCGCGAGGGCGCGGATCTCGCATTTACGTTTCAGAACGAGCGTCTCGGCCAGCGGGTGACCAGGCTGGCGGCCGATGCGGGTTCGGACATCGTCCTCGAATGCGATGTCGCGAACGATTCCGCGATCGACCATGCGTTCGGGGAGTTGTCCGATCGATGGGGCGAACTCGACATCGTCGTGCATGCACTCGCATTCGCACCGCGCGAGGCGTTGCAGGGTGACTACCTCGACTCTCTCACCCGGGATGCGCACGCAATTGCGCACGACGTGAGCGCGTACAGCTTTGCCGCCCTCGCCAGAGCCGCGCGGCCCATGATGCAGGGACGCAGCGGCGCTCTGCTGACCCTGACCTACCTCGGCGCCGCGCGGGCGATTGCGAACTACAACGTGATGGGCGCGGCAAAGGCGAGCCTGGAAGCGAATATGCGTTACATCGCAGCGGCCCTCGGTCCCGAGGGTATCCGGGCGAACGCCATTTCCGCCGGACCGATCAGGACCCTGGCCGCAGCCGGCATCTCGGATTTCCGCAAGATCCTTCACCTGGTCGAGGCCACATCCGCCCTGCGACGCAACGTGACCATCGACGACGTTGGAAACACCGCCGCGTTCCTGTGCTCGGACTTCGCGGCGGGCATCACCGGCGAAGTTGTCCATGTCGACGCCGGATACAGCATGATGGGCATGACCATGGCGTGACGGCCGGCCGGCGGATGCGCAGGGAGCGCCGATTGATGCAGAATACCGCCACCCCCAGCGACAAGATCGCCTGACCCGGGCCGAGACCGTGAACACCCTCATCGACCCCCTCATCCTCCGACTCGACATCACGGGTTGGCCCCAGCGCTGGATTCCCTGGCAGCACGCGGTGATCCTGGATGCACGCGAAATGATCGCGTGGACCGCCGGCGAGCGGACGTTCACGTTCCACGGTGGCATCAACCGGCTCAGCGGACGCCGCTCGCACGTCACGGTCAATTCGATCATCGCGGTCAGAGGTCATGCCCGCAACGCCGGCGACGAGCAACTCGTGCCGCCCCTGTCGAACCGTGAGCTGTTCCTGCGGGACGAACATCTGTGCATGTACTGCGGACATCAGTTACCGGGAAATCTGCTCACCCGGGACCATCTCGTCCCGCTCTCGCGCGGCGGCGCCGACTGCTGGAGCAACGTTGTGACCGCCTGCCGGGGATGCAACCACTCCAAGGGGTCGCGCACGCCGGATGAGGCAGGCATGAGTCTGCTGGCGGTGCCGTACGTTCCGAATCGCGCGGAGTATCTGGTCCTGTCGAATCGGCGGATTCTCGCCGACCAGATGGAGTTTCTGAGGAAGCGCTTCCGCCGAACCAGCAGACTGCGCGCGGGCTGAGCACCGTTTACCGGCCATCGGGCGCCCGCCCGTTCAACCCTCCGGATTCTGCTCGACGATTCTGACGTCGGCTGATTGGCGGCGGCTGCGAACGAACGCATCGAACGCGGTGCGGCCGATGTCGGACTCCAGCCCGCGGCGCAGGATTTCGGTCTCCTCTTCGCTCATCGACGAGGTATCGCCGTCCTCCACGCGCGACAATGCCACAATGACGAAGTCTCCGTAATCGTCCAACACCCCGTCGAATTGCACGGTTCCGGAGGTGGGACGAGGCATGCGGAACGCAACCTCGCGCAACGGGGCGGAGAGTTCGGTGGCGGTACGGCCGATGTCTTCGAATCGACTCCATTCGAGGCCGAGTTCGGCCGCCACCGCATCCGCACCCATCCCGTTACGCAGATCTTCGAGCAGCGCGCGCCCTCTCTCGGTGACTGCCTGTCGCCTCGTTTCCGCCCGCAGTGCACGGGCCACATCGGCTCGAGCCTCATCCAGATCAAGCCTTCGTGAACGCTCGTGGTCGAATGCACGGACCACGACGACCCGGCCAGGCTCGAATTCGATCGGTTCGCTGTTGTTGCCCGCATCAAGCACATCGCTCGAGAACGCCGCCGCAACCACCGCAGGCTGCGAGGCGATCGGGTCGTCGGACTGCCCGTTGCGGGTCACCGGATTGGTCTCCCGAATGGTCAGTCCCAGCTCCCTGGCGCCGATCTCGAGAGATTCGGGATGCTCGTAGGTGACGTTGGCAAGCGTCTCGACGCGCTCGGCGTAGACGCGCTCCGCTTCGCGCGCCTGGTACTGTGCGAGCACCTGATCGCGCACCTCCTCGAACGTCACGCTGCCGGATTGCTGCACCGATGCGACCTTGACCAGATGCCAGCCAAAGCTCGTTCGCACCGGGTCGCTCACCTCACCCGGTGAAAGAGCGAACGCCGCCGCTTCGAACTCCGGAACCATCATTCCACGCTCTATGAATCCCAGCGTCCCGCCACCCGCCGCAGACCCCGGGTCGTCGGAATTCTCCCTCGCCAGATCCTCGAACGATTCGCCGGCCACAAGACGTTCCTTCAGGGCGGCAAGCTGTTCCCGCGTCTCGGCGACTTCATCCGCGCCGGCATCGGGAGGTACGGAGAGGAGGATGTGCGAGACCTCGCGTTTCTCCGGCGTCACGAAGCGATCCGGCTCGGAGTCGAACAGGGCGCGAAGCTCTTCGTCGTCCGCCTTCACCTCGGCCGCAATTTCGTCCAGAGAGATCTCCAGGTAGCGCAGGCGCAAGCGCTCGGGCGCAGCGAAATCGCCGCGGTGCTGTTCGAAGTACGTTCGGATCTCCGTATCGGTAGGCTCGGGTACCTCGAAGTCGGAGGCCGGAATGGTGAGCAGCGAGAACGAGCGCGTCTGCATGCGCATCTGCACTGCATCGTTCAGCCCACGGCCGGAGATGAAACCCGACCCGGCGATGCCGGCGAGGATCTGCTGCTCGAGCAGCGAACGCCGGAGGTGTTCCTCGAATCCGCCGGGAGAATAGCCCTGGGTGCGCAGCCAACCCTCGTAGACCTCCTGCGAAAACCCGTCTCCGGACCGGAACGCCTCCTGAGCCTGGATGGTGCCGGCAAGCTGCCCGTCACCCACCCGCATGCCGGCGGCGGCGGCCGAGCCGATGAGGACCTCCGAATCGATCATCGTGTCGAGCACCTCGCGCCGCAGCCTGGCGTCTTCTCCGTCACCGATAACTCCAGCGCCGAGGATCGACTGGAGTTGCTGACGACGACGCACGTAAGCGCGCTGGTAGTCGTAGTAGCCAATCTCCACATCGTCGACGGTCGCGACCGCCGCACTGCCCTCGGGCGTCACATACTGATGGACTCCCCAGAGCGCAAACGGAATGCTGATGAGGATGACGATTCCCCACGCTATCCAACCGGTGGCGTTGTCTCGAATGAACTGGAGCATGAACTCAACCTCAGTGCGTCATGCGCGGCCGAACCGGCCGGAAGCAGCCGATGGCGCAAACCGCCGCCGCAGACAGGAGTGCACAGCAAAACGCGCCCGCGAGGGGCGCGTCATCATCGCGAAGTGTTGGCGGAGTGGACGGGACTCGAACCCGCGACCCCCGGCGTGACAGGCCGGTATTCTAACCAACTGAACTACCACTCCGATAAGGCACTGTTGTCGGATCACGATCCGGGCCGCAGCCCGATCCACAGCTTGGTGGGTGCTGAGGGGTTCGAACCCCCGACCTTCGCCTTGTAAGGGCGACGCTCTCCCGGCTGAGCTAAGCACCCGAAAACACCGGGAGTTCAGGGCATCTTACAGGAGACCCGTCGAGCGGCGAGCAGGCAACGCCAGCACCGCTCCAGATTCCTTTATCCCTGCGCACAAGTATACTGCAAGTACCCGAAACGACTGTCAACGCGCAATTGACAGCAAGACCGCTCGATATATCCCGTCAGTGCGTGGTCAATCCCCGATCCACGTCGTCACCAGCCGCATCGGACGATTCCAGTTGCGCTTCGTCAAGGGAGACATCCGCGCCGGCCGGCTGCCGTGACAAAGCGATATTCAGCACCTGATCGATCCACTGCACAGGACGTATGTCGAGGTTGGACTTGATGTCCTCCGGGATTTCAACCAGCTCGCGCGCATTCTCCTCCGGAATCAGCACCAGCCGAATCCCTCCGCGGAGCGCCGCCAGCAACTTTTCCTTCAAGCCGCCGATGGGCAGAACCTCGCCGCGGAGGGTGATCTCACCAGTCATGGCGACATCCGCGCGCACCGGAATTCCGGTCAGTGCCGACACCATCGCGGTGCACATGCCCACGCCGGCACTCGGACCGTCCTTCGGCGTGGCGCCCTCCGGCACATGGATGTGGATGTCACGCTCCTGATGGAATTTCTCATCGAGACCGAGAACCTCAGCCCGCACCCGAACCACGGTCATCGCAGCCTGGATCGACTCCTGCATCACCTCTCCAAGCTGACCGGTGTAGGTCGCACTGCCCTTCCCGGACATCACCACCGCTTCGATCGTGAGCAGATCGCCGCCGACCTCGGTCCACGCAAGTCCGGTGACCTGCCCGACGCGATCTTCCTCCTCCTTGCGGCCGAACCTGAACCGCTTGACACCGAGATACTCCTCGATGTTTTCCGAGGAGACCTCAATCGCGCCCTCGACCTGATCGCCCACCTTCTGTTTCACGACCTTGCGGCAGATCTTGGCAATCTCGCGCTCCACGTTTCTCACCCCGGCTTCGCGGGTGTAGTGGCGAATGATGTCGCGAATCGCGTCTTCCGGAATCGCCAGCTCCCCGGCCTCGAGACCCGCGTTCTCCATCTGTCTGGGCAGGAGATAGCGCAACGCGATGTTGAGCTTCTCCTCCTCGGTGTACCCCGAAAGCCGGATGACCTCCATGCGATCGAGCAACGGCGGTGGAATGTTCAGGGTGTTCGCGGTTGCCACGAACATGACATTGGAGAGGTCGTAGTCGACCTCCAGATAGTGGTCGTTGAAGGCATGGTTCTGCTCGGGGTCCAGCACTTCGAGCAGCGCCGAGGACGGATCGCCGCGGAAGTCCATCGACATCTTGTCGACCTCGTCCAGCAGGAAGAGCGGGTTGCGCACTCCCACCTTGGCCATGTTCTGCACGATCTTTCCGGGCAGCGCACCGATGTAGGTGCGCCGATGACCGCGGATTTCGGCCTCGTCGCGCACTCCTCCCAGCGACATCCGGACGAACTTGCGATTCGTCGCCCGGGCAATCGACTGGCCGAGCGAGGTCTTGCCGACACCGGGCGCCCCGACCAGACACAGAATGGGTCCCTTGAGCTTCTTCACCCGCGTCTGCACCGCAAGATACTCCACGATGCGCTCCTTCACCTTCTCGAGGCCATAGTGGTCGGACTCGAGCACCGCCTCCGCCTTGCCGAGATCACGGCCGGTGCGGGTGCGCTTCTTCCACGGCACGTTGACCAGCCAGTCGACGTAGTTGCGAACGACGGTGGCCTCGGCCGACATCGGCGACATCATCTTGAGCTTGTTCAGCTCCGTGGTGGCCTTGGAGCGCGCCTCCTTCGACATCCCGACCGTCTCGATCCGCTTGCCCAGCTCCTCGATTTCGTTCGGCGATTCGTCCATGTCGCCGAGCTCTTTCTGGATCGCCTTCATCTGCTCGTTGAGGTAGTACTCGCGCTGACTCTTCTCCATCTGTTTCTTCACGCGGCCGCGAATACGCTTCTCGACCTGGAGGAGATCGATCTCTTCCTCGACCCGCGCAATCAGATGCTCCAGCCGCTCGCGGGTATCGTGCACCTCAAGGATCGCCTGTTTCTGATCGATCTTCACCGCGAGGTGGGCAGCGACGGTATCAGCGAGCCGCGCCGCGTCCTCGATATTGGAAAGCGAGGCCAGGATTTCCGGCGGAGTTTTCTTGTTGAGCTTGACGTACTGTTCGAAGTGGGTGAGCAGGGAGCGGGTCAGCGCCTCGATCTCGCGCCCGTCACCGGGCCCTGATTCCAGCACCGTGATGCTTGCGCCGAGGAAGGAATCGCCGTCTTCGAACTGGTCGATGCGCGCCCGTTGCCCACCTTCGACCAGAACCTTCACCGTGCCATCGGGGAGTTTCAGGAGCTGCAGGATGGTGGAGACCGTCCCGATCCGGTAGATCCCCTCGACCGACGGATTGTCCTGGCTCGCGTCCATCTGCGCGACGAGCAATATCCGCTTGTCCTGCTCCATTGCCTGCTGGAGGGCCTGGATCGAGCGATCCCGGCCCACGAAGAGGGGGATCACCATATGCGGATAGACGACGACGTCCCGCAGGGGAAGCACGGGGATCATGTCGAACACCTCCGAAGGGTATTCAGGCGGTAGCGGAGTTCGCCCGGCAACGCCGAGCCGGCAATTGGCGCGGATTCACAGTTCACGACGCGCCGTACATGGCGCCATTGCAGACGAAATTCAATCACTCGCTCGTCGACCACGGAGTCCTGGAAATGAGGACGCCCACGGGGTTGCCACGGCATCAGTCGCGGGCAGCGCGCTGCCTTTCGCCCTCATAAATGAGCAGAGGCGATGACTCCCCGTCGATCACGGACTCATCGACGACGACCTTCGCCACATTTTCCATCGACGGCATGTCGTACATGGTATCCAGAAGAGCATGCTCAAGGATGGATCTCAGACCCCGCGCACCGGTCTTGCGTTCCATCGCCTTGCGGGCGACGCAGCCGAGCGCATCGGCACGAAACTCGACCTCGGTGCCCTCCATCTGGAACAGCCGTCCATACTGCTTCACGAGTGCGTTCTTCGGCTCGGTGAGGATCTGGACAAGCTGCGCCTCGTCAAGTTCCTCGAGCGTGGCGATGACCGGCAGCCTCCCGACGAACTCCGGAATCAGGCCGTAGTGAATGAGATCCTCGGGTTCTACCTCCTTGAGGATCTCGCCGACCTTCTTGGTGTCGTCCTTGCCCTTGACGTCGGCGGCGAAGCCGATGCCGCCATGCTGCGAGGCCCTGCGCTCGATAATCTTGTCGAGCCCCCCGAACGCCCCGCCGCAAATGAACAGGATGTTCGACGTGTCGACCTGGAGAAATTCCTGCTGCGGGTGCTTGCGCCCACCCTGGGGCGGCACCGACGCCACCGTGCCCTCGATGAGCTTGAGCAGAGCCTGCTGGACGCCTTCCCCGGAGACATCGCGGGTGATGGAAGGGTTGTCCGACTTGCGCGAGATCTTGTCGATCTCGTCGATGTACACGATGCCCGTCTGCGCCTTCTCCACATCGTACTCGCACTTCTGGAGAAGTTTCTGGATGATGTTCTCGACATCCTCACCAACGTATCCGGCTTCGGTCAGCGTCGTCGCATCGGCGATGGTGAACGGCACGTTGAGCAGGCGGGCCAGCGTTTCCGCGAGCAGGGTCTTCCCGCACCCGGTGGGACCGATGAGCAGCACATTGCTCTTCGAGAGTTCCACCTCGTCGACCTTCACCCCGGAGTCGAGCCGCTTGTAGTGGTTGTATACCGCGACCGAAAGCACCTTCTTCGCGTGAAACTGACCTACCACGTAATCATCGAGGATTCGATTGATCTCGCGCGGTGCGGGCAGCCGGCTCGATGCGCCCGAACTCGATTTCTCCTGAATTTCCTCGCGAATGATGTCGTTGCACAGATCGACGCACTCGTCGCAGATGAACACCGAAGGGCCGGCAATGAGCTTGCGAACCTCGTGCTGACTCTTGCCGCAGAACGAGCAGTACAGAAGCCGGTCGCCCTTGCCTTGCTTGTCGTTCGCCATTTGGCTTCTTCGGGTTGATCCGCGTACCGCTTCGACGCGACGGAGGTTACTCGCGACCGGAGTCGGTGCCGGCCTCGCGCGCCTCCAGCACCTCGTCGACCAGCCCGTAGTCGCACGCCTCACCCGCTTCCATGAAACGATCACGGTCCGTGTCGGCCTGAATCCGCTTCATCGGCTGGCCGGTATGCAGAGCGAGGATTGCGTTCAGACGCTCGCGGGTACGCAGTATTTCCCTGGCGTGGATGTCGATATCGGATGCCTGCCCCTGAAAGCCGCCGAGCGGCTGGTGGATCATCATCCGCGAGTGGGGCAGACAGTAGCGCTTGCCCTTCGCTCCGCCGGCGAGCAGCAGCGCCCCCATGCTCGCGGCCTGCCCGACGCACATCGTGCTCACGTCGGGCTTGATGAACTGCATGGTGTCGTAAATGGCAAGCCCTGCGGTCACCATCCCGCCCGGCGAATTGATATAGAAGTGGATGTCCTTGTCCGGATTCTCGGACTCTAGAAACAGCAACTGCGCCACCACCACGTTCGAAACGAGATCGTCGACCGGCCCGCACAGGAACACCACCCGTTCCTTGAGGAGCCGCGAATAGATGTCGTAGGACCGCTCGCCCCGCGCGGACTGCTCCACGACGATGGGGATGAGGTTGAGTCCGCGGGTGTGGGTTGCTCCGGACATGTCAGGCGATCCGCTCCCGGTTGTGGCATCGGACTGCATGGACTTCCAGTGCAATCCGACGGGGCCAGGCTGATTCCAGCGCCTGATCGGAGGCGCGATGCACTTGCCGGACACCGACGAGGCGTGGAGCATCTCCGCAGCAGGAGCGCGTCATACGGCCCCGCTCTCAGTCTGCCCGTGATTCAGAATCCGGTCAAACGAAGTCGGCTCGTCGGTGACTTGCGCGTGCTCCAGAACCCACTCTACGACCTGCTCCTCGAACACGAAGGACTCGACGCCGGCGAGGCGGGAACGATCGGAGTAATACCAGTCGAGTACCTGGGCAGGGTCCTGGTAAGTGGACGCCATGGTCTCGACGCGGGTGCGCACCCGTGCATGGTCGAGTTCGATGCGGTGCTCCCTGACGATCTCGGCGACGACAAGTTCCAGTGCGATACGGCGTCTGACCGGCGCCTCGAACGCATCCGGCGACAGCTCGACACGCCGCTCATCGATCCCGGATCGCTCGAGTTCCTCGCGCCGTCGCTGCATCGCGCGAGCCACCTCACCGCGCACCATCGACTCGGGCAGCACGATATCGTCTCCGGGGAGAAGTGCTTCCATCACCCGCTGCTTCAGCAGCGCCCGCAGACCTTCGCCGAGTTCGCGTTCCATGCTTGCCCGCACCTCGCTGCGCAGGGACTCGACCCCCCCATCCGCGACTCCGAGGCGCTCCGCAAAGGCGTCGTCGACCTCCGGAAGCACCGGCTCCTCAACCCGTTGCACCTTCACATCGAACGTCACCGGCTTGCCCGCGAGATGCTCCGGATAGACCTCCGGAAACGAAAGATCCAGCGTCCTGGCCTCGCCCCCCTGCACGCCGACAAGGCCGTCCTCGAACCCTTCGACCATGCGACCCGCGTCCAGCTCCACCGGCAGTCCCGTGGCCCGGGCCTCTTCGAGCGGTTTGCCGTCGACGTGGCCTTCCAGGTCCACCACCACCCGATCACTCGGGGTCGCGGCCCGCTCCACCTCCCTCCAGGTCCGGTGCTGGACCCGCATCCTCTCCAGCATGCGGTCGACATCCTCGTCGGAGACGTTAGCGACCGGGCGCGCGATTTCGATCGATTCGAACTGCGGCAGCGAAATGTCCGGCAGCACGTCGAATGTCGCCGTGTAGGTCACCCCGGAGGCGGTCTCCAGCGGCGCGATCTGCGGTACCACCGCGGGGCGAAGCTGCTCACGGTCGAGCGCGTCGGCGAGCGATTCGCGCACGATGCCACCGACCACCTCGTCACGCACCTGCCTCCCATAGTGCCGGGCGACGACCTTCACCGGCGCCTTCCCCGGACGGAACCCCGGGATCCTGACGCTTCTCGCCAGATCCCCGAGCCGCTTGTCGATCTCGCCCCTGACCTTCTCCTCGGGTATCTCCACCCGCATGCGCCGCTCCAGGCCCTGCGTGGTTTCCACCGTCACCTGCATCTCGCCCCGCCCCTTCGTCGTTCGTCGCGACAGTCGACCCGCGCAGTATAGCGGGCGGCTCTTTCACGATGCAGCAAGCGTGACCGCGCGGCGCAGCACCTCGACACCCACCGGGCCCGGCGTCCGGACGCTCCCGAGCTCCGAATCTCACCGGAATGGTTCCGCACGATTGCCGGTCGGGCTGCCATGCGGGAATCGCCGGCCTGACCGCGGAGGCTTACATGATGCGAGGATGCAAGTGGTACCATGCCGTCCGCGCGCGCACCAGGTTGGCCGCGCGATTTCCGCCCCCTCGCCGCAACGCCCGGATTGCGCCAGCAGAGCAACTCGCCCCCCCCGGCGCCCGATCCGACACCCATGACCGCCCGCCCCGCCATCCGCGTCCGCGGCGCCCGCCAGAACAACCTGAGGGGTGTCGATCTCGACCTTCCCCTCGGCGAGCTGCACGTGGTCACCGGGGTGAGTGGGTCCGGCAAGTCCTCGCTCGCCTTCGACACCGTGTACAGCGAGGGGCAGCGCCGCTACGTGGAGACGTTCTCCTCCTACGCGCGCCAGTTCCTCGACCGTATGGACAAGCCCCGGTTCGACGAGGCCGGCGGCATCGACGGCATCCCGCCCTCCATCGCCATCGACCAGACCAATCCGGTGCGGACCTCGCGCTCCACCGTCGGCACCATGACCGAGCTGAACGATCACCTGAAGCTCCTGTTCGCGCGCGCGGCGGCGCTGCACTGTCGGGGCTGCGGAGCGCCGGTGCGGCGCGACTCGCCGCGATCGATCCTCGCCGCCATTCGCGCCGCCGGCCTCGACCGGATCATGGTCACCTTCGAGGTGCCGGTGCCGGAGCGATTCACCCCGACCGAGGTCATCGCCCTGCTGGCCGGACAGGGCTACACCCGGGTGCATCGCGAGCACCCGGACCGCATTGAAGTCGTCGCCGACCGGCTCCGGCTCGGCGCGGACGACGGCCCCGACACCCGCGCCCGGGTCGTCGAGGCCATCGAACGGGCGCTGAAGGCGGGCCGCGGCCACCTCACCGTGTACCGCATCGACGCGCAGCGCCACGCCGGCTCGCCGATGCGGTTCTCGACCGCTTTGCATTGCGCCGACTGTGACATCGAGTACCGCGAGCCGGTGCCGAGCATGTTCTCGTTCAATTCTCCGCTCGGCGCCTGCGAGACCTGCCGCGGCTTCGGCCGCACGATGGGTATCGACTACGGGCTGGTGGTGCCCGACGCATCGAAGACCCTCGGCGAGGGCGCGATCCGCCCCTGGCTCTCGAAGAGCTACCACCAGTGCCAGCGCGACCTCGTGCGCTACGCGCGCCGACGGGGGGTGCCGCTCGACGTGCCGTGGCGGGAACTCGACGACGCGACCCGCGAGTGGGTCCGGGAGGGCGAGGCGGACTTCGACGAGGATGGCTGGTACGGCGTGCGCCGGTTCTTCGACTGGCTGGAGACGAAGAGCTATCGGATGCACATCCGGGTGCTGCTCTCGCGCTACCGGAGCTACCGGGAGTGTCCGGACTGCCGGGGCGCAAGACTCAAGCCGCAGGCGCTGCTATGGCGGGTCGGCACTCGTGCGGACGCGAAGCAGGCCCTCGGCGACGTGCCGGCCCACCGCCCTCCCGAGACGACGCTGGACGACGCCGCATTCGCGAGGCAGCCGGGGCTGTGCATTCACGACGTGATGCGCCTGCCGCTCGACCGGTGCCGGCGTTTCTTCGACGAACTCCGGCTCCGCGCCCCGCTCGACGACGCCACCGAGCTGCTGCTCGCCGAGATCCGCGGGCGGCTCGGCTACCTGGTCGAGGTAGGGCTCGGCTACCTCACGCTCGACCGCCAGTCCCGAACCCTGAGCGGCGGTGAGGTCCAGCGCATCAACCTGACCACCGCGCTCGGCACATCGCTGGTGAACACGCTCTTCGTGCTGGACGAGCCGAGCATCGGGCTGCACGCGCGCGACATCGCCCGCATCGTCTCGGTGCTGAAGAAACTCCGCGCGGCGGGCAACACCCTGCTGGTGGTGGAGCACGATCCCCAGGTGATGCTCGCGGCGGATCGGGTCGTCGACATGGGACCGGGCCCCGGCGAACGCGGCGGCGAGGTCGTGTTCCGCGGCTCGCCGCGCGCGCTGCTGCGGTCACGGCGCTCGCTCACCGCCGCATGGCTGCGCGGCGAACGGCGGATCGAGCCTCGCGCCCCGGCGTCGGCGTCGGCCGGGCACATCGCAATCCGCGGCGCCCGCGCCCACAACCTCGCCGACGTCAATGTCGACATCCCGCTCCGGCGCTTCGTCTGCGTGACCGGCGTCAGCGGCTCGGGCAAGTCCACCCTGGCCGTCGACGTGCTCTACCGCGCCGCCTGCAAGCACCGGGGGCGCGCCGTCGAAGCGCCGGGCGAGCATGGAGCGATCGACGGGCTCGATGCCCTCGACGACGTGGTGCTCGTGGACCAGTCGCCCATCGGCAAGACCACCCGCTCCAACCCCGCGAGCTACGTGGGCGCGTTCGACGCGATCCGCAAGCGCTTCGCGGCCGAGCCCCTCGCCATCGAACGCGGATACCCCGCGGGAACCTTCAGCTTCAACTCCGGCAACGGGCGCTGCCCGAGCTGCGGCGGCAACGGCTTCGAGCACATCGAGATGCAGTTCCTGAGCGACGTATACCTGCGCTGCCCCGACTGCGACGGCCGCCGTTACCGGAGCGAAGTGCTCGAGGTGAAAATCCGGCCGGAGGCGAAGGGCGGCATCACCGACACCCCGCGTTCCATCGCCGACATCCTGGAAATGACGGTCGACGACGCCCTCGCCTTCTTCGCCGCAAGCCCCGACGTGGTCCGGCCCCTCACGCCGCTGGCGGCGGTGGGGCTCGGCTACCTGCGGCTCGGCCAGCCGGTGCCGACACTCTCGGGGGGCGAGGCGCAGCGGCTGAAGCTCGCCCGCCATCTCGCGGCCCGCAGGACCGGACCCCGCTCCGACCGCACGCCCGACCACATCCTGTTCATATTCGACGAACCGACCACCGGACTTCACTTCGAGGACGTGTCGCGCCTGCTCACGGCGCTCGACGCGCTGCTCGCGGCCGGACACTCGGTGCTGGTCATCGAGCATCACCTCGATGTCATCGCCGCCGCGGACTGGATCGTCGACCTCGGCCCGGAGGGCGGAAGCGGCGGCGGGCGGGTGGTCGCCACCGGCCGGCCGCGCGCCGTCGCCCGCCGACGGCGAAGCCATACCGGGGCAGCGCTCCGCGCGCACTTCACCGAGCGCGAGCCGGGAACGGCGCCGGTGGCGCCACCCTCCCCACCCCGCCCGCGAACCCGGAGCAACGGCGCAATCGCCATCCGCAACGCGCGTGAGCACAACCTGCGCGGCACCGACATCGACATCCCGCGCGACCGGTTCACGGTGATCACGGGGGTGAGCGGCAGTGGCAAGAGCACCGTCGCGTTCGACATCCTTTTCGCCGAAGGCCAGCGACGGTACCTGGAGTCGCTCAACGCCTACGCCCGCCAGTTCGTGCAGCCGGCCGCGCGTCCCGACGTGGATGCGATCTTCGGCATCCCGCCGTCGGTAGCCATCGAGCAGCGCACCTCGCGGGGCGGCTACAAGAGCACCGTGGGGACGATGACCGAGATCCACCACTTCCTGCGCCTGCTCTTCGTACGGCTCGGCACCCAGCACTGTCCCGACTGCGACATCGCCATCGAACCGCAGACCCCGGACGCCATCGTCGACCGGGTGCTCAAGCGGCACCGGGGGCGCGAGGTCGCGATCCACGCCCCGCTGGTGGTGGCCCGCAAGGGCTATTACACCGAGCTGGCCAGGTGGGCCGCGAAGCACGGCCACGCCACGCTGCGCGTCGACGGAGCGCCTCTTCCCACCGGCGCCTGGCCGCGGCTCGACCGCTACCGGGAGCACGACATCGACTTGCCGCTCGGCGCCGTCACCGTCCGCGCGGATCGGGAGCCGGCGCTGCGCACGATGATCGAGCGCGCCCTCGACCACGGAGCCGGACGGGTCCGGGTCGCCGACCACCGGGGAGAGACCCTGTACTCGACCGTGCGCGCCTGCCCGGGGTGCGGGAGGAGCTTCGACGAGCCGGACCCGCGGTTGTTCTCGTGGAACTCCCGGCACGGGTGGTGTCCATCGTGCTTCGGCACCGGGCGCGAGCTGCGCGGCTTCGACGACACCCAGACGGGAGAGGAGGCGCACTGGTCGGAGGACGGGCAGGCGGAGGCGCGCGAGTGCCGGGCCTGTGCCGGGCAACGGCTGCGACCGGAAGCGCTCGCGGTGCGCTACCGCTCGCATACCATTGCGGATCTCGGCGCCCTCGACGTCGGCACCACCCGCCGGACGCTCGCTCGCATCCGGCCGCGGGGGCGCGAGGCGGCGATCGCGCGCGACGTGCTGGCCGAGCTTTCGACCCGACTCGACTTCCTGGACCGCCTGGGGCTCGGCTACCTGCGGCTCGACCGCGCCGCCCCTACCCTCTCCGGTGGCGAAGCGCAGCGCATCCGGCTCGCCGCGCAACTCGGATCGAACCTCCGCGGCGTGTGCTACATCCTGGACGAGCCGACCATCGGGCTGCACGCGCGCGACAACACGATGCTGCTGGACACCCTGCGCGCGCTCCGCGCGAAGGGCAACACGGTGGTGGTGGTCGAACACGACGAGGAGACCATCCGCAGCGCCGAGCACATCGTCGACCTGGGCCCCGGCGCCGGGGTGAACGGCGGCCGGGTCGTCGCCCACGGCCCGATCGGCCGCATCCTCGCCAGCCGCGAATCCCTCACCGGGCGCCATCTCGCATCCCCGCTGGTCCACCCGTTGCCGGGGCTGCGGTCGCCGGAACGCACGAAGGCACCGGAGCGACACCTTTCGATCCGCGGCGCCAGCCTGAACAACCTGCGCGACATCGACATCGACCTCCCGCTGGAGCGGCTCGTGTGCGTGACCGGGGTGAGCGGAAGCGGCAAGAGCAGCTTGGTGCGCGGCGTACTGCTCGCGAACCTCGCGGCCGCGCTCCGGCGCCGGCGGGGCGGGCGGGCGAAGTGGATCGGATGCCGGGAGATCCTGGGTTTCGAGGCGGTGAAGCGGGTGCTGGAGGTCGACCAGACCCCCATCGGCAAGACGCCGCGCTCGTGCCCCGCCACCTACGTCGGGATCTGGGATCATATCCGCCGCCTGTTCGCGGGGGCGACCGAGTCGCGCATCCGCGGCTACGGCGCGGGCCGCTTCTCCTTCAACGTCGCCGGCGGGCGCTGCGACGCCTGCGAGGGCCAGGGGATGCAGCGCATCGAGATGAGTTTCCTGCCCGACGTGCGGGTGCCGTGCGATGCCTGCGACGGACAGCGGTTTACCCCGGAGACGCTGGAGATCCGCTATCTCGACATGAGCATCGCCGAGGTGCTGGGCGCGAGCGTGGACGAGGCGCTGCCGCGCTTCGCGGCGCATCCGCGCGTGTACCGCACCCTGGAGCTGCTGCACGACGTGGGGCTCGGCTACCTCACCCTGGGGCAGAGCAGCTCCACCCTCTCCGGCGGCGAGGCGCAGCGCATCAAGCTGGTCGCCGAACTTGCCAGGGTGGACGCCAGCCCATCGCGAAGCGCCGGCGCCCAAGCCCTCTACGTGCTCGACGAACCCACCATCGGGCTGCACATGGCGGACGTGGAAAAGCTGGTGCGGGTGCTGCACCGACTGGTCGACGCGGGCAACACCGTCGTGGTGGTCGAGCACAACCTGGATGTGGTGGCGGAGGCGGACCTGGTGATCGACCTGGGGCCGGAAGGCGGCACGGGAGGCGGCAGGGTCGTCACCTCGGGAACCCCGGGCAAGGTCGCCCGCGCGCGGCGCTCGCATACGGGGCGGGCGCTGTCGGCATTTCCGGACGGGCGGGGGTAAGTGCGATTTTCGGACAGCGCCCCCGCCCTTTCCAGCACTGCGGCACCGCCGGGTCGGGTGCCTCGATTTGAAATTCTGCCCGGTATCTCCGGCCGGCACGCACAGGCTCTCCCGAGCCCACGGGAGTCGAAGCGAGGCACTCCCCCGAGTCGACGCCGGTTGACCGTCGTTCGGTCTAGAATAGTTCGCCTCGTCTGCGTGTGGACGGCGGGAGGGAACACCAGACGCGACAACCGCTCGCGCAGCTCAAAGATGCGGGCAAATACAGGGGCATGAACCACGAACGGTGGTGGCTACGGGTGGGATCGAACCACCGACCTCACGATTATGAGTCGTGCGCTCTCACCGGCTGAGCTACGTAGCCCGGAGGGAGGGCGAACGATACCGAATGGCGCGGCCCGCACGCAACCGACGGAGATGCTTCGTCCACCTCCCCGAGCGCGCGTCGACGCGCAGCGTCGTCTGAAGGAAAGCCATGGCCAGCTTCTCCGCCAACACCCCGCACGACCACTTTGCGAACGAGCGCATCGGGGTTCTCGTCACCAACCTCGGCACGCCGGAGGCGCCCGACCCCGGCGCGGTGCGGCGGTATCTCGCCGAGTTCCTTGCGGACCCGCGGGTCATCGAGATCCCGCGCTGGGTGTGGCGGCTCATACTGCACGGCGTGATTCTGCGTATCCGTCCTCGGCCTTCCGCCCGCGCCTATGCGAGCATCTGGACCGCCGAGGGCTCGCCGCTGCTGGTGAACTCGCAGGCGATCGCCGATGCGCTGCAAGCGCACTGGGCGCGCTCGGCGCCGGATCGCGTGACGGTGGCGCTCGGCATGCGCTACGGCAGCCCCCCAATCTCCGAGGCGTTGCTCGCGCTGCGCGAAGCGGGCGCGACCCGCATCGTGGTGCTGCCGCTCTACCCGCAGTACTCGGGCACGACCGGGGGCTCCACGTTCGATGTCGTGGCCCGCGTGCTGTCCGGCTGGCGGCGGGTGCCGGCGCTGCGTTTCATCGACCACTACCACGACGACCCCGGCTACATCGGCGCGCTCGCCGCGTCCATCGAAGCCGCGTGGTCCGAAGACGGCCTACCGGACCGACTGCTGTTCTCCTTCCACGGTCTGCCCCAGCGCTATCTCGACGCCGGCGATCCCTACCACTGCGAGTGCCACAAGACCGCGCGCCTGACCGCAGAGAGGCTCGGCCTCGAATCGCAGCGGTGGCTCGTCGCGTTCCAGTCGCGGGTCGGGCGGGAGGAATGGCTGCGCCCCTACACCGACGAAACGCTCGTCGAGTGGGGCCGTGAGGGCGTGGGCAGGGTCGATGTCGTCTGCCCCGGTTTCCCGGCCGACTGTCTGGAGACGCTGGAGGAAATCGCGATCCGGGAACGCGAGTCCTTCGTCGACGCGGGTGGCGGGCAGCTCCGCTACATCCCGGCCCTCAACGCCACCCCGGCGCATGTGGAAGCACTCGCGACTCTCGTCGGACACGCCATGTCCGACTGGTTCGCCTTCCCGGCGGACGACGACGCAGCCCGCGAACGGCGTGCCGCCCGGGCCCGGGCCCTCGGCGCGTCCCGTTCGACGGCTTGAAGCACGTCGATATTCATCCGCCACGAGGCCGAAGCCGAATTGGTGCCCGGGATCCTTATCTTGCGGCCCGAGCCCCGGCCCGAGGGCCAAACACCCCGAGCGGGGCCAGGACCGCAGCCAGGACCGCGCCACGTTGCACGCACGATCGCATCCGTGCGATCTTGCGGCGCCCGCCACCCGCAACGAGATGAAGCCAGTGTCCCGACCTCTTCTGCTCGCGTTCGCAGTGCCGGCGTTGTTCGGGGGCGACGCCGTCGGGGCGGATGACGACTGGCAGCGGTGCGGGCCGGGATTCCGGTTGCCGGAGCCGCCGGCGCTGGAGGTGGTCGAGCCGGGCACCGATCCCGGAACCATCCACTTGCACGCCGACGAAGTGGAGTTCATCGCGGAAGGGGTTTCGAAGCTCACCGGCAACGTCACCGTCCAGCGCGGCTCGCAGCAACTGCGCAGCGAGGAAGTCGTCTACGACGAGTCCCGGGAGACCATCGAGGCCCGGGGCAATGTCGGGTTCTGGGACGAAGGGGTGTTCGTGGCGAGCGAAGGTGCCCGGGCCGAGCTTGGCGAGGATGTCGTCGCCTTCGCGCCGGCCGGCTCGTTCGTGCTGGAGAAGGCGCACGCCCACGGCAAGGCGGCCGAGGTCAGGACTTTCGGCGACGAGCGGGTGATCGCGAGCGATGTGTCCTACACGACGTGCAACCCGGACGACCCCGACTGGCGCCTTACCGCCCGCGAGATCGAGCTCGATCGCGCCGAGGACGTCGGTGTCGCCACCGGTGTGGGGCTGGAATTCATGGGCGCGCGGGTATTCTACCTGCCACGGTTCAGCTTCCCGCTGAGTAGCCGGCGCAAGTCCGGATTCCTCACTCCGTCGTACGGCACGAGCACATCGAGCGGCGCCGAGGTCACGTTCCCCTACTACTTCAACCTGGCCCCGAACCGCGACGCCACGCTGAGCGCGCGCGCGATGAGCGATCGCGGCGTACAGGCGCAGGGGGAGCTGCGCTTTCTCTCCCGCGACTGGGGATCGGGACGGTTCGCGGCGGAGCATCTGCCCCACGACTCGGAGTTCGACGGCGACCGCACTGCACTCGATCTCACGCATCGCCACCGCTGGACGCACCGGTTGTCGACGGATACCCGCTTCGAATGGGTGTCGGACCGGGAATATCTCGAGGACTTGCGCCCGAGTCTCTCGCAGAGCAGCCGCTCGCATCTGCCCCGCCGGTTCGACGCGGCTTACCACGGCGCCGGGTGGGATGCGCTCCTGCGACTTCAGGATTTCATGACCCTGGATCGGGCGATCGCGCCGCAGGACCGGCCCTACGCGCAGCTCCCGCGGCTCGCGGTTCGGACGAGCCGCCCGGAGCGAAACCGGGCGCCAAACCTCGGCCTGGAAGCGGAATTCACATACTTCGATCAGGACCGGCGCACCACCGGAACGCGAACGGACCTCCAGTCGTTCGTCACCTTCCCGAGCGTCTCGGCCGGGGCCTTCTTCCGGCCGAAGGCGACCCTGCACGCCACTGCATACCATCTGAGCCGGACCGACGAGGAAGAGGCGGCGGGGCTGGACGACAACCCGGCGCGGGTGTTGCCGAGCGTCAGCCTCGACAGCGGGCTCCTCTTCGACCGCCCCTTCACCGTCTCCGGCCGTGCTCTCACACACACCATCGAGCCCCGGCTCCACTATCTGCTCGTGCCGTACGAACACCAGGACGATCTGCCGAACTTCGACACCATCCACCCGAGTTTCAGCTTCGCGCAGCTCTTCCGGGAGAACCGGTTCTCCGGCCGCGACCGAATCGGAGACGCCAACCAGATGACGCTTGCGCTCACCTCCCGCCTGCTCGACGAGCGCGGCCGCGAACGCGCCCGGGCGAGCGTCGGCCAGATCCGTTACTTCCGCGATCGGAAAGTCACTCTCGACGCCGTCGACGCGGCGCGGACATCCCGCTCCTCCGACCTCGTCGCGGAACTCGAAGTACGACCGGTGCCGGCCTGGCGACTCGGAGCCGGCCTTCAGTACGATGCCGGTGACGACAGTACCGAGAAGGGCGTCCTGAACGCGCGGTACCAGCCCGCCCCCCGCCGCCTGGTCAACGTCGGGTACCGATTCGTGCGCGACACCGGCATCCCGGACGGGACCATCGAGCAGGCCGACCTGTCCTTCGCGTGGCCGATGGGAGCGAGCTGGCGGACCGTCGGCCGGTGGAGCTACGCGCTCGATGATGACCGAAGCCGCACCCTGGACGCCTTCGGTGGCCTGGAGTACGAGAGTTGCTGCTGGGGGTTCCGCACCGTGGTTCGCCGCTACCGTGTCGGCGGCCTCGCGGGCGACGACGAAGACTACGCCAACGCCGTCTACCTGCAGATCGTGCTCAAGGGCCTGACGGGTCTGGGAGAGGGCGCCGAGGCCCTGGCCACAAGTGTCTTCGCCGGCTACGAGGACGAATTCTGATGCCGGGCCTTCCGTCCTTCCCCCGGCGCTGGCGGACGCAGGTCATCGCCGGCGCGATGGCGGGGCTCTGTGCGGCGGGCGCCCCGGCGCAATCTTCATCCGGGCACGAGCTTGACCGCGTCGTCGCCGTGGTCAACGACGACATCATCGCCAGGAGCGAGCTGGACGCCCGGCTGGAACAGGTGCGCGAGCAGCTTCGCCAGTCCGGTACGCCCCCGCCGCCACCCGATGCCCTGCGCCGACAGGTGCTCGAACGGCTGGTTCTCAGGCGGATCCAGCTCCAGATTGCCCGGGATTCGGGTATGCGCGTCAACGACGAGAACCTGAACCGCACGATCCTGCGGATCGCCGAACAGAACGAACTCACGTTGCGCGAGTTCCGCGACACCGTGGAACGCGACGGCGTCGATTACGCCCGGTTCCGCGAGGAGATCCGGGACGACATCATGATCGCGGAGGTGCGCAGGCGCCGCGTCGAGAATCAGATCAACATCTCGCAACGCGACATCGACGACTACCTCTCGATGGTGGAGAGCCGAGGGACGGAAGCGGACCGGCACCGGTACCGCATCGGACAAATCCTGATCGCGGTCCCTGACGGGGCGTCGTCGGAGGAAATCGACGAAGCGCGCGAACGCGCGGAGCGCGTGCTCGGGGAACTCCGGGACGGAGCGGATTTCGCGAACATGGCGGTCACCCACTCCGACGGACAGAACGCTCTCGAAGGCGGCGATCTCGGCTGGCGGCTCGCTTCCGATCTCCCGACGATGCTCGCCGACGCCGTCCTCCGGCTCGATACCGGGGATGTCAGCGCCCCCATCCGCAGCGCAAGCGGCTTTCACCTCGTGAAGCTCATCGAGAAGCAGGGCAGCGAGCGGCAGATGGTCCGGCAGACCCTTGCCCGGCACATCCTCATCACCCTCGATGCGCTCACCGACAACGCCGAAGCGCGTCGCCAGCTCGGGGTGCTGCGCGAGCGTATCGTCAACGGCCAGGACTTCGGCGAGCTCGCCCGCGTGCATTCCGACGATCCCGGCTCCGCCTCGAAAGGCGGAGAGCTCGGCTGGATCGACCCCGGCAACACCGTTCCCGTCTTCGAGCGCACCATGGATGCGCTCGCACCGGGGGCGATCAGCGAGCCGTTCCAGTCCCGGTTCGGATGGCATCTGGTCCAGGTGCTGGACCGGCGCGACCGCGACGCCACCGAGACTTCCCGACGGGCGGAAGCACAGCGCCGGCTGCGGACGAGAAAGATCGAGGAGAACACGCAGGCGTGGCTGCGCCAGGTGCGCGGCGAAGCCTACGTGGAGTACCGGCTCGACGAATGACCGCACGTCCTCCCGCGCTGACGCCGGGGGAGCCGGCCGGAATCGGACCCGACATCACGCTGGCCGCGGCCGCATCGGGCTGCGGACCCTTCGTCGCTTTCGCGGACCCGGAAATGCTCCGTCGCCGGGCCGAGCTGCTCGGGATCGCGATCCCGATTCGCACCGTCGGTTCGCAGATCCCCGACCTGCGGTCGATTCCTCCGGGCGAGCTGCCCGTGGTTCCCATCCGCACACCGCACGAGGTCGTGCCCGGACAACCGGACCCGGCCAACAGCGCCTACGTGATCGAATGCATCCGCGCCGCGGTGGCAGCGTGCCACGACGGCGGCGCGGCCGGAGTCGTGACCGCACCGGTGCACAAGGGCGTCATCAACGACGCCGGGATCCCGTTCACCGGCCACACCGAGCTGCTCAGCCGTCTGGACGGCGGCGCCCGCCCGGTCATGATGCTCTGCACTCCAGGGCTCAAGGTGGCGCTCGCCACCACGCACCTGCCGCTGCGGGCGGTACCCGACGCCATCGATTCGACGATGCTGACCGAGGTGGTCCGCATCGTCGCGCACGACCTGCGAGAGCGCTTCGCGATTCCGGCCCCCCGCATCATGGTCTGCGGACTCAACCCGCACGCGGGCGAAGGCGGGCATCTGGGCCGTGAGGAGATCGAGTCGATCACGCCGGCAGTGGAGGCACTGCGCGCGACGGGAATCGACGCTCTCGGTCCGGTCCCGGCCGATACCGCGTTCACCCGGGAGCGGCTCGCCGACGCCGACATCGTGGTCGCGATGTACCACGATCAGGGCCTGCCCGTGCTCAAGCACGCCGGCTTCGGGCAGGCCGTCAACGTCACCCTCGGGCTCAGCTTCGTGCGCACGTCGGTCGATCACGGAACCGCCTTCGACCTCGCCGGCACGGGCCGGGCCGAGCATTCGAGCCTGGTGTCCGCCCTGGCTCTTGCCCGCGAACTCGCCGACGCCTCCCGCGCGTCGCCATGAGCCGCACCCCGTCCGGACGCGCCGACGCGCCGGCCCGTGACGGGCATCCCCGCAAGCGATTCGCGCAGCACTTCCTGCACGACCGGGCGGTGATACGGCGTATCGTCGATGCAATCGCGCCGGACCCCGACGACCTGATCGTGGAGATCGGACCCGGGCGCGGCGCCCTGACCCTCCCGATGCTCGGCTCGGGCTGCGCGCTGCACGCGGTCGAGATCGACCGCGACCTCGCGGCCCGGCTCCGCTCGCAGACGCCGCGCCATCCGAACCTGACCGTCCACGAGGCGGATGCGCTCGACTTCGACCTCGACCGCATCGCCCCGCCGCCGCGGCGGTTTCGGGTGATCGGCAACCTCCCCTACAACATCTCCACGCCGCTCCTGTTCCGGCTCCTCGCGTCGCTGCCACGCATCACGGACATGCACCTGATGCTCCAGAGGGAGGTGGTCGAGCGCATGGCCTCCGCGCCCGGCACCCGCGAGTACGGGAGACTGAGCGTGATGGTGCAGCTCGACTGCGAGGTCGAGCGCGTGCTCCGGGTCGGCCCCGGAGCCTTCCACCCGGCGCCGCGCGTCGAGTCCGCGGTGGTGCGGCTCCGTCCCCGGTCGCGCACCACCCTGGACCGCGCGAGCCGGCGTCGACTCGAAGCCATCGTCCGATCCTGTTTCTCAAGACGCCGCAAGACGCTGCGCAACGCCCTGCGCGGAATCTGCGACGAGCGGTTGATTGCCGCCTCGGGTCTCGACCCTCGGGTCCGACCGGAAATGCTGGCGGTCGGGGACTTCGTCGACCTCGCTCGCGCGAGCGTGGATCGGGGTGGCGCGAACGCACGGATCGAGAGGCCGCAGTTGTCCACAAAATCTGTGGAAAACTTTGTGGACAAATCACCGTCGGACTGCATTCGTACTGATATACAAGGGGATCGAAACAGATTGGCGAAAAAATCACCTGGACATGGAACTATATGGAATTCAAAGAGTTAGAAACAAAACCCAGCGCGAAAGCGGCTCTCCACCCACCGTGACCCCGGCGGTCATGAAACGATCATCATGAATGTGCATAAGTAAAATCGAGATCCAAGCCAGATCAAGTATTTAGACCGAACATTTCACCGCTGCACGACGCGAGGGTGCGCGGCCGCGAGTCGGTCAAATTCCGGGTCGGTCCGCGGTATTCACCGACTCCCGAAGAGGCTCTCCGGTCGGTGTTTCGGTTGGACCCGATGCTCGGGCCCCCGGGTGCTTCGATTCGGCGGCGCGAGGATGCCGTCAACTCGCAAGATGTGCGCGCAGCGCCGCGATGACGGGACCGGTCGACGGTTCTCGTCCCCGCCAGAGGCGGAACGATTCCGCCGCCTGTTCCACGAGCATTCCGAGCCCATCCGTGGAAACCGCCGCACCCTCCTCCGCCCCCCAGCCCACGAACGGCGTCGGCCGCGCCGCGTAGGCGGTATCGTAGGCGACTCCACCGGCACGGAGGGTGCCCGCAGGCAGGGGCGGAAGATCGCCGGCGAGGCTCGCAGCAGTTGCATTGACCACCACGTCGAACGCTCGGGTTGCAAGCGCACCGAGCGCCGCCGCCTTCACCGGACCCTGCCCCTCGAAACATCGCGCCAGCTCGATGGCCCGGGATGGGGTCCGGTTGGCGATCACCAGTACCCTCGGCGACTCGTCGAGCAGTGGCCCCACCACACCCCGGGCCGCTCCGCCGGCCCCGAGCACGAGCACCGAGCGGTCCCGGAGCTCGACCGCAAGATTGCGAGCGAGGTCCCGGACCAGCCCGATTCCGTCGGTGTTGTCGCCGCAGATGTCCGTTCCGTCGAACCAGAGCGTATTGACCGCCCCCGCCCGGGCCGCCCGCGCCGAACGCCGGGTCGCGAGCGCAAACGCCTCCTCCTTGAACGGAATCGTCACGTTGAGCCCGCTGCCGCCTCCCGCGCGGAAGCGGGCGACCGCCTCTCGAAAACCATCCGGTTCGACGGGCAACGCATCGTAGGTGACGGATTCACCGGTCTCGGCCGCGAACCGTCGGTGGATGAACGGCGACTTGCTGTGAGCGATGGGGTGGCCCATCACCGCGTAGCGATCCGGCATGGGAGGTGTACGATCGGAATCCGGGAGTCGGGACGGCGCCACTCGGGGCGCTCGCCGATTGTAAGCCGGCGCTCGTTCCCGCGACAGCCCCAGCCCCCAGCCCCGCCGGACATCGTGCGCGCGCCCGATGCATACCCCGGCCGAAGGAGATGACGAACATGATCGACCCGCGAAGATTCGACGATCTCGCCCGCCGCATCCAGGCGAGCCTCCCCCCCGGGCTCGACGAGGTCCGCGAGGATGTGACCCGCAACATTCGGGCCGTCATGGCGGCCGGAATCGCCCGGATGGATCTGGTGGAGCGGGAGGAATTCGACGTGCAGAGCGCGGTGCTCGCCCGCACCCGGGAGAAGCTGGAGGCACTGGAGCTTCGGGTCCGGGCCCTCGAAGAGCGATTCGCAGCGCCGGAGCGCAGCCTCGACCAGTGAGGATCGATCCCCCCGATCCGGCCGATCCCACCTCCGGCGCGCAGCGATCTCCGCCAACGCTCCGGGGGAGATCGGTCCGTGATGCGGTTCCGGCGAGATTTCAACCTCCGGGGCGCTCGGCCGGGGTAATTTCGAGAGCGGATTCCAGTCCGCAGCGGGGCTCTCCGGCGTGCACACCCCGCCGATCCGGCCTTCTGCATGCTGCGATCGGCCCTGGCCGACGCCGGTGATCGGGCTTTCGCGCCCCTCGTCAGTCGCCCGCGACCTACCCGAGACCCGCCCTGCGCCGCATGTCGAGCGCGCTCCCGGCCGACACGATGCGGGCCATGCGCCCATTTCGCGACCCGCACCCGCCACCGCATGCTCGGTCCTCATCGTCGAACGGGGAACCGCAGATGTCGCTCGCTACCGTCCTCAGCCGCGCAAGCGTCGGCATCGAGGCGCCTCCGGTCCAGGTCGAAGTCCACATCACCGGCGGACTGCCGAAGTTCGCCATCGTCGGCCTTCCCGAGGCCACCGTGCGCGAGAGCAAGGATCGGGTGCGCAGTGCGATCATCAATTCCCGGTTCGAGTTCCCCCGGCGCCGCATCACCGTCGGCCTCGCTCCGGCCGAGCTCCCCAAGGACGGCAGCCGGTACGACCTCCCCATTGCGGCCGGGATCCTGGCCGCCACCGGGCAGCTCTCTTCCGAACGGCTCCACGAGCACGAACTGATCGGCGAGCTTGCACTCGACGGTTCGCTGCGTCGCACCGGCGGCTCGCTCCCCGCGGCGCTGCACGCCCGCGATGCGGGCCGCATTCTCGTGATCCCGGCCGACGACGCACACGAAGCCGAACTTGCCTCCGGCGCCCGCCTGTTCGCGGCGCATCACCTGGGAGAGGTGCATGCGCAGCTCATGAGCGACGCCTCCCCCGCGCCGACGGATGCCGCCCCCCGGATCGGCAACCCCGCCGTCGAGGATCTGAGCGACGTTCGGCGCCAGTACACGGCGCGGCGCGCGCTGGAGCTGGCCGCCGCCGGCGGCCACAACCTGCTGATGCTCGGCCCTCCGGGCACCGGAAAGACGATGCTCGCCATCCGCCTGCCCGGGATCCTTCCGCCGATGACCGAGGAGGAGTCGCTGGAATCGGCGATGGTGCGCTCGGTGAGTGCGCTGGGCTTCGACCCCGCCGACTGGGGGGTGCGGCCGTTCCGCGCCCCGCACCATTCGGCGTCTCCGGCCGCGATCGTCGGCGGCGGCACGATGCCGAGGCCCGGGGAGATCTCCCTCGCCCATCATGGCGTCCTGTTCCTCGACGAGCTCCCGGAGTTCTCGCGGGTGGTGCTGGAGACGCTGCGCGAGCCGCTCGAATCCGGGTCGGTGACCATCTCGCGGGCCAGCCGCCAGGCGAACTTCCCGGCCCGGTTCCAGCTTGTCGCCGCGATGAACCCGTGTCCGTGCGGTATGCTCGGAGACTCCGCCGGCACGTGCCGCTGCACCGAAGAGCAGGTCCTGCGCTACCGCTCGCGCGTCTCCGGGCCACTGCTGGATCGCATCGATCTGCAGGTCGAGGTCCCCCGCATGCGCGACGACGACGAACCCGCAAGCCCCGAGCCGTCGGCAGCGGTGCGGGAACGTGTCGCCGGCGCGCGGGCGGCGCAGATCGAACGGGCGGGAAAGGCGAACCAGAACCTCGCGGTAGGCGAGCTACGCACGCACTGCGCGCTCGCCCCCGGCAGCCGCAAGCTGCTCGCCCGCGCGATGGAGAAGCTGCACCTCTCGGCCCGCGCGCGCGACCGGGTGCTCAGGGTGGCGCGCACCATCGCGGACCTCGCGCAGTCGGACCGGATCGGCGACGAACATGTGGCGGAAGCGATCGGCTTCCGGACCCTGGACCGGGGCCCGGGACGCGGATACGGGTGACCAGGGCCGGATACCGGCCGGCTTCGGGGATGGGGGATAATTCGGGCGCGGACCGGCACCGATACGCCGGGCCGCACCAATCGTTCGGTCACTTCGCGACCGGGGGGCACATGGATACCACCGACGATCGTTACCGCGTTCTGGTCGACGCGAAGAGCACCTACGTCTCGGAGCACTCGTCCCCGGACGAAGGACGGTACGTCTTTGCATACACGGTGACGATCCGCAACGTCGGCGGGGTTGCCGCACAGCTCCGGACCCGCCACTGGATCATCACCGACGCCAATGCGCGGGCGCAGGAGGTGCGCGGGGACGGCGTGGTGGGCGAACAACCGCATCTCGCCCCCGGAGAAGCCTTCCGGTACACGAGCGCCGCGATCATCGAGACCCCGGTCGGGAGCATGTACGGCAGCTACCAGATGGTCGCGGACGACGGGCATCACTTCGACGCACCGATCCCGGCCTTCAGCCTGTCGGTGCCGAACGTCGTGCACTGATGCGGTGGGGAGATCACCGCGGTCCGCGGGCGCGGGCATCCGCACAGCGTATCGACGGCGGCGGGCCTTCACGCATGGTCCGCGAAAGCGGGGGCTCCCCCGCCCGGGACTGACCACGCGATGGCCACCTACGCGATCGGCGATGTCCAGGGGTGCTATCGCGCCCTGCGGTCGTTGCTGCGCGAGTGCGGATACGACGCCCGCAATGACACGCTCTGGTTCGTGGGGGATCTCGTCAACCGGGGTCCGGCATCACTCGATGTCCTGCGGTTCGTCGCCGACCTCGGCGATCGGGCCCGCACCGTGCTCGGCAACCACGACCTGCATCTGGTCGCGAGCGCCCGGGGGATCCGCCGGGTGCGGACCCGAGACACCTTCCGGGACGTGCTTGACGCCCCGGACGGCGAGATGCTCGTCGACTGGCTGCGCCATCGGCCGATGATCCATCGCGACCCCGAGCGCCGGTTCGTCATGGTCCACGCGGGCATCGTCCCGGCGTGGACCATCGACGATGCGCTCGCTCGAGGGGCCGAGCTGTCGCGGGCGCTGCGCGCCCCGGGCCACGAGCGGCTCCTCTGCGGCATGTACGGCAACGAGCCCGACGCGTGGCGCGATTCCCTGGCCGGGCTCGACCGGCTGCGCTTCATCACCAACGCCTTCACCCGCATGCGCTACTGTCATCACACCGGTGACACCGATCGCAATGGCCGAACCGGTCGAACCGGTGGCAACGGCCGCGACGGTGACACCGGTCAAACCGGTCGCGGTGGCCGCAACGGTCGAAGCGACCACAACGGCCGGCTCGACTTCTCCGAAACCGGCCCACCCGGCCCGCAGGACCCGTCACTCGCTCCCTGGTTCACCCTGCGCGACGCCGAGGCGGACGGCGTCCGGATCGTGTTCGGCCACTGGGCAACCCTTCAGGTCGAAACTGCCCTCTCCCGCGACCTGCATGTGCGTCACGTCGACACCGGCTGCATGTGGGGCGGCTCGCTCACCGCACTCCGCCTGGAGGACGACCGGGAATTCAGCGTCGGCTGCGAGGGCGGCGCCTCACCGGACCTCCAGTGAACGTTCAGGCCCGTCAATGCTCCAGTCGATGCCCGGCAATAGCGGCGAATCTCGACATCGATCAAAACGGCATTTGCACCGAGATGCGCTTGAAATGTCATCCGCCGTCACTCACCCGGCCCGAACGTCAGTGAGCGCGCCTTCAGTCATGATCGTGGCTGCGATGGCCGAGAACCGCGTCATCGGGCGCGACGGCAGGATGCCCTGGCACCTTCCGGCCGATCTGGCCCGTTTCCGGGCGCTGACGATGGGCAAGCCCATCATCATGGGCCGATTGACGCACGATTCGCTTGGAAGAAGAGTCCTTGGCGGACGGCACAACATCGTCCTCTCCCACCAATGTGATTTCCATGCCCCCGATTTCCAGATATGGAACCTCGCCTTCGTACATTCGCTTGAGGAGGCACTCGGGAAAGCGCGCGAAGTCGCGTCGAGCGATACAAGGGAGATCGCGATCATCGGCGGCGCCAGCATCTACGAGCAGGCCCTGCCCATCACGGACCGCATCCATCTCACGGTGGTGCATGCGTCAATCGAGGGAGATGCCCGGTTTCCGGAACTCGACCCCGAAACCTGGCAAGAAGTCGGGCGCGAAGAGCGCCGCGCCGACGAACGAAACGGCTACGACCTGAGCTTCGTCGAGCTGGCCAAGCGGCCCTCCGAATCGGCAGGACCATCACCGTAAGACGATCCCGCACGACGGTCAGCCCGGAAATTTCCGGCAGTGCCCCACTTCGACTTCCGAGGTCTCGGGAGAGCCAGTGCATGCAGGCCGGCGATACCACACGGAATTTCAAAGTGAGGCACTCCCCGTTTTTCGGGTCGGAGTGCTCGGTGGCGGCCATGGTCGAACGAGCAATTCGCCGCCGCCGGCGGGCCCGACCGCGACTGCCGTCACACCGCGATCGGGGCGGTGATGGCCGGGTGGTGCTCATAGCCCACGAGCCGGAAATCGTCGTAGGTGAAATCGAAGATGGACTCGGCGCCGGGGGCGACCTCCATGCGCGGCAGGGGGAAGGGCCTGCGTTCAAGCTGGGTGTCGGCCTGCTCCAGATGGTTGAGATAGAGATGTGCGTCGCCCAGGGTGTGCACGAATTCGCCGGGTTCGAGGCCCGCAACCTGCGCGATCATCACCGTGAGGAGGGAGTACGACGCGATGTTGAAGGGCACCCCGATGAAGACATCCGCGCTGCGCTGATAGAGCTGGCACGAGAGCCGGCCGTCGGCGACGTAGAACTGGAACAGGAGATGGCACGGCGGGAGAGCCATGCGGTGCAGCTCGCCGACGTTCCAGGCCGAGACGATGTGCCGCCGGGAGTCGGGGTCGCGGCGGATGCCGTCCACGACGCGCGCGATCTGATCGACGGAGCCCCCATCCGCGGTCGCCCAGCTCCGCCACTGGGCGCCATAGATCGGGCCGAGCTCCCCAGCGTCATTCGCCCACTCGTCCCAGATGGTCACGCGGTTGGCGTGGAGATAGCCGATGTTGGTCGAACCCTTCAGAAACCACAGCAGTTCGTGGATGACCGAACGCATGTGAATCGACTTCGTGGTCACCACCGGGAACCCATGCGCGAGGTCGAAGCGCATCTGATAGCCGAAGACGCTCAGGGTGCCGGTGCCGGTGCGGTCGCCCTTGCGCACCCCGCGCGCCCGGACGTGGCGCATCAGGTCGAGGTACTGCTTCACTCGAACCGCCCCCCCGGCGGGTGAAGCTCGGAAACTTCACCCGCTCGCGAAGCGGGAACGCGAAGCCGGTCAGGCACCCACTCGCTCCGCGACCGGCGATTCGGGCGAACTCGGGTCCGCAGCCGGGAATCGATGAAATTTCCGGGCCGAGCCACGCATCACGCGAGAGTCAGCAGGATCGCCTTCTGCGCGTCGAGCCGGTTCTCCGCCTGGTCGTAGATGATGGAGCGCTCGCTCTCGGTCACCTCCTCGGTGATCTCGTACCCGAGGTGCATCGGCATGTCGTGCATCACCCTGGCCCGGCTGTCGGCGAGGAGCGACGCGTTGACCTGGTAGGGCAGCATCAGCTCGCAGCGCCGCGCCTTCTCCTCGGCGAACGCAGGGTCGTTGAAGTGTTCCATGTCGATCCAGGTATCGGTGTAGACATAGTCCGCATCCTCCACCGCCGCCTTCGCATCGAGAGTTTCGGTCAGCAGGTCGAGCGCCAGCAGCCGTTCCCGACTCTCGGCGTCGACGATCGCCTCGTCGCGGATGGGGCAGACCAGGGTGAGTTCGACCCCCAGCGCGGCGGCAATCGACACCAGCGAGTTCACCACGTTGTTGTAGGCGCCGATGTAGGTCAGGCGCGTACCACCCGGGTCCGCATCCCGATCCTCGGCGATGGTCAGCATGTCCGCGAGCGCCTGGCAGGGGTGGTAAAGATTGCAGCACCCGTTGATCACCGGGACGGTGGCGCCCGCGGCCATGTCGAGCAGATCGGCGTGGCGGCGCAGCCGGGCCACGATGAAGGCGGAATTGCGCGAGAGGTAGCGCGTCTCGGAGCGGATATCGCCCAGAGTGAAGTTCGTGGTGTGCCAGTCGAGGTTGATCGCGTGCCCGCCGAGCTCCGTCATGCCGGCCTCGAACGAGACCCGGGTGCGGGTGGAAGTCTTCTGGAAGACCATGACCAGGGTGCGGCCCTGCATGTGACCCTGGAACTCCCAGCGCTGGCGCTTCACGCGCCGGGCGAGCGCAAGCACCTCGCGGATTTCGGCGTCGTCCCGATACTTCCAGTCGATGAGATGCTTCGGCGCTCCGGCCATGCCTCCGGCTCCTCCAATGATGCGTCACGGTCCGCCGGAGAGTGCCAGCGTTGACCGGAGAATCCAATCGCCGGCCGGCCCCACTGCAAGGGCTGGCTCGGGCCAGGTCACTCCAGCGGAGTTGCGGCTCGCTCCACCGACGGACACTCGACGCCATCCTGATCCCGGGCGAACCGCTCCCGCAGCACGCTCTTCCGCACCTTGCCCATCGCGTTGCGCGGCAGCTCCCCGACGAAGAACACCCGCTTCGGCACCTTGTAGCCCGCAAGCGCCCGCTTCAGCGCCTCGATCACGGACGGCTCCGTCGGCCGTACCGCATCCGGCGCGCGCACCACCACCGCCGTGACCTGCTCCCCGAAGTCCGGGTGGGGCAGCCCGATCACCGCGGACTCCGCCACGCCGTCGAGCTTGTCGATCAGGAGCTCCACCTCCTTGGGGTAGACATTGAACCCGCCACTGATGACGAGGTCCTTGCCGCGGCCCACGATCGAGATGTAGCCGTCGTCGTCGATCCGGCCGAGGTCGCCGGAGCGGAAGAAGCCGTCGGCGGTGAACTCCTCGGCCGTCTTCTCCGGCATCCGCCAGTAACCCGTGAAGACGTTCGGCCCCCTGAACTCGATCTCCCCCACCTCCCCCGGTCCGGCCGGCACGCCGTCCTTGCCGCTCACCCGCAGATCCACTCCGGGCAGAGGCAGACCCACGGTGCCGGCGCGACGCGCGCCATCGAGGGGATTCGAGGTACTCATGCCGCACTCGGTCATGCCGTAGCGTTCGAGGATGGCGTGCCCGGTGCGCTCCCGGAACGCCTCGAACGTCTGCTCCAGCAGCGGAGCGGAGCCGGAGACGAAGAGACGGACGTTCGCGCCCTGCGCCGCTCCGAACCCGGCCTGTGCGAGCAGGCGCACGTAGAAGGTGGGCACGCCCATGAACACTGTTGCCCGCGGCAGCAACCGGCATGCCTCGGCCGCGTCGAAGCGCGGGCAGAAGATCATCGGTGAGCCGTTGAGCAGCGACGTATGGCAGGCCACGAACAGCCCGTGGGTGTGGAAGATGGGGAGCATGTGCAGAAGCACGTCGCCCGCGCGGAACCCCCAGGCCCGGTGCAGCACTTCGGCGTTCGAGAACAGGTTGGCGTGGGTGAGCATCGCGCCCTTCGGTTGGCCGGTGGTGCCGGAGGTGTAGAGGAGCGCGGCGAGATCGCCCGGCGCGCGCTCCACCGGGTCGAAGCGATCCGGCATCGACCGGCTCGCCTCGACCAGGGTGCCGTCGTCCCCGGTACCCAGAGTGAGCGGCTCGCCGATGCCGCGGCGCCGGCAGAGCCGGCTCGCATCACCCGCGGACTCCGGTCGCGTCACCACCAGGCGGGGCTCGGCGTCCCCGAGGAAGTAATCCACCTCCCGCTCCGGATACGCAGGGTTGAGCGGCAGATAGACCGCGCCTGCGCGCAGACACGCGAGATAGAGGATGAGCGCCCGCGGCGACTTCTCCACCTGCACCGCCACCCGATCCCCGGGCGCGACGCCCCGCTCGCGCATCAGATTCGCACCGCGCGCCGACTCGGCCTCGACATCCGCGAAGGTCCACACCGCCCCGTTCGGGGTTTCGAGACAGGCGGTGGAACGGTCGGGGGGGAAGTGTGCTTCGAGAAGTCCGTACAGATTGGCGTCATTCATATGGCGCAGGGCTCCTTCCTGCATCCGGGCCCCTGACGCGAGCTGGAACAGCTGTCGCGGAAAAAATATACGTGAATTGCGTATAGTGCCATCGATGAATATCCTGTTCGTCGAAACCAGCCATTTCACTGCCCGGGTACATGACCATCTGACCGACGATGAGTATAGGCGACTTCAATGGCATCTCGCGGAGCACCCGGATTCCGGCGCTGTCGTCAGCGGGACAGGCGGGTTGCGCAAACTTCGCTGGTCGGCCGGGAGCCGGGGGAAACGGGGTGGGGTGCGGGTGATCTACTACTGGCGCCCGGTGAAGAACCGGCTTTATCTGCTGACGCTGTACGGAAAGAGCGTCAAGGACGACCTCACCTCAAGCGAACGCCGAGCATGGAGACGCGGGTTGGAGGAGATCGAGAATGATTCGACGTGACGTGTTCAACGAAGTGCTCGACGGGCTCCGGGAAATCAAGGAGTTCGAGATGGGCCGGAAGACGCTCCGTACTTACCGGGTGGAGCCGAAACCACTGCCAAGGCTCTCCGGCCGGGAAATCCGAGACATCCGGGAGAAGCTCGGCGTCTCCCGTGGTGTCTTCGCGAACCAGCTCCGTGTGTCGCCACGCACGCTGGAGAACTGGGAGCAAGGCCGCGCCAAGCCGAACGATCAGGCCAAGGCGTTGATTCTGCTGGTCGCCAAACACCCGGATACTATCGAGCGACTGGAGGCGATCTGAACTCCATCTACTGCACCGCCTCCACCCGCGCGGCGCAGTACTTGAATTCCGGGATCTTGCCGAACGGGTCCAGGGCGGGGTTCGTGAGGGTGTTGGCGGCCGCTTCCGCGTAGCAGAAGGGCACGAAGACCACGCCGGACGGGACCGCGCCGTCCGCCCGCGCCTTGAGTTCGATGGCGCCGCGGCGGGTCGCCACCCGCACCGGATCGCCGGCCGCGATGCCGAGCTTGCGGAGATCGAACGGGGAGAGGCTCGCCATCGCCTCCGGCTCCAGGGCGTCGAGGACGGTGGCCCGCCGGGTGATGGCGCCGGTGTGCCAGTGTTCGAGCTGCCGGCCCGTGGTGAGCACCATGGGGTACTCTTCATCCGGTTGCTCGCCCGGCGGCACGATGGAGGCGGGCACCAGCTTCGCGCGGCCGTCCGGGGTCGGGAACCCCTCCCCGAACACGATATCCATGCCCGGCTGGTCCGGGGCCTCGCAGGGGTAGGTCACCGCGCTCTCCGCCCGCAGGCGATCCCAGGTGATGTTGTCGAACGACGGCATCACCGCCGCCATCTCCGCGAACACGTCGGCGGGGCCGGTGTAGCGCCAGTCGAGCCCGATGCGGCTCGCGATCTCCTGGATGATCCACCAGTCCTGGCGCGCATCGCCGGGCAACGCGAGTGCGGCGCGGCCCATCTGCACCTGACGGTTGGTGTTGGTGACGGTGCCGTCCTTTTCGGGCCACGCGGAAGCGGGCAGCACCACATCGGCGTGGAACGCGGTCTCGGTGAGGAAGATGTCCTGCACCACCAGATGCTCCAGACTCGCGAGCCCCGCCCGCGCGTGCTCGACGTCCGGGTCCGACATCGCAGGGTTCTCCCCCATGATGTACATCCCCCTGATGGTGCCGGTGTGCACCGCTTCCATGATCTCCACCACGGTCAGGCCCCTCGTCGCATCCAGCGAGCGGCCCCACAGGTCCTCGAACCGGGCGCGGATGTCCTCCGCCTCCACCGACTGGTAGTCGGGGAAGACCATGGGGATGAGCCCCGCGTCCGAGGCACCCTGCACGTTGTTCTGGCCGCGCAGCGGGTGCAGCCCGGTGCCGGGGCGGCCGACGTGGCCGGTGATCATCGCGAGCGCGATGAGGCAGCGCGCGTTGTCGGTGCCGTGGGTGTGCTGCGAGATCCCCATCCCCCAGAAGATGATCCCCTTCTCGGCCCTGGCGTAGGTACGGGCGACCTCGCGGATGCGCTCCGCCTCGATGCCGCAGATGGGCGCCATCTCCTCGGGCGTGAAGTCCCGGACGTGCTGCGCCAGTGCGTCGAACCCCGAGACGTGGGTCTCGATGTAGCGCCGATCGTAGAGCTCCTCGGTGACGATGACGTTCAGCATGGCGTTCAGGAGCGCCACGTCGGTGCCGTAGTCGAACTGGAGCATGTGGGTGGCGTGCCGCCTCAGGGCCTGGCCGCGCGGGTCCATCACGATGAGGGTGGAGCGCTTCGCCGCCTGCTTGAAGAAGGTGGCGGCGACGGGGTGGTTCTCGGTGGGGTTGGCGCCGATGACGATGATGACGTCGGAGTCCTCGCAGGCGGTGAACGGAGCGGTGACCGCGGCGGAGCCGATGCCTTCGAGCAAAGCCGCGACCGAGGACGCATGACACAGCCGCGTACAGTGGTCGACGTTGTTGGTGCCGAACCCCTGGCGGACGAGCTTCTGGACGAGGTACGCCTCCTCGTTCGAGCCCTTGGCGGAGCCGAAGCCCGCGAGGGCGGCCCCGCCGTCCCGGTCGCGAATGGCGGCGAGCCCACCGGCGGCGCGGTCGAGCGCCTCCTCCCAGGTCGCCTCGCGGAAGTGGGTCAGGGGGTTCGCGGGGTCGATCTCGCAGTCGGCGGACTTCGGGGCGTCGTCACGCCGGATGAGCGGGGTGGTGAGGCGATGCGGATGGGTCACGTAGTCGAAGCCGAACCGTCCCTTCACGCACAGCCGCTTCTGGTTGGCGGGACCGTCGCGGCCCTGTACCGCGGCAATGACCCTGGTGGCCTCGGCCTTGCGCCTGGCCCCACGTCCGGCCCCGCGCTCGGCCATAGCCCCGGCACCGCCCTCGGGGCGGCCCCCGGCTTCGCCCTTCGCCTTGCCGGCGGGGTTGTCCGTGGGCCGGGAGGGGGACAACGGCGCCGCTGGTGCCCGCGCCGGCGCTTGCGCCTTCCCCTCGGGGTTGTCCGCAAGCTGGTAGGTGATCTGGCAGCCGACGCCGCAGTAGGGGCACACGCTCTTCACCTCGTCGAGTTCGAGCCGGCGGTCGACGCCGGCCTCGTCGACGAGCGACGCCTCCATCAGCGCCCCGGTCGGGCACGCCTGCACGCACTCCCCGCAGGCGACGCAGGTGCTCGCGCCCATCGGGTCGTCGAAGTCGAACACGATCTTCGAACCCGCGCCGCGCCACGCCATGCCGATGACGTCGTTGACCTGCACCTCGCGGCAGGCGCGCACGCACAGGTTGCAATGGATGCAGGCGTCGAGGTTGACGCGCATCGCGGGGTGGCTCGGGTCGGGGGCGACGGGGGGCCGGCCCGGAAACCGGCTCTCGGTCACGTCCATGCGCTCGGCCCACCGCCAGAACCGGGAGTCGTGCTGATGCGCGACCTCCCGCGGCGGCTGGTCGGCAACGAGCATCTCCATCACCATCCGGCGCGAAGCCTGCGCCCGCTCGGTGGCGGTACGCACCACCATCCCCGGCGCCGCCCGGCGCTGGCACGAGGCCGCCAGCACCCGCTCGCCCTCGACCTCCACCATGCACGCGCGACAGTTGCCGTCGGCCCGGTAGCCGGGCTCGTGGGCGTAGCACAGGTGCGGGAGGTCGGTACCGAGCCGATGCGCAACCTGCCAGATCGTCTCGCCGGGGGATGCCTCGACTTCGGTACCGTCGAGGGTGAACTGGACCGATTCAGTCATCTTGGACTCTCAACGTCTTCCCTGAAATACCGCATCACCGAGTTCAGCGGATTGGCGGCGGCCTGACCGAGGCCGCAGATGGACGCATCGCTCATCGTGCGCCCGAGTTCGGCGAGCAGCGGCGCGTCCCAGGCGTCGCGCTCCATGAGCCGCACCGCCTTCTCGGTGCCCACCCGGCACGGCGTGCACTGGCCGCAGCTTTCGTCTTCGAAAAAGCGCATGAGGTTGAGGGCAACCGCCTTCATGTCGTCCCGGTCCGACAGCACCACCACCGCGTGCGAGCCCACGAAGCACCCGTGCCGCTCCAGCTTGCCGAACTCCAGCGGCAGGTCCGCCATCGACGCGGGCAGGATGCCGCCGCTCGCGCCACCGGGGAGGTAGCCGCGGAGAGTGTGTCCCTCGGCCATGCCGCCGCAGAATTCATCGACCAGCTCGCGCAGGGTGACCCCGGCCGGGGCGAGCTTCACCCCCGGCGACCTCACCCGCCCCGACACCGAGTAGCTGCGGAGCCCCTTGCCGCCGTTGCGGCCGTGGCTCGCGAACCACTCCGGCCCCTTCTCGACGATGTCGCGCACCCAGTACATGGTCTCCACGTTCTGCACCAGGGTCGGCCGGCCGAACACGCCGACCTCGGCGACATAGGGCGGGCGGTGGCGCGGCAGCCCGCGCTTGCCCTCGATGGACTCGATCATCGAGGACTCCTCGCCGCAGATGTAGGCGCCGGCGCCACGGCGAAGGTGCAGCTTCGTGTGGGCGTCGAGCCCGGCGGGGCCGAGCTTCGCCAGCTCGCGGAGCAGAATCTCGCGGATGAACGGGTACTCGTCGCGGAGATAGATCCAGACCGCTTCCGCCTCCACCGCCCACGCGGCGACGAGCACGCCTTCGAGAAACCGGTGGGGGTCGTGTTCGAGGTAGTGGCGATCCTTGAACGTGCCGGGCTCGCCCTCGTCCGCATTGACCGCCATCAGCCGGGGGCCGGCGTAGCCGCGCACGATGCGCCACTTGCGCCCGGTGGGGAATCCGGCCCCGCCGAGGCCGCGCAGGCCGGCGGCGTCGAGCTTCGCGGCGATGTCCTCGAACGTGTGCGCACCGGCCAGGCAGGCGCGCAGAAGTGTGTAGCCGCCATCGCGTTGGTAGGCGTCGAGGGCGCGGTACTCCGGAATGACGGGATGGAGGTCACCGGCTTCGATGACGGCGCGGACGGCCGGCTCGTCCGCGTGGTCGACATGGCGGTGGCCGACCTCGACCACCGGGGCGGTGTCGCACCGGCCCATGCACGGGGCGCGCACCACTCGCACCTGATCGCCAAGGGCGGCGGGCAGCGATGCGAGCAGGGCGCGGGCGCCGGCAAGCTCGCACGAGAGGCTGTCGCAGACCCGCACCGTAACCGCCGGCGGCGGCGCCTCGCCCTCGGCGAGCACGTCGAAGTGCGCGTAGAACGTCGCAGTCTCGTAGACCTCGGCCATCGGCAGACGCATCTCGTGGGCGAGCGCGGCGAGGTGCGGGGCGGAAATGCAGCGCCAGCGGTCCTGAACGAGGTGCAGGTGCTCGATGAGCAGGTCGCGGTCGCGCGGGCGATCCCCGAGCAGGGCCCGCACCTCGTCGAGGACGGCCGGGTCCACCTGCCGCCCTTTGGGCTGGCGGCGGGCCTTGCCGCGCCCGGAGCCGGGATGACGACGGCGGGGGGGGGATTTGATTTCCGTGAACATCACGACTCCAGTTCATGCGGCTTACTCACCGCACCGCAACGATCGCCCACTGCACGCCGTTCTGCGACGGGGGGCTTCGGTGACAGCGCACCGGGTCCGATGTAGCCACGACTCGGCCGAACAAATCGGAATGGCTTCCGGTGCGAGCCAGAATCAGGACATCCTCTTGGCGATTCCAGACCAACAACCAATCGGACTCCACATGGCATTCCCACGACGACGCCCAAGCGCCCGAAAGTCGATGCGGGCGGTGACGCGCATCAAGGGGTTGATCCGCCAAAAGTCGCTCGACCACGCTCCAGAGCCTTCGAAGATCCTTGCCACGCCGCTTCACTCGCGCGAGGGCTCTTTCGAACCGCCTCGTCGTTTTCAGGCGCACGTCTCAGTCGCGCACCGCCTTGAGAGCATCAAGACTCGTGTACTCCGTCAGCCCTCTTTCCTCGTACGCCTGGCGAAGAGCTTCACGAGTCTCGGCATTCGGGATCTTCATGCTGAACGGCAAACCCCGGTGAAAGGTCACCTGCGCATAGAAGAGTGCAATCGCTTCACTCGGAGACAAACCGAGAGTGGAGAAAAGTGTTTCCGCTTCATGCTTGAGGCCAGGCTCCATTTGTACCCGAATGATCTCGGACTTCGCCATAGCACACTCTCTCCGTCACAACATGCACCACAGTCGGACAACACCGCAAGAATCGCAACCCGTCAACCAGGTCGGAATCAAGATGCCCGCAACGCCTCGGCCATGGTTCGGGCAATTTCGGCCGGGGAATCCGGAACGGTCACCCCGGCTCCGCGCAGCGCCTCAAGCTTCTCCCGGGCGCTGCCGCGGCCGCCAGCGATGATCGCGCCGGCGTGCCCCATGCGACGGTCGGCCGGCGCCGTGGTCCCCGCAATGTAGCCGATTACCGGCTTCGACGGGCGCGCCTCGCGCAGGAATTCGGCCGCCGTCTCCTCTTCGACCCCCCCGATCTCGCCGATGAGGATGATCCCGTCGGTCTCGTCATCGGCGATGAACCGCTCCAGGCATTCGACGAAGCCGATGCCGTGCACCGGATCCGCGCCGATCCCCACTACCGTGCTCTGCCCCAGACCGAGGGCGGTGCACTGGGCCGCGACTTCGTAGGTGAGGGTGCTGGAGCGCGACATGATGCCGATGCGCCCGGGACGATGGATGAGCCCCGGCATGATCCCGATGCGGCACGCGCCGGGGGTGATGATGCCGGGGGTGTTGGGGCCGACGAGGGTGGTGGACGTGCCCTGCAGCACGCGCTTGACGCGCACCATGTCGAGCACCGGGACGCCCTCGGTGAGGCATACCACCAGCCTCACGCCGGCCTGGATCGCCTCGATCATGGCATCGGCGGCGCGGTCGGGCGGGACGTAGACGACCGATGCATCCGCCCCCGTCGCCTCCACCGCATCGGCAACCCGATCGTGGACGGGAAGATACAGGTGCCGGCTGCCGCCCTTGCCGGGGGTCACGCAGGCGACGAACCGGGTGCCGTAGGCGATGGACCGCTCCGCATGGAACGTCCCCTGCCGGCCGGTAATGCCCTGGCCGATGACCCGGGTGCCGGCATCGACGAGGATGGCCATCAGACGGCTCCCCGTCGTCGAACCGGAACTCCGCGGAGGAACCGGAAGGGGTCGGGTGCCGTGGGTGTTGGCGGCGGAAAGCCGCTCGACGGTCGCACAGGAATTCCCGGCGGGAACCGGAAGGGGTCGGCGGCGGCAAGGCGCTTCATCGGGCAAGCCCCGATGCGGCCCGTACCGCGCGCATCGCGGCATCGCCCAGCGACCCGGCCGGCTCCGCTTCGACCCCGGTATCGCGCAGGACCTTGCGAGCAAGCTCCCGGTTCACGCCCTCGAACCGGGCGACGATGGGCACCGACCGCCCGGCGGCACGGCAGGCGGCCGCGAGCGCCTCGGCGACGATGTCGCACCGGGTCATGCCGCCGCCGACGATGTTGACAAGCAGCACCTTGACCCGCGGGTTTTCGAGCACCAGCCGGCAGGCGGCGGTCATGCGATCGCGACCGGCGGCGGGCGGGAGGTCGAGGAAGTTCGCGGGCGCGCCGCCCTGAAGCCTGAGGATGTCCATCGTGGCCATCGCGAGACCCGCACCGTTCACCACGCAGCCGATGTCGCCGTCGAGTGCAATGTAGTTGAAACCGTGGCGCACCCGCTCCAGCCGGCCCTCCTCGTCGCGCTCGCGCAGATCCTCGAGGTCGCGGTGGCGAAACATGGCGTTGTCGTCGATGCTCATCTTGGCATCGAGGGCAAGCAGCTCGCCGTCGTGGGTGAGCGCCAGCGGATTGATCTCGACAAGCGATGCGTCGTAGAAGACGAAGGCGTCGTAGAGCCCGATCATCAGGCGCTCGGCCTCGGCCGAATGCGCCCCACCGAGCCCGATGTCGGCAGCGAGGCGGCGCGCATCGGCGGGGTTCAGCCCGTCGAGCGGGTCGATGGCGACCTGCGATATCCGCTCCGGGTGCTCCCCGGCCACCGATTCGATCGACGTCCCCCCCGCGTCGGAACCGACGAGGGTGATGCACGACGCGGCCCGGTCGAGCCCCAGGGCAAGGTAGTGCTCGCTCGCGGCCCGGCACACCGCCTCGACGTACACCCGGTGCACGTATTCGCCTTCGCCGCCGGTCTGGGAGGTGACGAGCCGCGCGCCGAGCATCTCCCGGGCGACCTCGCGCACGTCGGCGGCGGAGGCCACCATCTTCACCCCGCCGGCGATGCTGCGGTCACCGGCCCGGATCTGCGCCTTGACCGCCCACCGCGAGCCGCCGATCCGGCGAGCCGCCGCCTCGGCCTCCTCGGCCGTGAACGCGCACTCTCCGGGGGGCGATACCAGTCCGTACGGACGCAGGAGCTGCTTGGCCTGATATTCGTGGATGTCCATCACGGATCAACTCGGAGAGCACCGGTGGGGGCAGCCCGGCCAGCCCGGAAATGCCACCGATTCCCGGCTGCGGGCCCGGATCCGACTGCTTTCACTGCGTTGAATGCGACATGGGGGTGGCCCGGGGGCTCGACGTACTGTCAAGTACGCCTGCGCGCCCGGACTCGCGTTCGCCTTGCGAAACCAGCCATCTCCGCCCCCTCGCTTCGCGAATCGGTGACATTTCCGGGCCGCAGTACGATATACCAAACTCCCGGCATCAATAAACAACGCGACAACCGCCGCCGACACTATTTCAGCCGAGCCCCGACCCGGAGGCCCACGCCCTCCGCCCACTCCGCCGCCGACACCTTCCGGGCGCCGTCGGGGCGCACCCGCTGGACCAGGATCTGCCCGTCGGCGGTCGCCACCTGCACGCCGTCGTCGCCGATGCGGATGATTTCGCCGGGCTGGACGCTCCGGGCCTCGGGCACCTTCACACAGTCGAAGACGGCGACCTTCGCGCCCTCGAACGTCGTCCAGGCGCCCGGGGCGGGGTTGCAGCCGCGGATCAGGTTCCAGGTCGTCTGCGTGGGCAGGTGCCAGTTGATGCGCACCAGGTTCCCCCGGCACCAGCCCTCGTAGGTCGCCTGCGAGTGGTCCTGCGCGATCTTCGGCGCCTTGCCGGCGCGCACGAGATCCACGCTCTCGAGCATCGCCTCGACACCCAGGGGGAAGAGCTGGTTGAAGTAGAGGCTGCCCAGGGTGTCGTCGTCGGTGATCTCGACCTCCTTCTGCAGCAGGATCGGGCCTTCGTCGAGCCCGTTGTCCGGCCAGAAGATGGAGAGCCCGGTCTTCGTCTCGCCCCAGATGATGGGCCAGTTGATGGAGCTGCCGCCGCGGTGCCGCGGGAGCAGGGACGGGTGGTACTGGATGGAGCCGCGGGCCGGAACGTTCAGCACCTCTTCGGGCACGAATGCGGTGACGTAAGCCATGACGCAGAGGTCCGCCCCGAGCGATGCCATCTGCGCCGCCGTCTCCGCACTCCGGTAGGAGCGCGGCTGATGCACGGGCAGCCCCCGCTCCACGGCGCACTGCTTGATCGGATCCGGCGGGCGGCCCTCACGGTCGGGGGCGCAGTACACGCCGATGACATCTTCTCCGCGTTCGAGCAACGCCTCCAGAACGCTCTTCCCGAACGCCTGCTGGCCGTGGACGATGATTCTCATGCCTCACTCTCCCTGATGATTGACCGACTCCGCATCGGAGCTGGCCCGGGAATTTCCCCGATTCACGGCTGCGGGGAAATTCCCGGGCTGCACCGCATGATGCCAGGATGTTCTCAGGATGCACGGCGTGGTGCGGGTCGATGCGCGGAGAAACGGCGACACCCGACAGAGTCCTGACCCGAAAATTTCGCGGTTGGCGGCTACGGGCGCGAATCGGCGAGATTTCCGGTCTGATCCGCCCGGGGGTGCCCCGCAGCGGCGAGCGATCCGGCGATGGTCCGCCGGAAGGAAGCGTCGGTACCGACCGGCCGAGGGCGCCGATCCATTCTGGCGGTCCACTGGACCGAGCATCCCGGCCCGCCCCGAAGCGACTGCAATCAACGGGCGGGCCGAAACCCGACTCCGGGATGCGACCACAATGACGTCCGTCTCGACGATGGCGAATGCCGGGTTGCGCCGCTCCGAAACCACGGCCCTCACACGGTGTCAGATCACCCGCGCGGAAGACGGCTCCGGACGTATGACGAGCAACCAGACGCCCGCCGCAACCGTCATGCGGCAAGGCCGATGGTCCAGCGTGCGCATGGTGACGAAGTACACTCGCCACTTGGCCACCGCCGAAGCACTCGAATACCTGTAAGGCGGAGACAGTGCGATGCCTACTACCGCCTTTGACGCCGTCACTACGACCCGCGAACTCGAAGCCGCCGGCGTCGAGCGCCGCCAGGCCGAAGCGCACGCCGCCGCGTTGCGCACCGCCATCGAATCCACCCAAAGCGATATGACGACACAGGCCGATCTCGCCGCGCTCGAAATCCGCCTCGTGAAACGGGGAATCGGCCTTGCGCTTGGGGTCGCCGGCCTCACCGCCGCCGTGGTGCTCGCCGGTGTGCGGTTCATGCTCGGCTCAGCGGGCGGGTGAAAGTCCGTCGGTGTCCGTCAAGAGTTACCGCGCCAAAATTCTGGACTCCGCATCGTTGTAGGTGGAGAGAGCGGCTCAGCCATTCCCGGGGACACGGACCGCAGACACGGGAAACTCGACCAGTCCCGGGGACACGGACCGGGGACGCTGGAAACTCGACCGGCCCCGGGGACACGGACGGGAGTCGAGCCCGGGAATTTCACCGAGTCGCGAAGCGAGGGCGCGCAGGCGTACCCGTAGGGACGTCGAGCCCCCTGGTCGTGTTCAACGCGGCGAAGACGCTCGGATCCGTGTCTGCGGCCGTGGATCGGTGACATTTCCGGGGTAGCCATCCGCGGACGCGCTGAACGTGGTCACGATCCCGGTGTGGCTCGATGATGCGAAGATCGTTCGGGCCCGAGATTCCGGAGGCCGACATGACCGGCGAACGTCCGTTCCGCTTCTTCGACAACCGCGAGAAGTACCTGCTGTTCGTGACCACCTGCAGCGAGAAGTGGGCGATCGGGCAGCGCATCGGGGCCGAGCTTGCGGCCCTGGACCCCCGACCGCCCGCGATGCGGGTGTTCGACGCCGGGACCGGCGACGGCACCGTGATGGCGAGCGTACTCCGCCAGCTTCACGGGCACTTCCCCACCGTGCCGTTCCTCGTCGTCGGCAAGGAGATCAGCCTCGAGGACGTGAGGCTCACCCTGGAGAAGCTCCCGGACCGGTTCTCCGAGCACCCGCAGACGGTGGTCGTGCTCACCAACCTGAACTACCGCGAGGCGCCCTGGCTCAGGACCGCCGGTGACGGCGACGGCACCCGCGTCAACTGGCGCGAACTCGCGCTGGAAGGCCACACCGCGCACGCTTTCGACCGCCAGATCGCCGAGCTCCGCCCGATCCTGGCCGACTGGTGGAAGGTGCGCACAAGCCCGAGCACCGGCAACCCGATCTACATGGAGCCTTCGGTGATCGTGCTCTACCGCGCCGACCACCGGTTCACGCTCGATGCGGTCATTCCGCGGCCCGCGGCGCCAATCGGCGGCTACGACCTCGTGATCGCGGCGCAGCCCTTTCGCGCGCGGCACCGCGCCGAGCGCAAGGTGCGGCTGGTGCTCGAACCGCTCGCCGCCTCGCTCGCGCCGGGTGGGCGCATGATCACCATCCAGTCCACCGGGCAGGACCCGGGCATGGAGATCATCCGCAAGGTCTGGCCTGACGAGGATCCCTTCCGGACGCCGGGGCCGGTGCTGGTGCAGGAGCTGCGCTCGCGGCTCGCGGAGCACTTCCCCGATCGCGACTTCAGCATCGACAGCGAATCGCACAGCTTCTTCCGCTACTCCCTGCATGTGATGCCGAACGAGGTCACCGAGAACATCGGCACCTCGACCCGGCTGGCGGCATGGAACGCGGCGGTCTACGTCGCCCAGATCGATGACGAGCGGATCACGCGGGCGATGTCCGACGGCACCTACCTCGATGCCACGGCCGAGGTGGTGGCCCGCCACGGCGGGCTGTGGTTCGTCGACGAATCGTTCGTGGTGGTGCGGCGGGATTAACCCGGAAATTTCACCGATTCGCGAAGCGAGAGTGCGCAGATGGCTGGTTTCGCAAGGCGAACGCGAGTCCGGGCGCGCAGGCGTACCCGTAGGTACGTCGAGCACCCGGGCCGCCCATGTCACGTTCAACGCAGCGAAAGCAGTCAGATCCGGGCCCGTAGCCGTGAAATAGTGAAATTTCCGGGTTAAGGACCCCGACCGAAATAATTTTTCCGTTCGACACGCCTGTACCTCCTGCCTGAGAGGAGATTGGGGTTGATGAGGTGGAAAATTAATTTCGGTCAGGATCCCAAGTTGGAGTTCAGGCCAGCGCCTGCTCCAGGTCGGCGATGAGCTCGTCCGCACGCTCGATGCCGACCGAGATGCGGAGCAGGTTCGGGGGCACCACGCTGCGCGGGCCCTCCACGGTGGCGCGGTGCTCGATGAGGCTCTCGACCCCGCCGAGGGACGTCGCGGGGACGAAGAGGCGGGTGCGGGTCGCCACCCGTTTCGCGGTCTCGGCGTCGCCCGCGACGCGGAGCGAGAGCATCGCGCCGAAGCCGTTGGTCATCTGGCGCTTCGCGACCGCGTGGCCGGGATGGGTTTCGAGCCCCGGGTAGAGCACCGCCTCGACCTTCGGATGCCGTTCGAAGTGCCGGGCGATGGCCATCGCGTTCGCCGCCTGACGCTCGTAGCGCACATGCAGGGTGCGCATGCCGCGCAGCAGCAGCCAGGATTCGAATGCGCCGAGCACCCCGCCCATCAGGGTGCGGGCGAGCTTCACGTCTTCCCAGCGCGCGTCGGCGGCCCGGGTTGCGAGGACCCCGGCGGTAACGTCGCTGTGGCCGGCCAGATACTTCGTTCCGGAGTGGAAGACAATGTCGGCGCCGAGGTCGAGCGCGCGGAGCGTCACCGCGGGCGTCGCGGTGGCGTCGACGCCGAGGACCGCGTCCGCCGCATGGGCGATGTCGGCCGCCGCGCGCACGTCGATCACGTCCCAGGTGGGATTGACCGAAGCCTCGATCCACACCACCGCGGTCGTGCCGGCCCGCACTGCGGTTTGCAGCCCATCCGGCGCTGTCGCGTCGAAGAAGGCGATCTCGATGCCTCGCCGCTCGGCGAGCCGGCGCAGCCAGTCGGCGGCGCCGTGGTACATGACCCGCGGGGCGACCACCCGCTCGCCGGTGCGCACGGTGTCGAAGAACGTCGCGATGCCCGCGAGCCCGGAGGCGAAGACGAGCGCCTCCTCGGCGCCTTCAAGCTCCGCCAGCACCGCTTCGACGTGAGCGCAGGTGGGATTGCCGGACCGGCTGTATCCGTAGCCGATCAACTCGTGGTGTTCGTCGCGCGCATACGTGGTCGAGGGCTGGATCGGCGGCACGATGGCGCCGGTCTCGGAGTCGATGAAGTGCCCGCCCTGGGCGAGGAGGGTTTCGAACGAGCGGGGGGAGTCGGTCATACCGGTGAGACGACCGCGTGCGTACATGTGGACGAAGGCTTGAGCGAATCAGGGATCGATGAAATCGCACGACGACAGGAACTCGCGAATGTTCGAAACCGATGCGCTCCTGCCCACATGAGTACGCGCTCGTCGAGCGTCCATGAGCATCGGTCCCCCTTCTTGCGCGAGGGACGAGCACCCACCCGGAGGCGACCTTGCCGGCCCCGGCCGCCCCGAACGTTCACTGCGCGCTCGTCCGCCGGGCGCCGCGCACCGCCGCGAGCTTCACGGAGATCACGAAGACTTCCATGGCCCGGTCCACCTCGGCCAGCGGCGGGAAGCTCGGGGCGAGGCGGATGTGGCTGTCCTCCGGGTCCTCGCCCCGGGGATACGCGGCGCCGGCCGGGGTGAGACGCACCCCCGCCGCCGCCGCGAGGCGCACCGTCTCCTGCGCGAGCCCCGGCCTGGTCCAGAAGCTCACGAAGTAACCGCCATCCGGCTCCGTCCACCGTCCCATGCCCAGATTGCCCAGACCGTCCTCGAGACGGCGCTGCACGCAGTCGAACTTCGGGCGGAGCCGCGCGGCGTGGCGTTCCATCAGCGCGTGCACCGCATCCATGTCGGGCAGCAGCCGCAGGTGCCGGAGCTGGTTGACCTTGTCCGGCCCGATGGTCATGACCGAGAGGCGGGAGCGGAACCAGTCGACGTTGCGCCGCGACCCGCCGAAGAAGGCGACGCCGGCGCCGGCGAAGGTCACCTTGGAGGTGGAGGCGAACTGCACCACGCTGTCCTCGGTGCCTGCGGCCCGGCAACCGGCCATGACGTTCTCGAGCGGCGCCGCAGAGCCGGCGAGGTGGTGCACCGCGTAGGCGTTGTCCCACATCACGCGGAATCCGGGCGCGGCGATGCGCCCGAGCCCGGCGATGCGGCGCACGGTCGCGGCGGAGTACGTCTCGCCGGTCGGGTTCGAGTACTGCGGCACGCACCACATCCCCCGCACCCCCGGGTCGCCGGCCGCCAGCACCTCGACCCGATCCATGTCCGGCCCCTCGCCGGTCATCGGCACCGGGATCATCTCGATGCCGAGGTCCTCGCAGATGGCGAAGTGCCGGTCGTAGCCGGGCACCGGGCAGAGGAAGCGGGCGCCGGCGGGGTCGTCGGCCCACGCGCTCCCCGGTCCGTCGAGGCCGAAGCGGTGGGCGCCCAGAAGAAAGAGGTACATCAGAGTGAGGCTGCTGTTGCCGCCGACGAGGATCTCGTCCGGGGCGAGCCCGAGCCACGCTGCGCCGAGGCGGCGCGCCTCCGCGATGCCGTCGCTGCCGCCGTAGCCGCGGGCGTCGGTGCCGTCCTCGGTGCGGTAGTCGCCGGAGAGGGCGCCGTCGAGCGCGGCGCTCAGATCGAGCTGGTCGCCGGCGGGCTTGCCCCGCGTGAGATCGAGGTTCAGGCCTTCGGCCCGGAGCGCCGCGTAGTGCTGTTCCAGCTCCGCTTCCGCCCGCGCCAGTGCGGCCGCGTCCATCGCGTCGATGTGCATGTCAGCGCCCTCCGTAACGGCGACAGGATCATTCGGAAGTCACGCAAAAGTCACGGTGGTCGGGCATCCGCGCCCGATATCGTCCGGGCATCGGACATTACTCCCATCGGTACGGTATCGACAATATTCAGCCCGAATTCGGGCAGAATTTTGCAATCCTTCATGCAGTGTGATGCGATTGCTCGCCATGTCGCCCGTGACCATTCCGTCCAGCCTTCTCGATCATCTGGTCCGGACCGGCGGCCTGAGCCGCTCGGAAATCCGCCGGATGGTGGAGGAGGTGCTGAGCTTCTACGACGAGACCCCCGAGGCATTCGTGATCCGGCGCCACCGCGAGCTTCAGGCCGAGGGGATGCGCAACCGCGCCATCTACGAGAGGCTGGCGGCGGAGGTGGACGGGGGGCGCTTCCGGGCGCCGCCGCTCAGCGAACGCCAGATTCGGCGCATCGTCTACGGCTGACCGACCGAAACAGTCAAGGCGCCCGTGACCCCGGCGGCACCGCCTTCGCCAGCCCGCACGGCGCGACATCATCGCAAGGCACGCGCAGGCAGCAAGGAGCGGTAATGCGAGTGTGTCGGGCGTGGCGTCATCGGAAGGCACGCGCGGGCAGGAGGAACCCCTCGCCGTTCCGGCCCCGTCCGGTCGGCGGCCGGGTTCGAGCGTCGAACAGGAGATCGGCTCCATGTGCGGAATCATCGGATACATCGGCAACCGGAGCGCCGCCCCGATCCTGATGTCAGGCCTCAAGCGGCTGGAGTACCGCGGCTACGACTCCGCCGGCATCGCCCTCGTCTCCGGCGACGCGGTGCGCGTACACAAGGCGGCCGGCAAGCTCACCCGGCTGGAGGCGGTGCTGCCGAAGCGGCCGGGCGGCAAGCTGGGCATCGGCCACACGCGATGGGCGACCCACGGCGCACCCACCGACACCAACGCCCATCCACACCTGAGCCCGGACGGCAGAATCGCGGTGGTCCACAACGGCATCGTGGAGAACGCCCCCGCGCTCCGCGCGCGTCTGCGGACCGAAGGGATCGAATTCGCCTCCGATACCGACACCGAGATCATCGTCCACCTCATCGCGCGTTCGCAGGGACAGCCGCTGGAGCAGCGGGTGTGCGAAGCGCTCGCGCACGTGCGCGGCACCTACGGAATCGCGGTGGTCGACTCCTCGCACCCGGACCGCATCGTCATCGCGCGCAAGGGCTCACCGGTCATCATCGGCATCGGCGACCGCGAGATGTTCGTCGCCTCCGACATCGCGGCGCTCGTGCGCCACACCCGCCAGGTCGTGCATCTGGAGGACGGCGAGGTCGCGGTGGTCGACGCGCGGGGCTTCCGCACCATGACCATGGACGCCCGGCCGATCTCGAAATCCCCGGCCACCGTCGAGTGGGAGGACGACGCCTACGAACGCGACGGCCACGCGCACTACATGTACAAGGAAATCCTCGATCAGGGGGAGGCGATCGCGCGCACCCTGGGAGGCCGGGTCGACCACCGGTTCCATACCGCGCACCTCGGCGGCCTCAACCTCGATGCGAGCGAACTGCTTGAAGTGAAACGGGTCAAGCTCCTCGGTTGCGGCTCGGCCCACTACGCCGGGATCACCGGCGCGCACCTCATCGAATCGCTCGCCCGCATTCCGGCCTCGGCCGAACCGGCGGCGGAGTTCCGCTACCGCAACCCGGTCATCGAGCGCGACACCCTCTACGTCGCGGTCAGCCAGTCGGGCGAGACCATCGACACCCTGATGGCGGTGCAGGAGGTGCGCCGCTGCGGAGGCCGGGTGCTCGGCATCGTCAATGTGGTCGGCAGCAGCATCGCCCGCGAGGCCGATGGCGGCATCTACATGCACGCGGGCCCGGAGGTGGCGGTGGCGTCCACCAAGGCATATACGTGCAGTCTGGTCGCCCTGGCGCTGCTCGCGCTCCAGCTCGGCCGCTCGCGCGATCTCTCCCCCGAACGGGGCCGACAGTTCGTCGAGGCGATGGCGCGCCTGCCGGCGGACATCGCGGCCGCGCTCGCGACCGAAGCGCACGTCAAGGCAGTCGCGCGGCGCTACGCCCACTGCGCGAGCGCGTTCTACATCGGGCGCGGCCCCGCCTTCCCCATCGCGCTCGAAGGCGCACAGAAGCTCAAGGAGATCTCCTACATCCACGCCGAAGCCTATCCGGCGTCGGAACTCAAGCACGGACCGCTCGCGCTCATCGAGCCCGGGGTCCCGACCGTGGTTGCGCTCCCGCACGATGCGTTGCTGGACAAGTCGATTTCGTCGATCGAGGAGGTGCGGGCGCGGTGCGGGTCGGTAATCGCGGTCACCCACCCGGGCGATGCGCGCATCGCGGAACGGGCGGATGCGGTCATCGAGGTGCCGCGCACCGAGGACATGCTCAACCCGGTGGTGATGGCGGTCCCGCTCCAGCTCTTCGCCTACCACTGCGCGCTCGCGCTCGGGCGCCACATCGACCAACCGCGCAACCTCGCCAAGAGCGTGACGGTGGAGTAGAACTGCACGATGGTGCCGACAGCACGTCCGGGCGGCCTCGCCTGCGAAACCGCGCTCGGCAGCGCCCGGAAATTTCACCGAGCCGCGAAGCGAGGGAGCGGAGATGGTCAGGCCCCGACTTGCCTCGCAAACCTTGTATGGTTTCGCAAAGCGAACGCGAGTCAGGGTGCGCAGGCACACTTGAGGTACGGAACGAGCTTGCGAAGCAAGCGGCATCGAGCACCCCAAGCCGCACCCAAGTCATCCCTATGCTGTGTTCAACGCAGCGAAAACAGTCAGATCCGGGCCCGCAGCCGGGAAGTGGTGAAATTTCCGGGCTGTATCGCCCGGCTTCGACCCGACCGGAGATCCGAAAGATGAAACGACCGACTGGCAGGTTCTTGCTGGACACGTTCCTTGCCCGCAAGACGATGGACAGGGTTCCGAACCGGGATCTGAAGGGCACGACGGTCGTGTTCACCGGAGGCACGGACGGCTTGGGGCGCGTCGCGGTCGACCGCTTTGCCGAAATGGGCGCGGGGATCTGCCTGTTCGGGCGCAACCTGCCGAAGACCCGGCGCGTGCTGGATGACCTCACCGCCGCGGGGCACCGGGGGCCGTTCTCCATCGTGGAATGCGATATGGGCTCGCTTGACCAGGTGCGCGGCGCGGCCGAACAGGTCCTGGCGCAGCACGAGCGGATCAACTACCTCATCAACTGCGCCGGCGCCAACACGCCCGAGCGCCGGCTCTCTGCCGATGGATACGAGATGAATTTCGCGGTGAACTATCTCGGACCCTTCCTCCTGACCGAGCTGCTGCTGGAGCGGGTCCGGGCGACGCCATCCGCCCGCATCATCAATCTTGCTTCCGCGACCCAGGAGGTGGCCAGACTGAACTTCGACGATCTTCAGCTCGAGGCCGGATGGTCGTTGCTGCAATCCTACGCCCGGGCAAAGCTCTGCATGATCATGCACGGGCGCGACGTGGCGAGGCGGCTGGAGGGCAGCGGGGTCTCGATCAATTGCCTGAACCCCGGTTATATCCGCACCAACCTCTCGCGCGGTACCAAGGGGTTCGAGCGCCTCTTCGCGACGCTGTTCGGCGGTCTGGCCGCCCCGGCCTGGGTGGGCGGCGAACGCATCATCGCGGCGGCGCTCGACCAGGACTATGCGGGAGTCTCCGGCAAATTCATCTACGAGGACATGCTGCTGGACCCGAACCCGCTGGCCCTGGACGACGCAAAGGTCGCCCGATTGATGGACATCAGCCGCCGAATGGCGGGGCTGGCGGACACCTAAGCCGGTCCGGGGATTGTCTCCACAAGCGAGTCACGGCGCCCACTATCAAGGCCGACCGACGACGGCACGCGGGGCCCCCGTCGCCCACCGGACCCTTTGCGGTGTTTTTCTCGTCACCCCCGGCGCACCAGAGGTGTCCCTGCAGGCGGCGCCCGCCTTGAGCGGCGCGCCCTGACTTCGAGCAAGTTCCGCGCCTCGCGCCCGCAGGCCACGGCGACCAGATGGACGGATTGCCCGCGATATCTGTCGGCATAGCCCCGCTCCCGCATCTGGTTGAATGCCGCCTCGAGCGCTGCCTCCGCGCCACCCGCGCTCTCCGCCATCTTGAACTCGATCACGAACACCTCGTCCCCCAGCGGCACCACCATGTCCGCGCGTCCATGGCTCGAGGCCTCCTCCGAACGCACCTCAACCCCAACGGCCCGGAAGCACATGTGCAGCAGGCTCGCATACCACGCCTCGTAGCGCGCAAGGTCCCCCGTCGCGTGCCACTGGTAGGGAATGCCCGACAGCCACGCCTTGAGACGGTCCGCAAACGCCCCGAATTCATGCGCCTCCAGATGCGCACGCAGGCTCCCGGCCTCCTCGAGGGGTACCCGGTTCCTACCATCCAGATGGGCCAGCAAATGATCGTTCAGGCTGAGCCGCACCTCCAGGTTGGGATAGTCCAGGCGGTAGAAGGTCCTGTGCCCCTCCCGGCGCTCCTCCGTGATGGTCAGATAGCCGGTCTGGAACAGCAGCGCCTCGACGCCGATGTCGTCCACGTCGAACCGCGAGATCAGCGACATCTCGGCCAGCCGGCCCTCCAGTTCCATCGGCCCCACCGACTTCTCCTTCAGCGTCTCGAACAGGAAACGCGGCGATCCGGTCTCGAACCAGTAGGGACGGAACTCCCGGCTGTCCAGCAGCAGCAGCACGTCGTAGGGGTTGTAGAGCCGCGTCTCCCCGCGCCAGTGATAGCCGTTGTACCAGGTGCGGATCTCGTCCCGGTCCAGGCCGTCAAGCTCCGGGGCGAACACCTCGTCGATATCGTCGTCCGTATAGCCGCAGATCGTGGCATAGCGCGGATCGAGGCTGATGTCCTTCAGATTGTTGAGCCCCGAGAACAGGCTGACTTTCGAGAACATGCTGATGCCGGTGACGAGGACGAAACGGACGTGCTCGGCACTGTCCTTGACGATGCCGTAGAAGCCCCGAAGATAGTCGCGGTTGGCGGCCGCCAGCGCCGGGTCGCCCAGCACGTCGAGGATCGGCTTGTCGTACTCGTCGACAAGGATCACGACCCGTTGACCGGTGGAGTGATGGAGACGGCCCAGGAGGTTGCGCAGGCGTCTCGGGCCGGTATCGGATGTCGGAGCCGGAGCGAGGCCGTGTTCGCGCTCGGCACCCTCCAGTTGTTCGATGATGTCCCCCTCGATATCCGCCGGCGCACTGTAACTTCCGCCAAAGCTCAGGCGCAGGACGGGATGGGTGACCGACCAGTCCCAGTGCCGATGGATGTCCAGCCCCTGGAACAGTTCCTCCCGTCCCTCGAACAGCGCCTTGATCGTGTCCACCAGCAAGCTCTTGCCGAACCGGCGCGGCCGGGACAAGAACCAATGGTCGCCCTGCTCGATCAGTTCCCGGATCAGCGGGGTCTTGTCGACGTAGTAGCTGTCGGTCTCCCGCAGCCTTGCGAAGTCCTGAATGCCGATGGGCAGGCGTTTGCGGGTCACGGGTCGCTCCGGTGGCGGCAAGGGGCCGTGCACGCCGTGAGCATACCCGGCGCGCCCGGCCGTGACGTCAGGCATCCGCTTTCTCCGGGGTATGCCGATGCGATGCGATGTTTTCGGTTTCGCGTGGGCATCATTACGTCTCCGTCGGCAACGGGGCAGTTCCTTGAACATCCCCTCATTTTGGTGATCAACGGAGCACCTGGACACCTTCGTCGCAACGTGATTCAGTGCCGGCTCGCCGGGACGACCTCGACGCCGGATCAAGACGATACGCCGATGTCACGCGAACGCCTCAACTTCCTCTTTCTCAATGTCGGGCACTTTCTCGACCACCTCTTCATGCTGATCTTTGCGACGGTGGCGGCGCTGCGGCTCGCCGAGGAATGGGGCATGAGCTACGCGGCGCTGATTCCGTACGCCACGCCGGGGTTCGTCGCGTTCGGGATCTGCGCGATTCCGGCGGGGTGGATCGCGGACAAGTGGAGCCGCGAAGGCATGATGATCATCTTCTTCATCGGTATCGGGGCGAGTTCGATCGCAACCGCGCTGGCCGATTCTCCGGTCGAGATCGCGGCCGGACTGTTCGCGATCGGCGCGTTCGCCGCCATCTACCACCCGGTCGGGCTCGCGATGGTGGTGCACGGGCGGACGAAGACCGGCATTCCGCTCGCCGTCAACGGAGTGTTCGGCAACCTGGGGGTCGCGGCCGCCGCGCTGCTGACGGGCTGGCTGATCGACACCGGAAGCTGGCGCAACGCGTTCGTGCTTCCCGGTATCGTCTCCATCGGTCTCGGCGTCGCCTACGCGGCCTTCGTATGGTCCGACCGAGCGGCCCGCGCAGCCCGAGCCGCCGCCCGCGCGGGCGGGGCCGCCGCGAAGAAGACCGCGGCCGGCGCCTCGACCATCGATCGAACGACGTTCGTGCGCGTGCTCTCCATCATCGTGTTCACCACCGCGGTCGGCGGCCTCATTTTCCAGAGCACGACGTTCGCACTCCCGAAGATGCTCGACGAGCGGCTCACGGACATCGCCGGCTCCGCCACCGCGGTCGGTGGCTACGCGTTTGTGGTGTTCACGATCGCGGCGTTTGCCCAGCTCGTGGTCGGGTACCTTGTCGACCACCACTCCGTGCGCACCGTGTTCGCATTCGTGGCGGGGTTGCAGGCGGTGTTCTTCGCGATCATGTATCAGCTCACCGGAATCGCCGCCCTGGTGGTCTCCGTCGCGTTCATGCTCGTGGTGTTCGGGCAGATCCCCATCAACGACGTACTCGTCGGGCGGATCACGCGGAGCGAATGGCGCAGCCGTGTCTACTCCATCCGCTACATCGTGACCTTCTCGGTGATGGCGTCCACCCTGCCGCTCATCGCCGGCATCCATGCCACCTGGGGATTCAGCGTGCTGTTCGTGGTGATGGCGGTGGCGGCGAGCGGGATCTTCGCCGCGGTGCTCATGCTTCCGCGCACCGGGGCGATCATCGGACAGCCGGCGCCGGCGTAAGGCCCCTGATCGACATCGGTTTTTCACCGCACGGACCCCAATCTCCTTCCAGGCCGGAGGTAGGGGGCAGGACGATTTCCGACCGGAGTTCCGAGCGGGCGCGCCCCGGCGCGGACCGCGGGGCGGAACGGCACCGCCGGAGTCCGCGGGCGCGTGCGAACTCTCGACCCGGAAATTTCACCGATTCGCAAAGCGGTGAAATTTTCCGGGTCAGGACGGAGGCGATTCCATGACGGATGAACATCGGCTGCGGCTCGAGGAGCTGCACGCGCTTATCGTCGAGATCCTCGTCGCCCACAATACGGCCCGGGAGAATGCCGAGCGCGTGGCGACCGCGCTGGTCGCGGCCGAAGCCGATGGCCAGAAGGGGCATGGGGCATCCCGCGTTCCCTCCTACGCCGCACAGGCACGGAGCGGCAAGGTCGACGGTCACGCCGTTCCGGAAGCGACCCGACTCGGCGACTCGGCCGCCGTCATCGACGCGCGCGACGGGTTCGCCTACCCGGCCATCGAGCTTGCGCAGCGGACCCTTCTGGACGCTCTCGCCGCCGCACCGGTGGCGGCGGTATCCATTCGCAACTCGCACCACTCGGGGGTCGTCGCCCACCACGTCGAGCCGATTGCGCGCGCCGGCGGCATCGCCATCAGTGTCTGCAACACACCCCAGGCCATCGCCCCCTGGGGCGGCAACCGGGGGCTGTTCGGCACCAACCCCATCGGCTTCGCCGCGCCTCGCGCGGGTCATCCGCCACTCGTCATCGACATGAGCCTGAGCAAGGTGGCGCGCGGCAAGATCAATGTGGCAGCCCAGGCGGGCGCGCCGATCCCTGCGGACTGGGCGTTCGATGCCGACGGCAATCCCACCACCGACGCGCAGGCGGCGATGGCCGGCACCATGGCGCCGATCGGCGACGCCAAGGGCGCCCAGCTCGCGCTGATGGTGGAGATCCTGGCTGCGGCGCTGTCGGCGTCATGCTTCGGTTTCGAGGCGAGTTCCTACTTCACCGCCGAAGGCCCGCCGCCGCGGGCCGGCCAGTTCCTGCTCGCCCTGGACCCCGGCCCGATCTCGCAGGGCCGGTTCGGAAACCGCCTGGAAGACCTCCTCGCCGCCATCGAGGCGCAACCCGGCACCCGTCTCCCCGGCCAGCGCCGGTATGCGCAGCGCGCGAAGGCCGAGCGCGAGGGCGTCGCGATCCCCCGGGGCCTGTACGAGCAATTGGCATCGCTGCGCGGCTGACGACCGTCACGTTGCAGGCAGCGCCAGCGCGATCCGGCTCAGGGTTTCCGTCACGGGCGCTGGACGCCCTCGCGGTTGAGCGCGACACAGTAAACAGAGGTCGACGCGGTGATGAAAAGCCGATGCTTCGCGCGCCCGCCAAAGCACACATTCGAGACCAGCTCCGGCACGAGAATTTTCCCGAGCAACGCTCCGTGCGAACCGATGCAGTGCACGCCATCCGCGGCCGAGGTCCAGAGGTTGCCGTCGCTGTCGGGACGAAACCCGTCCGCAGCGCCGGGGCAGACAGCGTGGAAGACGTCGCCGCCGCTGACGCCACCGTTCTCCTTCACATCGAATACCCGGATGTGCGTCGGGTCGTCGCCGAACATCCGTCCGGTGTCGGCGACGTAGAGGCGTCGCTCATCGGGACTGAAGGCCAGACCATTCGGACCGTTGCAGTCGGTGATCACCGAATCGAGGCTCCCGGTCGCAGGGTCCGCCCGATACACATGGCACGGAAGCTCCTGATCCGATTTGAAACCTTCGTAGTTGGTGCTGATGCCATAGTGCGGATCGGTGAACCAGATGGTTCCGTCGGACTTCACTACCACATCGTTCGGCGAGTTGAGTCGCTTGCCCCGGTAGCTCTCGGCGATCACGGTGATCGAACCATCGTGCTCCGTCCGGGTGACACGCCGTCCGCCGTGCTCGCACGAGACCAGGCGACCTTCCCGATCCCGGGTGTGTCCGTTCGCATAGTTCGACGGCTCGCGGAAGACGGACACATCGGCGCCCGGGATCCAGCGCATGATTCGATCGTTGGGGATATCCGAGAAGAGCAGACAGCCCGCGTCGCCGAACCAGACCGGACCCTCGGTCCAGTCGAACCCGGTGGCGATCTGTTTCACCGGAGCGTTCCCCAGAACGTAGGTACGGAATATCGGATCGAACGCCTCGAAGGATGACACGATCTCCCTCTCCTCATGGACGTCCTCTGGACGTGACGACAGCTCTCGTGGCGACCTTGTGGAATCAGGAAGCGGAGAGTTCCGCCCGGAAAATTCCGGGCTTCGAAGTGTCTGGTGGTTGCGGTTAGCATACAAGGCCCGCTCCGGAACCATCGAACAGGACGGACAGACCGCCGCCGCGTTCGAGTTTCATCAGCGGACACATGCATGATCGCCCGAGGCGCCGCATCACGATGATGACCGATGCCCGACCAGTCGTGACGATGCGCGGCATCTGCAAGCGCTTCGGCGGGGTGGCCGCGCTCACCGGTGTCGATCTGGATGCGTACGCCGGCGAGGTACTGGCCGTCGTCGGCGACAACGGCGCCGGGAAATCGACCCTGATCAAGATTCTGACCGGAGTCTACCGGCCGACCAGCGGCACCCTGGAGATGGACGGCCGTCCGTTCGAGATGAACAGCCACTCGGACGCCATCGCCCGGGGGATCGACGCGGTCTACCAGACCCTTGCCCTCGCCGACCATCTGGACGCGGCCGCGAATGTGTTCCTGGGGAACGAACTGACGCGCCGGGTCGCCGGTGTAACGCTGCTGGACAACCAGCGCATGCAATCCGAGGCGGAACGGGTTCTGTTCGAACGCATCGGGGTCCGCCTGCCCGACATGAGCGCCGCGGCCGAGAGCCTCTCGGGCGGTCAGCGTCAGGCCATCGCGATTGCGCGAGCCGTGTACCACACCGATCTCCGGGTGTTGGTGATGGACGAGCCGACCGCCGCGCTCGGCCCGCAGGAGACCGAGCGCACCCTGAATCTGATCGCGACGCTGAAGGCTCAAGGTCTGGCGATCATTCTCATCTCGCACTCTCTCGACGATGTATTCGCGATCTCCGATCGAGTGCTGATCATGCGCCGCGGGCGAAGGGCCGGGGTCGTGAACACGGCCGAGAGCACCCGGCAGGAGGTGCTGGGCCTGATTGTGGGCGGCGCCGATGCCTGGTAAACGCGAACGCATGGATCCGGCGACGGCTCCGGTCGCCTCCGACCTCAAGGCCCGCCTGGACCCCTACATGGCAGTCATCGGGCCGCTGGCGATGATCGTGATGATTCTCGCCTTCATGGGGGTGATGGAGCCGGCGCGATACTTCCGCCTTTCGAACCTCAACATCATCCTGCTCGAAGCCGCGCTCTACCTGCCGATGGCCATGGCGATGACCTTCGTCATCACCCAGCGCGGCATCGATCTTTCCATCGGCTCGATCGCGGCGCTGTCGGGCATCATCATGGCCTTCCTGATCAAGCAGTTCGGCTTTCCCGCGTGGATCGGGGTGCTGTGCGCCATCTCCATCGGCGCCGGTCTGGGCCTGGTCAACGGGCTGGTCATCACCAAGTTCCGCGTGCCGGATCTGATCGGTACCCTCGCGATGGATCTCGTGTACCGCGGCTTTGCCCTGGTGCTGGCGAAGGGCCTGGTGCTGGCGCGCTTCCCCGACCTGATCACCAACATCGGGCGCGGGCGCCTCGACTGGTTCCTGCCGATTCCGGTGACGATCGGACTCCTGACCATGCTCGCGGGCTACGTGCTGCTGCGCCGGACACACTTCGGGCGCTACAGCATCGCCATCGGCTCCAACCCCGAGGCGGCGGAGATGACCGGCATCGCGGTCGAGCGGCACCGGATCTACGCCTACGTCCTGATGGGCGCCATGGCCGGGCTGGCCGGCGTCATGCTGACCGGCAAGCTGAACGCAATCCAGGCGACCTCGGCACCCTACTTCAACCTGCACGTGATTGCGGCGGTCGTGGTCGGTGGCACGTCGCTCTTCGGCGGACGGGCTTCGCTGATCGGTTCGTTCGCCGGTGTCCTGCTGTTGTCGATGATGATCAACGCGCTGGTGACGCTGCGCATCGAGTTCTTCTGGCAGTCGGTCGCATCGGGGGTGGTGATCATCGCCTCCGTCACCCTCTACACCTGGCTCCAGAGAAAGGACCGCGACGGCGCCCGCAGCCTGCTCGCGGCGGCTCGGACCCCCGAGAACCGCCGCCTTCTGCGCCTGTCAGCCGCTATCGCCGGCGCGGTCGCCCTGATGCTCGCCCTCGGGTGGTTGCTGGCGGGCGCACCGAATCCAAGCGGCTGAATCCACACTTCCGACAGGAGAAGACGCAATGTCCAAGCAGCTACTGATCATGGCCGCGGTGGCGGCTCTGACGAGCAGTACCGCTCTGGCCGCCAATCTGCCGCTCAAGGCACTCCCCGACGACGCCGACCGTGACTACTGGGTGCCGGAGCAGGTGAACGCTGAAGGCAAGCTGGAAGCCCTGCAGGCCGTCGTCGGCGGGGAAGCGGTTCCCTATTCCGGGTCTCAGGACAAGCCGATCCGGATCGCGCTGATCTACCCTTCGGCGGACGTCTCCGATTTCTGGGCTCGCAACTATCTCGCGCTGACCAAGCGGCTGGATCAGCTCGGCATCCGGTACGAGACCACCGAGTTCGCCTCCCGGCAGATCGAGCACTCGCTCCAGGCCACCTACACCGAGCAGGTGGTGCAGGACGCGGATCTGTACGACTACGTCATCTTCGGCCCTTCGGAGCTTGCGACCCAGGCCGACAACATCGACAAGCTGGCGGGAACCGAAGGGTTCGACACCTACGTCTGGGCATTCCACACACCGCTGAAATACCTGAAGAACCAGCCCGACGTGTGGCTTGACTTCTCGTCCGCCTACGGTGCTCTGAAGATGTGCGACTACATGCTGTCGCGGCTCGGCAACGACGTCACCTACGCCCTGAACCGCGGCATTCCCGGCATCACCGACAACCAGCGCTCGGGCGATTTCATGAATTGCGTGGCGGAGAGGGGCAACTGGAACGCGGTCTACGAGCACTATGGCGAGTACCAGCGTGAAGGCGGCTTCGACGGGACCAATCTGATCATGCAGGCCTATCCCGAAGCCAGGGTCATCCACAACGCCAACACCGCGATGGCAATGGGCTCGGTCGAGGCGCAGGTAGCGGCGGGCAAGGAGAAGGAGATCTTCTCGACCGGCTGGGGCGGTACGGGACTGGAACTCGAAGCGATTCGACGCGGAGAGCTGGACGCTACCCCGATGCGCATGGGCGACGACGTGGGGGCTGCGACGGCGGAGGCGATCCGGGCCGACATGGAAGGGCGCAACGACGAGCTGCCATTCGTGTTCCTCGGCCGGATCACGGTCGCGCACGACCAGATGAGCATCGAGGAGATCGACGCTCTGGAGCAGGAAGCGTTCCGCTTCTCCGGCGTCGGCGCCCTGAAGCGCTGAGAGAACGCGAAGCCGGCGGCGGCGCCCTGCCCGGCGCCGCCGCAGATCATCCGTCGGATCCGGGCCCGCAGCCGTGAATTGGTGACATTTCCGGCTCAGGAGCGACTTCAGGCGCATGTTCCCGTCGGACGGGAATGGCGGGTGCCGCGGGTCGCGGGAGCGCGATGCGCATGCATCACGCGCGGCGGCGACGGAGCTTGCGTATCAGCGGATAGCAGGCCAGCAGCACCGCAAGGGCGATACAGGTCGCGGACAGCGGCCGTTCGAGGAAGATCAGCGGGTCGCCCTGCGAGGCCAGCAGCGACTGCCGCAGCGAGCGCTCGGCCAGTGGCCCGAGCACGATGGCGAGCACCGCCGGCGCCACCGGGTAGTTCAGCTTGCGCAGAAAGTAGCCGGCCACGCCGAACAGGAACATCAGCCACACGTCGTGCATGGTCTGGGTGGGGGCGAAGCCGCCGACCACGCAGAGGATGAAGATCACCGGCGCCAGGATGGTGAACGGCATCGTCAGCACCTTGACGAATACCGGGATGAACGCGAGGTTCAGCAGCAGGGTCACCAGGTTGGCGATGTAGAGGGAACCGATCAGGCCCCAGACGAAGTCCGGGTGCTCGGTGAACAGCAGCGGACCGGGGCGCAGACCCCAGATGATCATGCCCCCGAGCAGGATCGCGGTGGTGGGCGACCCGGGGATGCCGAGGGTGATCATCGGCAGCATCGATCCGGTGGAAGCGGCGTTGTTGCCGGCTTCGGGGGCCGCGACCCCGGCGATGTTGCCCTTGCCGAAGGAATCCGGGTCGCGGGAGAACGTCTTGGCCAACCCGTAGGACATCAGCGAGGCCGGGGTCGCGCCGGCCGCCGGCAGCGTCCCGACGAAGTACCCGACCGCCGAGCCGAGCGAGGTGGTGCCGATGTAGTGCCTCACGTCCCGCAGGTTTCGGAACAGCCTGGCGAACGACATCTTCACCTTGTGCACCGTGACCTTGCCCTGGGTCTGCTCCAGCGTCCACAGCATCTCCCCGATGCCGTAGATCCCGATGGCCAGCACGAGGAAGTTGATGCCGTGCAGGAACCCTGAAATGTCGCCGAAGATCAGACGCGGCTTGCCGGAGATGATGTCGAGGCCGACGGTCGCGAGGACGAGACCGATCAGGATGGAGAAGACCGTCTTGGGAATGTCGTCGCCCCCGAGGCCGATGAACGTCGCGAACGCGAGCACCATGAGCGCGAACTCCTCGGGCGGCCCGAACTTGAGCGCGAACTCGGCCAGCGGCGGCGCGAACAGCGTGAACAGGACCACGGAGATGGTGCCGCCGATGAACGAGGCCACCGCAGCGGCGGTCAGCGCCCGGTCCGCCTTGCCCGCCTGCGCGAGCGGCCGGCCGTCGAACACGGTGGCAACCGCGGTGGAGGCGCCGGGAATACCGAGGGTGATGGAGCTGATGGCGCCACCGTACATCGCGCCGTAGTAGATGGCGGCCAGGAAGATGATGGCCGCGGTCGGCGGCACGAGAAACGTGATCGGCAGCAGGATGGCCACGCCGTTGACCGATCCGAGGCCCGGCATCGCCCCGATCAGCAGGCCGATGGTGCACCCGAGGAAGATCATCAGCAGATTGACCGGCTGCATCGCCTCCAGCAGTCCGGCGCCCAGCAAGACCAGTACCGTATCCATCGGGGCGGATCCTCGCTCAGGAGTACATCAGGTCGTACACCGGATAGAACAGCGGCTCCGTGAACTCCTTGGGCAGCGGGATCTTCAGCGCCCATTCGAACAGGCAGAAGATGAACACCGGTATCGCCACGGTCAGGACGCCGGTCAGCAGCCACGAGTGCCGGCCGATGAACTTCAGGTAAAACAGCAGGAACAGGAGCAGCGACGCGTACAGCCCGATGAAGTGGGTGGCGAGGAGCAGGAAGAAGATCGCGGCCGCGGAGGTTCCGACCGCGAGCGCGGTGTCCCGCGTCATGTACGGCTCGGTCGAGCGCGACTCCGGCGTCGCGCGCAGGAACCAGCGCACAAGCGTCGCCACCGACGCCAGCAGCATGCCCAGCGAGAGCCAGAAGGGCCAGGCGCCGGAGCCCGGCCCCCGGCCCTCGGTCCAGCCGATGTTGAGCTCGGCGCTCTTGACCATCAGACCGATGGACGCGAGCGCGGTCAGAACGCCCATCACCAGCTCGGCGGTGCGCACCGTCATGGTCCTTCCTCGGCCGGTGGAGTTTCGATTCGGGTCAGCCCGGCGAGACGATTCCGTTCCCGGCCAACGGCGAAGTTCATACCGTTTCGGACAAACTGACGGGAGACACGCCGCTCCGGGCAAATGGCGAGAGGGATGCCGTTTCGGGAAAACAACGAGATGCCTTGCTACGGGCGAACGGCGAGAAACGTGCCATTCCGGTCACCGGCGGGACGCGCGCTGCGTGCGCCCCGCCGATGACCGAACTCCGGAAGAGCCCGTTACCCGATCGACTCCCGGCGCCTACTCGCCGGTAATCGCGCCCGCACCGACGCTCTCGATCAGGTTTCGATGCCGTTCGAGCTGCGCAACGTGGAAGGCGGCCAGATCGTCGCCCGCGACGAACTCGTTGCAGTTGATGCCGTCCTCGGAGCAGAACGTCTGCCATTCCTCGGACTCGAACAGCTCCCTGAAGAGATCCATGTACCACTGCCTCGCCTCCGCCGACATCCCGGGCGGGCCGTTGATGGAGCGCTGCATGTAGTACTCGATGTCGTGACCCAGTTCCTTCGCGGTGGGGATGTCCGGGTAGGCGGAGGCCCGTTCGCCCGTGAACTGGACGAGCGGCTTGCTGTCACCGGCGCGGTAGAACTCGTTCTGCTCGGACGGGTTGTTGACGGTCGAGTCGATGTGCTTGCCGATCAGGTTCTTGGCCACGGTGCCGCCGCCCGGGAACGGAATGTAGGTCACCTCGTAGCCGAACTCGTTCTCCATCATGGCGGTCAGGATCGAATCCTCCTGGCCGGAGCCGGTGCCGCCCACCTTCCACTCCTTGCCGGCCGCCTTCACCGCGGAGACGTAGCTGTCCAGGTCGGTGATGTCCGTGCGGTCCGCGTGCACCCAGAGCAGGAACGTGTCGAGGGCCATGCGTCCGATCGGGGTGAACTTCGTCACGTCGACGCCGAGCTCCTCCTGGATGATCGGCGTGGTGTAGAAGCTGTTGAGGGTGACCATGATCACATGGTCGTCACCTTCCTTGCTCTGCAGGTACCGAAGGGCTTCGGCCCCCGAGCCGCCGGGCTTGTTGATGGGGATGAACGGGCGCGGCGAGAGGTCCTTTTTCTCGATCAGACCCTGCCACATGCGGGCCATCTGGTCGGCACCGCCGCCGGTCCCGGCCATGATGATGAATTCGACGGGCTTCCTCGGCTCCCATGCCGCCGCCGGGCCGGACGCGACCAGCGAGCCGCCGACGGCGAGCGCACCGGCCAGTCCGGCCGCAATGAACTTCCTGGATTGAATCATGGGACTTCAGCTCCTCTTCGTGGGTAGTGGACCGCTGCCGCGCTCGTCGGAACAAGTGTCACCCGAGCGGGCGCCGGTCGGAGAGCACTATCGATTCGTGGTACGTAACATACCAGCCAACCGAGCGAGTCTGGGTATCATAGCCAACCCATGGACGCAACGACCATGAAAGCGCGAACCAGCGATTCCCACCGTCCCACCGGGGCGGCGGGCAAGGCACGCGGCGGCAGGGCGGTCTACGGGGCAAGCGTGGGGATGCTGCTGCTGGAGACCCGCTTTGCGCGCATCCCGGGCGATGGCGGGAACGCCGAAACGTGGCCGTTCCCGGTGCTGTGGCGCGTCGTCTCCGGCGCGACCCCGGACCGGCGCGCCACCGGACTCCCGGTGTACGACTTCCACCGCCTCGTATGCTGGTTTCAGGCGGGACTCCGGCCGCGCCGGTTCGACCCCTGACGGGGATGACGATCGGATCGCTTCATGCCCGCCGAGCCGAACCCGGAACCTGTCCGTGACGCCGCACTGCTGGCGTCGGGCGTCTCGGTCATCGAGACCGAAGCGAGGGCGCTCTCCGCGCTGGTGGGCAGAGTGGACGCCCGGTTCGTCGCCGCGTGCCGGCTCATGCTCGCGTGCCGGGGGCGCGTCGTGGTCACCGGCATGGGCAAGTCGGGCCATGTCGCGCGCAAGATCGCCGCGACCCTCGCCAGCGCCGGCACCCCGGCGTTCTACGTACACCCCGGAGATGCGAGTCACGGCGACCTGGGCATGATCACCAGCTCGGACATGGTGATTGCGCTGTCGAATTCCGGCGAAACCGACGAAATCCTGACCATCCTTCCCATCATCAAGCGTCTGCGCGTCCCCCTCGTGACCCTCACCGGCAACCACCACTCGCGCCTTGCCGGCGAGGCGGACGTGAACATCGACGTGAGCGTGGAGCAGGAAGCCTGTCCGCTGGGCCTGGCTCCGACCGCGAGCACCACCGCCGCGCTCGCGATGGGCGACGCGCTCGCCATCGCGCTGCTGGAAGCGCGTGGCTTCAGGCCCGAAGACTTCGCCCGATCGCATCCGGGGGGCCGGCTCGGTCGCCGCCTGCTCGTGCGGATCGACGACTTGATGCACAAGGGCCCCGAAGTGCCTCGCGTCAGCGCAAGCGCAGCGGTCTCCCGCGCCCTGGTGGAGATGACCCGGTCGCGACTCGGAATGACCGCGGTCGTCGACGCCTCCGATCGCGTCCTCGGCGTGTTCACCGACGGCGACCTCCGCCGGGCCATCGAGAGCGACATCGACATGAAGCGGACCCGGATCGACGAAGTCATGACCCGCGAGTGCGTCACCGTCGCGCCGGAGACCCTCGCGGCCCAGGTGGTGCCCCTCATGCAGGAGCACGCCATCAGCGCGCTGCCGGTGGTGGACGACTCCATGCGCCTGGTGGGGGCGCTCAACATGCACGACCTGCTGCGGGCCGGGGTCATCTGACCCCCCCTGATCGACGGCGATGACGGCTCCGGTCCTGCGATGGGTCCTGTACGCGGCGCTGCTGGCGGTGGCGGGGGTCAGCGCATGGTTCCTGTACGGCCGCGGTTTCGGCGACCATCCGGCCGAAGGGGCGTCTGCGGATGCGCCGGAAGCGTACATGGAGGATTTCGTCTCCGTGGAGATGGACAGCAACGGCCGGCCGGGCCGGCGCGTCGAGGCGAGCTACATGGCATACCAGGCCGACCGGACGGTCGAGCTCACCGAGCCGCGCTACTTGCTCTTTCGCGACGACGGCGAGCCGTGGCATGTGCGGTCGGAACTCGGGCGGGTGTCACCGGACGGGACGGTGCTGTGGCTGATCGGCAAGGTGGACGTGTGGCGCAACGACGCCTCCGGGGTCCGCGACCTGGACATCCGGACCGAACATCTGATGGTGCTGACCACCACGGAGTACGGAGAAACGGCCGAGCCGGTGACGATCCGCACCCCGACGAGCACCACCACCGGGGTCGGCATGCGGGCCTGGCTCGGGGAAACCCGCTTCGAACTCCTGTCGCAGGTACAAACCCATGTGGATGGACGCACCCTGTCGCGGTAGGCGCGGGCACCGGCGCCGGCGTCCGCTCGTGGTCGCGCTGCTGGCCGGCGTCGTCCCGGTCCACACCCCGTTCCACCCCCCCGTCCACGCGCTGTCGACGGACAGCGAACAGCCGATCGAGATCGTCGCGGATGGCGCCGAACACGACGACGCCCGACGCATGACCACCTATCGCGGGAGCGTCGTCGTCGAACAGGGCAGCCTGCACATGAGCGCCGACACCGTCGTCGTCCTGTTCGACGCGAACGATCGGGTCATGAAGATCACCAGCACCGGCGCCCCGGGCCATTTCCGGCAATTGCCCGATGGTGAGACCGACTACCGCAAGGCATGGGCGAAGCAGATGGAATACTTTCCCGAACAGGATCTCATCAACCTGTCCGGCGCGGCGCGCTACGAGAAGGACGGGAACCAGGTGCAGGCGGATCGGCTCGTGTACGATTCGCTCAACGCGCGCTTCCGGGCGCTGACCGATACTGCGGCACCGCCCTCCGGCGAAGGCGCTCGGGCGACCGGGAAAAAATCGGAGCGCGTCAGAATCCAGATCAGGCCGCAGAGGTCCACGCCGTAGAGTCCCGGACCCACGGCACCTCCGATGGCCATTCTCGCCGCGCGCCGACTCGCGAAACGGTACCGAAGGCGTCTCGTCGTCAACGACGTGAGCCTCACCGTGCGCAGCGGAGAGATCGTCGGACTGCTCGGGCCGAACGGAGCGGGCAAGACGACGAGCTTCTACATGATCATCGGCCTCGTCGCCTGCGATACCGGCATCGTGCAGATCGACCACGACGACCTCAGCGACAGCCCGATGCACCTCCGGGCCCGGGCCGGGCTCGGCTATCTTCCGCAGGAGCCGTCGATCTTTCGCCACCTTTCGGTGCGCGACAACGTGATGGCGATTCTCGAGACGCGACCGGGAATGAGCCGGGACGAGCGCGAGCATCGGCTCGAAACGCTGCTCGACGAGTTCCAGGTGTCCCACATCGCCGGCCAGCGCGGAGACAGCCTGTCCGGTGGGGAGCGGCGGCGGGTCGAGATCGCGCGTTCGCTGGCGACCGACCCGCGGTTCATGCTCCTCGACGAACCGTTCGCGGGAGTCGATCCGATCTCCATCATGGAGATACAGCAGATCATCGGGCACCTGAGCGAGCGCGGCCTCGGGATCCTGATCACCGATCACAACGTGCGCGACACGTTGCGCATCTGCGATCGGGCCTACATCGTCAACCAGGGGACCATCATCGCCAAGGGCGCCCCGGAGGCCGTCCTCGGCAACGAAAGGGTCCGGGAGGTGTACCTGGGACGAAACTTCAGGCTCTGAGTATCCATTGGCGATGAAACAGTCCTTGCAGCTCCGGCTGGGCCAGCATCTGGCCATGACGCCCCGGCTCCAGCAGGCCATCCGGCTGCTTCAGCTTTCCACCGTGGAGCTGCACACCGAAGTCCAGGAGGCGCTCGACTCCAACCTCATGCTGGAGCCGGACGAAGACGATGCCGCCGGCGCGAGCCCGGAGGCCGAAATTCCCCCGGCCGACATTCCGCGTGAACTCCCGGTGGACAGCGTATGGGAGGACATCTACGACTCCGTTTCGCTCGGCGGTGCGGCGCCGATCGGCGAACCCGACGGCGCCGATCTCGTCGCCCACCGGGCCCGGACCGAATCGCTGAAGGATCGGCTCCAGTGGCAGGTATCCCTGATGCGGCTCTGCGATACCGACCAGGTGATCGCGGCCGCGCTCATCGACGCCGTCGACGATGACGGTTACCTCGATCTGACCCTCGACGACATCCGCCACAGCCTCGACCCCCGGCGCGAGGAGTTGACGCTCGAACGGATTGAAGCGGTGCTTCGCGAGGTGCAGGCTCTCGATCCTCCCGGGGTCGCGGCGCGCAGCCTTCAGGAGTGCCTCACCCTCCAGCTCGGGCAGCTTCCCGCCGATACCGAGGGGCGCGACGCCGCGATCGCTCTGGTGACCGAACACCTCCCCCTGCTCGCATCGAAGCGCTACGGGCAGCTCATGACGGCGCTCGGACTCGACCGGCCCGCACTCCAGCGCGTCGTCGACCTGATCCGCTCCCTCTCCCCCCGCCCGGGCGCCGCCGTCCCGTCCTCCGCCCCGGAGTACGTGATCCCCGATGTCCTCGTGCGCAAGGAGAACCGGGCGTGGCGGGTGGAGCTGAACCGGGACGCGTTTCCGAAGGTGCGCATCAACTCCCGGTACGCGAGCCTCATCCGGCGCGCCGACGACAGCGCGGAGAACCACACCCTGAAGAGCCACCTGCAGGAGGCGCGGTGGTTCATCAGGAGCCTCGTGAACCGCGGCGAGACGCTGCTGAAGACCGCGACCTGCATCGTCGAGCGCCAGCAGGCGTTTCTGGAGCATGGCGAGGAAGCCATGAAGCCCATGGTGCTCGCCGATGTCGCGCACGCCATCGGCATGCACGAATCGACGATCTCGCGGGTCACCACGCGCAAGTACATGCATACGCCCCGCGGCGTGTTCGAGCTGAAGTACTTCTTCTCCAGCCATGTCCATACCGACCGCGGGGCGGAAGCGTCCTCGACCGCGATCCGCGCGGTGCTCAGGAAGCTGATCGCATCCGAGAATTCCGCGAAACCCCTGAGCGATCAGAAGCTCAAGGAGATTCTCTCGGAGCAGGGCATCAGAATTGCGCGACGCACCGTCGCGAAGTACCGGGAGGCGATGGCGATCCCGTCCTCGACCGAGCGCAGGATGCCTTGATCGGATGGCGGCCATTCCCGCCGGGCTCGGATTCTCGAAATTGCCCCCAGCGCACGCGCCGAAGACCGAAGTACGGCCGGAATCGCGTCGCGCTACGGCCCCTCGCGAAGCACCGGCGGGAGTGGCCGATCAGACGCCTGGACGCCCCGAGCGGGTTGTTCCGCATCCGGGTTGCGATACGATCCTCGGCTAGGGCGCCTGCATCCCCCTTCGATACTCGTCCAGCGAGGAGACGTCCATGCAGATCCAGGTTACCGGGCATCATGTCGAGGTGACGCCGACCCTGAGACAGTATGTCGACCGGAAGGTCGGGCGCGTCGCCCGGCATTTCGATCAGGTCACGAGCGCGCGGGTGATCCTGACCGCCGAGCGGCAGTCCAGCAAGGCGGAGGCGACGCTCCACGTCTCCGGCGCCGAGCTCTTCGCCAACGCCACCCACCACGACATGTTCGCCGCGATCGACCTGCTCGCCGACCGCATCGATGGCCAGGTACGGCGGCACAAGGAGAAGCGTACGGACCACCACCGCTCCGAGGGCGGCATCAAGACCCGTTTCGACTGATTCGCAAACGCCACCCCTCACCGCAACCCACGCCGATCGGCTTCGCCCCGAAACCCGACGGACGTAATCGCGTAACGATTCGTCATGGTGAGCCTCGACCGCATCCTCGCGCCGGAGCGCGTGCGCTGCGACGTGTCGGCGACGAGCCGCAAGCGCACGCTCCAGGCTCTGGGAGACATCTTCGCCGACGCGGATCCGGCGCTCACCGCCCAGGGCGTCTTCGACCTCCTCGTCGCCCGCGAACGGCTCGGCTCGACGGGCCTCGGAGACGGCTGCGCCCTGCCGCATGCCCGCGTGCCGGGCCTTGGCCGCACCCTCGCGGCCTTCCTCCGGCTCGGCCAGGGAGTGGACTTCGATGCCCCCGATCAACTGCCCGTCGACCTGGTCTTCGGGCTGCTCGTGCCCGGGGACTCGACGGACGAACATCTGGACATCCTCGCGGCAATCGCCGGCATCTTCGCCGACGATCGGGTCCGAGCCTCGGTTCGTTCGCAGGAAGACCCGGCCCGGATACGGGAGATCCTGGCCGGCAACGGGACGGGGCAACAATCTGCCCCTCGCTGATTCGGATGGTGACCAGGGGCGGAATCGAACCACCCGGTCCGCCCCGAAAACTCACAACGGCGGAAGCGCCCGGTGGGCTGCGCTCAGACGAGGCCGAACAGCTTGGCGGCCATCGCGAGATTGAGCGCGGCGAGGAAGCCGAACATCCAGCGCAGCGCAGCAACATCGGCCTTCACCGCAACAACATCGCCCTTGAGCGCGGCAACGTCGCCCTTGAGCGCGGCAACGTCGACTTTGACCGCAGCAACTTCGCCCTTGAGCGCGGCAACATCGACTTTGACCGCAGCAACTTCGCCCTTGAGCGCGGCAACGTCGACTTTGACCGCAGCAACTTCGCCCTTGAGCGCGGCAACGTCGGCCTTGGTGGCAAGGTCGGTACGGTCGGCGGTGGCGGCGGCGCGCATCGCCTCGGCGATGGCTTCGGCATGACCCGCTTCGATGCCAGCGGCCTTGAGGTCGCGGGCGACAGCGAGCGGATTGAGGCTGGTGGCGGACATGGCGACACTTCCAGAACGTGGCTACGGCGCAGAGTGTAACCGGAACGCGAGGAATCGCCCCCCATGGCGCTGAAACCGGATTCCTCCCGGAAGCCACCAGCGAAAGCGACCATGACGCGCCCTGAGCGGAGCGCACGGCCCGGCAAGCTGCGGCGGATCCGCCATCGCCACGGCCCAAGCTGAGCGGGCGGCGATGCGGGCTACATCTCGGATTGCCCTTTCTCACCGCCAGCGCCCGATGGACGAGGAATGCGCTCCCCGTTCCTGATGGGGCCGAGGGATAGTGCGCGCTTGGTGGTGCGGTACACTCGGCACCAGACCGCGGCCGAAGCGCTCGAATACCTGTGATCGGAGATTCTGCGATGTCCGCTGCTACCAGCTTCAACGCGCTCGCCGTTGCGCGCGAGCTCGAAACCGCCGGGGTCGAGCGCCGCCAGGCCGAAGCCATCGCCGAAGGGATGCGCCAGGCCGCCGGCGCCGACCGTGACGAACTCGTCACGAAAACCGATCTCGCCGCGCTCGAAACCCGTCTCGTGAAGTGGGGATACGGTCTCGGCGCCGCCGTGGTCGCCTTGACCGTCACCCTGAATGCCGGACTGATGTACGCCATGCTCCGGTTGCTCCCGCTCGCCGGAGCCGGGCCGTAACCTCAAAGCGCCCGGGCACCGACTGACACCGGAGCGAGCTTGACGAGTTGAAGAAGTGACCCACACCACGGAGAACGACCACCGATTCACGGAACGGTTTGCGGCCAAGGATGGCCGCGCACGGCCCACGCGAGGTTCGGATTACGCTGGTGGCACCGGTCGGGAGCGAGGCGCGGTCAGGCCACCTCGAAGTGAGATATCCTCTCGCCGTCGGCCCGGTTCCGCGGACCGCACCGACACTCACCACTGAGAGGAGCGGAACAATGCGACACATCCCCCCCCCCCCCCCCCCCGGCGCCAGCCGCCAGTTCGGCGACAGCGGCACGAGTCCGTCGCAGTAGGGGCAGGTGATGGTGCGTGCCCAGAGGAGGTAGTACGTCGGGGGCAATGCTGTCATGGAACGGCGCTCCCGGATGCTTTCCTCCCCGAGCTCCGCGATCGGCAACCAGCGTTCGATCAGGCGGGTGTCGGGCATCGACTCATATCCACGCTTGTGGTGTTTCCGCCAGAATCTCTTCCGCCACCGGGGCGAAGTACGACCGGCTCGTGGTGAAAAATCTTGGCAGGCGGGCATCATCGCCCGGAGAAAGTTCCACCCGGGCGGCGGCCACCATCATTTGAGGGTCGTCGTGGTGTCCCCGCCAGTTGTCGCTGAGCGCACGCCAACGCTTCTCCCGAGCGAGCCGCAGGCGTTCGACGTTCAATCCCAGAATATCGATGGTCTTCTTCACTTTGTCGGCATCGACGGCAGCGTCTGCGCAAGCTGCTTCATCGGCCCTGATTTGCCCATCGAAACGGACCCTGGTCAGAGATGGCAACGCGGGCAGCATCCTTGGATCGACGAAATCGGGGTCTACCGCATCCTGTTTGGCCTCACCGCAACTGCGGTTGCGCTTGACCGGCTTTTGCCACCGTGCGTCATCATCGGTGCGTGACGTTCCACCCTCACGATGCCGCCCCGTTCCCGCCGAAGCTCCACGACATGTTCCGGCCGGACGGTCGTCAAAACCTGCGGGCTGTGAGTGGATACGATGAATTGGGTATTGGGGAAGGTCCTCGCAAGATCGGCCATCACCCTCTGCTGCCACGACGGGTGCAGGTGCAGTTCGATCTCGTCGATCAGCACCACCGCTTCCGACCGGAGCGGATCGTCGAGATGGGGATTCCCCTGCGCCATCCGCCGCGCGAGGTCGGCGGCCAGAGCAAGCATGATCCGGTAACCACCGCTCAACTGGTCGATGGAGAGTTGTTCCGGTTTGTCGTCGTCCGGCTGGACGGAGACCACGAAACGCAGCGGACGGTGTTCGATCCGGGGGTTGGAGACTTCGGGGACCATGGTTTCAATGGCCTTGCGCACCGCCTTCAGATCGTTGAGCCGGTGGCTGAAGTCCCGATGTTCCCTTTGCTCCCTCAGCTCTTCGTTTTCCCTGGCGTAGAACCATGGTGCGGAAGATGAGCCCCAGCGTCAGAGCCAGGTCTTCGGTGATGGTGTACCCGCGCCTCCTGTCGTCCACGGCGCGGCCCAGCCGGACTCCGGCTCTGGCAAGGCGTCTCAGCACCCGATGCTCGACGAGCTCAAGGTTGCGGCCCCGCAGGCCCGCCACCCGCAGCGCGGATTTCAACTGCGGTGTGGCCGCCGAGGGCACCTGCCAGATCTCGTACTCGGTGTCGGTCGGCCCGTGGCGACGCACTCGCAGCTCGTACTGGGGTGCGGACTGCGGGGTGTCGATCTGCACGATTCTCTCCAGGCGGTTCATCCTCGCTTGCCCTCCGCGGTCGCCGACACGTAGGCCGCCCCGCTTGCGAAGCGCGTGAGCCGCTCCGTGCGTCGGCGCATCTCCCCCTTGCGCTGCTCGTCGGCGACGACGAACGCCACGTTGTTGCGCAGGCTGCGCAACGCCGTTCCTTCGGCGCCCTTGCGCGTGTAGATGCGCTGGATCAGCTCGGGGACGGTATCCACGACGCTCCCGACCGTCACCGCGTCGTAGGACAGGACAACCAGGCTCGGATGTCCGTCCCCTGCGTCATCGTCAACATCGAACGGACCGGCCGCGAAGATGACGGGTTCGAACTCTCGCCCTCCGAAGATCTCCGCGATCCGATCCTTGAGCCATACCCGGGCGTCTTCCGCTGGAGCCGCGTGACGATCTCCTGGCGGATCGGCTCGTGCCCGGGGTCGATGTGGTGTACATGAATCGCGGTGGCGTCCGCCGGCTTGGCGATCTCTCCCCACGGGTTGTAGGCCAGGATGCCGTCGCCCATGGCCCGGCCGTTGGCCGGATCGGCGTTCTCGCCGTCGAAGGCGGCGACCCGCACCGTGCCCCTGCTTTCGAGCAGCCGCAGCAGCGACGGATCGATGAACTCGGAGATGTTCGGCACGGTCCCGAGCCCACGTGCGGCGTGCGTGAGCGCGATCAAGCCGTGGGTCTTGCCTCCACCGTAGGAGGTATCGAGGCGGAAGATGGCCGCAACCTCGCCGCCGGTCCCGGCGAGCCGCTGGCAGACGTTGCCGAGCAGGCTCTTGAGCCCTCGCGTCGGGTAGGTGTCAGCGAAGAACCGGACCGGGTCCCGGTACTCCGCGCTTCCCTTTCCCGCGACCACCGAAGCTAGATCAGCCGCGAAGTCCGCTTCTGCGATCTCGCCCCGGAGCACATCGCTGCGCGGCGTGGCGGCTCGCAATCGAGACGCCGCAGTTCCTGCGCCAGCGCCCGATCCGATAGCGTCTCGCCCTCCAGAATGGGCTTAATGAAGGCCTGCACGTCGGAGACCCGGAACCGCTTATGTCGGCCATCGAGGAAATTGAGTACCGCATTCTCAAGGCCCTCGTTGACGCTTACCGCCGCCGCATTGGCCTCGGCCTGGGCAGTCGAGAGTGCCTCTGGCAGGTGTGCGGTCTCGCCGGCGCGGTAGCGATGCACTGCCTCCGACCAAAGCTGATCGCGATTCTCCACGAGATAGTTCCGCACCCCAGCCGCCCCGTCGGGACCAGCTTTCACCGTCAGCACGACGAATCGTCGGTTGCCGGAGGCATCGGGCGGGAGACAGTGTGGATCATTCGATGTGCCAACGATAATGCAGCGCCGGAGCATGGTCTCGGGATTGCGGCGATACGCGAGCCGGACCGCGCCGTCGTCCGTGCGGATCGCACGTAAATTCGCCATGAATGCCGATCCAACCCGTACCCCGTCACTCGTTGCAGAGCCGGGATCGGCGGGGGGTTCACTCGTTCATCGCGCCGCCTCCCGGTGCGCGTCGAGCCGCACCACGTCCGCCGGCTCCGGGTTGAGAAACTGCGCCCACTGCTCCATCAGTTCCCGGCGCCGCTCGAACAAGCCGGATCGCGCATAGGCCGCCTCCGCCTTGTCTTTGAGCGTGTGCGCGAGAGCCGCCTCGCACACTTCACGGGGGAAACCCGTCCGCTCCTGCGCCCAGACTCGGAAGCTCGCCCGGAATCCGTGTGCCGTGGCGTCGATGCCGAGTCGGGCAAGTGCCTGAACGAAACACCGCTCCGTCAACGGTCGTCCACCACGCGATGGGAACACAAGATCGCTTTGCTCGCTTCGGAGCACCCGCGCCTCGGCGAGCACATCGAGTGCACGCTGTGAGAGCGGTACGCGATGTGCTCGCCCCGCCTTCATCCGGCTCGCCGGAACGGTCCAGGTCGCCGCTTCAAGGTCGATTTCGTTCCAAGCCGCGAATCGAACCTCGCCCGCACGGGCCGCAGTCAAGACAAGGAACTCGAAGGCGAGCATGAGCATCGGCGCCACGTTCGAGCCTCGCACCGCCGCGATGGCATTCTCGACTTCGTTGTACGGCAATGAGCGTTGCGGTGTACTCCCGTTCGACTGGCGCGCGAGCACTGCCTTGACGGCATCAGCCGGGTTGTCGGGCCGGAGCCCCTGCGCGACCGCCCAGACGAGCACCGCGTCGATCCGCTGGCGCACGCGCTTTGAGGAGTAAATCTTTGATTTGGGGATGGTGGCCAGGGGCGGAATCGAACCACCGACACGCGGATTTTCAGTCCGCTGCTCTACCAACTGAGCTACCTGGCCGCGGCAGGGAATCACGAGGGAAGGACCCCGAAGGGCGATGTATTTAATCGGCCACGAACCGGGAGGTCAAGCGGCGGCTTCGGAGCGGCGGCTTCGGAGTGCTCGCGGGGATGGCCACGCCGGAAATTTTCACCAATTCGCGAAGCGAGGGAGGGGGCGGAGATGGCTGGTTTCGCAAGGCGAACGCGAGTCAGGGCGCGCAGGCGTACTTGACAGTACGTCGAGCACCCTGGCCGCCCCCGTGTCGCATTCAACGCGGCGAAAGCAGTCAGATCCGGGCCCGCAGCCGGGAATGGGTGGAAATCTCCGGCCAGACCGGCGTGAGTCGGTCAGCGTGAGAGAGCATCCATCAGCCGGCGCAGGAAACGCTCGCACTGCGAGACCTGGTCGATTTCGATGTACTCGTTCGGCTGGTGGGCCTGGTCGATCGAGCCGGGACCGCAGATGACGGTCGAGAACCCCGCTTCCTGGAACTGGCCCGCCTCCGCCGCGTAAGCCGCGGCATGGACGGCGTTGTCGCCGGTGAGGGCGCGGGCGATGCGTTCGGCCTCGCCGTCCTCCTCGGGGCCGAAGGCGGGGGCCTGATTGTCCATCCGCGTTTCGATGTTCGCCTCCGGCGCCACCCGCCGCATCGCCGGCAGCACTTGCGATTCGTACCAGGCCCGGAAGCGGTTCACGTGGACTATGGGGTCGTCTTCGGGGATATGTCGGATGTCCCAGACGAAGCGGCAGCGGCGGCTGATGATGTTCGCGGCGGTACCGCCCTCGATGACCCCGACGTGGATGGTGGTGTACGGCGGCTCGAACGGCAGCGCCGAGACGTGCGTCTGCGCTTCGTGCGCCATCTCGTCGAGCTTCGCGACGAGCCGCGCCGCGGTCATCACCGCACTCACCCCGCGGTGGGTCTGGCTCGAATGGGTCTCGTGGCCGGTGACCACCGTCTCCATCACCGTGATGCCCTTGTGCGCGGTCATCACCTTCATCGAGGTCGGCTCACCCACGATTACCGCAGCCGGGCGCGGCGCCCCGGCCGCGAGCCGCGCGATCATCGCCGGGGCGCCGAGGCAGCCCACCTCCTCGTCGTAGGACAGGGCGAGGTGGATCGGGCGCTTCAGACCCCGCGCCAGCATCTCGGGGACCAGCGCGAGGGCGATGGCGGAAAAACTCTTCATGTCCGCAGTGCCCCGCCCGTAGAGACGCCCGCCCCTTTCGACCACTCGGAACGGGTCGGTGTCCCACGGCTGCCCGTCGACCGGCACCACGTCGGTATGCCCGGAGAGCACCACGCCGCCCTCGGTGCTCGGTCCGATGGTGGCGTAGAGGTTCGCCTTGGTCGCGTCCCGGTTCGGCACCATGTGCGACTCCACGCCGTGTCCGGCCAGGTAGTCGCGCACGAAGTGGATCAGGTCGAGGTTGGAATCGCACGAGACGGTCGGGAATCCGACGAGGGTCTCGATCATTTCACGGGACGAATGATTCATGCGGCAGGGCTCCCTGTGATCGGCCCGGGCGATCGGCCCGGGGTCGACAGGGCACCGGCCGGGATGCGCTCCTCCTCCACCCCGTGGCACGCGACCTCCGTCGCGCCGGTGCGGATCGGCAGGGGCGCTTCGCGGCGGCAGCGGTCGTTCGCGTACGGACAGCGCGGATGGAAATGACACCCCGGCGGCGGGCTGATCGGGCTCGGCACCTCGCCCGCAACCGGGGTTCGGGCGCGCCCCGTCATCTCCAGGTCGGGGATCGCGTCGAGCAGCATGCGCGTATACGGATGCCTCGGGGTGGTGAACAGCGTCCGGGCATCGCTCCATTCCACGAGCCGCCCCAGGTACATCACCCCGACGAAGTCGGAGATGTGGTAGACGACCGCGAGGTCGTGACTGATGAACAGGTAGGTGAGCCCGAGTTCGTGCTGAAGCTGCTTCATCAGATTCAGGATCTGGGCCTGGACCGAGACATCGAGCGCCGAGGTCGGCTCGTCGCAGACCAGGAAATCGGGCTGACTCGCAAGCGCCCGCGCGATCGAGATGCGCTGGCGCTGCCCGCCGGAGAACTCGTGCGGAAACTTCGTGCCGTCGGCCGGCGAAAGCCCCACCTGGGTCAGCAGATCGCCCGCGCGCGCGGCAATCGCGGCCCGCCCCCGCGCCAGGCGGTGCGCCCGAATCGGCTCGGCGATGATATCCGCGACCCGCCACCGCGGATTGAGGCTCGCGTAGGGATCCTGGAAGATCATCTGCCAGCGCCGCCGCACCGGCTCGATCTCGGCGCGGGTCTTCAGGGTCGCGAGGTCCACCCCCTCGAACTCGATGCGCCCCCGGGTCGGCCCGTAGAGCCCGACCACCAACCGGGCCACGGTCGACTTCCCGCATCCGGATTCGCCCACGAGCCCGAAGGTGCGCCCGCGCGGAATCGTGAAGCTCACCCCGTCGACCGCCTTGAGCATGACGCGGCCGGCGCCCTCGAATACCCGATTCAGGAGCGGGGGAGAGACGTCGAACTCCTTCGCGAGCCCGTGCACCCGGAGAAGAACGTCGCGGTCGCCGCCGGAGACGGTCCCGGCCCCGGCCGTCATCGGTCGCTCCCGGCGTCGTCGAAGAGCCAGCACGCCACCTGCGCACTACCCGCGGAGACGAGATCCGGGCGTTCGCTCCGGCAGCGCGGCATCGCCCGCGGACAGCGGGGGTTGAACGCACAACCGGCGGGGATCTCGGTCAGTCGCGGCATCGCGCCGTCGATCTGCACCAACCGCTCGACATCGTGGCCGATCATCGGGATCGACCCCATCAGGCCGTGCGTGTAGGGATGTCGCGCGTCTCCGATGACCTGCTGCACGCCGCCGACCTCCACGATCCGTCCGGCGTACATCACCGCCACTCGATCCGCGGTCTCCGCGATCACCCCCATGTCATGGGTCACCAGCATCACCGCGGTGCCGTGCTCGGCGCACAGACGCTTGAGCAGGGTGATGATCTGGGCCTGGATGGAGACGTCGAGCGCGGTGGTGGGCTCGTCGGCGATGATGAGCTTCGGGTTCGCGGCCAGCGCGAGCGCGATGACCACCCGCTGGCGCATCCCGCCGGAGAACTGGTGCGGATACTCGTCGATGCGCCGCGCGGCGGCGGGAATCCCCACTTCATCAAGAAGCTCGATGGCGCGCTTTCTCGCGGCGGCCTCGTCCATGTCGAGATGGGTGCGAATGGTCTCGATGAGCTGCCTGGCAATCGAATAGAGTGGATTCAGCGACGTGAGGGGGTCCTGGAACACCATCGCGATGCTGCGCCCCCGAAGCCGGCGCATCCGCTCCGGGCGCAGGTTGTCGATGCGCTGCCCTTCGAACCGGATCTGCCCGGCCGCGATTCGGCCCGGGGGCTCCAGCAGCCCGATGACGGCGGCGCCGGTCAGCGACTTTCCGGCGCCGGACTCCCCCACCACCCCGAGCACTTCGCCCGCGTCGATATGGAACGAAACCCCATCGACGGCGACGAGCACACCGCGGCGGGTCGGGAACTCCACCCGCAGCCCCTCGACCCGGAGCAGTGGAGTACGCTCCGTCATCGGCCCCGTACCGCGCACGGGCACCCGCATCGGGAACGGCCCGCCCGTTGCGACCATGGCCACGGCCAGGAATCGGGGGCCGTAATTCCCCACGGCGGCGACGGCAACGATCGCATCATCGGCGGAACACCCCGGCCGGATCCCGGATCGATGGCGCGAGCCTTCGGCGTCTTCATCGCAGCTTCGGGTTGAGCGCGTCGCGCAGCCAGTCGCCGAGCAGGTTCACCGCGAGGGCCAGGGCGACGAGGGCGACGCCGGGAAAGATCGTCATCCACCACTCCCCGGAGAACAGGAAGTTGTTGCCGAACCGGATGAGCGTGCCGAGCGAAGGTTGAGTCGGCGGCACGCCCACCCCGAGGAACGACAGCGTCGCCTCGGTGAGGATCGCGATCGCGAGGCTGATGGTCGCGATGACCAGCACCGGGCCCATCACGTTCGGCAGCACGTGCTGGAACATGATCGCGAGCGGACGGCGGCCGATCACGCGCGCCGCCTGCACGTACTCCTTGTTCCTCTCCACCATCGTCGAGCCGCGCACCGTGCGCGCGAACTGCACCCAGTTCGACAGCCCGATCGCGAAGATGAGCACCAGCAGCGCCACATCGTCCTGCACCGCACGCGGGAGTATCGTCTTCGCGAAGCCGAACAGCAGCAGCGCCACGAGTACTGCGGGGAAGCTGAGCTGCACGTCCGCGACCCGCATGATGAAGTGATCGAGCCGCCCGCCGACGTATCCCGAGACGAGCCCGAGCCCCACCCCCAGCACCACGGAGAAGAGCACGCTCGCGAACCCGACGATCAGCGAGACCTTCATGCCGAACATGATGGCGGAGAGCACGTCGCGCCCCTGCTCGTCGGTGCCGAGCGGAAAGTCCCAGGTCCCGCCCTCCATCCACGCCGGCGGCAGGAAGGCGTTCATGAGATCCAGCGTCGCGACGTCGTTGGTGTTGTGCGGCGCGAGCCACGGCGCGAAGAACGCGGCCACGAAGCACACCATGGTGACCACGAAGGCGGCGACGGTCACCGGCGAGGTCCGGAAGCTGTGGAAGATGTCGCTGTCGAGAAAGCGGCGGAGCCGATCGGCGGCGCGCGCAAGCAGACCGGCGGCGGCCGCCTCGGGCGGATGACCGGTGTCGATGTTCATCCCGGCCATGCGCTCAGTGCGCCCGGGCCGGGCTGTCGAGCCGCAGCCGCGGATCGATGACGTAGTACAGCAGGTCGACGGCCAGGTTGATGACGACGAAGATGAACGCCACCAGGCACAGGTAGGCCGCCATCACCGGAATGTCGACGAACTGGATCGCCTGGAGGAACAGCAGCCCCATCCCCGGCCACTGGAAGACCGTCTCGGTGATGATGGCGAACGCGATCAGCGAGCCGATCTGAAGGCCGGTGATGGTGATCACCGGGACCAGGGTGTTCTTCAGCGCGTGGCCGAAGTTCACCGCGCGGCTGGTCAGGCCCCGCGCCCGCGCGAACTTGATGTAGTCGGTGCGCAGCACCTCCAGCATCTCCGCCCGCACGAGTCGCATGAGCAGGGTGAGCTGGAACAGGCACAGCGTGATCGAGGGCAGGATGATGGACCGGAACCCCTCCCAGGACACCAGATTGCTCTCCCACCCGATGTTCACGGTGACCCCGCGCCCGAACGACGGGAGCCAGCCGAGCCAGACCGAGAAGGTCAGGATCAGGAGGATGCCGATGAGGAAGGTCGGGAGCGAGATGCCGATGAGCGAGGTGGTGAGCAGGATGCGCGAGACCGCGCCCTCGCGGTGCAGCCCGGTGTAGACCCCGAGCGGCACCCCGATCGCCAGCGCGAGCACCGCGGCGACGAACACGAGTTCCAGCGTCGCGGGCAGGCGCTCCCCGATCGCCTCCTCCACCGGCACCGACAGCCGGTACGACTGGCCGAAGTCCCCTCGCAGCGCATTGCCGGCGAAGCGGGCGAACTGGATCGGGAACGGGTCGTTCAGCCCGAGCGCCTCCGCCATCCGCTCGCGCTCCTCGATGGTCGCCTCGATGCCGACCATGTTGTTGACCGGATCACCGACGAAGTTGAACAGCGAGAACGCGATGAACCCGACCGCTAGCATCACCAGGATGGACTGGAAAAGACGGCGCACGATGAAGGCGAGCATGGGGCGGCTCTTATCGACGCCGTGGCGCGGGCCACGGTGGGCGCGGACGGCGGCGAACGGCGGGCGACGGGAGAACGTGCTTCATGCCGGCATTCCCGCCGCCGCCCCGCGGCGCGGTTCCGGCATGATCACGACCTCCGGAGCGTCCATTCGGGGCAATTCCGATCACCGGTTCCGACATGGCGGGAGTCGAGGCGCTTCGTGGATGGCGCGTCCGCGCCGCGCTCGCCCGGCCGGGAAGGGCGGGGCGAGCGCGGCCGGTGGCCCCTGAGGAGCGGCTAGTTCATCATGACGTAGCGCAGGTCCACGTCGTTATGGGGCCGCTGCTTCACTTCCTTGACGTTGCTGCCGATCCCCCACGCCAGCGCCTGCTGGTGCAGCGTGATGTGGCCCACCTCGTCCTTGTGGATCCGGAACGCCTCGCGAATCATCGCCGTGCGCTTCTGGACATCGGTCTCGCCGGCAATCAGGTCGGTGAGTTCCTCCACCCGGGGATGGGTGAAGCGCCCGCAGTTCCACGTCCCCTGGCCTTCGCCGTCGATCGTCATGAGCTGCTGGAGCGGGTTGTGGGCGTCGTAGCTGCCCGGGGTCCAGCCGAGCATGAAGAAGCTCGTGTTCCACTGCTCCGCGCGGCCGATCTTCTGAAAGTGCAGCGACTTGGTCTGCGCGTTGAGCTTCACGTCGATGCCGATGCGCTTGAGCATGGGCACCACGGCGAGGCAGATGGCCTCGTCGTTGACGTAGCGGTCGTTGGGGCAGTCGAGGGTGACCGGGAAGCCGTCGGGGTAGCCCGCCTCCGCCAGCAGCGCCTTCGCCGCCTCCGGATCATGCGGCAACCGGTCGTTCATGTCGGGCTGGAAGCCGTTGATCCCCGGCGCGATCATGAGCCCGGTGGGGGTCGATGCGTTGCGCATCACCACCCGCTTGATGGCGTTGATGTCGATCGCCTGATGGAACGCCTTGCGCACCCGTACGTCCTTGAACGGATTCTTTCCCGTACCCGGCATGTCGAGCAGTTCGTCGCGGTGCTGGTCGAAGCCGAGGAAGATGGTGCGCAGCTCCGGCCCCTGCAGCGCCTCCACCCCGGCGGTGCTCTCCAGGCGCGGGACGTCCTGCAGCGGCACCGGATACATCAGGTCGATCTCGCCGGAGAGCAGCGCCGCGACCCGCGTGGCGGCGTTGCCGATCGGGGTGAACACCGCCCTCGTCAGGTTGTGCCACGGGGTGCCCCACCAGTTCGGGTTCGGCACCAGCACGGTACGCGTATCGGGCACCCACTCCTCAAGCATGAACGGCCCGGTCCCGTTGACATTGAGGTTCGCGAACGTCTTGACTGTCGCGCCCTCCTCCAGCCCGAAAGCGTCGTTCGCCTCCAGCCACTCCTTGTCCATGATCCAGAAGTTCGGGAGGTTGAGCAGCAGCGTCGGGTCCGGGTACTGGGTGACGATGTCGATGGTGTGGTCGTCGACCTTCTCGATCCGGTCGATCGAGGACACCACGAACGTCATGTTCGACGCCGGGAGCCGGATGCGATCGAGCGAGATGAGCACGTCGTCGGCCGTGAAGTCGTTGCCGTTGTGGAACTTCACGCCCTGGCGCAGGTTGAACCGCCATGTGGTGGGGCTCGTCTGCTCCCAGTTGGTGGCGAGGGCGGGGTGCAGCGACAGATCCCAGGAGCGGTGAATGAGCCCCTCGTAGAGGTTCGATTTCATCGTGTTGGTCGGCCCCTCGTTGTTGGTGTAGGGGTCGAGTCCGAGGATGTCGCCGGAGGTGGAGTAGCGGAACGTCTTGGCATCGGCGGCGGTCCCGACGGCGAGAAAGGCCGCGGCGACAGCGCCGATGACGGTGCTCTTCGGTCGCATGAAACGTTCTCCGTGTGTGAGTTGCATGAAGGATGCGAGGGAGTTCGCCGGATCCGGGGATTGCCGCGGCCCCGCGAACGATGGATGCATTCAACTACACCGCGCGGGACGCCGCAACGCTCGCTCGCAACCCGCTCGCGCAGACCGTCGTCCCTGATTCGTAGCTGCGGAAGTCGCCGTGCACCCCGGTCTGGCTGAGAGCGTGTCCTGAGCAGAACAGGCGCGGGCCGGCGACAAGACCAGCATCTCAGGGGCCTCCACGCCTGGCTCGGTGCCCACCAGCGCCGCGCCGACCGGGGGATCACCCCTCCGTCGGCACGTATCCCTGCGGCGCTGCCGAACCCTCGCCGAAGAAGAACTGCTCCAGCTCCCCTTCCAGAAACCGTCGGGCCGCGGGGTCGGTGACCTTCAGGCGATTCTCGTTGATGAGCATCGTCTGGTGGGCAAGCCACTGCTGCCAGGCGGGCTTCGAAACGGTTTCGAACACGCGCTTGCCAAGCGCTCCCGGCAGGGGCGGAAAGTCCAGACCCTCGGCCGGCTCACCAAGCCTGACGCACTGAACGGTCCTCGGCATCTCCACATCCTCCCTGACGCCCTGGCGGAGACCGAAGGCGCAACCGGTGAAATGTATGCAGCGACCCTGATTGTCACGGATTGCCGGGGAATAATCGATCCGGATTGCCGGATCGGACGTACGTCCGATTCATGGAATCCCGAGGATCCAGCTCGCCCTCGCGCCCGAGAGCAAGCGGCCCTCGATTCCGGCAAGCGCCCGGGAACCAGGCCCTCACGAATCGGACACACACTGCGCAAGGTTCGCAAGGACAGGACCCCGGCGGCCGAGCCGTCTCATCCGGTCCCCGGACTCAAGCACCGCACGAGCGCCGGCTACCCACCCGCGAGCTGCGCGATCAATCGCCTCACCGGCGCCGCAAGACCGATATCCGCAACGGCTTCCGGGGTATACCAGCGCGACTCGCCGGGGTCGGCGACCGCGTCCGCGACCTGCCGTCGCGACTCGGCGCGGTTGGCAACGGCATCCGGGCCATGCCGGCACGACTCGGCAGCGCCACAGTCCCCGAGGTCGATCAGGACGGGCTGCACTTCGAGCCTGAAGTGGGTGAACCCATGCGCGATCGGGGCCAGCGCGGTGACTGCCTCGGGGCGCGCCACCCCGAAGCGCGCGCGGCACACGGCCTCGAAGTCGGCGCCCGGATCGCATTCCGGGAAGCACCACAGTCCGCCCCAGATCCCGCTCGGGGGGCGGCGCTCGAGAAGCAGGGCGCCACTCGGGTCGCGCAGTACCAGGAACGCGGTCCGGCGGTGCGGCACGGTGCGCCGGGGCCGCGGCGCGGGAATGCGCGCCTGCGTACCTTCGCGGCGTGCGACGCAGTCCGCCTCGATGGGACAGAGCGGGCACGGCGGGCGCGAACGCACGCAGAGCGTCGCCCCGAGATCCATGATCGCCTGGGTGTAGGCGGCCACCCCGTCGGGCGGCGTATGCCGCTCCGCGAGCGCCCACAGGGTGCGCTCCACCGCACTCCGTCCGGGCCACCCCTCGATGCCGTGATAGCGGCAGAGCACCCGCTTGACGTTGCCGTCGAGGATCGGGTGGCGATCGCCGTGGCTGAGCGCGAGGATCGCGCCGGCGGTCGAGCGGCCGACCCCGGGCAGGGCAACGAGCGCATCGAGATCGCGCGGCATCTCGCCACCGTGCCGGTCTCGCACCAGAACCGCGGCGCGATGCAGGTTGCGCGCCCGCGAGTAGTAGCCGAGCCCGGACCACAGTCCGAGCACATCGTCGAGCGGAGCGTCCGCAAGGTCCGCCAGCGCCGGAAACCGCGCCATGAACCGCTCGTAGTACCCGACGACGACCCCTACCTGCGTTTGCTGCAGCATGATTTCCGACACCCACACGCGGTAGGGCGTCGGTTCGCGCTGCCACGGCAAGTGCTTGCGGCCGTGCCGCGCGGACCAGCGGACCAACCGTTCGGCCATCGGCACGAAATCGTGGAAATGGGTGCTCACGAAGCAGTGATGCGGCCAGTTCGGAAATTTCACCCGTTCACGGCTGCGGGCACGGATCCGACTGGCCATCTACGCGCCCTCGCTTCGCGAATGGGTGAAATTTCCGGGCCGGGCCGCCTCCACGTTGGCCGGGCGACATTGTAATCCGGTGATTCCGGTCGGTTGGAACACGTTCTCGACATTGTCCGCAGTGGGCGCTGCGGCGGTCGACATCCCGTCGCAATCGCACCATGCGGCGACCTCTCGGAACGCCGGCAGCAATGGCGGTTGTCTCGTCCACGCCGTCCGCAGCCGGTGGCCCGAGGCGGGAGGCGCGCATGACGCCGGCGCCGCGCTGCGGCCTGCCACGGCTATCATTCGCCCTCCATGACAACGGCGCCTCCACCCGCAGCCCGCGCTCGATTCCACTCGATCGTCTGGCCCCTCGCGATCGCGGAGACGATCGTGTGGGCCGCCATGTACTACAGCTTCCCGGCCCTGCTCCCGACCTGGGAGCGCGACCTCGGCTGGTCGAAGACCGAACTCTCGTTTGCCTTCACCGGTGCGGTCCTGACATCCGCGTCACTGGCGCCGGTGGCGGGCCGTCTGATCGACCGTGGTCTGGCCCGGGTCGTGTTCACCGGCGGCACGGTGCTCGGGGCGGTGCTTCTGGGGCTGCTGTCCATGGTCACCGAGCCGTGGCAGTTTCTCTGCGTCTGGGTCGGGCTCGGCGTCGCGATGTCCGGCACCCTCTACGAAGCGTGCTTCGCGGTGCTGATCCGCTCGACCGGCGACCGGGCGCGGCGGGCGATCACCATCGTCACCGTCGTGGCGGGGCTCGCAGGCACGGTGGCGTTTCCGAGCGCGCACCTGCTGGCCGGAGCGCTCGGCTGGCGGGGTGCGGTGCTGGTGTTCGCGGCGGTGGTCGGCGTGGTGGCGGCGCCGCTGGTATGGAGCGCATGCCGCCGCGCCGAGGTCCAGGCCACCCTGCACGCCCCGGAACCGAGCGCCAACCTGAGCCAGGCCCTCGCGGTGGCGAGAAACCCCATCCTCTGGCTGCTCGGGGGCGCGGCCTTCCTCGCCGCGCTGGACCACGGCATGCTCATCTCGCATGTGCTGCCGATCCTTGATGATCGCGGCATCGACGCCGGGCTCGCGGTGCTCGTGGCATCGTTCATCGGCCCGATGCAGGTCGCGGGACGACTCGCGCTCATGGCCACGGATCGGTTCGCCTCCATCGCCACGGTGTCCGTCGGCTGCTTCGCGGTGATGGCGATGGCCGGGATCTGCCTGCTCCACGCCGGCACGGCGCCGGCGCTCCTCATCGGGTTCGTGGTGCTGCAGGGCGCGGGCATCGGCATCGCCGGCGTGATGCGCCCCGTGGTCACCGCGGAACTGCTCGGCCGGAAGAACTTCGGGGTGGTGTCGGGGCTCGTCGGGCTCATGCACATGAGCGGCTATGCGCTCGGGCCCTCGGTGTCGGCGGTGGTATGGGCGTGGGGCGGATACGACCGGGTGATCGTTCTCGCCATCGGCGCCGCGTTCGCGGCAACGGCGGCACTGCTCGCGGCCTGGAGTCGACGGTGAGGGTACCGAGGCGAATTTCATCGGGGAGCGGGTGGCGTCCGGGAACATTCCGGTTCACTCTTGCCGGGCCCGCCCGGCCCATCGCGCGCTTGTGACGGCAACCACCCATCGGGATCAGGAGTCGAAGATGACTGACATCGAAACGGAAGACCTGACTTACACTGCGGGCGACACCATGTGCAGGGGATACCTCGCCCGCGCCGCGGACGGGGCGCCGCGTCCCGGCGTGCTGGTCGTGCACGAGTGGTGGGGGCTCGACGACTACATACGCGGTCGTGCCCGCATGCTGGCGGAACTCGGCTACACGGCGCTGGCGATCGACATGTACGGGCACGGGCGAACCGCCGCCGACCCCGAGAGCGCAGGCGTCCTGATGCACTCCGTGCTGAACGACATGGATGCCGGCACCACGCGGCTCGGGGCGGCGTTCGCCGCCCTTTCCGGGCATTCCATGGTCGATGCGGATCGCATCGCCGCGATCGGCTACTGCTTTGGCGGCGCCATGGTGCTGCACGGAGCGCGCATCGGCATGGATCTCAAGGCGGTGGTGAGCTTCCACGGTGCGCTCGGCTCGTTCCACCGGCCGGCAAGGGGCGAGATGAAGGCGAAGGTGCTGGTCTGCCACGGCGCCGCCGACCGTCTGATCTCCGACGAGGACATCACCGGCATCAAGGAGGAGATGGCCGCCGCCGGGGCCGACTTCCGGTTCGTGGCCTACGAGGGCGCCCGGCACGGGTTCACCAACCCCGCCGCGACCGCGAACGGTGAGAAGTACGGCCTCCCGCTCGGGTACGACGAGGCCGTCGACAAGCGATCGTGGGACGACATGCAGGCGCTGTTCGCGGAGATTTTCCAGCCATGACGATATCCACGATTCCCGAATGTGAGGCCTGCCGTCCGGACGCGCAGAAGCTGAGCGGCGAGGAGATCGCGCGCTATGCCCGGCAGTTGCCGGAGTGGCGGGTGGAGACGATCGACGACATCCCCCAGCTTCACCGCGCGTACAAGGTCCGCAATTTCGCCGAGGCCCTGGCGTTCACCAACCGCATCGGAGAGCTCGCCGAATCCATCGGCCATCATCCGGCGATCGTGACCGAGTGGGGCCGGGTCACCGTCCAGTGGTGGAGCCACAAGATCAGGGGGCTGCACGAACTCGACTTCGCGCTGGCCAAGCGGTGCGATTCGCTGTTCCAGGGCTGAGAGCTACGCCCTCAGACGTTGCTCCCACAGCCGGCGGTAGTGCGGCTCGCACTCGCGCGCAAGCGGCTCCAGGTGGGCGGGAAGCGGTTCCGTCTTCGCGACATGGGGCTGGAAGCCGCCCGATCGGTGCACGGAACGGTACCAGTGCTTCGCCCATACGCCATCGCTCGCGCGCGGTCCGGGGGGCCAGGCGAGCATGCGGTCCGTGAAGTCGATGCCGAGCCGCTCGCACAGGGCGCCGAGCACCTCGCGCGGGTTCTCCAGCACGTCGCGCGTGTCCAGCACCACCGGCGGGTTCGCGCTGCGCGCCTGCACGTAGTCGAAGATCTCCGCCTGCTGCGGCACGCCCACGTCCTCGACCGTCACCGTCGAGCGCATCTGCGCGTATGACGCGAGAACCTCGCGGGGGTCGCGAATGAGGAAGCAGTTGACGACCGCGTCCATCCACCCCCGGTCGACCTCCGGCAGAAGATGGTGCGTCATGTGCTTCTGGAAGAAGACCGGATGCCCCCCCGGCGCTGCTCCCAGAAGCTGCTCCACCACCCGCCGCCAGTCGGTCTCGCCGGCCGCGATCACCTCGGAACCGACTGGATGCGCGATGCCCGTCGACTCCAGGTAGAAGGCGTAGAACGGTTCGTCCCACACCGCGGTGTCACCGCGGTTCTCCCAGGCGCGCATCATCGCGGTCGAGATATTGCGCGGGCCGGACCACATCGCGACCCGCACCGACGGGGCGGCGCTCATTCCGGGCACTCCCGGTCGATCAGTTCGAGGTAGAGCCGTTGCAGGCGCTCCGTCACGGGCCCGCGTTCGCCCGCGCCGATGGTGCGGCCGTCGATCTCCGTCACCGGCGCGACCCCCGCGAACGTGCCGGTGACGAAGGACTCCTCGGCGCCGTAGACGTCGGTGAGGCTGAAGTTGCACTCGCGCACCGCAATGGCGTTCTCGCGGCAGAGCCGGATGACGTTCCCGCGGGTGATTCCGCCCAGGCAGTAGTCACCGGAGGAGGTCCACACTTCGCCCCGCCGGACGATGAAGAAGTGGGTGGAGTTGCAGGTCGCGACGAACCCCTGCGGGTCGAGCATCAGCGCCTCGTCGGCGCCCGCCTTCGTCGCCTGGATGCAGGCGAGGATGCAGTTGAGCTTGGAGTGGCTGTTGAGCTTCGGGTCCTGCACATCGGCCGGTCCCCGGCGCACGTGCACGGTGAACAGGCGGATGCCGCGCGCCGCCACCGATGGGTCCGGCGCCTTGTATTCGGGAATGATCACGACGGTGGCGGGCCCGACGGTGACCCGGGGGTCCTGATACGGGGTGGCCTTCACGCCGCGCGAGACCATGAGGCGGATGTGCACGTCGTCAGTCATGGCGTTCACCCGCAGGGTCTCGCGGAGCGCCGCGGCCATCCCTGCGCGGTCGAGCCCGATGTCGAGGTCGAGCGCCTTCGCCCCCTCGTAGAGCCGGTCGAGATGGGCGTCGAGGAACGCGATCCGCCCCCGATGCACGCGCAATCCTTCCCACACCCCGTCCCCGAGCACGAACCCGCTGTCGAAGACCGACACCTTCGCCTCGGCGCGCGGCACATGCGCGCCGCTGACGTAGATCAGGATCTCCTCGTTGCGGGGGTCGGGGCGGTACTCGTGGGTACCCGTGCTCATCCGGCGGCCTCCTTTGCGCGGGGGCCCTGCGGCCGTCGGTGCGTCGCGGCCCCGGCGCGGGTCGCGATCAGCCACAGCCCGAACAGGGCGAAGGCGATGAACGCGAGCAGGGTCCACTCGGGGATGGACAGGGAGAGAAACGTCCAGTGCACTTCGGCGCATTCTCCCGAACCGCGCAGGACCATCCCGATCACGTCGGTGAGAGGAAAGGCGCCGAGCATGTACTCGAGCCCCGGGCCGCACTCCGGCGCCTGGCCCGGAGGCAGGCTCTGGAGCCACGCGTGGCGGCCCGCCACCCCGGCCCCCGCGACCGCGGCGACCGCGATCAATGCGCCGTAGACGCGCCGCCCCATCGCGCGCGGGTCGTGAAGCGCGCCGGCCAGCATCACCACGCCGAGCACGATGATCGCCCCGCGCTGCAGCACGCACAGCGGACACGGCTCCAGCCCTTCGACATGCTGGAGCCAGAGCGCCGCCGCCATCAGCGCGGCACAGGCGACGAACCCACCCGCAAGAAGCAACCTCTGGGCCGACATCGGTACCTCCCCGCAGTGTTCCCGGACGGCGAGCGCGTGGCCGCAGCGTCGAATCGAGGAGAGTGCCACGACCGCCGGGCACATGACAGACCGGCCGGTCGGTCCCTAAAATGCGCGGCGGTTCGTCCACATCTGAAGAGAGGCCCCCGGTGCTGCTCCAACTCTCCACCTGGCAGGAAATCGACGCGTACCTCGAACGGTCCCGCGGCATCATCGTTCCCATCGGCTCGACGGAGCAGCACGGACCCAACGGGTTCATCGGCACCGACGCCCTGTGCCCCGAACTCGTCGCCCGGGGCATGAGCGAGAAGATCGACGTCGTCGTCGCGCCGACCCTGAGCATCGGCATGGCCCAGCACCACCTCGCGTTCTCCGGCTCCATCACCCTGCGGCCGAGCACTCTCATCGCCGTCGTGCGCGATGTCGTCCGCTCCCTCGTCCGGCACGGGTTCGAGCGGTGCTACTTCCTCAACGGCCACGGCGGCAACGTCGCCACCGTGAACGCCGCGTTCTCCGAGGTCTACGCGGACACGAGCTTCAACCGGCATACCGGCAACGAGCCCGGGGTGCGGTGTCGGCTCGGCAACTGGTACGACGGACAACGGGTGCGCACGCTGTCGAGATCGCTCTTCGGCGGCGCGGAAGGCAGCCACGCCACGCCGTCGGAGGTATCGATCACGTACTACGGCTGGCCCGACGCGATGCCGGAGGCAGTCCGAAACACGCCGATGACCCCGCAGATCGCGCCCACCGGACCCGTTCTGGATGCGGTGGACTATCGTCGCCGGTTCCCCGACGGCCGCATCGGCTCGGATCCGTCGCTGGCAACCCCGGAGGCGGGGGAGAAGCTGTTCCACGCGGCGGTGGAGGATGCGATCGAGGACTACCGGCGGTTCCTCGAGGCGGCATAGCGATGGCAAAGAAGCGGGTCTATCGAATCGTCTTCCACAGCCACGGGAAGGTTTACGAGCTTTACGCCCGCAGCGTGAGCCACGGCGATCTCTACGGTTTCGTTGAGATCGGTGAAATCATCTTCGGAGAGCGCACCGCCATCCTGGTCGATCCGTCGGAGGAGAAGCTGAAGGCGGAATTCGAGGGGGTGCAACGCACCTACGTCCCGTTCCACGCCGTGATCCGCATCGACGAGGTGCGGCGCGAGGGTGCGAACAAGATCCTCGAAGCGGGGGAAGGGAGCAACGTCACCCCGTTCCCGCTCCCGGTGTATCCGAGCAGCGGCGGGGACAAGCCCTGACGAACCCGGCTCGGGCCGCGGTCATGAGCGCCTCATCTCCGCCATTCGGGTCCGCTGTTCGGGCTCGCTATTTCGCCCACCGCGAATACGGATGCTCGGAGAGCCGCTGGTTGTAGTAACGCACGTCGCCGGACACTTCCTCCCCGGCCCACGCCGGAAGGGCGAATGCCTCGTCCTCCGCCTTCAGTTCGATCTCCGCCACGATCAGGCCCACGTTGTCCCCCTCGAAGACATCGACCTCCCAGGCGTGTCCATGGTGCTCGACGACGAAGCGGGTCTTCTCGATCAGCGGCTTCCGGCAGAGCTCCTCCAGGATGGCGTGGGCGTCCGAGGCGGGAATCTCGTACTCGTACTCGCGGCGGGTCAGGGCCACGGTCGCGCTCTTGATGCCGAGCCAGGCCCGGTCACCGGACACCCGGACCCGCACGGAACGATCCGGGTCGGTCCCGAGATAGCCCTGCCGGTACCTGATCCCGGCCGGTGCCGTCTCGCGCCAGGAGTCGTCGAGTACCAGGAACTTCCGTTCGATCTCGACGCCCACGGGTCGGATCAGATCCAGTAGGCGGTGCGGGTCATGACCTTCGAGACGGCGCGCATTGCCCCGCGGACGATGAAAGGCAGCGGCCCTCCCCCGGCGGCGCGCGCCCGGCTGGCATGGCCCTGCTCGTCGGCCTGCATCCGCTCCAGAACCGCACGGCTTCGATGATCGCCGTCCGGAAGCCGCGCCAGGTGATCGCCGAGGTGCTCGACCACCTGGCGTTCGGTCTCGACCACGAATCCCAGGCTCCACCGGTCGCCTGCGAGTCCGGCGGCGGCGCCGATGGCCAGGGAGCCGGCGTACCAGAGAGGGTCCAGAAGGCTCGGGGCGGCATCGAGTTCTTCCAGCCGCGTGCGGCACCAGACGAGGTGGTCGTTCTCTTCGCGGGCCGCCTGCTCCATCGCCACCCGAGTCCGCGGGTCGCGCGCCACCAGCGACTGCCCCCGGTACAGCGCCTGGGCCGCGACTTCGCCGGCGTGGTTGACACGCATCAGGCCCGCCGAGTGGCGACGCTCGCCGTCGTTCAGCGCATCGTCCTCGATGTCTCCGGCCGGATGCTCCGGCGCGGAGCCGGCGTCGGTTCGCGCCAGACCGCGCAGCGCGCGGTCGAAAGCGATGATCACGCGATCCAGCCGATCGATGTCGCGGTCTTGTGAGCGGGGCATGGGAACGCACCGGCACGGGCTTCGGAAGAGTTTAGCCGATTCGTCGGGAACCACGCCCGTCGGGAACCACCGCCTCCACATGCCCCAAATTGACAGTCCTTCGGGTGCCGGATAGGATTCGCCGTCTTTTTGCGGGTACCAATTCCAGCGTCGGGGGCGTTGGCCGGACATGGGCACTTTTTCCGCCAGGAAGCATGAAGTCGAGCGCAAGTGGTTCGTCGTCGACGCGGCCGATCAGCCTCTTGGCCGCCTCGCGAGCCGAATCGCGCACCGGCTCCGGGGCAAGCACAAGGCCGTGTTCACCCCCCACGTCGACACCGGCGACTTCATCGTCGTCGTCAATGCGGAGAAGGTCCGACTCACCGGCAACAAGCGGGCCCAGAAGACCTACTATCGGCATACCGGCTACCCCGGCGGCATTCGCAGTACGTCATTCGAGAAGATGATCGCGGAGAAGCCGGCGCGCGTGATCGAGTTGGCGGTCAAGGGCATGCTGCCCAGGGGTCCGCTCGGACGGGACATGTACCGCAAGCTCCACGTCTACGCGGGACCCGAGCACCGCCACGCGGCGCAGCAGCCGGTTCCCCTCACTTTCTCGTGAATCGGCGCGAGCCGGCGGACGCAAACAACATGGCAGACCACATCCACTACGGCACCGGAAGGCGCAAAACCTCGGCCGCACGTGTGTTTCTCGCTCCGGGGGCCGGGCGGATCACGATCAACCGCCGCCCTCTGGACAGCTACTTCGGCCGCGAAACGGCGCGCATGGTCGTGCGCCAGCCGCTGGAAACCATCGGCATGGTCGACCGCTTCGACATCAGGGTCACGGTGCGCGGCGGGGGCGGCAGCGGACAGGCGGGCGCCATCCGGCACGGAATCACCCGGGCGCTCATCCGCTACGACGAGAGTTGGCGGGCCCCGTTGCGGCGCGCCGGCTTCGTGACCCGGGATGCCCGCGAGGTCGAGCGCAAGAAGGTCGGACTGCACAAGGCACGCAAGCGGCCCCAATACTCCAAGCGTTAGCGCGACGCACCACTGACGTATCACTGAGGTATCACCCTGGGGGATCGTCTAATGGCAGGACAGCGGACTCTGACTCCGCCAGTCTAGGTTCGAATCCTAGTCCCCCAGCCAACCCCCGCCCAACCCTCGGCCGCCCCTCGACCTGCTCTCAGCCAACTCTCGGCGAGTCCCCGAGCCTGTACGGCGGCAGCGTGGCCATCGGCTCGCAAGGACCCCGGCCGAAACAGTTTTTCCGTTCAGCGCGCCCGTGCCTCCTGCCTGCAAGGGAATGGGGGGGTCGATGAGGTGGGAAGTCGGTGTCGGCCAGGGTCCCGACTCGTTTGCGGGTTCACTTTCGGGCTCACTTTCGGCCCCGCCGTCGCGGCTTGCGGGTGCGTTCGGTCGCAGCCGGCAAAGGTGATGCTTCGCGCCGCGTCACCGCCATGGTCGCGAGAATCGCGCCCGCCGCGATCATCGGCAGCGTGAGCACCTGACCCATCGTGACCCATCCGAAGGCGAGATATCCGAGATGCGCGTCGGGGACCCGCACGAACTCCACCAGGGTCCGGGCGACGCCGTAGCCGATCAGGAACACCCCCGAAGCCGCCATCGCCGGCCGCGGGCGCCGGGTGAACCACCACAGCACCGCGAACAGGACCAGCCCTTCGAGCAGCGCCTCGTAGAGCTGTGACGGGTGGCGGGCCACGTCTCCGGCGCGGGGGTCCGGGAACACCATTGCCCACGGGAGGTCCGACGGCGTGCCCCACAGCCGGCCGTTGATGAAGTTCCCGAACCGTCCCGCCGCGATGCCGAGCGGCGCCAGCGGGACGATGAAATCCGCAACATCGAAGAATCCGCGCCCGCGTGAGCGGGCGAACCACCACATCGCGAACAGCACCCCGATCAGGCCGCCGTGAAACGACATCCCGCCCTGCCACACCCTGACCAGCGACAGAGGATCGGCGAGGAGGCGCTCGAAGTCGTAGAAGAGCATGTAGCCGAGCCGGCCCCCCGCGACCACCCCGAGCGCCACCCAGAAGAGCACGTCGCCCACATCGTCACGGCTCCAGCCGCGCCAGGCGTCCCGCGCCCGCACCCGTCCGAGCCACCATCCCAGCGCGAACGCAATCAGGTACATCAGGCCGTACCAGTGGACCTTGACCGGCCCGACGGCGAAGGCCACGGGGTCGAAGTTCGGGTGCATGAGCATGGACGGGATCATATCCGACCACTCCACCCCTTTCCGTCGTCCGGCCACGCCCCCGAGCGCGGCGCGGCTATACTGCCGCCTCCTCTCCCGAAGTGATCCGATCCATGTCCGGCCCCGCCCGCACCAACGCGCTCGCGCACGAGACCAGCCCGTACCTGATGCAACACGCGGACAACCCCGTCGACTGGCAGCCGTGGGGGCCGGAGGCGCTCGACCGGGCGCGGCGCGAAGACCGGCCGATTCTGCTCTCCATCGGCTACTCCGCCTGCCACTGGTGCCACGTCATGGCGCACGAATCGTTCGAGGACGAAGACACCGCGCGACTGATGAACGCGCTGTACGTCAACATCAAGGTCGACCGCGAGGAGCGGCCCGACATCGACAAGATCTACCAGACCGCCCACCAGCTCCTCTCCCGGCGCCCCGGGGGGTGGCCGCTGACGGTGATGCTGACCCCCGACGACCACGCCCCCTTCTTCGCCGGCACCTACTTCCCGGATGCCCCGCGCCACGGCATGCCGTCGTTTCGCCAGGTGCTCACCGGGGTGGAGAAGCTCTATCGCGAGCGGCGCGACGACATCCGCAAGCAGAACGCATCGCTCATCGAGGCGCTCGCGAGCCTCGACCCCGGCACCGGCACCGACGACGCCCCCCCGACCCGGGCCGCGCTCGACGCCGCGCACACGGATCTCATGCAGTCCCGTGATACGCGCAACGGCGGCTTCGGCGACGCCCCGAAGTTCCCGCACCCGACGAGTCTGGAACGGCTGATGCGCGACTACGCGGCGCGCCCGACGAGCGCGGACGGCGCCGCCGGCCTCGCCGCCGCCGCGTTCACGTTCCGCAAGATGTGCGGCGGCGGTCTGTACGATCATGTCGGCGGTGGGTTCTGCCGCTACTCGGTGGACGCCGAGTGGATGATCCCCCACTTCGAGAAGATGCTCTACGACAACGGCCCGCTGCTCTCGGTGGCGGCGGAGCTGCACCGCATCTCCGGCGACCCCGCATTCGCGCGCGTCGCCCGCGAGACCGCGGCCTGGGTCATGCGCGAGATGCAGTCGCCCGAGGGCGGGTACTACTCCACTCTGGACGCGGACTCCGAGGGCGAGGAAGGAAAGTTCTACGTCTGGACCCCCGACGAGGTGCGCGGCCTCGTCGCGGAGGACGAGTACGCCGCGCTCGCGCCCCGGTTCGGGCTCGACCGCCCGCCCAACTTCGAAGGCTCGCACTGGCACCTGCATGCCTTTCGCGAGGTCTCCGACGTGGCGCGCGACAGCGGCGCCTCGGAGCGCGAGACGGCGGAGCGGATCGACCGCGCCCTCGCCACGCTCTTCGAAGCCCGATCCCACCGCATCCGCCCGAGCCGGGACGAGAAGGTCATCACCTCGTGGAACGGATTGATGATCAAGGGCATGGCGACGGCCGGGCGCATTCTCGGCGCGCCGGAGATCATCGCGTCGGCGGAACGCGCGGTGGAGTTCATCCGCGACTCGATGTGGCGCAACGGCCGGCTGCACGCCACGTACAAGGACGGCCGGGCACGGTTCAACGGCTATCTCGACGACTACGCCTCCCTCGCCGACGGGCTTCTCGCGTTGCTCGCATCGCGGTGGAGCGCCCGCGACCTCGAATTCGCGGTCGCGCTGGCGGACGCGATGCTGGAGCACTTCGAGGATCGCGAGCACGGCGGCTTCTTCTTCACCGCCAACGACCACGAACGCCTCATCCACCGCCCCAAGCCGATGACGGACGACTCGACCCCGTCCGGCAACGGCGTCGCGGCGACGGTACTCGGCCGACTCGGCCACCTGCTCGGCGAGACCCGATATCTGCGCGCGGCGGAGCGCGTGCTGCACGCCGCCCGGGAGGGGATCGAGCGGTTCCCGCATGCGCACACCGCCCTGCTCGTCGCGCTGGAGGAGCATCTCGATCCGCCCGAGGTCGTGATCATCCGGGCCGAGCCGGACGCGCTCGAATCCTGGCGGGCGCGGGCGGATGCCGGCTACGCCCCGCGTCGGGTGGTCATGGCCATCCCGAACGACGCGGCCGATCTGCCGGCCCTGCTCGCGGAACGGGCACCGCGCGACGCCCCGGTGGCCTACATCTGCGAAGGGCACGTCTGCGACGCGCCGCTGACGGAGTTCACCGCCTTCCACGCTCGCCTCGCCGCGAGCGAGATTGCACCGCAGGCGCCAGCCCGGACATCGGCCTCGGCGTCGACTCACGCGCCGACCCGAGCGTCGACCCGGGCACCGCAATCCGGTTGAAGGACCAGTTCGGAGACTCGCCACCGACCCGAATTTCTCGCCAGTGCCCGGTCGGGACCGGAGGAGCGCTCGATCTTGGATAGCTCCGGCGCGAGCCCGACCAGCCTGCCGTAACGCACGAGGGACATCCATGACGGCACGCATCCAACGCGCCGCGTGCATCGGCGGCGGCGTCATCGGCAGCGGGTGGGCGGCCCGCCTCGTGCTGCACGGGGTCGACGTCTCGATCTTCGACCCGGGCCCGGACACCGCGCGCAAGGCGGGCGAGGTGCTCGACAACGCCGAACGCGCGTTCGCCCGCCTGTTCGGCGACGCGCGTCCGGCGCCCGGGACGCTCCGGGTGGCGACCAGCATCGCCGAGGCGATCGACGGGGCGGAGTTCATCCAGGAGAGCGTGCCCGAGCGGCTCGATCTCAAGCGTACGGTCCTCGCCGAGATCGAGGCCGCGGCGCCCCCGGAGACCATCATTGCATCGTCCACCTCCGGGCTTCGGCCGAGCGACATGCAGCGCGACCTCGCACATCCCGAGCGGCTGCTGGTCGGGCATCCGTTCAATCCCGTCTACCTCCTCCCCCTCGTCGAGATCGTGGGCGGGCGAGCCACCGACGCCGCGGCGGTGGAACGGGCGGGCACGGTGTACGCATCCATCGGCATGAAGCCGGTGGTGGTGAGGAAGGAGATCGACGCATTCATCGGCGACCGGCTCCAGGAGGCGCTGTGGCGCGAGGCGCTGTGGCTCGTGCACGACGGCATCGCCACGGTCGAGGAGATCGACGACGTCATCCGCTACTCCTTCGGCCTGCGCTGGGCGCAGATGGGCGTCTTCCAGGTGTACCGGGTGGCGGGGGGCGAGGCGGGCATGCGCCACTTCATGGCGCAGTTCGGGCCATGCCTGAAGTGGCCATGGACGAAGCTGACGGATGTGCCGGATCTGGACGAGGCGCTCATCGACAGGATCGCCGAGCAGTCCGATGCGCAGGCCGCCGGGCTGTCAATCCGCACCCTGGAACGCATCCGCGACGACAACCTGATCGGGATCATGGAAGCACTGGAGCGCACCGGCGACGCCGGCTGGGGTGCCGGGGCGCGGCTGCGCGAGGCACGAGATGCGATGCGCAAGCGGATGCAGCGACAACGCACCGCCAGCCGCGGGGTGGACGGGGACGAGCGCTCTCGGAGGGACTGACCGTGGACTTCGGACTCACGACCGAGCAGCAGATGGTGGTCGACACCGTGCGGGGCTTCGTCGAGAAGGAGCTCTATCCGCACGAGGAGGAGGTCGAGCGCACCGGGCGGGTGCCGCCGGGGCTTGGGGAGGACATCAGGCGCAAGGTCATCGACCTCGGCTTTCATGCCCCGAACCTGCCGGTAGAGGTCGGCGGCGGCGGTCTCGACAACCTCACCTTCGCCCTGCTGGAGCGCGAACTCGGCCGAACCTCCATGGCGCTCAGCGTATTCTGGGGCCGGCCGTCCGGGATCCTGATGGGCGGCAACGAAGACCAGCGCGCCCGCTACCTCTACCCGGCCGCGCGGGGCGAGCGGGTCGATGCGCTGGCGATGACCGAGCCCGGCGCCGGCTCCGACGTGCGCGGGATGCAGTGCACCGCCCGCCCCGCCGGCGCCGACTGGATCGTGAACGGCACCAAGCACTTCATCTCCCACGCGGACCTCGCCGACTTCGTCATCGTGTTCATCGCCACCGGGGAGGAGGAGACCGCGCGCGGGCCGAAGAAGCGCATCACCTGCTTCCTCGTCGACCGCGGCACCCCCGGCTTCGAGATCCGGCCGGGCTACGAATCGGTCTCACACCGCGGCTACCACAACTGCGTCCTCACCTTCGACGACTGCCGGCTGCCGTCGGCCCAGATCCTCGGCGAGGTCCACCGGGGGTTCGAACTCGCCAACGAGTGGCTCCACGCAACGCGGATCACGGTGGCCACAATGTGCGTGGGGCGGGCGCGCCGGGTATTCGACCTCGCGCTCGCACACGCGGCCGAACGCCGACAGTTCGGCCAGCCGATCGGCCGGTTTCAGGGGGTATCGTTCAAGCTCGCGGACATGATCACCGAGATCGACGCGGCGGACTGGCTGACGCTCGCCGCCGCGTGGCGCCTCGACCAGGGCCTGCCGGCGGACCGCGAAATCGCGTCGGCCAAGGTCTACGCCTCGGAGATGCTGGCACGGGTGACCGACGAGACGATCCAGATCCACGGCGGCATGGGCCTGATGAGCGACCTCCCCCTCGCGCGCTTCTGGCGCGACGCCCGGGTCGAGCGCATCTGGGACGGCACCTCCGAGATCCAGCGCCACATCATCAGCCGGGATCTGCTGCGACCGCTCGGCGCCTGATTGGGCTCGCAAGCCCCCCGCCGAATCCGCCGTCCGCCACCGGCAACGTGTCCGAAGAACGTTCCAGGCATTCGCCCGATACGGCGGTGGTCGCGCCGGACGCCCGACGAGTTCCCCCAGCGCCGCGGTGACCACCAGCCCGTAGGGGACATCCTCGGTGACATACCGACTGTCCGCAGTTGCCGGCCCCGCACCACCGATGCCCCGTGCGTGCATGACACCGCGGGCCGCACCCCCGGCGGGATGGTCAGCCCGGATCTTCCGGGTCAGTCCGCCCGGCTCGCGTCTTCCCCTTCCAGATCCGACGGCGTCCATTCGTCCCCGACGAGTTCGGGCGCATCGTACGCAAGCAGTCCGTGCCAGTGCGCGCGGATATCTTCGGCATAGAGGGTGGCGGCGATCGACCGCGCCAGCACCCGCGCCCCGTCCGACACGGCGGGGATGTCGCCGCTCACCTTGCCGAGGCTCGCCGTGGCGCCGTGGTTGAAGCAGTACACGTTGCCGAGCCATGGCGCGGCGCCCGGGGTGCGTCCCCGGAACGTGAAGTCCGGCCCCAGATACGGAAAACGTCCCAGCTCGGGGCACTCTTCCCCCGGTGGCGGTTTGTAGACATCTTCCCACCGAAGAATGTCGCCGGCGGCATCGCCGAACTCGGTCCGCGCCAGCGGGTCGACGGTGAACCCGGTGCCGAGGAGCAGGAAGTCCGTTTCAAGTTCCGTGCGGTCCGTGAACGCGATGCGCACCGCTCCTTCCCGCTCCTCGGCCGTGGCCACGGTCTTCCCGAAGTGAAAGTGAGCGTGCTCGTGACGGCTGACCCGCAGGACGGACTCATGGGGCGCCGGAGTCTGCGTGGCGGTGGAATACTGCATGAAGCGCCAGCGCCACTCGCGAGACAGCTCGGGAAAGCCACAGGTAAAGCCATGGCTTCCAATTCCCATGAGCTTGTTGATCGTCGGCATCTCCTCGCGCCGGATCAGATGCCTGACCTCGGATGCACCATGCTCCAGCGCCTCGCCGGCATTGTCCACCGCCGATGCACCCACGCCGACGACCGCCACGCGTTTGCCACGCAGGGCGGCAAAATCGATTGCGGCGCGGCTGTGCGCCCAGAGGTGACCCGGCAGGTGCTTCACGAACCCGGGGATGTTGGGCTTGCCCACCCCCTCGCGGCCAGTCGCGAAGACCAGCTTGCGAGTGACCACCGCGCCCGTCAGTTCACCCGAAAGATCGAGACGCAGCCGCGCGCCCTCGGGCTCCACCCGGTCGACGGAGACACCGTTTTCCACCGGAATGTTCAGGACGCGGCGGTACCAGCGGAGGTAGTCCATCCACAGCAGGCGCGGAATCTTGCCGAGCCGGTCCCAGGCCGAGGCTCCGAATTGCGCGCGGTACCACGCCTGAAACGTCAGCGAGCCGAGGCCATAGGCCGGACCGATCAACTGCTTCGGCGAGCGCAGGGTTTCCATGCGCGCATACGTGACCCACGGCCCCTCCTTCCCCTCGGGGCTCCGGTCGAATATCCGCAGGTTCGACACCCCGCCCATGGTCAGGGCAAGCCACGCGACCATCCCGCACATCCCGCCGCCGATGATGACGACATCGGTGGCACCCGGCGTCGGCGGCACCCAGGGCTTGCCCGGATAGCAGAGGAATTCCAGCTCCTCCTCCAGGCGTGATTCCAGAGCGGCGAGGCCCCGGCCATCGATTCGGAACCGGCGGTGTTCAGGCATTTCAGGCACCTTGCTCCCCGCCCGCGTCAGTCGCGCAGGATGGTCATGGCGTTGATGTCCCAGCCCGCCCAGACCTTGCCACTGCCAACCTTCTCGGCGGTGGCACCGCCGGCATATGCCCTGAGCGTCGCGTCCGGTGTCTCTTCGATGAGAATGTCCAGGGCCACGCGACTTCCCAGAAAGGTCCGCTCCACCACCCGACCGCACACCGAATTGTCCGTCGGCGGTCGTTCGCGGTGGATGCCAAGCGATTCGAGTCGTACGGAAGCAGTGACCTCGCGGCCCGGCCGGGCCGTACCGCCGGAGGCGCGGCCGCGCAGGGCGTGCCCGAACCAGTCGATCGCAACCGTTCCGTCCCGTACGTCCGTCACCGTCGCGTCGAGCAGGTTCGTCTCCCCGATGAACTCGGCCACGAATCGACTCCGCGGGTGCAGGTAGAGATCTTTCGGCGCGCCATCCTGTTCGACCCGGCCCTCGTTCAGCACGACGATGCGATCGGACATCGTCAGCGCCTCGTCCTGATCGTGGGTCACGAAGAGGAAGGTCTTGCCCGTACGGCGCTGAATGGACTTCAGCTCCTTCTGAACCTGACCGCGCAGCTTCGCGTCGAGCGCTCCGAGCGGCTCGTCGAGCAACAGGAGGGCGGGGTCCGGCGCCAGCGCGCGGGCAAGGGCTACCCGTTGGCGTTGTCCGCCGGAAAGCTGCCCCGGATACCGGGCGCCGTACTCCGCCAATTCGAGAAAAGCCATCAGTTCGTCCAGTCGCCGCTCGATGTCGCGCCGGCCCATGCCCTTCAGCTCCGGACCGAACGCCATGTTCCGGCGCACGTTCAGGTGCGGAAACAGCGCGTAGTCCTGGAACACCATGTTCACGTTGCGCCGGTTCGGCGGTCGGTGGGTGACATCCTCGCCGTCGAGGATCACCCGTCCGGTATCAGGCGTCTCGAACCCGCCCAGGATGCGCAGGGTCGTCGTTTTCCCGCAGCCCGAAGGCCCGAGCAGCGTCACGAATTCCCCCGGCGCAATGTCGAGCTCCAGCGTCTCCAGCGCCACCGCCTCTCCGTAGCGTTTGGAGATGCCATCGAGACGGACGATGGGGCGGCGCCCCGTCATCGTTCGGGCGCTCTGTTCATGCGCCGGGTGAACCGTTCCGCCCAGAGCCCCAGGGTGGCGGTGAGCACGACCGCAAATGTCGCGATAGCATTGATTTCCGGGGACATTCCCGAACGCAGCTCGGCGAATATGAGCACGGGAAGCGTGGGCTGGTAACCCCCGAGGAAGAAGGAACGAACGAAGTCGTCGAAGCTCAGCAGCAGGCAGAAGATGCTCGCCCCCAGAATGGCCGGGATCAACCAGGGCACCGTGATCCGGAGGAATGTAACCAGCGGGTCGGCTCCGAGGTCGCGCGCGGCCTCGGTCTGGCTGCGCGGAAGGGTGGACAGGCGCGCCATGACGATGAGGGCAACGAACGGCACGTTGTGGATGGCATGCGCCCATATGATCGCGAACATGCCGGGTTCGATTTCCAGCAGCCGGGCATGGATTCGGAACGCGATGGCCGAGATGATCCCGGGCACCAGCGCCGGGAGGAGCGCCAGCCCGAACATGGCGGTACGCCCGAAAAACTTGCGGCCATCAAGCAGCAGGGCGATCCAGGTGCCGACCACGATGGAGATCAGCGTGGACAGCACCGCGATGGCGACGGAGTAGCCGAATGCGGACAGAATCCGGGCGTCCCCGAAGATCCCGAGATACCAGTCGAGGGTCCAGGACCTGATGGGAAAGCCGATGAACTTCGAATCCTTGAATCCCATGAGCATCATGAGAGCCAGGGGAACGAAGATATAGACCATGAAGGCCCAGTAGCAGCACGAGAACGCAACCCGGACGCCGCGGTTCATCTCGTGTCTCCCCTGCGCAACGACGTCATGATGCGCTGGAAGATGACGACCAGGACGAGCACCGCAGAGAACATGATCGTGGCGAACGCGGCTCCGGTGGGCCACTCGTCGCCGGCGACATGGAAGAACCCCGCGATCGTTTCGGCAAACACCGTCGTGGACGGCCCCCCCAGCAGCACCGGCGTACCGTAAAACCCCGTGGAAAGGAGGAACACCAGGATGCAGCCGGACGCGATGCCTTCGAGAGTGAGCGGCAGCGTGACCCTCCGGAACCGCGTGACCGGACCCGCCCCCAGGTCCGCGGCCGCCTCGCCGTAGCTCCTCGGAAGTTTCTCCAGGGCGGAGTACAGCGGCAGGAGCATGTACAGCGCGGTCAGGTAGATGATGCCGACGCTGATCGAGAACCCTGTGTACATGAACGGTATCGGTCGCTCGATCAGGCCCAGCGACTTCAGCAGGAGATTCACCGCCCCGTTGTTGCCGAGCAGGATCATGATTGCGAAGGTGCGCACGATCTCACCCACCCAGAACGGTATCAGCAACAGCAGAAGCATGAGCAACCGGTTCCGGCGGCTGACGATCCGGGTCAGGAAGTACGCGATGGGGTAGGTGATGACGAGCGTGGCGATGGTAAATGTCGTGGCGAATACCAGCGTCCGGTAAAACGGCACCCGGTAGAACGCCTCGTCGAAGAAGCGCCGGTAGTTTTCCAGCGTCAATTGGGGCTCGACGCCCCGGGTCACCGGGTACGCATCGGTGAAGCTGACATACAGCATCTGCACGATCGGCCCGAGATGCTGGGTCAGCACCCAGATGATCGGAAAGGCGGCCAGCAGGAGGAACTGCCGCCGGGGCGATGCACAGACGAGGGCGACCAGCGCCTGGTACGGGGCGAACCCGACGAGTTTCCCCCAGCCCGTGGCACCCTCCGCATGGCGCCCGGCGCCGCCGCTTGCGTCACCCCCGTCGCGCACGGACGCAGAACTCTATCCCGGAAACTTCACCAGTTCGCGGCGGCAGACGCAGATCCGACCAACAGGGCTTGCCGCGCAAGCCGAAGTCTGACAGGGATTGCACAGCAAGCCGGAGCCTGACCATCTCCGCGCCCCCGCTTCGTGAACTGGTGAAATTTCCAGGGTGAAATTTCCAGGCTATTGCGCGCTTGTCACTTGACGCAGCACGGTGAAGCCCCGCCCCGACAGCGTATCGGAGCGGGGCGGCCGGGCGGGCGATCAGGCGGCCTTGATGGCTTCGACCGCCGGGTCGACAAGGCCGTACTTCATTTCGTTCGCTTCGGCCCGGAAGAACCTGAGCCCGGCGAGTTCCTCGTCGGTGAACGACGTGGACTTGCGTTCGAGTTCGGTGAGATACCTGGCCGCGCCCTTGTACGTCGAAATGAAGCCGGACGCGCGCGTCATCGCCGCCCCGATCTCCGAAGAGGCGAGAATCGCATCCAGGAAGGCATGGGCATTGTCCGGGTTCGGTCCGTTGTTCGCGACGTTGAAGGTATAGACGAAGCCATACGATCCTTCCTTCGGGATCGTCATCTCCACCGGAAAACCGTCGTTGATCAGCGTCGCGATCGGCCCGTTCCAGGCGTGTCCGACGACGATGTCCTGGTTGATGAACATCTGCTGCACTTCCGCCCCGCTGTCGTAGTACTTGCGCACCAGCGGCTTTCTGTCGATCAGGTACTGCTTGGCCTCTTCGACGATCCTTGCCGCTTCCGCCGGGTCGTCGAGGTACGCGACCATGTTCCCGTCGTACCCCAGCTTGAGCATGATGATCGACATCATGTCCTGAATGATGTATGCGGTCTTCTTCGCGTACTTGTCGGCGAACAGGACATCCCAGGATCTCGCCTCCTCGGCGCTGACCACGTCGGTGTTGTAGGCAAGTACCTCCATGCCCGACAGGATGGGCGCGCCCCACTTGTTGCCGTTGATGGTCGCCCAGTCGGATTCCGAGAATGTGGGGTTGATGTTGCCCCAGTTGGTGAGCCGGTCGGTGTCGAGCGGGGCGAGGAGATCACTGTCGATGAACTGAAGGAACCGGTGGCCCGCCACGGTCACGATGTCGGCGGTGGGGTTGGGGGCTTCGGCGGCAAGCAGGTTGAACTGCTTGCCCTGATCGTCGACGAGGCGGATGTTCACCTTGATCCCGGTCTCGGCCTCGAACTGCTCGCGGAAACTGTCCGGGACGAAGTTCGCGTAGGTCCAGACGTTCACCTCGCCGCCCTGAGCATGCGCCCGGCGCAGAATGGCCGGGGCGGACAGGGTGGCGGCGCCGGCGGCCGCGGTACCGAGAAAACGGCGTCGGGTGTACCTTGGGTTGGTCATGTCATTTCTCCTCTTCGCAGTCGATGCGGTGTCGGGTCCGTTGCTCATATCGCCACTTGGGACCCTGGCCGAAATAATTTTTCCGTTCAACACGCCTGTACCTCCTGCCTGAAAGGAGATTGGGGTCGATGGGGTGGAAAATTAATTTCTGTCAGGGTCCTTATCGTTGGTCGGATGATCTTTCCTTCATCGTTGCAGCAAGCCGTTGCAGCAGGCCGGTGCGGGCGGCGCGTTGAAGATCGCCGATGTCGTGGCGTTGCAGGTCGAGCGCATTCAGCAGCTCGTTCTCCGCCGTGAAATCCCGTCCATACATCGCGGAGAAGATGCGCGCCCCGGCGTCGTGGAGCGTCGCCGGGCGCCCGACGAGCTCCCCCAGCGCCGCGGTGACCACCAACCCGTAGGGAACATCCTCGATGACGTACCGACTGTTCGCGGTCGCCGGGCCCGTCCCGCCGATGCCTTGTGCGTGCATGTGCTGGTTCATCTCCGAGATCGAGGCGAGCGGTACATGGTAGGACAGATGGAAGTGCTCGAATACCGTACGCACGTCAAGCGCCAGCGCGGAGGCGATGGCCAGTCGTTCCCGGTCGAGCGCCTCCAGCAGACGGCCCACGTTCGGCGTCACATTCCCGCCCTGGCTCCAGGTTTCGCCATGTTCCATGCGGGTCATGTTGCCAAGGGCGATACCCATGTGATTCTGCGGGTTGAGATTGGAGAGCGAAATCGCGAGCAGCCCGTCGCGCGGCTGGAACCGGTCGCCGAAGAGGCGCCGGCAGAGCGCAAGCCCTTCCGGTGCTCGACCCTCGGGAACAGTGCACAGATCGATGAGCTTGCGCACGGTATTGATGCGAACTTCGCTCCCCGACTGGCGACGGGCCGTGACGACGGTCGTGCCCCAGGCCGTGATCGGGATTCCGACCCCGCGCCGATCGAGCAACTGCATCAGGTAGATGGCTCCGAAAGAGGCATGGGACGAAATGATGACGGGCTGATCCCTGCGCACATGGGGCGCCATCGCGTCCATGACCGCCTTGTGGCCGTAGGCGGGGAGCGCGAGAACCAGCACATCGTTGTCCCGCACGAGCTCTTCCGCGTCAGCCGCCAGACGCGGGCGGAACGCGGCATCGATGGCTCCGTGCGCGACCAGCGTCCCGCCCCCGGCCAGCGCGGCGATCCCCTGGCCCGACGGTGACCAGAGCATGGGATCGTGGCCGTTGCAATGCAGCAACCCCGCGGTTCCCATCGCAACGGAACCCGCACCGGCAATGCCCACCTTCACCGGGTCCGGCATCCGCAATCTCCCCCTCTCGGTGGTGCTCGTTACTTACAGCCGGGTACTCCGTCGTCTCGTCGCCCAGTTGACCGAGGGACGGGTTCGGGCACAGACCATGCACACGTTCGTGGGCAGCCACTATTACGCACAGACGAACGCCACGACGCCGGTTACGGCGCCGTACATCCACGATTGGAGTGCGATGTTCGAGACGCTGGAGCGCCTTGGCGTCACTCCGAATTCGATGCACGTAATCGTCGACGAAGGACAGGATCTTCCCAAGGAGTTCTTCCGATACCTCAGAAGCTTCGTTGCTACCACCATCACGGTTTTTGCCGACGAGGATCAGGCGTTGACGGGAGAGCGTTCCACGCTTCGCGACATCAGAGACGCGGCCGGTCTTGAAGATCCGATCATGCTCCGCGCCAACCACCGTAACACGCCTGAGATCGCCCGCGTTGCCGAGCACTTTCACGAGGGGCAAGCGCCCGTCCCTGAAGTGATCCGTTCGCCGTCCGGCGAGTTGCCCCGCATGGTTCTGTGCCGAGAACAGGACGCGACGAAACGTATCGTCAACTGGTACGGAGCACGAGGCGGCCGTGTCGGTGTTGCCGTAGTCAACAACGAGCCGACCGGCAGAGCCCTGTATTCCAGGTTGCGGAGCCAGCTCCCAGGACACCGAGTCGACTTCTACACGAACGACAGGAAGAACGAGGACGACATCGACCTCCTGGAACCTGGAATTACGATCCTGAACGTGCAGTCGATCAAGGGACAGGAGTTCGACACCGTCTTCGTCATGGAGATCGACGAGCTTCTTCTTCAGCTCGATGAGGTGAACAAGCGCAAGATGTACATGCTGTGCGCCCGCGCGCGAGACCATCTTGTTCTGATGTATGAGGGCGATCGCCTGCCTCGCGCGCTCCTTGACCAGTTGCCGGGCGCCGATATCCTGGAGCGGCCATGAGCGCGCAGGGAGACTTCTTCCAGGATCCGCCTGAAGTCCCTGTGGGACGCGTGGTGGACGGAAGTAGGCCGATCCGGTATCCGATCGCCGACACCGACCGGACGCTGCCGAGTTGGCTTGGCCTAGTGACGAACCATCGAAGACTGTTCGACGCCAGTCAGGACGGTTGGCTCCTCCCGCCCTCGCGCTCCTGCTTTCTTCTGGGACCCGAGAGCTTCGTATCGGAAGGGTTTTCCGCCGGACGTAACGTCATCCCGATCCGGCTCGAATTCGCGGTGGAAAAGCTCCCGTTTCCGGATGCCCGCAAGCACCTTGAGCGGAGCTCAGCGGGCAATAACGGAAACGACGATGGAGGTGAGCCCCCGGTCGTCCACTGGCCTGCTCCGATTCCCCTGTATGCGGTCAAGAAGGTGAGAGTTCCCTCCGCCGAACAGAGAACTCGCCTCTTGGCGATGGCGGGCCAGCTCTCCAACGTTTCCTTGCCGGTTCCGGAGGTGGAGGTGGGTGACTTCACAGTGTCCTCCCCGGCGACTGGTGTTCCCGCGACCCCGGAGTCATGCTCTCTGGAACTGCCAGGGGCTCTGAACGCCATCCAGGGTGCGATGGCCATGGCGGTATGGGCAGTGCCACGCGTCGAGCCCTGGATTGAAGTTCTGGAGCAAACCATGGACCGGAATGCGGCCAGGGTTGCGGAGGAGACCAGGAGACTCGATGCTCGCTGGCTGCAGCTTCCCTGGTTTGCTCATGACCGATCCCGGCCCGCTCGTGACGATGCGGGCGATCAGGAAGGGCTGTGGCGAGCAGCGTTGTCCTGCATGCAGTGGCGGCCAGCCGCGGAAGGCAAGTCCCCTGGTGCGCTGGCAGAGGAGATTGCACAGGCGGCGTGCACTGACGGTCCGAACCGGACCGCTGAGATGTGGCTTGCTCGGACCCGACGGATCATCGAGACAGAAGAGGCAGTCGCTTGCGACGACTGGCGACGGAACGGGGCCGGTCTCGCCATTCGGCTCGCTCTGCTGCGGCCGGAGCCGGTGACGTTCAAGTCCTGGAGCAGGGATCTGCCGGGTTTGCCGCCGGCGGTTTGGTGGGCTGCCGCCACCCTGTGCGGCTGGCGCCATGGCTATCGGGCGCTCGACAAACGGTTCCGGGGCGACACCACGACACAGGAGTTTCTCGCAACCCGAGCCTTGGCAGCTTCCTGGCCAAGCGACGACTCGGAAGCGTTACCTACCTCTCAGCAGTCGTCCCTGCAGCGGACGCGCGAGGACGGATGTTTCACCCTGACTTGGTGTGGCCATCCGGTCGTTCGCAAACCGTGGCACTCCCGCGCCAAGTGGTACGGCGCCGATCTCACCAACGACACCATGAGCAAGGCGGCCCAGGATCTGGCCGATCGGTTGGGTTGGCCATGCCTTGAGAGACGGCTTCCCCTCCCAGAGGGGCGCGTGCGAGCTGCCGGTAGCGGACACCTGTCCGTCGATGGCGACGCTCTGGTCGTCGATGGTGAGAAGAGCCTTCGGCTGCCGAGGGACGTCGATATCGATGAGCGGTTCGACGCCCAAGAGTTCCGCCGTAGGTTGGCGATCGAAGCGGGCGTGGTTCCCGACCCACCGGAGGTTTCCGGTCGCCAGCCGGAGCAGGAAGTTCCGGGGCTTGTGTACAAACCGGACTTCATCACGGAGGAAGAAGAAACGAAGCTGGTGGCTTGCATTGACGCAGCCGAATGGAGCACGGAGCTTCAGCGCCGCGTACAACACTACGGCTGGCGCTACGACTACAAGCAGCGTCGGATCGACGAGACGATGCGTCTTGGCGAACTGCCCGAGTGGGCACGGGAATTGGGCCGCAGACTCGTGAACGAAGAGTTGATGACGGATTTGCCCGATCAGGTCATCGTCAACGAATATCGCGGCAAACAGGGTATCTCGCGCCACGTCGATCAGCCACGCAGCTTCGCCGAGCACGTGGCGACCATCAGCCTGATCGAGACATGGGGCATGGTGTTTCGACTACCCCGCGGTAGCAAAGAGAAGAAGGTCGAGAAACCTCTTGAGCGTCGCAGCGTTGCGGTCCTGACAGGCGATGCGCGATACAAGTGGAAACATGAAATCCCGAATCGGGCAAATGAACCGCGGATGGAGCAGGGCAAGCGTAGATGGGTGCCACGAAATCGACGGATTTCACTGACCTTCCGTAAGGTGCGTCCCGAACGAAATGCCTGAGCAGTTGTACAAATGCCGGGGCCCGCAGGTTCAGCCCCGCATTGTCCACCCCGACGACAGGAACACCAGCGATGACCGGATCCCCGAACATTCTCTTCATCATGGCCGACCAGCTCGCGCCGCAGGTGCTTCCCGCGTACGGACACCGGGTGGTGCGCACTCCGAATCTGGACCGGCTCGCCGAGGGCGGGGTGGGGTTCGCGAACGCGTACTGCAACTTCCCCCTGTGCGCCCCGGCGCGGTTCTCGATGCTGAGCGGCCGGCTGCCCTCCCGGATCGGGGCATTCGACAACGCCACCGAGCTGCCGGCCTCGGTGCCCACCGTGCATCATTATCTGCGCGCCGCCGGTTATCGCACCTGCCTTGCGGGCAAGATGCACTTCGTCGGCCCCGATTCGCCCTGATCGAATCCGGCCGCGGCGCCACCCTTTCCGCGAACTCTGCACCGCCCGCGCGGAAGTCGACCGGCGCCATCCGCATGATGTTCGGTCAGCCACTACCGCCGGCGCTCCGAGAGACCGGTCCCTGGTGCGATTCCGGCGGGGCTTCGTCCTCAGGGGCGTCCGATCGGGAGGATTCCGGGAAAGTGCTTCAGCCCGGCGGGAATGACTGATGTCCGGCGCCGATTCTCCATCCGTCGCCCAGATCGTCCGCATCGCCCGCCTCCTCCGGCCTCGGAGCATCGCCGTCATCGGCGGGCTGGCCGCGGCCCGGGTCGCCGAGCAGTGCGATCGGATGGGCTTCGACGGCACGCTCTGGCCGGTGCACCCGAAGCGGGACCGCATCGCCGGGCGCCCGGTGTTCCGGTCCGTGGCCGATCTGCCGGAGGTGCCCGATGCCGCGTTCGTCGGCGTCAACCGGCACGCGACGGTGGAGGTGGTCGCCGCGCTGGCGCAGGCCGGCGCCGGCGGCGCGATCTGCCATGCCTCCGGCTTTCGCGAATCGGACGACGGCGAGGCCCTGCAACAGGCCCTGGTCGAGGCGGCCGGCGTGATGCCGATCCTCGGCCCCAACTGTTACGGACTCCTCAATTTCCTCGACGGCATTGCGCTATGGCCCGATCAGCACGGCGGGCGGAGGCTCGCCCCGGACGAGCGCGGGGTCGCCATCGTGAGCCAGTCGTCGAACATCGCGATCAGCATGACGATGCAGCGGCGGGGGCTGCCCGTCGCCTACGTCGCGACCGCCGGCAACCAGGCGCAGCTCGGGCTCTCGCGCATCGCGCGCGCATTGCTCGACGACGGCCGGATGAGCGCACTCGGGCTGCACGTCGAAGGGTTCGATTCGGTGAGGGGGTTTGAAACCCTGGCGCGAGAGGCGCGCGCCCGGAAGGTGCCGGTCGTGGTCATGAAGACCGGCCGCTCGGAGCGCGGGCGGGCGGCGAACCTCAGCCATACCGCGTCGATTGCCGGCTCCGACGCCGGGGCCGACGCCTTCCTCCGCCGGCTCGGCTTCGCCCGCGCGTCCGGGATTCCGGAGTTTCTGGAAACGCTGAAGCTGTTCCACGTGCACGGCGCCCTCGGCGGCTCCCGGCTCGGGGTGATGTGCTGCTCCGGCGGCGAGGCCAGCGTGGTCTCCGACGCCGTCGCGGAGACCGGACTGACCCTGCCCGAGCCGACGCCGGACCACGCCGCCGCGGTCAAGGAGACTTTGCACCCGCTGGTCCCGGTGGCGAATCCGCTCGACTACCACACCTTCAGTTGGGGAGACGGGCCCGCCCTCGCCCGCATCTTCACCGCCTTCGCCCGGGGAGGCTTCGACGCGGTCCTGCTGGTGCTCGACTTCCCCCGCCCCGACCGTTGCGACGACGCCGAATGGGAGATCACCGCCAACGCCTTCGACCGCGCCATGCGCGCAAGCGGCGCGAAAGGGGTGATTGCGGCGACCCTCGGGGAGAATCTTCCCGAAGCGCGGGCGGCGCAGTTGACGAAGCTCGGCATCGCGCCGCTCGCCGGGGTGCGCGAGGCGCTCGCCGCCATCGAATGCGCGGCAAGGGTGGGGGCCGCGTGGCGGGCGCCGGCCCGAGCGCCGATCCTTGTACATCCGGCTCCGGGTAATCCGGGGAGCGCACCGGACAGCGAGTCGGAAGACGCGCCAGGGGATGAGCCGGGGAGTAAGCCGGAGAGTGCGCCGGAGAAGGCACCGGGGAGCAAATCGGAAGGCGCGCTGGGGGACGGGCCGAGGAACGATTCGAAGGGCGCGCTGGAGAGCGAGCCAAGGAGCGCACCGATCCTGCTCGACGAGGCGGCGGGGAAGCGATGGCTCGCGGAATTCGGGGTGCCGGTGCCGCCCGGATCGGTTGCGCACGATGCGGAGGCGGCGGTGGAGATCGCCGCATCGCTCGGGGGCGCAGTGGCGATGAAGGCGCTCGGCATCGCCCACAAGACCGAGCGGCAGGCGGTGCGGCTCGGGCTTCACCGGCCGGCCGAGATTCGAGACGCGGCCCGCGCGCTGCTGGCGCTTGGCCCCGGAGTGCTCGTCGAGCGGTTCGAGACGGAGGTTGTCGCGGAACTGATCGTGGGTCTGCATCGCGACCCTCAGCTCGGCCTGCTGCTGGCGGTGGGCTCGGGGGGAACGCTGGTCGAGCTGGTCGCGGACAGCGTCACCCTGCTGCTGCCGGTGACCGAATCCGAAGTCCGGGATGCCCTGTCGGGATTGCGCTCCGCCCCGATGCTCCGGGGCTGGCGGGGCCGCTCGGCGGCCGATGTCGACGCCGCCGTCGCGTCGATCCTCGCCATCGCCGACTTCGCGATCGCGAACGGCGGCCGGATCGAGGAGCTCGACGTCAACCCGCTCGGAATCCGCGCGAAAAGCGGCGGCGCGGTCGCCCTCGACGCGCTCATCCGGACGGGAGAGATTCCGGCTCGCGCCGGATGCGACCCGCTCCGCCTGGCATCGCCAGCGAGCCAGGGCAATTCCCGCACAGGAAGTGATGAAGTCATCAAAACCCGGCGCGAAGGCGGCATCCTCGAAGTCACGCTCGATCGCCCCAAGGCCAACGCCATCGACCTCGCGACCAGCCGCATCATGGGCGAGACGTTCAAGGCGTTCCGCGACGACCCCGAGCTGCGGGTCGTCATCGTCACCGGAGCGGGGGAGCGGTTCTTCAGCGCCGGCTGGGACCTGAAGGCGGCGGCGGACGGAGACGCGGTGGATGGCGACTACGGTGTCGGCGGGTTCGCCGGGTTACAGGAGCTACCGGGGCTGAACAAGCCGGTGATCGCCGCCGTCAACGGCATGGCGGTGGGCGGCGGATTCGAGCTTGCGCTCGCGTGCGACATGATCCTCGCGTCGAGCACGGCATCCTTCGCGCTGCCGGAAATACGGGCCGGCACGCTCGCCGATGCCGCGACCATCAAGCTCCCGAAGCGCATGCCCTTCCACATCGCCATGGAACTGCTGCTCACCGGCCGATGGATGGGCGCCGAGGAAGCGCACCGGTGGGGGGTGGTGAACGAGGTGCTGGAGCCCGCGAAGCTGCTGGAGCGCGCGTGGGAGATCGCGCGCCGGCTGGAGAGCGGCCCGCCGCTGGTGTTCGCCGCCATCAAGGAGGTGGCGCGCGAGGCGGAGAACCTGCGCACCAACGACGCGCTCAGCCGCGTCGGCAAGCGCCAGTTCCCCACCGTCGACCGGCTCTATGACAGCGAAGATCAGATGGAAGGGTTCCGCGCCTTCGCGGAGAAGCGCGACCCGGTGTGGCGGGGGCGGTAGCTCGCGCACCGCCGACTGAAATGCGATCGGGGAAAGATGCGTCATTCTCTCGATACAATCCCGGCCATGGTTGCAGCCCCTCAGCCGATTTCCCCGCAAGCCGCCGCCCGGTACCGGGAACGCTGGGCAATCACCCGCGAGCGGCTCGACGAAGAGCTTCGAGCCACTTCGATGGACACCAAACTTCATCAACTGGCCACCCTGATGCAGTCCGCCCGCGAGATGGGATGGTCCCGGTCGCTCGACGAAGAGGACGACATGGTGCGGGCAAAGTGGATGGTGCTTCGAAGAGCCAAACTTGGCAGAACGTAGATCAGCCGGGGAGCGGCCGAACCCACCGGCACCTCTCGTCCAGGCGCTCGGCGCGGTGTCTGAGTGGCTCGAATCCGCCGCGGTCCCCGGCGCGATCATCGGCGGGGTCGCCGCCTCGGTGCTCGGGCGACCACGGCTCACCCAGGACATCGACGTTCTCGTGATTCTCGACCGCCACGCATGGGCTCCGTTCCTGGCGGCGGGGCGGGGATTCGGGTTCGTCCCCCGCACGAACGATGCCCTTGATTTCGCGGAGACAAGTCGCGTTCTGCTGGTCCTGCATCAGCCAAGCGGAATCCCGATTGACGTGGTGCTCGGCGCCCTGCCGCTGGAAGAAGAGATCGTCCGTGGCGCCAGAGGCGCGGAGGTCGCCGGCGTCCGCCTGCCGCTCCCGGCCCCGGAGTCGATCGTGGCGATGAAGGCGATCGCACGGAGAGCCCGGGACATCGCCGACATCGAGGGGATTCTGGAAGTTCACGAACGACTCGACCTCGACTGGATTCGCACCCGGCTGAGCGAATTCGATCAGGCGCTTGGCCAGACGGATCTGCTTGACGAATTCAACCGCCTCGTAGTCCGCACCCACCGGCGAGCCGACCCGGGCGATGCCGTCGAATGACGCGAGCCCTTGCGCTTCCGGCGATACCCGCCGTCGGTTGAGACCCCGTCCGGCTCAGGCTGCGAGCCACGTCGATGAAGCGGAGCCGTGGTCTCCGCTCCGCCCGCGACGCTGTCGGATGAGGCGCAGGAACCGCACGGGGCGTGCCAGTTGAAGATGACCCGATGATGAGGGCCTCCCCTTTCGGATCGGGATATCATCATCGGCGGAACGTCCCGCCAGGAGGGATTCCATGGCCACCACGGAAGCTCCCGCATCTCGACGCTCCGCCGGAAGGAAAGCAGGGAAGCCGCTCTTCCGGCTGGACCCGCCGCCTCTGGAAAATGGCGACCGGCTGACCCGGGCGGAGTTCGAGCGCCGCTACTTCGCCCGGCCGGAGATCGGAAAGGCGGAACTGATCGAAGGAATCGTGTACGTGCCGTCGCCGGTCCGCTTCGCCAGCCACGGCGAACCTCACTCCTGGATTCTTGCCTGGCTGGGGCTCTACAGCGCCTTCACGCCGGGAGTGCGGGTGGCCGACAACGCCACGGTCCGCCTCGATGAGGACAACGAGCCTCAGCCGGATGCGCTGCTGCGCATCGAGCCGGAGGCGGGGGGAAGTTCCCGTCTGGACAGCGACGACTACCTTGAGGGCGCCCCGGAGCTGATCGTCGAAGTCGCGGGCAGCAGCGTCGCCCGCGACCTGCATGAGAAGCGGCGCGCCTACCTTCCGCAACGGGGTTCGGGAATACGTGGTCTGGCGCGTCCATGACGGTGCGCTCGACTGGTTCGGGCTGGAGGACGGCGATTACGTACCGCGGGCGACGGATGCGGCCGGCACCATCGTCGGCGGCGCGAACTCTCCGGGCGATCCCGAGTGCATCCGCTCGTGAGTCGAATCGCCCCCGGAGGCGGCCGGGACCGATCCCGGTCACAGCCTCGGCGGCATCTCGGCCGGAAGGTCGCCGCCGCGAAAGGCGAGGTCGCGCTGCGCGCGCATGGCCTGTTTCATGCTCTCGATGAACATGCCGGACGGCTCCAGCCGCGACCCGTCCGTCTCCGTGGCGGTGTAGCTGCCGTCCGCGTTGCGGTCCACGGTCCACACGTCGACGCCGATGCCCACCCCCATCGACTGGTACTCGATGTTCATCTGCACCGTCCAGTACGCGGCGAAGATCGCCTCCCGCAGCGGCGGAAGGTGGCCCCGCTCGGGCCAGAACACATCCCAGATGAACCGGATGAAGGGGTCGGCGTTGATCTTCCCGGAGCCGGCGGTGACGTAGGGGAGGTTCTCGTTCAGGCAGTAGATGGAGCCGTCGTAGTCCACATGACACAGGCGCAAGCCGTCCGCGAACGGGATGCACGCCAGCGAGCAGGCCAGCGCGTTGTTCTCGGCACCGGGGATGACGTATCGCGCCTTCTCCGCCATCTGGAGCGAGGGCGTGACGACGATGCGGATGGCCTGCTCGATCGCGGGCAGGTGCTCGGCGTAGGGGCGAGCCTTGAGCTCGGCGTGGTGGGTTTCGAACACGGTGCGAATCTTCTGCCCGAGCGCGAGGGAACCGCTGGACGCAACCAGGCTGTCGCCGCCGATGGGGGCGATCTTGAGCATCGGGAGCCCGACGTGCCCGACCGTGACCTGGCGATCGGCGGCGATCGCCGCGCCGTCGCTCGCCAGAATGCCGACGAGGACGGTCACGGCTCGCGGAACACGCTGTTCACCGCGAACTGCGGATACGCGGCGTAGACGCTGCGCAACAGCTCCGGAAACGACTTCCCCCCGACCCACGTCACCACGCGGCCGAGGTACTCGGCGAGCCGCGGGTTTGCACCGCTCTCCCGCGCGCGCATGGCGCTCCGGCCGGAGGCGGTGATCGTCCAGGTCTTCCAGCTTCGGTCCGGGTTCCACTCTCCCCTGACGTGACCCAGGCTCGCCATCTGACGCAGATCGGCATAGATGGCGGCATCGAACGGCCCGTAGTCGTAGGGCTGGAACGAGTAGAAGCCCGGGCCGGCCCGGTCGCCGGCTTCCTGACCGAACAGGAACATCGCCTTCTGGATCTGAACGGGGGTCATGGCGCCGCCGGGAGACTTCGACAGCGCGAGCAGCAACCAGTCCTGACGTGCGAGCATCATGCGGTACCCCTTGGGCAACGCCTCGCGCAACGCAAGGCGCCGCCACCATGACACCCGCTGCGGCCAGCGGTAAATCGGCCGAAGTCTCGGGGTTTGTAGGATTTCCGCCCATCGTGCCGTCGCCCTGGCGGCAAGGGGGGCGTCGATCCGTTCCATGCGATGGTGCTCGAAACGGGCTGCGGCGAGTGATCGGCTCCTCCGGGACTGACCCGGGGCGTCGATCTGTTCCATGCGCTGGTGCTCGAACCCCCCCGATGAAGCACTCGATGCGGGTCGCGGCGTGCGGGGGCGAGAGGGAGGGAGAGGTAGCCCTGGCGTGATACCGGCCGCCGCCATTGCCTCGTAGTCGTCGGTGGTGGTGACTCCGGAGGTGGGGAGAGGTGGCCCCGGCGCGATGGGAGACACGCCGGGGCCGGTGCAATCACCACCAGATGTCAGTCACGATGGACCTTCTGGTCTCCCATGGGATCCGAGGTCACCACGACGGCAAGAGAAGGGGGGGCGGTGTCGGTCGGGGCCATCCCGAGGGGAGTACCTCAGGCATCCTCGCGAGACCCCGACACCGCTCCCCGAGCCATGACCTTCCCGTGCGTGACTTTCGCGCAGAGGAAGGCACCCATTCCCGGAGAGCCAGACACGCGCTATCAAGCCTCGGCACTGACCGCATACGCTGGTTCCGACCTGTCTGCCAAGCCGCTGACGCGCCGGAAAAAACATCGGAATGTGAAAGGAGGACAGCACCCGCGCTTCGTACCGTCGTACCAAGGAGGTGGAGGGAGCGACGACGCTGGGAGCGCCCTCGAAAGATTCTGAATCCCCGTGAGGCAACGCCGCCGCCCACTCCGTAAACCATCTGTCGTGCGCTTCCTGTGTTCTGCAGGGTCATGACTGCCAGGCGGCTCGCGCTTCCCTCTCGCGCCGCCTCAACAACGCTTCCGCAATCGCCAGCCGCACGACATCACTCTGGCTGTGATGGTCGCGAGGTTTCCCGACATGCGGCTGGCGATTGCCCCTCAGTTCGTCATCGCGGTTCACCCTGGCGACCAGCGCATCGAGGTTCGCGCAGTCTTCACGGGAGAGCCGCATATGCAGGAATCGCTCGGTCGCCATTGGTGATTGCTCCTGAACGATGCCTTGAGGGAAAAAGTGTGCTGGCGGCTTGGTGGGCTGCGGAAGTGCGGAGAGGAAGACCCAAGGCTCTGCACTGATTCCCGTCAAACCGCCAGCACTATTCCTTGTTGGAAAAGTAGGGCACCCCGTGAGGGGTGCCCTGTGAGTCTACCGATTACTCGTCGTACTCGGCCCCGAAGGCACCGGCGACATGACCGTTCGTGAAGTGGCCATTGAACTCGCCGGATACGTGCCCGGGGTAGTCGTCGTTGGCTGTATTTGTCTCACCACCAACATCACCGAAGAATGCTCCGCTCCACTCTCCAGTAGCTCCACCGCCATCTGTGCTGCCTCCAGCGAAAGCCCATCCAACTTGATTACTGTCAGTTCCTGCTATGCCGGTAGAGCGTCCAGGAGCAATGCTGCCTAGAGTGTCGCCTTCTCCACTACCCTTAAAGCCTACCTTCTCTAGTGTGAGGGGGCCAAATCCCAAGTTCGTGCTCCCATCTGCGAAACCCGAGATAGTTCCCGAAATCGAGAAACGGTCGTTATCAGCAATGTCGGGACCGCCAAAGCTCGCCTTCAGTGTTGCATCCGCCGTGAACTCTCCATTCGTGACTTCGAGAGCATCACCAGCGCCGTCTTTCTTCACGTATACGCCGGCCGCTACTCCATAGTAGTTTGCAGTTCCTCTGACTACATGAAGGTCGCCAACAGTTGGATCACCTTGGGTGCCGGTGACATTTCCTAACCCGCCTGCAAACGTGCGGATGTCGTGCTCGACGGTACCATCGCGCTGCGTAGTAGACTTCATCCAGTAACCGAAATGGGTGAAATCGCCATCAGGATCGCCGTACTTCACCTTCGGTTCTCCTGAGTCAGGATCGAACGTCAGAGTTCCGCCGCTGAAGGATAATCTGTCTGGCTTTTCGTCTGCTACATGGCCGCGGGTAATCGTGCAGTCGTCGTTAGTAGCGCATCTAAATAGTCCAGGCTGACCAAATAGCGTGCCCCTCTCGTTCGATCCGGCTGCGATAGTCAGGCTGCCTGTCCCTGTGTCGGTATCAGGCTTTCTAGGAACAACCTTTCCGCCCGTGATATCGCTTGCATCTACGGTAACGCTACTTCCTAGAGCTACGTCACCGCCAGTACTTGGATTGATAAAATTAGCGTTGTCCCCGCCGTTAAAATTGCTCGCCATCCAATCCGCATCGCCAGCTTTCTTGATGTCGGTATAGATCGTCCCTGTCTCAGTGAACGGACGTCTCGCCTTATCATTGGTATGGACGAAGGTCTTACCCATCCACCCTGATCCAGCACTCGGGGCGTCAGACATCGTGTAAGGCTTATCCTTCGCTTGCTGAGTAGTCTGATTTAGCTTGATTACGGCATCGCCAGAGGTACGAGAGACAGTCCTTCCGCTGAACTCTCCAGGCACAGTGACACCAGGCACAGTGACATCAGCTTCAGTGCTAAGTTTGTGAGCGTTGATCGCCTCAGCCACCTTCATCGGCGCCTCATTGTCTTCCTTCCGATTAGCGATATCCGCAGCCTCACGATCCTTCTTCGCGGTCATGAGGACATTCTTTGCAGAGCCAACCAGCTCGCCGGCGGTACTCAGTACCGCAGCGAGTTCAGTGCTCACGCTCTGCGCTTCGCTGATTGCCGTCTCAAGTCCCTTGATGGCATTGTCGAGGTCAGTGATCTGATCCGGAGTCGGCGGGTCGGAAAGCGCGCTCCGCGCTGACGTGACACGCCCTGTCGCAGCCGTGATCGCACCCTCGTGCCTTTTGACCTCATCAGCCTTGGCGGTATTCTCTGCGTTCTCCACAGATGCGTCAGCGACCATATGTTCGGCATTCGCTTCGCGGATTGCTGCGGTAGCATTCTTGATGGCATCTTCGTCAGCCGACCAGCGCCCCGCTGAATCTGTCGTCGCGGCATCTACTGCGCTTTGGAGGCGGTCAATAGCGGCCCGAAGACGAGCGACCAGATCAGCGGTCGGCTCGTCTCCTGCGTCTTCCAGATCTTCTCTGGCCGCAGTAAGACGGTTAGCTTCTTTCTGGATGGCAGCGGCCTGAGTGCCTCTGGCGGTATCGATCTGGCCTTGCGCGGTACTAGCCGCAGTTCTGGCACTCCCGATATCGGTGTTAGCACCTACCAATGCTGCATCATCGGCGGCAACGTCATCCGCGCCATCGATCGCAGCCTGAAGCGCTGTAATGGCATCATTGAGTTCCTTTACTTCCGCCTGAGTTGGCACCGGGCTGCTGAGCGCATTCCGCGCCGTTGTCACCCTATTTGAAGCCGTCGCGATGGCTCCCTTCTGGGTTGCGACACGGCCAACCTTAGCGGCGGCCGCGATATCCGCCTTCGCCTTAGCGACTGCGCTCTGCGCAAACGTGAGCGTCCCGCTGGCGGCTGATTTTGCGCTATCACTCAAATATCACTCAAATCCTCAGCAGCCTTGATGGCCGCATCAAGAGCAGCGATCGCCGCGTCGAGGGCATCGACTTGGCCCTGAGTCGGGGAGGTTGAATTCAGGCCGGTCAGCGCCGTTGTGACGCCAGCCGCTGCCGTGGTGATAGCAGCCTGCTGTGACGTTTGACGCTCCTCTAGCGTAGGACCGTCATCCATCATGTCCGTGTCGTCGTCGTTGTTGCTCGAACCGCCGCACGCGGCAGTCCGACGCTGACGGCGGTGGCGAGGGCCAAACGCGCCAGCAGGTTGGTTCGTGCTTTCATTTCGTGCGCTCCTGGTATCTGAAGATTCACCGCCCGGTCGGCGGCGACCACCTCGGAGGGCCATGCGGCGAGCCGACTCATTGAGCCGTCCCGCGAGTCCGACACGGCGCCTCCGCTACGAATCGACGTCGGCCCTGCGTCTCGGCCTCTGCCCGTCTTCCAAGCGTTGAAGCGGTGGGGTCGTGCAAGCCCCCGGTGCGCGCGGGTGGGGTCTCTTCAAGCCGTGGCGTGACGCCTCCACGGCCCGGTGTTCAGGCAGTCCCCGGCGACGAATCGAGTCAGGTACTGTGGGTGTGATTGAGGGAAAACGTGTCCCCAGGGGCATGGAGGTGCCTGTTCGGGGCGATGTGCTGGAGACGCATTGCGAGGGAGAACAGAGGATTGGAGGCCAGCAAACAGTAATGAGAACACGTCTCATCCGACAACAATCAAGCCACCAGATGTGTATCCCCGCGTGTCCCCCGTGTTACCCAACGTTGAATATCGCACCCCAAGCACTCCCGAACACCATCCCCGCCGGGGGCGAATTCAGAGGATGAACGAGACCATTCCCGATTTCCGAGCGAACGCTTCACCGCGACCGCCGGTCACGGCCCCAGAGGCTCTTCGCGCCCCACCCGACACTTCACCAACGCATTGGAAACACAGACAAAAGAACACGCGCTCCCGAACGAGAATCCCCACCGGACGGCACTCAATCCCCCCGGCGAAAATGTCGTACACAAGACAATCACGTCGCTGAAGGGTATTTGCCAACACAGCCGACGCAGTATGCTTCCTCCCGCTCGTGGGTGGGTCTCCCCCTGCCTCGGGTCGAGTCGGAATCAATCACACCCACAGTACCTGACTCCCACGCCGTTCTCCGCCGCACCCCGCACTGCATTTTTTCAAGCACCCTCAATCACTTGCGCACCGCCCTGCCGGAAACCCGACCCCGTCCCGGGGACACGGGGACACGGGGAATTCGGCCATTCCCGGGGACACGGACCGCAGACACGGGAAATTCGGCCGGTCCTGGGGACACGGACGGGGGACCGGGGACACGAGGCGGTTTCTTGCCGCGCTCTCTGCGCCCGCAGGATCGGCCGATGCGCCGCGTCAGGCCAGGGGTTCCGCCTCCGCCATTCCTCTACCTCGACGAGGCCCCTGCGGGACCGGCCATGCACTACGCCAGGGCATGGTCCGGCGTGGAGCGGAGCGGGCGGGGCACAGTGGCTGAGATCATCGCCAGTCCGCGCCGCGCGAATGCACGGTCACGACGCCCGACGATGCGGCCCTCGCTGCCAAGCGCCGGAACCACTCGGCGCCGACCACGAGCCTCGTGAACGACCCTGGTTCGGCTCCGCCGGACCCGTGAGCTCCTGCAGCCCGCGCCTCACAGCGTTCCGGCGCAGGAGTCCGGCGGCTGTTACTGTTGCCGTGAGACAGTTTTCGGGGCTATCCGTGCTTGAGTGGTTCTCCGAATCCTTGCCGAGGACTGACGAGAAATGCGGGCTGATGCAAACGTCGGGGCCGGGGCGGGCGGTGACCGCACCGTCACGATCAAGTGCGCGCTCGATGCGGCGCGAGCGGCGCTCGGTGCGACGAGCCCGTCGGCACGCCTTGATGCGGAGATCCTGCTCTGCCATGTGCTCGGCTGCGGCCGAGCCCGGCTTCTCGCTCGTCCCGGCACTTCCCTCGACCCGGATTCCGGGGAACGTTTCGAAGCCCTGGTGGAGCGACGACGCGCGGGCGAGCCGATCGCCTACCTGACCGGACGCCGGGAGTTCTGGTCACTCGACCTGCGGGTTACGCCGGACACCCTCATCCCGCGCCCGGAGACCGAGCACCTGGTCGAGGCCGTGCTCGCGGCCGTGCCGCCCGGCGAGGCCGCAAAAATTGCCGATATCGGCACGGGTTCAGGCGCGGTCGCGCTGGCACTCGCGCGGGAGCGCCCCCGGGCACTGGTCCTTGGTTCGGACCGATCGCGGGCGGCGGTCGGGGTGGCGCAGGGAAACGCGGCTTGGCTGGGCATCGGCAACGTCGGGTTCATCGTCTCCGATGCGTGCGCCGCGCTCGCAGCGGGGCCCTGGTCGGTCATCGTGTCCAACCCGCCCTACGTCGCGGAGGACGATCCCCACCTCGCGACCGGTGACGTGCGCTTCGAGCCGCGCGAGGCGCTGGTATCCGGTCCGCGCGGGCTCGACATGCTGGAGACGCTCGCCCGCGCGGCGCCGACGCGGCTGGTGCCCGGCGGCTGGCTCATGCTGGAGCATGGTGCCGACCAGGGGGCGGCGGTGCGCGCCCTTCTCCGTCAGGGTGGATTCGCATCGGTCGAGACCCGGCGCGATCTCGCCGGGCAAGAGCGGATGACGCTGGGGCGGCGCTGCCCGAAACCGCTCCGCCCGGCCGGGTAGGCGGAGGCATTGCCGCGCCCCGCCCCGGCGGAACGATTGCCCCCGGCCCCACGTCGCGTCATGTCTCGTCACGTCGCGGCGTAGAATTCGCGGATGGACGAACGACTCCTCCAGCGTTACGCCCGCCACATGCAGCTTGCGGAGATCGGAGAGCGCGGGCAGGAGCGGCTGAACGCGGCGCGGGTGCTCGTGGTCGGGCTCGGCGGCCTCGGGTCGCCGGTGGCGATGTACCTCGCCGCCTCCGGCGTCGGCCACATCGTGCTCAGCGACTACGACGCAGTGGAGCTGTCGAACCTCCAGCGCCAGATCGTGCACGGAAGCGCCGACATCGGGCGCACGAAGGTCGAATCCGCGCGCGACACCCTGCTCGCGCTGAACCCGGAGATCGAGGTGACGCCCCTGCCGTGGGCGCTCGACGATGACCTCGACGCGCAGGTGGCGACCGCGACGGTGGTGGTGGACGCCACCGACAACTTCGAGAGCCGGTTCGCGCTGAACGCCGCCTGCCGGCGCCATGCGACCCCCCTGGTGTCCGGCGCCGCCATCCGCATGGAGGGTCAGATCGCGGTCTTCGACCCGAGAGACCCGGATTCGCCCTGCTACCGCTGCCTGTACACCGACGACGGGCGCGTCGAGGGCGAACCCTGCGCACTGGTCGGAGTGCTGGCGCCACTGCTCGGCATCGTCGGCAGCGTGCAGGCGGCGGAGACCATCAAGCTGATCGCGGGGTTCGGCACCTCGCTCGCGGGGAGGCTCATCGCGTTCGACGCCGCGGACATGGAATGGCGCGAACTCCGGCTCCCCAGGGACCCCGCCTGCCCCGTATGCGGCACCGGAGCAGCGTCACCCCCCGCCCGCACGTAGCGGCAAGGGCCGCGCCGGGGCGCGTCCCGACCCGGCGGGAGCAATTGCGCGTTTCTCGATCTCCGGCATGCATCTCGTTCCGGTGGCCCGAGGGTGGCTTGGGGAGGATGGCCGGGGAGTGGCTGGGGGAGTGGCTGGGGGACGGCTGGATATTCGGTTGGTGAACCTGAATTGGGGCAAGCGGTGGGGGAGTGGCTGGGGGAGGATGGCCGGGGGCGGCTGGAGGGTAGCTGGGGGGTGGCCGGGAGAGGAGCGTCCGGGGCCCGGGGGCCTCAGCCGTCGATGCCCAGTCCGTCCCACATCGCATCCACCCGGGCCTTCACGTCCTCGCGCATGGTGATCGGCCGGCCCCACGCGCGGTCGGTCTCTCCCGGCCACTTCGCGGTGGCGTCGATGCCCATCTTGGAGCCGAGGCCCGCGACCGGCGAGGCGAAGTCCAGAGAGTCGATGGGCGAGTTCTCGATGAAGGTGGTGTCGCGGGCGGGGTCCACCCGGGTGGAGAGCGCCCAGACCACATCCTTCCAGTCGCGGGCGTTGATGTCGTCATCGGTGATGATCACGAGCTTGGTGTACATGAACTGGCGGAGGAAGGACCACACGCCCAGCATCACCCGCTTGGCGTGCCCCGGGTACTGCTTGCGGATGGTGACGATCGCAACCCGGTAGGAACAACCCTCCGGGGGCAGATAGAAGTCGGCGATCTCGGGGAACTGCTTCTGTAGCAGGGGCACGAACACCTCGTTCAGCGCGACGCCGAGCACCGCCGGCTCGTCCGGCGGGCGCCCGGTGTAGGTGCTGTGGTAGACGGGCGATGCGCGGTGGTGGATGCGGGCGATGGTGAACACCGGAAAGCGCTCGACCTCGTTGTAGTAGCCGGTGTGGTCGCCGAAGGGGCCTTCCGGTGCGTCGTCGTCCGGCGCGATGTGCCCTTCGAGCATGATCTCGGCGCTGGCCGGCGCCGGCAACCCGTTCAGCCCGCTCTCGACGAGCTCTGTCCGCGAGCCGCGCAGCAGCCCGGCGAACGCGAACTCGGAGAGCGTGTCGGGGACCGGGGTGACCGCCGCGAGCATCGTGGCCGGGTCGGCGCCGAGCGCCACCGAGACCGGAAACGGCTCGCCGGGGCGCTCGATCCGCCATTGCCGGAAGTCGAGCGCGCCGCCGCGGTGCGCGAGCCAGCGCATGATGACCCGGTTCGGCCCGATGACCTGCTGGCGGTAGATGCCGAGGTTGACGCGCTCGCGGGCCGGCCCGCGGGTGATCACCAGGGCCCAGGTGATGAGCGGCCCGGCGTCATCCGGCCAGCAGGTCTGGATGGGAAAGCGGCCGAGGTCGACATCGGCGCCTTCCAGCGTCACTGCGTGCCACGGTGCGGATTTCACGGTGCGGGGCGCCATGTCGAGAACCCGCCTGAACACGGGCAGCGACTTCCAGGCGTCGCGCATGCCCCTGGGCGGATCCGGCGCCTTGAGGAACGCGAGCAGGTGGCCGATCTCGCGCAGCGCCTCGGTCGACTCCGCGCCCATCGCGAGCGCGACCCGCCGCGGCGTCCCGAACAGGTTCGCGAGCACCGGAATGTCGTGGTTCACGGGGTGCTCGAACAGCAACGCCGGCCCTTCGGCGCGCAGCGTCCGGTCGCACACCTCGGTCATTTCGAGGTACGGATCGACCGGTTGCGTGATTCGCCTGAGTTCCCCGCGCGGCTCCAGAGCAGCCAGGAACGCGCGCAGATCCGCGTACTTCATCGCGGGGCGATCCGCCGCCTTGGCCGCCTCACAGGTCGAACTCCGCCACCACCGGGGCGTGGTCGGACGGCCGTTCCTGCGCCCGGGTATCGCGGTCGATGCGGCACGACGTGCAGCGGCGCGCAAGCGCTTCGGTCGCGAGGATCAGATCGATCCTCAGGCCCCGGTTGCGTCTGAACGCCAGGGCCCGGTAGTCCCACCACGAGAACGACCGTTCCGGCTGCTCGAAGAGGCGGAAGGTATCGGTGAATCCGAGTGCGGTGATCGCGGCGAGCGCGTCGCGCTCCGGTCTGCTGCACAGGATGGCGTCCTTCCACCCCTGCGGGTCGTGTACGTCGCGATCTTCGGGGGCGATGTTGAAGTCACCGGCGACCACCATGTGCGCGTGCGCACGAAGCTCCGAGCGCAGGTGCTCGGTGACCTCGCCGAGCCAGCGGAGCTTGTAGTCGTACTTCTCCGAGCCGACCTCCTGCCCGTTGACGACGTAGAGATCGACCACGCGCACCCCCCCGACCGTGGCAGCGATGGTGCGGCGCTGTTCGCCGGTGACGCCCGGGAACTTGCGAAGCACGTCTTCGGGGGGCTCGCGCGAGAGGATGGCGACCCCGTTGTAGGTCTTCTGGCCCGAGAACACCGCGTGGTAGCCGGCACCGCGCAACTCCTCCACCGGGAAGCGGTCGTCGGTGAGCTTCGTCTCCTGGAGCATGAGCACGTCGGGCCGATGCACGTCGAGCCAGTCGAGCACATGCGGCAACCGCACGTTGAGAGAGTTGACGTTCCAGGTCGCGATTCGCACGGCGGGATCCTTCGGCCGGTGCCGGTCTGCCTTCCGGGCTCGCCCCGGATGCCCCGCGCGCTACGGCGCTGCGTCACGGGTGCCTGTGACGATAACACTTCTCCGCTGCCGCACACCGCCGATGCCGGGCCGCTCGCCAAAGTCTCGATCCGATTCGGAATCCGGGATAGACTCCGCCGCCTTCCGTCGCGGAATCATCGCGAGAGACGACATGAAAGCCGAGATTCATCCCCAGTACGGCGAGATCACCGTAACCTGTAGCTGCGGAAACGTCTTCAAGACGCGCTCGACTCTGACCGGGGATCTGCAGGTCGATGTGTGCTCGCAGTGCCATCCGTTCTACACCGGCACCCAGAAGATCATGGACACCGCCGGGCGAGTGGACAAGTTCCGACGCCGATACGCTCGCATCTGAGCTCGGCCTCGAACCGCAAATTCCTCCCTTCCGCGTCCATCGCGGAACGACCCCGCCCCCGGCGCGCGCAGCCGGCTGTCCTTGCGGGGCGGACGCTCATGATCGGGCTGCACATCCCTGCGGTCCTGACTCCGTGGCCTGGACGGGCTTCGTGCTCCGGAGCGGCCTTCCCGCCCGGAAATTTCACCATTTCACAGCGGCGGTGGCACTTTCGGGCTCGCCGGATCGCCACCCTTCCCGAGGGTACTTTGCGGGGCAAACCTCATGTCCGGCCTGATCATGTCCGGCTAACCGCATGGCGCTACTGAAAAGATACGCCTTATCCACAATTTCTGTGGATAAATCTGTGGATGAATACACCGGAACCGACGTAAACCCGTGTCGATATTCGCTTTTCTTCAGTTTAGCCAAATCCTGCCCACCGCCAAGATATAATCGATAAATCAATACGTTACACGTAAATTTCAGTTGATTCCGCGCGGGATTGAGCCGGCGGACGCCACCGCGGATCGTCGATCCGTCCGCATGTGAATGATTTGCATCCTGTTCTTCTCCGCCGGGGAACTTTCACCGCCGCCGCAACTCGAATGGTGCAACGGAATCACGGGCGACTGCGGCGGCGATCCATCCCGATGTTCCGGGCGATGTTCCGGGCAATGTTCGGGCGATGTTTGGGGCGATGTTCCAGGATCGACGCCGCTACCGACTCCCGCTCTCCCCCCTCGGCGGGAGCGTTCCCGGCGATGACGGCCGGGAACCCCTCGCCCCGGCCAACCCCTCCCGGGGCTGGCCGGGGCACTTTCTTTTCCGTGGGACGGATCGGTCCGTACTTCTCACCATTTCCCGGCCCGATCCGGAGAACCGCTCGGGCCTGAATGGCTCCGGGTCAGGGACGGGTGGGAGATGCGGGCTGATCCCCGACGAGCCAGCGGTCCAGTCGGTTGGAGAGTTCACAGCGCCCGATCGGCTTCGTGGCCGAGAATGCGATCGTGTCCGTCAGATCACCGTGACCGCAGAGGCGCCCACGCACCTCGGACAGCGCGGCGGCCCGACGCCCGCGGGCGAGCTTGTCGGCCTTGGTGAGCACCGCGAGGACCGGAACATCGGCGGCAAGGCACCACTCGACCAGGGTCTGGTCGAGCGCGGTGAGCGGGTGGCGAATATCCATCAGCACCACCACCCCGGCCAGCGACTCCCGCGACTCCAGATATGCACCGACGAGGATGCCCCACTCCCGACTCATCGCGCGGGACACCTTCGCGTAGCCGTATCCGGGCAGGTCCACCAGTCGCCGGTCGTCGTCGAGCGAGAAGAAGTTGAGGAGCCGGGTCCGGCCGGGGGTCCGGCTGGTGCGGGCGAGGTCGCGCCGACCGGTGAGCGCGTTGATGGCGCTCGACTTGCCGGCATTCGATCTCCCCGCGAACGCGACCTCCCGCCCATGGTCGGCGGGAAGGTCGCGCAGGCTCGCGGCGCTGGTGAGAAACCGCGCCTGCCGGTAGTTGACCGTATTTTCCTGCATTGCTATATACCCCGGCTCAACCCCGCCTCACGTTCGCCCCGGCGAATCGTTCCACGGAATCATCCGGAGGGATCGGTCTTGAAGCAATGTCTGACCACGGTCTTGCTGTGCGCCGCAGTCTCGATCAACGCGCTCGCCGCGGATCCGGCGGCGGGGGAGGCGAAGGCCGCACTCTGCGTGGCCTGTCACGGGCCGGCCGGCAACAGCGTCAACCCGGAGTGGCCGAAGCTTGCGGGCCAGCACGCGGAGTACACGGCCAAGCAGATCCGCGACTTCATGGGGGGCGTGACCCGCAACAACGCGCTGATGGCGCCCATGATCGCAGGACTCACCGACGAGGACATCGAGAACATCTCGGCCTACTACGCACTCCAGACCAGCACCGGCGGATTCGCGAGCGAAGAGCTGCACGCCCTCGGCGAGCGTATCTACCGCGGCGGCAACGCGGAATCCGGGGTGCCCGCGTGCATCGCGTGCCACGGCCCCAGGGGCGGCGGCAACGGCCCGGCCGGATTCCCGGCGCTCGCCGGTCAGCACGCCGTCTACACCGCGAAGCAGCTCGAGGACTGGCGCCTCGGAAACCGCTCCAACGATCCCAACCAGATGATGGCCGACGCCGTGCGCTACCTCACCCCGGAGGAGACGCGGGCGGTCAGCGAGTACATCGCGGGGTTGCACTGAACGCCCCGGGACATCGCTTGGGACATCGCCTGGGGCATCGCCGGCCGAACTTCCCTGCCGACGGCGGGTCCAGCCTTGATGTCCGGTCTGTCTCGTTCCGCAGTCCGGCGACCCCGCTCAGCGTGACCATTCCCCGTCCTGAAGGATGGAATTTCAGGTACTGCGAAGAAATCCCATGAAAATCGACACGAACATGATGAACCGATGGCGGTCCTGTCTGGTGTGGGGCTTTCCCCGATTCGCGGCTACCGGTGGTGTTGGTGGCGCGAATCCGCCCGAGCAACTGTCCGGGCGGATATCCGGGCAGATATCCGGGCGACGGCTCGGACAGTCGCCTGTTTCGCGCATCGGGGGGATTGTTGCGCTGACCGCGCTGACATGGGCGGCCATGGCACCCCACGCCACCGCCCAGTCCATGGCCATGGACATCGAGGGCAAGTACGAAGTCCTGCAGCCCCCCCAGCAAACCGAGACCGGTGATCGCATCGAGGTCGTCGATGTCTTCTGGTACGGCTGCCCTCACTGCTACGTGTTCCTGCCGGTGATGGAGGCGTACGAGCAGGTCAAACCCGAGTACGTCGAGATTCGGCGCCTGCCGGCGGTCTTCCGCGAAAACTGGGTGGCCCACGCCCGCGCCTTCTACACCGCCATGCTGCTCGGTGAGGTCGAGCGGACGCACCGGCCGCTGTTCGAGGAAATCCACGAGCAGCGCAACCCCACCGACCACCGGGAAGCGCTGGCCGCGTTCTTCGAGCGGCAGGGCGTCGACCGGATCGCATTCGAACAGACCTGGGATTCGTTCGCGGTCGAGTCCCTGGTCCGCAAATCCGTTCTGATGCAGCGGCGCTACGGGATCACGGGCACACCGTCGGTCGTGGTCAACGGCAAGTACCGGGTCACCGGTCGGCTCGCGGGCAGCTACGACGACATGATCCGGGTAGTGGCGGCGCTGGTGGAGCGGGAACGCGAGGCGCAGCAGGGCGGCGCGAACTGACCCGCGGCGTATCGGGGAGCAACCGCGCCCGGCCCCGCACCACGTCGCAGCGCTCGGCATCGGGATTCGCTGGACGCGATCCGGTGGGGCGCGAGCCGGATTCGCCGAAAGCGTCATCCGGCATTCGGCGCGCCAGGTTCATGCTTCATCCGGGATGACGCTGGCTCCAATCCGACCTGCGGGCTTGCTCTTCCCGCGCTCTCCCGATCCGGCCCGGTGGGGCGCGGCAGACCACGGAGATCAGCCGCCGATGCGCACCACCGCGCGGCCGGTGACGGTGCCCGCCAGGTAGCCGTCGAACGCCGAGGGGAGGTCGGAGAGCGCGACCTCCGAGGTGACGATCCGCGCCATTTCGCGCGGCTTCAGATCCGACGCGAGACGCTCCCACACCCGTTCGCGCCGATCCCGTGCGACGTACACGCTGTTGATACCGAGCAGGTTCACTCCGCGCAGGATGAACGGCATCACCGTGGTCTCCAGCTTGACACCGCCCGCGAGCCCGATGGCCGCGATGTTGCCCTGCGGCTGCATGGTGCGCGTCAGCCACCCGAGCTGATCGCCGCCCACGTTGTCGACCGCCCCCGCCCACCGCGCCTTCTCCAGCGGGCGGGTTCCCATCTCCAGCTCGTCCCGGTAGAGGGCATCGGTCGCCCCGAGCGCGCGCAGGTAGGTGTCCTGATCCCGCTTGCCGGTGAGCGCCGTCACCTCGTAGCCGAGCCCGGCCAGCATGTCGATGGCGAAGCTCCCGACCCCGCCGGTGGCGCCGTTGACGAGCACCGGCCCCTGGTCGGGACGCTGGTCGTTGCGCTCCATCGCGTCGACCGCGAGCGCGGCGGTGAAGCCTGCGGTGCCGATGGCCATGCTGTCGCGCAGCGACATGCCGCCGGGCAGCGGGACGAGCCAGTCGCCCGACGCCCGCACGTACTCCGCGTAGCCGCCGTCGAAGTCCTCGCTCAGGCCGAAGCCGGTGATCACCACCGCATCACCCTCGGCGTAGCGGTCGTCACCGGAGGCGTGCACGGTGCCGGCCACATCGATCCCGCCGACCAGCGGGAACCGGCGCGCGATCTTCCCGGCTCCGGTCGCGGCCAGCGCATCCTTGTAGTTGATGCCGGACCACGCGGCGCGGACGAGGACATCGCCCTCGTTCAGGTCGTCGAGGGTGATGCGCTCCAGATGGCCTGCGATCTTCTTCTCCTCGTCCCTGTGGATGCGGTATGCGAGAAACGGCTCCATCGTTCTTCTCCGTGCTGATCGGACCGAGGCGCAACGTCGCCGGGGACGCGAATCCTATACCATCGACCCGGCGTACAGCGCCCCCGACCGGGCAAAGCACACGGGACGACGATTCCCGCCGCCGCTTCGAGACGCCGGCCCGCAACGCGGATTTGGCGAGATTTCGGCCTTCGGAGCCTCCGGTCGGGCCGACGGAGATGAAGACGCTCCGGCCCGGTGGGAATCGCCGAACGCGGGGAGGCACACGGGACATGCGACTCATCGAGACCTCGGGCCTCTCGTTCGACCGGATGCGGGAACGCTTCCGGTGGAGCGTTCCCGCGCGCTACAACATCGGCGTCGACATCTGCGATCGACATGCGGCCATCGGGGATCGCACCGCGCTCCATCTGGAGAACGCACAGGGGGAGACGCGCACCTGCACGTTCGCGGAGCTGAAGCGCCTCAGCGACCGCTTCGCCAACGCGCTGGCCGGCCTCGGCGTCCGGCGCGGGGACCGGGTGGGGATCGTCCTGCCCCAGCGCATCGAGACCGCGGTGGCTCACATCGCGGTCTACAAGCTCGGGGCGGTGGCGCTCCCGCTCTCGGTGCTGTTCGGCCCCGACGCGCTCGCCTACCGGCTCGCCGACAGCGGCGCCCGGGCGCTGGTGACCGACGCCGCGCGCCGCGACCTCGTGGAGTCCATCCGCGGCGATCTCGACGATCTGGAGCACGTCATCCCCTGCGACGGGGAGCCCGGCGGCTTTCAGGACCTCGTCGGCGCCGCGAGCGACGCCTTCACCCCGGCCGACACGAGCGCCGACGACCCCGCATTCCTCATCTACACCTCCGGCACCACCGGCGCGCCCAAGGGAGCGCTGAACGCTCACCGCTGCCTGCTCGGCAACCTTCCCGGTTTCGAGCTCTCGCACGACTTCTTCCCCCACGAGGGCGATCTGATGTGGTCTCCCGCCGACTGGGCGTGGACCGGAGGGCTGCTCGATGCGCTCGTGCCGGCGCTGCGCTACGGGGTGCCGGTGCTCGGCTTCGACGGCGGCCGCTTCGACCCCGAGCGGGCGTTCTCGCTCCTGCGTCGGTACCGGGTGCGCAACGCCTTCATCCCCCCCACCGCGCTCAAGCTGATGATGCAGGTTCCGGAAGGCGCGGCCCGGCGCGGCGTCGCGATGCGTTCGATCATGTCGGCCGGCGAGCAGGTCGGGGCCGAGGTATTCCACCGGGTGGAGGAGGCGCTCGGGGTGAAGGTCAACGAGATGTGGGGCCAGACGGAGGCGAACTACCTCGTGGGCAACTGCGCTGCGGTCATGGACGTGCGGCCCGGCTCCACGGGCAAGCCCTATCCGGGGCACACCGTCGACGTGATCGATGACGACGGGAACCCGGTGGACGACGGCACCGTGGGCGAGCTTGCCCCCCGGCGCGGCGACCCGGTGATGTTCCTCGGCTATTGGGGGCGCGAGGACGCGACGCGGGAGAAGTTCGCCGGCGACCGGTTCCGCACCGGCGACCTCGGCTATCGCGACCCCGACGGCTACTTCTGGTACGCGGGGCGCAAGGACGACGTGATCTCCAGCGCGGGGCACCGCATCGGCCCCGGCGAGATCGAGGACTGCCTGCTCAAGCACCCCGCGGTGCGTCAGGCGGCGGTGATCGGGGCGCCCGACGCGCTGCGCGGACAGCGCGTCAAGGCGTTCGTGGTGCTCGCGCCGGGCCACGTCGGCTCCGAAGCGCTCGTCGAAGACATCCAGCAGAGCGTGCGCACCCGGCTTGCCGCGCACGAGTATCCTCGCGAGGTGGAGTTCATCGACGCCCTGCCGATGACCACGACCGGCAAGATCCGGCGGGTCGCGCTGCGCGAACGGGAGACGGCGCGGGCGCGGAACGGCGAAGGCGAGGCCGACACCTCAGGGATCGGGATGCACCCCGCACGCCCATGACCGGGTGCGATCTTCACCGTGGCGGCGCGGCCGACGGAGCGGAGTTCGTTTTTTGTCCGGCAGCGGGTGATGTGAGCGCGTTCAACGGGTCATTTCGGAGGAGAATTTCGTTGTCTGTTTGCCCGCTCGGGCCGCGTGGAGCTACTTTCGACAGTATCAAGGGCATCTGCGCACCGGTCACCGGCACTCGCCCCCGACAAAAAAATGGTCCTGGCCGACGGAGCCGGGGGCGTGCAATCGTCGGGCGTTCCGGTGCATAAGGACGGGAGGATCAGCGAGGTGTGCATGCAATACCCGGCGTTTGCCGCTCCGATGCGCACGGACGGAAGCATCCGGTGACCGCCCCCCTCGACTGGGACCGCGCCCTCGCGCACCTGCGCGCCCGCGACCGCGCCCTCGGGCGCATCATCGGCATCGTCGGACCCCACCGGCCGGCGCGCATCGGAACCGCGCAGACCCCGTTCGCGACGCTGCTCCGCTCAATCGTCTATCAGCAGCTCTCGGGCAAGGCGGCGGGGACCATCCATCGCCGCCTCCTCGATCTGTTCCCGCATCGTCGGGCGAGCGCCCGAACGCTGCTCGCGTTCGACGACGCGCAGTTGCGCGCGACGGGCCTCTCGCGATCGAAGGTCCTCGCGGTGCGCGACCTCGCGGAGAAGGCGCGGGCGCGGCGAATTCCGAGCCGACGGATGCTCGACACCATGGACGACGAGGCGATCATCGAGCGGCTGACAGACATCCGCGGCATCGGCCGGTGGACCGTCGAGATGCTGCTCATCTTCACCCTCGCCCGGCCCGACGTGCTCCCCGTCACCGACCTCGGCGTGCGACGCGGCTTCAAGGTCTGCCGGGGCCTGGCGGAACTCCCGGAGCCGGGCGCCCTGCTCGCACACGGCGAGGTCTGGCGCCCCTGGCGCAGCGTCGCGAGCTGGTACCTGTGGCGGGCAAGCGAGCTGTGAAAGGATTGCGGCGAAGCTCCGGATATGACCATGGTCGTGACTATGGTATGGTCACCGCCATGCAAGCAGAATTTTCTGGAGCACTGTCCATGGAGCACTGACATGAATAAGCACGATACCGATTCGCCCGACGCCAGGACCATCAAGGCATCCGAGTTCAAGGCCAGGTGCCTAAAGCTGATGAACGAGGTTGCGGAGGGCGGCGTCGAGTACGTCATCACCAAGAACGGGCGCCCGGTCTCGCGTCTGGTCCCCTGCCGCAAGAAGCCGAAGAGCCTCTTCGGCATCGATCGCGGTCGCCTCGAGATTCTCGGTGACATCAACGAACCGCTGGATGTCGAATGGGAGGCGGCAACCGGACCGATCCGGGAGTAAGACTGCTGCTCCTGCTTGACACCAACGCCCTGCTGTGGATGCGGATTGGCGATCGGCGCCTGGGGAGCGATGCACGCCGGGAAATCGAACGAGCGTGGCAATCGGACGAGCTTGCGGTGTCCGCCATTTCATTCTGGGAAGTGGGCATGCTCGTGGACAAGGGGCGCATCAACCTGGCCGATGACGTCCGGGTCTGGCGACGGGATCTCCTCGTACAGGGCATGGTGGAGATCCCGATCGACGGCGAAACCGCGATCCGATCCGTGCAGTTGACCCATTTTCACGCCGACCCCGCGGATCGACTGATCGTCGCGACCGCACTGGCAGGGCACCGTCTCGTCACGTCGGACCGACGAATCCTCGACTGGCCCGGAAGGCTCAGCCGACTGGACGCCACCGACTGAGATCGAGCGCCCGCTTTGACGCCAAACCATCCCGACCTCGAAGAAACATTGCCAGCACCCCCGTACAGTCACAGGCCCGATCCCGGTTCAGCGCACCGTTGGTGAAGAGCCCGACCAGGGGGAAGTTGCCGGGGACAACTTCCTGCTCCGGGGTCGAGCGTCCGCGCCATCAAGCACCTCCGGACGACCGGAATCTCGCCGGTGGCTCAGGTGATATTCTGGCGCCGCGATGCCGGCCGGCCGGCGGCCGGAGAGTGTCGGCCCGGAGCCGCGGTCGCCCCCAGCCCGAAGCCAGCCGTCACTGCGCCGCGGACAGGGGTGGAACGGGCGCGTTGACAGACAGGCACGCGGGTTCAGGGTGGCCACGAGCAGGGTATGCGGCCCTTCCCGGGAGGCGGGAAAGAGAGCATCTGACAATGGAGCGGGGCCAGAACGAAATTCGCGCGGCGCTGGCGGAGAGCCGGCGGCTGTTCGTATCCGTCGGTGTCTTCAGCGTATTCGTGAACCTGCTGATGCTGACGGGCCCGCTGTTCATGCTCCAGGTCTATGACCGGGTGCTGACTTCACGCTCGGAGGCGACGCTGGTGACGCTGGTGGGCATCACTGCGTTCCTGTTCCTGATGATGGGCATCCTGGATTACGCGCGGGGCCGGGTGATGGCGCGCGCGGGGGCGCGTCTCCAGGCGCGGCTCGACTCGCGGGTGCTGCGGGCGATGCTGACCCGCTCGGTCTCTCCGGCGGAGCGGGCGCGTCCGGCAACGGGGCTGCGGGACCTGGAAGCGATACAGCGTTTCGCCTCGGGCTCCGGGCCTTTTGCCTTCTTCGATGCACCCTGGACGCCGATGTTCCTGGCCGCGCTGTTCATGTTTCACTGGCTGCTGGGGGTGCTGGCGGTGTTCTCCGGCGCCCTGCTGCTCGCGCTGGCGCTCATCAACCAGGCCCGGACCGGTCGTTTGCAGCGCGAGGTCGGCGAGGCCACGGCGCGCTCGTCGCATTTCGTGGAGCAGATGCGCGCGGGCAGCGAGACGGTGCAGGGGCTTGGCATGCAGGAGGCGGTCGTGGCCCGCTCGGCGGCGCTGCGCGACGGCCTGCTGGAGCGGTCGCTGGCGACGTCCGACCGCAGCGGCTTCTTCAGCGTGACCACCAAGACGCTGCGGCTGTTCCTGCAATCGATGATGCTGGGTCTCGGCGCGTGGCTGGCCATTCAGGGCCTGGTGACCTTCGGCGTCATCATCGCGGCGTCGATTCTGCTCGGGCGGGCGCTCGCTCCGATCGACCAGGCGGTCGGGCAGTGGCCGCTGCTGCAGCGGGTACTGACCGCCCGGCGTTCGCTGGCGACACTGCTGGAGGAAACGCCACCCGAGCCGTCGCGGACGGCGCTCCCGGTGCCGCGCGCAATTCTTGATGTGCAGGGGCTCGTCGTCGCGGCCCCGGGGGCGCAGGTGCCGGCGGTGCGCGGCGCTTCCTTCCGGCTGGAACCCGGCCGAGCGGCGGGGATTGCGGGTGCCTCGGCGGCGGGCAAGTCCACCCTCGCCCGCGCGCTGGCGGGCGTGTACCGGCCACTCGGCGGTTCGGTGCGGCTCGACGGGGCGGAGCTCGAGCAATACGGGGCGTCGCTCGGGCGACATGTCGGCTATCTGCCCCAGGAGGTGCTGCTGTTCGACGGCACGGTGGCGCAGAACATCGCCCGGTTCTCGCCCGACGCGAAGGACGAGGACATCGTGGACGCGGCGAAGCGGACCGGGGCGCACGACATGATTCTGAAGCTGCCGGGCGGCTACGACTTCCAGGTGGCGGCGGGCGGCGCCGCGCTCTCCGGCGGGCAGCGGCAACGGATCGCGCTGGCCCGGGCATTCTACGGATCACCCGCCGTAGTGGTGATGGACGAGCCGGATTCGAACCTCGATGCGGAGGGGACGATGGCGCTCGCCCGGGCCATTGAGGGCCACAAGAAGCGCGGCGGGGCGGCGGTGGTGGTCGCGCATCGCCACGGCGCGTTCGCGCAGTGCGACATCGTGTACGTGATGGAAGGCGGGCGCCCGGTGCCGGCCACGACCGGGCGGCGCAAGGCACCAGTGCGGCAATTGCAGGCGGGCGCAGGGCCGGCGGCGGAGCGCCCGGCTCTGCCGCGTCCCGCGGCTCGCCCGGGTGCCCGCGGCGGCGGAGTTCAGCCGGCGCCTCCGGCCGAAGCCCGGATCGCCCGCCTGCCGACCCCCCCCCCCCCCCCCTCCCCTCCCCCGGCGCCCGGAGCTCCCCACCCGCGAACGGCAGATCGTCGACGCAATCGCGCGCATTACCGGGGCGCGCTTCCGCGCGGAGGATGACGATGCGCAAGAGAGTGACGGCGCTTTGCCGGGCGGCAATGGCGTCGTGTCCCTCGGGCGAATGCCGCGGAACGAGCCGTCGTGACCGACGACCCCGGCCGTGACGAACCACGGGGCATGCAGCGCATGAACGGAGCTGCCGCCACGATCGAGGTTGCGCTCGCCAACGACCTGCGCGAGATCGCCAACGTCGCGGCGCGCATCGACAGTTTCTGCGCGGAACGCGAGATCGCCCACGAGGTCCCCTATGCGGTCAATCTCACGCTCGAGGAGCTGCTGAGCAACACCATCACCTACGGTTATGACGACGAGGAGACCCACAGGATCGAAGTGATCCTGCGGCTGGAGGGCGAAGCACTCGTCGTCATCATCGTCGATGACGCCAGAGCTTTCGACCCGACGCAGGCGTCGGATCCCGATCCCGCATCCCGGCCGGACGACGACGGACTGGGAGCACTCGGTCTGCTTCTCGTCAACCGGATGATGGACCGGGTGGAGTATCAACGCCGCGCCGGGTGCAATGTCATCGTCCTGACCAAGCACACCGCCTCCGGCACCGGGGAAGACGGGGATGCGGAGGAGTCCGCGTCCTGACCGCCCGGTTTGCGGCCGGCATGCTGCATGAGCCGCCCCGGGCGCACCGGGGCCCGGGATGCGCGGGATGCGCGGGATGCGCGGGAACGGCATTCATAACGAGACCTTATTCCTCCTATCAGAAAATGATATTGGCAATCAGGGTTGGCCGGCCTTAGCCTTGTCTCACCGATGCGAAGCAGAATGTTCGTGTCTTCCGCAGTCCGGGATGTCGATGCGGCATCCACAAACAGGGGAGTGAAAACGATGGCAAACCAGATCACGGGCGCAGGTCAGATCCAGGGCACGAATCAGGACGACGAGATTCGAGGCAGCGACGGCGCCGACGTCATTTTCGGTAACGCCGGCAACGACACTCTTGTCGGCGGCGATGGCGGCGACGTTCTGAACGCCGGCTCTGGCAACGACACGCTCATCGGCGGGCATGGCAACGACCTCATGTTCAGCGGCCCAGGCTCGAATACCTTCGTTTTCGGCTCCAACAGCGGCGATGACAACATCGTCGGTTTCTTCCCCGGATCGGCTTATTCCGCGCACTCCGACAAAATCGATCTGACGGCACTCGGGCATATCACGTCGTTCGCGGACCTTTCCCACGTAATGAGCCAGCAAGGCGACAATGTCGTGATCGACCTCAGGGGCAGCGACGACGGCGGTGGCACGATCACCCTTCACTTTGTCGAACTCTCCGATCTCGACGCCAGCCACTTCATCTTCTCCGAGCCCCACGCCGAAGCCAAAGCCGAAGCCGAGGCCAAGGCTAAGGCTGAAGCCGAGGCCAAGGCGCAGGCTGAAGCCGAGGCCAAGGCGAAGGCCGAAGCCGAGGCCAAGGCGCAGGCTGAAGCCGAGGCCAAGGCGAAGGCCGAAGCCGAGGAAAAGATCATCAACGGGACCGACCAGGCCGATCGTCTGACCGGCACCGATGGCGACGACACCATCCACGGTCAAGGCGGCGATGACTGGGTCAACGGCGGCCACGGCGACGACTACCTGAGCGGCGGCACCGGATCGGATACCTTCGTTTTCGGCACCAATAGCGGCGATGACCGCATCGCCGATTTCGATTCATCTTCGGATACGATTGATTTGTCGGTGCATGATCATGTCACGACGTTCGCGGATCTTTCCCAGGTCATGAGCCAGAAAGGCGCCGATGTCGTGATCGATCTCTCGGGCAGCGACGATGGCGGCGGCACGATCACGCTGACCGGGGTCCAGCTCTCCGCTCTCGACGAAACCAACTTCATCTTCCACGAATCCGAAACTGCGGCCGAAGCTGAAGCCGAGGCCAAGCCCGAACCCAAGGCCGAGGTCGGCGGCGAGACACTCAAGGGCGGGGCCGGCCACGACAATCTCAAGGGCGGGGCCGGCAACGACACCCTCGAAGGCGGGGCCGGCAATGACTGGCTCGAAGGCGGCGGCGGCGCCGACACCTTCATCTTCGCCCCGGGCTCCGGGCGCGACGGGGTCGGCGACTTCAAGAGCGGCGAAGACAAGATCGACCTGAGCGCCTTCGCCGGCGTCTCGTTCAGCGACCTCACCATCACCCCCGGCCACATGGGCACCAAGGTCGAGGTCGACGACGGTGCCGGCGGCACCGCCAGTTTCTTCCTGTGGGATGTCTATGCCGGCGAACTGGCTGAATCGGACTTCATCTTCGACCAGCAAACAGCCAAAGCTGAAGCCAAACCCGAAGCTGAAGCCAAGGCCGAGCCCGAAGCCAAGGCCGAGCCCGAAGCCAAGGCCGAGCCCGAAGCCAAGGCCGAGCCCGAAGCCAAGGCCGAGCCCGAAGCCAAGGCCGAAGGAAAGCAGATCGACGGGACCGCCTACGTCGACAAGCTGACCGGCGGCGAGGGCGACGACACGATCAACGCCGGGGGCGGCGACGACCAGGTTCGCGCCGGCGGCGGCGATGACACCATCTCCGGCGGGTCCGGCAGGGACAAAATCTGGGGTGAAGCCGGCGACGACACAATCAAAGGCGGGGCCGGCAACGACAATCTCAAGGGCGGGGACGGCGACGACATCCTCGAAGGCGGGGCCGACGGGGACTGGCTGGAAGGTGGAGCCGGCGCCGACACCTTCGTCTTCACCCCGGGCTCCGCCCCGAGTTTCGGCACCGACAACATCGGCGACTTCAACAGCGGCGAAGACATGATCGACCTGAGCGCATTCTCCGGCGTCTCGTTCGACGACCTCACCATCACCTCATCCGGTGTCGGTACCAAGGTCGATGTCAACGACGGTTCCGGCGGCAAAGCCAGCTTCTTCCTGTGGAACGTCAATGCCGACGACCTGGATGAATCGGACTTCATCTTCCACCAGGACGCAGGCGTCGACGGCATGTAGTGCGGTCGGGAGCGGGCCCTGCCCTTCCACACCATCCCCAGTCGGCGCCGCGACGGCGCCGGCCAGGAGCCCTGCCCTCCCAACGGAGGGCGGGGCTTTTCCTCTCTCACCGTGCCGCCCGCACTTCTCGGCGCTGCATCTGTTACTCCACTCCCTCCGGCAGCTCCGCCTCACGCTTCGCGATGTACTCGCGCAACGCCTCGTCGACCGCCTCGTCCATCGGCGGCGGTTCGTAGGACCGGAGCATCTCCTGCGCGCGGCGCAGGGCACGCTCGTTCGCATCCTGCGCCCCGTCCACCGTCCACTGCTCGAAGCTCGCGTTGTCGAGAAGCTTCGGGGCGTAGAACGCGGTCTCGAACTTCTCGAGGGTGTGGGCAGTGCCAAGGAAGTGTCCACCCGGCCCCACCTCGCGCACCGCGTCCAGTGCGTCGTCCAGATCGCTCATGTCCACGCCGGAGCCCATCCGGTGGTACATCTCCATCTGCTCGGCGTCCAGCACGAACTTCGCGAAGCTCGCACTGAGCCCCCCCTCGATCCATCCCGCGGCGTGGAAGACGTAGTTTGCGCCCGAGAGCAGGACGGACTGCATGGTCATGCTCGACTCGTAGGCGGCCTGCGCGTCCACAAGCTTCGACCCCGCGGTCATGCCGCTCGAACGCCACGGCAACCGGTAGCGTCGCGCGAGCTGACCGACGATGAAGTTCATCAGGCTGATCTCGGGGGTGCCCGCCATCGGCGCCCCACTCTGCATGTCTACGGTGGCAAGGAACTGCCCGTAGATCATCGGGGCGCCGGGGCGCACGAGCTGCGCGAACGCGACACCGGCGAGCGCCTCCGCGTTGAGCTGGGCCACCGCGCCCACCATGCTGGCCGAAGTGCTCGCCCCCGCCATCACGAACGGGGAGGCGATCACCGCCTGGTTGTTCGCGGCGTAGACCTTGAGCGCGTCCAGCATCGTCGCGTCCCACACGAGCGGCGAGTTGCAGTTCAGCACCCCGGCCAGCACCGTGTGATTCGCCACGAAGTCGTCGCCGAACGCGATGCGCGCCATCGCCACCGTGTCCTCGGCCCGCTCGCGGGCGGTGGTCGCCCCCATGAACGGCTTGTCCGAGTGGCGGAGCAGGCTGTAGATGACGTGCAGGTGGCGCTTCGGTACCGCGACGTCCACCGGCTCGCAGATGATGCCGCCGGACAGATGCATGGACGGAGACAGGTGCGCGAGCCGGTGGAACTGGTGTAGATCCTCCAGCGTGCCATAGCGGCGCCGGTTGTCGAAGTCGAGCACGAACGGCGAGCCGTAGGTGGGCACGAACACCATGCTGCGCCCGCCCACGGGGACGCTCCGCTCGGGGTTGCGGGCGGTGAAGGTGAACGTCTCCGGCGCCTTCGCGACCAGCTCCATGAGCAGCGCCCGGTCGATGCGCACGCGGTATCCGTCGACATCGGCCCGCGTGGCCTTCCAGTACGCGATGGCCTCGTCGTCGCGGAAGTCGATGCCGACCTCCTCCAGAATCCGCATCGAGGCGTCGTGGATGCGCTCCACGCCCTCTTCGTCCAGCACCTCGTAGTACGGAATCGCGAGATCGAGTGGCGGCAGCATCGGCGCCGGAGCGCCGACCCGCGCGCGATGCCTGGCGGCGCGGCCGCTGCCCCTGCTCCTGCGAGTAGCCACGGTATCCACGGTATCCACGGTCGAACTCCCCTGTCGCAGTTGTCCTACCACCCGCGCGCCCGCGTCCTACATCGCGGGGGCCCCGCGCCTGCTTCGATGACGGCCGGTTTGTGCAAGGCTCGCATGACCTGCACGCCGCCGCACGGACAGCACTATGGTACCGTCACCCGAGCCGTTCGAAACCGCGCGAGAGCGCCGCTGGGGAGAGCCCGACGATGAACCGGCCCATCACCGTTCCACCCGCCGTTGAGTATCCGTGCTCGGACGGTCAACCGATGGCGGAAACCGAATTCCAGCTCATTCCTCTCATCGAGGCCATCTCGGCGCTGCGCGCGCATTTCGCGGACCGGGACGACGTGTACGTCGTCGGCAACATGTTCCTGTACTACGAAGAGGGCAACCCCCGGGCCGTGGTCGCGCCGGATCTGTTCGCGGTGGTCGGGGCGCCGAAGCACTGGCGCCACACGTACAAGCTGTGGGAGGAGCCCAAGGCGCCGGACTTCATCCTCGAAGTGACCTCGCGCCGCACCCGCACCGTGGATCGGAACCGCAAACGCAAGCTCTACGCCTCTCTGGGCGTGCGGGAATACTGGATGTTCGACCCGACGGGGGACTGGTTGACTCCGCGGCTTCAGGGGCTGGGGCTGCACGAGGGCGAATACCGGCCGCTGCCGGCGGTGGCTGCGGTCGACGGCGGGCTGCTGCTGCACAGCGAGGCGCTCGGGCTCGATGTGCGGCTCGAGGCCGGAGAGGACTTGCGTTTCCACGACCCCGTCACCGGCCGACGTCTGCTCGGCGCAATCGAGGCGAAGATACGTTACAAGAAAGCACAGGCGCGCTACGAGGAGACACAAGCACGCCACGCAGAGACACAGGCGCGCCTCGACCGGGAAATCGAAGCGCGCAAGGCCGCCGAAGCGCGTCTGGCGGAACTCGAGGAACGCCTCGCGCGGTCCTCGTAGCGTGCGACAGCGCGGCGAGGGTGGAATTCGCGTTCGCGGTCGTGAATCCGCACCCTGATGTTGCTGTGCCAGTCGCCGTTTTCGCGCGGAGCCCGACCTGACCTCCGCGTGACGATGGTGGATTCAGCCGGGGTGAGCCACCAGGAACGGCCGGCCGGCACCGGTTCGCGGCGGCGACGTGCAGGGGTGCGACGCCACCCGCCCCGAAGCACCGATACCCGCGTCGCGACCGACCGGCGCCGCGGCGACGGTGTTCGCGTCAGGAACCCCCGCCGTAGTACCGGGCGACGTAGCCCTCCGTGAACTTGCCACCGTCCCGATCCGCGACGACCCTGGCGGGGTCGCGCTCGGCGGGGTCGCCGTAGCCGCCGGCGCCGGGGGTCTCCACCACCACCGCCTCGGTACGCGCGAGCCGGTGCTCGCCGCACTTGTCGGGGAGCTTCGTCTCGCTCCCGCCGGCATCGCGCAGCAAGAACCGCCCCGATGCGCCCGGCTCGCCCCCGAACACCCCCCACGGCCGGTGGCGGAAGCGCTCGCCGACGCCGTTGAAGATGCAGTCGTGGCCGACGGGGCGCACCACACGGCGCAGTCCCATGCCGCCGCGGTGGCGGCCCGCACCGCCCGAATCCTCGACCAGGCTGTACTCCTCGACCCGCAACGGATACTCCTGCTCAATGGCCTCTACCGGGAGGTTCGACGTGTTGGTGATGTGGACCTGCACGCCGTCCTTGCCGTCCTTCGTCGCCCGCCCGCCCATGCCGCCGCCGAGCGTTTCCAGGTAGAGATAGCCGTTGCCGGTACGCGGATCGGTGCCGGAGAACACCGCGGTGGTGTTGGCACCGTTGGCGGCGCCGACGACCCGGTCCGGCAGCGCGCCACGGAACGCACCGAGCACCACGTCGATGATGCGCTGGCAGGTGTGGGCGCGCGAAGCCACGGGGGCCGGGAAGCGCCCGTTGACCAGCGTGCTCGGCGCCGCGTCGATATCCGCCACCGCGAGCACCCCCTGGTTGTTGGGCACCTCGGGGTCCAGCATCGCCTTGAGCGCGTAGCACACCGCGGCCTGGGTCGCGTTCATGGTGACGTTCACGTTGCCCCGAACCTGCGGGCTCGTACCCGCAAAGTCGAAGTGCACCCGGTCCCCCGCGACGGTCACCTTCAGCCGAATGGGGATGTCCACGGTGTCGACCCCGTCGCCGTCCATCACGTCCTCGAAGGTGTACTCGCCGTCCGGCACCTCGGCGATGGCGTCGCGCAACCGCCGCTCGGTGCGCGAGACGATTTCGTCGAACGCGGTGCGGATCACGCCGGGTGTGTGGAGGTCCACGACCTCCAGCAGGCGCCGCGCCCCGAGCCGGCACGCCGCGATCTGGGCGTAGTGATCGCCGCGCCGCTCCTCCGGCACCCGCACGTTGAGCAGCAGCAGGTCCATGATGTCGCGCTGGAGTTCGCCTCGCCGGAAGAGCCGCACCACCGGAATGCGCAGCCCCTCCTGGTAAATCTCGCGCATTCCGCCGGCCATGGACCCCGGCGCCATGCCCCCCACGTCCGCATGGTGCGCGAGGTTCGTGACGAAGCCGAACAGCGCGCCGTCGATGAACACCGGCATCGCGTAGTTGATGTCCGGGAGATGAGTACCCCCGGCGGTGTGCGGATCATTGGCGATGAAGAGATCGCCGTCGTGGATGTCGCCGGCGAACTTCTCCAGAAGGCAGGCAATGAGCCCGCTCATCGACGCGATGTGGATGGGCAGTGCCTGCGCCGCCTGCACGATGAGCCGACCGCTCGCGTCCATGATCGCGGTGGAGTGGTCGCGCCGCTCCTTGATGTTGGTGGAGTACGCCGCCTTCATCAGCGCGACGAAGGTCTCGTCGGTGATCGAGCGCAGCGCGTTGGAAATGATCTCCAGGGTGATGGGATCGACCGCGTGGTCGGGCGAATCCGCGCGGTGGCGGGCGCCACCCCCCTCGTGCCGTGTCATGTCCTGCCTCGTGTTCCGGCCCGTGCCCGGACCTGTCCCTCGACAATCACCCCGAGCCACGCCACCCGACGCGCTCGAACCCCTGTTTCCCTTCGCGCGACATCCGTGGTCCGGTCGGCGTCCCCGCCCGAAGATCCAACCGGGCCCCGCATCACGCCCCACCTCCCCCGGCTCCCCCGACGCGTATGACCAGATTGCCCGCGCGGTCCACCACCGCCGCGTCGGGCGGGAAGATCGGAGTGGTCGAGTCGAGCTGCTCCACAATCGCCGGACCCTTCAGCGAATGCCCGGGACGCAGCGACGCACGATGGTAGACGGGGCAGGCGGTCGCGTCCCCGAGCGAGAAGCGCACCGTGCGGTGCTCGATCGGCTCGGGCAAGGGCTCGGCCGACGACTCGGGAGCGGGCGGCTCCGGCTCGTCCAGCAGCCGCCCCCGGGCGGTGAGTCTCACGTTGACGATCTCGATCGGGTCGTGCGGATTCGCGTATCCGTACGCCGCTTCATGGACGGCCAGAAACCGCTCGCGCAGGGCCTCCGGCGATGGGATCGGGATCGGGGCGTCAGCTCCGCACGATCCGGTGGTGACGGAGGCTTCGGTTTTGCCGACAGCTCCGGCGTTTCCAGCGTCTTCGGCTGCTTCGGGAATGCCAGCGACATCCGCGGTGACGGAGGCTTCGGCGCCCCCGGCGCCTCCGCCTGCTCCGGCGACCGCAGCGTTTTCGGCCATTCCGGGCTCTCCAAGCTCTCGCCGAGCATCGATGCCGGAAACACGTGCGGCACGGCCCGGATCGGCGTCCCTGGTCGGACGGGCGTTGCCGGAATCTTCAGTGGCTTCAATGCGGGCACCGGTTCCGGCGGGGTCGTCCGATTCCGCACCCCCCTCGGCCGCGAGCGGCACCGTCAGCTCGAAGTTCTGTCCCACGTAGCGGGCGTCGACTGCGAGTTCGAGCCGGCGGTTCGGGACGGGGATCCGCTCGGCATCGAACCAGGCACGGGCACGCGTGGCGAGGGCCTCGACCTGTTCGGCCAGGCGCCGGAGCCCGGCCGCGTCCGCCGGGATGCGCTCGCCGGCGACGAAGTCCTCTTTCAGATCGGAGACGATGAGGCCCTGTGCACACAGGATTCCCGGCGCCGCCGGCACCAGGATCTCCCGCATCCCGAGCGCGATCGCCACCTCGCGCGCATGCAGGGGGCCAGCGCCGCCGAACGGCATCAGGGTGAACTCGCGCGGGTCGTATCCGCGCTCCACCGAGATGGTGCGGATCGCCCGTACCATGTTGGCCACCACGATGCCGAGCACGCCGGTGGCGGTGCGCTCGACGTCGAACCCGAGCCGCTCGGCCACCGGTGCGAATGCCTCCCGCGCCAGCGATTCATCGAGCGCCATCGCGCCGTCGAGCAGGCCGCGGCCCGCAAGGCGCCCGAGCACGAGGTTGGCATCCGTCACCGTGGGGGCGCGGCCGCCGCGCCCGTAGCACGCAGGGCCGGGGTCCGCCCCCGCGCTCGCCGGACCCACCTTGAGCAGCCCGTCGCGGTCGAACCACGCGATCGAGCCGCCGCCCGCGCCCACCGTCTCGATGTCCACCGCGGGCAGGCGCACGGAGAAGCCGGCCACGTCGCGCTCGAACGAGATATCGGCCTGAAAATCCCGAATCAGCGCGACATCGGCGCTCGTGCCCCCCATGTCGAGGGTGATGACGTTGCGCCGCCCGGAGCGCTTCGCCGAATACGCCGCCCCGACCGCCCCGGCGGCGGGGCCGGAGAGCGCGGTACGCACCGGCAGCGCCCGCGCCCGCTCGGGCGACATCAGGCCGCCGCTCGACTGATTGATGCCGATGACAGCGCCGGGCGCCACTTCGGCGACACCCTCCTCCAGCGTCGCGAGATAGCGCCCGAGCACCGGTTGGAGGTAGGCGTTCAGCACCGTGGTGGAGAACCGTTCGTACTCGCGGAACTCGGGCTGGACCTCGAACGAGGTGCAGACCGACACCTGCGGCAGCGCGGCCCGCACCGCCGCCGCGACGCGGTGCTCATGCTCCGGGTTGCGGAACGCGAACAGCAGGCACACGGCGCAGGCCTCGGCCCCGCTCGCCCGCACCTGCTCCACCGCCGCGGCCACGTCGTCGTCGGCAAGCGCGGTGGCCACCTCGCCGGCCGCGTCCATGCGCTCATGGATCTCGAACCGGTGGCGGCGTTCAACAAGCGGAGGCGGATGATCCTCGACGAGCGAGTACATGTGCGGGCGGGTCTGGCGGCCGATCTCGAGGAGATCGCGAAACCCTCGCGTGGTGATCATCGCCACCCGACCCCCGCGACGCTGGATGAGCGCGTTGGTGCCGACCGTGGTGCCGTGGGAGAGCCGGCGCAGCGCGCCGAGGTCGATGTCGTGCCGGGCCGCGAGCGCTCTCAGCCCTTCGATGATGGCCCGCGCGGGGTTGTCCGGCGTGGAGGGCCGCTTGCCGGTGTACACCGCACCAGTGGCTTCGTCGAGCACATGGAAGTCGGTGAACGTGCCGCCGATGTCCACCCCGATGCGGCATCCATGTCGTGATGCATCCACCCCCGATCACCCCCGACCACACCCTGGCCACAACCCGGCCTTCCCCCGGCTACACCCCGGTCATCCCATGAGGCAGAGGGACGAAGCAGGCAGTGACTAGCCTACTCCGAAAAGGCCATGTGAGGACACGTCTCCATGATCAAGAAGCGCCCGACAACTCTTCTCCCGCGTGCGGGTCCATCTCGAGGTCACCCCGGGCTGATCCCAGGGGACCGGGAAGCACCTGATTCGGTGCGCGCGGAGCGTGGCGAGAAAACGCAAAATCGGGGGCGCGGTCAGCGGGACTGTACCCCTGATGCCGGCGCGCCGCCTCGTTGCCCCTCGGCCACGAGCAGCTCGGGTGGCAACCGGAAGGTGACGTTCTCTTCGATGCCGCCGGCATCGGTGATCGTGATGTCGAACATCTCGCCGAGCCGGTCGAGGAGCCCCTGTACGAGTTCTTCGGGGGCTGACGCGCCAGCGGTGATCCCGACCGAACGGGCGCCCTCCAGCCAGGCGGGGTCCAACCCCCCGGCATCGGGGATCAGGTAGCTGTCGGTGCCGGTCTCCGCGCCGATCTCCCGCAGCCGGCTGGAGTTCGAGCTGTAGTCCGCACCGATCACCAGAATCACGTCGCAGCGGTCCACCAGCAACCGCACCGCGCTCTGGCGATTCTGCGTCGCGTAGCAGATGTCCTTCACGTCGGGACCCCGGATTCCCGGAAAGCGCGCCTCCAGCGCGGCGATGATCTCGCGCGTGTCGTCGACGCTGAGCGTCGTCTGCGTCACGTACGCGAGCTTCGTCGGGTCGGCGGGCTGCAATGTTCGTACATCGTCCGTACTCGTGACCAGGTGGACCGTCCCTGACACCTGCCCCATCGTTCCCTCGACCTCCGGATGTCCGTGGTGCCCGATGAGGACGATCTCGTGACCCTGCTGCGCATAACGCCTGGCCTCGTGGTGCACCTTGCTCACCAGCGGGCAGGTGGCATCGATCACCTGCAAGCCGCGCACGCCGGCGTCGGCCGCAACCTTGCGGGACACGCCGTGGGCACTGAACACGGTGATTGCACCCTCGGGGATGTCCCCGACATCTTCCACGAATCGAGCCCCCTTCGCGCGCAGACTCTCGACGACATGCCGGTTGTGCACGATCTCGTGGCGAACGTAGACCGGCGGCCCGTAGACCTGCAGAGCCCGCTCGACGATGTCGACGGCGCGGACGACCCCCGCGCAGAACCCGCGTGGCTGTGCGAGCAGCACATGCATCGGTTGCTTGGCCATGTGTTCCCTCCCGTCGACGACGCGATTCGGATAAACAGGCGTGACCCATGATATCGAAACGAACTCTCCGGTGGAGACCGTTTTCCTATCCGTCCCCAAAGGGCAGCTTATGGCCCGTTCTCCCATCTAACTTGCCTCGTCGAAGCCCCACCGCAACAGCGCGCGGATGCGGGTCGCGTGGAAGAACGCGCCGGGGCGCAGAGCGGCATCGTCGGCGAGCAGAACCCCGCGCGCCCGCGCCGCGAGCGCGTCGTCACCGAAGTGGTCCGCGACCTCCATGGTGGCGTCGAGGAGCACCGCCGAGGGCGACGGCATCGGACCGTCCGCAATGGCGGCCTCGGTGCCCGAATACGGCAGTCCGGGCGCATCGGACAGGCGCCAGCCGTCCTGCTCGCGGAATCGTTCCCATGCCCCGGCCACGATCCCGCGCGCGATCGCCCAGTGCCGCTCGTTCCCGAACGTCTTCGCGAAGGCGATCACGCCGCGGGCGACATGGGCGTAGTCCGGCAGCGTCGCCGGGGTGACCGTCTGCCGCTCCGCCCCGCTGCCGGCCGGCCGGTCGGTGCGGGCGCGCACCAGCGTCGATCCATCCCAGAGCTCCTCGGTGAGAAGACGCGCAACGGCACGGGTCTGCGGCTCGAACCGGGCACTGCCGGGCCGCGCCGACGCCCGCACGAGCGCCGAGAGCGCCAGACCATTCCATGCCGCCAGGCGCTTCTCGTCGCGCGGAAGGCTGCGTTCGGCGCGCACCGCCAGCAGCTTCTTTCGGGCGGAGACGAGCCGGACCGCCACCTCCTCGGCCGACAGGCCGACGGCGCGCGCCACCTCCGCGCCCGACTCCGCGGCCTGGACCGGCAGGTATCCGTGCTCGATGGGCGATGCCCCTTCGAACCCCCATGCGGCGGCGGCCACCCGGCGCTCCTCCGCATCGAGCACCCGCTCCAGGTCGTCCGCGTCGAACAGGTAGTAACCGCCCTCCACATCCGCAGCGTCGATCGCGGACAGGCTCGAGTAGAACCCACCGCCCGCGGCCGCAAGCTCGCGCACCATGAACGCCACGGTATCCATCCCGATCCGCTCGAAGGCAGGTTCGTCGAGCACCTCGGCGGCGTCGAAGTAGAGCTCGGCGAGCAGGGCGTTGTCGTAAAGCATCTTCTCGAAGTGCGGCACCTGCCAGCCCGGATCGGTCACGTAGCGGAAGAAGCCACCGCCGAGCTGGTCGCGAAGCCCGAGCGACGCCATCGCTCCGAAGGTCAGACGCAGGAACTCCGCCAGCGGCTCCGTCGGCTCGCGGCGCTGCGCATCCAGCAACAGCGCGAGCTGCGGCACGGACGGGAACTTCTCCGACTGACCGAAGCCCCCGGCGAGCCCGTCGGCGGACTCCGATACCTGCTGGGTGAACGCGTCGGCCAGCGCGCGCACCCCGACCGGGTCCATCGCCGGCGCCGGAGGCACACGCCCCGCGGCCTCCAGCATTTCCGAGACCGTGCGCGCGGCCCCGGCGAGCGACTCGCGGTCGGCCGCCCAGCGGGTCACGATCTGATCCAGAAGCCGAGTGAAGTCCTCGACCGGAAGGTAGGTGAATCCGAACAGGGGAAGGCCATCCGGGGTGAGCACCACGTTGAGCGGCCATCCCGCGTGGCCGAGCGTCGCCTGGACGAACCGAATGAGCTGCGCGTCGAGCGCGGGATCCAGCTCCCGGTCGACCTTCACGGACACGAAGTGGGCGTTGAGCAGCGCCGCGGCACCGGGTTCGGAGAAACTCTCGCGCTGCATCACGTGACACCAGTGGCAGGCGAAGTAGCCGACGGAGACGAAGATCAGGCGATCATCGGCGCCGGCCTGCGCGACCAGATCCGCACTCCACTCCTGCCAGTGCACGGGGTCGCGCGCGTGCAGCCGCAGGTAGGGTGACGCGGACTGCGCCAGGGCGTTGGCCGGCTCGGGCGCGGCGAGGCCGGTCCCGGGGGCGAAGACCGGTGCCAGCGCCAGGGCAACGGTGCCGATGATTCGCCGAAACATGCGCACTCTCAGCGGCGGCGGAATTTTCGGGCTACTGCGCCGCCGCCGCTTCCCGGGCGAGAAAGTCCTCGATGGCCGCCGCGTCCACCGGCCCGACGTGGCTCGCGACGTACTTGCCGTGCGGGTCGACGAAGAACGTCGACGGCAGTCCCTTGAGCGGCTCGAAGGGGAGGATCGGGGCGTCGCCCGCGCGCACCACCAGGTAGTTGATGCCCATCTCGTCGATGAACTTCACAAGATCGGGGGTCTCGATCTCCTCGAAGTTCACCCCGATGACCACCGCGTCATCGTCCTGGTGCCGCTCGTGGAAGCGCACCAGCTCGGGGATCTCCACCATGCATGGCCCGCACCAGGTCGCCCAGAAGTTGATGACGACCCACTTGCCGCGGTAGTCCGACAGGCGGTGCTCCTGGCCGGCCGCGTCCGGGAGCGAGAAGTCGACGAGATCAGACTCGGCCCGAACTCCGCCCGTCGTCGCCGCGAAGAACACCAGCATCACCACTGCCCGCTTCATGGCGTCAGCTCCTGCGTTGTATGGCCCGTTCGACGACCCGGAGAAAATCCGCCGCATTCATGTACCCCACCACCCGCAGCTCGCGCCGCTCGCGCCCGTCGGGGCCGAAGAACTGGATGGCAGGGGGGCCGAAGAGACCGAACCGGGCGAGAAGCGCCCGATCAAGCACGTCGTTGTCGGTGACGTCGGTGCGCAGCAGGTGCACGTCGTCGAGCGCCGCCTGCACCATCGGATCGCTGAAGGTGAAGCGCTCCATCTCCTTGCAGCTCACGCACCAGTCGGCGTAGTAGTCGAACATGACGACCTGACCGCGCGCCGCCGCGGGCCCGAGTTCGGCGTTCAGACCGTCGAGGCCCTTCACTCCCCTGAACTCCAGATGACGCTCCGCCGCGCCCCCGCCCGACACCAGCGCGACGCCCTTCAGCGGCCGGAACAGGTCCCCCCCGCCGCCGGCCACCCCCATCATGATCAGAACGCCGTACACCAGCATGACCAGCCCCGCCCCCTTCCACAGCCGCCGCCACCCTCCGCTCGTGGGGGTCAGCGAGTCGAGGGCGCCCATGTAGATCGCGCCCACGATGAACAGCGCCGCCCACAGCAGCAGGGTCACGGATTCGGGCGCCACCCGCTCGAGGAGGTAGATGGCGACGGCGAGCAGCATCACCCCGAACACCGCCTGGACCGCTTTCATCCACGGCCCCGCCCCGGGCAGCAGCTTGCCGGCGGAGACGCCGGCCACGATGAGCGGTACCCCCATGCCCATCCCGAGCGCGAACAGCGCCGCCCCGCCCAGCCACGGATCGCCCGTCTGGCCGATGTAGATGAGCACGCCGGCGAGCGGCGCGGCGACACAGGGGCTGACGATCAGCGCCGACAGGCCCCCCATCGCCGCGACCCCGGCCCAGGTCCCGCCCCGCTGACGATGGCTGGCGGCGGCGAGCCCGGCCTGCCACGAGACCGGCATCCGGAGCTCGTAGAACCCGAACATCGAGAGCGCAAGCAGTACGAACACCAGCGCGAACACCGACACGATCCAGGGGCTCTGGAACGCAGCCGCGAGGTTCGCACCGAACAGTCCGGCGAGCACCCCCGCCACCGTGTAGGTGAGGGCCATGGCCAGCACGTAGACGAGAGACAGCGCAAAGGCGCGGCGGGTGGACGCCGCTCCACCGCCGGACTCCTCCCCCCGACCCACGATGATGCTGGTGAGGATGGGCACCATGGGCAGCACGCACGGAGTGAACGTCAGCAGCAGACCCGCCCCGAACAGTGACAGGACCACGAGCCAACGGTTGCCGGACATGAGCGCGGTGGCAACCCGGTCCTGCTCCGGCATCTCGATGGGCGCGATGTCTTTCGCCACGGGGCCGGGGCGTGCGGGAGCGCCCGGCAACGGGCGCTCCGCACCCGTGCCCGTAACCGGGCCCACGAAACCCGACGCGCCCGAAGCGCCGCCGGCGATCCCGCGAGCCTGAAGATTCGCCACCGTGGACGACGCACCGGGACTGCCCGGTTCCGAGCGCCCCGACGCATCGGCATCGGAACCCGCGCCGCCACCGGTGTCGGCCAGCGTGGCGGGCAGGAGCAGGGACACGGTCCTGGTGATCGGCGGGTAGCAGAGCCCGGCGTCCGCACAACCCTGGTAGGTGATGTCGATGTCGACCGCATCACCGGGGGCGAGGCCGACGACGGGCACCCGGGCTCCCACCGAGTCGTAGTACACCTCCATCGGTCCGAAGTACTCGTCGTCCTTGATCATCCCCTCGGGGAGGTCGGCTTCGCCGAGCGACGCCTCCGACCCGTCCGCGGCGCGGAATCGGAACTTCTCGCGATAGAGGTAGTAGCCCGGCGCGATGTCCCAACGCGCCTCGATGGCGTCGGGCCCGACCGGGGCGGCGCGAAGCACGAAGGCGACGTCCGGATCGAGAAACTGGTCCTCGTTGGATCCGCCGATGGCGATGCCCTCTCCGAGCCCCAGCAGCTTCGAGAGGGCGGGCGAGGTCGCCGACAAGGGCGCCGCCGCGGACGAGGCGTTCGCGCCGGCGCCGGTGAGCCGCTCCGCTGCCGCGGGCTCCGAGACCCCCACCGCCGACGCACCGTGCTCGTCCGCGTGAACCCCCGGCCCGGCCCAGCCCACGCCGAGCGCAAACAGCGCGGCGAGGCCCGGATGCCGAGCGAGCCGGGCCAGCCCGGAAATTGCCCCGATTCCCGGCTGCGGGCACGGATCTGACTGCTTTCGCCGCGTTGAACGCGGCATGGGGGGTGGCCAGGGGGTGGCTCGGGGTGCTCGATGCCGCTTGCTTCGCAAGCCCGCTCCGTACTTCAAGTACGCGTGCGCGCCCTGGCTCGCGTTCGCCTTGCAAAACCGTACAAGGCTTGCGCAGCAAGCCGGAGCCTGACCATCTCCGCACCCTCGCTTCGCGAATGGGTGAAATTCCCGGGCGGGAGTGGCATGCATTCGAAGGCTCCGCCGAACCTCCGGCCGGAGGCGATCGTCAACCCCGCAGTGTTCCGCGTGGCGGTGGACGGTTCGCATCCCGTCGGCCCCCGTACCCGGTGCGAGCGAAGCGGGCACGGGGGGCCGGAGGATCACTTCGGCTTCTGGCTCGCGAAATAGGCAGCGATGTCGTCGATGTCCTCATCGCTGAGCGCGGCCACCATCGGCGCCATGGTGGGGTCGACACGCACGCCGTCGCGAAAGGCCCGGATCTGCTTTGCGAGGTAGGCCTCGTGCTGCCCCGCGAGCTTGGGCCAGATAGGGTTGACGCTGTTGCCGTCCACACCGTGGCACGCCGCGCACACCACGGCTTTCGCCTGCCCCGCCGCGGGGTCGCCGCCCGCGTGAGCCGGCGCGAGCGGCGCAAGCGCGAAAGCCAGAGCAAGCGAGGTACCGTAGATTCGATTCATGGTGGAATGCTCCCTGTGGAGAGTGGTCGAGAGTAGCCGGCCGGGCCATCCCGCCGCGACCGGTGGTTTCCGGTTTCGCCTGAAAACTGTAGCGCATCGCCATCAGCCGCGCAGTACCTGTTATCGTTTCGGGCCTGTTCGACTTCGGCGACGGGTTGACGAGATTGCGCGGTGACGGAGCCGCAGCGCCGGCGGAGCGGGATCGGGTGTGCGCAACCCACCCGTTGGGCGCGAGCCCGCGTTTCTCACCGAGTTGCGAGCGAGGGCGTGGAGATGGTCAGGCTTCGGCTTGCTCCGCAAGCCCGGTATGGATTGGCAAGGCGAACGCGAGTCCGGGCGCGCAGGCGTACTTGACAGTACGTCGAGCCCCCAGGCCACTCCCATGCCGTGTTCAACGCGGCCAATGCAGTCAGATCCGCGTCCACCGCCGTGACCGGGTGAGAGATGCGGGCACCGGTGACCGCTCCACTTTGCACCCACGCCGCCGGCCGCTGGTTCGCCAGCTCGGAAACTTCACCGATTCGCAGCGGCGGGCGCGAGTCGGTGAATTTTTCGGGCGAGGAGGTTCAAGTTGGAAGATTTCGAACTCGCCACCGTCCACCTGGTGGCTGCCGGCGGCTTCGTCCTCGCCGCGGTCTTCGGTTTCGTCGCCAACCGGACCAACTTCTGCACCATGGGCGCAGTGAGCGACCTGCTGCACATGGGCTCGCGGGGCCGCCTCGGCGCCTGGTTCTTCGCCATGGGGGTCGCGATCCTCGGCACCCAGGCGCTGCACGCCGCCGGGCTTGTCGACCTCGAAGGCGCAATCTACCTGACCCCCGACTTCGGCTGGCTCGGCTACGCGGTCGGGGGCGTCGTGTTCGGCGTCGGCATGACGCTGGCGGCCGGCTGCGGCCAGCGCAATCTGGTGCGCCTCGGGGGCGGCAACCTCAAGGCTCTGGTGGTGCTGCTGGTGCTCGGCATCACCGCCTACGCCACGCTGCGCGGGCTGCTGGGACTCGCGCGCATCGCGGTCTTCGAGGCCCCCAACGTCGACCTGGAGCTGCACGGGCTCGACGACCAGGGGCTTGCGACCCTGCTCGCGGCGGCGTTCGGGATGGAGGACGCAGGCACGTTGCGCACCGCGCTGGCGGTGTTGCTCGGCGGGGGGCTCGTCGCGTTCGCGCTCGCGCAGTCCACGTTCCGGCGAAGCTTCGACGATCTGCTCGCGGGCATCGTCGTCGGCGCGGTCGTCACCGGGGGCTGGTTCGTCACCGGCTACCTCGGCCATGATGACTTCGAACCGGTGCCGCTCGAATCCATGACCTTCGTCGCCCCCACCGGCAACACCATCAGCTACCTGATGACCTTCACCGGCGCCACGATCAACTTCGGAATTGCGGCGGTGCTCGGGGTAATCGTCGGGTCGTTCGTCCACGCGGCGCTCTCGGGCAGCTTCCGCATCGAGACCTTCAGCACCCGCTCGGAGATGGTGAGCCACCTCGCCGGCGGCTTCCTGATGGGATTCGGCGGCGTGCTTGCCCTCGGCTGCACCATCGGGCAGGGCGTCACCGGGGTTTCGACCCTGGCCACGGGCTCGTTCATCGCGCTGGCCTCCATCCTCTTCGGGAGCGCGATCACGATGAAGGTGGAGTATCACATGCTCGATGACATGGGCTTCGCCGCCGCGCTCGGAACCGGGCTGAAGGAGCTGGCGATGCCGTGGCGGAACCCCGGGGAGAACTGAGTGATGAGCTCACAGGTGAGCTCGGGAGAATGACGTTGGAGAATGCACATGACGACGCATGAACCGACGCCGGGAAGCGGGAGCGCCGCCGGGGCCGGAACCGATCCCGGGGCCGATCCCGGAGCCAATCCCGGGGCTGATCCCGGAGCCGATATCGAGGCGGACCCGCGCGACACGGGCGGCGACGCCCTGATGCGCTCGATCATCCAGCGCATCGCCACTGGCCCGGAACTCAGCAAGGACATCACCCGCGACGAGGCGCGGCGCGGCATGCGGGCGGTACTGGACGGTGCCGTCGATCCGGTACGGGCTGCGGTCTTCCTCATCGCGCTCCGCATGAAGCGGGAAACCGACGACGAGAACCTCGGCATCCTCGACGCGGTGCGGGAGACGACCGGCACCGTCACTGCCCCGGTCGACGAGATCGTGGACCTCTCCGACCCCTACAACGGCTTCAACCGCAACCTTCCCGTCTCCGCGTTCCTCCCCGCGGTGCTCGCCGCGTGCGGGGTGCCCGCAGTCTCGCACGGGGTGGAAACCGTGGGGCCGAAGTTCGGTGCGACCCATCACCGCGTGCTTGCCGCGGGCGGGGCGCCGGTCGCCTCGACCCCCGCGGAGGTATGCGCCCGCCTCGCCGATCCCGAAACCGGATGGGCATACTGTGACCAGTCGGTGTTCAACCCGAAGCTGCACGCGCTCGCCGGGCTGCGCTCCCTCATCGTCAAGCGTCCCGCGCTCACCACCGTCGAGGTGATGGCGGGACCGGTGCGCGGGCGCCGACACACGCACGTGGTCACCGGCTACGTGCACAAGCCCTACGCCCGGATCTACCTCCGGCTCGCACGCGAGGCCGGCTTCGACTCCGCGCTCATCGTGCGCGGCATCGAGGGCGGCATCATCCCGTCGCTGCGCCAGAACGCGAAGGTGTGGACGTACCGCGACGGCGGGGACGACCACGACACCGATATCTCGCCCACGGAACCGGGCATCGAGCAGACGGTGCGCGCGGTGCCCCTCCCGGAGGAGATCGCGGGCTACCGGCGCCGGAGCGACGACACCGGCGGTGAGGTCGACGGGCTCGCCATCGCCCGGGTTGCGGCCCGGGCCGGCCTCGCAGCCCTGAACGGCGCCCCCGGGCCGGCCCGCGACAGCCTGGTATATGGCGCGGCGCTGGTGCTGCGGCACGTCGGGCGGGCTCGGCGACTCGACGAGGCCGCCGCCATGGTGCGCGCCGCGCTGGACGACGGCCGGGTCCGCGCCCGATTCGAGCGCCGGTGACGCGCGTCTCCGAATCCGCGCCCGAGTCCGGAAATCACCGTTTCGTGAAACAAGGGCGTGTGGATGACCGTTTTCGCATGGCGAACGCGAGTCAGGGCGCGCAGATGTATCCGCAGGTACGGAGCGAGCCTGCGAAGCAAGCGGCATCGAGCACTATGGCCGCCCCCATGTCGCATTCAACGCGGCGAAAACGGTCGGATCCATGCTCACGGCCGTGAATCGGTGAAATTTGCGGGCGAGTCCGCCACCCAGGCCCACTATCACTATCCGGGCCCACTATCCGCGCCCAGCGCGCACACCACCCACACCAAGGAGCCATAGATGGGACGCCAGAGTCCGAGCATCGAGACCACCTACGGCTGGATCGTCGTGCTCGCCTCGCTGGCCTTGCACAGCATCGCCCTCGGCGCCCCGACGATCCTGTTCGTCGCGCTGAAACCGATCGCGGCAGACCTGGACACGGCGCGCGCGGTTCCCTCCCTCGCGTACTCGCTGCTCATGGTCGGCGCCGGCATCGGCGGCATCGCGATGGGCCGGTGGATGGACCGGTACGGGGTGATGCAGCCGGTGCTCTTCGGCTCGGTGATGATCTGTCTCGGCGCCCTGCTCGCGGGCCAGGCCGAGGACCGATGGAGCCTGTTCATCGCCACCGGCGTGTTCATCGGCCTGCTCGGCAAGGCGGCGATGATCGCCCCTCTGGTGGCCAACGTGACGCGCTGGTTCGACCGGCGGCGCGGGCTCGCGGTGGCGATCCTCACCTCCGGTCAGGGGCTGGCCGGCGCCGTGTGGCCACCGATCGTGCAGCACTTCAACGATCTCGTGGGGTGGCGGGGGACGTTCCTCTACTTCGCGGTGTTCGGGGTGGCGACGATGGTGCCGGCGGCGCTCCTGCTCCGGCCGCGCCCGCCGATCGCGGCCCCGGATCGGCCCGCCGCCGGGACATCCTCCGGCGACGAACGGCGGGTGCTGGACCTGCCCCCGCACGTCGCGCAGATCATGCTGTGGATCGCGGTGATCGGCTGCTGCACGGCGATGTCGGTCCCGATCGTGCATCTTGTGAGCCACGTCACCGACCAGGGCTACACCCTGCAGCAGGGCGCGCGCGCCCTGTCCGTCCTGTTCGTGGCCGCGTTCTTGAGCCGGCTCGGCTTCGGCGTGCTCGCCGACCGCATCGGTCCGGTCCGCACTCTGCTCATCGGCTCGGTTTCCATGGCGGCGATGCTGCTCGCGTTCGCGTTCGCCACCAGCTACATGGGCCTCTTCGTCGCCGCGCTGCTGTTCGGGCTCGGGTTCTCGGGCATCATGCCGTGCTACCCGCTGATCATCCGGCTTCTGTTTCCGGTGAGGCAGCTTGGCGGGCGCATTGCGGCCCAGTACCTGTTCGCCGCGAGCGGCATGGCGCTCGGCGGGTGGCTCGGCGGGGTGACCTTCGACCTGACCGGCAGCTACCAGCCCGCGTTCCTGGTCGCGTTCGCGTTCAACGCGATGAACTTTGTGGTGATGGGCTTCTTCCACTTGCGCCAGACACGGCTCCGGCTCGCCCCGCACCCGGCCTGAGACACGACGGACTCAGTTCACGAGCCAGCCGCCGGCGGCCTGGATCGGCAGCGGGTCTCCAGGAATGCTCACCCACGCCGCGAGTGCTTCGCGCGGTGCCGGTTGCGACGCCCCGGGGAGCTCCCCCGATGCCACGTAGGCATCACCGTCCCCGCGGTGCATGGGGTGCCGGCTCCATCCGAGCACGACGAACTTGTGCTTCAGCGTGCGACCGTGATTCTCTCCCGCGCCCACCTCGGTCACGAGGTCGAAGCCGAGCCGCGCCACGTGCAGCTCGATCCGTTCCGGGACCTCGACCACGGGCGCGAATCGGGCGTCGAAACGCTCATCCCGCACGTCCACCGAGATCGATCCGATGGCGACCTCCTCCGGAAGCCTGAGCGTCGGATCCCGGAACCAGCCGCGCCACTCCTTGCCGCCGACCACGAAGCCGGGGGTATACACGCTCCGGAGGCGGCCGATGTCCCGGTACGTGCGCTGACGGTTCGAATGCTCCCGGGCGGCGAACCGGTCCGGCCACCCGATGTAGTCCCAGTAGTCGACGTGGAAGGCGACGGGGACCACGCGGCTCCAGAGATCGGAACGGGCCTCGGCGCGGTTCAACCACTGTTCGGCCGGCGGACAACTGCTGCATCCCTCGGAGGTGAACAGCTCGACGAGGACGGCCCGCGAGACCGGACCCCGGATATCGACGCTACGGGCCAGCCCCGAGACCGGAACGGCGAGGAACAGGGACAGGACAAGGAGAAAACGAACCATGACGAACTCCACGCGGCCTCGGCGGATGGGCGAACGAACCGACCCGTGGATGGTCGGCGGGTTGCCTTGCAGTGTCCAGCCCGGGCCCGAGTTCAACCCCGACTCGAACCCGAGCCAAATCTTCGGAGGACGGTGCGCCGACTCTCGTAAGGCCCGGGAGCCCGGATCAGCCGATCCTGATGAGCGCGACCGCGAGCCCGACGATGATGCCGACGCCGCCCAGTAGCCGCCACGTCAGGCGGGCTTCGAGGGTGGCGATTTCCGCCTTCAACTCCGCCTTGAACCACACCTTGAGCTCCGAGACCGAGCTGCCGAGATCAACCCTGGTGGCAACGTTCGGGACGAATTCCACCGCGAGCGCTTCCGCCATGGCCTCCGCCTGCCGGGCCTCGACGCCGGCCTCCTCCAGGCGACGCGCGTAGCGCAGGGTGTCGAAGATCGAAGTGTTCATGGGGCAGGCGGCTCAGCCGAGCTTCATGAGCGCGACCGCGAGCCCGACGATGATGCCGACGCCGCCCAGTAGCCGCCACGTCAGGCGGGCTTCGAGGGCTGCGATGTCCGCCTTGAATCCGGCCTCGAGTTTCGAGACCGCGCTGCCGAGATCGGTCTTCGTGACCAGATTCGGGACAAGCTTATCCGCGAGCGCATCCGCCATGGCCTCCGCCTGCGCCGGCGCAACCCCCGCCTGCTTGAGGCGGCGCGCGTAGCGCAGGGTATCGATGATGGAAGCGGCCATGCGAATCGCTCCGAATCCGATCTCGTGCTCTGCGGCCGAAGAGTTCGTGACGGATGATAGGTAGAGGATCGGGTTCCGTCCATGCCTTGCCCGGGACTTCGATGCCGCCGTTTGTAGGCCGAGGCCGATTCGATGGGCAAGCCCGAAAACTTCACCCCGGAATCCCGGGCTGGACAGCACCCGGCCGAGTACGGATAGTCGCCATCACCGGCGGCGAAGCGGCCGCGACCGTCCGAGGCGGACCCGAACATGCGTGAAGTGATGCTCATTACCGGTGCAAGCCGGGGGATCGGCGCGGCGAGCGCAGTGCTCGCGGCCGAACGCGGATACGACGTGGCGATCAGCTACCGGCGCGAGGCCGAGGCGGCCGAATCCGTCGCCGAACGGGCTCGGACGCACGGTGCCCGGGCGGTGACGATCCGGGCCGATGTCGCGAACGAGGACGACGTCGAGCGGATGTTCGCCACCGTCGACGCCGAACTCGGCCCGCTCGCGGTGCTGGTCAACAACGCGGGCACGCTCGATCTGCGGATGCGCCTTGACGAGATGACCGCCGCGCGGGTCGAGCGCACCCTGCGGGTCAACGTCCTCGGCGTGTTTCTGTGCTGCCGTGCCGCGGTGCGCCGCATGTCCACGGGCCACGGAGGCACCGGCGGTCGCATCGTCAACGTCTCGTCCGTCGCCGCCCGCATCGGCGGCCCGCGCGAGTACATCGACTACGCGGCCTCGAAGGGCGCGGTGGACACGATGACCGTGGGCCTCGCGAACGAGGTGGCGGAGGAAGGCATTCGCGTCAACGCGGTCCGGCCGGGCCTCATCTACACCGAGATCCACGCGCAGGGCGGCGAACCGGGGCGGGTCGACCGGCTCAAGGCCGTGGTTCCCATGAAGCGCGGCGGAGACTCGGCCGAGGTCGCCCGCGCCATCCTGTGGCTCGCGGCGGAGGAGTCGTCGTACTGCACCGGCGCGTTGGTGGACGTGTCGGGGGGGCGCTGAACGCGGTGGCCGACCCACCCGCCCGCTCGCCCCGGACGAACGCGGTCCCGACTTCGCGGGAAGCATCGTCGTCGATGCCGACTTTTCAGGGGTCGAAGTGGCCGCACGGCTCACATCGATCCGCGCATCGCGGGGAGCGCCGCGGTCGATGCCGACTTTGCAGATAGGCAACGGAATCCGCCGCATGCCGGCCGACGCCGCCCCGCTCGTCGACGCCCTGCGCGAGATCGCATACCGGGCCGGTGGAGAGATCCTTGCGGTCTACGCGAGCGACATCGCCGTGCGCGACAAGGACGACGCCTCGCCGGTCACCGAGGCCGACACCCGGGCGGAGCACGTCATCCTGGAAGGTCTCGCGCGATGCGCACCGGGCATCCCGGTGGTGGCGGAGGAGTCGGTCGCGGCCGGCCACGTCCCCGCTGTCGATGGCCGCCCGTTCTTCCTCGTCGATCCTCTCGACGGCACCCGGGAGTTCATCAGCCGCAACGGTGAGTTCACGGTCAACATCGCGCTCATCGAGGGTGGCGTGCCCACCGCCGGCGTGGTGCACCTCCCCGCCCTTGGCGAGATCTGCTGGACCGCCGGCGACGGGACGGCATGGCGCGTCCGCGACGACGGTGCGCCGGAGCGGATTGCCTGCCGCCGGCCCGGCCGCCGGCGCGTCGCGATCGCGAGCCGCTCGCACCGCAGCCCCGAAACCGATGCGTACCTGCGGCGCTTCGAGATCGCCGACACCGTGAGCGCGGGATCGTCGCTCAAATTCTGCCGGATCGCCCAAGGCGCGGCGGACCTGTATCCACGACTTGGCCGCACCATGGAGTGGGACATCGCGGCCGGCCACGCCATTGTCACGGCGGCCGGGGGCAGCGTGGAAACCCTGGACGGCAAACCTCTGGTCTACGGCAAGCCCGGGTTCGAGAACCCGCATTTCGTGGTGCGCGGGCTACCGCCCGAGCCGAAGGAGAACCCATGATCACACCGTCGATTCCAGCCCGCATGACCGCCATCGAGATCGCCGAACCGGGCGGCCCCGAGGTGCTCGTCCCTACCGAGCGCGAGGTACCCGAGCCCGGTCCCGGCGAGGTGCTGGTTGCGGTCGAGGCGGCGGGCGTGAACCGTCCCGACGTGATGCAGCGCCAGGGTCTCTATCCGCCGCCGCCCGGAGCGCCCGATATCCCCGGGCTGGAGATCGCGGGCACCGTGGCCGCGCTCGGGGAAGGGGTCGATACCCCGGCGGTCGGCGCCCGCGTGTGCGCGCTCGTTGCCGGTGGCGGCTACGCCGAGTACTGCACCGCCCCGGCTCCGCTCTGCCTGCCGATGCCCGCCGGACTCGGCCCGACCGAGGCCGCGGCGCTCCCGGAGACCTTCTTCACGGTGTGGACCAACGTCTTCGACCGCGCCCGCCTCGCCGAGGGCGAGTCGCTCCTCGTGCACGGGGGATCGAGCGGCATCGGCACCACCGCGATCCAGCTCGCCAGGGCGTTCGGCGCGACCGTCTACGTCACCGCGGGCTCGAAGGTGAAGTGCGACGCCTGCCTCGCGCTCGGAGCCGATGCCGCCATCCACTATCGCGAGGAGGACTTCGTCGAGCGCGTCCGCGCGCTGACCGGCAAGCGCGGGGTCGATGTGGTGCTCGACATGGTCGCCGGCGACTATCTCGCGCGGAACCTGAAGTGCCTGGCCGTCGAGGGCCGGCTCGTCATCATCGCGGTCCAGCGCGGGCCGAAGGTCGAGCAGCTCAACGTCCTGCCCATCATGCTCAACCGGCTGACGGTCACCGGCTCCACGCTGCGCCCCCGCACCGTGGAGCAGAAGGCGGACATCGCACGCACGCTCCACGAGCGGGTGTGGCCGATGCTCGCGGCGGGCACCATCCGGCCGATCGTGCACGCCCGATTCCCGCTCACCGACGCCGCCGGCGCCCACCGGCTGATGGAAAGCAGCGAACACATCGGGAAGATCGTGTTGGAGGTGTAGCCCCGTCTATCAAGTACGCACCGCGGTATTGCGATGGAGGAGACCTCATGACGAATTGGACCAAGTGCCCGGCCGTGGAATGCACGCCCAACAAGATCAGCGGCGCATGGGCTTTCGCCGGGACGAGAGTGCCCCGTGTATGCCCTCTTCGAGAATCTGGAGAGCGGCGCCACTGTGCAGGAGTTTCTGGAGTGGTACCCGGATGTCGAGGAGTGGCATCAGCAGAACCTTGCCGGACGTCGGCTGGGAATCGTGGTGCTGATGGCTACGGCATGGCCGAGGGTCCAGCATCGGATCGAAGAGATACGCACCGCTATCGACGAGATTCAAGCCGGAGAAATCAGGGAAGTCTCCATACCAAGACGGGCGCCGGACGGGTGACCGCGAGCGGGTTCTGGTCAGTCCCCTCCCGGCACGGCCATCCGGAGTTCCGGGGAATCAGTCGAGCGCGTCCAGTACCGGGTCGAGCTCGTCGAGGAGCGCGATGCCGCGGTTCAGGTCGGCGGCCATCTCGCGGTGGTCTTCCTGGCGGAACGCGATGCGTTTGCGGATGAGGCGGTGCGCTTCCTCCAGCCGGTCGCTCGAACGCAGCGGGCGCAGGAGGTCGATCCCCTGCGCGGCCGCGACCAGCTCGATCGCGAGCACCCGCCGCACGTTGGCGACCACCGGGCGCAGCTTGAGCGCGGCTCCCATCCCCATGGAGACATGGTCTTCCTTGTCCGCCGAGGTGGGGATGGAGTCGACGGAAGCCGGGTGGCACGCCACCTTGTTCTCCGCCACCAGCGCCGCCGCGGTCACCTGCGCCATCATGAAGCCGGAATCGAGCCCCGCGTCGCGCACGAGGAACGGTGGCAGGCCGGAGAACGCGGTGTTGGTCAGCTTCTCGATCCGCCGCTCGCTGATCGAGGCGAGTTCCGCCAGCGCGATGGCCAGGAAGTCGGCCGCGAACGCCATCGGCTGACCGTGGAAGTTGCCGCCGGAGAGGATCTCCGCACTCCCGTCGTCCCCATCGCCCCCGTCGCCCGGAAAGACGAGCGGGTTGTCGGTGACCGCGTTCATCTCGACCGCGACCTTCGCCTCGACATCCGCGAGCACGTCGCGCACCGCACCGTGTACCTGGGGGGCGCAGCGCACGCTGTACGGATCCTGCACCCGCACATCCCCCGCCCGGTGGGATTCCCGGATGGCGGAGCCGCGCATCAGTGACCACAGGTTCGCGGCCGAGACGCGCTGCCCCGGATGCGCCCGTAGTGCGTGCAGTCGAGGGTCGAAGGCGACGTCGGTACCGCGCAGCGCGTCGGTGGAGAGCGCGGCGGCAAGGTCCGCAACCCGCACCAGATGGCGCGTATCGAGGCACGAGAGTGCAAGCAGCGAGGTCATCGCCTGCGTGCCGTTGATGAGGGCGAGCCCCTCCTTGGGGCCCAGCACGATGGGAGCGAACCCGGCGCGGCGCAACCCCTCGGCGGCGGGTGCGACCCGACCGTCGATCCGGACCTGCCCGCACCCGATGAGGGGCAGGGCGAGGTGCGCCAGGGGCGCCAGATCCCCGCTCGCCCCGACCGAGCCGCGGCTCGGCACGAGCGGCAGCACCCCGGCATCGAGAAGGGCGAGCAGGGCCTCGACAACCTGCGCCCGCACGCCGGAGTGGCCACGGGACAGGGTGTTCGCCCGCAGCAGGAGCATTCCGCGCACCGCTTCATCGTCGAGCGGCTCGCCGAGCCCGGAGGCATGGCTCAGAAGGAGCCGCCGCTGGAGCTGGGAGAGCTGATCGTCGGCGATGCGAACGTCCGCGAGGTCTCCGAACCCGGTGTTCACACCGTAGACGGCATCGCCGACTTCGACCGCGCGCCGCACCGCGCCCTGCCCGGCCATGACCTTCGCCCGCGCGGGCGGCGCGAGCGTGCAGGACGCACCGCGGCGCGCCACGGCATCGAACTGCCCGAGTCCGAGCGACTCACCGTCGATGACGATGGGCGTCGGCGCCACGTCAGGCTCCCAAAGGCGTCATCGTGCGGCACCGGCAAGGCGGCGATCGGGCGGTACCTCACTTCGACACTCCGTCTGTCGTCCCCGGCCTGCATGTAGCGGCTCCTCCGAGAGTTCAGGAGTCGGAACGAGGCGCAGCCGGCGATGGCAGGAGGCATCGCCCGGAGTCCCCGGCGACCCGTCGGCCCGGGCCATGGCGGACCTGCGGGCGGGCGCGGGCGCGGCGATGGAGGTGGCCCGGTTCACGCCTCGCCGCATCCGGGGGGCGGCGCGCTCACTCGTCACGCGGCGACGCGTGGTAGGTGAGCATCGTCCCGACGCCGCGCTCCTTCGCCTTCTCGAAGGCCAGGTGCCCGAGCACGATGTCGCTGATCGCGAAGCCCTTGTGCCAGAACAGGATGCGCTCCTCGTCCGATTCCCGCCCCGGTTTGATCCCCGCCACGACTTCGCCGATCTCGCCGTGGACATGCTCGTCGCGAATCGCACCCTCCTGGATCATCCCCGCGAACGTCCCGTACTGCGACGTGCGGCACTGGTTCCAGTCGTCGACGACAAACTTGTCGACCGAGAACGGCAGGGTGCGCTCGACCGAGAGCACTGCGCCGTAGGCCTGAAGCAGCGCCCCGGGCTTCACCGCGCGGTCCGGGACCAGCACCTCCTCCTCGGTGAGGCGCGAGGCGTCGATGATGATGTCCGCGTCGCGCACGGTGTCGAGGCAGTTGTCCATCACCCGGACCTCCTTGCCCAGACGTTCGGACATGACGCGACAGAAGCGCTCGCGCGATTCGGGGCGCTTGCTCGTGACCCGGATCTCCTCGAAGTCGAACAGCAGGTCCATCATCGCGACGTTGTACCAGGAGGTCCCGCGTGCGCCGATGTGGCCGAGCACCCTGGAGTCCTTGCGGGCGAGGTGCTTCGCGCCCATCGCGGTCACCGCGCCGGTGCGCATCCAGGTGATCGCGGTCGAATTGACGATCGCGTAGGGCGCGCCGGTTTCGGGGCGGATGAGCAGCAGGGTCGAGAGTTCGGACGGCAGGCCGTGCTCGTGATTGCGGCTGAAGTCCCCCAGCACCTTGACCCCGACGGATCGGATCGGGCCGACGTAGCCCTTGAGGATGTTGAAGATGTTCTGCGGCCAGTTCAGCGCAATGTGGTCCTTCGACGGAAGCAGGACATCCTTGCGGCCATGGGCGTCGAGGCCCATCTCGACCGCGTCGAGCATGTCCCCGAGGCTCAGTTCGAGCGCATCGACATCTTCCTTGGAGAGGAACAGGACTTCTATCGCGGACACGGGATGACCTCCTGCATGGACGCTCGCGAATGTCGGCCGCGCCCAGGTATCTCGCCGGGGCGACCGGAGACCGCGGCGACCATACCATGCGGATCGACCGGCTCGCCGGTGACCATGCGCCGCGGCGCGGGCGTCCCGCCTTCAGCCGCATCGTGGGCACGCATGTTACGGTCCGGCGGGAACCGACGGGAGCGGTCAGACGGGAGCGGTCGATCTTCTCAGACACCGGCGGCTCGACTACCCTTCCCGACCATGCGGCGTCCGACTGCGATGGACATCGCCCATGCCGTCGGCACGACGGCACCCACGATACGACCCCGAAGGAGATCGCTCATGGCGAGAGAACGAGAACATCCAGGAGTGAACAAACTCAAGCAGCAGTTCAACGAAGGCAAGCTGGATCGGCGCGAGTTCATCCGCTACGCGACGCTGCTCGGCGTGTCCGCGACCGCCGCCTACGGCATGGTGGGCCTGGTCGCGCCCGAGCCGGTGCGCGCCGCGGACATGCCCAGAGGTGGCTCGATGCGCATCTCGATGCGCGTGTACAAGGTCGACAGCCCGCACACCTACTCGTGGCTGCACGACTCGAACCAGGGGCGCGGGACCCACGAGTATCTCACCAAGACCGGCTCGGACAACGTCACCCGGCCGTATCTCTGCAAGGGGTGGAAGGCGAGCGACGACCTCAAGACCTGGGATCTGCACCTGCAGAAGATCAAGTGGCACAACGGCCGCGACTTCACCGCCGACGATGTCATCTGGAACATCAAGCACTGCCTCGACCCCAATACCGGCTCGTCGGTCCTCGGCCTGATGAAGGGCTACATGCTGGAGGAGTATGACACCGGCGAAAAGGACGACAGCGGCAACGCGAAGATGAGCACCCGGCTGTGGGACGCCAACGCGATCGAGAAGGTCGATGACCACACCGTGCGGCTCAACCTCAAGGAAGCGCAGGTCGCGGTGCCGGAGCACATGTTCCACTATCCGTTCGCCATCCTCGATCCGGAGGAGGGCGGCACGTTCGGCCCCGGGTCGAACGGCACCGGCCCCTATCCGCTGGTCGAACAGAACGTCGGCGAAACGGCGGTGCTGCGTCGGCACGACGGCTGGTGGGGCGGCGACTCCTTCCTCGACGAGCTGGTCTACGTCGACCTCGGCGACGACCCGTCCGCCACCGTCGGCGCCATCGCGTCGCAGCAGGTACACGGCCAGTACAGCTCCGATGCGGACATCAACACCATCGATGTCCTGAGGAACCTCCCGCACGTCACGATCCAGGAGGTGATTACCGCGGCGACCGGCGTCGCCCGGGTGCAGATGGATCGCGAGGAGTTCAAGGACCCACGCATTGCACGGGCGATGCGGCTCGCGGTCGACACCCCGCGCTGCCTGGAGCTGGCCTACCGCAACATCGGATCGCCCGGGGAACACCACCATGTGTGCCCCGTGCATCCGGACTACAAGAAGCTGCCCTTCATGAGCCGGGACGTGGGAGCGGCGAAGAAGCTGCTGGCCGACGCCGGGTACCCGGACGGCATCGAGTTCGAGATCGCGGCGAAGAAGGAACCGGCGTGGGAGTTGCAGGCGGTGCAAGCCATGGTGGAGCAGTGGAAGGAGGCCGGCATCCGCGTGAACATCAACCTGATGCCGTCGGCGCAGTTCTGGGACGTGTGGGACAAGGTGCCGTTCGGATTCACCGCCTGGGCGCACCGCCCGCTGGGCTTCATGGTGCTGGCGCTGGCGTACCGCTCGAGCGTGCCGTGGAACGAGTCGCGTTTCAGCGACACCGAGTTCGATACCCTGCTGACCAGGGCGGAGGGCACCATCGACATCGCCGAGCGCACCGAGATCATCGGCCAGCTCCAGACGATCATGCAGGAGCGCGGCCCGCTCATCCAGCCGCTGTGGCGCGGTCAGTTCGCCGCGTTCGACAAGCGGGTGATGGGCTACAAGATCCACCCAACGGGATACATCTTCCCCGAGGAACTCGCCCTGCAGGCCTGAGCCGCTTCGGCCCGCGATCAGCACCCTCCGATCGCCGCCGCTCACCCGAGCGGCGGCGGACCCGGGCGATCGGGGCCCGTTGCGAAACAGGCCGGCGGCGGGAGTAGTCGCATGCTCATCTTCATCCTCAAGCGCATCGGTCAGATGCTCCTGATCATGCTGGTGGTCTCCGTGATGCTGTTCCTGCTGCTGGAGATCAACGTCGAGAGCGTGGCGGTCAAGGTGCTCGGCCAGTACTCGACGCAGGAGCAGCGCGAACTCTGGCTCCAGCGCAACGGCTACTACGACCCGATATACGAACGCTACGGGCGCTGGCTGTGGGGGTTCGTGACCGGAGACCTCGGCGAGTCGGTGCGGTTCAAGAAGCCCATCAACGACTTCATGTGGGACCGGCTGTGGAACACCGCGGTGCTCGGCTTCTGGGCCCTGGCGTTCATCATTCCGCTCGCGCTGGTGCTCGGCATCCTGTCGGGCATGAGGGAAGGCTCCTGGCTCGACCGCACCATCTCCGTCACCAGCATCATCACCACCTCGATTCCGGAATTCGCGAGCGCGCCGCTGCTGGCCGCGATTTTCGTCTTCGGGCTCGGCTGGCTGCCGGGCACCAGCAGCATGATCGGCGGGTTCGACTGGAAGCAGCTCGTGCTCCCGGTGGCGGTGCTGGTCATCTACGACTTCGGCTACGTGGCGCGCATGACCCGGGCCTCGATGGCGGAGGTCATGACCACGCACTACATCCGCACCGCGATGCTGAAGGGGCTTCCGTACCGGTCGGTGATCCTCAGGCATGCGTTGCGCAACGCCCTGATCGCACCGTTCACGGTGATCATGCTGCAGATCCCGTGGCTGCTCTCCGGCGTCATCGTGGTGGAGTTCTTCTTCGCCTACAAGGGATTCGGGGCGCTGCTGCTGGAAGCCTCGCTCAACCAGGACATCCTCCTCATCGAGGCGGCGTCGATGGTGGCGGTGTTCGTGGTGGTCGCGACCCAGACCCTCTCCGACATCGGCTACACCTACCTGAATCCACGGATTCGGTTCACCTGACCCGCATTCTCGCAGACCCTTGACACGGAGCCATGCAAGCCTGAAGGGCTCCCCGATCCTGACCGGGTACTGGTGAGAAACTACGGACCGAGGAGCGAGTCATGGCAACGATTGCGACCGCACCCGCGCCCGGCTACGGCGCCGCACTGATGAACGCCCTGCGGTCGTTCGCGCTGCTCCGGGAAAGCATCGTGGGCATGGTCGGCACCGCGCTCGTGCTGTTCTGGGCGATCCTGGCCCTCGGTGCCCCACTCTTCGCCCCGTGCGATCCGAACGCGACGCTGCTGGCGTTCGCCAAGCCCGGCACCCCGATTCCGATTGCGGACGCCTGCTGGTCGGACACGTTCATCCTGGGCGCGGACAATATCGGGCGCGACATTTTCTCGCGCATCGTGTGGGGCGCGCGCACGGTGCTCACCTGGGCGCCGATCGCGGCGATCAGCGCCTACGCGGTGGGCATCGTGCTGGGTCTCGCAGCCGGCTACTACCGCGGCTGGATCGATGATGTGCTCTCGGGGGTCTCGAACATCATTCTCGCCTTCCCGGTGCTGGTGCTCTACATCCTCATCATCGCCACCTTCGGGGCGTCGCCGCTCAACATCGTGTTTGCGGTGACCTTCGCCACCGGACCGCTGGTGATGCGCATCGTGCGCGGGCTGGTGCTCGACTTGCGCAACCGCGAGTACGTCGCCGCGGCAGAGACCCGCGGCGAGACGGCCTGGCGCATCATGCTGGTGGAGATCCTGCCGAACGCGCGCGGCCCGCTCATCGTCGACGGCTGCCTGCGGCTCGGCTACGTCATCATCACCATCGGGGTGCTCGGCTTCCTCGGGCTCGGGCTGCCGCCACCGGACCCGGACTGGGGCGGGATGATCAACGAGACGCGGCAGATGGCGCTCGCCTTTCCGCACATGACGGTGTTCCCCTGCATCGCGATCTCGTCGCTGATCCTCGGTTTCAACCTGATGGCGGACGGGTTGCGCGAGATCTCGCTGCGCGACTGAGGGCGGCAGGCCCGGCGTCCTCGCCGGCGGCCGGACCACCGGTTCCGGGCTTCGGCCCGCCCCGAACCTCGGCCTGCCCCGGACCATGAACCGCTCCCGAGACCCGGCGGGCAGCATGAGGAGCAAGGACCCATGAGGAACAACCCGTGAGGAATAGCCCATGGCGCTGAACTTCGACGAGAACGCACCGGTCCTCGAAATCACGGATCTCAATCTCTCCTACTGGACCCGGGCCGGCGAGATCCCGGCCGTGATCGACTTCTCGCTCACGGTACACAAGGGCGAGAGCATCGGGCTGGTGGGCGAGTCGGGTTGCGGCAAGTCCACGGTGGCGATGGCCATCATGCAGTACATGGGTGGCAACGGCTCGATCAAGAGCGGCAGCATCCGGTTCAGGGGGGTGGAGCTGACCGAACTCCCGCCCGACGATCTGCGCAACCTCCGCGGCTCCCACATCTCGATGATCTACCAGGAGCCTTTCGCCGCTCTCAATCCGAGCCTCACCCTCGGGACCCAGCTCAAGGAAGTCCCGATGACCCACGAAGACGTCTCGGACACCGAGGCCCACGACCGCGCGGTGCGGGTGCTCGCCGATGTCCGCCTCCCGGACCCCGATCGGGTGATGGCGGCGTACCCGCACCAGATCTCCGGAGGCCAGCAGCAGCGCGTGGTGATCGCCATGGCCTTGCTGTCGAACCCCTCGCTCCTCCTCCTCGACGAGCCGACCACCGCCCTCGACGTCACCGTCGAAGCCGGCATCACCAGGCTGATCACCGACATCAGCCGCAAGTACGGGACCTCGCAGATCTACATCTCGCACAACCTCGGCCTGATTCTGGAGGTCTGCGACCGGGTGTTCGTCATGTACTCCGGCGAAGTGGTCGAGGAAGGGACCATCAGCTCGCTCTTCGCGCAGCCGAAGCACCCCTACACCCACGGGCTGTTCGGCTGCATCCCGCTGCCGACCGCGGACAAGAACGCGGCCCCCCTGAGGCCCATCGCCGGCCAGCTCCCACTCCCGCACGAGCGCCCGCGCGGGTGCAACTTCGGGCCCCGTTGCGACTTCTTCCAAAGCGGACGCTGCGACGCGCAGGACATCCCCATGGAACGGGTGGCGAGCGCCGCCACGGGCGACCACCGGGTGCGCTGCGGGCGCTGGCGCGAGATCGACCACGGCCGGGACATCGCGCCCGGCGCCGCGAATGAGCCGATGGAGATCGGCGACGATGTGCTCGCGGTCGAGAACATGCAGAAGTACTACGAGGTCCACGACCGCTCGATCAAGGCGTTGCTGGCCGGCCGGAGCGTGATGTACGTCAAGGCGAACGAGCAGCTCAACTTCGACGCCAGACGCGGAGAGACCGTGGCCATCGTCGGCGAGTCCGGGTGCGGGAAGTCGACCTTCGCCAAGGTGCTCATGGGGCTGGAGACCGCGACCGCCGGCAGCATTCGTCACGATGGCCGGGACATCTGCAAGATTCCGGTGCGCGAGCGCTCCCCGCAGCAGATCGGCTCCCTCCAGATGGTGTTCCAGAACCCGTTCGACACCCTCAACCCGAGCCACACCATCGGGACCCAGATCGGGCGGGTCATAAGGAAATTCGGGGTCGAGACGGACAAGGCGAAGATCCGCGAACGGGTGCTGGAACTCCTCGACATCGTGAAGCTGCCACGCGACTTCTACCGCCGCCGTCCGCGCCAGCTCTCGGGCGGGCAGAAGCAGCGCATCGGCATCGCGCGCGCGTTCGCCGGCAACCCCTCGATGGTCATCGCCGACGAGCCGGTGTCGGCGCTCGACGTATCGGTGGCGGCGGCGGTCACCGAGCTGCTGATGGAGATCCAGCGCGAGCACCGGACCACGCTGCTCTTCATCAGCCACGACCTGAGCGTGGTGCGCTACCTCTCCGACCGCATCGTGGTGATGTACCTCGGCCAGATCATGGAGCGCGGCACCACGCAGGCCATCTTCGCGCCGCCGTACCACCCCTACACCGAGGCGCTGCTCTCGGCGGTGCCGATCGCGGACCCCGAAGTCACCAAGCGCGAGATCGTGCTCGAAGGCAACCTGCCGAGCGCGCTGAACCCGCCGCCGGGATGCCCGTTCAGCACCCGTTGTCCGCGCAAGGTGGGGAAGATCTGCGACGACGAACGCCCGCCGGTGCGGATGGACTCCGACGCCCACGCCATCGCCTGCCACATCCCGCTCGAAGAACTCCGGGAGGTCGAGCCGGTCATCGTGGTGCCGACGAAGGAGGAGCGAACGCACATCGCCCGATAGACGCCCGATGGACAGTGGGCACGCCGGCCGAACGGCCGCCCTGTGCTACACTCGCGCGCGCATTTTTCGAGGGATCGAAGGAGACTCCGGACGTGAGCGATCGGCAGGCCGGCCAGCGTATCGACGAGATCAGCGCCGATCTCGACAACCTGCACCGCGAGGACGTGTTCAGTGACCTGCGCCTTGCGACCATCCGCCGGTTGCAACCGATCCGGCCCGACGGAAACCCCGATCCCACCCGCCCCACCACCTACATTGCGGAGACGACCATCGTCTCGCAGCTCGGCCCCATTCCGGTCCAGTCTCCCATCGAGGCAGACTCCCTGAAGGATGCGTTCACCAAGTTCCCCGAGGCGATCAAGGCGGCGGTGGAGCGGCTGAGCGAGCGCGCGCAGGAGATGCGCCGGGAAGAGGCGTCGCGCATCGTGGTCCCCGGCAGCATGCCGGACATGGGCGACGGCCGACCGCCGGGGGGCGGAGGCGGCCTGATTTTCGATCGCTGAGTGGCGGCACGGACGGCCGCCACCCGCGCAGGCGGGAATACCTCCAGGTTTCGGTATCGATCCTCCCGCGAGTCCGCGAAGCACTCTTGCCGCCGGCATTGCGCGTCCCACGGGAGGCATTGCCCCACCGACCGCTGATGACTCCCCGCCGGGCTCCAGCGAGCCGTGGTGCTGACCGACCTGTCGCGTGTCCCGTGCACCAGGGCGATGGGTTTTCGGGTTGGCACGCCGAGATCCTTCGAGCGTCGGACCCACCCCGGCCCGATGAAACCGGTACCACCGCCGGGTGCTACTGCTCCAGCTCCACCTCGCCCGCTTCGATGGCGCGCTTGCGCTTCACCACGTACTCCCGCAGCGCCTCGTCCACGCCCGGATCGATGGGCGGAGCCTCGTACTCCTCCAGCAGCTTCTTCCAGATCGCGTTCGCCCGCCGGTCCGCCGCATGGGCGCCGGCGTCCTGCCACGTCTCGAAGTTGCGCCAGTCCGACACGATCGGCTGGTAGAACACGTCCTCGTAGCGCTCCAGAGTGTGCCGGGCGCCGAAGAAGTGGCCGCCGGGCTGCACCTCGGCGATGGCGTCGACGGCCAGGGTGTCCTCGTCGACCATCACCGGGGCGAGATACTCTGCGAGGAGCTGGCACATCTCGGCGTCGATCACGAGCTTCTCGTACGAGGCGGTAAGTCCCCCTTCGAGCCAGCCCCCGGCGTGGTTGACGATGTTGGTGTGCGCCATCACCGAGGCCCAGAGCGACATCCCGCTCTCGTACGCGGCCTGGGCATCGACCGCGTTCGAGGCGTTGGTGCTGCTCGCCCGGAACGGCACCCGGTAGCGCCGCGCGAGCTGCGCCCCGGCCTGGGTCGCCTTGGCGTACTCCGGGGTCCCGAACGCGGGGGCGCCGCTCTTCATGTCCACGTTGGAGGTGAATCCGCCGTAGGCGACGGGCGTGCCCGGGCGCACGATCTGGCACAGCACCATTCCGGCCAACGCCTCCGCGTTCTGGAGGACAAGGGCACCGGCGATGGTGGTCGGGGCCATGGCCCCGAGCAGCGTGAAGGGCGTCACGATGACCGGCTGGCCCACCGAAGCCAGCTCGATCATCCCGTCCGACATGTTCGCGTCGAGCTGACGCGGCGAGTTGGTGTTGATCCCGCCGCCGACGATCGGCTGCGCCGGCAACGCGTCGCGGGTCACCTCGTGCGCGATGCACGCCATCTCCACCGCGTCGTGCGCACGGTATCCGCCGAGCAATGACGCCCCCCAGACCTTGTCGTGCAGGGTGATCGCGGCGTAGTACATGTCCAGGTGGCGGGTCGGCGCCGGCAGGTCCAGGGGCGCGAGAGGGGCCGCGCCCCCGATGTGGAAGATGTCGAACGAGTGCGCGAGTTTCATGAAGTTGCGGAAATCCTCGTGGCCCCCGGCGCGACGGCCGCGGTCGAGGTCGGAGACGAACGACGGCCCGGCGACGAGCCCGAAGTTGATGACGTTGCCACCGAATTCCAGCGACTTGGCGGGATTGCGGGCCTTGATGGTGTACGAGGACGGCGCCTTCGCCATCTGCTCCTCGATCATCGCGGGGTCGAAGCGCACCATCGCGGTGTCTTCGTCGGTGCGCGCCCCGGCGCCCGCGTAGAGCGCCCGCGCCTTCGGACTCAGCACCTTCATCCCGATGTCGCGCAGCACGCGGAGCGACGCCTCGTGGATGGTTTCGATCCGGTCTTCGTCAAGGACCCGCACGGGGGGGTGCGGATTGCGCACGGTGCGCCAGGGCAGGCGCCGGATTTCGGTGGCGGCGCGGCGGCGCCCGTGCCGGTCCCGGCGAGTGCGTCGTCGAGCGGGGGCGGACATGGGAGGAGACGGCCCGGGCCGGAAGCGGCCCTCCCGGCGGGGGAGCCGGGAGGGCTGCTTCAGGAGTCAGATCTTGTATCCGAGCGCCCGCGCCCCGTCGATGAAGTTCCGGTACTGGGCCTTCTGCTTGTCGAGGCCGAGCTTCTGGGCAATCCGGACCCACTCCTCGGCCGCCTCGTCGAGCGCCTGCTGTGAAGTCAGCTCGCCGGAGATGGCCTTCGAAATGTTGCGTCCGAGCGCGTCGGCGTACTCCGGCGCCCCTTCCCAGAAGAACTGCGGATAACCCACCTCGACATTGGCGAGGCCGGCATCGAGGTGGTTCCGCGCCCTACCGAAGGTCTGGAAGATGCCGTCGTTCGTGGGATAGACGTCGGTGGTCCCGCGCTGCGGGTTGGGCTCGATGTACATCTGCGCCGCCGCGTCGGTGTAGTGCGAGGCACCGAACGGATCGGAGCCGCAGTAGGGATCGGCGACGATCCGGTCGGAGTAGTCGGGGTGCGACATCCGGTAGATGAAGTAGAAGGCCGCGTCCTTGACGTCCTGCGGGGCATTGGCCGGGATGGAAGCCGTCCGGCACCACAGGCTGATGGCGCGATGCACCACTTCGCCGTCGTCGTGGACCCAGCCGGGCACGATGGCGGCGCCCTGGTCCTCGGCCCGCTCCATGCCCTGCTGCTGAACCGTGAATTCCGCCAGATCGATCCACCACACCGACATCACGTCCGAGCCGGACTGCCAGCGCTGGATCGTGGTGCCGATATCCATCGCTTCGGCGCCCGGCGGCCCGAACTTGATGATCTCCCGGTACATGTCGAGAGACTCGGCCGCCTTGCCCTGGTTGATGACCGGGTTCATGTTCTCGTCGAAGTAGTTGACGCCCGCCGAGGCGGCGATGTCCATCCAGAAGCCCCAGCCGAAGTTCGGCGGATTGACCACCATCGACGTGCCGTAGATCCCCTGCGACCCCAGCTCCTCGGTCATGAACTGCGTGACGTTGAGGAAGTCCGGCCACGTCTTCGGGACTTCGAGGTTGGCCTGGAAGCGCCGGGAATACTTCGACTGCAACGCCGCATCCTCGAAGAAGCTCTTGCGGTAGTGCAGGATGTGGATGTCGCCGTCGAGCATCACGCCGTAGGTCTTGCCGGCCCACTTGGTATAGAACTCGCGGTAGGCGGGCATCACCCAGTCGAGATAGGCATCGCTGCCCTCGTACCGGGCGAAGTAATCGTCGAGCGGCTCGAGCTGGCCGGTTTCGGCGAAGGCGCCGAAGAAGAGCGAGGGGTACTGCACCCAGTCGAACCTGGGGTTGCGGGACAGAAGCTGCGGCAGGATCTTGGCCACCGCATCGCCGCCGTCGTAGTTCTCGCGCCCCTTGATGCCGACGCCGGCCTCTTTCATCAGGTGATCCGACAGCCACAACGGCGCGTGCAGCCAGTTCGAATCCTGGAAGTAGGTCAGCTCGACATCGTTGAAGAGCTTCTTCGCCGGAGGGACGGACTCGGCCGCCCAGGACAGCCGGCCCGGAATCTGAAGCCCCGCCGCCGCCCCGGCGCCGGCCGCCACCGATTTCATGAACTTGCGTCGGGTCCACGCACTGAAGACACCCATGGGATTTCCCTCCTTGCTGCTGGTCGATGTCGGGGCGGGAGTTTCCCGCCCCGGCGCGGTGGGTTCTTCCGGCCGTCAGGCCACAAGAACTCCGGATTCGGGGTCGAAGATCATCACGTCGCGCGGGTCGATACTGAAACCGGCGTGGTCTCCGGGCGCGAGCCGGGTCTCCGGCGGCACCAGTGCCCGCAGCGTCACCTCCCCGGTCACGATGGACAGGATGGACCGCTCCCCGAGGTATTCGTTGATCACGATCTTGCCGCCAATGCGTGCGTCATGGTCGCAAGGATAGAGGTTCTGGGGCCGGATACCCACCATGTACCGGCGCCCGCCATGGGCGTCGAGGGCCGGTGCCCGCTCCGCCGCCACGTCGAAGACGAGGTCCGCACCGACCGCGTGAAGCTCGATGGCGCCGGCGCGGTCGCGCCGTTGCACCGCAATGAACGTGGTCGGCGGCTCGCCGATGAAGTCGGCCACGAACATGTTCGCCGGGCGGTTGTAGAGCGCGTCGCGGTCCCCGACCTGCTGGAGTTCGGCATTCGACATCACGGCCACCCGGTCCGCCAGAGCCAGCGCCTCGACCTGATCGTGGGTGACGTAGATCATGGTGCGCCGCAGCTCCTGGTGGAGCCGCTTGAGATCGAACAGCATCCGGAACTTCAGATGCGCATCGAGGTGGCTCATCACCTCGTCGAGAATGAATACCGCCGGTTCGCGGATCAGGGCCCGGCCCAGGCTGACCCGTTGCTGCTGGCCCCCGGACAGCACCGGCGGCCGGGCCTCGAGGATCTCGGTGATGCGCAGCAATTCCGCCAGCTCGCGGGCCCGCCGGCGCCTCTCGTCGGCGGGAACCCCCCGCACCTCCAGCGGGAAGGCGAGATTTTCCTCGACGGTGAAGTTCGGATAGAGGGCGTAGGTCTCGAAGGCCATGGCCACGTTGCGTTCGCGGGGTTCGAGGTCGTTGACCCGCACCCCCCCGAAATGGATGTCGCCCGAGGTGATGGCCTCCAGGCCGACGATCATGCGCAACGTCGACGTCTTGCCGCACCCCGAAGGGCCGAGCAGGGCCATGAATTCCCCGTCGTTCACCGCCAGGTCGAGGTCGCGCACCGCGTGAACGCCGGTGCGCCCCGCCCCGTAGATCTTGTTGACCTTGCTCAGGATGACGTTCGACATGTCACCGCAACAGGTTGCGCCCGTCGGCCGGGTCGAAGAAGTGCAGGGCGGCCGGATCCCACGCCAGCGCAACCGTTTCACCATGCGCGAACGTGCGCTCGGGGCGGGTCAGCGCCGTCAGCGCGACCCCGCCGACATCGACGATCATGACCCCGGTCGAGCCGAGCGCCTCGAAGATGTCGGCCCGGCCCTCGAGCGTCGCCCCTTGCGGCAACTCATCCGCCGGACGCAGGTGCTGGGGCCTCAGACCGATGGTCACCCGGCGAGTCACCGCGCGCTCCCCGGCCCTTGCGAGAGCGTCACGTCGGGAGGGCGCCACCGGCAGGCGCAGCGCTCCGACCTGCGCCTCGAGTCGGCCGTCCACCTCGACGAGCTCGGCTTCCAGGGCGTTGATGGTCGGCTGCCCGAGATGCTCGGCCACGAACAGGGTGGCCGGTTGCTCGAAGAGCTCGCGCGCACTGCCGATCTGCGCCAGGCGGCCGCCATTGCCCATGACGCCGATCCGGTCACCGAGCGACAGCGCTTCGGCGTAGTCGTGGGTGACGTAGACCGTGGCCACCCGGCGCAGATCCTCCAGGGTATGGAACTGGCTGCGCAGCTCGTGGCGGATGCGCGCATCGAGGTGGCTGATCGGCTCGTCGAGCAGAAACACCTGCGGATCCGCAACCAGGGTGCGCCCGAGGGCGGTGCGCTGTTTCTGGCCCCCGGAAATCTCCCCGGGCTTGCGATCGAGCAGCGTGTCGATGCGCAGCAGGCGGGCCACCTCCTCGACCCGCCGCCGGATCTCGTCCGCCGGGAGGCCCCGCGCCTGCAACGGCGAGGCGATGTTCCGGGCGACGGTCAGGTGGGGATAGAGGGCGTAGCTCTCGAACGTCATCGCCACCTGGCGCCGGTAGGGAGGCACCCGCGTCACATCGCGGTCACCGACGAGGATGCGCCCGCGGTCGGGGGATTCGAGCCCCGCCACCAGGCGCAGCAACGTGGTCTTGCCGATGCCGGAAGGCCCGACGATGACCAGAAATTCACCCTCCTCGACGGTGATCGACAGATCGTCGATGACCGGGAAGTCCCATCCCTTGCACAGCCCTTCGACGACCAGGCGCGCCATCAGCCCTTGACCACGCCGAGCGACAGCCCCCGCACCATGTAGCGGCGCAGCAGGATGAACAGGGTGACGGGGGGAATCATGGCAATGAGCGAGAACGCCATCTGCAGGTTCCACAGCGTCTGCGACCCGTGGGTGAACGTCGGGATGACGATGGTGTAGGTCCGCACATCGGTGCCCACGAACAGGTTGGCGAACAGGTACTCGTTCCAGGCGAAGATCCAGCACAGCATGGCGACCGAGATCATGCCGGGGAGCACCAGGGGCAGGGTGATGCGAAAGAAGGCGCGCAGCGGCGTCCAGCCATCGAGGTAGGCGGCCTCCTCGAGTTCGGGCGGGGCGTCGCGGAAGAACACCATCATCAGCCAGGTGGCCAGCGGCAGGTTGAACACGAGGTAGAGGATGACGAGCGACCAGATCGAGTCGGTTCCCCAGGGGGTGGAATCGAAGAGGAAGAACATCGGCACCAGAATGGCGACCGGCGGAAACATGCGGTTCGAGAGGATCCAGAAGGCCAGGTTCTCACCCCCGGCCTGGCGCGGGAAGCGGGCGAACGCGTAGCCGGCGAGGGTCCCGAGCACCAGTGACAGCCCGGTATTGAGGGAGGCGATCACGAAGCTGTCGACCAGGGCGTCGAAGTTGGTCGCTTCGGCGAACACCGCGGCGAAGTTGCCGAAGGCGAACACCTCGGGCCAGAAGGTCGGCACCGTGAGATTGGTCTCGGCCGTGGTCTTCAGCGCGGTGATGGCCATGAAGTAGAGCGGGAACAGCGTGAAGAGCATCCACAGGCCGAGGAAGGCGAGAAACAGCAGGCGCACGTGTCGCCAGCGGTGCTCGAACCCCGCCTCGCCGGCCATCGATCAGGCGAGCCCCTGGGCGCGCATGACCCGCTTCATGTACTGGAGGAAGAGGGTGACGATCACGGCCGAGATGGCGAAGATGATGATCGCGTAGGCGGCGGCCTCGCCGATCGCGAACTCGCGGATGCCGCGCTGGAAGGCGATGTAGGTCGGCAGCTCCGAGGACTGCGCCGGCCCCCCCGAGGTCATCACGTACACCAGATCGACGAACTTGAAGGCATCCGTGAAGCGCAGGATGAAGGCGATGGCGATGACCTCCTTCAGCATGGGCAGGGTGATGCGCCGCACCACCTTCCACTGGCCGGCGCCATCGACGCGGGCCGCCTCGTAGACCGCCGGGGGCAGGCTGACCCGCCCGGAGTAGACGATCAGAAACGGCAGTGCGGTCCAGTTCCACACGTCGGCGATGATGATCGACCATAGCGATATCCCCGCGTTGAACCACTCGATATGGGCGGAGATCAGGCCGAGGTCGAGCAGCGCCTGGTTGATCGCGCCGTTCGACGGCGTCAGCAGGAAGCGCCACAGCACCCCGACGATCGAGGGCGGCAGCATCATCGGCAGCACCACCAGGATCAGGATGACGGTGCGCCAGAGGTTGGACCTGACCACTTCATGGAGTATGAGCGCCAGCACGGTACCGAGGATGACCTGCAGCACGGCACCGAACGACAGGTATTGCAGGAGATGGATCAGACTGTCCTGAAACCTCTCCGAACCGAGCACCGTGGCGTAGTTGGCAAAGCCGATGTAGGCATGATTCCCGGTGAACAGCCCCGTGATGTTGGTATCGCGCAGCGAGTGATAGAACATCCAGATCGTCGGGTAGATAACGATGGCGAGGAGCACCGCCACCGGCAGGCCGACCATGGCGATCGGTACCCAGCGGGACACGATGAGCGGCCGTTGACGCCTCTTGCCGTCGAACCAGTCGGGGTAGGTCGAGGGATCCCCTCGGACAATTGCCTGACGCACGCGCAACCCTCTCCGGAGACCGCCATCCGGCGCCGAGCCGATATCCGATCCTGGTGCATGCAAACCGGACAGGCCGTCCGAGGCCGGACCATCAGGGAAGAGTGAGCGACGCTACACGAGATCGAGGTGGGCGTAAATGTCTCGACACAGTCGCGATCCAATCGCGACCCGGGCGCGATCCGGGCGCCTATCCGGACCCCCGATCCGGACGCCCATCCTGATTCTCCGGGGGCGTCTCGCGCGACCACGCCGGACCGGAATCGACGGCCGGACCAACCCGCATTTCCGGCGCCCGGCCCTCCGATCAGCGCCGACAACCAGGGCCGCGGCCACTGGACACGTCACCGGATTCCGGCGAGGCTCTCGGCGACGGTCTCGGATGGATGGAGGGTCAGGGCGTGAACACCCATCGGCCGGCCGGGGCGCCGGCGACCTACGCGCCGCAGACACCGCAGAGCCTGCCCGGTCTGCTCGGCAGCGTGGCGGCGATCCGCGATCTCCTCGGAGGCACGCCCGAAGGATGGACCGTCGAGGAGGTCGGCGACGGCAACCTCAACCTCGTGTTCAAGGTGCGCGGCCCCGCCGGCGGCATCGCCGTCAAACAGGCGCTTCCCTACGTGCGCCTGGTCGGCGAGAGCTGGCCGCTGCCGCTGACGCGGGCGCACTTCGAGCATCTCGCACTCGTTCGCCAGGCGCGCCACGCGCCGGGGCTGACGCCGGCGGTGATCCACTACGACGCGGACATGGCGCTCCTCGCGATGGAGCTTCTCGAACCCCATGTCATCATGCGTCGGGGCATGATCGACGGTATCGTCTATCCGTCTTTCGCCGAGGCCCTGTCGACCTTTGTCGCGGCCACCCTGTTCCACACGTCGGACCTCGCCATGGCGGCGGCCGACAAGAAGGCGCTGGTGGCGGATTTCGCCGGCAATACCGCGATGTGCCGCATCACCGAGGATCTGATCTTTACCGAACCCTACATGGTGGCCGAGAACAACCGGTGGACCTCGCCGCAGCTCGATGTTCTGGCGGCGTCGATCCGCCGCGACAGCGAACTCAAGGTCGCCGTCTCGCGCCTGAAGCTGAAGTTCATGTCCTCGGCCGAAGCGATGATCCACGGAGACCTGCACACCGGCTCCATCATGGTGACGCAGACCGACACCCGGGTCATCGACCCGGAGTTCGCCTTCGTCGGACCGATGGGCTTCGATACCGGCGCGGTGATCGCCAATCTGCTGCTGAACTACTTCTCGCAGATCGGCCACGAGCGTGCGCCCGGCGCCAGAGACGCCTACCGGGACTGGGTTCTCGGCAGTGTCGAGGAATTCTGGAACGGTTTCCGCTCGAAGTTCCTCACCCGGTGGCGGCATGAGGCGAAGGGTGATGCCTGGCCAGCGGCGCTCTTCGACGATCCCGTGGCCCGCATTCACCTCGCCGGGGAGCAGGAGCGCTACATGGCGGGATTGCTCCGGGACACGCTGGGCTTTGCCGCCGCCAAGATGATTCGCCGCATTCTGGGGCTGGCTCACAACATCGACCTCGAGCACATCGCCGACCCCGAGGTGCGCGCCACCGCCGAGGCCAGGGCCCTCATGATGGCGCGCACCCTCATGATCGGCCCGGACCACTTCCGCTCGATCGAGGCCGTCACCGCCGCGGCCTGTCGCTGGAACGCAATCGATCCCTTCGGCGCGACCGGGTGACTTTTGGCCCGCATTTCTCACCGGTCCCCGGCAAGGATCAGAGGACCGCTCGGGCCTGGATGGCTCCGGGTCGAGAGCCGGTGGGAAATGCGGGTTAGTCGATTGCACCGCGGGCGCCGAGCCGATCGACCGCGCGGGGGCCCTCGACGCCCGCACCTGACCGCACCTGACACCGCGACTGAACCCGATACCCGCTCGATATCGCGCGGGGGCGCTCGATGCTCGCGCCTGACCGCACGCCGCCTCGTCCGGTGAGGCAGGAGCCGCCGTCATCCAGTGGGGAGGTCCTCGCCGGCGCCGTCGAGCGGGTGACCTTCCACAACGAGGACAGCGGGTTCTGCGTGCTGCGCGTCAAGGCGCGCGGCCACCACCGGGAGTTGGTGACCGTCGTCGGCCACGCCGCGGCGGTCGCCGCCGGAGAGTGGATCACCGCCTCCGGCGAGTGGGTGAACAACCGCACCTACGGCCCGCAGTTCCGGTGCCGGTTCCTCAAGGTCACCGCCCCCGCCTCCACCGAGGGCATCGAGCGATACCTCGGTTCCGGGATGATTCGAGGCATCGGCCCGGCCTACGCGAAAAAACTCGTCCGCGCCTTCGGCGAGCGGGTGTTCGACATCATCGAATCCGACTCCGGGCGGCTGCGCGAAGTCGAAGGCATCGGGCCGGTGCGGGCGCAGCGAATCACCGCCGCCTGGGCCGAGCAGAGGGCGGTGCGCGAGATCATGATGTTCCTGCACGGCCACGGCGTCGGCGCCGCGCGCGCAGTGCGGATCTTCCGCACCTACGGGGCGGATGCGGTGCAGGTGATGTCGGAGAACCCCTACCGTCTCGCTCGCGACATCCGTGGTATCGGTTTCAGGACCGCCGACGCCATCGCGATGCGGCTCGGCATCGGGAAGTCGGCCATGATCCGCCTGCGCGCCGGCGTCGCCCACGCGCTCACCGAGGCCATGGACGACGGGCACTGCGGCCTGCCGGCGCTGGAACTGCTGCCGGCGGCGGCGACGCTGCTCGAAGCCCCCGAGGATCGCGTGCGCGCCGCGATCGGCGAGGAGACGACGGCGGGGAATGTCATTGTCGATCAGGTGGGCGATACCCCGTGCGTGTTCCTCGCCGGACTGTATCGGGCCGAGCGTGACCTCGCCGAGCGGCTGCGGCGCATCGCGGCCGAACCGCTCCCCTGGCCACGGATCGATGCCGACGGGGCTCTGCCCTGGGTCGAGCAGCGAACCGGGCTCGCGCTGGCCGACAGTCAGCGCGACGCGGTACGTCTCGCCCTTTCGTCGAAGGTGCTGGTGGTCACCGGCGGCCCCGGCGTCGGCAAGACCACCATCGTCAACGCCATCTTGCGCATCCTGGCCGCCCGGGGCGCCCGCCTGCTGCTCTGCGCCCCCACCGGCCGCGCCGCGCGGCGCATGACCGAAACTTCCAGGTTCGAGGCCCGCACCATCCACCGGCTGCTGGAAATCGATCCCACCTCCGGTGCCTTCCGGCGCAATGCCGAGCACCCCGTCGACTGCGACCTGCTCGTGGTCGACGAGGCGTCCATGGTCGACGTTCCGCTGATGCATGCGCTGGTCAGGGCGGTGCCGGATCGCGCCGCGCTGCTGATCGTCGGGGACATCGACCAGCTCCCCTCGGTGGGGCCGGGGCAGGTGCTCGCCGACATCATCGGCTCCGATGCGATCCCGGTGGTGCGCCTCACCGAGGTGTTCCGGCAGGCGGCGCAGAGCCGGATCATCGTCAACGCGCACCGCATCAACGCCGGACAGATCCCGGAGCTCGATCCGCCCGAGGTGCCGGGCGACTTCTACTTCGTCCCCGCCGAGGATCCCGAAAGCGCCGTGTCCAGAATCCTGGAACTCGTCCGGACCCGCATTCCGCGACGGTTCGGCCTCGACCCGGTACGCGACATCCAGGTGCTGTGCCCCATGAACCGCGGCGGCGCTGGGGCGCGCTCGCTGAACATCGAGCTTCAGGCCGCCCTGAACCCGGCCGGCGAGCGCCGGATCGAACGCTTCGGCTGGACCTTCGCCCCCGGCGACAAGGTGATGCAGGTCGAGAACGACTACGACCGGGAGGTCTACAACGGAGACATCGGCCGCATCGACGACCTGGACCCCGAGCTCGGCGAGATCACCGCCCGCTTCGACGACCGCACCGTCTCCTACCGCTCCGGCGAGCTGGACGCGCTGGTGCCCGCGTACGCGACCACCATCCACAAGAGCCAGGGCTCGGAGTATCCTGCGGTGGTGATCCCGCTCATGACGCAGCACTACGTCATGCTCCGGCGCAACCTGCTCTACACCGGAGTAACCCGCGGCAGGCACCTTGTGGTCCTCGTCGGCCAGCGCAAGGCCGTCGCCATCGCGGTCAGGGCCGCGTCCGGACGCCGGCGCTGGTCGAAGCTGCGCGAATGGATGCGCCCGGCGCGCGCGGGCACGTCAGGCCCATGAGCGACGCAGGCGAAACGCGGGCGCCCGAAGCATCCGCGGCCCGCATTCACCATCGGTGAACCGGCTTGCGTCCAGCCCGCATTTCTCACCAGGTCACGGCTGCGGACACGGATATGACTGCATTGGCTGCGTTGAACACAGCCCGGGTGCTCGACGTACTGTCAAGTACGCCTGCGCGCCCGGACTCGCGTTCGCCTTGCCAATCCAGCCCTCTCCGCGCCCTCGCTCGCAACCTGGCGAGAAATGCGGGCTGGCCTGTCCCCACGAGCAACCGATTCCCGCCTTCCCAGGTGCGACGGTCGGGGCATTGTGAAAATGATCGCATTGACCCTGGCCGCATGGCTTTCACGATGGCAGGCGTCCACGCGATCTTGATCAAACACGGATACGCCGGCCGGGAGACAGAGCCTTGAAACGAGTACGCGAACTGTTCGCCAACCGGCCGATCCTCTCCTGGGCGCTGTACGACTGGGCGAACTCGGTGTTCGCGACCACCGTCATCGCCGGCTTCTTCCCGGTGTTCTTCAAGCAGTACTGGAGCGCGGGGGCGGACGCCGTCACCAGCACCGCCCAGCTCGGCTTCGCGAACTCCATCGGGAGCGTGTTCATCCTGATCGCGGCACCAATCCTGGGCGCGGTCGCGGACGGCGGGGCGTTGCGCAAGAAGTACCTCGCCGCCTTCACCGGGCTGGGCGTGGCCGGCGCGGCGGGGCTGTGGTTCGTCGGGCCGGGGGACTGGTCGACCGCCGCCATCGTGTACGTCCTCGGCTCGATCGGCTTCTCCGGCGCCATCATCTTCTACGACGCCCTCATCACCGCGGTGAGCCCCCTCTCCCGGTACGACGAGGTCTCGGCCTTCGGCTTCTCCCTCGGCTACATCGGCGGGGGGCTGCTCTTCGCGGTCAACGTGGCGATGACCCTCTCGCCGGAGACGTTCGGGCTGGCCGGGGCGACGGAGGCGGTGCGTCTCTCGTTCGTGACCGTCGCCGCGTGGTGGCTGGTCTTCTCCATCCCGCTGTTCCGCTACGTGCCGGAGCCGCCCGGGATCAACGCGAGTATCGACGCGAAAATCAACACGAAAGTCGACGCGAGAATCGACTTGAAGGTCGCCGCGACCGCCTCCGCCGCCGCGGCGGGACTCCGATCGCTTGCGCAGACGCTGCGCGAATACCGCGCCCACCGGATGGCGGGCCTCTTCCTCCTCGCCTACTTCTTCTACATCGACGGGGTCCACACCATCATCCGCATGGCGGTGGACTACGGGCTCGCGCTGGGGTTTCCCGCCGAGAGCCTGATCGTGGCGCTGCTCATCGTCCAGTTCGTCGGGTTTCCGGCCGCGCTCGCATTCGGCTTCGCCGCCGCGCGGGTCGGCCCGAAGCCGGCCCTCTACTTCGGGGTGGCGGTGTACGTCGCGGTCACGGTGTGGGCGTACTTCATGGACACGGTGACCGAGTTCTACGTCATGGCGGTGGTGGTGGGGCTGGTGCAGGGCGGAGTGCAGGCGATCTCGCGCTCGCTCTACGCACGTTTCGTGCCGGCCGAGCAGAGCGGAAAGTTCTTCGGGTTCTTCAACATGATCGGGCGGTTCGCGGCGATCATCGGGCCGTCCCTGGTGGCGCTGACCGGACTCCTCACCGGCAGCTCGCGACTTGGCATCCTGTCGATCATCATCGTGCTCGTCATCGGCATGGTGCTCCTGACCTTCGTGCGCGAACGCGAGCCGGCGGCGGCCTGAACCAGGCCTGGAAATTCCGGTCCATCCCGGCAGTGGCGCCGGGCCGCCGCGTGCCGCCCGCGGGATTTTCGCGCTCACCCTGCCTTCGCCTCGGCCGAAAGCTCCCCCGCCGCCTCCACGATGCGCGCCCACGCCGCCTCGATGTGCGCGCGCCGCGTGGCCGGAGCGCCCACCGCGAGGCGGAGCACAAGGCGATCGTCCAGCCTGGTGTGGGTGAGGTAGAGCGCACCGGAGCGGTTCAGCCGGTCCATCAGCGCCTGGTTGAAGGCATCGCCCGCGCGGTGGCGGAAGCACACGAGCCCGACCGAGACCGGCGCCGCCAGATCGAATTCGTCACTCGCCTCCACCTGCGCCGCGAACCAGTCCGCGAGGGCGACGCTGCGCCGCACATGCGCGCGCAGGCCCTCGGCCCCGTAGTGGCGAATGACGAACCACAGCTTCAGCGCGCGGAACCGGCGCCCGAGGGGCACGTGCCAGTCGCGGTAGTCGATGACCGCGCCGGAAGTCGTGGCCCGGTTGCGCAGGTACTCGGGGAGGATGCTCAGCGCGCCGATCAGCGCGGCCCGATCCGCCACCCAGAAACAGTTGCAGTCGAAGTTCGTGAGCAACCACTTGTGGGGGTTGAAGGTGTAGCTGTCAGCAAGCTCGACCCCGTCGACAAGCCCCCGGTGCTCGGGGCAGATGGAGGCACTCCCCGCGTGCGCGGCGTCCACGTGGAGCCAGATGCCCTCGCGGCGACAGACCTCGCCGATGGCGCGTACCGGATCGACGGTGCCCGACGACGTGGTGCCCACGGTGGCGCTCACCATCGCCGGTACCGCCCCGGCCGCGCGATCCGCGGCGGTTGCGGCTTCCAGCGCCTCGACCCGCATCGCGTGGCGGGCGTCGGCGTCGACGAGCCGCAGACTGGCACGCCCGAGACCCGCAATCTTCACCGCCTTCTCGATCGACGAGTGCGCGTGGACCGAGGTGTACACGGTCAGCCGCGACGGCGGGCCGTCGTCCGGGCGGAACCCGACCCCGTACTCGTTGACCAGGCCCGCGCTCGCCCGCTCGCGCGCGGCGAGCAGCGCGGTCAGGGTGCTGCTCGACGCGGTGTCCTGGATGACGCCTCCACCCGCGGTGGTGGAGCGAAACCGCTCGGGCAGCCCGAGGAGATCGACCAGCCAGTCCAGCACGTGCGTTTCCAGCTCGGTGCACGCGGGACTCGTGGCCCACAACATGCCCTGGACCCCGAGCCCCGAGGAGAGGAGATCGCCGAGGATGGAAGGCCCCGAGGCGTTGGCCGGGAAGTACGCGAAGAAGTTCGGCGACTGCCAGTGGGTGATCCCGGGCATGACGATCTCGTCGATGTCGCGCAGCACATCGCCGAAGGGCTCGCCCCGCTCGGGCGCCGCCGCCGGCAGCCGCCGCCGAATCGAGCCGGGCTCCGCCTGCGAAAGCACCGGATACCCCTCGACCTCCTCCATGTAGCGGGCGATGCGCTCCACCACCGCATGGCCGCATCGCCGGAACTCGTCGGGGGTCATGTGGGGCACATCATCCATGGCGGATCTCCCTTCGTGGATGGCGACGCTTCAACCGCCGCGATGGTACCCGCCAGGGCCGTCCCCGACAGGCAAGCACATGCCCTCGTGCATGCTCTCGAAACAGCCCCGACGGGCCGCTCCGGAGCTTGAAAACCCGCCGGAGCCGCACCTGCATGGTGACCGCCTGGAGCGCCGGCGGAAGTCGTGGGGGATGCAAAGGCAGAGGGGGCGGATCCGGCCCGCTCAGCCACCGGCCGTGCGAGCCACGTAGTAGCTCGCGGTCATCAGGTCGAGATGCCCGCCGCCACCGTTCTTGAACAGGGTGATGTCCGCCGCCGTCCGCGGGTTCGGCAAGCCCTCGCGGCAGAGATCGAACAGATCGCCCTCGATCCGGTCGGGGCCGAATCGCCCCGTCTTCATCGGTTCCAGAAGGTCTCCGCAGATACCGACGGTGGTCTCCCGTGCATCCACGAACACCCGGGCGCGGGCGAACGCCTCGGTATCCGCCTCGCGCATCTCGGGCTTGTATCCGCCCACCAGATCCAGGTGCTGGCCCGGTCGTAGCCACTCGCCCAGCACGAGCGGCGCTTCGGCCGCGGTCGCGGCGGTGATGATGTCGGCACCGCGGCAAGCGGCTTCCAGGTCGGAGGTCGCCTCGAACGTCGCCCCGTCCACCGGCGCCTGCGCCGCCAGCGCTTCGGCCTTCGCGTGGGTGCGGTTCCAGATCACCACCCGCTCGATGGACGGCCGCACCGCGCAGTGCGCGCGGATGAGGTGCGGTGCCAGCGCGCCCGCCCCCACCATGCACAGCGTGGCCGCATCCTCCCGGGCCAGAAACCGCGCACCGAGAGCGGAGTCCGCGGCGGTCTTCCAGTACGTGAGCTCGGTGCCGTCGAGGCTTGCGAGCGGCTCGCCGTTGCGTGCGTCGAAAAGCAGGTAGACAGCCTGGATCGAGGGCAACGCCCCGCCCGCGTTCGCCGGAAACACGGTGACCAGCTTGACCCCCACCTGCGTGCCGCGCTGCCACGCGGCGCGAATGAGCAGGGTGTCGGCACCGCCGGCCGCCGCCGGCTGGGTCATGATGAGATCGTCCATCGCGTCGATGGCTTCGAGGTGGCTCGTCCGCAGCCACTCGACGAGGTCGGGGTAGCGGGTGACCGCTCGCATCCGGGCGGCGTCGATGATGTTCATGTCGGGCTCTCCACAGGACGCACGCAACTGCCGCCGATCCGCAGCGGCAGGCGCGGATCGGCGAGAATTTCGGGGCAGGCGCCCAAACTTAGGACACTGACCGAAATTAATTTTCCACCACATAGACTCCAATCCCATTTCAGGCAGGAGTTACAGGCGTGTTGGATGGGAAAATTATTTTTGGCCAGGGTCCTTACTCGAGGTCGGATTACGCCTTCGGCGAATCCGACTTGAACCGATCTGGCTTCCGAGGTTCGTGACGCCGCGCGGCCTCACTCCCCCTGGCGCAGGGTGCGGATCTCGCCCATCGCCACGGAAAGCATGGTGAAGTCGACGCGACCCGCCGCCGCGAGATCACCGAGAATCTGACGGCACCGGCCCACCGGGATCCGGTTCTGCACGAGCCACGCCTGCACGCGGTCGGCGGGGGTCGTCGCCTCGCCGGCGTCGAGCCGCAGCGCATCCAGGGTAAGCGCGCTCAACTGGGTGGAGAGATCGTCGCGGAGCGCCGCCCTCGACAGCGCCTGCCAGCGGTTGTCGCGGGGTAGCGCCGCCACCTGGTCGCGCAGCCAGTGCAGATCGAGCGCCTCACCGAGCGCGAAGTACACCGACGCCGCCGCCTCGACCGCGAGCCCCGCGCTCGCGGCAACCTCCACCACGTCCAGCGCGGCGACCAGGTCGTCGCCGCTCGCGACCGCGAGCCCCAGCGCCTCCGGAACGCCGTGCCCGACCAGTCGTTCCGTCTCGGCGTCGATCGCGGCGCGGCTCGTATCCGACACCAGCTCCCGGAGCTGGCGCCTCAACGCGGCCGCGCCGCCCGCGAAGTGGGCGATGTCGCGCGCGATGTCGAGCGGCCGTGGCCGGTTTCTCAGCAGCCAGCGCGCACCCCGCTCGACGAGCTTGCGGGTCTCCAGCAGCATTCCGGTCTGGACCTCCGCCCCCACCACGTTGTCGAGCGCCTCGATCGCCTCCCACGTCCCGCGCATGCCGTACACCTCGCGGGCCACCAGGTACGCCCGGGCGATGTCCGCGTCGTCGGCGCCGGTCTCCTCCCCGAGCCGGAACGCGAAGGTGATCCCGCACCGGTTGACCATCTCGTTCGCCACCACCGTGCTCACGATCTCGCGCGCGAGCCGGTGGGCCGACATCAGCGCGCCGTAGCGCCCGCGCAACGCGGACGGGAAGTACGCACGCAGCTCGTTCACCACGAACGGCTCGTCCGGTAACGCGGAGTCGAGCAACCGCTGGTAGAGGCAAATCTTGACGTAGGCGATCAGCACCGAAAGCTCCGGGGCGCTGAGCCCCCCTCCGCCCGCGAGCCGCTCCGCGATCTCCTCCGCCCCGGGCAGGAACTCGATCGCGCGGTCGAGCTCCCCATCGCGTTCGAGCCGGCGGATGAGCCGGGAGTGCACCTCCAGCAGCGACGCCGCCTGGCGCTCGGCGACGGCGAGGGCCTGGGTCTGGAGGTAGTTGCTGCGCAGGACCAGCTCCCCGACCTCGCCGGTCATCTCCTCCAGAAGGGCGTTGCGCTGCTTGCCGGTCAGGTCTCCGGCTGACACCACCTCGTTCAGCAGCACCTTGATGTTCACCTCGTGGTCGGAGCAGTCCACCCCGCCGGAGTTGTCGATGGCGTCGGTGTTCACCCGCCCGCCGCGGGCCGCGTACTCGATGCGCCCGAGCTGGGTGAGGCCGAGGTTGCCGCCCTCGCCGACGATGCGACACCGCAGTTCGCCCCCGTTCACCCGCACCACATCGTTGGCGCGGTCGCCGGCATCGGCGTGGGACTCGTTCCGCGCCTTCACGTAGGTTCCGATCCCGCCGTTCCACAGCAGATCGACGGGCGCCTTCAGAATCGCCACGATCAGCTCGCTGGGGGTGAGGGATTGCGACTCGATGCCGAGCGCGGCGCGGGCCTCGGGGCCGAGCGCGATCGACTTCGCGCTCCGCGGCCAGATTCCGCCGCCGGCGGAGAGCACCGAGCGGTCGAAGTCGTCCCAGGTCGAGCGCGGCAGCGCGAACAGACGCTCCCGCTCCGCGAAGGTTGTCTCCGGGTTCGGGTCCGGGTCGATGAAGATGTGCAGGTGGTTGAATGCGGCCACCAGGCGGGTGTGACGGGAAAGCAGCATCCCGTTGCCGAACACGTCGCCGCCCATGTCGCCGATCCCGACCGCGGTGAAGTCGGTGCGCTGGCAGTCGATGCCGAGCCCCCGAAAGTGGCGCTTGACGGACTCCCAGCCCCCGCGCGCGGTGATTCCCATGCCCTTGTGGTCGTAGCCCTGAGAGCCGCCGGAGGCGAACGCATCGCCGAGCCAGAAGCCGTACTCGCCGGCAAGCGCATTGGCGATGTCGGAGAACGTTGCGGTCCCCTTGTCGGCCGCGACCACGAGGTAGGGGTCGTCCCCGTCGTGACGCACCACGCGCGCCGGCGGCACCACTTGCCCTCCCGCCAGGTTGTCGGTCACGTCGAGCAGGCCGCGGATGAAGATTCGGTAGCACTCGACCCCCTCTTCCTGAACCGCTTCTCGCCCGCCTTCCGCCGGCAACCGCTTGGGCACGAAGCCGCCCTTGGAGCCGACCGGCACGATCACCGCGTTCTTCACCTGCTGGGCCTTCACGAGCCCCAGCACCTCGGTGCGGAAGTCCTCGCGCCGATCCGACCAACGGATGCCGCCGCGGGCGACGGAACCGCCGCGCAGATGCACCCCTTCCACCCGCGGGGAGTAGACGAAAATCTCGAACATCGGCCGCGGCTCGGGCAGTTCCGGGATCCGGCGCGGGTCGAGCTTGAACGAGAGGTACGGCTTCGGCGCCCCGCCCCGATCACCGGCGTCGCCGGGCTGGAAGAAGTTGGTGCGCAGCGTCGCCCGAATGAGGCCGACGTAGCTGCGCAGTATCCGGTCCTCGTCGAGGTTCGCCACCTCGTCGAGCGCCGCCTCGATCCGGATCATGACCTTCAGTTCGGCGTCGAGCTGCTCCATGGCCGCGCCCTTCGCGTCCCCGGCCCGCTTCGCCCCCTTCGCCTTCTTCGTGCCCCCCGCCGTCGGCGTCTCGCGGGGCCGGTCGGGGTCGAGGCGGGCGTGGAACAGCTCCACCAGCATCGCGGCGATACCGGGGTTGGCGGCCAGCGCCTCCTGCATGTAGGTCTCGCTGAAGGTGACCCCGGCCTGACGCAGGTACTTGCAGTACGCGCGCAGGATCACGATCTCGCGCCATCCGAGCCCGGCGCGCAGCACCAGCCGGTTGAAGCCGTCGTTCTCGACCTCGCCGGACCAGATGCGAGCGAACGCCTCGCGGAACTTCGCCTCGACGCGGTCCGGTTCGAAGTCGGGGCCCTCCGCGTGGCGCATCCCGAAGTCGTGGATCCACACCCGCGAAGCGCCCGCGCGCTCGACCCGGCTCGGATGCTCGTCCTCGACTCTGAGGCCCATGTTCTCGAGCATCGGCAGCGCGTCGGAGAGCACCACGGGACGGCGCCCGGCCTGGAAGAGCTTGAAGCGCAGCCGCCCCTCCTCCGCCTCCAGCGAGCGGTAGAGGCTCATTTCGATGCCGTCCTCCCCGATTCGCTCCATCTTTTCCATGTCGAGCACCGCCACCCGCGCGGAGTAGCTCTCCCGGTAGTCGGTGCGGAACGCCTCGCCGTAGCGCCGGAAGAGCCGCGTGCCGCGCTCCTCGCCGAAGGACTCCAGCAGGGCGTCGCGGAGATCGTCGGTCCAGGTGCGGCTCACCGCCTGCAAGCGGTGCTCAAGCTCCGCGAGGTCGTAGCTCGGGGGGCGTTTCGGGTCGACGTGGATGACGAAGTAGAGCCGGGCCAGCACCGATTCGGAGAGGAGTACCGTGAACTCGGTGTCGGTGCCGCCGAGCGTCTCCTCCAGAATCCCCTGGATCACCAGCCGGCTCGCGGTGGCGAACCGGTCCCTGGGTACGAACACGATGCAGGAGAAGAAGCGCCCGAACCGGTCCGGATGCACGAAGAGCCGCAGCCGCTGGCGCTCCTGCAAGTGCAGGATCCCCACCGCGGTCTCGAACAGCTCGCCGGCCGGGATCTGGAAGAGCAACTCGCGCGGGAAGGTATCGACGATGTTCTGCAGAGCCTTGGCGGCATGGCTGTTGCGCGGATAGCCGGCGCGGCCGATCACGGCGGCGGCCTTGCGCCGGAGCAGGGGGATGTCGCGCGGCACCCGGTTGTAGGCGGCGGAGGTATAGAGGCCGAGGAATCGGCGCATCCCGCAGACCCTGCCCTCGGCGTCGAACTGACGGATGCCGATGTAGTCGAGGTGACTCGGGCGATGCACGGTGGAGCGGATGTTGGCGCGGGAGAGCACCAGCAGCTCGGGCTCGTGCGGGTCGCGGCGCCGGCGCGGCGGCGGCAGGTGGGAGAACGCCTCGCGGGCGCGACCGCCGGCGTCTCGCAGCAGCCCGAGACCGGTGCCGGCCTCGGCCACGTAGCGGTCGCGCGCCCGGGAATCCGTCCCCTCGGGGCGCTCCACGTGGTAGGCGGCAAACCCGAGGAAGGTGAAGTGGTTGTTCTCGATCCACTCGAGGAAGGCGCAGGTCTCGGCAAGCTCCTCCGGCGCGACCGGCGCCGGCGGCGTTGCCCGCAGATCCGCGATGCTGCGATGCAGCGTCTCGCGCATCGCGGCCCAGTCCTCCACCGCGGCGCGCACATCGGCGAGGGCGGCGTGCACCTCCGACGCAATCGCGTCGAGCACCTCGGGCTCGGTCTGGCGGCCGGTCTCGATGTGGATGATCGCTTCGACCACGGACTCCGGCGCTTCGTCGTCGAGCGCCAGGAGCGCTTCAACGCGGCCACCGTCGCCGCGGCGCAGGCGCATCACCGGATGGACGACGAGATGGCTGGTGTACCCGCGTCGGTTCACCACCATCCGCACCGAGTCGACGAGGAACGGCATGTCGTCGGTGACGATCTCGACGATGGTGTGCGTCGACTGCCAGCCGTGCTGCTCGACCTGAGGGTTGTAGACCCGCACCTTCGGCGTGCCGGGCGCACGCCTTCGGGCGAGGTTCAGGTGTGCCATCGCGGCCCCGTAGAGGTCGTCCGGCTCGCGCTCGGCGAGGTCGGCGGACGAGACGCCCGCGTAGTACCCGTCAACGAAGGACAGGACCAGGCCGAGGTCCTCCCCGCTCACCCGCTCCCGGACAAGCGCAGTGACGTTGTCCATGAGTTCCGGCGGATGGGTCGTCGGCTGAACCGTCATGGCAGGTCGCCTCCCTCGCGGTGAATCACCAGTATAGACCGTCCGGGATCGGACCGTCCGGCACCCCGTCCACTTCACTTTCCCCCTGCCCGCGCCGATCGTGAGGACCGGTCAGCGGAGGTCAATCGGCGGGCGCCGGTCGGGCGGTTGCAGCGGGGACGGACGGGGGTAGCAGGCGTCACAGCGGGACATCAGAGATCCCGGCACTCACTCGCACATCGAACGAGACGATGGCCTACAACAGAGGTTTCCCGATGCGCATGTTTCCGGCTTCGCGCCTGCGGACAACGCGGTAGAATGGATCCGCATACCGAAGGAGGCGCAGACATGCCCGTCTCAGGTGAAACAGCCATCGTGATCGGTCTCAATCTGGCGGTGCTGGGCTTCGGGTGGAACCTGCACCGGGATCTGGCCGATCTGTGCGAACGCATGGCACGGCTGGAAGGACTGTTCGAAGGATTTACCCGGCGCGCAGGCGGCACGAACCGGGAGGCGTCAAAGTAAAGAGGTCAGGTGCGGCAGCGCCCCGCGCATGGCCTGTCGCGCGACGCGCGTTCCTCAGCCGCCGTTTATCGGTCGCGAGCCGAGCTTCGTACGCTTTCGTCACCCCCGGGGCGGGATTTACTCGCCCCGCTCTTCCTGGCCCTGCTCTTCCTGGCCCTGCTCCGCCCCGACTTGCTCCGACTCGCGGCGCCTCTGCGCATCCATGTACAGCGCCTCGAAGTTCACCGGCGCGAGCATGAACGGAGGGAAGTTCCCCTTCACCGTCAACTGGTCAATGGTCTCGCGGGCATACTGGAACAGCACGTTGGGGCAGGCCACCGCCAGCGCCCGCCGGCGCGTCGCCTCGTCCATGCCCGCGATGCGGAAGACCCCCGCCTGCTGCAGCTCGACGATGAGCAGCGTGCGCTCGTCGTCTTTCGCCTCCACGGTCAGCGTGAGGACAACCTCGAAGCGGGTATCCTCCAGGCGGTTGGCGCGGGTGCCGAGGTCGATCTCCACCTGCGGCTGCCGTCCGGACCCGAACACCCCCGGCGCCTCCGGCGATTCGAAGGACAGGTCGCGCAGGTAGATCCGCTCGATCCCCAAGTGTGGCCTCACTGGCTCCGGCTCCGCCATGGCTCCTCAGCCTTCGGTGTCGCCGGTGATTCCGGCAGCGTCGAGTCTCTCATACCGACGGATGCGGTGAGTGCCGAAAGCGCCCGGAGAGAACGAGGCGGTGCGGGGGCACGTTGCTCGGCACCGAAAATATGGTCACGCAATGGTCCTGAATGGAGAGAGTAGCCACGGCACATTGGCGGAGACGAAATCGAAGAGGGGAGCGATCCGACATGGAGCTTGCCATTCGCGAGGCGAAATCCCGTCTCTCCGAACTGGTTGTCGCGGCCCGCAATGGCGATGGACAGGCCGGGGAGGTTTTCAGCGGACAGACGTTTGGTCGGTCATCCGCTCGCGGTCGCGGTTCACGAGATTGCAGGACGAGTCGATCGTTCAGCTCGGAGATAGCTCCAAATCATTGCGTCTGCCGGGTGGAGGCCAACCGGCTCACGACACCTTCGACACGCGCCTGGCGCTCGGCGAGCGCACGCATTTCCTGGCGAAACTCCTTCCGATCAGCCGCGGCTTCGGCCCGAAAAGCGTCAACCGTGGCCTGCATCGCGCGCCGGTCGGCCGCCGCCTCGGCCCGGAATGCTGCGGTATCGGCGCGGATGCCGTTCGCGTTGAGCACGACAACCCCGGCAAGGGCAAAAATCGAGACCGCGAGGGTGAGGGTCTTGGGCCAGTCCATCGTTCCTGGGCAGAGTGTTGTGGTCGTGTCGGAAATCTGAGGCGTCGTACTGACTGGAATCACCCTCCGGCGGCAAGCTGGTCACGGATGATTTCGACCTGTCCGCCGATGATGCCCTGCTGCTCGGTGAGCCGGAGGATTTGCTCCTGGAAGACCTGGCGCTCGGCGCGAGCTTCGGCCCGGTCAGCGCGGGCTTCGGCCCGGACCGCCTGCATCTCGGCACGGAGGGTTTGAATCTCGGCGCGTACGCCGTGATGCTGGTAAGGGTGAGCGCGGCCAGGGCGATGGTGGCACCGATGATCGCGATTGTTTCCTGGCTGAGCCTGGGCATGTCGGGGCCACCGTGACGAGCGGTTGCGATTGCACGAGGAGGATTCTACCGCGTCGTCCACCGGCGGGAATCGGACATCGTGCCGAGATCGTGTGGAATCGGGGCTCCTTCCTTGTGGGCCGTCGTCTCATTCAGCGTGCGAGCGGATGGCGAGGAGGAGGTGGGGGGGTTGCTGCTTGGGAACACCTTGCGGTCAACGGCTCGTTCAGTGGGCGATCTTCCGTGCCCTGCGATTGCGTGCATGAGCGACATCATTCCCGCGACGAAGCCTGTCCCCAAGAAATCGAGGAGCAATATCTCATGGGGACTCGGCTGAACTCGGATGCGATCTCGCGGATGCGGTGGTCAGAGGTGAGTCTCCGGAAACGAAGCGGGGCGCCCCGAAGGACGCCCCGCGATCATCCTCCGAAGAGAACTCAGGAACAGTTTATTCAGAAGCCGACCACGACACCCAAGATCGAGCGGGTGTCATCAGCCATCTCGGGGCGATCCTCTCGGGTGCGATGCTCAGCGACGACCCTGACGCCAGAACCCAGCGAGTGCCCATAGCCGACGATCCAAGCACGCCCCTCGGTCCCGCCGGAGCTGTCTTCAAGGTAGAAGTACGGCGCACCGTCACCGATATCGTAGTCCACGAAAAAGCCGGCACGATCGGTATCCTCACTGCCGTCCTCTGGATCCAGCGTCTCGAAACCGACTTCCCATCCGAGACCGGCAAACGAGCCGCCCACGGTGGCGCCTGCATAAGTGTCGTCGTCATGGTCGGCGAAACCAGCATTGATATTCACGAAGCCCATGGAAAGACTGCCCGAGGCCTCAAATCCGTCGACGCCTTCGCCATACCCATCGCTGGAGTTGTTATCCATGATCATGGCCTTGAAGTCGAACGGACCTCCAAGATTGCTCGCGTACGAGATACCCGACGCTCGAGAGCCCCTCAGTTGGAAGTTGCCACCGGTGAAGTTGGTTCCATCCCAGTTCGCTGCCGGGTTGTACACCGTGCCCTGCTGGCCGAATGTCAGTCTGCCGAAGTCGCCACCAATCCAGACGTTCTGGTGCCTGGTGCGGAAGTTGTCAAGCCGCTTCTCGATGTGCAGCCCGGCCATTATCCCGCCGTCGAGTTCGTGGGAGGCCTTGACGCCGATGCGGCTCCACAGCTTGTCACCGCTGTTATTCAAATCGCCAGCGTCAACCGCGCCGAGATCCCACCGGGCATCGGAGCCGGGGCTGTCGTCGTCGTCAATGACAATGCCACTCCGCACGCTGCCGTAGAGGGTGCCTTCGGCGGACACGACGGGGGCAAACCCGAGTGTGCCCAGCAGACCGGCCACCACAGAAGTCGTTAGTACGCGCTTCATCATCAGTTCTCCTGTGTTCCTGTGTATCGGACGAGGACATCCGGCTAACCGTCTCCGGCCACGCCCGGCCGACAAGTTCGTGAAAGAAACCCCTCGTGTCACGAGAGGGTGGCGCGAGTCTGGCAAATGCCCATCCGCCCTGCAACGGAACGCAACTGACTTTGCGGCGCATCCGCCAAAACTGTTGCGCTGATGCAACAGCCTTGGTTCGAACCGGGACGGGGGGCGCCGAATTCGCGCTTCGCGGGTGGTGCCGATGCCCTTCTGGTGCGCCGAACGGGCCCGCGACGGATCGGGTGTCGGCACTGCGGAGCATCGCACCCCTTGCTTGTGCCGTGCCGGCCGGTGAACCCGCCGCGCTGGCGGCGTCCGCAGCATCGAGAGTACGTCATGGAGCCTTCGGGCGCAGCCGCCACAGCTCGAGCATCGCCGGAGGAGCTACCGGCTCCCGATGGCCCCTCCGGCGTCCGCGAAGCGTCCTGCTGGGTCTGCGCGCGGCGGGTCGCCCGGTTCGAAGCTTACGGCGTTCCCCCGCGTCCCGGGCGCTGTCCTCACTGCGGGGCGAAGCCGCGATCGCGCGCGCTCCATCGGCTGGTGCGCGACCGGATCGGGCCGCGGCTCGTGGCCGGGGACCGGGTGCTCGAGATCGGCCCCTCCCGCTTCAGTGCCGATTACATCATCGGCGGCGGCCGGTTCGGGCCTGCGCGCTGCGTGGCGGTGGATGTGCGCCGGCGGCGCCACCATCGCCGTCTCGGCGCCGTCGGCCGATTCGTGGCGTCCAGTGCGGCCTCGCTCCCGTTCGCGGATGCGGCGTTCGACGTCATCCTGTGCAACAACACCCTGCCGTACGTGCGCGAGGACCGGCGCGCCCTGGCGGAAATCGCCCGCTGCCTCAAGCACGACGGGCTCGCGATGATCGACACCCACCGCGGCCCCGGCCCCACCCGCAGTGCGGATGCGTACCGGTGCGCCCACCCGGAGCTCGGCGAGGACTGGTTCGCGGAGAACGGCGACGCCTGGGTCTACGGTGAGGACTTCCTCGATCGGGTACGGGAGGTTGGGCTCGAACCGGTCGAGATCGAGCTGTTTCCGAGCGCTCCGGACCACTTCTTCATCGCGAACGGGTTGAAGCCGCAGGTGCGGGCCCTGTTCGCGTCGCGCCACCCGGCGGGCCTGAGGCGGTTCTTCGGCGTCAGCCCGCCACTTTCGCGATACGGCTCGCGATGCGATCGGCCGCCGCTCTGACCGGATCGTCGGCCAGGTGCGCATACCGCGCCGTGGTCTGTACCTGGCTGTGGCCGAGGAGCTTGCCGATCATGGGCAGACCTTCGCCCACCAGCAGTCCGCCGCTGGCGAAGGAGTGGCGGAGATCGTGGAGGCGTACGCCGTCGAGACCCGCGCGCCGACGGATGCGGGCCCAGGGAAAGTGCAGCGAGGCGATTCGGGTTCCGGGCCGACGGCCGGCGATCACCCACGGATTCCCTTCACCGCGCTCGATTCCCCCCAGCACCGCGACCGCGGGCTCGCCAAGGTGCACCACCTTGGCTCCCGTCTTGGAGTCCGGCAGGCGCAGCTTCGCGCCCTCCAGGTCAACGTCTTGCCAGCGCAGGTTCATGATCTCGGAGAGCCGACAGCCAGTGAGCATCAGCAGCCGGATGGCGGCCACGGCGGTCGCGGACTCCGTGCCCGTGCGCTCCGCCTCGCGCAGCACCGCGCCGAGGCGCCGGTATTCCTTGTCGGACAGAAACCGCTCGCGCTTCCTCTCCCGGAAGCGCTTCACGTACCGACACGGGTTCGTGCCCTGCGGCCTCAGTCCCCAGGCTTCAGCCGCGGAGAACATGGCGGACAGGATCCCGAGCGTGCGGTTGGCGGCGTAGGGAGTCGCGCGCATCGCGTGATGCAGGCCGGCGATGTCGGCGCGGGTAATGCCGGCGATGCCCCGGCCGCCAAGCCGTGGCAGTACGTGCTGCCGAATCGCGAGCTCGTAGCTGTGGGCGGTGCTCGGCTTGCAGCGCACCATGACGTGTTCGTCGAGGAATCGGCCCGCGAAGTCGTGCATGGTGGTCGTGTCGGTGGGTGGCGACAGCACCCGCCCCGTCAGATCCCGCCCGGTCATCGCGGCGGTGATGATCTCCGCCGCCCGGGCCCGAGCGGCTGCGGGCGGGATGGCGCCGTGCGGGCCGATGGTCTTCTTGATGACGCGGCCGCCGAGCCGGTACTTCACGAGATAGACCTTGCGCCCCGACGGGTGCACGCGCACGCCGAAGCCCTTGATGCCGGTATCCCACAGCATGTACTCGCGCGACCGGGCGATCAGGGCCTCGACGGCCTTCTTCGTGATCCTGGCCATGGGGCTCTCCTCCTCCCCGCATCACGTAGAGGTTCCGGATAGGTACCAGCCGGACTCGACCCGGATCGAGCCGCTTCAGGCCGCAGTCCGTCGGGCTGGTGCACGGCCCGGCGGGCTGCCACGGGTGATGTCCTGAGACATCCGAGGCGACGTTTCAGTTCGAATGGCGGCGTTTCGGGGCGGTCATTCTGCTTGACCGATCGTGCCCTGTCTCGTCACCAACCCGCCGCCCGCGGGAGAGCGCACGGCCGGGCATGACCGGCTCGGCGCCGGGGGCGTCGAGCGGCTTCCTGGTGCGGTGAAGGGTACGGCGGAGGGTGCGGCACCAGCGCCATCAGAGGTGGCGGGCGATGTCTGCGACGCCTGTCCCTACGCCCGCAAGGGGCGCTATTCAGCGCCTTTTCGGGCGGTTCCGCGCGTGTTTCAGGCGTACTTCAATCCGTCCGCCCGGCGTAGGGACGACGTTGGGACGGCACGAGGGAACGAACGCCGGCAGGGAATAAACACCTGCGAGCACCCGACCGGACAGCGCGTCCACGACGGGCTCAAGCAGATTCGGCAGGCGCCCTCGCGCGACGGAACGGGCACCGACACGCCCTCACCGCATCGGCCTGCCCGGCACCGATCGAACCATCCGACCCCAAGCACGAGACGCCTCGGCATGGCCCCGCTCGTGCGGAGAGGAATCACCGGATTCCGAGCGACCCCCGCTCTCCAATCCGTCGGCCCACCGGGACCGAATAGGTACTCGATGCAGCACTCAGCGCCGGATCCCGAAAAAGGGATCCACTGAGAGTGAATAAAAAATTTTCCTCAAAAAAATCAATCGCGAACGACATCAGGAACTTATCGATCCCTGCGGATTTGTCTGTCGAGGGGTTTCACGAAGCCCAACCCGGCCTCGGCTGGGAATCAGCCTACCATTCGAAGGGGATCAAACCTATGGACAAGAAGTTGATTGCGGTCGCCGCGGCCAGTGCGTTGGCCCTGCCGATGTCGGCGTCGGCAGTGGACGTCTCGGTGTCCGGTCACATCGCGCGGATCATTCAGCATGTGGACGGCCCTGGTGAACCGGCGCCCGGTCCGCAGTGGCAGCACAAGGACGCGGGGGTTTCGGGATCCCGATTCCGAATCACCGGGAACGAGGATCTCGAAAATGGGGTAACCGTCGGCGTCAACCTCGAGTACGCCGCAGGTGATAAGGGGAGCAGCCCGACGTTGAGGCATAGTGCTCTCAACTTCTCGGGTGGCTTCGGTAGCATCGCCTTCGGGCACACGGGACCTACCACGAACGGAACTAACGACGACATGAGTGCCTCCGGTCTCGCGGTCGACATGGCTTGCAGTGACGCTGTTAAGGACGGTGTTAGTACGAGTTCAAGCGTTTGCACTGACTTTACCGCCAGCCGTCGAGGTGTCGTCAAATACACAGCACCGGCAATCGGCGCGCTTGGAGTCTCGGGCAGTTTCGCGCGGGACTTCGGTGACGTGCAGGTGTCGGCATCAGGCGATCTCGGAGGCGGCTCGTACGCGCTTCGCGCCAGCTTTGCGAATTTCGGAGAAGATGCCGACGGTAGCTATAAAGACGGCGATATCTTCTCTGCGGCCGCTGCGTTCAAGGTCGGCGGTATCAGCGCGAGTACGCTTTGGGGATCGATGAACCCGGAAACGGGCACCGATACCGACGGTTTCGGCGTCAAGCTGGGCTACGACTTCGGCGACAGCGGCGTCGGAGTGCTGTACCGACAATTAGATATGGAAGACTCCTCGGCTCCCGAGCCTTCGGCTTGGGGCCTCGGGGTGCAGCACAACATGGGGGCCGTCGAGTTTTGGGCCGGGTACTACGTCACCGACCACGACACGGCAGCCGACGACACAAGCACATTCAATGTTGGTTCACGAATCAAATTCTGAGCCGTAACCGCATTGCACGCTCCCAAATTCTCTTCGGGAGGTAGCTGCGGGGCGCCCTCCGGGGCGCCCCGTTTGTGCCTATAGAACAAGCCGTACAAATCCCCGCCACCGTCCCCCCATCTCGCCATCGAATCCGCCTGCCTTCACGCCGTATCCCGCCCAATCGCTGCGCGTACACCGCCGTCCGAAATAGAGCTTAACGCCTCATAGTCCTGCACTCGCACACTGAACGAGATCTGGACCTACGCCAAACCTGTCCTGAATCCAAACGATACCGGCACCATGTCTGATTCCCCCCGGTAGACAACGCGGTAGAATGCATTTCGTGCAATCGCAACCGCTCGTCATAGTGGCCCCGAAATGTCCAGACTCAGCCAGGAAACGCTCGCCATCCTCGGTGTAGGTATTGCCTTGGCCGCTCTGATCCTCACCACCCTCACCGGCGTACGCGACGAGGCCCGCGCCGACCGCCAAGTCTTCCAGGAACAGATCCTGCGGCTCACCGAGCAACAGGGCGTTCTTGGTGGACAAATCGAGATCATCCGCGACCAGCTCGCCGTCGGAGGATGATTCCCGGAGGCACGGGATGCGCTGCCTCGGCCGAACCGCTGGCCCCGGCGCATCCACGATCCAGCCGCGCGTTGTCCGCTCGGCAACCGTTCGCACACTGAACGAGACCTGGGCCTACGCCAAAGGTTTCCCGAATCCACACGATGTCGGCACGATGTCTGATTCCCTCCGTTGGACAACGCGGTAGAATGCCCCTCGTGTAATCATCCCTCGTCATGGCGACCCCGACATGTCCAGACTCAGCCAGGAAACTCTCGCGATCATCGGTGTGGGCGTCGCCTTGGCCGCGCTCATCCTCACCAGCATCACCGGCGTACGCGACGAGGCCCGCGCCGACCGCGAGGCGATGCGAGCCGAGGCACGTGCCGATCGCCAAATGTTCCAGGAACAGATCCTCCGGCTCACCGAGCAGCAGGGCGTTCTTGGCGGACAAATCGAGATCATCCGCGACCAGCTCGCCGCCGGAGGGTGATTCCCGAAGGCAAGGGATGCGCTGCCTCGGCCGAACCGCCGGTCCCGGCGCATCCGCGATCCGGCGCGCGTCATGCGCTCGGCCAACGTTCACACACTGAACGAGACCTGGACCTACACCAAACGTGTCTCGAATCCACACGACGTCAGCCCGATGTCTGATTCCCCCCGTTGGACAACGCAGTAGAATGCCCCTCGTGCAATCGCAACCGCTCGTCATGGCGCACCCCGACATGTCCAGATTCAGCCAGGAAACTCTCGCCATTCTCGGTGTAGGCGTCGCCCTGGCTGCGCTCACCCTCACCAGCATCGCCGGCGTGCGCGGTGAGATTCGGGCCGTCCGCGACGAAGCACGTGCCGACCGCCAGATGATGCGGGCCGAGGCCCGCGCCGACCGCGAGGCGATGCGGGCCGAAGCGCGCGCCGACCGCCAAGTCTTCCAGGAACAGATCCTCCGGCTCACCGAGCAGCAAGGCGAACTCGCCGGACAGATCGAAATCATCCGCGATCAAGTCGCCGCCGGAAGGTGATTCCCGGAGACGCGGGATGCAACGCCTCGGCCGAACCGCCAACTCTGGCGCATCTGCGATCCGGCCGCGCGTTACTCGCCCGGCTCTCGTGCTGCGCGCCGAGAGGAGCGAGACCATGACCTACACCAAAGGTGCCCCAAATCCATACGACGTCGGCGCGATGTCTGACTCCCACCTCTGGACAGCGCGATAGAATGGCCCTCGTGCAATCACCACCGCTTGTCACGGCGTAACCCGACATGTCCAGACTCAGCCAGGAAACACTCGCCATCCTCGGTGTGGGTGTCGCTTTGGCCGCGCTCACCCTTACCAGCATCGCTGGCGTGCGCGGCGAGATCCGGGCCGTCCGCGATGAACTCCAGGATGTTCGGGCCGAAGCGCGCGCTGACCGTCAAGTTTTCCAGAAGCAGATCCTCCGGCTCACCGAGCAACAGGGCGAACTCGGCGGACAGATCGAAGTCATTCGCGACCAGCTTGCCACCGGAGGGTGACTTCCGGAGATTTGAGAGGCGCAGCCCAAGCCGAGCCACCGACCCCCGGCGCGTCCTCGATACAGCCGCGCGTTACCCGCTCGGCCCTCGTGCTGCTCACAGGGGGAGCGAGACGACGGCCTACACGGAAGGTGCTCCGATTCGCACGATAGTCGGCGCGAGGTCTGATTCCCGCCGGTGGGCAGCACCGGTAGAATGACCTTCATGCAATCACTACTGCTCGTCATGGCGTGACCCGACATGTCCAGACTCAGCCAGGAAACACTCGCCATTCTCGGTGTGGGTGTCGCCCTGGCCGCGCTCACCCTTGCCAGCATCGCCGGCGTGCGCGGCGATATTCAAGCCGTCCGCGACGAAGCCCGCGCCGACCGCCAGGCGATACGGGCCGAGGCCCGAGCCGATCGTGAGGCGATGCGGGCTGAGGCCCGTATCGATCGCCAAGTCTTTCAGGAACAGATCCTCCGGCTCACCGAGCAGCAGGGTGAACTCGGCGGACAGATCGAAATCATCCGCGACCAGTTTGCCGCCGGAGGGTGATCCCCCCTGCGCAGACTCGGGAGGCAAACTCTTGCCCGAGAAGCCCTCGCCATCCCCGGCGCAACCGTCGGTGTCGGCCTGTGGCTGCACCACACCGCCGGGTCACCGTTCCGCCGACTGCCCTTTGTGCTGCGTGAGGTCTCGTTCGGTGGATTGCATGATGATGTCGGTGGCTTCGTGAGGCCAGCCCTGATGTACACGTTGCCGCAGGACAAGCGGATGGAGAGACTGACTCTCGCCCAGCCCCTCCTTCGCTCGGCCCTGCGCTTCCCGGACCGTCAGGCTGAATCCCTTCGCTGTCCGCTCCAGCGGCAATCAGATCGTCCCAGGGGGTACGGTCAGCGGCGGCGCCTTGCTCAAGAGATGTGACTGGCGCATATCGCTGCCCATCGGGTTTGAGCCGGTTCAGGCGTTCCCTGCCGGCGGCCGTCGAACCATTCGTTCCGTGCGCGCGATAAGCTCGGTGCCCGTGTCGCATTCGATAATCCAGTGACCGACATCCTCGAATTGCTCCGAAGTTGCCAGATCGTGCAGCAGCTCCGACAGCCGTTCTGCCGTTGCATCGCCGAATTTTCGTGCCACAAGACGACCCAGCAGCCGCTGCCGCTCCTCACGACCCTCCTCACGACCCTCCTCGCGACCCTCCTCACGACCCTCCTCACGACCCTCCTCACGACCCTCCTCGCGACCTTCTTCGCGACCTTTCTCACGGCCCTCCTCAAGCCCCGCCCGAAGACCCTCCCGGCGCATTTCCTCGTACCACTCCTGCATTCGCTCTGCCAGCATCGTCGAGACCTCCTCGAATCCTTGGACACGCGCAGGGTCCGGTGCCTCCGGCCGCGCCTCTGTGTCAATTTGCCGCGGCATCACCACCGACCAGACCCACGCCCCGAACGCCCGCTGGAGCTCCACCTCACCCGAGCCCCTCAGCCACTGCGCCAGCACCTCCACCATGCGCAGCACATCCTCCGACGAGCGACTGCCCTCCAGGCGCACGATGGCCGAGACCAGATTGCGCTCCGGCAAATCCTCATTCCCCAGCCGTCCCTCGTCAAGGAGGAGATAGTGCTGTGATGGCTGATACCGCGCCAGGTCTTCATGCACCGGAGCGATCAGCCGCGATACGTCGGCCTCGGCTTTCCAGGGGTGAGCGCCGTTGTAGAGCACGATGGGCAGCACCGGGGGGAGCAACCCGTGCGGCCCGACCGCGCCGCGTCGAACAAGGTCCTGGTGGAGCAGGCCGGTGTAGACGAGGATGCGTAACGCCATGTAACGGTCCTCGGTGGATTGGAACTCCAGCAGCAAGAGCACGTAGAGCCACTCGCCGCGGAACCGGATGCGCCACACTGCGTCGGCCCGGCGCTGCCGGCGCAGATCGTCGCTGGTAAAGTCTGTGGGCAGCTTCTCCAGAGAGTCGAGATCGAGGGCGTCGATCCAGGGCTCGGGAACGAAGCCTCGCAGGAGGTCCCTGACCACGCGGGGGTGGGAGAACAGGGTCTTGTAAGCAGCATCGTGCATGGGGGGCACTGTAGGGGCGCGGCGTGGCCGGTGCGATGGGCGCAGGTCTCGTCGGACATGGGGCGAAGGGCCCGTGCCGTGTAGGCCGGCGTCGCAAGCCTGTGAATGATTCTCGGCATCGCAGAATCCGAGCGCCCACCGCATCAACGGCAAGCGCGATGGTTGCGCTGATGACGGCGAGGGTCCCCGGCTGCTTCCGAACTCACGGGGATATCGAGGCCTCTTCCGGACGGTGGCTGGCCGCAGATGATTCCAACCTTTCCGCCGCCGTATCGCGGATGCGCCGGGATCGGCGGTCCGATCGGGTCGGCGCCTCCCAGACTTCCCGGCATCAGCCTCCGGCGGCGAGTTGGTCGCGGATGATTTCGATTTGTCCGCCGAGGGTGCCCTGCTGCTCGGTAAGCCGGAGGATCTGTTCCTCGAAGGCTTGGCGGTCGGCACGGGCTTCGGCCCGCATCGCCTCGCGATCGGCGCGAGCTTCGGCCCGCATTGCCTCGCGGTCAGCGCGCGCTTCGGCCCGGTCAGCGGTGGCTTCGGCGCGCATCGCCTCGCGGTCAGCGCGGGCTTCGTCGCGCACGGCCTGAATCTCGGCCCGTAGAGTTTGAATCTCGCCGCGTACGCCCGTGATGCTGGTAAGGGTGAGCGCCGCCAGGGCGACGGTGGCGCCGATGATCGCGAGAGTTTCCTGGCTGAGCCTGGACATGTCGGGGTCCGCCGTGACGGGCAGTGATGATTGCACGAGGCAGATTCTACTGCGTTGTCCACCGGTGGGAATCAGACATCGTGCCGACCATCGTGCGAATCGGGACCCCTTTGGTGTGGGCCATGGTCTCGCTCTCCTCGGTGCGCAGCACGAGCGCCGGGCGGGTAGTAACACGCGGCCGGATCGCGGATGCGCCGGGGCTTGCGCATCCGGCTGGAGTGGAGTGTCCCGAGCCTTCGGGCATCAGCCTCCGGCGGCGAGCTGATCGCGTACGATTTCGATTTGCCCGCCGAGGGCACCTTGCTGCTCGGTAAGCCAGAGGATTTGTTCCTGGAAGGCTTGGCGATCGGCGCGGGCCTCGGCCCGTATCGCTTCACGGTCGGCGCGGGCTTCGGCCCGCATCGCCTCGCGATCGGCACGTGCTTCGTCGCGGATGGCCTGCATCTCGACCCGGAGAGTTTGAATCTCGCCGCGCACGCCGGTGATGCCGGTCAGGGTGAGCGCCGCCAGGGCGACGGTGGCGCCGATGATCGCGAGTGTTTCCTGGCTCAGTCTGGACATGTCGGGTTAAGCCGTGACGAGCGGTGGTGATTGCACGAGGATCATTCTATCGCGTTGTCCGCCGACGGGAATCAGACATCATGCCGACGATCGTGCGGATCGGGACACCTTTGGTGTAGGCCCAAGTCTCGCTCGGTATGCGAACTTGGAGCTGCGGGTGGTGTTGCGCTCTGCTTTCGAATGGCGGCGCGCATGTGGCGAGACGGCAGGATACGGCGTGAAGACAGGCCGGTTCGGCTTCGGGATGGGGGTGGGGAGAATGTCTCGGCCCGACGTGCGAGCGGGGGACGAGAGAATAACGTGCGGCCGTACTACGGATGCGTCGGGAGTGGCGGGTTATGTTGTGCGTGGAGCTTGGCCGACGCTCCGAGCACTGACAGAAAGCCCCCTTCCCGAGCGGGAAGGGGGTCTGGGCATCATGGAATCAGCCCACCGAATGCAGCTACACATTCCCGAAGGGGAGTGTGCAGCGGTAAGGGTTCGGCTCAGAATTTGATTCTTGAACCTACGGTGAACGTGTTTGTCTCATCCGTGTTGGGCATATCCGGATCATAGCTGTAGTAGCCGGCAAGGAGGTCGACGCCCATCATGTTGTGCTGCACGCCGATTCCCCAAGTAGTGGGTTCTGTACCGTCTTCTTCCTTATCGGTCTGACGGAACACTAGGCCGATGCCGGTGTCGCCAAGGTCATAGCCCAGCTTGACGCCGAAACCATCGACATCCTTGCCATCCTGGTCCGGTCTCATCGACCCCCAAAGTGTACTTGCGCTGACACCACCGATTTTGAACGCAGCCGCCGCAGAGAATATATCGCCATCTTTATACGCCTTCTCGTCACCGTCGGCATCCTCTCCGAAGTTCGCAAAGCTGGCACGAAGCGCGTACGAGCCGCCTCCGAGTTCACCAGATGCCGACACTTGTGCGTCTGCGAAATCCCGTGCGAGGCTGCCCGAAACTCCGAGCGCACCAATTGCTGGCGTGGTGTACTTGACGACACCTCGACGGCTGGCGGTGAAGTCCGGGCAGCTCTTATTGCCGCGGGCCGCGTTGTCGCAGGCCATGCCGACAGCAAGGCCGGAGGCACTCAGATCGTCGTTGGTGCCATTCGTGGCTGGCCCGGTCTGCCCCGCGGCGATGCTGCCGAAGGCGCCCGAGAACGTAAGGGCACTATGCCGGAGCCCAGGGCTGTCCCCCTGAGAGCCGCCCGCGCCATATTCCAGATTGACGCCGACCGTCACTCCATTCTCAAGATCTTCACTCCCAGTGAAGCGAAAACGAGTGCCCGAGGCCCCCAAGCCCTGGTGACTCCATTTTGGCCCCTCTTCCGCTTCATTCTCTGCGTCCACGAACGTTATCGTCCGGCCGATATGACCAGAGACCGAGCCTTCCAGCGCTTGTGCCGACATCGGCAGGGCTAACGCACCCGTCACGGCGACCGCAATCAACTTCTTGTCCATAGGTTTGATCCCCTTCGAATGGTAGGCTGATTCCCAGCCGAGGCCGGGTTGGGCTTCGTGAAACCCTCGTGAGAGGCGCTGGGCGAGCGGCGCCCTCGCGTCGGTGGGGGTGGCGGCGGGGTTGAACCGGCTGGGGATACGTCGGGCCACCGGGCTCCTGATCCGCTGGCTCGACCGGCAACGGGGCCGATCCCGAACCATCGATATGGGGCGCGGGCTACGGGGGAGGTAACGCGCCGTCACGGCTCGGCCGATGTCCCGTCCGACGGCGAGCATGGGCAAAGGCGCCGCGGGCGCGGGGGAGCAGAAAGCACCGGGGATATCGGCCTCGTACCGATAGCGGTTGCGCGGCGATGCGCGGCCGTCTCGTCAGCGATTTCCTGCTTCGGGTGAGACCGGGACCTACTCGAAACCCGAAAGGTGTCCCGGTGCGCACCAATGCGGATTCACGATCGCACGAGGCGGGTAGAGTGGCCTCGGAGTCTGCGCCGTAGAAAATTCCGATGGGGATGAACCTGCACAATCGGTCCCCATGGCGGTCATTTCTTACCGGAATTCCCCACTTTTCAAGCAATACGACCCAACATCCGACTCCAAATCCCCACCGCTATCCTCGCAAAGCGTGCTGCGGCGCAGACTCCTCGCACATTCACAACCGATCGTCATGCCACGTCCCGACATGCCCGGACTCAGCCAGAAGACCCTCGCCATACTTTTGGTGTCGGCGTCGCCCTGGCCGCGCTCAACCTCAACGGCATCGTCGGCGTGCCCGGCGAGATCCGGAGCACACGAAAAGTGAGGCACTGCCGGCCGACGGGTACCGTTCGTGGCGGGTGCGGGGCACCGTCAAGGCGCGCCGCTCGGGATGCTTCCGCCAACTTCGGGGCGGGGCTCGGCCAGCATGAAATGGTCCTGCACGTACCGGAAGGTGTCTCACCTTGACTCCTGAACTGTCGGGAAAGCTCGCTCACACCGGCCGGAGACACCGGACAGAATTATCAAAAGTGAGGCACTGCATATCGGAGCGCACGTTGCTCGCGACGGCGCCATCCGATGTAATCCCGTGCACAACCCGGAAATTTCACCGATTCGCGAAGCGAGGGCGCGCAGGCGTACCCGTAGGTACGGAGCAAGTTCGCCAAGCGAGCGGCATCAAGCACTCTGGCCACGTTCAACGCAGCGAAAACAGTCGGATCCGTGCCCGCAGCCGTAAATCGGTAGAATTTCCGCGATAAGCCCCCCACCCGGAAGCGAAGACGATGGCCTGGCTCGGAAAACTCCTTGGTGGCGCCGTCGGCTTCGCGCTCGGCGGGGCCCTTGGTGCGCTGGTGGGCGTCGCGCTCGGGCACAACATCGACCGCTCTTCCCGAGCGAGGCGCGGGCGCGGCTGGGCGGATTCCGATCGCCTCGGCGCCGGCGACGCCGCGGACTTCCTCGACGCCCCCGACCACCCGGACGCTCCCGAATCCCTCGGCCCGCGCGAACGAACCCAGACCGCGTTCTTCACCGCCACCTTCGCGGTGATGGGCCATCTCGCGAAGGCGGACGGCCGCGTCACCCGCGACGAGATCCGACTCGCATCGCGGGTCATGGACGAGATGCGGCTCTCCGCCTCCCACCGCCGGCTCGCCGAACGGCTCTTTCGTGAAGGACGGTCTCCCGACTTCCCCGTCGGCGAGGTCCTCGACCAGTTCCGCCGCGAATGCCGCTACAGCGCCCACCTCGTCACCATGTTCGTCGAGATCCTCCTCCACGCCGCGTATGCCGACGGCGCGCTGCACCCGGAGGAACGGGCGTTGCTGGAGTCCGTCTGCGGGCGGCTGCGCCTGCCCGCCGGAGAGCTGGAGCGCCTGGAGGCCATGGTGCGAGCGGAGCACCGCGCCCGGAGCGGCAAGCCGGCGGACGCCCTCTCCGCCGCCGACGCCCATGCCATCCTCGGCGTGGACGAGAGCTGCTCGGACGCGGAGCTGAAGCGCGCCTACCGCCGGATGATGAACCGGCACCACCCCGACAAGCTGGTGGCCAAGGGACTGCCCGAGGAAATGATGCGGGTCGCAACCGAGAAGACGCGCGAGATCAGAGCCGCGTACGATCGGCTCAAGGAAGTGCGCGGCGTCTGAGACCGCAAGCGGCAGGGCGGGGGCACTGCGGAGCGGACGTGATTCGGAAGCCGGCCACAGGTCGGTTGGTCGAAAGCAGCGAGGCGGGCCGCGGGAACTGCCTGCCCGCGGCGCCCGATCCAGGCATGCGCTGGACGGCCGCATTGTGACTCGGTTCGCCGGAGGCGGGCCGGAACCGAGCCTCGATCCGGAAGATTCCCGCCGGGGCCATAATCGGTAGCCACGGTCAGCGCCCGAAACCGCACCGGCGAGGACACGACACCATGGACATCCAATCGGCGATCCGCGCCGTCACCGAGCGGCGCGATCTCGACGGCGCGCAGATGACGGGCGCCATGCAGGCCATCATGACCGGCGAATGCACGCCCGCGCAGGTCGGGGGGTTCCTGGTGGGCCTGCGCATGAAGGGCGAGACGGTCGGGGAGATCGCGGCCGCGGCGGCGGTGATGCGACGGCTCGCCACCCGGGTGGCGGTGGACCCGGCGCACCTCGTCGACACCTGCGGCACCGGCGGGGACGCGAGCGGCACCTTCAACATCTCCACCGCGAGCGCGCTCGTCGCGGCGGGGGCCGGGGTGCGGGTTGCGAAGCACGGCAACCGCTCGGTCTCCGGCCGGTCCGGGAGCGCCGACGTGCTGGAGGCGGCCGGGGTCCGGCTCGACCTCTCGCCGGAGCGGGTGGCGCGCTGCATCGACGAGGCCGGGGTGGGGTTCCTGTTTGCGCCCGCCCACCACGGGGCGATGAAGCACGCCATCGGCCCGCGCCGGGAGATGGCGGTGCGCACCATCTTCAACGTGCTCGGACCCCTCACCAACCCGGCCGGAGCGCTCCGCCAGGTCATCGGGGTTTTCGACTCGGCCCTCGTCGAGCCACTCGCCCGCGTGCTCGGGGAGCTCGGCAGCGAGCATGTGATGGTGGTGCACTCCGAGGACGGGCTCGACGAGCTGAGCCTCGGTGCCCCGACCCGCGTGGCGGAGCTTCACGACGGCGCGGTGCGCACCTTCACGCTCGATGCCCGCGACTTCGGGTTCGCCCGCGCCCCGATCGAGTCCATCGCCGTGGACTCGCCGGCCGCGAGCCTCGCCGTAATCCGCGCCGTGCTGGCCGGCGAATCAGGGCCGACCGCGGACATCACCGCCCTCAACGCCGCCGCGGCCATCTACGTGAGCGGCATCGCGTCGAGCCTGGAGGACGGAATCGCGCGCGCGCGGGAGAGCATCGGCTCCGGCCGGGCCGCGGCCGCCCTGGAACGACTGGTGGCGCTCAGCAATGGGTAGCGACGGCGCGACGGCGCGCCCGGACGTGCTCCTGCGCATCATTCGCCACAAGGCGCGCGAGGTGGCCGAACGAGCCGAACGCACACCGCTGCGGGTGCTGGCCGAGCAGATCGAGGCGCAGGCTCCGCCCCGCGGGTTCGCCGCGGCGCTTCAATCCCGCATCGCGGCCGGAGAGCCCGCGGTCATCGCGGAGATCAAGAAGGCATCGCCGAGCAGGGGGGTGCTGCGCGAAGATTTCGACCCGGCGACGATCGCGCGCGACTACGCGGCGGGCGGCGCGGCGACGCTGTCGGTGCTCACCGACGAGACGTTCTTCCAGGGCGCCGACCGCCACCTGATCGCGGCGCGGGCATCGAGCCATCTGCCGGTGCTGCGCAAGGACTTCGTGATCGACGCCTGGCAGGTCCACGAAGCGCGCGCGCTCGGCGCGGACTGCATCCTCCTCATCGTCGCCGCCCTCGGCGACGCGCAGCTCAACGAGCTGGCGGCGCTCGCCACCCATCTCGGCCTGGATGTGCTGGTGGAGGTGCACGATGCGGCGGAGCTGGAACGCGCCGCCCACCTGGAGCTCCCGCTGCTCGGCATCAACAACCGCAATCTGCGCACGTTCGAAACCACGCTGGACACCACCCTCGCTCTGCTCGACCGCATCCCCGCCGGCCGCACCGTCATCACCGAAAGCGGCATCCACACCCGCACCGACATCGCCCGCATGCGCGCAGCCGGGGTCCACGGGTTCCTGGTCGGGGAGGCGTTCATGCGCGCCGAGCACCCGGGCGCGAAGCTGCGGGAACTGTTCTTCGATGGGTGATGCAGGCGCGCATGAATGCGGCCGACCCAACCCGGGAAATTTCACCGATCCACGGCTGCAGGCACGGCTCCGACTGCTTTCGCCGCGTTGAACACGGCCAGGGGGCTCGACGTACCGTCAAGCATGCCTGCGCCCCTGACTCGGGTTCGCCTTGCGAGAACCGCCATTCTCCGCCCCCTCGCTTCGTGAATCGCCGAAATTTCCGGTCAAACCGACGAGCGATGGGAGAAAGATCGTGAAAGCAACCGTGAAGTGGCTGGACGGGGTCGCCTTCGTGGGCGAGACCGGCAGCGGCCATGCCATTGTGCTCGACGGCGCCCCCGCGTCAGGGGGGCGCAACATCGGGCCGCGCCCCATGGAGACCATTCTGGTGGGGCTCGGCGCGTGCAGCGCGTTCGATGTGGTGTCCATCCTGCGCAAGGCCCGCCAGGCGATCACCGACTGCCGGGTGGAACTGGAAGCGGAGCGGGCGGACGCGGTGCCGGCGGTGTTCACCCGCATCCGCATGGTGTTCGTGCTGCGCGGGAAGGATCTGCGCGAAAGCGCGGTGCGGCGCGCGGTGGACCTCTCGGCGGAAAAGTACTGCTCGGCGACGGCAATGCTGCGACCGAGCGTGGAGATCAGCCACGAGTACCGGATCGAGCCGGATTGAAGCCGGTACCGATCGGCTCGTGGCGCCCAACCCGCGCTACGGGGACGGTGAACTATCGAAGATGCCGGCCACGAATACACAAACCACGTAGACAACCACCAGGAACATATACATCAGCGGTCCCCACGCCACCCGCCGGCCGTTCACATCGTCGCTCGGAAGGATGACTCTGACCGACTGGACCAACGCCATGCAGCATACGAGCGCAAGCCCGCCGGCCACGAACATCATCGTGGGCAGAAACTCCGTGCTCACCCGAAACTCCGCCCCGAAGAGTCCGAACCCGAGAACGCCGGTCGCGACGGCCAGCATCGTGACCGCCTGGGTCCGGAAGTGTCGCGTTTCCTCGCGCCCGCTCATGGCCCTGGATCGCCTCTGCGGCGCGAGCCGTTTCCGTCCACAGGCTCATCCGGCGGTTCACCCTTTCTGAAAGTCAGTGAGGCCCAGACCGTGAGACCTGTCGTTCCCCCACCGACGAGCAGCGCCAGCGCGAAGCCGACGGCCGGCGGATAGGCGGTATCCCTCGCGGCGAAGACGAGCAGAACCGTAATCACGATGCCGGCCACCAGATTGAAGCCGGCGAGCCGGAGACCGCTCCTGTCGACGGAGAGAAGGCGTCTGATCATGACGGCGACTGGAAGTCCGGGCTCGATGCGGTCCGCGAAACCGGATCGGCTATCACCGTCAGTCGTCGACCGGCAGGCGCCGTTCCGGCTTCCCGCCGCACTGCGTCCAGATCATGCGCAGGGTGTCGTTTTGCCGACGGAGGGTCTCATCTTGCCGACGGAGGGTCTCATCGTGTCTGCGCAGCGTCTCCTTCTGCTCGCGCTGCGTTTCTCTCACCGATTGCAGCATTTCCTTGTGCTCGCGCAGCATCTCTTCCTGCCTTGCGAGGCGCGGCTCCATCCGCTTCTCCGCTGCCTCGACTGACGCATCGAAGCACTCCTGCAACGCCGCCGCGAGTCCCTGGATGGCGTGCATACGGCGCCCGTCCGGTTTGCTCATGGTCTCGGTCTCCCTGTTTCGGTTCTTCACTGCACATGGTGCCATCATGCCATGACCATACCGTGCTCACCGCCGACCTGCGCCCATTCTTTCGTAGGCGCAGGGCGCGGTCGATGTCGTCCCGGGTCCGCGCCCGGTGCCGGCGTCAGTCCGCCTTGTACGGGTCCGCCGCGTCGCGCAGGCCGTCGCCGAGGAAGTTGAAGGCGAGCACCGTGATCACCACCGGGACTACCGGGAACATGAGCCAGGGGTAGAGCGCGACGGCGTTGATGTTCTGCGCCTCGGTGAGCAGCACGCCCCAGCTCGTCACCGGCGGGCGCAGACCGAGCCCGAGGAAGCTGAGCGCGGTTTCGCCAAGGATCATCGCGGGGATCGAGAGCGTGGCCGAGGCGATGATGTGGCTCATGAAGTTGGGCAGGAGGTGACGCGCGATCACCCGCCCCGGACGCGCCCCCATCAGCACCGCAGCGGTGGTGAAGTCCTCCTCGCGCAGCGCCAGCAGCTTGGAGCGCACCGCCCGGGCGAGGCCCGTCCAGTCGATCAGACCGAGGATGATGGTGATGCCGAAGAACACCCCGATGGGGCTCCAGGTGACCGGCAGCGCGGCCGAGAGCGCCATCCACAGCGGCAGTTCCGGGAACGAGCGGATGATCTCGATGAGCCGCTGGACCACGCTGTCCACCCAGCCGCCGTAGTAGCCGGCGAGCCCCCCGAGCACGAGCCCGACCAGGAAGCTCACCGCGATCCCGACGAGGCCGATGGTGAGCGATATGCGCGCCCCGTGCACCATGCGCGAGAGCACGTCGCGCCCGAGCCGGTCGGTGCCGAGCAGGAAGAGCGTGCCCCCGTCCTCGACGCACACCAGGTGGAAACTCGCCTCGACCTGCCCCCAGAACCGGTAGGGATCGCCCGAGCACAGGAACCGCAACCGGTAGCGCCGCTCCCGGTCCTCGCGGTACTCCCGCTTCAGGTTCTCCATGTCGAGCCGGTAGTCGAGGCCGTACACGAACGGCCCGACGAATGCGCCGTCGTGAAAGAGCCGCACCGACTGCGGCGGCGCGTAGATGAAGTCGCTGTGGCGCGAGTGCAGGTCGTAGGGGGCGATGATCTCGCTCACCAGCACCGAGAGGTACAGCAGCGCGAGCACCGCACCGGAAATCACCGCGATGTGGTGGCGGCGGAACCGCCACCACATCATCCGCCACTGCGAGGCGAGGAAGAACCGCTCCTGCTCCGGGGTCAGGGCCTCGATCGAGTGCGGATCGAACGGCTCGGGGGAGACGTAGTGCTCGAGCCGGCTCATCGTCGCGTCCCTCCGTCCAGCCGGATTCTCGGGTCGAGCGCGGCCAGCGCGAGATCCGACAGGAACATCCCCACCACCGTGAGCACCGCGAGGAACATGAGGAAGGAGCCGGCCAGATACATGTCCTGGCTCTGCAACGCCCGCACCAGCATCGGGCCGGTGGTGGGGAGCGAGAGCACCACCGAGACGATGGCGGCGCCGGAGACCACCTGCGGCAGCAGGTTGCCGATGTCCGCGATGAACGGGTTGAGCGACATGCGGAGCGGATATTTCACCAGCAAGCGAAACGGCGGCAACCCCTTGGCGCGCCCGGTGACCACGTACTGCTTCTGGAGTTCGTCCAGGAGGTTCGCGCGGAGCCGGCGGATCATCCCCGCGGTCCCCGCGGTGCCGATGACCACCACCGGGATCCACAGGTGCTCCAGCACGGAGACGAACTTCGGCCAGCTCATGGGCTGATCGACGAACTCGGGCTCCATCAGCCCGCCGATGGAGGTGCCGAACACCACGTTCGCGAAGTAGAGCAGCACCAGCGCGAGGAGAAAGTTCGGCGTCGCGAGCCCCAGGAAGCCGATGAGGGTCAGGCCATGGTCCCCCCAGCTGTACTGGTGGGTGGCGGAGTACACCCCGGTGGGGAACGAGACCACCCAGGTGAAGATGATGGTCGAGAACGAAAGCAGGAAGGTCAGGAACAGCCGGTCTCCCACCACCTCGCTCACCGGGAGGTCGTGCTCGAACGAATAGCCGAAGTCCCCCTGGAGCATCCCCAGCACCCAGGTGGCGTACTGCTCGACGACGGGGCGGTCGAGCCCGTACTGGGCACGCAGGAACTCCACCTTCTCCTGCGACACCTTCTCGCCGGTCGCCTCCAGCTCGGCGATGTAGGAGGTGAGGTAGTCCCCCTCGGGAAGCTGGATGATGATGAACACCAGGGCGCTGATGATCGCCAGGGTGGGGATCATCACGAAGAGGCGCCGGACGGTGTACTGGAGCATGGCCCGCTCAGTCTTCGAACCAGAAGGTGTCGGGGCGGTAGATGCCGAAGTGGGCCCCCGGGTCCCAGTTGTAGATCCCCTGCGCGGGGACGTTCCGCAGCCGCGCGTCCACCACCACCGGCTGCGGCACTCCGGAAACGATGCCGATGCTGAACGCATTGTCGGCCCGGATCCGGAGCATCCGCTCCCAGATTGCCCGCCGGGCGTCCGTGTCCGGGGCCGAGAGCCACCGGCGGTTCAGCGCCGCCAGCTCGCGCGCCGGAGCCAGCGTCGGGGCTTCGCCGGAAGTGCCCTCCGTCTCGTAGAACTGCCCCCACCGTGGCCACTGGTATTGATCATGGCGGGTCGGGGCGAGGTCGCGCGGGCTCATGTCGGGGAGCGGCAACCCGTTCTCCAGCCCGCCCCACACCGAGATCACGGTCTGCCCGGAGACGATGCGGTTGCGGAACACCTCGCGCTGCAACGGCTTCGAGAACAGCTTGATCCCCACCTCCTTCCACGTCCAGCCGATCAGCTCCAGCACGTCGGTCTGCTCGGTGTCCTCGCCCGCGGTCTCCACGATGATCTCGAGCGGCCGCCCGTCCGGCATGCGCCGCATGCCGGCATCGTCGCGCTCGACGAGCCCCATCTCGTCGAGGAGCGCATTGGCGGCATCGAGGTCGAACCGTGCCCAGCGCGTGCGGTAGTCCTCCTCGTACAACGGCCCCTTCGCGTGGACGGTGTCATTGCCTTCGGTCGCGAGCCCGAAGTAGATCACCTGATTGATCTCGTGGCGGTCGATGGCGAGCGAGAGGGCGCGGCGGAACCGCACGTCGCGCAGCAGCGCCCGCCAGCCCGCATCCTCGACGTTGAGGTTCGGGTAGAGCGCGACGTGCGCCCCCCGGGTGGTCTCCCACAGCCGCACCCGCTTCGCGTTGCGCGCCTCGCCCTGCTTGAGGAACGTGTAGTCGTTGAAGGTGAGGTGGCGGGCCTGGAGGTCCGACTCCCCCGCCCCGGTCTTGGCGGGGACGAGCTTGCCGTCGGCGATGTTCACGATCACCCGGTCGATGTAGGGCAACTGCCGTCCGTTGGTGTCCACCCGGTGGAAATAGGGGTTGCGCACGGAGACGAAGCGCTGCGAGGGCGGCGCCGTGGTATTGACCCAGGGCTGAAGCGAGGGCAGCTCGGGGTTCGTGTTCTTGTAGGGCCGGAACCGGTTGGTGTGCACCGGGGCCCAGTTGCGCTTGCCCTCCTCCCGCGCCAGCCGGTTCAGTGTCGTCTCGTCGGCGTAGCGGGCGTGGAACGCCCGGAGATAGTGGGCGGGCGCGTACAACGGCTCGGGCCGCGCCCCGGCCAGCGCCGGCAGGAAGAACGGGTTCGGCCGCGTCCACGTGTAGCGCACGGTGTGCGCATCCAGCACCTCGAAGCGCGGCGGCTCGCCCTCGACGAGGTAGGCGCGGGGCGGGCCGAACGGCGCCAGCGACTCGTGGGTGGCGATGTCCTCCCAGTAGTAGCGGAAGTCCTCGGCGGTGAACGGATGCCCATCCGACCACCGGTGTCCGGGCCGGAGCCGCAGGGTGAAGATGCGCCCCTCGTCGACTTCCACGTCTTCGAGAATGTCGGGAACGAGCCGGTACGCCCGGTCGTAGCCGACGAGCCGCGCGTAGCCGTACACGACCATCAGCCGCACATCCTTGGCGCGCCCCATCAGCAGCCGCAGCTCGCCGCCGTGCCGGCCCGGCGCCAGACCGTCACCGGCGAGCGCGACCACGCTCGGCCGCGCCGGCAGACGCTGCCCGACCGCGGGCAACTCGCCGCGCGCCACCCGATCCGCGAGCGCGGGCGTCTCGACGTAGGGCGCTGCGGCCGCAGCGCTGCCCGCGAGCACGGCGAGCACCACTGCGGAGCCGGCGAGTCGGAGACGTTTCGCGAACTCTCGCATGGAGTGAGGCGTGAAATCAGGCGTTGACATTGACATTACAGGCGCTCTGTAGCCACGATAAAGCTACATCACATCAGGATGCCGAGATGAGCACCGATTCCGTCGTCCGCGCCCGCATCGACAGCGAAACGAAGGCCCGGGCCACGGAGGCCCTTCGCGGCATGGGGTTGTCCGTATCCGACGCAATCCGGCTGCTCCTGCTCCGGGTCGCGGACGAGAAGCGACTGCCCTTCCCCGTCCAGATGCCGAACGCCGCGACCGCAGAGGCCATGCGGGAGCTCGAAGACGGCGGCGGGAAGCGATTCGGGTCCGCCGAGGAACTGTTCCAGGACCTCGACATCTGAGATGTTGACCCCCGTCCGGTCCACCCGATTCAAGCGCGATGTCAGGAAAGCCGCAAGGAGAGGCCGGGACCTGACCAGGCTGCGGACGCTCCTGGATTCCCTGATTCGGCAGGACCCGCTGACGGCACGCCACCTCGACCATCCACTTCGGGGGATCTGGAAAGGCTACCGGGAGGCACATATCGAGCCCGACTGGCTCCTGATCTACCGTATCGTCGGCAACGAGTTGCGGCTTGTCCGCACCGGGTCGCATGCCGACCTGTTCAGAGAGTAGTCCCGCCGCGGTCGGGTTCATGCCGATGCCTGTGCGTGCACGGACCCCGCCGCCCGCACCGCGTGCCCCGGTGCGACTTCCACGAGTTCCGGCCGCCGGTCGCCGTCGTCGGTGAAGGGTGCCGGCCAGTCGGCCGGATTCGACACCCTGCCCTCCATCAGCGCGCCGAGGTCGAGACGGGCCGAGGGGTCGGTGCGGGGCACCGCGGCGAGGAGCGCGCGGGTGTAGGGGTGGACCGGGTTCTCGAACAGCCGCTCGCGCGGCGCGACCTCCACCAGCCGGCCCGCGCACATCACCGCGATGCGGTCCGCCATGTAGTCGACCACCGCAAGGTTGTGCGAGACGAAGAGATAGGTGAGGCCCAGCTCCGACTGGAGATCCTTCAGCAGGTTCAGCACCTGCGCCTGCACCGAGACGTCCAGGGCGGAGACCGGCTCGTCGCAGATGATGAGTTCGGGGTTCAGCGCCAGCGCGCGGGCGATGCCGATCCGCTGCCGCTGCCCGCCGGAGAAGCTGTGCGGATAGCGCGAGAGGAAGCGCGGGTCGAGGCCCACGTGACCCATCAGCTCCTGCACGATCGCGGCGCGCTCGCCGTGGCCCCCGATACCGTGGATGGCGAGCGGCTCGCTGATGATGTCGAACACCGTCATGCGCGGGTTGAGCGAGCTCACCGGGTCCTGGAACACGTACTGCGCCCGGCGGCGGAACGCGGTGAGGGCCTCGCCTTCGAGGTCGAACAGGGAGAAGCCGCCGCCGGCCTCGTGGTACGTCGCCTCTCCGGTGTCCGGCGCCACCACGCGCATCAGGATCCGGCTCACGGTGGTCTTGCCGCATCCACTCTCGCCGACGAGCCCGAGGCATTCGCCGCGGCGGATGTCGAAGCTCACCTCGTCGAGGGCACGGACCGGCGCCTGCGCTTTCGCGCCGAACCACCCCGACTTCCGGACCCCGTAGGTCTTGGTCAGGTTGCGCACCGCGAGCAGCGGCTCACCCATGGCCACCGCCCCCGAGCCGCCATCCCTCTGCGTGCGCACGTACCCCTTCGCGGCCCGCTCCACCTCGCGGATGGGGGTCAGGCGTTCGCTGCGGTCAAGGCCGATCCGCGGCACCGCGCGCATGAGCGCCTTCAGGTACGGATGGCGCGGGTCCGCGTAGATGTCCTTGAGCGCCCCGCGCTCCATGAGCCGCCCGTGGTAGACCACCACCACCTCGTCGGCCATGTTCGCCACCACCCCGAGGTCATGGGTGATGAGAAGCACCGCCATGCGCAGCTCCGCCTGCAAGTCGCGGACGAGCTTCAGTATCTGGGCCTGGATGGTCACATCGAGCGCGGTGGTCGGCTCGTCCGCAATGAGCAGCGCCGGGCGGCATACCAGCGCCATCGCGATCATCGCCCGCTGCCGCAAGCCGCCGGAGAGTTCGAAGGGGTAGCTGTCGAGCGCGCGGGCCGGGCGGGGAAACCCGACCCGGTCGAGCATCTCGCCGGCGAGGGCGCGGGCTTCCGCCCGGGTCGCGTCGCGATGCAGCCGCACCGCCTCGCCGATCTGATCCCCCACGGTATGCAGCGGCGAGAGCGACGTCATCGGCTCCTGGAAGATCATCGAGATGCGCCCGCCGCGGATGGCCCGCATCGCGGCGCTGTCGGGCGCCAGGGCGGCGATATCGACGCCCTCGGCGTCTCCGGGGTCGGCCCGGAAGCGGATTTCGCCCCCGGCGATCCGCGCCACCGACGGCAGGATCCCCATCACCGACTGCGAAATCACCGACTTCCCGGAGCCGGACTCGCCGACGAGGGCCACCGTCTTCCCGTGCGGGACACGGAACGACACCCCGTCGACCGCCCGCAGCATCCCCTGGCCGTGCAGGCGAAAGTCCACCCGCAGATCGGAGACCTCGAGGACGTTGCCGCTCATGCCGGCGTCCCGGGCCACGGAGGCCCCGCGGGCGGTCGCGGATGCATACCAGCGCCGGTGCCGCCCTCCGGAGAGCGCCGACTGCCCCGGGCCGGCATCGCCATCGCCGGCAGTCGGGCACCCGCGCTCGTGGTTCCGGCGATCCAGTGGGCAATCACGCCTGTGGTCCCGGCGACCCGGCGGGCAACCACGCCTGTGGTCCCGGAGATCCGGCGGGCAACCACGTCTGTGGTCCCGGCGATCCGGCGGGCAACCACGCCCGTGGTCCCGGCGAGCCGGCGGGCAACCACGCCTGTGGTCCCGGCGACCCGGCGGGCAACCACGTCTGTGGTCCCGGCGATCCGGGGGGCAATCACGCCCGTGGTCCCGGCGACCCGGCGGGCAATCACGCCCGTGGTCCCGGCGATCCGGCGGGCAATCGCGCTCATGTCCGGCCGCCGGGGCCAGGCTCCCCGGCCGTCATCCCCAAGGCTTCGAGGTTCGTCAAGGTCGTGAGGTCCGGCTCCACCCCGCAGCGCGACGCGGCGCGCCACGCGCGGGCGACCAGCTCGTCGAACCGCTCCAGCCTCGAATCGACCCGCAGGGTCGCGGCGGGACTCGCCACCTTGAGTTCCATCCAGCCGCGGGCGCCATCGCGCCGGGTGGAGAAATAGGAGAGCCCGAACCGGGTGATCTCGTCCCAGGCAATGCGCCGGCGAGGCGGCGAGAAGCGCAGACCCTCCTCGTCGGTCTCGACCCGGATCCGTTGCCGCCGCACCACCCCGAGCCCGTGCATCGCGAAGCAGGCGCTCAACAGGCCGAGGATCCAGACCGTGGGCGACGGCAGGTCGAACGCCACCAGCGGCGGCACCGTCAGCACAAGCCCGCCCCCGGACACCAGGTAGTCCGAGACCATTGCGGAGGATGGATAGTGGTGTCGGGTCATCTGCAAGCCACGGCGGCCGAAATCACGCCGGAACCGCGCCGCGCGGCAATCTCTCGGAGGGCTGGCGGGAGTCGCCATCGGCGGGGATTGCTCATCTTGAGTAAGCGTTCGGTCGAGCGGTGGAACTCGGGAGTCGGAGAACCGTGGAATGGCCGCTGCCTCGGCAAATCAGATCAGTGAGCACGCTACCCTCTCCCGTTGGCCAGTCGATTCCACGGCTCGACCGAACGCTTACCATCTTGATTCACCCCCGGCCCAGGTCGGCCGTTGCCGATGTCAACCGTTGCCGATACCGGGGCCAAGCCTGTCCCGCGCCCGCGCGATCGCGGCGCGCACCTGCTCCGGGGCGGTCCCCCCGGGGTGATTCCGCGCCGCCACCGAACCTTCGAGGGTCAGCACCTCGAAGACATCGCCCGCGATGACCGGAGAGAATGCGCGCAGCTCGTCGAGGGTCAGATCCGAAAGATCCCGGCCCGTCTCCACCGCGGTGCGCACCGCGCGCCCGACCACCTCGTGAGCATCGCGGAACGGCACCGCCCGGCGCACCAGATAGTCGGCGAGGTCGGTCGCGGTGGTGTGGCCAAGGCGGGCGGCTTCGCGCATCCGCTCGCGGCGGCACTTCAGGCTGCCGAGCATGCCGGCGAAGACCCGGAGGCAGTCCGCTACGGTGTCCGCGGCGTCGAACAGCGGCGCCTTGTCTTCCTGGTTGTCGCGGTTGTAGGCGAGCGGCTGACCCTTCATCAGCACCAGCAACGCGCTCACATGACCGATGACCCGCGCACTCTTCCCGCGCACGAGCTCCGCCACGTCCGGGTTCTTCTTCTGCGGCATGATGGACGAGCCGGTGCACCAGGCGTCGCCGAGCTCCACGAACCCGAACGGCGCCGAAACCCACAGCACCAGCTCCTCCGACATGCGCGAGAGGTGCGTCATCACCAGCGCGCAACCGGAGACGAACTCGACCGCGAAGTCGCGATCGCTCACCGCGTCGAGCGAGTTCTCGCACCACCCGTCGAAGCCGAGCAACCGGGCGGTCATGGCACGGTCGATCGGGTACGGCGTCCCGGCCAGCGCGGCCGCCCCGAGCGGCATGCGGTTCACCCGGGCGCGGCTCTCGGTGAGGCGTTCGGCGTCGCGCGCGAGCATCTCGAACCACGCGAGCATGTGGTGGCCGAAGGTGATCGGTTGCGCGGGCTGAAGATGGGTGAAGCCGGGGAACACGGTGTCGGCCTCGCGCTCCGCGATGGACAGGAGCACGCCTTGCAGCGCCCGGATCGCCTCCCTGATGTCGTCGATGGCATCGCGCAGCCAGAGCCGCACCGCGGTCGCCGCCTGGTCGTTGCGCGAGCGCCCCGTGTGCAGGCGCTTGCCGGCGTCCCCGATCCGCTCGGTGAGCACCGATTCGACGTTCATGTGCACATCTTCGAGCGACCCGCGCCACTCGAAGGCGCCGGCCTCGATGTCGGCGAGGATGCCCTCGAGGCCGTGGACGATGGCATCGCGGTCGTCCGCGCTCAGCACGCCGACTTCGGCGAGCATCGTCGCGTGCGCGATCGAGCCGCGGATGTCGTGCTTCGCGTACCGCTGGTCGAGGCTCACCGACTCGGTGAACCGTTCCACCAGCGCGTTCGTCGGCTCGGTGAACCGGCCCGCCCAGAGTTTGGCGGGTGGGTGGTCATCGCTCATCGGGCTGTCTCCGGAGCGGGGCCCGCGCAGACTATCGCAGATCGCCCCAGCCCGCCTGCAACGCGGCGAGCGCCACCAGCGCCGCGGTCTCCGTGCGCAGCACCCGGGGCCCCAGGCGCAGCCCCGTCCAGCCCGCAGCTCGAGCGCGCTCGATCTCCCGGGGCGAGAGGCCGCCCTCGGGGCCGACAAGCAGGCGCACCGGCTCGCCGGCGGCGGGCGGCGCGAAATCGGCCAGCGACGCATCGGCGTCGGGCGAAAGCACGAACGCCGGGCCGGCACCGGGGCTGCGCGCCAACCATGCATCGGGATGTTCGATCCCCGCGATCTCCGGGACCCGCGTTCGGCCGGACTGCTGCGCCGCGTGCACCGCAATCGCACGCCAGTGCGCCAGCCGGCGCTCCGCCCGCCCCGGGTCGAGCCTCACGTCGAGCTTCACGACGGTGCGTTCACAGACGATGGGGCGGATGATCCCCACCCCGAGTTCCGTCGCCTTCTGGACCACGAGGTCCATCCGGTCGCCCTTGCAGATCCCCTGGCCGAGTTCGACGACGAGCGGCGACTCGCGGTCGGCGGGCTCATGCGCGCCGACATCGGCCACCACCGCGGCGCGCGAAACGCGCGCAAGCGTCGCCCGGTACTCGCCCCCGCGGCCGTCGAACACGGTCAGCGCATCGCCGGCACGGAGCCGCAGCACCCGCGCGACGTGATGACCGGCGACCTCCGGCAGGGTGATCCTTCGGCCGGCGGCAAGTGGCAGGTCGATATGGAGGCGGGGGACTTGCATCGTCATTGCGCCGCGCGGACGGCCTCCGCTACCGGCCGGGCCGGGGGCAACGTGCCTCCTGTCCTGCGGAACCATCTGCCACTCGGCGCGCCTTCGTACCGGACTCACGCCCGCAATCATCAACCGGTGCCCGCATGCCGAATACCGGGCCCCGCGCCCCTCAGGCCGGTTCGACCTCGAACGCCACGATGTTGCGCCGCTCGCGACTGAACTCCACCCCGACCAGATGCATCGGCTCGCCCCGAGCGCGGTACTTCTCGGCGTACCCCCGCGCCTTCAACTGCCCCAGCGCCGCCCCCTCGCCCGCCATCTCCACCACCTTGAACTCGAACAGATACACCCGAGCGTTGAACCGCACCGCCATGTCCAACCGCCCGTGATTCGTCGAATCCTCCACCGTGATGTCGAGCCCCAGCGCCGCAAAGTACGAATAGAACACGCTCGCGTAGTACCCCTCGAACCGCGCAATGTCGTTGTTCGTGTACCACTCGTACGGAATGCTCGCGTAAAACGACTGAAACAGCGCCCTCAGTCCGTCGAAGTCGTTGGCCCGCAGCAGCCGATAGAGCCGCAGCCGATTCGCCTCCCCGCCCGACTCGTCTCGCACCAGATATTGCAGGAGGCTTCGGTTCAGACTCTGGCGCACCTCGCGGTTCGGGTAACCGAGGCTGTAAAACGACTCGCCCTCAATGTCTTCCCGATCCGCAATCGTGAGATACCCGGTCTGAAACAGCAGCGCCTCGGGCGCGATGTCGTCCACATCGAACGCCGACAGCAGCGCCTCCGAACCCACCATCTCTCCGAGCGACACCGAACTCACCTGCCGACGAAACAACGTCTGCACCAAAAACGCCGGCGAACCCGTCTCGAACCACCACGCCTTGAACTCGCGATGAAAGAACAGCTTGAGCACATCGAACGGGTTGTAAACTCGCTCATCCCCAAGCCACCAGTAACCGTTGTACCACTCGCGTATCCTCTCCCGGTCCAGACCCGGCAACTCCGGGGCAAACACCGTGTCAAGATCCGCGTCCGTGTACCCGCATATCGACGAGTACTGCGGCCTCATCGTCAGGTCGGTCAGATTGTTCAACCCCGAAAACAAACTCACCTTCGAAAACTTGCTCACCCCCGTGAGAAAACTGAACCGCACGTGCGCATCGCTGTCCTTGATGACCGCGTACAACCCCCGCAGATACTCCCGGTTCGACCGCGCTACCTCCGGATATTCCAGCGCATCCAGAATCGGCTTGTCGTACTCGTCCACCAGCACCACCACCCGCTCACCCGTGTGCTCGTGCAGCAACGACAGCAGGTGCCCGAACCGCTCGGGCGCGGTGGGGTATCCGGAGTTCACCCCCGTTTCGTGCTCGACGGCATCGAGCTGCGCCATGACCCGCGCCTTCACACCCTCCGGCTCGGTAAAATGCCCGCTGCCGAAGCTCAGCCGCACCACCGGGTGACGCACCGACCAGTCCCAGCACCCGTGCAGCGCCAGCCCCTCGAACAATGCCTCCTCACCCGCGAACGCCGCCCTCAGCGTGTCGAGGAACAGACTCTTCCCGAACCGCCGCGGACGCGAGAGAAAATAGTGCTTGCCTTCATCGACCAGGCGCCGGATGAGCGCCGTCTTGTCGACGTAGTAGCACCCGTCCTCACGGATCTCGCGAAAGGTCTGAATGCCGATGGGGAGCTTGCGTCTCATCATGGGTGAACTCCGTGCCGGCGCCGAGATGTCTCCCGCCCCTCAGGCCGGTTCGACCTCGAACGCCACGATGTTGCGCCGCTCGCGACTGAACTCCACCCCGACCAGATGCATCGGCTCGCCCCGAGCGCGGTACTTCTCGGCGTACCCCCGCGCCTTCAACTGCCCCAGCGCCGCCCCCTCGCCCGCCATCTCCACCACCTTGAACTCGAACAGATACACCCGAGCGTTGAACCGCACCGCCATGTCCAACCGCCCGTGATTCGTCGAATCCTCCACCGTGATGTCGAGCCCCAGCGCCGCAAAGTACGAATAGAACACGCTCGCGTAGTACCCCTCGAACCGCGCAATGTCGTTGTTCGTGTACCACTCGTACGGAATGCTCGCGTAAAACGACTGAAACAGCGCCCTCAGTCCGTCGAAGTCGTTGGCCCGCAGCAGCCGATAGAGCCGCAGCCGATTCGCCTCCCCGCCCGACTCGTCTCGCACCAGATATTGCAGGAGGCTTCGGTTCAGACTCTGGCGCACCTCGCGGTTCGGGTAACCGAGGCTGTAAAACGACTCGCCCTCAATGTCTTCCCGATCCGCAATCGTGAGATACCCGGTCTGAAACAGCAGCGCCTCGGGCGCGATGTCGTCCACATCGAACGCCGACAGCAGCGCCTCCGAACCCACCATCTCTCCGAGCGACACCGAACTCACCTGCCGACGAAACAACGTCTGCACCAAAAACGCCGGCGAACCCGTCTCGAACCACCACGCCTTGAACTCGCGATGAAAGAACAGCTTGAGCACATCGAACGGGTTGTAAACTCGCTCATCCCCAAGCCACCAGTAACCGTTGTACCACTCGCGTATCCTCTCCCGGTCCAGACCCGGCAACTCCGGGGCAAACACCGTGTCAAGATCCCCATCCGTGTACCCGCACACCGACGAGTACCGTGGGTCAAGGGTCAAGTCGCTCAGATTGTTCAGCCCCGAAAACAGACTCACCTTCGAAAACTTGCTCACCCCCGTGAGAAAACTGAACCGCACGTGCGCATCGCTGTCCTTGACCACCGCGTACAGCCCCCGCAGATACTCCCGGTTCGCCCGCGCTACCTCCGGATATTCCAGCGCATCCAGAATCGGCTTGTCGTACTCGTCCACCAGCACCACCACCCGCTCGCCACCGCGCTCGTGCGCAGTCCGGATCAGATGCCGCAGGCGAGCCGCCGCGGACTCGTGACGGGCGGTAACGCCTGCATCATCTTCCAGCGCCCGGAGCTGATCGGCCACCTCCGTGCGCAACCCCCCCGGCTCCGTGAAGTGCCCGCTGCCGAAGCTCAGCCGCACCACCGGGTGACGCACCGCCCAGTCCCAGCACCCGTGCAGCGCCAACCCCTCGAACAACCCCTCCTCACCCGCGAACGCCGCCCTCAGCGTGTCGAGGAACAGACTCTTCCCGAACCGCCGCGGACGCGAAAGAAAGTAATGCTTGCCCTCGTCGACCAGACGCCGGATGAACGCCGTCTTGTCAACGTAGTACCAACCGCCCTCGCGAATCTCGCGAAAGGTCTGAATGCCGAGCGGGAGTCTGAGTCGCATCATGGGTGCGCTCCGTGCTGGCGCCGAATGTCGAAGGGCGGCGTCCGACCATGCCCCAAGACCGCGACCGGCCGGAACTTCCGGGAGCCCCGAGTCCCCGAAGCCCCGCACACCGGGCTCCCGAACTTCCGAGTTTCCGGTCTCCCGGGCTTCCATGATCCCGGGCCTCCGGATCTCCGAAACCTTCGTCTTCGGGCCTTCATCCCCAGGCCTTCGGGCTTCCAGCTTCCGGTTCCGGTTCCGGTTCCAGCCTCCGGGCTTCCGGTTCCGGGCTTCCAGCTTCCGGTTCCGGGCCTCCGGGCCTCCGGGCCTCCGGGCCTCCGGGCCTCCGGGAATGGTGTACACCGTCGGCGCGGCCGGAACAAGCAATGCGCGCGCAGGGCATCCACGCCTGCCGGATTCGCGTGCAGATCCACCTTGTCCGGTCACGCACCCGTCGCTGCACCCCGCAGGGTCACTTCACGGCTCCGATGAGCGAGTGGATGAGGGGATTGTCGGGATGGGTGTCGGGAGGGGATGTCGGGATGGGATTGTCACCCGGCCCGGCTTCGTGCCAGACTCGAAGCCGCAATCATCAACAGGTGCCCGCATGCCGGGCCTCCTGCTGAATAGAACAGCCCTTGGAAAGGTTTGGGGTAGCTCCCCGGGCCCGGTGAATAGGCGGGGACTTCACTCACCTGTGATGATTGCACGGGCCCGGCGCCTCTATTCGCCTGGCCTGTCAGGCCGCGCTCGCCGCGCTCACGGGTAGAGATCGAAGGGCTGTCCCCGGGTGCTTCTGGGCACCGTGAAACGGCGCCGGTCCAGCGTGACGATGCGTGTCGTACTCATGCGCTCGGCCAGCACGGCCACGGATGCATCGGTCGCACCGAGCGGCAGATCTCCATGACGGCGCACCAGCTCGCCGATTCGGACCCAGTCCTCCGGCTCCGGCCCCATCACGTGAAAATCGGCAAGAGCCGAGACGAAGCGCGCTTCGACTTCCGGGCCGTGTCGTTGTCCGAGGAAGTAGCACACCTCGGCGACGCAAAGCGCAGGGATGATCCGGGTGAATTCCCTCTGCGTGAGGATCTCCACACAGGCGGCATGGTCCGGATCAGCGGCATTCACGGTGGCCAGCAGGGGACCACTGTCAACGATCGCGATCAATGGTGTCTGCCCAGTGGTCGGCCAGCACGGCATCCAGAGATCGTGCGCAACTCCCGGCATCGTCGATGATTCCCTGCCATGGGAGCTTCGTGGCCGAAGCTTTGCGGAGATGCTTTTCCAGGGACTCCCGAACCACCGCCGACAGACTGACCCCCCTGCGTCGGGCTTCATTCCGAGCAAGCTGGGCGATTTCGTTGGGAAGGGAGATTGTGGTTCGCATGAGCTTTCACCATGTATGCAGGTATGAATGCTGTCACCGACAGCATGCGGGATGCAGATCACAATCAAGTCGGCGACCGGAACGCGTAACGCCCCTTCGGCTCGGTCCTGGTCACCACGCCGCATCGGCACGCGAATGACCACAATAGCGGCCGCAACTGCGGAACCTGACCTTCGGATCAGTCCCGGTCGCCACGCCGCATCGGCACCCCGTGCGCAGTGCTTGAGAGGCTGGTCCGGAGCCGCGGGCCCGCATCGGCCCCCGCCATGATCGCGGCGCCTCGCAGCGGCGTCGCGCCTGAAATCGTCCACCATCGCCTCGTCGGCCCAATCCCGCCATGATCGCGGCACCTCGCGGCGGCGTCGCGAGGTGTGCACATAAAGTGTTGTCAGGGACCGCTGGTCCGTGCGAAACCCGTCCTCGCAATCATCACTGGGTGTTCACTTGCCGGGTTTTCCGGCGGGTAAAGCGTCGTCTTCCAGCGCAGGGTAGCTCCCGGCGCCGGGCACGTCGGCGAATCATCATCAGCCTGTGGCCACCTGTGGCGACTGCACCGTTCTGTTCCGCGCTTGCGCCGGGACAGCCTCTGATGTCGAAGGGGGGTGTGGGATATGCCATTGCAGTTTCCATGCGTAGCGATCCGTGCTCCGTCAGGGGCGGATGCACATCGTCTGTCTCCCTTCGCGTCTTCTCGTGCAGCGGCAACGCCATTGCCGTCAATCCTTGGTCTTCAGGAGAGGAAACGACTGATGTGTAAACGGCTTGCGGGGGTAGCGGTGACAGCGTTGGCGCTGACGCTTGCCGGATGCGGGGGGTCGAGCGACACCAAGCAGAATGATCCCGAACCGACTGCGCTTGAGACGGCGCAGAAGGCGCTGATGGACGCGCAGACTACGGTCGACGGTCTCGCAGAGGACGCTACCGATGCCGCTCAGCTCGCGGCGTATGAAGCGCTGCTGGAAGCGGCTGAGGATGTCGTCGAGGAGCTGGGTGACGACGCAAGGCACAGCGATGTCGAGGCAGCCGAGGAGGTCGTGGAAGACACGATGGCGGAGATCGAAACCATCCGGGGGCGTATCGCCAGCGCCGAAGGCCAGATGCAGGCCATCGGAAACGCGAAGAGCCGCCTGACGACTGCTCAGGACGCGGTGAGTGATACGCCGACCGCAGCCGAGCATCAGGCCATCGCCGATGCCGCGGGCGGGGTTGTTGCTGCGTTGAGAGCGAATGGCGGATCGCAGGATGACATCGCCATGTACACGGGGGTGCAGAACCTCAATAAGGCGTGGGCCGACTATCTGAACGCGCATGATGGCGTGGCTGCCCTGACGGACAGTTCTACCGACGCAGCGACTCGGGATGCTCATCAGGCTCGCGCTACAGCGGCGGAGGCATTGATCCCCATGTTGACCGATGCCGATGAGATTCGAACCGTAGCATCTGCTCAAGGCGCATCCGACATAGAAGCTGCTGCTGCTTCTGGCCGTATCACTGCGGCTCAGAACAAGACTCGGGACGATCAGCGGAAGGCTGACAATGCGGCGGCGATGCAGGTCGCGATGGCGATTCTCGAACATTCGACGGCGATGGACGCTGACAATACGCCTGATGAGTCCATGGTGACTATCAATGATGATAATACAGGTCTCCGTATCGCCCGCGGCTCCGGCAACGCCATGATCAAGCTGAACCAGACTGATGCGGCCGCCAAGGACAAGAAATTCGAAATGGATACCGCACCCGGTGCCGGAACGGGATAGATGGGTCAGATGTTCACCTACACCGATTCAGACGGCAAGGAGCCGATGGAATCGGCGGCGGTGTACACCAATATCGAAGCAGCCAAGGACGCGGATTGGACTACAAGTGGAATCTCGAGCACGTCCAGCGAAGTCACGATAGCAGGTACGGGTGTCGTAACCATAGCTTCTGGAGATGAAACGGATGTAGATGTCACACGATTCACCGGCAACATCCTTCCGTCGGCTCCAACATCGGGTGAAAGCACTACAAAGACGCATAAGGCCAGTACTCCCCAGGCCGGCATGTTCTATGGTGTAAGCGGCACGTTCTCTTGTGCTGCCGAGTGCATCGTGACCCGAACCTCCGAGGGGAAAATCACCGTCAGCTCTGCTCTCACCTTCACACCAACCATCCCGAGCGGAAAGACGGTGGACGACCTCAAAGCCAGGCACGCTATGGTCGATGCCGACTACCTGCATTTCGGCTACTGGATGGAATCGACCAAGCAGAAGGACGGGACCTACGAGCACGAGATTCAAACGTTCGCAGGCGGAGTAACATCAGGCACTGCTAACGCAGCAAGTACTGATGGTTTTGCTGTTAGCGATGGCATTGAGGGTAGCGCCACCTATTCAGGAGCTGCGGCAGGTCGCTATGTCAGGAAGAGCGATTTCGACGCTGGCGGCGATGCGGGTGTAGTCGAGGACGGAACCTTCGTTGCTGACGTAGACCTGACGGCGCAGTTCGATGAAGAAGATGCTGGCAGCACCGTTGCGGACGCCGACCAGTGGAGCATCAAGGGCGAAATTTCCAACTTCATGGATGGAGACGAGGATCTCGGATGGACGCTCATGCTGAACAAGGCGAACATGGGTACCCGCGACCCGGATAGCAACGCAGTGGGTTCTCCTTCCGCGACACTTGTAGGCGGAACTACGACGGGTAACGCGGGTGCGCTACCCGGGACGTGGTCAGGAACGATGTACGGAAACGATGGGTCGGATACTGGAGGCGATGCCACCGATGACCACCCCACTGGCGTCGCCGGTGAGTTCAACGGCCACTTCACAAACGGCCACGTCGCCGGCGCATTCGGTGCGACGAAGGACTGACCAGTAGCCTCTACAGGGCGCTCCACCCGGAGCGCCCTCGCTCATGGGAGCGGTACCGACATTCCGGTGGGCGGTTCCGGCGCGGGCTCAACTTCACTTCAAAGTCCTGCCTCCGCCACAACAGCACCCGGCTCGTCGTGACCACGACGGGCGCCGACGCCGCCGCTCCTTTCCACCCAATCGTCCCGGAGGCACACCGAAGATGGCCACCGCGAGATTTCTGCACATGCGACTGAGTCAGGAGGATTGCGCCCTGCTTGATGCCCTCGTCGTTCGGGTGAACGATAACGACCCGGAAAGCAACAAGCACCCGCATCCCGGTCCACCGCGCTATCGCACCCGCAGCGACGTGGTGCGACTGGCGATTGCGGAGGCACTGCTGCGACGGTGTGAAGGGCGCGTCTAGTTCCAAAAGGGCATGGCCTTCATGCACGAAGGCCATGCCCATACATGGAGAGGAAGCAGAGGAAACAGCTCAGGGGGCGGTGCCGGTGTCTCGCGGGGATATCTCAGGTGGTCCTCGCGGGAATACTCCCTCCGGCATCGCCCCCCTTTGCTCTGATCCCCCACTCCCGAACATCGCCTAAAACGCCCCTCTGCCCCCTCAACCACTTACCACGCTTACCGCAACTAGTATGCTCGATCTATCCGCTAAATCCTTGTCATGCAAGGCAAATAACGTCGGAAAGTGAAATGGGCGCCAAGGGGAGGGAAGGCAGGCTCCTTGGCAGTGCGGGAAGCGCAGACCGGAAGAGCCGAAGGGGGCGTTAGAACTCTCGGGGTTGGCTGCGAATTCCGCTCCTTTGGCTCACCCGATGGAGCCTGTACTCGAAATAACGACGGAATATCTCGTTCTCCGGGTAGGACTCCGGATCTTGCCAGATAGCACCAATCCGCCCTACTAGTGCAGCAATCCAATCGGCAGCCTGTATGGTCTGGTAACGATGACTTTCGAGGTTGAACAAGGGTTCGATGAGGTGGCGTCGCCGCTCGGGTCCTGCGCCGTACATAGCTCTCGACACTTCAGTAATCAATGCAGCCCGCTGAACGTGCTCGTCAAGAGCTAAGAGAAAGTTGCCCTGCGGATGGCAGTCTACTTCGCAGAACTGATCGATCCTCTTGACTGCTTCGAGAAGGACATAGCGGTAGAGGCGATTCGGAGAGTGGGACTCCGGCGGATCCGTCTTCTTGATCCCAACGTAGATCACGAACCCCCCAATGGCCTCGACCTTGTTGAGCATGCGGTTCGTGAACGTCCTCAGCTCGTGATACCGCTTGACGTTAGCTGCCGTGTAGAGACTTGATCCCTTCTTCTCCCATTGAGCAGGATGCTCGGTTGTCCGGCTAAGCTCGAATCTAAGGAGCTGACACTTGCGCTGGTAGAACCACGTCCCGAAGCCGCGTACCTCGTCTGCTGGAATGACAAACCCGGCAAATCCGAATACGGGGCTATCATTGTGCTTCGGGTGAGATCGGCTGACGTAAGGACCAACATGGCCGAATTCATCAAGGTAGGCGATGTAGGTCACTCCAGGCTCCAGAAACACGAAGGCCCGCACCAGAGTGCGGGCCTCGGAACGAGGGCAAGGCCCGAAGGTCCTTGCGTCTCGGGAGGCACTGTAGGGCCGCGATAAGGGCCGTGTCAATCCCCATATACCTCCCCATATACCTCCATGCGCCCCTGATGCGCCCCCAGTGCCCCTGTCAGGCCCTCAGAACGCCCCTACACTCCCTCAACCACTTACCGACCCTTATTCACTTCCAATGCTCGCTTCTTCATATAACGCGCTGATCTAGAACAGAAATGACTTCGAAAAGTGAAATGAACGCACTATCCGGAAAGCGCCCCCGGCCTACAAACGACGGGCTCTGCGCCCATATCGCGATGATGCCCCCGCCGCCACGCTTCGCCCCCGACCCGTCCGGGACTCGCCCCGGGCGGCTTCGCGGATGCAGGAGTCATGGGCGTGGTACCGTCGTCGCACCCACCGGTCGGGGTGGGCATCGGTCCCCGGGAGGCGAACCATGAGCCAGGCGCTGCCCGCCGCGCAGGCGGTGCACTATCCCTACTGCGACGGCCAGCCGATGGCTGAGTCGGAGTTCCAGCTCATCCCGATGCTCTACCTGCTGACGGCCCTGCGCACCCACTTCCGCGACCGCGAGGATGTGTACGTGGGCGGGGACATGTTTCTCTACTACGAAGAGGGCAATCCCGCGGCGGTGGTGGCGCCGGATGTGTTCGTGGTCTGCGGGGCTCCCAAGCGCGCGGACAATCCCCGGTACAGCTACAAGCTGTGGGAGGAGCCGAAGGGGCCGGACTTCGTGCTGGAGGTGACGTCGGAGAGCACGTGGGCGGTGGACCTGGGGCAGAAGCGGGCGCGGTATGCGGCGCTGGGGGTGGCGGAGTACTGGGTGTACGACCCGACGGGGCGGCGACTGACCTCGCGGCTGCGGGGGATGGGGCTGGCGGGGGACGGGTACCGCGAGCTGGCGCCGGAGCCCGGACCGGGGGCGATGCGCAGTGCGGTGCTGGGTCTGGAGCTGCGGGTGGAGTCCTCCGGGCGGCTGCGTCTGCATGACCCGCAGACCGGGCGGGACCTGCTCGGCCACGAGGAGCAGCACACCGCGCAACTCGCGGCGGAGAGGCAGGCCCGACAGGCGAACGCTCGGGCAACTCTCGAAGCCGAGGCACGGCGGGTAGAGGCCGAAGCCCGCGAGAAGGCGGAGCTCCGAGCAAGACGGGAAGCTGCGGCCCGGCTGGCGGAAGCTGCGGCCCGCGCCGCCGCCGAGGCGGAGGTGGCGGAGCTTCAGGCGCAGTTGCGGGGGCGGCGGGCCGAGAACGAGCAGCGGCAGGAATGATGGCGGCGCGGCTGGTTGACCTCGCATGAATCGCCCGGCTTCGGCAGCGCACTTGTCCGTATTGCGACGGCCAACCGATGGCTGAGTGAGCATGATGGACGCCTGTACACCGGGCGGATACCGGGGCGGCGATCAGCAGGCGTCGTTCCCCCACAACAGGACACAGTGAGTCCGATCATGGCGCAGTCCTCCCCCGATACCACCGCCTGGACGCAGGCGCCGTCCGATTCCCCCGGGCTTCGCGGCAGCAAAGCACCGCAGCCCTCCCCGGCGGCGTACCGCGACGAGGACTTCCCCGGCTGCGAGTCCTTCCACCTCCCGGCGAGCGCGATCGAACACTACGAAGGCCGCCTCGAGTTCTGGGACGCCGACACCGAAACGGCATGGAAGGTCTGCGAGCCGACCTCCATCTACCACGAGCAACCGTCGCGGATGCTGGTGCGGATGGCCGAGCGGGTCGCATCGCTGCGCGGCTCCCCCATCGCCTGCTTCGGCTCGGCGGACCTGCTGCGCCGGGACGCAACGGGACGCAAGCGCTGGCTGATGCAGGCCGACGAGGTGCTGTACCTGCATCCGCACCGGACGCGGATCGAGGGGCCGGCCATCGAAGTGGACACGGACCCGCTGCCGGACGTGGTGCTGGAGGTGGACCACAGCACCGATGTGCGCCGGCGCAAGCTCGGCATCTACCAGGCGAGCGGCTTCCCCGAGATCTGGGTGCTGGTGCCGTGGGAGTCGTCGGTGCGGGCGCCGGGGCTCGCCATCCATGTACGCCGGGGTGATGTGTACCGGGAGGAGGCGGAGAGCCGGGCGTTTGCGGGGTGGACGGCGGAGGAGATTCATCTGGCGCTGACCGAGGAGCCGCTGTCGGAGAGGGCGTGGCGTGCGCTGGAGCGGGTGGCGTTGGGGATGGGCGCGCGCGAAGGGACGACGCCGGAGGACGACCCGCTGATGCGCGCGCAGAGTGAGAGGGCGCAGGCGAGGGGTCGCAAGGAAGGCCAGTTGCGGATGATGCACCGGATGGCGGCCCGCAAGTTCGGTCCCGAGACCGCGGACCGGCTCGCCGAGCAACTGCAAGGGCTGGGCGATGCCGAGTCGATGGCGGCGGTCGGAGACTGGCTCATCGAGTGCGAGAGCGGGGAGGCGCTTCTCGAACGGATGGAGCATTTGCAAGCGTCATCCCCAAACAGCGGGCGCGCCTGATAGGGAACCTGATCATGACTCAACCTTCCCCCGATACCGTCGCCTGGACGCAGGCGCCGTCCGAGTTCCCCGAGCTTCGCGACAGCGAAGCGCCGCCGTCCTCCCCGGCGGCGTACCGGGACGAAGACTTCCCCGGCTGCGAGTCGTTCCACCTGCCGGCCAACGAGATCGAACACTACGAGGGCCGCCTCGAGTTCTGGGACGGCGACACCGAAACGGCGTGGAAGGTGTGCGAGCCGACCTCCATCTACCACGAGCAGCCGTCGCGGATGCTCGTGCAGATGACGGGACGGTTCGCGATGTTGCGCGGCTCTCCGATCGCCTGCTTCGGCTCCGCCGACCTGCTGCACCGGGACGCGACGGGGCGCAAGCGCTGGCTGATGCAGGCCGACGAGGTGCTGTACCTGCACCCCGCCCGGGTGCGGCTTGAGGGGCCGGCCATCGAAGTGGATGCGGACCCGCTCCCGGATGTGGTGCTGGAGGTGGACCACAGCACGGACGTGCGCCGGCGCAAGCTCGGCATCTACAAGGAGAGCAGGTTTCCCGAGATCTGGGTACTGGTGCCGTGGGAAGCGTCGGTGCGGGCGCCGGGGCTTGTCATTCACGTGCGCCGGGGTGATGGGTACCGGGAGGAGCGGGAGAGCCGGGCGTTTCCGGGGTGGACGGCGCAGGAGATTCACCGGGCGCTGACCGAGGACCCGCTATCGGCGGAGGCGAGACAGGCGCTGGAGCGAGTAGCGTTGGGGATGGGCACGCGCGAAGGCACCCGACCGGAGGACGATCCGTTCACGCGCACGATCAGCCAAAGGGCGCAGGCAAAGGGCCACGCGGAGGGTCGCGCGGAAGGCCACGAAAAGGGCCGGATTGAAGGTCAGATGCGGATGATGCGCCGGATGGCGGCCCGCAAGTTCGGCTCGGAGACCGCGGACCGGCTCGTCGAGCGGTTGGAAGGGCTGGACGATGCCGAGCAGATGGCCATGATCGGAGACTGGCTCATCGAGTGCGAAAGCGGGGAAGCACTGCTCGAGCGGGTGGTGCATTTACGAGTGTCGTCCCCAAACAGCGAGCGCATCTCATCGTGATTCGCCGGGCGCAGTTTCGGAAGCTGCGCGACGAGCGGGGCTAGATGTGGCGGCCCACATCCATGCTCCGGTGCAGGATGCGGATGATCTCCACCCCGTCCGCGCGCACCCGATAGAACATCACGTGCGAGCCGATGGCGGCCTTGCGGTATCCGGCCCGGATGTCCTCGACCGACCGACCGGACAGGGTACCGTCGCCCAGCGCCTCGCAGACATCACGGATATGCCGCGTATAGCGCTCGGCTTGCGCCTCACCCCAATGCCGGACGGTGTAGTCCCAGATCTCTTCGATGTCGGCCCGGGCCGCGGGAGACAGGGCATAGCCCGTCATGGGACCCGGTCGGATTTCTTGCGCGTGATGAACGCATCGAAATCAAACGGAGCGGCGGGGCCGGACCGTTCGCCCTCGACCAAGGCGCCACGCAGCGCTTCCACCCGGGCCTCATGTTCCTCCAGCAGCCGCAATCCGGCCCGCACAACATCGCTTGCGGAGTTGTAGCGGCCGGAAGCGACCCGCTCGCCGATGAAGCCCGAGAAGTGTTCGCCAAGAGAGACCGATGTATTGCGCGACATGGGGATGCTCCTTTGGCGCTCACTGTACCAAGAAGTGGTATTAGCGCAAGGAGTGAGAGCGGTTTCCCCAAGATCCGGGCGCTGGTGCCGTAGGAGCCGTCGGTGCGGGCACCGGGGCTCGTCATTCACGTGCGTCGGGGTAACGTGTATCGGGAGGCCGCTGCTCGAACGGGTGGAGCATTCGAGAGGGTCGAAAGGCGCCCCCGGCCTACAAACGACGGGCTCTGCGCCCATATCGCGATGATGCCCCCGCCGCCACGCTTCGCCCCCGACCCGTCCGGGACTCGCCCCGGGCGGCTTCGCGGATGCAGGAGTCATTGGCGTGGTACCGTCGTCGCACCCACCGGTCGGGGTGGGCATCGGTCCCCGGGAGACGAACCATGAGCCAGGCGCTGCCCGCCGCGCAGGCGGTGCACTATCCCTACTGCGACGGCCAGCCGATGGCTGAGTCGGAGTTCCAGCTCGTCCCGATGCTCTACCTGCTGGCGGCGCTGCGCACCCACTTCCGCGACCGCGAGGATGTGTACGTGGGCGGGGACATGTTTCTCTACTACGAAGAGGGCAATCCGGCCGCGGTGGTGGCGCCGGATGTGTTCGTGGTCTGCGGGGCTCCCAAGCGCGCGGACAATCCCCGGTACAGCTACAAGCTGTGGGAGGAGCCGAAGGGGCCGGACTTCGTGCTGGAGGTGACGTCGGAGAGCACGTGGGCGGTGGACCTGGGGCAGAAGCGGGCGCGGTATGCGGCGCTGGGGGTAGCGGAGTACTGGCTGTACGACCCGACGGGGAAGCGGCTGGCCTCGCGGCTGCGGGGGATGGCGCTGGCGGGGGGCGGGTACCAGGACCTGGCGCCCGAGCCCGGGACGGGTGCGATGCGCAGTGCGGTGCTGGGCCTGGAGTTGCGGGTGGAGTCCTCCGGGCGGCTGCGCCTGCACGACCCCGAGACCGGGCGGGATCTGCTCGGCCACGAGGAGCAGCACACCGCGCAACTCGCGGCGGAGAGGCAGGCCCGACAGGCGAACGCTCGGGCAACTCTCGAAGCCGAGGCACGGCGGGTAGAGGCCGAAGCCCGCGCCGCCGCCGAGGCGAAGGTGGCGGAGCTTCAGGCACATTTGCAGGAGTTGCACCGCGGGAACGCGGGTTCCAGGGACGGGCGGCAGTAAGCAGTCATCGGAGCCACATTCATGTCTCTCCACACCAGAGCCGAACCCATCGAAATCTCGGAAGTTCCGGTCATCGATGTCGCCCCTCTGCGCGACGGCACCGATCCCACCGGAGTCGGCGCCGCGCTCGCCCGGGCCGCGACCGAGGTCGGCTTCCTCTATGTCCGAAACCACGGGGTGGACGCCACCCTTGTCGAGCGGGCGCGCCGTGTCGCACTGGAATTCTTCCGATTGCCGGACGAGACCAAGCGCGAAGCCGGGACGAACCGATTTCATCACGGCTACCTCAAGCCGGGCTCGACGAAGATGTACGACGACGCCAAGCTCGACCTCAAGGAGAGCTTCAACTGGGGCATCGAGTTCGACGGCGGCCGCGGCACCGAGGTCCGTGACGTCTCCGATGTCGACGTCGGCGCCAAGGCCGACGCCAGGACCAACGCCGGAGCCGATCCCAAGGCCGACGCCAGGACCAACACCGGAGCCGATCCCGAAACCAGCGCCAGAACCAACGCCGGGAACGACACCGCGATCGAACCGGAGCCCATCAATCCGCTCATCGGCCCGAACGTGTGGCCGACGGCTTTGCCGGAACTCAGGGCGGGCGTCTACCCCTACTTCGAAGCGGCGAGCGCGTGCGCGGAGGACCTCCTGCGGGGCTTCGCGCTCGGCGCCGGTCTCGACCCGGAACACTTCATCCGGAATCGCGACCGACCGGTGAGCCGGGGATCGCTCCAGTACTATCCCCCGCCACCGGCCGGCGCCGCCGAGGACCAGTTCGGGGTCGCCCCACACACCGACTTCGGCGTGCTCACCGTGCTGTGCCAGGACGAGGTCGGAGGGCTGGAAATCCAGCGACGCGACGGCGGGTGGATAGCAATGCCGCCGATTCCGGGCACGCTCGTCGTCAACATCGGCGATCTGCTCCACCGCTGGTCGAACCGTCGCTACCGCTCCACCGTGCATCGGGTCATCAATTCGAGCGGCCGCGAGCGGCTCTCGCTCGTGCTCGCCTACGACCCGAACTTCGAAACCCTCGTCGACGCGCGCGCGTTCTGCGCGGCGGGCGAGCTGCCGCACGATGAGCCCATCACCTGCGGCGACTACCTGCTGTGGCGGTTCGGGAAGGCGTTCTCGTACCGGCAGTAAACGGCGACCGAAGGCAGATCACCGGCGAGGTCCGCCGGACCGCGTCTCTGCCGACAGATGCCGACCGCCGCTTTCCTCAAGCAGCGACTCCAGCTCCGCAACCGCATCGAGGTCCTTCGGACGCCCTGCGGCCCGCTTCGCACGTATGAGTTCCGGCAGGTCCAGGCATCGGCACCGATGGCCGAAGATTTCGACCACCAGCGTATGCGGAAGCAGCGCTTCGTAGTCTCCGCCGCCGATCATTTCCCCCAGGAGATCGATATCGCCGATGGCGGTCGTGAGCGTGAAGTTGAGTCCACGCTCGATCGTCGCTGCGCTCCATTCGAACGGAAGTCCGGGTGGCGCACCCCGCAGGTAGGGAGAGTGCGGGCGCAACGCGGCAATGAGGCGGTCGAGGTTGTCGCTGGCTCTTGAATAGACGAAATCGACATCCTGCGTGAGCCGGGCCGAGCCATGAATGGTGGCAGCGAGCCCCCCGACGATCACGCAGTCGACCTCGGCCTCGGTGAACGCCCGGATAATTGCCTCGAAGTTCGTCAAGTGCCGTTCTTCCGGAATCGTCCCGCCCGCCGTGCCTCCTCCGCCAGCCGCAGCAGGGCGGCCAGATTCGCCACTCGCTCCGTCACCGAACGCCGGAGGTTCTGCCGGAGCAGGGTCCGATCGACATGACGCTTGTACGACTCGATCACGGGGTCGAGGGGCAATGCGTCGGAGTTTCCGGTGTCATCCTTGTGGCGATTCTGCATGGGCTGCTCCCGTACAGTGGGCGCTTCGACATCGCCCGAGTCCTCGGCCCGGCCTCGATCATGCCCGGCCGAAATGAGAGGTGGCACCGGCGAATGCGCGGGTCAGTCTCCCGCCACCGCCAGTGTCTCGGAATGCGGAAGGTCCTCGATCCGCACTCCCGCCGCCAGCATCTCCTCCACGATTCCATGTCGATTTCGATATTGCGTACTCGCGCCATGAACGGCGTCCCCCTTGACTGGAATGTCCGAAGTCTATCCCTAGCCGGCACCGCCGCCCACCCGCGGACCCAACCGGGCGAACGCTCGGGTTGAACGTTCCGGGGTTCCCCATCATCATCGGTCCGGTCGGCAAGATTCGAGCGATTTCCGCCAAGCCGGAGCACATTCCCGGAATTGCCTGCAATAGAAGCCGCGGAGGTCGAAATTTCGTTGAAATCGCGCCGAGTGCTTGCCTCTCGGCGCGCCAGCGGGAATTTCCGGCAGGGTTCCCCGATTCATGACCCGAAAGCGCCGAAGGGGCGGGGAGGCCGTGCGTCCGGCGCCGAGCGCACCACGGAGTTGCGGATCGTTGACCGAGCACCACCAGCCGGTATTCGAAGTGGCGGACGGCAGTGTGGCGTTCGGCGGCAACCAGGCGCTGGAGTCCGTATCGTTCGCCATGGAGAAGGGGCAGCTCATCGGCCTCATCGGACCGAACGGCTCCGGCAAGACCACCCTGCTCAACGCCACGAGTGGAATCTATCCCCTCGACTCCGGCTCCATCCGCTTCGAGGGGCGGCCCATCGAGAGGGCGCCGCCGCACGAGATTGCCCGGGCCGGCATCGCCCGCACCTTCCAGATCCCGCGCATCTTCCCGCGCATGACGGCGCTGGAGAACATGCTCACCCCGGGGTTCACCACCCGCGACCCCCGCACCGACGACCGCACCACCCTGCTGCGACGCGCGAAGGCGCATCTGGACTTCCTCGACATCGCCGACTTCGCCGACGAACCGGCGGCGGATCTGTCCGGCGGCCAGCGCATGCTGCTCCAGTTCGCGCGCGCGCTCATGCTGAAGCCGCGGCTGATGCTGCTCGACGAGCCCTTCGGGGGCGTCCACCCGCTGCTTGTCGAGCGCATCCTCGGCCGCGTCCGCGACCTGCACGGCGGGGGGATCGACTTCATCGTGGTGAGCCATGACCTGCCCGCCATCATGGGGCTCGCCACCCGGATCATCGTGCTCGCCAACGGGCGGCTGATCGCCGACGGCACCCCGGAAGCGGTCCGTGAGGACCCCGGGGTCATCGAAGCCTACCTGGGGGGCTGACGATGCTGAGCGCACACCATATCGTCGCCGGCTACGTCGACGAGATCGACATTCTCCGGGATGTCTCCATTGACGCGGAGAAAGCGCGGATCACCTCGGTGATCGGGCCGAACGGCTCCGGGAAGTCCACCCTGGTGCGGGTGATCTGCGGGTTCCTGCGCCCGAAGTCGGGAACGGTGACCTGGGACGGCGTCGATCTCACCGGGCGCCCCGGCCACGACATGGCCGGGCTCGGTCTGTGCTATCTGCCGCAGGAACGCACCGTCTTCGCGCACCTCACCGTGGAGCAGAACATCCGGCTCGGGGCCTGGACCTTCCGCCGCGATTCGGCCCGGGTCGGGCGGGAGCTGGAACGGGTCTACAGCCTGTTTCCACTCATGCGCGAGCGACGCGCATCAAGAGCGGGCGACCTGTCGGGAGGGATGCAGAAGATTCTGGAGATCGCGCGCGGGATGATGATCCGCCCCGAGATCCTCATCTGCGACGAGCCCACGGTGGGGCTCGCGCCCATCATCGCGAAGGAGGTGTACGATACGATCGAGCTTCTGAAGGCGGACGGACTCACCATCCTCCTCGTGGATCAGAACGTGCGGGAGGCGATTCGGATCGGGGATCACGTCTACGTGCTGGAGGTCGGACGGAACCGGGTGAGCGGCACCCGGGCCGAGTTCGAGACCAACCTGCACGACATGATCAAGGACTGGCTGCAAATATGAGACAAGGAGGCAGGACGATGACCAGATCGAGCAACGGGAAGCTGCTGTCGGGGGCGGCGCTCGCCGCGACGCTGTCGCTTTCGGCCGCCGCCGGCGCGGCCGACACCATCAAGGTGGGCGGCCTCGCGCCCCTGTCCTCGCCGGGGAGCTACCAGCAGGGGCCGGAGCTGGTGCTCGGGCTCCAGTGGGCGGTGGACGACGTCAACGCCGCCGGCGGCCTGCTCGGAAAGCAGGTGGAGCTGATCGTGGAGGACACCCAGGGCCGGCCTCCCACCGGCGCCACCGTGGTCGAGAAGCTGATCACCTCGGACCAGGTGGTGGGCGTGGCCGGCGAATATCACTCCTCGGTGTGCACGGCGGAGATCGAGGTCTTCCACCAGCACGGCGTTCCCTTCGTCATCGGCTCGTGCTGGTCCGACACGCTCACCGCCGCCGGCTACGACGAGGTATTCCGCACCAGCGTGTACTCCTCCAAGCTGACCGAGAACATGGTCGCGATGATGATGGCCAACGGCATCAGGAAGGTGGCGGGCCTGGTCGAGGACACCGATTACGGGGTGGGCATCGCAACGACCCTGGAGACCGCCATCGAGAAGCTCGGCGCGGACATCGAATTCACCTACGACGTGGTGGAGAAGACTTCCAAGGACTTCGTGCCCGTCCTGCTGAAGTACAAGACCCAGGTGAAGCCGGAGGTGCTGATCGTCGCGGTGACCCAGCCCGGAGGGTTCCTCGTCCTCAAGCAGGCCCACGAGATCCGCTTCGCGCCGACCACCGAGACCCTCTATCTCGACGCCACCTGCACCGCCCAGAACGACGAGGTGTTCTGGGAAGCGGCCCGGGATGCGGGCAAGCATGTGCTGATGTCCTGCCCCTACAGCCCGAGCGTGGTGCTCACCGAACTCGGCGAGCAGATCAAGCAGCGCTACATCGATCAGTTCGACCGGCAGCCGAACTACCTGCCGCTGCAGGGATACGACGCCATGATCTCGCTGCTGAGCGCCATCAGGAACGCCGGCTCGACCGACAGCCAGGCGATCATCGCGGCCCTGCAGGAGCTCAAGGTGCCCGGCACCCGTGGCGAGATCGAGTTCTCGCAGGAGGATGGGGTCTGGCATCACCAGTGGAAAGGGGTGCCGACGTTCATCTTCCAGTACACGGAAGTCGGGCAGTCGGCCGGCGACGCGGCAATTCTCTTCCCGGATCAATTCGCGACCGCGGAACTCATGCGGCCTTGACCTGACGACCGGCCGGGGGCGAGGCGCGCCTCCGCCCGCCCCCGGCCAGCGTTCGCCATCGGATGGATTACTACGTCCTCTCGCAGATCGTCAACGGGGTGATCTTCGGGCTCATCTACGCCCTCATCGCGCTCGGTCTGACCGTGGTGTTCAGCATCATGCGGGTGGTGAACTTCTCCCACGGCGAGTTCTACATGCTGGGCGGGTACACGCTGTATGCCCTGACCGCAGGCGCGGTCACCCTGTTCTCGATCCCCCTGCAACTGCCGGCGTACGTGGCGCTGCCGCTCGCGATGGCCGCGATCGCGATGTTCGGCGTGGCGGTGGAGCGGGGGCTGCTGCGCCCAGTGTACACGGCGCGCATGGCGCGACCCGAGGAGTACGCGATCATCCTGACCTTCGGGCTGTCGCTGTTCCTGCAGTACGGGGCGCTCACCGTCGTGGGGCCCTACGAGATGACCCCCGATTCGTTCTGGGAGGGGTCGAAGCACATCCTCGGCGACCTTTACCTCGGCGGCGACCGGCTGTTCGCGGCGGGGGTCTCCGCTCTGCTCATCGCCGCCACCCTGTACTTCATCTACGGGACCTGGACCGGCCGGGCGCTGATGGCGACCGCCCAGAACCGGGTGGGAGCGACCATCGTCGGAGTGAATCCGGTGCGGATGAACGTCATGGCCATGGCGCTGGCCGGTCTGCTCGCCGGCGCCGCCGGGGCCCTGCTCGCGCCGGTGTTCCTGGTCTATCCCGATGTCGGCCAGATCCCGGTGATCAAGGCATTCGTGATCATCGTGCTGGGGGGCATGGGGTCCATCCCCGGCGCGGTGGTGGCGGCGCTGATCCTCGGGGTGGTGGAAAGCCTCGGGTCGGTCTACCTCTCGGTCGCCTACCGGGACGTGTTCGCGTTCCTGGTCCTCATCGGAGTGCTGCTGTTCCGGCCCCACGGACTGTTCGGGCAGAAGGAGCGCCGCGCTTGAGGGCGACCACCTCCCCCGCCCACCGGCCCGGATCGCGGCCCGAATCGCGACCCGGGTCACGGTCCTTGCGCCCCGGCCCCGAAACCCGAACCGCGCCGGCCATTGCGACCCGCCCCATCGGCCGGAAGGAGCGCCGCGCGTGACCCGGTTCGAGAAGACCGTCTGCGCCCTGGCGCTCGCGGGCGGGCTGGTCATCCCCTTCCTGCTCGACGGCTACACGATCCGGGTGGCGGCGATGGCGCTGTACTACATCATCCTGGCCTCGTCGTGGAACCTGCTGCTCGGCTATGCCGGCCAGCTCTCGTTCGCCCACGCGGCGTTCGCCGGCATCGGCGCCTACACCTCCGGCCTGCTCAGCTATCACTACGGCGTCCATCCGGGCATCGGCATCTTCATCGGCGGCGCCGCGGCGGCCGGCATCGGCTGGTGTCTCGGGCGGATGTGCCTGCGCACCCGCGGCCCCTACCTGGCCCTGATGACCCTGGGCTTTTCCGAGACAGTGCGGCTCATCCTCCAGATCGAGCACGACTACACCCGCGGCTCGCTCGGCCTCCGGATCCCCTACCTCTTCGGCGAGGGCCTGCCTCGGCACATGCTCGGGTACTTCGTCATGCTCGCGCTGGCGGTGCTCACCCTGGTGGTGCTCCACCGGCTGGTGAACTCCGAGAAGGGCCTCTACTTCAAGGCGATTCGCGAGGACGAGGACATTGCGGCGGTGATGGGGGTGGATCTGGTGAAGTGGAAGGTCAACGCCTTCGTGATCTCGAGCCTCTTCGCCGGTCTCGCCGGCGCCGTCTACGCCCACCTGTTCGTCCAGGTGCTCGCCCCGCAGAATCTGCTCCTCATCGAGATGGGCCTCATCCTCGCCATGACCATCGTCGGCGGGCTGGGCACCCTGACCGGCCCCATCATCGGCGCCGTCCTGCTCGTGGTGATGTGGGAGATCATGCGCGACGTGAGCCCCTACGCGCACATGCTGTTGTTCGCAACTCTCGTCATCGTGGTGATGAAGTTCTTCCGCGCCGGGATATACGGCCTGATCGCGAGCCGGCTGAAGGAGAAGGGCCTGATATCCCGGGCACCGCCCTTTACGGTGGAATGAACCGTGGAATGAACCGTGGAATGAGAGCGCACGCGTCGTCACGGGGCATTCGTCGCTGAGTCTTGCGCGATGCGGGTTCGGGTCGTCTTTCTCCTGCTGCTCGCCATCAAGACCGCGAGCCGGATCCTGTTCCGGGTGCGTCTCGAATTCGTGCGCGAAGTCGATGACCCGTGGGCCGATCTGCGGGTGGTGGCGCTGCTCAATCACACCAGCCTGTTCGAACCGGTGCTGGCGGCCATCACCCCCAATCGCCTGCTCTGGCAGATCGCCTCGCACGGGGTGGTTCCAGTGGCCGACAAGACGCTGGCGCGGCCGATTGTCGGCCGGTTCTTCCGGTTCATTGCGCGGTACCCGGTGCGGGTGACGCGCCGGCGCGACGAAACATGGGCGGAGGTGCTGGAGCGGCTGCATGACGCGAAGGCCCTGATCGTGATCCTGCCCGAGGGCCGCATGAAGCGCCGCACCGGGCTCGATCTCGACGGCAACCCGATGACGATCCGCGGCGGTATCGCCGACATTCTCGAATCGGTCCCCGAAGGCCGCCTGTTCATCGGCTACAGCGGGGGCCTGCACCATGTCCACGCGCCGGGGGATCGGTTTCCGCGCCTGTTCCAGCCGGTCTGGCTCGGGGCGGAAGTGCTCGACATCCCGGCCTACCGGCGCGCGCTGCAAGAGCGCCATGGACCGGAGGGATTCAAGGCAGCGGTGATCGAGGATCTTGCGGAGCGCCGGGATCGACACTGCCGAGCGCATCGCCCCTCCGGGCCCGGCAACGGCCCGACAACGCGAGACCCGTCCGAGCGCGGTTGAAGGTCGGGCGCGTTGAGCGAGGCGAGCGGGCGACGGTTGAACGAGTGTGCGCTTCCGAGCGATGGGGTGGTCGATCCGGACGTCGTGTGGGGCACGGGAGCGAAGGCGTTGGAAGGGCGCATCGTGGCGCACTGGAACGCTGAGGAGGGGCGGTATACGTGGTTGGTGACGAACCTTTCCCGTACCCGAATGACGAGCGAGCAGGTGGGTCAAGTGTACCGCCTTCGGTGGCAGGTGGAGTTGTTGTTCAAGGAGTGGAAGTCGTATGCGAATCTCCATGCATTTGATACGAGTAATGCAAGTATTGCCGAAGGGCTCATCACACTCTCGAATCAGGCCCAATTGGACTGAGGGGTAGCACGGCCGTCGACGTTTCTGCCAAGCCGAACGCGGCGGCCAGGGTGATCGCAAGGGCGACGCACTTCATGCGCCCGTGTCGAGCATGAACCGCATGCCCGCAAGCACCACGGCTGCGGTGAGCCCGGCGACGCCGAGCGCGAGGCCGACGGCCCATTTCACGAGGCGATTTTCGCGTTCCACGAGGCGGGTTTCGAGCGCGGCAAGATCGGCTCTCGTAGCGAGATCGTGGCGGGTGGATTCAACCGCGGTGCGCAACGCGGCAGCGTGGGCTTCGGCTTGGCGGCGCTCAACGCCGGCAGCTTCGAGGTCGCGGGCTGCGGCAAGGGTGTCGAAGGTGCTGGCAGTCATGGTAGGTCTACAGTCAATCGCTGCGGTGTGCCCGGGGGCTCGGCCGGGCCGTGTGTGCTTCGAGAGTTACCCCGTATTCCGGCGGCGGGGCGCACTGTCCGGACCTACGGCGTCGCTCAGAGCGCCTGACGTTGCTTGCTCGGCACCGTGCCCGGGAAAAGCGCGATGCACTACTTGAGGCGGAGGTGACTGTACCACGGTTCGTGGTGAGTAGCCGCGCCGCCGCTGGAACGGCGTCGAGCGCCGGAAGCATCGAGCGCGGCAGGAGCGAAGCGGATGACGAGCGTGTCGCAGTCCGCAGGATCGTTCCAATCCCAAAGGTAATCGGTGTCTCAACGATGTGGGCAGAGAGGGACAGTCTCGTATCCAGACGCCCATCCCATGTCCAGAATTGCCGGTGCGTCACGCCTCGCCCGAATCCCGGTCCACGCCAGACATGGAAGCCTGACTTCGTGCGTACTCTCAGGCGATTCGCTCCGGCCGGCTGACGTCGAGCACGAATACGTCGATCTGTGCACGGCGTGCCTCCGGAAGACGGTCAACCAGCATCTCCCGAAGCATTTGAGGAGCTTTCGGCCGATCCAACTTCTGCGGATGTGCGGGCAATCTCTTGCCGGGAACATTCCCGAACCATAGAAAGACGTACACCCCACGCCCTTCGGCATGCCACTCGCGGGCGTAGATCGATCGGGGGGAATTCGGCCACCCGATCTCAGCGGGCACGAGGCCATGAGTCGGGTGGACGGACGGCGGCGCCGTTGTGGTTGAAGCAACATCGGCGCATCCGTGGTGCTGCGTGGGAGGTGTTGACCGGCGGCGAGAGGTCGAGTCGTACCGTCTGCACGGGAAGCCCTATCCAACCGTGGAGGTGCCGCGTCGGCGGAATCCTCGGCCAGATCCGGCACGATTGTGGTGAGAAACGCGGGTCAGGGCTCTGGCCGGAATAATTTTCCTTTCAACGCACCGGTGCCTCCGATCCGCAGGCGGATTGGGGTCGGTGAGGTGGAAAATCGATTCCGGCCGGGGTCCTTACTGCTTGATCTCCAGAAGCTCGATCTCGAAGTGCAGGGTCTGGTTGGGGCCGATGGCACCCCCGGCGCCCTGCTCGCCGTAGGCAAGCTCGGCCGGGACCCACAAGTCCCAGTGCGACCCCACCGGCATGAGTTGCAGGGCGGCCTGCCATCCCGGAATCACGGCGCCGAGCATGAATTCGGTCGGTTCGCCGCGGCCGTGGGAGCTGTCGAACTCGGTGCCGTCGAGCAGCATGCCCCGGTAATGCACCACCACCCGGTCCTCGGCGGTGGGAGTGGCTCCATCGCCCGCGCGCAGGATGCGGTACTGGAGGCCGTCCGGGGTCTGCACGACACCTTCGTTCTCCGCGTTCGATGCGAGGAACGCACGACCGGCCGCGAGGTTGGCTTCGGCCTGCCGGTTCCGCCGCGCGGTGCTCTTCAACTGGTACGCCGCCTGCGCCGCCTGCATCTGCTCCAGCGTGAGCCGCGGTTCGTGACCGGCGTACACGTCCTCGAGGGCGGCCGCGAGTGCCGCGGCGTCGATCTCGTCAAGGCCCTGCTGGCGCAGCGACTGCCCGATCCGGAACCCGACCGCGTAGCTCAAACGCTGGAGCACCGACTCGAGCCGGGGTTCCTCCTCCGCGGCGGGCGCCCGCATGTCGAGCACCGCAAGCATCAGACCTCCCGCCACGAGCGACGCGATGCGCCATGCGGTACGACGCAGAGGCGAACGGGCGCCCTCACGGTGGTGGTTCATGATCCTTCCTCCGGGTGGTGGGTGCGGGCATGGCCGGGATCGGCCGCCGGCGAGGGGCGGGCCGGACGATGGAGACTCGCGCCGGCCGCGCGCCGCAGCCCGTCGGGATGCGCGGCCGGCATTATCGCACGCGGTGCCCCGAGAATGGCTCATCACCGCCCCGATCATCGCCTGACCCGGAAATGTCACCGATTCGCGAAGCGAGGGGGCGGAGATGGCTGGTTTCGCAAGGCGAACGCGAGTCAGGGCGCGCAGGCGTACCCGCAGGTACGTCGAGCCCCCGGGCCGCCCTCATGTCACATTCAACGTAGCGAAAACAGTCGGATCCGGGCCCGCAGCCGGGAACAAGTGACGTTTCCGGGCTGATACCCGGCCCGGCTCGCGCGGCGCCGAGCCCGTTGCGGCGATTTTTCACCGAATCCTTCGATGAACATGGTTCGTAACGGCCGACGGTGCGACCAGACCATCGCGATGGGACCATCGAGCGGCGTGGGCGCCGGCGCCTCAGACCTCCCGGGTGGCGCGAAACTCCACTTCCGGCCACCGTTCGACCGCAAGATTGAGATTGACCATCGTCGGCGCGAGGTAGGCGAGGTTGCCGGCGCCGTCGCGTGCGAGGCGCGCGTCGTTGCGGCGGCGGAACGCTTCCAGCCGAACCGGATCCTCGCAGCTCACCCAGCGGGCGGTGATGACATCGACCGGCTCGTGGCGGCTGTCCACCCCGTACTCGTGGCGCAGCCTCCAGGCCACCACGTCGAACTGGAGCACACCCACCGCCCCGAGGATGAGGTCGTTGGTGGTCAGGGGGCGGAACACCTGCGTGGCGCCCTCCTCGCTCAACTGGTCGAGACCCTTCTGGAGCGCCTTCAACCGCAGGGGGTCGCGGAGCATGACGCGGCGGAACAGCTCCGGCGCGAAGCTCGGAATGCCGGTGAACTTGAGCGCCTCGCCCTGCGAGAAGGCGTCGCCGATGCGGATGGTGCCGTGGTTGGGCAGACCGATGATGTCGCCCGCGTACGCATCGTCCACCCGGTCGCGGTCGCGGGCCATGAAGGTGATGGCGTTCGCCGCCTGCACATCCTTGCCGGTGCGCACGTGGCGGATGCGCATCCCCCGGCGATAGCGTCCCGAGGTCAGGCGCAGGAACGCGACGCGGTCCCGGTGCTGCGGATCCATGTTCGCCTGGATCTTGAACACGAACCCGCTGAACCGCTCCTCCACCGGGGCGACGGTGCGCTGCTCGGCCACACGCGGACCGGGCGGCGGCGCCAGATCGACGAACGTCTCCAGCAGCTCGCGGACCCCGAAGTTGTTGAGGGCGGACCCGAAGAAGACGGGAGTCATGCGAGCGCGGAGGTAGGCGTCGGCGTCCAGCGCGTGGCTCGCGCCGCGCACGAGCTCCACCTCCTCGCGCAGCTCCCCGGCCTGCGCCCCGAGCCGCTCGTCGAGCGCCGGGTTGTCGATGCCCTCGACGACCTCGCCCTCGACAATGCGCCCGTCGTGGCGCGGGCTGAAGAAGTGGACCCGGTCGTCGCGCAGGTGGTAGACCCCCCTGAACTGCCGGCCACTCCCGATCGGCCAGGTCACGGGCGCGCACTGGAGTCCCAGCACGCTCTCGATCTCGTCGAGCAGCTCGACGGGCTCCCGGCTCGCGCGGTCCAGCTTGTTCACGAAGGTCACGATCGGGGTGTCACGCAGCCGGCAGACTTCCATCAGACGAATGGTGCGCGACTCGATGCCGCGGGCGCCATCGATGACCATGAGGGCGGAGTCCACCGCGGTCAGGGTCCGGTAGGTGTCCTCCGAGAAGTCCTCGTGACCGGGCGTGTCGAGCAGATTCACGATGCGCCCGGCGTACGGGAACTGCATCACCGAGGAGGTGACGGAGATGCCGCGCTGCTTCTCGAGTTCCATCCAGTCGGAGGTCGCGTGCCGGGCCGCCTTGCGCCCCTTGACGGTGCCGGCGAGCCGCACCGCGCCCCCGAACAGCAGGAGCTTTTCCGTCAGGGTGGTTTTCCCGGCATCGGGGTGGGAGATGATCGCAAAGGTGCGCCGGCGCGCGATCTCGGCGAGGACTTCACGGTCGGGCACGTTGGAATCCGTCGGAATCTGCGGCGTCGAACGGCGGCGGAGGCGAACGCCAGAGGATACAGGCCCTGAGAGTACGGGGAGAATGACCGGGGCGCGCGTCACGCCCCGGTCGGATGAAATGCGCTCGGCCCGGATGCGTTTCCCGGAGCCGGCGATACGACTTGCTGAGGAACCTAACCCTGAGTCGTGACGTTTCGGGCCTGCAAGCCCTTCGGACCCTGCTCGACTTCGAAGCTGACGGTCTGGCCTTCGGTCAGGGTGCGAAATCCGGATGCATTGATCGCGGAGAAATGGACGAACACGTCCTCTCCGCCGTCCTGCGGGGCGATGAAGCCATACCCCTTCGAGTCATTGAACCACTTCACGGTACCGATCGGCATTGATACTTACCTCTGAACAGAAACGGAAAACGCCGGCAGGTCATCTCAGCGACGAACGGGGAAACCACGGAGGCACTCCGACGGGCGGGACAGCCTTTCAGCGGGTGGGCAGTATAGCCGCAATTTCGAGCGGGGAGTCAATCATCGCCGCCCACATTCTCACCGGGAGAACCGTGGCATCCGCGCCATTGTTGCGGAGAGGCAACGACAGCCCGCGTTCGAGGCATCCCACCCGGAAATTTCGCCGATTTCCGGCCGGGGCGCCGCGGGTATCAGAGTCGGCGGCGGCGCGTGCTTCGTCGCCTCCGGGCAGAGCAGAGGCCCGGAGTCGGCACCCGAGCGACAACCACGAAGGCGACGAACGAGGCGGGCACGATCAGCCCGGACCCACCGCGCCCGTCAGGGCGCTCCGGGACATGTCGGCACCGTCTCAGCGCTTCGCCTCGCCGGCCTCGCCGGTCTCCACGCTCAGCATCGCGAGCTTGTGCTCCCTTCCCCACCGGTACTCGCCGAGAACCCCCGACGCGCGGATGACCCGGTGACAGGGGATGATCCAGGCCACGGGGTTGGACCCGACCGCGGTGCCCACGGCCCGCGACGCTCGCGGCATCCCGATTCGGCGGGCCAGATCGCCGTACGAGGTCACGCATCCGGACGGAACCGCCAGCAGCGCGCGCCAGACCTTGATCTGGAACGGGGTGGCGCGAAGGTGCAGCCCGACGCCGCCCCCACTCGCCCCGGCGTTGAAGATCCTCTGCGCGATACCGGCAGTGGCGCCCGGATCCTCGACGAAGGCAGCCGCCTCGACGCCGCGGGCGAGCTCCGTGAGCGCCTCGTCGCGCCGCTCGGGAGCGGCGAACGCGAGCCCGCACACGCCCCGGGCGGTACGCAGGATCAGGCACGGCCCGAACGGCGACGGGTGCACGCCGTATCGTATGATGAGCCCACGCCCCCGATGCCGGTACTCCCCCGGGGTCATCGCCTCGACGTTGACGAACAGATCGTGCAACCGGCCCGGCCCCGAGAGGCCGGCGTCGTAGGCGGCGTCGAGCACGCTGCGCGACTGCGCGAGCAACCGCTTCGCGCGCTCCAGGGTGAGGAACTGGACGTACTTCTTGGGGCTCAGCCCCACCTGACGCTGGAACAGACGCTGGAAGTGGTGCTCGCTCAAACCGACGTGGCCCGCCGCCTCCGCCAGCGAGGGCTGGCGCTCGAAGTTCCGCGACAGCCATTGGAGCGCGCGCGCAACCCGTGAGGTGTCGTCCTCGCGCCCCGCGGGCGCGGGGGGTGGGATGGTCGCCGCCATCGCGGTCTCGGGTGTGGTCATTGCTCTGGTTCCCTCGGTGCGGAGTTCGAGCGCGGGCAACGCGCTTCACGGCCGGAATCGTCGCATCGACCAAAATCCCGCGACTCACCCCGACGGTGGCGCAGGTCGGATCGGAAGATGCAATCCGACTGCACGGTCGGAATCGTCGCACCGGGCCGGAGGTTCGGCGACCCGATTCTTGCGCAGGCCGGCGGCCGTCGGTCGGGTGACCCGTGAACATGTCGGGTATCCGGCCTTGTCTCCCTCCACGGGAGGCGACGAGTGGCCATGACCCGTATGACCCGTATGACCCGTCATTCGTGACGTGAGACCACGAGCCGGCTACGGATCGAAGAAACGTCGCCCGCGTTTGAACGCAGCCGGGTCGGTCACCAGGGCAGGGAACGACCCGGTCCCCGATTCGGTCTCCGGCTCGCCCCCGGATTCGGCCATCGTCTCGGGCGTCCCCCCGGTCATCGGTTCGGGCCCCGCCTCGGTCTCCGGATCAGGCCCGGACTCAGGCCCAGGCCCGGATCCAGGCTTGGTCACCGCATCCGCGCCCTCAAACGTCGTTCCGGTGGCCGAGGGCTCGCGGCTCGAGACCGCGACGAGCAGCCCGCGGGCCGTGTCCGGGTCGGCGACGAGTTCGCGCCAGGCGCCGGCGAGATCGTCCCGGCTGACGGCCCGCACCGCCCCGAGGAGGCGTTCGCGCCGGTCGAACCCGTAGTGCTCGCGATCGATCGCGTGCCAATAGCGTTCGGTGCGCTCGTCGAGTTGCGTCTCGGCCTCCAGCAGGGTGCTCTCGACCGCGGCGCGATGGCGTTCGAACACGGCCGGCGGCATGTCGCGAAGCACGCCGTCGAACCGACGGATGAACGCCTCCACCTCGCGGTGGAGCGCCTCGGGCGGCGCCGAGGGGGACTGAATCACCAGCGCGAGGCCCGGCACTTCGAGCAGCGGAAACAGGGTTGCGAAGACGACGTACCCGATCTCGCGCTCGGTGCGGAGTTCGTGGAAGAACCGGTTGCCCGCCGCCTGCGCGAGCAACGCCATCGTCGCCCGCTCCGGAAATCCGCGATCGCGCCCCTGGCGGTAGACGACGAGCGCATGGTCTTCGTGCCGGCTGTCGAGCCACCACGCGGTGCGCGGGCCGGGGTCCAGCCGCACGACGCGGCCGTGCGTCACCGGCACCGCCCGCATCGAGCCGAGCAGCTCGCGCTCCAGTACGCGGCCAAGCGCCTTCGCACCCTCCCCGGTGACATTCCCGTGGGCGAGGGCGACGACCGTTCCCCGCTCGAAGAAGCGCGTCGCGTACTCGCGCAGATCGTCGAGTGCGACCGCTTCGAGCGCTTCGAGCCGGGCGTCGTCGGACCAGTACGGATCGAAGAGCAACTCGCGCACCCCGCCCATCGCGCGGTCGGTCGGCCGACGCTCGCCGACGTTTCGCAGGCGCCGGGCGTACTCGGTCTTTTCCGCCTCGAACCGGTCCGCCGGCAGCGGCAGCGCGCGGAGCGTGGAGACGATACGCGCAAGCAGCAGGCCCTGCTTGTCGCTCCAGCCGGAGAGGCGCACGCCCAGCCCGCGACGGTGGCGATAGAGCGCGTGGGACTGCCCGGCCAGCGCGGCGGGATAGGCGAACTCGTTGAGCGCATCGTTCGCCATGCGCACGAGCAGGGCGCTCAGCAGCGCGTGCCGCGGCGAATCGCCGGCGATCGGGGAGCGGATGGAGAAGTAGAAGTTCGTGCGCGGCTGCCCGAACTCCACGTCGGCGTGGTGCCACAGATCGAGGCCGGGCCGGCTCACGATGCGCTCCGGCCGGGCGACGGCTTCCGGGGCGTCGATCAGTTCGAGGTTGTCGGGCAGGAAGGGATTCGCCGCCGGCAGGGCGAACGCCTCGTCCGGCGCGGCGTCGTGCCAGCGCGCCACGGTGTCGGCCGGGACCGGAGTCAGCCGGTACGGGGCGTCGTAGAACGGATCGACCGAATCCGTGGTCACGCCCTTCGCAACCACCGTCATCAGCGCGCGATCCGGAGTGAGGAAGGAGAGAAAGCGCCGTTCCACTTCGGGGTCGAAGTCATCGAAGTGCCAGGGCGCGGTCAGCACCTCCGCGGCCGGATGGACGTGCAGGGCGGAGGCGAGCGACACCGCCCAGGACCGGGGAGCCGCCTTCTCCTGGAAGCGGAAGCCGATTCGCGCCATGCGCGCCAGCTCCTCGTGGTAGTGCGGCTCGATGCCTCGCGCGCGAACGAGATCGAGGTACGCGAACACCGCGGCCATCACGTCGTCGCGGTGGACGAGCCCCGCTTCCGTGGCCTGGATGGTCACCCTGAACGTCGCGAAGTCCCGGTGCCGCATGCCCGGCCCCGCGCTCAGCCCTTGCGCCCAACCCCGCGCCTTCAGCGCCGAGAGCAGGCTGCCGGGGCCTTCGTGGCCGAGGAGGTGGGAGACGAGGGTGAGCGGGTGCGCCGGTTGATACGGGCGCATCGAGGGAATCGCGAACGAGAGCGAGAGGGTGCGGAACTCCCGAATCGGCTCGATCTCGAGCCGCGCGGGCAGCAAGCCTTCCGGGTAGAGCGGCACGTCGATCCGTGGCGGATCGTAGTCGCGGCGCGGCACCGCGGCGAACCGCGCCCGAACCCAGCCCTCCAGCACCTCGAGCGGCTCGCGGCCGACCACGACGAGCTTCATCAGGTGCGACGAGTAGGTGCGCGCGTGAAAGTCGATGAGATCGTCGCGGACATCGGCGCCGGGACGGTCGGCCAGCGTCTCGGCGTTGCCCGCCAGGAATTTCGAGAGGGGATGGCGGGGGTCGAGCGCCTGGCGCCAGGCGGCGAAGCCCCGGAGCTGATCGCTGCGGCGGCGCGAGATGTACTCGGAGTGCACCACCTGGCGCTCGCGCGCGACGTACTCGCGGTCGAACCGGGGAGCGATGAAGAACTGCGCGAAGCGGTCGAGCGCACCTTCGAGGTACCCGGCGTCGACATCGAAGAAGTAGCTGGTGTGGGCGAACGAGGTGGTGGCGTTGCTGGAACCGCCGTGCTCGGCGAGAAATCGACCGTACTCGCCGGCGTCCGGGTACTTTTCCGTGCCGAGAAACAGCATGTGCTCCAGAAAGTGCGAGAGCCCCGCCCGGTCCTGCGGATCGCTGCCGCTGCCCACGTTGACGTTCAGCGCCGCCGCCCCCTCGTCGGCATCGGGGTCGGAGACGACGAGCGCCTCGAGCCCGTTGTCGAGCACGAACGCCCGGTAGTCCCGGGTATCGGCGGGACTGCGCGCGATCTCGACGCGGCGCTCGGTCCCGACGCAGCGCGCGATATCGACGCAGCGCGGCCGGCCGGCGGCGTCCGGGGTACCGGCACCGTGCGCCGGGACTGCTGCCGCGAACAGCAGCGCGGACAGCAGAACGGACAACGCAGTGAAGATCGCCGCGCCTTCGCGGCGCCGAGGAATCGTCATTTCACCGCCCGTCATTTCACCGCCGGGGATCGCCGCCTTCCCTGTGCCTTGCCTCCGAGGCATTTCGGGGAATCGGGCGCGGCGCCGGCGCGCGCCCACGCCTCCTTGGTATAGGTATGCACCGCGAGCGCGTGCACGCCCGTGCGCAGTTCCTCGTCCACGGCACCGAACACCATCCGGTGCTGTGCGACCCGCGGCTTTCCGGCGAAAGCGCCGGAGACGACGACGACCTTGAAGTGGGTCTCGGAGCCGGCCGGCACGTTGTGCTGCCCGCTCTCGTTCACCACTTCAAGATGCACCGGCGCCAATGCGCCGGTGAGCTTCTCGCGTATGCGCTGCTCCACGATCATCGCGACTTCCCGTCGATGGCTTCGATCCCGGACAAGGATACGGGACCGGCCCATGCGCGGGAACCTCGCACCGGTCGGCGCCGGCGGTAAAGATTGTGGTCCACGGCCAGGCCAGAGTGTACATTTCGATGTGACACATGCAGGAGGTATCAGAATGGAAATCACCGCCAAGGCGCTGAGAAGCCGGGTGAGGGACGTACTGGCCTGTCTGGACCGGGGCGAATCGGTGACGATCACCTATCGAGGCAAGCCGCGGGCGAGGCTGGTGGGAATCGACGCCGGGAGCGAAACGGAGTCGGGCGGCGACGGGGACTTCCCCGCTTTCGGCATGTGGGGCGACCGCACTGATCTCGCTGACGTGGACATCCATGTCCGGAACCTGCGTCGGGCACGGCTGCATGCTGATTGATACCGACGTGCTGATCTGGTTCCTGCGGGGACAGCGGTCCGCGCGCGATGCCATCGCGCGGTGCCGGACCGTCGAAATGTCCGCGGTGACCTACATGGAACTCGCACAGGGGGTGCGCGACAAGGACGAACTCCGGCTCTTGCGTCAGACGATTCGCCTCAATCGGTGGCGGATACTCCCCATCACGGAGGAGATCACCCACCAGGCGACGCTGTACATCGAAAACTTCGCCCTCTCGGACGGTCTGCGGGTCGCGGACGCCCTGATCGCCGCATCGGCGACGCGGGCCGGGAACACTCTCATGACCGCGAACACTCGCCACTACAAGTGCATTCCCGACATCGCGCTGGAGCAGTACCGCCCGTAGACGCATCCACCATCACCCCTGCGGCCCTACAGTGACAGTCGCCGGTCCTTCTCGCGGGTGCGCAGGGCGGTTTCGGCGCCGCCCAGGAATACGGCCACCGATTCGGCCAGCCGGGATGCGAGCCGCTTGCGGGCCTCGAAGCGGACCCCGACGAGATCGGCCCGTTCGTTGGCCGCAAGGAGATAGTCGTCGCTCGTGACGAGCGCGTCGCACAGACCGAGGTCCTTCGCGCGGCGCCCGAGCCAGTGCTCGCCGGTGGCGACCCGCTCGATGTCGAGCCCCGGACGCTGCTCGGTGACGAAACGCTTGAAGATGCCGTGGATCTCCTCGATGTCCTGCGTGAGCTTCGCGCGGTCGGCGTCGGAGTTCTCCCCGAACATGGTGACGGTGCGCTTGAACTCCCCGCCCTTGAACTGCTCGAAGTCGACGCCGTGGCGGTCGAGCAGGCGATGGAAGTTCGGAATCTGCGCGATCACCCCGATCGAGCCGAGAATGGCGAACGGCGCGGCGAGGATGCGATCCGCCACACAGGCCATCATGTAGCCGCCGCTCGCCGCGATCCGGTCCACGCTCACGGTGAGCGGAATGCCGTGCTCGCGCACCCGCATGAGCTGGGACGCGGCCAGGCCGTATTCGTGCACGAGACCGCCCGCGCTTTCGAGCCGCACCAGCACCTCGTCCTCGGGCCGGGCGTGCGCCAGCACCGCCGTCACCTCTTCGCGGAGCGACGATACCGCGCTGGCGCGGATGTCACCCTTGAAGTCGAGCACGAAGACCCGGGGGCGGTCCGCACCGGCGCCCTTCTCGCGGGCCTTCGCCTCGCGCTTGCGGTCCTTCGCCGCCACCTTGCGCTCCTTGCCGCGCAGCAGCCCGCTCTCCAGAACACGTTTCATTTCTTGGTAGCGCGCCCCGAGATCGCGCACTTCGAGCCGCTCGGGGCCAGCGCCCGCGCGCCGCCGGGCAGCGAGCACCGCGACGAGGAGGATCAGGGCGGCGACGGCCGCGACGACGGTCAGCGTCTCGGCCAGGAACAGTCCGTACTGCCACAGGTAATCGAGCATCGTGCGGGCTCCGTGCGATGAGAATCGGCGCGGATCTTGCCACGGCGCCCGCGCAAGCTAACCCGCATTTCTCACCCGTTGCGGTCGAGGGCGTGGAGATGGCTGGATTGGCAAGGCGAACGCGAGGCAGGGTGCGCAGGCGTACTTGACAGTACGTCGAGCACCCCAAGCCCCCCTATGCCGTATTCAACGCAGCCAATGCCGTCATCTCCGCGTCCGCAGCCGTGACCGGGTGAGAAATGCGGGCGAGGCGACGGGCGGCCGGATCGCCTTCCTGTCGGGAATAACCGGCCGCCGAACGACAATACGAACCCTGTGCAGTGCGGTGGCGCGCCGCCGTCCCGGCGCCGGGCGGCTCGGCCGGAACGGCTACCCGCCGGTCGGTGGTATCGCGGCCTGGAGAAGGTCGCGCAGCGCGTCGTCCGCGGTGGTGGCCACGCGAAGCAGCGTGCGCTGGTCCGGCTCGAGGTAGCCGGCGTCGGTCATCCGGTCGAGGAACGCGATCAGGGCGTCGTAGTAGCCGTCGACGTTGAGCAGCACCGACGGCTTGTCGTGGATGCCGAGCTGAGTCCACGTCCACATCTCGAACAGCTCGTCCATGGTCCCGATGCCGCCGGGGAGCGAGATGAAGCCATCGGCGAGCGAAGCCATGAGCGACTTGCGCTCCAGCATCCCGTCCACCGCGCGCAGCTCGCTGATGCCCTGGTGAAGATGCTCGCGCAGGAAGAGATCGCGCGGGATCACGCCGATGACCCGGCCGTCGGCGGCAAGCGCCGCATCCGCCACCGCCCCCATCATCCCCCGCCCGCCGCCGCCGTAGACGAGTTCGATGCCGCGCGCGGCAATGGCGGCGCCGAGCGCCGTCGCGGCATTGCGCCACGACGCCGTGCGCCCGTCGCGCGAGCCGCAGAATACGCAGATGCGTTTCATGCCGATTCGGATTCCCGGTGGTGGCCACCCGCCATCCCGGAATTTCACCGATCGTGAATCGGTGAAATTCCGGGCTATGCGCGGCACTGCACACGCTAAGCGCACCGGGCGACGAAAGCAATGGAACCGATATCACGCTGCTCCGTGCGGCGGCCCTCGAAGCCCTCGACGCGGATCACGGCGTGCGAGGGTGAGAGGGAGGGAAAGGGGGAAAGGGGGAGGGAGAGGGAGAAGAGGAGGTGGCCCCGGCGTGATGGGAGACACGCCGGGGCCGGTGCAATCACCACCAGGTGTCAGTCATCACGACGCCCGTCCGCAGGAGCGACCGGCGGTCGCCCCTGCATGGCGGTGCAATCACCACCGGGTGTCGGCCATGATGACGCCTCTCCCATGAGGTCCGAGGCCGCCGAAGCGGCGAGAGAAGGGGGGAGCGATGTCGGTCGGAGTCGTCCCGAGGGGATCACCTGAGACATCCCCGCGAAACGCCGACACCGCTCCCGGTTCGGTATTCGTGCGTCGCCCCGTCAGTCGCCGTCGAAAGCCTTGTCTACATCCCTTGCAACTGCGAACTCTCCCGTGACAGGGGCGCGAAGCGTCGCCGTGCGGCCGACACCTTCAATCCGCGAAGTGAAGGGCCATATCGCCGTCTGCGATTGGTAAAGCTGTATCTCCAAATCCCCTCCCATCGGACTTCCTCCGCACCGTTGTAGGTGGAGAGAGCGACGACGCCGGGAGCGCCCTCGTAAAGAATCTGGTTCCCCGTGAGGCGACGCCGCCACCCACTCCGTAAACCTGTCTATTCTGCGCGGCCTACACGCGCTCCTCGCAGCGCCTGAGCAACGCCTCCGCAATCGCGAGCCGCACCACGTCGCTCTGAGTCTGAATCCGCGGCGTCACCCAACATTCGAGCCGTCCCTTCTCCGGCGCTTCCCGGTTCACCCGGTCCACCAGCGCATCGAGATTCGCGCAGTCTTCGCGCGAGAGCCGCATGTGCAGGAAGCGTTCGGTGGCCATGGGTGTTTCCCCTTGAGTAGCGCCGATGGGGCGGTCACGGCTGCTTGTGCGCCCCGAAGGCACCGACCATCTTCCCGGCGGTGTGGTACTCGGCCTCGAATGTGCCGGCGATGCCAGTGGGTGTCGCGTCTTCCGGATCGACTGTAGTTCCCCGCTGAGGGTTGGGCAGATTGGAATAGAACGCTGCCTCCCATGTCCCGGCGTCCGGGGCAGACACTGACTCGTCCTTGATTTTCCAGGACACGGGACCCTGATTCGCAGTGGAACTGCGAGCGGCTGTCACTGTCGTGCCTGAGATGGGCGCTTGCTTGAGCGTCACGACCCAATCCGGGCGACCAACGCGATTACCGTTACGAGTCGTGAAGTCGCTGATAGTCCCTGTGACAGTTTCGTCACTCTGAGTACCGGTCAAGGTAAAATTCGCCCTGAGAGTCGCCTTGGCGGTGAACTCGCCGTAGTCCGAGCTTGTGTCGAGCGGCTGGAAGAAAGAGTAGAACCCCGCTGCGGTGCCCTCGTAGGTCGCCGGGCCACTCAATCGCGCAATGTCGGTCGCACTGGACCGGGCAGCCGCCGGACCATGGAAAGTACGAAATGCCCACGTCCCGGCGCTGTCGTTCGGGTTTGTCTGACGCGCCCACCACCCGAAGTACATGTACTCGGTGTCATCGACCCGAACGTGCGCGCTCTTGTCGGGGGTGAATACCCACGGTCCGAAGAAGGAGAAGTGGGTATTCTGGTTGGTCACCCGGCAGCCGTTCGCCGCTGGCTTGGTGGCGGATGCGCAGGTGAACGTTCCACGCGCTCCCGCGAGGCTGCTTCCAGTCGCTTCATGGGTATAGCGCAGAGGGTAACGCTTGTCGTTTCTGATGGTTTTTGGATCTGTAGCATCCAAAGGAAATCCGCTTGAGTCACAAGCACCATTGGTTCCCCCGGAACAGTGGCTCGGCGCACCTGTTCCACCCTGCCTTTCAGCGCTTGAAGCCTCTCGATACCACTTCCTTCCTGCATCAATATCTGTCTGCTTGTAGAAGCCTCGGTCCGTTACAGTGAACGACTTCACTGCTTCACCCGACTTCGGGAACGAGGAGGAGACAACGCCGGAGACCCGGGCGTCGTCGGGGATCCGAATCGACCCGCCGACCTCGCCCAGACTGTCGATGACTTCTGTAGGCGTTGAGTCGTCTGGATTGTAAGGTGCGACAACGGTTAACGTATTGTCGGTATTGGCAATACCATCGCCGCTGGTTCCATCGTTGTAGATGCTATCCCTGAATGGCACTTGCTTCGGTGCCTCGACATCAGAATACACATCAATCCTGTCGATGGTCGCGAAGTCGCGATCCTCGATCGATGTTCTGAACCACTTGCCGTTCGTGCCGGTAGTCGTCGTCGGAGTTGAAAGCGGAGGTGTCGGAGTGACGAGCGCACTTGCCCGGTAGCGGGGCGTGACGGCTACCGAGGTTCCAGCCGCTGTCGGTGCTGCCCCCGGATTGAGTCCAGCGAGCACCCGCCGCGCATTGTTCTGCCGAAGCTGGTTTCCGGCGCCCTCGGCTTCATCCTCTGCCTTATCAGCCCGCTCCGTCTCTTCATTGGCCCGCTCCGTCTCTTCGTCGCGCTCCGTCCGGGCAGTATCCCGCTCCGTTCTGGCGGTATCGCGCTCCGACCTCGCGGAATCCCGCTCTGAACGGGCTGTATCCCTCTCACTGATAGCGGTATCGCGCTCCCTCTCCAGGCGCTCGACCTCTGGATCTTTCGGTATCGCTACCGTTACCAGCCCGCCGGTAGACGTCGCTGTAAAGGTGCCGAGCGCGGCGTCAGCGACTTTCACGGTCACTACGCATCCATCATCGCCCGCACTGGCGGGGCATGAGAGCACCGCACCGCTGCCGGTCGTCTTGGACTCGCCTGCTTCAATCTCGATCTCCCCTGCGCCCGAGAGACCATGGCCGAGCGGCAACACTACGTCGAAAGGCTTGGGTGCATCTGCCCCTTCCTCGCCATTCGTCTTGTTGTTCGACCCCCCTCCGCACCCCGCGACCAACACCGCCGCGAGAGCCACCAAGCCAATGTGAGCGTGCTTCATGTGTCCGTCTCCCTCGGGATGCGTCATGGGTCCTGTGAAGGTGAAGGGGTCGCGGTGCCGTAGCGGGTGCAGCGACACAGCGACTTGTTTCCCCGTAGATAGGGCGCTCCGGCGTAGAGCGCCCGATGGCTGTGGTGATGCCTTACGGCTTCCGCGGTGCGGCGAAAGAGCCCTGGACGGCGACGCCAACAGCTCCGTCGTAGCGAACCTCTACACCACCGCTTGCATTCGGGTATTCAGTGCCAGTAGCCGCATGGAACCAGCCCGCTACACCGCTCGGCAGTCTTGAGTGGTCTTCGGCACTCTCACCGAAGAAGCTGCCGCCCCAACGTCCTTGCCAGTTTTCTCCGTCTGCATTCCCCGAGGTGTTCATAGCAGGAGTAGCGATTTCTACTGGAACCGGAGTGGTTGAACTGGTATTCACAGTTAGAGGAGTGCTGTCCAACTTTACCTGCCAAGTTCCCAAGGACCCATGCCGACCCCTGAAGTTCTTTATCGTCCCCGATATGCTGTCGACTGCAGTACCCGCATCGGTGCCATCGTCGGGACCCTCGTCGAAGTTGAACTCAGCCGTCAGCTCGGCGTCGGCCACAAACCATCCGCCGTGGCGGTCGGGTCGGTCAGCGGGGTCATCACCGCTCGCGGCGGGATTCGTTGCAGGCGCTCCGCGACCGCTGTAGTCCGTGTAATTCCCTGCCGCGCCTCCAACGTAAGTTGCCTTCCCTTCAAGGCTGTCATTGCCGGAGTCGACGTACATGAAGGGGATGCGACCGCCGTAGATCGGCTCGAAATCGGAAAAGCGACCGCCCGCACTATCGTCCTTCCGCCACCAGCCGAACGCCAGGTAGTCTTCCCTGTCGCCAAGGCCAGCTACGGTAGCCGTGCTGCTGGTGGCCGTGAACGTCCAACTATCGGCGCCTGCGCCGGTAGTAGGGCCTCTCAGCTTACCTACCTGCGCCCCGCCTTCGGTGATACGTTCACTCGTAATCGTGCCGCAACCAGTGGCGCATATGAGGGTGCCAGGCACGCCGTCAAAGGTGGCAGGAATTCTGTAGTCGTCAACGCCTGTCCCCTGAGCAGCCGTGATAGACACCGGCCCTGCCCCCGCTCTACCCGTGTCCTCGGTAGCCCTCAAGAGATTCCAGAAATCCACCCTCTGGGCCACGGGGTCATTGCTGATGCCTGTGCCGAACAGTCTTCCTTCGGTAATGCTCACGTCGTTGGCGTTGCCACGATTCAGGCCATACTTTTCTGCGAACGTCATGAGCGGGGCCTGATTGTCGAACCGGACAGATATCTCGCTACTGGTCGGCTCCCAAGAAACGCCCCTCCACGGACCACCGTGCCACGCCTTATCCCCGGAAGGCGCTGTTGCCGCCTCATGACCTGTACTTTCAGGGGTCGTCATATGCCCTGAGCGGAAAGGTGTATTGGCATCCCTCTGCGTGTCCGCTTCTGGATAACCGAGTCGTTTGGACAGGGCGCTCGGCGAGGGAGCCGGTCCCTTCGTAATCTCCTCCCGCAGAGTCGCCAGGCCGACGCCCGTTCCGACCGCTTCGGTCGACAGGAGTATCGCCGTGGCCGTTCCGTTTCCTTCGCCGCCCGTGGTCGCTTCAACGCTGTCGTTGTTCAGGCCAGTCGTGAAGGTCACCCGGCAGTTATCCCCACCCGCCGGGCACGCGAACCGCACGCCGCCGTAATTGATGTTCCCCCCCGCCCTGATATCGAGGTACTTGCCGTCCCGGAACCGATCCGTCTGGTTCTCATCGTCCTGATCGAGCCGGTCTCGGACGTTGTGTCCGTCCGGGAGGGGCAAGCTCACCATCGGCTCCGGCGGTGTGGGTGGTGTGACCGTCACCATGCCGCCCGTAGCCGTAGCGGTATGCGTGCCAAGCACGTCATCCCTGGTCACGGTGAGGCTGCATCCCGTAGAGCCCTCGGCAGGGGTGCAGGTGAGAGTCGTTCCGTCGACGGTGGTCTCACCCGACGCCAGAGCAGTTGTCCCTGCCTCAAGACCATGTCCGTCCCCAAGCGTGACATCGTAGGACCTAGGCGGAGTGTCCCCTGCGTCATCATTGTTGTTGCTCGACCCACCGCACCCGGCGAGCCCCAGACCCGCCGCGATGGCGAGGCTGGTGAACAAGCTGGTTCGTGCATTCATTGCGTGCGCTCCTGATATTTGAAGATTTACCGCCCGGTCGGCGGCGACCACCTTGAAGAGCCATGCGGTGGGCCGGTCTCACACCGCCGCCCCGTGCCTTCGAACATGACACCCCGCGACGCATCGTCATCGGCTCTTGCGTCTCGGCCTTGGCTTGTCCCCCACACGCTGAGACCGTGGGGTCGTGCAAGCCTTGGTGCGCGTGGGTGGGGGTCTCTTCAAGCCGTGGCGTGACGCCTCCACGGCCCGGTGTTCAGGCAGTCCCCGGCGACGAATCGAGTCAGGTACTGTGGGTGTGATTGAGGGAAAACGTGTCCCCAGGGGCATGGAGGTGCCTGTTCGGGGCGATGTGCTGGAGACGCATTGCGAGGGAGAACAGAGGATTGGAGGCCAGCAAACAGTAATGAGAACACGTCTCATCCGACAACAATCAAGCCACCAGATGTGTATCCCCGCGTGTCCCCCGTGTTACCCAACGTTGAATATCGCACCCCAAGCACTCCCGAACACCATCCCCGCCGGGGGCGAATTCAGAGGATGAACGAGACCATTCCCGATTTCCGAGCGAACGCTTCACCGCGACCGCCGGTCACGGCCCCAGAGGCTCTTCGCGCCCCACCCGACACTTCACCAACGCATTGGAAACACAGACAAAAGAACACGCGCTCCCGAACGAGAATCCCCACCGGACGGCACTCAATCCCCCCGGCGAAAATGTCGTACACAAGACAATCACGTCGCTGAAGGGTATTTGCCAACACAGCCGACGCAGTATGCTTCCTCCCGCTCGTGGGTGGGTCTCCCCCTGCCTCGGGTCGAGTCGGAATCAATCACACCCACAGTACCTGACTCCCACGCCGTTCTCCGCCGCACCCCGCACTGCATTTTTTCAAGCACCCTCAATCACTTGCGCACCGCCCTGCCGGAAACCCGACCCCGTCCCGGGGACACGGGGACACGGGGAATTCGGCCATTCCCGGGGACACGGACCGGGGACGCGGGAGACTCATACATTCCCGGGGACACGGGGCGGTTTCTCACCGGGCTCGGGGCGCCCGCAGGTTGCGCACCGTTCTATCGCAAGTGCAGCCCAGTCACCGGGGACACGGACCGGGGACACGAGGCGGTTTCTCGCCACGCTCGATGCACCCGCAAAATCGCCCGATGCGCTGTGCCCGGCGAGGGTCGCCACGCCTCTGCATGGGGCACGGGCGAAGCAGAGATTCCGAGAACCACTCAGGGCCGAATGGCTCCGGTTCGAGGGCCGGTGAGAAGTCAGTATCTCGCTTCGAAATTCTGCCGGGTATCTCTGGCCTGCATGCACGGGCTCTCCCGAGACCTCGGGAGCCAAAGCGGGGCCCCGAAATCCGGGTTCAGGGGCGTGCGGTCGGGCGGGGGCGTACGATCGGGCGGCCCGCATCCTACGTATGTCTTCCGGGAGCATCTCGATGGCGCGAACCATGACCGCGGAACTTCGGTTCAACCGCAGTCTCGACTTCGAGTACGGGGTGTTGCAGACCGTGGCGCCGTCGGTGCGGCGCATCATCGCGCGCAATCCGGGCCCGTTCACGCTCCATGGCACCGGCACCTACGTCGTCGGGCACGGACGGGTCGCGGTCATCGACCCCGGGCCGGCGCTCGCGGAGCACATCGAGGCGCTCGTCGACGGGCTCCGCGGCGAGAGCATCACCCATGTGCTCGTCACCCATACCCACCGCGACCACTCCCCCGGCTGCGCGCTGCTTCGCCGCTTCACGCCGGCGCCGACGTACGGGCACGGGCCGCACGGCTCGGGCCGGCCCGAGGCGGACGACCGAACGGTGATCGAGGAGGGAGCGGACTTCGATTTCACACCCGACGTCGAGGTGCGCGACGGCGACGTGATCGAGTGCGACGGCTTCAGCTTCGAGTGCGTTCACACCCCGGGCCACACCTCCAATCACATGTGCTACCGGCTGCGCGAGGAGCGGGCGCTGTTCTGCGGCGACCACGTGATGGGCTGGTCGACCACCATCGTGTCCCCCCCGGACGGCCACATGGGCACCTATATCGCGAGCCTGGAACGGCTGCTCGATGGCGACGATCGCACCTTCTGGCCTACCCACGGGGCGCCGATTCCCGATCCGAAACCGCATGTCGAGTCACTCATCGCCCACCGCCGGCGGCGCGTGCGCGAGGTCGAGGCATGCCTGCGCGACGGGCTTGCCACGATCCCGGAGATGGTGGCGCGGCTCTACCACGACCTGCCGGCAAAGATGCACCCGGCCGCGGCGCGCTCGGTGCTCTCCACCATGACTCTGCTGGTCGAGCGGGGGGATGCGGTGCGCGCAGACGCCGCCCCCGGCACCGATGTGCTCGATGCGCGCTACGTCCCCGCCGAGCGACGACCCGGATGAGCGTAGCGAAGGGTACTTCGCGCCTCCGCCAATCCGTACCCCTGCGGTGAGTACCGCGGGACATTTGGCGGGACATGCGGCGGATCTGCGAACCCGGGGATTCGAGGCGTGGCGTGAGGTGGGAACCGGCCCGAGCAGCCGGGGGAAATGGCGCCGGACAGCTTTCCAGTGCCGGGGCAACAGCTCCTGAACCTGGAACCTGCACCTGGAAGCGGGGCAGCCCGGCGATGCGGCCCGGCACATCGGCGAGCCAGGCCTGGAGGTCTGAATCGTCGAGCCTGGTGGCGGCGATGAGGGTGTACATCGCCGCGGCGGACGACGACGGGCCGATGGACATGGGATCCGGAGAGTCGGAAAATCCGGATTCCGAACCTGCCGATTCGAGCGCCCGGTGCAATGTGTTCACTTGCCGACTACGCCGCAGGGGTCACCGAGGGCTGGTCCGAGGACACGCTCGCACGGATGCTCATCCACGATCTCCCGCGCGCGTTCCACGCTCTCGGCCCCGCGCAGCAGCGCAGCGTTCTCGACGACGCGCCGCCGCTTACCGGCACCGCAACCTGGGACGCACTGCTCGCCGCGATGGCCGAGTATCTGGCGGAGCTGCACGGGCACCCGACGCAGCCGTGGATGGACGAGCCCGAACGCTTCCTCGACCACACCAGAGTGTTCGCCCGCAACTCGGCAATCCGCGCCAACGCGCTCGCCTTCAGCCCGCCCGCGTTCGTACGCCACGGAACCGTCATCGACCCTCGCGACCTTGACGAACGAGGGGGGGAATATCGTGAGTGGGTCCCCGAGTAGACCGCTGGCGAAGGGGGACATGCACGCACTGTTCGATGCGCTGTCGGAGAAACTGCGTCGAAAACGCGCGCGCGCGAACATCTACGTCATCGGTGGTTCCGCCATGGCGCTCGCCTTCACCCGCAAGCGCATCACGCGCGATATCGATGCACGGATTGACTCAGGCCACGGAGCACTGCTCGAAGCGGTGCACGAAGTCGCCGCTGAGCAGGGGCTGGCGAGGAGCTGGCTCAACGACCAGGCGGTGAGCGCAATCCCCAAGGCTCGCGACGTGCGTGCTCGCACGCTCTACGCCACCGAGTACCTCACCGTCACCGGCGCGTCGGCCAAACACCTCCTCGCCATGAAGCTCGAAGCCGGCCGAGCTGCCGACGAGGCGGACATCGCGGCGCTGGTGAAGCTCCTCGGTCTGCGGAGTATCGAGGAAGGCGTCGATATCCATCGCCGGCTGTTCCCGGAGTCGAAAAAGGACACGCAAAGCCTCATGGCCGACGCGCTTGCAGTACACACGAGACCATGAACGCCATACCCCTGCGGGGAGTAGCGCGGGACATGTGGCGGGACATGCGGCCGGATCTGCGGGCCCGGGAATTCGAGGCGCTGAGTTCCGCCCCCTCACGGGCGTAGCGTCCACCAGCGCCCTCGACCAGCTCGTGGCCGAGGGGGTTCTGCCCCCCCCCTCCACGGGCGTAGCGTTCGCTCCGACGGTTCAGTGGCTGATGCTGCCCGTACTGCTCATGCGCGACGATGGGGATTCGCGAAGGCGATACGCGCCGGATGCTCACGCCGATCCGGATGCGCGGCTCAGAGATAGCGTATGACCCGACGGCGCCGGCGGGAGTAGAGCACCGGCCGCTTCGCGGGAAGCGTCGGGGCCTGATCCAGGGTGTCGGTCGCGAACCGGGCCATGAAGCGGGTGATGCCGATGGTCGGCCGCGAAGCCACCTCGCCGAGCGGCACCCACGACAGGTCGTGCAGCTCGTCGTCGCCGCCAAGTTCGACCGAACCCGGCCCGAGCCGGGCGAGGAAGAACCGCGCGTGGAACCGGATGGGAGAGTGGGCGGGGGTGATCGCGCGGCCGAGGTAGACGAGGCGCCCGAGCGCCGGAGCAACGCCGCGGCGGCGCATCTCGTCGAAGCTCGCGCCGGGGACGATCCCGACCTCGCCGGGATCCGCGACCATGACCCCGGTTTCCTCGAAGGTCTCGCGCACCGCCGCGACGCCGAGGGCGGCGGCAGTGCGCGCGTTCCCGCCGACACCCATCGCCGCGAGATGGGCGAGGTCGAGTGGCGACGCCGGTCTCGCCGATCGATCCGATCGCTCCACCGCTCCACCGGGGAACACGTAGTAGCCGGGCAGGAACTCCGAGCCGGCATGACGGCGCCCCATCAGGCACCGGAACCCGGACTTTCCGGGGCGCACCACGATCAGGGTCGCGGCGTCGCGCGGGCGGACCGGCGCGGCCGGGCAGGGAGTGGGCCGCGCAGTGGGCGTCTCATCGTTCATCGAGACCGGCGGGAGCGTCGGAGGATTCGAGGATGATCGCACGGAACACCCATCATCACTCCCGCCCCCGCGAAAATGATGCCATCGACGAGGTCTTGGCGGCGACGATAACGCTATCCCCACGACAACGCTTCCCCACGATAACGATAACGCTATCCCCACCATCCCGAGAACAGGGTCCCGGAGTCGCCCCGGGACTTTCCCACGCTACGGTGAACGTGTCGTTTGGCAGCCGGATCGGTTCCGGATCAGTTATCGAGGTGGTTGGTCCTGGCCCGGTTGACCGTCAGCGGTGGCCATTCGAGCCCCGAAATGGTTTCTTTCGGGCCCGAAAGGCGATTCGTTTTCCCGATTTCCCGGTTGAGGGGGCGATTCGCGGTCAAGAAAAATTGGCGTGGGATGACCCTGGGAGTCGTCCCGACCGAACACTCCGGAGACCGGACTCTCACCGATGCCGTACTGTGGAAAAACCTCTCGAAGCGCCGGCGGGAATCGCCGGAACGCCGGCACCGGGCGGCGGGCCGACCGCGCCGTGCCGTGCCGTGCCGTGCAGGTAAGCTACCATGACGAAGCTTCGCGGGAATGACGCGCAGGCGCGCGCGCGGCGCCGCCGGCACCACGAATGAACCCTCGCCCACCGCGGGACGACGCAGGACACGGATACCGGCCGCCGGCCCGATGAGACCCATCGACAGATTCCCCGCCCCCGAATCGGGCCCGACCGGCGAGTGGCGCGCCCTTCGGTCCCTGCTGCCCTACCTGTGGCCGAAGGAAGCGCCCTTGCTGCGGCTGCGGGTGGTGTTCGCGATGACGATGCTGTTCGCGGCGCGGGTGGTGTCGGTATACATCCCCCTGTTCTACGCGCAGGCGGTCGATGCGCTCTCCCCCGAAGACATCGGGCTCATCGCGGTGCCGCTCGGGCTCATCCTCGCCTACGGCGGCGCCCGCATCCTGTCCCTCGCGTTCAACGAGGCGCGCGACGCCATCTTCGTCAACGTGGCGGAGCGGGCCATCCGCACCATTGCGCTGGAGGTGTTCCGCCACCTCCACGCGCTGTCGCTGCGGTTCCACCTCGGCCGGCAGACCGGACGGCTCTCCCAGGCGCTCGACCGCGGCGGCCGGGCGATCTCGCTCCTGCTGAGATTCAGCCTGTTCTCGATCGTCCCCACCGCGATCGAGCTGGTGCTCGTGTCCATCATCCTGTGGAACATGCTCGGCGCGGCCATCGCGCTGACCACGATGACGACGGTGGTGCTCTACGTGGTCTACACCCTGGTGGTCACGGAGTGGCGCATCAAGTTCCGCCGCCGGATGAACGAGCAGGAAGGCCGCGCGAGCAACAAGTCCATCGACAGCCTGCTCAATTTCGAGACCGTCAAGTACTTCGGCAACGAAGCGCACGAGGCGCGGCGGCTCGACGAGGCGCTGCGGGAGTACGAACGCGCCGCGGTCATGAACCAGGTCTCGCTGTCCATGCTCAACGTGGGCCAGGCCGCAATCATCGCCATCGGGCTGACCGCGGTGATGCTGCTCTCGGCGTACGGGATCGTGGCCGGAACGATGACCATCGGCGGATTCGTTCTGGCCAACACCTACCTCATGCAGCTCTACCAGCCGCTCAACATCTTCGGCTTCGTCTATCGCGAGATCAAACAGGCGCTGATCGACATCGAGGAGATGTTCCAACTCCTCGAAGAGTCGGACGAGATCGGAGAAGGGGCGGATGCCCGCCCGCTCGCGATTGACGGTGGCGGACGCATCGAGTTCGACGGCGTGGCGTTCGGATACGACCCCCGCCGGCCGCTGCTCCGTGACGTGAGCTTCACGATTCCGGCCGGGCGCACGCTCGCGATCGTGGGGCCGTCCGGCGCCGGGAAATCGACGGTGAGCCGGCTGCTGTTCCGCTTCTACGACGTGAACGACGGCGCGGTGCGGGTCGACGGGCAGGACATCCGCGAGGTCACCAGGTCCAGCCTGCGCGCGGCCATCGGCATCGTTCCCCAGGACACGGTGCTGTTCAACGAGACCCTCTACTACAACATCGCCTACGGGCGGCCGGAGGCGACACCGGCGGAGATCGAACGCGCGGCGCGGCTCGCCCGCATCCACGACTTCATCGTCTCCACCCCCGACGGATACCGCACGGTGGTGGGCGAACGGGGCCTCAAGCTCTCCGGGGGCGAGAAGCAGCGGGTCGCGATCGCCCGCACGGTGCTGAAGGACCCGTCGATCCTCGTTCTGGACGAAGCGACCTCCGCGCTCGACTCCGCCACCGAGCGCGAGATCCAGCACAACCTGCGCGAGCTTGCGCGCGGGCGCACCACGCTCAGCATCGCGCACCGCCTGTCGACCATCGTCGATGCCCACGAGATCCTGGTCCTCGACAACGGACGCATCGTCGAACGGGGTCGGCACGAGGAGTTGCTGGCACTCGACGGCACCTACGCGGACATGTGGCGCCGTCAGCAGGAAGGCGACGGAAACGGCGCCCCGGGGGATGCGGTAGTCGGCCGTGGCGCCGATGGATCGCTCGCCGGCGAGACGCGGTGAGTTCCGGGCCCGGACCCGGACCCGGACCCGGAGCCACGGACGAAGAGCGAAGCGCTTTCGCGGTCAGACGACGGGCGCGGGCCTCCCGACAACAGAAAGGGACACGACCCTTCCCGGCGGCGGAAAGGGATCCGCGGCACGGCGGGGCCAGAGCCGACACACGGCGTATCGTCGCGCCTCGGGCCGGACCGGGCCCGGAGCCGCCCTCAATCCTCCAGGATCGGATACGACCCGTCCGCGTCGTGGGTCTCCGGGCCCACCAGGGCCGGGGAGAACACGCACACGATGCGCATGTCGGTGCGCGCGTCGATGCGGTGCCGGTCATGCCGGTCCAGCGCGTACATCGAGCCCGGTCGCAACCGATGGACGGCGCCGGTATCGAGGTCGGTGAGGTCGCCCTCGCCCTCGATGATCAGGTTGGCCTCGACATGGTTCTTGTACTGCATGGCCTGCGACGAACCGGCGGCGATGGTGGTGTGGGTGAGGGTGAACCCCATCCCGTCGCGGCGCAGCAGGTACCGCGCGCTGCTCCACACCCCGGGCTTCTCCCGGTAGCTCCCATGCGTCTTCAGATCTTCGATGGTGCGGACAATCATCGTGGTTCTCCTTCTCGGTCCTGAAGGCTCCATTCGATGGCCGTGCGATCACTCCCAACGCTCAGCGGCGTGCTCCCGGACGCGCCCGGACTCTACACGGCGGGCGAGGTCACGGAAGACGTTCAGCGGTGTGCTCCCAGGCGCGCCTCCAGCTCCGCGAGCCGCGCCTCGGCCGCCTCTGTCCGGACCAGGGCGGCCCGGTGTGCGGCGGCCTCCTCCTCGGCTCGCGTCTCGGCGGCCTGCCGTGCCGCAGCCTCCTCCTCGGCTCGCGCCTCGGCGGCGTGGCGCGCCGCAGCCACCTCCTCGTGGCTGAGCAGTTTCTCCCCCGTCGTCGGGTCGTGAAAGCGAATCTCCTCGCCCTGTGTGCGGAGGGCGAGGTCCAGCACCTCGCTGTGCAACGTCAGCGTCCGGTCGATGGACTCCACTGCCGTCAGGCGCTCGTACCGCCCCGCCACCAACCGATACCCTTGCAGCCGCGGCGTGTAGTGCGCTCCCATCGGGTCGAACAGGAAGTATTCGCGGACTCCGAGGCCCGCGTAGATGCCCGGCTTCCTCCTCACATCCTCGCGCCACGTGCTCGGCGACGCCACCTCCAGCACGAAGTCCGGCCCCTTGCCCTCCTCCCACACCTTGTAGTTCATCCGTATCCGGTCCTCGACTCCGAACACCACGAACGCATCCGGTGCAACCGACACCCGCGGGTTGCCTTCTTCGTAGTACACCAGCAGGTCCCCCGAGACGTACACGTCCGGACGGTTCCCGTAGTACACCCGCAGTGCCCCCACCGCGTAGAGGATGGCGTGGAGCTGGGGGTCGTTCTCGGCCAAGGGTTTGCCGTCCGAGCTCGGGTACTCAATCGCGGCGGGAGGCGCGGCGGCGGGAACGACTGAGACACCGGCGGAGGGAACGGCGGAGGAGTCGGTGGAGGGAGCGATGGGTCTTTGCATCGGAGTGCCTCTCGCATCGGCGGGGCGGGGATGGCACCGCGGCCGGAGGGGTGAATGTTTCGCACCGGCGGGGCGGCGACGGCGCCGCGGCCGGTGGGGTGAATGTTGCGGATGACGGTACCACGGGCATGCTCCGGTCCCCAATGGCGGCGGTACAGTGGGTTGGCGGTGCCGCGGCGACCGTGCAGCGGCCGTACAGTTGTGGCTGACGCGGGCCACGGATGCGAGGGGGCAGGGTGCACGGCGGTGGGCGGGCGCACTATGGCACTGAGGCACCCTGCGTGTAGGCGATCAGCGCGACGGGCGGGGTCCGGCGGCCGTGTGCTTCAGAGACATCGACTTCAAGACGCAGCCCCCGGACGCACCGCCGGCGTATGCGGGGTCCGGCGGCGGTGTGCTTCAGAGACATCGACCGCTGCCGCATCAGGCGGGACGGGGCAGCGGGATCATCAACGACCCGAATGGCTGGTTCGAGGAGCCGCGCGATCCGATCGCGGCGATTCGCGGAACCATGCAGGTCAGAGTGAAGACCGGGGCCGTCGCCGAAAGTCTTCCCCGTCCGTTCCCCGAGCCCGAAGCCCACGGGAGGCGCCCGTGACTTTCAGCGGCGATCGAGTGGTGACCCATCGTGCAATGGGTACGCTCAGCGGCGAGCTCCCAGAAGCGCCTCCAGCTCCGCGACCCGCGCCTCGGCGGTGCGGCGCGCGGCGGCTTCCTCTCGACATGCGGCGGCCTCCTTCTCGGCTCGCGCCTCGGCGGCGTGGCGCTCGGTTGCTTCCCTTTCGATCCGGACTTCGGCGGCGCGCCGCGCCGCGGCTTCTTCTCGCCGCGCCGCGTCCGTCTCGCCATGACTGAGCAGCGTCTCCCCCGTCGCCGGGTCGTGAAAGCGAATCTCCTCGCCCTGCGTGCGGAGGTCGAGGTCCAGCACCTCGCTGTGCAGCGTCAGCGTCCGGTCGATGGACTCCACTGCCGTCAGGCGCTCGTACCGCCCCGCCACCAACCGATACCCTTGCAGCCGCGGCGTGTAGTGCGCTCCCATCGGGTCGAACAGGAAGTATTCGCGGACTCCGAGGCCCGCGTAGATGCCCGGCTTCCTCCTCACATCCTCGCGCCACGTGCTCGGCGACGCCACCTCCAGCACGAAGTCCGGCCCCTTGCCCTCCTCCCACACCTTGTAGTTCATCCGTATCCGGTCCTCGACTCCGAACACCACGAACGCATCCGGTGCAACCGACACCCGCGGGTTGCCTTCTTCGTAGTACACCAGCAGGTCCCCCGAGACGTACACGTCCGGACGGTTCCCGTAGTACACCCGCAGTGCCCCCACCGCGTAGAGGATGGCGTGGAGCTGGGGGTCGTTCTCGGCCAACGGTTTGCCGTCCGAACTCGGGTAGTCAACCGCAGTGGGAGGCGCGGCGACGGGAACGACGGAGGAATCGGCAGAGGGAGCGATGGGTCGTTGCATCGGAGTGCCTCTCGCATTGGCGGAGCGGCGACGGCGCCGTGGCCGGAAGGGTGAATGTTTCGCACCGGCGGGGTGGTGACGGCGCCACGGCCGGAAGGGTGGATGTCGCGGATGACGGTACCACGGGCATGCTCCGGTCCCCAATGGCGGTACAGCGTGTTGGCGGCACAGCGACGGCCGTGCAGCGGCCGTACAGTTGTGGCTGACGCGGGCCACGGATGCGAGGGGGCAGGGTGCACGGCGGTGGGCAGGCGCACTATGGCACCGAGGCACCCGGTGTGTAGGCGCACGGCTCGACGCACCGGGTCCGGAAGTCCCCTGAACCAAGTTGGCCTCCGTGATTTCGGCTTCGTCTTTCCCATCGGATTCGTCGATTGGTGGTACGTGCGAGGGGTAATCCTTCCGGAGCTTCCGTAGATCCGTGAGATCTTCCCCTGCGGCTCGTATTCCCGCTTTGGCGTGGAAGCACCCTCGGAGGGCGGAGAGGGTGGAGAGGGCAGAGCAGGCGCAGGGAGGGCATTGACCGGGCGGGTCGGACCCCAGGGTGACCGCATATAAAGTCATTGTCCCATCAACAACTTATCTCGGAAGGCATCGTTCAGAGCGGCCCGGACTCTCTTGCGCCTATAGCTCATTTTCGTCTTCTCGCGCTTGAGTAGGTTCATCGCCATGTGACGAATCACCCCGATGTTGTGAGGCGCATTGCCTCGACGAATCCGGCTTGCGTCTTCGCGAAACGTCACGTCCAACCGCCAGTGCAACCCGTTCTCGATACTCCAATGTGAACGCACCGCCCGTTGAAACACCTTCACGTCATCAAGCGAGGTGATGTAGTAGCGCCGCTCAACACTGACACGCCCTCCACAATGACGTTCCGACTCCACCATTCCCATCGCTTTCAGTCCCTTCCACTTCCCGACACCCGACAACGCACCAAGGTCCGTGGACAAGAAATAGCTCCGGTGCTCAATCCGCCCGTGACCTTCGTCGCAAGTCGCCTCGTGCCCCATCTCCGAACCGCCAAAGTCGCACCGCTCCGCCGCCTCGAAATACGCCCGAACCTCGCGCTCCAATTCCGGCTGATTGCGCTTCAGCGCCAACACGTAATCCCCACCGCCTTTCTTGACCTGCTTCGCGATCGCGCGTTGGCACCCCATCGCATCCAGCGTCACGATACACCCCTTCAATTGAAGCTTCTCCAGCAACTCCGGCACCGCCACGATCTCGTTCGACTTCTCGTCGGTTTTCACCTGCCCAAGCACCACCCCATTGCGACACGCCCAGGCACTGACCATATGCAGCGCCTTCACCCCTCGCTTGCGATCATGGGTGCGTCGATGCGTCTTGCCATCGAGCGCAATGATCTCACCGTCGCTGAGCTTGACCACGTCCTCCATCCAACTGAGAAAGCACGCCTGAAACCCACTGACCGACAACGCCGAGATGATGCGGGCAATCGTGTCATCGACCGGGACCCCATTGGCCAGCGGGACATAACGACGTAACCAGTCCAGCTTTGCGCGACCGAACTCCTCGATGTCGCACCAACCTTCGGCCCCACTGAGCACCGCGCACACGCACAGCACGATGACATCAATCAACTCATGCTTCTTGTTCCGGTCGACGCGCGGGTCTTCCAACTTCGAGAAATGTTCGATCAGACCCTCGGGGGCACTGTTGTCCATTGCTGATCACGTTCCTCTCCTTGGCCAGAGTGGCATTAGATCACAGAATGCACTGATTTACATGGGATTTTAGTGATCTTGCCCTGAGGGCTGCGATCTCTTTACGTACAGTGAAGTTCATTCTCACAGGAGCGCAGAAATGAATGCACGAGCAAGCCTATGGGCGAGCCTGGCCATCGCGGCCAGCATCGGCCTTGCCGGGTGCGGCGGGTCGAGCAACAAGGCGGAGGAGACGGGCGGCGACCCAAAGCCGAGTGCGGCTCAGTTGACGGCAGAGCAAACCGCTCTCGACAAGGAGGCTGCTGACGCCAGAAAGGCTATCGCAGATATAGCGAAGTCTGATGAAGGCGCAACGGACGATCTAGTCGCCGCGCTCGAAAGCGCGATCACTGACCTCAATACTGAAATCCAAGGTATCGAGTATGAGGATGATACCGATAAGACTAACGCAGAGGCAGCTCTGAGAGAGGCGCGAGACGTACTCAGTGGTATTGAGACGGCGAAGACGAACACGGCGAACAAGGAGAATGCTGACGAAGGAAAGGCGACGCTAGAGAACTTCAGACTCGCTACAGAGTCAGCTATCACCGGTAGCAATCTCGCTATCAGTGCGACTGGTCACGCTGCTACCCTTGCTTCAGTCACAGCCCTCAAGAAGACAAAGACTGACGTTGCAGATCTAGACGGATGGAAAGGAGTTGAGTATATGAAAACGACTCCAGAAAATCCGACTGATACGAACAAACTGACCGCGACAGATCGCGCTATTGTATATACCAACCAAGCGGATGCAAAAATGGAAGAGTTGGACGGCAACAATCTCCCGGGTGGTTTAGCGGATGATGTCGAAGATCGGGATAATATCTATACCGTCACTAGTATAGTTGGGAATCAAGAGGAAATCAGCGCAGACGATGAAAGCGATTTCCCTAAGTTAGGAACTCGGACTTACGAGGGCATTCAGAAGTTCACTGGCAAGTATGCAGGCGTTTCGGGTACGTATGAATGTGCTGAAGACTGTGCAGCTAGGAACGACGGTGAGAAAATCACTCTTACTGGAGGAACGTGGTTCTTTACTCCAGTCAAGAACGCTATGGTTCCTGATCCGGATGACCACTACCTTTACTTCGGTTGGTGGATGCAGACTGATGGAGACGGGAAGCCGGTAGCAGTGAGCGCATTTCATGACACCTTCGGCACTGCCCCCGCTGGTCTTACTGGCGTTGGTAATACCCCGCAAGGGATTGGCGGTTCAGCGACTTATTCCGGTAAAGCAGCGGGTAGATTTGCTATCTACGATCCGCAGGACAAAACTGGTGATGCAGGCCACTTCACCGCGAATGTCACCTTGACCGCTAAGTTCGATTCAGCGAATGGTGCTAACGATGACGGCGGAGTTACTGGTACGGTTAATGGCTTTGTAGCGAATGGTGATTCTGTGCCGTGGCTCGTGACGCTAAATCGCGCATGGTGGAATTCAACTGGAGGGAACTTTGGGCTTATCGATCAGGATACTACCACCACAGGAGACCAGTTCGCCTCGACCGCTTGGTCTCTTGATGGCGATCCGAAAAACGCGGATGACGCAGACGGCTCATGGAGCGGCACTCTCTACGATGATGCTACCGGTGCCGCGACTACCGGCGATGATGATGGGAGTAATGTCCCGACTGTCGCAACTGGCGTATTCCACTCTAAATTTGGGGCGACGCACGAAATGGTAGGGGGTTTCGGAGCTAACCTCAATAACTGAGTGAGTAGGCACACGCTGGGCGCTCTACCCGGAGCGCCTAGCCTCACGGGACAGTACCGACGATCCAGCAGTGATTCCGGCCCGTCGGTACTCCTCCCTCTCCCTAACCGGCATCGTTCAGGAGCACGGACTGATGGCTACCGGACGATTCCTGCACATGCGGCTCTCCGCTGAAGACAGCATGAATATCGATGCGCTGGTCGATCGGATGAACCAGGACCAGGCGCTGAAGGAGATGAGACAGCCACATGTCGGGAAGCCCCGCAGCTATTTCAGTCGAAGCGATGTCGTGCGACTGGCGATTGAAGAGGCGTTGTCGAGGCGGCGCGAGGAGCGCGTGTAAGCCGGCCTGGCCTGGTGGTCATGCCCTGCAAGGACACAGGAAGCACAGAGCAGGTCGGTTTTGACCGGAGTGGGTGGCGGCGTCGCCTCATAAGGATTCGTCGCCTCACCAGGGTTCAGAGTCTTTCGAGGGCGCTCCCGGCGTCGTCATCCTCTCCACCTTCCCCCTGGCCGCCACCGCGGCCCGCATCCGGACCGGAATGCCATCCCAGCAATCTACCCTCCCCCTCCTCTCCGGAGCGGCTCAGTCAGAGAGAGAGGAGGGAGAGCAGTTCGTTCGATTTCTTGACGACTCTACCCGCCAGGAATAGCCTTCCCATGGCAACCATCGCCCTCAAACGCAGAGTACTATCGGGCTGCGGCCAGCCGGGTAGTCTTCAGCGTCGCGTTCGATGACGATGGATGCGCCGGTCAGTTTCGGATCATGAGTGACGCGCCGGACATTCACGCGCTTTCGGAACGGATCGCGGTGATGGAGGAACGCATGAAAACGATGCAATCCGAATATCGCACTGATATCGCGCGGCTCGCCGAAGACATGGCGAAGCGCGACGCGGCCCGCTCGGAGCGGGAGACGGCCCGTTCGGAGCGGGATGCGAACGCGCGATGGTGGCAGACCGCCATACTGATCGCCGCCATTGCGGCCTTGATCACCTTCGCGCCCGACTTGCAGCGAATCGCCGCCGGGATCGGAGCCCCGGATCACTCGCAACCCGCAGATCAGGACGCCGCGCACCGTTACCCGTGAGGGTTCGATCATGACTTGGATAGATGCCGTCAAGCTCGCCGGTGCGTTCGCCGTTCCGCTTGTCGCAGTTGCGGGACTGTTCTACGCGATGATGAACGCGGGACTCAAGAATCTGGGCTCAGCTATCCAAGGAGACATGAAACGAATCGAGGGCAAGGTTGACGCTCTCGCTGCCGATCACAACGCCCTCGCGCGGGAACTATCGGAAGTGAAGGGATATCTGCGCGGCACTCTGCCCGAATCATCCGGCCGTGGGCCGACAGCGAACCAGCAAACCTGACGGCATCGGCTGGGAGGAACTGGCGGAGTCACCCGACCCCGCCCGCCGGCCCGAAAATCGAGCGCATGGCCAGTCTCCGGTATAATTCCCACTCCTTATAATGGCCGATTCTTGACCGATCCAGAGCTGTCGAGGTAGAGCAGGTACATGGGAAGAAACAGGGGGGATTGTTGAGGAGAATCTACCTCTAATCTTCATCAGGAGCAGTTAGAGTTGGAGGATTCGGCAGTATTACCACTAGGGCGTGTTAACACAAATGGGTATAGTCATGATATCCTCCATGGATGGAACTCACCCAAGCTCAGTATGAACGTATCGCGCCATATCTGCCGGTGCAGCGCGGCAATGTCAGCCTTTCCAACCGCCAAGTGCTCAACGCCATCCTGTATGTCGCCGAGCATGGCTGCAAATGGCGAGGGCTACCGGCACGGTTTGGCAACTGGCACACCATCTACACCCGCATGAACCGTTGGTCGAAGAGCGGGGTGCTCGACACGGTCTTCGAGCATCTGCAACGAGCGCAGATCGTGCGGATCAAGCTCGAAGCCATGTCGATGGACAGCACCATCGTGAAAGTGCATCCCGACGCGACGGGGGCGCTAAAAAAAACGGTCGCCAAGCCATCGGGCGATCGCGCGGCGGGTGGACCACCAAGATTCATATGGTTGCCGCGGATGCTCGAACCGCCCTCACGTTCTCGCTCTCCCCAGGGCAGGCCCACGACGCCCCGGAAGGACGTAAGCTGTTGAATCGCCTCGGTCAGCAGCACAACCGTCCCTCGTTGATCATGGACCGCGCGTACGAAGGTGACGAGACCCGGCAACTGGCCTTGGCGCTGGGGTATGAGCCGGTGGTGCCGCCGTTGCGAACGCGCGTGGAGCCTTGGGAGTACGACCGTGAGATGTACAAGCGGCGCAACGAAATCGAGCGGTTGTTTCGGCGGTTAAAAGGATTCCGCCGTATCTTCTCGCGATTCGAGAAACTCGACGCCATCTTCCTGGGATTCATCGTTTTTGCACTCATCATCGATGCACTGCGATAGTGTTAACACGCCCTAATCAAGTTTCTCCGACTTGGAGATCGTAACAGTTCCAGTCTCTCCCTCGTATACCATTGTGAAATTTCTAAGGAAAGTTCTTCCAATGAGAGCTAGATGGGGCTGTCCCCCAGCGCTCAAGTGCACTCCAGCGAATTTCCCGGTAATCCACCAATTCAGGGCAGGAATGTAAATCTGCGCAAGGTGGATATTGAGTTTCTGTTTTCCGTGCGCTCCCGATATATCTTGTCTATCTATGGTAGGAAGTTTTAGAGCTTTAGCAAGTTCAGAATCGATACAACTTTCTGAGGCTCCTGTATCTACTAATGCCCAGTGTAAAACGTCAGACAGAAGCGGAGGTTTTTCTGTACCAATGCTGTATTTTTGATCAAATCCGATCTGGACACGCAGTGTAGGACCTATAGCAGATAGAAGATCCCGACCTCGATGGTCAGGACCGTCGTTGAATCCACAATTTGTTTTACGCATGGATAGGGCGATACAGCACAGATGCGGGAAGGGATACGGGGCGTCCTCCGACTTCTCGGATCAAGTACGGCCCTCTTCCAAATCGCCTCGTTGCATCATCGGCCGCGAGTTCAAATGAGCCGTATGTGCCGACAAGCTGCTGATTATGGATAATGACCCACTCCCCGAAATGATCTGTTTCCAGTTCATCCCGCATACGGTCATATGCGGAGATTTCTTTCGCTAGAGTAGTCATGATTCGTATCCTTCCCAACTGTTCGCGTAATATCCTACGCCAAGGAGGGAGGCGTCAATACATCCGCCTTCCCCTCCGTCACTGCTGAAATGTCAGACGAACCCACTGTTCGCGTTGAAGCTTCCGAGTTAACCCACCCTACCACCACGAGTCTGCTCATGCCCCGGCAGCGTATGCCCCGCCCGCGCGGTGACACGATGGCCTCGAAGGCCGATATCCATGCGCTCTACCAGCAGGCGGTGCAGTGCGTGGAGGCGGAGATCGACTTCGTCGACGAGACGTTCACGCGGTTGCGGCGACGCAAGGCGAGGCACCTGCGCGAGGACTTCTGCGGCACCGCCCACGCGGCTTGCGAGTGGATCCGGCGCCGGCGGACGAACCGGGCCACGGCCGTGGACATCGACGCCGGGGTCCTCGAATGGGGGCGAAGGCACAACGTCGAGCCCCTCGGACGATCCGCGTGGCGGATCGAGCTGGTGCACGCCGACGTGCTGGAGGTGGACCGCGCCGGCATGGACGCGGTGCTCGCCATGAACTTCAGCTACTGGGTGCTGCAAACCCGCGACGCGTTGCGCGGCTATTTCGAGAGGGTGCACGGCGCGCTGGTCGGCGACGGCGTCTTCTTCCTCGACGCCTACGGTGGATACGACGCCTTCCGGGAGATGGAGGAGACGACCAAGAACGACGGCTTCACCTACGTCTGGGATCAGGCGTGGTACGACCCGATCACCGGTCGCAACCGCTGTCACATTCACTTCCGCTTTCCCGACGGCTCCCGGATCGAGGATGCGTTCGTCTACGAGTGGCGGCTGTGGACCCTGCCCGAGCTGCGCGAGCTTCTCGAAGAAGCCGGCTTCCGGGAGGTGACCGTGTACTGGCAGGGCGCCGACCCGCGCACCGGCGAAGGCAACGGGGTGTTCACGCCGGCCGAGCACGGCGAGGCCGATGCGGGCTGGATTACCTATATCACCGCCTTGAAGTAGGATTCCCTCCGTACCCACTTCGACCGAGAGCCGGGGCTCCAGGAGGAAACATGTCCGATTCCAGCATCTACGACGTGCTGCCGCATGCGGCGGAACGCGCACTCATCGACGAGGCGGCCTACCAGGCCATGTACCGGCGCTCGATCGAGGATCCGGACGGATTCTGGGCCGACATGGCGGATGAGCACATCCACTGGTTCCGCCGGTGGGACCGCGTCGCGGACTGGACCTTCGACGGCGACGTGCGCATCCGCTGGTTCGACGGCGCGAAGGTCAACGTGGCGTACAACTGCCTCGACCGCCACCTCGAGGAATGCGGCGACAAGACGGCGATCCTCTGGGAGGGTGACGAACCCGGCGAGGAGCGGCGCCTCACCTTCCGCGAGCTGCACACCGAGGTGTGCAAGTTCGCCAACGTGCTGAAGTCGAAAGGCGTCGAGAGGGGGGACCGGGTCTGCATCTACATGCCCATGGTGCCGGAAGCGGCGGTGGCGATGCTCGCCTGCGCGCGCATCGGGGCGGTGCACTCGGTGGTGTTCGGCGGGTTCTCTCCGGACGCGCTGCGCGACCGCATCCTCGACTCCGACTGCCGGGTGGTGATCACCGCCGACGAGGGGCCGCGCGGCGGCCGCAACGTGCCGCTGAAGAAGAACACCCATACCGCGCTGGAGGCGTGCCCGAACACGCACACCTGCATCGTGGTGCGTCGCACCGGCAACGACGTGCCGTGGCGCGACGGCCGCGACGTCTGGTACCACGAGCTGATGGCGGACGCCTCGCCCGATTGTCCGGCCGAGGCGCTCGACGCCGAGGACCCGCTGTTCATCCTCTACACCTCGGGCTCCACCGGCAAGCCGAAGGGTGTGCAGCACAACCAGGCGGGGTACCTGCTCTACACCACGCTGACCTTCAAGTACGTCTTCGACTACCACGAGGGCGACATCTTCTGGTGCACCGCGGACGTCGGGTGGGTCACGGGACACTCGTACGTCGTGTACTCGCCGCTGTCGAACGGCGCCACCACGGTGATGTTCGAGGGAGTGCCGAACTACCCGGACTTCAGCCGCTTCTGGCAGATCTGCGACAAGCACCAGGTCAACCTCTTCTACACCGCGCCGACCGCGATCCGCGCGCTCATGGGCCAGGGCAACGACTTCGTGAAGCGCACCCGCCGCGCGAGCCTGCGCATCCTCGGCTCGGTGGGCGAGCCCATCAACCCCGAGGCGTGGGAGTGGTACTACCACGTGGTGGGTGACGCGCGCTGCCCCATCATCGACACCTGGTGGCAGACCGAGACCGGCGGCGTGCTGATCACCCCGCTCCCGGGCTGCACGCGGCTCAAGCCCGGCTCCGCCACCCGGCCGCTGTTCGGCATCGAGCCGGTCCTCGTCGACCCCGAGGGCCGCGAACTCGACGGCGCGACGGAGGGGGCGCTGTGCATCAAGCGGAGCTGGCCGGGGCAGATGCGCACGGTGTTCGGGGACCATGAACGCTTCATCCAGACCTACTTCTCCACCTTCCCGGGGATGTACATGACCGGCGACGGGGCGCGCCGCGACGAGGACGGGTACTACTGGATCACCGGCCGCGTGGACGACGTGATCAACGTGTCCGGGCACCGGATGGGCACCGCGGAGGTCGAGAGCGCGCTGGTGCTGCACGCGACGGTGGCGGAGGCGGCGGTGGTCGGTTACCCGCACGACATCAAGGGCCAGGGGATCTACGCCTACGTGACGCTGAACGCCGGCATCGAGGGGACCGACGCGCTGAAAAAGGAGCTGGTGGGGCTGGTGCGCAAGGAGATTGGCCCCATCGCGTCGCCCGACGTCATCCAGTTCGCACCGGGGCTGCCGAAGACCCGCTCGGGCAAGATCATGCGCCGCATCCTGCGCAAGGTCGCCGCGAACGAGATCGACAACCTCGGCGATACCTCGACGCTGGCCGAACCGGCGGTGGTCGACGACATCATCGAGAACCGGTTGAGTCGGTAGGGAGGCGCACCGGAGGTTCCGCGCGGTTCCCGGCGCCGTCGGTCCGGGAGCCACGCGAGCGAAGGCGAGGCCGGGACGTTGGAGCGAACCGTGCTGTCGCTGAGCGGGTACACCGGCGCGATCCGAGATGGCTGGACGGAGTACGCGCTGCGGCACTTCACCCTTCAAGACCTGCCCGATCCGCAAGCCCTGGATGCCAGACCCGGAGCAATCCATGACTCGCTCCCCTGACCGGGAGGCGCCGATCGGTTCGGCCTCGATGGCCCGCATGGAGTCGCTTCTCGCCGCGGTTGACGGAGTCGTCCGGGACGCCCACGTTCAGCCACGGTTCGGGGACCTCGGGGCGGCGTTTTCCGCCGCGCTCGGATCGTGGATCGAGCCGTTCGCGGCGGCGCTGAGCGAGGTGGCCCCGACCACGCATTCGCAGGAGGCGGCCCGCGCGACGGCCGATCTCGCCCGCCTGTGCGGCGAGGGCGCCGGACAGGCGATGCGGTCGATGGTCGGCGACGATTCGCCGGCCGGGGTCGCGGGTGCCGGCCCACCAGCCGGGGTCGCGAGCGCCGGAGCGGGACCGGACTACGACGCGCTCGCGGGAAGCATCGACGATGCGTTCCGGGCGTTCTCGTCGAATCCCGAATTCGATCGCGTGCGGCGTGCGGCCGCCGCCGCGGTGCTCGACTGGCTGGAGCGCGACCCCGCCGCCGCATCGGGCATTGCCCGCGCCCTCGACTCGCCGCCACCGTTCGGACGGGACGCAGTCGGGGTCTCGATGCCGACGGCGGAGCCGGTTCTGCGCGACGGAAACGTCACCCTGACCGCATTTCCCGCCGCGGAGCGGTCTCGGGCCACCGTACCGGCCACCGTGCTGGTGATCCCCGGATTCACCGCCGGCTCGCGCCTGTTCGACCTCGACCCGGAGCGCTCGGTGGTACGCACCCTGGCGCGGCACGGGGTCGAGGCCTGGTTGCTCGACTGGGGTCGCGGCGACGAGACGGATCGGCGTCGCACCGTGGCGGATCAGCTCGCCCGCATCGATCGCGTGGTCGATGCGATGCGCGAGGCCGCGAACGGCCGGCCCCCCGCGCTTGCCGGCCACTTCCACGGCGGGCTGCTCGCTCTGCTCTACTGTCTGCGGTATCCGGGCAAGGCGGGGGCGCTGGTCACCGTGTCGACGCCGGTCCGGTTCACAGAGGGCGATGACGGGTTCGCGGGGTGGCTGCGCGCCTGCGATGGAGAGCGGCTCGTCGATGTCTTCGGCAACGTTCCGGGCCCGCTCGTGGCGGCCCTGGCCGCGGTGTCATCGCCGATGCACTGGTGCGGGGGCGGATTCTTCACCCTGCTGGGCGGTCCGGATGCCGCGGCCGCCGCCCGGCTCGCGCGCTTCGAGGAGGCCCGCCGCTTTCCTCCTGCCTTTCCCGGAGAGACGTTCCGCGGGCTCTACCGCGCCCTTTACCGCCACGACGCATTCGCCGCATCCGGCGGCGCGGTCATCGACGATCATCGTTACGCGCTGGCGGGGCTTGATACGCCCCTGCTGAACGTGTTCGCGCGCGAGGACCGAATCGTGTCGCCCGGCGCATCGGCCCCCCTCGCCGAATGGGCGGGCGCCGCCCCCGAGTCGAACCGGGCACACCCCGGCGGACACCACGACCTGTTGATCGGTGAATCGGCGCATGCCGAACTGCTGCCCGACATCGCCGCCTGGCTAGTCACGCAGACTCGGCGGGACTGATCCCTGCGCGGTCATTCCCGCTCGGCCGGAACGTACTCCCCGTATCAGCCCGAGAGCGTGCGCCGAAGGTTGAAATCCTGCCAGACCCGTACTGCGGAATGGCGTCCCGGAGTGGCGACGGAGATGGCTGATCCCCGCGCGGCGGTGCCGCGAACGGGGCGCCGCTCAGTCTTCCCGCTTCGGGCCCGCCGCCTGCCCCATCGCCGACATGCTGTTCCAGAACGCGCGCTGCATCGATTCCATGCTCTGAAGGTTCGGGGCGATGAACGGGCGCATCATGCTGAGCGGGTCGAATCCTTCCACCCCCGCCCGCATCTGCTCGCGGATCTTTTCGATCATCTCCGACTGCAACGACTGCACCTCGGGCAGGCCGAGGAACTCCCGGAGCTCGGCCGGGGTGGTATCCATGGTGACGTTGATCTTCATGGTCTGCTTCCTCCGGTCCAGCGCCCATGTCCCGCTCGCAACCCGGCGAGAAATGGGGGCTAATGCATGTGGTGACCGCCGTTGATGCTGTAGTTCGCACCGGTGATGAAGGCGGCTTCGTCCGAGCAGAGGAAGGCGACGAGCGCCGCGATCTCGCAGGTGTCGCCGAGGCGCCCGACCGGGATCTCCTCCACGATGCGGTCGAGGATTTCCTGCGGCACCGCCTCGACCATCCGCGTGTTCATGTATCCGGGCGATACCGTGTTGACCGTCACCCCCTTGCGCGCGACCTCCTGCGCAAGCGCCATGGTGAATCCGTGCATGCCCGCCTTGGCGGCGGAGTAGTTGGTCTGGCCGAACTGGCCCTTGACGCCGTTGAGGGAGGAGATGTTGACGATGCGGCCGAAGCCGCGCTGCGTCATGCCGTCGATGACCTGCTTGGTGACGTTGAAGACGCTGTCGAGGTTGGTGGAGAGCACCGCATCCCACTCGTTCTTGTCGAGCTTGCGGAGCGAGGCGTCGCGGGTAATCCCCGCGCAGTTGACGAGGATGTCGACCGGACCGATCCGGGATTCCGTGTGGGCCACCGCCTGCGTACACGAGTCGAAGTCGGTCACGTCCCCGGCCACGAGCATGATGTCGCGCCCGTCTTTAGCAAGCGCCGCCTGCCAGCCGCGGCCGCCGTCTCCGTTCGTGATCAGCGCGACATCGAGCGCCGCGACCCTGCAACCCTGTCGTGTCAGTCGTTCGCAGATCGACCGGCCAAGCTCCCCGATTCCGCCGGTCACCAGCGCTACCCGTTTCGACATCCGCCGTCCTCCGCCATGTGTTTGCCGGTCCGAAGTTGCGCCGCCCCCGCATGATCCCGGCCCGACCAACTCGGCACGGCTTGCGGATCGCTCGCCCGAAAATTTCACCGGTTCGCGGCTGCGGGCATGAATCGGCGGAATTTTCGGGCGGGCCGGTCGTGTTGCGGCGCAACAACGCGAGAATAGCAGAAAGTGGATGCGGTGCACGGCGGCGGACGCCGCGTCATCGCCCCCCGACGGTGGTCCGCCGGCGGTTCGAGCGTGGAACGAAAGGCCCGGGGACGGATTTCCGGGCTATTCGTCGGAGGGAGGGGGCTTGCGGGGGCCGGATCGGTCCGAGCGGTCGGGCGGCGCGGTCGTCGCGGCGCGGATGAATCCGTCCTGCATCTCCTGCCAGATCGAGAGGTTCCGCTCGGTCATCTCGCGCATCACCGACAATGGGTCGTTGCCCATCATCGTCTGCATCCGGTCCTGAAGCTGCGTCTGCTGCTCGATGAACAGGTTCAGGCTGCGTTCGAGATAGCCCGCCATCATGCCCTGCAGCGAATCGCCATAGGAGCGAATGATCTTTTCGAGCACCTGCTCGCTGAACATGGGCTCGCCGCCCGCTTCCCGCTCCATGATGATCTGCAGCAGGATGCTGCGGGTGAGGTCTTCGTTGGTGCGGGCGTCGCGCACCTGGAAGGAAACCTCCTGCAGCACGAGGAGGCGCACATCCTCCAAAGTGACGTAGCGGCTGACCTCGGTGTCGTACAGCCGCCGGTTGGGATACTTCTTGATGATTCGCGGTTCGCTCACCCCGGGGCACCCGAGTGGCCGGACCGGACGGTCGCGGGTGGCGCGATAGTAACCCGGAAGAAGATCGTGTAGACGACGGGGATGAACAGCAGGGTCAGGAGCGTGGCGAACAGCAGGCCGAACATGATGCTGACCGCCATCGTCTCGAACATCGGGTCATGGCCAAGCCACAGCGGCATCATGCCGCCGATGGTGGTAGCGGTGGTCAGGAGAATGGGGCGCAGGCGCTGGCGGCAGGCGACGGGCACCGCCTCGGCCGGCGGCCGACCGTTGCGTTCGATCTCGATGTCGATCCGGTCGAGCAGCACGATGGCGTTGTTGATCACGATGCCGGACAGCGCGATGAGCCCCAGGATGGTAAAGAAGCCGAACGCGGAGCCCGTCATCAGCAGCCCGTACGTCACGCCCACCAGCCCGAGCGGGATCGTCAGCAGGATGATGATGGGCTTGCGCAGGCTGTTGAACTGGGTGACCAGCAGCAGCAGGATGATCATGCCGGCGATGGGCAGTTTGTCGGCAATGGCCGTGTTGGCGTTCTCGGAGGTTTCCGCCTCACCGCCGATTTCAAGGTCGTATCCGCGGGGCCAGGTCGCGGCCTGCGCTTCGAGCCACGGGATGAACTCGCGGTTCACGTCCGTGGCGGTGACCCCCGGCCGCAGGCGGGCTTGCACCGCAACCGTGCGGGTCCGGTCCCGACGCTTGATGATGGCGGGTTGCCAGACGAGTTCGATGTCCGCCACCTGCTCCAGGGGCACCGTGCCGCCACCCGGGGCGTACACCGGCATGGTCCGCAGCCGGTCGATGTCCGCCCGGTCCGTCAGACCGGAGCGCATCGTGATGGGGATCAGGCGGTCCGCCTCGCGCAGCCGGCTCAGTTCGATCCCCGACAGGCTGGAGCGGAGAGAGACGGCGATGTCGTCATTGGTGACCCCGGCCCGCAGCGCCCGCTCCTGGTCCACGTTGATCAGCAACTTCTTGGTACGCAGCCCCCAGTCGTCCTTCACCACGTCCACGCCGGGATGCGCACGCAACCAGTCCCGGATCGGGGCGATCAGCGCGTAGATCCGGTCGACATCCTCTCCCCCGACCCGGACTTCGACCGGGTACGGAATCGGCACCCCGTTCTCGATCCGTCGAAGCTGAACATCAAGGTCGGGATACCGTTCGCGAGCGTAGGACTGGAGTCGAGCGATGGTCGGCGGAATCACCCCCGGATCGGTGGTGTTGATCAGCAGGTTCACGACCCCCGGTTCGCTCGATCCGGGATTCAGACCCAGGGTATAGCGCGGGGCGCTCTGCCCGATCCACGCACTCCAGTTGGCGATGGCGCCGTCCGCCCGGCCGGCGCCGGCCCGGTCTTCGTCCGCGAGCATCAGCTCGTCGATGATGAAGCGGTCGATGTCGGCCATGACCCGCGCGGTGTGCTCGATCGCGGTGCCCCGGGGAAGCTGCATGGTGCCGTTGATGATCGGATCGACCTTCGGCGGGATGAACCCCGCGGGCACCCACCGGAGTACCCAGATCGCGCTGGCGAAGATGCCGGCGGCCAGCACCAGAAACACCACCCGGTTTCTCAGGCACAGCACGAGCACGCGGTCATACGCACGATGGAGCACCGAAGCATGGTCCGCGGATGATTCGGGTTCCCGGCGGACCCGCAGAAACCCGATGGTGAGCAGCGGGATCAGGGACAGCGCCAGCAGCCATGAACCGAGCAGCGCGATGGCCACCACCTTGAAGATGTCCGCGGTGTACTCGCCGAGAGCCGACTCGGCCAGGAAGATCGGCAGGAATGCGGCGGCGGTGGTCAGGGACGAGGTAAGCAGCGGAACCGCCATCTCCCCGCCCGCGGCCACTGCGGCCTCGGTGGCGCTCTCGCCACGCCCCCGTCGTACCAGGATGGACTCCGCGATGACGATGGCGTTGTCCACCAGCAACCCCAGGGAGATGATCAGCGCCGCCAGGGAGATCTGGTTGATGGTGATGTCGAACACGCTCATCGTGGACAGCGTGGCGAAGATGGTGGTCGGCACCAGCGTCCCGACGATCAGCCCCGTGCGCAGGCCGAGAAACAGCAGCATCACCACCACCACGATGGCAATGGCCTGAAGCAGATTGGTGAGAAAGTTGCCGACCCCGACCTCCACCACGGCGGATTCCAGGTACACCGGAGTCAGCCGGATGCCGAGGGGATAGGCGGCCTCGAGGTGCGGAATCTCCTGCTTCAGGGTCTGGCCGAGGGTCAGAATGTTGCCCCCCTCGCGCAGCGACACCGACACGATGATGGCGTCCCGTCCGTTGAACCGCGCCATTCCGGACGGCGGGTCCACATAGTCCCGGTAGATGTCCACGATGTCTTCCAGGTGGACGATCCGGTCGCGGCCGGGGATCTGGATGACGGTCCTTCGCAGGTCGTCGATGGATTCGAAATTGCCGGACGGTTCCAGCGTGATCCGCTCCCGCCCGGTCACCACCTGGCCGCCGCCGCGGACGATGTTGATGCCGGACAGGATCTCGGAGAGCTGTCGCGGCGACAGCCCGATCTCGCGCAGCCGCGCCATGTTGTACTCGACGAAGATCTCCTCCTCCTGAACCCCCTGGAGGGTCACCTTGGCCACATCGTCGAGGTGCAGCAGGCGGTCACGGATCTCCTCGGCGATGTCGGCGAGTTCGCGGTGGCTGAACCCTTCCCCGGTGAGGGCGTACACGCTGCCGAAGACATCGCCGTACTCGTCGTTCACCACCGGGGCATGGGCACCCGCGGGCAGATCATCGACCGCCTCCACCTTGCGGCGCAGGTCGTCGAAGATGGGCCGCATGTCGGTGTAGCTTTCCTTGAAGTTGGCGGTCACCCAGGACAGCCCCGGACGGGATTCGCTGACGACGTTGTCGAGGGCCGGAATCTCCTGGATGGCCTGCTCGATCCGGTCCGTGACGAGCTGCTCCACCCGCAGCGGACTGGCGCCGGGGAACCGGGTGGTGATCACCGCCGCCCGGATGGTGAACCCCGGGTCCTGCTGCTTGGGCAGGTTGAAGTAGGCGATGACGCCGTAGATCACCACCATCGCCGTCAGCGTGTAGACGACGGCGTGATGCCGGACGGCCGAACCCGTGATGCCGGTCATGACGGAACCGGTCAGTCGACCCTCACCCTCATGCCATCGCGGATGACGGAAATGCCGGCGGTGACCACCCGGTCACCGGAGGAGACGCCCGAGACCACCTCCAGACCCCGCGACGTCAGCTCTCCCACCTCGACCGGCGTGCGCCGGATCACGCCCACGCCCGCCTCGGCGCCGTCGACCAGCGTGTAGACGAAGCGCCCCCGTTCGTCCTCCGCCACCGATGCCGCGGGCAGCACCATGGTCGACTCGCCCCGCTCGAAGGCGAAGTCCACCTGCGCGGCGAGGCCGGAACGCACCTCCCCGGTGCCCTCCATGCGCACGGTGACCGGAAACGCGGCGCCGGTGGCGGCGACCCCCACCTCGGAGACCACCCCCGGGAAGGTCCGGCCCGGCAGCGCGTCGAAGGTGATCTCTCCGGGCAGACCCGGGCTGAAGTTCGCGATGAGCGTCTCCGGGACGGTGATGGCGATCTCCAGATGTTCCCCGCAGTTGAGCTCCACCACCGGCTGGCCGGCGTCGACGTTCTCCCCGACATCGGCGACGACATCCACCACCGAGCAATCCTGCCCGGCTCCGAGGCTGGTGTAGGACAGGTTGAGCTTCGCCAGCTCCACGGCGCGGGCGGCGGCGCTCACCAGAGCGTTCGTGGACTCCGATGCCGCCCGGGCCGCATCGAGCTCCGTGCGGGAGGCGCTCCGGGTTTCGTACAGCCCCTTGATGCGCTCGTAGTTCACGGCGGCGTTTCGCCGCTCCGCCTCGGCCCGCAACGCCTCCGCCTCCGCCTGCTGCAACTGGAGCCGGAAACCCGAAGGGTCCAGTCGGGCGATGATCTGCCCCTCGCGGACCCTGCCTCCGACCACCGCATCCAGCCCGCTGATGGTGCCGGCGACCTTGAAGCTCAGGCTCGCCTGCCGGGCGGCGCGGGACACCCCGCTGAAGGAGCGGACCTGGCGACCCGGCTCCGGCGTCACCGTCACATGGCGGACGGTGCGCAGCGGGGGCTCCGGCGGTGGCGCCTCCTCGCCGCACCCGGCCAGCATCGCCAGCAATGTCAGCCCGCCGATGCGGCGAAACCACGCGGCGGAATGCGCGGACGACGGCTTCGACGGGACGCCGATATGGGTGGAAGGCAGCTTCGATCGCATCATGGATCTCGGAACCGGGGCGCGAGAGGTCTCGCGGCCATCATGTCATGGTACGCAGGTGCGCAGAGGCGTCGTCGCACTCAGGAATCGCCGATCACCTTCCTGCGGATGCGCTCCGCCATCGCGTCCATGGAGGCGGCATCAAGGAAGAAATCGAAGGCCCCCGAGGCGCGCTGCAGGCGCATCAGGTCGATCAGGAAGTCGTACACCGCATCGGTGGCGGCCCGATCCGCGTTCAGAAAGACATCCCTGGCGTCCAGGAAACCCATGATGGGCATCGTACCGCCACTGTAGCTGGCCTGGATCAGGGCAAAGTTCTCGCGGGCGGCGTCCGCCGCCCGGGCCGCGAGGTCGATGGCGGCGTAACTGGCCTGCACCGCGTGCAGGCCGAACCGGATGTCCTGCTCTATTCGCTGCTGTTCGGCCTGCCTTTGCAGCTTCAACTGGCGCAGGGTGGCCACGCCCCGGTCGATGTCGGACTGCCGCCGCCCCCCGAGATACAGGGGCAGGGAGAGATTGAGAGTGACCTGCCAGTCGTTGCGTCCCTCGGCCGAACCGATCGCCCGGCCGTGTTCTCCCAGCACGCGCCCGACCTGACCGGACAGGTTCAGCTCGGGGCTCCACCGGGACCTTCGGCTGGACCGGACCTGCCGCTCGGCCGCCGCGACGCTGGCCGCGATCATCCGCAGTTCCGGGGCGTTGGCCAGACCCTCGGCCAGGAAGATGGTCCCCATCGCGTCCGCCGCCCGCTGATTGTCGATCAGCGACAGCAGATTGCTCCGGCTCACCAATAGCGAAGGGTCGGCCAGGCTGGCCGGCTCGGTCGAGAAGCGCTCTTCGATCGGGCGATTCAGCCGGCGGTTCAGGCCGTCCATCGCCTGCTCCCGGGAGGCCCGGGTCGCCAGCAGGGCCCGCCGGGCCGAGGCCGTCTCGCTCTCCCAGCGGTAGACGTCCGATGCGCTGGAGGTGCCGAGCCGCACGCGGTCTCGGGCAAGGTCCAGGTTGGTGCGAGCGAGTTCCAGCGCCCGCCGGCGGATGTCGACCGCAGTCTGCGCCTTCAGAACCCGGAGAAACCCGGTGGTGGCCGACTGCACCACATCGAGCTCCAGCGCCCGCTGCGCCGCCACGCGCGCCTGCTGCCGGTGGTGCTCCACCTCGACGGCGGCCCGGGCCGCCTCCGAATAGAGCACCTGGCCGAGCTGCAACTGCGCGGTCGAAGTCCGCTCCCCCGCCTGGCCCGCCCGCACCGACGGCGAATCGTCATTCAACTGCGTCACCCCGAGCGAGGCGCCGACCTGCGGCCGGAGGCGTGATCGCGCCGCAACCTCCCGCTCGGCGTCCACCGCCAGCCCCGCCATCCCCACGCGGAGGTCCGGATTGGCCTTCAACGCCTCCTTCGCCACCGCGGAAAGACTCCACCGGCGGTCTTCCGGCGCCGCGTCCTCGTTGAGCAGGGTGGCGGTGGCGAGCACGTCGAACCGGGGCGAGATGCCGAGCCTGCCGGCGGTTTCCATGTTGATCGTGAGCCGTCGTTTGAGCCGGAACGATACACGGTGGTCGTCGGCCCTCTCACCAAGGAGCACCGCCTGGACGTTGAGCGCATTGCGTCGCGCCAGCCGCATCCAGTCGGTGTCCGGGGCCGCCGCCGCGAGCACGCCTTCCCGGACCGCAGTGGCGCCGATCAGGCTGTAACTGGGCAGTCCGCGCACAACCAGATCTTCAATCAACCGCGTGGTCCCGGCCTGGTCCATCCGGGGCAGGGGTCCCAGCATGACGGCGTCGATGTCGCCGGGGATCCGCGCCGCCAGGTCGTCGGCGGAATCCTCATGGAGAATGAAGACAAGCTCGATGCCGAGGCCCGCCGCCAGCTCCCCGACGCTGTCCGTCAGTCCGGGCACGGCATCGTGGATGGACTTGTCCATCAGCACCGCCAGCTTGTCGAAGCGGGCGACCTCCCGAAACGTCCGCAGATCGTCCGCGAACCGGACTTCCGCCGCGAGATAGCTGAGATTGGCGACCCCGCTGGCTCCATCGGAACGGGGCAGCGCGGCCAGATCCGGGTCCAGAGCCATGGGAGCGAACGTCGGCTTGGGATGCTCCGGCATGCGTGCGGCCACGGTGCTGGAGACAGAACCGAGCGCCAGCACGACATCGACCTCGGGGTTGGCGTGCAGTGCGCGCAGGGCCTCCTCGATCCCTTCGACCGACCACCCGCCGTCCAGGGTCATGGTGTCATCGAAACGGACATCGAATTCCCCGGCGGTCAGCTCGGAAATCTCGTTCGTGAACAGGTCGATGGTTTCCTGCCGGAAGGGTCCGTCCCCGTCGACCACGATGCCGACCTGCACCCTCTCCGCCCCGGAGACGGCCGGCCCGAAGAACCCGGCGAGCAGACTGAACACGACGCACATCAGGCCCGCCCGGCGCCTTCGATGAATTCGAAGTCCCGACATCACGCGCTCCCCCGCAACCCGGGAATCATGGGGTCCGAGCCCGATGCGCTCGATGACACCGCGACTACTCCCGACCCTCGCAATGGTATCCGCAACCGGCACTGCTGATCCGCACCCGGTCATTCCCTTGCGCATACCCTCGCGAAGTCTCCCGACTGGATGCTCCAAGGTCGGAGGCCCGAGATATACCGAAATCAGGATAGTTATCATCAACACATAAACCATGTAACTCTGATATAAACAGCGCATGCCTCCGCTGGACAATCCATTCGCCCCCGGCGCGGGCACGCCGCCCCCGGAACTCGCGGGGCGCGACGCATTGCTCGAATCCATACGCATTGCCGCGGAATGAAATGCCGCCCACGGCGACACCGATTTCACCGTTCCCGCGTTCGACCGATTCATGCGCCGCATCATGCCCGGCGGTAAATGGCGGATATTGCGGATATAGGGAGACAACACCATGTCGAGCCCGCACCACCAGTACGACGCCCTCATCATCGGCGCCGGCATCATCGGCGCCGCCACCGCCTTCGAGCTCGCGAAGCTCGGGTACCGGACCGTGAGCATCGACCGCAACCCGGCCGCCGGCTACGGGCCGACCTCGAACTCGTGCGCCATCATCCGTGTGCACTACTCGACGTTCGACGGCATCGCGCTCGCGTGGGAGGGGTACCACTACTGGCACGAGTGGGCGAAGTACCTGGAGGCGGACGATGAACGCGGGCTCGCGAAGTTCATCGAGTGCGGCTGCCTGGTGATGCGGACCGAGCTCAACGGCCACCTCGCGAAGCACATTCGCCTGTCGCGGGAGCTGGGCATTCCGTTCGAGGCGTGGGACGCCGCGACGATCCGCGACCGGCTCCCGATCTACGACACCCGCCGCTACGGGCCGCCCCGCCTGATGGACGACGAAGGGTTCGGCGCGCCGAGCGGGGGCGAGCTTGCCGGGGGCGTGTTCTGGCCGACCGCGGGCTACATCTCCGACCCGCAGCTCTCCACCCACAACCTGCAACGCGCGGCGGAGGCGAAGGGCGCGGAATTCCGGTTCGGGCGCGAGGTGGTAGAGATTCGAACGCAGGCCGGCCGCATCTGCGGCGTGAAGCTCGACGACGGCACGGAAATCGCCTCCCCCGTGGTGGTCAACGTCGCCGGCCCCCACTCCGCCGTCGTCAACGGCATGGCCGACGCCCTGGGCGACATGACCATCGAGACGAAGCCGCTCCGCCAGGAGGTCGTCCACGTCCCGGCCCCGGCGGGCTTCGACTTCGAGTCGCTCGGTACCGTGGTCTCCGACAGCGACATCGGCTGCTACATCCGGCCCGAGACCGGCAACCACATCCTCATCGGCAGCGAGGACCCGGAGTGCGACCCGCGCGAGTTCGTCGACCCCGACGACTACCGGCGCGACTTCACCGAGCAGGGCACCACCCAGGCTCACCGCTACGGGCAGCGGGTACCGACGCTGGGCATCCCCTCCCGCCTGCGCGGGGTGGTCGACCTCTACGACGCCTCCGACGACTGGATCCCCATCTATGACCAGAGCCGGGTGCCGGGCTTCTACATGGCGATCGGCACCTCGGGGAACCAGTTCAAGAACGCCCCGGTGGCGGGGAAGATGATGGCCGCCCTCATCGACTACTGCGAGCAGGGCAACGACCACGACGCGCATCCGCTCACCTTCCGCCTCGAACACATCGACCGCGAAGTGAACGTCGGCTTCTACTCGCGCAAGCGCGCGATCAACCGGGAGAGCAGCTTCTCGGTACTGGGGTAGCCTGCATGTGGGTGGGCGATCCCGCGCTGGTTTTTCTCGACGATGAACCGCCACATCGGCGCGAAAACCTGGAAAACGAATTGCTTTCGGGGTCGGAAAGAAGCCGTTGCGGGGTCCGAATGGTCACCGCCGACGGCGAAAATGGCCGAAGCCAGCCACCTTGACCCCCGATCCGGCCGCCCAGCGACGCGTTCACCGTGGCGTGGGAAAGTCCTGCCCGCATGTGGGTGGGCGGATGCGCGACACCGGACAATGCGCTTACCATCGGCCTGACAACGGGTGTGGAGATGAGATCGTGATGAGGATGAAGGCGGCAAGGAACGCATTGCGCGCGATGGTGCTGAAGCCATTGGGCCTGAGCGGCGGAGTGGACGAGAAATGTTCCCCCCGCGGGTATTCGCCCCGGGAGTTGACAAGCAGGGCCGAGAGTTCCGACAGTGGAGCCATTCCAACAGTAGAATGGTCGCCGGTCGCCGGTCGCCGGTCGCCGGTCGCCGGTCGCCGGTCGCCGGTCGCCGGTCGCCGGTCGCCGGTCGCCGGTCGCCGGTCGCCGGTCGCCGGTCGCCGGTCGCCGGTCGCCGGTCGCCGGTCGCCGGTCGCCGGTCGCCGGTCGCCGGTCGCCGGTCGCCGGTCGCCGGTCGCCGGTCGCCGGTCGCCGGTCGCCGGTCGCCGGTCGCCGGTCGCCGGTCGCCGGTCGCCGGTCGCCCCGCCTGTGCGTGTCCTCGGGCTCCCGGCCGTGAGGGTGCCGGCATGGCTGCGGCGCCCCTGCCCGTCGGCCTCCTCATCTGACGCCTCCAACTCCGCCTCCACCGGCCGCCGTCCGCGCCGCGCCCGCTTCCCCGCTTCCCCGCTTCATGAGGCCGCTGGCCGCTGGCCCCGCGCCGCCCTCGCCGCCGCGCTGCTCGCCCTGCCGCTGCTCTTTGCGCTCCTGGCGACCGCCGGGCCGGCGGAGGCGAACACGCAGTTGCTGGTGGGCAACTCCAGCGTCGGAATTAAATCCCAATATAACAATGCAGTACTAGCTGGAGGGAATTTAGCCCAGGAATTCAGAACCGGCGCCAACCCCTTGGGGTACAGCGTGGCGAGCGTCCAGATTGGCTTCAGGGGGGCGCCGACCGCTGCTCAACTGAGCGGCCTGACGCTCACCATTCGCTCTTCGGGGAAGAATATTCCGGGGGAGGTAGTTGGCACCTTCACCAACCCCGTCTCGGGGACGGACGGGCTCAACACCTTTACCGCCCCGGCTGGAGGCATCAGCCTCAATGCGAACACCAACTACTACATCAATCTGAATGCAAGCCAAGGCTTGGGCCGAGGCTTGACAGAAACAAGACCCGGGACCATTAGAGCCAATGAGGGCGAGAAGGACAGCGGCTCACTATCCGATTGGAGGCTCTATGACAGATGGCTTGTTCATTACCCAAGTGGAGAATTTCCGCCTGTTAATATTGAAGGCTTGATGCTGGAATCCAGAATCAACGGCTCGGTGAAGGGCGCCATCGCCAACTTCACGGCCACGGCGGGCAGCCGGCAGGTTGACTTGAGCTGGGACAACCCGTCCGACAGCAACATCAGCCTGTACCAGTTCCGGAGCCGGAGCGGTAACAACTGGAGAGCCTGGCGCAACATCCCCAACAGCTCGGCCACCACCACCTCGCACACCGTAACGGGCCTGGCCAGCGGCACGACCTACCACTTCCAGGTGCGCGCCCTGGTCGGCACAATGCGCGGAGCGCCCTCGGACGCCCTGGCCGCGACGCCGGTGCCGTTCGCCCCCATGGGCCTCACGGCCACCCCGGGCGACAGGGAAGTTGTGCTGCGTTGGGACAACCCCAACGACAGCGGCATCACCAAATACCAGTATCTGACTGTTGAAGGCAACAGGCAGTTCCCTTGGGCGAACATACCGGACAGCGGCTCATCCACCACCACCTTCGCGCCTACTTTCGAGAGCAACGGCGTCCGGCGCACCTTTTTCGTGCGGGCCTTCGCCGGGGACGACAATCCCGGCCCCCCGTCGAGCGTCATGGCCTTCACCCCTCTCGGCGCCGACACAACCTCCCCCACGGTGGCCAAAGCCATCCCCGACCAGAGGGCGATCATCCGGGAAAGCTTCAGCTACCAGTTCCCGGACGACAGCTTCACCGACCCCGACCCCGGCGACACACTGAGCTACGCGGCCACCCGGGGCGACGGCTCCGCGCTGCCCGCCTGGCTGACCTTCGACCCGGCCACCCGCACCTTCTCCGGCACGCCGCAAGCGGCCAATGCCGGCACGCTGACGGTCAAGGTCACCGCCAAGGACAGCATCGACAACACGGTGAGCGATTCGTTCGACATCACCGTGGTGGCCGCGGATGCCTTTGTCGCGTTCCGGCGAAGCGATTACGAAAGCGCGGAAGGCGCCAGACTCGTCATGCGATTGCGTCTGAGCAAAAGTGTGCCCGCCAAGGTGGACGTGTACATCACCAGCCAAGACGGCACCGCCACGAAAGACGACTATTCCGCCGGCGCCGAAACCGCGCCCGACGGCGCCACCAACGCTTACAAGGTCACCTTCCCGGCAAACACGACGCAGGCTGCGCTGCTCATTTCGCTCACGGACGACACCATTTTCGAGCCCCGCGAGAGCTTCTCCCTGCGCATTCACAGCATCGACAGCAAAGCCGTCATCGGGTTCGGCTCTGGTCGGGAAAGCGTTGTGAGCATTCAGGGCAACGATCACATCATACTCTCGCCCAATGCCGTCACCGTCACGGAAGCGCCGGGCGCCGGGCGCACGCAGGCCTACACCGTGAAGCTGGCCGAAAGGCCCGCGGCCAACGTGGATGTGTTGATTCAGGCGCGCTCCAGCGTGGTCACGGTCAGCACCGGTAGGCTGACCTTCACCCCCAGCAATTGGAACATGCCGCAGGAGGTCACGGTCACCGCCGTGGACAATGACATCGACCAGGGCGACAGCGACAGGACCGGCATCGCCCACGGGCTGCGCGACTCCAGTATCCCGTTCGAGACCCTCTGGGTCACCGTCGCCGACGATGACACAGCCGGCTTGACGTTCAACCCCGAGGCGCTGGCGGTGGCGCAGGCGTACAGCGGCACTTACACGGTGGTGCTCGACAGCGAGCCGCGGGACAACGTGACGGTGACAGTAGCCAGCGACAACATCGATGTCACGCCCCAACCGAATACGCTGACCTTCACCGACAATAACTGGAACATGGCGCAGACGGTGGAGGTGTTTACGGACCTCCTGGGCGATGACATCACGAAAGACAGTGCCACGCTGACCCACAGCGCCAGAGGCGGCGGCTACGACTCGGTCACTGGCAATGTGGAAGTCACCGTCACCAAACTGCCCAGCATTTCCCTGTCGGTGTCCGCCAGCACGGTCACCGAAGGCGCCGCCGCCCTGACCCTCACCGCCACCCGCAGCGCGGCCAACACCTCCGGCGCCGCGCTCAGCATCCCCATCTCGGTGAAGACGGCGGGCACCACCGCGCAAGCCAACGACTACACCCTCGCCGCCGCCGCCATCAGCATCCCCGACAACGCCAGCACCGGCACCACCACCTTCGCGGCCACCGACGACAACACCGACGAGCCGCCCGAGAAGGTGGTCATCGAACTCGGCACCCTGCCCGATGGCCACGACACGGGCAGCGCCTCGGAAGTCGCAATCACCATCGGGGACAACGACGCGACCTCGGTAACCTTGGCCGCCGCCGCCGGGGATGTCGCCGAGGGCGGCGACAAGACTTTCACCATCACCCTGAACCGCGGCCTGGTGAACGGCGAGACGCTGCCGGTGCCGCTGACCTTCGCCGGCGCCGCCACCCGCAACACCGATTACACCACGGCCTGCCCCGACACCCTGCCCACCGGCGTGACCTGCAACGACCTCGATACCGCCATGACCCCCACGGTGACCTTCACCGGCCCGTCCACTGGCGCCACGGCCACCACCGTCACCCTGACCCTGAGCGCCATCGACGACAACACCGTGGAGGCCGGCGGCGAGACGGTGGTCATCGGCCTCGGCACGCTGGGCGCGAACTCCGGCACCGGGCTCGCCGGCGGCGCCAGCGGCACCGACAGCCTGGCGGACTTCAGCATCACCGATCCGGACTCGAGCGCGCCGACGCTCGAGATCAGCGGGGTGCCGAAGAGGATCACGGACCGCGCCGCGTTCACGGTGACGTTCACCTTCTCGGAGTCGGTGACGGGCTTCGTCACGGGCGATGTCACGGTCGCGAACGGCGACAAGAGCTCGTTCACGGGCAGCGGCAGCAGCTATGCGGTGGTGGTGACCCCGAATGCCGACGCGGATGTGACGGTGACGGTGGATGCGGACTCGGCGACGGACGGCACGAACACCGGCCCGCCGGCGGATGTGGTCGCGACCGCGGTGTTCGGCGCGCCGGCGGCGCCGAGCGTGACGGCGACGGCGGGCAGCGCCGCGGTGACCTTGACCTGGACCGACCCGTCCGACGACACGATCACCGAATACGAGTTCCGCCAGCGGGAGGAGGGCGGCAACTGGCCGAACGGCTGGACGGACATCCCGAACAGCGACAAGGACACCGTCTCCCACGCGGTGACGAGCCTGACGAACGGGACGACTTACGAGTTCCAGGTCCGCGCCGTGTCCGATGCGGTGGATGGCACGCCGTCGGGTACGGTGTCGGCGACGCCCTTGGCCTCGGGCGCGCCGGCCAAGCCGACGGGCCTGACGGCGACGGCGGGCGGTGGCAGCGTCACCCTGAGCTGGACTGCTCCGGGCGGGACGATCACCGGGTACGAGATCCGGCAGGGCACGGGGGATCCGGTCGACTGGGAGACATGGGGGGCCATCTCCGGCAGCGATGCGAACACGGCCAGCACCACGGTGAGCAGCCTGACGGCCGGCACGGCCTACAGCTTCCAGATCCGTGCGGTGAATAACGCGGTGAAGGGCGCGATGTCGGACACGGCGAGCGCGACGCCGGCCGCCGCCACGGTGGGGTTCAAGGCTCCCCTCCTCACTGCCACGGAAAACACGAACCTCACCGTGACCCTGGCACTGTCCAACACCGTGAGCGCGGACGTGGATGTCTATCTCACCAGCATCGCCCAGAGCGCCACCAAGGGGAGCGACTACGCCGCCGGCACCGTCACCTCCCCCGACGGCACCACCGGCACCTACAAGGTCACGATCACGGCCGGCCAGACCGAGGGCTCGACCACCATCGCCATCACCGACGACACGGAGCCGGAGCAGCGCGAGCTGTTCAACCTGACCATCCACGAGATCGCGAGCACCGTCGCCATCGCGCGCAGCGCCACCACCATCTCGGCTGTTATCGTCAGGGACGACACGGACACGGCCATCGCGCTCCCGGACCCGGCGACGCTGACCGTCACCGAAGCGGCGGGCGGCACGCGAACGGGCACTTACAACGTGGCGCTCCAGCTCGCGCCCAACGCGACCGAGACCGTGACCGTGGCCGTGGCCTCGCAGGACGCGGGCGTGGCCACGGTGACCCCCGCGAGCCTGACCTTCAACGCCGACGACTGGAACACCGGCAAGACCGTCACGGTCACCGGGGTGGACGACGAGATCGACCAGGACACCGACCGCACCGTCGCGATCCGCCACACGGCCACCTCCGACATCCCGAGTTCCTTGTACACGGGCCGCGACTCGGCCGACCTGACCGTCACCGTCACCGACGACGACGTGACCGCGCCGGGGGTGACCACGGCGACGACCGACGACACGGCGACCGAGGGCAGCACCACGGACACGGCGACCTTCACGGTGGTGCTCGACACCGAGCCGTCGAGCGATGTGACGGTGGCGGTGACCGCGCCCGCCGGGCTGACGCTGGACGGCCCGGACAGCGCCACCACGTTCACGAGCAGCGAGGATCTCACCTTCACCGACAGCAACTGGAACACGGCGCAGACGGTGACGGTGCGCGCCACCGACGACAGTACGGACAGCCCGATCGGCCGGGAGCTGACGGTCACCTACGCCGTGACTTCGTCGGACAGTGGCTACAGCGGCCTGAGCGGGGATGCCGCGGCGATCACGGTGGTGGACAACGACCCGACCGCGGTGGCCCTCGCGGGCGCCGCCGGGGATGTCGCCGAGGGCGGGACGAAGACCTTCACCATCACCCTGAACCGGGGCCTGGTGAACGGCGAAGCGCTGCCGGTGCCCCTGACCTTCGGCACCGGCGCCGGCGCCGCGACCCGGGGCACGGACTACACAACGGCGTGCCCCTCGGCGCTGCCGACCGGGGTGGCCTGCGCGAACCTCGATTCCGGCAATGCGATGGTGACCTTCACCGGCCCGTCCACGGGGACGACGGCGACGACGGTGACGCTGACCTTGACGGCGGCGACGGACAGCACGACCGAGGCGGGCGGCGAGACGGTGGCCATCGGCCTCGGCACGCTCAACGCGAGCTCCGGCACCGGCCTCGAGGGCGGCGCGAGCGGCACCGACAGCCTGGATGACTTCAGCATCAACGACCCCAACACCGCCCCGGTGGTGGCGAACGCCATATCCGACCGCAAGGCGCCGACGGGCCAGGCGTTCCGTTACGCTTTCCCGGCGAACACCTTCACCGACGCCGACAGCGATTCGCTCACCTACACCGCGACGCGGGGCGACGACTCGGCGCTGCCGAACTGGCTGACCTTCACGGCGGCCACCCGCACCTTCACCGGGACGCCGGCGTCGGGCGACGCCGGCACGTTGACGGTGAAGGTGACGGCCGACGACGGCAACGGCGGCACCGTCAGCGACTCCTTCGACATCGAAGTGGCGGTGGCGGCGGCGACCGTGCAGTTCGCGAGCGCGGAGGCGGCGGCTTTCGAGGAGGAAGAAGCACTCGAAGTGGACATCGACCTGTCCGCGGCGGTGAGCAGCGCCGCGGTGGACGTGTACATCTCGAGCGGCGGCGGCACCGCCACGAAGGGGACGGACTACACCGGCGGCAGCGCGACCTCGCCGGACGGCGTCACCGGCCTGCACAAGGTCACGATCGCGGCGGGCGAGACCAGCGCCTCGCTGTCTATCGACTTGACGGACGACAATGTCCTCGAGGGCCTCGAGAGCTTCACGCTGACCATCGTCGAGGTGGCGAGCAGCGCCGTCATCGGGCTCGGGACGCGCGCGACCGCCACCGCGACGATCGAAGAGGAAGAGCTGGCGGTCGTGCTGAGCCCCGTCCGCCTCGCGCTGACCGAGGCGGCGGGCGGCACCCGCGCGGGGGATGTGGACGTGACGCTGGCGGTGCGGCCGACCGCCGACGTGACGGTGGCGGTGGCGCCGGATCCGGCCACCGGCGTGGTCACGGTCGGCACGGGCAGCCTGACCTTCACCAGCCTGAACTGGAACACGGCGCAGACGGTGACGGTCACCGCGGTGGACGACGACATCGACCAGACGACCGACGACAAGCGCGGCGCTGTCAGCTTCAATCCGACTTCGTCCGACACCCGGTTCGAATCCGAAACCGCGTTGTCGGTGATTGTCGCCGACGACGACACGGCGGGCCTGGTTTTCGATCCGGCCGCGCTGACGGTGGCCGAGGGCGGCGGCGGCACCTACACGGTGGCGCTCGACAGCGAGCCGACGGCCAACGTGACGGTGACGGTGTCCAGCGACAACAGCGATGTCACGGTGGACACCGACGGCGACACGGGCGGCAACCAGAACACCCTGACCTTCACCGCCGAGGACTGGGAGACCGCCCAGACGGTGACGGTGTCGGCGGCCGCGGACAACGACGACACCGACGACAGCGCCACGCTCGGCCACAGCGCGAGCGGCGGCGGCTACGGCTCGGTGACGGGCGACGTGGCGGTGACCGTGACCGAGCCGGTGGCCGCGCCGGCCGCGCCGACCAGCTTCACGGCGACGGCGGGCAACGCCCGGGTTGTCCTGGCCTGGGCCGACCCCGGCAACAGCGACATCAGCGGCTACCAGTTCCGGCAAGGCGCGGGCCTGACCTCCGATTCGACCTTCTCCTGGGGGGCGTGGACGGACATCGCGAGCAGCGGCGCCACGACCACCGGCCACACGGTCACCGGCCTGACCAACGGCACGCAGTACAGCTTCCAAGTGCGCGCCCGGGCCTCGGGCGGGAGCGTGGAAGGCACGGCCTCGGCCGCCCGAACCGCGACGCCGAACGTTCCGCCGGCCGCCCCCGCCAGCCTGGCGGCGACGGCGGGCAACACCCAGGCCGTGCTGAGCTGGACCGACCCGAAAAACGACGACATCACCAAGTACCAGGTCCGCCAGGGCACGGGCTCGACGACCATCACCTGGGGGGCGTGGGCGGACATCGCGAGCAGCGGCGCCACGACCACCGGCCACACGGTCACCGGCCTGACCAACGGCACGGAATACAGCTTCCAGGTGCGCGCCGTCGTCGGGACGGTGCTCGGCGCGGCCTCGGCCACCGCGAGCGCGACGCCCGCCGCTCCGCCGCCCCGGATCACCGGCCTTGCGACCCTGGCGAGCAATGGCACTGTCCTCCTGAGCTGGACCGACCCGGACAACGACGACATCACCAAGTACCAGTACCGCCAAGGGACGGGCACCACCGTCACTTGGGGGGAATGGACGGACATGCCCGGCGACAATGTCTTTTCCGGGGGCGGCATCGTCACCTACTCGGTGACCGGCCTGACCAACGGCACGCAATACAGCTTCCAGGTGCGCGCCGTGGTCGGGGAGATGCTCGGCGAACCATCGGACATCGCGACCGAAACGCCCGCCATCCCCCCGGCCAAGCCGTCCGGCCTGAGTGCGGCGGCGGGCGACACCAAGGTCGATCTGAGCTGGACCAACCCATTGAACAACGCGATCACCAAGTACCAGGTGCAATGGGGGACGACCACGAACGGTGTCAACACCTTCGGCAATTGGATGGACATCGCGGGCAGCGGTGCCAGCACCACCAGCCACACGGTGACCGGCCTGACCAACGGCACGGCCTACAACTTCCGGATCCGCGCCTTCGTCGGGACGGCGCCGGGCACAACCTCGGATGTCGTGAGCGCGACGCCGGTTCCCCCTCCGGCGGCGCCAATGGGCCTGACGGCCACGGGGGGCAACCAGCAGGTGGTCCTGAGCTGGACCAACCCGAACAACGCGAGCATCACCGGATACCAGTACCAGCAGCGCACGGCGGGTTCCAACACTTGGGGGAGCCTGACGACCATCTCCGCGAGCAACGCCACCACGACCACCCACACGGTGACGGGTCTGACGAACTACACGGAATACGAGTTCCGGCTCCGGGTGGTGAACCCGGCCGGGGGCACGAATTCGGATGCCGTGTCGGCGACGCCGCGGCCGGCGAACGCGCCGGGGGCGCCGACCGACTTCACGGCGGTGGCGGGCCCGGGCGGCGGGCAGGTGACGCTGAGCTGGACCCGTCCGAGCGGCACCATCACGCGGCAGGAGTACCGGGTGCGTAGCCCGGGCGGGGACTGGCCCGGTTGGACGAACATGAGAAGCGCCACCATCACCACCTTCGTGGCGCCCGTTGGCAACGAGCCGCTGGAATTCCAGATGCGCGCGCGCAACGGCAGAGTTCTCGGCGTGTTGTCGGCCATCGTGCCGGCGACGGCAGTGGCGGCGCCGGCGGCCCCGACGAGCGTGACGGCGACGGCGGGCGCCACCCAGGTCACGCTGGGCTGGGCCGATCCGTCGAACAGCGACATCACGAAGTACCAGTACAGCCAGCGGACGCCCCCGGGCAGCGGCTCCTGGGGGAGCTGGACGGACTTCACGGGCGGCACCACCGCAGCCTCGACCAGCGGCACGGTGACGGGCCTGACCAACGGCACGGCGTACGAGTTCCGGGTGCGCGCGACGGCCGCGACGGGCGGGACGGTGCTGGGCGCGGCCTCGACGGCGGTGACGGCGACGCCGACCGCCGCGGCCACCGCGCCCGCCGCGCCGGCGGGTTTCACGATCGACACGGGCGACACCGAGATCGCCCTGAAATGGATCGACCCGGATAACTCCGACATCACGAAGTACCAGTACCGCCAGGGCACGGGCCCGCTGGGCAGCATCACTTGGGAGGACTGGACGGACATTCCGAACAGCGACGCCGACACCACCGAGCACACGGTGACGGGCCTGACCAACGGCACGGGGTACCACTTCCGGGTGCGGGCGGTGGCCGGGACGCTGAACGGCGCGGCCACCGACAGCACCGCGATCACTCCCGTTGCCAAACCTGCAGCGCCGACGGGCCTGACGGCGACGGCGGGCGCCACCCAGGTCACGCTGAACTGGTCCGACCCGGGCAACGCCACGATCGAGAAATACCAGGTGCGTTACGGCGCGGGCCTGACCACCGATTCGGGTTTCAGTTGGGGGACGTGGGCAGACGTTTCGAGCAGCAGCGCGACCACCACGAGCGCCACGGTGACGGGGCTGACGAACGGCACGGAATACTCCTTCGGGGTCCGCGCCGTCGGCCTTTCGGGGGATGGCGCGGAGGCGACGGTGGTCGCGACGCCGCTGGCCGCGACCGCCCCGGCGGCGCCGACCAGCCTGACGGCGGCGGCGGGCGGCAGCAGCGTCACCCTGAGCTGGACCGCTCCGGGCGGGACGATCACCGGGTACGAGATCCGGCAGGGCACGGGGGATCCGGTGACCTGGGGGGCGTGGGGGCCCATCTCCGCCAGCGATGCGAACACGGCCAGCACCACGGTGGGCAGCCTGACGGCCGGCACGGCCTACAGCTTCCAGATCCGCGCGGTGAATAACGCGGTGAAGGGGGCGATGTCGGACACGGTGAGCGCGACGCCGGTCGCCGCCACGGTGGGGTTCAAGGCTCCCCTCCTCACTCCCACGGAAAACACGAACCTGACCGTGACCCTGGTGCTGTCCCAGGCCGTGAGCGCGGACGTGGACGTCTATCTCACGAGCACCGACCTGTCCGCCTCCGTCACCAAGGGGAGCGACTACGCGGCCGGCACCGCCACCTCCCCCGACGGCACCACCGGCACCTACGAGGTGACGATCACGGCCGGCCAGACCGAAGGCTCGACCACCATCGCCATCTCCGACGACACGATCCCGGAGGAGAGCGAGCTGTTCCAGCTGGCCATCCACGAGATCGCGAGCACCGTCGCGATCGCGAGCGGCACCCCCACCACCTTGGATGTCATCATCGCGGACGACACGGACACGGCCATCGCGCTCCCGAACCCGGCGACGCTGACGGTCACCGAAGCGTCGGGCGGCACGCGAACGGGCACTTACAACGTGGCGCTCCAGCTCGCGCCCAACGCGACCGAGACCGTGACCGTGGCCGTGGCCTCGCAGGACGCGGGCGTGGCCACGGTGACCCCCGCGAGCCTGACCTTCAACGCCGACGACTGGAACACCGGCAAGACCGTCACGGTCACCGGGGTGGACGACGAGATCGACCAGGACACCGACCGCACCGTCGCGATCCGCCACACGGCCACCTCCGACGGCTCGAGATCCCTCTACACGGACCGCGACCCGGCCGACCTGATCGTCACCGTCACCGACGACGATGTGACCGCGCCGGGGGTGACCACGGTGCAGGCGAGCGACAAGGCGGTGGACGAGGCCGACCAGACGGACACGGCGACCTTCACGGTGGTGCTGAACACGGAGCCGTCGGCCCCTGTGCGGGTGAGCCTCACTCCCGCGACGGGCCTGGCGCTCAGCACGAACGGAACCAATTGGGGTACATCCCTGCAGCTCTACTTCGCCACCGGCTCCTGGTCGACGGCGCAGACGGTGATGGTGCGCGCCGCGACCGACAGCGTGGACAGCCCGAGCGCGCGGGAGCTGAAGGTCGCCTACGCCGCGACCTCGACGGACACCGACTACAGCGGCCTGACCGGCGACGCGGCGACGGTGACAGTGGCGGACGACGACGCGACGACGGTGACGCTCGCGGGCACTGCCGGGGATGTCGTGGAGGGCGGGACGAAGACCTTCACGGTCACCCTGGGCCGGGGCCTCGTGAACGGCGAGACGTTGCCGGTGCCGCTGACCTTCGGCGGGGACGCGACGCGGGGCACGGACTACACGACGGCGTGTCCCACGACACTTCCGACGGGGGTGACCTGCGCGAACCTCGACTCGGGGACCCCGACGGTGACCTTCACGGGGCCGAGCACGGGGGCGACGGCGACGACGGTGACGCTGACGCTGAGTGCGGCGAGCGACAGCACGACGGAGGCGGGCGGCGAGACAGTGATCATCGGCCTCGGCACGCTGAACGCGAGTTCGGGGACCGGTCTGGAGGGCGGGGCGAGCGGCACCGACAGCCTGGCGGACTTCAAGATCACCGACCCGGACGCGAGCGCGCCGACGCTCGAGATCAGCGGGGTACCGAAGAGGATCACGACCCGCGCCGCGTTCACGGTGACGTTCACCTTCTCGGAGTCGGTGACGGATTTCGTGACCGGCGATGTCACGGTCGCGAACGGCGACAAGAGCTCGTTCACGGGCAGCGGCAGCAGCTATGCGGTGGTGGTGACCCCGAATGCCGACGCGGACGTGACGGTGACGGTGGATGCGGACTCGGCGACGGACGGCACGAACACCGGCCCGCCGGCCGATGTGGTCGCGACCGCGGTGTTCGGCGCGCCGGCGGCGCCGAGCGTGACGGCGACGGCGGGCAGCGCCGCGGTCACCTTGACCTGGACCGACCCGTCCGACGACACGATCACCGAATACGAGTTCCGCCAGCGGGAGGAGGGCGGCAACTGGCCGAACGGCTGGACGGACATCCCGAACAGCGACAAGGACACCGTCTCCCACGCGGTGACGAGTCTGACGAACGGGACGACTTACGAGTTCCAGGTCCGCGCCGTGTCCGATGCGGTGGATGGCACGCCGTCGGGTACGGTGTCGGCGACTCCTCTCGCGGCGACCGCCCCCGGCCGGCCGCGGGACCTGAGGGCCGCGCCGGGCGGCGGGCAGGTCGTTCTGAATTGGCGTGTCCCCGGAACCAACGCCGGCGCGATCACGAAGTACGAGTTCCGCCAGGGAACGGGCGACCCCCTCGCCTGGGGTGCGTGGGGGGACGCCTCCGGCACCACCACCAGCCACACGGTGACGAGTCTGACGAACGGCACGGAATACAGCTTTCAGGTGCGCGCGGTGGCGAACACGGTGCTGGGCGCGATGTCGGACACCGTGGAAGCGACTCCCAACCCGGTACCGGCCGCCCCGACGAACTTCACGGCCACGAAGGGGACAGCCAGCGGCGCTATCGCCCTGAGCTGGACCGCCCCGAGCGGCACGATCACCAGGTATGAATACCGGCTCCGCCCTGTCGGTGGTGACTGGCCACAAAACTGGACCCGCTTGAATGTCCCCGGTGCCACCAGCTTCACGGTGGTGGGCCAGACGGACGGCACGGAGTACGAGATCGAACTCCGCGCCGTCAACGATTCGGGCGCGGGTGCCGCCGCCAGCGCGACCGCGACCCCGTTGGACCCGACCGCCGCGGCGGCGCCGACGAGCTTCACGGCGACGGCGGGGAGCGGTCAGGTCGATCTGACATGGACGGCCCCGAGCGGCACGATCACGAAGTACCAGGTCCGTCAGGGAACGGGCGACCCGGTCGTCTGGGGGGCGTGGGCGGACATCACGGGCACCACGAGCCATACGGTGACGGGGCTGACGAACGGCACGGAATACAGCTTCCAGGTGCGCGCGGTGACCGGGACTTCGGTGCCGGGTGCGATGTCGGCGACCGCGACGGCGACGCCGACGGCCGCACCGGGGGTGACGTTCTCGGTGACGGACGCGACGGTGAGCGAGGCGGACCGGTCGGACACGGCGACCTTCACGGTGGTGCTGAACACGCGGCCGTCGGCGAATGTGGAGATGACGATCAACGCCCCCGTCGGGCTGGAGGTCGATGGCCCCGACCTCGACAGCAACTTCGCCCGCACCCAGAGCGCCTTCTTCAGCACCACGAACTGGAGCACGGCGCAGACGGTGACGGTGCGCGCCAGTTCCGAGTCCACGGATCACCCAAGCAGTCGGGAGGAGGTGATCGGCTACATAACGATTTCGTCGGACACCGACTACATCGACTCGCGCGGGGTGGGGCCGACGGTCACGGTGGTGGACAACGACGCGACGACGGTGACGCTCGCGGGCACGGCGGAGGATGTGGCCGAGGGGGCGACGAAGACCTTCACGGTGACCCTGGGCCGCGGCCTGGTGGATGGCGAGACACTCGGGGTGCCGCTGGCCTTCACCGGTACCGCGACGCGGGGCACGGACTACATGACGGCGTGCCCCGACACGTTGCCGACCGGGGTGACCTGTAACGACCTCGACGACACGAGCCTGACCCCGACGGTGACGTTCACGGGGCCGACCACGGGTGCGACGGCGAGGACGGTGACGCTGACGTTGACGGCGGCGACGGACAGCACGACCGAGGCGGGCGGCGAGACGGTGATCATCGGCTTCGGCACGCTGTCGGCTACCGGCCTCGAGGGCGGCACGAGCACCACCGACAGCCTGGCGGACTTCAAGATCACCGACCCGGACGCGAGTGTGCCGACGGTAGCGATCACCGGGATCCCCGACAAGATCAAGACCACCACCGCGCTGACGGCGACGTTCACCTTCTCGGAAGCGGTGACGGGCTTCGTGAAGAACGACATCACGGTGACCGGCGGCACGGCGGGCACGTTCGGGGGCAACGGCACGACCTATACGCTCGGGATCACGCCGACGAGCGGGTCGAACGTGGTGGTGACGGTGACGGCGAACAGCGCGACCGACGGCACGAACACGGGCCCGGCGAGCGCGGTGAGTGCGACCGCCGTGTGGGACGAGACGGCGCCGACGGTCGAGATCACCGGGGTACCCGGCAAGATCAGCAACCGCGATGCGTTCACGGTGACCTTCAACTTCTCGGAGACGGTGACGGGCTTCGCCACGGGCGATGTGAGCGTCACGAACGGCGACAAGAGCGCGTTCTCGGGCAGCGGCAGCAGCTATACGGTGGTGGTGACCCCGAATGCCGACGCGGACGTGACGGTGACGGTGGCGGCGGATTCGGCTACCGACGGGCTGAACACGGGCCCGGCGAGCGCGGTGAGCGCGACGGCCACCTGGGACGAGACGGCGCCGACGGTCGAGATCACCGGGATACCGGCGAAGATCAACAACACGAATGCGCTGACGGCGACCTTCACCTTCTCGGAGGATGTCACGGGCTTCGTGAAGAACGACATCACGGTGACCGGCGGCACGGCGGGCACGTTCACGGCGACGAGCGCGACGGTCTATACGCTCGCGATCATCCCGACGAGCGGCTCGAACGTGGTGGTGACGGTGGCGGCGAACAGCGCGACCGACGGCACGAACACCGGCCCGGCGAGCGCGGAGAGCAAGACGGCCACCTGGGATGCCAGCGTGCCGACGGTCGGGATCACCGGGGTTCCGGCGCGGATCAGCGGCACGAGCGACCTGACGGCGACGTTCACCTTCTCGGAGGATGTCACGGGCTTCGTGAAGAACGACATCACGGTGACCGGCGGCACGGCGGGCACGTTCACGGCGACGAGTGCCAAGGTCTATACGCTCGCGATCACTCCCGACGGCGACGCGAACGTGGTGGTGACGGTGGCGGCGGACAGCGCGACCGACGGGTTGAACACGGGCCCGGCGAGCGCGGAGTCGGCGACCGCGGTGTGGACCGCCCTGGTGTTCAGCTCGGCCGCGGTGACGGTGGTCGAGGAGGCGAGCGCGACCTACACGGTGGCGCTCTCGAGCCAGCCCGATGGGAACGTCACGGTGACGGTCGGGGGCGCGAGCGGGGAGGTGACGTTCGACACCGACGACGACATGGCCGGGACTCAGACGACGGCGCTGACCTTCAGTACGACCAATTGGAGCACGGCGCAGACGGTGACGGTGCTGGCGGCGGCCGACAACGACACCGCGAACGACAGCGCGACGCTCACGCACACCGCGGCGGGCGGCGGCTACGGCTCGGTGACCGGGGACGTCGAGGTGACGGTGACCGACAACGACACGCCGGGACTGGTGCTCGACCCGACGGCGCTGACGGTGGCGGAGGGCGGCAGCGGCACCTACACGGTGAAGCTGGCGACCCAGCCGACGGGAACTGTGACGGTGACGGTCGCGGGCGCGAGCGGCGATGTCACGGCGGACACCAACCCCGGCATGAACGGCAACCAGAGCACGCTGGAATTCACCACGACCACCTGGAGCACCGCGCAGACGGTGACCGTGTCGGCGGATGAGGACGATGACACCACCAACGACAGCGCCACCCTGACGCACAGCGCGAGCGGCGGCGGCTACGGCTCGGCGACCGGCAGCGTGGCGGTCACCGTCACCGACGACGACACCGCCGGCGTGACCGCGACGCAGCCAACCGACAAGGCGGTGGATGAGGCCGACCAGACGGACACCGCGACCTTCACGGTGGTGCTCGACACCCTGCCGTCGGCCAACGTCACGGTGACGGTGACCGCCCCCGCCGGGCTGGAACTCGACGGCCCCGACGCGGGGAGCACGTTCGGCTCGAGCGAGGCCCTCGCCTTCACGACGGGCAACTGGAACGCGGCGCAGACGGTGACGGTGCGAGCCGCGACCGACAACGTGGACCGCCCGAGCGCCCGGGAATTGAAGGTGACCTACGCCGCCACCTCTACGGACACCGGCTACAGCGGTCTGACCGGCGACGCGGCCACCATCACCGTGGCCGACGACGATGCCACCAGCGTCACCCTGACGGGCGCCGCCGGGGATGTCGTGGAGGGCGCGACGAAGGACTTCACCATCACCCTGAACCGCGGGCTGGTGAACGGCGAGGCGCTGGCGGTGCCCCTGACCTTCGGGGGCGACGCGACGCGGAATACGGATTACACGACGGCGTGCCCGACATCGCTGCCGACCGGGGTGACCTGCAACAACCTGAACACGGACACGACCCCGGCGGTGACCTTCACCGGCCCGAGCACGGGCGCGACGGCGACGCAGGTGACCCTGACCTTGACGGCGGCGACGGACAGCACAACGGAGGCGGGCGGCGAGACGGTGGACATCGACCTCGGCACGCTCAGCGCGAGCTCCGGCACCGGCCTCGAGGGCGGCGCCAGCGGCACCGACAGCTTGGCGGACTTCAGCATCACCGACCCTGACTCGACCGCGCCGACGGTCACGATCACCGGCATCCCCGACAAGATCAAGACCACCACCGCCCTGACGGCGACCTTCACCTTCTCGGAGGCGGTCACGGACTTCGTGAAGAACGACATCACGGTGACGGGCGGCACGGCGGGGGCGTTCGGGGGCAGCGGCACCACCTATACGCTCGCGATCACCCCGACGAGCGGTTCGAACGTGGTGGTGACGGTGGCTGCGAACAGCGCGACCGACGGCACGAACACCGGCCCGGCGAGCGCGGAGAGCAAGACGGCCACTTGGGATGCCGCGGCGCCGACGGTTTCGATCACCGGCGTGCCAGCGCGGATCAGCGGCACCGGCGACCTGACGGCGACGTTCACCTTCTCGGAGGATGTCACGGGCTTCGTGAAGAACGACGTCACGGTGACCGGCGGCACGGCGGGCACGTTCACGGCGACGAGTGCCACGGTCTATACGCTCGTGATCACGCCCGACGGCGACGCGAACGTGGTGGTGACGGTGGACGCGGACAGCGCGACCGACGGGCTGAACACGGGCCCCGCGAGCGCGGAGGCGGCGACCGCGGTGTGGACCGCCTTGGTGTTCAGTTCGGCCACGGTGACGGTGGTCGAGGAGGCGAGCGCGACCTACACGGTGGCGCTCTCGAGCCAGCCCGATGGGAACGTCACGGTGACGGTCGGGGGCGCGAGCGGGGAGGTGACGTTCGACACCGACGACGACATGGCCGGGACTCAGACGACGGCGCTGACCTTCAGTACGACCAATTGGAGCACGGCGCAGACGGTGACGGTGCTGGCGGCGGCCGACAACGACACCGCGAACGACAGCGCCACGCTGACCCACACCGCGGCGGGCGGCGGCTACGGCTCGGTGACCGGGGACGTCGAGGTGACGGTGACCGACAACGACACGCCGGGACTGGTGCTCGACCCGACGGCGCTGACGGTGGCGGAGGGCGGCAGCGGCACCTACACGGTGAAGCTGGCGACCCAGCCGACGGGAACTGTGACGGTGACGGTCGCGGGCGCGAGCGGCGATGTCACGGCGGACACCAACTCGGTCATGAACGGCGACCAGGACACGCTGACCTTCACGACCACCAACTGGAACATGGCGCAGACGGTGACCGTGTCGGCGGATGAGGACGACGACACCACCAACGACAGCGCCACCCTGACCCACAGCGCGAGCGGCGGCGGCTACGGCTCGGTGACTGGGGACGTGGCGGTGACGGTGACCGACGACGACACGGCCAGCTTGGTCATCGATCCGACCGCGCTGACGGTGGCGGAGGGGGGCAGCGGCACCTACACGGTGAAGCTCGCGACCCAGCCGACGGGGAACGTCACCGTGACGGTGGCTGGGGCCAGCGGCGAGGTGACGGTGGACACCGACGCCACGGCTCCGGGTAACCAGAGCACGCTGACCTTCACGGACTCCACCTGGAGCACGGCGCGGACGGTGACGGTGTCGGCGGGGGAGGACAACGACGGCGTGGACGACAGCGCCACCCTGGCCCACAGCGCCAGCGGCGGCGGCTACGGCTCGGTGACCGGCAGCGTGGAGGTGACGGTGACCGACGACGACACGGCGCCGGCGGCGCCCGCCGGCTTCACCGCCGCGGCGGGCGACCAGCAGGTCGCCTTGAGCTGGACGGACCCGGGCAACAGCGCCATCGACAGCTGGCAGTTCCGCCAGCGGACCCCGCCGGGCACTGGCGCCTGGGGGAGCTGGACGGTCATCGCCAGCAGCACCGCCACGACGACCACCCACACGGTGACGGGCCTGACCAACGGCACGGACTACGGCTTCCAGGTGCGCGCGGTGGACGGGACGATCGAGGGCGCGGCCTCGGCCGAGGCGACGGCGACGCCGGCGCCGCCCGTGACGGTGGCCTTCGCCGCCGGCTCGGCGGCGGTGACGGTGGCCGAGGGCGACGACAGCCATGCGGAGCTCACGCTGGCGCTGTCGGCGGCGCGCGGCGCGGCGACGCGGGTCAGGCTCGTCTCGGTCGACACCGGCGCGAGCGCGGGCGCGGACTTCGCGGCCGGCCCGTACACGGTCGATTTCCCGGCGGGGGACACGCGGGCGACGCTGCGCATCGCCATCGAGGACGACAACTTGCCGGAGGAAAGCGAGGCGTTCAAGGTGACCATAGCCGCCCTGAACCTCCCCGCCGGGGTGTCGGTGGGCGCGCCCAGCGAGTCGATCGTCACCATCCGCGACGACGACAAGCCGCCCCCGGCCCCCACCGGCCTGACGGCGACGCCGGGCGCGGGGTCGGTGGCGCTCGCCTGGCGCTACGCGCCGCCCGCCGCGCCCGCCGTCGACCGCACCGCCGACTTCCAGTACCGCCGGGGCACGGGCGACCCCGTCTCCTGGGGCGCCTGGACGACCATCCCCGGCAGCGGCCCCGGCACGAGGAGCCACACGGCGAGGGGCCTGGCCGGCGGCACCGACTACGCCTTCCAGGTGCGGGCGCGGTCGCTGCCGGGGAGCGGGTTCAGGCTGGGCCTGGAATCGGCCACGGCGCGCGCCACCCCCGCGGCCACCCCCGAGGCCGCCCTCGCCGGCAAGGTGCGGGCCTGGATGGCGGAGGCTTCGTGCGCCGCCGAAGACGACTGCGTGGCGCACTGGAAGCGGGCGCTCAAGGCGCTCGGCGAGGCCGGCGCGGACCTGGCGGACGTCGAGCCGATGACCTTCGGCGAGGCGCTGACGCTCGCGTACACGCCCGCCAGCCTGCTCGGGTACACGCCCGCCGCGGCGCACGGCGCGCGCTGGCTCGAGGTGGCGAAGGCGCTGCGGGCGATGGAGGTGGAGCGGGTGGCCATCACCATCGCCGCCTCGCCGGCCGGGCCGGTCGCCGAGGGCGCGGAAGTGACGTTCACGCTGACGGCGGCCGCGGCGCCGTCGACGACCTTCGACGTCTTCGTCGACGTCGCGGACGCGCCGGAGGGCGACTTCCTCGCCGACGACGACGAGGGCCGGCGGCGGGTGCGGCTCAAGGCGGGCGAGACCACGGCGACGTTCACAGTCAAGACCCGCGACGACGGCGCCGACGAGCCGGACGGCGCCATCGCCGCGACGCTGGCCGCGCTGCCGTCCGTCTACACGCTGGGCAGCCCCGCGTCGGCGTCGGTGCAAGTGACCGACAACGACGGGGAGGGGGGCGCGACCGGCCTGACCACAGCGACGACCGACGGGGAGGCCACCGAGGGCAGCACCACGGACACGGCGACCTTCACGGTGGTGCTCGACACCGAGCCGACGGCCAGTGTCACGGTGACGGTGACCGCCCCCGCCGGGCTGACGCTCGACGGCCCGGACGGCGCCACCGCGTTCACCAGCAGCGAGCCCCTCGCCTTCACCACGGGCAACTGGAACAGCGCGCAGACGGTGACGGTGCGCGCCACCGACGACAGCACGGACAGCCCCATCGGGCGGGAGCTGACGGTCACCTATGCCGCGGCCTCGTCGGACGACGACTACAGCGGCCTGAGCGGCGATGCGGCCACCGTCACGGTGGTGGACAACGACCCGACCACGGTGACCCTGGCGGGGACCGCCGGGGATGTCGTGGAGGGCGCGGCGAAAACCTTCACGATCACCCTGGGCCGCGGGCTGGTGGATGGCGAGACGCTGCCGATGCCCCTGACCTTCGGTGGCGACGCCACGCGCAACACCGACTACACGGTGGCCTGCCCCGACACCCTGCCCGACGGCGTGACCTGCAACAACCTCAACACCGAGACGACCCCGACGGTGACCTTCACCGGCCCGTCCACGGGGGCAACGGCGACCGAGGTGACGCTGACGCTGAGCGCCGCTACCGACAACACCGCCGAGGTGGGCGGCGAGACGGTGGCCATCGGCCTCGGCACGCTGAACGCGAGTTCGGGCACCGGCCTCGAGGGCGGCGCGTCCGGCACCGACAACCTGGATGACTTCAGCATCACCGACCCCAACACCGCCCCGGTGGTGGCGACCGGCCTGACGGCGGTGGCGGGCGACCAGCAGGTCGCCCTGAGCTGGACGGACCCGAGCAACAGCGCCATCGACAGCTGGCAGTTCCGCCAGCGCACCCCGCCGGACACCGGCACCTGGGGGAGCTGGACGGCCATCGCCAGCAGCACCGCCACGACGACCACCCACACGGTGACGGGCCTCACCAACGGCACCGCCTACGGCTTCCAGGTGCGCGCGGTGGCCGGGACGCTTCAGGGCACCGAGTCGTCCGAGGCGACGGCGACGCCGGGCGCGGAATGCGAGCTGACCAATAACCTCGCGGCGGACATCCAGGCGTGGCGCGGAGAGACCGGCCACGGCCAAGAGCACATCGACCGCTGGACCCGGGTGCTGATCGCGCTCGGGGTGGAGAGGGGCCCGCTCGCGCCGATGTCCTTGGAGGAGGCGCAGGATTACCTCGGCCGGGGCTGGAACCGGTGGAAGCAGGTCGTCGCGGACCTCCGGTGCAAGGAGATGCGTGACGCGACGCTGCCGGCGGTGACGGTCTCCGCCGGCGGGAGCGTGACCGAGGGGGAGAACGCGACCTTCACGCTCGCCGTCAGCTCGCCGCCGGCGGCGGACCTGACGGTGAAGTACTACGTGTCGGACGCCGAGGGTGCGGACTTCGTGGACGCTGACAACGAAGGCGCGAAGACCATGATTATCGGCACGGGAGAGTGGCCCAAGGAGATACCGGTGGCGACCAGGGCGGACGAAAACACCGAGACCAACGGCCCGGTGACGGTGACGCTGAACCCCAGCGCGGGCTACCGGGTCGGCGCCCCGGCCTCGGCCCAGGTGACGGTGATGGACGACGATGCGCCGCCGGGAGCGATTGAGGTCTCCATCGATGACGCGACGGTGAGCGAGGGGGGCACCATGAAGTTCCGCATCACGCTGTCGGCGCCCGCCCCGGGCCTGACGCTGGTGTTCTGGAGGACCCGGCAGTCGTCACCGGTGTCGGCGAGGCAGAATGTGGACTACCGGGGCCGGGACTGGGTCATGTTCTTCTACAAGGGCCAGCGAACCAAGCAGGCGCCCGTCCCCACGGTGAACGACGCGCATGACGAAGGTGATGAGACCTTCGAGGTGGTGATCGAAAGTGCAACTCTCCATCGCGGCCAGCCCTTGACCATCACGAAGGCCGTGGCCAAGGGCACCATCACCAACTCGGACCCGCTGCCGGCGGCCTATCTCGCGCGCTTCGGGCGCACCGTCGCCGAGCAGGCGCTGGAGGGCATTGCGGACCGGATAGGCGCACCGCGCACCCCGGGGACGGAGGGGGCCTTCGCGGGCACCGCCCTTGGCGCGTCGACCGACGACGAGGCGGCCGCGGAGATTGGGCGCGAGGGGGGGTGCGTCATGTCCGCGCTCGGGCGCGATAGTGCGCCGGACACGGACGGCGCGAAGGCTCCCATCGACGAGTGCGCGGCCATGGAGACGCGCGCGATGGGCGAGGGCGAGGCGCTCCTCGGATCCCACTTCACGTTCACCCGCCCGGCCGATGCGACGGGCGGCACGCTCGCCTTCTGGGGCCGGGCGAGCCGGAACACCTTCGACGGCGCCGAGCGCGACGCCGGCACCGCCATCACCCTCGAGGGCACGGTGACCACGGCGCTGCTCGGGGCGGACTACGCCCGCGGCGACTGGCTCTTCGGCCTTGCGCTGACGCAGAGCACCTCCGAAGGAAGCTACTCCGGCGGGGGCGCGCCGGGCTGCTCCGAAGCCGAGGACGAAGGGCCGACGCGGTGCGACAGTGCGGGAGGCGCGGGCAGCGGCGCGGTGGACGCATCGCTGAGCGCCGCGCTCCCCTACGCCTCCGTGCACGCCACCCCCCGCCTCAAGCTCTGGGGCGCCGCGGGCCTCGGCGCGGGCGAAGTGACGCTGAAGACGCAGGAGGCGCGCTACCGCGCCGACACCGAGTGGACGATGGCGGCGGCGGGGCTGCGGAGCGACCTGCTCGACGCCGGCACCGGCCCCACCTTGGCGCTCACCGCCGACGCCCTGTGGACCCGCACCGCCTCGGAGCGCACCCGCGACCTCGCGGCCTCGGACTCCGACGTGACCCGCCTCCGGCTCGGCGTCGAGGGGCGCTACCGCTTCGCCCTCGCCGACGACAGCCAGCTCACGCCCCGGCTCGAAACGGGGGTGCGCCACGACGGCGGCGATGCCGAGACCGGCCTCGGGGTCGAGCTCGGCGGCGGACTCGCCTTGAGCGCCCCGACCCTCGGCCTCACCCTCGATGTCTCGGGCCGCACCCTCATCGCCCACGACGACGACGACCTGAAGGACCGCGGCCTCTCCGCCGCGCTCACCTTCGACCCCCGTCCGGAGAGCGCGCGGGGGCCGTCGCTCAGTCTCCGCCAGGACGTCGGCGACCGCGCCGAAGGCGGACTCGACGCGCTCTTCGCCCCCGACCCGCTCGCGGAGCGCACCGAGAGCACCGCCACCGCGCGCTGGACGCTCGAAGGGGCCTGGGGCTTCTCCGCCCTCGGCGGGCGCTTCACCGCCGGCCCCCACGCCGCCCTCGGGCTCAGCCCCGACACCCGCGACGCCACCCTCGGCTGGCGACTCACACCGCAAGCCCCCGCCGCCCCCGACCTCACCTTCGACGTCAAGGCGACGCGCCGCGAGGATGACCTCGACGCGCCGGAGCACACCGTCGGCATCGAGGCCACCGTGCGCTGGTGAGCGCAGCACAGCGCTCCCCGCGCCCAGGCGCGGCGCCGGTCAATCGGTCAATCGGGTGGATGGCGTCCCGCGCCCATCATCGCCGCCGCTGGAGTCGGACAGGCAACGCGCCGCCGCGCACGGTGGGCGGCCATCCCGTCATCGAACGGAATCTGTGCGGCATCAAGAATCCGCGCGCGCCCACATGGTCATCAGAGGGCGCGGGTGAGACAGACGCGCGAGAGGAACTGCGACGGGTCGCGGTAGTCCGGAGGCGCAGTCCCGGCGACTACCTGCTCAAGCGCAATCGCGAACTCGTCCGGGCTGGATCGGCCTTCGCGTACTTCCTGCCGGAGGGTGACGATCTTGCACCGGGGGCTACCGCTGCCCTGTGCCCACATTGGGTGCTGGACAAGGGGATTCGAGCAAGCGCGGTTCAAGCCAGCCGGCGCGCAGGGTCCGGAACCAGCGCTCGATTTTCCCCTTGCCGGCGGCCTGTACGAGCTCCTGGTTCCGTAGCGGTTTCTTCGCCTCGGGACTCCGCGTTTACGAGTCGCCCTCGGTGCCCGGGGCGGCACTGGCGAGCAACGTCACCAGCACTGCCACCGTGCCTTCAAGCCGCGCGACGCGATCGGACAGGTCGCGCAGCTCTCCGGACAGCGACCACAGGAACACGAGCACTGCAACGATACCCGCCAGGGAGCCCCAATCGGCGAATCGCATTCCCCGGATGATCGGCTTGCCGCCGAGGATGTCGGAGCGAACGGTGATGCGATCGAGCAGACTGGTCTCTTGATTCATGGCTGTTCCCTTCGATTGGAGGGTGAGTTCGTTGCGAGCAGTTCTCTGACGCAGCCGTCGAGGAACCGCAGGAAGCCGCTCCCCGTGCGGCTCGGGCTCGCCACGCCGTGGCCCCAGGGCGAGGCGTAGGGGCGCAGCTCGGCGTTCGGCATGTGCGCGGCCTCGATGGCGTTGTCCTCGGGCGGGAAGTAGAGGTCCGTGGTGCAGGGGACAAGGATCGCGCGGGCGCGGATTGCCGCCAGGGCGCGCTCGAAGTCCCCGCGGTAGCGTTCGTTGGCGCTCACGTCGCCGTGCCGCCAGGTGTGGAGCTTGGCCAGCAGGTCGTTGGCGTCCCAGTCGAGGTGGTCGTGCTCCCAGTCGAGCAGCAGTTCCTCGAACGTCTCGAAGCCGAGTTCGCGGTGAAGCCGCTCGCGATAGAAGGCCTGGGAGTACGACCACCCCGCGTACACCCGCCCGAATGCCCGTAGCCCCACCTCCGGCGGCGACGTGTAGTCACCCCCTGCAAAGGCGCGGTCCGCCGTGAGCGCCGCCTTCACCCCCTCCAGGAACACCCGGTTGTGCGGCGAAGTACGCGCCGATGCGCAAAACGGCAGGATGGCATCGACCATGTCCGGGAACTGCGCCCCCCATTCGTAGGACTGGCACCCGGCCATGGACCACCCCATGACCAGGGCGATGCGCTTCACCCCGAGCGCCTCGGTGAGCAGCCGGTGCTGGCAGGCGACGTTGTCGTGCACGGTGACGGCGGGAAACCGCGGGCCGTCGAAGGGCGGCGCGGTGTTGCTCGGCGAAGACGAGAGACCGTTGCCGAACATGTTGACCGACACGATGAACCAGCGCTTCGGATCGAGCGCCGGCACCGCCCGCAGATAGCCTTCGTTGCGCACATGCGTGCCGGTATAGAAGGTGGGCATGACGATGACGTTGGCGCCGCTCGCATCGAGCGTGCCGTACGTCCGGTAGGCAAGCCGCGCATCCGGCAGGGTGACACCGCCCTGCAGCGTCACCTCGCCGAGTTCGAATATCTCGTGGTCGGGCGTCATCAGTAGAGCCGCAGATACTCCTGCACCTCCCAGTCCGTCACCGCCTGGTGGTAGCGCTCCCACTCGTCGATCTTGTAGCGCAGGAAGGAGCTCAACATGGCGGGGCCGAGCACCTCGGTGGCGAGCGGATCGTCTTTGAGGATCTCGGTCGCTTCGAGCAGGTTCCTCGGCAGGCGCTGCCCGCCGTCGGCGCGGATTTCCTCGTCGGTGAGCGCGTAGAGGTCCCGGTCGAGCGGCGGCCCCGGGTCGATGCCCTCCTCCACCCCGGCGACCGTGGCCGCGGTGGTCATCCCGAGCGACAGGTACGGGTTCATGCACATGTCGGCGGCGCGGTTCTCGATGCAGAACCGGTTCTGCGGCAGGCGCAGCATGCAGGAGCGGTTGTTGTTGCCGTAGGTCATGTGGGTGGGCGCCCAGGTCACGGTGCCGCCCTCGAACCCACCGACCCGGGGCACGAGCCCGTTGTAGGAATTGACGGTCGAGCAGGCGATGGCGGTGATCGCCCCGCCGTGACGCAGCAACCCGCCGACCGCACCGTAGGCCGCGTCGGACCAGCCGCCGGCCGCCTCGAAGATGTTGGCCCCGGGGGCGTCGATCCGCTGCATCGAGTAGTTGATGTGGGCGCCGGAGCGCCAGTCGCCGATGGTCGGCTTGGGCATGAAGGTAACGAACATGCCGTGCTTCTTGGCGACCTCCTTCAGCAGCACCCGCAGGAACACCAGCCGGTCCGCCATCTGCAGAACGTTGGTGTAGCCGAAGTCGAGTTCGAACTGGGAGTAGGCGCCCTCCGCGACCACATCCTTCAACCCCCAGCCGAGCTCCTCCAGGATGTCGATCAGCGCGCCGAGGAACCCCATGGAGTCGACGGAATACTCGGCGTCGTAGCCGAACGCCTGCCGCCGCGGGCGCACCCCTTCGCCGGGGAGCGGGTCGTCGTCGAACGCCTTGACCGGCCGGCCGTCGCGCCAGCGCATGGTGATGAACTCCGGCTCGATGCCCGCGAACCCCGCGTAGCCCTTCGCTGCGACTGCGCTCACCACGCGCTTCAGCGCGCTGCGGGGGCACAGGTTGTAGGGCGCGTCCTCCCACCAGAGATCGGCGAACATCCACGCGCAAGCGCGATCCCAGGGGCAGATGACCAGGGTGTCGAGGTCGGGGACCGGGATCTGGTCGGAGTCGGCCGGGGTGAGTTCGGGCACGAAGGAGACGGAGTGCACGGCAAACTGCGGACCCTTGCCCATGCACAGGTCCTCGAAGTTGCTGAGCGGCACCGGCTTGGTCTTCGGCACGCCGAGCATGTCGATCCAGCACGAGAGCACGTAGCGGACGCCGGCCTCGGCGAGCTTCGCCTTCGCCTCGCGCACGCGCTCGAGGTCGGGAAGCGCCTCGGCCATGTTCCTTGGTGTGGTACTCATCGGGTGGGTCCCCTTCGCGGTGGTGGATGTCCGCTCGATGCCGTGGTCGATGATGGGCTCGACGTGTGAGCGGGGTCGATGCGGATGAATCAGGATTTTCGATTGACTTATTCTGACGATCCATCGAAAGATTTGCATTGTCCTTCGTGAGCGAGCACTTCCATGACCACTGCGACATCGTCCGCGTCGAGGTCATGGCCCGGACCGGAATGTTCAGGAACCGGTGCCGGCTCGAGCGGCACACGCCACCGGCCGGCGACCCTCCCTCTCTCCGGAGGGCCGCCGGCATGAGCTCCGGTCGCCGCAATCCATGAGCCCGTCGCTGCAATCGATCCTGGGCTCGGAGGCGCTCGCCGCGTTCGAGGCCCCGGGGCCGGTCGCCCGCGGCCTGCCGGGCGCGGCGTACACGAGCGAGGCGTTCTTCGCGCTCGAGAACGAACGCATCTTCTCCGCCTCGTGGGTCTTCGCCGGCTTCGCCCACGAACTGGCCCACGCCGGCGACGTGATGCCCGTCACCGTGGCGGGCCGGCCGGTGCTCCTGGTGCGCGACGCCGAGCACCGGATCCGGGCCTTCCACAACGCGTGTCGCCACCGCTGCCTCAAGCTCGTCGACACCCCCGGCAACACCGGACGCACCATCCGCTGCCCCTACCATGCGTGGACGTACGGGCTCGACGGCGCGCTCCACGTCACCCCCTACTTCGGCGGGCCCGAGCCGCGGGCGGTGCCGGCCGGCTTCGACCGCACGGAACACGGCCTGGTGCCGATACGGTCCGGGACGTGGCACGACTGGATCTTCATCAACCTGCACGGCGCCGCCCCGCCTCTGGAGGACTTCATCGCCCCGCTCCGGCGCCGGCTCGAAGGGGTCGATCTCACCCGGATGCACCACCTCGCCACCATCGACTTCGGGGAGGTGGGCGCGAACTGGAAGCTCCTGCTGGAGAACTTCATCGAGCCCTACCACGTCCAGTTCGTGCACTCCACGACCACCGAGCAGCCACTGGCTGATCACTACACGATCATCGAGCCGGGGGGGAATCCATCGGGAGGCATCGGGTTGGCGGGGAAGGCACCGGGAGCGGGCGAGCCCGGCTGCCTCGGATGCGCGGTCGATCTCTCCGGCGACGCCAAGCGACAGGATACGCTGTCGGCCGACTCGCGCTTCCTCACCCTGTTCCCCAACTTCGTGTTCGGGCTCTACCTCCCCGATCAGATCGGCGTGCACCTCGACCTGCCGCTCGCGCCCGGCCGCACCCTGCAGCGCCGCGCCATCTACGGCCTTGGCCCCGAACCGGCCTCCACCGAGCGCGCGGAGCAGCTTGCAAGGCTCTGGCGCGACGTGCACCACGAGGACCACGCCATCTGCGAGCGGCTCCAGCAGGGCCGCGCATCCGCCGTCGCGGCCGGGGGAGGCGTGCTTTCTCCGGTGTGGGAAGACTCCGTGCGGAGCTTTCAGGAGCTGGTAGTGAGACGCCTGCGATGACCAGCCGGAACGGTGCCACGGCGCAAGCTGGAACCTGCGACGGGGGAAGCCCGCAGGTCGGATCGTTTCGCGAATCGGTAAAATTTCGGGAATTATGTAGCAAAATCCGCAAGCCCGGATGCTGCAATGCAGCAAAGCAATTCCTCATTTCCCTTGACCCCGCGCGGCGCGGCAGACTATTTTCCGAAAACTTATACACACGCAAACGATAAATAATTCAAGGAAAACAAGTATTGCACTTTGATTTCATTGAGGATAGAATAATCCGCAAGTGAATCGGAGAGCGCAGTCATGACCGAGAAGAAACGCATCGCCGCTACCCTGAGCGTGACCCAGTTGTTCCGCATGTTCCCGGATGACGACACCTGCCGGGAGTGGTTTGAGCGGGTCCGGTGGCCGAACGGCCCGGTCTGCCCGCACTGCGGGGGCACGGAGAACATCAAGCCGGACGCGAGCCGACCGAACATGTACTGGCATTCGGATTGCCGGGAGCGGTTCAGCGTCACCACGAAGACGTGCATGCACGCGACGAAGCGCCCGCTTCAGGACTGGATTTACGTGATCTACTCCGTCATGACAGCCCGGAAAGGCGTCTCGGCGATGCAGCTCTCGAAGGAACTCGGCTGCCAATACCGCACGGCATGGCACATGCTCCACCGCGTGCGGGAAGCCTGCGGGCGCGGCGACTTCATCCTGAAGGACGTGGTAGAGGTCGATGAGACCTACATCGGGGGCAAGCGCGCCAACATGTCGAACAGCAAGCGTAAGGCACTTGCCGGGACGGGCCGCGGGGCCGCGGGAAAGGTCGCGGTTGCCGGATTGCGCGAGCGCGGCGGGAAGGTCAAGGCCACCGTGGTCGAGCGCACTGACAGCGATACCCTGGTCGAGCTGGTCGAGCGGAACGTCGTTCCGGGCACGACCGTCTACACCGACGACGCGGGCGCCTACGGCGGCCTGAAGCGCCGCTACCACCACGACAGCGTGAAGCACTCCATCCACGAGTACGTGCGCGGTGACGTGCACACGAACGGCATCGAGTCCGTGTGGAGCATCCTGAAGCGGTCCATTCACGGCACCTGGCATCACGTCTCCCCGAAGCACTTGGGCAAGTACGTCAACGAGGCGACCTTCCGGCTGAACGAGGGCATCTGCGAGGTAGACACCATCGAACGCATGGAAACACTCGCCAGTCAGATCGGGAACAAGCGGCTGCCCTGCGCGAAGCTGGTCCGGGACAACGGGCTGTCGAGCACGGTGGTGCCGGTATGAAGTACCAAGCACTTCGGTTCGACTCTGCGCTTGGTCAGTCCGTCTCCCTTCGCCGCTCTGTTTCCGGTCATGTCCGGGTTGATGAGACAGATTCCGATTCCTTATCGCTTGATCGGTCAGTGCTAATATGCGGGGATGCCTGCCGCGCGTTACAGTTGCTTCCCGCCGCCAGCGTTCAGACCGTAGTGACTTCGCCGCCCTACTGGTCGCTCCGAGATTACGCCGTCGAAAACCAGATCGGATTGGACGATTCCTTGTCCGATTACATCGCCAGTATCGTAGATGCATTTGAGCAAATTCGGCGTGTGCTTCGCGACGATGGCACAGTATGGCTCAACGTCGGCGATACTTGGACATCCGGGAACCGACGCTACCGCGCCCCAGACAAGAAAAACCGGGCACGTGCGATGACTATACGTCCGCCTACGCCGCGCGGCTTAAAGCCGAAAGACTTGATCGGTGTACCGTGGCGGATCGCACTCGCGCTCCAAGCGGCAGGTTGGTGGCTGCGATCGGAAGTGATATGGCACAAGCCGAACGCGCACCCGGAATCAGTCCGGGACCGACCTACGAAAGCGCACGAGACCGTTTTCCTGCTTTCCAAGAGCCAGAATTACTACTACGACATCGAAACGATACGCGGCCCGCGTGGGCGCAGAATGCGTTCCGTGTGGGAAATCGCGACAGAACCGCTTAAGCGACTGAACGGCCATGCCGACGATCATCCGGCCATGATGCCCATGACGCTGGCGCGGCAGTGCGTTGCTATCACTAGCCGCGAGGATAGCGTAGTGCTGGACCCCTATGCGGGGGCCGGAACTACGCTTCTGGCCGCTCAGGGGCTTGGCAGGCGGTGGGTCGGCATTGAGATCAACCGCACGTATGTGGACTTGATCGAGCGACGGCTGAACGGCGCGTGACTCTCGACGAACTTAAATCCAAGTTAGATAAGCTCTCACCTGTAAAGGTGGAATTTGTCTCCCGCATGATCGATTCGCTGTCTCGACCGCCACAGGCTTATACTGGCGCGCAGACATGGATCACTATGTCGCCCGAATGGGTAGAGTATTTTGGACTTGCGCTTTCGGTCCATCATGGAACAACAGTAGAGCCGTTGGCACAAACCGCGTTCGAGACAGTATTTAGGAACGCTTGCGAGTACGTAGGCTGGGCGGTGACACCGCCCGGCTCGCTTACTCAAAGGTTTGTTGATGTGACGGTAAAGGTTAGTGGTAAGACACGGAAGCTCTCGCTGAAATCAACCGCAGCCTTACGGATTTCCGAAACATCGATTCATATTTCAAAGCTGACAGAGGCAGCATGGATTCAGGACGCGCGCACGCCGGGGGCTCGGCGAGATGCCATGATGTCTCTGTTTCGCGAGTACCGTGAAGCAGTAAACGCGATTTTAATGTTGCGTGCGTTCCGGGACGATGTTGACGGCCTGCCGCGTCGTTACCAGCTTGTAGAAATCCCTGGCCAAGTATTCGATTCTATACAGGGCGCGTCCTTGCGCGATTTCGAGCGCGATGCTCCTGTCATAAAGTGCGTGATAGATGGGGCTCCAGTCGCTTATGTTGCGGTTGATCGGTCAGATGCCAAGATCACAGTTCGTAGGATTCGATTATCCGCTTGCATTGTACATGCCGAATGGAGCCAATTATGAACCGCCAGGAAATCGATGCTGTAGAGCGTGACGAGGCCGAGGAAGACGAGGTCCTCGCCGCGCTGGAGCAAGTACTACTCGCCCCGCGCGGGAAAGTCAGAAGCGAGAATCGGGAGCCGACGCGGGAAGAGCGGGAACGGCGGTATCGGCTGGAGCGGCGGTGACTACCTCTGAGCAATACGCTCTACTGGCATTTCTGCAAGCGCTCGCAGTCGCGCTTTCGAACTTTCTCGATCAAGCAGCCCCCGAAGACCGGACCATCCAGAATTTTCGCCGAGTGTTTGATGGCTACCTCGACGCCATCCTTTCCGACGAAACGCTCGGCCAGCCCATTGGCCAAGACGGCGCGCGGCACTTGCGAGATTTGCTCTACCGCGAGATTGAACGAATGCCTCTTCATCGCCTGAAGAAGTCCGATCCGAAACATTGATGTTCATTGCTTGCTCCTTATCGCTCGCGGATTTTGCTACATAATTCCCAAAATTTCCGGGCCGATCGACCTGCCGGGGGAACCGAATCGCGGGATTGCACTCCATTCCCGATGTTCAGGAGGTGAAACATGCCGTCCATCAACCGATATTCCGGTGAGGAGATCGAAGGCATCAGCGAGCGGGGAGGCCGATGAGCATGGACACGAGCTTGGACACAAAAACCGGGCCGGTGCCGCTTGACCGATTCCGGGATGCGACCTACCGGGGGCACGGAGCCCGGACTTGCGCCGAGCCCGACGAGGAGTTCGTCCGCGTCGGCCCCGGCACCCCGTGCGGCGAGTACCTGCGGCGGTTCTGGCATCCGGTGGCGCTGTCGTCGGAGATCGCGGATCTGCCGGTCGCGATCCGGGTCCTGGGCGAAGACCTGGTGGTATTCCGGGACGGCGAGGGCCGGGTCGGGCTCGTGCATCGGCGCTGCCCGCACCGCCGCGCCTCGCTGGAGTACGGCACTTGCCACGGGCGCGGGATCCGATGCTGCTATCACGGCTGGCGCTTCGACGTCGACGGCACCCTGCTGGAGGCGCCGGGGCAACCGCCGGAGGCGGAGGAGCGGCTGAAGCACCGGGTCCGGCTCGGGGCCTACCCCGCCTTCGAGTACCGGGGGCTCGTGTTCGCCTTCCTTGGCCCCCCGGAGGAGATGCCCGAGTTCCCCGTCTGCGACACCTTCGAGCTGCCGGACATGGCGCTGGTGCCCTACCGGGCGCCGTTCCGCTGCAACTGGCTCCAGGTGCTCGACGCCATCCTCGACCCCATCCACACCAGCTTTCTGCACTCCAGCATCAGTCGTGAGCAGTTCTCCGCCGGCTTCGGGGAAGTCGGCCGGATGGATTTCTTCGATCGGGCGGCGTGGCTGATGGGCACGAACACCCGCCGGGTGGGCGAGAACGTCTGGTTCCGGGTCAACGAGCTGGTGCTGCCGAACTTCACCCAGGCCGGCGCCGCGTTCGCCACCGACGGCACGAAGCAGCGCTACTACGGGCGGACCGCCTTCGTGCGCTGGGTGGTGCCGGTGGACGACGAGAACACCACCGCCCTCGCCTGGGCGTGCTTCGGGGAGCGGGGTGACCCGCCGGAGCGAAACACCCCGGAAGGGCCGGAACTCATCGAACAGGGCGAGGTCTTCGACCGCCCCTACGAGCGGCGCCAGCGCTTTCCGGGCGACGCGGAGGCGGTGGAGGGCATGGGCCGCATCACCGTACACGCCGAGGAGCACCTCGCCCCGAGCGACAAGGGAGTCGCGATCATGCGCCGGCGGCTCCGGGAGCAGATCCGGGCGGTGGCGGCCGGCGAGCAACCCCTGCGGGCGACCGACCTGGCGCCGAATCCCCTGCCGACCTACGGCGGCGACTCGGTGCTGACCATTCCGCGCCACGGCGCCGCAGACGAGTCCGAACGCTTCCGCCGCCTCGCCCACGCCTTCATGCAGATGCAGTTCGACGCCGATGCCCTGCCCGAGCCCGAACGCGTCGCCCACGTCACCGAACGACTCCGGGCGCTGGAAGCGAACGGCGACCCCGTTGGGTAGTGCCTCATCCTGAAACTCTGCCCGATGTCTCCGGCAAGCCATGCGCATCCACATCAAGAACAATCACGCCTCTCCCGAGACGTTCCCGCCCACGCCGAGCCCGACGAGGAGCTCGTCCACCTCCTCCAATCAGGCCAGGATGGCGCGCAGGCGGGCCAGTACCTCATCCATGATCGGTTCCGGGACGGATTCGAGGCGCTTCCCGTGTCTGGCCGCGAAGTCGAGCGTGCGCGGCTGATCGCAGCGGATCACGCCGGTCGTCCGGGTGCCCGCGTCATCAAGCGAGACCACGAAACCGCGTCGGCGTGCGAAGCGTCCACCGCTGGTCACGGGCACGACGACCGGCGTACCGGTCAGCTCGTTGAACGGTCTCGGGGAGACAACCACGACCGGCCGAGTCCCGCGCTGTTCATGTCCTGCCGTGGGGTCGAGGCTGATGAGCCAGATCTCGCCCCGCTGCATCAGAGCAATTCGTTGCCGACCGGGTGAGCGTCGAGCCACGCCCGGTTCCCGTCGTCGTCCGGAACGAACTCGTCGCATTGCGCGAGAAGCTCGTCGAGGGAGTAGCTCGGGCGGGCCCGCGGCGCCACGATCAGACGACCGTCCTCGATCCCGATATCAACCCTGGCGCCTATGCCCAGATTCAGAAGGTCGAGGAGCGCCGGGGGCACCACGAGCATGACGGAACCATCGATCTTGCGCAGACTTGTCGAATGCATGAGCGCTCCCTCTGTGTCATATAACATTACAACCCTGCCGTCGTTGTCGCCATCCCGGAACGGTGATCCCGGAAATGCGCATCCACATCAAGAACAATCACGCCTCTCCCGAGACGTTCCCGCCCACCCCGGAGGGCGAGGCGGTGTTCACCATCACCCGCGAGCGCTTCGATGCCGTCGCGGCCCGGTATCCGCAGGTGGCGCGGCGCCTGGAGGTGTGCATCGACTGGGACCTCGATCACTTCGAAAGTTCGATGCGGACCGCCGAGGTGCTGGTCGCCTGGGACCTCCCGACCGCAGACCTCGCGCGCCTTGCCCCGAAGCTGCGCCTGATCCACATCACCGGTGCCGGCGTCGAACATCTGTGCCCGATGGACTGGGTGCCGGAAGGGGTCACCGTGGTCAACAACCGCGGCGCCCACGCGGACAAGGCGGGCGAGTACGGCCTGATGGCAGTGCTGATGCTCCACAACCACCTCCCGGCCATCCTCGGCAACCAGCGCCGCGCGCACTGGGAATCGCTGTACTCGACCCCGATCGCAGGGAAGACGCTGCTCGTGATCGGCACCGGCAGCATCGGCGCCGCCGCCGCGCACCGCTGCCGCGCCCTTGGCGTGCGGGTGCTCGGCGTGTCGCGGCACGGATGCCCGCTCGATGCGTTCGACGAGATGCACACCCCCGATCGCCTGGACGCGCTGCTCCCGCAGGCGGACTTCGTGTTCGTCGCGGTCCCGCTCACCCCCGAGACCCGCAACCTGCTCGACGCCCGCCGGCAGGCGCTCCTGAAGCCGGGGGCGGGGGTGATCAACGTCGGGCGGGCGGCAACCATGGACTACGAGGCGCTGACCGCCCACCTTCGCAGTGGGCATCTCGCGGGCGCGGTGCTTGATGTCTTCGACCCCGAGCCGCTGCCGCCGGATTCGCCGCTGTGGCACGTCCCCAACCTCGTGCTCACCCCCCACGTCTCCGCCGATGACGGCGACGCCTACGTCGCCCTCACCCTGGAACTCGTGTTCCGCAACCTCGAACGGCTCCTCGACGACCGCCCGCTTGCGAACGTCGTGAGACCGGAGCTCGGGTACTGAGATCCGAACGGCCTTTCCACCGCAGCGACTCCGGCAGGACCAGGGCAGGGGCGCGCAGACAAACATCGAATACGTCGGCTGGCGGCGTCGAGTCTCGGCGCGAGGGAGTGTCGCCGGAGTCGGCCGATCGTGGTCGAGTCGAATTTCACGAGGGAATTCCCGATGGCGAGCCAAAGCGAACCCCTCGCGGGGCGGCACTCCGCCGGTGCTGTCTTCCTTGCCTTTCTCGCCCTGGGGCTGACCTCCTTCGGGGGGCCGGTGGCCCATATCGGCTACTTCCGCGAAGCGTTCGTGGTCCGCCGGAAGTGGATGGACGAGCGTGGGTACGCGGACCTGGTCGCGCTGTGCCAGATGCTGCCCGGCCCCACGTCGAGTCAGGTCGGGATCGGCATCGGGCTCGGCCAGGCCGGGTTCGCGGGGGCACTGGCGGCGTGGGCCGGCTTCACCGCACCGTCGGCGATCCTGCTCATCGCGCTCGGCTACGGGGTGGTCGCGTTCGACGACGGGATCCCGCCCGGCCTGCTCCGCGGGCTCGGGGCGGTGGTGGTCGCGGTGGTGGCCCAGGCGGTGTGGGGGATGGCGCGGACACTCTGTCCCGACGCCATGCGGTTCACCATCGCGGTGCTGGCGGCGGCGGCGGTGCTCGCGCTCGGGGGCGCCGCAGCGCCGGTGGCGGTCATCGCCGCCGGCGGTCTCGCCGGATTCCTTTTTCTCCGCGATGAGACCGCCGCCGCATCTGCTGCGCCCGAGTCATCGCGAATCCGCCGGCGCAATGCTCGGCTGAATCCGGTTTCCGAATCCATGGCGCCGACTGGCGCTCGCGGGTCGCAAGGGGTTCAGGCAACTACTCGGGTGAATCCGGTTTCCAAAGCCACTGCGCCCGCCGCGCCCGAGACGGCGCGAACCACGCCGATGCCCGGCATCGCGCCGGGCATTGCCATCACGGCGCTCGCGCTGTTCTTCGCGTTGCTCGTCTTCCTTCCCGTCGCGGCGGCGGTCCGGCCATCGCCGGCGCTGGCGCTCGCCGACAGCTTCTACCGCACCGGCTCCCTGGTGTTCGGCGGGGGGCACGTGGTGCTGGCGCTTCTGAAGGCGGAGGTGCTGCCGGCCGGCTGGGTGCCGGAGGACATCTTTCTCGCCGGCTACGGCGCCGCCCAAGCGGTGCCGGGCCCGCTCTTCACCTTCTCCGCCTATCTCGGCACGGTGATGGAAACGCCGGGCGGGTGGGCAGGGGGCCTCCTCTGCCTCGCCGCCATCTTCTTGCCGTCGTTCCTGCTGGTCATCGGCGCCCTGCCCGGCTGGAACGCACTGCGGCGGCTCGAACGCGGGCGCCGGGCGATGCGCGGCGTGAACGCGGCGGTCGTCGGCCTGCTCCTTGCCGCCCTCTACGATCCGGTGTGGACAAGCGGGGTGCTCTCGGCGCGGGACTTCGGGCTGGCGCTGGCCGCGTTCGCGCTGCTCGTGGCGTGGAAGCTGCCGCCGTGGCTGGTGGTGATCCTGGGCGCAGCCGCCGGATGGGGGGTGGAGACGCTCGTCGGTTGAGGCTAACCCGGAAATGTCACCGCTCCGCGAAGCGAGGGCGCGGAGATGGCTGGTTGCGCAAGGCGAACGCGAGTCAGGGCGCGCAGGCGTACCTGACAGTACGTCGAGCACCCGGGCCGCCCCCATGTCACATTCAACGCGGCGAAAGCAGTCGGATCCGTGCCAGCAGCCGTGAATCGGTGACATTTCCGGGCTGAGTCCGCCGGTTGCCAGGCGCGATGGACTTGCCAAACCAGGCAGAAGACCGCAACCACCGAGGTCGATCATTTCGGCGTTCCTGCACGCCGAGTCAACCGGGAGAAAACCATCAGGTCTTCCGTCATCCGATGCCGTAAGTCCCCGACGTCGGTCCAGCGTCATGCGGGACGTCACCAGGATCGCCCGATTTCGCGGAGATCTGCGACGACAGAAACGCATGGAGCGTGATCCGGGCCGCCGGGAAACCGCGGCTATGCCGTGTGCACTTCCGTCCCGATCCACGCCCGCACCTGCCGTTCGATCTCCGCGCGACGGGCAGTGCGTTCGAGATTCATGGTCCCGTGGACGATGCGTCCGACCTCCCGGCCCACGGTGCGCTGCCGCACCACATCGTCCCGATCGCCGGTGGCCGGTACGCGCACGATGACGTCGCCGGCCATGGTCGGCACCCGCCCGCCCGGGCCGGGGCGAAGCGGCGGCGGCTCGACCCCCTCCGCCAGCGCCCGTACCGCCCGGCGGAGCATCCGGCGGTAGAGCGCCACGCCCTTGTCGGTGGTCGCGAGCCGTTCCTCCGCATGCACCGTGATCGGCCCCTGGGAGACCTGGGCTTCGTAGTCGCCCGGCATCGCCCGGCCTTCCTCGGGGCTGCGTTCGACGCCGGTCTGCCCGACGAAGTCCACCCGGTTCAGACCCACCTTCGAGCGGTCGCCCTTGCCGTCGAGGTCGAGATCGCCGCCGAAGTGGCGCCAGGCGATGATGCGGCAGTGGGTGTCGTCGACCGGCACTGTCCACTTGGTGATGCCCACGCCGGGGAAGAACTTCTCCCGGTCCGGGTTCTGGTAGATGTCCGGGGGCTGCGCAATGGCCGGGAGCAGGACCTCGGCGGTGCGCACCCAGATGAAGTCCTCCCAGCGGCGCACGTTGGTGAGGTAGATCCCGGTGTGGTCCTCGAACTGGTGCCACTCCACCACCGGCATCGCGCCCCAGGCCGGGTTGAAGTGGGCGCGGGTCACCCGGGTGTGCAGGAACACGCTGTGGAACGGGTCCATCGGGTTCTCGGCCACCTGGAGCCAGTTGCACGGGTAGTCGATCAGGTAGGGCACGAGCTCGACGCCGGGGAGCGAGAAGGTGTCGAGCTGCGGCAGCTCGGGCATGCGCTCCGGGGGGCCGAGCCAGGCGAAGACGAGGCCGGCCAGCTCCCGCACCGGATAGGCGCCGTGGCAGAGCTTGCGGGGGATGGGGCTGTCCTCCGGCTCCCCGGGTGCCTCCAGGATGGTGCCGTCCACGTCGAACAGCCAGCCGTGATAGCAGCAGCGGATGCCGCGCTCCGACACGATGCCGTACTCCAGCGACGCCCGGCGGTGGCTGCAATGCTTGTGCAGCAGGCCGATGCGGCCCGAGCGATCCCGGAACAGGACGAGTTCCTCGCCGAGCACCCGGACGAGGACGGGCCGCTCCCCGATCTGCTCCGTCATCGCCACCGGCATCCAGAAGCGCCGGAAATACTCCCCGCAGGGGGTGCCGGGGCCGGTATGCGTGAGTTCCGGATCCTCCCGGGCGTCGGAGACGCGGTGGTATCCGTTGTAGCGCCGCGCGCGCTGCTCGGTGGTAGCGGCGGTGGCGGTGGCGGTGGCGGCCATGTCAGTGGGAGAGGATCTGGCTCAGGAAGAGCTTGGTGCGGTCGCTCTCGGGGTTGGCGAAGAACTTCTCCGGCGGGGCGGATTCGACGATCCGGCCCTCGTCCATGAACACCATGCCGTCGGCCACGGTGCGGGCGAAGCCCATCTCGTGGGTGACGACGATCATCGTCATGCCGCTTCGCGCCAGATCGATCATCACGTCGAGAACCTCCTTGATCATCTCCGGGTCGAGGGCCGAGGTCGGCTCGTCGAACAGCATCACCTTCGGTTCCATGCAGAGCGAGCGAGCGATGGCCACCCGCTGCTGCTGCCCGCCCGAGAGCTGGGCCGGGTACTTGTCCGCCTGCTCCGGGATGCGCACCCGTTCGAGGTACTCCATCGCCCGCGCCCGCGCCTGCGCCTTCGACATCCCGCGCGCCCGGGTCGGCCCGAGCATGCAGTTCTCCAGCACCGTCAGGTGAGGGAAGAGGTTGAACTGCTGGAACACCATGCCGACCTCGCGCCGGACCGCGGCCACGTTCTTCGTGTCGTCGTCGAGCTCCTGCCCGTCGACCACGATGCGCCCCTCCTGGTGCTCCTCCAGGCGGTTGATGCAGCGGATCACGGTGGACTTGCCGGACCCGGACGGCCCGCAGATCACCACCCGCTCGCGCTCGTGGATGGTGAGGTCGATATCCTTGAGCACGTGGAAGTCGCCGAACCACTTGTTCACCCTTTCAAGCTCGATCACCACCTTGCCGGTCATTCGCTGGTCCTCGCGTGGGTCATGCGGGCTGGCTGGAGCCTGCACAGGCAGTCGTTTCATCGCGCCCCGTCCAGCCGCAAACTCGGGAAAAAGGGGGGAGCGACGAGCGGAGCGTGCGAGGGTCCGTCTGCGCCGTTGTCGCCCATGATGCCAATCTACTGGTGGATGTGACAGGATCGACCGTGGCGCTCGGCCATCCCCACCCGTGTCGTGTCATTCGCCCAATGTCGGATACCCGATCTCGCCCCCTCCATGAGGCATGACAAGAAGCCACCACAGCGGGAGTGCACAGGTGTCGACTGAAGGCACGGGAGCCGCGAGAACACGGGCCCGGTCGGCACGTTCGCGCCCCGTCAGATGGTGGCGCAGCCGAACGTTCGACATCGCGCAGTTCATCGTGCTCGCGGGCGGTCTGATCTGGCTGGCGGTGCGCGGCGCGGAAGCCATGGGCTACAACTGGCAGTGGTACCGCATGCCGCAGTACTTCTGGCGGGTGATCGACGGCGAGCTGATCTGGGGGCCGCTGATGACCGGGCTCGCGGTGACCCTGGAGCTGTCGGCGTACTCGATGGTCCTCACCATCCTCATCGGCCTGGTGACCGCCCTGCTTCGCCAGTCGGGTTCGATGTCGGGCGAGATCCTTGCGAAGGTGTATCTGGAGGCGATTCGCAACACGCCGATGCTGGTGCAGCTTCTCGTGTTCTACTTTGTCATTTCACCCATCATCGGTATCGATCGGTTCTGGACCGGGGTGCTGTGCCTGAGTGTCTTCGAGGGCGCGTTCGCTTCCGAGATCATCCGCGCCGGCATCACCTCGGTGCCCCGCGGGCAGTGGGAGGGCGCTGCGTCCATCGGATTGTCGCGCGGACAGATCTACCGCGAGGTCATCCTGCCCCAGGCGGTGCCGCTGATGCTCCCGCCAATGACCGGCGTGCTGATCAACCTGATCAAGCACTCGGCCATAGTCAGCGTGATCGCGGTATTCGACCTCACAACCGAGGGACGCAACGTCATCGCCGACACGTTCATGAGCTTCGAGGTCTGGCTCACCGTGGCGGGCATGTATCTCGTCATCACCTGCACGCTTTCGGTGTTCGTCGGCTATCTCGAGCGGCGGGTGGCGCGAAAGGATTGACGGTGACGCCGTTCGGACTCAAACGCCGATTCCGACCACTCGACGCGGTCATACTGGCCACGGTCGGGGCAATCGTCATCTTCGTCGTTTACAAGGTCGACTCGGTGCTCGCCTACCGGTGGGACTGGAGCGTGATTCCGCGCTTCCTGCTGCGGCGCGACGAGGACACCGGCAGCCTCGCCCCCAACCTCTTCGTTCTGGGGACGCTGACCACGATTCGCCTCGCCTTCTGGAGCCTGATCCTCTCCGCGCTCATCGGTGGAATCATGGGAATCATGCGCACGAGCCGGCGCCTGTTTCCCAGAATGCTGAGTCGCGCTTACGTGGAACTGATCCGCAATACGCCGCCGCTCGTATTCATCTTCGTCTTCTACTTCTTCATCTCAAGTCAGATCATGCCCCTGCTCGGGCTCGAAGATCTGGCCGGCAACGTGTCGCCCGCAACGGCCATCCTCATGGAATGGCTGGCGGCGCCACCAAAGTTGTTCTCGAACTTCCTCGCAGGCGTGATCTGCCTCTCGATGTTCTCCGGGGCCTACGTTACGGAGATCGTCCGCGCCGGCATCGAGTCGGTTCCCAGGGCCCAGTACGAAGCGGGCGGGAGCATCGGGCTTTCGCCCCTGCGGACGATGCGCCATGTGGTGCTGCCGCAAGCGCTGCAGCGCGTCGTCCCGCCGCTTGCCGGACAGTTCATCATCCTCATCAAGGACTCTTCGCTGGTGTCGCTGATTTCCATCCAGGAGCTCACCTTCTACGCGCTCGAAATCGCGGTTTCGACCACTCAGGTCTTCGAGGTGTGGATCTTCGTGGGGCTGCTCTACTTCGCCATCTGCTATAGCTGCGCCATCGCGTTCGACTGGATCGAACGGCGCGGAGCGGCGCATCGCTGATGCCGGCGTGAAAGGACCTCACCTTCCAGGCGCCGATAACAGGGCCACCCTCCCCAGGGCGTGAAAGGGTGCACGGGGCGAAGGCGCAGGCGCTCCGAGGGTCCAACAGCAAACGAACGAGGCCCGGAACGAACGAAGGGGCCGCACCCGTCGGTGCGGCCCCTTCAAGGCAAACCGGCCGCAGTCTGCTACTGGTCGGCGACCATCCCGGCCCAGTCCCGGGTGGTGAACCAGTAATCGTGGCGCTCCTTCAACCAGCCACTGGCATGGTTCTCCTGAATCCAGTTGTTGAAGTAGTTGAGCGCATCGGGGTCTCCCTTGCGCAGCGCGAAAGCTTCACGGGTGGGCGACATCAGCTTGGGCGACACGACCCGCAGCTTGTCGCCGCGCTTTTCGACCTCGAACGCAGCCTTCGGAGGCGTCGACGACACCCCATCGACGTTCCCGTTTGCGGCTTCCTGATAGGCAAGGGTGTCGTCGTCGAAGTAGATCAGCTTCGCCTTCGGGAAGTTCTTCTGCATCGCGGTCGCACCGGTGGATGCGCGCCGGGTGGCGATCGTGATCCCGGCCTGGTTGAAGTCCTCCAGAGTCGTCAGCCCCTTCTCATCCGCACGCTCGGTGCTCGCCATCAGGATGTAGCCGGTGTTGGCATAGGGGTGGGTGAAGTTGACGGTGAGGTTGCGCTTCATGGTGATGGACATGCCACCGATGATGACGTCGAACTTGCCGGCGACCAGGGCGGGGATGATCCCGTCCCAGGCGGTGGGCACGAACTCGATGTCGACGTCCATGTCGCCGGCCAACTTGGTGGCGACATCGATTTCGAATCCGATCAGCTCGCCGTTCTTGTCACGCATCGCCCACGGCACGAACGTGGCCATGCCGACGCGGAGCGAACCTCGCTTCTTGATGGTTTCGACGACGCTTTCCGACGACAGGGCCTGGCGCGTGCCATCCGCCATCACGTTCGAGGCCGCAGCGAACAGAGCGGCGGCAGCGATGGCGGGAACCGCGTACTTGAGAGCTTTCATGATGTCATCCTCGCTGAATGGTGATGACAGTGTTGCACCGGGCGATCCGACCCGTCAACGACTCGGCCCACCCGACCCGACCGAAGCGGTCCGTTCGGCGCAGCACGGCCGACGCGGGTTGGCCGGATCCCTGCCCCTGCCGGCTCGCCGGCACGATTCAGCGGGTGGATCCGAATTTATCGAAGAATCCCTAAAAGCAGCCCACGCAGATCGGTCGTCCCTGCGCTACCATGCTGTCCTGAAACTTTGGTGTGGAGACGCTATCCGATGCGCAGCGCAACCGAAATTCTCGGGGCAGAGACCATCTCCGCGATTCGCCGGCCGATCGCGCAAGCACGCGGATTGCCCGGCGTTGCCTATACGAGTGAGGAGTTCTTCGACCTGGAGCGGCGCGAGCTGTTCCCGAAGAGCTGGATGAGCGTGTGCTTCGTCGAGGATGTCGCCGAACCGGGCGACGCATTTCCGGTCATGGCCGCCGGCGTGCCGATCGTCGTGCTGCGGGCGGAGAATGGCGAGATTCGAGCATTTCACAATGTCTGCCGACACCGGGCGACGATCGTCGTGCAGGAACCGGCGAAACGGCTCCGACACCTCCAATGCCCGTACCACGCCTGGACCTACGGGCTCGACGGATCGCTGAAGGCGATACCCTACTTCGACGGCACGCCGGACGCCGCCGGCTCCGGCATCGACCGCGACCAATATGGTCTGGCGCCGGTACGCTGCGGTGTGTGGAACCACATCGTATTCGTCAACCTCGACGCCGACGCGCCGCCGCTTGAGCACATCGTGCAGCCGGCGGCGGCCGAACTCGCCCCCCTCGATATGGACGACCTTCGCCTCGGCCACCGGCTGACCTGGGAGTTCGACGCCAACTGGAAGCTCGTGTTCGACAACTGGGAGGTCTACCACCACGTCTGGGTACACGAGGGCGTGTTCGACCGAATGAGCGACGAGGTCGACCTCCGGACCGGCCGTCCCTACACCGATTCGATTGCTGACGGTGATGTGATGCTCCTGCACGTGCGCCCGGAAAGTCCCCGATTCGCGGACCCGGGAATGCCCGCTGAACTGCCTTCGATCCCGCGGCGCAACGACGCACGACCGTTCCTCGCCGCTGCGGTGGCGGTCCTCGCAAACACTACCGCCACGACAACCTTGCAGTCGTACCAGCCGGTCATCTACACCCCCCTCAGCCCGAGTCGCACCCGGGCAACGATGGCCTGGTACTACGCGAGCGAGGCTCTCGACCCCAAGTACGACGAGTTGCGCGAACGCAGCCTCGATCGATGGCTCGGCCCCACCCGCAAGTTCGAAGACCGCGGCGGCATCCGCAGCCAGGACTTCGTGTGCATGCAGCTTCAGCAGGAAGCGCGCGGTTCGGCGGTCGCCGACGAGGTGCTGTTCTCACCGACCTGGGAAGCCAACGTCCAGGGCTTCCAGAAGTGGGTGATCGGCCGGCTCGAATCCGGCGCCGGCCGCTCCCGGAATGCGAACCGGTAGTGACATGGCGAACGGCGGACACTGACCGGAGTCGCGGCCCGGCTTACGCCACGATTGCGATCATGGCGGGCGGCCGCCGGTCAGGCCGGCATCAACAGATCCGCGATGTTCCGGCCGGCTGTCGGCGGCGGGAGCGTCCTGTTCTCCCTGCGGGCAATCTCCAGCCACTCGTCGACGATCTCGCACAGCTCCCGGTACACCCCGATCTCGTCATCACCGTGGCAGCAGGGACCGACGACACCCGGACACCAGCCGACGAAACACCGGTCTTCATCCGACCATTCGACAATCTTGATGTACCTGGCGCCAGCGGTCATCGGCAGGATTCTCCGATTCTTCTTGCGACTTCTCTCTCCTGATAGGGCTTGGCATCGTCGCCGGGCTTGCCTGAAACGGTAACACGTATCCCGCGGGGGTGTTCATAGTTGCGATGACTTCCCTTTCCACCCCGATCGACGAAGCCCGCCCTTTCCAGATCTCGGATCAACGCCCTCAACTTTCTTGGCATGGCCAGTGTGGGCCCGGCTTCGGTTCAGGTACCGCCTGACCCGACGCCGCCGCGCCGGCACCGGCACGAGGACTCGATCGGCACGTCGGTTCGGGCCAGGGCCAGGGTGAGCCGCGGGGCCAGCAGTGCGGCCTCCGCGCGCTTCCCGAGGCGTACCAGGCACTCGTGGTAGCCGTGCAGGCTCCAGACGTTCTCCGGGTGCCGGCAGGCCCGGATGACGGTGTCGTCGAACCCGAGGTCGGCCCGGTAGACGGCCTCGGCCTCCTCGACCCGATCCTGCTCCAGCAGGAGCGCGCCGAGCGCGTGGCGCGGCGGCTGCATCCAGCCCCAGGGTTCGTCGTAGGGGAGAGCTTCGGAGCGCCGAACCGCGGCCCTCAGGTGTGCGAACGCGGGGTCGTGATCGCCGGTGCGGTAGGTGATCTCCCCGTGCAGCATCTCCGCCGCGATGGCCAGGAGATCGACGCAGGTGTTGTTGAACACGGTGCGCGAGACCGGTACCCGCGCCGCCGCGGCCTCGAACCGCGCCTGCTCCCGCCGGGCGGCGGGGACATCCTCCAGCACTGCGTGGGCGAGCCCCCGCGCGTAGTGCAGCATCGCGGTGGTCGCGCGGTACAGATCCCGATCCTCCGGGAACGGCATGGCGAGGATCTCGCGCCAGCGGCCGAAGCGGACGGGCGCGTGCACCTGCATCGCGACGAACCCTTCCAGCCAGTCCGCCATGGGCGGGCTCGGCACCCGGAGCACCGACTCCGAAACGATTTCCAGCATGCCCCGCGTCGCCTCCATCGCGGCCCGGTGCTGGCCGAGGAACATCGCCCCGTAGAGCATGAAGTGGTAGTTGTGCGCGCATGACAGCCGGTGCCAGACCCCGGGGGACTCGTCGAGACCGGAGAGCTTGCGGTCGGCGGCGGCGGCGCGAACGTTCGAGTCGACCGTGGCCTGGTAATGCCCGCACTGGATGTCGATGTGGGTGGACATGTGGCGCAGGTGGCCGGCGTCGGGCACGAGTTCGCGCAGGCGGTCGGCGGCGCGCAGCGCACGCTCCGGATTCGGGGACATCTCCAGAGCGTGGATGTACAGGTGCAGGAGACCGGGGTGATCCGGCGCGCCCGCGACCTCCCGGGCGGCGATGGCCCCTGCGAGCGCCTTGATGACCTCAAGGGTGTCCGCGCCGGGCGCGGGCTCGCCGGTGTCGAGGTTCCAGAGCGCCCAGGGGGTGCGGTTCATCAGGGCCTCGGCGTAGAGCGCACACACGTCCGCGTGCATCGGGAACGACCGGTACACCGCGCGCATCGCGTTCGCGTAGGCGTCGTTCCATCGGCCGAAGTCGTCGTCGGGTTCCGGCGAGGGATACCGGTGGGCAAGCGCCTCGACGAGGGCGCGCTCGACCGGGGCCGTGTTCCCGATGCGGTCGAGCGCCTGCCGGACGGCGTGCCGGACGGTGCGCAGCGTGGCCGCGAGATCGATCGGATCGAACTTCTCCCACGGCTTGTTGTAGTAGGGGCCGGCTGCGTAGCCGACGCCCCACCACGCCATCGCGCAGTCGGGGTCGTGCTCCGCCGCGCGCCGGAAGCAGCGCACCGCCTCCTCGTGGGAGAACGCGTAGCACCACACGAGACCCCGGTCGAACCAGGCTTGTGCCGGCGCCGATCGAGTGGTGACGGGAAACGTGTTGGTCCCGAGGTCGAAATCGTACTCGGCGCTCATCCTTCGCATCCTCCGCATGTCCCGGCCGGACCGAACCGGACCGAACCGGGCCGAGCCGGACCAGGATGCGCGGCGCCGGGGCCTCCCGGCGCGGGCGGCGCTCACTCCGGGATCGGGATCGCGTTCGTCTTCCTCGGTACGTCGTAGCCGCGCTGCACCGCGGGACGGCGCGCGATGTCGATGTACCAGCGCCGGACGTTCGGGAAGTCCGCGAAGTCGATCTCCTGCCACTCGTAGCGTGACACCCACGGCCAGGTGGCCATGTCCGCGATGCTGTACTCCGCCCCGGCCAGATACGGGTGGTCCTCCAGGCGGTCGTTCATCACCCCGTAGAGTCGATCCGCCTCGTTGCGGTAGCGCCGTTCCGCGTACTCGCTCTTTCCGGGATTGAACTTCACGAAGTGGTGCACCTGCCCGAGCATCGGGCCGGCCCCACCCATCTGCCACATCAACCACTCCAGCACCCGCCAGCGCCCTTCCCCGCCGGACGGCATGAATCGCCCGGTCTTCTCCGCGAGGTAGACGAGGATGGCGCCCGATTCCATCAGCGAGAGTCCGTTGTCCCGGTCGACGATGGCGGGGATCTTGTTGTTGGGGGAGATCTTCAGGAAGTCGGGGTGGAACTGCTCGTCGGCGCCGATGTCGATCGAGTGCGTCTCGTAGGCGAGCCCGCACTCCTCCAGCGCGATGGAGACCTTGCGGCCGTTGGGGGTACTCCAGGTGTAGAAGTCGATCACGGTGACTGGGTCCTCATTGGGTGGCGAAGTGGATGGCGAAGTGGGTGCCGAAGCGGATGGCGAAGTCGAATGGCAGAAACGGCACGCTCTCCGGCGGCGGCGGCGACGCGACGACGCGGAAGCGCCCCCTCCGCCGCCGACGCCCTGCGACACGCCGGCGTCGGCTCGGGAACGTCCAGCGCGCGCATGATACCCCGTCACTTCGCTGCCAACCGGATGCCGCGTTCCGCCACCGCGCCCCCGCCACCGGGATCACTTTTGGCATTACACTTCGGGGGCGCATCCGCCCCTGCCCGCGGAAGGTGGGCGGAACCCCGCGCAGGGCGGGGCGGGATCGCATCAATTCATCGAAAGGGGAGATACGTCATGTTCGAGGCAGCAAACACGATTCGCCGGCGTGCTGTGGGGGTGTGCGCGAGCTTCTCCGTAGCAATGCTTCTCGTGGGTTGCAGCGGGATGAGCGAGAACGAAACCACGGGGACTCTCCTGGGCGGAGCCGCCGGCGCGGTGCTCGGCAATCAGTTCGGCAAGGGAGACGGCAAGACCGCCGCGACCGCAATCGGCGCAATCATCGGCGCCACCGTCGGGCGGGAGATCGGCGCCTCTCTGGACCAGACCTCTCGCCGCCAGGCCGGTGCCGCAACCTACCGGGCGCTCGAGACCGCCGATGTCGGCACCGGGATCACCTGGGACAACCCCGCCAATGCCGGCGCGCCGGCCAGTGGAACAACCATGATCACCCGGCAGGGCGCGGACCAGCAGGGCAGGACCTGCCGGGAATTTCAGCAGACGGTCACGATCGGAGGCGAAGAGGTCCAGTCCTACGGAACCGCGTGTCGTGACGGCAACGGAGACTGGCAACTGATATCCGGCTGATTATCCGGCGCGGCACGGATCGAGAAAGGCCCTCTATTCGCAGCACGATCCGATCAGGTGGGATGCGCGGCATACGCAAGTCGCGAAGCGATGTAATGCAACTGGCGGGTCTACTGTCTGAAATATGGAGGTTGTGCACGGCCATACTCGCGCGCGCTCCGAGGTGCCACCGTGCAGTGCGATGCCGGCGAGACTGCGGCCTCCGGAGTGTCCGAATCGGAGCGATTTCCAGCATGGCCGGCCTGGCGGGAATGGCCGGGATGGTCACAGGGCCAGCGCCCGCCTCAGATCATCGTGCTCGAAGGCACTGGCCATGCGGTCGATTTCGGCCGGGCGCACGTCAACCACTCGCGCCGTGTCGCGCCAGGCGGCGGTGACGCGCGCGACTTCCTTGATGACCGAGCGAGCCTGCGCCAGCGTCAGCGCGAAGAACTCGGAGGCCGCCTCCAGCAGATCAAGCGAACAGGTACCCTCGTCAAGGTCGATGTTGGTCGTCAGGATCCGCGCCTTGAGGTCCGTGGGGACAGGGTTGAGGTCATAGGCGGGAGAGAGTGACCACCCCGTCTTCCCGACCCAGAGGAAGCCGAGGTTGCGCAAGTGATCGTCGACATTGGAGATCAATACGTTGAAGACGACACGCCGATACAGCGCATGCGCGTCCGCCTTCCCCCGGGCGCCATGGTGTGCGAGCACATCAACGATCTCGGGGTAGCTGCCGCGCTCGCCGTCTCTCGCGCCCAGCATCGCCAGGGCCGACAGGAACGGAATGCGGATTGCGCCCCGGCGATCGAAGCGCCGTGACAGAAGGACCTTCTTGTCGGCGGCATCGATCAGTCCATGCGTGGGGGTGGCAATGCCGGCCCGGCCGGCCAGGCGCAGTGCGATCTCCTCCCAGGTTTCCATGCTGTAATCGTCGGTCTCCTTCGGAAACTTGGCGATGGAGAGGTGGCCGTGCCGGTCGATGACCGACACCTTCGGGCGCGCACCGCCCAGCGAGGAGCCGGGAGCGAAGATGCGCTGGAGATCTTCGTCGGTGTCCTCGTCACGCAGAATCCGCTCGGTGACCCGAAGCAGGCGGCCAAGCTCGATCAGAGCCGGTATCCCAGCGCGAGTCGGAGCCTGAAAGGTGGTGTCCTCGGCCCGCCGAAAGCGCAATGCGCCCAGCCGGGTCTCGTCGGCCACGCCGAGGAGATAGTCACTCTCCGGAAGGGTACGAACGGCCCGGCCTTCCCGTTCGGCAAGGCGGCGCTCGGCGCGCTGCATCAGCCGGCGGCCCCAGGTATCGGGCGCTGAATCGCCAATGGACCCGAAGATCGTGAGACCGGCCGGTGGCGCGAAAGTGCCGCGTCCCACGGCAAGGGCGGGCTCCAGCGAGAACCTGCCGGGGTCTTCCAGCCAGTCGCCGTCATACTCGAAGATGACGGTCTCCCGGCCGCGAACGCGATTGCTCCGGGCCAGCCCGATCGGTCGGGTGCGGCCGTCGAGGTCGATATGAACCTCGAAGTCACCCACCACGGGACGAGCCGACCGACCGCCTGAGATGGACATGCCTGGGCAGCTCGGCGCTGGCCAGAGCCTGCCCGACGCTGTCGTTGCCGATGTCGGCAACCCGGCTCAGGCCATCGAGCAAGCCGAGCGCCTGCAAGACACCGGCGTAGATGCCGATACTGACGCGGGTATCGCCCGCCTCGACCCTCTGAAGGGTGGAGCGGGACGTGAAGGCGCGTTCCGCCACAACCGCCATGGGCAGCCGCCGGCGGCGACGGGCATCACGGATGTCCGCTCCAAGCTTGCGCAGTGCTCGGCGAACGGCAGCCGGAGGGTTGTGAGGAGTCGGCATGTGCTGTCTTCGTACTACAGATCCTCAAGAATATGTAGCACGAACAAGACACTCTTGCCATCAGGGAATGTTGGGGATATCGGAGGGGGTGCCGAGGGCTGTCTCGTGCTGGCTGATGGCCGATAGGGTACAGTTCATCTGTAGTGCGTTGCCGCAAGCGACATCATTTGACTGTCTGCGCAGGCAGCAAGATTCCTGGTCAGAGAAATGGTGAGAAATCCGGGCGAGATCGGCGCCATGGACGAGACGCTCGCCGGCGCGGCGGGGTCCGCTGCACCCCGCCGTCTGTGGCCCTTCCTGCTGCCGATCGCGATCTTCGCCGGCATCGCGGTGCTGCTGTATCTCGGGCTGTTCCGCGATCCGACGCTGGTACCGTCGCCGCTCATCGGCAAACCGGTGCCGGAATTCGCGCTGGGACCGGTCCGGGGGCGCACGCTCGGGCTCTCGTCCGCGGATCTGCGCGAAGAGGTCACGCTGGTCAACGTCTTCGCCTCGTGGTGTGTCGCCTGCCGCGACGAGCATCCGCTGTTTCTGGCCCTCGAACGCGAGGGCGTGGTTCCGATCCACGGTCTCAACTACAAGGACGCGCCGGCCGACGCCGCGACGTGGCTCGATGCACTCGGCGACCCCTACACGCGCATCGGCGCCGATCTCGACGGCCGCGTCGGCCTCGACTGGGGGGTCTACGGTGTGCCCGAAACGTTCGTCGTCGACCGCAACGGCCGGATTGCGTACAAGCACATCGGGCCGGTCACGCCGCGCGTGCTGGACGAGGTCATCCTGCCGCTGGTGCGCGAGCTGCGCGCCGGCGGCTGACGCGGCGAGGCGCCGGACGCTCGGTGGCACTGGCCGATGCATCCCTGCGGCGATGCCGTCCGATACGGGCTGAGGGGGGGGGGGGGGGGGGGGGGGGGGTCGGCGATGCAATCCTTGCGATCGACATGCCGACCGGCTTGAGTCCTGCGGTCGGCGGTGCCGACGGAATCGAGCCTGACGTTCCCGCCTGTCGACCGATGCGCCCCGACCCACCACCACTGCGCGTAGCCGGCCTCGACCATGTCGTGCTGCGCCGCACCCGTCTCGACGCCACGATAGCGTTCTACGGATGACGAGCAACCGCCGGTTCCGTATCGCGGTGATGCCGGGCGACGGCATCGGCCCGGACGTGATCGACGCCGCCCTTGCGGTACTGGAAGCAGCGGTCGGCGGCACCGGGTTCACGCTCGATTTCGAGCCCCTGACGGCCGGAGCGGGCGCATGGCGCGACACCGGCACCGCGATGTCGTCGGAGACGTTCGATCGGGCGAAGGCGGCGGACGCGGTCCTGCTCGGCGCGATGGGCCTGCCGGATGTGCGCTACCCCGATGGCACCGAGATCGCGCCGCAGCTCGACCTGCGGTTCCGGCTCGGGCTCTACGCCGGAGTGCGTCCGGTCCGGGCGCGACCAGGCGGCGCCCGACCGCTCGCCGATCCGCGCAGCGCGGACATCGACCTGGTCATCGTGCGCGAATCCACCGAGGGCCTGTTCGCCTCCCGCGGCAAGGGGGTGGTGGAGAACGACCGGATCGCCCGCGACACCATGGTGATCACCCGCAAGACCTGCGAGCGCCTGTTCGACGCGAGCTTCCGGCTGGCCCGGCGGCGCCGGGCGCGCGGCGGCCGGGGAAGGGTCACCTGCGTGGACAAGTCCAACGTGTTTGCCTCCATGGCCTTCTTCCGCCGGATCTTCGACGAGTGCGCGGCCCGACACCCGGACCTCGAGGCGGCGCACCACTACGTCGACGCCGCCGCCCTCGACCTGGTGCGCAAGCCCTGGGAATTCGACGTGATGGTGACGGAGAACATGTTCGGGGACATCCTCTCCGACCTCACCGCCGCCCTGGTCGGCGGGATGGGGATGGCGCCGTCGGCCGATATCGGCGACGGGCACGGCGTGTTCCAGCCCGCCCATGGCAGCGCCCCCGACATCGCGGGCCGGGGAATCGCCAACCCGCTGGCCGCGATCCAGTCGGCGGCGATGATGCTCGACTGGCTCGCCGAGCGTCACGGCGTCGAGGCGTGCGCCGACGCCGGGCGGCGCATCGACGCCGCGGTGGCCGCAGTGCTGGCCGCCGGCCGCCCCCGGCCGGTGGATCTGGGCGGCGAAGACGGCACCGAAGCAATCACGCGCGCGGTGATCGGGGCGCTGTAGCCCGGAACCGCCGGGCCCCCGCACTCCGGCCGGTACCGTCAGCTTTCCCGGCGGCTGAACCGTTCCTCCTCCGCGGCGTACTCCTCGCCTCGTCCGCCGGCGCTGGGACCAACGGCCGGGGGCGCGGGAAGATCCATTGCGAGGCGACCGAGCCGGGGCCTGCCCACGTCGCGCTTCACGAGAAATGCCCCGGAATCACCGGCCTCGGCGGTCGCTCGACTCGGCCGGGGCCGGCGCGCCGCCGTCGAGCCGGCGCAGAGCGGGTTGGGTGACGGCCATGACCACGACGATGACCGCGAGCACGCCGGCGTTGAGCGCAGCGGCGAACGGCGGGGACGTCACGGCGGCCACCACGCCGCCCAGGAGCCCCCCGAGCGGAACGAGGCTGAAGCAGATGGTGTAGATCCCCATCACCCGGCCGCGCAGGGCGTCCGGCACCGCAAGCTGAAGCTGGGTCATCGAGGCGACGAAATACATCGACATGCACACCGCGGTGAGCATGCCGCAGACGAGGGCCAGCCCGTAGCCGATCGGAGCACCGGGCAGCAGGGCGACGCAGAGGGCGAAGCCGACGATCGCGACGGCCCCGCCCATCGGCGCCGCCACCATCAGGCGCCCGAGTCGCGGGCTGCGCTGCAACGAGGCCGCGATCAGATTCCCGGTGATCGCTCCGACCCCCGTGGCGGACAGGAGCAGGCCGTAGCCGGTCTCACCGACCCCGAGAAGCCGGGCGAATGCGGGCATGAGCTGAACGTAGGAGATGCCGAAAAAGGTGGTGGCGTAGGTGAGCAGGATCAGCACCCAGAAGAGCCGGTGCGAAGCGATGTACCGGATTCCGTCCACGAACTGCCGGCCGGAGTGCCCCGTCGCCAGCGGCACTTCCGCCGCCGGGGTGGGCGTGAAGCTCGCCATCACCCGGATCATGGCCATGAACCCGATCGCCCCGGCCGCGAAGACGGCCCAGGTGTCGACGAGAGCGATCACCACCCCGCCGAGGCCGGGGAGGAGCATGCGCGATCCCTGCCAGAGCATGGAGTTCAGCGCGACCGCGCTCATCATCTGCTCGCGCGGGATCAGGCTCGGGAAGAACGCCTGCCGACTGGGGAAGTCCAGGCCCGCAATCAGCGCGATGGCGGCGGCGATGGCGAGGACGTGCCAGACCGCCACCACCCCGGTGCCGTCGAGGGCGGCAAGGAGGACGAGGAGGCCGGCGATGATCGACGAGGTCACGATCAGCATCCGGCGCCGGTCCACCCGGTCCGCGATCACCCCGCCGGCGAGAGCGGCCACGATGGTGGGAATCGACGAGGCGGCGCCGAGGAACCCGAGGTGGAGCGGTGAGCCGCTCAGCTCGTAGACGAGCCACCCCTGACCCATGATGAGAAGCTGGAACCCCCCCACCGAGGCGGCGGAGCCCAGCCAGTAACGCCGGTACGGCGCGTGATGCAGCGCCCCGAACCGCGTGCTTGCGCCCGCGGACCGCCGGTTCATGCGCCGACCGTCGTGACGATTCCGGGATGCGCAGGCATCGCGCCTCCGGGAAGCCGTATCGGCATGTCCATCTCCGCCCGCGCCTTTCCATCTGTGCCAGAATCCATCGTACCCCGACCCGCGGACGGACTTCGCACGCATGACGCCGAGACCGATGCACCGCGGCGCTTCCACCGTCCGCCGTCCCCCGACCCACCCCCTCGAGCGGTTCCCGGCTGCGAGGGTGGATATTCACGGGCCGACGGCCGCGAAAACCCGGCCCGCGTCGAGAACACCGGGAGAGGCTGTCCACGCAGCCCTGCACGCCGCGCAAACTCCGTCGGCACCGGAAGGGCCACGGCACACCATCCGCGCGACGAGGCGCGCACGAAGGCGAGGGGTTCACCTGGCCCGGAAATCCCACCGATTCCGGGCCCTCGCGCCCGTATGCGCACTCACGCTCGCTTTCGCCGTCGCCATCGCGCTCCCGGCGACGGCGGGGGCGGGGACGGGCGATCCGCCGCTGGTGGCGGCCGCCGCGAGCCTGCGCCATGCGTTCCCGGCGCTCGGCCGGGCGTGGGTGGAGGCCGGCGGGGTCCGGCCCGAGGTGAGCTTCGGCTCTTCGGGCAACCTCTATCGCCAGATCGCGCAGGGTGCACCGTTCGAACTCTTCCTCTCCGCCGACGAGGAGCAGGCGCTCAAGCTCGTCGCCGCGGGGACGACCGAAGGCGCGGGCATCGTATACGGCCTGGGGCGACTCGCTCTGCTCGTCCCGGAGCACTCGCGGCTCACGCTCGACCCGACGCTTGCGGATCTCGCGCGCGCCCTCGGCGACGGGCGCCTCGGCCGGCTCGCGATCGCGAACCCCGCACACGCTCCTTACGGGCGCGCGGCGCGCGAAGCGCTGGCCGGAGCCGCACTCTGGCCCCGACTCGGCGATCGGCTGCTGTTCGCGGAGAACGCGGCGCAGGCCGTGCAGTTCGCCCTCGCCCACGCCGCCGACGGCGGCATCGTGCCCTGGGCGCTCGTACTCTCCGAGCGCGTCTCGCGCAACGCCCACCACACGCTCCTCGACACCGCCATGCATGCACCCATCGCGCACCGCATGGTGCTGCTCGCGCCGGCGACGCCACCGGCGCGGGCCCTGTTCCGGTTCCTCGCCGGGCCGGAAGCCCGGGCCATCTTCGAGCGCTTCGGGTTCACCGCGCCGGAACCGACACCGCCGTGAACGCCGCGCCCATTCTCCTTTCGCTCCAGCTCGCGGGGTGGACCGCGCTGCTCATGCTGCCGCTGGGGCTGTTCGCGGGCCGGGCTCTGGCGTGGCGGCGCTTCCGCGGCAAGGCGCTGGTGGAGGCCGCAGTGGCCCTGCCGCTCGTGCTGCCGCCGACCGTCCTCGGCTACTACCTGCTCGTCGCCTTCAGCCCCGACGCCGCCCTCGGCGGCGCGTTCGAGTGGCTGACGGGGGAGGTCCTGGCGTTCAGCTTCCCCGGTCTCGTCGTCGCCTCGGTGATCTTCAACCTCCCGTTCGCGGTGCTGCCGATGCAGCAGGCGTTCGCCGCGATCCCCCACGAGATCCGCGAGGCGGCGTGGGTCAGCGGTCTCTCCGGCCCGGCGACGCTCGCCCGGATCGAGCTGCCCATCGCGTGGCCCGGCGTGCTCGCGGCCTTCGTGCTCACCTTCACGCACACCCTCGGGGAGTTCGGGGTGGTACTGATGGTCGGGGGCAACATTCCGTCCCGCACCCGGACGCTCTCCATCGCCATCTACGACCGGGTCCAGGCGTTCGACATGGAGGCGGCGGGGCTGCTCTCGGCCGTGCTGCTCGCCGCATCGCTCGTCGCCATGGCCCTGGTGCGCGCACTGGCCGGCCGCGCGGTCCGGGTCTGAACGCGGGCCGGCCCATCATGCCGATGCGCGAATCCAGTGGAGCCCCTCCCAGGACGGTTCCACGAATGTCGGCTCCCATGGCCACCGTGCCGGCGCCGCGAGTCCGACCGTGACGGCGGCCCCCGACGTTCGCGGCCTGCGGGTGCGGCTGCGCCAGGACCACCCCGTCGCGCTCGACGTGGCGTTCGAGTGCGGGGCGGGCGAACTGCTCGCCCTCGTCGGCCCGTCCGGGAGCGGCAAGACCACGGTGCTGCGGTGCATTGCGGGGCTCGCGACCCCCCGGGAAGGGGAAGTCACCTGCGACGGGGCGGTCTGGCTCGACCGGCGCGGCGACGTCGCGGTCTCGCCGCAACGCCGCCGGGCGGGGCTGGTGTTCCAGCACTACGCGCTGTTTCCGCACCTCGATGCGCTCGCCAACGTCACCAGCGCGATGTCCCATGTGCCGCGCGAAGAGCGCGCCGCGCGGGCCCGGGCGCTGCTGGCACGGGTCAACATGGAGGGGCTGGAGGCGCGCAGACCCTCTGCACTCTCCGGCGGCCAGCGCCAGCGGATCGCGCTCGCGCGGGCCCTGGCCCGGGACCCCCGGGTGCTGCTGCTCGACGAGCCGTTCTCCGCCGTCGATCAGCTCACCCGGCGGCGGCTCCGACTCGAGCTCGTGCAGCTTCGCCGCGAGATCCGCATCCCCATGGTGCTGGTCACGCACGACCTCGAAGAGGCCCAGCTCCTCGGCGACCGGCTGAGCGTGCTGCACCACGGGCGGACGTTGCAGACGGGGAGGCTCGAGGACGTGATGCGCCGACCCGCCGGCGCCCTGGTGGCGCGCCTGCTCGACCAGCGCAACGTGTTCGCCGGGGTCGTCTCGCACCACGACGAAGGGGCGGGAACGACCTGGCTCGACTGGGCCGGCACCAGGATCGAGTGTGCGCTGGCGACCCGGTTCGCGCCCGGTCGCCGGGTCGACTGGATGGTGCCGGAATCGCACGTGGTGATGCATCGCCGCGGACGGCCGTCGCGCGGTGAGCGCGAAAATCCGGTCCGCGGCATCGTCCGCGATGTCGCCATCCTCGGCGGCGACGCCCGCGTGACCCTCGACTTGCACGGCGCGGACACGCCTCTCACCTTCGAGGTGTCCGCCCATGTGGCGAAACGGAACGGGATCGCGGCCGGGGCCGAGGCCGGCGTGTCACTGCTCGCGGACGGCATCCACCTGATGGCGACGGAGGCCGCGGACTGATCGGGCCGGGTAGTCGGCCTCGTGACTCGGGGCCTCGTGGCCCGGAATTTCCGGGCTGAGCTTCGGAGAAAACCCACCGCCCGAGAACTGCTGCGCCACTCTCTTCATTCTTGCCGGGTCTCGCTTTACGCCTTCCCGGCCATAAACCGATTCCACTACACTGCCGCCCTGTCCCGCATCACCCGAATCCCGATGGCGCAACCGGCACTCGACAGCGCTGCTTCCGCTCGACCCGGGGCGACCGGTAGGGCGACTTATCAGGACGTTCTCGATGCGCCGCCGCATCGCGTCGCCGAAATCATCGAGGGAACGCTCTACACGAACCCGCGACCGGCCGCGCCCCATGCGCTGGCAAGCTCGGTGCTGGGTCTGAGAGTCGGAAGTGCCTACTACGACAAGACTGGCGGTCCCGGTGGATGGTGGATCATCTTCGAGCCGGAGCTGCATCTTGGCAAGGACATCCTGGTGCCGGATCTTGCGGGTTGGCGCCGGGAGCGGATGCCGGAGTATCCCGACACCGCGTACTTCAGCCTCGCGCCGGACTGGGTGTGCGAGGTGCTGTCCCCCTCGACCCGCCGACTCGATCTCCACGGCAAGCGCCCGATCTACGCCCGCGAAGGCGTGCCGCACCTGTGGCTTGTCGATCCGGCGGATCGCGCTCTGGAGGCGTTCGCGCTTCGCGGCGGTGAGTGGGTGCTGATCGCCAGCGCCAAGGACGACGAGCCCGTGTGCATCCGTCCCTTCGATGCGGTCACGTTCAGCCTGGGTGATCTCTGGCCCTGAGCGGTCGGCTTCCGCCCTGCCGGCGACGGCGGGCCGGACCTGCATTTCCCACCATGCATTTCCCGGCAAGGAGCGGAGAACTGCTCGGGCCGGCATGGCTCCGGTTCAGGAGCGACCGAGAAATGCGGGCCGGACGTCACTCCGCCCGGTCGAGTTCGAACATCACCACGCCGGACCGCCGCGCGACGAATACCCCGGCGCCGGCGCAGATGAAAGCGGGGTCGAGCCGGCGCCGGTACCAGACCCCCTCCCTCAGGTAGCCGTTGCCGTCGGTGCGGGCCTGGTCGCAGTTCTCCTCCCAGTCCTCGCGCGTCAGGGCGCCGAACCAGAGCGCTCCGCGGCACAGCCGCGCGAGGTTCCGGAGCGCCAGCTCCGCCTCGGGGTCGTCGAGATACTGCAGCACGTCCTGGCAGATGACGAGGTCGAACCGGTGCCGCGAACGGAAGGTGACCACCGAGTCGTGCACCCAGCCGAACTCGGCGCACAGGTGCTCGCTCACCTCGACCCCGATGTAGCGGGCACGCGGAAAGCGGGCGAGAAGCGGATCGCGCAGCCGACCCAGACCGCAACCGAGATCGAGGATCCAGCGCACCTGGATCCTGAGGTAGTCGAGGTAGCTGCCCAGGAGCCGCGCCTGGATCTCGACATCGTCGGGGCTCGCGACCCGGGTGCGGGGGTCGAGGTAGAAGCGTTCGTAATACGCAGCGTCGAAGTCGAATCGGGAAGGCATGGGCAATTCGGCTCACGAGTGCCGGCGAAGCCGCGAGGGCTCAGTCGCCGGCGCCTTCGGTGGATCCATGGTTCCGGGTGACCCTGGCATCCCGCGCACCCCCGGAGCCTCGCCGCGCCGCGGGTCGAATCAGCCGCGGGCATGGTCCGGCATCCCACCCGCACTTCGGGCAATGGTTCACGTCGGATTACGCTGCGACCCGCCGGCGCTTCCAGTGCCAACCGAGTTCGCAGTGACCTCCACCCCTCCCGAGCCTCCCGAGTCCGCGATGGCGCTGCCGTCGTCCGAGCCTCGAAGCTCGGCCGAGTGGGCGTGGGCGGTCAGCCCCTCGCCGCGCGCAAGCGTCGACGCGATGCCGGCGAGGCGGCGGGCGCCGCGGACCGAACAACCGACGACGCTGGTGCGCTTCTGGAAGTCGTACACCCCGAGCGGCGAGGAGAACCGCGCGGTGCGGGCGGTCGGGAGCACGTGGTTCGGGCCGGCGCAGTAGTCACCGAACGCCTCGGGAGTGCGGGCGCCGAGGAAGACGGCGCCGGCGTGGCGCACGCCTTCGATCCGGCGCTCCGCATCCGCCACCGCTAGCTCCAGGTGCTCGGGCGCGAGCCGGTTGACCAACCCGATGGCCTCGTCGAGGTCACGCACCTCGATCAGTGCGCCGTGGGCGGCGAGGGAACGGGCAATGATGTCCGCGCGCGCAAGCGCCGGCAGCATCGACGCGATGGCGGCTTCCACCCGGTCCAGAAACTCGCGGTCCGGCGAGATCAGGATCGCGCGCGCCTCCTCGTCGTGCTCGGCCTGCGAGAACAGATCCATCGCGATCCACTCCGCCGGGGCACTCCCGTCGCAGACGATCACGATCTCCGACGGCCCCGCCACCATGTCGATGCCCACGGTACCGAACACCTGCCGCTTCGCCGCCGCCACATACCGGTTCCCGGGCCCGACGATCTTGTCCACCGCCCGGATCGGCCCGGCCCCGAACGCGAGCGCCGCGACCGCCTGCGCGCCGCCGATGGTCCACACCTCGTCGATCTCCGCCAGCCTCGCCGCCGCGAGCACCAGCGGATTCAGCGCCCCCGACGGGGCGGGCACCGTCATGACGATCTCCGCGACCCCGGCCACCCGAGCCGGAATGGCGTTCATCAGCACCGAGGACGGGTAGCTCGCCCGCCCCCCCGGCACATAGACCCCGACGCGGTCGAGCGGCGTGACCCGCTGCCCGAGCGTCGACCCGTCCTCGTCGAGGTAGTGCCACGACGCCTGGCGCTGGCGTTCGTGGTAGCGGCGGATGCGGTGCGCCGCCTCGGTGAGCGCGGTCCGCTCGGCCGCGCCGACCGTATCCCGGGCCGTGTCCAGATCCTTCGCCGGAACGCGCAGCGAGGAGAGGGTGTCCGCCGCCACCGCGTCGAACCGACGGGTGTACGCGAGCACCGCCGCCTCGCCCTCGCGGCGCACCGCGGCGATGACCTCGCGCACCGCGGCATCGACGTCCGGGCCGGTGTCGGCGGACGCCGCGAGCAGTGACTCGAAACGCTCCGGGAAGTCGCTCTGCCGGGAACGAAGCCGGGCCACGGCAAGGGGGGAATTCATCGGCATGCGTCATCTCCCGCCACCGCACGCCCGAAGGGTTCGACGAGCCCCGGCCCCTCCGCCCGCGAACTCCACGGAAGGCCGCTCCGCGGGGAGCGGCGTCGCACCGCCGCGATTGCCGCCGTCACCGGCATCCGCCGCCGTCTGCCGCCGCCGCCCCGGCGATGCGCCCGACGAGCGCGGAGACCCTCCGGTGCGAAAGCTTCATCGCGGCCTTGTTCACCACGAGTCGCGCGCTGATCGCGGCGATCTCCTCGCGCACCGTGAGACCGTTCGCGGCGAGCGTCGCGCCGGTGTCGACGAGATCGACGATGCAGTCCGCGAGACCGACCGCGGGGGCGATTTCCATCGAGCCGTAGAGGCGGATGATCTCGGCCTGCATGCCCTTGTCCGCGAAGAACCGCCGCGTCGTCTCCACGTACTTGGTGGCAACTCTCGGCCGCGAGCGCGCGGGCTTTGCGGGCGTGGGCTCGGCGAGCACGAGCCGGCAACGGGCAATGCCGAGATCGAGCGGCTCGTAGAGCCCCGCCCCCTGATGCTCCAGCAGAACGTCCTTGCCCGTGATGCCGAAGTCCGCCGCACCATGCTCGACGAAGGTGGGAACATCCTGCGCCCGCAGCATGAGGACCCGCACGTCCGGGAGCGAGGTCGCGATGCACAGCCGCCGGCTGTCGGCAGGGTCGTCGTCGAGCTCGATGCCCGCGCGCGCGAGCAGGGGGGTCACGGCGGCGCCGATCCGACCCTTCGACAGCGCGACGGTCAGCATTGGCCAACGTGGCAGATGCGTCCCGCCACCGTCACGCCGGCACCCTGCGGATGCGGGCGCCGAGCTTCGCGAGCTTCTCCTCGATGCTCTCGTAGCCGCGGTCGATGTGGTAGATGCGCTCCACCACCGTGTCGCCTTCCGCCACCAGCCCGGCCAGCACCAGGCTCGCGGATGCCCGCAGATCGGTGGCCATGACCGGCGCCGCGGTCAGTCGGTCCACGCCCCGAATGACCGCCGTGTTGCCTTCGAGCTGGATGTCCGCGCCCATGCGCTGGAGCTCCTGGACGTGCATGAAACGGTTCTCGAACACCGTCTCCGAGATCGTCCCGGTGCCGTTGGCGACGACATTGAGGGAGGTGAACTGGGCCTGCATGTCGGTGGGGAACGCCGGGTAGGGCGAGGTGCGGATGTTGGTGGCGCGGGGGCGGCATCCCTTCATGTCCAGATCGATCCACCGATCCCCGACCTCGACACAGGCGCCGGCCTCGCGCAGCTTCTCGATGACCGCCTCCAGCATGCGCGGCCGCGTGTCCTTGATCCTGACGCGCCCGCCGGTGATGGCGGCGGCGGCCAGATAGGTGCCGCTTTCGATGCGGTCGGGGAGTACGTCGTAGTGCGTTCCGCACAGCCGGTCGACACCCTCCACCGAGATCGTGTCGCTGCCGGCCCCGCTGACCTTCGCGCCCATGGTGTTCAGGCAGTTCGCGAGGTCGACGACCTCCGGCTCCCGGGCCGCATTCTCGATGACGGTGGTCCCCTCGGCGAGGGTCGCCGCCATCATCAGATTTTCGGTGCCGGTGACGGTGACGAGGTCCATGACCAGGTGCGCGGCCTTGAGCCGGCTTGCCTTCGCGTGGATGTAGCCGCCCTCGACGTGGATGTCCGCACCCATCTTGACCAGCCCCTCGATGTGCAGATTGACGGGGCGCGACCCGATGGCGCAGCCGCCCGGCAGGGAGACGACCGCCTTGCCGAAGCGGGCGAGCATCGGCCCGAGGACCAGGATCGACGCGCGCATCGACTTCACGAGTTCGTAGGGGGCGAACAGCTCGCGAATCGAGGAACAGTCGACCTCGATGTTCATGCGCTCGTCGACCACGAGCTCGATGCCCATGCGCCCGAGCAGCTCCATGGTGGTGGTGATGTCCTGCAGGTGGGGGATGTTTCCGAGCTTGACCGGCCCGTCCGCAAGCAGGGTGGCGGCGAGAATCGGCAAGGCCGCGTTCTTGGCGCCGGAGATGCGGATCTCCCCTTCCAGCGGAGTCCCGCCGGTGATGATGAGTTTATCCATTCGGGGCCGGCCGAACGCCCTCGCCGGACCGCGCGGCTCGTGGCGAACGCTGCGTCACCGGCGGATCTCTTCCCACTGCGCCGGCGTGTAAGTGCGCAGCGCGAGCGCGTGGAGTACATCGTTGGCGAAGCGATCGCCGAGGGTCGCGTACACGAGGCGGTGCTGGCGAATCGTCGGCTTTCCCGCGAATGCCTCGCTCACCACCACGGCGTCGAAGTGCCGGCCGTCGCCGGAGACCTCGACGTGGACGCAGGCGAGTCCACCCTCGATCAGACGACGAATTTCGTCCGGTTCCATTTCCGTTCACTCCTGGCGTCGCAGACTCCCGGGCCGGACGCTGCCTGCGAACAGCGGCCGACGGGTCGCGCCGCGCCGTCCGCCGGTTCACCCGTTGACTGGTTCAACCGTGAACCGATCAGCCCGAAAATTTCACCAGTTGCCGGCCCGGATCGGAGGACCGCTCAAGCTCACATGGTTCCGGTTCGAGAGCCGGTGAAATTTTCGGGTCAGGTGATCGATGGTCAGTTCCTCGCCGCGTTCTTCGCCTCCAGGCTGGCGATCAGCCCGTCGAGCCCCTTGCGCCGCAGTTCGGAGCGAAACGACGAGCGGTAATTCCTGACGATGCTCACGCCGTCCACCGCGACGTCGAAGACCCTCCAGTCCGCCCCGCCGCCGTGCAGGGCGTACTCCACCTCGATCGGCTGGCCGGGGAGATCGATCTTCACCGGAACGACAATCTCGCCCGGCTTGCGCGGCTGCGGATCGCGCCAGGTGAGAAGCTGCCCGCGGTATTCCGTGAGCATCAGGGCGTAGGTCCGTACCAGCATGGTGCGGAACGCGGCGATGAACTGCGCGCGCTGCTCCGGGGTCGCCGCCTTCCAACCCTTCTTGCCGAGCACCCGCTGCGACATGTGCTCGAAGTCGAAGTGGGGAAGGATGAGCTGGTCCACCAGCTCGTACACGGCCTGCGGGTCGCTCCGGAGTACATCGCGCCGCGCGACCAGATCATCGATGATGGTCGAGGTCACCCGCTGAACGAGCTGCTGGGCGGCGATGCCGTCGCCCGCCGCCGCCACCGTCGGCCCGGCGGCCACTGTCGGCCCGGCGGCCATCGCCGGGCCCGCCAGCGCGACGATCAGCGCCACCTGGCGCAGGAAACCGGCAACCGGGCCTCGGTACGGAACCTCTCGCGCGGGACTGCGCCGGGTCGGGAACATGGCATCCTCTCCTGTCGGTGCGAGGGCTCTTGTCGGCCCGGAGTTCCAGCGCCAGCGGTGCATCGCGGCGCCGGGGACGAAAATTGTAGCGAACCAACCCGAGCCCGACCCTGGCCCGGGCTTGGGCCCGGCCCGGGCGATGCGTGGCGGCGATTGCGAAGCCAGCCCGCGGCGGCCGTTCAGGGCTGGGCGTCGAGTTCCTCCGCGCCCTCTTTCTGTACCGGCATCAGGTCCGCCTTCTGCACCCCCAGCCAGAGCGTGCAGGTGCTGGCCACGTAGATGGAGGAATAGGTGCCGATGAGCACGCCGATGATCAGGGTGGTCGCGAACCCGTGGATCAGCTCGCCGCCGAGAAAGAACAGGGCGAGGAGCACCAGCAGCGTGGTCAGCGAGGTCATCAGCGTGCGCGACAGGGTCTGGTTCAGCGAGCGGTTGATGATCGACTCGGAGGTGCCGCGCCGCATCCGGCGGAAGTTCTCCCGGATCCGGTCGAAGACCACGATGGTGTCGTTGAGGGAGTAGCCGATGACCGCGAGGACGGCGGCGAGCACCGTGAGGTCGAATTCGAGCCCGAGCACCGAGAAGATGCCCAGGGTGATGAGCACATCGTGGAACAGGGCCGCGACCGCTCCGGCGGAGAACTTCCATTCGAACCGGAACATCACGTAGATGAAGATGGCGCCGAGCGCGATGAGCATTGCGAGGCCGCCCTGCTCGGTCAGCTCCTCGCCCACCTGCGGCCCCACGAACTCGACCCGACGCAGATCGACCGATGAATCCTTCGCGCGCAACGCATCGAACGCCCGGTTGCTGAGTTCCGAGCGGTCCACATCGTCGCGGGGCGCGAGGCGGATGAGCACGTCCTGCGCGGTGCCGAAGTGCTGGACCAGCGCGCCCTCGAACCCCGCGCCCGCGAGCGTCGCCCGCACCGGCTCCAGCTCCACCGCCTCGGGGTAGCCGACCTCGACCAGGGTGCCGCCGGTGAAGTCGATCCCGAACTCCAGGCCCCGGAACGCGAGCGAGAGCGCCGAGATCGCCAGCAGCGCCGCGGAGACCATGACCGCCGTCCGGCGCCGGCTCATGAAGTCGAGGTCGAGTCCCTGCCTGATCAGTTCCATGGTGCGGTCGTCGTCGGTGGCGGGCGAAAGTCGCAGTGTACCGGCGGGCGGTGGTGGTCAGACCCGATGGATCCCCGCTGGCGCGGGCGGGACCGCGCGCGGAGCGCCGTTCCCTTGAAGACGGGAATCCTCCGCGCCCGGGCGCGGTCGGGGGTACTCCGACGAGGGTGCGCGTTCATCGAGCCGGACCGTGTCCATCCGGGAATCATATCGAGAGCGCGGCCACCCGCCGCCGCCCGTACATCAGGTTGACGACCGCGCGGGTCATCATGATCGCGGTGAACATCGAGGTGGCGATCCCCAGCGAGAGGGTGATCGCGAACCCCTTGATCGGACCGGTGCCGAACCCGAACAGCAGCACCGCCGCGATGAGGGTGGTGATGTTCGCATCCGCGATGGTCGAGAATGCCTTGGCGTAACCGGCGTGGATGCTCGCCTGCGGGGTGTTGCCGTTGCGGATCTCCTCGCGGATGCGCTCGAAGATGAGAACGTTGGCGTCCACCGCCATGCCCACCGTGAGCACGATGCCCGCGATGCCCGGCAGGGTGAGCGTCGCCTGCATCATCGACAGCATCGCCACCACCAGCACCAGGTTGACGGTCAGGGCAAGGTTGGCCACGAGCCCGAACCGCCGGTAGTAGAACGCCATCAGGACCAGCACCAGGACGAAGCCGATCACCACCGAGCGGAAGCCCTGGTCGATGTTCGCCTGGCCCAGGCTCGGGCCCACGGTGCGCTCCTCCACGATCTCGATGGGGGCCGCGAGCGCCCCGGCGCGCAGCAGGAGCGCGAGGTTGCGGGCCTCCTCGGTGTTGTCGAGGCCGGTGATCTGGAACCGCTTGCCGAGCTGGTCGCGGATCGTGGCGACGTTGATGACCTCCTCGACGATCTCCTTGCGGCGCTCGCGCACCCCGTCGACGAGTTCGGTGAACGACTTGTGCTCGATGTACACCACGGCCATGGCGCGGCCGATCTTGTCCCGGGTGCGATTGGAAAAGAGCCGCGCCCCCTTGCCGTCCAGGGTGATGAATACCGCCGGCGAGCCGGACTGCTGATCGATGCCGGACGCCGCGTCGGTGATGTACTCGCCGGTGAGCATGACGTTGCGCTGCAGCAGGATCGGCCGGCCATCGCGCTCGCGGTAGGGCTTCGCAGTCCCCGGCACGCGCCCGGTGGCGAGAGCCGTCGCGGACTCGTCGTGGACCATGCGGAACTCCAGCGTCGCGGTAGCCCCGAGGATCTCCTTCGCCCGGGCGGTGTCCTGCACCCCGGGCAACTGGACGACGATCCGGTTCGTCCCCTGGCGCTGGATGACGGGTTCGGCGACTCCAAGCTCGTTCACGCGGTTGCGCAGCGTGGTGACGTTCTGCTGAACCGCGAAGCGCTCGATCTCGCGCTTCGCGTCCTCCCCGAGCATCACGTCGAGCACCGGATCGCCGACGTTCTCGGTCGATTCGACAATCAGCTCGGGCATTTCCCGACGCACGAGATCGTAGGCCAGGTCTCGATGGTCGGGGTCGTTGAACCGAACGATCAGACCGCCGTTCGCGCGCACCGTGATCGCGCGCTGGCGGAGCTTCTCCTCCCTGAGCAGGGTGCGAATGTCACCCGCGTAACGCTGCTCCGCCTGGCGGACCGCGGCGGCCAGATCCACCTCCATCAGGAAGTGCACGCCACCGCGCAGGTCCAGGCCCAGGTACATCGGCAGCGCACCGATCCCGGCGAGCCAGTCCGGGGTGGCGGGGGCGAGGTTCAGCGCGACCACGTACTGGCGATCGAGCGCGTCCTCGATGATGTCGCGGGCTCTGAGCTGGTCTTCGCCGGACGCGAACCGGATGAGCAGCCGGTCGGTGATTTCCGATTCCTGCGCTTCGATGCCGGCAGTGTTCAACCTGGCGACGAGCCGGTCGCGCAGCGTTTCGTCGATGGCCGCACCGCGCACCGCCGACACCTGCACCGCAGGGTCCTCACCGAACAGGTTGGGGAGCGCGAACACGACACCGACCAGCAGCGCGGCCGCGATGAGCGCGTACTTCCATGCGGGGTATTGATTGATCATCGGATGGACGGAAACCGGAGCGGCGGCAGGGCCGGGTCGGCGAGTATGGCGAGCTTGGCGAATGCGGACCCGGCGAACGCGGACCCGGCGCCGGCGAGAAGCGCATGCATCCGGGCAGGGGGCTGGTTGATCATCGGACGTTCGGAAACAGGTACGACAAGAGAGGCGCGCAGGCGGTTGGAACTCAGCCCGACTTGATGGTTCCCTTCGGCATCAGGGCCGCGACCGACAACCGCTGGACCTTGACCTCCATCCCGGCCGCGACCTCGACGGTCACGAAGCTGTCGCTGACGTTGGTGATCCGGCCGAGCAGCCCGCCATTGGTGACCACCTCGTCGCCCTTCGACAGGCTCGCGACCATCGCCTTGTGCTCCTTCTGCCGCTTCGACTGGGGGCGGATGAGCACGAAGTAGAACACCGCGAAGAGCGCGATGAGCATGATGAAGCTGAAGGTGGGGTCACCGCCGCCACCGCCCTGCGCGTGCGCGTCCCGAATGAAGAAATCCATGGTCCCGAATCCTGCTCCCCGCCCGCGGGGAGCGTTCTGAGTGAAATGTGAAGAGCGACCGAAGTACAAGCGCGGATTGCCGGCAGATTATCGCACGAGTTGCATCCCTCGGCTCAATACTGCCGGTTCGGGCTGTCGGTCCGGGCGGTCGCGCTCCCCGCCGGCACGACGCTCGGTGAAGGCCCGGCGCCACGCACCGAACCGCCCGCCGGCGATCGCGGTGCGGATGTCGGCCATCAGGCGCTGATAGAAATGCAGGTTGTGGATGGTGGCGAGCCGCGCGCCCAGGATCTCGCCGCAGCGGTCGAGGTGGTGCAGGTAGGCGCGCGAGTAGTGTCGGCAGGTCGGGCAGGCGCAGTCCGGGTCGATGGGACGTTCGTCCCTGCGGTAGCGGGCGTTGCGGATCTTCACCACCCCCCACGGCACGAAGAGGTAGCCGTTGCGGGCGTTGCGGGTCGGGAGCACGCAGTCGAAAAGATCGACGCCGCGCGCCACCGCCTCGACGATGTCCTGCGGAGTCCCCACCCCCATGAGGTAGCGGATTCGGTCGGCGGGGAGCAGCGCCACCGTGGCGTCCAGCATCCGCAGCCGCTCGTCGAAGGGCTCGCCGACCGCGAGGCCCCCGATGGCGTAGCCGTCGAAACCGATCTCCATCAGACCCCGGGCGCTGCGCGCCCGCAGCGCCGCGTGCATGCCTCCCTGCACGATGCCGAACAGCGCCCCGGGATTGCCGGCGTGCGCCTCGCGCGAGCGCTTCGCCCAGCGCCGCGTTCGCTCCATGGACGCACGGGCCCCCGCCTCGTCCATCGGGTACGCGGTGCAGTCGTCGAATGCCATCACCACATCGGACCCGAGTGCGCGCTGTACCGCCATCGAGCGCTCCGGGTCGAGGAAGACCTTCGAGCCGTCGACGGGGGAGCGGAACTCGACCCCGGCTTCGGTGATGGTGCGTCGCGCACCGAGGCTGAACACCTGAAAGCCGCCCGAGTCGGTGAGGATCGGCCGCTCCCAGTGCATGAAGTGGTGCAGGCCACCGAGCGCCTCGACCGCTTCCGCCCCCGGACGCAGCATCAGATGAAAGGTATTGGCGACGATGATGCGGGCGCCGAGACCTTCCAGCTCCTCCGGGGTCATCGCCTTCACCGTCGCGTAGGTCCCGACCGGCATGAACGCGGGCAACTCCACGACGCCACGCGCGAAGGAGGCCCGCGTGCGTCGCGCCTCCCCATCCGTCGCCTCCAGCGCGAACCCGTACCCGCTCACGCGCGACTCCCGCCAGATGGGATCATGCGCTGGAAATCACCCCGGATGGCCGCTCCGCCGGCCCGAATCTCGCCGGAATCGCACCGCGTGATGGCTTGTCGGGGCGCCGGTGGGAGTGGCTGTCCATTCACGCCCCGGCTCCCGTCCCGGCCCCGGCCCGTTCGAGAAGCATCGCATCGCCGTAGCTGAAGAAGCGGTAGCGCCGGGCCACCGCCTCGCGGTATGCGCCGAGCACTGCGTCGGTGCCACCGAATGCGCACACCAGCAGCAGCAGCGACGAACGGGGAAGGTGGAAGTTGGTGAGCAGCACATCCACGCAGCGGAACGTGTACCCCGGATAGATGAACAGCTCCGTCTCCCCGCGCATCGGCCGCACCTCGCCCCCGGCCGCGGCGCTCTCCAGCGCCCGCAGCGTCGTGGTGCCGACGCTGACCACCCTTCCGCCGCGCGCCCGGGTTCGCGCGATCGCTTCGCACACCGCCCCCGAGACCTCCACCCATTCGCAGTGCAGGGAGTGCGACTGCACCGACTCTCCCCGAATGGGCGCGAAGGTTCCCGCGCCGACGTGCAGGGTGACGTGCGCCATCTCGACGCCGCGCTGCGCGAGCGCCGCAAGGAGCGTCTCGTCGAAGTGCAGGCCGGCGGTGGGCGCCGCCACCGCCCCCGGCCGGCGCGCATACACGGTCTGATAGCGCTCGGCGTCGTCATCATCGGCCGCGCGGCGGATGTAGGGCGGAAGCGGCACCGCGCCGGTCCTTTCGATCAGTCGCTCCACGCCGTCAGCGCCTGCGATCTCCAGCTCGAACAGCTCCTCGCGCCGGGACCGCACCACGAAGCCTCCGCCCGCATCCCCATCGCCCTCCACCGAGAGGAGCGTGCCGAGCTTCGGCTTCCGGCTGCAGCGCAGCCATGCGAGCACGCGGTCGGGCGCGAGGATGCGCTCGATCAGAATCTCGACGCGACCACCCGTGGGCTTCGTGGCGAGAAACCGCCCCCGGATGACGCGAGTGTCATTGGCGACCACGAGGTCGTGCGAGGAGAGGTGGTCCACGATGTCGGGGAACATCCGGTGGGCGACGCGCCCCGACCCCGAGTCGAGCACCAGAAGCCGGCTGTCACGCCGCCGCGGGGTCGGAGCCTGCGCGATCAGCGCCTCCGGCAGCTCGTAGTCGAAATCGGATACGCGCACGGGTCGCGATGCTAGCAGAGCGCCGATGCCGCCCCCGGGCGGTTCTCGGTCCATTCCCTCAGCCCATCCCTTCGGCCCATTCTCTCGGCCACTTCTGCCGGACTGGAACAGTCTCTCGAAATCCCCTCGATCCGGACGCCCCCAGGGTTGAAATGGCGCAGGATCTGAATGGCGCAGACCTGAACGCGCATCGCGTGCGATGATGCCCGAAGTCATCGGGGCGCCGCCGGAAGGGGAGCTTTCAATCCATGCGCTTGCGCAGTCGCGGATCGGGGAAATTTCCGGGCTGGTGGGGGAGATGCGGTACGTGACGAAGCGAAGCGGCCGGTCCCGCCCCGGCCCGTCGAGGGTGGAGGGTGACGATTGAAGGGCGCCGGCTGGCTTGTTGCCCTGGAAACCCGAACATCGGTCGTTCCGCTGTTCCTGGCGGTATCGTCGGATGCCCGCTTCGGGTGGATTCAGGACGTGGACGATGCGATCCTGCTCGCGCGGGAGACCGACGCGGTCGCGCTGGCGCGTTATGCGGCCGCGCGGGTGGGAAAGGAAGCCACGGTCAGCGCCTGCCAGCATCCCGAAGCACAAGACCTGCCTCGGGATGACGATGCTTCCCGGGAAATCGCCCGGCTCCGCACGCGGGTGGAAGATCTGGAATCACTCCTGTCCACCATCCGGCGCCTCCGGGAAAAGGACTTCGAGCGCGCGGCGCAGATCTCGCGCGAGGACACCAGAGGCCGCGACGAGACACGGCGCGAGAGCTGACCCGCACCCCGGCCCGGAAATTTCACCCATTCGCGAAGCAAGGGCGCGGAGATGGCTGGTTTCGCAAGGCGAACCCGAGTCAGGGCGCGCAGGCGTACCCGCAGGTACTTCGAGCACCCTGGCCGCCCCGATGTCACATTCAACGCAGCGAAGCCGGTCAGATCCGGGCCCGCAGCCGGGAATCGGGGAAATTTCCGGGTCAGGCTGACTGACAAGTTGCCGTCAGGTGATGACGACAGGCGGTCGGCGAGGCTCCTCGCGCCGGCGCGCCTCCAGCTTCGCGACGCGCGCCTCGGCGGCGGGCGCGACGGGTTGGGGCATCGGCAGGATTCCCGAGATTGGCGCGGCAGCGACGGCATCGCGGTCGAAGAATCGGGTGTCGCGGATAGCGGCGCCACAGGCATGTTCCGGTCCCGGGCAGCGGCCGCGCCGCGTCGAGCGGTGCGCTTGCGGGGCTGAACGCCAGTCCTTACCATCGCGCGCCCTGTTCTTCCCGGCTTCCATCCGATGCGCTCCCATTTCTGCGGCACTGTCACCGAGGATCTCGTCGGCGAGCGCGTGACGCTGTGCGGGTGGGTACACCGTCGTCGCGATCACGGAGGCGTGATCTTCATCGATCTGCGCGACCGTTCGGGTCTCGTGCAGGTGGTGTACGACCCCGATGCCGTGGAAGCCTTCGCGACCGCCGAACAGGTGCGATCCGAGTACGTTCTGCGGGTCGAGGGCCGGGTGCGCGAGCGGCCGGAGGGTACGCTCAACCCCGAGATGCCGACGGGGGCGGTCGAGGTGCTCGGCGAGAGCCTCGAGACCCTGAACCCGGCCCGCACCCCGCCATTCCAGCTCGACGAGGACGACGTGGGGGAGGAGACGCGTCTGCGCTACCGGTACATGGATCTGCGCCGTCCCGAGATGTTCGACCGCATCACCACCCGCGCCCGCATCACGCGGGCGATACGGGAATTTCTCGATGAGGACGGCTTCATCGACATCGAGACCCCGATGCTCACCCGGGCGACGCCGGAGGGCGCGCGCGACTACCTGGTGCCGAGCCGTACGCATCCCGGCCAGTTCTTTGCCCTGCCGCAGTCGCCCCAGCTCTTCAAGCAGCTCCTGATGATGTCGGGGTTCGAACGTTACTATCAGATCGTGCGCTGCTTCCGTGACGAGGACCTGCGCGCGGATCGGCAGCCGGAGTTCACCCAGCTCGACGTCGAGACATCGTTCCTCGACATCGACGGCATCACCGCACGGATGGAGGCGCTGATGCGCCACGTCTTCGACCGGGTGCTCGGTGTCGCGTTGCCGGACCCGTTCCCGCGCATGACCTGGGACGAGGCGATGGAGCGTTTCGGCACCGACCGGCCCGATCTGCGCAATCCTCTGGAGCTGGTCGAAGTCGGCGATCTCGTGGCCGACACGGAGTTCAAGGTCTTCTCGGGGCCGGCCGGAGACCCCGGCGGCCGGGTGGCGGCGCTCAGGGCACCCGGCGCGGGCGGGATGGCTCGCTCGGCCATCGATGCATACACCCGTTACGTCGCCACCTACGCCGCCAAGGGTCTCGCCTACATCAAGGTGAATGACCGCGCCGCGGGCCGGGACGGTCTGCAATCGCCCATCGTCAAGTTTCTCTCCGACGACGCACTTCACGGAATCATGGAGCGAACTGCCGCCAGGGACGGCGACCTGGTCTTCTTCGGCGCGGACTCGGCGAAGGTCGTCAACGATGCGCTCGGGGCGCTCCGGGTGAAGCTCGGCGAGGACCTCGGCCTTGTCGAGGACGGCTGGCGCATCCTCTGGGTGCTCGGCTTCCCGATGTTCGAGTGGGACCCGCGCGAGCGGCGTCATTTTGCGCTCCACCACCCGTTCACCTCCCCCGACACGAACGATACTGCCGCCATCGAATCGAATCCGGCCGCACTCAGATCGCGGGCGTACGACATGGTGCTGAACGGTTCCGAGATCGGGGGCGGCTCCGTGCGCATTCATCGTCGGGAGGTGCAGCAGGCGGTGTTCCGGGTGCTCGGTATCGGCGAGGAAGAGGCACGCGAGCGATTCGGATTTTTCCTCGATGCGCTCGAATACGGCTGCCCGCCCCACGGCGGGATCGCGTTCGGACTCGACCGGATCGCGATGCTGATGACCGGTTCCAGCTCCATCCGTGACGTGATCGCCTTCCCCAAGACCCAGACCGCCAACGATCCGCTCACCGGTGCCCCCGCCCCGGCCGATCCGCGACAGCTCCGTGAGCTCGGGATCCGGTTGCGCGGGCAGGGGGTCCCGCCGACCTGACGCGGGAACGGCGACACCGACACAAGGGTCGTCGTCCCCGCGATCGGGGGCATTTCGAGCGCCCGATCCGAAGCGATTGCGATCGGGCCGGTCGGAGTATCGCAGTCTCCTCGCGCCGTCGCGTGAAACAGCCCCATCCCCCCTGATTCACACCCTGCCCCCCTTGTTTCCACGATCGATGCGGGAATCAATGGGCGCCGACCGTAGACGGATGCGGTTTCGCGTATCCTCCCGCCCATGTCCTTCGAAGTGTTCTCCTGGCTTGTCGTCGGCCTGCTGATCTTCAACGCGGGGCTGCTGGCCTGGGTCTGTCTCTCGGTGAAGCGGTCCCGGACCGAGCGCGAGCCGCTGGAACCGGTGGTGCGCGGAGAACTGCGCACCGGCCGCGAGGAGGCGGATCGGGCCGCCCGCGAATTACGCGAGGAAATTGGACGCGCGCAGCATGCGAGCGCCGAGCGTCTCGAAGGTGCGCTGCACCGGATCGGGCAGGCGCAGGAAGATGTGCTGCACCGGATCGGGCAGGCGCAGGGCGAGCGGTCCGCGGAGGTCACCCGCCGGATCGAAGGACTGACCCGATCGAACGAGTCACGCCTCGACAAGCTGCGCGAGTCGGTGGAGCAGCGGCTCGACCGCCTCCGGAAGGACAACGAACTCAAGCTCGATCAGATGCGCAAGACGGTCGATGAGCAGCTCCAGGGCACGCTGGAGAAACGCCTCGGGGAGTCGTTCAAGCTGGTGAGCGATCGGCTCGAACAGGTGCACAAGGGCCTCGGCGAGATGCAGCAGCTCGCGACCGGTGTCGGTGATCTGAAGCGGGTGCTCACCAACGTCAAGACGCGCGGCACCTGGGGCGAGGTGCAGCTCGGGGCGCTGCTGGAGCAGGTGTTGACGCGGCAGCAGTACGAACGCAACGTGAAACCGCGGCCCGGTTCGAACGAGATCGTGGAGTTCGCGATCCGGCTGCCCGGGCCGGACGACGCGCCACAGAGCGTCGTGTGGCTGCCCATCGACGCGAAGTTCCCGCAGGAGGACTACCTGCGGCTGCTCGATGCTTCGGAGTCCGGCGAGCCCGACGCGGTGCAGCGCGCGGGCACCGCCCTCGCGCGGGCGGTGGAGTCGGCCGCCGCCGACATCCGCGACAAGTATCTCGCGCCGCCGCACACCACGGACTTCGGGATCCTCTTCCTCCCGACCGAAGGGCTCTACGCGGAAGTGGTGCGAGCCCCCGACCTTCTGGACCGGCTGCAACAGCACCACCGCGTGGTGGTGGCCGGTCCGACCACGCTGTCGGCGATCCTGAACAGCCTCCAGATGGGGTTTCGCACCCTCGCCATCGAGAAGCGTTCGAGCGAGGTGTGGACGGTGCTCTCGGCGGTCAAGACCGAGTTCGGCAAGTTCGGAGAGGTGCTCGACCGGGTGAAGAAGCAGCTCGACACCGCGTCGCGGTCGATCGATCAGACCGGGACGCGCTCGCGCGCCATCGAGCGCAAGCTCCGTTCGGTCGAGGAGTTGCCGTCCGGTGACGATCCGGCCCCGTTGCTCGGGCTTGCTCCCGCGGAGTTGACGGGTGAGGGCGAAGAGGCCGCAGACCCTCGGCCGTGACCCGGCCGGACCCAGCCCGCATTTCACACCAGGTCACGGCTGCGGACGCGGAGATGACCGGATTGGCCGCGTTGGACGCAACATGGGGGCGGCCCGAGTGCTCGACGTACTGTCAAGTACGCCTGCGCGCCCGGACTCGCGTTCGCCTTGCCAATCCAGCCACCTCCACGCCGTCGCTCGCAACTCGGTGAAAAATGCGGGCCGGCCCGGAAATGTCACCGCTTCACGGCCGCGGGCGCAGATCCGACTGCTTTCGCCGCGTTGAACACGGCATGGGGGTGGCCCGGGGATGGCCCGGGGGTGGCCCGGGGGTGGCCCGGGGGTGGCCCGGGTACTGCAAAGTGGGGCACCGCCCGACTTGGCCTGGCCAGCGTGAAATAGCTCTGACGCCCTTACCACACCAGCTCGTCGGGAACCTCGTAGCCCTCGTAGCCGTCTTCGCCCGGCGGCGCGGCGTCCTCGCCGGAGGCGATGAACACGAACACTTCCGAGCGGATCTCGCGCACCCGCTCCCCGGCGGGGCGGGGAACGAGATGGTGACGGCCTCGAAAGCCGACGATGGCGAGCTCACCGGAGGCCAGGCGGCGACGCTGGGCCTCGCTCACGTACAGCCGCTTGAGCCGGTCGCCGCGGGGGAAGTGGAATGCGGTGTCGGAGTCGTTCCCGGCCTTCTCCGCCTCGGTATCGAGAATGCGACGAATGGCAAGGTTGAGTTGCCGGACCCGTTCCTCCGGATCGGGGGTTGCGGGCTCGGCCGCGACCGGAGGGCGCCGCCCCGCTGCCTCCCGCGGCTCGCCGCCGGATACCGGTCGCACCGGGCGCCGCTCGCCCCCACGGTGCGCCTTGCGTGCGGTCTTGCCCGCGGTCGGCCCTGAGGATACTCGGCGCCCGCGTTCGGCCCGCGCCGCCTGCTCGCCGGTGACGAGCCCCGCTTTCAGCAGCTCGTCGCGAAGCGATCTGGCCATCGTCGATCTCTCCCGAGACTTCCCTCGACCGATGACTGCTACAGTACCCGTGCCAGCCTCCGGACGCTACGCGGCCTGAAGCACCTTCCGTTGAAGCATCTCCTGATCATCTATCACTCGCAATCGGGCAAGACCGCCGCCATGGCGCACGCCATCCGGCGCGGCGCGACGGACCCCGACATCGAGTCTGTGGAGGTGCGCATGCGCATGGCCGCCGGCGCGGGGCCAGGCGATCTCCTGTGGGGCAACGCCGTCGTCTTTGCCACCCCGGAGAACTTCGGCTACATGGCCGGCGCGATGAAGGACTTCTTCGATCGCACCTTCTACCCGTGCCAGGGGCGCCTCGAGGGGATGCCCTTCGCGGTGGTGGTCGGCGCCGGCAACGACGGCACCGGCGCCCTCGCGGCGCTGCGGCGCATCGTGCGCGGATTCCCCATGAACGAGGTGCAGGAGCCGATCGTCTGCAACGGACCGCTCGACCGGGAAGTGCTCTCCCGCTGCGAGGAACTCGGCGCCACGATGGCGGCCGGCCTCGAGATCGGCGTGTTCTGAGACCGCACTTCTCACCATTCACCGGCCAGGATTCGGAGAACCGCTCACGCGCAGAAGGCTCCGGTTCGAGGGCCCGATCACCGAGTCGAGTCGAGTCGAGCTGGTCGCACGGACTCCCGGGAGTGCGCGCGCACGCCGCCGGAGGGTATCGTTCGCCTCCCCCGCACACGAACGGACTGCAATGGAACGCCTGTGGCATCTGGCCGACATGTTCGGCGCGCTTCGCGTGCTGCTGGTGCTGTGCGTTGTGGCGCTCATCGTCGCCGCGCCGTTCTCCGACGGCCCGACCTACACGACGGGCTGGCCGCTCGTGGGCAGCGTCATCGCGCCGACCCTGTTCGTGATCATGGCGTTCGTCCTGCCCCTGGACATCACGATGACGCTGCTGTTCATGTCGGAGCGGCATGGTCCGGAGCGGCGTCGGCTGCTGCGCATCGCGCAAACCGAGGCGGTGTTGCTGGTCGCGATGCTGGCGGCGTGGACGCCGCTCGTGCTGCGGCTGCTGCGCACCCTCGACTGATCGATCCGCGGTCCGTGCGCCCCGCCCTCCGGTCGCGAACGCGAATCCGGGAATACCGATCCCGGACTGGTCGTCCGGTCGGCACAAGGTGCCCCTGGAGGGGGTAGCGCCGGGGCTGGCGCCAAAGGGGGTGGCGTCGGGGGTGGCGCGGGGCTTGACCTCGGCGGTTCCGGAGTCCAGATTCGCGCCATCCACTCACTCCGCTCGGGGGAGTCGAATCCGCCATGGAATCCGCCGTGAATGAGACGTTGAGCCAGGCGAGGGCCGATCTGGCCGCGGCCTGCCGATGGGCGGCCCGGCTCGGCTATCACGAGTCGATCGCCAACCACTTCACCTGTGCCGTCAACGACGACGGCACCCGCTTTCTCGTCAACCCGTGGGGCAGGCATTTCTCGGAAATGCGGGCCGGTGACCTCCTCGTCTCCGATGCCCGGGGCGAGGTGCACGAGGGCGAGGGCGAGGTGGAGAGATCCGCAGCCTGCATCCACGGCCCGATCCACGAACGCATTCCGCAGGCCCGGTGCGTGCTCCACACCCACATGCCATACGCGACCGCGCTCACGTGCATCGAGGACGGCAAGCTCGAGATGTGCCACCAGAGTTCGGCCCGCTTCTATGGCCGCATCGCCTACGACGACGCATTCAACGGCATCGCGCTCGACGACGCCGAGGGCGACCGCATCTGCAACGCGCTCGGCAACAAGCCGATCATGTTCATGGCCGGGCACGGGGTGCTGGTCACCGGCAACACGGTGGCGGAGGCGTTCGACACCCTGTACTACCTGGAGCGGTCGTGCCGGCACCAGGTGATGGCGATGTCCACCGGACGGCCGCTGCGATTGCTGTCGGACGAGGTGGCGCGCCGGTCGGCCGAGCAGTGGTACGGCGAGGGGTGGGACGCGGGCGAACATCACTTCGCGGCCCTGAAGCGCATCCTCGACCGCGAGGAGCCGGACTACGCGCATTAGCGCGGAAATTTCACCGACTCGCTGCCACTCCGGGCTTCTCAGCGATTTTCACCGAGGAGCGGAAAACCGCTCGGGCTTGATGGCTCCACCCGTATCTCCCCCCGGTGCACGGGGGGATGCATGATTTCGTCGAACACCTCGTAATCGACCCCGCTTGCGGCGACCCGGAACACCGCGCTCGCGAGGGTGAACCCGGCGTCGCCGCAGTCCTTCTCGCGACGCCGGATCGGCAGGCGCCCTCCCACGTCGCCGAGCACGCACAGCGGGTCGCCGTGCTCGAGCGCGCCGCCCGCGATGAGCGCATCCGCCCGGGCCTGGCGGCAGCGCGAGGAGGCGGCAATCATCTGCGGGAGGTGCGCGAATCGCTCGTGCCGGAGATGGTTGGCGTGTGCGCACGGCGCGTCCACCTCCACCACCTCGCATCCGCTCGCCGGCGCCTCGACCGACAGGAGGCGCCGATCCCCGGCCCGCGCGAGGGTGTGATGGAATCCGCTCGCTCGGTCCAGGTCGCGAATGCAGGCGATCGCCGCCTCCAACCCCCCGCAGTCGAGCACCGCGCGGCACACCAGATGGCGGGGGACGCCAACCGCCTCGCCGATTGACCGGTCCCCCGGCCGGACATCGTTGACGGTCTGGACCAGGCCGGCGCGATTGACAGCGAAGGTGTGGCCGGGGAGCAGGCCGGGGGAGTAGAAACTCACGAAACCCGGACCGTCCTCGGGCCGGACATCGACAATGCGGCAGTGGCCGTGCAGCTCCGGGGCATCGTCCTCGTTGTGGGCGACGAGGGCCGGACGCCCTTCCTGCGCGGGAACCATCACCGTGGTGCAGCCGGCGGCGCTGCCTCGGCGCGCATCGCGACCCGATTCGGGCAGATCGCCCCGGCAATTCCACAGGAACACCGTCTCGAACGCGACGCCGGCGCCGTGCGCCATCCCCTCGAGCTCGCGCACGTACTGCGGCCAGACGGAGCGGGCCGCCGCTTCCAGGTCACGCAGGCGTTCCGTGCCTTGCCACTCGCGCATGAGCGCCTGGAATCGGCCGATGGTGGGGACGATATCCCGCAGCGCAGCGGCCGATGCCTCGCCGAGAGCGCGGCCGATCGCATGGGGGTCACCGGATGCGGCCAGGGTGGAGAGGGTGGAGAGATTCGATCCGCTCACGACCCGACGTTTTCGTCGATGCGGACCCGTAGCGCCCGCGCGAGCGCAAGCTCCTGGGCGCTGTCGCCCTCCTCGAACCACTGGAGCGACGCATCGATGGTGTCGCCGGCCTCGGCGCTCCTCCCGGCCCGCAACCACAGCGGCACGAGGTCCAGCACCACGCGCAGCTCGTGCATGCGCGCGGTCTGATTGCGCGCGACATCGTAGGCGCGCATCAGCAGGTCTTCCGCTTCCGGCTCCAGCTCGCTGGACTGGGCGAGAAGCAGCGCGGCCCGGATCCGGAACAGCTCCGAGAGATGCTCCTGCGCGCGCCCGCGCTCACCGCACAGGGCGAGCCCCTCGTCGACGGCTTCGAGCCCCCGCTGCACCTGGGCGCCGGCCAGACACAGGCGCCCGAGGGTCAGCAGCGCGTAGACGCGGCCGGCGTCCACCCCGACGTTGCGCAGTCCGTTCAGGCCATCCTGAACCCGCACGATGCCCTCGTCGAGATCGCCGCCCGCCGCGGTCACCAGCCCGTCGAGAACCGCGCTCCACGGCAGCCATTCGGCAAGCGCATGCCCACTCGCCACCCGCAGGAGCCGCCCGACCGCCTCGCGGGCGCCCTCCCAGTCCCGGCGCTCGGCCAGGATCCGGGCCGCCGCCGCATGGACACAGGCGTCGGTCGGAGGGTGCTCGATGCGATCCGCCAGCATCAGCGCTTCGGACAGCCGCCGCTCGCTCAGGCGAAGTTGCCCCAGCGTCCAGAAGTTCGAGGCGAGACAGGCGAGCGACACCACACCGGCGTCATAGATGCCGCTGACGGCGCCGGCACCGGGCTCTCCCGGCCGGTATCGTTCGATGACCATGTCGAGATGGGTGCCGCCCGCGGCCCGGTCACCGAGCATGCTGAGCGCCACGCCGGCGACCCGATGGGCCTCGACGAACAGCGGCGCGGTCTCGCGCTCGCGCACATCGGCGAGCAGCTCCCGCGCGAGTTCCAGGCCGCCGTCGCAGTCCCCGCGCGCCAGCGCCGCCGCCGATGCGAGCCCCAGGGCCAGGGTGCGGGTCTCTTCGTCTCCTTCCCATCCCGCGAGCAGCAGCGCGCGGGAGAGCGAGCGCTCGATGGCCGGATGCGCCGGGCCTTCGACGAGCAACAGCGCGTGCACGAGGCCGACATGGATCCGGACTTCCGCCGCGGCCAGGGTATCGGAGACGGCCACCGCCTCCAGGGCGGCCTCGAAGCGCTTCCGCGCCCGCAGGTAGTGCGCCTTGTCGAGCGCCTCGCAGCCATCCTGGAGACAGGCCCGGACATCAAGCGGGTCGATGGTCACCGACGCCACGCTCGCCCCGCTCTCGATGACGGACGACTCCTCGATGAACATCGCGTGTTCCATGCCCGAGCGCTCCGTCTCTCCGCCGACGCCAGTGTGGAGATAACCCCGGAGATCGTCGGCGAGATCCCTTGCCGTCTCGTAGCGCTCGCCCCGATCCTTGGCCATCGCCCGCAGGCAGATCCGCTCCAGCTCCTCGGGCACCTCGTCGTCGATGCCCGAAGGCGGCTCGGGCTGGACCTCGACGATCTGGCGATAGAGCTTCTCCTTGTCGGTGGCGACGAAAGGGAGCGTGCCGCAGAGCATGCGGTAGAGCACGACCCCGAGGCTGTAGATGTCGCTGCGCGCGCCGATCGCGTGCCCCTTGCCGGCGATCTGCTCCGGCGCCATGTAGCTCGGCGTGCCCGCGGCGCGCCCGGGGGGCAGCACCGCCGCGTCGCCCTGGTTGAACGCGAGACCGAAGTCGATGAGGACCGGGCCCTGGTCTTCGGTCAGGATGATGTTGGAGGGTTTGACGTCGCGGTGCACCACCCCTTGCGCGTGCGCGTGCGCGAGCGCGTCCGCGATGTCGGCGACGGTCCGCGCGGTCTCCCGGAAGTCCGGTCGGCGCTGCTTCAGGTACGAGAGCAGGCTCTTGCCGGACAGCAGCGCGGAGACGATGTAGCGATGCTCTCCCTCGACTCCGGCGTCGAACACGGTGACGATGCGGGGATGCTGCAGGCGGGCGAGCTGGCGGGCTTCCTTGACGAACGCGGCGCGTCCCTCGCTGGAGTCCGTTCGTCCGATGTGCGCGACCTTGATCGCGACGGGCCGTTCGAGTTCGCCGTCGAACCCCTCGTACACGGTGGCGAAGCCTCCGCGCCCGATGGCCCGGCGCACGACGTAGCGGCCGAACTTGCGTGGGTTCGAGCCCGGGGACGGCTCACTTTCCGGGGAGGCGGCACTCATGGCCGCGTCATGCTCCCCAACGGTCCACGAGCCGGCGCACCCGATCGGCGAACGCCTCCTGGCGGAAGGCCGCGAACGACGACCAGCTACAGAACGTGCGCGTATCGGTGACCCGGTGGGGAAACAGGACGCCGTCGAGATGGTCGTGCTCGTGCTGGAAGGTGGCGGCGGAGTATCCGCGGACCTCGAAGGTCCGGTGCACGCCGTCGCGATCGTATCCGGAGACGGACACCTCCAGGTGTCGGCTCACCGCCCCGCGCAGGCCCGGCACCGACAGGCAACCCTCCCAGTTCTCGAACGTCTCGTCGGACAGGAAGGCAATCTCCGGATTGACGAGAACGGTGAGCGGAATCGGCGGCTTGTAGGGATAGCGCGGGTTGTCGGCCCGGGCCTCGACCGTGAACAGCCGATACGGGATACCCACCTGGTTGGCGGCGATACCGGCGCCATTGGCGGCGCGCATGGTGTCGATCAGGTCGTCGATCCAGCCCTGCACCTCGGGAGAACCAATCGCGGCCACCTCCACCTCGCGCGCCCGCGCGGCCAGCACGGGATGTCCGATTTCCAGGATCTCTCGCACCGCCATTGCTCGCTCTCCGCACCCGAAACGCAGGCCCGCGATTGTAAACCAGCCGACGATCCGCTTGAAAAAATCCGGGCTGCTCCAACCTGTTCCGACCAAGCGGCGGAGCACCGCCGCGCACTCGAAACAAGGAGGAATGAAGATGCTGCTGACCAGATACGAGCCCTGGAGTGCGATGCGCCAGATCCAGAACGAGATGAGCCGCGTATTCGACAACGCGGTGGCCGGAGCCGAAGACGGCTCGAGCGTGGCGACCAGCCGCTGGACGCCGGCGGTGGACATCAGGGAAGACACCGACCGGTTCGTGATCACCGCGGACATCCCCGGGGTCGAGCCGGGGGACATCGAAGTCACCATGGAGAACAGCGTGCTCACCATCAAGGGCGAGCGCAAGCTGGAGACCCGGGACGAAGGCGACAACGGCTACCGGAGGGTGGAGCGGGTGTACGGAGGCTTCTACCGCCGGTTCACCCTGCCCGACACCGCCGACGCGGAGGCCATCTCCGCCAGCGGCAAGCACGGGGTGCTGGAGGTTGCCATCCCGAAGCGCGCGGCATTGCAGCCGAAGCGCATCGAAGTGACGCACTGACTGGCTGGTTGACTGATTGATTGACTGACTGAAGGACCACAGGCACGGCGGGGCGGCGACAGTCGTCCCGCCGTACTTGTTTCCGGCGCCCGACCACCGGTGGGAGGGTGGTCCACTCTCCCCCGACAACCCTCGATCTCTCGAAATGCGGGTGACCGTGCGCAAGGCGGGGTCATTCGCGGCGGAACTCATCCACTCCCGGATCGGACGGGAGGATCCGCACCAGAATACGATCTCTTCAGGGTTGCGGAGGAATCGGCGGAGACAGGATACCCACGGCAGCGAAGCGGACGAGCGCCGCCGGCCAGGCACCGCGGTCAGTGTTCGCGATTCGAGACGATGCCCCGCCCGGAACCATTTCTCGGCCGCGCACCGACAAGTGGAGCGCCCGCCGACGCCCGGCGGGGAAAGCAAGCTCAGGCGGGAACCACGTCTCCGAGCGCATCCTTCATTTGGCGCAGCGCCTGCGCCTCGATCTGGCGCACGCGCTCGGCGGATACGCCGTACTCCTCGGCAAGCTCTCGCAGCTTCGCCTTCGGCTCGGCCAGCCAGCGGCGCGTCACGATGTCCCGGGTGCGTTCATCGAGGGTGGCGAGCGCCGCCTGAAGTCGTCCGGTCGCGGATTCGCTCCACTGCTCCGCCTCGACCATCTCGGCCGGGTCCGGAGTCGGGTCGGCGATGAATGCAGCGGGAGCCGCGCGATCATCATCGTCGGCCAGGCCGTCGAACGCCGCGTCGTGCGCTCCGAGCCTGCGTTCCATCTCCACCACATCCTCCGGACGAACCGAGAGGTCGTCCGCGATGTCCCTGATCTCACGGCGGGAGAGCGCGCCGGGGCGCTGCTTTGCACTGCGGAGGTTGAAGAAGAGTTTGCGCTGGGCCTTGGTGGTGGCCACCTTGACGATGCGCCAGTTGCGGAGCACGAACTCGTGGATCTCGGCCCGGATCCAGTGCATCGCGAAGGAGACGAGCCGGACCCCGACGTCGGGGTCGAAGCGCTTGACCGCCTTCATCAGGCCGATGTTGCCCTCCTGGATCAGATCCTCCTGAGGCAGGCCGTACCCGCGATAGGCACGCGCCACCTTGGCGACATACCGCAGGTGCGAGGTGACGAGCTGCCACGCCGCATCCAGGTCGTCGTCCCGCCGCAAGCGGGTGGCCAGCTCGCGCTCTTCTTCGACGCTGAGGTACGGAAACGCATGAACGGCCCGCAGGTAGCCCTGCAGGTCCGCGGCCGGGGTCGGCAGCCGATGGGCAAGGGTGGTGGTCATGGTTCGTGGGGCCCGTCCTGATGTTCGCGAATGGAAGTCGGATCGGCGCGGTGCGCCTGCATCACATGCCGGCCTCCCGTCGGCTCCGATATGGAGCCGACGGGAGGATTTTCAAGCGGATTGCGAGCCGGCGACCAAGAGCATCACGATCCGGTCGCTGTGCCCTGACGCGAACTTCGGAACGCCCCGCGCGAGCCGCTCCACCTCAAATCCCGTGCGGTGTCCGGCCCGAAGAATGACGGTCGGCTGACCGGATTCGTTCCCGACCTCCGGACCGCCATCGCGCAGGCGGCCCACCCTCGACCATCCGGCGCCCTCAGCCGGCCGGCATCGCGAACGGCTCCGGGTCGAGGAAGCGGTCAAGCACGTTGGCGAGCAGCCGGGAGACGTCATTGTCGAACCCGTTGGTCACGAGGCTGCCGCAGAAGGTGATGGAGCCGGTGGAGAACACCGCCCCGCCCTTCGGAGTTTCGAAGAAGGTGAGGTCGGCGCGGATCAGCTTGTCCGCCGGTTCGCCGGGCCAGGTGACGATGTGGGTGAGGTGCTCCTCGGGGACCAGCACCCACGGCGCATCCGGCGGGTGGTTCTCCGAGCTTGCGGCCACCACCGCGTGGGTGGGGGTCCCCAGCCGTTTGTCGGCGCGGTCCAGCTCGAATCCCGCCGCCCCATGGCCGCCGAGGCCATGGTCGCCGAAGGTCTCGCCGTCGATGCCGGCGAACATCCAGGCGACCCTCGGGTCGGCCGCTTCCGGGCGCTTGCGGTAGTACGACCCGACGTAGTTGCCCTGAGCGGTGAACCCGACCCCGCAGAGGTGCTGGGGCGGGCGGCCGTTGCGCCGCCACAGCCCACCGTACTCGCCGTCGAACTGGTTGTAGTACTCCCCGGGCTCCGCCGCCCACGCCCGGATGCCACCCTCCCCGCGCCGGATCTCGATCACCCCGTGCTTCTCGGGCGAGAGCGCCACCTTCCAGTAAAACCCGTTTCCCCCGAGGTAGCACAGCCGCCCGCCGCCGTCGCGGTATGCCTCGAGCGCGTCCAGGGTCTCGCGGGTGTGGTACTCGGGGTGGGTGCCGGTGGTGACCACTCGGTAGTCCTTCAGCACCTCGGCCCCTTCGTCGTGCAGCTCCTGATCGGTGATGATGTCGTAGTCGTATCCCCTGGCCTCCAGCCACGCGGTGAGGTGGGTGTCGGCGGGAAAGTGGCGCAGGCCCGAGCCCCGGATTTCGGGGTAGGGATAGGTGATGAAGCCGAGCCGCACCGTCAGCATCGGCCGATGCCAGGACGCGATGGAGATGCCGCTCCCGTCGGGGTGATGGTTGTAGGTCGAGAGCCCGTACTCCAGGTGATCGCCGGGATTGTGCGGCGACGCCCCCCACTCGGCCGCCTGCGCCTTCCAGTGCGCCTTCCACTGCGGGTCGCGCGACCACTCGGGGCGGGTGTGGTTCGCGTAGATGGTGTAGGTGAAGGTGGAAACGAGCACCGCGATGGGGGCGGCGGTCGTCCGCTTCGGCGGCACCACGAAGAACGGGATGTTGTCCTCGGCGTCCCCGGCCGAGAGCAACAGCGCGTAGGTCGACGAGCGGGTGCTCTCGGGGACCGTCCACTCGAACCCCGCCGGCCAGCCGCAGTCGTCGATGTCGTCCTCGTGGAAGTGAATCGCCGCGTATTCCGTCGGGGCGTGACGCCAGCACATCTCGCGGCCGGTCCACCGCGCGCCGGTCATCCCCCGTCCCGGCACGTTGACGAGCGTGCCGTGGAGCGCGTATGGGCCCGTGTCCTCGATGCGGCTCGACCCGACCCCGCGGGAGAAGTCCCAGCGCGCGCTCGCCCCACCCGGCGTTCCGCCCCCGGCAAGCGCGTCGAACTCGTGCGCGGTGAGGGGCCGGTCGAACACCGCGGGCGCTTCCAGCTTGCCGTTGAAGTGCCGGGCGGGGCGCCCATGGTCCGCGGCCGCGAGCAACAGGGGCGCATCCGCGTGAGGCACGACGCCGGCGGGAAGCGCCGCCCGCGCCCTCCGGGGCGCTCCGACCTCCCCGAGCCGGGGCGACAGAAGCGTCCAGCCGGCCTCCACTGCTCCGGATTCGGTGTCCACCACGAGCCACACCGCATGCCACGCCCGCTCCACCAGCGGCTCCGGAACCTCCGCCACCGCGCGCATCGACGCGCCGTCGCCGAGCGACGCGCAGAGCCGGCCCCGCTCGTCGATGTCCAGGACGAAGCCGCTCGCCGCCGCCTCGCCGATGCGCGAAGCGATTGCCTGCCGCCCGCTCGCGAGCCGCGTCGGGTAGACGAGGCAGGTCACGGAGAAGCTGCCGGTACCGAGGCATGGACCCGGGGCTTCGATGCGCGCGTACGATCCCCGCGGCGCGCGTTGCGCCGGCGCGTCTCCGCACCTGACGGGGGTGCCCGCCACCGGCTCCAACCGGATGCCGGGGCCGGCGGGATTCGCGTCCGCGCAGATCACGCGCGCGAGCTTCGCCTCCACGTCGGTGCCGGTGGCGTTGCTCAGGTGAAATCGAATCGTCTCGCCGGGTCGAACCGACAGGCGATCGGCGTATCCGGTCAGCGCCAGCATGGTGATGAACTCCTCGTGTCTGCGGCCGGCGTCGCGGCCGGCATCGGGGCGGTATTCTCACAAGAAATGATCGGGCGGAGGTCGGTGGCGGAATATCGAACCCCGGGCAAGCGCTCCGCAACGGGAGCAGTCCTTCGCATCCCCCCGATCCCGGCCCGGCCGTGCGAGTCGGGCGATGGGTCGGCCCGCACCCGCCACGATCGGGCGGCGAGTCGCGGCCCGGCGCGAGATCGGCACCGGCAGTCCCGTCAATCGAGCCGCACGTACTCGAAGTCGACGGGCTGGTGGTTGATGCCCCGTGACGGCGGCGCGATCCAGTTGGCGAACCGGCCGGGCTCGGTCACCGCCTCCGGCATGAGCGAGCGGACGTAGGCGCGGTCGGACGGCGAGGGCAGCCATTCGGCCTCGCGGCGGCGCCACGTTTCGCCGTCGATGACGGCGCCCTCCGGGGTGACGTCCAGGTCGGCGAACATGCCGACGCGGCGGTTGAACGCGACGTGCGGGAGCGCGAGCCGGAAGTCCACCCCGAAGCCGCGGATGATGCGGTTGATCCGGTCGAGCCCGGTCTCGACATCCGCCACGAAGTCGTCACGCAGACGTTCGTTGAGCGCGTTCAGCGCCGGGACGTCGAGCCGGCGGAACGCGCCGTCCACCCATTGCAGGACCGGATAGGTGGCGTGGCCCAGCCGGTGGTCGTCGTCGATGTCGGACTCGTGGAACCGGCCCTTGAGCCCACTGGTGTAGCCCCCCGCGGCGTTGGTGGAGACTTCCGCCCCGAACAGATCCAGGGTCACGCTGAAGTGGAAGTTCAGATACCTCTGGAACGTCGGCAGATCGATGACTCCGAAGGGGCGCACGTCGTCGGTGCGGTGCTCGCGCATCACCTCGCAGGTGCGCTCGACGACGCGGGCGAGGCCGGTGATGCCGACGAACATGTGGTGGGCCTCCTCGGTCAGCATGAACCGGCAGGTGCGCGCGAGCGGGTCGAAGGCGGACTCCGCCAGCGAGTGGAGCTGGAACTTGCCGTCGCGGTCCGTGAGGAAGGTGAACATGAACAGCGCCAGCCAGTCCGGGGTGCGCTCGTTGAAGGCGGTGAGGATGCGGGGCCGGTCGGCATCGCCCGAGCGGCGCTCCAGCAACGCCTGCGCTTCCTCCCGCCCGTCGCGGCCGAAGTAGGCGTGCAGCAGGTAGACCATCGCCCAGAGGTGACGCCCCTCCTCGACGTTGATCTGGAAGAGGTTGCGCAGATCGTAACCCGAAGGGCAGGTCCGGCCGAGGTGACGCTGCTGCTCCACCGACGCCGGCTCGGTATCGCCCTGGATCACGATCAGCCGGCGCAGCGCCGCCCGGTAGTCCCCCGGCACCCGCTGCCACACCGGCTCGCCCCGGTGATCCCCGAAGCCGATGCGGCGGTCCGGCTCCGGATCCGCGAGGAAGACGCCCCAGCGATAGTCCGGCATCCGGGTGAAGCCGAAATTCGCCCAGCCGCTGCGGTCGACGGAGATGGCGGTACGCAAATACGCCTCGGGCGCAGCCCCCGCCACCGGCCCCATCTCGCGCCACCAGTCGAGAAAGGCGGGCTGCCACTGCTCCAGCGCCCGCTGGAGACGGCGGTCGGAGGCGAGATCCACGTTGTTGGGAATACGGTCGTTCAGATCGACGGATGACATTTCCAGTGTCCCTTGAGCAAATGTTGCGCCGTAATCGCTGCGCTCGATCCACCTCGTGCAAATTCCACACATCGTGCGCACATGCGTGCGCCCGGTTCGGCGGATTCGAAACGGGCGAGCGGTTCGGCCGCCCGCTGAACCCGAAATTCTCGAGTCATACCCGCTTCCGGTCGAAGTCGGCACGCGCGCCGGTGCCGTACAGGGTCAGCGCGCCGTGCTCGCCGACCGCGTTCGGACGCTGGAAGATCCAGTTCTGCCAGGCGGTGAGGCGGCCGAAGATGCGCGACTCCATCGTTTCCGGTCCGGGGCAGCGCAGACTCGCCTCCAGGCCGGTGAGTGCGTCCGGGGAGAACGCGGCGCGCTCCTCCAGCGCGATGCGCACCTCGTCTTCCCAGTCGATGTCATCGGGGGTGAAGGTGACGAGCCGATGCGCTTCGGCGTCGGCGGCGGTGAGGTCCCGGTCGGCCTGCCGGCGGGCGCGGCTCACCGCCGCCTCGTCGTCCAGGCTGCGCGCTTCGAGCCGGGTGAGACCGTTGACGCCCGGGAAACAGCCGAAGTTGGACTCGGTGAGGCGCACCGCGGCTTCCCGGCCGTCGTCCTCGAGCGGCCCGTCGAGCATGTAGCTCCGGTCCGCCGCGAGCACCAGCTCCAGCAGGAAGCCGGCGAAGCAGCTCCCCGGCTCCACCAGGGCGACGAGGCTCCGCGCGGTGAGATCGATGCGCTTCAGCAGGCGCTTCCAGTAGAGCCGGATCTCGCGGGCGAGCCAGTGCGCGCGGTGGGCAGACAGGAAGGCGTCGTGGGCGGCAACCGCATCGAGGTCGCCCTCGGAGGTCACCACCAGGGTGCCGATTTCCGGCTCGTTGTGGCGCAGGTGCAGGATCAGATCTTCGAGTTCGCGGGCCAGCGCGAGGGGCCAGAAGGCATCGCCCGCCGGCACGAGTCCGTCGGTATCCGCGGGCGGCGCCCCGGTCGGCCCCTTGATGCGGATGCGACCGGCGCGCAGCCCGCGATCGATGTCGGCCTCCACGTACCGGTAGCGGATGCGCTCGCCCTTGATGCGGCGCTCCAACTCGCGAAGACGGACACCGCGGGCTCCGGACGGGCGATCGGACGTTGCCGACAGCGCCTGCGCGCGCGTCTCGACCGCGGCATCGAAATGCGATGAAGGCGCAATCTCGTCCACCAGGCCCCACTCCAGGGCGCGCCGTCCGCGCACCCCCTCCTCGGTGGTGGAGAAGAAATCGGCGCGGTCGCGACGCACCTTGCGCTTGTCGACCAGGCGCACCAGTCCGCCGGTACCCGGCAGCACGCCGAGCACCGCGACCTCCGGCAGCGACACCGCACTCGAACCGTCGTCGACCAGGAGAATCCAGTCCGTGGCCATGGCCAGCTCGTAACCGCCGCCCGCCGCGGTGCCATCGATCGCGCACAGATAACGCTGGCCCGAATGCGCGCTCGCATCCTCGATGGCGCACCGGGTCTCGTTGGTGAACTTGCAGAAGGCGACCTTGTGGGCATGGCTCGACCCGCCGAGCATGCGAATGTTGGCGCCGGCGCAGAACACTCGCGCCTTCGCGGAGCGGATCACCACCGCCGCCACCTCCGGGTGCTCGAACCGCAACCGCTGCACCGCATCGGCCAGCTCAATGTCCACGCCCAGATCGTAGGAATTGAGCTTCAGCTCGTAACCGGGCGCGAGGCCGCCGGACTCGTCGACATCGAGCGCAAGCGTGGCAATCCGGCCCTCGACGCGCAGGCGCCAGTGGCGGTAGCGGTCCGGGGCGGTGCGCACGTCGATGGGGTCGCCGCCCGGGTGCAGCGGGGTTGTGGTGGTTTCGGGCATGGATTCGAGGTCCGGGCCGGCCCCTGCGGGCATCTTCGACGCTACCATCGGCCGGCAACTCCGTCGAGGCTGGCGGTCGGCACTGTTAGCAACAAATAGAACTGTCCGGTTTTGTAGCACATGAACTGTCCGGTGGTTCTGTTCGATGATCTGTCGTTGGTCCGGTGGGATTGTGGGCGAGAGGCGCGAGAGTGTGGGCAGGCGGTGGGCGACGCGTCGGCGTCGTCCACGGGCTGTCCACACGGCCCGCAGGGCGCGCGCCGGTGCGAAGGACTCGCCCACAAATCCACCGGACCGTTCATCGCGCCGCCGCGCTTTGAGCGCGGTGCTCGGGCGGTGCGGCGGGGGCGCTGGCCCGCAGCGAACCATCGGGCTCGTACTCGGCGAGCTTGCGCGGCCCGTGGAACACCGCCAGGCGCCCATCGGGGTAACGGTGCACGCGCACTCGCGCCTTGACGAAGTGATAGCGGTGCGCGTGGGCCGGAATCTGCAACCGCTTGCGCTCGAAGCTCACGCAGTTGTCGCGTCCGACGGTGCGCTCGTGGTGCTCGCACACGATGTCGGCGAGCCCCGGGCCGATGAAGGGCACGAACGCGCTGCCGGGCTCGGCCGCGGGCACCGTGAACTCCTCGTTGAACGCCGCGCGGTCGTGCTCGGCCACATAGCGGTTCGCCTCGGCCATCGTGGTGATGCCCTGAGCGGCGAGCTCCCTGGGCAGGCGCTCCTGATGGGTGGCGAACATGCGCTCGCACCGTCCGCGCGCTTCGGGCGAGTAGGCGGGAATCATCTCCACGCCGAGCTGTCGCATCGCCCGTGCGAACTGGGTGGGGTGGTCCCGGTCGACCTTGCCCCCGGCCTCGGGGGTGTGCCAGTAGTGTGAGCCGCGGTCGGTGTACAGGCTCGACGGCAGCCCTCAGCCCTCGATGACCTCGGTCATGGCCTGGAAGCTCGACGCGGTGCCTTCCTCGGCCACGAAGCACATCGCGTAGTGCTGTGATGTCGCATCGTCAACGGTGATGATGAGGTCCCAAGACTGGCCGGGCACCCGCCGGTGGGTTGACCCGTCCTGATGGAGCATCATCCCCTCAAGCGGCGCGCGCTCACGGCGCCGCCGGTGCTTGCCGCGCGCCGGCGCCCTGGCCACCAGCCCCGCGCGCTGCAACGTGTGCTTCACCCAGGTGTCGCTGCGCCCGCCCCCGTGCCGGCGCCGGTAGAAGCGGTAGAAGTGCGCGACGTTCCACCCGTCGTAGCGCTCCCGATACAGCGCCTCGGTGCGCACCACCTCGTCGACCGGCGCGCGCCGGGCCGAGACCTGGCCCAGGCGCTTGTCCACCAGCCCCTCGAGCCCCTCATCCTCGTAGCGCTCCACGTAGCGCCGGAACGTGCGCTCGCACACCCCCAGCAGCCGAGCCGCCTCCTCCTGCGTCAGGCGCCGCTCGCGCCACCCCCCGTAGGCTTCGTTGAATCGCATCCGCCGGATCTCCTGCAGCAACTGTGTCCTGGTCATGGGGCACCTCCTCGGCGCCCATCAAACCGGACAACTCATGTGCTACTACACCGGACAGACTATTTGCTCCTGACAGGCTGGCGGTCGGCACCGTCGGCACCGTTCGCCTTGAGAAATCCTCCCGCGGTCCTGGCATATTCGGGCACCACGAGATCTGGAGCACGAGTCCGGCCCGAACCGGGTGACGTGTGCCATGGCCGCATCCATTCCCGAAATCGACATCGACGCCGCCGACCTCGCGAGCCCTCGCGTGCCGGAGATCGCGTGCGCGCTCGACGACGCATTCCGCCGCACCGGCTTCTGCTACGTCGCCAATACCGGGATCGAGTCGAACCTGACAGAGGCGGTGTTCGACGCCTCGCGCCGCTTCCACGCCCTTGGCGACGAGGTCAAGCAGGAGATCGCCATCAATGCCTTCCACCGCGGATACATCGCGCCGAATTCCTCCCTGATCCGGACTTCCAGCGTTGCCCGGGTGACTCGCCCGAACCTGAGCGAATCGTTCATGGTCATGCACGAGGTGGCCCCGAAAGACCCCGCGTTCGGCAAGCCCTTGCAGGGGCCCAACCAGTGGCCCGACGGTCTGCCGGGCTTTCGCGAGGCGGTCACAGCTTATCAGGCCGCGATGACGGACTTCGCGCGGCGGTTCACGAGACTGCTCGCGCTTGCCCTCAACCTGCCGGCCACATACCTCGACCCGCACTTCGAGCGCCCCACCTCCTGGCTGCGGCTGATCCACTATCCCCCGGAGCCCCCCGACACTCCGGCCGACCATTACGGGGCGGCGCCCCATACCGACCACGGGTTCATCACCTTTCTTGTTCAGGATGAGCATGACGGCCTCGAAGTGCGGATGAGGAACGGCGAGTGGGCACCGGCTCCGCCAGTCCCGGAGACGTTCGTGGTCAATGTGGCCGACATGCTCGCCCGCTGGAGCAACGGACGCTGGTCCTCCACCCCGCACCGGGTCCGAAACCACTCGGGGAGAAACCGCTACTCGGTACCCTTCTTCTGGGACATGGATATGGAGAGCAGGATCGAATGCCTGCCGACCTGTTGCGGTCCGGACCACCCGCCGCGCCACGAGCCTGTACGCTACGCCGACTATGTCCTGGAGAGGCTCGACCGGAACTACGCCTATCGCCGGACCGACTCCACCTCGTAGAGCAAGTCCTCCATGCCGGGGTCGCTCAAGTTGTAGAACAACTGCACGCAGTGCACGCGCAGCATCACCGCGAGCGGATACGGTCGGCGACCGCGTCCGGCCCGCGGATAGAACGGCTCGATGCGCGCCTGCAGTCGGTCCCACGGGACCAGAGCGTCCATCTTCTCGAGAAACACCTCGCGCCGCGTGCGCCGCTTCTTCGTGTCGTGTTCCAACTCCGCGAAGGTCGACTGTTCCATGCCTCGCTCACCATGGTCTGACTCGTTCGCCAATCATGGCAGAATCGACTTGTTCAGACCTTCCCTAACCCGAAGTTCCCCCCGGTTTTCTCGTTCCATGCGGTCCAAGGGATTGATTTGGAAGCGCAAGTATCATCTGGGCGGCACGAGGGTGTTCCCATGTAATAGTGATATTCCCGCTGGATAGGTTCGATGAATCGAGTACAATGATTACCATGTACATCGACACCGTCCCCAACCGGAACTCGCCCCCCGCCATCCTCCTGCGCGAAGGCTGGCGCGAGCACGGCAAAGTCAGGAAACGCACCCTCGCCAACCTCTCCAAGTGGCCCCAGGACAAAGTCGACACCCTGCGCCGACTCCTCAAGGACGAACCGCTGGTCGGGCGCGACGACGCCTTCGACATCGTGCGCTCCCTGCCCCACGGCCATGTCGCGGCGGTGCTGGGGACGATGCGCAAGCTCGCACTGGACCGACTCATCGACCCCGCGCCTTCGCCCGAGCGCGCCCGGGTGCTGGCGATGGTCGCCGCGCGCCTGCTCGACCCCGGCTCCAAACTCGCCACCGCCCGGGGGCTCGCCGAGGCCACCGCGCGCGACACCCTCGCCGAGACGCTCGGCCTGGGACCGGTGGACGAGGACGACCTGTATGCAGCCATGGACTGGCTCGGTGAGCGCCAGGCGCGCATCGAGCGGGGCTTGGCGAAGCGCCATCTCGCCGAAGGCGCCCTGGTGCTCTATGACCTGACCTCGGTGTGGATGGAGGGACGGACCTGCCCGTTGGCCAAGCGCGGTCATTCGCGTGACGGCAAGCGCGGCAAACCGCAAATCGAGTTCGGGTTGCTGTGCGCGCGCGACGGCTGTCCGGTGTCGGTGGAGGTGTTCGCCGGGCACATCGCCGACCCGAGTACGGTGGGGGCGCAGATCGGGAAGCTGCGCCAGCGCTTCGGGCGCTCGCGGGTGGTGCTGGTCGGCGACCGGGGGATGCTCACCGAGGCGAGAATCCGCCAAGAGGTCCAGCCGGCGGGGCTCGATTGGATCAGCGCATTGCGCGGGCCGGCCATCCGCGCGCTGGTGGACTGCGGCGCGGTGCAGTTGTCGCTGTTCGACGAGCGCGACCTGGTGGAGGTCACCAGCGACGCCTACCCCGGCGAGCGCCTGATGGTGTGTCGCAATCCGCTGCTGGCCGAGGCGCGGGCGAGCAAGCGCGCCGCCCTGCTCGACGCCACCGAGGCGGTGCTCGCCCCCATTGCCGCGGCGACCCGGCGCACCAAGCGCCGCCTCACCGGCGAGCGCGCGATTGGGGCGCGGGTGGGCCAGGTCATCGGCCGGTACAAGATGGCCAAGCACTTCGTGTGGTCCATCGACGGCAAGGGCGAGTTCACCTACCAGCGCAACGCCTCGTCGATTGCGGCCGAGGCCGCCCTTGATGGGCTGTACGTGGTGCGCACCAGCGTGCCCGAGACCGCACTCGATGCCCGCGGGACCGTGCGCGCCTACAAGCGTCTCGGCACCGTGGAGCGGGCCTTCCGCAGCCTCAAGACCGTGGACCTCAAAGTCCGCCCGGTGTTGCATCGCAGCGCCGAGCGGGTGCGCGCCCATTTCCTGCTGTCCATGCTGGCCTACTACGTGGAATGGCACATGCGCGCGCGGCTTGCGCCGATGCTGTTCGACGACGAGGACCGCGAGGCGACCGAGGCCGCCCGCGCGTCCATCGTGGCCCCGGCCGAGGGGTCGGCGAGCGCACAAGCGAAGGCCCGGACCAAGCGCACCGCCGAGGGCGACCCGGTGCACAGCTTCCGCAACCTGCTCGCCCACCTCGCCACCGTCACCCGCAACACCGTGGCGCCGCGCCTGCCCGGAGCCGAGCCGTTCGCGGTCATCACCCGACCCACGCCGCTCCAGCACAAGGCGTTCCAGCTCCTCGGCGTGGCGCTGTCGTGTTCCCAGTAGCGCGTCCGTCCATTTTTTGATTGACACCGAAAATCAATGGGTTGACTCGTGCCTGTCGGGGAACTTCGGGTTAAGGCGACGATTTTGGAGAGGGATCACTATGAAGTCGTAATGGGTTGGCAACGGTCTTGGGATTCTGCCCTGGTGTACGACAACGACGACCCGCCGGGCCTCGTGCCGCCGTTCGACCCGCAAAGGCCTTTGGTCGGGATCAGCGTCTCTGGAGGCCAAATCAACGAGGGTGGCAAAGTCAGATTCTGCATCGTGGCTACCAGGGCGGGAGCGCTGAGGACGGATCTGACGTTGGACGTGAGCGTGGCGGACGCGGTTGGGGACGGCGACTTCCTCGATGCCCAGAACGAACGTGTCCACAAAGTCACCATCCCCGCGGGCTGGTGGAGCAGGCACATCAAGTGGTTCGAAGTGCCGACGACGAACGACGATGCCGATGAGTCGCATGGGGAAATTACGGCGACGATTTTGGAGAGGGACCACTACAGAGTGCGGAAATCCGAGTCCTCGGCTTATGCCCTGGTGTACGACGACGATGGGGCCTCGACGTGCAGGCCAGCTCGGGCGGACCTGGTGAAGAAGGTGCGCGGCTACTACGAACTGAACCGCGACCGCGCGGACAGGAACCACGGCGAGAACTGGCTGCGCGTGCTGATCGCGTTCGGGGCGGAGACGCACGCGACGCTTGCGCCCTACACGGCGGCGGAGGCGCGCGTCGGGGAGCGGGCTTGGTCGGGCTGGCGCCCGGTGCGCGAGGAGCTGGAACGCCTTGAGGCGTGCGCCGACGCCGTCGGGCAGCAGGCCGAACCGGCTCCGCAAACCCCGACGGTCACCCTCTCCGGGGGCTCGCCGGTGACGGAGGGCGGCGACGCCACCTTCACGCTGACGGCGACGCCGGCGCCCGCTTCGGACATTCAGGTGTCGGTGACGGTGTCCGAGACGGGCCGCTTCGCCGCTTCGGGCGAGGCGGGCACGCGCACGGTGACGGTGGGCGCGGGCGGCACGGCGGACTTCACCGTCGCCACCGACGACGATGCCACCGACGAGGCGGACGGCTCGATTGACGCCGCCGTCACCGCGGGCGAGGGCTACACCGTCGGCAGTGCCGCCGCGGTGAGCGTGGCGGTGGCGGACAACGACGATGCGCCGGAGGTCACCATCACGGCGGCCTCCGGCGGCACCGAGGGCGGCGACGCCACCTTCACGCTGACGGCGACGCCCGCCCCGGCATCAGAGCTTTCAGTGAGCGTGACGGTGACGGCGGCGGGCGACTACGGCGTGGCGACCGGCGACCGCGCGGTGACCATTCCCACGACCGGTAGCGCAACGCTGACGGTGGCGACCGAGGATGATGAGGCGGACGAGCCGAACGGCTCGGTGACGGTGACGCTGAACGCAGGCGACGGCTACGCGGTGGGCGCGCCGTCCTCGCTGACGGCGGACATCCTCGACGACGACGACCCGCCGGCCGAGGCGCAGTTGTCACCCGCCTCATCGCCTGCCTGCGCGCCGCCCGCGGCGGCTCTGGTGCAGGAGGTGCGCCGCTACTACGAACTGAACCGCCGCCGCGCGGACAGGAACCACGGCGAGAACTGGCGCCGCGTGCTCATCGCCTTCGGGGCGGAGACCCACGCCACGCTCACGCCCTACACGGCGACGGAGGCGCGGGCGAGCGAGAGGATATGGTCGGGCTGGCGCCCGGTGCGCATCGAACTCGAGCGCCTGGAGGCGTGCGCCGCCCCCGTCGTCGCCGCCGCGCAGCCGGCCGAGCCGGCACCGCCAACGCCGACGGTCACCCTCTCCGCCGGCGCGCCCATCACCGAGGGCGGCGCGGCTACCTTCACCCTTATCGCGACCCCCGCCCCGACATCGGACATCGATGTATCGGTGACCCTCACCGAGACCGGCCGCTTCGCCGCCCCGGGCGCGACCGGCCCGCGCACGGTGACCCTCGGCCCGAGCGGCACCGCGACCCTCACCGTCGCCACCGACGACGACACCACCGACGAGCCGGACGGGGCCATTGCCGTCACCGTGACCGCGGGCGCCGGCTACACGGCGGGGGAGGCCGCCACCGCCCGCGTCGCGGTCGCCGACAACGATCCGACGCCGCTCACGGTCGCGGTCGACGACGCCACCGCGCGCGAAGGGACCGAGATGGCGTTCACGGTGCGCCTGTCCGCCCCCGCCCCGGACCTGACCATCGTGTATGCGCGAACGCGCGAGACGACGCCCGTCTCGGCGACGGAGGGCGTGGACTACCAGCCGCGCAGCCGCATCTCCGTCGCCATCTTCCGCGAAGGCGACACCGTGCAGACCCTCACGGTGCCGACCATGCACGATGCGCACGACGACGGCGGCGAGACCTTCGAGCTGGTGCTGACGCGGGCGACGCCCGCGCGGCACGACGCCCCCTTTGCGCTCTCCATTGCCGACGCGGTGGGGGTGGGCACCATCACCAACGCCGACCCGCTGCCGGCGGCCTATCTCGCGCGCTTCGGGCGCACGGTGGCCGAGCAGGCGCTGGAGGGCATTGCACGACGGCTCACCGCGCCCCGCACCCCCGGCGTGCAGGGCACGCTCGCGGGCACTGCCCTCGGTGCGGCCCCCGACGCCGGCCCGACATTCGCCGCCCGCGGGCTCGGCGCCGAGTCACCGTCCCCCGGCGCGCAGGACCCCGACCCGCTCGGCGACCCCTTCGGCTTCAACCGTCCGCCGGGGCACGCCCCCACGATGACGGCACGCGAGGCGCTGCTCGGCTCGCACTTCTCGCTGACCGGCGCGCGCGACGCCACCGGCGGCAGCCTCGCCGCGTGGGGCCGCGCAAGCGCCCACCACTTCGACGGCGCCGCGCGCGGCGACGGCACCGCGATTACCCTCGACGCCACGGTGACCACCGCCCTCATCGGGGCGGACTATGCCCGCGACGACTGGCTCCTGGGCCTCGCCCTCACCCACAGCACCTCCGAGGGCGACTACGCTTCGCTCGGAGACAACCCGTGCGCTCCACCCCCGACCTCGGTCCTTTGCGACGCCGCGGTGCGCGCCGGCACCGGCACCCTCGACGCTTCGCTCACCGCCGCGGTGCCCTACGCCGCCCTTGAGGCCACCCCGCGCCTGAAGCTCTGGGGCGCGGCCGGCCTTGGCACGGGCGAGGTGACGGTGAAGACGCAGGACCGGCACTACCGCGCCGACACCGAGTGGACGATGGCCGCGGCCGGGGCGAGGAGCGCCCTGCTCGACGCCCCGCCCGCCACCACCGGCCCCACCCTCGCACTCACCGCCGATGCGCTGTGGACCCGCACCGCATCGGAGCGCACCGCCGCGCTCGCCGCGTCGGACTCCGACGTGACCCGCCTCCGACTCGGTCTGGAAGGAAGCTGGCACATCGCCATGGCGGATGCGACCCGCCTCGTGCCGACGCTCGCGCTCGGTGCGCGCCACGACGGGGGCGATGCGGAGACCGGAGCGGGCGTCGAACTCGGCGCCGGTCTCGCCTGGAGCGCCCCGGCCATGGGCCTCTCGCTCGACCTCTCGGGGCGCACCCTCATCGCGCACGAAGACGACGACCTCGAAGACCGGGGCGTGTCCGCCGCCCTCGCCTTCGACCCCGACCCCGCGACCGAGCGCGGCGCCGCGCTCAGCGTGCGCCAGGACTTCGGCGGGCCGGCCGAAGGGGGGCTCGAAGCACTGTTCACCCCCGCCCCGCTCGCAGACCGCCCCGGCGGTGAAGCCCGCGCCCGCTGGACGCTGGAGGCCGCCTACGGCCTCCCCGCCCTCGGCGGACGCTTCACGGGAAGCCCCCACGCCGCCGTGAGGCTTGCCCCCGACACCCGCGACTACACCCTCGGCTGGCGGCTCACGCCGCACGCCGCCACCGCCCCCGACCTCACCGTCGGCCTCAGAGCCACCCGCCACGAGCCCGCCTCGACCCCGCCCGTGCACACCCTCGGCGTCGAGGCCACCGTGCGCTGGTGAGGGCGCCGGGCTTCGACTGAATCCGCCGGCTCCTCACCACTACGCGCGAGGCCACCGACGACACTGTCTGACGACACTGTCTAGGGTAAAGCAGTCGCCGAACAGACTCGGGCCGCCGCGGTCGTCAACCAGGACGCCCGCGCCACGAGCATCGCTCATGCTTCGGTTATCATGAGCCGGGTCGGATATCCCCGCCGGCGGCAGGAACTATCGGAGTCCGAGAGCGAAGTGGCGTTCCAGATCGATCGCGCGGTATTCGCATGGACCAACCTCGAGGCGCTGGCCGGCGCGTTCGCATCCGTGGGCCTCACCACCGACTACGGCGGCATCCATACCAACGGCGCGACCCACATGGCCACCCTCGGGTTCGGCGACGGGTCCTATCTGGAACTCATCTCGGTGCGCCAGCCCGGCCAGCAGGCCCCAGTGTGGCAGCGCCACATCGAGACCAACGGCGGCCTCTGCGCCTGGTCGGTAGCGGTCGGTGACGTGCGCCGGATCAGCGACCGACTGCGGGCGCTCGGGATACCCGTCGACGGCCCCCGCTCTTCGAGCCGACGCCGCCCCGACGGCGAGAAGATCGACTCCGAAATCGCATTCGTGGGCGCCGAAGGTACGGGCTCGCTCCATCCCTTCATGATCTCCGACCGCACCCCGCGCGAGCATCGGGTACGGCTTTCGGAGTCCGTCGATGGCAGCGGACTCGCGGGTCTTCATTCGGTGGTGCTCGCGGCCCCCGACATCGAGACCACCGCCATCGAGCTTCAGCGCGTATACGGTGCCGGCGAGCCCGTCGACATCGAAACCGAAACGTTTCCCGGCCGCACCGTGCAGCTTCACGGCGAGCCGTTGGCGATCACGTCTCCGGCCACGGATGACGACTGGGTCGCGAAGCGGATCGGGGCGTACGGCCCCTCACCCTGCGCCTGCCTCCTCCGCTCCACATCCATGGCCGCGTCACGCCACCGACTTCCGCTGAGCGAGCCCACCCGATTCGGCGACCGGGAAGTCGCGTGGCTCCACTCCGAGACCTTGCGCCCGCTTCGCATCGGCATCGTGCCGGAATAGCGCGTCGCGCGCGGGACATCTTCACGGCCGGCACCGGCGAGACGGGTCGACATGGACAGCCCTTTCGTCTGCCAGCCCGACGACCACCGCGCATACCGGACTTCCCTTCGTGGTGCTGGCCCGCATTTCTCAAAAGCCCTGAACCGGGACCATTCCGGGCCTGAACCATTCTCCGGTCCTTGTCTCCGGCCCTTGTTGTCTCCGGCCCTTGCCTGGAACAGGCGAGAAATGCGGGCTAGACTGCGCGCCCTTGATCGTCGCCCCCCCGTCCTGTGCGGAACACGCATCTCCCGGACAGACCCCGGGGCCTGTAGCTCAGTTGGTCAGAGCGGCGGACTCATAATCCGTTGGTCGCAGGTTCGAGTCCTGCCGGGCCCACCAATCAAATCAGCAACTTACTCAAAATCACCCCATAAGTTTCAGCAGGTTACTTCACCATCTCCCTTCAGATCTGTTTCGGGCGAGTCTTGACCACTCTCACCCGTTCCCATGGAGTCCGATTCTCAAAGGTGGAATGGAAGGTGGGATTGTGGAAGAGCGGACGACGGAAGGGAAGAAGAAGGTCGGTGGGCGACGACTCCACAACGCACTGAGCGAGCGGACCGTACGCGCCGCCAAGACACCGGGGCGGTACTTCGACGGCCAAGGGCTGTTCCTGATGGTTCAACCTTCTGGCGCGAAGTCCTGGGTGCAGCGAGTCACAGTCAGGGGCCGGCGGCAGGAACTCGGGCTCGGCGGGTATCCGGTCGTGACGCTGCAGATGGCGCGCGAGGCGGCGCTGACGAATCGACGCGAGATCCGCAAGGGCCAGAATCCCAAAGCGAACCGCCAGCGCGCGCGTTGCGTCCCGACCTTCGCCGAAGCCGCCCGGAAGGTCTACGAACTCCGGCGGCCCGGCTGGCGGAGCGCCAAGCACGCCAGGCAGTGGATCGGGACGCTTGAGGAGTTCGTCTTCCCTCGCTTCGCCGATCATGGCGTGGACGATATCTCGACGGAAGACGTGATCGCGGTGCTCTCGCCGATCTGGCATGCGAAGCCGACGACCGCAAGGCTCGTGCGCCAGCGGATCGGCGCGGTGCTCACCTGGGCGATCGCGCAAGGGCTCCGGCCTGACAATCCGGCCGATGCCGTCAAGGCGGTGCTCGCGCGCCAGCCGAACCGGAGCAAGGCGCAACGCTCGTTGCCCTACGCCGAAGTCGCGGGCGCCATCGCGGCGTTTAGTGGCTCGAACGTGGCGCCCGTGTTGAAGCTGGCCTTCGAGTTTCTCGTTTTGACCGCGGCCCGAGCCGGCGAGATTCGATTCGCCGTGTGGAACGAGATCGACCTTGAGGCGACAACGTGGACCGTCCCGGCAGACCGGATGAAGGCAGGACGTGAGCATCGCGTGCCGCTCTCGCAGCGTGCGCTTGATGTGCTCGCCGAAGCGTGGGAGCTCCGAAGCAAGCACAGCGATCTCGTGTTCCCGTCGCGTGGCGGCCGACCGTTGACGGAGCGCGGCTTCGTGCAGGCGCTCTTCCGACTCGGCATCGACGCCACAGCACACGGATTCCGGGCGAGCTTCCGGGTCTGGGCGCAGGAGCGCACGAACATCCCGCGCGAAGTCTGCGAGGCAGCGCTCGCGCACACGCTCAAGGACAAGGCGGAGGCGGCCTACGCGCGAAGTGACCTCTTCGAGAAACGCCGCGAGCTGATGGAACGGTGGGCGCGCTACCTGAACCCGGAGCCGGCGGACGTGGTGAACCTCGACGCACACCGGGAGGCGGGGCGATGAACGGGCGGCGAGCTACCCCACTGACGCAGCCCCGTACCGAGTGCCGCGGCGGCGAGTCATGCTGATGCGCGCAACGACGGACGAAACCCGAGGCCTGACGGGATTGTTCGCCGAAGCGGCGGTCTATCAGGCGAGCAAGGACTACGCCGCGCTGTTGGCCTTCGCGGTCAAGATGCGCCGCTTCGGGCCGTACAACGCCATGCTCCTGCACCGACAAAGGCCGGGGCTGAGCTTCGCGGCAAGCGCGCCCCGGTGGCGAGCCGAATGGAAGCGAACGGTGAAGGAGGACGCGCGTCCGCTCGTTGTCCTGCGGCGCTTCGGGCCGGTGGGGTTCGTGTATGACATCCAGGACACGGAGGCCCTGCCCGATGCGCCGGAGCTCCCGCGCAGCGTGTTCTCGTTCCCTGCGGCAGGGGATGTCTCTGAGGCGATGTTGGCGGCCGTCGTGACGGCCGTGCAGGCAAAGGGCATCCGCATCGCCGACATCGACACGGGCGACTGGCGCGCCGGACGCATCCAGCGGACGGGCAGCGGGTACGCAGTCAAGGCCAACCGCAATCACACGCGCGAGACTCGACTCGTCACCATCGCTCATGAGCTCGCGCACCTGCACCTTGGCCACCTGGGTGCGGACGCCAGGCACAAGCCTCGCATCCCGGACCGGCGTGGCCTGCCGGAGGCGATCCGGGAAGTCGAGGCGGAGTCCGTCGCCTTCATCGTTTGCCGACGGCGCGGCGTGAGACCCGAATCGGCTTCGTACCTGGCGCAGTACATCGAAGGACGGCGGAGCCCTGTCGCTCGATATCGAACGAATCATGAGGGCCGCGGGCACCGTGGAGGCTGCCATGTTCCCGCCGGAGCATGGCTCAAGGGCGCGGAGGATGCACTAACCCGACTTCGCCAACTCGGCCCATTGGGAGGTGATAACGCATTGATTTTCCGTGATCGGTCCCCCAAAGATCGACACTACACGGCATGATCGGGAGGCCCCTGTGCTCGCCATCGCCGCCAAGCTGTTCGGCCTCGTCTGAGCGCAGCCCACCGGGCGCTTTCGTCGTTGTGAGTTTTCGGGGCGGGCCGGGTGAGGCGGCTCGCACCCGCTTTGGCCCGCCTGGCGGCCGAAATCCACTTCATGCAAGGGAGCGAGGTGGTTCAGAGAATCCCGGACACCCGAAGGCCGATCGCGAACATGAAGGCCGCGGGCAAGCCGGTGGGCTATCGGATGGTCGCGAGTTCGGAGCGCGCGCCAGCGAGTTCGGCTTTCGTGGCGAGCGGTTCGAGTCCGGCGGGCGTCAAGACTCGGGTTGCAGTCACGCTGGCAACGGCTTCGGCGCGGTCGCGCTCGACCCCGGCGGCTTCGAGGGGGCGAGTGGCGCTGAATGCATCGAAGGCGCCGACACTTATGGCGAGCGAATCGCTGCGGTGCTCAACACGCCTTCGACGCGAGCTTGCCGTTCGGCGAGGCGAAGCATTTCCTCCTGGAACGCTTCGCGATCCGCGTCCGCCTTCTCCCGGAATGCGTCCATCGACGCTTGCCATGCCCGACGGTCGGCGGCGGCTTCGGCCCGATCGACGGTGGCCTGAGTCTGGAGCGCGGCAACTTGCGAGTGAATCCCGTTCACGCTCAACACGATGATCCCGGTTCCCGCTGCCACGGCGGCGACGATAGACATGATCAGCGTTGCGGTCTGAACCCATGTCATGACGCGGCTTCCTGATGGAAAGCTGGCTTCGCATCGCTTTCCCCGTGGAAAGGCTCCGGATCGGATACGCTGTCTGAAAGTGAGTGTACGTACCCGTGACGGTTCGGTACAGTCTCACCGGTTCCTTGGGGGGTTCTTGCCGAATCCATGCTTTGAAGGTGGTTATAAGGGTGGACATGTCCTGAATTCCTGAAAAAAATATTACTTGTAAATCAGTAATTTACCCGTACATACATGCGGACTCATTCCGTTGGTCGCAGGTTCGAGTCCCGCCGGGCCCACCAACAGCACTGACTCCTCTGACGACCAAATCGAGCAGGTCACCGCAAAATGGGATTGACCATTCGACGAGGGCGGCGATAACCGCCAAGTATGGTGTCGCCCAGCCCGGAAATGTCACCGATTCGCGAAGCGAGGGCTCAGAGATGGCCAGGCCCCGGCTTGCTGCGCAAGCCTTGTATGGTTTCGCAAGGCGAACACGAGTCAGGGCGCGCAGGCGTACCTGAAGTAACGAGCGAGCTTGCGAAGCAAACGGCATCGAGCACCCCGCGCCACCCCCAAGCCACCCCCTGCCGCCCTCTATGCCGCGTTCAGCGCGGCGAAAGCAGTCAGATCCGGACCCGCAGCCGTGAGTCGGTGACATTTCCGGGCTAGAGTCGGAACGACTTCACGCGATGCTCCACGTCAGCGACATTCTGATCGAGCGCCACGATCTGGGTTCGTTCGCGGAGCTCGTCAGCGCGGTTCGGACCTGTGCCCGGGAAGAGCGGTTCCTGCGCATCGACGTGAAGCCGCCGTTCGCGGATACCCCGGAGAACTGGGAGGATGTGCTCGAAAGCGCGTTCACGTCGGCCTCGGGCCCATAAGCCCACAACCCACACCCATAAGCCATAGCCGATAGTGCGCTGGGAAGAGGCATCGGATACCGAGGCGCCGGCATGCGCCGCGGGTGCCGTCGACGTCGCGTTCCGCCTCTCCGGCCGGCGGCTGCCCGTGGACCACGCCCGCGCGCTGCGGGACGCGGTGATGCACATCCTGCCGTGGCTTGCAGACGCGCCGGAGGCCGGCATCCACTCCATTCACGGCGCCGCGTCGGGCAACGGCTGGGAGCGACCCGGCCGCGGCACCGCAGAGATGTTGTCGCTCTCGCGCCGCATCCGACTTCTGCTTCGCGTGCCGACCGAGCGCGCGGGGGAAGCCGGCGCGCTGTGCGGACAGCGTCTCGATATCGACGGGTGCGAGATCGCCGTCGGAGCGTGTCGACTGCGGCCATTGACGCCCGCCGCCACCGTGTTCGCCCGCTACGTGGTGGACGAGGAAGGCGGGGGCGAGGAGCGCTTCGTGGAACGTGTCGCGGCGGCGCTGGAGGCGCTCTCGGTGCCGGCGCGCAAGCTCCTGTGCGGGCGTTCGTATCGCATCGAATCCACACCCGTCACACTTTGCGCCCGCAGCCTGCTGATCGCCGATCTTGGCCCCGGAGAATCGCTCGTCGTCCAGAGCCGCGGCATCGGACCGGGCCGGCTCCTGGGGTGCGGACTGTTCGTGCCGCACAAGGACCTCGGATCGGTGCGCGGCGCGGCCGGAGATGGCTGAGCCGGCGCCGCACCACCCGGCACCTCGCACGCCGGCCGGAAGCACCCTGGCCGGCATTGCTCTTGCACCTCATGGACACCAACCTCCTTTCAGACGGCAGGGGCGGTGTCGATGAATGGAAAAAGGATTCCGACCAGAGCCCGGAGCGCGGGCCACCCGCCGCCCTTCGCGAACTCGGGTGGATGACGGAGAGACGCCGAAATGTCCGACTCCCGACCGGCGGCGGCTCCCGCCCCGCCCACGACCTGCATCGAGGCGGAGCCGTTCGCGCTTCGCGTCACCGATGACAGCATGGAGCCCGAGTTCGCGCCGGGGTGCATCATCATCGTCGACCCCACCGGGGTGGCGAGGGACGGGGCGTTCGTGCTCGCCGAGATCGACGGCGAGTACATCTTCCGACGGCTGGAGCGAACCACCGAAGGCGACCGACTCATTGCCCTCAACGACGGCTACGCGCCGGTCACACTCGCCGCCGGGCTCGGGTCCGTGCGCGGCGTGGTGGTCCAGCGTGCGGGAGCGCGGCGCCGATATCACAAACGGTACGAATAGCCCGGAAATGTCACCCATTCGCGAAGCGAGGGCGCGGAGATGGCCAGGCCCCGGCTCGCTGCGCGGGCCTTGTATGGTTTCGCAAGGCGAACCCGAATCGGGGCGCGCAGGCTTACCCGCAGGTACGGAGCGAGCTTGCGAAGCAAGCGGCAGCGAGCGCCCCGAGCCACACTCTGGCCACCCCCATGTCGCGTTCAACGCTGCGAAAACAGTCGGATCCGGGGCCGCAGCCGGGAATTGGTGACATTTCCGGGCTGATGTCCGGGCGACGGACCCGCGAGACCACGATGGCGATACGCATCAAGAGCAGGTGGCATCACTCCGGCCGCAACGAATCGCGGCACCGGACGTTCGCGGACAGCGCCGGAGCGCTCGCGTTCATCATCTGGCGACTGTCCGTCGAGCACGCCCGGGAGATCCACCGCGAGGGCTTCGACTACGCCTCCGACCGCGAGCGCATCCGCGTGATCTCGGAGTATTGCGCCTTCGCGGTCCAGCTCGTGGACCGGCTCGCGCATCGGCGCGTCGGCGGCGAGGCACGCACCGCGCTGGTCGTCGCGCTCGGGCGACGCCTCGCCGACCAGATGCAGGACAACCTGCTCGACGTCGCCGGTCCGGGCGAGTACCGGGCGCCGTTCGTGGAGATGCTCAACGAACGGCTCGACGACTACGCGCGGTTCGACTTCGACGACGAGGCGCCGGGGTTCGAGGCGCTGCGCTACTTCGGTGACCGTGTCATGCGCTCGATGGGCGTCACCCAGACCAACCGCTGGGTCATGGACCATGTGATGGAGATCTCGGCGCCGGAGCTGTCCGAAAAGATCGCGAAGAGCGTGGACGACCTCCTCGCGAGCGCCGCATGAACAGGCCGGAGCTGGCGGCGATTCGATCCTTTCTCGGGACCGTTCACCCCGGGGCCGGCCATCCTGTGCACAGTCGGAGAGCAGAGCTGATCCGACCGGCTGTCAAGCTGAAGCACGGGATTCCGGTCGGACCCTCCTCGCCCCACCTACTCCGTCGCTCGAGAACGGAAGACCACCGCAAACGGCTCAGGCCGCGCCGTCGCCCCGGGAACGGAAGCGGGCGAACACCAGCGGCGCCCCCACCACGATGAGTGCGATGCGGATGACGTGATGGGTGGCGACAAACGCGGTCTCGATACCGAGCGAGAGCGCGATCAGGCTCATCTCGGCCAGGCCGCCCGGGGCGTAGGCAAGCACGATGGAGCGCCAGTCGATCCCGGTGGCGGGGGCCAGCACAAGCGCGAACGCCACGGTGGCGGCGAGCATCACGATCGTGGACACCAGCGCGACGGCCATGAGTCTGACCACCCGGCGCACCGACACGCCGGTGAAGCGGGCGCCGATGGCCGAGCCCACCACCACCTGCGCCACCGCGACCACCTCCCAGGGCGGGGCCGAAGCACTCAACCCGGTGGCGTGAACGATGGCGCTGGCCAGCAACGGCCCCGAAAGGCGGTAGGCGGGAAGCCGGAGGAGCCGGCCGACCACCACCCCCACCACCGCGCACGCGCCGAGCACCACGAGGTCCACGAGCCCGATCGCCCTGATCGACGGCCCGATCGCGGACGGCGTCACGGTCACCCCGGTCATGAACTGATACCAGAGCGGAATGGTCAGAACCACCAGCAGGATCCGCGAGGAGTGGATGAGCGCGATGGTGCGATCGTCGGCGCCCATCGTGGCGCCGGTGATCACCATCTCGCTCAGCCCGCCCGGGGTGGCCGAAAAATACGCGGTCGGAGCATCGAGACCCACGATGCGGTGGAAGTAAAGGAAGAGGACGGTGACGGTGATCCCGAGATACAGCACCAGGCCCGCGATCGTCAGCGGCCACTCACCCGCCTGGTCGAGGACCTCGGGGGTGAAGCTCGCGCCCAGCAGCACGCCGATGATCGCGATCATCACCGAGCGCATCGGCCCGGGCACGTGCAGCTTTGCCCCGCCCAGCGACGCGACGGTCGTCGCGACCATCGCCCCGAGCATCCACGCCAGCGGCAGGTTCATCCACATGAACAGCGCCCCGCCGACGGCCCCGATGGCGAGGGTGCGGCCGAGCCGCGGCGCCAGCCGCGCCGGCCCCGAAGCATCAGACATGCGAGATGACAGCAATCTGTTCCGAGTCCATGGTGTGTCGCCGTTTCCGGGGTCGTTCCCGGGGCCATTCTCCGGGGTCGTTCGTTCCGGTGGGTTGGATTATGCTACCCGCAGCTTTCGCGCGAGATGGAAGCAACGCACGAAACGGGACTTCGGGCTTCACGATGACGACGGGGAGGCGCTGTCATGGCGAACCGCTTCCTTGCAATCCCGGCCCTGATTGCGCTGCCGTTGATCACAGTCGCGGTCCGGGCGGAGACCCCTCTCGGACTCTGGGATGCCGGCGGGAGCCACATCGAGTTCTACCACTGCGGCGCCCTGCTCTGCGGCCGCATCGCGGCCCTCGACGAGCCTCTCGATGAAGACGGAAAGCCGAAGCTCGATGAAAACAACCCCGATCCTGCCCTCGTGGCGCGTCCGCTTCTGGGCGTGGATCTCGCTGCCGGCTTCTCCCGCAGGAGCGACCGGCAGTGGGTCGATGGCACGATCTACAACCCGCGGGATGGCAAGACCTACAAGTGCAAGATGGCCCTGCAGAAGGACGGGACGCTGAAGGTTCGCGGCTACGTCGGGGTTCCGCTGTTCGGGAAAACCGTGGTCTGGACCCGGATCGAGTAGCGGACCGGGACAGCACTCGAATTGACGGGCTTCGGGCGCCGTTCGCCCCGCGCCCAACCGCCTGTCGACAGTGGGGCGCCGGCAATGGGGCGCTCGCCGCCGGGCGTGCACACACACGGGAGAGGCATTGCAGGTGAGCGGGCGCGAGCCCTCCGGTGACGCGCGCCCGGCCCCGGACGCGCTCAAGGGCATCGGTTTCATGGTGCTCGCGTGCGTGTTCTTCGGCGCCATGCACGTCGGGGTGCGTCACGTCACGCAGTCCATCCATCCCTTCGAGGCGGCGTTCTTTCGCAATCTCTTCGGGCTTGTGGTGCTCGCTCCGATCTTCATCACCCACGGCTGGCGACCGCTCCGCACCCGGCGCTTCGGCCTGCACTGCGCGCGGGCAGCGCTCAACGTGGTCGCGATGCTCCTGTTCTTCTACGCGCTCAGCATTACCCCGGTGGTGCTGGTGCTGGCGCTCGCGTTCACCGCGCCACTGTTCACCGCGGTGCTCGCGATCCTGCTCCTCGGGGAGCGGATCCGCACGCGCCGGATCACCGCGATCGTGATCGGTTTCGCCGGCACCCTGCTCATCATCCGTCCCGGCATCCAGCCGGTCGAACTCGGACCCGCGCTGGTGCTGATATCCGCCGCGGTGTGGGGGTACGTCGTCGTTCTCATCAAGTCGCTGTCACGCACGGACTCCGCCGTCACCATCACCGCCTACATGGTGCTGCTGATGACTCCCATGACCCTGGTCTGCGCACTCTTCGTGTGGACGTGGCCGAACGGTGAGGAGCTGGCGGTGCTGGCCGGCATCGGCATCGCTGGCACTCTCGCCCAGATGTGCATGACGCAGTCGCTGCGGCTCGCGGACACGATGGTGGTGCTCCCGTTCGATTTCACCAAGCTCGTCTGGGGCGCGTTCTTCGCATGGCTGCTGTTCGGCGAGCTGATGGACACCTGGACGCTGGTGGGAGCGCTCGTGATCTTCTCGGGTGGTCTCTACGTGGCGTACCGCGAGCGGCAACTGGCGCAAGGCGGGCGGGACCCGCGCATCACGGGGACCGGCTGAACAATATGGAATCTGTCAGTCCGGATTCCGCGCCCGCAGCGGAATCCGTGAAACAGATTCCTTATGAAGCACTCCACCGGCATGATCCGGCTCGGCGGGGCGGCCCCCGAACGGAGAGCACAGGGGATGAAGGATCTCGAAAGCGATGTAGTCGTGGTCGGAGCCGGCAACGCGGCGATGTGCGCCGCGCTGGCGGCAAGGGAGCAGGGCGCGGACGTGCTGATCCTGGAAGCGGCGCCCGAGGCCGAGAGCGGGGGGAACAGCCGCTACACGGCGGGTGCGATGCGGGTGGTGTTCACCGGCACCGAGGATCTCGTCAAGGTCATGGAGCTCTCCGCACAGGAGATCGAGAACACCGATTTCGGGCAGTACACGCGCGAGCAGTACTACGACGACATGGCGCGCGTGACCGGCTTTCGCTGCGATCCGGACCTGGTCGAGATGCTGGTCGAACACAGCCTCGACACCATGGTGTGGATGCGCGGCAAGGGGGTCCGCTTCCAGCCTTCTTACGGCCGTCAGGCATTCCGGGTGGACGGGCGCTTCCGGTTCTGGGGCGGGCTCGCGGTCGAGGCGTGGGGAGGCGGCCCCGGCCTCGTGGCGAACCTCGCAAATGCCTGCGAGCGCGAAGGCATCGAGATCCGGTACGAGTCGCGCGCGGTGTCCCTCATCGAAGAAGGCGGCGTGGTACGAGGGGTCACCGGGCGGGGAACGGACGGCACGTTCGCGGTACGCAGCCGGGCGGTGGTGCTCGCCTGCGGCGGCTTCGAATCGAACGCGGAGTGGCGCACCCGTTACCTCGGCCCCGGCTGGGACCTCGCCAGGGTGCGCGGCACGCGGTTCAACACCGGTGACGGAATCCGCATGGCGCTCGAAGTCGGCGCGATGTCGTACGGGAACTGGTCGGGATGCCACTCCGTGGCGTGGGACCGGAACGCACCCGCGTTCGGTGACCTGTCGGTCGGAGACAACTTCCAGAAGCACAGCTACCCGTTCGGCATCATGGTCAATGCCCACGGGGAGCGTTTCGTCGACGAGGGCGCGGATCTCCGCAACTACACCTATGCGAAGTACGGCCGGGTGGTGCTGGAGCAACCGGGACAGTTCGCGTGGCAGGTGTTCGACGCGAAGGTGACCCACCTGCTGCGCGACGAGTACCGCATCCGCGAGATGACCAGGGTTACCGCGGACACTCCGGAGGCACTGGCCGCAAAGCTCGAAGGCGTCGATCCGGCGGGCTTCCTACGCACCGTCCGGGCCTACAACGAAGCGGTACGCACCGAGGTCGCCTTCGATCCGACCATCAAGGACGGGCGCGGCACCGACGGGCTCGAGGTGCCGAAGTCGAACTGGGCGCAGGCGCTCGACACGCCGCCGTTCGAGGCCTATGCCGTGACCTGCGGCATCACGTTCACGTTCGGGGGGCTGCGGGTCGGTGCCCGGGGGCAGGTCCTCGACGCCGCCGAGCGCGCGGTCCCGGGGCTGTACGGCGCCGGCGAACTGGTCGGCGGACTGTTCTATTTCAACTATCCCGGGGGCACCGGGCTGATGTCGGGGGCGGTATTCGGGCGTATCGCGGGGGCGTCCGCCGGAGCTCGGGCCGCGGGGAATCACGACCCGGACTCGCTCGCAACGGGCCGTCGATAACCCCGAAATTTCATCGATTCGCGAAGCGAGGGGGTCGAGATGGTCAGGCTTCGGCCCGCGAGGCAAGCCTTGATGGTCGGATTCGCAGCCGCGGACCAGTGAAATTTCCGGGCCAGGCGCATGCGGACATCGTGACGCACCACCGACCTGCGCACCGCGCGCACACTCTGCGCGCGCACCTGCGCGAAACCACGCGCCTCGCGGTTCCGGTCATGCTCGCCAGGCTGGGCGTGCTGACGATCGTCACCATGGACACCGCGATGAGCGGTCATGCGTCCGGAGACGATCTCGCGTGGTACTCGGTGGCCATCGCGCCCCAGATCCCGCTGCTGCTGGTGGGGATCGGGCTGTTGATGGGCACCGTCGTGATGACCGCGCAGGCGGTCGGAGCCGGTCGCACCGAGCGGTGTGGGGCGATCTGGCGCACCGCCCTCGTGCACGCCGCCGTGGCCGGCGCGGTGATGGCCCTCGCGTGCCGGTTCGGGGAGGCGTTCCTGCTCGCCACCGGGCAGCCCGAGGACATCGCGGCCGGCGGTGGCCGTGTGCTGACGGCGCTCGGCTTCGGCCTTCCGGCGATGCTGCTGTACGTGGCGACCAGCTTCTTTCTCGAAGGCATCGGTCGTCCGGTGCCGGGGATGGTGATCATCATCGCGGCGAACGTTCTCAACGTGGTTCTGAACTGGTTCCTGATCTTCGGTCACGGGGGCCTGCCGGCCCTGGGGGCGGAGGGCGCCGCCATCGCGACGAGCATCGTGCGCTGGTGCATGTTCACCGCCGCCGCCCTGTACGCGCTGCGCTTCGTCAACCGGCGTCGCTTCGGCATCGGGGCCGCCGCCGACCCGGCCGACCGTCTCGGGCCGCGGCTGCGGCGAATCGGGCTCCCGATGGGGATTGCGCACGGTCTGGAAGCGAGCGCCTTCGCGGCGATGACCCTGATCGCGGGTTCGATCGGCGCCGCGGCGGTCGGCGGCTACTCCATCCCCATGAACCTGCTCGCGCTCGCGTTCATGGGCGCCATCGGGCTGTCTACCGCGGCGAGCGTGCGGGTGGGAAACGCGGTGGGCCGGGGGGATTCGGCGGGGGTGCGCTGGGCCGGATGGGTCGCGGTCGGGGTGGCGGCGGTGTATCTGGCCCTGATCGCGACCTTGTTCGGCCTCGTGCCGGAACCGCTCGCGGGGCTGTACACAACCGACGCGATGATCATCGCGATCGCGGGGCCGACCATTGTCGTCGCCGCGGTCGCGGCGGTCCCGGACGGGGTGCAGGGGGTGCTCATGGGCGCACTTCGCGGCGCATCGGACGTGTGGCCCGCCACCTTCCTCTACGTCTTCTCGTTCTGGGTGGTCATGGTCCCCCTTGGCTACTGGCTCGCGGTCCCACGAGGGATGGGCGCGCCCGGACTGATGGCCGCAGTCGTGGCCGGGGCGACGGTCGCCGCTGTGCTTCTCGGCTGGCGCTTCCGGGTGGTGTCGGTCCGCTCGGTCCGGCAAGCGTGAGGGCGGCAGCGGCCATGCGGCGCGGAAATGGGAAAATGCAAGGGTAGGGTCAGCCGGCGACGAAGGGCATGCTGATGATGAGCGTGGCGAGGGTCACGGTCGACACGGCCCACAGCCGGACCACCCTGGTCTCGAGGCGAGCCAGATCCTCCTTGGTGGCGTACTTCGCGAGCGCCTCGCGGAGGTCTTCTCGGGTGGCGTATTCCGCGAGCGCCTCGCGGAGGTCTTCTTTCGTGGCGTACTTCGCGAGCGCCTCGCGGAGGTCTTCTTTCGTGGCGTACTTCGCGAGCGCCTCGTGGAGGTCTTCTTTCGTGGCGTATTTTGCGAGGGCCTCGCGGAGGTCTTCTTTCGTGGCGTACTTCGCGAGCGCCTCGTGGAGGTCTTCTTTCGTGGCGTATTTTGCGAGGGCCTCGCGGAGGTCTTCTTTCGTGGCGTACTTCGCGAGCGCCTCGCGAAAGTCTTCTCCGGTGACGAATTCCGTGAACGCTTCCTGGAGGTCCCCCCTGGTGGCGAAACGCTCCAGGTCCGTCTTGGTCGCCAGTTCGGAGTACTCGGTCACCACTATCTCGTTGAGCGCTTCGGCGTGGGCTTCCGCCTGGAGGCGGTCGACCCCGACCGATTCCAGCTTTCGGGTGATTCTCAGCGTGTCGATTGCGTGACGCATCGTTCTTCCTTCGAGTCTACATACAGGCAGGCCACGAATCATCCAGCCGCCGGACGTTGCTCGCAGTGGGCCGGGGCCCCGTCACAGGTAGGACCCGGGCTCGCGCGATGTAGGTGAGCGCCGACACGACGCATCGCGCGATTTCCGAATCCCCTCGAAGTGACACGAAGCACCGGCCGGGCAATAATCGCGCCGGATTCGGCCGGCTCCCCGGCCACCTCCCGTGCACGATGCAAACGATGGCTCGGCCATGACCCCGTCCGACATGCCGCTCTCGCGCTTCACGGTGCTAGACCTCACCCGGGTGCGCGCCGGCCCGACCGCCGTGCGCCAGCTCGCGGACTGGGGCGCCGATGTCATCAAGATCGAAGCCCCCGCGGCCATCGACAAGGCCACCGGCATGGGCGGCGCGCGGCACGGGCCGGATTTCCAGAACCTGCATCGCAACAAGCGCTCGATGACCCTGAACCTCAAGGACCCGGACGGGCGGGCGGTGTTCATGCGTCTCGTCGAGCGCGCCGATGTGGTGGTCGAGAACTACCGTCCGGACGTGAAGGAACGGCTCGGGATCGACTACGCGGCGTGCCGGGCGGTGAACCCGCGCATCGTCTACGCGAGCGTTTCCGGCTTCGGGCAGGACGGGCCGTACCGCCTGCGCCCGGGGTTCGATCAGATCGCGCAGGGAATGGGGGGGCTGATGTGGATCACCGGCCTCCCCGGGCAGGGGCCGGTGCGGGTCGGCGTGCCGATTGCCGATCTCGCGGGGGGGCTGTACGCAGCCATCGGCATCTTTATCGCGCTGCTGGAGCGCGAGCACACCGGCGAGGGCCGCTGGGTGCATTCGTCGCTGCTCGAAGCGCAGATCGCCATGCTCGACTTTCAGGCCGCGCGCTGGACGGTGGCCGGCGAGGTACCACCCCAAGCCGGCAACAACCACCCCACGAGCATCCCCACCGGGGTGTTCGAGACCGCCGACGGTTTCATCAACATCGCGGCCAGCGGCGACGGGATGTGGCGGCGGCTGTGCGCGGTTCTGGGCGATGCCGGGATGCGGGATGACCCGCACTACGCCACCGACAGGGCGCGCTCGGAGCACCGCGACCGTCTCAACGACCGGATCCGGGCCTACACCCGCACCCGCACGAGCGCCGAATGGATCGATGCGCTCAACGACGCCGGCGTCCCCTGCGGACCGATCTACCGGATGGACGAGATGTGGGCGGACCCACAGGTGGAGCATCTGCGGATGCAGCGCACCACCCGCCACCCGACGCTCGGCGAGGTCAACGTGGTGCGCAACGCAGTGAACATCGAAGGGGTGTCGCCGATGCCCTATCGTCCCACCGCCGAGCGAGGCGAGCACACCGGCGAGATCCTCGACGAACTCGGCTTCACCGCCGACGAGATTGCCGGCCTGCGAACGAGGAACATCCTGTGAACGATGCGGCGACGACACTGCCTGCCTCCACCGACCGGGTCATCGCCGAACGGGCGGGAGGCGTCGGTTGGCTCAGGCTCAACCAGCCGGCGAAGCTCAATGCCATCTCGTACGCGATGTGGGTGGCGATCGCGAAAACCATGCAATCGTTCGGCGAAGACGACGACTTGCGGGTGGTGGTGCTGTCGGGCGAAGGCGGGCGCGCGTTTTCGGCCGGCGCGGACATCTCCGAATTCTCCGAGGTCCGCAACACCGAGGCGCAGATCGAGGTGTACGAGGCCGCGAGCCGCGCCGCATTCGACGCGATCACGCACTGCCCGAAGCCGGTCATCGCGCGGATCGAAGGCTACTGCGTCGGCGGCGGGCTCGCGGTGGCGCTCTGCGCGGACCTGCGCATCGCGACCGACGATTCCAGGTTCGGCATTCCCGCTGCGAAGCTCGGCCTCGGGTACTCGCACAAGAGCTTGCGCCCCCTCGTCGATCTCGTCGGGCCGACCCATGCGAAGGAGATCCTGTTCACCGCGAAACGATTCACCGCGGCGCAGGCACAGCGCATGGGACTCGTGAACCAGGTCGTGTCGCGCGCGGAAATCGGCGCGTTCGTGGAAGACTACGCGCACACGATCGCGGGGAATGCGCCGCTCACGGTGGCGGCGTGCAAGACGGTCATCGCGGAGCTGCTCAAGGACTCGGAGGATCGGGACCCGGCGCTCTGCAACCGCGTGGTCGATGCCTGCTTTGCGAGCGAGGACTACAAGGAAGGCCGGATCGCGTTCATGGAAAAGCGCCGGCCCCGGTTCACGGGACGATGAACACGCTCTCCGACATCGCGCTCGAACTCGTGGGACGGAGCCGACGCGAGGATGTCGACTTCGACAACCTCGGCTTCGGCAACGTCTTCTCCGATCACATGTTCAGCATGGAGTGGGAGGACGGCGCTTGGCACCGGCCCCGAATCATCCCCTACGGCCCGATCGCGATGGAACCGTGCAACGCGACGCTGCACTACGGCCAATCGGTATTCGAGGGCATGAAGGCGTTTCGCGGCGCCGACAGCCGGGTGCGTATCTTCCGGCCGGACATGAACGCGCGCCGGCTGGAGGCATCGTGCGACCGGCTGTGCGTGCCGCGGCTCGACCCGGGGGCATTCGTGGCGGCGGTCGAGCGCCTCGTCGCCGTCGACCAGGCCTGGATTCCGGCCCGGCGCGGGGAGTCGCTCTACATCCGGCCCATCATCTTCAGCAACGAGTCGCACCTGGAGGTCCGCCCGTCACGCACGTTCCGGCTGCTGGTGATGACCTCGCCGGTGCGTTCGTACTTCGACGAGAGCATGCCGGCGGTAACGCTCAAGGTCGAGGACACCTACACCCGCGCCGCTCCGGGCGGAACCGGTGCGGCCAAGACGGCCGGAAACTATGCGGGGAGCCTGTATCCCGCCGAACTCGCGCGCCAGGAGGGCTACATGCAGGTGCTGTGGCTCGATGGCGTGGAGCACCGCTATGTGGAAGAGGTGGGGGCGATGAACATCTTCTTCCGCATCGACGGCCGGGTGGTCACCCCGGCGCTGCGCGGCTCCATCCTCCCCGGCATCACCCGCGATGCCGCGATCACACTGCTGCGCGAGAACGGACACGATGTGGTCGAACGCCGCATCACCATCGCCGAAGTGGTCGATGCATCGAGCAAGGGAACGCTGGAGGAGGCGTTCGGCGCCGGCACCGCAGCCGTGATCTCCCCGGTCGGCACCATGGCGTATCAGGGCGAGGAGATCCGCGTCAACGCCAACGCCTCCGGCCCGGTGACGCAGTGGCTCTACGACCGAATCACCGGCATCCAGCTCGGCGAACACGACGACCCGCACGGCTGGTGCCGGGTGCTGCCAATCTGACTCGGAAATTTCCAACCCGGAAATTTCGGGGCCAATCCGACGCATTGTTCACGCCCGGGCGAGCGGACGACCGGCCGGGGTTTCCCCATCGGCACCTCGCAGGGAACGGCGAATCGCGGTCGGGCGAGCCCCCCGCGCGGCCGGGGATCAAACCACCCGCGCTTCGCGCGCGCGCCGGATCGCCTCGGCGTCGTAGCCAATCTCCGCGAGCAGTGCGTCGGTGTGCTCGCCGAGGGCCGGCGCCGCCCGGTTCGGCGCCGGTTCACCGGCTCTCACGGGTGGCGCCACGAGACGAATCTCCCCCCGGACCGGATGGTCGAGATGCTGGATGCCGTCGCGCTCCGCGACGAACGGATTGTCGAGCGCATCCGCGACGCCGTTGATGGGGGCGGCGGGCACCACCCCCGCGAAGTGGTCGAGCCACTCGGCGGTGGGGCGTGAAGACAGCGCCTCATCCAGGATTTCGGTGACGAGACCCCGATTCTCCAGGCGTTCCCTGAAGGTGACGAACCGCGGGTCGGTGATCCACTCCGGCCGGTCGAGCTTTCCGCACAGTGCCGGCCAGAACTTCTCCTTGTTGCACATGATGTAGATCCAGCCGTCGGCGGTGCGGTAGAGCTGGCACGGGGTGAGCGACGGATGGGCCGAGCGCGGGAGGCGCTCCGTCACATGGCCCTCATTCAGGTACCACGCGGCGGGGTAGCACAGGTTGTGCAGCGCCATGTCGAAGAGGCTCACGTCGAGGTCGCGGCCGACGCCGCTCGCGCGGGCGCCGACGATGCCGGCGAGTACCGCGTAGCCGAGCCCCAGGCCGGTCATCAGGTCGACCACGGAGAGCCCGAAGCGCGCCGGCGGCCCGCCCGGCTCCCCGGTCAGCGAGAACCATCCGGCCTCGGCCTGCATCAGATAGTCGAAACCCGGCCAGCTCGCGCGCGGGCCGGTCCGGCCGTAGGCGCTCAGGTGTGCGCAGACGATGCGCGGGTTGTGCGTCCGCAGGTGTTCGTAGGTGAGTCCGAGCTTCTCCGGAACGTCACCGCGCAGGTTCGAGGCGAGAGCGTCCGCCGTGCCGACGAGCGCGTGCAAGATGGCCTTGCCCTCGGGGTGGCGGAGATCGAGGGTCATGCTCTTCTTGTTGCGGTTGAACGTGTGGAAGAACACGCTGTCGTGCTCGGCGAAGAAGAACGGGCCGACATCGCGGGCGAAGTCGCCGCCTGCCGGCGGCTCGATCTTGATGACCTCCGCCCCCTGGTCGGCGAGACCCATGGTGCCGAACGGACCGGCGCCGTACTGCTCGACGGCGAGGACGCGCACCCCGGCGAGAGGCAGCGTCACGACCAGCGCCCGAGCCGACGGAAAGCCGCCCGCCAGCTCGAATCCGGTGGGAGTTGTCGCCCCATCGTCACCCCCGCCCGGCTCCACTGCCTGCTCCCTTCGCCGGTCGGCGCCGGGGGAAACCGAAATGAACGCAGTGCCGACGTTTCGGGTGCATCGACGGATTCCGGATAGCGCCTCGGGTCAGCCGGGTCAGGCCGGATTCCGCTTCACGAGCTCCTTCGCGATGATGATGCGCTGCAGCTCGTTGGTCCCCTCGCCGATCGCGAGCAGCGGTGCGTCGCGGTAATAGCGCTCGATGTCGAACTCCTTGGAGTAGCCGTAGGCGCCGTGGATGCGCATCGCCTCGGTGGCGTTGAAGATGGCGGTCTCGGTGGCAAAGAGCTTGGCCATGCCCGCCTCCAGATCACAGCGCCGGCCCGTGTCGTAGGCGTGGGCGGCGGATTCGGTGAGGAGGCGGGAGGCTTCGAGTCGGGTGGCCATCTCCGCGAGCTTGATCTGGATCGACTGGTGCTCGCAGATGGGCTTGCCGAACGTCTTGCGGATCTGCGCGTAGGCGACGCTCTCCTCCAGGCAGGCCCGGGCGATGCCGCATCCGCGCGCGGCAACGTTGATGCGCCCGAGCCCCAAGCCGCCGAGGATCTGCTGCAGGCCGCGGCCCTCCTCGCCCCCGACGAGGTTCTCTTCGGGAATCTCGCAGTCGTTGAACACGAGTTCGCCGGTGTCGATGCCCCGGTAGCCGATCTTCCGGAGCTTGCGCGCCACCTCGAAGCCGGGAACCCCCTTCTCCACGATGAGCAGGCTCATGCCGCGGTGCGCCGGCGCGACGTCCGGATCGGTCTTTACCAGCGCGGTGAGGATGTTTCCGTGCACGCTGTTGCTGATCCACATCTTGGCGCCGTTGACGATGTAGTGCCCGTTGCGCTTCTCCGCCCGCGTGCGGATGGCCTGGAGGTCCGTCCCGCAGTCGGGCTCGGTGAGCGCGATGGCGCCGCGCAGCTCGCCGCTCGCGCACCGCGGCAGGTAGCGCCGCTTCTGGGCCTCGGTGCCATAGCGCTCGATGGCGGCGGCCATGATCAGATGCGAGTTGAAGATGCCGGAGACCGACATCCACACCGCGGAGACGCGCTCCACAATTCGGGTATAGAGCGAGGCCGAAAGCCCCAGGCCGCCGTACTCCTCGCCGATGGTCGCGCCGAAGAGCCCCAGATCCTTCATCTTCTCCACGATCTCCTCGGGCCAGATGTCGTTCTCCTCCAGCTCGCGCACATGCGGGCGCACATCGCGCTCCAGAAAGCGGTCGACGGAGTCGAGAATCAGGGAGTCGTCGTAGTTGGGAATCGATGGAGTGGGAGTCGCCATCATCGTCTCCAGACGTCGCGAACACCGCCCGACGTTACGAGGCGGCGGCAGCGGAACGTGGTCGGCCCGTCGGTACGTGCCTCAATACCCGACAACATCGTCCACCGCGTGCCCCGTCTTCGGGATCAGGAATGTCCGTTCGTAAGACATGAACTCGGTGCCGTCCGCCTTCCTGCCGGTGGTGCGCGCGGTCACGATGCCCTGGGTGGGGCGGGACTTCGATTCCCGCTTGGCGAGGATCTCGCTCTCCGCGTAGAGGGTATCGCCCACGAAGACCGGGGCTGAGAGCTTGATCCGGTCCCAGCCGAGGTTGGCGATAGTCTTCTGGGAGAGGTCGCTCACGCTCATGCCGGCCACCATCGAGAGGGTCAGGCAGGAGTTGACGAGCGGGCGCCCGAACTCGCTCTTCGCCGCGTACTCCCGGTCGAAGTGCAGCGGGTGCTGGTTCATGGTGAGGAGGGTGAACCAGGTGTTGTCGCTCTCGGTGATGGTGCGGCCGGGACGATGCTCGTAGACATCGCCGACCTCGAAGTCCTCGAAATACCGGCCGAACGATTCCCGGTACCGGCGCTCGCCCACCTTCTTGCGTACGACGGACATGCTGCCTCTCCTTCTCAGTGGATCGACAATTCACCGTTGATGGATGAGTGACTCGTGCCGAGCCCGAGCATCCGCGCCGATGGAGCGCCAGGATCCACCAATTCAGCGGCGTTGGCCGGACTTCAGTCGTTGCCGACGCCGACCGCCATCGCGGGCTCGACCGGACGGGTCATGCGGAGGATCTCCGCCACGTCGTCGGCCTCGTCGATGGCGAGCAGCGCCTCGGCAAGGGCGTCGCGCCGGTTCGCGCCCATGTAGGGCGCGGCGAGCCCGTCGAACTTCGCCTTCAGCTCCTCGCGCGTGAGGAAGTTCTCGGGCTCCCCCTTGGGCGCCCGCACGTAGCGCTCGAACGTCCCGTGCGCGGTCCTGACCCTGGCCCGCCCCGCCATCTGGTCGGGGAAATCCGCCTCGGCCTGATCGTCGACGACGGTCCGGATGCGTCGGCAGAGTTCAAGGGTGTCCCGGTTGCCGACATGCGCCTCGTAGGAGTCCCAGGTGATGGTTCCGTCGCGCAGCGCCACCGCGGCGCAGAACGGCATCGAGAACTGCCCCTCGACGTAGGACATGGGCCGCTGTTTGTCTTCCTCCGGGTCGCCGATGATGTCCCAGCCGGTACGGGAGAGACCGATCTCCACCGACTTTACGTCGCACCAGTCGATAGCGTGCTCCTCGCGCAGCGCGATCAGTGCGTCGACCGGAGCGTGGCTGTACCGGCAGGACGGGTACGGCTTGATCGCGATGCGCAGCGTCTCCCACCGTTTGCCGAGATCCGCCGCCGCGAGCTCCGGATTCGCGTTCGGCGCATAGGCATGCAGGAAGCCGGCCCGGCCTTCGACGGCCTCCCGCGCGCCGCGGAATCCTTCTCGCGCCATGCAGGCCGCGACGAGCCCGTTCATCGCGGCATAGCCGGTATGGAACGGCTTGTTCCACGCCCCATCGACAAGGAACTGCATCGAGCCGGCGGCGAGGCTGCCGCACAGCCCGAACGCATCCTCCATTCGCGATGCGTCCAGCCCGAGGACCCGGCCCGCCGCCGCGGCGGCGCCGAAAACCCCGCAGGTCGGGGTGGGATGGAACCCCTGCCGGTAATGATCGGACGGGCCGAGGGCGAGGCTCAACCGAATCTGCACCTCGTACCCGGCGACGATCGCGGCGACGACGGTGCGCCCGTTCGCCCCGGCCATTTCCGCCGCGGCGAGCGCCGCCGGGACGATGGGCGCGCTCGGGTGGATGGAGCCGGCGGCATGGGTGTCGTCGAAGTCTAGCGAGTGGCCGAGGTTGCCGTTGAACAGCGCGGCGGCCGGCGGCGAATACGCGGCGCCGTCGCCGATGACGCTGGCGTTGCCGGCGCCGAGCCCGAGATGGCGCAGCGCCGCCGCCATCGAGGCGCTCAGCCCCGCGTCGTTCCGCCCGCGAATGGAGATGCCGACCTGGTCCAGAAGCAGCATCCGGGTGCGCTCGACAACGTCGGGGTCGAGCGACGCGAAGTCGATGTCGGTCGCGAATTCCGCGAGACGGCGGGTGATTCCGGTCATGACGGGGATCCTCGTGCGAAGTCGCGCGATGGTAGCCGATGGGCCGGGCGGTTGCAGCGGCTCCGCCCGGTTGCCGTGGACACCCCGGCCCCGGCCACCAGAGCCGAATTTCCCCTGACTTTCAAACGGGTGAGGAGGCGGCGGAATACGCTACCGCATGAACGACACGGGCGATCCGCCCGCCGCCCGCATCTCCTCGTCAGGCGTCGACGAGACTCACCGCGAGCGCAGCTTCGGGTCCAGCAGGTCGCGCAGGGCGTCGCCGAAGAGGTTGAATCCGAACACCGCCAGCGTGATGGCGAGGCCGGGGAAGATCGACAGCCAGGGCGCGCTCTCGATGAACTCCACCGCAGCGCCCTTGAGCATCAGCCCCCACGCCGGGGTCGGGTCCTGCACGCCCATGCCGAGATAGGAGAGCACCGCTTCCAGCAGGATGGCCTGGCCGACGAAGTAGGTCAGCATGATGAGGAACGGGGCCATCACGTTCGGGGCCATGTGGCGCAGGATGATGCGCGCGTGGCTGTACCCGAGCGCGCGCGCGGCGTCCACGTAGGGGATCTCGCGAATCGAGAGCGCGCTGGAACGGACCACGCGGGCGCACTGCGGGATGAAGGGCACGATGATCGCGATGATCACGTTCTCCACGCCGGGCCCGAGGGTCGCGACCACCGCCAGCGCCATGATGATGAGCGGGAAGGCGAGGAAGATGTCCACGATCCGCTGGACGATCAGGTCGAACAGCCCGCCGAAGTAGGCGCTCGCGACGCCGATGACGAGGCCCGCGGTCGCGCCCACGAACGCGGAGACGAGCCCGATGAACAACGCGGTGCGCGCCCCGTAGAGGACGCGCGTCAGGATGTCGCGGCCGAATTCGTCGGTGCCCATCAGGAACTGCCCGCCGGGCGGGGTGAGCATGTGCTGGAGGGAAGCGCGCTCGGGGTCGAAGGGGGTGAGAATTCCCGCCGTCGCCGCCGCGACCGCCATCAGCACCACAACGAAGGCGCCGGCGGTCCCGAGCGGCTGCTTTCGCGCGAGGTCCCACAGCCTTCGGCCGAGCGGCTTGCGGGGCTCGTCGAAGTCGGTGGTGTCGATGAGGGCCTGGGGGGTTGCCATGGTTCCCGTCCTAGTGTCGTGTCCCGCGGATACGCGCTACGCAGGATGGCCTTGATGACTTCCGGTGCCTTGTTTCAGTCGCCGTGTTCTTGTGAGTTCACATGGGTGCCCGAGGGGCGCAGCATCATTAGCTGTAGCGGATGCGCGGATCCAGCCAGGCGTAGAGGATGTCCACCACCAGGTTCGTCAGCAGGAAGATCACCACCACCAGCATCACCAGATGCTGGGTCAGGGCAAAGTCCTGATTGCCGACGGAGTCCACGAACAGCTTGCCGATGCCGTTCAGGTTGAAGACCTGCTCGGTGACCACGAGCCCGCCCATGAGGAAGGCGAATTCGATAGCGATGATCGTCACCACCGGGAGCAGCGCGTTCTTCAGCGCATGCCGGTTGATGACCACCTGCTCGATGAGTCCCTTCGCGCGGGCGGTGCGCACGTAGTCCTCGCGCAGCACCTCCAGCATCGCGGAGCGGGTCATGCGGGTGGCGACGGCCGAGTACCGGTAGCCGGTGGCAACGGCGGGCCAGATGAGCTGCGCGAGGTTGCCGAGCGGATCCTCGAACGGAGAGACGTAGTTGATGGGCGGCATCCACCCCGAGCCGAACCAGGCTTGGGTGACGATGAGCAGCCCCAGGATGATCATGATGCCGAGCCAGAACGAGGGCATCGCGATGCCCGCGATGCTGAACGCCCGCACCCCGTAGTCGATCCAGGTGTCCTGCTTGACCGCCGAGAGAATGCCGAGCGGCAGCGCGATGATCACCGCGACCAGGGTCGCCATGATCGCGAGCTGCATCGAAAGTTTGAAGCGCACCTGGATCTCGTGCACGACGGGCTTGCCGGTCCACATCGACCGGCCGAGGTCGCCGGTGAAGTAGCCGCCGACGAAGTCGACGAACTGCTCGTGCAGCGGGTCGTCGAGGCCGAGGTCCGCGCGACAGAGATCGATCTCCTCCTGCGAAACGTACAGCCCGGTGCCCGCGAGGCGCACCTCGCACACGTCACCCGGAAGCATCCGCAGCAGGAAGAAGACGAGGAGCGCCGCCCCGATCAGGGTCGGAATCATCAGCAGCAGGCGCTTCAGGACATACTGGTACATGGGCCTCACCGCGGCCGGCGCCCCCGCTGAGCGGAGGCGCCGGCACTCGGGTTTCACATCACATCAGCGACTTGTCGAGCCAGACATTGTCGAGCTGCTGGTTGAGGTAGTGGCTGGGCGCAATCTTCCACCCCTTCACGTAGGAGCGATGAGGATTGATCTTGTACCACCACAGGGTCACGCCCAGATGAGCCTGCTCGTCGAGGGCGATTCGCTCGTACTTGCGCATGATGGTGCGCTGCTCGTCGAACGTCGGAGCCCGGGCGAGCTCGGCGTAGAGATCCTCGAGCGCCTGGTCTTCGTAATTCGCATAGTTGTTGCCCGCGCTGCCGAGGAACTTGGTGACGTCCGCGATGGGGTTGACGACCGACTGGCAGTTGAAGTCGACGGAGACGTCGAACTCTCCGGAGTTGCGCAGCACCGCGTAGAACTGCGGGCTCGGCCGCACCTGCTGCTCGGTCTTCACCCCGATCTGCGCCCACTGGTCGATGAGCCAGGTGCCGACGACCTTGTACGGTTGATCGACACCACGGTTGTTGTAGTCGATGGTCAGGTCGGTCACCCCCGCCTCTTCGAGCAGGGCGCGGGCCTGTGCGCGGGACGCTTCGATGTCACGGCCGTAGCCTGCGAGCTGCTCCAGCTCCGCATCGGTCGCGGCCAGCGGATGACCCGGGAAGACCACCCCGCCCACCGTCTTCACGATCGCGATGCGGGACAGGTATTCCGAACCACCCCAGCGGTCCACCGCAAGGGAAAGCGCGCGGCGCACCCGCGGATCGTCGAAGGGCTTGCGCTCGTGGTTCGGGGTGTAGAGGAGCACGCAGTTCCAGTCGCTCTCCTGGACCGTGATCTTGTCACCGAGCGCTTTCACCAGATCGTCGCGCGCCTGCGGAGGAAAGCCGCGGAACTCGATGGCGGCTCGGTCACCGCGGATCGCCTGGATGCGCACGGCCATGTCCCTGGCGATGATGGCCCGGAAGCCGTCGAGGTGGGGCTGTCCTTCGTGGTGGTAGTTCTCGTTCTTCACCCCGTCCACGAACGCCCCGGGCTGATGCTCCACGAACTTGAACGGGCCGGTGCCGTTCACGTTGTCCTTGTGCCAGTCGAAGCCGTGCTCCTCCAGATCCTTCTTGCTGTAGATCCAGTTGAACGGCGTCGCGAGCGCCGGCATGAAGGCGCCGGAGGCGAACTTCAGATTGAACACGATGGTGGTGTCGTCGGGCGCTTCCACCGACTCGACCATGTTGAAGAACGTCTTGCGCGAACTCGGTACGCCCTCTGGCGGGAAGATGATCTTGTCGTAGCTCGCCTTGACGTCCTGCGCGGTCATCGGCTGCCCGTCGTGGAAGGTCACGCCTTCCTTCACCTTGAACGTGTAGGTCTTGCCGCCGTTGGTCGGCTCCGGGATGCCTCCGACGCAGAGATCGCACACGAAGTCCGAGGACTGGGGATCCTCCGGATTGACCCGGATCAGCAGACTGTAGAACGGTGCGTAGGGATGAATGAGCGCATAGGTCTGCTCCCGGTGCCCGTCCTTCGACGGTGCCTCGCCGGCGACGACGAAGTTCAGGGTGCCGCCGTCCTGCGCCTCCTCCGTGGTCATGGCCTGGGCCGAGAGACCGAGGCCCATCGCGCCGCCGAGCAGCAGCGATGCGACGGTCGCAGCCCCGGCTCTGAAGCCCGATACTTGGTTCTTCATCCTTCGTTCCTCCTTGTATCTATCGATTGTTGACAGTTCCATTGCATTTTGTTGCATGCCGCCGGTCCATCGGCGGCACCTGCGAATCACACCTCACGAGACCTCCGTGCAGGCCACCCAGTGCCCGGGGCGCAGCTCGCGCAGCTCCGGCAGGGCGCTGCGGCACCCGTCCACCGCCAGCGTGCAGCGCGGATGGAACACGCACCCGGGAGGAGGGTTGAGCGGACTCGGGACCTCGCCCTTCAGGGTCTGGTGCGCGCGCTCGGCTTCGACCCTGGGGTCGGGGATGGGCACCGCCGAGAGCAGCGCCCGGGTGTACGGATGCAGAGGGTTGTCGAACAGCTCGTCCGACTCGGCCAGCTCGACGATCTTGCCGAGGTACATCACCGCCACCCGGTCGCAGAGATGATGCACGACGCTCAGGTCGTGCGCGATGAAGAGGTAGGTGAGACCGAATTCCTCCCGAAGATCCTCCAGCAGGTTGATGACCTGGGCCTGGATGGATACGTCGAGCGCCGACACTGCCTCGTCGCAGATGATGAAATCCGGGTTCAGGCACAGCGCGCGGGCGATGCCCACCCGCTGGCGCTGCCCGCCGCTCATCTCGTGCGGGTAGCGATCCGCGAACTTCGCAGGCAGCCCGCACACGCCGAGAAGCTCGGAAATGCGCTGCTTGCGCCGGTTGGGATCCGGCTCGACGCCGTGGATGCGCATCGGCTCGCCCAGAATGGAGCCGACTTTCATGCGGGGATTCAGCGAGCTGTAGGGATCCTGGAAGATGACCTGGACCTTGCGCCGCCACGGGGTCAGCTCCTGATTCGAGAGCTGCTCCAGGTTGACCCCCTCGAACACGACTTCCCCCGAGGTCGGGCGGTCGAGCTGGAGCACGCAGCGGCCGGTGGTGGTCTTGCCGCAGCCGGACTCTCCCACGAGCCCGAGGGTCTCGCCCTTCCTGATGTCGAAGCTCACGCCGTCGACCGCCTTGACGTTGCCGACGGTCTTCTGGAACACCAATCCTTCGGTGACCGGGAAGTACTTCCTGAGGTTTCTCACTTCGAGAATGGTCTCGCCCCTGGCGATGCCGCCGCCGGCAGCCGGGGCGGGAGCGGCGGCCGGCGCGTTCATGCGTTGCTCGCCGCGTCGAGTTGCAGCTCATGGGTGCGGAAGCAGGCGGCGATCTGGCCGTCACCGACCGCTTCCAGTGCGGGGAACGACCGGGCGCACGCATCGACCGCCCACCGGCAGCGCGGCCGGTACGAGCAGCCCCCGTCGAGCCGGGTCAGATCCGGGGGCTGGCCCTCGATCGGCACCAGGCGCTTGCCGCGGCGCACGTCCATGCGCGGCACCGAGTTCAGCAGCCCGATGGTGTAGGGGTGGTGCGGGTGGTGATAGACCTGATCCGCGGTTCCGGACTCCACGATTCGACCCGCGTACATCACGATGACCCGTTCGGCGTAGCGGGCGACCACGCCGAGATTGTGGGTGATCACGATGAGCGCCACCCCCATCTGCTTGGTGAGATTGCGCATCAGCTCCAGGATCTGGGCCTGGATGGTCACGTCGAGCGCGGTGGTGGGTTCGTCGGCAATGATGAGCCTGGGGTTGCACGAGAGCGCCAGCGCGATCATCACCCGCTGGCGCATGCCGCCGCTGAAATGATGCGGATACTGCTTCAGGCGCCGCTCCGGCTCGCCGATGCCGACCATTCCGAGAAGCTCGACCGCCCGCCGGTCGGCCTCGCTCTGACTGAGCCCGAGGTGCAGCATCATCGTCTCGGTGAGCTGCAGCCCGATGGTGAGCACCGGGTTGAGCGAGGTCATGGGCTCCTGAAACACCATGGAGATCTGCCCACCGCGGACGCGGCGGATCTCGTCGCCGGTCATCGCGAGGATGTCCTTGCCGCCGAAGACGATCCGGCTGCCCTCGACGATCTCGCCCGGCGGATTCGGGATGAGCCGCAGGATCGACATCGCCCCGACCGACTTGCCGCAGCCGGACTCCCCCACAATCGCCACCGTCTCTCCCTCGCTCACCTCGTAGGTGATGCCGTCGACGGCCTTCACCGTGCCTTCGGTGGTATGGAACTGCGTGCGAAGGTTCTCGACTTCGAGGAGCTTGGGCACAGGGACGCCTTCATGGCCAGCCGGATTGTCGGGTTCCGTCAAGATCCCTCTGCGCCGCCGACACCAGCTGGTCGCGGGGGGAGACAACGGTAGAAGCGCAAGTACCGAAAGTCAACGCGCGACACTGAACGCTCGGCACGCGCGAAGCGCGGGGCGCGGGTGCTGCGCAGCAGCATGATCGATGTCAACGAGATTTGCGGCTTGCACCGTTCGCGCTGCCTCCAATCACCACGCAGCGCGAGACGGCAGTACTGCGGTGTGATGGAGAGAAAGTATCCTGGTTGGAATCAAGATTTCATCAAGTGGTTGTATTGACCCAGCCAGTATTGAGGGATACCGGGGTCAAGTCTGGACTTTCTCCACGCGGCGTCACCCGCTCATCGTGCCGAGCATGAGACACACGCTGGCGAGCACCACGGCCGCGGAGAGGCCGGAGACCTCAAGCGCCAAGCCCTTGGCCGGCGGCGGGCGATGAGCGGGCGGCGGGGCACCGCCCTCCAGCTCCGGCCGAAGGCCGCACACTCGCGCGAGCGCGAGTGGACCACCAACGAGGACGGGGCGCGGGTGCTCGCGAACCCGCGAGGCTTCTACCTCCGCACAAGCTTCACGGCCGGGCTCCTCGCCCGTCACTTCGACCCCTGAATCGGCCTCCTCCACTGTTATGCCGCAAGTTCCCTCATCCGCCGTCATTCGCGCAGCGCTCCGTATCCGACGCATAGAGCGCCTCGTAACGTTCCCGCGTATCGCCGAATCGGCGGTTTCTTCCCAAGCTCGAACTCGGTATCCACTGGAATGTTTGGCACATTCTATGGCGCTGTTGTACAACCGCTTGGCTGTTTCGGAAGTGATGATGGGAACTTGTGGTTGTAATTGACGACGTAGAATCGAATGCCGTATCTATTTCTGATCGCAGATGGAGTAGCACTTCCTAAAATAGGGGATCCACTAATATTGAAGTCACGTCGGTGGTCTCCCATCGGTTCACTCTCAAGTGCCAGTGCGAAACGCTCGAGACCCAAGATATATTTCCGAGTATCTTGCGGTCCAAAAGTAAGGGTATATTGCCCAAGTGCATTTTCCTCTCTAGTCGTTGCGCCGCCAATTGCCGCACCGTTTTTGGCTCTCACTCGCAAATCCTTGCCTGCACTACCGACTTCGATTGAAAGTCCGCCGGACAATGTAGCCCAACTCCCGTTGATGTATGCTTCCAGATCTCCAGCATCTCCATCAAGGACCACAAGCCGCACTTTTGTCCTGAAGAACCGACTACCGGCCCGTATGTGAACAATCGCCTCATCCCTACCACAGCCTCTGATAAGGGTTGTGGACTGTTCCAGCCACACCCAAGCATTGCCCGACTGGGCTTGGACGGCGTCGATCGGTATCAGGGCAAGAGCAACCACGGCTGCGAGTAGCGTCTTCGTGGTCGCCGATACCCGCGAAGCCCAAAATCTCGGGGGGGGGGCTCAGGGTGACCGCATATAAAGTCATTGTCCCATCAACAACTTATCTCGGAAGGCATCGTTCAGAGCGGCCCGGACTCTCTTGCGCCTATAGCTCATTTTCGTCTTCTCGCGCTTGAGTAGGTTCATCGCCATGTGACGAATCACCCCGATGTTGTGAGGCGCATTGCCTCGACGAATCCGGCTTGCGTCTTCGCGAAACGTCACGTCCAACCGCCAGTGCAACCCGTTCTCGATACTCCAATGTGAACGCACCGCCCGTTGAAACACCTTCACGTCATCAAGCGAGGTGATGTAGTAGCGCCGCTCAACACTGACACGCCCTCCACAATGACGTTCCGACTCCACCATTCCCATCGCTTTCAGTCCCTTCCACTTCCCGACACCCGACAACGCACCAAGGTCCGTGGACAAGAAATAGCTCCGGTGCTCAATCCGCCCGTGACCTTCGTCGCAAGTCGCCTCGTGCCCCATCTCCGAACCGCCAAAGTCGCACCGCTCCGCCGCCTCGAAATACGCCCGAACCTCGCGCTCCAATTCCGGCTGATTGCGCTTCAGCGCCAACACGTAATCCCCACCGCCTTTCTTGACCTGCTTCGCGATCGCGCGTTGGCACCCCATCGCATCCAGCGTCACGATACACCCCTTCAATTGAAGCTTCTCCAGCAACTCCGGCACCGCCACGATCTCGTTCGACTTCTCGTCGGTTTTCACCTGCCCAAGCACCACCCCATTGCGACACGCCCAGGCACTGACCATATGCAGCGCCTTCACCCCTCGCTTGCGATCATGGGTGCGTCGATGCGTCTTGCCATCGAGCGCAATGATCTCACCGTCGCTGAGCTTGACCACGTCCTCCATCCAACTGAGAAAGCACGCCTGAAACCCACTGACCGACAACGCCGAGATGATGCGGGCAATCGTGTCATCGACCGGGACCCCATTGGCCAGCGGGACATAACGACGTAACCAGTCCAGCTTTGCGCGACCGAACTCCTCGATGTCGCACCAACCTTCGGCCCCACTGAGCACCGCGCACACGCACAGCACGATGACATCAATCAACTCATGCTTCTTGTTCCGGTCGACGCGCGGGTCTTCCAACTTCGAGAAATGTTCGATCAGACCCTCGGGGGCACTGTTGTCCATTGCTGATCACGTTCCTCTCCTTGGCCAGAGTGGCATTAGATCACAGAATGCACTGATTTACATGGGATTTTAGTGATCTTGCCCTGGGGGGGGGGCTAGATTGAACATGGTGTGCTCCTTCTGCTCGGTGGCAGTGTTGGTTGTTCCGCCTCGGTGGCCGCTTGGCTGAATACAGCCCTTCGCGCCCACGCGAGACGACCGTGCCGCAAACGCCGGTGACTGTCTACATCCTGTGCTCCAAAGTACAGAAATACGCCCCAATACAACATTTTCCGGCGCAGAGCGTGCCCGAGAGCGACCTTTCCCTCGCCTCACCTCGCGCGTGCGGAGCACGGGTGGCTACCAGCCGAGCAAGGCGGAGCTGGAAGCGCCTCACCTCGCGCGCGCGGAGCACAGGCGGGGCGGGGCATGGCGGGCTGAGGCGGGGCATGGTGGGCCGAGATCATCGCCAACTCGCGTAGCGCGAACACACGGTCACCACACCTGACGATGCAATCCGTGCGACCGGCCCGGAACTTCATGGCCCGGAAACTTCATCGATTCGCGAAGCGAGAGCGCGTAGGATGCGTCGGACCAGTCATACCGGGGGCGTCACGACCATGGTGACTTCAATCATCCTCATGAACGTCGAGCGCGCGCTCGTCAACGATGTCGCGGAGCAACTGGTGGACCGGCCCGAGATTTCCGAGGTGTACTCGGTCAGCGGCTCGCACGACCTCGTCGCGATCATCCGCGTGCCGCACAACGACGACCTGGCGAAGCTGGTGACGGAGTACCTCCCGCGGATCGAGGGGATCATCCACACCGAGACCATGCTCGCCTTTCGCGCCTACTCGCGGCACGACCTGGAGGAGATGTTCGCGATCGGGGTGTGATGCGCAGCCCGGGAGTTTCACCGATTCCCGGCGAGCATCGGAGAAACGATCAGGCCTGGATGGTTCCGTATCAAGGGCCTGTGAGAAACGCGGCCGAATGCTCGTTTCTCTTGCCATGCGCCTTGACGCGCATTTCTCACCGAGCTCCCGGCGAGGACTGAAGAACCCTCAGGCCCGGGTGGCTCCGATTCAGAAGCGTTCCGGCCGGTAGGGGGACAGATCGAAGTTCGGAACGCGCCCCACTGCGAGTTCCCCCGCGATTTCCGCCGTTACCGCCGAGAGGGTCAGCCCGAGATGTCCGTGCCCCGTCGCGAACAGGACGTCGGGATGCGCCGGATGCGCCCCGATGATCGGCAGGGTGTCCGGGGTCAGGGGACGGGGGCCCATCCAGCGGGTGGCCCCGGTGTCGTCCAGATTCGGGAACAGCGCCTTGCTCCCTTCGATGACCACATCGCGGCGCGTCCAGTCGGGCGCCGCGGCCGCATCCGCGAGTTCCGCCCCGCTGGATACCCGGAGTCCGCCGGTCATCGGCGTCATGGCAATGAACCGGTCGCTGTAGTGCACCGCGGTCTTCAGGCCGACGCCGGCATGCGGCAGCATCGCGTGGTAGCCGCGCTCGGGCACGACCAGCAGCCGTAGGCCGAGTTGCGCCGCGAGCCGCGGCGACCAGGCCCCCGCCGCAATGATCACCTTGTCCGCCTCGTAGCTTCCGCCGCGGCAACGCACTCGGGGAGCGCGCCCCGCCCGAGTCTCGAGCCCGATCACCTCGTCGCGCACGAGCACGCCGCCGGCGGCGGTGAACGCTTCCACAACCTGCGTCGTGAATTCGAGCGGATTGCGGACGAACCGCTGTTCGGGCTTGTGGAACCCGCAGACCACCGATGCGGGAAGCGCCGGTTCGATGTCACGGACCTGGTCGCCGGTGACATACCGCGCGGGGGTGCCCCGCCGGTCGCTCTCGGCCATCGCGTCGCGGTCCACCTCCGCCAGCGCCGGATCCTGATACACGTAGAGCACGCCTTCGGTGCGGAAAAGGTCCGTTGCGCCGGCGGCCGCCGCCAGTCGGTCGATGGCCGCGTCCGCGCGCGAGAGCAGGACGTGCAGCGCATCGCTGATGCGGGCGACCTCGGCCGGGGCCCCAGCCCGCACGAAGCGCCGGCACCAGGCGAGGTTGCGCAGCACGAAGCCAGCACTGGTCTTCAGCGGGTGGCGTCGATCGAGCAGCATCCCCGGCACCTTGCGCAGCAGGCCGGGGACCGACTGCGGAGTGGCCAGCGAGGTCGCGATGCGGCCGGCGTTGCCGAACGAACACGCATGTCCCGGCGCGTCGCGATCAATGAGGACGACATCGAAACCGAGGGCGCGCAAGCGATGCGCACAAGCGGCGCCGACGATGCCCGCCCCGATGACAAGGATGCTGCCCGGGACGTGGCCGGGGACGCTACCCGGGGCGCTGTCGGGGACGTTGCTGGGGACGTTGCTGGGGGCGCTCGCACCGTCGGTGCGCGGGCGGCTTGGGGGACGCTGCATCATCGAATCCACGCACATCCCGAGCCGCCAGGTGTCCCCGGCGGCTCGGGATGCATCGGCTCGGTACTACCCGAGATCGCGCAGCACCTCGTCGGGGTGGTCGCCCGGCACCACCTTGCCGTACACCTTCGCCACCTTCCCCTCGGGGTCGATCAGGTAGCTGATGCGCGCCGGAGTCGAAGCGCTCGCATCGCCAGCGGCCCCGTAGGAGAGGCCCATGGTCTTGCTGGTGTCGCACAGCAGGTCATAGGGGAAGTTGAACTTGTCCCGGAACGCCCGGTTCTCCTCCGGAGAGTCGAAACTTGCGCCCAGGATCACGGCATTCTTTGCCTGGAAGTCATGGGATCGATCACGGAACCCTTGGCCTTCCCTGGTTCAGCCCGGGGTGTCGGCTTTCGGATACCACCACAGGACGAGCCACTTGCCGGCGAACTGGTCGAGAGAGACCTCCGCGCCGTCCTGATTGGGTACCGAGAACGCCGGCGCCGGGCTGCCTTCGGTCAGCAGCGGCATCGCATTCTCCTCGTCGTCAGTTCCAGCACTGTGGCGGGATCGATCCCGACCACGGGCGTAATGATACCGCCCCGGCCCGCATTCCGGATGGCCGGGGAGTCTCCGTCACCGACCGATTAATGCCGGTGTACAATACACACTCCAATACACCAATGCGGGAAGTCAACAGGCCCATGAGAACCAATATCGTGCTGGACGATGTTCTTGTGCAAGAGGCATTTCTGCTCACCGGGGTCCGCACGAAACGCGAGCTCGTCCACATGGCCCTGAAGGAACTGGTGCGGCGGTACCGCAAGCGCGATCTGACCGAACTCGCCGGTCGGATCCGGCTCCGGGACGACTTCGACCACAAGGCCATGCGACAGGTCCGCCATGGTTCTGGTTGATACGTCGGTCTGGGTGGACCTGTTCCGCGACTCCGAGGGCAGGGTGCGGGACGCTCTGAAACGCGTGACGGGGGACGATGACACCGTCCTCACGCGGTTCAACCAGATCGAGCTTCTCCAGGGCGCGCGGGACGAACAGGAGTGGGGCGTGCTTGCCGACTACCTCGATCACCAGGACTACCTGGAGGCGGGAACCGGTACCTGGCGCAACGCAGCCCGCATCTACTTCGATCTTCGACGGCGCGGCCACACCGTGCGAAGCCCCGTCGACTGCTGTATCGCAGAACTCGCTCGCCAGTACGACGCGCTCCTTGTCCACCGCGATCGAGACTTCGTGGCGATCTCCGAAGTGCGCCCGGTTCGCCATCACTGGTTGTAGGCAGGAACCCGACGAGCCGACGTAGCGCGCGCCGGACGGACGAGCACCGGACGGACGGAAACGAGTGCGGGCGGAATGCCCGTCGGTTCAGCCCGCGCGAGCCCTGACGATGGAGTCCGCGCCCGCCGGCACATGGCGGTGAGCGGCGGCCACTTCCTCCGCCCGGGATCGGGCCCGCGCGTGCGCCGCCCGCCCGAATTCCTCGAAGAGCCTGCGCGACAGATCGTGCTCCTCGGGCTTCCACTCCGCATGCCACTGCACGCCGACGGTGAACGTGCGGTCGTCTTTGAGTCGTACCCCCTCGATGACCCCATCCGGCGTGACCGCCTCGACCTCCAGAGCACCGGCCAGCGCATCGATCCCCTGGCCGTGCAGAGAGTTCACCATGACTTCGGGCACGCCCGCGAGCCGCTCGAACAGGCCACCCCGGGCAAGCCGCACCGGGTGACGCAACCTGAAGATCTCCTCCACCGTCACGTCGTCGTGGCGGGGCATCCGGTGATCGTCCTTGTCATCGAGCAGGTGGAGCCGGTAGTGCAGCGAGCCGCCGAGGGCGACGTTCATCTCCTGGATGCCGCGGCAGATCCCGAACACCGGCACCTCGGCCGCCACGCAGGCCCGCACCATCGCCAGCACGGTCACGTCCCGTTCGGGATCGATGGGTTCATCGTTCGGGAAGGGCGGGCCGTCGTAGTGGTGAGGCTCGACGTTCGCACGACCGCCGGTGAGCACGAGCCCGTCGATGCGTTCGACGAAGGACTCGATGTCGAGGCGCTCGCCGAGCGGCGGAAGCAGCACCGGCACGCAACCGGTGAAGCGCTCGACCGCATCGATATTCTTCGCCCCGGTGCCATGAACGCGATAGCGCCGGTTCTCGAACTCCATCACGCTCGCGGACACGCCCACGAGTGGTCTGGGGTGGAGGGGGGTTGCGGAAGCGATCTGGCTCACGGGCGGAAACCTAACCCGCGGGCGGCGGTCCGGCAAGTGGCGAGTCGTCAGCGGGAGCAAATGGCCGGTCCGGTGCAGTAGCACATGGGTTGTCCGGTGTTGCCGACACGGATCGTGGAGTTTAGTGGACAGCTCGACATGTATTGCTAAACTCAACTCCGCCGCCGCAACGGCGGCAACCCCGACCACCGAGGAAGAGGTGAGAGAGATGAACAAGCGAATCACCACCGCGCTCGCCGGCGGTCTGGCGAGCCTGGCGATCACCGCCGCCCCCGCCCAGGCCGACGACGAGCTCACGCTGTGCTGGGCGGCCTGGGACCCGGCCAACGCCCTGGTCGAGCTGTCGAAGGACTTTACCGCCGAGACCGGCATCGGGATGAAGTTCGAGTTCGTACCCTGGACGAACTTCGCCGATCGGTTCCTCAACGAACTGAACTCCGGCGGCAAGCTCTGCGACCTGCTGATCGGCGACAGCCAGTGGATCGGCGGCTCGGCCGAGAACGGCCACTACGTGAAGCTCAACGATTTCTTCGACGCCGAAGGGATCTCCATGGACGACTTCCTGCCTGCCACCGTCTATGCCTACTCGACCTGGCCGAAGGGTTCGCCCAACTACTGGGCGTTGCCGGCGATGGGCGACGCGCTCGGCTGGGTCTATCGCAAGGACTGGTTCGGGCGTCCCGAACTTCAGGCTGAGTTCAAGGAGAAGCATGGCCGCGATCTGGCGCCGCCGAAGACCTGGACCGAACTGCGCGAGGTCGCCGAATTCTTCCAGGAGCGGGAGATCGACGGCAAGAAGGTCTACGGCGCGGCAATCTATACCGAGCGCGGCTCCGAAGGGATCACCATGGGGGTGACCGCGGCGATGTACGCATGGGGCTTCCAGTACGAGAACCCGGACCAGCCCTACGACATGCAGGGCTACGTCAACAGCCCCGCCGCGGCCGAGGCGCTGGAGTTCTACAAGGGCATGTACGAGTGCTGCTCCCCGCCGGGACACTCCGACGCCTACATGGTCGCCAACCTCGACGCGTACAAGTCGGGCCAGGTGGCGATGCAGATGAACTGGTTCGCCTTCTTCCCCGGCATCGCCAAGGACCCGGAGGTCGGCGGTGAGAAGTCGGGCTTCTTCGTCAACCCGGGCCAGAAGGTCGAGGCTTCGACGCTCGGCGGCCAGGGGATCTCCGTGGTCTCCTACTCCGACCAGCAGGACGAGGCGCTGCAGTACATCAAGTGGTTCGCCAAGCCCGACGTGCAGAAGAAGTGGTGGTCGCTCGGCGGGTACTCGTGCCACAACGCCGTGCTCGGCGATCCGGGCTTCGCCGACACCGCACCGTTCGCCGCGGACTTCCTCAAGGCGATGTCGGGCGTGAAGGACTTCTGGCAAGAGCCCGCGTACGCGTCGCTGATGCAGTCGATGCAAAAGCGCGTCCACGACTTCGTGGTCGCCGACAAGGGCACCGCGCAGGAGGCGCTCGACAAGATGATCGAGGACTGGACCGAGACCTTCGAGGACGAAGGGAAGTTGTGAGCCTCGGGCCGGATCGGGCCATGCGGGCGGGCGCCGCGGCGCCCGCCCGCACCCTTCGGGATGCCGAGAACGGGCCACACCCGCGCCGGGGCGCCCGCGCCCGGACGCCGGCCCGAAGGTCATCGGCCCTGCCGAATTGGCGCAGTGTCAACCGAACATCGATGCGCACCTGCACTCATGGCCCGGCTCCTCTTCGGCGGGAACTCCCGTGACGGAGTCCGAGCCATCCGCAAAGGGCGGTCCGCCGGCATCGCGTGGCGCGCTCGGCCGCCCGCTCGCGCGCCGGGTCCGCGGCCTCTCCGACCGCGCCGTGGTGTGGCTCTTCGTCACCCCGACAATCCTGGTACTGCTCGCCATCAACATCTTCCCCCTGCTCTGGACCATCTGGCTGAGCTTCACCAACTACCGCGCCAACCGCCCGAACGCGGCGGTCGAGTGGGTGGGCCTGCGCAACTACGAGCGCATCCTCAACAAGGAGGACATCTGGGAGTACCTCCAGGCGACCGCGCACTTCCTGAGTTGGACCATGATCCTCCAGGTCATCATCGGCTTCGGGCTCGCGCTCCTCATCAACCGGCAGTTCCGGGGGCACAGCTTCTGGACCACCGTGATCCTGCTGCCGATGATGCTCTCCCCGGCGGTGGTGGGGGTGTTCTGGACCTATCTGTTCCAACCCCAGACCGGCATCTTCAGCTACATCGTCAACGTCTTCGCCGACGTGGGTCCGGTCGACATGATCGGGAGCGTCGACCTCGCGCCCTGGGCCATCGTCATGGTCGACACCTGGATGTGGGCGCCCTATGTGATGCTCATCTGCCTCGCCGGCCTGCGCTCCATCCCCGACTACGTCTACGAGGCGGCGGAGGTGGACGGCGCCTCCGCCTGGCGTCGGTTCTGGTCCATCACGGTGCCGATGGTGCTGCCGTTCCTGATGCTCGCGGTGCTGTTCCGGGCCATCGAGAATTTCAAGATGTTCGACATGGTGGTGGAGCTGACCTCCGGCGGCCCCGGCTCCACCACCGAGCTGGCGTCCATCAATCTCAAGCGCGAAGCCTTCGAGAAGTGGCGTACCGGGTACAGCTCCGCGTTCGCGGTGATCCTCTTCGTCACCGTCTTCGGGGCCGCCAACGTCTACGTGAAGGCGATGAACGCGGTGAAGCGGCGGTGAAGGCGACGGGAGGCAAGGCGGTCGCTCACTCCGTCGCGGAGTCGTCTCCGGGCCTGCGGTGGCTCGCGGGGCTCGTGGTCGTCGCCTACGCGCTGGTGACGATGATCCCGCTGGTCTGGATCCTGCTGACGGGCTTCAAGACCCCGCAGGACTCGATCTCCTACCCGCCCAAGGTCTTCTTCGAGCCCTCACTCGAAGGTTACGTGAACCTCTTCACCAACCGCTCGCGCCAGACCCCGGAGTACATGGCGAGCCTGCCACCGCCCGAGACCTGGTACGACAAGCTGGTGCGCAGCCGCAACATGGTCATCACCGGACCGTCGCGCTTCAAGGATCGCTACCTCAACTCGGTCATCATCGGCTTCGGCTCCACGTTCCTCGCCGTGTTCCTGGGAACGCTGACCGCCTATGCGTTCTCGCGGTTCCGGGTGCCGCTGCAGGATGATCTGCTGTTCTTCATCCTCTCCACCAGGATGATGCCGCCCATCGCGGTCGCGATCCCGATCTTCCTGATGTTCCGGGAGCTGGGGCTCTCCGACACCCACCTCGGCATGATCCTGCTCTACACCGCGGTGAACATGTCGCTGTCAGTGTGGCTGCTCAAGGGGTTCATGGACGAGATCCCCCGCGAGTACGAGGAGGCCGCGATGGTCGACGGCTACACCCGGCTCCAGGCGTTCTTCAAGGTGGTGCTGCCGCAGGCGACCACCGGCATTGCGGCCACCGCGATCTTCTGCCTCATCTTCGCGTGGAACGAGTACGCCTTCGCGCTGCTGCTCACGAGCGGCCAGGCGCAGACCGCGCCCCCGTTCATTCCCATCATCATCGGCGAGGGCGGGCTCGACTGGCCCGCGGTGGCGGCCGGGACCACCCTGTTCCTGCTCCCGGTGCTGATCTTCACCGTCATGCTCCGCTCGCACCTGCTGCGGGGCATCACCTTCGGGGCGGTGCGCAAGTGAGCCGGTCCGGCGCGAAGAGACGCGGCTGGCGGCGCTTCTTCCGGCGCGGCCCGTGGGAGAACGCCGCCACGGTGCTGATCGCGGCCGGCGTGTTCATGCTGATGCAGCCGTACTGGATGCCTCTCTACACGTACTCGTTCGCGGTGATCCTGACGGGCACGGTGGGGTTCATCATCGTGAGCCACTTCCCGGAGTGAGGTGAGCGATGGCCGAGATCGAGGTGCGGAACGTGCAAAAGCGCTTCGGCGAGTTCGTCGCGGTGCACGACTCCTCGTTCACGATCCGCAGTGGGGAGTTCTTCGTCATGCTGGGCCCGTCCGGATGCGGCAAGACAACGACGCTGCGGATGATCGCGGGGCTGGAGCTGCCGACCTCCGGGCAGATTCTCTTCGACGGCGAGGATGTGACGTTCCTGCGCGCGTCGCGGCGCGACATTGCGTTCATGTTCCAGCTCTTCGCGCTTTATCCGCATATGAGGGTCTTCGACAACATCGCCTTCCCCCTGAAGTGCCACGGGGTGCCGCGCCGGGAGCGCCGGCGGCGGGTCGAGGAGACCGCGGGGCTGCTCCGCATCGAGCACTTCCTCCACCGGCGGGTGTCGGAGCTTGCGGGAGGCGACCGCCAGCGAGTCGCGCTCGGGCGCGCCATCGTGCGCGAGCCCCGGGCGTTCCTGATGGACGAGCCGCTCGGCGCCCTGGACACCGAGATGCGCGAGCTGATGTGCGGCGAACTCCGCACGCTGCATGACCGCCTGCACGCGACGACGCTCTACGTGACGCACGACCAGATGGAAGCGATGTCGATGGCGGACCGGATCATCGTCATGAACCATGGCGTCATCGAGCAGATCGGCCCTCCGCAGGAGATCTACGACCGGCCCCGCACCATGTTCGTCGCCGACTTCATCGGCAGCCCGTCGATGAGCTTCCTGCGCTTCGAAGGCGCGGTGCGGGCCGGGCAATCGTCGGTCGCGGTGGGGGAGGCAGTCATCGAGGTGCCGGAGCTGCGCGAATCATGCGCCCATGGCGCTCTCGCGCTCGGGGTGCGGCCGGAGCACGTTCGCTTCAGCGACGCCTCAGCGCTGCGGGGGCAGGTATACGGTACGGAATACCTTGGCACCACCCAGATCGTGACGGTCGAGACCGACCACGGCCCGGTCCGGGTCCGGATGTCGGCGCGACGACGGGTGGCGCCCGGCGAGAACGTCGGTATCGAGTGCAGGCCCGGACACCTCGTGGTGTTCGATGCCCGCGACGGTCGCGCCCTCGCGAGCGACCTCTACCGGCATCCGTAAGCGGTCGGGGGATGGCGTGATCGAAAATCCTGCCAGCGATCTCCGCTTACGTCTCCTGCCGGCATCCGCGAGCGATCGGGGGATGCGTGCGATGCACCGCTCGGGAAAAGCGGAACCCCACCCGATCCCGACCGGACCCGGTCGCCCCCGCCGGGAGAGCGGTTGTGGCTGACGTCGCGTTACGGGGCGTCCACAAGCGCTTCGGCGAGACCGCAGCCGTCGAGGGGTTGGATCTCGACGTCGCCGACGGCGAATTCCTGGTCCTGCTCGGCCCGACCGGAGCCGGCAAGACCACCACGCTCCGCCTCATCGCGGGGCTGGAGAAGCCGGACGAGGGCGCGGTCCGGATCGGGGGCCGCGACGTGACCGGTGAGCCGCCGGCGGCCCGCGACCTCGCGTTCGTCTTCCAGCAGTACTCGCTCTATCCGCACATGACCGCGTACGACAACCTCGCGTTCCCGCTTCGGGCGCCGGGCCGGCGGTTCGACGACGGGCGGGTTCGGGACCGGGTCACGCACATCGCCGAACTGCTGCACATCGACCACAAGCTCGACAGCAAGGCGACGCAGCTCTCCGGCGGCGAGATGCAGCGCATCGCCATCGGGCGCGCGCTGGTGCGCGACCCCGCCGCCTTCCTGATGGACGAGCCGCTCTCCTCGCTCGACGCGAAGCTGCGCTCGGAACTGCGGCTGGAGCTTGCGCGCATCCACCGCGAGCTGGGTGCGACCATCGTGTACGTGACGCACGACCAGATCGAGGCGATGACGATGGCGGACCGGATCGGCGTGCTGCGCGAAGGCCGGCTGGTGCAGATCGGCGCCCCGCGCGATGTCTACGAGGCGCCGCGCAACGTCTACGTGGCCTCCCGCCTCGGCTCGCCGGCGATGAACCTGCTGCCGGGCGATCTGCTGCCGGTCGAGGGCAAGCCGGCGGGCACCGCGACGGTGGGCGCCCGGACCGAGCACCTGCACCTTGCCCCCGCGGACGGCGGCGGTGGCGTGGGCACGGTGCGGCGCATCGAGCACCTGGGCGATCAGAACCATATCCACCTCGCAGTGGGCGAACATACGCTGGTCACGCTCGCGGACCCGGCGTCGGCGCTGCGCGCCGGCGACTCCGTCGACATCCGGCTCGACACCCCGGTGTTCTTCGACCGCGACGGAGAGCGGATTGCACCGCAGACTCGGTGACCGGAGTCCATGGCACCGGCAAGGCAGGGGATGCGTCCGATTTGTGGCGGCCCGCGAGCGGGGGCGCCCCACCCTCGCCGACGAGGGTCGGATACTCTCGATCCCGGGGTCTCTCGGGGCCGGACCCGATCGATCTCACAATGGACATCCAGCGAGGAGAAGCGATGCCGACCATGAGCAAGCTGTTCGCCGACGTGGCCGCGGCAGTGCGCGCGAATGCGGAGGAACTCACCGAGCTCGACCGGGCGATCGGCGACGGCGACCACGGGGCCAACCTGCGCCGCGGCTTCGACGCGGTGGCCGCGCTCGGCGCGGAACTCGACGCGATGCCGCCGGGCCAGGCGCTGCAGAAGGCGGGCATGACCCTGGTGATGAAGGTCGGTGGCGCGTCAGGGCCGCTCTACGGCTCGCTGCTGATGGGCATGGGCAAGTCGCTCGCCGGGGCGGCGACCCCGGCGCCGACGGGCGGGAAACCAGTGCACGGGACCGAGAGTCAGGTGATCCTGAACGGCGGTGCGACAACCGCGGCGCCGGCGGGCGGAGCCCCGAGCCCGTCCGAGATCGCCGATGCACTCCGGACCGGCATCGACATGGTCCGCCGGCGTGGCAAGTCAGACGCCGGCGACAAGACCATGCTCGACGTGCTGGTACCGGTCAGCGAAGCGCTCGACACCGGCGTGTCGCAGTCGCTTCCGGTCCCGCAGTTGCTCGATGAACTCGGCGCGGCGGCCGCCCGCGGACTCGAATCCACCCGCGCGCTCCGGGCACGCAAGGGGCGCGCCTCGTTCCTCGGCGAGCGCAGCGTCGGCCATCTCGACCCCGGCGCCCGGTCGAGCCGGATCATCATCGACGCCATATGCGCAAGCCTGCGAGGCGCATCATGAGCCCCTCCGCGCCCCCCGCGTCGGCCCGCAACGTCGGCATCGTGATCGTCTCGCACTCGCCCCATGTCGCCCGCGGCGCCGAGGACATGGTGCGCCAGATGGTCGGCGAAAGCGTCCCGCTCGCCGCCTGCGGGGGCAATCCGGATGGCGGCCTCGGCACCGACATGGCGGCCATCTCGGCCGCGATCGACGCCGCGTGGTCGGACCACGGGGTGGCGGTGCTGGTCGACCTCGGCGGGGCGGAGATGAACGCGGAGATGGCGGTCGAGATGCTCGACGAGAGCCGCCGCGATCGCATCAGGATCTGCAACGCCGCCGTCGTCGAGGGGGCGGTGATGGCGGCGACGGAGGCGTCGATGGGCAGTGCGCTCGCCGACGTGTGCGCGGCAGCCGAGGACGCGATATGAGGTCCGAGGCCCGGGTCGTCGTCACCAATCCCACCGGGCTGCATGCCCGCCCCGCAGTGAAGCTCGCCCGGCTTGCGGCCGGCTTCGACGCGAACATCGAGATCCGCGCCGGGGACGACGGCGACTGGGTGCGCGCACGCAGCACCGCCCGGGTGATGAAGCTGAAAGCCGGGGCGCAGTCCACCATCCACTTTCGGGCCGAGGGGAGCGACGCGGACGACGCGCTATCGGCCCTCGTCGATTTCGTCCGCCGGGACTTCGACGAAGGCCCCGCGGCGGCGCTGTCGGACGAAGCCTCACGTTGGCGCAAGGACGCGGCGCGTGACGACTCGAACGCACTCGGGGCGACTCCGGAAAACCCGGCCGCGAACGATGAAACCTCCGCCGCGGCGCCGCCGAACGCTCGAACCGGAGAAGATCCTGCCTCGCCTGCCGCGCGGCCTCCCCCGGAGCAAAACATGACGGCAACGGCAACGGCAGCGACGGAGAGCGCGCGAAACAGTACCGTCTCCGCATCATGGGGGGCACCGGGGCCATCCGTCGGCGCGCCGGCGGCGCCCCGGGAACCGGCCGTCGCGGGCGAGGGCATGTCGAGGTCCGCGTCGAGGCCGGTCGCAGGCGGGGCGAGCCTCGCCGCGGGGCGGGCAATCCCGGCCGTGGTGGCGTCTCCGGGACTCGCCATCGGCATCCTGCATATGCTTGCACCCACCGAGCGCGCCGGCGGCGAGCCCACGGTTCGGCCGCCCCACGCCACGGGCAACGAACGGGCGGCCTTCGACACCGCGGTCGCCCGGACCATCGCGCGGCTGCGCGAACTGGCCGGCGCCGCCGGGGATCTCGGCCGCGACGTCATCGGCTTCCAGATCGGTCTTCTCGAGGACGAGGAGTTCATCGATCCCGTCCGGGCGGCGATCGCGGCCGGCGCGGCCGCGGACGGGGCGTGGCTGGACCATCTGGCCGGAGAGATCACGGACTACGAGTCGGCCCCCACCGCCTATCTGCGCGATCGCGCAGCCGACCTGCGCGACCTGCGCGAACGGGTGGCGACGGCGCTCGGGGGCGAGGCGGAGACGAGTGCGGAGGTGATTCCGGAGGCGGACTCAGGTCCGGGTACAGGCCCGGAGGCGAATAGGCGGTCGGGGGCGGATCCGCGGGCATGCGCGGGGCCGGAGGCGGGGCCGGGGCCGGGGCAGGATTTGGGGCCGAGGGCGGAGCCGGACGCGGACGCAGATACGGTGCCGAGTGCAGAGGCAGCGCTGGAGCCGAAGGCAGTTGCGGGATCGGGGGCAGGTCCGACGCTTGAGGCAGTCGCGGGACCGGGTTCGGGGGCGAGTACGGATGTGGGTCCGCCCTCGGACCCACGGCCCGAGCGGTACGTGTTGATCGCCGACGAGCTGACTCCCTCGCGCTTTCTCGAACTCGACCGGAGCCGCGTCGTCGCGGTGGCGACGCGCTCCGGGAGCGTCGCCGGCCACGCGGCGATGCTCGCGCGGGCCCACGGCGTGCCGATGCTGGTGCAGCTCGCATGCGATCCAGCGACGCTGAAGCAGGGCACGGAGGTCGTTGTCGATGCCGACGAAGGCTGTCTCGTGCTCGCTCCACCACATGCGATCCAGGAGCGGTATTCGCGGCGTATCGAGGAGCGGCGCATCCGCGCGCGCGAAGCGGCGAAGCACGCAGCCAGTCCCGCCTACACCCGCGCGGGGGTTCGGATCCAGGTGCTCGTGAACGTCGACGATCCGGCCGGGCTGACGGGCGTCGACCCGTCGCACTGCGACGGCATCGGCCTCGCCCGCACGGAGCTCCTCTTCCACGGTGGGGACGGTCTGCCCGACGAGCAGGCGCAGGCCGACTGCTATCGGCGGCTCGTCGCGTGGGCGGATGGCCGCCCGGTGACGATACGCACGCTCGATGCCGGCGGCGACAAGCCCGTCCCGGGGCTCACCATGGAGGACGAATCCAACCCCTTTCTCGGGCTGCGTGGCGTGCGGCTGTCGCTTGCGCGACCGGACATCTTCGCGACGCAGCTCCGCGCGCTGGCCCGGGTGGCCGCCGGCGCGGAGGTCAAGGTGATGTTGCCGATGGTGACGACGCCGGCGGAAATCGACCAGGTGCGCCGACTTCTGGCGAGCGAGGTCCGGGCGTTGCGGGCGGCGGGCATCGAAGCGGCGGTGCCCCGGCTCGGAATGATGGTCGAGGTGCCGGCGGCGGCCCTCACCATCGAGCGCTTCGACGCCGACTTCTTCTCGATCGGCACCAACGACCTCGCCCAGTACGTGCTCGCCGCCGGCCGCGACTCGGCCGCGGTGGCCGATCTCCTCGATCCGCTGCACCCCGCCGTTGTGGAACTGATCGCACGGGTGGCCGACGCCGGCGCCCGCACCGGCCGCGAGGTGAGCATCTGCGGCGAGATGGCGGCCCGCCCCGAGTGCATGCCTGCACTGCTCGAAGCGGGCATCCGGACGATCTCCGTCCCGTGTGCGGCGCTGGCGCGCATCAAGGCCGCGCTCGCCGACCTTTGACGACCACCAGCGATTCCCACCGAACCGGAACATGCGCTCCAAATCGCCCCGAACAGACGCATCGGAGACCGAAATGTTGCCGAAATCGCAATGCGTGGCCGCCTCTCGGGCCGCCAGCGGCAATCGCGGGACAATCACCGGTACCGCCGTGCGGAACCGGAGGCCGCTCTCACTGTCGGCTACTTGCACCGTGCTCCCGGCGTGACCAAGACCATGGCCGTCGCCCGAAATGGCAGGCAGGAACGCATCGCCGCCTACAAGACGACCCTCCGGCGCTTCATCGACCAGCGTCCGTCCGGCATTCGTCGCCGGATCGCCGAGGTCACCGGCACCCACAAGAGCTTCATCTCCCAGATCACCAACCCCTCGGACACGACGCCGCTGCCGGCCCGGCACATCGACGCCATGTTCGCCGTATGTCACCTCTCACCGGAGGAGCAGCAGACCTTTCTCGCGCAATACCACCGCGCCCATCCCGAACCGCGCGAGCATGCGGAGCACCGGGATTCGCCCCGGCGCCGTACCCGCACCCTGCACCTGCGAATTCCGGTCATCGAGGACGAGAAGAAGCAGAAGGCGCTGGAATCCCTGATTCGGGACACCGCGCGCCGGCTCTGCGAACTGGTGGAGTGAGGGCCGCAATGCCCGCCGACGCTGCGGGATGTCATCCCGCAGTGCCATATCCCGGAAACACGAGCGCTGCCGGTCGGAAGCAAATCCCGGCTCGGGCCGATTGCGGACGCTCGATGCGCTGCCTCCGGCATCGTGTGCGTATCCGGTCGAGGCGGCAGGTCGCAGTGGCGGGCTATGATCGGCGGATGCTCGCCGTCGCCCGTGCGACGGATATTCCTCCCTTCGAGCCGGAAGGTTGACAGACGGTCGCGTGACACGCAGGAGAGACGACATGAAGAAACTGATCAACAACGTGGATGATGTGCTGACGGAGAGCCTGCGCGGATTCGAAGCCGCCTGTGGCGATGTCGTCCGGCTGCATCGGGATCCGGTCTTTCTCAGCCGCGCGGCGCCCGCGCCCGCGGGCAAGGTCGCGCTGGTGTCGGGCGGCGGGAGCGGCCACGAGCCCCTGCACGGCGGATTCGTGGGGCGGGGGATGCTTGATGCGGCTTGCCCCGGCCAGGTGTTCACCTCCCCGACGCCGGACCAGATGCTCGCGGCGGCGCAGGCGATGGACGGCGGCGCGGGGACGCTCTTCATCGTCAAGAACTACTCCGGCGATGTCATGAACTTCGAGATGGCGGCCGAGATGTACGAGGGGACGTGCGCCACCGTGCTGACCAACGACGACGTGGCGGTGGAGGACAGCACGTACACGACCGGGCGCCGGGGTGTCGCCGGTACGCTGGTGGTGGAGAAGGTGGTGGGCGCGGCGGCGGAGGCCGGCGCGGACCTCGAAGCGTGCCGCGCGCTCGGCGTGCGGGTGAACGAGCGCACCGCCTCGATGGGCGTCGCCCTCACGAGCTGCACCGTTCCGGAAGCAGGCCGCCCGACCTTCGACATCGACGATGACCAGATGGAGATGGGGGTCGGCATCCACGGCGAACCGGGTCGCCGGCGGCTGCCGATGGCCGGCGCCGACGCGATCGCCGCTCAGCTCGTCGAGCCGATTCTGAACGACCTCTCCCCCACCGCCGGAGACCGGGCGCTCCTGCTCGTCAACGGCTTCGGCGCGACCCCGCTGATGGAGCTGACCCTGATGTACGACGCCGCACGCCGGGCGATGGCATCAAGCGGTGTCGAGGTCGCGCGCAGCCTCGTCGGGAACTACGTGACCTCGCTCGACATGGCGGGATGCTCGATCACACTGTCGATGATGGACGACGAGATGCTGTCGCGGTGGGATGCGCCGGTGCATACCGCGGCGCTGCGGTGGGGGTGCTGAAGCCATCGCGCGCAGCGCCTGCGCTCGGAAACTCCTCCAGCGCGAGCCGCGGGGCGCCCCGAACGACATCCGCGGTGTGCGTGGTATCAGCGATCAGCAGGTCGGCCGCATGGGCCCCGTCGATCGGCTGCGGATCGAGGCCGATCGCCCGTCGGGCGTCCGTGGTCACGCTCGCGAGCCAGGGACCGAACGGCGGGTCCAGATGCGCCGTCACCACCGCGAGCGCCAGGGCGTGCATGGGGTCGAGCCGTCCCACGGGGCAGAACGCATCAGCGACGTTGTCCGAGCCGAACGCGACCGTCACCCCCGCTTCGCGGAGTTCCCGCACGCGGGTGATGCCTCGGCGCTGCGGGGTGCCCTCGCCGCGCCCCTGCAGGTACAGATTCGTGGCCGGAAGCGCCGCGATCGAGAGGCCGGAGCGGGCGACCGTCTCCACCAGATGGGCCAGCGCGTCACCTTCGAGGTTCATCAGGGCGCACGCGTGACCGCACAGCACCGGGCCTTCGAAGCCCGTCTCCGCGATCACTCGGGCAATCGCCTCCAGACCCTCGGGGGTCCGCTCCAGACTCTCGTCCACGTGAAAGTCCAGCGCCAAACCATATCGCTCGGCCAGGTCGATCACGCTGCGCAGACGCCCGGCCATGTGGGCCTGCCCGAGCACGAACGCGCCCAGCACTCCGCCCGCCGCCGCCAGAAGGCGGGCGACGCCGGACACATAGCTCCGGTCGTCGAATGCTTCGAGCGAAAGGAGCGCGCTGCGCTGCACCACCATGGGCGGGGCGATCTCTTCGGCCAGCTCGCCGATGACCTCCCAGGCGAGGGGGGGCGACCCTGCCGGCGCACCGTTCGCATCCCAATCGATATGGGTACGGACAGCTCCGCAGCCGCTCGAACGCAGCTCGTCCAGCCCCCGGCCCGCACGCTCCCGAAGATCCTCACGCGTCCAGCGCGCCCGATCCTGCGCCTGGCTCTCGATCGCATGGTGCAGATCGCCGCCCACCGCGCCGAGTCTCGCAACCGTATGGCACTTGTCGAGATGGCAGTGCGGCTCCACCAGACGGGGCAGCACCACTCGTCCGTGGAGGTCGAACCCGGGGTGGCCGTCCGCCGACACTTCGCCCGGCGCCAGCAGACGGCGCACGCGCCCATCTTCGATCAGCAGGTCCCCGCGCACACAGTCATGCTCGATGCGTCCTGCGAACTCCGCCGACTTCTCCACCAGCGCACAGGGCACCCGCGCGTCCCGAAGCACCAGGCGCGGGCTCGCGAAGAGCTCGGATCGGGCAGGCATCGGGGTCGTCCGCCGACATGCCGTCGATCTCGCAGCGGTCATTGCCCCGGACCCGGTCGCGCCGCGATGGCTTCCACCTCCACCTTGAATATCTCACGCGCGAACCCGGCCACGATCATCAGGGTGGAGGCGGGCGGCGGGTCGACAGGCCCGATGAACGCATCCCGTGCGGCCATGTAGTCGGCCAGGTAGACCCGGTCGGTCACGTAGGCGTTCAGCCTGACCACATCCGCCACGCTCATGCCGGCCTCGTCGAGCACGGCGCGGAGGTTGCCGAAGCAGAGCGCAGCCTGCCCCCGCGCATCTTCCGGCACCGCGTCGTCGGACCCGATCCCGAGCTGACCCGAGCAGAACAGGATGCGTGCCCCGGCATCCACCGAAACACCGTGGGAGTAACGCGCGAACGGAGGCCGGATGAGCGGAGGCGTGAAGTGAGAGAGCATGTGCGCATGTTCCTGGCAGCAGGTCCGACAATCGCCTACATTTGTACCACCCCGATCAGGTTGCGAGCGAGGGCGCGTGCATGCTTGTTGCGTCAGGGATCGCCCCTTCTGTGGGAGCCTGTCACCGATGAAGCGCCGCGAACTGCTGATCCTCCGCCACGCCAAGTCCGCGTGGGATACCGGTGCGCCCTCCGACTTCGATCGGCCGCTTGCGGTGCGCGGGCTCAAGGCGACAAGGCGGATCGGCCGCTATATCGCGGAGACGGGGCTGGTGCCCGACGCAATCGTCTGCTCCACCGCGACCCGCGCGGTCCAGACGGTGCTCGGAGCGGCGCAGTCCGGTGGCTTCACGCTCCGGCCCATACGTTTCGAAGATGCGATCTACGAAGCGAGCCTCACGACTCTCCTCGATGTGCTGGGCAACTGCGACCCGCAAGCGCACCGCACGATGATCGTCGGACACAATCCGGGACTCGAGTACCTGCTGGATCACCTCGCAGGCGGCGTTCCGGTGGCCGGGGACGGAAAGCTGATGCCCACCGCCGCCCTCGCGCGGATCGACCTTCCCGGTGACTGGCGCGGACTCGAACGCGGCCGGGGCACGCTCCTCGGGCTCACCCGGGTGCGCGACCTCGACGACTAAAAATGCCGAGAAATGCGGGCAGCCCGGAAATGTCACCAGTTCGCGAAGCGAGGGTGCGGAGATGGCTGGTTTCGCAAGGCGAACGCGAGTCAGGGCGCGCAGGCGTACCCTTAGGCACGTCGAGCACCTTGGCCGCGTTCAACGCAGCGAAAGCGGTCAGATCCGGGCCCGCAGCCGTGAATCAGTGACATTTCCGGGCTAAATCCGCGGTCCGCCGAATCCGATGCGGCCGATGCCCGGGAGCTTGATCGCCGGCCCGAGTGGATCGACGCCGAAGACCAGGCCGAGGGCATTGACCTCGATACCTTCCTCCACCCCGACGATCACCCCGGCGAGTCCGAACAGGGAAAGCTGGAATCCCCGTCCGCCCGGTGCGGCGGCGACGACCCGGCCGCCTTCCAGATAGTCCTTGCCGATGGCGATGGTGGGAAGATCGACGCGAAGCTCCGGCACCTGACGCACGACGTGGGCCGTGAACGTGTTGCTGTTCGGACCCGGCCACAGCCGATACTCGTGGGCGTAGGGGTAACTCTCGACCGCCGCGAGGATCTTGGGAATCGCGGCGGCGGCAACCGGGCCTCGAAGCTCCTTCACGAGATGCGGCGGCTGGCCGTACCAGTGTCGATCCGGCAGATCCGAAGAAGACACCACCACGCTGCCACCCCACCGGCCACGCCATCCGATCACCTGGTGCACCTGGTAGCCGTGGGCATTCTCCGCCTTGGTCGCAATCCAGGTGTGCACCGCGAGCAGGCCCCGCCAGTTGAATGCGCGCGCCGCCCAGACCGAGACGATCGCCTCCGGAGTTTCGCTCGGCGTCGGTGCGATGGCGGCACTGGATCGGTCCGCCGTCCGCCAGTCCTGCCCCAACCGCGCGGTGCTGCCGGCCAGTGCCAGCACCGGACCGACCAGTACCAGAACCAGAAGAAGAACCAGCTTGCCCAACCCGCTCATGACCCCGCCTCTCATGACCCCGTTCGAGACCGCTCGTCCGGTGTCCGTTTCAACCCCGGCCCCTGCGGCGCGCGCCCTGGGCTCGGGGTTCCTCGAACCCCCGATATCCGCCCAGCGCCCCGGATGGATCCTTCCCGGCGATCGGACTCCTTCCGGACTCCTTCCGTTGCATCCACGAGCAAGGACGGTGGTAATATGTCCTGCGCTTGAACCCGATGACAACAGCGTGACAAGCCGGGCGACCGATATCCCCAACCCCACTTACGGACCAAGGAGATTATCTTCATGAACTACAGAACTGCCAGGTGGGCCACCGCGGCCGGGGCCGCGGCGATACTGCTGCTCAGTTCGGGATGCGCCCGCATTCAGGACATGGACGCGATGCAGGCGGAAATCGATTCTCTGAAGGGTGAGCTTGCTGCGGCTCAGAGCGAGGCCGCGAGCGCCAAGGCCGAAGCGGCCGATGCCCTCGAAGCAGCGGGCGCCGCCTCTGCACGCGCCGGAAACGCCCTCCGCACCGCCAACACCGCAGCCGAAGGCAGCGCGAACAACACCGAGAAGCTCGATCGCATGTTCGAGAAGGTGATGATGAAGTAATCGCGCAGAACTGCGACCGATCGGCCGGCGAATTCGCCAGGCAATTCGCCTTTTCAATCGGCGAGTTCGCCGACCCGGTCGGCGGATTCGATAAAGAATTCGCCTTCCCGGTCGGCGAATTCACTTTCGCCGCCAGCCGCCAGCATCGTCGAGCGGCTTGCCACCGCGACCGGGATTCCGTTCGCGGTGGCAAGTGCCTCTTCCACCCGCTTCCAGTCCAGATTCGTCGGCAACCCTGATTCGGGCGTCGCCGAAACAAGCGAAGACACCACCTCGGTCATGCTCGGCCGAGCCTCTTCGTCCGGGACCCCGGCGACCGGATGCACTTCCAGGTACAGCCTGTCCCCCGACCATCCCGCCTTGACGCCCTGGTGCACCAGGGTAACGGGGGTTCCCGTCTTCACCAGTTCGAAGAGCTCCACGATGTGTTCGGGATACATGCGGACACATCCGTGGCTGACGCGCATGCCGATGCTGAACGGCTTGTTGGTCCCGTGGATCAGGTATTGCGGGAAGCCGAGATACAGCGCATGGGACCCGAGCGGATTGTCGGGGCCGGGACCGACGACCCGGGGCAGCGGGTTGCCGTCCATGGCGGCCTCTTCACGGATCGACTCGGGCGGATACCAGGTGGGATACGCCTTCTTGCGGACGATGCTGGTCTCCCCGAGCGGGGTATCCCATCCCACTCGGCCGATGCTGATGGGCCACGTCCGCACCACCGAGCCGTCCTGCGGGTAGAAGTAGACCCGCATCTCGGCCACGTTCACCACCAGGCCGGAGCGGGAGGCATCGGGAAGCACGAATCTCGACGGCAGCCGAATCTCGGTGCCCTCGCCCGGGAGCCAGGTGTCCACCCCCGGATTGGCGAGCCGTATCTCTTCGAGCCCCATCGAGAAACGCCGCGCGACATCCAGCAGTGTGTCCTCGTGTCGAGCGACATAAACCTGGGTGCGACCCACCACCGAGTCGTTCGTGTGCGTTGGCCACATTTCGGCCTGAGCCGCCACCGGTGCCGGCGCCGAGGCGACGGCGACAAGCATCCAGAGCGCGGCCAAGTGCGACACGGTTCGCCAGGAGCAACGATGCCCCGCTCGGCCCCCCAAACCGTTGCCTGAGCCATTGCCTGAGCCGTTGCCCGGATTGTGGCTCGGGTTGTGGCTCGGGCCGGTGACAGGTGCTTTCATGATGCGGAGATGATAGCGACTGGTGGCCGGTGTCGTCCACGAACCGGCAGCGCCGGGCCCCATCCCCGCACGGCCGAGCAACGGCGCCATTCAGGACAGATCGATGGCGTGGCGCTTGAGATCCTGGAGCGAGACGATCTCCAGCGTCGCGGCATGCGTCGCCCGCAGCACCACCCGCGGGGCGGCGCCGGCCTCGAGCGCTTCCTGCCAGCGGGCCGCGCACAGACACCACTGATCGCCCGGACGCAGGCCCGGGAAGCCGAATTCCAGGCGGGGGGTGGACAGGTCATTGCCGCGCGAGCGCGAGAATTCCAGAAACTCGCGGGTCACCCGGGCACAGACGGTATGACGGCCGACATCCTCGTCCGCGGTGTTGCAGCAGCCGTCACGGAAGAAGCCGGTCACCGGATCATCCGAGCACGACTCGATCGGTTCGCCGAACACGTTCTTCGCAGGGTCCATCGTACCTCCCGGGCGCACCGTTCCAACCGCGCCGCGGAGCGTACCAGACCGCCTGTCGCCACGCCCGCCGGCGGAACGTCACGTACCGGAAGCGGATTTCAGCGCCCTGCGAACCAGAGACGCGACAAGCGTGCCGGTCCGGGCGTTGGCCTCCTCGGTCAGTCCGGCGATGTGCGGGGTCAGGTAGAGGTTCGGAACGCCCACGAGTGGCGAACCCGCCGGCAGTGGCTCATCCTCGAAGACATCGAGCACCGCGGCGCCAAGCCGGCCCGACCCGAGCGCCTGCGCCAACGCAGCTTCATCGAGCACTCCGCCGCGAGCGGTGTTGACGATGCCGGCGCCGGGCTTCATCGCCTCGATCTCGGCCGCCCCGACGAGATGCCGGGTCGCACCGGTGAGGGGGACGTGCAGGGTCACCACATCGCACTCGGCGAGCATCGCGGCGAGCTCGTCGAATCGGCGCACTCCCGGCGCGCTCCATGCGGGGTCGTCGGGCGCCAGCCCCGGATCGCAGGCGGCGACCTCGACCCCGAGCGCGGCGGCCCGCAGCGCGACCGCGCGGCCGATGGCGCCGAAGCCGACGATGCCGAGCGTCTTGCCGCTCGCCTCGCGCCCGATGAGTTCCGTCCTCGGCCACCCGCCCGCGAGCACTCGGTCGGTGGTGTGGTACGCGCCGCGCAGCATCATCAGCATGGCCGCGATCACGTACTCCGCCACCGCAATCACGTTCGCGCCGGTCGCCGGATGCACCGACACGCCTCGCTCGGCGCAGGCATCGAGGTCGATGTTGTCGAGGCCGACCCCGAGCCGGCCGACCGCGACCAGCCGGGGTCCCGCCGCCAGCAGGCCGCGGTCGACCCGGGTACGGTTGCGAACGATCAGCGCGCGGGCGGAGCCGAGCCGAGCCGCGATGCCCGCGGCATCATGATGCAGGTCGGGGTCGTAGTGGACTTCGAACTCGGCGCGCAGCGAATCGACCGCGGGCGTGTCCATGAACTCGGTGATGAGGATGTCGGTCATCGGTTGGTCGGTCGGCCAGGCTGGCGCACCGTCGGCGTGCTGCCGCCCGACCATGGTCGGGGTGAGGCGGAGCCACCGCGCGATTTTCGCGGATGCGCCGAGGGATGTACATTCTCGCCATCTTCCGACCGGAATCGCAGACCGAGTGAGCGCTTCCCCGACCCTGGAGGTACGCATCTGGCGCGGGGGCGACGCCGGCGCGTTCACCACCTACGAGGTACCGGTGGCGGAGAGCCGGACCGTGCTCGACGTGGTGACCTGGGTTCAGCGCCATCGCGAGCCGGCGCTGGCGTACCGTTTCGCGTGCCGGGTGGGGGTCTGCGGATCGTGCGCGATGACCGTGAACGGCCGGGCGCGGTGGACATGCCGCAGCCACGTGAAGGATGTCGCCCGCGACGGCCGGCTCGTTATCGAACCGCTGCGCCACCTGCCCCGCATCAAGGACCTCGTGTGCGACCTGAGCCCGTTCTTCGACAAGTGGCGGCGTGCGGGCGGGTGGTTCGAAGGGGCGGCGAGCCGGCGCGAACCGATGCCCGCGCTCGACCCCGACACCGAGGCGCGGCAGGCGGTGGACGCAGGCATCGAGTGCATCAACTGTGCGGTGTGCTACAGCGCCTGCGACGTGGTGGGGTGGCGCCCCGACTACCTTGGCCCGGCCGCCCTCAACCGCGCCTGGACCCTGGCCAATGACGAACGGCATGCGCGGACCCGCGAAGTCCTCGACGCGGCGGCGGCCGACGGCGGTTGCGCCGTCTGCCACTCCCACGGAAGCTGCACCGAGCACTGCCCGGTCGGCATCAGCCCCACCGCGGCCATCGCGGGACTGAAGAGAAAGCTGTTCCGCCGGTGGCTGCGGGGAGGACGCGCATGATCAACGCCGTCCTGCCCCCACCAGCGGAAATGACGCCATCGACAGGGCCTTGGTTGCGGCGACAACGTCACTCCCGCATATGCGGGAGTGATGCCATCGACAGGGCTGCGGTTGCGGCAACAAGGTCATTCTCGCACCAGCGGTCATCGAGGGAATGCAGATGAGCGAGGGCACCCTCTTTGCACTGCAGCGCCTGTCCGCGAAGTTGCTGGCGCCGCTGGTCGTCGTCCATCTCGCGCTGATCCTGTACGCGGTGCACGGGGGTCTCACTGCGGAGGAAATCCTCGGCCGCACCCAGGGCAGCGCGGCCTGGGGCGTCTTCTACGGGCTGTTCGTGGTCGCCGTGGCCATCCATGCCCCGATCGGCGTGCGCAACGTGGTGCGCGAGTGGACGCGGTGGCGGGGCCGGAGCCTGGATTTCGCGAGCGCGGGGCTGGCGATCGGCCTGCTCGCGCTCGGGCTGCGGGCAGTGACGGCGGTGGTCGGATGAAGCAGCCCCGGACCGGTGGTGTCGCCCGGCCCGAACCCGGGCCGCAGGCGACGACGGCGACGGCCCGATGAGCCCCGTCCCCGCTTCGCGACGCGGTGCCGGATACCGGGCATTCCTCGCGCACCGGATCTCGGGGCTCGCCCTGGCGATGTTCCTGCCTGCGCACTTTCTCGCGCTCGGCCTTGCGCTCGAAGGGGCCGAATCGCTCGATCGCTTCCTCGCGGTCGCGGAGTTTCCGCTGGTCAAGGCGGCCGAATGGGGCCTCGTGGTGCTGCTCGCGGTCCATCTCGGGCTTGGGGCGCGGCTGCTGGTGCTGGAGTTCGGGCGGTGGCGCGGCCTGCGCACCGCATGGATCGGATGGGCAGCCGGGGCCGCCGCGGTCGCCGGCCTCGCGTTCCTCGCGGTCGCGTGACGTGAACGTCGAACACCATCGCACCGACATCCTGATTCTGGGCTCCGGGGGGGCCGGGCTGCTGGCGGCGCTGCACGCAAGGCAGACGCACCCCGACGCCGAGGTCACCGTGGCGGTCAAGGGGCTGCTCGGCAAGTGCGGCTGCACGCGCATGGTGCAGGGCGGCTACAACGTGGCGATCGCCCCGGAGGATTCCGTCGAGCGCCACTTCATGGACACCATCATCGGCGGCCAGTGGCTGCCGCGGCAGGATCTGGCGTGGCGGCTGGTCGAAGGCGCGGTGGAGCGCATTCGCGAACTCGAGAACGAGATCGGCTGCTTCTTCGACCGCAACCCCGACGGCACCATCCACCAGAAAGCGTTCGCGGGGCAGAGCTTCGACCGCACCGTGCACAAGGGCGACCTCACCGGCATCGAGATCATCAACCGGGTGATGGAGCAGGTGCTTGCGCGCGACGTGCGCCGGCTGGAGGAACACCGCGCCATCGAGCTGGTCCCGAGCCGGGACGGCTCGGGCATCGCGGGCGTACTGCTGATCGACGTGCGGAGCGGCGCCTACCGCTTCGTCGCCGCGAAGGCGGTGCTGCTCGCCACCGGCGCCGGCCCCACCATGTACCTCTACCACACCCCCTCGGGCGACAAGTCGTGCGACGGACTGGCGATGGCGCTTCGCGCGGGCCTGACCCTGCGCGACATGGAGATGGTGCAGTTCCATCCCACCGGGCTGCTGGCGGGACCCGACACCCGCATGACCGGCACGGTGCTGGAGGAGGGGCTCCGCGGAGCCGGCGGCTACCTGCTGAACGGGAACGGAGAACGCTTCATGCAGCGGCACGACCCGGCGGCGGAGCGAGCGACCCGCGACCTCGTGAGCCGGGCGATCTACGCGGAAATGCGAAGCGGGCGCACCACTCCGATGGGCGGGGTGTACATCGAGATGGCCCACCTCGGCCCGGCGGAGGTCGCCCGCCGATTCCCGGGGATGGTCAGGCGCTGCGCGGACTGCGGCTTCGACCTGGCGGGTGGCCGGGTGGAGGTCGTTCCCACCGCGCACTACATGATGGGCGGGGTCGAATTCGAGGCCGACTGCGCCACCACCCTGAAGGGTCTGTACGCAGCCGGCGAGGACTGCGGCGGGGTGCACGGCGCGAACCGGCTCGGCGGCAACGGGGTCGCGAACTCCACGGTATACGGGGGGATCGCGGGGGAGTCGATGGCGCGAGCGGTTCGCTCCGGGGCGTCATGGGCGGACCCGGACGAGGCCGCGCTCGAGGCCGGGGTGGCGCGGGCCGAGCGCCCGTTCTCGCTGCGCCCGGGCGATCTCGGAGGACTGCGCGAACGACTCTGGCGCACCATGTGGGACGATGTCGGGGTGCTCCGCACCCGCGAGGGGATCGAGCGAGGGCTGGAAGGGATCGAGGCATACGGCGAGGAATTGCTGGCCACCGGTCTCGCCGACGGCGACCGGGCGTTCAACCTCACCTGGCACGACTGGCTCAATCTGGAGAGCCTGATCGAGGTGAGCCGGGTCATCGCACACGCCGCCCTCGCCCGCGAGGATTCACGCGGCGCGCATTTCCGCGAGGATTTCCCGCAGACCGGCAACCTCGACGAGACCCGCTACATCCGGGTCGCCCGGCGCGGCGATGGTCTGCACCTCGACAGCGCGCCGGTCGAATTCTCAATCGCGCGTCCCGGCGAATCGCTCATCGACGGCGCGGCGGGCGCGCCTCCGGCGGCGGCGTGACGGCGTGACAACTCGCGAATGCCCGGAGCGCAGGTCGAAATCGCGCGGAAATCACCCCGAGGCGTCGCATCCGCAGGCGCGAGCGGGAATTGCCCGTACCTCCGCGAACGGCGCGGCGGGCGCGCCTCCGGTAAGCTGCGCCGGCCTGCGCCGCTGACCGATCGAATGTCGCCCTGCCCGCCGTGCGGAGACCTCGATTTCACCGGAAGTGACCCGCCGCCGGCGACGGCACGAGGACCATGCGAATGATCGCGCACGAATCCATCGAGCAGGCCGCGTATGACGTGATGTGCAAGGCGGCCATCGACATCCCCGAGGACTATCTCGGTGGCATCAGGGGCATGGTCCGGCGCGAGGAAGGGACGCTGTCCTGCTTCGTGCTGCGCTCGATGATGGAGAACTGGGAGGCGGCGAGCGCGGATCGGCGCCCGATGTGCGCCGACACCGGCCTGCCGCGCTACTACGTGAAGGTCGGCAACGAGGCGCGCATCGCCGGCGGATTCGTGGCGGTGGAGCGGGCGCTTCGCTCCGCCACCGCGCGCGCGACCCGCGACGTGCCGCTCAGGCCGAACCGCGTACACCCCCTGTGGCGCACCGATCACGACAACAACGTCGGCATCAACGCGCCGGAGATCGAGTGGAGCTTCGAGCCCGGCGCGGACTGGGTCGAGGTCACCACCGTACACAAGGGCGGCCTCTTCGGCACCGACTACCGGATGCTCTTCCCCGGCGACGGCATCGATGGCATCAAGCGCTTCTACCTTGACACCCTGGTCGCGTTCGGCAAGCGCGGGCTCGCGTGCCAGCCCGCCATCGTCGGCGTCGGGCTCGGCGGCTCCAAGGACACCTCGATGGTGCTCGGCAAGCAGGCCGCATGCCTGCGCACCGTGGGCGACCGGCATCCGGACCCGAAGATCGCGGCGCTGGAACTGGAGCTGAAGGGCCTGGGGAACCGCATCGGGATGGGTGCGATGGGCTTCGTCGGCTCGTCCATGGTGGTCGACTGCCACATCGAGATCGGCTACACCCATACCGGCGGAATGCCGATGAGCGTGCACACCTTCTGCCTGTCCTCGCGTCGCGCCACGGCGCGGGTGGCAGCGGACGGCGCCATCGGGCTGCGCGCGGATCCCGGATGGTTCACCTCCTACATGCGGCGGGAGACGGTGGGGTGGGCGGCCGACCCGGAAGCGCGATCGCGGGGGTCGGCGTGACCACCACCTCTCCGCGGCGACGACAACAACCATCGGGATGAGCGACTCTGCGGCCCGGAAAATTCACCGATCCACGGCGGCGGACGCGGGTCGGCGGGATTTCCGGGCTGGCCGCGCTCCCGCGCCCAGGATCGCAGTCACCGTCACCCGGAGGCGCTGGAGAAGATGAACGAGACGCGAGACGCGCTCGCCGAGGTCGAATTGAAGCTCCCGGCCGCGCCGGAGGATCTCGCAACGCTCGCGCCCGGGAACGTCGTCTACCTCGCGGGCGCCGTATATACCGCCCGCGAGGCGGTCTACCGCAAGGTACTCGACGAGGGAGCGGCGCTGCCCGACGGCCTGGCCGAAGCGAGCAACGCCAACTTCCACTGCTCCCCGGCCGCCGCCCGCGCCCCGGACGGCACGTTCAACGTCGGCGGGGTCACCGCAACCGCGAGCTTCCGGTTCTCGAAGTGGATGCCGCGCTGGTTCGAGAGGTCCGGCGCGAAGGTGGTGATCGGCAAGGGCGGGATGAGCGGCGCGGACTACCGCGCACACTTCGTTCCCGCCGGCGCGGTGTATCTCACCACCGTCGGCTACGGCACCGGGGCGTTGCTCGGGCGCGGGATCCGGCGGGTCCGCAACGTGTACTGGCTCGACGAACTCGGCATCGCCCAGGCGATGTGGGTATTCGAGGTGGAGCGCTTCGGCCCGTTCCTGGTCGACAGCGACCTGCAGGGCAACAGCCTCTTCGAAGCGCAGGGCCGACTCGTCAACGAAAACCTCGATCGCGTCTACGCCGGGCTTCGCCCCCCGGCACTGCGCCGCTACGGCGAGACCGACGATCGGGAGGAAGAGCTGATCTGAAGGAGATCCCCGATGTCCGACCCACTTACCGTCCCGCCTCGCGCTCCGTTCAGGACGTTTCTCGACTTTCCGCTCCACACCGACCTCGACACCTTCGACGCCCACGTCGCGATCCTGGGTCTGCCCTACGGCGACCCCTACACCATCGACGAGGTGACGAACGATCAGACCAATGCCCCGACCGCGGTCAGGCGCGCGTCCTCGCGCCTCTCGATGCATCCGGACCGGTACGACTTCGACTTCGGGGGGCCGTTGCTCGACGGGCGCGACATCCGCGTGGTGGACTGCGGCGACGTGCCGGGCGATGCCCGTGATCTCGGCGCCCACTACCGCAAGGCGGAGGCGGCGGCCCGCAAGATCCTGGACGCGGGGGCGATGCTGGTCAGCATCGGGGGCGACCACGGGGTGCCGATCCCGGTGTTCCGGGCCTGCGAACGGCACGGCCCCGTCACCCTGGTGCACGTCGATGCCCATCTCGACTGGCGCGACGAGAGGCACGGGGTCCGCGAGGGGTACTCCAACCCCATTCGGCGCGCGTCGGAGATGCCCTGGTTCGACCGCATCGTCCAGATCGGCCTGCGGGCACAAGGCAGCGCGCGGCAGCGCGAGTACGACGACGCCGTCGCCTGGGGGGCGGACATCATCACTTCCTGGGAGGTGCTGGAGCGCGGCATTCAGCCGGTGCTCGACCGCATCCCGGACGGCGGCACCCTCTACCTGAGCATCGACGCCGACGGCGTCGACCCGACGGTGATGCCGGCGGTGAACGCCCCCGCGCCGGGGGGCCTGCTCTACCATCACGTGCGGGACCTGATCCACGGAGTGGTGAAGAAGGGGCGCGTCCTGGGCATGGACATCGTGGAGATCACCCCGGCGCGTGACCTCAACGAGATCACCTCGATCGTTGCCGGTCGCTTCATCCTGAACCTGATCGGGACGGCGGTGCGGGCAGGCCACTTCGACCGATGAGCGAAGCGCCTCAGCGTATGATCCCATGTCATTCCCGCCTGAGCGGGAATGATGCCATCGACATTGGCCGTGGTTGCGGCAACAACCGTCACTCCCGCCCGGGCGCAAATCCGCGATTCTCGCGATACGGTTCCGGCGGCTGGAATTCACTTCCCGGAGACGTGAGGCATAGCGGCCCATGAGGCTCTACGTCGGCCTGATCTCCGGCACCAGCATGGACGGGGTGGACGCGGCGCTGGTCGCGTTCCCGGACGGTGGCGTCAGCACCCTCGCGGCGCATTCCGTACCGATACCGGGCGATCTGACCCGCGAGCTTCATGCGCTGGCGCAGGACCCGTCCGCCGCCGCGATCCGTTTCTGGACCGCGGACGCGCGGCTCGGATCGGTGTTCGCGGATGCGGTGCTGGCACTTCTCGACACCGCCGGGACCGATGCCCGCGACGTGTCGGCGATCGGCAGTCACGGTCAGACGGTGTACCACGCACCGAAAGCCGCGACCCCGATCACCGTGCAGCTCGGCGACCCGAACATCATCGCCGAGCGCACCGGCATCACCACGGTGGCGGACTTCCGCCGCCGCGACCTCGCCGCCGGCGGCGAAGGGGCACCGCTCGCCACGGCGTTCCACCGGGCCGTGTTCTCGGCCCCCGAATCGGCTCCCGGATCGGCTTCCGGGGTCGAGCGCGGCATCCTCAACCTCGGAGGTATCGCGAACCTGTCGGTTCTGCCGGCGGAGCGCGGCCGGCCGCCGCTCGGCTTCGACACCGGCCCCGCGAACACCCTCCTCGACACCTATGTGCGGCGCCGGTTCGCCACGGACATGGATCACGACGCCGCCCTGGCGCGCCAGGGCGAGGTGGTCCCCGCCCTCCTCGCCGAGCTGCTGGCCGAACCCTACTTCGACCGCACGCCGCCGAAGAGTACCGGGAGAGAGCTGTTCAATGCGTCGTGGCTGGACGCCCGACTCGCCGGGCATCCGGGGGTCGGTCCGCATGACGTGCTGCGCACACTGTGCGAGTTGACGGTGGAGAGCGCGGTGACGGCGGTCGCTCGGTTCGCGCCGCATATCCGGGAGCTGTACCTCTGTGGTGGTGGCGCCCGCAATCCGCTCATCGTGAAACGGATCGCGCACCGGCTCGCGCCGTGCCGGGTGGACACGACGGACCGGCTCGGCATCGCGCCCGACTGGGTGGAGGCGGCGGCATTCGCCTGGCTCGCGATGCGCACCCTAGCCGGCGAGGCCGGCAACGCGCCCTCGGTGACCGGCGCGGCGCGGGAGGTGGTGCTCGGCGGGATCCATCCCGCCTGAGCGGACCCGCGAACGAATGGCGACATTGCCTCGCCGGGATCGGCCCCGGGGGCGCCGTCCCTTTCACCCGGCGCCACCGGCCACTCGACGCCGGATCGAACCGGCTCACGTATCAACGGGTTCCGCGTCGGATCAGCAATTCCCGCCAGGCCTGAACATGCTCTCGCAATCGCTCGGAGTGGACACTCCGGAGGCCGGATGCCGACCGGAGTCGCGCGGGGTGGCGGTCTTTCGGGTCGCCGGCGGGAATCGCTGGTATCAGATCGAGAACGACATTCCGCAGCCGCAGGTGGTGGCCGCGTTGGGGTTGCTGATCACGAACCGGGACCCCTGCAGGTCCTCCCGGTAGTCGATCTCGGAGCCCATCAGGTACTGGAAGCTCATGGGGTCGATGAGCAGCTTCGCGCCGTCGCGTTCAATCACGAAGTCGTCCTCACCCGGAACATCCTCGAAGTTGAACCCGTACTGAAAGCCTGAGCAGCCGCCCCCTTCGATGTAGACGCGAAGGAGGGGATCGGTGCGTCCCTGGCGCAGTACCAGCTCGCCGACCTTGCGCGCCGCCTTTTCCGAGAAGGCAACCGCGGAAGTGAAGTCAGGATCCGACATTTCTCTCGCTCCGTCGATCAGGCTGGCCGAAGCATGGGGGCTGGCGCGGCTCGGATCAACTTCCCCAGCGCCTCCCGAGCACTCCCCGAGCACTCCCCGAGCACTCCTCAAGCACTTCTTGGTGCGTATGTCCCTCACGTCGTCGTGCGGTCATGGCGGTTTCGTGTACGGTACTCTCGCCAGTGAACAGCGCAAACGTCGAGGGCCGAGGATGAACCACAGCGATTCCCGCCAGCGCTCCCGGAGGCTCGCCCGTCGTGCGATCCCGGTGGGATTTCGACCTCCGGGGCATTCGTTCGGGGCAACTTCGCGAGCGGATTCCGGCTTGGCGGGAACTTCCGAATGAATCAGTCTTTCAGCCGCCTGCCGATGCGCGGCGGTCGAGGATGGTGGGCGGTGGCGCTGCTCGTGGCAGGCTGCCTGGTCCTGGTATTCGCGCTGCGGGACCACGACAACCTCGGGGCGTTCCGGTCCGTCTCCATTGCCACCATCGATGGCCGCCGCTTCGACGCCGCCACGGTCGCGGGCCGCCCGGTGCTCGTCACCTTCTGGTCCACGACGTGTATGGTCTGCCTGCAGGAGATGCCGGACCTGGAAGCGCTCTACCGGCGACTCGCCCCGCGCGGGCTCGAGGTCGTCGCGGTGTCCATGCCCTGGGACCCGCCCGACGAGGTGGTACGGCTTGCGCAGGCCCGCGCGCTCCCCTATCCGGTCGCGCTCGATGTGACCGGTGCCGTCGCCAGAGCCTTCGGCGACGTGTCGGTGACTCCCACCCACATCCTGATCGACCCCGACGGCGAGGTCGCGTTCCACCGCACCGGCGCGCTCGACTTCGCCGCCCTCGACGACCGGCTGCGGTCGATGCTCTGACGCGGGGCGGCAACGCGCGTGCTCTGGATCAAGGCCCTTCACGTCATTTTCGTGGTGGCCTGGTACGCAGGGCTGCTGTACCTGCCGCGCCTGTTCGTCTACCACGCGCAGACCGAAGACGCGATCAGCGACGAACGCTTCAAGGTGATGGAGCACCGACTGTTCATGATCATGACCGTGGGTGGGCTCGGGGCGCTCGTCTTCGGCCTGTGGCTCATCGCCGGCTACGCCTGGGCCGCCTACGCGGCGAGCGGATGGTTCCAGGTGAAGCTCGTTCTCGTCGCCGCGCTCATCCTGTATCACGTCTGGTGCGGTAGACTTGTCGCCGACTTCGCCGCGGGGCGAAACCGGCACGGACACCGCTTCTATCGTCTGTTCAACGAGGTGCCGGCGCTCGCCCTCGTTGCGGTGGTGATCCTGGTGGTGGTCAAGCCGACCCTGGGCCCTCTCGATGGCTGACGAAGCTGCGTCACGGATACGCGAGGAATGTTCGTCGCACCTGACGACTCTCGGGCGTCCGGCGCACGGTGCTCACCGCCGCCCTGGCCTGTTCATCCGCGAAATCGCGGCCGAAAACCCGAATCAACTGTGAAGACCCAGGTCACTGGAGATGACTAGAACCGTTCAATGCGTGGTGCTGAAGCACGAGGCGGAGGGCCTTGAGGAACCGCCGCATCCCGGCGAGCTGGGCCGGCGGATCTTCGAGAACGTCTCGAAGGAGGGCTGGTCCGAGTGGCTCCAGCGCCTGCAGATGATCATCAACGAGAACCAGCTCAGCACCGCCGACCCGGGCAGCATCGATCTCATCGAGCAGCACATGCGCGGCTTCCTCTTCGGCGAGGGCCAGCTCGGAGGCCTCCCGGCCGGATTCCGCACCGGCCAGTCCAAGAAGTAGCCGGACCCCACTCTTCAATGGGTCTTGCCTCGGCCCGCGCGCATCACCGATGGCCGCCTCCGGTCCCCTATTCCTCGGTTCGGAATCAACCGGCGGATTCAGTCGAAGCCCGGCGCCCTCACCAGCGCACGGTGGCCTCGACGCCGAGGGTGTGCACGGGCGGGGTCGAGGCGGGCTCGTGGCGGGTGGCTCTGAGGCCGACGGTGAGGTCGGGGGCGGTGGCGGCGTGCGGCGTGAGCCGCCAGCCGAGGGTGTAGTCGCGGGTGTCGGGGGCAAGCCTCACGGCGGCGTGGGGGCTTCCCGTGAAGCGTCCGCCGAGGGCGGGGAGGCCGTAGGCGGCCTCCAGCGTCCAGCGGGCGCGGGCTTCACCGCCGGGGCGGTCTGCGAGCGGGGCGGGGGTGAACAGTGCTTCGAGCCCCCCTTCGGCCGGCCCGCCGAAGTCCTGGCGCACGCTGAGCGCGGCGCCGCGCTCGGTCGCGGGGTCGGGGTCGAAGGCGAGGGCGGCGGACACGCCCCGGTCTTCGAGGTCGTCGTCTTCGTGCGCGATGAGGGTGCGCCCCGAGAGGTCGAGCGAGAGGCCCATGGCCGGGGCGCTCCAGGCGAGACCGGCGCCGAGTTCGACGCCCGCTCCGGTCTCCGCATCGCCCCCGTCGTGGCGCGCACCGAGCGCGAGCGTCGGCACGAGGCGGGTCGCATCCGCCATGGCGATGTGCCAGCTTCCTTCCAGACCGAGTCGGAGGCGGGTCACGTCGGAGTCCGACGCGGCGAGCGCGGCGGTGCGCTCCGATGCGGTGCGGGTCCACAGCGCATCGGCGGTGAGTGCGAGGGTGGGGCCGGTGGTGGCGGGCGGGGCGTCGAGCAGGGCGCTCCTCGCCCCGGCCGCGGCCATCGTCCACTCGGTGTCGGCGCGGTAGTGCCGGTCCTGCGTCTTCACCGTCACCTCGCCCGTGCCAAGGCCGGCCGCGCCCCAGAGCTTCAGGCGCGGGGTGGCCTCAAGGGCGGCGTAGGGCACCGCGGCGGTGAGCGAAGCGTCGAGGGTGCCGGTGCCGGCGCGCACCGCGGCGTCGCAAAGGACCGAGGTCGGGGGTGGAGCGCACGGGTTGTCTCCGAGCGAAGCGTAGTCGCCCTCGGAGGTGCTGTGGGTGAGGGCGAGGCCCAGGAGCCAGTCGTCGCGGGCATAGTCCGCCCCGATGAGGGCGGTGGTCACCGTGGCGTCGAGGGTAATCGCGGTGCCGTCGCCGCGCGCGGCGCCGTCGAAGTGGTGGGCGCTTGCGCGGCCCCACGCGGCGAGGCTGCCGCCGGTGGCGTCGCGCGCGCCGGTCAGCGAGAAGTGCGAGCCGAGCAGCGCCTCGCGTGCCGTCATCGTGGGGGCGTGCCCCGGCGGACGGTTGAAGCCGAAGGGGTCGCCGAGCGGGTCGGGGTCCTGCGCGCCGGGGGACGGTGACTCGGCGCCGAGCCCGCGGGCGGCGAATGTCGGGCCGGCGTCGGGGGCCGCACCGAGGGCAGTGCCCGCGAGCGTGCCCTGCACGCCGGGGGTGCGGGGCGCGGTGAGCCGTCGTGCAATGCCCTCCAGCGCCTGCTCGGCCACCGTGCGCCCGAAGCGCGCGAGATAGGCCGCCGGCAGCGGGTCGGCGTTGGTGATGGTGCCCACCCCCACCGCGTCGGCAATGGAGAGCGCAAAGGGGGCGTCGTGCCGCGCGGGCGTCGCCCGCGTCAGCACCAGCTCGAAGGTCTCGCCGCCGTCGTCGTGCGCATCGTGCATGGTCGGCACCGTGAGGGTCTGCACGGTGTCGCCTTCGCGGAAGATGGCGACGGAGATGCGGCTGCGCGGCTGGTAGTCCACGCCCTCCGTCGCCGAGACGGGCGTCGTCTCGCGCGTTCGCGCATACACGATGGTCAGGTCCGGGGCGGGGGCGGACAGGCGCACCGTGAACGCCATCTCGGTCCCTTCGCGCGCGGTGGCGTCGTCGACCGCGACCGTGAGCGGCGTCGGATCGTTGTCGGCGACCGCGACGCGGGCGGTGGCGGCCTCCCCCGCCGTGTAGCCGGCGCCCGCGGTCACGGTGACGGCAATGGCCCCGTCCGGCTCGTCGGTGGTGTCGTCGTCGGTGGCGACGGTGAGGGTCGCGGTGCCGCTCGGGCCGAGGGTCACCGTGCGCGGGCCGGTCGCGCCCGGGGCGGCGAAGCGGCCGGTCTCGGTGAGGGTCACCGATACATCGATGTCCGATGTCGGGGCGGGGGTCGCGATAAGGGTGAAGGTAGCCGCGCCGCCCTCGGTGATGGGCGCGCCGGCGGAGAGGGTGACCGTCGGCGTTGGCGGTGCCGGCTCGGCCGGCTGCGCGGCGGCGACGACGGGGGCGGCGCACGCCTCCAGGCGCTCGAGTTCGATGCGCACCGGGCGCCAGCCCGACCATATCCTCTCGCTCGCCCGCGCCTCCGTCGCCGTGTAGGGCGTGAGCGTGGCGTGGGTCTCCGCCCCGAAGGCGATGAGCACGCGGCGCCAGTTCTCGCCGTGGTTCCTGTCCGCGCGGCGGCGGTTCCATTCGTAGTAGCGGCGCACCTCCTGCACCAGAGCCGCCGCGGGCGGCGCGCAGGCAGGCGATGAGGCGGGTGACAACTGCGCCTCGGCCGGCGGGTCGTCGTTGTCCGTCACCGCCACGCTCGCTGCGTCATCCGGCGCCGGCCGCGCTGCGTAGTCCGTACCCGCGGCCAGCGTCGCCGTCACTCGGCCGTCGGGTTCATCCTTGTCGTCGTCCACCGTGCCCACCGTGAAGTCCGCTGAGGTCGCGTTCGCGGCGATGGTCACGCTCCGACGCCCCTCGTCGCCGGTCGCCACGAAGTCGCTCCCCGGCGCCTCCCCTACGTCCACGCTCACCGTCAGCGGTGTCGCCGCCGCCGCGCTCCGCGTCACCGTGAATGCGGCGGAATCGCCTTCCGGGATCGATGCCGCCGTGCCCGTCTTGGGCGCGATTCCCACCATCGGAAGCCCGTCGTCATTCCGGATGACGATGGAGACGCTCGATGGTTCAGCTACCTGATTGGAAAAAAACTGGGAGATCCTCCTGTTGTCCTGATAGGGGGATGTCCCCCGGTATTGATTGGACAGACCCTTTCTCTCCGTCATCTCGATGCGAATCGTCTCGTTGGTGTCCTCCACATCGTCGTCGATGATCTCCACCTGCATTTTCACGCGGGCCTGGTCCGCAGGAATCCGGAGGAGTCCATTATTTCCGAGGCGACCAAGCTCATTGACGATACGGTAGTCCCTGTCATCACCATCCCGTGTCGCAGTCCCCGACAAACGGTACTCGACATGGATCGGTGATTTGGAGGGTGGGTCCACCTTCACCATGAGATCCACCGTCCCGGCACTCTCATCCACAACCATCGATGGCGACTCGAAGGATATCTTCGGCATGTCCGTGTCCAGGATCGCAGCCCGGATGTGCCTGTTGGATCCGTACGCCGGTATCGGCCAGATGGAGCCCACCCCGACACCAGCGGGCAGCTTGGTTTCGTCCACCCACAAGGTGAAAACTTCGTACATGTCGTAACGGGGGAAGGAGCCTCGACCGAACCCCAGTGCGGATTGGCCTTCGGTTGATCCCTCATTGACATCGTTATCGTCGAACGTATCGATCTCCACCCATGCGGTCGTCTGTCCGGCGGGTATGGTGACCTTCCACGGACCGCTTCGGTAATCCGTGCCCGAGGTCGCTGCGCTCGGTGCCAAATTCTCCGACGGTCTCGTATAACCCTTGTCCACAAGGGTGAACACGGCATCTGTCGCCAGCGGGCTCGACAGTCTCAGCCCGACCCTGATTGGCTCGCCTTCCCGGGCGCGATATTCCACGCAGCACGCGCCGGAGGGCTTTATGAAACGCAATACGGATACGATGTTGCGGTTACTCACAACCACCGGCACCGCGGGGTCATCGTCATTCACCTCCACCGCGGCTGTGCCCTGGTCAAATCGGTAGCCGGAACCGGACTCGCCGGTCACCGTCACTTTGCCATCACTCTCCGACGTCGCGTCATTGACGGTAGGGATGGAGTAGGACAGCGAGGATGTGCCCGCCGGGATGGTCACCTGCTTCGTGCCTTCACTCTCGGGGGCCAGGAAGTCGCCTGATCCGCTCGCATCCGTCACCTTGAAATTGACCGTCAGCGCCGCCGTCGGCGCGGGATTGGTCTCGAACGTGAAGGTCGCGTCGGTCCCTTCCGTCACCGCAGGGCCGCCCTTGATGGTGATGACGGAAGTGCCCGGAGGGTCATCGTTGTCTCTCACGAAGGAATGCTGATACCTGTTACGACCGACCACGTAGCCGTCACCGGAATACAGACGCAGCGTCACGAATCCGGTGGCTTCATCAGTGGCATCGTCGATGGTGGATACCGAGTAGGTCACCGAGGACTCGCCGGCCGGAATGATGTGCTGCTTCGTCCCCAAGTCCTCCTCCGCCAGGAAGTTGTGGTGCCATTGGTCTACCCGGAAATGAATCGTCAAATCTGCGGTTGGCGCCGGGTTGGCCCTGATCGTGAAGGTTGCGTCTTCCCCTTCGGTGATTGGGGGGGCGATTGTGGAGCCACTCAGGTCGATGATCGGGATATTGGGGTCGTCGTTGTCGTTCACCCGTACCCGTGCCTTACCGGGACTGCCGACCGAATAGCCCCCGCCGGGCCTCAGAGCCATCGTCACGGCTCCATCAGCTTCGTGATACTCGTCGTCGGTGGTGGCAGCCCGATAGTCGACCGAATTCCCGCCACCCGGGATGGTCACTATCGCATGGACGTTGGACACACTTTTACTTTCGCCGCCCTTGGTTTCGGACCTGAACAGGGGCAGGAAGTGGCCCTCATCGTCCACCCTCAAGTTGACCTGCAGGTCATCCGCCGGGGCCGGGTTGGCCTTCACGGTGAAGACCGCGGACTCTCCCTCGGTCACCGCAGGGCCGCCCTCGATGGTGACGGTGGGCGGCGGGTCGTTGTCGTTCACCCGCACCGTGCCCGAGGAGGGAGTGCCAAGACTGTAGTCACTCGATGCCCGAAGTGACGCCGTCACATTGCCGCCCGTCTCGTCAACATCGTCGTCCTCTGACAGTACATGGAGGTAGGCCAGCGTCTGGCTCGCGGCAATGGTGACTGTGCGGGCACCTTCGTTGCCGCCGGCCAGAAAGTCGCTGCTGCCAGCCGCGTCCGTGATGTTCACGTTTACATTCAGGGACGCCGTTGGTGCCGGGTTCGCCCGGACAGTGAAGATCGCGTAGCCGCCCTCCGTCACCGGAGATCCGCCGTTGATGGTGACTGCGGGGGTCGTCTGCGCGGCGGCCTGCGGGATGAGTCCCGCCAGCAGGGGTGCCAGGAGCAGCACGGCGGCAAGGCCACGGCCTGCCCCGTCGAGCGAGGGGCGGGCGGCGGGTGTGGGTCCGTGATGTGCGGCGTCGCCATTCCGGTCGGATATCGGTACGACCCACCCGGGCATCATCCGGCTTCCGCTCGACGTATGTACCATGACTTCCTCCGCACGCTCCGCCGGGAGACCCGCGCACCCCGGTATCGCCACTGACTCATTCTCGCTCGAAGCTACCACAACAGGGAGACCGCCATGGGAACCCCGTGATTCATCGTAGCAAGAGGGAGCGAGGAAAATCTCGGGTGAAGCATCAGGAGCGGCGCTCAGCCCGCGACCTCGACCGCCAGGGACGGGGCGACGACGACTCGAATCATCCCCTGCGCCCGGCGCAGCGACGCCTCCACGCCGCCCGGGTCGTCCCCGAGTGCGAAGACGAAGCCCAGGTACGTGCCGCCCTCGGGAAGCGGGGTCAGCGCGTAGCCCTCCCTCACCGTGACGGACACTTCGCAAATGCCCGGGACCTGGCTCGCGGCCATCACGCCCTCGACCCGGCGCAGCGTCCCGGCGGCCGGCGTCGGGATCATCAGCACCCCCGCCGCCCGGCCGGCGTCGCGGAACGGGATATCGGGGGAACGACCGAGCGCCCGTTGCAGAACCAGGTGTTCCAGACTCGTCCCCGACCCGAAGGTGAACAGCCGCGCGCAGTCACCGCCGATGGTGCGGGCCGCGATCTCGATGATCCAGGCGTCGCCGGCGTGGAGCCGCAGCTCGGCGTGCACCGGCCCCTCGGTCAGCCCGTAGGCGGCACACCCGGCGCGCACCCGCTCGGCCGCCAGGGCCTGGGCCGCTCGCGGGTGCCGCGACGGGGTCACGTAGATCGTCTCTTCGAAGAACGGTCCATCGAGCGGGTCCGGCTTGTCGAAGATGGCGAGCACGGTGAGTTCGCCGCCCGCCAGCATGCCTTCGAGCGCGATCTCCGCTCCGGGCACGAACGACTCGACGAGCAGCGTGGCGCTCTCCTCCCCGCCGGCGGACGCAGCGGCGTCGGCGCGCACAATCGCCCCCGCGCGCCGGCAGGCGGCTTCGAGGGCCGGGAGATCGTCCGCGCGGATCACCCCGCGGCTCGCCGACAACGCCAGCGGCTTCACCACGCAGGGGAATTCGGTTCCCGCGACCTGCGGGCCAAGGGGACGGCGCAGGTCCACCCGCCGCGCGGCCGGCACCGGAAGCCCGGCCTCGGCCAGGGCGGCCCGGGCCAGGTCCTTGCGCCGGGCGGTGCGCGCAGCGGACGGCGCGTTGTGCGCGAGCCCGAGGGCGGCGGCGACCCGGTTCGCGATCTCTACAGCGCCGTCGTCGGTGGCGACGACCCCCGCCACGGGCCGGTCGCGATGGATGCGCCGAACCTGCCGAATCACGCCATCGGGATTGGAGAAATCGACCCGGAGCCCGTCACGGGATCCGGGGATCAGCGCGTGTTCGCCCTCGCTCGCCACCAGCATCTCGAGGCCGAGATCGTGCGCCGCGTCCAGATAGGCATGCACCCGATAGCTCCCGGGCGGGGAAATCAGCAGGACCCGGGGCCGAGCATCGTTCTGCATGAGACGAACGCGAATCGGGGCGCGCCGGCGTACTTCCTTCACACTGCGGGGCGACCCGGCGAAGCAGGCGGCACCGAACACCCCGAGCAACACCCAGGGACCCTGGTCGATAACGGGTGGCCGATAACGGGCGAAGTTTTCAGACCGACTTCAGCCCCCCGCCATGCCGCAGGCGCCGCAGGTGCCGGCGCCGCCGGTGGCCTGGAAGACGTTGTTGAACACGAAGGTCGAGCCGGTTTCGCGGGTAACGAAATCGATCTCGACCCCCCTGAGGTAGTTGAGCGCCACCGCGTCGACGTAGATGCGGTACCCGTCTCCGTCGTAGACGCGATCGTAGTCGGTGCGCCGATCCGTGAATGTCATCCCGTAGGTCATGCCCGCGCAGCCGCCGCCGGCCACGTAGATGCGCACGGCCTCGATGTCGTCGTCTTCCACCCCGGAGATGAGGCGCTGGAACTGCTCGCCCGCGACGGCGCTGACCTTGACGTCGCTCTCGGACAATGTGCTGAGGTATTCCATCTGACTCTCCTGCTGGCTCTCCTGCTACCGCGGCGGATGCCTCATCCGCCGCGGGTTCGCGTCAGACCTCGACCATTTCGAAGTCTTCCTTGCGCGCCCCGCAATCGGGACAGACCCAGTTCGGCGAGACGTCCTCCCACTTCGTTCCGGGGGCGATCCCTTCCTCCGGCAGGCCATCCGCTTCGTTGTAGACGAACCCGCAGATGACGCACATGTAGGATTTCATCGGTGTCTCTCCTCCCCGGGGCGCGTGTGCTGAATGAGATTGGAAATTCTCGCATGTTCCCCGATGCAGGTGTACCGAAAGCGCGACGCGTTCATACTTGCCGGCCTTGTCCGTGAGCCGGGGTCGGGTGAGCCGACTCCACCGATCCGGACCACAGGGAGGTCGACATGACAAGCTCATCGCGAGAGTTCGAACGCGCACGCCAGCGCATCCCCGGCGGGGTCAACTCACCCGTGCGCGCATTCCGGGCGGTCGGTGGCGCCCCCGTCTTCTTCGAGCGGGCCGAGGGGGCGCTGCTCTTCGACATCGACTCGAAGCGTTACGTGGACTACGTGGGCACCTGGGGGCCGGCGGTCGTCGGGCATACCCACCCCCGGGTGGTCGAGGCGGTGCGCAAGGCGGCCGAGCGGGGGCTGAGCTTCGGCGCCCCCACTGTGCTGGAAACGGAGATGGCCGAGCGGGTATGCGCCCTCGTCCCCTCCATGGACAAGGTCCGCATGGTGAGTTCCGGCACGGAGGCGACGTTGAGCGCCATCCGGCTCGCCCGGGGGTTCACCGGCCGGGACGCCATCGTGAAGTTCGAGGGGTGCTACCACGGACACGGCGACTCGCTGCTGGTGAAGGCGGGCTCCGGCGCGCTCACCTTCGGAGTGCCGACCTCGCCCGGCGTCCCCGCCGCGCTCGCCGAGCACACGCTGACGCTGACCTTCAACGATGCCGACGGCGTACGCGATGCGTTCGCAAAGCTCGGCGAGCGCATCGCCGGGGTGATCGTGGAACCCATCGCCGGGAACATGAACTGCGTGCCGCCGGCGCCGGGTTTTCTGGAGACGTTGCGGGCGTGCTGCGACGAGCACGCAGCGGTGCTCATCTTCGACGAGGTCATGACCGGGTTCCGGGTCGCGCCCGGCGGCGCCCAGGCGCTGTACGGGGTCCGTCCGGATCTGACGACGCTGGGCAAGGTGATCGGTGGCGGCATGCCGGTGGGCGCGTTTGGCGGGCGGGGCGACATCATGGACCACCTCGCGCCGGACGGCCCCGTGTATCAGGCCGGCACCCTCTCGGGGAACCCGATCGCGATGACCGCCGGCCTGACCACGCTGGAACTCATCGGCGAGGCCGGCTTTCACGAACGTCTGGCCGCGACCACCGCCCACCTTGTGAACGGCCTGCGCGAACGCGCGGCGACGGCCGGGGTCGGGCTGGCCACGAACCATGTCTGCGGCATGTTCGGGCTGTTCTTCACCGACGCCGACACGGTGACCGGGTTCGCCGACGTGATGGCATGCGACACCGAGCGCTTCGCGCGATTCTTCCACGCAATGCTCGCGGAAGGGGTATACCTCGCGCCGTCCGCGTTCGAGGCCGGCTTCGTGTCGAGCGCGCACGACGACGAGCACCTTGATGCCACCTTCCGCGCCGCGGAGCGGGCCTTCGAGGCCGCCGCAGGCCGGGCGTAAGGACCCTGACCGAAATTTCCCGCCTCATCGACCCCAGTCCCGCTCCGAACCGGAGGCACCGGCGCGTCGAGGGGAAAAACCATGTCTGGCCAGGCCCGGGCGACACCAGGCCGGGGCGAGCGTCAGGACTCGTTTTTTGTCCGGCAGCGGTTGATGTGAGCGCGTCCAACGGGTCATTTCGGGGGAGAGTTTCGTTGTCTGGGTGTCGGTTCGGGCCGCATGGAGCTGCTTTCGACGGCATTGAGGGCATCTGCGCACCGGTCGTCGGCACTCGCTCCCGACAAAAAAATGGTCCTGCGGCGAGCGTGGGATGGCGTGACTCTTTCCGATAAAGTACGGCGCCCGCTGCGGCCCGGACGCGGCCTGAAACACGACGGACCCCTCATGCGCTACGACACGGATGACCTTCGCATCGCGTCCATCGACGATGTGGTAACGCCGGCGGTGCTCCTCGACGAACTCCCGCTCTCCGACCGGACCTCCCGCCGCATCTTCGAGACCCGCCAGGCGATCCACCGGATTCTGGCCGGCGAGGACGACCGCCTGCTCGTCATCGCCGGGCCGTGCTCCATCCACGATCCGGCCGCGGCGCTGGAGTACGGGGCGCGCCTGCTGGAACCGCGCCGCTCCCTCGCCGACCGGCTCCTGGTGATCATGCGGGTGTACTTCGAGAAGCCGCGCACCACGGTCGGGTGGAAGGGGCTGATCAACGACCCCGACCTCGACGGCAGCTTCGACATCAACCGGGGCCTGCGCGTCGCGCGCCGCCTGCTCCTCGACCTCAACGACGCCGGCATGCCCGCCGGGGTCGAGTTCCTCGACCTCATCACCCCGCAGTACGTCGCGGACCTCATCAGTTGGGGGGCGATCGGGGCGCGCACCACGGAGAGTCAGGTGCATCGCGAGATGGCCTCGGGGCTGTCCTGTCCGGTCGGGTTCAAGAACGGCACCGGCGGCAGCGTCGGGCTCGCGGTCGACGCGGTCGGCGCCGCGCGGCACTCCCACGTATTCCTCTCGCTGACGAAGGATGCGCGCTCCGGAATCTTCAGGACCGCGGGCAACGAGGACGCGCACATCATCCTGCGCGGCGGGGGTGGGACGCCGAATTACGCCTCCTCGCACGTCCGCGCGGCGGCCGAACGGCTGGAAGCAGCCGGCCACGCGCCCCGGGTGATGGTGGACTTCAGCCACGCGAACAGTGCCAAGCAGTACGAGCGCCAGCGCGTCGTCTGCCGCGACATCGCCGCGCAGGTCGCGGCCGGGGAGGACGCGGTGATGGGGGTGATGATCGAGAGCCACCTGATGGCCGGGCGCCAGGATGTCGTCGAGGGGCAGCCGCTCGTCTACGGGCAGAGCATCACCGACGCCTGCATCGGCTGGGAGGATACGGCGGAGATGCTGGAGGAACTCGCCGAAGCGGTCGCAACGCGACGCACGCACCGGACGTAGGCCCGGCTTCCCACCAGCTCCCGGCCGGGATCGGAGAACCGCTCAGGCTCGCAAGGCTCCGGCCACCCCGCCGGGCGGGATGTGAGCCCCTGCTACCAGTCGGCGAGCTGCTCGGTGGGGATGGCGGAATCCTCGAGCATGATCGGGATCCCGTCGTCGACGCGGTAGACGGTACGGCCATCGCTCGTGACCAGCGCCTCGTCGAGCGGGGCGTCCACCACCGCGCCGTGCATGTGCTTCACATGGCCCTCGGCAATGGCGCGGTTCAGCACGGCGAGCTTCTGCTTTCCGAGCATTCGCACCGACACCTTGGTGATCGGGCAGACCAGAATCTCGAGAAGCTTCGGATCGACACTCATCGCTTGCTCCCGACTGCTCCGACATCCACCGCGGCGTCCAATGGTGCGGGCCGCCTGCGACGAGTTCGCACCGCCGCCGGGGCCGGCGCGGTGTCAGCCAACCGCGAACGGCCGTCGGTCATCGCGCCGCGCCGCTCCCACCATCACGACGCGATGGGACGGGATCGTACCCACTGGTGCCGAACGGATGGCAGCGCGCGACGCGTCGCGCGGCAAGCCACCCACCCCGCAGCAGACCATGCTCGCGGAACGCCTCGATCGCGTAGCTGGAGCACGTCGGCAGGTGGCGACAACGGGGCGGCATGAGCGGCGACAACACAAGCTGATAGAGCCGCACCGCGCCCGCCGCGATGTGCGCGGGGCGGATCATGCGGCGCTGCCTGCGGACCGCCGGCACCATCCGGGGGTGCTGTTCGCAAGGACCGATGTGCATCGCATGCGTCCCGCTTCCTTCGGGGTCAAAGGTCGAGCTACCGCCCTGCACTATATCGCACGGGGGCGGGAATCGGGGTGCGCGCCGGCCGGCCACCGGCCCGGAACGGCGGCACACCGACGCTCCGGGCTACCGGGGCCAACCCGGGCCACCGGGGGGCCACAACCGGGCGACACCCGGGTAGCGATGCCCGCCAAATCGGAGCATGACTTCGAAATCGCCCGGAATGGACGTTGCGGAGGTCGAAATCTCGCTGGAATCGCACTACGCGACGGCGGCTCGGAACGCCGGCAGGAATCCCCGACACCTGAGCCACACTCATGCAGCGGCAGCCGGAAAGCCCTATGCTTTGCCGACGGCGCCGGCAGACCCGGTTCGAGCTCGACCGAGCCGAGCCATCGGCCACTCAATGGCCATACCCGGGCCATAGCCGGGCCATACCCGGGCCACGCACAGGGAGCGATTTCGATGCTGAAGATCCTCGGACGCCGTACCTCGGGCAACGTGATGAAGCCGCTGTGGGCGGCCGACGAACTCGGCCTCGACTACGAACAGGTGGACATCGGCGGCAAGTTCGGCGGGAACCGGGAGCCCGACTACCTCGCGCTGAACCCGACCGGACTGGTGCCCACGCTGGTCGAGGACGACATTGTCATCTGGGAGTCGAACGCGATGACCCGCTATCTCTGCGCGAAGTACGGGCGCGGCTCACTCTGCCCGGCCGACCCCCGGGCGCACGCTGTCGCCGACACCTGGATGGACTGGCAGCAGACGGTCTGCGCGCCCATGATGCGCCCGGTGTTCTGGGGGCTCGTACGCACCCCGGAAGCGGAGCGGGACCACGAGGAGATCAACGCCGGCATCGAGCTCGGCGGCGAGGTCTGGGGCATGCTCGACCGCCACCTCGCGAACCACCCCTTCGTGGCCGGGGACACGCTCACCATGGGCGACATTCCCATCGGCCCGCAGGCCCATCGCTGGCTCAACCTGGTGGACCAGCGCCCGCCGATGCCGAACCTGGAGGCATGGTACCAGCGCCTCACCGAGCGCCCCGCGTTCCGCAAGAACGTGATGATCCCGATCGAGTAGAGTCTACCCACCCCGAGCCGGCTCACCGGCGGTGTCGCGTGAACTCGTGGACGCTCATTCCGCGGCAAGACCCCATCCTCGTTCCCGGATGTCATTCCAGCCCTGCAATCCAGCGGATGAATGGGCGCGATCCAGGGTGGATGCTCCTTGTCGCACCGTGTTTGCGAAGAGCGATCCTTACATCGAACCGCCCAATAATGATATCGTTTTCCAAGATCCGATATCATACGAGGTGAACGACATGCCCCGCACGATCATCAACCTGCCCGATGAAGACAAGATGTGGCTCGACGGTCAGGCTCGGGCGAAACGGGTGCCCATGACCGAAGTCGTACGCCAGGCCGTGCGCGAATACCGGGCACGATATGACGCCAGGGGGCCGAGCCGGCTGCAGGAGCTGCTCGGGCGAACCAGCGGATGCTGGACGCACGGCGACGGGCTCGACTACCAGGATGCGGCGCGGAACGAGTGGGAGCGACGCGGGTGAGGTGGCTGCTCGATTCGGTCATCCTCATCGACCACTTCAACGGCGTCGGCGCGGCGACCCGGTTCATCATCGAGGAGAGCGCAGACATCGCACTGTCTCCGGTGACCCGCGCGGAAGTCCTGACCGGTTTCACCGACGACCATCGCCCTCTGGCGGCGGAGCTGCTCGATCAGTTTCCGACCCTTGCCGTCACGGCTCCGGAAGCCGATCTCGCGGCGAAACTCCGCCGCTCTGAAGGTTGGCGGCTCCCCGATGCGCTGCAGGCGGCGGTGGCCCGCCACAACCTGCTCGATCTCGTCACGCGGAACACGAAGGACTTTCCGCCGGAGCGGTACGGCTTCGTGACGGTGCCGTACGCGATCGGGCCATCTGCAAGCACTCACCAACCGACGCGCCAGTGACACCGATCTCCGATCCCTTTCGCGGTGCGGATGCATCCGGCACGCCTGGTCGAGCCGCACGGGTGATGCCGTCATCCGGCCCCGCCGGTGGCGCGGACCACATCCCGCACGCCCCGCTCCGACCGCCCTCGACGGTGATGCGTCTCGCGCGGATGGGGGCGTTCCACCCCACGCGGGTGAGCTTCGTGCGCACGCTGGTGCGCCGCATGGCGCGCGAGCGGTGGCGCATCGAACGCGAGCGCTTCAACCTCGACGCGCAAGGCTACGGCGATGTGGTCTATCGCGTCGTCACTCCGGCCGGAACGCTGCGGTTCGTGGCCTTCTCGAACCGACTCGACCCGCGCGAGCGCACCGATCGGGTCATCGCGACCCGGTGGGACACCACCTTCGTGCTGACCGCTTCGAGGGTCGACGAAGCGCTGCTCGCGGACTACCGGGAGAACGTCCCGTTGCAGGAAGCGGGCCGGTGCCACCCGTTCGACCTGGTGCTGTCGCGCGCAAACCGGAGCGTGCGGCTCTTCGAGCATGTGGTGGACTGCCTCGCGGACGGGCGCCAGCCAGCGTTCACCAGGCTCGCCGAGGTCGGCTATCTGATGCGCACCACTGCGGTCTACGGCAACGGCAAGTTCGGGGTCGGCGATTTCGAGGCGGTGCGGGCGGGCGGCATATTCTCGCTCCCGTTCCAGGCCGAGATGCTCGCCGTCTACCTCGCGCGGCTGCTCAGCTTCGATCTGGTCGAGCACATTGCCCGGGCGCGGGCGCCGGATCGGGCCGTCGCGCTGGAGCCGCGGGTGGCGCGCGATCTCGGCGTCGGCAACGCGACAGGGCTCGGGATGGCACCGTTTCTCGTCACCCACCCGAGGCTTCTCGACCGCTGGATGCACGGGCGGGAGCTGGGGCTGGCACGAGTGCGGGCGGTGGAACGCACGGAGCCGTGGCGCGTGACGCGGTTCGCCGATCTCCTCCAGCGCGCCCGACGCCACGTCGCCGAGTGGCGCACCGACGATGCGCGTCAGTCGGCGCGTATCGACGCGCTGGCGGCCGGGCTCGAGTGGCTGTCCGCGTGGAACGAAACGGCCGGGCTCGCGGACCGGCCGACGCCGTGGGACGCGACGATGCGGGCGGCCGAGTCCCGCGGATGCGTGGAGCTGGAGGAGATGACGCTGAGCCTGCTGCTGGAACTCCATCCGGAGTTGGTCGATGCGCTCGAGAACGACACCGGGGCCGACGAGCGGCTCGCCACCGTTCCCGCGATGCGCGTGCATGAACTGATGACGTTGATCGAGCGGGACTACGGCTGGGCGCTCGACTTCGACTTCGACGACCCGAAGGAGCAGCACCGGTTCTGGTACTACTCGGAGGAGAAGGAAGAGCCGCGGCTCGGAGAGCGCTTCGGCGAACCCGGAGCCGAGCGCGAGTATCCGCTGCACGTGGCGCGGGACGTGCGCGAGCTGCATGCGGCACTGGGGGCGCTCGATCCGTCGTGGCGCGAACGCAGCGTCGCGGAGCTGCTGCTCACGCACCCGCGGCTGCGTCGCGCGGCCCGGCGCGTGCAATCCCTCGCCGGCGCCGGGTACGCGGAAATCCGCGACAACGTCATCGGCGAAGCCTGCCTGCCCATCGACATGCTGCGCTGCAAGCTCGCGATCTTCGGCGCGAACAGGTTCGATCCGAAATCCGACCGCTGGACCCGAATCACCCTCTTCCAGGGCGCGCCGCTGCCCGCCGATCTGGGCCGGGAGGATGTGGACGACTGGGCGTTTCCGGTAATTGCGGTCGAGCCGCGCCGGGATGACACCGGGAGCGGGCCGATCTCCCTGATGCCGGCGGTCTGAGCCCGACGATACCGGCGAACGGGCGATTTCACTTCCCCCCTGCAAAGCCCGCAGAAGGCGAGCTGTCCCCACCCTCCACGCTGCCGACAGGCCGGTAGGGGCCGTTCCGGCGGGTGTCGCGGTGAGGGAGGGGCAGGAAAGCGAGGCCGGACGGGTGTGGGGCCGGTGGGGGCGTGGGGCCGGCGGGGGTGTGGGGCCGGTGGGGGCGAGGTGACGGCAGGAGAGCGGCAATGGCGGTGATTCCGGCCCGGAAATTCCACCAATTCTCGGCCAGGGACCGGAGAACCGCTCGGGCTTGCACGGCTCCGGGTCAAGGGCCGGTGAGAAATGCGACCGAATTCTCGTTTCCTCCCCGTACGCCTTGATGCGCATTTCTCACCCCTTCGCGGAGCAAGCGCGCGTGATCGTCTCCTGGAACGAGCTTCAGCGTACCTGCCAGAAGGCGTTTCGCGCCCTGGAAGTCCCGGCCGGGGCGGACGAGGAAAGTTCGTTCGCGGTGCTGTGGCTTCAGGCGCGCGGGCTCGATGCGTTGACCCCGCTGGAGGCGGCGCTGTCCGCGCTGGGCCGCTCGCCCCCGCGGCCGCTCGGAGTCGTGGGCGGCACGGACGGCCCCCACGTGCTCCATGCCGGCGGTCAGCCCTCGGTGTCGGTCGCGAGCGATGCCATCGACTTCGCCATTGCGCGGGCGATCGAGAGCACCGCCCGGGCCGAGGTCCTGCTCATCGCAGTCGAAAGCCCGATGCTCGTTGCCGGCACCCTGGCGCAACGGCCGGGGTGCGGACGATGCAGCCGAGTGGAGTGGCGGGACGGCAGGGGCCGGCGTCGGCTCGACCTGGCGCCGGACGGTGAGTCTCGCCTGTCGACGGCATCGCCGAACGATTCGAAACCGGGCGACGGTCTCGGGCAGAGAACCGTTAGGATCACAATCGGGGGGCCGGGCAGGCGCCGATGGCCGAGGCACGACCGCTCGTGGCACACCGACGCCGACGAGGTCGAACTCGAACGGCGGGCCATGCACTCGGCCACCCACGGTATCGACGTGCCAGACGCCCTCCGGACACGCCTGCTTGCGTTCGCCAAATCCACGCTGGTCCCTGCAACCCGAGCGTCGCGCGAGCGCGGCGCGGGGGGTGGCGAGTACGACGACTGAGCCGAGCGTGGCGCGACACCCGCCGACCACAACCAGCCGGATATTCCGAGTGATAACGGTCGATCGAGAACGGGATCAGCGGACACCACAACGAGGGCCGTTTCCCCGGACGGGCCTCATCGGGCAGGAAAACAGACGAGTTGCCCGGACACCCTCATACCACCATCAGAAATCGTGATTGAATTCATCGCCAACACATCACCCGAACCATCACCCAAGCCCTGTTGACGCAGTGCACAAATCCCGAATACACTACGCTCCGACATCTTCATGATGTCTCTCCTCCTCAATCCTCCTTTGGTGATTCGGCCGGGGCTCTCTCCCCGGCCGTTTTTTGTGCGCAGCGCAGCGGTCCTGCAACCCTGGCCGGGAACTGGTGAAACTCCCGGAGCCCGGAAATTTCCGGATCAGGTCCGCGACGCCGCGAAGATGCTGGCGATGGCCGCATCGAGCATCGCGTCGAACTCTTCGTCGGTCTGCTGCGCGGTGAGGCCCTCGGTCAATGCGCGGGAGAAGCTCGCGATCACACCGTGGTTGCGCGTCATACGCGCGTTGGCTTCCTCGCGGGAGTAGCCGCCCGAGAGGGCGACGACCCGGAGCACGTTGGGGTGGTCGACGCACTCCGAGTAGAAGTTGTCGCGCTCCGGCAATGTCAGCTTGAACATCACCTTGCGCTCGGACTCCTGCGCATCGAGGCGAGCAAGCAGGGCTTCCTTCAGCAACACCTCCGCCTGCGCCTTCTCCGGGCTGTGGATATCCACTTCGGGTTCGATGATCGGAACGAGCCCCGCATCCAGGATGCGCCGGCCGATCTCGAACTGCTGGTCGACGACCGCCTTCACGCCGGCCGGATTCGCGAGCTTGATGACCGAGCGCATCTTCGTTCCGAAGACCCCGTTCTCTTTCGCCCGGGCCAGCAGCGCGTCGAGTTCCGGCATCGGCTTCATCACCTGGGCCCCGTCCTCTTCCGGCGCGAGTCCCTTGTCGACCTTGAGGAAAGGCACAACGTTCTTCTCTTCCCACAGGTAACGCGCGGAGGGCTTGCCTCCAATCCTGCGGTCCATGGTGTTCTCGAACAGGATCGCGCCGAGAATGCGACCTCCGTCGAAGCTCGGGCTGGTGACGATCCGGGTTCGCATCTCGTGGACGATGGAGTACATCTCCTCGTCGCCGGACCAGGCGTCCTCGCCGATGCCGTACAGGCCAAGCGCCTTCGGGGTGCTTCCCCCGCTCTGGTCGAGCGCCGCGATGAAGCCGTCCCGATCCCGAATTTTCTCGAGTTGCTGCTGGTTCATGGTTCCGTATCCGCCCTCATGATCCGGTCGATGCGACCTGGTCATGCAAGTATCTCACCGTCCCCGGGCGCACGCAGCCGCAGGCGCACCCCCGCCCCTCCCGCTCCATCGGCGACCGATCAGAACGGGATGTCGTCGTCGAAATCGTCCGATGGTCCGCTGCTGCGCGAGGCGGGAGACGGCGCGCCCGCCGAGGCGCCTCCCGCCGGCCAGGCGGAACCGGAATCCTCGGAGCGGCCGCTGGCCGGGGCGGCGCCGGCACTCCCGCCCCCGCCCCGACCGCCGAGCAACTGCATCTCGCTCGCGACGATCTCCGTGGTGTAGCGGTCCTGGCCATCCTGGCCCTGCCACTTGCGGGTCTGAATCCGTCCCTCGACGTAGCACTGCGAGCCCTTGCGCAGGTACTCCGCCGCGATCTCGGCGAGTCGGCTGAAGAACACCACTCGGTGCCACTCCGTGCGCTCCTGCTGCTCCCCGCTCTGCCGGTCGCGCCAGGAGTCGGTGGTCGCCAGACGGATGTTGGTGACCGCGCTGCCGCCCGCCGTGTAGCGCGTTTCCGGATCCGCGCCGAGGTTGCCGAGCAGGATGACCTTGTTGACGCCTCTCGCCATGACTGATTGCTCCTCTCCCGTGATCGATGCGGTGAAACTCCCGGCCCTGCGGCGCCCCCGCACGCCCGGTCGATGGAAGGTACTCTACTGAAACAGCGGCAGGAATTGCATGAGGCGCGGAGCCATCGAGATGTCGGCCAACCGCCCGCGCACATGTAGTCCTTCGCCCCACACCGCCGGCCCCGATGTCGCCTGCGCCCCGGATGCGACCGCCGCCGCGGGTCGGCTCGCGTCGCGGAACTCGCCCGGAAATTTCATCGATTCGCGAAGCGAGAGCCACATTCATGCCGGTTCCCCGCGCTCGAAAGGAGACAGGCGGCGCGACACCGACAGCGAGGAACGATATGCGGGCGCGGTCAGCCCGCGGCATTCACGAACCGGTCGGAGCGGCCGCCTGCAGCGAGCTTCGGTCCAGAGTTCGGCGATCCACCCGCAGCCAGGCGATGCGCTCCTCGGCGACGACCACCGCCTCGACCACCCCGGGCACCGCGAGGAGCCGCGCGGTCAGCGCGTCCACCGAATCAAGCTCGACGGCGCCGACCGGCAATTGCTCGACGCTGAGCCGCCGGGGCTCGCGCAGCCCGAGCGCGATCAGTACCCATACCACGCACACCCCCGCGCAGGCGGCGAGCACCGCCCGCTCACCGCCGGCGCCGAGGAACCAGCCCCCGAGAACGCCTCCCGCGAACGCTCCGAGGTACTGCGACGTCGAGTACACGCCGAGCGCCGCACCCCGCGCCCGCATCGGAGCCACCCTCGACACGATCGCCGGCAGGGTCGCCTCCAGGGTGTTGAGTCCGGTGAACCAGACGATCAGGAACGCCAGGAGCACGGCGCCACCGGCCGATGCCCCCGCGAGCCCCGCGAACGCCAGGCCGAGCAGCACGACCCCGAGCACCAGCACGGCACAGGAGCGACCGGCACGATCGGCGATGAAAACCAGGGGCACGGTGAAGACGACAGAGGCAACAAGCACGCCGATGTAGACCTTCCAGTGGTCGGCGACATCGATCCCGGCCCGGTCGCGCAGCGCGATGGGCAACGCGACGAACGTGGCCACCATGACCGCATGCAGGATGAAGATGCCGGCATGGAGCCGCAGCATCTGCCCGTCGCGCAGCGCGACGCCCAGCCCGGCGAGCGCGGAGCCGCCTCGAGTGGTCATGCGCGGAGGCGTCGGGACCCCGAGGTAGAGCAGGCCGATGGCGACCACCGCCAGGGCTGCCGTCACCCAGAACAGGCCGGAGACGCCCGCGAGTTCCGTGATCACGGGGCCGAGCACCAGCGCGAGCACGAACGCGACGCCGATGCTCGCGCCGATGGCCGCCATCACCCGGGTTCGATGCGTCTCGCGGGTCAGGTCGCTCGCCAGCGCCATCACCGCCGCCGCCACCGCGCCGGCGCCCTGCAGCGCACGGCCGGCGATGACCCCCCAGATATCGTCCGCCACCGCCGCCATCACACTGCCGAGCGCAAAGACCACCAGGCCGAACGTGATGATCGGCCGGCGTCCGAACCGGTCGGAAAGAACGCCGAGCGGCACCTGGAACAGCCCCTGCGTGAGCCCGTAGATGCCGATGGCGATGCCGACGAGCACCGGCGTGTGGCCCGGGTAGTGATGCGCATGGACGCTGAACACCGGCAGCAGCATGAACAGCCCGAGCATGCGGAACGAGAAGATGCCCGAGAGCGCAGCGACGGCGCGCCGTTCGGACCGCGACAACGCGGCGGATGATGCGTCGAGCGAAGATACGGGGGCGGTCACTGGCCGGGCGGCACCGCAGACCGGCGTGGCGTGCCGGCGGACATCAGCCCGCGCTCCTCGATCTTCCGGCGCGAGGGTCCCGAGGCAGGCTTGTATCTCGCGCGTGCGAGTCCGCGCACGAGGGAACGCGGCGGGGCGGGTTCGAGTCGCTCGATGGATCCCGACGTTTCCCGCCGGCGCGGCGAGAAATCATCCCGCGAAGCGATTCCGGCGGAACCTCGGCCGGCGGAGGGATCGACCGAGGTGATTGCGAGAACATGCTCCGGCATGGCTCCGGCATGGCGGGAATCGCGGGACGGACCCGGATGATTTTGCTTCATGGTCGGCGCGGAACGTACCATAGTCAGTTCGCTTTTCACCCGCCCAGGCACACGCCGCTCGACACGTCATGGACTTCATTCACATCCGTGGGGCCCGGGCGCACAACCTGAAGGGCGTCGATGTCGACATCCCCCGCGATCGGCTGGTCGTGATCACGGGGCTTTCGGGGTCGGGCAAGTCATCGCTCGCCTTCGACACCATCTACGCCGAGGGGCAGCGGCGCTACGTCGAGTCGCTCTCCGCCTACGCGCGGCAGTTTCTCTCGGTGATGGAGAAGCCCGACGTCGAGCACATCGAGGGGCTGTCGCCCGCCATCTCCATCGAGCAGAAATCGACGTCGCACAACCCGCGCTCGACCGTCGGCACCATCACCGAGATCCACGACTACCTGCGGCTGCTCTTCGCCCGCGTCGGCGAACCCCGCTGCCCGGATCACGGGGTGGCTCTCGAAGCGCAGACGGTCAGTCAGATGGTGGATGCGGTGATGGCGCGCCCGCCGGGCGAACGCCTCATGCTGCTCGCCCCGGTGGTGGACGACCGCAAGGGCGAACACGCGCGGGTGCTGGAGGGCCTGCGATCGCAGGGCTTCATACGGGCCCGCATCGACGGCCGGCTGCACGAGCTCGACGATCCGATCACGCTCGATGCGAAGCGCCGGCACACCATCGAGGCGGTGGTCGATCGTTTCCGGGTGCGGGAGGATCTTGCGCTGCGCCTCGCCGAATCCTTCGAGACCGCGCTCGCGCTCGCCGACGGGCGCGCCATCGTCGCGCCCCTCGATGGCCCGGATGGCCCGGATGGCCCGGATGGCCCGGATGGCCCTAACAGCCCGGATGGCAACGATGACGGCGAAGGCGGAGACACCGTGTTCTCGGCCCGGTTCGCCTGCCATGTGTGCGGCTACGCGATCCCGGAGCTGGAACCGCGCATCTTCTCGTTCAACAACCCCGCCGGGGCGTGCCCGCGCTGCGACGGCCTTGGCGTGCAGACGTTCTTCGACCCGGCCCGGATCGTCGCCCACCCCGAACTCAGCCTTCCCGGCGGCGCGGTGCGCGGCTGGGACCGCCGCAACGTCTACTACTTCCAGATGATTCAGTCGCTCGCCGCGCACTACGGCTTCGACCTCGACACGCCGTTCCGCGATCTCTCCCCCGCAGTGCGCGAAATCATCCTGAACGGCAGCGGCACCGAGGCGGTGCGGTTCACCTTCCGCACCGAACGACGCGGGGCCTACACCCGCACCCATCCGTTCGAGGGCGTGATCCCCAACATGGAGCGCCGATACCGGGACACGGAGTCGAACCTGGTCCGCGACGAACTCGCGAAGTACCTCGGCACCCGGCCCTGCGAGTCATGCGGCGGGGCGCGGCTCAACCGGGGCGCCTGCAACGTCTTCGTCGCGGGCGAGACCCTGCCCGCCCTCGCGGCGCTGCCGATCCGCGCCGCGCATGCGTTCTTCACGGCGATGGATCTCGGCGGCGCCCGGGGCGCGATCGCGAGCCGCATTCTCAGGGAAATCGCGCAGAGGCTGCGGTTCCTCGTCGACGTGGGGCTCGACTACCTCTCCCTCGACCGCGCCGCGGAGACCCTCTCCGGCGGGGAAGCCCAGCGCATCCGGCTCGCGAGCCAGATCGGCGCCGGGCTCGTCGGGGTGACCTACATCCTCGACGAGCCCTCCATCGGCCTGCACCAGCGCGACAACCGCCGCCTCCTCGACACCCTGGAGCACCTGCGCGACATCGGCAACACCGTCATCGTCGTCGAACACGACGAAGAGGCCATCGAGAGCGCCGATCACGTCATCGACATGGGGCCGGGGGCCGGCGTGCACGGCGGCGGAGTCGTCGCCCAGGGGCCGCCGGCGGACATCGCGGCGAACCCGGCGTCCCTCACCGGGCAGTACCTCTCGGGCCGGCGGGTCATCGAGGTGCCGCGCGAGCGCACCCGGTTCGACCCGCTGCGGCTGATCCGCATCGCCGGTGCCCGCGGCAACAATCTCGCCGGCGTCGACGTGGAGATCCCGGTCGGTCTGATGACCTGCGTCACCGGGGTGTCCGGATCGGGGAAGTCGACGCTCGTCAACGACACCCTGTACCGGGCCGCGGCGCGAACGCTGAACCACGCCCCCGCCGACGCCGCGCCGTTCGACCGCATCGAAGGGCTGGAGATGGTCGACCGGGTGGTCGACATCGACCAGAGCCCGATCGGGCGCACACCACGTTCCAACCCGGCCACGTACACGGGGCTGTTCACCCCCATCCGCGATCTCTTCGCCGCGACCCCCGAGGCCCGTTCGCGTGGCTACGGGCCCGGGCGCTTCAGCTTCAACGTGCGCGGCGGACGATGCGAAGCATGCAGCGGGGATGGGGTCGTCAAGGTGGAGATGCACTTCCTCGCCGATATCTACGTGCAGTGCGACGTGTGTGCCGGCAGACGGTTCAACCGCGAAACGCTCGACATCCGGTACAAGGGCCGGACCATCCACGAGGTGCTGGAGATGACCGTCGAGGAGGCGCGAACGGTCTTCGATGCCGTCCCCGTGATCGCCCGCAAGCTCCAGACGCTCGTCGACGTGGGGCTCGCCTACATCCGCCTCGGCCAGCGCGCCACCACGCTCTCCGGCGGAGAGGCGCAGCGGGTGAAACTCTCGCGCGAGCTCTCCAAACGCGACACCGGCCGCACTCTCTACATCCTCGACGAGCCAACCACGGGGCTGCACTTCCACGACACCGAGCAGCTCCTGCGAGTGCTGCACCGGTTGCGCGACCGCGGCAATACCGTGGTGGTCATCGAGCACAACCTCGAGGTCGTCAAGACCGCGGACTGGATCGTGGACCTGGGGCCGGAGGGGGGCGACGGCGGGGGCCGCATCGTGGTGACCGGCACGCCGGAGACGGTGGCGGCGTGCGAGCATTCCCATACCGGGTACCATCTGTCGGCGATGCTGCGCGCCCCGGAGGTCGTCGAGGGCCGGCGGGCGGTGTGATCGCGCACGAAAGTTCGCCCCCACCGCGGCGCCCGATGCGCACAACAACCCGCCGCCCGCTGCGCATCACAACCCGCCGCCCGCTGCGCATCGGGCCGCGAGGGTACATGCGCATGTCGGCGCACCGGGCCGGATTGCCGACGGGACTCCGGTACCGCCTCCGGCTCCGCCGGCACGACGCCAACGACACCGAACGTCGCGGCATCGTCCGCGACGATCCGAACCAGCCCGGGAGGCAACGAGATGTCGGCACTCATCTGCGGCTCGGTGGCCTACGACACCATCATGGTCTTTCAGGACCGCTTCCGGAACCACATCCTGCCGGACCGGCTCCACATGCTGAGCGTCTCGTTCCAGGTACCCCAGCTTCGCCGCGAGTTCGGCGGCTGCGCGGGCAACATCGCCTACAACCTGAAGCTCCTCGGCGGCGACCCCCTGCCCATGGCGACCGCCGGCAAGGACTTCGACCCCTACGCCCGATGGATGGACGAGTGCGGTGTCGACCACCGACACATAACCCGCATCGACACCGAGTACACCGCGCAGGCATTCATCACCACCGATCTGGACGACAACCAGATCACCGCGTTCCACCCGGGCGCGATGAACAGCGCCCATCTCAACGACGTGCGGGGAACGTCCGGCGTGACCATCGGCATCGTCGCCCCGGACGGGCGCGAGGCGATGATCGCGCACGCCTCCCAGTTCGCCGCGTGCGACATTCCCTTCATCTTCGACCTCGGACAGGGCATGCCCCTGTTCGACGGCGACGACCTGCGCCGCTTCATCGACCTCGCAACCTGGCTGACCTTCAACGACTACGAATGGGAAGTGGTACGCGAACGCACCGGCCTCGACGCGGCGGCCGTGGCTTCGAAGGTCGAGGCGCTGATCGTGACGCGTGGCGCCCGGGGGTCGGTCGTGCATACCCGAGGGACGACCATCGAGATCCCGCCCGCCCGCGCCGCCGACGCGGTGGACCCGACCGGCTGCGGCGACGCCTACCGGGCCGGAATCCTGCACGGGCTCGTGAACGAGCTGGACTGGGAGACCACCGGACGTCTCGCCTCGCTGATGGGCGCGCTCAAGATCGAGCAGCACGGCACCCAGAACCACCGCTGCACCCGCACCGAGATCGAGACCCGCTTCCACGAATCATTCGGGTGGAGCCTGTAGCAGACCGCCTCGGCTGCGGGTAGCAGCGGGTAAAACGGCAGTTCGCGTGCCGCTACGGCCTCGGCATCAGGCACTCGATCGCGTCGCCTTCGCAAAATAGCGTACGCCGACGATGTGTTCGAAATCGGCGTCCTGAGTCCAGAGAGTCGCTCCGGTGTGCCGCACCGTGGCAAGGATGATGCCGTCGGCCATCGCCAGACGTCCCTCATGCGCAAGCCGGGCGGCCTCAAGCGCGAGGAACGACGACAGTGGAACCTCCCGGCCCCGGCTCATCAGTGCCGCGGCTCGCACGGCATCGCTTTCCCCGCGTTCCCGGAGCACGACCCGGAAGACTTCGTAGAGGCTCACGGTCGGGACGACAAGTCGGTCAGGATCCGAAAGCGGCTCGGCGAAATATCGCGCGTTGAGGCCGTCGGCGAAATACTCGATCCATCCCGAGGAATCGACGAGGTGCAGCTCACTCATGGCCCGGGCACCTACAGCTCCCGGTCCGGCTCTCGTTCGAACCCGGTGTCGATACCGGCGAGGAATCCCCTCATCTCCTTGATGTCGCGCACCCGCACGAGTTCGATCCGGTCGCCGTACTGCACGACCTGGAGTCGTTGACCGGGAGTGATTCCGAGGGACTCGCGTACCGCCTTGGGGATGACCACCTGGAATTTCGGAGAAACTTTTACCTGTTCCATTCCGCCCACCATCGATCGGAAAAACGTAATACGACTCTAGCACGCCTCCGGATGAACACGGGCGAACAACGGGCGAACAACGGGCGAACAACGCATTTGATCCCACCGAAACGATGGGCGACCATCCCGAGCCTTCGCGCTTCACCACGGCACGGGGGTCGGGGACTCCCCGAGCCGACACGCCAAGGGAGGACGAAGCAATGAAAGCAGGCGCATGGGTAGCGGCCGCCGCGGCGGTCGGACTCACGGCAAGCGGCATCGCCGGGGCGCAGTCCGCGGCCGAGCGGGCGGTGGAAGCGGCCAAGCAGTACGCCGGGGCGGAGATCAGCATCGTATGGGAGGCGGGTCTTCAGTCGCTCGACCCTCTGAACTTCTCGGGTCCGAAGTGGGAAGAGTTGACCGGCATCAAGGTCAAGGTCATCGAGGTACCGACGGCCGAGATGTTCACCAAGATCCTCCAGGAGCATCGCGCCGGCACCGGGGCCTACGACGCGCTGAACGTCATCCCGAGCTGGATGCCGGATCTGGTGAAGGCCGGTGCGCTCGAAGAGCTCGACCCCTACGTCGACAAGTACGGCTACCGCGCGGAACTCGACAACATCGCGCCCACCTACCGCGACAACCAGATGAAGGTCGACGGCAAGATCTACGGCTTCCCGGACGACGGCGACCTCTTCGTTCTGTACTACCGCAAGGACCTGTTCGAGGATCCGGAGAACCGGGCCGCGTTCAAGGCGAAGCACGGCTACGACCTCGGACCGCCACAGACCTGGGAGCAGTACGCCGACATCGGACAGTTCATCACCGACAAGTACGCGCCGGAGATCTACGGCGCCGGACAGTTCCGCCAGCCCGCCTACGGCATCTGGATGTTCGAGGAACGCTACCGCGTGGAGGGCGGGCGCTTCTTCGACCCGGAGGCCATGCGGGCGCAGATCAACAACGCCATCGGCGTCAAGGCGTTCGAGGGCATGCGCTCGGACAACGCCTTCATGCCGCCCGGAGTAGAGACCTGGGGGTTTGTCGAGGCGCTCAGCTCGTTCCTCGCGGGCGACATCGCCATGACCATCTCCTGGCCCCCGTTCGGGCGCTGGGCGGCTGGCTACGGTACGGAGGAAGAGGCGCTCTCCTGGGTGCCGAAGTCCACCATTGCCGGCAAGGTGGGTTACGCCCTGCCGCCCGGTGGCACACCGCAGCTCGCGGCCGGCTTCTCGCTCTCCGTCGCTTCGGGCAGCAAGAACAAGGAGGCGGCCTACCTGTTCATCCAGTGGCTGAACAGCGAAGAGACGAGCCTCCAGCGCGTGCAACTCCCCTATGCGCTGCGTGACCCGTTCCGCGAGAGCCACTTCACCAACGAGGAATACCTCTCGCGCTGGGCCGACGCCGACAAGTACCTGTCCACCCTGCGGGCCGGCGCCGACACCGGGTTGCTGGACCTCTCGATCCTGCAGATCGACAAGTACGAGGAGGCCCTGCGCCAGTCCATGACCCGGCTGTGGGCCGGTGAGGACGCCAAGGCCATCCTCGACGATGTGGCGGGGCAATGGGATGCGCTGACCGACCGCATCGGGGTCGACCGGCAGCGCACGGCCTACCAGGACTGGGCCGGCAAACCCAACGCCTACCCGAAGTGATCGACACCGTGGTCCGTGGCGGAGGAGGCACCCGTCCTCCTTCGTCGCGGTGACACATAAGGCACACCATGCTCGTCATTCAAGCGGCAGAATCATCGTAATGAACGCACCCCACGCCGCCCCGCTCCCCGATTCTCCCGTCTCTCCCGAGGGTATCGTCCTGTCGCTCAAGCTCCGCCCGGTGGTACGCCTCTCCGAGGACGAATTCTTCGCATTCTGTCAGCTCAACCGGGATCTGCGCATCGAACGGAACGCCGAGGGAGGAATCACCATCATGCCGCCGACCGGAGGCGAGACCAGCGACAGGAATTCGGAAATCAACATGCAGTTGAGACTCTGGGCCAAGCGGGACGGAACGGGCGTGACGTTCGACTCCTCGGGCGGTTTCGTGCTGCCGAACGAGGCGATGCTCTCCCCCGACGCCGCCTGGGTGTCGCGGGACCGGTTCGCGGCCCTGACCGCGGAGCAGAGGACGAAGTTTCCTCCCCTGTGCCCGGACTTCGTCATCGAGCTCCGTTCGCCGACCGACAGCCTGCCGGTGCTCCGGCGCAAGATGCAGGAATACATCGACAACGGAGCGCGGCTCGGCTGGTTGGTCGAGCCGCGGAAGCGGCAGGTGCTGGTGTATCGTCCCGAGACGCCGGTCGAGCTTCTGCAACAGCCGCAGAGGGTCTCCGCCGACCCGGTGCTCCCGGGATTCACGCTGGACATGGCCGATATCTGGTAGCGCGACGTTCGGGCGCTCCATCACACCGCTCGGGCATCGGAGCGCACCGAGCTGACGACTCCGACCCTGGCGACCCGCAGTGATCGGGAGCATTTGCATGGTTCTGAAGAAGTACCAGAAACGTACCCCCGCCACCGTCCGGGAGTTTCCGGAGCGGCTGTAGGAGTGGCGCGGCAAGGCCGCTGCGGCGCTGGAAGTCGACCCGGAGCTGGATTTCGACTGGGTGCGCAAGGCGTGGGAGAAGAGCGTTCCGGCCAGCATCTACCATTCACGCACGAACGGATTGGGCGAGCCGCTGCCGACCTTCTGCCTCAAGATTCCGACCGGCGGCGGCAAGACCCTGCTCGCCACCAGGGTAGTGGACCTCGTCAACACGCACTACCGGAAGCGGCAGACGGGGCTCGTGTTGTGGATCGTCCCCTCCACGCAGATTTACGACCAGACGCTGAAAGCCCTGAAGGACCGCGACCACCCCTACCGCCAGCAACTCGACATGGCATCCGCCGGTCGGACGCTGACGTTGGAGAAGACCAGCGGATGAAGCAGTCTGCGGATACCGCCTGCAAGTGCTCGGTGTTCGACATCTGCACCGAGCACGCATCGAGGAAGGACTGGGCGGAGTTCGCCCCTGCGATGCGTGGCAAGATCATGCGCTTCGAGATCGTCGATGAGGACGAGTGGGAGCAGCGGCTGAATGCCATGATTGATAGTTGATGCATACTGTCCGTCATGCGTTTCTTCAACACCGAAGGCCCCGTCGTCGCGCGCAAGCACTACTGCATCCCGCCGCTCGAACGGGTGAACGTTGCCGAACTCCTGGCGCTCATCGCGCAGGAGCGCTACTTCGTGCTGCACGCGCCGCGCCAGACGGGCAAGACCTCCGCCCTGCTCGCGTTGCGCGACCTGCTTGAGGCCGGCGGCGACTACCGCTGCGTGTACGTCAACGTCGAGGCCGCCCAGGCCGTGCGCGAAGACGTGGAGCGCGCCATGCGCGTCATCCTCGGCGAGATGGGCGACAGCGCCCTCTTCCAGGGCGACGGGTTCCTCGACGGCATCTGGTCCGACGTCCTGGCGCGATTCGGCGACCGCGCCCTCGGCGCCGCGTTGACCCGCTGGTGCCAGGCCGACCCGAAGCCCCTGGTGCTGCTGATCGACGAGATCGACACCCTCATCGGCGACACCCTGATCGCGGTGCTGCGCCAGCTCCGGGCCGGCTATGTCCAGCGCCCCGCGCGCTTCCCGCAGAGCGTGGTGCTGTGCGGGGTGCGCGACGTGCGCGACTATCGCATCCATTCCCGCACCGAGCAGGCGGTCGTCACCGGCGGCAGCGCCTTCAACATCCGCGCGGAGTCGCTGCGTATCGGGGACTTCGCCGAGGCGGAAGTGCACGCCCTCATCGCCCAGCACACCGAGGAGACCGGACAAGCGTTCACCGCCGAGGCGCTGGAGACGGTGTGGGGGCAGAGCCTGGGCCAGCCGTGGCTGGTCAACGCGCTGTGCGCCCGCGCGTGCTTCGGGGATACGGCGGGGCGCGACCGCGCACGGGCCATCACCGCGGAGGCGGTCATGGCCGCCCGCGAGCATCTCGTGCAGAGCCGACAGGTCCATCTCGACCAGCTCGCCGACAAGCTCCAGGAGGCGCGGGTGCGCCGCGTGGTCGAGCCGCTGCTGAGCGGGGGCGACACGCACGGCGCCACGACCCGCGACATCGAATACGTGCGCGACCTCGGGCTCATCGCCCCCGACGCCCCTTCGCGCATCGCCAATCCCGTCTACGCGGAGGTGATTCCGCGGGAGCTGACCTGGGCGATGCAGCAGTTGCTGCTCGAAGAAACGGCCTGGTACGTCGATGCCGACGGCGCGCTGGACGTGGACAGGCTGCTCGGTGCGTTCCAGGCGTTTTTCCGCGCGCACTCCGAGCACTGGCTGGGGCGGTTCGACTACGCCGAGGCGGGGCCGCAGCTCATCTTGCAGGGGTTCTTGCAGCGGGTGGTGAACGGCGGTGGGCGCATCGAGCGCGAGTACGGACTGGGGCGGGGGCGAACCGACCTGCTCATCGTGTGGCCGCGCGGGGGCGCGGGGGCAGCGCCGGAAGGGGCACCGGGGGTGACGGCTGCGACGACCCCGGGGATGACCCCGGAAATGACCGTGGACCGGTACGTGGTGGAGTGCAAGGTCCGGCACGGGAGCGTGGAGCGCACCGTGGCCGAGGGGGTGGCACAGACGGCGGCGTACATGGACCGGTGCGAGGCACGAGCGGGGCATCTGGTGGTATTCGACCGGCACGAGGGGCGGACGTGGGAGGAGAAGGTCTTCCGGCGCGAAGAGCGCAGCGGCGAGCACACCGTCACCGTGTGGGGGATGTAGTGGTGATGACTTCCACGAAAAAGGTGCTCACCAGCGTGAACGAGCCCCCACGGGCGATGGACACGCGATGTCGGCGCCGGCAATGAACGCGCCGCCCGGCGGCGTCATCGCGGTCGGTCAGGGCACCGACCGTCATTTCAAGTACGTCATCCTCCTTCCCGCAGTCTTCATCCTCCTCTTCATCGGCATCTTCCCGCTCGTGTACACGCTCGTCGCGAGCGTGCAGAACATCACCATGCTGGAGGAAGACACTTCCTTCCACGGCCTGATCCACTACCGTCACCTGTTTGAAGACGCACGGCTGTGGGAGTCCATCGGCCACACCCTGCTCATTACCGGCATCGCGCTCCCCATCGAGCTGGGGCTGGGGCTCCTGATGGCGCTCCTGTTCCTGGAGAAGCTGCCGGGGCGGCCGGTCTTCGTGGCGCTGCTGGTGCTGCCGACCCTGATCGCGCCAGTGGTGGCGGGCGCGACCTGGCGGCTGCTGTTCGACCACCGCTACGGCCCGATCAACCAGGTGCTCGGCTGGATTGCGGGCGAACCGGTGCCGATCCTGTGGGTCATCAAGCCGGCCTATGTCTACCCCGCAATCTTCATCGCCGAAATCTGGCAGTGGACGCCGTTCATGTTCCTGCTGCTGCTGGCCGCACTCTCCAACGTCGACAAGGGTCAGACCGAAGCGGCCGAGATCGACGGGGCGTCGACCCTGACCGTGTTCCGCCGCATCATCCTGCCCTCGATCTGGCCGGTGATGGCCATCGCGCTCCTCATCCGGGGCCTGGATCTCATCCGAATCTTCGACGTGGTGTGGGCGCTCACTCAGGGCGGACCGGGCACCATGACCGAGACGCTTTCGATCTACATGTACATTCAGGGCTTCCGGCAGTTCGAGACCAGCTACACCGGGGCCATCGCCTTCATGGTGATCGTGGTATTGACACTGGTGGTGATCTGGCTGCTGCGGCGCATGGAAATCCACCGGTGAACCGGCGACGCCGCCATTCGACCGCCCTGCGCTTCGCCGCTGCGGTACTGCTGCTGGTGGTGTTCCTGTTCCCGATCTACTGGCTGTTCATGATCGCGTTCAAGACGCCGGAGGAGATCTTCTCCTCGCCGCCCACGTGGTACCCGGCGTCCATCCAGTTCGACAACTTCCGCGTGCTGTTCAAGGACGGCGACGCGAAGACGGTCTTCAACTCGCTCTTCATCGCCGGCACCAGCACTGTGATCGCCATGTTCCTCGGCACCATCGCCGCCTACAGCCTGGCGCGCTTCCGCACCGGCGGGGAGAACCTGGCAGTGTGGATCATCTCCCAGCGCATGATCCCGCCCATCGCCATCGTCTTCCCGCTCTTCCTGCTCTACGTCTGGCTCGGCTGGGTCGACACCTACCACGGCCTCATCCTGCTCTACACCGCCTTCAACCTTCCCTACGTGATCTGGATGATGCGCGGCTATATCGAAGACGTGCCGCTGGAACTGGAGGAGAGCGCGCTGGTCGACGGCTGCACGCGCTGGGGCGCGCTCCTCAAGGTGGTATTCCCGATGGTGCGCAACGGGCTCTTCGCCACCGCGGTGTTCACCTTCGTGTTCGCCTGGAACGATTTCATCTTCGCGCTGGTGATGACACGCAGCGAGGTCACTACCTATCCCGTGCAGGTGACCCACTACTTCGGAGCGCAGTCGAACTTCTGGGCCAAGATCGCGGCGATGTCGGTGCTGGGCGCAGCGCCAGTCTTCCTTGCGGTGGCCTTCCTGCAACGCTACCTGGTGCGCGGCATCTCGCTCGGCGCAGTCAAGGGCTGAGGGATCGATGGCACGACTGCGCTTGCAGGGCATCGAGAAGTCCTACGGCAGCGTGCGCGCCGTGCGCGGCGTCGATCTCGACGTGGCCGAGGGCGAGTTCGCGGTCCTGGTCGGCCCGTCGGGCTGCGGCAAGTCGACCCTGCTGCGCTGCATCGCGGGACTGGAGGAGGTGGACGCAGGCACCGTCACCATCGGCGACGACGTGGTGAACGACGTGCGTCCGCGCGACCGCAACCTCGCGATGGTGTTCCAGAACTACGCGCTCTACCCCTACATGAACGTGCGCGAGAACATCGCCTTCGGACTGAAGGCGCGGCGCACACCCGCGGACGAGATCGAGGCCCGGATCCGCCGCGCCGCCGACATGCTGGGGATCGAGTCCCTGCTCGACCGTCTGCCGCGGCAGCTTTCCGGCGGGCAGCGACAGCGGGTGGCGATCGGCCGCGCCATCGTGCGCGACGCACGCCTGTTCCTGTTCGACGAACCGCTCTCCAATCTCGACGCTCAGCTCCGTGACGAGATGCGCACCGAGATCAAGCGCCTGCACCAGGAGCTGGGCAAGACGATGATCTACGTCACCCACGACCAGATCGAGGCCATGACGCTGGCCGACCGCATCGTGCTGCTGCGCGAGGGCGTGATCGAGCAGGCGGGCGCACCGCTCGATCTGTTCGAACGTCCGGTGAGCCGGTTCGTCGCGCGTTTCCTGGGCTCCCCGCCCATCAACTTCATCCCGGGGCGGCTGGTGGACGAAGACGGAGCCGGCCTGGCCGTGCGCTGCGGGGAAGATGCGGTCTTCGCGCTGCCCCCGGAGCGCGCCACCGCGCTCGCCTCCCGGGCCGGAAGCGACGTCATTCTGGGGATCCGCCCGGAGCACATCACCGGCAGCACCCATGCCGGAAGCCGCCGCGAATATCTCGTACCCCACCAGGTCGTCATCGACCTGGTCCAGCCGACCGGCACCCGGCTCCACGGCGCCTTCGCACTGGCCGGCATCGAAGTCCTGGCCGAGTTGCAGGCACACGACGTGGAGCGACCGGGCGAAACCATCGAGGTGCGGTTCGACATGCAGCGGGCCATCATCATCGACCCGAAAAGCGACCGAGTGATCAACCCGGAGTTCTTGCCCGGTTACGAGCGAGGGCGTGGAGATGGCTGATTTCGCAAGGCGAACGCGAGACAGGGCGCGCAGGCGTACCCGTCGGTACGTCGAGCACCCTGGCCGCCCCCATGTCACATTCAACGCGGCGAAAGCAGTCAGCTCCGCGGCCGCAGCCGTGAGCTGGTGAGAAATCCGGGTTAAAGGAGACTGACCATGGCCGAAGCCCCATCCCGCGCAATCATGCGGTTCGGCACCGACGAGCCGGCGGCCGAAACCCGGCTGCTGACCGCCGGTCCGCTGACGGCCGAGCTCGATGCCGGCAACCTCCGCTACATCCGCCACCACGGACGCGAAGCGATTCGCGCCATCTCCTACGTCGTGCGCGACCCGTTCTGGGGCACCTTCAATCCCGACCTCCGCGACCTGGAGGTCGAGGAGGCGGAGGGCTGCTTCACCGTCACCTACACTGCAAGCTGCAGCGGCGACGGGCAGCGATTCGACTATCGGACGCGCATCACCGGCAGCGCCGACGGCACCCTGCGCTTCGAGGGTGTCGGCACGCCGGCGACCGACTTCCGGACCAACCGCACCGGTTTCGTGGTCCTGCACGGGGTGGAGGGAATCAGCGGTCGCCCGGTAGTGGTCACCGAGGTGGACGGCAAGGTGGTCGAGACCCGCTTCCCGGAAGTGATCGACCCCATGCAGCCGATCATGAACATCCGCGCCCTGGCTCATGAGGTCGCACCCGGTCTGAAGGTGACCTGCACCATGCTGGGCGACACCTTCGAGATGGAAGACCAGCGCAACTGGACCGACGCCTCTTACAAGACCTACGTACGGCCGCTCGGGCTCCCGCACCCCTACACCCTGAAAGCCGGTGAAACCATCGAGCAGGCGGTGGAGCTGCGCTTCGAGAGCGCGACGCCGATTTCGGGGCCGACATCGGTGGAAGGAACCGGCGCCGGAACGCGGGAGATCACCGTTTCGATCGGCGCGGAGGCGGAACGGATTCCACAAGTCGCCATGGGGCTGGAATGGCAGTCGACGCAGGCGGCGGCCGCCCGCACCGAATTGCTCGCCGGACTCCGGCCTGCCTACCTGAGCTGCTACTTCGATGCGCGTCACGCCGGCCCGGAGGCCATGCGGGGCTTCCGAGCGATCGGGGAGGCGCTCGGCTGTCATCTCGCCCTGGAAGCGGTACTGCCCGGTCTCGACGACCCGGGCGCCGCCCTGCGTTCCATCGCCGACATGGCGGACGCCGCGGGCGCCCGTTTCGGCTCGGTCGCGGTGAGCCCGGCCGGAGACCTTGATTTCGTCATCCCGGGAACCGTGTTCGACGACATGTCGCCCTACGACGCGCTCTATGCGGCCGCGCGCGAGGCGTTCCCGCAGAGCGCCATCGGCGGCGGCAACTTCATGTATTTCACGGAGCTCAACCGCAAGCCGCCGCCGTTCGCAGGGCTCGACTTCGTCATCCATCCGACCTGCGCCATCGTGCACGCGGCCGACGACCGCTCGGTGACGGAGACGGTCGAAACCCTGCCCTACATCATCCGCTCCGTCCGGTCCCGGTTCGGCGACAAGCCCTACTGTCTCGGCCCGGTCGGCATCGGCACTCGCACCAGTCCCTTCGGCGGCCCACCGGCGCCCAATCCGGACGGCGGGCGGGTCGCCATGTGCCGCAACGACCCGCGCCAACGCGGCCTGCTCGGCGCCGCCTGGCATCTCGGCGTCGCGGCGCGGGCGGCGGAAGGCGGGGTGGAATCCCTGATCCTGGGCGCCCCGACCGGCGACCACGGCCTCCTCCACCATCCCGGCGATGCGCCGCAGCCGTGGTTCGACGCGCACCGCGGCCGATTCCCGGCGTGGCACGTGATGCGCGGGATGTACGCCGCTTCGGGCCGCACCCGGCGTGCCGCCAGGATCTCGGTCCCGCGGGAGATACAGGCCCTGGCGTTCGAGACCGAGGCCGGAGGACTGGAGCTGTGGGTGGCGAACCTCATGGGCGAGGAACGTCGCCTCCGGCTGGAGGGGCTGGGCAGCGCGACGATGCGGATGGCGATCCTGGACGAGGACAGCTTCGTCGCATGCGCCGAAGACCCGGACGCACTGGACAGCGTGGAGAGGATTGCAAGCGGCGACCGCGTCGAGCTCCGGCCCTACGCGGTCGCGCGCGGCCGAGTCGGATAGCCTTCGGGATGGAATCACAGGAGAACCACTGATGAGCGAATCACCCCTGAAGGTCATGGCTTCGCATCGGGAGCTGAAGGCCGGGCACTTCATCTTCGAATTCGACACCCCGGGCATCGGCTACATCCTCAAGCACGCGGGTTGCGACTTCACCATCCTCGACACCGAGCACAGCGGGTTCGGCATCGAGACGGTGCGGCGGGTCATGGCCTTCATGCGGGCCGCGGAGCTGCCGACCATCGTGCGGTCGCCGTCCCGGGACTACCGGGACATCGCCCGCACCCTCGATGCGGGCGCCGACGCGGTGATGCTGCCGATGGTGAGCAACGCCGACGAGGCGAAGGCTATCATCCACGCCATGAAGTACCACCCGGCCGGCGGGCGGGGCGTCATCCTGCGCTCGGCGGTGGACCGCTATACCACCGGGCCGACCATGGAGAAGCTCGCGGCGCAGAACCGCCGCACCATGCTGGTGGTGCAGATCGAGAATGCACAGGGGGTGGAGAACGCCGAGGCCATCGGCGCGCTGGAAGAGGTGGACTGCCTGTGGGTGGGGCACTTCGACCTGAGCTGCTCGCTCGGCATCCCCGGCGAGTTCGACCGCCCGAAGTTCGCCGAAGCCATCGACGCGGTGATTGCCGCCGGGCGCGCCACCAACACCTCACTCGGGCGCCTGGTGCCCGACGTCGACTCCGGCATCGCGCTGTACCGGCAGGGCTTCGACTTCATCGCGTACTCGGCCGACGCCTGGGCACTGGGCGACGCGGTGGCGGCGGGCCTCTCCGCCATCCGCGCCGGCTGCACGGACTGAGGGAGGGAGTCATGCCCCCGCTTCGCGAACCAGTGAGAAATGCGCATCAAGGCGTACGGGAAGGAAACGAGAATTCGGTCGCATTCCTCACCGGCCCTTGACCCGGAGCCGGGCAAGCCCGATCGGTTCTCCGGTCCCCGGCCGAGAACGAGTGAAATTTCCGGGCTGATGGTGAAGCTGCTCGCCATCCGTACCGGCCGTACAGACTGAGGAGGCGACCATGTCCGCGTTCCGAGTGGCCCTGAGCGCCGATTTCCGCAAGCCCGACGGCAGCCCAAACTTCCCCGAATTCGATCTCTCGCCACTTGCGGACCATCCCGACATCGATCTCTTCTACCTGGAGCCGGAGGCCGAGATCTCCGCCGCACAGCTCGTCGATGTCGACGCCCTGATTCTCCTCACCCCTCGGGTGGGCGCCGCCAGCCTCACCCCGAGCGGGCGTCTGTCGATGGTGGCCCGGTTCGGCGTCGGCTACGACAACGTGGACCTGGCCGCGTGCAGCGCCCACGACGTGGCGGTGGTCATCACCCCGGACGGTGTGCGCCGCCCGGTGGCGGTGTCGATCCTGACTCTGATCTTCGCGCTCTCCGGCAAGCTCTTCGTGAAGGACCGCCTCGCGCGCCGGGGGCCGGCGGGCTGGGCCGAGAAGACCGCCCACAACGGCGTCGGGCTGGTCGGGCTGACCCTCGGCTCGGTCGGCATCGGCAACATCGGGGCCGAGATGTTCCGCCTCGCCCGCCCTCTCGACTTGCGGTTCATCGCCCACGACCCCTACGCCGATCCGGCCCACGCAGCCGATCTGGGCGTCATGTTGTCGGACCTCGACGCCGTCTTCCGGGAGTCCGATTTCGTGTGCGTGAACTGCCCGCTCACCGACGAGACCCACCACCTCGTCAACCGGGAACGGCTCGCGCTGATGAAGCCGACCGCCTTCCTCGTCAACACCGCGCGGGGGCCGATCGTGGACCAGGCGGCGCTGACCGAAGCCTTGCGGGAAAGACGCATCGCCGGGGCGGGTCTGGACGTCTTCGAGCGGGAGCCGCCCGACGCGGACGACCCCCTGCTCGCGCTCGACAACGTGATCGTGACGCCGCATGCGCTGTGCTGGACGGACCAGCTCTTCGCCGGCAGCGGCGCCGCGGATGTGTGCGCGGTCATGGCCGTGATGCGCGGCCGCACCCCCACCGGAATCATCAACCGCGACATCGTCGACCGCCCCGGCTGGCAAGCGCGGCTGGCCGCCTACGCGCAGAGGTTCGGGGGCGGCTGAACGCGATCGACCGGCGCTTCTCGGAGACGCGACGACACGCCCCGCCACCGTGGGCCCCGCCGGCCGCGGGGTGGCGAAGCAGTAGTCCGTTCGACCATTCCCGCCCAGCCGGAACAGGCACTCCGGAGCACTTTGAACAAACGCTCCGGATCCTGCCGGAATCGCGCTACGCGACGGCCTCCCGGATCGCGGGCGGGAATCGCGGCGGTTCGCTCGTGCCGGGGTGCGAACCTCCGGGGGTCAGCTCGGGTGGTGGACCTCCTGAAGGCCGTAGACCGGCGTCGGGATCCCGACTTCCCGCGCCTTCAGTTGCAGGGCGAGGAACTGCGAGTAGTGCCGGGACTGGTGCAGGTTCCCGCCGTGGAACCACAGGGCTTGCTGGCGGGTGGGCTTCCACATGTTCCGCAGCTCGCCCTCCCACGGACCCGGGTCCTTCGGCGTCTCCGAGCCGAGGCCCCAGACCTTGCCGACCCGGTCCGCCATCTCCTGGCCGACGAGCTGCGCCACCCATCCGTTCATCGAGCGGTAGCCGGTGGCGAACACCACGAGATCGGCCGGCAGCCGGGTGCCGTCCTCCAGGACCACGTCCGTCTCGGTGATGCGCTCGACCTGCCCGGTCTTCAGACCGATCGAGCCGTCGGCCACAAGCTCCGAGGCGCCGACATCGATGTAGTAGCCCGACCCGCGCCGCAGGTACTTCATGAACAGTCCCGTCTCGTCGGCGCCGAAGTCCAGCATGAAACCGGCCTTTGCGAGCCGCTCGTAGAACTCGGCGTCCCGGCGCTTCATCTCGTCGCACTGCGGCTTCTGGAGCGCGGGCAGCACCCGGTAGGGGATGGAGGCGAAGATGAGGTCCGCCATGTCCGTGGTGATGCCGTTGGCGAGCGCCTCCTCGGAGTAGAGGGCGCCGAGCGCAAGCTCCATCAGCGTGTCGGACCGCGAGACGTGGGTGGTGCTGCGCTGGACCATGGTCACATGGGCGCCGTGCTCCCACAGGTCGGCGCAGATGTCGTGCGCGGAGTTGTTCGACCCGATCACCACCGCGTTCTTCCCCGCCCACCCGTCACCCCCCGGATGCTTCGAGGAATGCCACAGATCGCCCTTGAATGTCTCGGCCCCGGGCACCTCGGGCAGGTTCGGCACGCCGGACATGCCGGTCGCGAAGACGAGCTGCTTCGGCTTGAGTTCCACCCGCCGGCCGTCCCGGTCCACCTCCACCGTCCACCCCTGCTCGCCTTCGTTCCAGGCCGCCGAGAGGCAGGTGGCCTTCGTCCAGTAGTTGAGTTCCATCACCCGGACGTAGCTCTCCAGCCAGTCGCCGAGCTTGTCCTTGGGCGAGAACACCGGCCAGTGCTCGGGGAACGGAATGTAGGGCAGGTGGTCGTACCAGACCGGATCGTGCAGGCACAGCGACTTGTAGCGCTTCCTCCAGCTATCGCCCGCGCGCTCGTTCTTCTCCAGGATGACGAACGGCACGCCGAGCCGGCGCAGACGCGCCCCCAGCCCGATGCCGCCCTGACCGCCGCCGATGATCACCACATGGGGCTGCACGGTATCGCCGAGTTCCGTCCGTTCCCGCGCCCGAGCCTCCGCCCAGGTCTCACGATCCCGGAATGCACCGTGGACCACGCCCGGTTCGCGCGTGGGGCCCTTCTTCTCCTCGTGCCCCCTGAGCGCCTGCGCGGTCGTGAGCAGGGTCCAGCACCCGCCGTCGTTGAGCCGCACATGTCCCTTGCCGTGCACCGCGTCGGTCTCGAACGTGATCCACGCCTCGGTGATCCCGTCCGCCTCCGTCGCCTCCCCCTCGATGCGCCAGTGGCAGGGATTGACGTGACCGAGGGTCTGCGCGGCCATCGCGCGGATCGCGTCGCGACCCTCCATCGTCTTGATGTTCCAGGTGAACGCGACGAGATCGCGCCAGTAGCAGTCATCGGCGAAGAGCGCCCCGAGCGCGTCGGTGTCGCGCTCCCTCAGGGCCTCGTCGAACTTCCCGAGCCATGTGCGGACCTTGTCCGTGGGGCTTGATGCATCCATATTCGTCTCCTGATTACGCGGTGTAGTGATTGCGCTGCGGCCGGGAGGCCGAACCGCCTCCGGCGGGGCGGGGTCTCGGCAGGTCGCTCGCCGCCGTGCCGTCGTCAACCCCTTGCACGCTCCGATACCCGCCGCGCAAACGCTACCGCGTGCCGCGGCACACCTCAACGATTGGGCAGCACATCGATGTCCCGGCACCGCAGCAACCGCGTATCCGCCGTCAGCAGAGTCAGGCCGTGCACCCTGGCCGTGGCGACGATGAAGCGATCCGCAGGATCCTGGTGTTCGAGGTCGACAGCCCGGCTCGCCAGTGCGACATCGATAGTCAGCGGCGCCTCTGCCACCGGAGCGACCGACATCGCCTTGCGAAGCCAGCGGTGGGGATCAGGACTCAGTACCACGCGGCCGCGCTCGGCGAGAAGCAGCGCCTCCCACACGCTGATCGGAGACAATCGCAGATCGCTTTTCCGGGACAGGAGGGTAAGCCTCGCGGAATCGGCAAGCCGCCCCGGGTCGAGGAGACTCCACAGCCAGATGTGGGTGTCGAGCAGCAGCCCCATCTACTCGAGGACTTCCCACTCCGAGAGATCGGCCACGGGGACGACGAGGTCGCCACGAATCTCGCCATGGTTCCTCATCGCACCGAGCCATTCCCCGGCCGGACTCGGCGGCGGGGGCAAAACCTGCGCAATCGGCTTGCCGAAACGGGTCACCAGCACGGGGTTGCGTGTCTTCCCCACCCGGTCGAGCACAGCCAGACAGGTCGCCTTGAACTTGGAAATCTGAATTTCTTCCATCGGGTCAACCTACCATGGTCAATAACCATGGTCCATTCCCGGACCCCGCCGGGGCACCATCCGCCGGCTTTCGGACGGAGAGCTGCCGGCGCAGTGCCCGGATCATCACGAAGCGCACGCTTCGACAATCGCCTCCGCCCCGATGCCGTGATCGCGGTACAGATCCGGCAGCGACCCCGACTGGCCGAACCGGTCGACGCCGAGGGGCTCGACCGCGTGCCCCCGCACCGAGCCGAGCCAGCCAAGGGTGGCGGGATGCCCATCGATGACGGTGACGAGGCGGGCATCGCGCGCCAGCGGCGCGAGCAGCGTCTCGACGTGGGATTCGATGCCCGCGCCATGGGATTCGATGTCCGCGCCGCCAGCGCCGCCGGCCCTGCGGGCGCGCTGGGCCGCGCTCCATCCGCGCCAGAGCCGGTCGGCCGAAGTCACGGCGAGCAGGCCGGCGCCGGGGTTCGATTCGACCACCGCAGCGTGCGCCTCCATCGCCTCCGGCGCGATCGCCCCGGTGAAGGCGATGACGAGCGACGCCCCCGCGGCCGGACGGCGCATCCAGTAGGCGCCGGCCAGGATGTCGCGCTCCAGGTCGGCATCCATCTCCCGCCCCGGCTGCTCGATCTTGCGGGTGCTGAGCCGAAGGTAGACCGAACCGCCGGCGCCGTCGGCGAGCAGATCTTCCGTCGCGCCATGCCGCCGGGCGGCGCGGCGCTCACCGGGTCCACCGCCCTCGTCCGGCTCGCCATCTCCGGCCACCTCGGCATGTGCCGCCCGATCACCATCTCCGGTCGCTCTGGTATGTCCCGCGGGATCACCTCCCCCCGGTCCCGCCCGATCGCCGCCCCCGGTGGTCACGCCACGCGCGGCTTCCGCGCTGCGGTCGTGGCGCCAGTCGCGGTCGTCGTGCGCCTGCACGTACTCGAACGCCCACCGGAGAATCACGAGCAGCTCGTCCGCGAACGCGGGCTCGAACGATGACAGGTGGTCCTTGCCCATGCCGAGGAGCGGCGTGGTGGTCGACTGGTGCGCTCCACCCTCCGGGGCCAGGCTGATCCCGGAGGGGGTCGCGACGAGAATGAAGCGGGCGTCCTGATAGAGCGCGTAGTTGAATGCATCGAGGCCGCGTTCGATGAACGGGTCGTAGACGGTCCCGATCGGGATGAGCCGCTCGCCGAACAGCGAGTGCGACAGCCCCGCCGCGGCGAGCATCAGGAACAGGTTGTGCTCCGCGATCCCGAGCTCCACATGCTGGCCCTTCGGGGAGACCGCCCAGCGCTGGAAGGAGCCGACCTGCTCCTTCGAGAACATGTCCTCCTGCGCCTTGCGGTGAAAGAGCCGGCGCCGGTTCACCCAGCCGCCGAGGTTGGTGGAGACGGTGACATCCGGGGAGGTGGTCACGATGCGGTCCGCGAGCGGACCGCCGGCGCGGGCGACGGTGTCGAGGATGCGGCCGAACGTCTCCTGGGTCGAGGCGGTCGCGGCGCGGCGCGGCGCGATCGTCTCCGCCGCCGGGACCGGCACCGCCGCCGCCCGCGGGCGGCGCGACACCCACTGGTTGAACGGCACCCCGGCCAGGAAGCGCCGCAGGTCGGGTTCCGGCACGTCGAGCCCCGCGAACGGCTCCCACTCCTCGCCCCGCGCCACCCCGTGCGAGGCGCGCATCGCCTCGACCTCGTCCGGGCTCATCAGCCCGGAGTGGTTGTCCTTGTGGCCGGCGAACGGGAGCCCGTAGCCCTTGATGGTGTAGGCGAGGAAACAGGTCGGCCGATCGTCGGTGGCGCCCTCGAACGCCTCCAGCACACTCTCCATGTCGTGGCCGCCAAGGTTGGTCATCAGCGCACCGAGTTCGGCGTCGTCGTAGTGCGCGACCAGCCCCCGCACGCCCCGGCGCGCGCCGATGTCGTCGAGGACGCGCGCGCGCCACGCCGCCCCGCCCTTGACCACCAGGGCCGAGTAGAGCGAATTGGGGCACGCGTCGATCCACTGGCGGAGCGCTTCGCCACCGGGGCGGGCAAACGCTTCCTGCAGCTTCTTGCCGTACTTGATGGTGACGACGTCCCACCCCATGCTCGTGAACAGGCGGTTGAAGCGGCCGAACAGGCGGTCGCTGATCACCGCGTCGAGGCTCTGGCGGTTGTAGTCGATCACCCACCACAGATCGCGCACGTCGTGCTTCCAGCCTTCGAGGAGCGCCTCGTAGACGTTGCCCTCGTCGAGCTCCGCGTCCCCGACGACGGCCACCATCCGCCCGCGCCGCCCGCCCGGCCGGAGCCGTTCGTGCGCATCGAGATAGTCCTGCACCAGCGACGCGAAGGTCGTCATCGCCACCCCGAGCCCCACCGACCCGGTGGAGATGTCCACGTCGTCGGTGTCCTTGGTGCGTGACGGATAGGACTGCACCCCGCCGAACGCGCGGAAGCGTTCGAGCTTCTCCCGGGTCTGGCGGCCGAACAGGTACTGGATGGCATGGAAGATCGGGCTCGCGTGCGGCTTGACCGCGACCCGGTCCGACGGGCGCAACACGTCGAGATAGAGCGCGGTCATCAGCGTCGCCACCGACGCCGAACTCGCCTGGTGGCCGCCGACCTTGAGGCCGTCGACGTTCGGGCGGATGTGGTTGGCGTGGTGAATCATCCATGTCGACAGCCAGAGGATGCGCCGCTCCAGCGCGCGCAGCATCGTCAGGCGGTCGGAGCCGGCGACCGGCAACGGCGGGTCGAGATCGATCAGCGAATGGGCGTGAGAGGGGCTCATCGGCGTTGCGCTCCGGTCTGCTTCGTCGGCCGGTCCATTATGGACCACCTCATCCGCATCGAGGGCATCGCGAGCATCAAGTCGAGCTTCGCCCTGAAGCAGGTGCGCTGCAAGACGGCCCTGCCGCTCGCGCAGATCGAGGCGTGAGGGGGCGAACGGCCGGGTGCCGCTGCGACCGACGAGTGAGCTCACATGAACGCTCCGGGGACCGAAACCCGACCGGAATCGCGCCGCATGTCCAAGGCCGCCGGCGGGAATCCCGGGGCAGGAGGGCAGCGGGAGGACGGCAGGAGGACGAGATGCCGCGGGAGCGCGGCGGGCGCTGATAGAATCCTCCGCCCCGCCGTCCCGGACCGACCCCCGATGCGATACGTCAGCACCCGCGGCCGTGCGCCGATCCTCGACTTCGAGGGTGTGCTCCTCGCCGGGCTCGCGGCCGACGGAGGTCTCTACGTTCCGGAACGGTGGCCGGTGCTCACCCGCGCCGAGCTGGCGTCGTTTCGCGGACGTGATTACGCGGAAGTCGCCCACGCGGTCATCTCCCGCTTTGTCGGCGACAGCATCGAGCCGTCGGCATTGCGTTCGATGGTGGTGGAGGCCTACGCCGGGTTCGGGCACCGCGCGGTGGCGCCGCTCGCGCAGCTCGGTGCGAACCACTGGCTGCTGGAGCTGTTCCACGGGCCGACGCTCGCGTTCAAGGACATCGCGCTCCAGGTGCTCGGCCGGCTCTACGACCACGTGCTCGAACGCCACGACGCCCGCACCACGATCGTGGGGGCCACCTCCGGGGACACCGGCTCGGCCGCCATCGAGGCGATCCGGGGCCGCGAGCGGGCCACCATCTTCATCCTGCACCCGGCGGGGCGGGTCTCGGAGGTGCAGCGCCGGCAGATGACCACGGTCGATGCCGCCAACGTCCACAATCTCGCCATCGAAGGCACCTTCGACGACTGCCAGGCGATGCTGAAGGCGATGTTCGGGGATGCCCCCTTTCGCGACGGGCTACGGCTGTCGGGGGTGAACTCCATCAACTGGGCACGCATCGTCCCGCAGGTCGTCTACTACATCACCTCCGCACTCGCCCTTGGCGGCCCCGAGGTTCCCGTCTCGTTCTCGGTGCCGTCGGGCAATTTCGGCGACGTGTTCGCCGGCTTCGTCGCGCAGCGGATGGGGCTTCCGGTCGAGCGCCTGGTGGTCGCGAGCAACGAGAACGACATCCTCACCCGGGCGCTCACCACCGGCGACCATCGGCTCACCGAGGTGACCCCGACCCTGTCGCCCTCGATGGACATCCAGGTCTCCAGCAACTTCGAGCGGCTGCTGTTCGAGATGCACGACCGCGACGCCGAGTACACCACGGGCCTCATGCGCCAGCTCGCCGAACACCGCGGGTTCCGCATCGGCGCCGAGGCCGCGGCCACCATCCGGTCGCTGTTCCGCGCGGATCGGTGCACCGAATCGGAGACGATCGAGACCATCGCCGCGGTACATCGCGACACCGGCATGGTCATCGACCCGCACACCGCGGTGGGGGTGGCGGTGGCGGAACGGCTCCGCGACGCCCGCGAGACCCCCATGATCACCCTCGCCACCGCCCATCCCGCCAAGTTCCCGGACGCGGTCGAGCGCGCCATCGGCCTCCGCCCCGCCCTGCCCGAGCGCCTCGCCGACCTCCACGAGCGCAAGGAGCACTTCACGACCCTGCCGAACGACCTGCCGACGGTGATGGCACACATCCGCGAGCATGCTGACAGCGAAACGGAGTAATGGGTCACGGACGAGCTTCGGGCCGGCATCGAAGGCTCGGGGGGAGATCCACGCAGCACACGGGCCGCCCCATCCCGTCGCCCGGCGAATCAGAAGAGATCGACCGCGATCGGGCAGTGATCGGAGGGCAGTCCGCGGCGCGGGTCGGCGTCCGCGTCGGTCCATACCACCTGCCGGAAGGAGCCCGCGTCCACCCGCGTCCAGGCCCGGGCGCCGAACACGAAGAAATCGATCGGGTGGCGATGGTGGCGTGACGTGCCCCGCCAGCAGGGGGGATCGAGCCCCGCGGGCAGCCGGCGGAGGGCGAGGCCCGGCGGGTCGCCGTCGTCGAGCGCCGCCCACAGGTGATCGCGTGCCCCGTGCCGGTCCATCGCCCGGTTGAAGTCACCCAGCACCACGAACGGCACGCCCTCGCGCCAGCGGGCGTCGACCCATGCCTCCAACGGCTCGATCTGGCGGGCGAGGGTCCGGCAGGCTCGGCTGCGGGGCTTCTCCAGGCTCTGGCTGAAGCACCTCGACTTCAGGTGGACGTTCAGCAGGCGGAGCTTCCGGCCGGCCCGCGAAACCGTCAGATCGACCCCCCAGCGGAGCTGGTAGCGGGCGTTGGAGCCGGATGCGAGCCCGAGCGACGGGAGATCGCGCTTCACCACCTCATCGAACGCTCCCCGGCGCACCGCGAATCCGTTGTAGATGTCGTCGTAGCGCGAATCGTGGCGTCCCGAGAAGTGCAGCTCGTAGTCGCGCTGCGGGAAGACGCGGACGGCGGCGCGGGGTCCGTTGACCTCCTGAAAGGCGATGATGTCGGCATCGAGCGCACGGGCGTAGCGGGCAAGGGTCCGGTAGTCCGCATCGCTCCGGGCGGCGGCGCCACGCCACAGCGCCCCGCCGGTGCGCCAGTGCAGCAGATTGAGGTTCCAGGTCGCGATCCGGATCCATTGCGCCGGGGCCGATGCCCCCGCGGATGCCGCGGGGGCATCGGTTGCGGAAGGGTGTCGGACGCCGCCGGAGGGCGCCCGCGCTTCGTCGGGTGCATGACTCCCGGCCGGACGCGTCCCTGCGCCTCCAGTCGCCTCCCGGTACTCGCTCGTGCATCCGGCCCGGCTCGCTCCCGGCCGATGGCAATGACAGGTGCCGTTCGTCCGGTCGTTATGGCAACCATCCGCCGCCATCCCGCCACGGTGCGCCGATGCCGCCGGAACGAAAAGCGCGGCGACCATCAGACATACGAGCACGAGACACGACACCTGGCGAACAGGGGTACCTCCGATTTGTGGTGACCCCGTGAGCACGGGCGCACCACCCTCGCCGACGAGGGCAAGGCGCCCTCGATCCCGGGATTTCCCGGAGTCGAAAACAAGCGATCTCACCAACGAGACACATACCCGACGAGCGATCCGGAGGCGCGGATGCCGAACGCCGGATCCGTGATCGGCCGAGGGACTCATGACGACGGACCGACGCCCACTACGCTCAGGACATCGACCGAGATTGATTTTCCAGCTCATCAACCCGGATTTCTCGGCAAGGATTCGGAGAACCGCTCAGGCCTGCATGGCTCCGGTTCGAACCCTTACGGCACCACCTCGTTCAACAACGGCTCGCCGGCGCGCCAGCGTGCGAGGTTGTCCGCGAACAGCGCCGCGAACCGGCGGGGCCAGCCGTGGATGTTGTCGGCGGAGTGCGGGGTGACCAGCACGTTGGGCATCGACCAGAGCGGGCTCTCCGGGGGCAGCGGTTCGGTCTCGAAGACATCGAGATACGCGCCCGCGAGGTGACCGGAGCGCAGGGCATCGATCATCGCCGCCTCGTCGACCACCGGCCCCCGCGAGGTATTGACGAGGTACGCGCCCGGCTTCATCGCGGCCAGCGCCGCCCGCGAGAGCATCCCGCGGGTGGCGGGGTTCAGCCGCAGGTGCAGCGACACGAAGTCCGCCCGGGGAAGGAGGGCGCGGAGTGCGGCCGGGCCGTGCATCTCGTCCGCGGCCGGATGCGGCGCCGGGGTTCCGCGCACGGCCAGCACCCGCATCCCGAGCGCCTTGGCATTGCGCGCAACGCACTCGCCGATCCGGCCGAAGCCGACCACCAGCAGCGTACGCCCCCGCAGCGGGGTGAACGCCACCGGACGCCACTGCCGCGCGCGCTGCTGCTCGGCGTAGCGCGGAAAGCCGCAGCCGAGCGCGAGCATCGCTCCGGTGACGCTCTCGGCAAGGTACGGGGCAAGCACGCCGGCGCCGTTGGTCACGGTGACGCGCGCGGCATCCCACGGCAGCAGGTGGTCGAACCCCGAGCCGCCGATCTGGACCCACCGCACCGACGGATGGACCGGGATCGATGCGTGCCCGGCGGCCGGGAACCCGGGGTGTTTGATGGAGAACGCGACCTCCGGGTCATGCCGCGCGAGCGCATCGGCGATGCTCTGCGCGGTGGTCGCGTACACGAACTCGACCTCGGGAAACCGTTCGGCGAGCAGGTCCCGGAAGTCGTCGGGGTCGTTGTGGGCGACGAGCACCGGTCGCATGGGGTCGTTCCGAAGTGCGGGACGGACGCACTCTTGCCATATCGGCGGCGTCGACGCAATGCGCGGCCATCAAACCGGATTCGGACGAGATTCAACTACAGCGCATGCGGGCGCAATGGTTGCATGCGCCTCCGTATCGGATGTTCGGGTCGGCAATCTCTGTTCTTGCGTGAGCCGGTCATCACGAATCGGGGTACAATCCCGACCCGGTTTCCTTACTTTTGAGCATATCCGTCATGAACCAGACTAACCGTGAATCACCCCCCCCCCCCCCTCGCTAGACTGGCGGCTATCCTGCTGCTGGCACTGTCGGCCGGTCCGGCGGTGGCCGAGCAGTGCAATGCCTCCCATATCGAGTTATACCAGGGCTTCCCGATGGAGGGCGCGTCGGCAGTAGAAGGCACCGTTAGCGGAGTGATCGTCCAGTTCTTCCTGGAAAACTGCGACAATTTCGGCAGTTTCGAGAATCCCCGGGAATACCGGATTCCCTTCTGCGCCGAGTTTTTCGACACCACCCCGTGCGATGCCGACGCTACAGGCTGCCTGAGCAACAATGTTGCCGGGGCCAGCGGCCTTTTTGGCGACCGCTGGCAGAATGCCGGAGGGTTCAAGCGGTGCAACACCATGACCGAAGCCGAAGGCTTTACGTCTGCCCTGTTAACCCCGCGTGAAAACGGGTTCCAGGACGAACGGGAGAATTCCCTGTACGTCATCATGTACAACCCGACCCGTCATCTGCGCATTCCCATTCGGGACAATGACTGATCCAGAATCTCCCTCTTACCGGATCAGACCGTCTTGGCGGTCTGATCCGGGGTTCCGATAGACAGATTGTCACTGAGAATCGCCGGGGTCGGTCAAGACCGAGTTATCCACAATTCCCATTCGAAATTCATTCGTGTTCGGCAATGCGGGCGTTTCCGGAAACGCCAGAGTGATTGGCGCGTACGTCTGGGGCTCCGCCCGCGTTTCCGGCCATGCCAGGGTCATGGACGGAGCGCGGGTCCGTGACAATGCCGAGGTTTCCGGAACGGCGGTCGTTCGCGGTGGCGCGGTCATTGCCGGTCAGGGGAAGGTGGATTGCGGACGGTGGGTCAACATCACCGTCACCACCGATCGCACGGGCCGGTGCGGTAGGAACGCGCGCGGCGGGAACGACGGCTCCGGGGGCGGCGGGCCGAACCTCGGCGATGTGTTCAGCAACCCACTCGATCCGGGGAACACGGAGTCCGGGTCGAACTGACGGGGTGCGATCATGAACGCGCGCGGGGCGGCGCCGATCTGCCCCGGGAAGGTAATGGAGGTGTCCCCAACCACCGGGACTTCGCCACAGCCCCTTGCTCGGCGACGGCTCCGGCCTGGCGATGGTGCAAGCCCTCGCCAGCCACGCCATCTCGACGACCACGGCACGTTATGACATTGACACCGTGACGTCACTCTCCTTCGCGATGCACGCTATCAGTCTCTCGCAACGATAGCGAGCCAAGGCAGAATCGGTGATGAATCCCGGCTAGACTGCCGGCCCATCCGGCCGGTCCTGCCGGCCGCGCCCTTACGGGGAGACCCATGCCGGACCTCGCCGAGCGCTTCTCCGACCCGCGTCCGATCATTCTGGACGGGGCCATCAGCACCGAACTCCAGCGCCTGGGCGTGCCCATGAGCGCCGACACCTGGAGCGGCCTCGCCGCCATCACCCATCCGGATGTCCTGCGCGATCTGCACACGGCGTACCTGCGGGCCGGAGCCGAGATCATCATGGCCAACACCTACGCGGCCGCCCCCCAGCACGTCGCGGAAGCGGGGTACGGCGACCGCGCCCGCGAGATCAACCTCCGCTCGGCGGAGCTTGCGCTCGAAGCGCGGGAAGCGGTGGACAGGTCGGCGGACGGCCCGAGTGACGGATCGACCGACGGACCGACTGACGGACCGACGTGGGTCGCGGGGTCGCTCTCGCTCATGGCGCCGGGGTTCCGCCGGACGAACCGCCAGGCGCCGCTGGAGCACGCCGACGGGCTTCGCAGGCAGGCGGAGTGGCTCGCCGAAGCCGGGGTCGATCTGCTGGTGCTGGAGATGCTGCGCGACATCGAGTGGAGCAGCGCCGCGATGGATGCCGCCCTCTCGGTGGGTCTGCCGGTGTGGGCCGGCTTCAGTTGCGCCATCGACGACCGGGGCGCGGTTATCACCCAGAGCGCCTCGGTCGGCGAGCCCGTACCGTTCGCCGAGGCCCTGCGCGCCGTCACCGGCCGCGGCGAGATGCTGGTCGGCGTCATGCATTCGGAGATCGAAGAGACCGACCCCGGGCTCCGGTGCGCGCGCGAGGTGTGCGCCGCACCGCTCGGCGCCTGGCCCAACAGCGGACACTTCGAGCCGCCGCACTGGCAGTTCGAGGACGTGATCTCCCCGCAAGCGTTCGCCAGCGTCGCCGAGCGGTGGGCGAAGGAGGGCGTGAGGGTCATCGGCGGGTGCTGCGGACTCGGCCCGGAACACATCCGGGCGGTGGCCGATCGTCTGCGGTCCTGACTCCACCGCGCCGCCACCGGCCGGCCCCTCCCCGCCGGTTGCCCCCGAGCGGCGAAGTGCGGTATCAAGCGGAGGGAGCAAGGAAGGCCAGCAGCCCCGAGGGCGGATCGCCCCGTCGGACCGCTCGCCGCAGCACCGAAACCGGCACGGACGTTTTTCGAATCGCTCATGCGTGGATGGCGTCTCCCATCCCTGCTGCGAACGCCCCATGGTGAGCGGGAAAAAACAGTTTTGCCGGGGAAGTGGGTAGACGCAGGCCAACCCGGCAGGGCCACACTCCGACTGTTCGGTCGGGGTGTTCACCAACACAACCAGGGGCCGCATGATCGCCAGTCTGATCGTCCGTCGCGTTCTGCTCGGCATCGTCACCATCTGGGTGATGTCGGTTCTGGTGTTTTTCGGGATCGAGATCCTGCCGGGTGACGTGGCGGATGCGATTCTCGGCCAGGGCGCCACCGAGGAAACGCTCCACGCCATTCGCACGGAGCTGGGTCTGTATCGGCCGGCCTGGGTGCGCTACCTCGACTGGCTCGGCGGCCTGCTGCGGGGCGATGTCGGCGAGGCGCTCGGCACCGGGCGCTCCATCGTCGAGATGATGGCCATCCGGCTGCCCACCACCCTCACCCTGGGCGGCCTCACCGCAATCATCGCGGTGCCGCTCGCGCTCAGCCTGGGGTTGCTGGCCGCGATGTACCCCGGTTCGTTCTTCGACCGCACCATCACCTTCGGCACCCTGATCGTGATCTCCGGCCCCGAATTCCTGATCGCGACCCTGCTGGTGATGCTCTTCGCCATCGAGCTGCGCTGGGTGCCGGCGGTGTCCTATCTCTCGCAGGATCCGACCTTCCAGCAGCTCGCACGGGCGATGTTCCTGCCGGTGATGACGCTGGTGTTCGCGGTGCTCGCGCCCATGACCCGCATGACCCGCAGCGCGGTGCTCAACGTCATGACCTCCCCGGCGATCGAGATGGCGATCCTGAAGGGCGTGCCCCGCATGCGCATCGTGCTGTGGCACGCGCTGCCCAATGCGTTCGCCCCGATCGTCAACGTGGTCGCGATCAACCTCGCCTACCTCATCACCGGGGTGGTCGTGGTCGAGGTGATCTTCTCCTTTCCCGGGGTCGCCAAGCTGATGGTGGACGGGGTGCAGAGCCGCGACATCCCGGTGGTGCAGGCCTGCGCGATGATGTTCTGCGCGATCTACGTGGGGTTCTACATCCTCGCCGACGTCATCTCCATCGTGAGCAACCCCAGACTGAGGCATCCCAGGTGAACCGGGTCACCGGCGCCATTCGCGTCCCGAGCAATCCGCGCCCGAGGCATCCCGGGTGAATCAGGCCGCCGACACCACCACGGCCACCCCGGCGAGACGCGGACTCCAGTTTCCACCGCTCGGGGCCTACGGCTACGTCTGCGTGCTGATCCTGGCGTTCTGGGTCGTGGTTGCGCTGTTCGCGCCGTACATCGCGCCGTACACCGAGAGCGAGATCGTGACCGGCACGTCGTTCGCGCCGATCGGAGCCGAGGGGCTGCTGCTCGGCTCCGACTACCTCGGGCGGGACCTCGCCTCCAGACTCGTCCACGGCGCCCGGACCACCCTCACGCTCGCGCTCATCGCCACCATCCTCGCCTTCGTCCTCGGCGTCATCACCGGATTCATCGCCGGGATCGCGGGCGGCTGGACCGATTCGGTCATCAGCCGAATCGTCGATGCGTTCATCTCGTTCCCGACCATCATGCTGGCGCTGCTCATCGTGTCGATATTCGGCACCTCGCTCCCCGCCCTGATCTGCGCCATCGGCTTCATCGAGGCGACCCGGGTGTTCCGGATCTCCCGCGCGCTCGCGGTGAACACGATGACCCAGGACTTCGTGGAGGTGGCCCGCGCCCGGGGGGAGAGCCTGTGGTGGATCCTCTGGAACGAGGTGCTGCCCAACGCCTTCGTCCCCCTCTCGACCGACTTCGGGCTGCGCTACACGTTCTCCATCCTGCTGCTGAGTGCGCTGTCGTTCCTCGGGCTCGGGGTGCAGCCGCCCGAGGCGGACTGGGGCTCGATGGTCAAGGACAACATGACGGGCATCTTCGTCGGGGCGGCGGCGGTCCTGCTGCCGGCGCTGTCGATCTTCTCGGTCACCCTGTCGATCAACTTCCTGGTCGACTGGAACCTGGCCCGCGCGCAGAAGGACATCTCGGACGAGCTGGTGAAATGACCGCGCTGCTGCGGATCCGCGATCTGCACATGGAAGGGCGGCGCCCGTCCGGCGAGTGGATGCCGATCGTGCGGGGGGTATCGCTCGAGGCCCGCCGCGGCGAGGTGCTCGCCCTCATCGGCGAGTCGGGCGCGGGGAAGTCGACCATCGCGCTGTCGTCGCTCGCGTACGCGCGCCCCGGGTGCCGCTTCACCGGCGGCGAGGTGCGGTTCGACGGCACCTCGGTGCTCGACCTCTCGCTCGAAGAGAAGCGCGGGATGCGGGGCCGGCGGGTCGCCTACATCGCCCAGTCGGCCGCCGCCGCGTTCAACGTCGCCCACACGCTCGGCGACCAGATCACCGAAGGTCCGTCGGTCCACGCCACCATGTCCCGGGGCGAGGCGGAAGCACAGATGGTGGATCTCGCCCGGCGCATGCAGCTCCCCGAGCCGGAGCGCATCGGCCGCAAGTACCCGCACCAGGTGAGCGGCGGCCAGCTCCAGCGCCTGCTCGCGGTGATGGCGATGTCGTGCGGCCCGGACCTGCTCGTGTTCGACGAACCGACCACCGCGATCGACGTGACCACCCAGGTCGAGGTGCTGGCCGCCTTCAAGGACGTGATCCGGCGCTCGGGCGCCGCCGCGCTCTACGTCACCCACGATCTGGCGGTGGTCGCGCAGATGGCGGATCGCATCATCGTGCTCTACGACGGCGAGATCATGGAGCAGGGCGACACCGACCAGATCCTCCACGAACCGCAGCACGCATACACGAAGCAGCTCATGGCGGCGGTGCGCCCGCCGCCGCGCGCGAGCCGCCCCGCGGCCGGCCCGGAGTCCGGCCGGCCGCAGCCGGTGCTGTCCCTTCAGGGCATCGGCGCGGGGTACGGGGGCGTCAGGGGCGGGAAGCCCGACGTGCAGATCCTCTTCGATGTCGATGTCGACATCCCCCGCGGGCAGGCGGTCGGGGTCATCGGTGAGTCCGGCTGCGGCAAGTCGACGATGGCGCGGGTCATCTCCGGCCTCACCCCCGCGTTCGAGGGCGAGGTGAGGCTCGACACAAAGACGCTTCCGCCGGATGTGAAGCATCGCGACAAGAACGACCTCCAGCGGGTTCAACTCGTGCTGCAGATGCCGGACGTCTCGTTCAACCCCAAGAAGCTCGTGGCGCAGGCGCTCGGCCGACCGCTCGAGTTCTATCTGGGGATGAAGGGCGCGGAGCGTGACCGGCGGGTCGGGGAGCTGCTGAACATGGTGGAGCTGCCGGCGGATTACGCCGGCCGCTATCCGCACGAACTCTCCGGGGGCGAGAAGCAGCGCGTCAACCTCGCCCGGGCGCTCGCGGCGGAGCCGGAGGTCATTCTCTGCGACGAGGTGACCTCGGCGCTCGACACCGTGGTGGGGGCCGCGATCATCAAGCTGCTGGAATCACTGCAGGAGCGGCTCGACACCGCGTTCGTGTTCATCAGCCACGACCTCTCCACCGTGGCGTCGTTCGCGAACCGCATCGTCGTCCTCTACGCGGGCCGGGTCGCCGAGCAGGGGCCGACGCCGCGCGTCCTCTCCCCGCCCCACCACCCGTACACGCGACTGCTGCTGAATTCGGTGCCGGAGATGCGTACCGGCTGGCTCGAGGACCATCGCGCCACCCGGGAGGCGGAGCAGGCGATGGCGGATGTGGTCAATATCGGCCTCGCCGGTTGCCCCTTCCACACCCGCTGCCCGCTCATGATTCCGGGCACCTGCGACGTGGAGAAACCGCCGGTGCATCGGCTGGCACAGGACCACCGGATCGCCTGCCACCGCGAGATCGACGCGCTTGCGGATCCCCCCTTCACCGGCCTCTGAGCCCGCCGGCGTCACCCTCGCTGGCGCATTTCCTCCCGTCACCGGCGAGGAAGAATCCGGCGGCAACCGCGATGCGATAACGGCAGGATTTCGGCCCCCGGAGTGCCTGCTCAGCGCGTTCTCGAACGCCGGCCAGGAGCGATTTCGAGCGCATGTTCCGGCCCGGCGGGAATTGCTGACGGTCTCCGGCGGCAAGTGACAATCGCCGTTTCCAGTTGCTAGTCTCGACCTGTCGGCCTGGTACCGGCGGCCCTCAACGCTCCCCGCGTGTGCCTGGAACGCCCTGCGTCATTGCCCTGCGTCAAGGGATCGCGCGGGGCCCGCAGGCTGCCGCCAATGGTCTCGATGGGCCTGACACCACTCCTCGAACAAGGACGGAGGGAAACCATGAACCAGTACATCAAGTACTTCCAGAAGGAATACGAGGCGCGGCGCATTTCCCGCCGCGAGTTCGTCGGCAGACTGGGCGCCGCCGGGATCGCCGCGACGGCGACTACCTCGCTGCTCACCGCTTCCGATTCGGTGCTTGCCGACACCCCGGTCAAGGGAGGTCGGATGCGAATCGGCTGGTACACGCACAGCGCGAACGACACGCTGAACCCGAACCGCCTGACCACTTCGCTCGACTTCATGCGCGCGTACCAGATCTGCAGCCCCATCGTGCGCTATTCGACGAATCTCACGGCGGAGCCCGACCTCGCGGAGGAATGGAACGCCGCCGACGACCTGAAGACGTGGCGGTTCAAGATCCGCCGGGGCATCGAGTTCCACAACGGCAAGTCGCTGACGGTCCAGGATTGCATCTACACCCTGAATCGCCACCGGGGCGAAGATTCCGACTCCATCATCAAGGCGTGGCTGGACGTCATCGCGGACATGAAGGCGGACGGCGACTGGCTCGTCATCGACCTCAAGACGCCGAACGCCGACTTCCCGATGTACCCCGGCGACATGCACGCGGTGGTGGTGCCGGACGGATTCGAGGACTTCGACAACCTCGTCGGCACCGGGCCGTTCGCGCTCGACAACTTCCGCCCCGGGGTCGGGATGCTGGCGAAGAAGAACCCCAACTACCACCACGAAGGCTATCCCCACGTCGACGAGGTGGAGAGCTTCGGCATCGCCGACACTGCAGCGCGCGTCAACGCACTGCTCGCCGGCGACATCCACCTCACGGTCCGCGTCGACCCGAAGTCGATTCCGATCATCGAAAACGCGCCCGGTGTCGAGATGGCGAACTCCCCGTCGAACCGCGGACCTGCGATTCTCACTGTGCTACGTCTCCGAGGCGAAGTGGAACGAAGCGTTCTGGCGGCACGAGAAGTTCGATGCCCTCATCAACGAAGCGAAGGGCACCAGGGACGGCCCCGCGCGCAAGGAACTCTACTGCGAGGCACAGCGAATCATGTGGGACGAGGGCGGATCCATCATCCCACTGTTCACCCACTGGCTCGACGCGCGCTCTTCGAACCTCGGCGGCCACCGCCGGCACCCGGTCGGCGAGGGCGACGGCTTCCGCATCCACGAGTGGGGATACCTGATGTCCTGACCGGAATATCCGGGGTTCCGACCGGTGTTCAGTGCGACAGCCGCGCCAGGGTCGCCGAATCCACCGCCGCAAGCTCAAGGGCCGTCGCACTCGCGACGGCCCTTGTCATTGGCGCCAGGCATCGAAGCCGTGCCGGGTCACGCATCGAATGACGTGACCCAAGGTGCTCGATGCAGCGTCCCGGGGTACCGTTGCCGTCGAGCGAAAGATCACGCCCGCGCGGTCCCGGGGAGGGACATCGAGACCCGACCGCCACCCGCTCCCACCGCCGCGGCCCCCGCCGTCCTCCTGTTGCTGCTGGCGTGCGTGCTCGCCGCCACGACCGTGCAGGCGGGCCTGTATCGGGTCACCTGCAAGGGCATCCACGTGCTGTCCTCGGACGCGCTGGGCGACACCTGCGCCGAAAGCGCCATGCTGGACGACGGGCAGGGGCGATTCCTGCCGAGCATCTCCGAAGCGGCGGCGGATCTCGGGCGGGGGGCGCTTGCCGCCACCGCGGGCGGCGGCGCGATCCGGGGGGTCGGCTACGGCGGACGCGAAGCGACGGCCGTCATCATCGAGCGGTTCCGGCTGAGCGGGTCATGGACCGGCTCGATGCCGGTCACGGTCACCATGAAGCTCCGCTACCGGTTCGACGGCGACGGGGAATCGCGCCTCGGGGTGTTGCTCCGAAGTGCCCTCCCCCGAGAGTTCCGGACCGTGCACCAGGCCGCGCTGTGGGTGCACTACACGGGGCTCGGCGGGGCGGTGGCGCTCGAAGGGCGCACCCGGGGCCGGTTCGAGCAGCCGGCCGACGGCAGCATCGCGAACGACACCACCATCACGCTCAGGGTCATCCAGGAGATCGACGCGGCGACGCCCGATCTCGAGGTTCGCGCCGATCTCATTGCCTACGCGATGCCCAACCTGGGGTCGTTCGAGGAATCCCTCACCTCGCTCGTGCAGGCGCACGGAGAGGTCGAGATCGCCGCGCCCTGCCCCTTCCGCATCGAAGTGCCCACGCACCCGGCCGGCTGGAACGCCAGGGTGGAGAGCAACGGCGCCGGAGAGCCCGACTTCCGGTGCTGACGGCAGCGGTTCGACTTCTCGTCGGCCCGCCCGCTCCGAAGTCGTCGAATCACTTTCAACCTGGCCAGGCGCACCGGCAGGTCGGCACGGCCGGGCGTATAGTTGCGAATGTGGTGTTTGATACGGTACTTCAGCAACATGAAGACCGTATCAATGATCTCATCAGCGCACAGAGAACCGGAACCTGAGAGATCAGCGAAGGAAACGGCCGGTGAGGCGCGGCGAGATCCGGATGAACGAACGAACCACCGTAGTCATTCAGGGCGTCGAATCCGCCGGTGAGGTGCCCGGCATCGAGGCGATCGCCGCCGAGGCCGAATTCCGATGCGCGCGTGATTTCAATGCCCTGCGCGCGGCGCTCCCCGGCGCCGAAGTCATTCTGGGATGGAACTTCCGCGCCGACGACCTCGCACCCGCCTTCGAGCGCGCCGACCGGCTGCGGTGGATTCAGTGGGGAGGTGCCGGGGTGGACGCCACCCTGTTTCCCGCCCTGGTCGAGAGCGACGTCACCCTCACCAACGTGCGCGGCGTCTTCGATCAGCCGATGGCGGAGTACGCGCTCGGCATGATCCTCGCCTTCGCCAAGGACTTCCGCGGGAGCTACGACCGCCAGCGCGAGCGGAGGTGGTCGTACCGCCTGCACGAGCGCATCGCGGGCACGAAGGCGCTGGTGGTCGGAGCCGGCAGCATCGGGCGGGCGATTGCCCGCACGCTTCGGGCAGCCGGCATCAAGGTCGAGGGGGTCGGGCGCACCGCGCGCGACGGCGACCCGGATTTCGGCCGGGTGCACGGCGACGAAGATCTGAACCGCGCCCTCGGATCCGCTGACTGGGTGGTGCTGATCACGCCGCTCACCGAGCGCACCCGCGGCATGTTCGACGCCTCACGCCTCGCGGCGATGAAGCCGACGGCGCGGTTCTTCAACCTGGGCCGTGGCGCCCTGGTCGACGAGCCGGCCCTGATCGCGGCGCTGGACAACGGGGTCATCGCCGGCGCGGGTCTCGATGTCTTCACCGAAGAGCCGCTGCCGGCCGAGAGTCCGCTGTGGGGGATGGAAAACGTGTTCGTCTCACCGCACATGTCCGGCGACTACCACGGTCACAAGCAGGCGGTGGCGGACGTGTTCATCGAGAACTTCCGGCGCTTTCGCACCGGCGCACCGCTCGTGAACGTCATCGACAAGCGGCTCGGCTTCGTGCCCCGGTAGCGGGCGGCGGGGATAGTCGTACAGCAACCTCAAGTCGACCCGGGAGCGACTTGAAATCGGGAACAGCCGTCGACCACCGCTCCTTATGCCGCCGATTGCCGCGGAGCCACCTTCTCGTCGATCTCGCAGCCGGCCATGGTCTCCGCTCGGCGAAGCTCCCAGGTCTTCTGCAAGTTCATCCAGAGTTGCGGCGTCGTCCCGAAATAGCGCGCGAGCCGAAGCGCCGTGTCGGCGCTGACGCCCCGCTGGCCGTTCAGGATCATCGTCACCCGGTTCACCGGCACCCCCAGCGCCTTCGACAACGCATTGGCGGAAAGCCCCAACTCGTCGAGCTCGTCGCGCAGGACCTCCCCCGGATGCACCGGCCTCATTCCGTTCTTCACGTTCATGTCAGTTGCCTTCAGTGATAATCGACGATCTCCACATCGTGCGGCCCGTCGTCCGTCCAACGGAAGCAGACGCGCCACTGCACGTTGATCCGAATGCTGTGCTGACCGACGCGGTCGCCCCGCAGCGCTTCCAGCCGATTGCTCGGGAGCGCGGCCAGGTCACCGAGCGTCTCCGCGCTGTCGAGCAGGACCAGACGGCGTGCCGCCTGTCTGGCAAAACCCTGATAGGCGGCGACGCGCTGACCCTCGAAGAAGCGTCTTGTCTCCCGGTCTCTGAAGCTTCGGATCATGCGAGCCGACTGTAGACTCTGTTACGCATTCCGTAAAGCGCTCCAGTGCCCAACCCTTTGTTCACGGCCATTGGGTCAAAGAGGTGCTGGCCCGGTTCGCGTGCGCAACTCGTCTGCAAACTCCAGCACCGTTCGCGCGAGGGCGTCCTTGTCCGCTTCGGTCCGCATCAGCGTGGGGGCGATGCGGACGGGACGCGCGAACCCGGGCGCTTCGGCTGCATCCGCGGAGTCGATGACCCAGGCGTCGACCTGCTCCTGGTAGTGATGCTCGATGGCGCGGTTGGAGACCTCGAGCCCCAGTTCGCGCATCATCTTCGCGGTGGGACCCTTCACCGCGCCGCCGCCGATGATGGGCGAGACGCCGATGACCGGCACCCCGGCGGCCCGGATCGCGGCCATCATCCCCGGCACCGCCAGGATCGGGTCGATGCTGATGAACGGGTTGGACGGGCACACGACCACGCACCGGAGCGAGTCGTCCGCAAGCGCTTCGAGCCCCGCGCGACAGGGCCGGGCCTCCTCCGCCCCCTCGAACTCGAAACCGGTCACCACCGGCTCGCACCGGTCGCGCACGAAGTAGTGCTGGAACGCCATCCGTCCGCCCGGTGTCCGCACCACGGTGCGCACCGCGGCGTCACACGCGGGGACCACCCGGGCGCGCACCCCGAGACGCCGCGCGAGATCTGCCGCGATGCGCGACAGGGGCTCGCCCCCCGCGAGCCGGCGGGTGCGCTCGACGTGCAGCGCAAGATCCCCGTCCCCGAGCTGGAACCAGGTCTCTCCACCGAGCCCGGCCAGCACCTCCATGAAGGTCCAGGTCTCCCCGGCGCGCCCCCAGCCGGCCTCGGGATTGGCGAGTCCGGCGAGCGTGTAGAGGACGGTGTCGGCGTCGGGACAGATGCGCAGCCCCAGGTGGTCGAAGTCATCGCCCGGATTGCAGATCACGGTGAGCGCCCCGGGCGGAAGCACGCGATAGAGGCCGAGCGCAAGCTTTGCGCCGCCAATGCCCCCGGAGAGCGCGACCACGGTGCCAGAAGTCATGGGCAATGGGTCATCGGACGAAGCCGCGCGGTGCCGTACTCGCACCGTCCGGAAATGTGGCGCGACGCCCCGGGCCGATTTCCCGAGAGTACGGGCACCATGCCCGGGTTGAGCCGCAGAACCACTGGTATTCAAACAGACAGGGCGCTCGGGTTCCCGGAAGCGCTTCGGGCCGCAGCCGGCTCGGGTGCGCGCGTGACGGCATCTCGATGGGCTCGGCAGGGCGGCAACGGTGTGCGGATCGCGGCGTGAAACGGATGCTCACCGGAAGAGGTCGCTCTCGCGATCACGCACCAGCGCGGAGGCCGGCAGCGGCGCCGCGCTCCACCGAAGCCCGCGGACATGCACCGCCGGTACGCCTTCCGCGCTCTCGCCGGCAACGAGATTGGCGGCGGCCGCGATCTGGTCGGCAAAGCCGGTCAGCGTGACCTTGAGCGGAATGCCGAAGAGGTCCGGCGCCCCGCGCAGATCGGTGAGCGCGGGCAACCCGGCCGCGCCGATGGCGATGCCCGCCACCCCGTTGCGCCACGCCCGGCCCACACTGTCGCTGACCACAACCGCGAGCCGACACCCGAACCGGGCTTCGAGGGCGCGATGCAGCACCGCGGCGCTCGCATCCGGATCGCGGGGCAGGAGCAGCACTTCCTCCTCGTCGTCCGCATGACCGACGTTGGAGCGGTCCACCCCCGCGTTCGCCATCACATGGCCGCTGCGATGCTCCGTAATCAGCACCCCGTGGCCGCTGGCAACAATCGCGTTCGACTCCCCGAGCACCGCCTCGATCACGCGCGGGTCCTTGTCGAGGGCCGCCGCAAGCTCCTCCGCACGCGCGGACGGCCGAACGTCGGCCAGCCGCACCCGCCGCCCCTCCGCCTTGGAGACGATCTTCTGGGTCACGACAACGACATCGAAAGCGGCCGGCACGATGCCGACCCCTTCGATCGCATCCCCGACGAGACCCGCCACATCGTCCCCCTCGCAAACGACGGGAATGCCCACGAGCGGCGTCAAAGTGAGGGGGGCGGCAACAGTCATGAGCAAATGCCTGAAGCAATGGATTCATGGAACAGATCCCGAACCCGCACAGTCGGGGCAGGCAAATACTCGTTGACCACGAGTACGGTCTTCCCGAACTCAGCACACATCGCGCTCCTGACTCCGCGCGGGCGCTCCGGGTTGAAGGCATGCCGCAAGACCGCCAGCCAGAGAGGGCCTTGTTCCTTCGAGAGGAAATCCGACTTGATGCGCAAGGTCTGGCTGATTCCTGCGCAACACGTCAAGACAACCCTGTTCACTCAGGCGGAAGTCCGACTTGATGCCCTCGAGAAGCTCGTTGAGCGATGTCACTGTTTCAGAGGGGACATCGCTGCCATCTCCCAGTGTGATGCGAACGTGAAACTGCAACGGGACGCCGGCCGCCGCCCTGACGATCTCCGGTAGCGCGTCGCTCAAGTCCTGCAGCTCGTTGGGCTCCAGAATGGCGCCAGCGGTGTGCGCACCTTTCGGGGTCCGCACGTAATCCCCCTTCTGCTCCGAAACATCCTTCCTCGCATCAGGCTGCTTCAGCCTCACCGCGGAAGCCCCGGACGCTTCGCATGGCCACGGGCCGCTGTCCGGCCCCTGTTCGAGCCAGCGCGTACCGAGCGCATCGTCGATGGCCCGGCACAGGACAGGCCACGGGACCGGCGCTCCGACCTGCACCGAGAGCGCGGCGGACAGAGCCAAGGCGTTCGTCTCCCCCTCCGTCGAGGCTTCAGGAACGGCATCCTTCGTCAATCGGTCGACCGCCAGAGGGAGCATCGGTGCGCGGAGTTCGGCGGCGTCCGTCAACACCCCGGGCGCCATAGGTTCGCCTTGGAAGCTCGCAGGGCCGTTTACGAGCCAGAGGACGCCTTGGCGGACAGCGTCGGAAATGGCAGCCTCGATTGCGGTGCGCGGGCAGGCCGGGATGGCCACCGGCTCGGAGTAGCCTTCGCGCTGCACGATCACGGTCCGCTCACCGGCGAAGTAAGCGGTCACATCGGCCACTGCGACCGACTCGCCGACCCAAAGCTCCGGCAAGACGCCCGGCGCCAGCACATTCGGGCCGAGTTCGGACAGCGTGGCCTTGTCGGGCAGGCACAGCTCCAGAGCGGGCTCGGCACGCGCCGCCTCATCGATCCGCGTCCGCCACCACGTCTTGACGGACTTGTCGGGTCGTACGAGGGAGGCGACGAAGATGCCATCGAGGACGCCCTGGTCGATGGTGTCGAGGATCTCCTTGCGACGGAGCATCTTCGGCAGCTTCGGGTTCTCCGCGAACGCACCCGCCAGATCCTTCACGCGGCGCGACGGCTCGCCCGCGCGCCACAGATCGTAGGGGCCACCCGGCAACATCGCCTCGGCGCTGATCGCGGTGTCCTGAACGCGCGCGCGGCGATCGGCCTTGATGGTCGGGAACAGGGGCTCCGCGCCGATCGTCGCCTTGAACGCATGGACGGCGTTGCTCTCGCTGACGGTGACAACGATGGACCACGCTTGCCGGATCGCATCGGGATACGCCGGCGCGCCTGCTCCGTCGACGTGGCGAGCATTGCTTCGCGCACGGTGTCCTGCGCCTGTTCACCGATCTGACTCCGCACTTCCGCCCAACCGAGATATTCGCGGATGCGCACGCGGGCGACATCCAGGCCGTCGCGGGACGGGACCACGAGAACGATGGCGTTGCGGCGGGTGCGAGGACGGTCCGGTCCGGTGGTCTCGTCGATGAAGCGGCGTGCCTGGGCGCTTGGCCGACCGGAGTCGGAGGCCGATCCCGGCCCAAGCAAGGCAAAGTGGAACTCGCCGTCGTCCTCGATGTCCCGCGGCCGCTCGGGCAGCGTATGGACCCGGGCACCCGCCCCCGACGCGCCCTGGGTCAGGCTTCTGGTCCGTCGGACCTCGGCGAGGAGCTTCTGCTCGACAAGCTCCGCCGTGACACGATTCGTGCAGGCATCGTGGTGCATCTGCTTGAGGTTTGGCCGGTTCCCGAGACGCCACGCCCCGGGCAGCGCCCCGGACCCGTCGTCCATCGCCGCGGCGCCCGAGAACTCGGACTCGTCGAGGAACCAGGAGAGATCCGTCCATCGACGCAGGCCCTTCTCCAGCTCGATGCGGTCGGGACGGGTCGCGCCGACGAGTGCGATCAGCTCCGGCGTATGTGCTTTCTGGCCGATCGGCTGCGAACTCAGGAACGCCGCGAGCACCGCCTGCTCCATCTCGCGGCTTTTCAGCGCCGGCTGCTCGTCCTGGATCGTCCGCGCCTTGGCGAACTCCCCTTCGAGCACCGCGCTCCACGTTTCCGGCACTCTCCGTCACCTCGCGGGTCGCGATGCCCGCGAGCTCGCGCGCCGCTTCGGCAAGGGCGTGGTCGCCCGGCGCGGGCAGGAAGACGTTGGGACCGACCAGCGGCGCCGTGTCCCATGTCTCGGCGTCGCGCAACGCAACCGCGAAGGTCCGCAGGATGCCTCGCGTGCGCTGGAACCCGTCCAGTTGCGTCCACTTGGTATAGAAAATGTCGGTCAGATCCGGGTGGAAGGGATAGCCGTCGCGGTAGCGCTGTTCTGCATTCACCCGATCCTTGCGCACCGTCTCGTCGACCCCGGCGATGTTGGCCACCGCCGCGGTGACATGCGGACGGAAAGAATCGGAGTCGGCAATCGACCCGGCGGTGAAGAAGCGCCGGCGGAGCACCTCGGCCACATCCTGCTTCTGGACCGGCTGAACGCCCTCTTCCCTCTGCCGGCTGAAGATGTCGAAGATCTGCTGGGTCAGCTCCTTGCCGAATGCGTCACTCTTCGCGGGATCGGAAGCGAGCAGCGAGGCAACGAGAGCGCAGCGGTCAACCTTGACGACTGCCTGGCAGAGGGACTGGAAGAAGCCGATCAGCCGGCCGCGCCACTCCTCCGCCATCGCCACCTTCTCGCGGGCGTACATCAGTACTTCATCGATCAGGACCAGGGTCGCGAGCCCGTGCGCCTGCGGCCGTGCCAGCAGATCGACGAGCAACGGCTCGGCGGGCGGCGTCTCGCGTTCCTCGTCCGCACCATCGGGATGGAGCGCACACAGGTCCTCATCGCCCGCGATCTGGAACGCGAGCACACTCCAGGGATGCTTGACCCAGCGTAGCTCGCCCGCCGGGCCGCGCACTTCCATGCCCTTCTCCACATCCAGCTTGTCGAAGCAGAGCGCGGCGATGCGCGCCGCCGGCAGGGATGTACCGACATGGGACTTGAACTGGTCCACCGCGGACAGGGCCGGCAACGCCTCCGGGGCGTGGACGAGGTGGCGCAGCGTCACCAGCGTATGGGTCTTGCCCCCTCCGTAGGTGAGCTCAAGTTGCCGGATGGCCTTGGTATTCCTGCCGGCGAGACGAAGCGCCACATCGCGCGCAAGTTCACGCAGCGGGAAGGTCGGGAAGGTGAGCGCGAAGAAACGGCCCGGATCCTCGTAGACCGGTCGCGTGCCCTTTTGCATCACGACATCGTGAAGGTCGGCGGCGAAGTCGGCGAGCGAAAGCTCACCCGTGCGCACATCCTCGCGCAGTTCCACAACCTCGTGCCAGGGAGTCCAGGGCAGTTTTTGCGTCATCTTGATCTCGTTCGGTGAGTTCAGAGAAAAGTTCGCGCCACTTCGGCTCGTCAGGTTCCAAGGAGGACTTCAAGACGCTGAGCAAGGGCGTCGAAGTCCTCGGGAATGACCAGAACTCTCACCCCGAATCCTCCTCGTCGTCACCTTCGGTAAAAGCAACCGCGGTTTCCATCCAGCCATTGGCCAGAAGGCGTCCCAGTCCCTGGGTCTTTCGCAACTTCCTGGCATTCGGCAGATCGGCGACAGGACGGACGATGGCGTCGTGCGAGTCTTCCAGCCGACAAACGACCGACATTTTCTCGAATGTCGTATCCCCGGAGAAAGTGAGCATGTCCGGCGAATGAGACGTCGTGATCACTTGGATACGGCCCTTGGCCGTCTGCTTTTCAATCAATCTCAGCAAGAGCCAGAGCCGCGCCGGGTGAATTCCCGTGTCCATCTCCTCGAAGAAATAAAGCCGCGCCGGTTCGGTTCCGAACATGGCGGCGAGTAGCGTCAGAAACCGAAGCGTGCCATCCGACGCACTGTGTGCGGACACCTTTCTGCCGTTCCTTTCCCTGATAAAGAGTCGGATGCGATCATCGTAACGGTCGACCGGAAACTCGAAGCCGCTCACATCCATCGGCGTCAGTTCCCGGGTCCAGTTCATCAGGAGTTTGCGACGCCTCGGGTCCGAGTAGATGTCGTTCAGGACGGCCGGGAGATTTTCTCCCCGGTCGCCCAGAACGTTTTGGCCGGGATACGCTGTCAGACGCATCCGATCGGGTGCCGGGTCGAGAAAGCGCATACTGGACAGCACGTCGATGATCGACTCGACCTGCTCCTTGACGCTTTCCGGAACTCGTCTCATGCCACAAATCTGCGTCAGAACCGGTCTGTCCAGAGCGATTCTGATTTCGTCGCCGTTCCCGACGACGACTTTTCGATCGTCGGGTATGCTGATGTGTTTCTCATAGATGGTTTCCTGTCCCAGTTGCAGTCGTTCGTATGTAATTCCGAATCCTGCAGTTCTGGTTATCTCCGGACTGACCTTGATCGTGTAGGTTGCGTTCTTGTTGTCCGCTGCCAATCCGACCTCCAGGCCGAACGCGGGTAAAGGTGGGCGGTGAATCCTGTTCGTGGATTTATCGATGCGGATGATCTCGTTCGCAGCACCGCGGATCGGCTCCCATTCGACCTGCCCGCCCGCGCCATACTTTCCACCGATAATCTCCGAGAGCGTGTAACCGCGACCGATACCATGCAGGAAGCGGAAGGCATCCCGAATGTTGCTCTTGCCGCTGGCATTGGCGCCGACGATCACGGTGAACGGGCCGACGCGCAACGTCTCGTCGGTGAAGTTCTTGAAATCGACAAGGCGCAGTGACGTAATCATGATTCGCCGTATCGTCCGGTCCGTATGATATTGGTGCTACCGACCGACGAACGAAGCCGCCGGTGCAGCGCCCCGGCCCGGATCGCGAAATCGCCTGTCGCGCCCAGCAGCGATGCGCGCGGAATCTCCCGATGCTCGACTTCGGCAAACCGTCCGTTCGCCGCGGCCCTTCGCCTGAGCCCGTCGACCGACTCCTGGCTGACCTTTCGCACTGTCAATTGCGTCATCGGACTTCCGGCCAAGATCCCGTCTTCACTACGATCATACTTCCAAACCCTGCTTCCGATGGGAGAGGAGTTCTACTTCCTTTCATCGTCATGCTGGAGTCTCCAGCCCGAGCGCCGATTGGCGCGAAGGAGCAAGGCCGGTGCGGGCAGCGATATGATTGGACAACGATTCGAGAATCGCGCGTTCCTCCGAGCCCGCCGGCGCCAGTTCGATCAGCGCCTGCAGCAACCGGGCGAACAGGGCGTTGCGCGCCAGGCCGTTGTCGTCGATGTAAGCGTTTACCCGGGCCTCCTCGCCGGAGCGCCAGAGATGCATCAGCCGGTGGGCGCGGTCGATCAGCGGTACCGGCCGGCCGCCCGGCCCCTCGTAGCCAAGCCATTTGGCCTTGCGCCGGGTCCAGGGTACGAGCTTCGCCTTGCCGCCGCCGGAATCGCCGTCGGCGTTCACTTCGCCGGCCTCCTCGTCGTCCGGCGCATCAGGCGGCGCGCGGCCGGGACGCGAGAGAACCTCGAAGCGGTCGGAGAGGTCACGGTCGGACAGGTTGCAGGACAGCGCGTAGAGGATGCAGGCGCCGGCAGGCGCTTTGTCCATGCCGAAATCGCCTCGGTGCAGCAGGTAGTAGGTGGTCACGTCGTCGAGCCCGCTCATGGGCCCGCTCATGGGCCCACTCATGGCATTGGCGTCCCCACCGCCGGTCAGCACACGGCCGACCACGAAGTCCACCACCATCCGCCGCACCTCGCGCAGAAATTCCGAAACCGTCATCAGTGCGCCGGGTTGGTCCGCCTTCTTGACCACCGGATGCTTCGAGAAGGCTTCGAGCGCCGGCCCCGTCGCCGCCCACACGAAGTCCGGCCCGCGAATGCCGGCGTCCCAGAAATCGTGCAGCCTGCGGGTGATGTTTTCGCGCATCTCGGTGAGCACCGCCGCGTCCCATCCGGGGCCAGCAGGCGGGCGCTTCCGGCAGACGAGCCAGACCGAGGAGGCGAGGGCGGCGGAAGCGACGGATCGCAACCTCGTCTGTCGCTCCGTCTGGATTGGCCAAGAACCGTCGACCACGAAGCCGGCGCGGATCAGCGCCGCAACCAGTGTTTCCCAAGCGGACGGGCTCTTGCTCGCAAAGACCACGACGAGCCGCCCTTCCGGTCTCAGAACCTGATGACACGCCTGAAATGCACGCGCCATCCCGTCTTCATAGTTCCGCTTCGAAAGTCCCTTGTTGCCGTCGAACCGACTGGCGTCATCGATCAATTCCCCGTTCGCGGATTCGGCGTTCCATTTGGGTCCCAGCCTGTCGGAGAAAGCATCCTGCAAGTCGTTCCCCATACCGTGGGAGAGTCGGCGGAGCCAGACATAAAAGAAATCCATCAAGTCGGAGTACGGGATCGCGTCGTAGTACGGTGGATCCGTGACGATCACGTCGTAGAGATCGCCATGCCCATCGATCGCGGACTTCAGTTCCACCGCCGGTGCCGGAGCACCGGTGGTGGCGACGACCAGATGATCGACAACCTTGGTCACCCATTCATAAGCGCTCTCCAGTCCACCGGATGCGGTCGTCAACGGACAGACCTCCGCAACGTCCCAAACGATCGGCAACGCAAAACGGCTGAACTGGTGTCCGATCTTCTCGTGGACATTTACCCATATGCATCCCGCGCTCCCATAGTCGGCCTGCCGATCCATGATGCACGCCAGAAAGCCCACAATCGCATCAGCGGTGTCGGAACCGTGCGTCGCAACCATCTCCGATCGTGTGTCGACGATTGCCCTGATCATGGTACGTTGGGTCACCCATTGCCGATCCGTGAAAAGCTTGGCCCACTGGTCAAAACCGTAGAGTGGGATGCGAAACCCAAGGGCCTCCTTGCCCGGCAACGGCTCCGTCGGCAAGCCGAACGGGATATCGGCATAGAGCGCATCGATTTCGTCTGGTGAGACCTCGGCGGCGCGCAACTCCTCCTCTTGCGGCAGACGGTATTCCTTGCCCTTCGGCCCATCCACGACCACCGCGGTCATCACCGCACCCAGCCGGCCCGCACGGCCTTCGAGGCGGATATCCTCCATCGTCATGATCGCCGAGCAACAGGGGCAGCGCGCGCCGCTGCGACTCATCGTGCCGGCGCCCAACCGCTTGTCATCTTCGCGCCGCTGTGCAGGGTTGCCACGAGCCGGCGGAACCCCGGCTTCGACGCCGAAGACAACCCCCATCCCATCGGCGTTCGGCGTCATGGTGAGCAAGATGCGCTTGTCGTCCTTCTTGCACAGCCAGCGAGTCTTGAGCAACGGAACCATGGCCCGGCAGCTCTTGCAACGCACGGTGCGCGCCCACAGGTACGCCACCGTCGGCTTCGCCACCCAGCGTGGATTGCGCGGATCTTCGAGGTAGGCCGCACCGAACGCTTCGTTCAACGACCGGGCGTCGGTTTCGCCGTTGGCGTCGGGCTCCAACAACGCAAGGGGGGTGCCTCTCGAACGGCTTGCCGCCGAACGCAAGTGCCTGGAATTCCGCAAAGGTCGGATAACGGTGGGCGAGTGCGGTCCGAACCCGGGTCAACACCCGACGGCCCCACGCGCGTACCTGCCAAGCGAGATCGGCAGAGAAGAGTTCAGCGTCGGGCGACGCATCATCGTCGATCAACGCCAGCTCGACCTCACCGTCGTCCGTGACAAGGCCGAGCTTCTCAAGCTGCCGCGCGAGCGCCTTGCCCTTGAATCCCCTGGCCTTCAGGAACGCTTCCATGAAATCGCGGTCGCCACGCACGAAGTCGGGCAGCGGCAGGGTCGCCCCCGCAAGCCGGCGCGGGTAGTCGAGCGTGCACTTCAGGATGAACCAGGCGACCGGGTTGATATCGATGGCGGTCGCCTCGCAGCCGAGTCGCATCGCCTCCAGCGGAATCGCACCACCGCCCGCGAACGGATCCAACACCTTGGGCGCGCGGCCGCCATACGCCTCACGAATCCTGGCCCGGAACCAGTCGAGGTCGGCACCACCCTCGCGCCCCCAATGCAAGATGCCACCGCTGGTTTCGCGCTTGCGCCGCTCGACCGTCCGGCCACCCCGCGTCTCGACCTTGACGGTCTCCACCACATCACCCGCGAGTCGGCGGTAGATCTCCCTGCGTTCCTCCGCGTCACCCGGGTCGGGCAACAGCGTCGCGATCAGCGCCGCCCGACACGCCGCCAGCGGCCGTCGCGCCGGCCAGATGTGCAGGGTCGAGATATGCCCATGCCGCACGTTCTTCTCGTGCACCGAATCGAGAGACACCTGCTCCAGCGGAAACGCGACTTCGATCAGACGGCGGTCGTTGGTGTTCATGGCATCGGCTCAACCAGGCGAAGGTCGTTCCGATCTGCCGCCGGCTGTCCCTGGGAATCGATCGTTGTAATTGGAGCGAACTTGAGCGTGCAATTATGACCGGCAAGAAATTTTGCAAAATATTTGAGATACTCAAAATCTGACTTATTGTCACAGAACTGTGAAAGCTCCCTCCCTGGTCCAGTCAACACATGACCATGCAGCGTTATTTCTTTTCCAGATTCTCCTTCCACTACCAGTAAACAGCCGCAGTTTGTTTTGACAATAGATCCATCATTTCCCAAATTTATCGTCTGATACACATCAAGCTGTCCATGTACCAATCCCAATTCCTGCATCTCTATAAACGAAAATGAAGGCAAAGCATTGGTCAAGGCTGAGTAGCTTCCCTCGTGGATTAAGCTATTTATTGCGTATCTGGATAAATTAGAGAATATTTCTGCATGTTCCCTCGACATATTCTTCAATATCGAAAGGGTACGTAGAGATGTTCGGCCCGGCGTTCCCACTTCGCCAGCGAGGATCCTCGACCAGATTCGTTGCAATTCTTTGGAGGATACATCCTGAACATCGTTGAAGAAGCGTGCGGTCCAGTCGGCATCGGGCTCATGATCAGGAACCTCCTGGCCGTTGAGTTCGGCCGCAGCATCCTGGACGACGGAGACGATGTTCGCTTGCCGCTTCTTTTCCTGGAATTCGATCCGCTGCATAATGCCACCCGTGACGACCTCCAGTTCCCCACCTCCTGTTTCGTCCGGTTCGACGAGGGATCGCCGCGCGTCGGCTTGGGCATCGGCGATGAGCCGCAGACTGTCCGCTTCGGCCTGCGCACCGATGAGCCTCGCCTTCGCGTTTTGGCTCGCTCGCCATGGTGCCAGCATCGGCCCTGCCACCGCACCAATACCGCTGGCGGCACAGTCCAAGAGCTTTTCGAGCGCGGGAACATTCACATTCATATCCACCATCGTCAGCCCCCTTCCGCCTCCGCCAATCGTCGCCGGACCTCCTCAAGCAGTGTTTCCACCTGTCCGAGCGCATTATCGCGGTCGAGCGGATGTGCGTCCGGGTCGGCACCAGCGTAACGCAGGCGAACGGCATATCGGGTGTAATCCACCAGATCGTCGAAGCGCTCGATGTCCACACCGCGCATCCTCAACATATCCAGCAGCGCCGCCAAGTCGTGCGAGAGGGGGTAAATCTCACCCAGCGAAGCAAGCCACGCCTTGAACAATTTCTCGGCTGCCTGCTGCGCGTGAAAACCAAAAATCTCGTCGGCGAAGACGGCGACATCACCCATGCCACGAAGGGCGGAGGTATCTCGTTCCGCTGCCTCCAGAAGCGCGCGAGCCTGATCAAGATCGCTCATAGAGCACCTTGCCCTCGCGGAGCGCACGCGCGAGCACGTGATTGAGAGAATCGCGCCAGTAGTCGGCCTCGGCTCGGCTGAAGACCAGGATGTCCTTCGGGACGTGGAACTGCGCGAGGGCACGCCACAGGCGCGTCTCTTCAGCACCTCGGTCCCGGTCTGCGCCGAAGGGCATGGACTCGACCACGATCAGATCCACATCGGAGTCCACATCGGCATCGCCTCGGGCGCGAGAGCCGAACAGGATCACCTGTTCAGGGTCGGCTGCCTCGACAATGACCTGCGCCATACGATCAATGAGTGAGTCGTCGACCTGCGTCATGGCAATGTCTCCTTTCTTCGCATTACTACGGTCCTGCGCGACGGTGCCGCTCGTGTCGATACGGCCAAGCTTCATGCGCTCTCCCCATCCCTGCTCGCCGACAGTATCTCGGATTCCGCGATGACGACGCTCCCTTTTGCCTTGGCCAGCAACCGACCGAACGGATCGCGAACTTTGACCAGGCGGGGCCGGGGTGTGGCGCAATCGAAGACGACATAGAGCCAGTAGCGGTCCCGCAGGTTGCAGGCCGCCGCCCATTCGTTCTCGCTCACCTCCACCGCACCGGACCCCACACGACCCTTGACCTCGATGGCGCGGTCCACCGCCGGCCCGTGTGGGCCAGCGGGGCGCAGGGAGCGGAGGTCGAATCCCGGCCAGTCGCCGAGCCCCTCGCGGCGCGCGAGCACGGGCCGTGACACGTCCCGAACCGTGGCGCCGGCCGCTTCTTCATGGGCGCGGGCCAAATCCATGGCGATCGCCTCGACCTCCGTATCGTGCCGTTGACGCTCCTCCGCATCGTCCGTCGGCACGACCAGCGCGTGAGCGATCATCTCCGCCTCACCGGGCTCGATCAGAGAGGACTCCGCCTCCAGCAACGCCAGACCACGCTGCTTCTCTGCGACGAGCCGTCGCTGTGCTTCCCTCACTGCGGCAAGCTCGGTTTGCGCGTCCGCATCGCCTTCGCGCGCCTCGTCACTGACGCGGCGCCGCCTCGCCATCAGTTCCGCGGTCTTGTGGTCGTAGCCGCGGGCGATCCACTGGCGTCGTTCCGGCAGCGAATCCTCGACGCGCGACCGATGTTCTGCCGCCATGCGAAGCGCCGTTTCCTTCAACCACTCATCTGCGTTTTCCGTCAGTTCGCGCGCCAGCCGGGCCAGCGGCACGCCGCCCGGCGCGACGCCGGTCGCGCCCCGCAGCAGGAGCAGATGTTCCGGGGGGCAGGGCGAGATGGTGCCGTCGCTCTCCTGCCGGAGTCCGATCGGGCGGGTCTCGACCATCTCCGGCGGTTCTCCACCGAGGCGTACGACCGACACCTGGCCCAAGTGGAAGAGGTAGGGTGTCTCTGCGTGAGGATCGACGAAGATCGCGCCCCTTAGCCCCTCGCCCCCGCAGCGCGCCAGCAGGGCCGTGCGGAAGTGTTCGAACACCGGCTCGCCGGGATGCATCCAGATAGCGTCCCCATGGTTCGGTCGGTGGACCGTCAGACGGTCACGCATCGCTTTCGGATACGTTTCCATTGCGACCCGCAGCGCGTCGGCGGCGCCGGGCCGTTCGGGTGCGAGGTCGAACACACCGTCGGGATCGCCCTCGATCCGCAGGTCGGCCAAGGGGGCAGCGGTCTCGACGAAACGGCGCGCATAGCCGGGAAGCAGACGGCGATATTGCTCCCGCTCCATGGCCGCGTTGATCTCCGGGAGGCGGTCGCGCACCTCACCGCCGCCGTACAAGGCGCGCTCGCGATCGGCGATGGCGGCCACCTGCTCCGGCGTCAGACGACCATCGAGCATCTCGATGGCGTCGCGGGCGTCTGCTTCCGTCGTTGCCATCTCCAGATAGCCCTTGAGCGACAGGTTCTCGAACAGTCGTCCGACGACATCGAAGACCTTGTCCGAGCGAAGCTGCCCCCGGATCGCCTCAAGCTTGTCGAGAAGGACCTTGAGGACTCGTCCTTCGCGCGTTTCTCCGGCAATCAGATTGACGATCACGACCGGATCGTGCGCCTGCCCGTAACGATGGATGCGTCCCATGCGCTGCTCGAGACGCGCCGGGTTCCAGGGCACATCGTAGTTCGCCATCAGCCAGCAGAACTGGAGATTGATACCCTCGCCGGCAGCGTCGGTGGCGACCAGATAGGTGGCCCCACCCCGCTCCGCCGGACGCCGGAACAGCTCCACCTGAGCCTCGCGGTCGCGGTAGTCGAGCCCACCGTGGATCAGGGCGACCTGACCGGTGAATCCGAGACCTTCCAGGCGGTGCACCAGGAACTCCGCGGTATCGCGGTGCTCGGTGAAGACGATGAGCTTCTCCCGCGCGAAGTCGGGGTCGGTCATGACGGCACGCAGTTTCTCGAACTTGGAGTCCTCACCAGCCTCGGCGAGACGGCGCGCCCGGACGAGCAGGTCCTCGACCACCGCGCGTTCCTCTCGCAAATCGTTCAGCGCAGTCGCGACGAGGCCGCCGAGTGCGCTCTCCTCGAACGCCTCGTGCCCTTCCCGGTGACCCTCGTCGTCGGCATCCTCCTCGGCCGTCCGGGATTCGAAAAAGTCGGGCGTGTTCGCAATGCGCGCCTGCCGCCGTTCCAGTTCGGCGCCGCGGCCGGCCTGGACGAGCGCGATGGCCTCGTCGAGACGACCGAGGCGGCGCTCGAACGAACGCATCAGGGCGTAGGTGGAACTCGCGAGCCGACGCTGGAACACACTCATGGCAAGACGCGCAGCGGAACGGTTCAGAACACGCGCCTTGTTGTAGGTTTCGGCGATGTACTGCGTGGTCGCGTCGTAGAGTTCCTGCTCCTGCGGATTCAAGGCGTAGCTCAGGGTATCGCAGCGGCGCTGAGGGTAGAGCGGGCGACCGTCGAAATGGACCATCTCCTCCTTGGTCCGGCGGATGAAGTAGCGGCGGCGCTGTGCCTCCGGGAAGACCTCGAACGCATCCAGGGTCGCGAGCACATCCGGCGCGAGCAGGCGCCACAGGCAGTACCAGGGAAAATCCTTGCCCATGTGCGGCGTCGCGGTCAGCAGCAGAATGTTCGGTGCCGACCAGCCGATCCGCCACCGTTCATCCTGCCCGGGCAGGCCGGCCAGTGCCTCGGCGAGGCAGTAGCGATCAGTCTTGCGAACGTGGAAATCCTGCTCGCGGTCGGCGGCCAGCTTGTGGGCTTCGTCGAACACCACGAGGTCGTAGGCGCGCGCGGCGCCCGAGGCCACCGCCTCGCGCATCCGCGCCACCATGCGCTCGCCGGAGAGGGTATCGAGACTGACGATGACACGATCGCTCTCCGGGCCAACGAACGGGTTCCCGGTGCGGGCGTCGGCACCGTGGACGATTCGGAACGGAAGACGAAACAGCGTACGCATTTCGCGCTCCCAGTTGCCGACCAGGCCGGCCGGCGGGACCACGAGGATGCGCGTCACAAGACGCCGCGCGAGCATTTCCCGAAGATAGAGGCCCGTCATGATCGTCTTGCCGGCGCCCGCATCGTCGGCGAGGAGGAACCGCAGCGGCCACTGACGAAGCATGTGGTCGTAGACCGCGATTCGCTGGTGCGGCAAGGGATCGATCGAGGAGATCTCGGCCGCGAAGGCCGGATTGGACAGGTAGCCGTAACTGAGGCGCGTTGCCTCGGCGACCGCAGCGACCGCCTCGGGTCTTGCCGAGAAATCAAGCGCCGGGATCAATGGAAGCGAGACCAGCGCCTCACCCGACCCCGGAGCGCACCAGCGGCGCCGAGGAGTCCCGCTCGAACCGCCTTGCGCGGCGGTACACGGGTTCCGCCAGGGCGGGGGCGCGGAACGCGGCGTGGTGGCGGGCCGATGGTGCGTCCGCGTAGCGCGTCGTGCGCTGTCGCGGTTCGCGGCCGGCGCGGCGGATGATCGATTCCAGGCGTTCCGGCGGCATCTCCTGCCCGAAGCCGGCCCCGGCGGCGCGGGTGATCGACTCGTTCATGAGCGTCCCGCCGACATCGTTGGCGCCGGCCGCGAGCGCGAGCCGCATCCCTTCCGGCCCCATCTTCACCCACGAAGTCTGGATGTTCACGATCCACGGGTCGAGGACGAGCCGGGCCACCGCGTGCATCAGCATCGCCTCGCGCCGCGTCGGGCCACGCCGGGCGTGGCCGCGCCGGTACATCGGCGATTCCATGTGCACGAAGGGGAGCGGCACGAACTCGGTGAATCCGCCGGTGCGGCGGGCAAGGTCGCGCACCCGCAGCAGGTGCCGCGCCCAGTGCCGGTAGCCGTCGACATGGCCGAACATGATGGTGGCGGTGGAGCCGAGACCGACCTGGTGCGCCGACTCCATGACCTCCAGCCACTCGGCGGTGGTGATCTTGTCCGGGCAGATCACGCGGCGCACCTCGTCGTCGAGGATCTCGGCCGCAGTGCCGGGCAGCGAGCCGAGCCCCGCCTCGCGGAGCCGCTCCAGGTACGCCGGGAGCGCGATCCCCAGCGTCCGCGCCCCCTGCCAGACCTCGAGCGGCGAGAAGGCGTGCACATGCACCTCCGGCGCCGCCTCCTTCACCGCACGGCAGATGGAGAGGTATGTCTCGCCGGTGTAGTCGGGGTGGATGCCACCCTGAAGGCAGATCTCGGTCGCACCCCGCTCCCATGCCTCGCGGGTCCGACGCCCGATCTCGGCCAGGTCGAGATCGTAGGGCCGGCCGCGCAGGTTCGCGCTCAGTCGTCCCTTGGAGAACGCGCAGAACCGGCACTTGAAGTAGCAGACGTTGGTGTAGTTGATGTTACGGTTGACGACGTAGCTCACCACCTCGCCGTTGCGCACACGACGCAAGGCGTCGGCGGCCTCGCACACCGCGCACGCCTCTCCGCCCCGGGCTTCGAACAGGCGCACGATCTGCGGCTCGTCGAGCAGCGCGCCTTCGCGCACCCGATCAAGCACGCGGGCCAGCGCAGGGGAGACGCGGGACGCCGGCATGTCGGCCGTGCAGCGCTCCGGCCGCCAGTCCCCGGATCTCGCGGCTCGCCCCGATTCCCGCTCCGACCCCGGCCCGATGTCGGCGGGGACGATCGGCGGAGGTGCAACGGCCGCCGGCGGAGGTGCGACGGCCGCGCTCCCCGCGAACCGTCCCGAGTCGAAATCGGTCGATCCGCCAGCGCTGTTCACCACCGGGTCCACCGACGTTCGGGCCGCAATCGGCGTCGGGAGATCCGATGCGCGCCGGGCACTCGTGCCGTCATCAGCGACGATGCGGTGCGGCGCCGACACCGCCTCGCCCGCATACCACCGCGTCTCGCGCCCCAACCCCTGACCGTCGCTCGCCGCGAGCACCGCGCTCCGAAGCCCGGGATCGACCCAGCGTTCGAGATCGGCGACGAACCGCGGATGGAGCGGGAGGCGCGGCGCGAGCGACTTGCCGGCCGACTCGGTGGCGCGCTCCAGCTCCGCCAGATGCGGCCACGGCGCTTCCGGGTTCACGTGGTCGGGAGTCACCGGGGACACCCCGCCCCAGTCGTCGAGACCGGCGTCGACAAGACGCGCGAGCACCCCGGGACGCAGGTTCGGGGGGGCCTGGACGCTCGTTCCCGGCCCCAGCACGAGCCGGGCCACCGCGATGGTCCACAGGTGATCTTCGAGCGAAGGCTCCGGGGCCGCCGCCATCGGCGTGTCGGGCTTGGCCCGGAAGTTCTGCACGATCACCTCCTGAATGTGGCCGTGCCGCTCTTCCAGAGCGCGGATGGCGAGCAGCGACTCGACGCGCTCGCGGCGGGTCTCGCCGATGCCGATGAGGATCCCGGTGGTGAACGGCACCGCCAGCTCGCCCGCCCGCGCGAGCGTCGCGAGCCTCACCTCGGGATCCTTGTCCGGCGAGCCGTAGTGCGGCCCACCCTTCTCGCCCAGCCGCCGCGCGACCGATTCGAGCATGATCCCCGCCGACACCGAGACTTCGCGCAGGCGGGCCAGCTCCTCCCGGGTCATCACCCCGGGATTGACGTGCGGCAGGAGCCCGGTGTCCTCATGCACGCGCCGCGCCGCGTGAACCAGGTAATCGATGGTGGAGGAGAAACCCGCTTCGGCCAGCCACTCACGCGCCGCCCGGTACCTGCGTTCGGGCTGATCGCCCAGGGTGAACAGGGCTTCCGTGCAGCCGGCCTCGGCGCCGCGGCGCGCAATCGCCACCGCCTCGTCCACTGCAAGGTACGGTGCGCGGACATGGCCGGGGGTCTTCGCGAAAGTGCAGTAGCGGCACACGTCGCGGCACAGCTCGGTGAGGGGGATGAAGACCTTGGGCGACCAGGTCACGACATCGCCCGCACGGCGGTCACGCACGCCGCGGGCGGCCTCCATCAGCGCCTGGGTGTCCTCGAACCCGGCGAGCGCGAGCGCCCGAGCCTCGTCGAGCCGGCGTCCGTCCGTCACCGAATGAAGAATCGAGTCGCTGGTCATGGTCATCACCGGATCCGGCTCGGGTCCGAGCCCGGACGGAGCCGCGCGGCACTCGGCCGAGTGCGTGGTGAGTACAACCGAACTGATGGCGGTGTACAAGCGTCACGGGTGAAGGGGCGATGCCGGCAAACCGCTCTGCCCCCAATGCGCTCATTGCGGCAGGAGATCCGGCGGATGCGATTCAAGGAAGCCTACGGTGGCTGGCGCGAGAGGCTCCTTGGAGTTACCCGGCCGGCCGCCGCGGTATCCTTGTGTGCATCGCGCTTCGAAGCAGTAACGCTCACGAGGTAGTACACGCAGGAGCATTCACGGTAGCATGAAGGGATGAAGCTCAGTATCAGTCTTCAAGAGGAAGAAGTCGGATTCCTTGACGCGTACGCGTGCGCACAGGGCATCAAGTCGCGATCCGGCGTGGTCAGGGTGGCCCTGCGCCTGCTGCGCACGATGGAACTTGCTGACGATTACGCCGCAGCGTGGGCCGAGTGGGACGACAATGACGACACCAAGGTATGGAATCTGTCATCGGGCGACGGGTTGAACGGTTGAGCGAGGCGGAGCCGGTGCGCCGGGGAGACATCTGGACGGTGGATTTCAGCGTCCCCGTCGGCGCTGAGGCAGCATACCGGCGACCGGCGGTGATCGCGAGCAACAACGGCGCCAACCAGAGCGCAACGACACTAAAGCGCGGGGTCGTGACCGTTGTACCGGTCACCGGCAACGTGAGCAAGATCTATCCATTCCAGGTCAGGTTGCCCGCTCACATGTGCGGCCTGTCGCGCGATTCGAAGGCACGGGCGGAACAGATTCGCGCGGTGGCGATTGAACGCCTCTACTCCCGTGTCGGTCGAGTACCGCCACGCATCATGAACGAGATCGATGATGCCCTCCGCTTGCACCTCGGTCTTTGACGACTCGTCAGGGCATCGACGCCGACGCCATCGCTCAGACCTGCGCGGCACGCTGGCAAGTCGAACTCATCTTCAGGGAGTTGAAGTCCCACTACCGGCTCGAAGAGCTGCCGACGCGCAAGGCGCACATCGTCGAGACACTGTTGCTCGGCGCTGTCATCACATGGCTCATCAGTCGCTGGCTACTCCTTAGCCGTGCAGGAACGATTGCGACGTACGTCGTACAAGATGCCCGAACAGCGCTGGGCGGCGGTCTTTGCCGTGGCCGCGCCCGCGATACTCGATATCGTTGTGCTGCCGCCGAGGATATCGAAGGTCATTATCGGGTCGGCCGGATCGGATTTGCTGTGATTTCGGGATCACCGAGCGCGAAAATTTCACCGAGTCGCCCCCCACCGATGCTGGAAATCAGGACAGGCCGTACCGATACCGACGTGGCCTTCGCGGCGGCGGCCCACATCACCGCGCGGGTGCGGGCCGCGGTGTCCGGGCAGGGGCGCTTCTGTATCGCGCTGAGTGGTGGACGCACCCCGTGGAAGATGCTTGAACGCCTGGTCGAACTGGACCTGCCGTGGAGCGATGTCCATGTATTCCAGGTCGACGAGCGCGTGGCGCCCGACGGGGATACGGACCGCAACGCCACGAGGCTGGCCGCGATCCTGGGCGCGTCCGGACTCCCGGAGGCGAACCTCCACCTCATGCCGGTGACGGACGAGCACCCGGACCGAGCATGCGACGCCTATGCGCAGACCATCGCCCGACACACCCGCGGGGGTGGTCTCGATCTGGTACACCTCGGGCTCGGCGAGGATGGCCATACCGCTTCGCTGGTGCCCGGCGATCCGGTGCTCGACCTCACCGGGCGGGATGTCGCGCTGGCCGGACCCTACCAGGGCCGGCTGCGGATGACGCTGACCCTGGCGGCAATCGACCGGGCCGCGGAGCGCATGTGGGTGGCCACCGGCGCCTCGAAGGCGCAGATGCTGGCCCGGCTGCGGGCGGGCGACGCGACGATTCCGGCCGGCCGCGTCACCCATCGGGGCTCGGTGGTCTTCGCCGACGAGGCGGCGGTGACCCTCGGGACCTCGGCAGGCATCGCGTCGAACCACGACACGGCGCCGTAACGCAGTGACCGGACACCCATGCGCCGTCCGGTCAGTGATCACGTCCACGATCAACCCGGATTTCTCACCGGCCCTCGAATCGGAGCCATTCAGGCTTGAGCGGTTTTCCGATCCTTGCCGATAACCAGTGAGAAATGCGAACCAGGGAGGGACATCATGCTGAAGCTCGGATACAAGGCCTCCGCGGAGCAGTTCGGACCCCGCGATCTCCTCGAATTCTCCGTGCACGCCGAGCGGGCGGGGTTCGACTCGATCATGGTGAGCGATCACTTCCAGCCGTGGCGGCACCACGGCGGCCATGCCCCCTACTCCTTCGCGTGGCTCGGCGCGCTCGGCGAACGCACCTCCAGGGCGATGATCGGTACCAGCGTCGTCACCCCGACCTTCCGCTACCACCCCTCCATCGTCGCGCAGGCGATGGGCACCCTCGGCGCGATGTATCCGAACCGGGTGATGCTCGGGGTCGGCACCGGGGAATCGCTGAACGAGGTGCCGTCCATCGGCTGCGAATGGCCGGCCTTCCGCGAGCGGTTCCGCCGGCTCAAGGAGTCCATCGAACTCATGCGCAAGCTCTGGACCGAGGAACGGGTGACGTGGGAGGGCGAGTATTTCCGCACCGAGAACGCGACGATCTACGACCGCCCCGACACCCCCATCCCCCTCTACGTCGCCGCGTCCGGGGCGGTCGCGTCACGCCTCGCCGGGCGGGTTGCGGACGGCTTCATCTGCACCAGCGGCAAGAAGCCCGAACTCTACTCCGAGACGCTGCTGCCGGCGGTCCGCGAAGGCATGACCAGGGCCGTCCGCGCCGAGGGCAGCGTGGAGCTCATGATCGAGATGAAGGTCTCGTTCGACCCCGATCGGCGCCGGGCGATGGAGGACACCCGACACTGGGCCGCGCTCGCGCTCTCGCCGGAGGAGAAGATGGGCGTGGAGGACCCGGCGGAGATGGAGCGCCTCTCCGACGCGCTCCCGGTGGAGCGCGCCGCAAGCCGCTGGATCGTGTCGACCGACGCCGACGAACACATCGAGCGCATCGCGCCCTACGTGGACCTCGGCTTCCGACACCTCGTATTCCACGCCCCGGGCACGGACCAACGCCGGTTCATCGATCTCTACGCGGAGAAAGTGATGCCCGCACTGCGCCAACGCTACGGGTAACCCGGAAATGTCACCAGTTCGCGAAGCGAGGGGGCGGAGATGGCTGGTTTCGCAAGGCGAACGCGGGTCAGGGCGCGCAGGCATACCCGTAGGCACGTCGAGCCCCCGGGCCGCCCCCATGTCGCGTTCAACGCAGCAAAAGCGGCCGGATCGGGGCCCGCAGCCTGGAATCGGTAAAATTTCCGGGCCAGGATAGTCCTCGGTTTCTGCGGGACTCGTCCGGCGTCGGCTCGGCAACTGCCCCATTCAATCGCACCAATCAGGAGATGAACATGCACGACATCTTTAGACGGATCTTTGGCAGACGGATCTTCGGCCTCGGATTCCTGGCCACTGTTGCTGTGGCCCCGGCCGCCATCGCCCAGGCGCCGCCCGGGGTCCTGGTGGTCGGGCAGATCGCGGAGCCGAAATCCCTCGATCCGCACGCGGTCACCGCGGTGAACGACTTCCGCATCCTCATGAACGTCTACGACGGTCTCGTTCGCTACCGCGACGGAACTCTGGAGGTCGAGCCGGCGCTCGCGGAGAGCTGGTCGATCAGCGAAGACGGCACCGAGTACACCTTCGAACTCAGAAGCGGGGTCAGCTTCCACGACGGCACGCCGTTCAACGCCCAGGCGGTCGAGTTCAACTTCGACCGGATGCTCGACGAAAACCACCCCTACCACGACACCGGACCCTTCCCGCTCTCGTTCTTCTTCTCCGCCGTCAAGGACACGGAGGCGCTCGACGAGGACACCGTCAAGTTCACGCTCAACGCCCCTTACGCGCCGTTCCTGTCGAACCTCGCCTATCCGACCGGGCTGATCGTCTCGCCCGACGCGGTGAAGAGGCACGGCGCCGACTTCGGCCGAAATCCGTCGGGGACCGGCCCGTTCGTGTTCGCCGAGTGGGAGTCGAACACCAAGGTGGTCGTCACTCGCAACGAAGGCTACTGGGAGGGCGCGCCGGCGCTCGAAGCGGTGGTCTTCCGCCCGATCACGGACGCCAACACGCGGGTGGCGGAGATGCTCTCGGGCGGTATCGACGTCATGGTGGAGATCCCGCCGGACTCGGTCTCCACCTTCGACGGCAACGGCTTCATGCTGCACGAGCAGGCCGGCCCGCATGTGTGGTTCCTGATCCTCAACGCCAAGGAGGGGCCGTTCGCCGACAAGCGGGCGCGCCAGGCCATCAACTACGCGATCGACAAGAAGGCGCTGGTGGAGAACGTGCTGCAGGGGACGGCGCAGGTCGCAGCCGGACCCACGCCGCCCGCCTTCGCCTGGGCCTACAACAACGCGCTCCAACCCTATCCGCACGACCCCGCCAAGGCGAAGATGCTGCTCGAAGAATCCGGGCACGCCGGCGCGTCGCTGACCTTCTACGTCACCGAGGGCGGCTCCGGCATGCTCGACCCGGTGGCCATGGGCGCGGCGATCCAGGCGGATTTGGCCGAGGTGGGGCTCGACGTGAAGATCGAGACCTACGAGTGGAACACCTTCCTGGGCAAGGTGAACCCGGGTCTGGAAGGCAAGGCCGACATGGCCGAGATGGCATGGATGACCAACGATCCCGACACCCTGCCGTTCCTGGCTCTGCGCACCGGGGCCTGGCCGGACGAGGGCGGCTTCAACTCCGGCTACTACTCGAACCCGAAGGTCGACGAGCTGCTCGAAGCAGCCCGCCGCTCCACCGATCAGGCCGAGCGCGCCCGGCTCTACAAGGAGATGCAGGAGATCGTCCACGACGATGCGCCCTGGGCCTTCATCGCCAACTGGAAGCAGAACGCGGCGACCTCCGACGCAGTCTCCGGATTCAAGCTCCAGCCGTCTTTCTTCCTTCTGCTGAAGGACGTCTCCAAGGGCTGACACCTTTCACCCCGGACGGTCGTCACGCCGGGGCGGGGCCGCACGGTCCGCCCCGGCTTTTCCGCCCGCTACTCGACCACCCCGCGCCGACCATCCGGGCTGAGGCGCAGGCTCCTGGCGCTTCAATGCACATCTACATTCTGAAGCGAGTGCTGGCCGTCATCCCCGTGCTGCTCGGCCTCACGGTGATCGTCTTCGCCATCATGGCGCTGATTCCGGGCGATCCGGCCACCGCCATCCTGGGGTCGTACGCGACGCCGGAGAACGTGGCCAGGCTCAACCGCGATCTCGGTCTCGACAAGCCGCTCGTCCAGCAGTACTTCATCTGGCTCCGGAATCTTCTGCACGGTGACTTCGGGCGGTCCTACAGCCTCAACCGACCGGTGCTCGACGAAGTGCGGGAACGCTTCTCCGCGACGCTCATTCTCGCGGGAGCGGCGCTCATGCTCTGCACGATCTGGGGGTTGCTGATCGGCATCCGGACCGCGGCCCGGCAGTACGGATGGACCGACCGCCTGCTGACGTTCGTGGTCCTCATCGGCATTTCCGTGCCGTCGTTCTGGCTCGGATTGCTGCTGATCCTGCTCTTCGCGGTGGAACTGCGCTGGCTGCCGGCGAGCGGCATGCACGCCATCTACGGCGGCGGCGATCTCCCCGATCTGCTGCGCCACCTGATCCTGCCGGCACTCACCCTCTCGGTGGTGGCCACCGGAGTCATCGCCCGACTGACCCGCGCCGCCATGCTGGAGATGCTGCGCCAGGATTTCATTCGCACCGCGCGGGCCAAGGGCGTCTCCGAGGGGCGCGTTCTCTATGTCCACGCCTTCAAGGTCGCGCTCGTGTCGGTGATGCCGGTGATTGGCGTGCAGGCCGGATTCGTGCTCGGAGGCGCGGTCTACATCGAGACCGTCTTCCAGTGGCCGGGGATCGGAAGGATGCTGGTGCAGGCGATCTCGACCCGCGACATCCTTCTGGTACAGGGCGGCGTGGTAGTGGTCGCGGCCTGCTACGTGCTCTTCAACCTTCTCGTGGATCTGGCCCAGTGCTGGCTCGACCCGCGCATCCGCACCTGAGGACGCACCCGTCGTCACCCTGCGCCTGATTCTGCGCAACCGGCTCGCGGCCTTCGGCGGGGTGGTGCTGCTCGCCGTCGTCGTCCTTGCTCTGCTCGCACCGGTGTTGCCCCTCGCCCACCCGGATCTCACGAATCCGGCCGAGCGGTTGAAGCCGCCGTTCTCCGACGGCGCAGTTCTCGGCACCGACCACCTCGGCCGCGATCTCCTCTCCCGCCTGGTCTGGGGCACGAGGCTGAGCCTGGCGGTGGGAGCGGCAGCCGCGCTGCTCGCCGCCGTCGTCGGCTCCGCCATCGGCATCGTCGCGGGCTATCTCGGGGGACGGGCCGACCACCTCATGATGCGGGGCGTGGACATGCTGATGGCGTTTCCCTACATCCTGCTCGCGCTGGCCATCGTCGCGGTGCTCGGGCCGGGACTGCTCAACGCCCTCTACGCGGTGGCCGTCGTCAACATTCCCTTCTTCGCCCGCAACATCCGGGGCGCGACGGTGACCATCGCCCATCGCGAATTCATCGACGCGGCCCGGCTGACCGGCATGGGCGGCCTGCGCATCATCGGCTCCGAGATCCTGCCGAACGTCATGCCGGTCATCGTCATCGCGATGTCCACCACCGTCGGCTGGATGATCCTCGAGACCGCCGGCCTCTCCTTCCTCGGGCTGGGGTCGCAACCGCCGCAGGCGGATCTCGGGTCCATGCTCGGCGAAGGCCGCAAGCTGCTCATTACCGCGCCGCATGCGTCGGTGGTGCCGGGGGTCATGATCTTCGTCATCGTGATGAGCGTGAACCTGCTCGGCGACGGAGTGCGCGATGCGCTCGATCCGAGGCTGCGTTCCGGCGCGCTGTCGCGGCCGGCCGCGGCGACCCGGGTGGAACGAACGGATATCCCCGAAACGGAACCGACCGGGGCGCTCCTCGAAGTCGCGGGTCTGCGCACCGAGTTCCAGATCGGTCCGCACGTCTACCGGGCCGTCGGCGGAGTCAGCTTCGAAGTGGCGGCGAGCGAGTGTCTCGGCATCATCGGCGAATCCGGCTCGGGGAAGTCGGTGACGGCGCTGTCGCTGCTCGGGCTCGTGGCCTCTCCGCCCGGGGTCATCACCGCCGGCGCGGTCCGTCTGAAAGGCGCGGATACGCTGTCCATGACCGGCGCGCAGCTTCGCCGGGTGCGTGGAGCGCAGGCGGCGTACATCTTTCAGGATCCGCTGTCCACGCTGCATCCTCTGCACACCGTCGGCGACCAGATGGTGGAGGCAATCCGCGCGCACCGCCCGACACCGCGGCGGGAAGCCCGGGACCATGCGGTATCGCTGCTTCGCAAGGTGCGCATCCCGAACCCGGCGGCGTGCGCCCGGGCCTGGCCGCACGAACTGTCGGGCGGCATGCGCCAGCGGGTCGGCATCGCGCTGGCGCTGGTGAACGACCCCGACTTGATCATCGCCGACGAGCCGACGACCGCCCTCGACGTCACGGTGCAGGCGCAGGTACTGGCACTCCTCGACGATCTGCGTCGCGAACGCGGCCTCGCGCTCGTGTTCATCACCCACGACTTCGGGGTGGTGGCCCAGCTCTGCGATCGGGTGGCGGTGATGTACGCGGGCCGCATCGTCGAAACCGGAACGACCGGGGAGGTGCTCGCCCGCCCGCGCCATCCCTACACCCGCCGATTGATCGCGTGTGTGCCGGAGCCCGGCCAGGGGCGGCGGACGCTCGACGCGATTCCGGGCCTGCCCCCCTCGCTTGATGCGCTGCCGGACGGCTGCGCCTTCGCCCCGCGATGCGACCGGGCCCAGGCCGTCTGCCGCGGCGGCGAGATCGCGCAGCGGCGCGACGGCGCGCATTCCGTTCGATGCCTGTTCCCGGAAGGAGCGGCAACGTGAGCGCCGCCATTCCCGCCCGGGTCATGGCCGCTGAAGTCATGACCGCCGACCCTGCGAGAGGTCATCATGCGCGGCAGTTCCGGCGGCGTTTCGAGCTCAGGAGCGTCCGTTCGGGGCGGTGGCGAGCGCATGTTCCGGGCGGGCGGGCATGGCTGACGTGACCGCCGCTCTCGTCGCACGCGATCTCGGCAAGACCTTCGGCGGGGGGCGAACCCTGCTCGGCCGGCGAAGGGCCTCGATATCCGCGGTGCGGGGCGTGACCTTCTCGGTCGCGCCGGGGGAGACGCTCGGCATCGTCGGCGAGTCCGGCTGCGGCAAGTCCACGCTGGCGCGGATGCTCGTCGGCCTGCTGGACCCCACCGTCGGCACCATCGAGATCGAAGGCCGCGATCTCTCGGACCACACCGGCCACCCGGCCGCGGTCGGACGACTGATCCAGTACGTCTTCCAGGATCCGATCTCGTCGCTCAATCCGAGAAAGCCGATCCGGCAGATTCTCGAAGCGCCGCTCGTCCATCTCCTCGGCATGGAGCCGGCCGACCGGAAAGCCCGCATCGCCGAGCTGCTCGACGCGGTGCACCTCCGCCCCGAGTTTCTCGACCGCTATCCGCACGAGCTCTCCGGCGGGCAGGCGCAGCGGATCGGCATCGCCCGCGCGCTGGCGGCGGCGCCGCGCATCCTCATCCTCGACGAACCGGTCTCCGCCCTCGACGTATCCGTGCAGGCCCAGGTTCTGAATCTGCTCGCGGACCTTCGCCGCGCATACGATCTCACCTATCTGTTCATCAGCCACGACCTCGCGGTGGTGGAGGCGGTGAGCGACCGGATCGCGGTGCTCTACTTCGGCCGCATCGTGGAGATGGGACCCGCGGAGGCGGTCTTCGGCGCGCCCCGGCACCCCTACACGAGGCTGCTGCAATGGAGCACGCCTGCGATCCGGCGCCCGCGACTGCGCACCGAGCCCGGAAATTTCACCGAAAACTTCAACGATGCGCGATCGGTGAAATTTTCGGGCGAGGCCGCGGCGGAGTTGCCGGACCCGCTTCGTCCGCCCCCCGGCTGCGCATTCGCGGCCCGTTGTCCGCACGCCGGGGACGATTGCCGTACCGTGATGCCCGCGGCCACCCGGCTGTCGTCGGAGCACGAAGTCGCCTGTCATCATCCGCTCGATTGACCGGCAACCTTCCGCTCCGCCTCGCGTTGGAGGAAGATTCGCCGTCATCGTCGCACTGCGGCGAGCCGCCCCGAGGAGAGCACCCCGATGAACATCGGCGACCCGAACCGGCACCGCCCCCCCGAGCCTCATGTGCAGTCGATGCGGATTCCGACCATGGCCGAGATCGACTTCGCGGCCCTGCGTCGCGAGCGGCTCGAGCGGCTGCAGGCGACGATGCGCAAGCGCGACATCCCCATCGCGCTCTTCTACAACCCGGCGAACATCCGCTACGCGACCGGGGTCGACGTGATGGGGGTGTGGACGGCGTCCACGTTCGCGCGCTGTTGCATCGTCGCGGCCGAGGGCGACCCGGTGCTGTTCGAGTACCCGGTCTCGATGCACGTGGCCGAAAAGTACGTGAAGGATGTCCGGCCCCACCGCGGCTACCAGTTCATGGGACACCAGGGATACGACCTCGCGCGCCAGTGGGCGCAGGGGGTGAAGGACGTGATGCGCGAACTTGGCGGCGCCGGCGAACCGCTCGCGGTCGACAAGCTCGACGGCAACGGGTTCCGGGCGCTCGCGGATCTTGGCGTCGCGATCACCGATCCGACCCCCGCCACCGTCGACGCGCGCGAGGTGAAGACCCCGCAGGAAGTGAAGCTGATGCTCCTCAACGGCACCATCGGCGACGCCATGATGGCCGACTTCGAGGCCGCCGTCCGGCCCGGCATCCGCGAGCACGAGCTGATGGCGGTGCTGAACGAATCGCTGTTCCGCCATCATGGCGAGTTCATGTTCACCCGCCTGATCGCCTCGGGCACCAACACCAACCCCTGGATGTCGGAGGCGCACGACAAGCGCGTGCAGCCGGGCGACCTTGTCGGCATCGACACCGACGCCAACGGCTTCGAAGGCTACGTCATCGATTTTTCACGCACCTTCCTGTGCGGAGACCGGGCAACCGAGGGCCAGAAGGAGGCGTACCGCATCGCCTACGACTGCGTGAACGGGATGCGCGAGCTGATGCGGCCGGGCATGACGTTCGAGGAGTTCGCACACGCCGCGCCGAAACTCCCGCCCGAGTATCGCAACCTGCGCTACGGAGCAATGGCCCACCAGGCCGGGCTCGAAGACGAAGGACCGGGCATCCCCTATCTCTACGACGACGGCGTGGTCAACAAGGCGCTGCCGGAACGGGAGCTACAGGAAAACATGGTGTGGTGCCTCGAATGCTACGCCGGCAAGGAGGGCGCACCCTACGGCGTAAAGCTCGAAGACCAGGTGCTACTTACCCGGGACGGGGCGCTCCCCCTGATGACGTACCCGTTCGATGCGAAGCTGCTTTGAGGGGGTTGGCTCGCACTGCGTCATCAATAAAGAAGGACACGCCATTGTCCGATTGACCTACGCCACCGCCCCCAGACCGTTCTTGGCCACCAGGGTCAAAAGCTTCAGCGAGGAAATTTCAGGGCTGATTCCCGGTGGCCCGCCTCGCGGGTGGGTCCGGCGCCGGAGTCTGGTGACTGCTACCCTTGCCGGGCCAGGTCGAAGTTCGTGAGGCGCTGAACCGGATTTCTCATCAGGTGGCGAGTGAGGGCGTGGAGATGGTTGACCACCCGCGGCGTCGTCGGCTTCCGATCACCGCCATCGCGGTGGTCGGCCTTGGGGCGCTGGTCGCGCTCGCGGTCGGCGTTTCGCTGTATCTCGGGCTGTCGAGCGCCACGGAGAACACCCGTCGGCTCGTGGCGCAGCGCTCCGAATGGCTCATCGACGACCTGGAGCAGAGGATCGCGTCGCAGCTTCAGCCCGTGATGCGGCAGGCGCAGTGGGCGGCGGAGCAGATCGGGCGGGGACACGTGAACATCGAGGACGCGCCGGGGCTGAACCAGTTCATTCTCGGGGCTCTGGGCGCGGTGCCGCAGGTGGAAGGAATCGCCGTCACCAACCCCGAGGCGCTGGCTCGCCGATGGGACGGATCGTCGGTCGAACCACTGGTGGAGGACTGGTCCGATCGGGACGGGGTTGCCGCATGGCTGGAAGCGGGCGCATCCCTCGCCGGTCCGCGCTGGCGGGCGCCGCTCCGGACCCCGACCCTCGGCACCACCATCCTGCTGCTGGATACGCCGATTCGCATCGACGGGAAGTTCGCGGGCCTGTTCTCGCAGGCGGTCACCGTCTCCGATCTGTCGCAGCACATCGCATCGGTCGGCACCGAGACCGGGGTCATCCCCTTCATCCTCCACGGCCGCGATCATGTCCTGGCCCATCCCCTGCTCATCTCGTGGGCGCCCTCTGTCACCGACCAGGACCAGCCTCTGGTCTCCGTGGAGGCGCTGGAAGATCCCGTGCTCAAGCGCATCTGGACTCCCGACCATCAGGAGCTTTACCTGCTGGAAGGCCTGACCGACGGGAGCGCGTCCGGCGTCACGGTGGGCAGCGACTACTACGTGTTCCTGTACCGCGACATCGACCTCTACGGCCCGGAGCCGTGGACCATCGGGGCCTACGTGAACGCCGGCACGAGCAATACCGCCAAATGGCTCGCCAACATCGTCCGATCCGCCCTCAGCGGCTCGTTCGCGAGGTCCGGGACGATGGAGGGCGACGAGTTCGAACGAGTGGTCGCTTCGGTGATCGCGGGATTCGCCGTCCTCGTTCTCTCCGTCGCGCTCGCGGCGTGGATGGGCGCCCGCGCGAGCCGGCCGGTCCGGGCCCTGGCGCGGGTGGCGCGCGCCATCGAAACGCGAGGTCTCGACGACATTGCGCCGCTGCCCCCCAGCCGCGTGACCGAATTCGACGACGCGAACCGCTCGTTCAACCGGATGGTGGCGGGGCTGAAGGAGAGCGAGCTGGTCCGGCAGACCCTGGGGCGATTCGTCCCCACGGATGTCGCGAAGACCCTGCTCACCGAAGGCGGCGAACTCGCGGCCGAGCAGTCCGAGGCAACGGTGCTGTTCTGCGATATGGAAGGCTTCACCGAACTCACCGAGACCCTCGGCCCGGCCGGCATCGTCGAGCTCCTCAATGCGTACTTCGAGGTAATGGTCGAGATCCTCGAACGCCACCGCGGGGTCGTCACCCAGTTTCAGGGCGACGCGATCCTCGCCACCTTCAACGTGCCGATGCCGGACCCGGACCACGCCGCCAACGCCCTGCGGGCGGCCGTCGAGATGCAGGATGCGACGCAACGACGCACGTTCGCGGGGCACCGGATCGGGAACCGCATCGGGGTCAATACCGGCCGGCTCGTGGCGGGCGCGGTGGGTGCGAAGGGCCGGCTGAGCTACACCGTCCACGGCGACGCGGTCAATCTGGCCGCGCGGCTCGAAGCGCTCAACAAGGAGCTCGGAACCCGCATCCTGGTCTCCGGGGCGACGGCGGAACGGGTGGGGGATGGATTCGATCCGGAACCGATGGGCGAGGTCGGGGTGCGCGGCCAGACGGAGCGGGTCCGGATCCACGCGCTGCGCGGCGGGGCGGATTGACGAGCGGCGGTCCTTCCGCCGGTGTTTCTTCCGCGCCCATGTCTCGTCGGGCGCCGCCGAGGTCGCGGGCGCGCCCGAGCCAATCGCGGGTCTCCAGGCGACCGAAGAAGAGCGCCTCGGTTCAGGCGACCAAACAAGGGCGCTTCGGTTTGAGGCGACCGAAGAAAGGCACTTCGGGCCAGGAGTCTGCGCCGTAGAAAATTCCGATGGGACGAAGCTCACAATCGGTCCCTGTAGCGGTCATTTCTTTCCGACATTCCCCACTTTCCAAGCAGTATGGCCCAAAATCCGACTCCGAATCCCCACCTCCATCCTCGGAAAGCGTTCTACAGCGCAGACTCCCCAGCGACCGACGTGGCGCTCTTTGCGGTCTTCACCAGCAGGTCCGTGTCCGGGGAGAACCTTGCGATGAGGGGCAGCAGCGCCGCGCCGAGGACGCGCGCCTGCGGCCCGATGGAGCCGGTCGCGATCTCGATCGGCGAAAGGCCGGTGCAGTCGAACCGGCGGTACGCGCGGCTCACCCCGTCCACCACGCGGCGGCGCCAGTCGGGGCGGAGCAGCCCGTCGATGACCACCTCCTCGAAGTCCACCACGCTCATCGCCGACACCACCGCGCGGGAGAGCCCTTCCACCGCGCGCCTCAGCCACGCTTCGAAGACATCGTCCGCCTCCGGCGTACCGTTCGGACCGAACATCTCCGCAACCTCGAAGCCGGCCGCGGTCAGCGCCCGTTCCAGATCGATGACCGACGCTTCGTGAATGAGCTGGCGCGGCCGTCCATCAGCGTCCCTTGCCACCATCGGCATCGGGCCCAGGGCACCCGCGTTGACCTGCTCGCCCCGATAGAGGCGGCCATCGATGACCACCCCGCCGCCCACGAAGGTGCCGAGGTAGATGTACAGCGCGCTTCGGCGGCGAATCCGATCACCGGCAATCATCTCGGCGGCACAGGCCGCGGTGGCGTCGTTGTATACCGACACCGACAGCCCGGTCGCGGACCGGAGTTCGGCGGCGACATCGATCTCCTGCCAAGCGGCGATCGCCTCGCGATCCAGCCCGAGCACGTCCGACCACTCGTGCAGCACCCAGGGGATGGCGACCCCGAGCCCGACGATGCGGCTTCGCAGGCGCCGCTTCAGGGAGTCGATGAGTTCCACGGCGGCGCTCGACGCCAGGGCCATCGTCCGAGCCGGAAGCGGGGCCGGATAGGGCGTCGTTCTGGAAGCGACGACGGCGCCGTCGAAATCGACGAGGAGAGTCTCGAGGCTGCGCCGCCCGATCTTGAGCCCGATGGAGTAGGCGCCTTCGGGATTGAGCGCGATCGGCGTGAACGGCTTTCCGACCCGCCCGCGCACCTTCTCGCGCTTGACGAGGAGCCCTTCGTCCAGAAGAGAGTTGACGATCACCGTCGCGGCCTGACCGCTGAGCCCGGTGGTACGCGCGATCTCCGCCTTCGACAGCGCGCCGGCCCGCCGGATGGCGGTGATCATCAGGCGTTCGTTGTAGGCCCTGAGCCCGGTCGAATCTCCGCCTCGCATCCTGGTTCCGATCCCTCGGATGGGTGCCGCCGCGTCAGTGCGGGGGCAATGGTAGCTTGAGACCCGGCAGCTCGGAACGACGGGGCAGGTCGGCGCCGCGGCGCGTGCAGGTCATTGCCGCCGCCGTCATCGCGAAGTCGACCACCCGGCGGCATTCGTCCCGCGAAACCTCCGCAAGCCCGGCCTTCGTCGCCCTCCCGAGTTCGTCCAGACCGCAGAGCAAGGCCGCCTGGAAGCTGTCGCCGGCCCCCACGGTATCGACCACCTCCACGGTGCGGGCGGGCGCTTCGAAGCACTCGCCGCGCAGCGAAACCCGGGCGCCGGCATCGCCCCGGGTCACCACGACCAGCCGCACCCCCCGGGAGTGCCAGCGGCGGATCGCACTGTCGATCGCGTCGCCGGGAAAGAGCAGTTCCAGATCCTCGTCGCTGGCCTTGATCAGGTCCGCGACCTCGGAGAAGGCTTCGACCCGCCGGCGCCATCGGCCCACATCCGGCTCGACATTCAGGCGCAGGTTGGGGTCGAGGGAGATCAGCGTCCCGCTGTGATGGCGGCGGGCGAACTGGAGCAGCGAGGAGCCGGTCGGCTCGATCACCAGGGAGTAGGAGCCGAAGTGGATGGCCGTCACCCGCCGGGGCGGATCGGGCAGGTCCACCTCGCGGACGGAGCCATCGGCCGCATCGTGGCCATAGAAGCTGTAGTGCGGCACCCCCGCGGGCCCCAGCGCCACGAGCGCCAGCGTCGTCGGGTTGCGCTTGCCGACGAGCCAGGTGGTGTCCACCCCCTCTTCCTTCAGCGTGCTCTCCAGCCGGCGGCCCAGGGGGTCGCCGGACAACCCGGTGAACAGCGCCGCCTCACGCCCGAGACGAGCGAGACCGACGGCGACGTTGAAGGGCGAACCACCGATGCGCGCGTCGAAGGTGAAGCCGGTGTCGGTTTCGGCCGAAGGAAAGAGGTCGTAGAGCGCTTCGCCGCAGCTCAGAAACATGTCACTCCGCTTGAAAGGCCCGTGAGAAATCCGGGTTTGGCGATTCAATCGCCGCCGGCCGTGTCTGTCAATATGTAAACCGCGTTGAGTTTTTATTGGAAGGTGACGCGGAAGCCGTGATGACGGCGCTGACCGCCGGCGCGGGAGGAGCTTCACCACGACCACCCCTGAAGTGGCCCGGACATCATGGCCCGGACATCGTGCTTGCCGAAACCGGCTGCGGATGGAACACTTGTGACAGAGAGGTGGATCAGTGAATCCACTGGATCTCCCGAGCGCAACCGCAAACCGGCGCCGGTGCACCGCAGGTCACCGTCGACGACGTGGCGGCAAGGTTCCACCCCGCCGCGGGCCCGGTATCACGTGCCCACGGCGACTGTCCGAGAATCATCGGCCCGAGAATCATCAATGATAATCATTGAAGACAACCGCTGAAGTGAGGAGGAAATCCATCATGCAACCCAATTCGAAAACCGGGGCCGGACGCTTCGGCCCCGCAGTCCTCGCCGCCCTGTGTCTGGCCGCCGGCCCCGCCCTCGCCGACAACCTCCGGTTCTGGACCACCGAGGAACAACCCGAGCGGCTCGCCCGGCAGCAGGCCATGGCCGAGCAGTTCACGGCGGCGACCGGTCATGCGGTGGAAGTCATCCCGGTGACCGAGAAAGACCTCGGCACCCGCGCCACTGCCGCCTTCGCGGCCGGAGACCTGCCGGACGTCATCTACCACACGCTGCAATACGCGCTGCCCTGGGCCGAGGCCGGCATCCTGGATCCGGAGGCCGCCACGGACGTGATCGAAGCCCTCGGGAGCGACACGTTCGCACCGGGCGCGCTGGCGATGGCGGCGGTGGGCGACGGCTACGCAAGCGTGCCGGTGGACGGCTGGACCCAGATGGTCGTCTATCGCAAGGATCTCTTCGACGCCGCCGGCCTCAAGGCGCCGACGAGCTACGCCAACGTGCTCGCCGCCATCGAGGCGCTCCACAACCCGCCCGACGTGTACGGCTTCGTCGCCGCGACCAAGGTGGACGAGAACTTCATGAGCCAGGTTCTGGAGCATGTGTTCCTCGCCAATGGCGTTTCGCCCGTGGGCATGGGCGGGTTCACCCCGCTCGACGAGGCGAAGACCACCGAGGTACTCGACTTCTACAAGGCGATTGCCATGGCGTCGCCCCCGGGCGAGCTCTACTGGAAGCAGTCGCGCGAACTCTACTTCGCGGGCAAGGCGGCGATGATCATCTGGTCGCCGTTCATCCTCGACGAGCTGGCGGGCCTTCGCGACAGTGCTCCGCCTACCATCAACGACGACCCCACCTCCTCCGAACTGGCCTCGAAGACCGGCATCGTCACCAACTTCGCCGGCCCCTCGAACCCGGCGGGCGCCGCCTGGGGCGACATCCGCTACTTCGGCATCACCTCGGACGCCGCCACCGACGCGGCCATGGACTTCGTGCGCTTCTCCATGGACGAGGGTTATACCCAGACCCTCTCCATCGCGCCCGAGGGCAAGTTCCCGGTGCGCCGCGGCACCATGGACAACCCGATGGCCTTCACCGAGGCGTGGGCGATGCTCCCGGTCGGGGTCGACCGCAAGGCCCCGCTCGGCGATCTCTACGCGCAGGAGATGATCGACGAGATCGTGGGCGGGCTCGACGTGGCCAGGCGCTGGGGGGTCGCGGAAGGACAGCTCGCGCTCGCGTCCAGGATCATCAACAGCCAGATCATCAACCGGCTGGTGCGCGAGTACATCGACGGAGTGCGCGACGCTTCGGCGACGGTCGCCGCGCTCAATGAAGAGCTGGCCGGTGTCAACTAGAAGCGCGCCGACCAGAGGCATGTCGGCCAGGAACGTGTCGGCCATGCGCATGCTGACCAGAAGCGTGTCGGCCAGAAGCATGTCGGCTGACGCATGTCGACTCGGGAATCTTTCGACAAGCGGCGCATGGATGCCCCACCGGTCCGGGCCTTGCCCATCGGACCCGGTGGATGGTCACCGCCGCCGGTAAGTCCGCTCCACCCCGGCGGGCGGGGCCACTCGCCCGCCGGGAAGCACGCCTCGCGTGGGGGCTTCTGCTGCCGACCATCCTGGCGGTGGCGTGCGTGGTCGTCCTGCCCCTCCTCGCCGTCTTCTGGGTCAGTGTCAAACCGGTCTCACTCGCCGACCTCCGGCCCCCCACGCCGGTGGTGCGCGAGGATCTGCGCGGCCGCCCGAGCGAGGCGGGGGACGCGGCAACGATCCGGTATCGGCTTCGCAACTCGAGCGGCGAGCAGACGATCCGCGGCGTCACCCTGACCGACCGGCTGCCGGAAGGGCTCGTCGTCGGGGACCTCGACCCGCGCTGCACCCTCGCCGGGCGCGATCTGTTCTGCGATCTGGGTGATTGGCAGGGAGGGTTCCGCGACCGGATCCGCATTCCGGTCACCGTCGGTCAGGTCTTCCTCGACGCCGGGGCCGACCTCGGCGACACCCCCGCGCAGATGACCGGAACGGCGCCAAACGTGCTCACGAGCCTCAGCTTTACCGGCGAGAACTTCGCCCGCGTGTTCGACGGGGCGGAGTTCTGGAACGTGCTCGGGGTCACCATCTTCTACACCGTGTTCGGCACCATCGGCGCCCTTGTCGTGGGGCTCTTCGCCGCTCTGCTGCTCGACAAGTCGTTCCGCGGGCAGGGGATCCTGCGCGGGATCTACCTCTTTCCCTACGTCGCCCCCGTGATCGCGGTGGCGTTCACCTGGGTACTGCTGCTGGACCCGTTCTCGGGCTCCGTCAACGCGCTGCTCATCCAGATGGGCGTGACCGACGAGGCCATCAACTTCTTCGGCCAGAGGCCGCTCGCCCTCATCATGGTGACCGCCTTCGAGGTGTGGCGCTATTTCCCGCTCTCGTTCCTGTTCATCCTGGCCCGGATGCAGGCGATCGATGCGGACATGTACGAAGCCGCGGACATGGACGGGGCATCGCCCTTCCAGCAGTTCTGGTACCTGTCGCTGCCGATGCTGCTCGGCATCCTCAGCGTGCTGTTTCTCCTGCGCTTCATCTGGACGTTCAACAAGTTCGACGACATCTTCCTGCTGACCGGCGGCAACGCCGGCACCCGCACCCTGACCGTCAACGTCTACGAGCAAGCGTTCGCGGTCTCCAACATCGGGGCGGGGGCGGCGGTCGCGGTGGTCATCTTCGGCTGCCTGCTCGTCTTCTCGTACTTCTTCTTCCGTTACATCAGCCGCGAGGAAGGGCTGTGAACATCCTGCGGCGCGGCCTGGTCACCGCCCCGATCCTCGGCGCACTGTGGATGTGCGTGGTCACGACGAGCGTGGCGGTGGTGATCTCCTTCGCCACCGGCGAGGCGATTCGCCCCGCCCTCGTCTGGTCGCTCCTCTACGGAGCGGTGGCCGGAGTCGTCGTGGTCCGCCTTCCGGCCGCATGGATGGGAATCGCGGCGGCGCTCGCGACCCTGGTCCCGCTCGCCCTCGCCGGCACCGGGCCGCTGGTAATGGGCGAGGGCATGGGGACCGCAGCCCGAATCGCCGCCGCCGTGCTCGCCGCGGCCGGCACCCTCGGCCCGCTCCACCGCATCCTCGACGGCGTCCACCCCGGCTCCCTCACGCGCCACGAGTTCGAGAATGCAGTCATCCGCTTCCTCACCGGGCTCGGCTACGTCGTGTTCACCGCCCTGGTGGTGATCCCGTTCTACGTCATGGTGATGACGAGCCTCAAGAGCCAGCAGGCACTGCTTCAGAATCCCCTCGATTTCACCATCGACTTCGGCCGGGGGTGGGATCTCTTCCGCAGCTACCACGAGCTCGTCCGGGATTTCGATTTCGCCGCCTACATGTGGACCTCGTTCCATGTCTCGGTGCTGACGGTGATCATCACCCTCCTGTTCGCGATCCCCGGCGCCTATGCGGTGGCCCGGCTCAGATTTCGCGGGCGGGCGGCCCTGGTGCGCTCCATCCTGCTGATCTACATGGTGCCGATGATCGTGCTGGCCCTGCCCATCTACATCGCGTTCTCGCTCACGGGCCTGCGCAACTCCCTCCTCGGCATCGTGATGATCTACCCGGTGACCACCATTCCGGTGGCGCTCTACATGCTGCAGGGCTACTTCCGCGGCCTGCCCGCGGAGGTGGAGGAGGCGGGGCTGATGGACGGGCTGTCCCGCCTTGCGGTCATATGGAAGATCACCCTGCCCCTCAGTCTGCCGGCCCTCGCGTCGGTGTCGCTCTATGTCTTCATGATCGCGTGGAACGAGTTCCTGCTCGCCTTCATGCTCCTCGACGACCCCTCGAAGTTCACGCTGACCCGCGGGGTGGCCATGCTGAATTCCTCCGAGATCCCGCGCCAGCACCTGATGGCGGGTTCGGTGATGGCGACGGTGCCGATCATGGTGCTCTTCCTCGGGCTCGAGCGATTCATGACCAAGGGCCTCGCCGCCGGATCGGTCAAGGGCTGACGAGGCTGCTCCTCGGACCGATCGAGCATGTTCAACGCCACCCCATATCTCCCGAGTTCCCGGCGGGCAGTGCCGGTAGCCGCCTCCAACCCTTCGCCCACGAAATTACTTCGGAAATCCGGGTCGGCCGTAGAGGTTCGGGGCCGGATCCAGGGCACTCGGAGAGGCTAGATCTTGGATCTCGACGCCCAGGCCCGTCTCGTCCTCACCGGCAACGATCGGGGCGGCTACACCGTCCCGGCCGCCGGGCTCTACCCCTACCAGTGGAACTGGGACAGCGCCTTCGCGGCCTGGGGCTTCTCGACGTTCGATGTCGGCCGGGCGTGGACCGAGGTCGAGACCCTCTTCGCCGCCCAGTGGGAAAATGGCGCCGTGCCCCACATCGTGTTTCACCGCCCGGATCCGGGGTACTTCCCGGGGCCTGAGGTCTGGGGCACGCACCGAACGCCGCCGACCTCCGGAATCAGCCAGCCGCCGGTCGCCGCGACCCTGATCCGCAAGGTATACGAGGCCGACCCCGACGCGGGGCAGGCGCGTCTCGCCGCCCTCTACCCGAAGCTCCTCGCCTGGCACCGTTGGTGGCGTACCCATCGCTGCCACTCCGGCGTTGTCGCGATCACCCATCCGTGGGAGTCCGGGCGCGACAACTGCCCCGGGTGGGACATCGGTCTCGCCGGGGTCGACGCAGCGGGCGTGGGCGCCTACACCCGCATGGACACCCAGCACGTCGACCCTTCGATGCGCCCCGGCAAGCGCGACTACGACCGCTACGTCGCCATTTTGCAGTTCGGCCGCGAATGCGGCTGGGATCAGGACGAGATCGTCGCGCGCGGCCCGTTCCTGATGGCCGACCCCGCCACCACCTTCATCCTGATTCGCGCGAACCGCGACCTCGCCGCTCTGGCGCGGCGCCTCGGCGAGGACCCGGCCGATCCCGAGCACTGGGCGAATGAACTGGAGGCGGCCCTGCCCGAAATCTGGAACCAGGATCTGCGAAGCCACGATGCGCGCGATCTGCGCAGCGGACGCTTTGCCAACACTCTCACCTGCGGTGCGTTCCTGGCCTGGCTGGCGGGGAGCAGCGCACCGGGCATGGAGGAACGGCTCATGGGGGCCTGGAATCGCGTCCGGTACGGCATCCCGTCGAGCGACCCGTCCGGGCCCGGGTTCGACGCCCGCCGGTACTGGCGCGGGCCGAGCTGGCCGTTCATGAACGCGCTCATCGCCATCGGGCTTCGCGAGGCGGGACGCATGGACGATTACGAGCGGCTGCGCCGCGAGACCGCGGCCCTCATCACCGGGGGCGGATTCCACGAGTACTTCGACCCGTATGACGGCACACCCTGCGGCGGCACCAGCTTCACCTGGACCGCCGCGATCTGGCTCACCTGGGCCGGGAGAGGCTGATGGCAGACATTGAACTGAGATCGGTCGAGAAGTGGTTCGGCTACACCCAGGTCGTCAAGGGGGTGGACCTCACCGTCGACAAGGGAGAGTTCATCATCTTCGTCGGGCCCTCGGGATGCGGGAAATCGACGTTGCTGCGCATGATCGCGGGGCTCGAAGAGATCAGCCGCGGCGAGGTCTGGGTGGCCGGGCGCAACGCCACCGCCGAGCCGGCCTCGAAGCGCGGGCTCGCGATGGTCTTTCAGTCCTATGCGCTCTACCCCCACATGTCGGTCCGCGACAACATCGGCTTCTCGCTCAAGACCGCCGGGGCGCCGAAGGCCGAACTCGAGCGCAAGGTCGACGAGGCGGCACAGGTGCTGAAGCTCGATGCGCTGCTGGACCGGCGCCCGCGGGAGCTCTCCGGCGGCCAGCGCCAGCGGGTCGCGATCGGCCGGTGCATCGTGCGCGACCCGACCGCGTTCCTGTTCGACGAGCCGCTGTCCAATCTCGATGCGGCGCTGCGCGTGGAGATGCGCTACGAAATCGCGAAGCTCCACCGCTCGCTCGGCGCGACCATGATCTACGTGACCCACGACCAGGTGGAGGCGATGACCCTCGCGGACCGGATCGTGGTGCTGAACGAGGGCGAGATCTCGCAGGTCGGCACCCCGCGGGAGCTGTACCGGCGACCCGAGAACCTGTTCGTCGCGCAATTCATCGGCAGCCCGAGGATGAACATCCTCGCGTGCGCCGTCGAGGACGGTCGGTTCCGGCTGGAAGGCGGGGGCAGCGGTGAGTTCGCAGGTTCCGGGACGCCGGCCCGGCTCGGCATCCGCCCCGAGCACATCACGGTATGCGCGCCCGGTGAGGGCGAGTGCACGGGCGAGATCGACGTCGTCGAATACCTCGGCGCCGACACCTTCCTGGTGGTGGACTGCGCCGGCCTCGGCCCCCTCACCGTCCGGGCGCCCGGCGACGCCCAATTTGCCCCCGGCGCGCAGGTGGGCCTCGCGTTCGACGCGGACAAGCGGCACTTCTTCGACCAGTCGGGCCGGAGGCTCGACTCCTGACATCCCACGAGGTGACCGACCCGACCGCAGGGGCTTGCCGTGAACTGCTGAGAACTTCAGGCAGTCGTGTAGGCCCGCATGGCGGCTTCGCAGCCATCGGACCAGAGCTTTTCGAGCCAGCGTTCGAACGCATCCGCGAAGCGTGACGCCTCGGCGAGATCGCCGTAGATCTGGCGCTGCTCCAGCCACGCGTGCGGACGATTCCTCGCCGCCCTCGCGGCGGCCTGGAGCGTATCCCAGAACGGATCGTTCGGCTCGATGACGGAGCCATCCTCGCGGGTGCCCTCGCACGCGCGCGCCCAGAGCGCCTCGACCAGGGCAAGCCCCTCGACCGGCGCCCCGGCCGCGAGACCATCGCGGAGAATCGGCAGCACGAAGCCCGGGTGGCGCGACGAGCCATCGAAGGCGACCCGCCGCGGCGTATCCACGATGGCGGGGTTGGAAAAGCGGCGGGCAATCAGGCCCAGGTACGCCTGCGGCGTGAAATCCGGCACCGGTTCGACGTGAGGCATGATCTCCTCACGCTGCACCTTGCGGAACAGGGCGCGAATCAGCGGGTGCGCCATGCACTGCGAAACAGTTGCGACGGACAGGAGCTCGCCGGGATGCCCGATGATCTGGTGACCCGCGTTGAGCATGCGGATCTTCATCGCCTCGTAGTCCCGGACCCGGCCGGAGAAGGTGGCGCCGACCCGCTCCCAAGCCGGTCGTCCGGCGCAGAACTCGTCCTCGATGACCCACTGACGAAAGTTCTCGTGCGTGACGGGCACCGCGTCGTCGAGACCGAACCCGTGTGCGAGGGCAAGCTCCTTCGGGCCGGTCGCGGGGACGATGCAGTCGACCATCGAGTTCGGGAACGCGCAGTGCGCATCGATCCACCCGGCCAGGTCCGGATCGGACGCCCGAGCGAGCGAGACCACGGCCTGGCGCAGCACCGCGCCGTTGCCCTGAATGTTGTCGCAGCTCAAGCCGGTGAACGGACCGATGCCCTGATCGCGTCTGGTGCGGAGCGCCGCCACCATCGCGCCGAACGCGGTGCGCGGGCGATCGGGGCGGGCGGCGTCGTGCCGCATGTCGGGATGCGCCGCGTCGAAGGCGTTGGTCGCGGGGTCGAGGTAGTACCCGCCCTCGGTCACCGTCAACGCGACGATCCGGATCGCGGGATCGGTCATCCGGCGGATGAGAGCGGCGTTCCCCTCCTCGACCGGCACGTAGTCGATCATCGAGCCCACCACTTCCGCCGACGTGCCGGCCGGATCGAGCTCGATCAGCGTCGACAGGCAATCCTGCGCGAGCAGCTTCTCGCGCTGCGCCGCATCGTGCGGCCGAACGCCGGCGCCGATGATCGCCCAGTCGTGGTCGAGGCCGCGCTGCATCAGCCGGTGCAGGTACCAGGCCTGGTGCGCACGGTGGAAGTTGCCGAGCCCGATGTGGACGATTCCGGGGGTCAGAGTGGCGCGGTCATAGGCCGGCCGCGCCACCGTCTGCGGCAGCTCATTCAGGGTGGCGTTCGAAATTCGAATCATGGAGACACCGGCCCGGATTGCAATCAACCGCTCATGGGCGGGACAACGGCCCGCGCCGTCAGCCCGCATTTCTCAACGCGCCTGCCCCTCCTGCCCGAAAGGGGATTTGGAATCCATGAGGTATGGAAAGCCGGTTTCGGTCAGAATCCTTGCGCGGGTGACCGGGGCACAGCGGCCGTGCAGATCGAGTGAGCCGGAGGCGCAACCCGGCATCGAGCGACTTCGATCGAGTGGCTCCGGGCAATTCACGCGATCCGCAGCCCCTGGTCGTCGAAGCGGTGGATGTGCCCGGCGTCGGGGGTCATGTAGATGGTGTCGCCGTGGTGCATGTCCACCTCGCCGCCCGAGCGCACGGTGACGGGGTCGGCACACCCCTCCATGTGAACGTGGAGGAACGTGTCCGAGCCGAGGTGCTCCGACACCCCCACGCGGCCCCTCCACGTGCCCTCGGTCGGCGATGGCGTGATGTGCTCGGGCCGGATGCCGATCGCGCTCGCATCGTATTCCCGGGCCTCGGATCCTTCGAGGAAGTTCATCCGGGGCGATCCGATGAAGCCGGCGACGAACCGGTTCCGGGGAGTGCGGTAGAGCTCCAGTGGCGAGCCCACCTGCTCGATCCTCCCCGCGTGCAGGACGACGATCTTGTCGGCCATGGTCATCGCCTCGACCTGGTCGTGGGTGACGTAGATCATCGTGGTCTTCAGCCGCTCGTGGAGCTCGCTGATCTCCAGGCGCATCCCGACCCGGAGCGCCGCGTCGAGGTTCGACAGCGGCTCGTCGAACAGGAACGCCGCGGGCTCGCGCACGATGGCGCGGCCGATGGCCACGCGCTGGCGCTGGCCGCCCGAGAGCTGGCCCGGCCGCCGGTCGAGGTAGTCGGTGAGATTGAGGACCGCGGCCGCCTGCTCGACCCGCCGGTCCTGCTCGGCCCGGGCGAGCTTCGCCATCCGCAGGGGGAAGCTGATGTTCCTGCGCACCGTCATGTGCGGATAGAGCGCGTAGGACTGGAACACCATCGCGAGGCCGCGTTTCGCGGGGGGCACGGCGGTCGCGTCCTGCCCGTCGATGCGGATGATGCCGCCGGTCACGTCTTCCAGCCCCGCGATCAGCCGCAGCAGCGTCGACTTGCCGCACCCCGAGGGGCCGACGAAAACGACGAACTCCCCGTCCTCGATCTCCAGATCCAGGGGCGGGATCACGGTGACGTCGCCGAAACGCTTTTCCACCTTCTCCAGTACCATGCGTCCCATCGTCATGTCCTCACTTCACCGCGCCGAAGGTCAGGCCGCGCACGAGCTGCTTCTGGCTGAACCACCCGAGGATCAGGATCGGCGCGATGGCCATGGTCGAGGCCGCGCTCAGCTTGGCGTAGAACAGGCCCTCGGGGCTCGAGTAGCTGGCGATGAAGGCCGTCAGCGGGCCGGCCTTCGCCGCGGTCAGGTTCAGCGTCCAGAACGCCTCGTTCCAGGCCAGAATGAAGTTCAGGAGCAGGGTCGAGGCGATGCCCGGCACCGCCATGGGCGTCAGCACGTACAGGATCTCTTCTCTCAGCGACGCGCCGTCCATTCGCGCCGCTTCCAGAATCTCGGCCGGGATCTCCCGGAAGTAGGTGTAGAGCATCCACACGATGATCGGCAGGTTGATCAGCATCATCACCATGACGAGGCCGGCGCGGGTGTCGAGGAGCTCCAGCTCGATGAAGATCAGATAGATCGGGTACAGCACCCCCACCGCCGGCAGCATCTTGGTCGAGAGCATCCAGAGCAGGATGTCCTTGGTCCGCCGCGACGGCACGAAGGCCATGGACCACGCCGCGGGCACCGCGACCACGATGCCGAGCACGGTGGAGACGCCAGCGATGATCACCGAGTTCAACAGGTAGCGCATGTAGTCCGAGCGTTCCTGCACCACCGCGTAGTTCTCCAGCGTCCAGTCGAAAAAGAAGAAGACCGGCGGGTCGGCGATCGCCTGCGCCTCGGTCTTGAAGCTGGTCAGGATCGTCCACAGCACCGGGAAGAAGATCAGAAGGCCGATCCCCCAGGCGATGGTGGTGTTGAGGGTCTTTCGCTGGTGCGTGACGGCGCGGGCCATGGCTCTTCCCTCCTCCTCAGGCGTCCAGGTTCCTGCCCACGATGCGCATCAGGAACAGCGCCACGATGTTGGCGAGGATGATCGCGTACACGCCGCCGGCCGAGCCGAGCCCCACGTTCTGGCTCTCCAGCACCCGCTGGAAGATCAGGTAGGTCAGGGTCCGGGTGCCGAACGATCCCTGGGTGGTGACGAAGATCTCCGCGAAGATCGACAGCAGGAAAATCGTCTGGATGAGCACGACGATGGTGATGGCCTGGGCGAGGTGCGGGAGGACGATGTGAAGGAAGCGCGCGAGCGGCGGCGCGCCGTCCATCTCGCCCGCTTCGAGCTGCTCGCGGTCGAGCGACTGGAGCGCCGTCAGCAGGATCAGCGTCGCGAAGGGCAGCCACTGCCACGAGACGATGAGGGTGATGGAGAACAGCGGGGTCTGGCTCAGCCATTCCAGCGGCGCCAGCCCGAAGAACTTCCACAGGTGCGCGAGCAGCCCGTTCACCGGGTCCATGAACATGTTCTTCCACACCAGCGCCGACACCGTGGGCATCACGAAGAACGGCGCGATCACCAGGATCCGGACCACGCCCTGCCCCCACATCGGCTGATCCAGCAAAAGCGCGAGGAGCACGCCCAAAACGATGGTGATCAGGAGCACGCCGCCGACGATGAGAAGCGTCGCCTGCACACTCGGCCAGAACGCGCTGGAGGTGACGAAGCGGACGTAGTTGTCGAAGCCGGTCCACCCCAGGTCACCACCGCGCAGCGGCAGGTAGCGCTTGAACGAGAACCAGAGCGTCATGGTCAGGGGCACCAGCATCCAGACCAGAAGCAGAAAGACCGCGGGCGCCATCATCAGGCGAGCGGCGGATCTGGAATGCAGGGTGGCCATGATGGATTCTCCTCGCGGGCCGGACGGCGGAGGGGGGAGAGAACCGTCCCTCCGTTCGGGGGGCGGCGATTGCCACCCCCCAGCGCCGGGAGAATGTTTCAGGGTTTCGGGCGGAACGATGTCTCCATCACCGGATGACCGGCATCACGCTTGCAGGCAGAGGATGAGGCCATTCGGCGGACAGTCGATTGAGCCCGGATTCCGCTCAGCTCAGTAGCCGGCGGCTTCCATTTCCTCGGTGGTCAGGGCCTGCGCCTTCGCGAGCGCTTCGGCGGCGGTCTGCCGGCCGGCCAGCGCGGCCGAGAACTCCTGGCCCACCTGGGTGGCGATGCCCGCGAATTCCGGGATCGCGACGAACTGGATGCCGGTGTAGGGCACGGGATCGACGGTCGGCTGCGTCGGATCGGCGGCGTTGATCGAGCCGAGCGTCATCTGCGCGAACGGAGCCGCCTTCAGGTAGGCCGGGTTCTCGTACAGAGAGGTCCGGGTGCCCGGCGGCACGTTGGCCCAGCCTTCCTTCGACGCCACCAGTGCCGTGTACTCCTTGCCGGTCGCCCACTCGATGAATTTCTTGGCGGCATCGGTGGCATCGGAGCCCGCCGGAATCGCCAGCGACCAGGCCCAGAGCCAGTTCCCGCGCTTGCCGAGCCCGTTGTCCGGCGCGAGGGCGAACCCGACGCTGTCGGCCACGGTGGAATCCTTCGGGTTGGTCACGAACGAGGCGGCCACGGTCGCGTCGATCCACATGCCGCACTTGCCCTGCTGGAACAGCGACAGGTTCTCGTTGAACCCGTTGGTCGAGGCGCCCGGAGGACCGTAGTTGGTCATCAGATCCAGGTAGAAGTCGAGGGTGTTCGCCCAGGCTTCGCTGTCGAACTGAGGTCTCCAGTCCTCGTCGAACCAGCGTGCGCCGAAGGAATTGGACATGGCGGTGATGAACGCCGCGTTCTCGCCCCAGCCGGCCTTGCCGCGCAGACACACGCCGTAGACCTCGTTGTCCTTGTCGGTCATCGCCGCCACCGCCTGCCTGATGAAGTCCCAGGTCGGTGCTTCGGGCATTTCCAGGCCAGCCTTCTCCATCAGATCGGTCCGGTACATCACCATGGAGCTTTCGCCGTAGAACGGGGCGGCATAGAGCTCGCCGTCGACAGTCAGGCCGGAGCGGATCGCGGGGAGGAGGTCGTCGACATCCCACTCGGCGGACAGGTCGTTCAGTGACACGAGCCAGCCGTTGCTGCCCCAGATCGGAACCTCGTAGGTGCCGATGGTCAGGACGTCGAACTGCCCGCCCCTGGTGGCGATGTCCTGGGTCACGCGCTGGCGCAGCACGTTTTCCTCCAGCGTCACCCATTCGAGAGCGATGTCGGGGTTCCGGGACGTGAAATCGTCCGTCAGTCCCTGCATCCGGATCATGTCGCCATTGTTGACGGTGGCAATGGTGACGGTGGTGGTGTGCGAGTCCGCGTGGACACCGGCCGCCGCGACGAGCGCAAGCACACCGGCGGCACGGACCATGGTCTTCAAGTGCATGTGAGTTCTCCGGGAATTTCCAGATTTGCGTGACGAAGGTGATTGGATCGCAGCGCCCCTCGCCGTGCCGAGAGCTTCTCGGGGACCGATGACGGCAGTTCGCCGAGTCAGGGTCCACACCGGGCTTCCGAGCGGCCGAGGTTCGGGGTCGCGAAGCTGCCCGAACTCCCGCCACCGGCGAGACTGCTCCGTCCTTGCGGCTCCGAGTTCGTGCCGGCGATCTAACCCACGATGATCCACCTTGTCAATATGTAAATTACATTGATTTTCTTATTTGAGGACAGGGTGGCGGCACTGTTGGCGGTGACGGGCCGGAGCTGCTGCGACCGATCTCGCACGCGGCAGGACTGCGGCCGCGTCTTCCGGGTCACGGCCCGATCCGCAGGTCCGGCTCGGCCGAGCGTTCCGCCACCAATCGGGCGTTGACGAGATCATTGGCCTCCACCTTCTCCTTCGCCGGCGCCGGTCCGTACCCGTGCGTGCGCCAGCGACGCACCAGCCGCCGGCGGAGTTCGTCCGCCGGGATGTCCAGGAACACCGAGAAGTCGAGCCGGGCGCGAGCGCCGCGCCAGCGCTCGTCGTCGAGCAGCAGGTAGTTCCCCTCGGTGATCACGATGCGATGATGCGGCTCGACGACGGCGCCGGCGGCCCGCGAGAGTTCGAGACCCCGATCGAACACGGGGACCGCGACCGCCGCGCGCGAAGGCGCGGCGAGCCGCTCGAGCATCGCCTCGAAGCCCTCGGCGTCGAAGGTGAAGGGCGCCCCCTTGCGGAGCCGGTGCCCCCGGACGTGCAGAACCCGATCGTCGTAGTGGAAGCCGTCGAGGGCCGCAATTGCGGCGACCTCACTCCCATCGTCCGTCGCCCACCCTGCGTTGAGGGCGTCACGAAGCGCCGCCGCGAGCGTCGACTTTCCGGAGGCGGGCGGCCCTGCGATGCCGAGGATGAATCGCCGGTCCCGGCTCGCAGCATCCGCAGGAAGCGCGGACAACACCCGCGCGACGCGCGCCTCCCCGTCGAATGTCAAGGCCGTTTCAGGCGCGTCATTCCGATTCCGCGTTCCCGGCGTCGATCGGATTGCTCAGCATGGCGCCGGAAACGGTCTGGCCATTCCTTCCGCACTTGCCGGTTTGATCGGTAGTTACGGTGACGCCGCTCCACCGCCCGCAGTCGACCTTCCCTGAAATATCCGCGCCATCGCGGACGACTGCGGTTCCGTAGACCTCGCCGTGAGCGAGAACGTTCGTGTCGAAGCCGGTCACCTTCGCGCTTCCGTAAACCTTCGATCCTGCTCCGCTTACCGAGGCGCTATCCAGAATCCTGGCGTTCCCGGAGACCGTGGCTCCGCTCCAGACCGAGCTGTTCTTTATCCGCGCGTTCCCGGAGACCACGGCCCGATGAACTACTGAGTCCCGAATCACTGCATTGCCGGAAACGCTGGCGTAGACAAGAATGCTGTGCCCCTTGATCGCCACATTACCGGAAACCGTGCCCCCGCATATCACCGACTTGCGCCCGACATGAACCGAGTCGTCGACCTGCGCACCCACAAAAATCAGCCCCCCACCGTTGGGGTGAGGCACACCTGCGGACATGGGCTCGCCGTGGCAGTTGACCGCGTGGTACGGCGCCGCCACCGACGCCGTCGCCACCATCACCAGCGCGGCCGACGCTGCAATCAACAAGAGGGTCGATAGTTTTACAGGTAGAAGTTTCATTGGTAGTAGTTTCATTTCGGGTTTCTCTTTGAACTCTGAACGTTCGGGCCAGAATAATTCCGGATTCCGAGGCGCGTCAAACTCCGCACTTGGAAACAATATCGAATTTCAGCGATGATGGCGCCCGATCGGAACCGATCCCGGCGGTTTCCGCACTCTGGCAAAACCCCCGCTCCGGGGGACATTCACGCCGAGTCGGGCGAAGCGGGCCGGACCGCCCGGGGCCCGGGAGCCGACACATGCGGAGCGGGTATCGGCACGTCACCCCGACCCCGCATCCTGAGGAGGAGGAAATGAGCGCTATCTCGGGGGGGACCGCCCCGTTGACCCGCCAGTCGATGGCTTTCGTCCTCGCCGGGGGGCGGGGCAGTCGTCTGCAGGAGCTGACGGAGAAGCGGGCGAAACCGGCGGTATTCTTCGGTGGCAAGAGCCGAATCATCGACTTTGCGCTGTCGAACGCCGTGAATTCCGGCATTCGACGCATCGGGGTGGCCACTCAGTACAAGGCCCACAGCCTGATCCGCCACCTGCAGCTCGGCTGGAGTTTCTTCCAGGCCGAACGCAACGAGATGCTCGACGTGCTGCCCGCTTCCCAGCGGGTCGACGAAGGCCACTGGTATCTCGGCACCGCCGATGCCGTCACCCAGAACATCGACATCATCAGGAGCTACGGGGCGCGTTTCATCGTCGTCCTGGCCGGCGACCACATCTACAAGATGGACTACGGCGTGATGCTGGCGCAGCACGTCGACTCCGGCGCCGACGTGACCGTCGGCTGCGTCGAGGTGCCCCGCACGGAAGCGACCGGCTTCGGGGTGATGCACGTGGACGAGGCGAACCGCATCATCCGGTTCTTCGAGAAGCCGGCCGACCCGCCCGGCATTCCGGGCGACCCCGACCGCGCCCTGGCCTCCATGGGCATCTACGTCTTCGAAACCGGGGCCCTCATCGACCAGCTCCGCCGGGATGCGGCGGATCCGGACTCGGACCACGACTTCGGCAAGAACCTCATCCCCCACCTCGTCGAGCACGGCAAGGCGGTGGCCCATCGGTTCTCCGATTCCTGCGTCATGACGGGTTGCGAGCCCCGCCCCTACTGGCGCGACGTCGGCACCGTCGATTCCTACTGGCGCGCCAACATCGACCTCACCGACTTCGAACCCGAGCTCGACATCTACTCCCGTGACTGGCCCATCTGGACCTACGGCGAAGTGACGCCGCCGGCGAAGTTCATCCACGACGAGAAGGACCGGCGCGGCACTGCCGTCTCCTCCATGATCTCCGGCGGCTGCATCGTCTCGGGGTCCAACGTGCTGCGGAGCCTGCTCTTCACCGGCGTGCACTGCCACTCCTACAGCCACCTGGAAGGCGTGGTCGCCCTGCCCTACAGCGTCATCCACCGCAATGCGCGCCTGACCCGGGTGGTTCTGGACCGGGGGGTGCACATCCCCGAAGGTCTGATAGTGGGAGAAGATCCCGAGGAAGACGCGAAGCGGTTCCGGGTCACCAGCGGAGGCGTCACGCTGATCACGAGGGCAATGATCAACGCCCTGGACGGCTGACCTCCCCCGGAACACGGAACGCAGTACCCGCCTCTTCGGTTGCGACCTGAAGACGCGCAATTTCGACTTCGGCTCGCTGCGACAGCGATGGTCCGCGATATCGGATAGCCGGCTGCTGGAATACCGGCAGGCCGTGCCGCTGGAATGATGAACTGCGGCCTCACCACCGAGGACCGCCTGCGGTAGCTGCGCGATGCGGGATATCGCTCGGACCTCGCTTCGCATCACCACGACCCGCCATCACACTGAGCCCACGGCCCAGCAGCGACGGCTCACAATGACCACTTGCCCATCGCGATTGCTCTTGCGATTTTCATTGCATCTCCTATATTCAGAGAATGCTGAAAAATTCAGAAACAGTGAAAGAATCGAAAATACGCGCCGTCGATGCGGTTCAAGGCCTGCTCCGCAACGTACCGAGCGTGCAGGTCGAGTCCGTCAAGTACGAACCGAAACCCGACTCGGGCGCCGGCGTGGACGGATTCGTCTCATTTGCCCACGGCGACCGCAACTATGCGCTCGCCGTCGAGTTCAAGCCGAACGGTGCGCCTCGCTTCGTCCGGGCCGGGGTCTATCAACTCGATAGCTGTGTCGCTCGAATGCGCCGAGCCGGCGGGAAGAGCTCGGGCGGCCGCCTCATTCCGATGCTTGTCAGCCCCTATCTGTCTCCGGAGTCGCGTGCCATCTGCCTGGACCACGACACCGCCTATCTCGATCTGGTCGGGAACGCGAGACTCGCATTCGACACCGTCTATATCGACCGGGCCGTGGCGGAGAGACCCGTCTCGGAGACACGAGCGCTGCGCTCGATCTTCACTCCGAAGGCAGCGGCCATCCTGCGGGTCCTGCTGCGCGAACCGGGACGTGCATGGCGCATCGCCGAGCTGGCGTCGCAGGCCCGCGCGAGCTACGGCCATGTGAGCAACGTCCGCAAGGCGCTGCTGGCCCGCGAATGGGTCGAACTCGGGGATGATGGCGTCGTCCTCGTCCAGCCGGACGTCCTGCTGCACACTTGGCGTGAGAGCTATCGCCGCCCGGCTGGCGAAACCGTTACCGGATACACCCATCTCCATGGCACACAGCTCGACGAGCGGCTCCGGGGCACGCTCAACCCGCACCCCGAGCGCCCGCGTGCCCTCTACGCGCTGCACTCCGCCGCCCAGTGGCTTGCGCCCTTCGGCCGTAGCGCCACCCATACGCTATACACCGACGAACCGGGCGCCGAAGCACTGAAGGAGGCGCTGAGGCTGACGCACGCCGCACGGGGCGCGAACGTGGTGCTGCTCACCCCGACGGACGAGAGCTTCTTCGACGATGCAAGCGAACCCGCGCCGAAGGTGTTCTGCACCAATCCCATCGTGACCTACCTCGATCTCTGGACCGGCCGCGACCGCGACCGCGAGGCCGCGGAACATCTCGCGGGCGAGTGCTTCCCATGGCTCAAGTAGACCCGCGCCGCGCCTCCGACTACGACGACCGCACGACGGTTGCCGTCAGATCGGTTCTGGTGGAGATCGGGCAAGTCCTGGGGAACTACCGGGGAAAGTTTGCCGTCATCGGCGGCGCCGTCCCCTGGCTGCTGCTCAACCAGGCGGACATGCCGCACATCGGCACTCTGGATGTCGATCTTACCCTGGACACGGAGGCGCTGGGCGATGGCGAATATGCGCAGCTCGTCGAATCTCTCCTGAAGCAGGGCTACCGACAGGGGGAGCGTCTGCGGCGCTTTCAACTCGTACGCGCCGTGCCCGCCCGCGACGGCGGTGCCGATATCGACGTCATCGTCGACTTCCTCAGACCGCAGGACGTCCCCATCGCGAAGAATGCGCCCCCGCTGGTCGCCAACTTCGCGGTGCAGCGTGCGGACGGCGCGGACCTCGCCTTGCGGTTCCATCAAATGGTTGCCATCGACGGCGACATGCCCGACGGTGGGAGCAACCGCGTGCAGATTGCCGTTGCGTCCATCCCCGCACTGCTCGCCATGAAGGGCTATGCCATCGCGAACCGCCTCAAGGAAAAGGACGCCTACGATATCTACTACAGCATCCGCAACTTCCCGGGCGGCATCGAGGCCCTCGTGGCGGCGACCGAGCCGCTCCTTGCGTTCGCCACGGCGCGGATCGGCTATCTCCACATTGCGGAGAAGTTCCGGCACCCGGAAGACTTCGGTCCGACCCTCGTGCGGCAGTTCGTCGACCGGCCCGAAATGCTCTCGGAGCGCACCGCCGAACAATGGCAGCGGGACACGTTCGGACAGGTCGACACCTGGCTCTCGGCGCTCGGGCTGAGGTGAACCGTGGCCACGACACAGAATGCCAGAATCCGCTCCATGGACATCCCGATCATCGACAGGGTGTACAGCATGGAGGACGGCTATGTGCTCAACTTCTCGTCCAACCGAACCTTCGCGAACTTCTTTCACGAGGAATTCGGCATCGACATCTACGATGATCGATGGGCGGCTCAAGGCAACAGCAAGGCGAACCGCCTTCGCTGCTATCTGCTGCGGGCAGACCGTCGCACAGCGCTCCATACCCTCGATACGCTTTGGGCGTACCGGCAAGCGAGCAGCGTTACCGCCGAGTATCCGGAACTCGAGGACTCGGTGCGCACCGCCTACTTCCGGATTGTCCAACGCCTCGGAGGCAGGCCGCCAGAGCCTGATGCGCCCGCCCCAGCGCAGCAAGAACAGCTTGTCGATCCGGCCGTAACCTCCGCCCTCGCCACCCGTCTGCTCGAAGTCTCCGCCATGGACCCACAGACTCGCGGCTATGCCTTCGAGGTCTTTCTGAAGGATGTATTCGATGCCTACGGGATGTCCGCCCGAGCTTCATTTCGTCTCAGGGGCGAGCAGATCGACGGCAGTTTCGTGCTCGGCGATCAGACCTATCTGCTCGAAGCCCGATGGAGAAATGCACAGGTTGATGTGGCAACCCTTCGTGCCTTCAACGGCAAGGTCGAGGAAAAGGCGAGCTGGTCACGCGGTCTCCTCATCAGCCAAAGTGGTTTCACCGCAGACGGACTGAACGCATTCGGTCGCGGCAAACGCGTCATATGCATGGACGGGCGAGATCTGCACGAGGTGCTTTCCGGTCGGTTTCATCTCGCCGATATCATCGCTCAGAAAGTCCGGCGCGCAGCGGAAACCGGCATGGTCTATGTCCCGGTGCGCGATCTCAACGTGCCAGCCCGCAATTGATTTCTACCGCATCCCCCGCGAAGCGGCGTCCGGTTTCCTGACCCGGTACCGCGTCACTCGACTCCGGAGCTCAGACTTCCCGCACCGGTGTTATGCTCATAATGGTCAGCATCCGACCGGAATCACCGTAAGTAGATCAAGCAGTACCTGCGCATCAAACCTTTCCCCGGCACGTTGGAGAACGCAGTCAGGACGCAAATACAGATTGCGGCGACGGTATATGTCGCGCCTCACGGACTCGCCGGCTTCGAGGGCACTGGTGTACCAAGATACTGATTCTCGAACTCACGACGTGTCTCGCGAATGGCGGTGACGATCTCACGCCTGAAGTCATCCCGATTCAATGCTTCTTCAACTTTCAGCAGTCCAGCATCAATCGCGATTCCGGTACCGAAACCAACGAGAAAGCCACCGACTGCTCCTACGGCTGCTCCTATTGCTGTTCCCAGGCCAGGCACGATCGATCCAACCGCTGCACCGGCTGCACTGGCTGCACCGGCACCGGCACCGGCAACCTTGCTGGCTACGATCTTGGGAAGCGACTTCGCAGCAGTCTTGAGGACGAGCGTTGCGAGAATTTTCGTCTGGATTTTCTTTGCGATGACGGGCCCCACTACCGCGCTGACCGCCACACCGCCGCTGCCAGCACTGAGGAATCTATGTGCGAACGGGATGAAATCCCGATGGAACGATGGCTGGAATATGTCTCCAAGCGACATCACCGATGCGACGTCGATTTCCGCGCCTTGCAGGCGCTGCGGCCCCACGCGGTTGCGTTCGAGTATGTCGCGTACTTTCTGTTGGTAGGCTTTCCGCGCTTTGTCGTCAGCAGCCATCAAGCGTTCGAAGGCCGCGTTGATGCCTGTGTACCACTTCTCTTGCCCGAATATCTCTCGCGCCTTTTCGGAGAGGTAGCTCTCAAGGCGTTCGAAGCCACCAGAGAGCAACATAGCAATTTGAGCCCACTCGGTGGTCAGACTGTAGTACCAGTCGAGATACTCGTCGACCCCTTCACTTTCGAGTCGGTCGAACGTGGCATCCACTTCACGCCGGAGCCGTTCGGCTGCCGCCCCGACGGGTGACGCGACCTCGCTTCGCGCCTTGACGATGAGTTCACCCGTACCCTCAAGGTAATAGTCGTCATCGATCTGCTCCACTACCAATCGAGCCACCGGCGCTATCGTTTCTTGCACTTTTGCGCGAACTCGCGCGAGTTCCGACTGCGATACGATCAACTCCAACTGCGCCAGCGCAGGGAAGTAGATGAAGGGGATGATCAATGTCGCAACTGCTGCGACGATGAACACATCCTTTGTCGAACGCGGCGCCAAGCGGGCTCGCACGAATGCAGCTCGTGGGATCCGGAAACAAGACAGCGCGAAGCAGGTGAAATAAAGGAGTGCCCAGTTTCCGAATGCCAAGACCATCAGCAGTCCCGCCCCCAGCGCGTCTGTCGGCCCCATGTGGGTGAGTGCGTAGACCTTCAGGCCGTCGAAATATCCGGCCCAATGGAGCGCTTCCCTCACGAGAGCACTCCCGCTTTGATCGGCCGCTTCAGGCGTGTGCGCGGCGACGGCGGCCTCGATCGATGCATGCTGCGGGAGGTCGCCCCACCACACCATCACGACCCCCTGGAGCACCAGAAGTACCATCGGACAAATACAGCGCGAGACGGCGGTTGATGTACGCAAACATGATGGTGAACATTGGAATCGTCGCGGCTGCGGCTGACCACTCCACTGGTTCGTACACATGGAACTGCAACAGCAAGAGGAACGAAATTCCCAATCCCCAGATCGTCCACAGTGGAACACTCAGCCACCGTCCGGAAAGCAGGAGATAGAGCCGTCCCCTTCGCCGCAAGGACGCTGACAACCAGCGATGGCGGCGCAGCACACTCGCGCATATCCCGGCCAGGCACATGGGTACGCCCAAGAGCAGCATGCCGAGTCCGAGCGTGGAGATTTCCATGGTTCGGCCATGGGAAACGGCGTACACCGCCGAGAGCCACACGGTGGCCATGGCAAGGAACGGAAGATGGCGCAGCGACGCTGTCCAGAGATCTGGATGGGGCATAGTGCCGTGCATAGATCGGATCCTAATAAATTATTGATTTTAAATTACTTTACCGGAATATCGAAGTCCCATTCAAAATCTCTAGCTCTGCAAATTCCCCAACCCACATGCTCGAAGGAGAGGGACTCGATGGGACGCCGCATTGTCGCACAGTTCACCCAAATCAAGCGTGCGCTGCGCTCTCGCCTGCGGCCATCAACTACAGCAGGCAAGAAGTCCGATCCGTGCAGCGTGCTGGACATACGGGGAAAAACGTTGTCAAGTCGGGTGGTTGAATGCAGCTTATCGCGAACGAGATGCCCGCGTTCCCCGAAAATGTACTCCCTACCCGTCGATCCGAGAGGAATCCTCGCGCGATGAAAGTGCTGTCCGTCGCCTCCGAGTGTGTGCCCTTCGTCAAGACGGGGGGGCTGGCCGACGTGGTCGGCGCCCTGCCTGGCGCTCTGGCTCCGCTGGGCGTCGAGGTGCGGGTGCTGATGCCGGGCTACCCGGCGGTGAAGGCGGCGCTTCCCGGGGACGCCGAAGCCCGCCCGATCGGGCGGGGGCCGGGCGGGCCCGCGCGCGTGATCGGCGCCCGGGCCGCCGGTATCGACGTCATGGTGCTGGATTCGCCCCGGTGTTTCGAACGGCCCGGCAATCCCTATCTCGGCCCCGACGGCCGGGACTGGCCCGACAACCACCTGCGCTTCGGCGCCCTGTGCCGTGCCGCCGCGCGCATCGCCACCGCCGGGTTCGACGGCTGGCGGCCTGATGTGGTGCACCTGCACGACTGGCAGGCGGGCCTGACCGCGGCGTACCTCAAGCTCGGCCGCGAGCCGGCCCCCCCGAGCCTCCTCACCATTCACAACATCGCCTTCCAGGGCCTCTTTCCGCCGGAGGCGACGGCGCCGCTGGAGCTGCCCGGGGGCGGGTTTCATCCCGCGGGCTTCGAATTCTTCGGCCAGGTCGGCTTCCTCAAGGCCGGTCTCGTCTACGCGGACCGCATTTCGACGGTGAGCCCGACCTACGCCCGCGAGCTGGCCCGCCCGGAGTTCGGCATGGGGCTGGAAGGGGTCATCTCCTCCCGGCGCACCGAGGTGCACGGCATCGTGAACGGCATCGACCTCGACGTCTGGAACCCGGAGCGCGATCCGCACCTCGCCGCGCATTTCTCGGCCCGGGCCCCGGCCCGCAAGGCCCGGAACCGCACCGCCCTGGGTCAGCGGCTCGGGCTTCGCACCTCACTGGGTCAACGGCTCGGGCTTCGCACCTCACTGGGCCGGCGGCTCGGGCTTCACGCCGCCGGCGAGGGTCCTCTGTTCTGCGTCGTCAGCCGTCTCACTCGACAGAAGGGTCCGGATCTCCTGCTGGAGGCTTTGCCCCGGCTGCTCGCGCGCGGTGCGAGCCTCGCCCTGCTCGGCTCCGGCGATCCGGATCCGGAACGCGCATTCCAGGCCGCGGCCGCGGACCACCCGGGGCGGGTCGGGGTGGTGATCGGCTACGACGAACCCCTGTCGCACCTGATGCAGGCCGGCGCCGACGCCATCCTGGTCCCGTCGCGTTTCGAGCCCTGCGGGCTCACCCAGCTCTACGGCCTGCGCTACGGCACCCTGCCGGTGGTCGCCCGCACCGGCGGCCTCGCGGACACCGTGATCGACGCCAACGAGGCGGCGCTCCGGGCCGGGGTGGCCACCGGCTTCCAGTTCTCCCCGGGGTCCGCCACGGCCCTGGCTGACGCCATCGACCGGGCCTGCGACGCCTTCGCCGACCGGAAGCTCTGGTCGGCGATGGTGCGGCGCGCGATGCGCCATCCGGTGGGCTGGGGGCCTTCGGCCGCGGCCTACGCCCGCCTCTACTCCGAACTGCTCGGCGCCGCGGCATGACGGCGAGGACGAAGCGCACGGTGCGCGCCGGGCGGCCGCATCCTCTCGGCGTGCACTGGGACGGCGCGGGCGCGAATGTCGCCGTGTTCTCCGAGAATGCGACCAGCATCGAGATCTGCCTCTTCTCCGGGGACGGGCGGCGCGAGACGGAGCGCGTGACCCTGCCGGAGAGAAGCGGACCCGTATGGCACGGCTATCTGCCGGGCCTTGCGCCCGGCGCTCTGTACGGCCTGCGCGCCCACGGCCCCTACGCGCCCGAGCACGGCCACCGCTTCAATCCCCACAAGCTGTTGCTCGACCCGTATGCCCGCGCCCTGCACGGGCGGTTCGTCCCCGGCGACGCCGGTCTCGGCTACGATCCCGCCGCGCCGGACCGCGACCTGTCGTTTTCGCGCATCGACAGCGCCCCGACGATGCCGAAATGCGTGGTGACCGCCCCCGCCCCGCCGGTGCCGGCCGGCGAGCGGCCCGACACCCCCTGGTCCGAAACCGTGATCTACGAGGCGCACCCCAGGGGGCTCACCCGCCGGTGGCCGAAACTGCCGGAGGCGCAGCGCGGCACCTGCGAGGCCCTCGCCGCACCGCCGGTGCTGGAGCATCTGACCGCGCTCGGCGTCACCGCGCTGGAGCTCCAGCCGGTCCATGCCTTCGCCGACGAGCGCCGGCTGCTCGCGAGGGGGCTCGTCAACTATTGGGGGTACGACAGCATCGGCTTCTTCGCGCCCGAACCGCGCTACCTCGGCCCGGCCGGCCCCGCCGGCTTTCGCGAAGCAGTGCGCCGGCTCCACGCCGCGGGCATCGAAGTCATCCTGGACGTCGTCTACAACCACACCGCCGAGGGCGACCAGAACGGACCGACGCTCTCGTTCCGCGGCCTGGACAACGCCGCCTACTACCGTCTGCGCGACGGACAGGCGCGCTACTACGTGAACGAGACCGGCTGCGGAAACACGCTCGATGTCGCCCACCCCTACGTGCTGCGCATGGTCCTGGACAGCCTGCGCTGGTGGGTGGAGGCGATGGGGGTCGACGGCTTTCGCTTCGATCTCGCCACCGCCCTCGCCCGGGAAGCCCACGGCTTCGACCCCCGCGGCGGCTTCCTCGACGCCCTGCGCCAGGACCCGGTGCTGGCCCGGGTGAAACTGATCGCGGAGCCCTGGGATCTCGGCCCCGGCGGCTACCGCCTGGGCGAATTCCCGCCCGAATTCGCCGAGTGGAACGACCGCTTTCGCGACGGTGTGCGCCGCTTCTGGCGGGGCGACGCCCACGGCGCCCAGGAGATGGCGGAGCGGCTGCTCGGCTCGGCGGGTACCTTCGATCACGACGGCCGCCGGAGCTGGGCGTCGGTAAACTGCGTCGCCTGCCACGACGGCTTCACCCTGGCCGATGTCACCGCCTACAACTGCAAACACAACGAGGCCAACGGCGAAGACAACCGGGACGGCCACGATGAGAACTGGAGCGACAACTGCGGCACGGAAGGCGAGACCGATGACCCGGAAATCCGCCGGCGCCGGGCGCGACGGCAACGCAACCTGCTCGCCAGCGTCTTCCTGGCGCAGGGCACGCCGATGCTGCGCGCCGGCGACGAGATCGCGGACAGCCAGGGGGGGAACAACAACGCCTGGTGCCAGGACAACCCCGTCGGCTGGGTCGACTGGGCGCACGCCGACACCGCCCTGCTCGGTTTCACCCGGCGGCTGATCGCATTGCGCCGGGCCCACCCCTGCCTGCGGCAGAGCCGATTCCTGCACGGACGCGAACGCACCGGGGACGGGGCACCGGACGTCGAATGGCTCGGGGTCGACGGCGCCCCCGTCGACTGGGAAGACCCGAACCTTGCCGGTTTCTGCCTGCTGCTCGCAGCGCCCGCCGGCGCGTCGGACCGAGCCGCCGACCGCCACCGGAGCAATCGGAGCGACCACGGCTATCCGGGCGAACGCGGGGACCAGGGGGGGGGCCGGGTGGGCCGGGAAGAGCGAGGGAGCCGGGTTGATCGAGATGATCGCGATGATCGCGGTGACCACGGCGGCCGGGGGAACTGCGGGGACCGGATGGCGCTCGTCATCAACCGCTCGACCGAGGCGGTTTCCATCCGCCTGCCCGCGACCGGCGCCGATCGCGCCTGGTTTCGCGTCCTGGACACCGCCCGGCCCGAGGCGCCGGAGACCGTCTGCCACGGCTTCCGGCCGGACATCGAGCCCGAGTCGATCGTGCTCTTCGACGTCGGGGCACGACCATGAGCACCGAAACCCGAGATCCCGGCGCCCTCCCGGACCTTGCGCGAGCCATGGGGCCTCGATTTTACCGGCGCGCCCCGACGGGCGTGGCACCCATCGCCAACCCCGACCCCCGGTGCGCCCTGCCGGTCGCCATGGAGGAGCCGGAGGAAAGCGAAGCCACCAAGGACGGAGTCAGGGTCATCCCATGCTGATTTTTCCCGGCAGCGAACCGCCGCCCCGGCCCGGAAACCTGGAAAACGAATCGCCTTTCGGGCTCGAAAGAAGAAGTCGTTTCGGTGGACAGGCGGTCGCCGCTGACGGCAAACCGGCCACCTTGACCCCTGACCCGACTGCCAAACGACACGTTCACCGTGGCGTGGGAAAGTCCTGGGCCGGCGCCAGGCCATGAGTACCGGGCTCCGGGATGATGGCGCCCTCGGGGATCTCGCCGAAGCGATGGGGATCCTGCCCCGCTGGCGCGACCTCGCGGGGGCGGCGCAGGTCACCGGCCCCGATACCCAGCGAGCGCTGCTCGCGGCCATGGGGGTGTCGGGGGCCGGCGAAGCCGAAATCCGCGAAGCGCTCGAAGCGCTCCGCGCGCGCCGGATCGCCCGGCGCATCCCCGAAGAAATGGTGGTGGCCGCGGGCACCGGCGACGCCCGCATTCCTCTCGAACACCCCGCGGACTGGCGCATCGCGCTCGAATCGGGCGCCACGCTCGAAGGGCGCGACGAGCGGGAGATTGCGCTCGCGCTGCCGGCCGGTCTTCACCGCCTGTCCGTCGGCGACGACGAGTGCCTCGTGATCGCCGCCCCCGAGCGGGCGCCGGCGGTCGCGGACGTGGCGGGGCGCCCCCGGGCCTGGGGCCTCTCCGCCGCCCTCTACGGTCTGCGCTCGCAGCGGAATCTGGGGGTCGGGGACTATCGCGATCTGGCCGATGCGGCGGTGCAGGCGGCGCGCCTCGGCGCCGACTTCATCGGCATCAACCCGGTCCATGCCCGCGGGACCGCCAGTGACGGCTTCAGCCCCTATTCCCCCACCTGCCGGACCGCGCTCGAACCGGGACACATCGCCCCGGACGCAGTGCCCGGATTCGCGCCCGGCACCGAGATCCGCCTCCGGCTGGAGGCGAACGCCGCGGACGCGGAGGCCGCAAAGGCCGGCGACCTCCTCGACTACGAAGCCCACCGGCAACACCAGCGCGCGCTGCTCGAAGCTCTCTTCCGCACCACCATCGAGGCGAACGGACCGGCCGCGGCCGACCTCGCCGCCTGGCGGCAGGGGCCGGGCCAGGCGCTGGAGTGGTTCGCGGTGTTCGAGGCGATCGCCCGCGACCACGGCCCGGACTGGCGCACCTGGCCCGCGGCGCTCCAAACCGCCAACAGCCCGGCGGTGCATCACTTTGCGACCGCGCAGGCCGAGGCCGTGCGCTACCACGCCTGGCTGCAGCGGCTCGCCGCCCGGCAGCTCGCCGCCGCCCGGACCGCCGCCACCGACGCCGGGATGGCTCTCGGCCTCTACCTCGATCTGGCGGCGGGGGTGCGCCCCGGCGGGGCCGACACCTGGGCGTCTCCGGCCTGCTTCGCCGAAGGCGTATCGCTCGGCGCCCCGCCCGACGCCTTCAGCCCCGACGGCCAGAACTGGAGCCTGGCGCCATTCAGCCCCGCGGGCCTGCGCGCCGCAGGCTACGCGCCCTTCATCCGGATGCTGCGCGCCGCCATGACTCACGCCGGCATCATCCGCATCGATCATGTGCTGGGCCTCGACCGCAGCTTCTGGGTGCCGGAGGGCGGCGCCCCCGGCGGCTACGTGAGCTACCCGCTCGAATCCCTGCTCGGGCTCGTGCGTATCGAGGCGGCGCGGGCCGGCTGCATCGTCGTCGGCGAGGATCTGGGCTCCGTCCCCCGGGGTCTGCGCCGGCGGCTTGCCGACGCCGGATTGCTGGGGTGTGCGGTCATGCAGTTCGAGACCGACGAGCACGGGCTCCGGCCGCCCCGGCACTACCGTCCCGCCAGCCTCGTCTCGGCCGGCACCCACGACACCCCGACCCTGAAGGGCTGGTGGTCCGGCCGGGACATCGAGCTGCGCCACCAACTTGGCCGAACCACGGAGCAGGACCGCACCACGGCGCTCGCGGCCCGGGCGACGGCGCGGGACGACCTCGGCCGCCTGCTGGTGAAGGAAGGGCACGCCGAGCCCCCCGGCCGCGTTCAACGCGGCGAAAACCGTCGGATTCGCACCCGCCGCCGTGAATCGGCGACATTTCCGGGCTCGGGCTTCGACCCCGACGCGCCGTCACCGGAGGCCAACGACGCGCCCGTGATCGCAGTCCACGCCCTCCTCGCCGACGCCGACTCCGCGCTGCTCGCGGTTCAGCTCGACGACGCCCTGGGCCTCGTCGAGCCGCAGAACCTGCCGGGCACCGTCGACGAACACCCCAACTGGCGCCGCCGCTATCCGGTGGCGGTGGAGGCGCTGGCAGAAGACCCGGGGCTCACCGCCATCGCGCGCGCCGTCGGTTCGCGGGGGAGACAGTATCCGTGACCGGGCGAGGAGTTCATTCGGCGCCGCGAAGACGGGATCCATCAGTGGCCGCGAACCGGTGATCCCCGCCCGCGCTCCGGAGACCGACCCTTCGTGCGATTCCGGTCGGATTTCGGCTCCCGGAGCATCGGTTCGGGGCCATTTCGAGAACGGGTTCGGTTCTGGCGGGAATCGCTGGTCGCTGATGACGTATGCCGGAGTACCGGACACGTCGACAAGGAGATGAGCCGATGAACGTGAGAACCGTGCCCACCACGCCGTTCGCAGGGCAAAGGCCCGGCACTTCGGGCCTGCGCAAGAAGACCGCGGTGTTCATGCAGTCAGGGTATCTGGAGAACTTCGTGCAGTCGGTGTTCGACGCGGTGGGCGGGATCGGGGACAAGACGCTGACGGTGGGCGGCGACGGGCGCTACTTCAACCAGCGCGCCATCCGGACCATCCTCGCGATGGCCGCCGCCAACGGGGCCGCTCGGGTTCTGGTGGGCCGCGGCGGGCTGCTCTCGACCCCCGCCGCCTCGGCGGTGATCCGCACCCGCGGGACGGACGGCGGCCTCATTCTCTCGGCCAGTCACAACCCGGGCGGGGCCGATGGCGACTTCGGCATCAAGTACAACATTCCGACCGGCGGCCCGGCGCCGGAGTCCGTCACCGACGCGATCTATCGGCGCAGCCTGGAAATCGGCGCGTACCGGATCCTGGACGCCGAGGAGGTCGACCTCTCGACTCCGGGCGTGCGGTCGCTGGGCGCGACGACGGTGGAGATCATCGACCCGGTGGCCATCCACGCCGGGATCCTGCGCGCCCGGTTCGACTTCGACGCCATCCGCGCGCTCTTCGCCTCGGGCTTCGCCATGCGCTTCGACGCCATGCACGCGGTCACCGGCCCCTACGCGAAGGCCATCCTGGAGGATGAGCTGGGGGCCCCCCGCGGCACAGTTCTCAACGGCGAGCCCCGGCCCGACTTCGGCGGCGGCCACCCCGACCCCAACCCGGTGCACGCCAAGGCGCTGGTGGACCTGATGATGAGCGCGGAGGCGCCGGATTTCGCCGCCGCGTCCGACGGCGACGGGGATCGCAACCTGATCCTCGGCCGCGGCATCTACGTCACCCCGTCCGACTCGCTGGCGGTGCTGGCCGCCAACGCCACCCTGGCGCCGGGCTACGCCGAGGGCCTCGCGGGCATCGCGCGGTCGATGCCGACGAGCCGCGCCGCCGACCGGGTGGCCGCGAAGCTGGGCATCAACGCCTTCGAGACGCCCACGGGCTGGAAGTTCTTCGGTACTCTTCTGGATGCGGGCCTCGCGACACTGTGCGGCGAGGAGAGCGCGGGCACGGGTTCGGACCACGTACGCGAGAAGGACGGCCTGTGGGCGGTGCTGCTGTGGCTCAACATTCTCGCCCGGCGCCGCAAGTCCGTGCGCGAGATTCTCGCCGCCCACTGGGCCGAGTACGGCCGCGACTACTACACTCGCCACGACTACGAAGGCGTGGACAAGACGGCGGCGGAGGGCCTGATGGAGGATCTCCGGCACCGGCTGCCGGATCTGCCCGGGCGGTCCTGCGGCGGGCTCACCGTCGCCGGCGCCGACGAATTCTCCTACCGCGATCCGGTGGACGGCTCCGAAACCGGCGGGCAGGGTCTGCGCATCTTTTTCGAGGAGAATGCCCGGGCCGTGTTCCGGCTCTCGGGCACCGGAACCGCGGGGGCGACGCTGCGCGTCTACCTGGAGCGCTACGAGGCCGGATCGGGAGCGCTGGGTCTCGAAACGCAGGAGGCGCTGGCCCCGGTCATCTCCGCCGCGGCGGAGATTGCGGACTTCCGCGCCCGGCTCGGACGTGACGCACCGGACGCAAGGACTTAGACCCGGAAATGCCACCGATTCGTGAAGCGAGGGGGCGGAGATGGCTGGTTTCGCAAGGCGAACGCGAGTCAGGGCGCGCAGGCGTACCCTTAGGTACGTCGAGCACCCTGGCCGCGGTCAACGCGGCGAAAGCTGTCAGATCCGCGCCCGCAGCCGTGAATCAGTGACATTTCCGGGTTAGGGACAGATGCCAACCGAGCCGATGATTCACGAGCTTTCGATGCCGCCCGACGCGGCGGCGCTGCGCCGATCCATCGAGTACCACCTGCGCTATACCGCCGGGAAGACCCCGGCCGCCGCGACCCTGACGGACTGGCGGATGGCGGTCTCACGGGCGATCCGCGATCTCGTGATCGCGCCGTGGTTCGAGACCACGCAACGGGTGTACGCGGAAGATCGCAAGCGGGTCTACTACCTGTCGATGGAGTTCCTCATCGGCCGGCTGCTCCAGGACGCGGTGGCCAACCTGGGGCTCGACGAACGGCTGCGGACCATCGTCGAGGACTTCGGCGTCGACTACGGCGCGCTGCTCGCCGACGAGCCCGATGCCGCGCTCGGCAACGGCGGTCTCGGCCGTCTCGCCGCCTGCTTCCTGGACTCCATGTCGACCGTCGGCCTTGCCGCCTACGGCTACGGCATTCGCTACGACCACGGGCTGTTCCGGCAGTCCTTCGAAAACGGCTGGCAGGTCGAGGAGGCCGAGGACTGGCTGCGGCAGATCCATCCCTGGGAGTTCGAACGGCCGGAGGCCAGTCTCGCGGTGCACTTCGGCGGGTCCGTGCGCACCGACGGCGCCCGCACCACCTGGACCCCGGCGGAAACCGTGCTGGCCGTCGGCTACGACACGCCGATTCCGGGCTGGCGCGGGCGCTGGGCCAACACCCTGCGTCTGTGGTCCGCGAAATCGGTGCGGGAGTTCGAACTGGAGCCCTTCAACCGGGGTGACTGGATGGGGGCGGCCGCCCCCTCGGTGCTGGCCGAGACCGTCAGCCGCGTGCTCTACCCCGACGACACCACCGAGTCGGGCCGGGAACTGAGGCTGAAGCAGGAGTACTTCCTCACCGCCGCGTCGCTCGCCGACATCCTGCGGCGCTGGCGCTACCAGGCGCGGGATGACGATATCGCGAAGCTGCCACGCGCCATCGCGATCCAGCTCAACGACACCCACCCGGCCATCGCCTTCCCGGAGCTGATCCGCCTCCTGGTCGACGACCACGGCCAGACGTTCGACGACGCCTTCGAGATCGCCCGCGCCTGTCTCCATTACACCAACCACACCCTGCTGCCGGAGGCACTGGAGCGCTGGCCGGTGCACCTGATGCACCGCATCCTGCCCCGGCACATGGAGCTGATGGAACGCATCGACGCGCATCACGCCGCCTCGGTGCGGCGGCCCGACGGGGTCCGGGTGATCGACGGCGGCGAAGTGCGCATGGGAGACCTGGCCTTCATCGGCGCGCGCCGCGTGAACGGCGTCTCCGCGCTGCACACGGAGCTGATGAAGCAGACGGTGTTCAGGGACCTGCACGCGCTGCACCCCGAACGCATCGTCAACCAGACCAACGGGGTGACCCCCCGGCGCTGGCTCTACGGCTGCAATCACCCGCTCCGCCACCTCCTGACGGAGGCCGTGGGCGAAGCCTGGGTGACCGATCTCGAACGCCTGGAGGCACTGGCGCCGCTGGCCGACGACCCGGCCTTTCGCGCGCGCTTCGCCGAAGCCAAGCATCGCAACAAGCGCCGACTCGCCGACTGGCTGGAGCGCAGCACCGGCGTCGTCGTGGACCCCGGGGCCATGTTCGACATCCAGATCAAGCGGATCCACGAGTACAAGCGCCAGCTCATGAACATCCTCCACGCCGCCGCGCAGTGGAACGCCATCCGCCGTGATCCGGGTGCGGACCACACCCCGCGGGTCAAGATCTTCGCCGGCAAGGCGGCGCCGAGCTACGCCATGGCCAAGGCGGTGATCAAGCTGATCAACGACATCGGCACCACCATCAACGCGGACCCGCTCATGGCCGGGCGCCTGCAAGTGGTCTATCCGCCCGACTACAACGTCTCCATGGCGGAGGTCCTGATCCCCGCCGCCGATCTCTCCGAGCAGATCTCCACCGCCGGCATGGAAGCCTCGGGCACCGGCAACATGAAGCTGGCCCTGAACGGCGCCCTGACCGTCGGCACCCTGGACGGGGCCAACATCGAGATCGGCGAGGCCGTGGGGCGGGAAAACATCTTCACCTTCGGCCTGACCGCCGAGGAAGTGACCGCCAGCCGCGCGGCGGGCCACCAACCCGAGCGCCACATCGCCGCCAGCCCCGCGCTGGCCGAAGTGCTGGAGCAGATCGCGTCCGGCGTGTTCTCCCCCGACGATCCGGGCCGCCATGTCGCGCTGGTCGACAATCTGCGCCATCACGACTGGTTCATGGTGACCGCCGACTTTGCCGCCTATCTGAAAATCCAGCACCGCATCGATGCCGCCTGGGAGCAGCGGGACGACTGGACCCGACGCACGGTGCTCAACACCGCCCGCATGGGCCGGTTCTCCTCCGACCGCACCATCCGCGGCTACGCCCGCGACATCTGGGATGCCACCGCCGCGCTCTGACCTCGCCATGACCCAGCCGCTCACCGACCCGAGCCAGGACGCCGCCCTTGCCCGCGGCGAACACAGCGACCCCTTCGCCTACCTCGGCCCGCACCGCCTGGCCGGAAAGAGCTGGGTGCTGCGCGTTTTCCGGCCCGGCGTGGATGCAGTGACCATGCGGCCCGAGCACCGACGCCGCAAACCGGTCACGCTGCAAGCCGCCGACGGGGGCGGGCTGTTCGCGGCCCGGCTGAGCCGCGAGCCGGGCGCCTATCGGCTGCGGGTAAGCAGAGCAGGCCGCACCTGGGAGGAGGACGACCCCTTCCGCTTCGGTCCGGTACTGGGCGAGATGGATGAGCACCTTCTTGGCGAGGGCTCGCACCTGGAGTTGTGGAAGGTACTCGGCGCCCACCCCCTGACCACCGAGGGGGTCGCCGGCGTGCATTTCGCGGTATGGGCACCCAATGCGCGACGGGTGTCGGTGGTCGGTGACTTCAACCACTGGGACGGGCGGCGCCATCCCATGCGCCGGCGCGGCTCGACCGGCGTGTGGGAGATCTTTCTGCCCGGGGTGTCGGAGGGCGCCCGCTACAAGTTCGAGATCCGGGAAGCCGGCGGCACCCTGCTCCCGCAGAAGGCCGATCCGGTGGGCTTCGGGGCCGAGCATCCGCCGGCCACCGCCTCCGTGGTGCGGGATCTCGGCGGGAGGGACTGGAGGGACGGCGCCTGGCTCGACCGACGCGGAACGGCAAACCGGCGTGACCAACCCATTGCCGTCTACGAGGTCCACCTCGGTTCCTGGAAGCGGGCGGACGACGGCGCCCGCGCCCTGAGCTACCGCGAGCTGGCCGAGGATCTGGTGCCCTACGTGCGCGGCATGGGCTTCACCCACATCGAGATGATGCCGATCTCCGAGTATCCCTTCGATGGCTCCTGGGGCTATCAGCCCATCGGCCTCTACGCCCCCACCAGCCGCCACGGCAGCCTCGGTGAGTTCCGCGACTTCGTCGAGGCCTGCCACGCCGCGGAGCTCGGCCTCATCCTCGACTGGGTGCCCGGCCACTTCCCCACCGACGGGCACGGCCTGGGGCGATTCGACGGCACCGCGCTCTACGAGCATGCCGACCCGCGCGAGGGCTTTCACCGGGACTGGAACACGCTGATCTTCAACTACGCCCGTCGCGAGGTGCAGAACTACCTGATCGCAAATGCCCTCTACTGGCTGCAGGAGCACCACGTCGACGGTCTGCGGGTCGATGCCGTCGCCTCGATGCTCTACCGCGACTACTCGCGCCCGGAGGGCGAGTGGGTGCCGAATTCCGAAGGCGGACGCGAGAACCTGGAAGCGATCGCCTTCCTGGAGCGCATGAACGAGATGGTCTATGACCGCTGCGAGGGCGTCGCCACCTTCGCCGAGGAGTCGACCTCCTATCCCGGGGTCTCCCGGCCCACCGATGTCGGCGGGCTCGGGTTCGGCTACAAGTGGAACATGGGCTGGATGAACGACACCCTGGACTACATGCAGCGCGACCCCGTCCACCGCAGGCATCACCATCACCAGATGACCTTCGGCCTGCACTACGCCTTCTCGGAGAACTTCGTGCTGCCGCTCAGCCACGACGAGGTGGTGCACGGCAAGGGCTCGCTGCTCGCGAGGATGCCGGGTGACGAGGATCAGCGTTTCGCCAACCTGCGCGCCTACCTCGCCTTCATGTGGTGCCACCCCGGGAAGAAGCTCCTGTTCATGGGCCAGGAGTTCGCCCAGGTCCGCGAATGGAACCACGACGCCAGCCTCGACTGGCACCAGCTCGGCGACTCGCGCCACGCCGGCGTGCAGAGGCTCGTCCGCGACCTCAACCGCCTCTACCGGACCACCCCGGCCCTTCACGAACTGGATTGCGAGGCGGCGGGTTTCGAGTGGATCGAGGCCAACGCCGCCGAAGATTCCGTCTACGCCTGGCTGCGCCGGGGCCGCGGCGAGGCGCCGCCGGTGCTGGTCGCGTGCAACTTCACACCGGTGGAGCGCACGCCTCAGCGCCTCGGCGTGCCGGCGGCCGGACGCTGGATCGAGCGCATCAACTCCGATGCCGCCGAGTACGGCGGCCGGGGCCGCGGCAACCTGGGCGGCGTCCGCAGCGATGCCATCGAGAGCCACGGCCGGCCGGACTCCGTGGAAATCCGCCTGCCGGGACTCTCGACCGTGGTCTTCGAACTGGAGCGATAACGCCGTCGGCGGCGTCACGCGGTCAGATGCTCCCAGGGATCGACGCACTCGCGGCCATCGACCACGAGCCGGGTCACGACCCCGCGGCGTTCAACGAGGAGTTCACGGTGCCCGCGGCCGAGTCCGGCAGCGCGTTCGTGCCCTTCATCGGTCCGGTTTGCAGTAACTACGGGAAACCAGTACAACTGAGCCATGGAACAAATGTTTGATTCCGCCAAGGATGCCATCAACTTGCGAAAGCACGGGTTGTCCCTTGCTTTCGGAGGGAAAATCTTCGGGGATTCGGAACACCTGATTGTTTCCACAATCCGCAGGCAGGATGGAGAGGAGCGTTACAAGGTCATCGGCATCGTGGGAGAGAAATTGTACACGGGCGTATTTGTCTGGCGGGCAGGTTCGCCAAGGTTCATGTCCGTAAGGAGGAGCAACAGAAATGAAGAAAGAACCTATCGCGCTCATGGCTGATCCGGATGACCCGGAGGATTTCGATGCCACGCATGAAGATCTGGACCGGGCATGGAAATCCCGCCTGGTCCGCAGGACGAGAACCGGTCTGGGACTGTCCCAGAAGGAGTTCGCCCGGCGCTTCTGCGTGCCGCTCGGCACGTTACGGGACTGGGAACAGTCGCGGTCGATGCCGCCGGAATTTGCCGTTGCCTACGTCAAGGTCATTGCCCGCTACCCGGACCTGGTTGCGGAGGAAGCCGCTTGAGGCAGAGTACACGGAACCTGCGGGCGAAGTACGGCACCAACTGACCGAAGCAGACATACATACAGACGGGCGGCCAGTTGGCCGCCCTGATTGATGCCGGTTAACCCGCGTGTCGAATCCGGTCAACTCATGTGCTGCAAAACCGGACAGCTCCATTTGTTACCAACATCAGCCGGCATCAGACCGGAACCGACGGATAGCGATCGGAACGGGTGCCCGGGATCGGTCGGTTGCGGCTGGCGTGGTATGTAAACACCGCGGAGAGTTTCACCTCGCCGGAGCGGTTCTTGCCGGCCGCGTGGAAGAGCCGGCAGTGGAAGAAGAGCGCATCGCCCGCTTCGAGCTCGACGAAGGCCGCGGTGTCGATGAGCGCGCGGTTCTCGTCAAGCTCCGGGCGCAGGAACAGGTGCCGGTCGAAGCGTCCCCGGTCGAGGTGCAGCCGGTGACTGCCGGGAATCACCCGCAGGGCGCCGTTCTCCTCGCGTTCGGGGCCGAGCGCGAGCCACACCGAGACGAGTTCCGGGGCGTCGAACGACCAGTAGCGGATGTCCTGATGCCACGCGGTCGAGCTGCTGAACCCGGGATGCTTGGTCATGATGCAGTTGTGGTGGCACTGGGACATTTCGATATAGTCCTCGCGCATGACGCTGCGCAGCGTCGAGCCGAGTTCCGGCGCCGTCGCCCACCGGCGAAAGACCGGCCCGCGGGAGTAGGCATGCAGCAACCGCCGCGGGGTATGGCCTCCGGCCGCGCCCCGACTCGCAGGCGAACCCGGATAGCCCACGTCCGTCTCGAATTCCGCGGGGCCCTGCAACGGATGGAGGGCGCGCCGCACCGTGGCCCGCATCTCCTCGACCCCCGGACGGTCGAAGAGACCGCGCACGACCAGGTAGCCGTCGCGCTCGAACGTGTCCGGCGAAAGATCGTGCATCGCGTCGACCATGGAACGCATCTCCTCGTTGCGCGCAAGCCGTGTCCACACCACCGCAAAGTTTACGCCGATCACAGGCATCGACAATCCAGCGCGTTCAACATCCCGCGCGTCCAACAACGCGCAAGCGCGGCCCTCGATTCAGCCACGGCATCCCTGTCGCCCGCGGCGGCACGCAACCACCCCTGACGCGGTTACCCGCTATCATGCTTCGATAGAACACCGAACGGCACGGCAATGCCATATGGCCACATGAGAGCGGCGCCGACCCGATGGACGTGGCGGAAGAACAGAGCATGAAGCTCGAAGACCTCCGGGCCAACGCCGCCGTGCGCGGCGTGTTGGCCGACAACCTCGTCACCGTGGTCAGCGTGCAGTGGTTCGGCTCCGAAGCGCTGGAGCTGACCTACAAGACGCCGACCGGCAAGGTCGCCAACGAACTCCTGTACCGTGACGACGAGGCCCGGCTCGAAATCGTCGAGGCGGGCCGGCCCTGGAGCTTCGACGGCGACGGGGCGCTGTTCCGTCTCGTCTCCGAGGCGCAGCGGATCCGCCTCGCCCATCTCTTCGACCCCGTACTCGCGGTGCACACATCGGTGGTCGAGCCGCTGCCGCATCAAATCACTGCGGTGTACGAATCCATGCTGCCGCGCCAGCCCCTTCGTTTCCTGCTCGCCGACGACCCCGGCGCCGGCAAGACCATCATGGCGGGACTGCTCATCAAGGAGCTGATCGCTCGCGGCGACCTCCAGCGGTGTCTCGTTGTCTGTCCCGGCAGCCTCGCCGAGCAGTGGCAGGACGAGCTCTACCGCCGGTTCCATCTACCGTTCGACATCCTCACCAACGACAAGCTCGAAGCGGCGCGCACCGGCAACTGGTTTCTGGAAACCAGTCTCGCCATCGCTCGGCTCGACAAGCTCTCCCGCAACGAGGACGTCCAGCAGAAACTGCAAGCGCCGGACTGCCGCTTCGACCTCGTGGTGTGCGACGAAGCGCACAAGATGTCGGCCACGTTCTTCGGCGGCGAAGTGAAGTACACGAAGCGCTATCGGCTGGGCCAGCTCCTGTCGGGTCTCACCCGCCACTTCCTCCTGATGTCGGCGACCCCGCACAACGGCAAGGAGGAGGACTTCCAGCTCTTCATGGCGCTCATCGACGGCGACCGCTTCGAGGGACGCTTCAGGGACGGCGTGCATGTCGCCGAAGTCTCCGACCTGATGCGGCGCATGGTGAAGGAGAACCTGCTCAAGTTCGACGGCGCTCCGCTGTTCCCCGAACGCATCGCGTACACCGTCCCGTACCGGCTCTCGGACGCGGAGGCTCGCCTGTACGCCGCGGTCACCGACTATGTACGCGAGGAGTTCAACCGCGCGGAAGCGCTCCGGAACGACCGGCGCGCCGGCACCGTCGGCTTCGCGCTGACCATCCTCCAGCGCCGGCTGGCCTCGTCGCCCGCAGCCATCCACCAATCATTGCGTCGTCGTCGCGAGCGGTTGGAGAGCCGATTGCGCGAGTTCGAAGTGCTGCAACGTGGCGGCCAGGCCGTCATGGTCTTTCCGGTCGCCGGTGCGGATTTCGACCCGGAAGACGTGGAGGATCTTGATGAAGCGCCCGAGAACGAAGTCGAGACGGCGGAGCAGGAAGTGCTCGACCAGGCCACCGCGGCGCGCTCCATCGCCGAGCTGAAGGCCGAGATCGAGACGCTCAAGGCGCTCGAAGCCCTTGCGCTGGAAGTGCGACGGAGCGGTACGGATACCAAGTGGCGGGAGCTCGCAAGCCTGCTGGGCGAGATCTTCACGGTGGGCGGGCTCGTCTCGCGCGTCGCGGAGCCGGACGTGCCGTACGGGGCCGGCCAGATTCCCCAGCCGACTCCGTCGCCACGGCAGAAGCTGGTGGTTTTCACCGAGCACCGCGACACGTTGGGGTACCTGTTCGATCGAATCACGTCGTTGCTCGGACGCGCCGAGTCCGTGGTGTCGATACACGGCGGCGTGGGCCGGGAAGACCGGCTGAAGGCGCAGGAAGCTTTCCGCCACGATCCGCAGGTCCAGGTGCTGCTCGCCACCGACGCGGCCGGCGAGGGCATCAACCTGCAACGCGCGCACCTGATGGTGAACTACGACTTGCCCTGGAACCCGAACCGCCTGGAACAGCGCTTCGGGCGGATCCACCGCATCGGCCAGACCGAGGTATGTCACCTGTGGAACCTGGTCGCGGACGAAACCCGCGAGGGGGACGTCTACCGCAAGCTTCTGGAGAAGCTGGAACAGGCGCGGAAATCGCTCGGCGGGCAGGTGTTCGACGTACTCGGCAAACTCCAATTCGAGGGCCGGCCACTGCGCGAATTCATGGTCGAGGCAATTCGCTACGGGGAGCAGCCGGAAGTTCGGGCCCGTCTCGATACCGCACTCGACCACGCTCTCGACCGCGACCAGCTTCAGGACCTGCTGGAAGAGCGGGCCCTTGTGCACGACGCCATGGACGCGAGTCGCGTGCAGCGCATCCGCGAGGACATGGTGCGGGCCGAAGCACGCCGCCTTCAACCGCACTACGTGGAGTCGTTCTTCCGCGAAGCGTTCCGGCGACTGGGCGGAGCGGCGAAGCCGCGCGAAGCGCGGCGCTACGAGATCACCCACGTTCCGGCCCCGATCCGGAATCGGGACCGGCTGATCGGCATCGGCGAGCCGGTGCTGCCACGTTACGAGCGCATCGCGTTCGAGAAGTCGCTGGTGGCCCCGCAGGGCCAGCCCCTGGCGGCGTTCGTGTGTCCCGGGCACCCGTTGCTTGATGCAGTGATCGATCTCACGCTGGAACGACACCGCGATCTCCTGAAGCGGGGCGCAGTGCTCGTCGATGAGCGCGATGGGGGCGACCAACCCCGCGTGCTCTTCTATCTGGAACACGCTATCCAGGATGCGAGCCTGACCCGGACGGGGGAACGCCGGGTGGTCTCCAAGCGCATGCTCTACGTGGAGCTCGACGCGGACGGGGTGACTCGGCACGTGCACTATGCGCCCTACCTCGACTACCGGCCGCTCGGTGAGGACGACCCGGACGTGGCGTCGATACTCGACCGACCGGAGTGCGCCTGGATTGCAGCAGGACTGGAGAAGAAGGCGGCGGGCTACGCGGTCGCGAACGTGGTTCCCGAGCATCTGGCGGAGGTCCGCACCTCGCGGTTGGCCCTGATCACCAGGACCGAGGCCGCCGTCAAGGACCGGCTCACGAAGGAGATCAACCACTGGGACCATCGGGCCGAGGAGCTGAAACTCCAGGAACAGGCCGGAAAGACGAATGCCCGTCTCAATTCGGATGAAGCGCGCAAACGGGCGGACATGTTGCAGGCGCGTCTCCGGAAACGACTGGAGGAGCTCAAGCTCGAAGCGCAGATCTCACCGCTTCCGCCGGTCGTCCTCGGGGGACTGCTGGTCGTTCCCAGGGGACTCGTCGACACCATGAAAGGACGGGAACCGACGGATTCGAGAACGGCCGTCGATACGCAGGAGTCGGCCGCCCGCGCCCGCGGCATCATCATGGAGACCGAGCGCAACCTGGGCTTCGATCCGACGGATCGCGAATTCGAGAAGCTCGGTTACGACATCGAGAGCCGAGCACCGGGCACCGGCAAGCTCCGGTTCATCGAGGTCAAGGGCCGGGTCAGCGGGGCTTCGACGGTGACGGTCACCCGCAACGAGATCCTCTACTCGTTGAACACGCCGGAGGACTTCATCCTTGGCATCGTCGAATTCCTGGCCGACGGCACGCACCGGGTCCACTACGTACGCGAACCCTTCCAGCGTGAACCGGACTTCGGGGCCGCAAGCGTCAACTACGAGTTCGCGGAGTTGTTGGCGCGGGCGGAGTTGCCACGATGAGATTCTGGTACACCAGCGACGAGGGAGCTTCGGGAGGTGACGCATGAGCACGTCGTGGAACTGGCCCGGTTCCCGGTGGTGGCGCATCGATCTCCATACCCACTCTCCAGCGTCGCACGACTTCAAGCCCGAAGCCGACCGGACAAACCCTGACTGGCCCCGATGGGTGAAGGCAGTTCGCAATGCAGGTCTCGATGCTGCGGCCATCACCGATCACAACACTGCCACGGGTATCGCCGAGTTGCAGGAGGCCGCTGCGAACCTGGAAGGCGCCCCGGTTCTTTTTCCCGGCGTCGAGGTCACCGCCAGCGATGGCATCCACCTGCTCTTGTTGATGGACCCGAGTTGCAGTCACCAGCACATCGACGACCTTCTCACCAGAGTCGAGATTCCCGTCGAGCAGCGCGGCTGCCAGCAGGCTCGCTCTCCGGTCGGTGTCGAGCAGATTCTGAAGCGATGCGGGGACGACGCGCTGATCGTGGGCGCTCACGTCAATGGACCGGACGGACTGCTGGGTCTCGAAGGTCAGCAGAAACTTGAGGTACTGCGGAGTCGGAATCTCGCCGCGGTCGAAGTCAACCCTGATTTGGAGATTGACGATAGTTGGCTGGACGGGGAACTCCCCGAGATTCGTCGCAAATTCTCCCGGGTGTGGAGCTCGGATGCGCACTCCCTGGCCACGCTGGGCCGGCGCTTCACTTGGGTAAAGATGACTCGCCCCGACTTGGAGGGCCTCCGGCTCGCGTTGCTGGATGGCTCGGACTCCCTCAAGCCGGCCGTTCGGGAAGCGCCGGGCAATCCGAATGCCCACGCCGCTCTGGCCATCGAAAGCATCACCGTCGAAAAGGCCAGATTCATCGGCCGACAATCTCCGGTCACAGTGGCTTTCAACCCCTGGTTGAACGCGATGATCGGCGGGCGGGGCACCGGCAAATCCACGCTCATCGACTTTTGCCGAAAGGCGCTCCGACGGGAAGCCGAACTCGACGGCAGCGAGCGGAGTGAGGAAGGCTCGCTACGGACACTTTTCGACCGTCGCATGCGCGTACCCGCATCACGCCGGGACGAAGGACTCCTGACGGAGGAGACACGCATCGAAGTGGTGTACCGCAAGGACGACGATCGCTTCCTTCTGGTCTGGAGTCTGAACGCCGCAGAGCCGTCCATCATCCGCCTGGATGGAGGCAAACGGATTCCCGAAGAAGGCGACATCCGCGAGCGTTTCCCGGTACGCATCTACAGCCAGAAGCAGCTCTTTGCGCTGGCCCAGGATCCGAACGCTCTGCTCACCGTCATCGACGATAGTCAGGTCGTCCTCAAGGCAGAACTGGATCGACAAGTCGACCAGTTGGCGGCACGTTACCTGTCACTGCGCGCCGAAGCTCGCGCGGCGTCCCGACAGGCGACTGGCCTGCCGGGACGCAGGGCGTTGCTCGCGGACGTTCGGCACAAGTTGGAAGTTCTGGAACGCGGCGGGCAGGCACAGGTCCTGAACAGGTACCGGAGGCTGCGCCAGCAGAACGATACCTGGTATGCGATCCGTGAGGTGGCGATACAAGCAGTGGAGTCGATGGGACGCAGTGCCGAGGAGCTTTCGGTCGCCGATCTCGAACTTGGCGCTGTCGCCGAGGCTGATTCGGCCCAGGCGAGTCTCATTCGCACGCACGCAACCCTTCGAAAGATCGTCGAAGATCTGCGCATCACCGTACACGACAGGGTTGGGAAAGCGCGCCGAGCCATCGGCGAAATTGACGAGGGAGAGGATGCGGCTCAGTGGCGGGCGGCAGTGGAGGCCAGCAAGCATGAGTTCGAAAAAGCAACGGCTCAACTCGCAAAAGAAGGAATCTCCGATCCGAGCGAGTACAACAATTTGCTGGAACGAGCGGCTGGCCTTGAACGAGAAATCGAGGCACTCGAGAAAGAGCAGAACCGAGCGGAGGCGCTGGACAAGGAAGCCGTCGAGACGCTGACCGAGTACCGCGCGCAACGAAGCGCACTGAGCAAGAGACGCAAACAATTCGCGACAGACACTTCAAGCGACGTCATTCGCGTTGTCATCGAACCATTCGCGAACCGCGGTCGCCTGTCGGAAAGGCTGGTCGAGATTCTCGGCATCGAACGCTTCGAGAGCGATCGTCAGGCGATTGCCCGGAAGATTCAACCTGAACAGAGTCAATCCTGGAACTGGGAGAAACTCGACGGTGTGGTTGCCGAAGCACGCCAGCTTCTTTCGGGTGAGTTGCATTCCTGGCCGGCGCAGGACCGTCGCTTCGAAGCCGCCCTGAAGGCGGTTCCGCCGGAGCGGATCGATCGTCTCGCCCTGTATCTCCCGGATGACGCTGTGGAAGTCAGCTTCAAGGATCGTACCGCCCGAGGCTGGCAGGCCCTCACCCAGGGGTCACCCGGACAGCAGACGGCCGCGCTCCTTGCCTTTGTTCTCGGATACGGTTCCGAGCCGATCATCCTCGACCAGCCCGAGGACGACCTGGACAACACCCTGATCTACGAGCTGCTGGTCAGCCGGTTGCGAGAAACCAAGACCAGGCGACAGGTGATTGTCGTCACCCACAATCCGAACATCGTCGTCCACGGAGACGCTGAACTGGTGCTCTCGCTCAAGGCCGCCAAGGGCCAGAGCCGCATCGACTGCCAGGGCGGTCTTCAGGAACAAAACGTACGAGACGTGATTTGCAAGGTGATGGAAGGCGGCCGTGAGGCATTCGAGAGTCGCTACCGGCGGATCATTAGCCCAAGGAGCTCGGCGCCGTGATCGAGCGCGACGATCTGGTGCGGCGCATCCGCCTCGGCGAAGACGCGACACTGGAGCTCAAGCGGGTATTGCTCTCTGGCCCGCGCGTCACGGCGCCCGGACGAGACGAATTTGCCGACGAGCTGGCCGCCATGGGCAATGGTTGGGGCGGGACGGCCGTGTTGGGAGTCGAAGACAAGAACCGTGAAATCGTGGGCGTCCCGCTCGACGGGTTGGATGCAGTTGAAGCGTGGGTTCGGGAAATCTGCAACGACTCTGTGAAGCCTCCGCTCGATGCGCTGATTCGGAAGATTGAAGTCCCGGGTGCTGCCGGCAGCCTTGTTGCGGTGGTTTGCGTCGAAGTCGATCGCAGCCTGTTCGTCCACAAGAGTCCGGGTGGTTACTTCCGCCGAATCGGCAGCTCCAAGCGGGAGATGTCCCCGGAAGTGCTCGCGCGGCTGTTCCAGGAACGGAGCCAGAGCCGGGTCATTCGCTTCGACGAATCGCCGGTGCCTGGAACCTCGCCGGAACACCTTGATGGTGCGCTGACGCGCAGATTCTTGCGAGACGCACGGACCCCGGACGAGACCGACCTGCGCAAGCTCCGGATTGTCGCCACCGACGAGGACGGCGCCGCACGAATCACGATCGCCGGCACGCTGCTGTGTACACGAGACCCGGGGCGATGGCTGCCGCACGCCCAGATTCAGGCGGTGAGCTATGCCGGTGAACGCCAGGACATCAATTACCAGCGCGATGCGCGAGATATGGGCGGGCCGCTGGATCAACAGGTTCTGGAGGCTTTGCACTTCGTACGCCGAAACATGCGGGTGACCGCCACGAAGGCGATGACTCGGGTGGACCGACCTCAGTTCAGCGACCGTGCGGTGTTCGAAGCACTGGTGAACGCCGTCGCGCACCGTGACTACTCGATGGCGGGTGCCCGGGTGCGGCTGCACATGTTCGGGAATCGCCTGGAACTCCATGTCCCGGGCGCGCTGGCAAACACGCTCACCCCGGACAGCATGGATTCGCGGCAATACAGCCGCAACGAGCTGATCGTCTCGCTGTTGGCGCGCTGTCCGGTGAGCGAACAGGAACATCTGGTCCGCTCGCACATGATGGATCGTCGTGGCGAGGGCGTGCCGATCATCCTCGACGAAAGTTGCGCACTCTCCGGACGAATCCCGGAATACACCCTCCTCGACGACAGCGAGCTGCGCCTTGTGATTTGGGCGGCGGATGCGCGGGCGGGGAACGCAGCATGAACGCAGCCCATAACCGCCGAAGCAGGGGAGTGCAACGCGACACGATCCGATGTGCTTGACTCGATACGGCCGGCCGGCGTAGCGTGATTCCGTACATATATGTACGTTCATCATGACCGGCGACGAATTCGTCAGACGCGTACGAAGGTTGGCTCGGGAGCGGGGCATCCCGGTGCGTTTCGAGCCTCGCAGGGGCAAGGGAAGCCACGGACGGCTGTATCTGGGGGATCGTTTCACCACCGTGAAGAACCGCCGCAAGGAAATCAGCCCGGGGTTGCTGGCAGCCATGCTTCAGCAGCTACGGCTGTCCCGTGAAGACGTCTGAGACAGAGTCCGAGGAGGGAAGAATGGCGCAACGGTTGGCCTATCCTGTGAACCTGGAAAGGCAGAAGGACGGTTCAATCCTTGTCTCGTTCCCGGACATTCCGGAAGCGCTGACCGAGGGCGCGACGGAGGAAGAGGCATTGGCAGAGGCCGAAGACTGCCTCATCGCCGCTCTTGGCGGATACATCCAGGCTCGTCGCGCCATCCCGGGGCCATCAGCGGGTCGTGGACGAGCACTTGTTCCACTTCCGGCTCTGGTTGCCGCCAAGTCGGCTCTCTACTGCACAATGCGAGTGCAAGGCGTCGGCAACACTGCGCTCGCCCAGCGATTGGGGATCAGTGAAGGCGCGGTCCGCCGTCTCATCGACCCCGACCACCGTTCGCATATCGGCCAGGTGGAGGCGGCGCTGCATGCGCTCGGACAGCGGCTTGTCATCGCTACACGAGCCGCATAGGCAAGCAGATGCAGCGAGCCGGTCGCTGACGCTGGCTCGGCGCTGCTGCATCAAGGTGCTTGAACGCAGCCGTGAACCCTCCCTGCGAGCCCCGAAATCCCTGAACTTCGACGACAGAGCACGGCACCCGAGATTCGGTCGTTCGACCCGCTGAAGTGGAGCCTGTAGTGAACGCAACCACCCCCGGCAAGAAGCTCATAGAAGTTGCGTTGCCGCTGGACGCCATCAACGCTGCGTCGGCGCGGGAGAAGTCGATACGGCACGGCCACCCGAGCACGCTGCACCTGTGGTGGGCGCGGCGGCCGCTGGCGGCCGCGCGGGCGGTCATCTTCGCCCAGATGGTCGATGATCCGTCCGAGTACGCCGACGTGCTCCTCTCGGATCCGGGGAAGAAGCGGGCTGCGATACGGGCGCTGAAGCAGCGACGGGCCGCACTCCCGGACGCCGCCGATCCGTCGGCGGCGTCCGGGAGCGAGAGCGGAGACGCTGCTGCCTCCGGCTCGTCCGGTTCGCTGACCGATTCGGCGAGCGACCCGGCGATAGACCTGAAGACCGGTGAGCCATCCGACCAACAGGCGCTCCGAGACATGGTTGCGGAGCTGGAGCGGGACCGGCTGTTCGCGATCATCGAGGAGTTGGTACGGTGGGAGAACACCACCAACGAGGCGGTGCTGGAGCGGGCGCGGGCCGAGATCTGGCAGAGCTGGCGGCGGGCCTGTGCTGCGAATGCGGACCACCCGCGCGCTCGGGAGCTGTTCGACCGCCACCGACTGCCGGCCTTCCACGACCCGTTCGCGGGCGCGGCGCCCTGCCGCTCGAAGCGCAGCGGCTCGGCCTTGAGGCCCACGCGAGCGACCTCAACCCGGTCGCGGTGCTCATCAACAAGGCGATGATCGAGATTCCGCCGAAGTTTGCCGGCTGCCCGCCCGTGAACCCGGCGGCCCGCGGGAGCGAGGCTCTCGTTGCCCGCGAGTGGAGGGGTGCCCGGGGCTTGGCCGAGGATGTGCGGTACTACGGCCGGTGGATGCGCGAGGAGGCGCACAAGCGCATCGGGCACCTGTATCCGAAGGTCGAGGTCACGCCCGAGATGGTGCGCGAGCGCCCGGACTTGAAGGCATACGAGGGGCGTGAGCTGACCGTGATTGCGTGGCTGTGGGCGCGCACGGTGAAGAGCCCCAACCCGGCGTTCGCGGATGTGGACGTGCCGCTCGCCTCCACCTTCATGCTCTCGACCAAGAAGGGGAAGGAGGCGTACGTCGCACCGGTGATTGAGGGGCGCGGGTATCGGTTCACGGTGAGGGTGGGGACGCCCGCCGATGCGGATGCGGCGAAGGCGGGGACGAAGTTGTCACGGGGAGCATTCCGGTGCCTGCTGTCAGGGATACCGATCAAGTACGCTTATATTGACGATGAAGCGAACGCAGGACGAATGTACGAACGGTTGATGGCAGTTGTTGTCGAGGGCGATCGGAGGCGACTGTATCTGTCGCCGACAGTAGCAATGGAAGTGATCGCCCGAAGTGCAAAACCGCCGTGGAAGCCGGATCTGCCGAGCCGTGGAACTTGGGCAAGTAATGCTCAGGGACGTAGGTACGGTTTCCGGACATTTGGCGACTACTTCACTCCCCGCCAGCTCGTCGCGCTGACGACTTTCTCCGACTTGGTGGGCGAAGCGATGGAGCGGGCCTATCGCGACCACATGGTAACGCAAGCGCCCGAGCAGCACCAGAAGGGAAATCCAGCTCGGCGGGGACATCCATACTTCGAGGACCCCCTGCCCCGGGACGGCGACGACCGCGTCGCTCCACCCGACTCCCAACTGCAGACGGGCGAGCAAGCGCAGGGCGAGCCCGAGGTGCTTGGCACCACGAACGACGAAAAACCCCTGCGGGACGGCGGTACCGGCGCGCGCGCCTATGCCGAGGCGGTCGGGGTGTATCTGGCCTGTGCACTTTCAAAGGTCTCGAACATAGGCTCGTCAATCACATCTTGGATGAACGATCGCGGTGCTTTTCGCGAAACATTTGCGCGCCAAGCAATCCCGATGGTCTGGGACTTCGCAGAGGCGAACCCATTCGCGGACGTGGGTGGAAGCTTGGGTGCGGCTCTAGAAAAAGGCGTCATGGTAGTCGCAATGCTTCCATCGCCGGCGCAGGGCGGCGGTTTCGCCAGACAATCGGATGCGGCGTCGCAAACGGTACGTGCTAGCGATGGCAAGGTGGTGTCTGCCGACCCTCCGTACTTTGACAACATAGGCTACGCTGATCTTTCGGATTTCTTTTATGTCTGGTTGCGTCGCTCGCTTCGAGCGTCATTCCCTGATATTTTTGCAACGCTCGCGGTTCCCAAGTCCGAAGAACTGGTTGCCACGCCATACCGACACGAGGGCAAGGCACAAGCAGAGTCATTCTTCCTTGGTGGCATGACGCGTACGATGCGTCGCCTAGCAGAGCAGGCACATCCGAATTTTCCCGTGACAATCTATTATGCCTTCAAGCAATCGGAACAGAATAGCGAGACCGGTACCGCGAGTACTGGTTGGGAGGTTTTCCTTGAAGCGGTGATTCGCGCTGGCTTCAGCGTCAGCGGCACTTGGCCAGTGCGCACCGAAGGTGCCGGAAGGATCATTGCGAAAGGTACAAATGCCCTCGCCTCCAGCATCGTCCTCGTCTGCCGTCGGCGTCCCGACGACGCCCCGATCGCCACGCGCCGCGAATACCTGGCCGCGCTCCGCTCGGAACTGCCGCAGGCCCTCCGCCTCCTCCGGACTGGAAACGTCGCCCCGGTCGATCTCGCTCAAGCCGCCATCGGTCCCGGCATGGCGGTATACACCCGCTACGCGAAGGTGCTCGATGCAGCCGGCAACCCTCTGTCCGTGCGTGATGCGCTGGCGCTGATCAATCGGGTTCTCGACGAAGTGCTGGCCGAGCAGGAAGGCGATTTCGATGCCGACAGCCGCTGGGCGGTCGCGTGGTTCGAGCAGCACGGCTTCGAGGAGGGTGAATATGGTGTCGCAGAGACCCTCTCCAAGGCCAAGAACACCAGCGTCGCCGGCCTGGTCGAGGCCGGAATCCTCGCATCGAAGGGTGGCACGGTCCGGCTGTTGAAGCCTGATCAGCTACCCGAGGACTGGGATCCAAGCACCGATGCGAGGCTGACCGCATGGGAGATGGTCCACCATCTGATCCGCGTGCTGGAGGCGAACGGCGAAAGTGCTGCAGCAGAGCTTGCGGTTCGACTCGGTGCCAAGTCCGAGGTTGCCCGAGAGCTGTGTTATCGCCTCTACACATTGTGCGAACGGAAGAAGCGTGCTGGTGAGGCACTCTCCTACAACAGCCTGGTTCGGAGCTGGCCGGAGATCACCCGCCTGGCGCGCGATCAACCGGAGCACGAAGCCGAACAGACTTCGTTCTTCGCCACCGAGGATGGCCAGTCCGGGAGTTGAACAGCCTTGTGGATCCCGTAGAGCACACGATATCGGTGTCCTGGAATGACGAAGCAATCGGCACATGAGCAAGACCAACCGGTTTCTGCAACAGTGATGGTTCGATGAACCGCTGAGGGTGTCGTCCCGGCATGCCTCCAGACCGTCCAACTGCGTGTTCGAGCAGGAGAGCAGAGCGATGAGTAGCCTACCCAAGAGAGATACCCTCAAGATCCAGGTAAACAACTTCGGCCCCATCGTCGATGGGACGGTTGAGTTACGACCGCTGACAGTGTTCGTCGGGCCGAGCAATACCGGGAAATCGTATCTGGCGATTTTGCTCTACGCCTTGCATCGATATTTTGGAAGTTCTTGGATCCCCCGACGTCGCTTCGGACGTGCCTGGGGGATGTTTCGGGCGCGGGGCAGACGGACAAAGTCTGATGCACTTGCCGATTCTCTCGTTGAAATGAGCCGATCGTCTTTGGACAGGCCGAAATCATCCGGCGGAGATCGCATCGTCCTTACATCGCGGATCGCGGACGAGATTCGTGTGGGACTCGATGCCGGAGGTGACGATCTTGGTCGCGAAATCGGCCGCTGCTTCGGCCTCGACGAACCCAACGCATTAAGCCGCAGAGGGCGCGGAAATACTGCGCGAATCGTCCTGCAACGGCAGACGGGGAACGGAACGACACCTGTCGCGCATACGTTGACGCTCGCAGCGCATCAGACTGAACTAAGGACGACTATTCCCGCGGATACGCTGATTGAAGTCGGTAACAACAACAGCGATGAACTGGACGAATACACGCGCCTGATTGATCGATTTCGCAGAATGGGAGCTCGAGAGAGAAAGGATGATGAACATGCCTATTGGATCTCACGTCTGATTGAACTTCTGGTCGGGCTTGTTCTGCCCCACGTCGCTGGTCCCATGCATCGTCCCGCCTATTATCTTCCCGCGGATCGGACAGGTGTGATGCATGCGCACAGCGTGGTTGTCAGTGCCCTGATCGGAAGCGCTCCAACTGCGGGCCTCCGTCCAGCCACCCGAACCCCCATGCTCTCGGGGGTGTTGGCGGATTTTCTCGAACAACTCATCGAAATCGACCATCCGAGATATTCGCGCAGCTCGCGCCGACATGACTATGGCAAGGACATCGAAGACGCCATTCTCGATGGATCGGTAGGCGTCGAGCGGTCAGCCACGATCAACTACCCACGCTTCACGTATCGGCCGGCTGGCTGGAAGAACGACCTGCCCCTGATGAACGCCTCATCAATGGTTTCGGAACTCGCGCCGGTGGTGCTGTATCTTCGTCACATGGTCGAGCCCGGTGAGGTTCTGATCGTCGAGGAACCGGAATCTCATCTTCACCCCGCCATGCAGGTCGAGTTCATCCGGCAGATCGCAGCGCTCGTCAACGCCGGATTCAGGGTGATCGTGACGACACACAGCGAGTGGCTGCTCGAAGAGCTCGCCAACATCGTTCGGCGGTCACAACTGCCCGGAGACAGAAAGAGGAAATGCAACGGTGACGATGTCGCACTCGGATCCGATCAGGTCGGTGCATGGCTGTTCGAGCCAAAGCGCCGGCCCAGAGGGTCGGTCGTGAGCGAAATTCGCCTGGACGAGTCCGGTTTGTTCCCTAGCGGCTTCGATGATGTCGCGGCCGCACTTCACAACGACTGGGCCGACATCTCAAGCCGAATAGGAGAAGATTCGTGACGGGCTTGGTCGAAAGAGCACGGGAAAAACTCGACGCAAGGTGCCTCGTCGAAGGCAGGCTGAACAAGGAAGGTTGCAGGGTCTTGATGAGCGGTGCGCCTACACCACGGTTGGTCGTCGATTTCGACAAGCCCGGCTCCCCGCGGCATCCGGACGCGCCGTACTGCGACTATCTGTTCATCGGGGAGGACGAGAACGGCCTCGACTGGGTCGCTCCGCTCGAACTGAAACGAGGCCGCTTGCATGCCGATGAGATTGTCAGACAGCTTCAGGCAGGTGCCGATGCCGCCGAGAGACTTGTCTCTGAAAGTGAGTCGATAAAATTCCGCCCCGTCGCAGCCACGGGTCGTACGCCAAAGGCCGAGCGAAATCGGTTGAGAAGCAAGAACAACAGGATCCGGCTTCACGGACGTATGGAAGCAGTGCGACTGCTGTCATGCGGAGATCGATTGATCAAGGCACTTGATTGAGAGCGGATGTGATCGAAGTGGGGAATCAGTGGATAACGATGCAGAGAGACTGGAGCAAAAATACGATGGAAACCGATCGACCGGACGGTCCTGACGATCAGGAAGAAATCGAGGGCCTCGACTCCGAGGGGAGATCGTGGGGCGACTACCCTCTGGACGAGATGCTGATCCGGTCGGACAACCGGACCATCCACGATGTCGTCCGGCGGATCGACCAAGACCGCTTTGTGATGGATCCGGACTTCCAGCGGGACTTCATCTGGGCTGAGGACAAGCAGAGCAAGCTGATCGAGTCCGTCATCATGCGCATTCCTCTGCCGGTGTTCTATCTGGCCGAGGACGACGAGGGGCGGGTGATCGTCGTGGATGGCTTGCAACGCCTGTCCACGTTCGACCGATTCGTCAAGGACAAGCTGAAGCTGCGGCTCCCGGATCGAAACGATCTGGACGGGAGGTCGTTCTCCGAGCTGCCACCGAAGTACCAGAACCGCGTCGAGGACTGCAGCCTCATCGTCTACGTGATCGACTCGAAGGTGCCGGAGCAGGCCCGGCTGGATATTTTCGAGCGGGTCAACGGCGGTGTGCCCCTGACCCGACAGCAGATGCGGAACAGTCTGTTTATGGGCAAGGCAACGCGCTTTCTGAAGGAAGAGGCACAAACCAAGGTGTTTCGGCAAGCCACTGGAGGAAGTCTCAAGAGCTCGTCGATGCGGGATCGGGAGTTCGTCAATCGGTTCTGTGCTTTTCAGATTATGACGCCTGCCGAATATCGTCGAGACGACATGGACCAATTTCTGGCCGACTCCCTGCGAGCCATGAACAGACAGTCCGACGAGGATCTTTCCAGGCTGGGCACCGTCTTCCGCAGGGGGCTCGAAAACAACTACTCACTGTTCGGACGCCACGCATTCAGGAAACACACAAGTGGCCAGGAACGTCGGAGTGTTCTCAATGCTTCGCTCTGGGATGTGATGTCCACGGGGCTGTGCCGCTATACGAAAGAGCAGGTTGATGCGAGCGCCGACACCCTTCGGAAGGCGTTCCGTGATCTCCTGGAAGACGAAGAATTCAACATCGCGATCACCTATGGCCCGAACGATCCCCGCAAGGTACATAACAGATTCGAAGCGGCACACGGCATGATGCAGGAGGTTCTTGGTAATCCCCTCGAACTCCAGGCTCGGTGAATCCCACTTCCACCGGACAGGACATGATCCAGGAGGTCCCATATGCTCCAACGAATTGATCTGCAATGCTTCAAGTGCTTCACACTTCTGAAGCTGCCGGTCGGCCCCTTGACGCTGCTGTCCGGGGCCAATGCGTCGGGCAAGTCTTCCGTGATGCAGGCGCTGGTTCTCCTGCACCAGACCATCCGTGACCACCAATGGTCGACACGGTTGATGCTCAACGGCACGAGCATTCGACTTGGCACTGCATCCGCCGTGGTCGACGATATATCCGGGCGGCGTACATGCGCAATCGCGCTACTGGATGACGACACCACCTATGAGTGGTCCTTCGCTGGCGATCGGGACGAGATGTCCATGGGGGTGGATCGGGTACGAATCGATGGCCGCTCCGAGGAGCACCCTGACGCGTTACGAGACTTGCTACCGGTCGCGTTCGACGGCCATCGCGGGACGGCTTCGTTGGCCAGCCGGCTGCGTCGGCTCACCTACCTGACCGCCGAGCGTCTGGGGCCGCGTGAGCACTACGCACTGGAAGACCCCCAGCTCACGCCGGTTGTCGGTTCCACCGGAGAGCATGCCGCGAGTGTGTTGTACTCGGGCGGAGACCTGCCGGTTCCGGAGTCGCTGGCGGTTCCCGAGGTACCCCCGACCCGTCTCCGTCAGGTCGGAGCGCGCATGGAGGAGTTCTTCCCCGGCTGCGCCCTGGCTGTAGAGAAGATTCCGCGTGCCAACGCTATCGCGTTGGGATTTCGCATCTCGAACGCCACCGATTTCCACGCTCCTGTCCACACCGGCTTCGGACTGACACAGGTGTTTCCGATTGTCGTCGCAGCCCTGTCCGTGGGTCGCGAGGACCTGCTGCTGATCGAGAACCCGGAAGTGCACCTACATCCCTCCGGTCAGGCGAGGATGGGTGAGTTCCTGGCCAAGGTCGCCGCCGCTGGAGTGCAGGTGATTCTGGAAACCCACAGCGACCACGTGCTGAATGGTGTCCGGCGCGCGGTCAGGAATGGCGCCCTCGCATCTGGCGATGTCGCCCTGCATTTCTTTCGACCGCGACACGACGCCGAGCGGGACGGTGTCGCACAAGTGCAGAGCCCGCATCTGGACGAGGAGGGGAATGTCGACGACTGGCCGGACGGTTTCTTCGATCAGTTCGACAAGGACATGAACTACTTCGCGGGTTGGAACTGAAATGGAGTTCTTCGCCAACGAGAGGTCCATTCACCGGCAATTTCACGACCTCCCGGCCTTCCACGATGCGCTCGGCAGACTCATGGCAATGCGGGGTGTCGCGCGTCGCTTTGGTCGGGACACGTACTGTCATGGAACGCTCCTGAACGTGGAGCCGATTCCGGGCGTACAGATGCAACAGGCTGTTCAAGGGCTCCCGGCTAACCAGCAGCGCGCACTCATGAGCTGGCTGACGCGGCATGGTCCGTTCTGGGACGATATTCGCCGCCATGAGGCTGACGACTGGCTGGAATGTCGAGGCGATGTCGTCACGGATTCCGCGATCGGCGAAGCCGCCTACCGGACCATGCACGATGTCGAATGCGCTCTGATCAGCGCGACACCGTCCGATTGGGACTATTCGCCCGTCGAAGTTGCTTGGCGTCGCGAGACGGAAGGACTGGACGACCGGAATGCAAGCCTTGACAACTGGCGGGATGGTGCGGCGCTGAATGACTGGCTGCATGATGCATCCCCGCCTATTCGATCGTGGGCTGATCTGGGTGAGCGGTCGAGGATCCGATTCGGGAGACTGACGTTTGCCGATCGCTGCTTCGAACCGCTGGCAGGAGTACCGTTTGCGAGAAGCGCCGCGGATCAGATGGTCTTCCTGCTTTCCGTGCTCGACGGCTTTGCCAGCGAATTCGATGCGACCGGCGCGCGAACACCGGAGGGCCATCGCATCTATCGGGAGCACTTCACGGGCGAAAAATCCGTATTCTCCGATTCCTCGGACTCCGAGAAGCACCACTTCCGTGCCCAGCTCACGTTCTCTCATCCCGACAGACCAGGAGAGTCGTTGTTCTGCACCTGGCACGGCAAAGTACGCCACATGACGCTTCGCTTGCATTTCTCCTGGCCTGTCCGCGCGAGTGAACCAGTTTACGTCGTATATGCTGGCCCGAAGCTCACCAAGCGGTGATGTGTACGACTCATGCCGGGCCATGGTATGGACCCACGAAAATCCAGGGGTAGTGGAGGTGAGAGGTGAAAATCTGTACCGAGCAGAGCCAGATCTCGCATGACAGCAAGCGGTGGAGCAGAAACGGGAGACACATCTCACAATGATCACCCTGGTTGAAGCCTCGAACTACCGCTGTCTGCGGTATGTGAAGAGGCGCCTGAAGCCTTTTCACGTTCTGGTCGGCCCCAATGCATCGGGGAAGACCACTTTCATGGACGTCATCGGTTTTCTGCGGGACCTGGTGTCCGGGGGGCTGGAGGGGGCCCTGTCGGAGCGGACCCCGACCCCCGGAGAACTCTTCTTTCGAGGTCAGGGGGACAGGTTCGAGTTGGCGATCGAGGCGAAGATACCCGGCGATCTTCGCAAGCTGACGATGAAGCCGGACCTGGACACCGTGAGGTATCAGGTGGCTATCGGCTTCGACGAGACTCAGCGTCAGTTCGAGTTCAAGGCCGAGACACTCCTGCTGAAGAAGGCAGCGACATTCAGGCTACCGCAGAGAGATCTGTTCCCCATGCCCTATTCCGGACCGGAATCGTTGTTGATCAATATACAGAAGCGAAGCAACAAGGTCGTGATCAACAAGGTGCCGGGCGGAAACGACAACTTCTACAACGAATCCAAGCCACCGAACGTCGGCTGGGCGCCCTCGTTCAAGCTCGGTCCTCTCAAGTCGGCCCTGGGGAATCTTCTCGCGGACGCGGACTCCTTCCCCGTTGCAACCTGGTTTCGGGATTATCTGACTGCCGGCGTCCAGAAGTTCGTGCTCAACAGCCTCACCATCAAACGCCCCAGCCCGCCCACGAGAGTTTCCGGATTCTTGTCGGATGGGTCGAATCTGCCCTGGGTCGTTGCTCGTTTACGGCGGGAAGAACCCGACAGGTATCGCGGATGGATCGAACACCTGCGAACGGCACTGCCTGATCTGACGGACATCGCAACGTTTGAGCGCCCCGAAGACAAGCACTGCTACATGATCTACGAATATGCAGGCGGACTGAAAGTACCTTCCTGGCTGGTCTCCGACGGCACGCTTCGGCTTTCAGCACTCACCTTGCCTGCCTACCTGGTTGATCTTCAGGGGATATACCTGGTCGAAGAGCCGGAGAACGGCATCCATCCGAAGGCGGTTTCAACCGTCTACGATTCCCTTTCCTCGGTGTACGAGGCGCAGATGCTGCTGGCGACTCATTCGCCGGTCGTACTGAACGCCGCCCGTCTCGACGACGTGCTGTGTTTTGCCAAGGACGATGCGGGTTCGACCGACATCGTTCTCGGCTCCGAACATCCGGATTTGCGACAGTGGCAGGGGGAAGTCGACCTCGGCACATTGCTTGCGTCGGGGGTCCTGGAGTGAAGAAGGACCTGGTGATCCTCGCCGCCGACAAGGACATGGAGCATGCCCTGAAGGGGTTGTTCACCAGACCGGAGGCGTTGGATATCCGATCGATCGAGACGGATATTCTGGTTCATCCGCAACATGACCCCGCCTGTGCGCGACGCGGGGTCGCGTTCCTGTCCAACTTGTCGGAGCGATATCGCTACGGTCTGCTCATGTTCGATCACGAAGGGAGCGGAAAGGAACGGGACACGATCGAGGAGATCGAACAATCTCTCAACGAGGACTTTGCTCGCTCGACATGGGGTAACCGGGCGAGGGCGATTGTATTGTCGCCAGAACTGGAAGCGTGGATCTGGAGTGACTCCCCTCATGTCGATGATGTCACGGGGTGGAAGGGTCGACACCCACCGCTTCGTCACTGGCTGACCGACCAGGGCTGGCTGGGTGAGAATGCAGTCAAGCCCGGGCGCCCCAAGGAGGCATTTCAAGCGGCCCTGCGCAAAGCCCGAACACCACTCAGTGCATCCCTGTATCGACAGATTGCGGAAAGGGTGTCCTTGCGTCACTGCACGGACAGATCCTTTCTGGAATTCAAGGGCATATTGCGAAAATGGTTTCCGGGAGACTGAGGATGCTTACAGTTGACGACCGGCGCCGGGCGCCAAGAACTCTTCACTCTCTGCCTGCTCGACAAATCCACTGAGCGATTACCGACATGGCCATCACCAATCACGAACGGGTCGGCAAGGCGCTGGACCTGCTCAAGGCGGGCCTCGGTCCGTTCGTCCAGCGCGAGATCCAGGGAGCGATCGAAGCCGGCCGGCAGGATGCCCACAAGCTGCGCCGCTTCGCGGACGATCCGCTGCTGGCGAACAAACCCATTCCCGAATGGGATGTCGCCGGACTGCTCAAGCTGATGTGGGAAACCTGGAACGATGTCTTTCGCAACATCCTCGGACCCGCCGAGCGTGGTTTCGTCGGCGAGCTGCGCGGGCATCGCAACCGGTGGGCGCACCAGGAGAGATTCTCCAGCGACGATGCCTATCGCGCCCTGGATTCGGTCGGCCGGTTGCTGGCCGCGGTCTCGGCGCCGCAATCCGACGAGCTCGAGAAGATCAAGATGGAGCTGCTGCGGGTGCGCTTCGACGAACAGTCGCGAGGCGAACGGCGCAGACAGGCCGGTCTGGCGATCGAGAGCGCGGCCGCCGCAGGCCTGAAGCCGTGGCGAGAGATCGTGACGCCTCACCAGGACGTAGCGAGCGGTCGGTACCAGCAGGCCGAGTTCGCGGCCGACCTCTGGCAGGTGCATCTGGGCGAAGGCACGGACGAGTACCGGGATCCGGTCGAGTTCTTTCGCCGTACCTACCTGACCGAAAGCCTGAAGCGAATGCTGGTCGGGGCGGTGCGCCGCCTTGCCGGAGGAGGCGGCGATCCGGTCGTTCAGTTGCAGACCAATTTCGGCGGCGGCAAGACCCACTCCATGCTGGCCCTCTACCACCTGTTTTCCGGTACGACGCCCGGCGAGCTGGCCGGCGTCGAAACCGTGCTGCAGGAGGCGCAGGCCGACCGTCTCGCCAAAGCCCGTCGCGTGGTGCTGGTCGGAAACAAGATCTCGCCGGGGAATCCCGTGATCAAGCTCGATGGCACGGTCGTACGTACGCTGTGGGGCGAGCTGGCGTGGCAACTGGGCGGCAAGGAGGCATTCGCGCGTGTTGCCGCCGATGACGAGAACGCAACCAGCCCCGGCGATGTGCTGCGCGAACTCTTCAAGGAGTACGGTCCGTGCCTGATCCTCATCGACGAGTGGGTCGCCTATGCCCGCCAGTTGCACGATCAGAGCGACCTCCCGGCCGGCAGCTTCGAAACCCAGTTCAGCTTTGCGCAGGTGTTAACCGAATCGGCCAAGCTCGCCAACAACTGCCTGCTCGTCATCAGTCTGCCCGCCTCGGATACGTCCGGATCTCCCCACGCCCGGGCCGACGACGTCGAGGTCGGTGGGCAGCGCGGCCGCGAGGCGCTCGATCGGCTGCGCAACGTGGTCGGTCGGATCGAGTCGTCCTGGCGGCCGGCCAGCGCCGAGGAAGGCTTCGAGATCGTGCGGCGTCGGCTGTTCGAACCGTTCTCGAATCCCGCACAGTTCAAGGATCGCGACGTGGTCGCTCGGGCGTTCGCGGATCTCTATCGGACCCAGCGGCAGGAGTTTCCGCCCGCGTGTCGGGACGCGGACTACGAGCAGCGGATCAAGGCCGCCTATCCGATACATCCGGAAATCTTCGATCGCTTGTACACGGACTGGTCGACGCTGGTGAAGTTCCAGCGCACCCGGGGGGTGCTGCGGCTGATGGCGTCCGTGATTCACTGCCTGTGGGAGAAGGGCGATCGGAACCCGCTGATCCTGCCCGCGAATATCGCGATCGACGATCCGCGCGTGCAGTTCGAGCTGACCCGATACCTGCCGGACAACTGGGTGCCGGTGATCGAGAAGGACGTGGACGGTGCCGGCTCGCTGCCATTACGGATCGACGGAGACGTTCCGAACCTCGGAAAGTTCGCCGCCTGCCGGCGCGTCGCGCGGGCGATTTATCTCGGTTCGGCGCCCACGGCCCAGGCTGCTCATCGGGGGCTTGAGGACCGCAGCGTGAGGCTTGGGTGCGTGATGCCAGGCGAGTCTCCGGCCGTGTTCGGCGATGCGTTGAGGAGGCTGGCTGGCGCAGCGACTTACCTCTATCAGGATGGCCCGCGGTACTGGTATTCGACCCAGCCGACCGTCACCAAGCTGGCCGAGGACCGCGCCGAGCTGCTGAAGAGCGACCCCGACAAGGTGGCGCAGGAGCTCGGCACCCGGCTTCGCGCCGACTTGCGCAGCACGGGCGACTTCAAGCGGGTCCACCCCCTGCCGCAGTCGGGGCAGGATGTGCCCGACGATCTTGACGCTCGGCTGGTGGTACTCGGCATGGAGCACCCATACAGCAGGGACAAGGGGAACCCGGCGGAGGCAGCGGCGAGAGCCATCCTGGAATCCAGAGGTAGCGCCCCGAGGATCCACCGCAACACGCTGGTATTCCTTGCTGCGGACAAGACCAGGCTGCAAGAGCTCGACGAGGCGGTCCGGCGTTATCTGGCTTGGGGGTCGATACTCGATGAGCGCGAGCCCCTCGACCTCTCGCCCTATCAGGTCAGGCAGGCCGAAACCCAGCGGGAGGCGGCATCGAGCGCGGTGGCGGCACGGATTCCGGAGACCTGGCAGTGGCTCCTGGTTCCCGCGCAATTCCGTCCCGAGACATCGATCGAGTGGTTGCCCATCAGGTTGACGGGGCAGGATTCGCTCGCGGCCAGAGCAAGCAGGAGATTGAAGGGCGACGAGCTGCTGGTGACCGGTTTCGCCGCCACCCTCCTGCGCATGGAGCTCGATCGCGTGCCGTTATGGCGTGGCGATGATGTGCCGATCAGGCAAATCATCGAGGACTTCGCCCGCTACCTCTACCTGCCGCGTGTCGCCGACCCCACGGTGCTGCTGAAATCGATGAGCGACGGAGTCGGCCTGCTCACCTGGGAGCACGACGCATTCGCACTCGCGGACAGCTTCGACGAGGAGGCGAAAAGATATCGCGGACTGCGTGGCGGACAGGTCGTTTCACTGGCCGATGCCGATGCGCCCGGGTTGCTCGTCAAGCCGGATGTGGCACGGCGACAACTCGATGCAGAGAAGCCGACACCGAGCGGAGGCGGGGAAATCGCCCAGCCTGGTCCCGGGGGAGAGGACTCCGCGCCGAGCGACGGATCGGAACCCGGAGTACGACCACCATCGGACACGCCGACGGCGACAAAGCCCACGCGGTTCCACGGAACCGTACCGCTCGACTCGACCCGCGTGGGAAGGGACGCAAGCCGCATCGCGGATGAGGTGATCTCGCATCTCACCGGCCTGGTGGGATGCAAAGTCACAGTGACCATGGAAATCCACGCGGAGATGCCGTCAGGCGCCCCGGACCACGTGGTCCGCACCGTCACGGAAAACGGCCGGACCCTCAAGTTCACGAGTCAGGGCTTCGAGAAGGAGTAGCAGATCCGGTTCACTCCCCCACGGCTGCCGCCGGCACTCGCCGAAGAGAGCACTTGAGGCCGCAGCGAGGGTGCCTGGGGTCGCGGCGCAAACAATTACGGACCTCGACAATCCCGCTGCGCGGCCGGCGACAATCCTCGTTCCGGATTCGGTACCCGGAGTCACTACCGCCGCGTCACCCCTTCCCCTTCCAGGGAATCAGCCTGGTCTCCAGCTTCCGCATCAGGATGTCGATGCCGTAGCCGACGATGCCGATGATGATCACTCCCATGACCACGATGTCGGTGGACAGGAACGTGCTGGCAACCATGATCATGAACCCCACGCCGGACTCGGCCGCGACGAGCTCCGCCGCGACTACCGTGCCCCAGCACACCCCCATCGCGACCCGCATGCCGGTGAATATCTCCGGCAGGGCGTTGGGGAGGATGACCCGGAACAGGAGTTGGCGGCGGTTGGCGCCGAGCGTGTAGGCGGCGTGAATCTTCGAGAGCTTGACGCCGGAGACCCCCGCCCGCGCCGCGATGGCCATGATCCACAGGGCGGCGAGGAACAGCAGCAGGATCTTGGACCGTTCCCCGATCCCCGACCAGATGATGACCAGCGGGATGAACGCGAGCGGCGGGATCGGGCGGAAGAACTCCACCACCGGATCGAACATCCCCCGCATGACCCGCGACAGGCCCATCGCGAAGCCGAGCGGGATACCGACCAGGCAGCCGAGCCCGAAGCCCATCAGGATCCGGTACAGGCTCCAGCCGATGTGCTCCCACAGCGTGAAGTTGCGGTAGCCCTCCGACGAGATCGTCACGAACTGGTCCCACACCGCACCGGGGGAGGGCCAGAAGATCGGATCCACCCAGTCGTACGCGCTCGAAAGCACCCACAGGACCCCGAGGGCCGCAACCGACAGGATGCTCCAGAAACGCCCCCCGAGCGCCGCCGAGGGGTCGCCGAACGTCACCGTCTTGCGTTCGGGCTCGCCGGTACGGAGCAGGCCGACCTTCGCGAGCAACGACCGAATGAACCCCTGCGGCGTGGGGGCATCGCGAGGGGATTGCCGGTCGGACATCGACTCTTCCGTCAGGCCGGCTCGACCCGGCCCATGATCTCTTCCTCCATCTCCCAGATCATGGCGAGGATCTCGTCGCGCTTGTCCGCGAACTCCGCCGTCGCCTTGATGTCGCGCAGGTTCTCGTCGAGTCCACGCGCGGCGAACGGCAGGTGGTATTCCCGTTCGATACGCCCCGGACGCGGGGCCATGACGAACAGGCGCTCGCCGAGAAACAACGCCTCTTCGACGCTGTGGGTGATGAGGATGATGGTCTTGCCGGTCTCGCGCCACAGCTTCAGGATGAGCGACTGCATCTTCTCTCGCGTGAGCGCATCCAGTGCCCCGAGCGGCTCGTCCATCAGGATGAGCTGCGGATCATTGGCGAGGCAGCGTGCCAGCGCGACCCGCTGCTGCATGCCGCCGGACAGCTCGTACACCGCCTTGTCGCCGAATCCTTGCAGGCCGACGGTCTCGAGCAACCGCTCGACCCTGGACGCGATCTCACCCGACCGCACGCCACGCATCCTGGGCCCGAAGCCGATGTTCTCGGCCACGTTCAGCCACTCGAACAGCGCGCCCTGCTGGAACACCATGCCTCGGGTCGGGTCGGGGGCACATATCTCCTGCGCGTCGAACACCGCCCGCCCCCCGGTCGGCGCGAGAAAACCGGCAAGGATGTTGAGCAGTGTCGTCTTGCCGCACCCTGACGGCCCGAGCACCGTCAGGATGCCCCCGGGGAGGAGTTCGAATGAAACGTCCCGCAGGGCTTCCACTCGGCCGCCCTGCGGGAGCTTGTACGCCATGGAGACCTGCTCCACGGAAAGACCGACTTCGTTCACCCTTCCTCCTCCGGAGTCGGCGGCCGGCCCGACGACCCGGTGCCGGCGCCGCTGCTACTTCACCTGCCGCAGGTACGAGTCGTCGATGGTCGGGCCATAGTCGGCGAGCGCCTCCGGCAGCGACCCTTCCCTCACGTAGAAGTGCGCAACCTCATTGACGAACTCCTCGACCGTACCGCCCATCCACGCATCCGACAACTGCTCGTCGCGGGTCGGGAACTCGAACAGGCCGACCATCGCGCGCGCATCTTCAAGCGACTGGCCCGCCTGCTTGGAGAGCACCGGCAGCATCGCCTCCGGGTTCTGACGGAACTTGTTGTTGGCGTCCTCGGTGAGCTGGAGGAACTTGACCACGAGATCGGGATGCTCCCTGGCGAAGTCGTTGGTCACCGAAACCACATCGAAAACGCGGATGCCGATGGCTTCCTGCTCCTTCGCCGTCATCAGCGGCTCCCCGAAATTCATCATCCGCCGCAGCGCCCCGCCGAACCCGCACGCCATCGCCACGTCGCCGCGCGCGAGCGCCGCCGCGCCCTCGGGCGGATTCATCTGGAGCAGGTTGATCTTGCTCGCGTCCACGCCCAGGTGCTGCAGGGTGCGCAGCATCTTGTAGTGCGTGACGTTGCCGATGGGGCTCGCCACCTTCTTCCCTTCCAGATCCTTCGCATTCGCCTGGGTGATGCCGGCGTCCTTGTGGACGATGCAGTTGTCGTTCTCGGCGTAGGACACCGCAGCACTGACGAGCGTGAGCGGGGCGCCCTTGGTCACCCCGACCACGAACGGCGTCAGCCCCTGCGAGTACGCAATCTGCACATCGCCGGACACCATCGCGGCGGTCATCTCGTTGCCGTTGCCGAACGAGCGCCAGTTCACGGTGAGGCCCATTTCCTTCTCGAAGGTGCCGTCGGCCTTGAACGCGAGGTTCGGGGACGGCCACTCCAGGAAATACGCCACCGTGATCTCGTCGAGCGCCGACGCCACGGGGGCGGTCGCAACCGCGCACAGAGCGGCGAGCGCACCCGCCAGGCGGGGCAACCATCCGGTCTTTCTGCCTGTCATCATCGCAGTTCTCCTGTGATCGAAAATTCTGAACATCGCGCGGACTGCCGCCGCGGACCATTGCCGGAATCAGCAGACCGTCGTCGGCATTATATATTTGTGACATCGAAACGATAGCTGCGCGGACGCGGGGCATTGTGGGCGTGCGGCATTGGCCGCGGTCGGGCGTGAAATCGCGCCCGAGCGGGAATTTCGGTCGTGCCTCACTTTGAATTTCTGCCCGGTATCTCCGGCCTGCATGCACAGGCTTTCCCAAGGCATCAGGAGTCAAGGTGGGGCACTGGATTTCGGTCGGGGTTTCAGGCGTTGTATGCGGTCGATACCGTCTCGCCGCCCCGTCCTGTCCAGTCGGTGTGGAAGAACTCGCCGCGCGGGCGGTCGATCCGCTCGTAGGTGTGGGCGCCGAAGTAGTCGCGCTGGGCCTGGATCAGGTTCGCGGGAAGACGGGCGCTGCGGTAGCCGTCGTACCAGGCCAGGGCGCTCGCGAACGCGGGCACCGGCACGCCCCGGAGGACGGCGGTGGCGACGACGCGGCGCCAGGCGTCCTGCGCGTTCGCCATCGCCTCACGGAAGTATGGCGCCAGCAGCAGGTTCGCGAGGCCCGAGGTCTCGTCGTAAGCGGCCTTGATGCGGTCGAGGAACGCGGCGCGGATGATGCACCCGCCGCGCCACATGAGCGCGATGGCGCCGAAATCGAGCCGCCAGCCGTATTCGGCCGAGGCCATCGACAGGAGCTGGAAACCCTGAGCGTAGGAGCAGATCTTCGATGCGTAGAGGGCCTGGCGCACATCGTCCGCGAACGACGGCGCGTCGGCATCTTCGGCGCCGGGATCACGCCCTGCCAGCGGGTCCCCGGCGCGAACACTCGGGGGCGCAGTGCGAGCGTCCACGGACGACATCGCGTCGGCACCAGGAGCCCACCCCGCCCTCACGTCTCCGGCGCGGGTGATTGGAGGCGCGGGGAGGGCGCTCGGGGCCGCGGTACGGGAGTTCGGGGCCGCGGCGTAAACGTCCACTGTCGATGACCGCACGCCGCCGGCGCCTCCTTTCCCCGTTGCCGTCTCCGGCCCCGGCAGGACTTGCGAGGCGGCGACCCGCTCGTCCTTGAGCGCGGAGAGCGCCCGCGCGAACACTGCCTCGGTGATGGCGGTAACCGGTGCACCGAGCATCAGCGAATCGATACCGGTCCACTTGCCGGTCCCCTTCTGCCCCGCCGCATCGAGGATCAGATCGACCAGGGGGCGGCCCGTTGCGTCGTCGACGCGCGCCAGGATCCCGGCCGTGATCTCGACGAGGTAGCTCGACAGCGGCCCCGCGTTCCAGCGCGCGAAGACCTCGCTCATGGCCGCGGGCTCGATACCACCCACGTCCCTGAGCAGCGAGTACGCCTCCGCGATCATCTGCATGTCGCCGTACTCGATTCCGTTGTGCACCATCTTCACGTAGTGGCCGGCACCGTCGGGGCCGATCCAGTCGCAGCACGGGGTGCCGTCGTCCACCTTGGCGGCGATCGCCTTGAAGATCGGCTCCAGCATCGGCCATGCGTCCGCGTTGCCGCCCGGCATGACGCTCGGCCCGAGCAGGGCGCCCTCCTCGCCGCCGGAGACGCCGGTGCCGACGTAGAGGATTCCGGCCTCGCGCAGCGCGCGCGTGCGCCTTGTGGTGTCCCGGTGGTTGGAGTTGCCGCCGTCGATCAGTACGTCTCCCGGGTCGAGCAGCGGGGTCAGGGTATCGATCACCCGATCCACCGCGCCGCCCGCCTGGACCATGAGCATCACCCGCCGCGGCCTTGCGAGCTTCGAGACCAGCTCCTGCGGCGACCAGGCGCCGACGATGGCCTTGCCGGCCGCACGGCCCGCGAGGAACGCATCGACCTTCGACGTGGTCCGGTTGTACACCGCCACCGTGTACCCGCGGCTCGCGATGTTGAGCACCAGGTTCTCGCCCATGACCGCGAGCCCGATGACCCCGATGTCCGCGGCCTCCACGGGACAGGATGACCACCGGTCTCCGTCGGTCACAATGAGCCCCTCGGCACGACCCACTCCATAATGCTGATATCTGCTTCACGAGTTCCGAATTGTCTCGTGGCGGGCGGCTTCCTCATGATCGGCGCGCCATCTGGTGGTATCCGAGCAGATGCTCGACCCCGACGAGTCCCGGATGGGGTCGGGTCACGACATGGACGGGGATCGCGCTCAGCCAGGAGTGGAAACGGCCCTTGGCGTGGAACCGTTCGAGGAATCGACGGGCGTCGAAGCGCGCGCCCCAGCCCGGGACGATGCCGCCGGCGATGAATACGCCGGCGCGGGCGCCGAGGGTGAGCGCGAGGTCGCCCGCCACCGACCCGAGCAAGCCGGTGAAGACCGCGATGGTCTCCTGCGCGATCGGGTCACGGCCGGCGAACGCATCTGCGGCGATCTCCGCCGCGGTCTTGTCGCGCGCGCACCGCTTGCCGTCGATCGCGGCAATCGCCTTCCAGGTGGCCGCGATGCCCGGCCCGGAGAGCACGCGCTCGGCGGAGGCGTGCCCGAACCGCTCGGCGAGCGCGGTGACGATCGCCCATTCCCGCGCGTCGTGCGGGGCGAGCGTGCGGTGCCCGCCCTCGCCTTCGACGGCGGCGAACCCACCCGACGCGGCCGGCACGAGCCCGGAAACGCCGAGGCCGGTCCCCGGCGCGAGCACCGCACGGGCGGCAGCGGCGTCCGGAGCGTCTTCGGCTCGACTGCCTGCGGGCGGGCTGCCCTCAGCCGGAGTGCCTGCGGCCGGACCGCCCTCGGGCGGATTGCCTGCGGGCGGATTGCCTGCGGCGAGGGTTCGCACATCCCCGTGGCCGAGCGACGGAAGCGCCCAGGCAATGGCCGCGACATCGTTGACGAGCAGACAGCGCCGCACGTTGCAGTCGCGCTCGATGGCGCGGGCATCGAGCACCCAGTCGAGGTTCGTGACCTGTGCCCTTCCTCCGGCCACCGGGCCCGCCGCCGCGATCCCGATCGCATCGAACCCTCCGCGCATCCCGGTCTGCGCGCGCCATTGATCGAGCGCGTCCTCGAAGCTCCGGGCGCCGCCGGATTCGATGACCTGCACCGGCGCCGGCCGCTTCCCCTCGTCCGTCAGGAGCCGGAACCGGATGTGGGTCCCCCCGAGATCGACGGCGAGGAGACGCTTCATCGCACTGCGTAGAGTCGTTCGAGGAACGATTCACGCCAGGCCATCACGTCGTCGCGACGCACACCCTCCACCAGCGTCCGCCACCGCTCCTTGCGCTCCGCGAGCGGCATGTTGAGCGCCCTCTGGAGTGCGTCGGCGACACCCCCGACGTCGTAGGGGTTGACGATGACGGCGCCGTCGGCGTGGCGTGCCGCCCCGGCGAAGCGCGACAGCACCAGCACCCCCGGGTCCCGGGGCGACTGGGCCGCAACGTACTCCTTCGCCACCAGGTTCATCCCGTCGCGCAGCGGAGTGACGAGCCCGATCCGCGCGATGCGGAACAGCCCGGCGAGGGCGCGGCGGCTGAAGCTTCGGTTGATGTAGCGCAGCGGCGTCCAGTCGAACTCGGAGTACTCGGAGTTGATACGTCCCGACAGCGTTTCGAGCTCGTGGCGGATGTCGACGTAGTCCTGCACGTCGGATCGGGACTGCGGCGCGATCTGGATGTAGCTCGCCCGTCCCCGGTTCTCGGGATAGTCGGCCAGCAGGCGCTCGAAGGCGCGAAAACGCTCCGGGAGCCCCTTGCTGTAGTCGAGACGGTCCACCCCGAGGATGGCCTGACGGTCGTTGAGCACCCGGCGCATGCGGGCCGCGTGCTCGCCCGCCTCCCTGGTGGTTGCGTACCGTGCGAACGCCCCGGCGTCGATGCCGATCGGGAAGGCGGCGACGACGACCTCCCGGCCGTATGCCCGCACCCGGTCGTGACCGAGGACTCTGCCTCCCGCCTCCTTCACGACGTAGTCGAAGAAGCTGTCCCGATCGCCTTCGGTCTGGAAGCCGATCACGTCGTAGGAGAAGAGTGCCCGGACGAGCACGTCGTGGGTGGGGAGCGCGGTGAGCACCTCCCGGGCCGGGAAGGGGATGTGGAGGAAGAATCCCATGGGGCTGGTGCACCCCATCCGCCTCAGCTCCTCGCCGCAGGCCATGAGGTGATAGTCGTGGACCCAGACGTGATCTCCCGCCTTGAGCAGGGGCAGCAGCGCGTGCGCAAAGCGCTGGTTGACCTTGAGGTAACCCTGGTAGTGCTCGCGATCGAACGTCGCGAGGTCGAGGCGGTAGTGGAACAGCGGCCACAGGGTCGAGTTCGCGAAGCCGTTGTAGTAGTCCTCGTAGTCGTCGGAGGTCAGGTCGAGGGTCGCGACGGTCAGCGCGCTGTGGTGCTGGAGCTTCGGGGTCCTGCGCTCCCGTTCGGAGATCTCCCCGCTCCATCCGAACCACACGCCCCCGCTGCGGCGAAGCGCATCGAGCAACGCCACCGCCAGCCCCCCGGCCCGGTCCGGATGCCTGACCGACGCCACCCGGTTGGAAACCACCACCAATCGACCCCGCGTAGCGGGCGGTGTCTGGCGAGCCTGCGAAGCGGGCGGTGCCGGTCGAGTTCGCCTGGCGGACGGCACTTCCGGTCCAGCTCGCGCCGCAGACGGCGGTTCGGGGCGATCTTGCGAAGCGGCTGAAGTCCGACGTGTCGGTGGTCCGGACGAAGCGCGCGCCTTCACCGCCGCGACGGCGCTCGTGCCGGCACTGGAAGTCCGCCGTGCTGATTCCCCGGACGAAGCGCGTGAACTCATGCGTTGTCCTCCCACGACTCGCTCAGGCGGGTCGCCGCGTTGATGATGCCGACCAGCGAGTAGGTCTGCGGATAGTTCCCCCAGAGCTCTCCGCTGGCAGGATCGATGTCCTCGGAGAGAAGGCCGAGCGGGTTCCGCGCATCGAGCATGGCATCGAAGATCTCGCGTGCTTCCTCCCGGCGTCCGAGCCGGGTCAGGGCGTCGATATACCAGAACGTGCAGATGTTGAACGCATTGTGCGGCGGGCCGAAGTCGTCGGCGGTCGCGTACCGGAACAGATGATGGCCGCGTCGAAGCTCCTGCTCGATGCGCGCCACCGTGGACCGGAACCGGTCATCGCCCGAGTCGATGAACCCGACCTCGGCCATCAGCAGCAGACTCGCGTCCAGCCCGTCGCCTTCGAAGCTCTCGGCGAAGGCACCCAGGCGGGGGTTCCAGGCCCGGGCCAGGATGGTCTCGCGCACCGCCACTGCCCGCTCGCGCCACCGCGCGCTCCGGTCAGCCAGGCCGAGATGAGCGGCGATCTTCGCGAGCCGGTCACACGCAGCCCAGCACATCAGGCTCGAAGACGAGTGTACCCGGGCCATGGTGCGCAGCTCCCACATGCCGGCATCGGGTTGATCGTGCACGGCGAATGCGCGCTCGCCGATGCGTTCGAGGCGCTCGAACTCGACGCGCCCCGGTCTCGCCAGGAGTCGGGTGTCGAAGAACGCCTGGGAAGCCGCGAGCACCACGTTGCCGTAGACATCGTGCTGGACATGCTCGAACGCCTGGTTCCCGGCGCGCACCGGCCCCATGCCACGATAGCCCGCAAGCGAGGTGACGGTGCGCTCGGTCAGGCGGCGTTCGAGACCGATCCCGAACACCGGCTGCAGGTGCCCGCCGCAGTGCTCCGCCTCGTTGCCGCTGATGAGGTTGTTCAGGTAGCGGAGATAGTCCTCCATCGTCTCGACCTCGGCGAGACTGTTGAGCGCCCGCACCACGAAGAACGAATCCCGCAGCCAGCAATAGCGATAGTCCCAGTTCCGCTCGGTATCTGCGGCTTCCGGGATGCTCGTGGTCATCGCCGCGATGATCGCGCCGGTTTCCTCGAACGCGCAGAGCTTCAGCGTGATGGCGGCGCGCGAGACCGCTTCCTGCCATTCGAACGGCAGCGCCAGACGCCGGGTCCACCGCCGCCAGTAGGTCTCGGTCTTCTCCTCGAACTCGCGCGCGGTCGGCTCGACGCCACCGGCGAGGGTCTCGTCGGGGCCGAGCAGCAGGCTCACCGGCTCTTCGAGCAGGAACGGCGTCTCGTCGAGCACGTAGGTGATCGGGGCGTTGGTGTTGAGCCGCAGCGCCTGGCTGGTGTGCGCGTAGCGAATGTGGTTGGAACCGTGGGTGATGTCCGGGGCGCGGGCGCCGTAGTTGAAACGCGGTCGCACCCGGATCCGGATGCGCGGCGAACCGCTGATGGCGCGAACCCTGCGCACCAGGGTGGTGGGCCGGAACGTGCGCCCGCGCGTTTGAAAGCGCGGGGCGAAGTCGGTCACCACGATGCGGTTCCCCGCCCCGTCCACCATGCGGGTTTCCAGAATCGCGGTATTGGGACGGTAGCCTTGCGTGACCTCCACCACCCCGAGAAGCTCGATGGCAAAGAAGCCCGGCCGGGTATTCGCGTCGGCCTCCAGGCTGGTCTCCAGGCCGGCTCCCGAGGGATCGGGTGGGGAACGGAGCGCTCCCTGTTCCGAAGGTGAGCGAGCGCTCGCTCCCGAACCCGCCCCCGGAAGAACGGGTCGGGAACGGTGGCGTCGGGGGTCGTCGTCGATCAGGCTGCAGAACACCGGGTCCGCGTCGAACCGCGGCAGGCAGCACCACACGATGCGCGCATTCTCGTCGACGAGAGCACCGTAGGTGCAGTTGCCGATGACTCCGAGGTTCAGCGAGGACATGGATTCTCCTCAGGTATGCTCTGAAAAACTCCATCCATGGAGCTTTTCATGGTCGCAAAGCGTGGTTTCGGCCGGGACGCCCCACTTTCATGCTGCGGGGTAGATGCCAACGCGCCGACCATGATCGTTTTGTTCTGCTCTCGGATTCAATGACCGAGGTCATCGAATCAGGCGGCACATCACTGGTGCCGCCGGGAAGCTCCGACTCGATCAGAGCCTCCCTTGTCAGAGCCTCCCTTGTGTACTCGGCCGCGCGGGCGACGCCCGTATTCCGACCCCGGTGATCGGCCCGCGTCCGCTTCCATTCAGCCGCGGGTGGGCGCGATGCCCGCCAGCCAGCGGTGGAGCGAGGCGACATCGGGCACCCGGCAGGCGGCGGCGCTCTCGCCACCACCGACCTTGACGCTGATGCCCCCGAGGCGGTTCACGGCTGCGAACCCGTCCTCGTCGGTGATGTCGTCGCCCGCGAAGACCGGCGTGCGGCCGGCAAACGGGGGCGTCTCGAGAAAGCGGCCGATGGCGGTGCCCTTGTCGGCATGGGTGGGCCTCACTTCCAGCACCATCTTCCCGTGCATCACCTGATGGCCGTTGTACGGCGTCACCGCCCGGGCGACGAATTCGCGCAACTCTCGCTCGCGCTCCGGCGCCCGCCGGAAGTGCAATGCCACCGAGACGCCCTTGTCCTCGACGACGAGCCGCGCGTCCTCTCGAACGAGCGACCGAAACCGCGCCCGCAACTCGGCGAACTCCGGGTGGCGGGGCGCAGTCTCCTCGACCGTTCCGTCCGGCATCCGCAACTCGAGCCCGTGCAGACCGGCGGCGGGGAGCCTCAGCGGATCGAGCAGGGCGTCGAGCGCCGCGATCGGCCGGCCGCTCACGAGCGCCACCGCTCCGTCGAGCGCCTCCATGCACGCGGAGAGCGTCGCACGCAGTTTCACGGGGATCACCACTGCATCCGGGGTCATCGCGAGTTCCACCAGAGTACCGTCGAAATCGAGGAAGAGCGCCCAGGCCGCGCCGGCCGGGGATGCGGGCGGCTCCGTGCCACCGAAGTGCGGGGTTGGCGCTTGACAGGCCGAACGGTTCACGGTTCCGAGCACAGGTCTGGATGGTCCGGGGGTGAGGGGATAGTCCGGTGCAATGCCCTACGGAATGCCATTGTCCAACGATGGCGCTACGTCGACAAACGTTGAAGTTTGGCGTTGGAACCTGGCGTCGGAATCTTGCGAGAGGATATCGCCGAGCACCCGGACCACAAGGCCGGAGACGATTGAATCTGGTCAGATAGATGACCTACTATCAACACATGATCAAGGTCAACATTGCCGACGCAAAGGCGCATTTTTCGCGCTATCTGGAGAGTGTCGAGAGCGGAGAGACGATTCTCGTCTGTCGGCGCAACGTGCCGATTGCCGAACTCCGCCCGGTGCCCAGGCGACTCACACGGGCGCGCCCGGTGGGAATCGACCGCGGGATGATCGTTCCGTCCAGCTTCTTCGAGCCGCTGCCCAACGAGCTGCTCGACGCTTTCGAGGGCAACGAGAATCCGCAGTGAGGCTGCTGCTCGACACCTGTACGTTCCTCTGGCTGGCCACCGATGATCCACGGTTGACACCGGTGGTCAGAGCCGGGTGCTCGGACCCCGGAAACGAGGTCTACCTCAGCGCACTCTCGGCCTGGGAGATTTCAATCAAGCACCGGCTGGGCCGCCTGCCGCTTCCGGAACCGCCCGCCCGGTACGTGGAGAGCCGGCGGAGCTGGCTGCTGATCGAACCACTCGCATTCGACGAGGCCTGCGCCGCTCACGACGCGCTCCTGCCGGCCCACCACCGGGATCCGTTTGACCGGGGACTGGTTTCGCAGGCAATTCTGCACGGACTGACGATCGTCACCCCCGATGTCGATATCGCCCGGTATCCGGCCCCGGTGCTCTGGTAACTCCCGCCGGGGATCGGAAGCGGCAGAGTCGGTCCGATGAGAATTCTCCTCGTCGAAGACGACCCCGAGACCGCCCGCTTCATTCGCAAGGGGCTGGAGGAAGCCGGACACGTCCTGGATCAGGCCGGTTACGGAAAGCGGGGGTTGCTGCTCGCGCTCGATGCCGATCACGACGCGCTCGTGGTCGACCGGATGCTCCCGGGGCTCGATGGCCTGTCGATCGTGCGATCCCTGCGGGCGGCGGGCCGCACCACCCCGGTGCTCGTCCTGAGCGCGCTCGGCGAGGTCGACGACCGGGTGGAGGGCCTGCGCGCGGGCGGCGACGACTATCTCGTCAAGCCGTTCGCGCTCGCCGAGCTCTCGGCCCGGCTCGACGCGCTGGGGCGGCGGCACGCCGCCGCCGGCGCCGCCGCACCGCCGACGCGGCTCGCGGTCGCGGATCTGGAGATGGACCTCCTGGCCCGCACCGTGAAACGCGCCGGGCGGCCCATCGATCTCAAACCCCGCGAGTTCCGGCTGCTGGAGCACCTGATGCGCCACGCCGGACAGGTGGTCACCCGAACCATGCTGCTCGAAGCGGTGTGGAACTACCACTTCGACCCCCAGACCAACGTCATCGACGTACACGTCAGCCGCCTCCGCCGCAGGGTCGACCGGGGCTTCGGCCCGCCCCTCATCCACACCGTGCGCGGCGCGGGCTACGTGATCCGCGCGCCATGACCGCCGCCGCGATCAGCGCCGGCCGCGGCCTTGCCCGGCCATGATCCTCATCGCCCGCAGCATCGCGTGGCGCATCGCGGCCGGATACGCGGTGCTGTTCGGGGCCTCGGTGCTCGCGCTCCTCGGCTTCATCTACGTCTCCACCGACGGCTTCATGACCCGGCAGATGGAGGCGGTGATCGAGGCCGAGGTCCGGGGGCTGGCGGAGCGCTACCGCACCGGCGGCGTGCGCGGGCTGCGCGATCTCCTGCGCGAACGGGTCGCGCGCAACCCCGCCAGCTCGTCGATCTACCTGCTCGCCGACCCCGGCTTCCGGGTGCTCGCGGGCAATCTGAGCGACTGGCCCCGGGCGGCCCGGGGCGCGGACCCGTGGATCGAGTTCGAGCTGCGCACCGCGGACGATGCCGACGGCCGCATGGTGCACCGGGCCAGGGCACGACACTTCCAGCTCCGGCGCGGATACCACCTTCTGGTCGGGCGCAACCTTCGGGACTACGAAGCGATGCGCTCGGCCATCCTCCGCACCGTGGCCTGGGGGGTGGGCGTGGCCGGGCTCCTCGCGGTCGCGATCGCGTGGCGGCTGCGCCGGAGCGTGGCCACCCGCATCGAATCCATCAACCGGACCGCGCGCCGGATCATGGACGGGGAGCTTTCGGAGCGCATCGAAAGCCGCGGGAGCGGCGACGAATTCGACGATCTGGTGGCGAACCTGAACGCCATGCTCGCGCGCATCGAGACCCTGATGGACGATGTGCGCCGGGTCTCCGACAACGTCGCCCACGATCTCCGCACGCCGCTCGGCCGCCTGCGCACCCGCCTGGAGGCGCTGCGCGATGAGAGCCGCGAGAGCGGGTCGGCGCCGCTCGCGGAGGCCGCGCTGCACGAAGCCGACCAGATGCTGGCGACCTTCAACGCGCTGCTGCGCATCGCCCGCGTCGAGACCCGGCAGCGCCGGCACGCATTCAGGCGGCTGGACCTTGCCACCGTCGGCACCGATGTCGCGGACCTCTACGCGCCGGTGGCGGAATCGCGCGGGATCACCTTCCGCCATTCCGCCATCGCCGCGCCGGTCGAGGGCGACGCCGACCTGCTCTTCCAGTCGCTCGCGAACCTGCTCGACAACGCCATGAAGTACACCCCGGAAGGCGGAGCGGTGACGCTGCACGTCACCTCCGACGACCGCTCCGTCACCGCCGTGGTCGCCGACTCCGGGCCGGGGGTGCCGCCCGAAGAGCGCGAAGCGGTGCTGCGGCGGTTCTACCGCCTCGAATCCGCCCGGAGCACCCCGGATAATGGACTTGGCAACGGACCGGACAACGCACCGGACAGCGCACCAGACAACGCACCGGGCAGCGGGCTGGGCTTGAGCCTCGTCGCCGCCGTCGCCCAGCTCCACGAAGCGGAGCTGACGCTGGAGGACAACGCGCCGGGGCTCGTGGTGCGGATGCGCTTCAGGCGGGCGGGGTAGCGGATGCGGGCGGGATGGACTCCCCGGCCGGATCGGCATGACCCGGGAAATCGCGTAAATTGCCGTGGAGACCGTGCGCATCCACCGGCAAGGACGAATGCATCTTCTTGAGGTCGGATACGTCTGCCCTGAGGTCGGATACGTCTGCCCTGAGGTCGGATACGTCTATCTTGAGTTCGGATACGTCTATCTTGAGGTCGGATACATCCCGCTTGAGGTCGGCCATATCTTCCTCGATGGTCACCACCCTTGCATCGATGGCGGCCAAATCCCTCTGCACGCCTGTCATGTCGTTCCGGAGGCCGGAGATGTCTTTCCTCATCTCGACCAGCTCGACCTGAACGTCCTTTATAGCGTCGTAGAGCACCCCCATGCACCCGAGAATCGCGACGAACGCGGCCGCGACCGCCCACTTGAGGAGCCGAACCTCGCCAGAGAGCCTACCGAGTTCGTAGACGTGATCGAAGTCGAGCACGACAGGGGCAGGGGCCGTCTGGGCGGACATCCCTTCCGACATCGAATCGCTACTCCCGGAATCCACTGTCCCGGATTCTACGCTGGCTCACCATTGGTGCAATGGGCTCCGAGTCGCTCTCCTTGTAGGCCCGGGGCCCGTTGTAACGTGGCGAGCGGGGATGATGCCGCAGCGCCGAGCAAGTTCGTCGCGCACCATTCACCAACAACCGTCGTAACGCAGCGGACGGGAATGGCACCCCGCCCGCCGCGCTCCATTTCGCACCATCTCCCGCCCTACTCCGTCCTGGCTTATTTTGGCTCGTTTCGGCCTGCGGTGGCCTGCCCTGGCCCGCAGTGGCCGTATCGAACGGGAGGCCCGCCGATCAGCCGCGGTCGAGCTCGATCGCGACGTAGCGCCGATGATCTCCGCGTTCGACGAGCAGCAGCACCGGCTTGCTTTCGGAGGCCGCCGACCGGACCGCGCCGACGATATCGCCGGGACCGCTCACCGCCGCGCTGCCCGCCTGCACGATGACATCCCCGGGCCGCAGCCCGTTGCGCGCGGCCGGGCTGCCGGGCGCGACTTCGGCGATCGTCACCCCCGCTTTCCCGGGCTCGCGGTGCGGCGCGAGCTTCACGCCGAGCTTCACGTCCTCGCCGTCGCCGGGCGCGGCGGAGGCAAGGAGTTCCTGCCCCGACGCGGCCTGCGTGGCAATCGTGGCGGCGAGCGTCTCCTTGCGACCATCGCGCCAGACCTCGATCTCGACCTCGGTCCCCGCATCGACCTCCGCCACGATGCGCGGCAGATCCCGCATCGTGTCGAGCGACCGGCCAGCGAACGAGAGAATGACGTCGCCCGCCCGCAGCCCGGCGGCCGCAGCCGGCCCGTCCGCCAGGACCGATGCGACGAGTGCGCCCTTCGCCTCTTCGATCCCCAGCGCCTCGGCCATGGTGTCGTCGATGGACTGAATCTGCACGCCGAGCCATCCACGGTCCACCTTGCCGTCCGTGCGCAGCGACTCGATGACGGACTCGGCGACGTTCGCGGGAATCGCGAATCCGATGCCGACATTCCCGCCGGTGGGGCTGAATATCGCGGTGTTCACGCCGACCACCCGCCCGTTGCGGTCGAACAGGGGGCCGCCGGAGTTGCCGCGGTTGATCGGAGCGTCGATCTGGAGGAAGTCGTCGTAGGGGCCCGCGCCGATGTCGCGCCCGCGACTGGAGACGATCCCCGCGGTGACCGTGCCGCCGAGCCCGAAGGGGTTCCCGACCGCCACCACCCAGTCACCGACCCGCGTGCGGTCGGAGTCCCCGAACTCGACCGCCGGCAGCGACTCGCCGGCGTCCACCTCGAGGAGCGCGAGATCGGTCTTCGGGTCCACGCCCACGACCTGCGCTTCGAGCTGGCGGCCGTCCTGCAGGGTCACCGTCACCGAGTCCGCATCCTTCACCACATGATGACTGGTGACGATGAGCCCGGAGGCGTCCACGATGAACCCGGAGCCGGCACCTTCGGCCCTGGGCCGGTGCGGAGTGGCGAACCCCGGCATCGACCAGAAGCGGCGGAAAATTTCCGGAAGTTCTTCACCGCCGCGCCTCTGCCACCTCATTTGCGACTGCGCGGCGGGCTGGATGGCGCGAACGACCTCGACATTGACGACCGCGGGCCGCACCTCGCTGACCAGATCCGCGAAGCCGCCCGGCATCGCACCCATCAGGGTTTGGCTCGTGGTGGGGCTGGAGGTGGGGCCCGTGGCGTGACTCATGGCGGAGTTCGGGGCGGCATCCGCGCCCGACGCCGCGTTGGCCGGGCTCCAGGGCGCGTTGACGACCACGGCGCCGACGATCGCAGCCGATACCGCGGCCGCGACCAGAGTGCGCCCCGTCCGGGATTTCCGTGAAACGGCGGTGTTGCTGGTCATGCGTCTGCCCTCCTCTGTGCAGTGCCGGAATCGCCCAGCGCGATTCGACGTGAGGGCAAAGATAGGGCCGGGCAGGTTGCCGCCCGGTGGACGGATCATGAACGTTTGTTCATGACGGCCGGCCAGGACGCCCACGGGAACGGCGGTCGCGAGCACTCGAAACTTGCCTGGTCCGAGCCATGAGACCATACTGGTCACGATGAGCACAGTGTCGATTTCCGAACTCAAGACGAATCTCTCGCGTTACCTCCGCGAGGTGCGACGCGGCGGCGAGGTGCAGGTTCTCGATCGCGGTGCGCCGGTCGCAAGACTGGTGCCCGCCGCGGCGACCGACAACCGGGGCGCTCGGGAGCGCCTGATCGGCACCGGCCTGCTTCGACCGGGCGACGGTGCCGCCGCGGCCGCCCTCGATCAACCGACGCTGACGCTGCCAGTGAGCATCTCGGAAGCGCTGATCGAGGATCGGACGGATCGGCTATGAGGTACTGGGATGCGTCCGCGCTCGTTCCCATCGTGATTACCGAATCGGATAGCGAGCGCGTTCGAACCTGGCTTTCAGAGGATCATCACATCGTCACGTGGGCATGGAGCCGCACCGAAATCATCAGTGCGATAGAACGACGCGCCCGCGACGGATCACTGTCGAGGCCACAGCGCCGCGAAGCGCTCCGGCGATTCGACGCATTCGCCGGGAGCTGGGATGAAGTGACCGAATTGCTCGCCGTTCGCTCCCGGGCGAACGCGTTACTCGCAAGGCATCCGCTGCGGGCCGCCGATGCAGGTCAGCTCGGCGCGGCCCTGCTGATCCAGGAACAGCTCGCGGAGGCGCTGACTTTCGTGTGCCTGGACCATCGGCTTTCGACGGCGGCGGAGCGGGAAAGCCTGCGGGTCATGCTGTAGATGCGGTGCCCGCATGGCGGTGAACCGGCCCGGACCGGACATGGAGAACCACCTGATGAACCTGCCCGAACCCTCATCCATCGATCGCATCGCCGTCATCGGCACCGGCACCATCGGCGCATCGTGGGTGGTGTACTTCCTCGCCCGGGGCATGCAGGTGCAGGCGTGGGACCCGGCGCCCGCGGGGGAGGCGGCGCTGCGTGCGTTCGTCGATGACGCATGGCCCACCCTCGAAGGGCTCGATGCGGTCGTCCCCGGCGCCGACCCCGAGCGGCTCACCTTTCACGCCGATCCCGCTGCGGCCATCGCCGGCGTCGGCTTCGTGCAGGAAAGCGCTCCGGAGAGGCGCGACGTGAAGCGCGCGCTCTACGCGGACGTCGACGCCGCGCTCCCGGACGATGTGGTGATGTCGAGCTCGACCTCGGGCCTCATCATGTCGGAGCTTCAGGCCGGGCTCCGGAAAGCGGAGCGCTTCGTGGTGGGACATCCGTTCAACCCGCCGCACCTCATCCCGCTCGTCGAGGTCGTGGGCGGCGCTGACACGGATGCGGCGGTGGTGGACTGGACCATCGGCTTCTACAACGCACACGGGAAGAAGGCGATCCGGCTCAACCATGAGGCGCCCGGGCATCTCGTCAACCGGTTGCAGGCCGCGCTGTGGCGCGAAGCGATGGACGCGGTGCTCACCGGGCTCGCGAGCGTGAAAGATGTCGACGACGCCATCAAGTACGGGCCGGGGCTGCGCCTGAGCGTCATGGGTCCGTTCGAGCTGTGCCACCTCGCGGGCGGCCCGGAGGGGTACTCCAACTTCATCGACCACTTCGGCGACGCGCTCCAGCACTGGATGGACGACATGCGCGCGGTGGAACTCACCCCGGACGTGCGGTCGAAGCTGAAAGCGCTCGTCGCCGACGCGATCGGCGAGCGCGGGTCCGCATCCATCGCCCGCGAACGCGACACGCTCCTGCTGCCGGTGCTCCGCACCCTCGCCCGCACCCGGCGCGAGCACGGGCTGTATTGACGTAATCGATCCGGATGCTGGAATCGACCGGAATCACCCGTCCCGCTTCATTTCGTCCAGGTCGCCCGTCCACCGCAGTTTGCCGCGCAAGCCACGGATCTCTTCCTGCTTCTTCAGACGAACGAGCGCGGCCAGCCCCAGCTCGACGGCCTCACGCTTGGTTTTCGCTCCGGTGGCGCGCATCGCGCCCTCGAGAAGGTCGTCGTCAATGACGATGTTCGTACGCATCGGTGGAATCCTTCACAGAATGTGTACAAGAAGGGGAATACGTACACCAAAATGAGACCCACGCGGCCAGATCCCGCCGCGCTCAGGCGACGATCCCGCTTTCGCGCAGCTCCCCGATTTTCGCGCTGCCGAGGCCGAGCACCTCGGCGAGGATTTCGTCGGTGTGTTGTCCGAGGAGGGGGGCGGGGCGGACCGCCCCTCGCTCGTGACGCCGGAACTCCAGCGGCGAACCCGGCATCATGAAACGGCCGATTCCGGGCTGGTCGACCTCCTCGAACAGGGGGTTCTCCGTCGAGCAGCGCGGGTCGTCGCGGACCATCTCCAGAAACGACTGGTAGGGTCCCCAGCACACGCCGGCCGTATCGAATGCGGCGCGCACCTCGTCGTGGCCTCGGGCCCCGACCCAGCGTGAAACCACCGGGGAGATCACGTCGCGGGCTTCGAAGCGCTGGCCCTCGTCGGCGAGATCCACGCCGAGCATCGCCTCGATGTGGCGCATCGCCTCGTGGCCGTCGATGGCATCGAGCAGGCTCTTCCACTGGCGCGGGGTAATTGCCGCGATCATCACCCTGCGACCGTCCTTCGTCGCGAAGTCGCGGCCGAACGCTCCGTAGAGATCGTTACCGGTTGGCGCCCGTTCGGTACCGTTCACCACTGCTTCGCCGATGTATCCGAGATTTCCCACCATCGCGTAGCCGATGTCGGAAAGGGCCAGCGTGATGTGCTCGCCCTCGCCGGTGGCGTCGCGCCGCCGCACCGCTGCGAGGATTCCGGTGGCTGCGGTCAGCCCGGTGAGCACGTCCCAGGCCGGAAAGAGGTGGTTGACCGGGGCATCGGGCCGCGCGGGTCCGGTGACCATCGGGAATCCGACCGCGCTGTTCACGGTGTAGTCGAGGGCGGTGGAGCCGTCCCGGTGCCCGGTGATCTGCGCCATCACCACGTCGCTTCGCCGGGCCGCGAGCGCCTCGTAGGTCAGCGCGCCCCGCGCCGGCAGGTTCGTGAGGAAGCAGCCGCCGCCGTCGCCGGGCTGCGCGACGAGTTCGGCGACGAGCTCCCGGCCTTCCGGGGCGCGGAGGTTGACGGTGATGGAGCGCTTGCACTTGTTGAGACTCGCCCAGTAGATGCTCGCGCCGCTCTCGGCGAGCGGCCAGCGCTTCGCGTCCACGCCGCCGCCAATCGGGTCGACACGGATGACATCGGCGCCGAGCTGGGCAAGGGTCAGCCCGCCGGTGGGGGCGGCGACGAAGGCGGAGGCCTCGACGATCCGCAGTCCTTCGAGAATCGGGTACATGCTGTTTGCTCCGGGTCAGATCACTGCGGCCCCGACGAGCTTCTCGGGAGCGTGGCTCGGGGAGGCGATGCTCGGGGCCCGCTGCCAAGGTTGTATTCAAATCTCAGCGCCCGGGGCCGATGAGGATCTCGTCGACCACGGATATCGTGCCGTCGCGCCCGATCTTGAGCAATAACACCTCGCCGGAGGCCACGTTCCGGCCAGTGAGAGCCCTGATGTTCACGTAGTGCGTGACGAGCATCACGGTCTCTCCGGCCGGGAGATCGGCCAGGAACTGCCGCAGTTCGGCGGTCTGCGGCTCGGCCCGTGCCAGGTTCCGGAAGAACGAGTTGAGCGCGGGCAAGTCCTCGACCGGACCCAGATCGAAGAGCCGAGCGGTGTCGCGACAGCGGCACCACTGGCTGGTGAGGACCCGGTCGACGACCACCCCGGCGGCGCGAATCGCCGCCCCGATCACTCTTGCCTGCTCCCTGCCGCCGGCATCGAGATTGCGCTGGGTGGTGCAGTCATCGAGCGCGAACCTCGCGGGATCGCCAGTTCCCGGCGCCCGGGCGTGGCGCACGATGGCAACGATGCCGGGCTGGGCGAGGCGAGCGAACCGCACGTCAGCGGCGGTGGGCAGGGGCGGAAAAAACAGAGCCGCGAACAGGGCGACGACGGGAAGCAGGGGCGCCATTGGCAGGAGTGGGAAGCGAAAGAATGGCGGAGACACAGCCGAACAAGATCGAATCACGGTTCGGGGGATCGCAACAACCATTTTCCCGCCCCGACCACGATTGCGGATCAGGCTCTCTCCGGCCGGCTCACACAGCCGCGCCGCAGAGAATCAGCCGCGAGAGGATCTCCGGCGTTACGCCGTTGAGCGAAAGCTCGGTCTGCGTGCGTCCCGAGCGCAGGATCGTGGCGCGGTCGGCGAGCGCCGCTACCTGGGTCATGTTGTGGCTCACGAACACGACGGTCGTACCATGCTGCTTCAGCATGCGGATAAGATCGAGCACGTGCTCGGTTTCCCTGACACCGAGGGCCGCGGTGGGCTCATCCATGATGATCACCTCCGCATTCCAGCGCATGGCCCGGCAGATCGCCACCGCCTGCCGCTGACCGCCGGACAGATTTTCCACAGGGATGTCCACGCTCGTCGCGTCGATACCGAGTCGACCGAGCCAGGCCCGCGACTCCTCGCGCATCGCACGCTTGTCGAGGTACTTCAGCCCGAGGAGCCGGCGTTCCAGCTCGGAGCCCATGAAGATGTTCTGGTAGATCGTCATGCGCGGCGCGAGACCGAGGTCCTGGTAGATGGTAGCGATCCCGGCCTTCAGGGCCTGGTGGGGTGACTCGAACGCAATCGCCTCGCCGCGCAGTCGGATGGTCCCCGCGTCCGGCTGCTCGACGCCCGAGACGAGCTTGATCAGCGTGGACTTTCCGGCCCCGTTGTCGCCACAGATAGCGTGAATTTCGCCCGGGGTAACGTGGAGATCCACACCACGCAGCGCTTCGACAGCGCCGAAGGTCTTCATGGCGCCTTTCACGCTGAGGATCGTCGTCACGACATCTCTCCGGGAGGCGGCAGGCGCGGCGGCGGGACTACCGTCGCGCCCCGGACACGGTCAGTCGAGGAACCGGTCGACGTTGGCGGCGTCTACCAGCACCGCGTTCATGAACAGGTACGGACCGGCGGTGATCGCCTCCTTGGGCTCGCCGCCGACGGCGACGCGCTCCATGGCGTCGACGGCGGCCCCGCCCATGGCCTCGAAGGGGATGGCGACGGTCGCGGTCATCATCGAAGCCGGGTCCTTGATGCGCCGATAGGCCTCGGCTCCGCCGTCGATGGAGACCAGCGCGATGTCACCCTTCGCCATGCCCTGGGCAGTGAGGATGTCGTCGATGATGAACGCTTGTCCGTCGAAGGAAGCCCAGATGCCCTTGAAGTTCCCGGCGTTCTGCAGGATGAGCGCCTGCATGCCGTTGCGCACGTCGTCGCGCCAACTCTTGGTGCGGGCCATCGAATGCGAACCCACCACCTCGACGCCGGTATTCTCGGAAAGCACGATGTCCAGGACCTTGCCGCGAATCCTGGTGCCGACGTTCGATTCGAACCGCTGGGTAAGGATCGGTCCCTCGTATCCAATCTGGCCAAGCAGGTAGAGCGCGGCGTCGGCCCCCACCGCGTACTCGTTGACCTGGACGTCGAACAGCGCATGGGGGCTCGCCCCACTCAGCACCGTGATGAGCGGAATCCCCGCCTCCTTCGCGGCGGTGAACTGCGCGTCGAACTCCACCGGCTTGGACATCGCGAGGACGATGCCGTCCACGCCACGCTGAATCAGGTTCTCGATCTGCTCGGCGTGGGTCGGCAGGGTGCCGTTGGAGTTCAACACCGTCGCGTCCCAGCCGCGCTCGCGGGCGGCGGCCTCGACGGTGTTGGCCACCCGGGCGTGAGTCTCCGCGGACATCTGGAAAGCGACGACACCGAGTTCGAAGGCTTGGGCCGAAAGGGCGAACGACAACACCACGGTGGTCAGGACGATTTTGCGAATCATGCTTGTCTCCTCCTCTCGATGACAGTCATATGGAAAATGCGGCCTTCTTGAGCACGCTCGCCGAGACGCTTACCGAACCGATCACGATCACACCGAGCATGATGTCCTGAATGTAGTAAGGCGCACCCATGAGTACGAGGCCGTTGGCCAGCATGGCGATGATGAGCGCACCGGCGAATGAGCCGGCAACGTTGGGGCGGCCCGGTTCGAACATCGTCATGCCGAGCAGCACCGCCGCGATGGCGTTGAGCAGGTAGTCGCCAGCCATCTGCGGCGCGGCCGAGCTGAGATTGGCGACCAGGAGCACCGCGGCGACCCCGGCCATGGCGCCGGAGACGGTGAGGCCGATCACCTTCATGCGCCGGGTGGCGACGCCGGCGCGGCGGGCCTCCTCCTCAGCCTCTCCGGTGGCGATCATGTGGATTCCCAGCCGGGTATACCTGGTGAACAGCCAGCCCAGACCAACGACCGCTGCCATGAACAGGGTCAGGGTCGGGATGCCGGCGACGTTGCCGCGCGCCAGGGCGAGAAACTCGTCATCCCATCGTCCGACGAACGCGACGCCTCTGGTGATCATGAAGGCGAGACCGGTGGCGATGGATGCGGTACCGAGGGTCGCGATCAGCGAGGGCACCTTGAGACGTGTCACCAGGATGCCGTTGAGCAGGCCGCCGGCGATACCGATCGCCAGCCCGATCGCGACCGCAAGCGGCCAGTAGGTGCCGCCGTGGACGAGGCCACCGGTCACCACCGCGGCCAGGCTGCACAGGCCGGCGAAGGAGAGATCGAGCTCGGCGGTGATCAGCGCGAACGTGAACCCGACCGAGAGGATGGCCAGGAAGCTTGTGTGCTTGAGCACGTTCAGCAGGTTTGCCGCCGTCGCGAAGTTGCGCGCCACTAACAGGAGAAAGACGAAGATCGCGAGACCCGCGAGCGCCGTGCCATAGGCCGCGACGAAGCGCCGCACCGCCGCTCGACTCGCCTGGCGGTCGGGAGTTGATGGCAGATCCGACGGGTTCACGACGCGACCATCGAGGGAACGGCCGACGCCGGCACACCGGCCAGGCAGTGGGAGGCCTCGATCACCAGTCGATGGGTGGCGCGAAACGCCGTCCACAGCGCGTCGCAGCGATCGCGCATGGCCGGATTCGGGCGAACGGTTCGGGGCTCGATCGCGATCGACCGAGCCGCCTCGGTCACGTCGGCAAAATGGCCGAGCCCGACCCGCGCCACCGCCAGACAGCCCGCGAGGCCAGCATCGACATCATGCGGAACCACGATTTCGCGACCGAGCACATCGGCTCGGATCTGCGTCCAGGCGCGGTTCCGGGCGCCGCCGCCGGCGAGGTAGACGTGCCCGGCGGACAACCCTGCCGCCTGCTCGGCGCGTTCGAGCACCTCCCGGTTGAGGAGAGCGATGCCCTCCATCACGGCGCGCACAATGTCCGCCGGACCGTGATCGCGGTCGAGACCCAGCAGAGCGCCCCGCAGCTCACCATCCCAGTGGGGCGTCCTCTCACCGTTCAGGTAGGGGTGGAAGATGAGCGTCCGCCGAGCGGTCGCAGCGGCAGGCTCGAGCCTCGTGATCCGCCGCTCGGGCGGCCCGTCGCCGGGAGCCAGCAGATCGGCGAGCCAGTCCATGACGTTGGCGCCGTTGAGCCCCGGACCGCCGATCTGCCATAGACCGTCGCCCCAGCGCACCGTCAACAGGCCGTCGGCAAGCACCGGGTGGGGCGCGAGAAGGCCGGTGATCTCGGACGAGCCGGAGATGCAATAGCCGCAGCCGCCGGCCAGCGCGCCAAGCCCCGCCACCGCGCACCAGGTGTCATGGGAGCTACAGAAAACCGGCACGCCCCCGAGCGACTCCAGGGCGCCCCCGAGACCACCGAGGACCGGGCCAATTCGGTGATGAGGTTCACGCAGCGGCGGCAGCATGCCCGGATCGATATTGGCCAGCGCCGCGAGCGACCCCCGGCCGCCGGCAAATGCCGCCGCGAGGCGTTCCTGGCTGATCGGATCCGATACCGCGCGACCGGTGAGCCGAAAGACGAGCCAGTCCTTGGGTTCGAGCACCGTCCGTGTCGTGGACCACGCATCGGGCTCCGTCTCACGCAGCCAGAGCAGCCGCGCCAGAGGATGGTATCGATCGAGATATCTCGCTTCCGGATGGTCGGCCACGCCTGGTCGTTGCAACGCATGCTCGGCCACCGGGCCTGCCCGGGTGTCGCGAAACCCGATTGCAGGACGCACGAGGGACCCGCGGGTGTCGAGGAAAACCTGGGTGCGGGTCGCGCCGCAGGCCACCACCGCAGCGAGACCATCCAGCCCATCGTGCGCCGCCAGCGCCTCCACGGCATCGGAGAAGGCTCTCCACCATCGGTCGGGATGCTGTTCGGAGCGACCGGCTCCGTCCTCGTCGAACCCCACCGGGAAGGCGACCGACGCTTTCACCATCCCATCGAAGGTGAGCAATCCGGCTTTCAGCGTCGATCCCCCAAGATCGACGGCCAGGATCCGACCCATGAGTGTCCGCTTCCGATCGCAGCCCGTTCGCGTAGAAGGTTCCCCCGAAGGCGTCCGCCAAGTCAAAGCAGGAAGCCCGGCGTCAAGCATGGGGGATCCGGAGCAAGCGAAGCCGGTGCAGTCCCGTGGCGGTGCCGAGTGGCACTGGGGACCTGCAATCCGAGTGGCCGAACCAGCACCCGGTCAGCGATGGACGACGGGGCGAGGTGATCAGGGTGGAGACGTGGGTGGACCGAGGCAGACTCGTCATGCGCTACCTGGCTCGGAGTTTCACCGAATCTCCGGACTGGCCCTTCCGGGAGGCGGCGGACGCATCCCTTGATGACTTGCTGAAGCTCAATAATGGCCTCGTCCCCCACCTTCAGCGGAGCTGGCTGTCCTTGCTGCCGCGACGGTTGTAGCCGGCGTACGGCGTGGCGTGCCGGTCGCGCTCGCTCTGACACGCGACGCACAGGCGCACGCCGGGTAACGCCTTGCGGCGGCCTTCGGGGATGTCGGCGCCGCACTCTTCGCACTGGAGCAGGCTCTCTCCGCGCGGCAGCCGGCGGCGCGCGAACTCCACCGCGTCTTCGACGCTCGCATCGATCTGATCCTGCACGGCCCCGTCACGGGCCCAGCCGGTGGCCATGTTTCACTCGCCAGTGTCGTGTGTCGGGCATCGTGCCCTGCAAATGCGCATTTTATGTAATGGCTTTGGTGCTCCGAGCACCGCTGTCTTTACCGATCATATTCCCGTCGGTTCGGATGCGTGAGCCTGAGGGGCAGGTCAATTCATGATGTCTAGCCCGCATTTCTCACCAAGTCACGGCTGCGGACGCGAATCTGACTGCTTTCGCCGCGTTGAACGCGGCCAGGGTGCTCGACGTACTGTCAAGTACGCCTGCGCGCCCTGACTCGCGTTCGCCTTGCGAAACCAGCCATCTCCATGCCCTCGCCCGCAACCTGGTGAGAAATGCGGGCTAGATCTTGCGCAGATAGGTTTCGTACTCGAGCGTCGTGATGACGGCCTCGAACTTCTGTTTCTCCTGGCGCTTCGATGCGGCGAACGCCTTGCGGAAGGGCTCGCCGAAGAACTCGTCGATGAAGTCGGAGCCTTCGAAAGCATCGAGGGCGTCGTCCCACAAGACCGGCAGTCTCGTTGCATCATCCGGAATGGCATTGCCAACAACCGGTTCGCCGGGATCGACCGCGTGCTCGATGCCGTGGAGCGCGCCTGCAAGCACCGCGGCGATCACCAGATGAGGTTCGGCATCGGCGCCCGCTACCCGGTGCTCGATCCGGGTTCCGGCCGTATCGCTGTCGGGCACGCGGAGCGCGGTGTTGCGGTTGTCCCAGCCCCACGTCGCGGCGGTCGGAGCGAACGCGCCGGCTTCGAAGCGCCGGAAGGAGTTCGCGTTCACCGAGCAAACGGCCATGGCGTCGTGCATCGTCGCCAGGAGGCCGCCCATCGCATGGCGCAGATGGCGCGCCCCATGGCCATCTCCCCGGCTCTCCCCCCGGCTCTCCCCCTGGCCATCCCCTCGCCCCTCCCCGAGGGCGAAGAGGTTGCGACCGTTCTCGTCGAGCACGCTGAAATGGACGTGCAGACCATTGCCGGAGTCTTTCAGGAACGGCTTGGCCATGAAGGTGGCATCCAGACCGTGCCTGCGCGCCACGCCCTTGACCGCGCGCTTCATGAGCACGCAGTGGTCGGCCGCTGACAGGGCGTTCGGCATGTGGCGCAGGTTGACTTCGTACTGCCCGACGCCGTACTCCGAAATCGACGTATCCGCGGGGATGCCCTGTGCCTCGAAGGTTCGGCCCATGTCCGAGAAGACAGTTTCGAACTCCTCCAGCTCGGAGATGCCGTACACGTTCCGGCCCGAGGGCCGGCGGCCGGTTGCGGGCGAGCGGGGCGGCACCGGCCGACCGTGATCCAGGCACCGATCGATGAGGTGAAATTCGAGCTCGCAGGCAACCACGGGCATCCAGCCCCGGGCTTCGTAGCGCTGGATCACCCGGGACAGCACCTGGCGCGGATCGGCGAAGAAGGGGGTGCCGTCACGATCGTGCATGCTCAGCAGGAGTTGCGCCATCGGACGCTCGGTCCAGGTCACGACGCTCAGGGTTTCGGGAACCGGGGTGCACACCCCGTCGGGGTCGCCGGCCGGGGCGCCGATGCCCGACGCGGGAACCTCGTTGCCCCAGATGTCGAGCAGGAACGAGGATTTCGGAAAGCGCAGTTGCCCCTCCATGACCTTGTCCGCGCCGCCGACCGGCACCCACTTGCCCCGCAGTTGCCCGTTGATGTCGACAATGAACGCTTCGAGAACATCGATCTCCGGATGGGCTTCGAAGAAGGCCCTGGCGTGCTGAGCGGGATCGTTCATGGGCTGTCCGAGTGCATGGTCGTTCGATGCGTCCGCGGTCATCGGCTCGGAACACGGTAGACCGTTTCCTTTGGTACACACCATGATGTTGATGAGGATGATGCGCCGGGCCGAAGATGGGCCGCAAGTGCGACATGCGACAGCGCAAGATCTCGCAGGTACGCACAGCATGAGCCTCGGGATAGACTCCCGCCGGGAGGATGCAAAGGAGAAGGCGGACACCATGCGCACCTGCTGGGTACCGGGGGTGAACGGGCTGAAAACCTGGGGTCGCCGGGACTTCGTGGAGTTCGGCGACGTGTACGCGATGCAGGCGGAGTTCAGGAAGCTCGTCGAGGGGGTAGTTGCTGCGGGAGGCGCGGCGTGAAACCCGGAGACGCACGACCCAGCGGTCAGGAGGTGAACATGTTCACAATCGGTACGAGAGGGGAAAGAGATGGGCAGGGATGAAGTCCTCGGGCTGCTTCGGGAACACAGGACAACACTCGCACAACGCTTCGGAGTCGCGGAGTTGTCCCTGTTCGGATCCTTCGCTCGCGACCAGGCTACGGGCGATAGCGACATCGACCTTATGGTGCAGTTTGACGGACCCACGACATCGAAGCGGTTCTTTGGCACGCAATTCTACATCGAAGATCTGCTGGGAAGACGGGTTGACCTGGTCACCGAGAAGGCGCTACGGGAGGAGTTGCGTCCGTATGTCGAGCGGGACATCGTCAATGTCTGATGCGAGCAACGAAGCACGAGGTTGGCGGCTCTATGTTCAGGACATGATCGATTTCAGTGAAAAGGTGCTGTCTTATACGAAAGGACTGGATCAGGCCACCTTCATCGCCGATGACCGCAAATACGACGCCACCCTGCGCAACCTCGAATTTGTCGGGGAGGCGGTAACCCATATCCCCGGAACGGTGCGTGACGCGCATCCCGAAATCGAATGGCGCGAAATCATCGCAACGCGAAACCGCGTGGCTCACGGCTATATGGGGATGGACGAGGACGTCATTTGGGACATCATCCAGACCGACATACCGAACTTGCTGCCGGCGCTGAGGGATCTCCTGAACTCCGCTTGCGAGGCTCACGGGTAAATGGCGAAACGAAAGTCGACGAAAACGGTCGCGACCCTCACCCACGGAGAGGCGTCTCGCAGAAACATCCCCACCGCGGAGCACGAACCGGTGATGGCGGATGACGACCGCAGTCCGGTGGAGGTCGCCTACGAGCGCCGGAACCGCGACCTCGACCCGCAGCTTGTCTGGCGCGGCAAGGACGAACAGAACTGGTCGGATCTGGTGGTGCAGGCGCCGCCGCTGTTCATTCAGGAGAAGGTGCATCCGAAGGCGCTGATCAACGACCTGCTGCGCCACAGCAGGACGGCGGAGGCGGAGCGGCTCGCGCGAGAGTCGGGGTTTCAGGTCGATCTCTTCGCCGACTTCAACGGCCTGCCGAGTCACGACGCCCGCACCGAGTTCTACCAGCACGACGCCAACTGGTCGAACCGCATGATTCTCGGCGACAGCCTGCAAGTAATGGCGTCGCTCGCCGAGCGCGAGGGACTGCGCGGCAAGGTGCAGTGCATCTACCTCGATCCGCCCTACGGCATCAAGTTCAACTCGAACTTCCAGTGGTCCACGACGAGCCGGGACGTGAAGGACGGCAAGGCCGAGCACATCAGCCGCGAGCCGGAGCAGGTAAAGGCATTCCGGGATACGTGGCGGGACGGGATTCACTCGTACCTGACATATCTGCGGGATCGGCTGACGGTGGCGCGGGATTTGTTGAGCGAGAGTGGGTCGATCTTTGTGCAGATTGGGGACGAGAATGTCCATCGGGTGCGAGCGGTGATGGATGAGGTTTTGGGAGATGAGAACTTTGTCTCCCAAATTTCTTTCTCCAAGACGACGGGGTTCTCTAGTAGAAATCTATCTAATGTAGTCGATCACCTTCTTTGGTACGCGAAGAACATCAATACCACCAAGTATCGTCAGTTGAGCCGGCGAAAGCAGCCAGGTGAACCCGGCGCCACAGCCTATCGACCCCTGGAAGACTTGGTGCGCAGCGTAGGGGGATTTGAGCCGACGCGCCTTGCGACGTCAGATCAGCTAACGTCGCAAGGCGCGTCGGCTCAATCACCCCAGCGCTTCATCTACCGAAAAAAACCATTCATTCCACCAGCGGGACTTCACTGGAAAGCTACAGTGCCCGGAATGAAACGGCTCGACAAGAGCGGGCGAGTATTCCTCGTCGGCAACACGCTGCGCTACCTCCGTTTCCTTCATGATTTTTCTGTTGTGCCCTATACAAATAACTGGATCGACACCGGCATTGCAGGCTTTACGGCGGACAAGCTCTACGTAGTGCAAACGCTTCCCAAAGTCATTGAGCGCTGCATCCTCATGACCACCGACCCCGGCGATCTCGTCCTCGACCCCACCTGCGGCTCCGGCACCACCGCCCATGTCGCCGAGCAGTGGGGCCGGCGCTGGATCACCATCGATACCTCCCGGGTCGCACTGGCTCTCGCCCGCGCCCGCATCATGGGCGCCCGGTATCCCTACTACCTGCTCGCCGACAGCCCGGAAGGACAACGGAAGGAATCCGAGATCACCGGCACCGACCCGTCGGACACCCCGACCCACGGCAACGTCCGGCTCGGTTTCGTCTACGGGCGGGTGCCGCACATCACCCTCAAGTCGATTGCCAACAACACCGAGATCGACGTCATCTGGGAACACTGGCAGGAGACGCTGGAGCCATTGCGGGCGGCGCTGAACGCGGCCCTCGGGCGCACGTGGGAGGAATGGGAGATTCCCCGGGAGTCGGGAGATCCCTGGCCGGAGACGGCGGCATCGGCTCTCAACCAGCTCGCCGCCGCGGAGACCGCTCAGGCCCGGGAGGCCGCGCTCCGCTCGCTGAACAAGGCGCTGAGCCGCCGCTACACATTGGACGATGTTCCCGATGCCCCGCGCGACCCGTGGGACCCCACCGCCACGGACCTTCACACCCGATGGTGGGAGGCCCGCATCGCCCGCCAGCGAGAGATCGACGCCTCCATCGCCGCCAGAGCCGACTTCGAATACCTCTACGACAAGCCGTACGAAGATCGGAAGAAGGTCCGCGTCGCCGGCCCGTTCACGGTGGAGAGCATCTCGCCACACCGGGTCCTCGGCGTGGATGAAGACGACGAACTCATCGACGACGTGGCGGAGGCAAGACTCGGCTACGGAGAGTCGCAGGATTTCACAAACGTCATTCTGGAGCACCTCAGAACTTCCGGCGTGCAGCAGGCGCACAAGGAAGACCGGATTGCGTTCTCCTCCCTCCTGCCTTGGCCGGGCGAGCTTGTCTGCGCGGAAGGACGTTACGCCGATGGTGAGGCCGAGGGTGGGGACGAGGCCAGCCCCGAGAAGCGGGCGGGGATCTTCATCGGTCCCGAGTTCGGCACCGTCTCGCGGCCGGATCTGGTCGCAGCCGCCCGCGAGGCGGCGGACGGCGGCTTCGACGTGCTGGTCGCCTGCGCCTTCAACTACGAGGCCCACGCGTCGGAGTTCAGGAAGCTCGGGCGCATCCCCATCCTCAAGGCGCGCATGAACGCCGACCTGCACATGGCCGACGACCTCAAGAACACCGGCAAGGGGAACCTGTTCGTCATCTTCGGCGAGCCGGACATCGACGTGCTGCCGGTCAAGGGAGACGGCGGCGAGCGGAACGGTGGCGCAGACGAGCAGTTCAAGGTCAGGATCAACGGAGTCGATGTCTTCCACCCCAACTCCGGGGAGATCCGCAGCGACGGCGCCGACGGCATCGCCTGCTGGTTCATCGACACCGACTACAACGAGGAGAGCTTCTTCGTCCGCCACGCCTACTTCCTCGGCGCGGGCGACCCCTACAAGGCGCTCAGGACCACCCTCAAGGCCGAGATCAACGAAGAAGCCTGGTCCACACTCAGAAGCGACACCTCACGCCCCTTCGACCGACCCTCCTCCGGCCGCATCGCGGTCAAGGTCATCAACCACCTCGGCGACGAGGTGATGAAGGTGTTCCGGGTGTGACTCCCGCCGTGCGTTGCCGGAGAATGCCCCATGGCCAGCGCTGAGCACATCAAGGCGCTCTTCAGGTCGCATCTGGACGGCGACGACGACCGCTTTTTCTCTGTCGCCATGCAGGTTGCGGCCCACGAGGCGAGGCTGGGGCACGGCAAGCTCGCCGAAGAGCTGCGGACAATGATCGATGAGGCAAAGAGTCGGCGGGCCCCGGGCGCGCCGGTTCCGATCGGGCGCCCACGGGGCGAGCTCGCGAACCTGCTCGAAGCTTCCTACCCGAAATCCCGCTTGGGGGAGATGATCCTGGGAGAAGCGCTCGCGGCCCAGATTCGACGAGTCGTTCGTGAACAACGCCACGCCGGACGGATCGCAGAGCACGGTCTCTCGCCAAGACGAAAGCTCCTCCTGATCGGCCCCCCAGGCACAGGCAAGACGCTGACCGCGTCCGTCCTCGCCGGAGAGCTCGGCCTCCCCCTGTATCAGGTTCGACTCGACGCCCTCATTACCAAGTACATGGGCGAGACCGCAGCCAAGCTGCGCCAGATATTCGACGCCACGAGCCGCACCCGTGGCATCTACTTCTTCGACGAGTTCGACGCCATCGGCTCGCAGCGGGATCTCGCCAATGATGTGGGTGAGATCCGTCGCGTCCTCAACAGCTTCCTGCAGATGATCGAGCAGGATCATTCGAACAGCCTCGTCGTCGCCGCCACGAACCACCCCGGAATCCTCGATCCGGCCCTGTTTCGCCGCTTCGACGACATCCTGCGCTACAACCTGCCTGACAAGTCGAACATCGCGAAGCTCCTCAAGGTTCGCCTTGGCGGAGCCACCGTCAAGGGGATCCGGTGGAAGACCCTTGCCGACTTCGCGGCAGGACTGAGCTATGCGGAAATTGCCCGCGCCGCGAACGAGGTACTGAAAGATGCGCTCATCGAAGATCGGGAGACGATCGGTGAGGGTGAGATCCGGACGATGCTCGCCGAACGCAAGGGCGTGGCCGCGAAGCTGGAAGAGACGGATGATTAGCAGAAGGACACCGTCCTGAGATGCCGGAAGAAGTCGAAGGTCGAGATCGGCATTTCATCCTTGAAGGAGTGACCGACACGGAGGCCTACCGCTACCCGGGAACGGGCGGCGGTGGCCGTCCGCAAATCCCGACCCGGAATCGAGCCGAACACGGCGCGAGGTTGAACGGCCAGATTTCCGAGCTGCGGGTCGAGGCGGACACCGCCAGTGAGGCTCAGCGCGACGCGGGAATGGAGGAAGGCCTCGGAATTCGGATCGAGTTCGATAGCTTTCCCGATGTCGAGCTCGCTTTCGAGAGCCTGGCGAGGGAGCGGTCAGGGATCGAGCTGTTCAACGTGCGTGACGACGGCGAACGAATTCAGGCCACCGTTTTCGTACCCGACGGAAGGCTGGACCACTTCGAAGGCATGATTCGCGACTACCTTGCGGAGAAGCAAGATCGAGCCGGCCGGCCTCGCGACAACCGACGATTGCTCGACGCGATCCGTGAGATTCGGGCCGCAAGCGTTCGGGCACTTTGGACCGATACCAAAGAGGCATTCCCTTCTCTCAACGAGGGTCCGTTCTGGTGGGAGATCTGGCTGCCCGTCCGGCAGAATCGGGAGGCGACAACCGCGGCGTTTCGCGAACGAGCCGAAGCGCAAGGAATCGAGGTGGCTCGCGGCGAACTGATGTTCCCGGAACGCACCGTACTTGTCGCCCGTGCATCGCTCGAGCAGATGCAACGTTCCATGGTCACGCTCAACAGTATTGCCGAATTGAGGCGTAGTAAGGAGACGGCGGAGTTTTTCGACTCCTTGGCACGCGACGAGCAAGCGGAATGGCTTGCCGACCTGCTACGGCGTACCCGCTTTGTATCGACGTTTGATGGGACACCGTATGTGTGTCTCCTCGACACCGGGATCAATCGCAGCCATCCCCTGCTTGCTCACGCCCTCGCTACCGCCGACCTCCATACGGTCGAACCTGGCTGGGGTGTCGACGACGCCCACGGCCACGGGACGGAAATGGCGGGCTTGGCACTCGCCGGGAACTTGGTCGGACCCCTGGCCGGTCATCATCCGGTAGAGATCGACCATCGCCTCGAATCAGTAAAGCTCGTGCCTCGCGACGGCGTGACGGGTTCCGACCCGCGCCATCACGGCTACCTCACGGTGGAAGCGGTGGCGCGCCCCGAGGTGACCGCACCCTCCCGGCTCCGCGTCTTCGGGATGGCGGTGACGGCGAGGGACAATCGGGATCGCGGTCGCCCGTCTGCCTGGTCAGCAGCGGTCGATTCACTGGCTGCGGATGTCGACGGGTACGGAGCGAATCCGCGTCTGTTTGTCGTCTCCGCCGGCAATGTCGCCGATCCGGTGGCGTGGTCCAACTACCCTGACTCCAATGAAACCGATGGCATACATGATCCTGCCCAGGCATGGAATGCCCTTACCGTCGGTGCCTGTACCGACCTCGTGCAGATAACGGAGCCCGATACGAACGGCTATGCCCCGATAGCCGAGAGCGGCGGCCTCAGCCCGTTCAGCACGACCTCGCTGACGTGGGAACGCCATTGGCCACTCAAACCGGACGTGGTGCTGGAAGGAGGGAACGCCGCAAAGGACAAGATTGGCGCGGTACAGATGCACAGTCTCAGCCTGCTGACAACTCACTTCGTTCCGACCGACCGTCTCTTCACCACGACCAACGCGACCAGCGCTGCGACGGCGCTCGCTTCCCGCTTTGCCGCCCGGATAATGGCAGTCTACCCCGGCCTTTGGCCGGAGACCATCCGCGCCCTCATCGTGCACTCGGCGGAATGGACCGACACGATGAAACGGCGATTCCTGCCCACCACCCGAAGCCCGGCGAAACAAGACTACTCCCGCCTGGTCCAGCGGTGCGGTTTCGGCGTTCCGTACATTGATCGCGCCCTCTGGACGGTAGGGAACTCGTTGACGATGGTGGTAGAGGAGAGTCTTCATCCGTTCAGGGGCGTCTCCGGCAGGGACCCGATCCTTCGCGACATGCATCTTCACCAACTGCCTTGGCCTCGGGACGCCTTGGAGAGTCTGGGAGAAACTGAGGTCGAAATGCGGGTCACGCTTTCCTACTTCATCGAACCCAACCCCTCGCAACGCGGCATCCATTCCCGTTACCGATACGAATCGCATGGGCTCCGTTTCGATGTCAAGCGTCCGACGGAATCGACGGACGAGTTTCGAGGGAGGATCAATCTTGCGGCCAGGGACGAGGAGGAAGGAACTCGCCGCCGGAACGATGGCGATCCGTCGTGGCTCATCGGAACCCAGGGTCGCCACCGGGGTTCGTTGCACAGCGATATCTGGCGTGGAACCGCGGCGGAACTCGCGAGTCGGGGCGTCATTGCCGTTTACCCCACGGGAGGCTGGTGGAAAACCCGCCCCAGGCTGGAACGATACGACCAGACAGCCCGGTACGCTCTGGTCGTCAGCATCCGGACTCCAGAGGTCGAGACGGACCTCCGGGCCGAAGTAGCGACTCTGATTGCCACGACAATCAACATCGAGACCTGAAATGGAGTTCCGCATCGCAGACACCTTTATCGGCAGCCTCGCAAGGCTCACGGGCGAGGAGTAGAGGGCAGCAAAGACGACGGCCTTTGTTCTCCAGTTGGGCCATGTTTCCCGAGACCTTTGTCGAGAAGCATCTCGCGGCAAGCCCCCATCGAGGTGTCGTCTTCGACCCGTTCTGCGGGCGTGGAACGGCAGTGTTTCAGGCGCTGCTGCGAGATCGGGCGGCGGCCGGCGGTGATTCGAACCCGGTCGCGTTCTGCGTATCCGGAGCAAAGTGCGACCCTCCCAGGCGGTCCGAAGTCGAGGCGCGGCTGGCGGAATTGCGCACTGCATTCCGCGAAGTTGACGATGGCGGGGGTGGCGAGGCGCATACGGAGTTCTTCGGGCTTTGCTTTCATCGCGACACACTGCCGCAGATTCTGTACCTGAGGTCCATACTGGATTGGCGGCGTCGCAAGGATGATCGGTTCATTGCCGCGCTGTGCCTCGGTGCGCTGCACGGCGAATCCCATCGGTCACCCAACTACTTCAGCAACCGCATGCCGCGCACCATCAGCACGAAGCCCGACTACTCGGTGCGATGATGGCGCAAGAACGGGTACTTGCCGCCGGCCCGGGATGTTTTCGAGATTCTCGAACGGATGATCGAGTATCGGTTCCGGACTCGACCACCCGAGAGAACCGGCAGCGTGGCCGAAGTGGATGCACGGCGGAGCGGCGAAGCATTTCCCGAACTGAAGGGTCGCGTCACCGACGTCATCACGTCACCGCCCTATCTGGACACGACGAACTATCGCGAGGATCAGTGGCTGCGCTTGTGGTTTCTGGGCTCCAGGCCCCTGACCACATACGCTCGCGCCGATGATCGCCACTACGCCAGTGAGATGTACTGGGAGTTTCTGCAAGCGTCGTGGAAGGGCCTGGCTCCGTTGCTGGCTGAGCGGGTACGGCTGGTCGTGCGCATTGGCGGGCGTCGACTGTGCAAGTCCGAGCTACGGGACGGGCTCGTGCAATCACTCTCGGCCGGGTTGAACCGAAGCGTGCGACTCGTGGACACCGGTGTCAGCTCCAAGGTAAGCAATACGCAGGCGAATGCATTTCGGGGAACGAAGGCATCGCAGCTCATGGAGCATGATTTCTCATTCGCCGCGTAGAGATACACGGGGAGACGCCAGAACTGTGGTGTCCTACGACCTACAAGGCTGATGTCGAGAGGCCGCGTCATCGTCACCACCTTCAGTACCCCGCCGGCGGCGCAAACCCGCGGTACCCCTGCTCGATCAGCCCCGCCAGGTGCAGACAGGTCAGGCGGCGGTCGTCCCATCAAAGCCAAACGCGTTACCGCAGGAAGGCCCCGACCATCACGCGAAATCCGATCTCCATACGCGAACCGCCCGCTGGGCCAAATGCTCCTGGCGCTTCTCCACAAAGGGAAAGGTCCACTCCTCGGGCGCCATTTCCACGACATGCCGGGTCAGTGCGTAGGAACTCCGTTCGTAAGCGGGACGCTTGTCAGCATAGGTGGCGTTTCCGATATCGCGGTTGACGGCCGGCTCCAGGAGAGTGGTGTTGCCGATGCGTTCGAACGACGACTGAACCTCCGTCGCAGTAAATGCGCGCGTCCAGTCGCCCGAAGGATTCTGCGGGAGAATGTGCTCGATGGATGCGGGGTCCGTCTCTGCATCCCTTTGCCTCTCGACATCGTTTGCGTCGTCCTCCAGACGACACAAGATGTATTTCAGGAACTTCTTGCGGCCCCGAGGATTGATCGAATAGACGGCAAAGCTGTTCGCGAACGCTCCATCGTCGACGTAGACGGGGCGCAGGTGTGCAAACACGGCGCGGGGCCGGCTGGCGCTGCCATCCAGAATGGCCTTCGCAGCCTCGTGATAAACGGGCTCCAGAGCGTTCGGATTGCGGCCACTGACGAGATACCGGAACGACACGACGCCGGCCAGCTTCAGGACCCGATCGAAGTCATCGGGAGAAAACCGCTCCCAGGCCGCGAAGAGCACCGGCGTCACCTGCCGGGCGCGGAACAGGATCAAGTCGCGAATGTGGAGTTTGGCTTCAGGTCGTCCCTGCCAGTATTCGTGGTTCGCGTCGGCAAGCGCGGCGTAGAGTTCCGCTCTTTTCTCAAGCGCGTCGAGAAGGCCGAAGACCTGCGGCGGGGTTTCTATGCGGTCGCGAATCAGCTTGAACAATCGCTCTTTCCGAATCCTGGGCTGCTCGCAGAGCAGGTGGTAGCGAAGGAATTCGGAGAAGCGTTCCGCCGTGACGGTGGCAATAAGGGCGTGCCAGCGTCGCTGCAACGCGTCGAGATCGGTCTGCACCCTTATCTTGGAAAAAAGGTAGTTCTTCAGAAGATCGGCGGTGGTCAGCTCCAGCCCGCGGGCATTCAACGTCTCGAACACGGTGTATGCGTTCAGCTCGTCCTCGACGGTAATCAGGATGAAGAGGAGGCGCCTTGCCACCGACTCGGACAGGATCCTGGCAAGCGCTTCGCCGTTGTCCTGAACATCATTCAGTGCATCGAGTTGCTTCGAGAAGTACTGAAAGCACTTCCACAGGAGCGCGTTGGATCGGGTCAGGCCAGGTGGATTGGGCGGTGTTCGAAGCTGAACCAGATAGTCCTGGTAGAAGGCGTCGTCGGCCCGGCTCAGGTTCAACCGACTGATCTCGACGAGGGATGCGGGGTCCTTCTCTCCGATGAAACGATTCCGAAGCTCCGTCGCGCGTTCCCGGTTGCGCTCCGGGTCGATGTCGCGATCGGCGATCCGTTGCAGCTTGGCGATGATCGCCAGCGAGAGAACACTGATGGTCGCCAGCCGCTGCTGGCCGTCGATGATCGTGAACTCGCGGTCGCTGTCTCCCTTGACCACGAGCGCTCCCATGTAGTGACGCGCTTCGGCGGGTTCGCGGAGCTCGAGCACGTCATTCCAGAGAGCTTCCCACTCTTCCTCCGTCCAGGCGTAGTCGCGCTGGTACGGCGGCACGCGATAACTCTTCCCGTTGCCGATCAGCTCCAGGTAGTTGACAGTCGTCGTGTTCAGGACATTGGTGCGGCTCATGGTGTGCTCACCGAGACGGATCGGGCGGCGATGGGGAATGCGCGGCTTTGCTCAGGATGGTGATGGAAGACCATCGGGGCGCTCCCCACATGGAATCAAGGGCTTCGGGCTTCGATCGGGCCATGCCGGACCCACGCCGGGCGGGATGGATCACACCCCCTCGCGGCCGACAATCACCACCGAGCAGACGTTCTGGTGCGGGAAGCCGCCGAGGTTGTGGGTGAGTCCCAGCACCGGCTCCTTCTCGCGCTGGCGCTCGCCCGCCCGCCCCAGCATTTGCAGATAGAGCTCGTAGATCATGCGCAGGCCCGAGGCGCCGATGGGGTGCCCGAAGCACTTCAGCCCCCCGTCGATCTGACACGGCAGCGGGCCGTCGGCGTCGAAGAAACCGTCCATCACGTCGGCCACCGCGCCGCCCTCGGGCGAGATGTGGAGATCCTCCATCGTGACCAGCTCGGTGATGGAGAAGCAGTCGTGGACCTCGATGAGGCTCAGCGCTTCGCGCGGATTGGCGATCCCCGCCTCCTGATACGCGCGCTCCGACGCCTTGCGGGTGGTCATGAAGTAGCTCCCGTCCCAGGAGTTGTGCTGCGCCTCGGTCCCGTTCGAGACCGAGAGCTGGAGCGCCTTCACGGTGACGAGGTCCGCCTTGCCGAGCGCGCGGGCGATCTCCGGGGTGGTCACGATCGCGCACGCCGCGCCGTCCGAGACCCCGCAGCAATCGAACAGCCCGAGCGGCTCGGCGACCATCGGAGCGTTCAGCACCCGCTGCTCGTCGATGCGGTTGCGCAGGTGCGCCTTGGGGTTCTTCGCCCCGTTGTCGTGGCTCTTGACCGAGACGTGGGCCATCGCCCGCTTCAGATCTTCGGCCGGCACCTCGTGCCGGGCCCGGTACGCGGAGGCGAGCTGCGCGAACGCGCCGGGGGCGGAGAAGTTCGCCCAGTACAGATCGTTCACCGCCCCGCGGGTGCGCTGCGGCAGCCCGCCGTAGCCGGTGTCCTTGAGCTTCTCCACCCCCATCGCGAGCGCGATGTCGCACGCCCCGGACGCGACCGCGTACACCGCGCCGCGAAACGCCTCGGAGCCGCTCGCGCAGTAGTTCTCCACCCGGGTGACCGGGATGTAGGGCAGGCGGAGCGCGATGGCGAGCGGCATCCCCGACTTGCCGGCGTGCTGCTCCTCGATGGCGGTGGAAAGCCATGCCGCCTCGATCGCGTCCCGCTCGACCCCCGCGTCGGCGAGCGCCTCGCCGAACGCTTCGTGCATCAGATCCTCGGCGTTGTCGTTCCAGCGCTCCCCGAACTTCGAGCACCCCATGCCCAGGATGGCGACCCGATCGCGAATCCCCGATGCCATGATTCAGCCTCCTTCCGGTGTCGCTTTCCAGAAGTAGCGGCGGAAGCCGCGCTTCGCATCGTAGTCCTTGATGCGGAACACCATCCGCATCGGGGTGCCGACGCCGAGCGCCGCGTCCGCGTCGATGTCGGTGAAGTCGATCATCGCCCGGCCCCCCTCCTCGAACTGCACCATGCCGTAGAACGCGGGCGGCGCCACCGAGTAGGTGAGGCGATCGGCGGTGTGTGAACGTATCGTCGCCCGCATCTCGGAGAACGGGTGGTCTGTTTGCGTGTCGGCGGCGTGGCAGTTGGGGTTGACGCAGACGTTCGACTTCGGGAACTGGACCGTACCGCACCGCGAGCACTTCCCCCCGATGAGCCCGAGCACCATGGCGCGGTTCCGGTACAGCGTGGTCAGGCCGGTCTGACGGTCTCCCTCCGAGCGCAGTCCGTGCTCCAGGGCGACGAGATCGTTGACCCCGAGGAAGCGGTGATAGTCGGTGTCCGCCCGACCGCGCCGCAGATATCCCGAGACTCCCCGCTCCGGGCGCATCTCCGCGAGCGCTTCGGTGGCCTCGAACACGAGCGCATCGCACCCCTGCCCGAACCCGACGACGAGGATGCGCTCGCCCGGTGCCGCATCCTCGAGCGCATGCGCAAGCATGACGAGCGGGTGGGCGGCCCCCGCCTCGCCGCATGTGCCCTGCAAGTTGTCGCGCACGCTGCGTTCGGGGACCCCGAGCTTCTTCGCGACGCTCGCACCGACCCGGCGCATCGGGGAGGCGAAGCAGAAGTGGTCGATGGCCCCGGCGTCGAGGCCGGCGGCGGAGAGCGCGCCGGCGACGGCCCGGGGGATAATCTTCAGGAAGCCTTCGTCGCGCAGCCAGCGTTCTTCCCAGACGTAGTCGAATCGCTCGTCCTGGCCGCGATAGTGGTCGACGAAGTCGGTGGAGCGGGTGGCGTGCCCCAGGAGCTTCGCGAGCCCGTCGCCCGCGCCGACCAGCAGCGCCGCGGCCGCATCACCGGTGGTGAGTTCGAGCGGGCTTGCCGCCCTGGTCCGGCGCTTCTCGGCGCTCGCGACGAGCACCGGTCCGCCGCCCCCCTTCGCCACCTGGCACGCGGCGATCAGCGCCGAGGTTCCGGCCCGCTGCGACCCGGTGATGTCAAGCGTTCCCAGGTCGCCGGCGATGTGCAGGGCCTCGGCCACCACCCCGGCGTTCTGGCGGTCCTGGAACGGCAGCGTGGTCGAAGCGAGGATGACCTGCGCGATCCCGTCCCGCCCGCGCCGCGCAAGGCAGTCGCGCGCCGCCTCGACCGCCATCGTGATCGAGTCCTCGTCCCAGCCGGCGATGGCGCGCTCGCCCCGCCCGAGCGCCTTCAGCGCGGGGTTGAACCAGGCGTTGGCCTCGGCAATGACCCGGCGTTGCAGCCGCAGCCGCGGGACATAACCGCCGAAGGCGTGAATGCCGGCGGTGCTCATCGCCCTGCGAGCCTGCGCACCCGGCGTGCGGCAACGGGAATTGGTGATCGGAGAACGGGGGTACGGAGATACTCCGGAGCAGTGCCAGCGGATTCCCGCCCTGGCGGGAAGGAGGTCGTTGCCGCAACCACGGCTCTGTCGATGGTGTCCTTCCCGCCCTGGCGGTGAGGACGAACAGGCGTCATTACCGACACTCCCGCGCCGGTGCGAATCCGGCGGACGCTGTCCGGACACTGGCGCGGACGCAGGTGGTTCGGAGGAATGAATCCGCTCATACCGGGTCCCAACTGAAGATGTCCGCGCTGCGGTCGAGCGGGTAGAAATGGGACTCCAGCGCCGCAAACGCGTGCTCGACCACCGACTCCGGGGTCCAGCCCGCGCCCTCCTGAAGGCCGCGCAGCGGGCGGGACTGGCTCATCAGGAAGATCTCGTTGTTGCGAACCGCGAAGATCTGCCCCGTCACGTGCGCCGCTCGGTCCGAGGCGAGCGCCACCGCGACGCTGGCCACCTTGTCGGGGGTCATCTGCTTCAGTTTCTCGACCCGTGCGCGCTGCGACTCGTCACTGACCGGGATGGTGCCGATCATCCGGCTCCAGGCAAACGGGGCGATGCAGTTCGAACGCACGTTGAACCGCGCCATGTCGAGCGCGAGAGACTTCGAGAGCCCCACGATGCCGAGCTTGGCGGCGGCGTAGTTCGCCTGACCGAGATTGCCGATGAGCCCCGAGGTGGAGGTCATGTGGACGAAGCAGCCGGAGCCCTGGGCCCGGAACCGGGGCGCTGCGGCCCGCGAGGTGTTGAAGCTCCCCTTGAGGTGTACGCCGATGACCGCGTCCCAGTCCTCTTCGGTCATCTTGTGGAAGATCGCGTCGCGGAGAATCCCCGCGTTGTTGACCACGATGTCGAGCCCGCCGAAGCGGTCGAGCGCCTGCTCGACCATCCCCTGCGCGGCGGCGAAATCCACGACGCTGTCGAAGTTCGCCTCCGCCTCGCCGCCCGCCTCGCGAATCGCGGCGACCGTCTCGAGTGCCGGGCGCCGGTCATCGCCCTCGCCGGCGGCGGAACCGCCCGGGTCGTTCACGATCAACTTCGCGCCGTGTGCCCCCAGCATCTTCGCGATCTCGGCGCCGACGCCGCGTCCGGCACCGGTGACGAGCGCGACCCTTCCTGCAACCATCCCGGCCATGAGGTTTCACCTGCGTCATTCCCGCAGTAGCGGGAATGATGCCATCGACACGGCCAGGATTGCGTCCGGCCGATAGCCACCGCCTCCTCCGGATATCAGTAGTGCAGCAGCGAATGCACTCGGCGGCCCGGCAGCCGTCCCCGCCCCCCGAGGTCGTTCAGCTCGATCACGAATGCGCACGCCGCGATCTCACCGCCAAGCCGCTCCACCAGCTCGCAGCTTGCCGAAGCGGTGCCGCCGGTGGCGATGAGATCGTCGACGAGCAGGATCCGATCGCCGGGATTGATGGCGTCGATGTGGGCTTCCAGAGATGCGGTGCCGTACTCCAGCCGGTACGAGACCGACTGCACGTCATAGGGCAGCTTGCCCGGCTTGCGCAGCGGGACGAACCCGACGTTCAACTCCTGCGCGGACAGGGCGCCGAAGATGAAGCCGCGCGCCTCCATGCCCGCAACCGCATCGATGGGCTCTCCGATGAACGGCTGGACGAGCTGGTGGATGGTCAGCCGCAACATCGCGGGGTCGCTGACCAGCGGCGTGATGTCGCGAAACACGACCCCGGGCCTGGGGAAGTCGGGAATCGCGCGGACCTTCGATTCGAGACGTTGCACTGAAGCTCTCCTGGCGAGGCTGCACCCCTCGTCGCACGGGACACCCGAATCCCGGCCGGCACCGGATCCCACGCTCGGAGGGACTTGCATCGGCCCCGGAGCCCGGCCCGCGTCGGCGCAGAGCCCGCCAAGTATAGGCGACGGACCCCACCCGTGACTCGACCCCACGGCCGACTTCACCGACGGGCGAAAGCGCGTTGAAAGGAGCCGGCGCGCGGGCGCAGGCTGTAACATTCGCCGGGCACACCATCTCGCGCGAGCGACCGTCCGCTTTCGACACTCGCCGCCACAACGACCCGGCAGCCACATTGACCCAGCATCCACATTGACCGAGGGGGAGACCGCCATGCCGACCGCGCACGTCAACGACACCGACCTGCACTACCGCTTCGACGGACCGGAGGATGCGCCGGTCATCCTCGTTTCCAATTCCCTCGCGTCCGACCTCACCATGTGGGATCCCCAGATCGACACCCTGCTCGGTCTCGGCTTCCGGGTGCTGCGCTACGACAGCCGCGGGCACGGACGGTCCGGAGTCACCCCCGGCCCGTACAGCATGGAGATGCTGACCGCCGACGCGATCGGGCTGCTCGACGCCTTCGGGATCGAGCGCGCAAGCTTCATGGGCTGCTCGAAAGGCGGGATGGTGGGGCAGATGGCCGGCACGAAGCACGGCGACCGGATCGACCGGCTCGTGCTCTGCTCGACTTCCGCCTACATGGGCGGCGCCGACATGTGGGCGGCCCGCATCGAGGCCGTGGCCAATGGCGGCATGGCCGCGGTGGTGGACGCGACCATCGACCGCTGGTTCACCGCACCGGGGCAGGAGCGCATGCCCGGCGATGTCGCGCGGGTCCGGGAGATGATTCTCGCCACCCCGCCGGAGGGGTTCATCGCCTGCGCCCGGGCGATCGCGGCCATGGACCAGCGCGAGAGCATCCGCGTGATCGACCGGCCCACGCTCGTCATCGTCGGGGAGGACGACCCCGGCACCCCGCCGTCCGCGGCGGAGCTCATCCACGACCGCATCGCGGGCTCGAAGCTCGTGGTGCTCCCCGAGGTCGCCCATTTCTGCAACGTCGAGCAGGCAGGCGCGTTCAACGTCGCGCTGGCGGAGTTCCTGGGCGGATGAGCGCCATGAGCGCCGCGAACGTTTCAATCGCCTGCGGCCCCGCGCGGGCGCCGGGAAGCACCGGGGTGCCGGCCGAGGCGCCGGTGGATGTGGATGCGCTCCATGCAATCAGTGCGCCCCGCATGGACGGACTCTCCCTCGATCAGAAGCGGATCTTCCGCGCCATCCGACGCGTCGGGCCATCGCACCGGGCGGCGCGGGAGCTGTTCGACTTCGAGTCGCTGTAGCCCGGAAACCGACCGATGAACGGCATCGAAACCGCCACCCGGGTTCTGGACACCATCGGCGTCGATTCGTGGGTGGTGCAGGTGTTCGTGGCGGTGCTCGCCACCGCGGTGCTGGCGTTCACCGCGCGGCGCTTCGTCGCGCGGCTGCATGCGGCGCTGGCCCGCACCCCCAGCGTGTGGGACGAGAGCTTCGTCGAGGCGCTCGGCCCGCCACTCCGGGCGTTCATCTGGATCGCGGGCATCGCGTTCGCGATCGATATCATCCAGGAAGAAGCGGGAGCCGCCATCTTCGAGGCGGTGGACCCGATCCGCGACGTCGGACTCATCGCGGCGGTGGCATGGTTCGCGGTGCGGTTCATCCGCATCGCGGAGGACAACTTCATCGCCGACCGGCAGGCGAAGGGCGAGGCGTTCGACCGCGCCACCCTCGACGCGATCGTCAAGCTGCTCCGGCTCTCGGTGATGATCACCGCCTTCCTGGTGGCGTTGCAGACGCTCGGGTTCAGCATTTCCGGCGTGCTCGCGTTCGGCGGCATCGGCGGCATCGCGGTCGGCTTCGCGGCCAAGGACCTGCTCGCAAACTTCTTCGGCGGGCTGATGCTCTACCTCGACCGGCCCTTTGCGGTCGGGGACTGGATCCGCTCCCCGGACCGGAGCATCGAGGGCACGGTGGAACGCATCGGGTGGCGTCAGACCATCATCCGCGGGTTCGACACCCGACCGCTCTACATCCCGAACAGCGCATTCGCCAGCATCGCGGTGGAGAACCCCTCGCGCATGCACAACCGCCGGATCCACGAAACCATCGGCATCCGCTACGACGACGCGGCGGTGATGGGCGCCATCGTCGCCGAGGTCGAGGCGATGCTGCGCACGCACGAGGACATCGATACCGACAACTTCCTGATGGTGAACTTCAATGCCTTCGCCCCGTCGTCGCTCGACTTCTTCATCTACTGCTACACCCGCACGAAGGCGTGGGCGGAGTACCACCAGGTGAAGCAGGACGTGCTGCTGCGCATCATCGGCATCATCGGCCGCCATGGCGCCGAGATCGCGTTCCCGACCTCCACGCTGCACATCGCGGGAGGCATTCCAGCGGGGGAGGAGAACACCATCCCCGACAATGCCCGAACCCCGTCTCGCTGAGCCGCAGCAAGTTGGCGCCCGATCCGGGAAACGGTGCGGTTTGATCCGGAACCGGAGGTGCAGCAACTCCGCGGCCGAGCGGGGACATTGGCGGCCCGGCAGCCGCTGGAGTGAACGCCGACTCTCCGGCGCCCACCGACGAGCCCCGGCCGGTCCGGCGATCGATCAGGCGGCCTTGCGTCCGGTGACCGCCTCGCGCAGCCCTTCGAGCAACCCTTCGAGCTTCGCCATGCGTTCGCGCAGTCCGCCGAGTTCGGCGTGCAACCGATCCATCCTCGCGTGCAGGTCGTTCATCTTCCCGTTCATTTCTGCGCGCAGGCCATCAATCTTCTCATGCATCTCTGCGCGGAGATGCCGGTGGGAGGTCGCGATCGCGATCAGGATCACGACTCCGGTGCCGATCACGGTCCATGCTTCAGGGGTCATCGTCATGGTCATCCCGTCCGGAAGGTCCGCTCGATCATGCGGCAACGCCGACCGGATTCCAGTAGCTCAAGGTCTCGCGGCGCGTCGGCGTCCGGCGCTTCGAGGCGTCCGGCGCTTCGAGTGTAGGCCAAAATCGATCTTGCTATCATCCCGCGCCGCTACCGAGGCCATGATCGCACGACGATGGATGAACGCTACTTGCCGGAGACGGTCGAGCCCGGGGCGCAAGCCTTCTGGGATGCGAACCGCGTGTTCGAGGTCCGGGAAGATCCCTCCCGCGAGAAGTTCTACTGCCTGTCCATGTTCCCGTACCCGAGCGGGAAGCTGCACATGGGGCATGTGCGCAACTACACCATCGGTGACGTGATCAGCCGGTACCAGCGCATGCGCGGGCGCAATGTTCTCCAGCCCATGGGATGGGACGCGTTCGGGCTGCCCGCCGAGAACGCGGCGATGAAGAACCGAGTGCCGCCCGCACGCTGGACCTACCGGAACATCGACTACATGAAGGGCCAGCTCCGGCAGCTCGGGTTCGCCTACGACTGGAGCCGGGAACTCGCGACGTGCCGGCCGGAGTACTACCGCTGGGAGCAGTGGCTGTTCACCCGCCTGTTCGAACAGGGCATCGCATACCGGCGGGAGTCCGAGGTGAACTGGGACCCGGTGGACCGGACCGTGCTTGCCAACGAGCAGGTCATCGACGGGCGCGGCTGGCGCTCGGGGGCGGTGGTCGAGCGGCGCAAGATCCCGCAATGGTTCCTGCGTATCACCGACTACGCCGAGGAGTTGCTCGACGAACTCGATCACATCGACTGGCCCGAGCCGGTGAAGACCATGCAGCGCAACTGGATCGGCCGCTCCGAGGGCACGGAGATCGACTTCGAGATCGATGACCCGGAAGCGACCGGCGCGCACTCCGGCGGCGCCCGACCGGTGCTGCGGGTCTTCACCACCCGCCCCGACACCATCTACGGCGCCACCTTCATGGCGGTGGCGGCCGAGCATCCGCTGACCGCGCAGGTTGCGAAACGACGCCCGGAGGTGGCGGCGTTCGTCGAGGAGTGCCGGCGCGGCGGCACTTCTGCGGCCGAGCTGGAGACGATGGAAAAGCGCGGGATGCCGCTCGGCCTCCATGCCGTCAATCCATTCAACGGCGAGCGCCTGCCGGTGTGGGTCGCGAACTTCGTGCTGATGGGCTACGGCACCGGTGCGGTGATGTCCGTGCCCGGCCACGACGAGCGCGATCACGAGTTCGCGCTCCGGTTCGGGCTTCCGATCCGCCAGGTCACCGCCCCCGCCGACGGCACCGAGGTGGATGTCCGGGCCGCCGCCTGGACCGACAAGGAGAACATCGTCGTCGTCAACTCCGGCGAGTACTCGGGGCTCGGCTTCCGCGAGTGCTTCGACCGCATGGCGCACTGGCTGGAGGCAACGGGCCACGGCACCCGCCGAATCAACTACCGGCTCCACGACTGGGGCGTCTCGCGTCAGCGCTACTGGGGCTGCCCGGTCCCCATCGTGCACTGCGACACCTGCGGGATGGTGCCGGTGCCCGACGATCAGCTTCCGGTGCGGTTGCCGGAGGATGTGGACATCGAAGGCGGCGGCTCCCCCCTCGCCCGCCTCCCGGAGTTCGTGCAGACCGTCTGCCCGAAGTGCGGCGGACCCGCCCGCCGCGATACCGACACCTTCGACACCTTCATGGAATCGTCGTGGTACTTCGCGCGCTTCGCCTGCGCGGACGCCGACACCGCCATGCTCGACGCGCGCGCCGACTACTGGATGCCCGTCGACCAGTACATCGGGGGCATCGAGCACGCCATCCTGCACCTGATGTATGCGCGCTTCTACCAGAAGCTGATGAACGAGGCGGGGCTCGTGAAGGCGCGCGAGCCGTTCGCGAACCTGCTCACCCAGGGCATGGTGGTGGCGCCGACGTTCTTCCGCGAGGAGCGCGACGGGGTGCAGTACTACGCGCCGGCCGACGTGCAGGTCGAACACGACGACAGGGGGGGCATCGTCGGTGCGCACCTGCTCGCCGATGGCGCGCCGGTCGGGGTCGGGGCCATCGAGAAGATGGCGAAGTCGAAGAACAACGGCGTGGACCCGGAGCGGATGATCGCCCGGTACGGGGCCGACACCGTGCGGCTCTACATCATCGAGACCTCGCCGCCGGACCAGATGCTGGAGTGGTCGGACCGCGCGGTGGAAGGCGCGTCGAAGTTCTTGCGCCGGCTGTGGCGCATGGTGCGCGAGCATGTCGAGGCAGGGCCGGCACCCGCCCTCGACGTCAACCGGCTCGACGCACCGGGGCGCGAACTGCGCTGCCGCATCCACGAAACCATCGCCAAGGTGAGCGATGACGTCGGGCGCCGCTACAAGTTCAACACCGCGTGCGCCGCCTGCCGCGAACTCGTCAACGACATCGCCGCGTTCGACGCGAACACCGATGCCCGGCGCAGCGTCGTCCGCGAGGCGCTCGAATCGGTGGTGCTCATGCTCGCCCCGGTGGTGCCGCACATCTGCCACACGCTGTGGCAAGCCCTCGGCCACCGGGGCGCGGTCATCGATGCGTCCTGGCCGGTGGCGGACGAAGCCGCGATGTCGCGCGACGTGATCGAGCTCGTGGTCCAGGTGAACGGCAAGCTGCGGGGGCACGTCAGCGTCGGTGCGGACGCGGACCGGGAGGCGGTGGAACGCGAGGCGCAGCGCAACGACAACGTCGCCCGCTTCATCGGCGGGAAGCCGATCCGCAAGGTCATCGTGGTGCCCGGACGGCTCGTCAACATCGTCGTATGATGAGAGGCGGCGGCACTCGCAGCCGCGGGATCCCGTACCGCTCGAAGCCTCGTCCGGTTGTTTCCGGCAACCCGCTTCGGGGACTTGGTTCAACTGCCAGGGGTTCAATCACGAGGATCGACGCCGACCGGGGCGTCCGGGAATGCCGATGATCACCGCACGCAGCAAGGCACGGGACGTTGTCCTGGCCCTCCCCATCGCGATCGCAATCGCCCTCGCCATTGCGATGGCCGGCGGATGCGGATACCAGCTCCGCGGGGCCGCCTCCCTCCCACCGGAACTCGGTGCGATACACGTCACCGGCCCTCACGACATCCGCGCCGCGGTCGTGCGGAGGCTCGACGGTGCGGGCGTACCCGCCGAGCCGGCAGACGACCCGGCGGATGACCCGGCCGGCACCGTGCTGCATCTCGCCGACGAACGGCTGGACCGCCGTGTCCTGTCCGTCAACCCGGACACCGCAAGGGAGAGCGAGTTCGAGCTCGCCTACCGCGTGACGTTCCGGGTGACCAGTGCGCAGGGCGAGGAACTCGTGCCGAAGCAGACCGTGTCACTGCTCCGCGATTACGTGTTCGACGCGCGGGCGGTGCTCGGAAAGAGCCGCGAGCAGGAATTGCTCCAGGCCGAGATGCGCCGCGATGCCGCAGCCCGGATCGTGGACCGCATCGCGGCGACGCTCGGGCGGTGACCACCCGCCGCCGCAAGCGCGGGCGTCCGGCGGCGGGCCGCAAGTAGCGTGCGCGTCCGCCCGGAGCAGCTCGAACCGCACCTTGGCCGGGGTCTCGCGGCGGTCTACGTCGTCCACGGCGACGAGCCCCTGCAACGCGAAGAATCGCTCGATGCAATCCGCGCCGCCGCCCGCGCGGCGGGGTTCGCGGAGCGCATCGTGCTCCACACGGAGTCCGGCTTCGACTGGGGCGAACTCCAGGCCCATGCCGCAAGCCTCTCGCTGTTCGCCGAGCGCCGACTCATCGACCTGAGAATGACGGACGCCTCACCGGGACGGGACGGCGGACCCGTGCTCGCGCAGTACGCCGCGAACCCGCCGCCGGACATGATGCTGCTGCTCTCGTGCCGGCGGCTGGACCGCCGCTCGACCACAACCAGGTGGTTCAAGGCGCTCGAAGGCGCCGGCGATGTGGTGGAGGTATTCCCGGTGAGCGCCCGCGACCTCCCGCGGTGGATCGTCGATCGGGGGGCGGCGCGCGGCGTCGCCTTCGAGCGGGACGCGGCCGGGGCGCTCGCGGAGCGCAACGAGGGGAATCTGCTCGCGTGTGCGCAGGAGATCGACAAGCTCCGTCTGCTGTGCGAGGGGCGACCGGTCACCGTGGACGACATCATGGGCACCGTCGCGGACAGCGCCCGGTTCGGCGCGTTCGACCTCATCGACCCCGCGCTGGCCGGGGACGGCGTGCGGTCGGTGCGGATCCTGCGCGTCCTGCGCGAGGAGGGGTTCGAGCCGATTCATGTCCTCGGCTCGCTGACCTGGGCGATTCGCGGGGTGTGCGGCATCGCCGCCGGCGTCGAGGGCGGCGCCCGCCTCGACGATGTGCTGCGCGGCGGCTTCGGTGCATGGTGGCGACGAAAACACCTCGTCCAGCGCGCGCTCGCGCGCCTGCCCCGCCGGGGCTGGGTCCGACTGCTCGCAGTGGCCGAGGGTGTCGACCGAATGCTGAAGGGATCGCCGGCGCGTTCCGGGGCTACGGTCCGCTGGTCCCGCGACGACGGATGGACCGGCCTCGAACGCCTGGTGCTGGAGATGTGTCGGGTGAAACTGCCGCCGGCCGCGCCCTATAATTGAACGCGAGCACGCATTCCCGCAGTTTTGCCCGGCGCGAAACCTCCGGCCCGAGCGCCGGCCGCAACTGATGTTCCGGTCCGAACACCGAAACAGATGTTCCGGCCCGAACCACCGGAACGAATGTTCCGGCCTGAATACCGGTAACGAATGTTCCGGTTCGAAGACCCAAGGAGACGGATCCATCGCAGCCATGCCCGCAGCCGCCGGCGCGGTTTCGACGCCTGAAGCCGCGAACGGGGACCTGAGCGCCTACATGCTCGACCTCGGCGCCCGCGCCCGCGCCGCGGCCGGGGCGCTGGCGGGCGCCCCCACCGGCGCCAGGAACGCCGCGCTGATCGCCATCGCGGAGGCCATCGAGGATCAGGCGTCGGCCATCAGGACGGCGAACCGGGAGGACCTCGACGCCGGCCGCGCGAACGGTCTTGCCGCCCCGCTGCTCGACCGGCTCGAACTCACCGACGCCCGCATCCGGTCGATGGCCGGGGGGCTGCGCCAGGTCGCGACACTCCCGGACCCCGTCGGCGAAATGAGCGACCTGCGGATGCAACCCTCGGGGCTGCAGATCGGCCGGATGCGGGTGCCGCTCGGAGTGATCGGCATCATCTACGAGTCGCGTCCCAACGTCACCGCCGACGCGGCGGCGCTCTGCATGAAGTCCGGCAACGCCACCATCCTGCGCGGCGGCTCCGAGGCGCTGGCGTCGAACCTCGCCATCGCCGGGTGCATCCACTCGGGCCTCGCGGCCGCGGGGCTCCCCCGCGATGCGGTTCAGGTGGTGGGCACGCGCGACCGCGCCGCGGTCGGGATGCTGATCGCCATGGACGCCCATGTGGACGTCATCGTCCCGCGGGGCGGGCGGGGGCTCATCGAACGCATCAGCCGGGAGGCCCGCGTCCCGGTCATCAAGCACCTCGACGGCAACTGCCACGTGTTCATCGACGACCGCGCCGAGGTGGACATGGCGGTCACCGTCGCGGTCAACGCCAAGACCTATCGCTACGGGATCTGCGGGGCGATGGAGACACTGCTCGTCGGGCGGGGCATCGCGCCCCGGGTGCTCCCGGCCCTGGCGGAACGGTTCGCGCAGGCCGACGTGGAGGTGCGCGGCTGCGAGGAGACCCGGGAGTTCGTCGCCGGCGCGGTCCCGGCCACGGAGGAGGACTGGGAGACGGAATTCCTGGCGCCGATCCTCGCGGTGCGCGTGGTCGGCGACATCGACGAGGCCATGGCGCACATCGGCCGCTACGGCTCCGGCCACACCGACGCCATCGTGACCGAGGACCTCGGCCGGGCCCGCCGGTTCATGGCCGAGGTCGACTCGAGCTCGGTCATGGTGAACGCCCCGACCTGCTTCTGCGACGGGTTCGAGTACGGGCTCGGGGCGGAGATCGGCATCAGCACCAACAAGCTGCACGCCCGCGGGCCGGTCGGGCTCGAAGGGCTCACCACGCAGAAGTACATCGTGCTCGGCAACGGACAGGTACGCGGCTGATCAACACCCGCACCACCAGAACCGATGCTTCCCGCCACCACGGCCGCAACGGGCGTGGTGCGTCGCCCGTGCACCACGCTCGATCACCCTCCTGACACCATGTTGCGCGGCACAACCGCACCCTTCGAAACCATCGGGATCCTCGGCGGAACGTTCGACCCGGTGCACTGCGCGCATCTGCGGCTCGCGCTGGAGTTGCGCGCGGCGCTGCGTCTCGACTCGGTGCGCCTGATGCCCGCGCCGATCCCACGGCTCCGACGGGCACCCGAGGCGAGCGCGGATGTGCGCCTGCGGCTGCTTGAGGCGGCAGTCACCGACGTACCGGGGCTGGAGGCGGACGGGCGCGAGCTGTCGCGGCCGGGACCGACGGTGACCGCGGACACGTTGCAGGCCATGCGCGAGGAACTCCCCGATGCCTCCCTGTGCCTGATCCTGGGAATGGATGCGCTCTCGCGAATCGACGCCTGGATCGGCTTCGAACGCATTCCGGCGTTCGCCCACCTGATCATCGCCGAACGCCCCGGCGCTCCGGCGCTTCCGCGCGACGGGGCGGTGGCGGATATCCTGCGCGCACGGCGGCGCGACGACCCCGCCGCAATCCGTGCCGCCCCCGCGGGGTTCGTCCTCTTCGTGCCGGGGATCCCCGCTCTCGACATCTCCGCCACGCGAGTGCGGTCGCTGCGCGCCCGCGGAGAATCGATCCGGTATCTCGTTCCGGATCGGGTACACGACATCATCATCGAAGAGGATCTCTATGCCCACCCATGCTGAAGGACCCGTCCATCGCACCACGGAACCCGGGCCGGACTCCGCGACCGTCCCCGCCGCCGCCCATGCCGCCGCCGATGTCATCGCCCATGCCATCACCCTGGCGCATCTCGTCACCGACGCCCTCGTGGACCGGAAGGCACAGCGCATCACGACGCTGGAAGTTCACGATCTGACCGACGTCACCGACGTGATGGTCATCGCCAGCGGGCGATCATCGCGCCACGTCAAGGCCACGGCCGAGCACGTCATCGGGCAGACGAAGGCGGCGGGCTGCCGGCCGCTCGGAGTGGAGGGGCTGCGCGAGGGCGAGTGGGTGCTCGTCGACCTCGGCGACCTCGTGCTGCACGTCATGACGCCGGAAACCCGCGAGAACTACCAGCTCGAGAAGCTGTGGGGCGGATCCGGCCGCGGGCGGGCGGCGCTGAACGCGGACGCGCCGTGATTTCCGGCGTCGTCCCCGCCCCCTCGTCCCGAACCGGAAACACCGATGCGCATCCACCTCATCGCGATCGGGCACCGCCGCGCCGGCTGGGAGCGGGACGGATACCGCGAGTACGCCCGCCGGATGCCCCCGGCGCTCGCGCTGGAACTCCACGAGATCGCACCCGCGAAGCGCACGAAGGGGGTCCCGGCGGGGCGGAGCATCGACGACGAGGGCCAGCGGGCTCTTGCGGCGATCCCCGCCGGCGCCCGCGTCGTCGCTCTGGACGAGCGCGGCACGCCGTGGACAACGCTGGATCTCGCGCGCCGGATCGAGAGCTGGATGCACGAGGGCCGGGCGCTCGCACTGCTCATCGGCGGCGCGGACGGGCTGGCCCCGGCCTGCATCGAAGCGGCCGAGCACCGCTGGTCACTGTCTCCGCTCACGCTGCCGCACGGGCTTGCGCGCATCGTCGTCGCCGAACAGCTCTACCGGGCATCCACGATTCATCGCGGCCACCCCTATCACCGCGAATGACCCGGTGCGCTCACAGACCGGACCCGCCAACGGGCGGGGAACGGCGAATACGCACCCTCGCTTCGCGAATCGGCGAAGTGTTCGGGTTGGCCGGGCCCCGGCGCGTGCAAGCCGAATGCATGGACGCTCATCGATCACGAACCCGCACGAGCGAGGACCGATGATCCACCTGGCGTCGAAATCGCCGCGACGACGCCTGCTGCTCGACCAGATCGGCATCGCCCACACCGTTGTCGATGCCCCGATCGACGAAGCACAACACCCTGGCGAGCCCCCCCGTGCATACGTCGAGCGCATGGCGCTCGAGAAGGTGCAGGCCGGGCTCGCGGCGCTGGGGGATGCACACACCAAGCCGGGGCTTGGGCCGGGGCTCGGGCCGACACTTGGGCCGGAAGGATGTCCCGTGGTCCCTATGGGGCTCGGGCTGGGGCATGACCCAGGGCTTGGGCCGTTACCTGGACCGGTATCCGGGCCGGGGCTTGGGCCGGCACCTGAGCCGGCGCTTGGGCCGGTGCTCGCGGCCGACACCGTCGTGGTCCTCGACAACCGGGTGCTGGGCAAGCCCCGCGACGCGGACGACGCGATGGCGATGCTCGGCGCGTTGTCGGGGCGGATGCACCGCGTGATGAGCGCGGTCTCGGTGGCCGAAAGCGCCGGACGCGGACCCACCGCTGCGCCAGACGGCCGGCGGCGGCCGGGCTCGGGCGCCGGCGGCACCGATTCGCCCCGCATCATGACCAGCATCAGCCGGGTCTGGTTTCGCGAAATCTCGCACCACGAACGGCGCGCCTACTGCGCAAGCGGCGAGCCGATGGACAAGGCCGGCGCCTACGCCATCCAGGGCCGCGCCGCCCTGTTCATCGAACGCCTCGACGGAAGCTACTCCGGAGTGATGGGCCTGCCACTGTTCGAAACCGCGGTGCTGCTGCGCGAAGCCGGGGTCGGAGTCTGAGAGGAAGGACTATTCGAAGGTCTCGATGGGAAGTTTCAAAGCCGCCCCCGAGACGAACGGCCGTCCCGGGGGCGGGCAGGGCGCGGCAGGCGCCTACAGCATCTGCCGGTTCATCTCGCCGGCGATGTAGTCCGCCTGACGGATCGCCAGGGCGACGATGGTCAGGGTGGGGTTCTCCGCCCCGCCGGTGGTGAACACGCTGCCGTCGCTGACGAACAGGTTCTTCACGTCGTGGGCCTGTCCCCACTGGTTCACCACTCCCCTGGCGGGATCGGCGCTCATGCGGTTGGTGCCGAGGTTGTGGGTGGAGGGATAGGGCGGAACCTCGTAGTTGCGGATGGCACCCACCGCGTCGTAGACGGCCGACCCCTGACGGTAGGCGTGGCTGCGCATCGCGATGTCGTTGGGATGGTCGTCGAAGTGGACGTTGGGCACCGGAAGGCCGTGCTGATCCTTCTCCGTCGGGTGCAGCGTGACCGCGTTGGACTCCTGGGGCATGTCCTCACCCACCAGCCACATGCCGGCCATATGGTCGTAGCGGTCCATCGCGTCGGCGAACAGAGAGCCGTAGGCGCCGGGGTCGAGGAACGCGGCCATGAACGGAACCCCGATGGACAGGGTCTCCATCTCGTAGCCGCCCACGAATCCGCGGCTCGGGTCGTTGACGCTCTCGTCGGAGATGATTCCGGCCATGGTGGTGCCGCGGTACATGTTCACCGGTTTGTCGAAGGTCGCGTACACCGAACCCGTCATGTGCCGCATATAGTTCCTGCCGACCTGTCCCGATGAGTTGGCGAGTCCGTCGGGGAACTTCGCGGAGGCGGAGTTCAGCAGCAACCGCGGACTCTCGAACGAGTTACCGGCCACGCACACCACCCGGGCCGCCTGGCGGTGCTGACTGCCATCGGCGGCGGCGTATACCACGCCATCGATCAGCCCCTGGTCGTCGTGGGTGACGGTGAGCGCCTGGCTCTCGGGGCGCAGATCCAGGTTGCCGGTCGCCTCGGCCTTCGGGATCTCGGTATACAGGGTGGACCACTTCGCGCCGGTCTTGCAGCCCTGGAAGCAGAACCCGAGCTGCTGGCAGGCGCCGCGCCCGTCCCGCGGCCGGCTGTTGATGGCCATCCGGCCGGTGTGCACTTCCTTGTAGCCGAGGCGCTTCGCGCCGTTCCACATCACCTTGAAGTTGTTGTTGCCTGGCAGTCCGGGAATGCCGTTGGTGCGGGTCACCCCCATCCTGTCCTCGGCCTTCGCGTACCAGGGCTCCAGATCCGCAAGGTTGATCGGCCAGTCGAGGAGCGACGCGCCGTCGATATCGCCGTACTCGGTGCGGACCTTGAACTCGTGCTCCTGAAACCGCAGGCTCGCGCCCGCCCAATGCGTGGTGGAGCCACCCACCGCCTTGCAGATCCAGGCCGGCAGGCCGGGGAAGTCCTTCGCCACCCGCCAGGTGCCCGAGGTGGTGCGCTTGTCGAGCCAGGAGAGCTGCCCGAAGGCATTCCACTCGTCGTTGATGAAATCCGCGATGGTGTGGTGCTTGCCGGCTTCGAGAAGCACGACCTTGACACCCTTCTGGCACAGCTCGTTGGCGAGGGTGCCACCACCCGCTCCGGAGCCGATGACCACCACCACGCTATCGTCGTTGTTGTCGAATTTCGCCATTGTCCGATTCCTCTCCTCACGCTGGCGGCGGGCTGGCCTGTTCGTCCGGATCGGGCAGCCAGTTCAGGTCGTCGAAACCGCGGTTCATGTAACCCCCATGCTGCGCCGAGGGTCCCTCGTAGCCGAAGTGCCGCCACACCAGCGGGTTGTTGTAGAGCGACACCACCGCGTCACCCTTCACGGTGTGGAGCAGCGTCTCGCCCGGACCTTCGAGGATCCGGAGCTGGTAGCCGTCGGAGAGGTCGAGCCACGGCACGGAGGTGGCGGTGTCCAGCGCCTTCACCCCGTCGGCAAGCGCGGCCGCGACATCGGCGTCGGCCGCCGCCTTGCCGTCGAGGGACTGCACCACTGCGGCGTAGTAGACATCGTCGAGGGTGTTGTGGGGGAAAACGTGGCGAGCCACCTTGAGCAGGGTCGCGCCCTGATGAGCGTCGAGGCTTTCAAGCGCAAGCGCCCAGGCCCCGCGGGGGACGGCGGTCAGTCCGACTCCCGCCGCGATCATGGCGGCTCCCGCCGCCGTGCCGCCGGTGAGGTGCAGGAACCTCCGCCGGTTCATGGCTTCCAGTGTCATGTGCAACTCCTCCTGGTGGATGGGACGTCCCTCCGACCTGCGAGGTTCTCGTTTCCGATTTCGGGCAATCTTCGGGACGGGACGCATCCCGCCTTCGTTCGTGAAGGAGAGATACTCCCGGTCCCGAGGGTGCCACGCCACGGACACTCCCTCTGGTGGAGATCAATCCGGTCAAATTGGCCCGGGGTGTCCGGCACGCGCCGGTCACGAGGCCGTGGGAGCGAGGGCGTCGACGCATGCGGGGTCACACCCGACGAGGCGAGCCCGGTGCGCGGACGGCTCTCGGTCATGTCGCGACGTTACCGATAGCGTCCATGCCTTTCGAGGACTTCGATCTTGTAGCCGTCGGGGTCCTGGACGAAGAAGAACCGCGCCATGAGCGCGCCGTCGCGATGGAACTCCTTGACGGCGTTCGGGCCGAGCCCCTCCCGCTCGAAACGCGCGTGCTCGGCCTTGCAGTCGTCGACGCAGACCGCGACGTGACCGTAACCGCTGCCGTGGGTGTAAGGCTCTTCCTGGCCGTCGTTCCAGGTCAGCTCGATCTCGAAGTCGTTCTCATCGTTGCGCAGATAGGCCAAGGTGAAGCCGTCGAAGTCGAAGCGGTCCGCAACCTCGAGCCCGAAGGCGCGTCGATAGAAGCCGATCGAGCGGTCGAGATCCAGCACGCGGATCATGGTGTGGATGGCTTTTGCCAAGGGCATCTCCTCCGGATGGACCGGAGTCGACCCTATCGCCATCGGTCGAACGACGGGTGTTAGCCGGCTACCCCGCTGCGGGGGATGCCTGCGTCGCCGGCGCGATCACCCGATCCGCGAGTTCGTCGCGCGCCGTTCGGATGGTGTGTCGCGGACCCTGGAGATAGAGCAGGCAGGCGCAGCGCAGCAGGGATGCAAAGTTTTCGACATCCCCGTGGATCTCTTCCACCTCGTCGTGGATGCGAGCCAGGAACTGAGCCGTGGTCATGTCCTGGGCGTTGGCGATCTCATCGACGATCTCCCAGAACTTCGCCTCCAGGCGCACACTGGTGGAGTGGCCGTGGAGACGGAACGATCGGGTCACCTGCCGGTAGTTGCCTCGCGGCTGACCGGCGAAGATCTGGCACATTTCCGAGTCCCTCCGTGCCGTCGGCTGATGGGTGCCGCCGCTTCAGTCTATCCAACGCCTCCGTTTCAGGTCAGCACGCGGAGCGCGATCTCCGGGGCCTTGTCGAGCAACCGCAGCAGGACACGTGCCGCGCCGGTCGGACAACGCTTGCCTTGCTCCCAATTGCGAATCGTCTCGGGCGAGACGTCGATGCGCCGCGCCAGTTCCGTCTGGCTGAGGCCCATCCGTCGCCGGATGCGGCGCGTGTATCGCGCCATATCCTGCAGCGCTTCGGACTCGTCCTCCTGCTCCTGCAAGGCGATCTCTGCCTCCGTGGTCGCGTCTACCACGGCAGGATCGATCCGCCCCTCGGGGAAGGTGGACGGATCGTCGGGGTCAATCCTGATGTGCGTTGTGCTCATAGTCCGCGACCTCCTTCGGGTTGGCCTTGCGGGCCGAGATGATGCGCACGGTCGAACCCCGCACCGTATAGACGACAACATAGGCCCGTCCGTCGATCATGCCGAGCAGCCGGTAACGATCCTCGCCATAGTCCCGCCGCGTGTCCTGGGCGACGATCCGCTGCGGATCGAAGAAGATGCGGACAGCATGGGCGAAGTCGAAGCCACGACGCACGAAACAGGCATCGTTCTTGGCATCATCCCATTCGAATTCCATTCCGATGATGTAGGCCAATGGCCTATGGAAATCAAGTGGTCCGCGAGACCGACATTCTCCTTGCGGGAGTATTGGCCACCCCTTCTGGCTAGCCGCTTTCGGCCCGTTCGATGATGGTGCCGAGGTCGCCATCATGCACGACACGCCCGAACCGTCCCGTGGCCGCCCGCACGGCGAAGGTTCTCAGAGCTTGTCGCGCAGCACGTAGTAGAGCATGCCGAGGACGAGCAGCGGATGGCGGAAACGGGAGCCTCCGGGGAACGCCCGGTGGCGCAGACTGGCCAGCACGTCGAAGCGTTCGGCGGTCCCCGCCACCGCTTCCGCGACGAGCTTTCCGGCAATCTGGGTCAGCGCCACCCCGTGCCCCGAGAATCCGTGGGCGAAGAAGCCGTTCGGGGCGAGCCGACCGATGTGCGGCAGCCGACTCATGGTGATCCCGAGCCGCCCGCTCCAGACGTAGTCGATGCGCACATCCGCGAGCTGGGGAAACACGCGGAGCATGTAGCGGCGGACGAAGGCCCTGGGATCGTCGAGCGGCCGGTCGGACCAGGTCTCGCCGCCGCCGAACAGGAGCCGGTGGTCGGCCACCGTGCATCGGTAGTAATCCACCACGAACTTCGTCGAGTGTACGCACACCCCGCCGGGGATGAGCGCGCGGGCGCGCTCTTCGCCGAGCGGCTCGGTGGCGAGCACGTGGTTGACGATCGGCATGATCCGGGATGCGATCCTCGGCTCCAGGCGGCCGAGATAGGCGTTGCCGGCGAGGATGACGTGCCTTGCCTCGACAACCCCCGGCGCGGTAGACACCCGTGCGGGCGAGCCCCACCGAATCCGCTCGACCCGGGAGCCTTCGAAGATCCGGGCGCCGGCCCGCTCCGCCGCCCTGGCCATCCCGAGCACGAAGCGCAGCGGGTGCAGGTGGCCACCGCCCGCGTCCATCCGCCCCCCGACGTAGCCCTCGCTCGCGACCTCCTCGCGCATCTGCGCGCGGGACAGCATCCGGTATCCGCGATAGCCGAAGCGGCGGTGGCAGAACTCCGCCTCGCTCTCGATCTCCGGCATGTAGCGCTTGCGGGTCGAGGCGAGGAGATTGCCCGGCCGCCAGTCGCACTCGATGCCGTGACGGGCGATGCGGTCCGTGATGACCGCCTTCGCTTCCTCGCATAGCGCCCACAGCGCCCCGGCCCGTTCCGGACCGACGGCCCGGTCCAGCGCGCTCATCGACTCCCGCATGCCGCTGCCGATCTGGCCGCCGTTGCGCCCGCTCGCGCCCCACCCCGTCCGGGCCGCCTCCAGCACCACCACCGAATACCCGCGCTCGGCGAGGTGCAAGGCAGCGGAGACCCCGGTGAAGCCGGCGCCGACGATGCACACATCGGCCGTCTCGCGTCCGGCGAGCGCAGGGCGGGGCGCGGACGCCGGCGCGGTGGCCGAGTAGTAGGTATCGGTCATCGCGCCCTACCGATTGCGCGGACAGGAGACCGGTGAAATCATACTCTCACGGCAGCAGGCGGCGCCCGCGAAATGCCCGTATGCCCAGCGACCGGCAGGAACCGACTCGCATTCGCAGGAATCCGGATCGTCCGCCTCCGTCGAAACCTCGGAATGCTGACCGAAATTCAGGGGCCGCCGCGGGTAGACGTCGCCCCGCCATTCCCCGAGGAAATTGCCGGCCGGCGGGTGTACATCCGGACGGAGCACCCGTCGCCCGCGACACCTGGCGACATCCGGAAGAAGCGTTCCCGGAGACGGACCCGTCCCGCCGCATCGCCCGTGATGCCGGGAGGATCACGAATGAAGCTCGGAATACTGCCGCTCGCCCGATCCACCTTCGACGCCGGGTACGAGATCGAAGCTGCACTCGTTGGCCCGCAGCCGGAGTGCGGCAATGCCTGAGCTGCGCTACGGCCTGATCGGCGCGGGGATGATGGGGCAGGAGCACATCCGCAACATCGCGTTGCTGGACGGGGTGCGGGTCGCCGCCGTCGCCGACCCGGACGACGGCATGCGCGCGGCGGCGGCGGAGCTCGCCGGGCCGGGGTGCGCGGCATTCTTCGGCCATCGCGACCTCCTGTCGGCGGGGCCGTGCGACGCCTGGGTAATCGCGGCCCCCAACGACCTCCACCATCCCATCCTGATCGACCTGCTGGCCACGGAAAAGCCCATTCTCTGCGAGAAGCCGCTTTGCACCACCACCCGGGACGCGGCCGACATTGCCGCCCGGGCGGCCCAGAACGCCCGGGCCATCCGGGGCGCCGCGCCGGTATGGGTGGCGATGGAGTACCGATACATGCCGCCCGTCGCCCGGCTGCTGGAGAGGGTGCGGGCGGGCGAGGCGGGTTCGCCCCGCATGATCGCGATCCGCGAGCACCGGTTCCCGTTTCTCGACAAGGTGGACCACTGGAACCGGTTCAGCGAGCGTACCGGCGGCACACTGGTCGAGAAGTGCTGCCACTTCTGGGATCTGATGCGGATCGGCCTCGGCGCCGACCCCGTGCGGGTGTACGCCTCGGCCGGGCAGGACGTGAACCACCGCGAAGAACGCTATCGGGGGCGCCGCCCGGACATCGCCGACAATGCGTTCGTCGTCGTCGATTTCGAGGGCGGAGCGCGCGGCATGCTCGATCTGTGCATGTTCGCAGAAGGCAGCCACTGGCAGGAGACCATCGCGATCACGGGGGATCGGGCGCGCATCGAGGCGCGGGTGCCCGGCCCGGCGCGGTTCTCGGCCTCGGGCGAGGAGCGCACGGCGGAGGTCGCGGTCGCCCATCGTCATGGACGGGTCGAGACCCGCGAGGAGATCCCCGTCGACCAGCGCATTCTCCGGGCCGGCGACCACCACGGCGCGACCTTCTTTCAGCACGAACGGTTCCAGAGGCTCGCGGCCGCCGGCGTCGGCCGGGCGGAGGTGAGCCTCGCCGACGGCTACTGGGCGGTGCTGGTGGGCGAAGCCGCAGAGGAGAGCGCCCGCACCGGCGCCCCGGTCGACCTTCACGGCCGGGGGCCATGACCCCCGCGGTCACTGCGCCGTTCAGTGACAAGGGGCTTCTTCCTCCGGACCCGCGCCCTCGCGCGCTGCCGGCGTGAGTGCTCACACGGAGTCTCGGCTCAAGGCCACGATGCGACCCCGGATGTCGAAATCATCCGGATCGCAGATGGCGACGAGTTGAAGGTCCCCCGGTAACAGACTACTGGAACACCCGCCAGGCGAGTGCGACAACAAACGCCAGAATGAAACCGGACATCCACTTGAGCAAGAGCAGACTCGCCTTGATCTCGGCGATATCGGTGTCGTGCCGAGCGACGGATTTTGCCGCCTCACGAGCCTTGGTCTCATCGGCACCAGCATCCATGAGCGCGCCGTAGACCTCGCTGTTCATCGTGCTCATGAGGGCCTCCGACAGTGCCAGGGAAGTGCGCGGGACGATACGACGCGATGAGAGGATTTGCCAGAACTGGCGGCAGCGTCACGGGCGCCGCCCTGGCGCGGTGATGGTCATGCCATAATGAAGCCGGCCCGGCGGGAATTGCGGTCCCAGGAGGCAGTCGCGACATGACGTACCGAGTCGGGGTTGATGTCGGCGGGACGTTCACCGACTTCTGCGCGTTCGACGAACGCACCAATACGCTCCACACCCTGAAGGCGCCGTCCACGCCGGACCGGCCGGGCACCGAAGTCATGCGGGGCATCGCGGCGCTGCGCGAGCGCCACGGCGTCACGCCCGAGCGCATCACCTGGTTCACCCACGGCACCACGGTGGGGGTGAACACGGTCATCGAGCGCAAGGGCATCAGACTCTGCCTGCTCACCACCCGGAACTTCGTGGACGTGCTGGAAGTGGCCCGGCTCAAGATGCCCGACCCCTACGACCTGCACTCGAAACGGCCCGACCCGCTCGTCCCCCGGGACCGGGTCATCCCCGTCGACGAGCGCATGCGGGCCGACGGCACCGTGGAGCTTGCGGTGGACCGGGGCAGCGTCGAGGCCGCGGTGACGCGCGCGAGGGCGCTCGGGGCCGAAGGCATCGTCATCGCCTTCATCAACGCATACCGCAACCCCGCGAACGAGCACGCCGCGAAGGCCATGATCGAAGCGCTCGCGCCGGAGCTGCCGGTGTTCTGCTCCCGCGACGTGTGGTCCATCATCCGCGAGTACGAACGCACCACCACCGCCGTCATCCACGGCTACGTGCAGCCGCGCGTGGCGCACTACCTCGACTCCCTGCAGCGGGCTCTCGCCGCGGCCGGCGTCCCCGCCGATCCGCTGTTGACGAAGTCGAACGGCGGGGTGATGAGCGCCGAGCTCGGCAAGAGCGCCTGCGCCCAGATGATCCTCTCCGGCACCGCCGCCGGCGTCATCGGCGCAAGCTTCATCTCCAGGCTCTCCGGCTTCGGCAACACCATGAGCGTCGACATCGGCGGCACCAGCGCCGACATCGCGTTCATCCGCGACGGCATGCCGCAGTACGGCGTCGGGGAGATGATCGGCGAATTCCCCATCTACATCCCCTCCGTCGCGGTGACCTCCATCGGTGCGGGGGGCGGCTCCATCGCGTGGGTGGACGATCTCGGCGTACTCAAGGTCGGCCCGGAGAGCGCGGGCTCGACTCCGGGCCCGGCCTGCTACGGGCGCGGCGGCGAGCGTCCCACCATCACCGACGCATTCGCGGTCCTCGGGTACATCGGGCAGTTCGATCTGGAAAACAGCGCCATCACCATCGATGCGGACCAGGCCCGCGCCGCGGTGGACGCGGTGGCGACCCGCATCGGGCGGGGAACCGAGGAGACCGCCCAGGCCATCGTGGACATCGCCGTGTCCGGCATGTACGTGGAGGTGAGCAAGCTCATCTCCCGCGACGGCATCGATCACCGCGAGTTCGCGATGCAGGCGTTCGGGGGGGCCGGCCCGATGATCGCGTGCTTCCTCGCCCGGGAACTCGGCATGAACCATGTGGTGATCCCGCCCACCCCCGGCGTGCTGAGCGCGCTCGGCGGGCTCATCGCCGACATCAAGAACGATTTCATCGCCACCGTCTTCGTCGATCTCGAAGAGGCGGCGATGCCCGCCGTGCGCGACACCTGGGCCGATCTGAGGCACCAGGCGGTGCGATGGCTGCACGAGGAGCAGCGATACCGCGGCGAACACCGCCTCGTGTACTCCGCTGACATGCGCTATCGGGGGCAGTCCTACGAGATCGAGACCGAAATCCACCCCGAGCACATCGAGCGCGGGGACATCGCGGGCATCGCCGAAGCGTTCCACCGTCGCCACGAGCAGGTCTACGAGCACGCGGACCGCGAGGCCGTGGTGCAGCTCATCAACCTGCGCATGGTGATCGTCGGCTCGAGCCCGAAGCCCGAATTTCCGCAATGCCCGCGCCTGGTGGACGCCACGCCGGAGCCGGCACGGCGCCTGCGGGTATTCATGGAGGGAGCGCGGCGCCACGTACCGCTGTACATTCGCACGGAGCTCGTACCCGGGCACCGCTTCACCGGCCCCGCGGTCGTCGCTCAGAACGACTGCACCACCTGCATCCCGGACGGACTCGACGGCGAGGTGGACGGCTTCGGTAACCTGATCCTCACCCCTGCCGTCCGGCCGTCCGCGTGAGGAACGATCCCGTGCCCATCGATCGCGTGACCCTGCAAATCCTCGCCAACCACTGCGCCGCCGCCACGGAAAGCATGGCCCACACCCTGTTCCGCACCGCGCATTCGACCTTCGTCAAGGAAACCGAGGACTTCACCACCGGGCTCGCCACCGCCGACGGCAAGACCTTCGCATCGCCCCGCGATCTGGGCGCCACCTGGTTCGTCGGTCTCGACTACGGTCGCGCCATGCACCTTGTCGACGACTACGAGGAAGGCGATCTCTGCATGACCAACGACCCCTACAGCGGGTTCGTCTGCACGCACTCGCCGGACCTCCACCTGTGGAAACCCATCTTCCACGAGGGGGAACTGGTGTGCTTCTCCGTCGGGCATGTCCACAACACCGACGTGGGCGGCGCGGTGCCCGCGAGCCTCTCGCGGGCGAACACCGAAGTGCATCAGGAAGGTATCCGCTTTCCTCCCACGAAGCTCTACCGGCGCGGTGCCCTCAACCGCGAACTGGTCGACGTGATGCTCATGAACGTGCGCATGCCGGAGCAGAACCGGGGCGACCTCAAGGCCCAGATCGCGGCCATGGCCACCGGCGAGCGCAAGGTCCGGGAAATGATCGCGCGCTTCGGCGTCGACACCTTCCGCACGGGTATTCAGGACTTGCTCGATTACGCCGAGCGCCAGGCCCGGCGCCTCATCGAGCGCATCCCGGACGGAGAGTACTTCTTCGCCGACTACATGGACGAGGACTCCGTCGACGGCAAGCCCTGCCGCATCGCGGTCAACATGGTCGTGGACGGCGACGAGATCGTCTTCGACTTCTCGCAGACCGACCCCCAGCTCACCTCGTCGCTCAACATCCCCACCGGGGGCGACCCTCGCCACGTACTGCTGATGATCCCCTTCATGTACGTGATGTACACCATGGATCGCTCGGCGCTGCTGAACTCCGGCCTGTTGCGCCCCGCCCGCTGCATCATCCCGGCGGGGTCACTGGTGAATCCGCAGTTCCCGGCCGCGGTCGGCATGCGCAGCCTGGGCGCCATGCGGTTGCAATCGTGCGTGTTCGGCGCCTTCGCCCAGGCGCTGCCCGAGCTCATGCCCGCCGCCTGCGGCGACGGCGGCCCGCTCATCAACGTGCGCACCACCGACCCGCGGACCGGCCGGCGCCTGATGGCGAATCTGGACCCGATTACGGGCGGCGCCGGCGGGTCCGCACGGGGCGACGGGACGGAAGGCTCCGGCGCGAGCTACGGCTTCCTCAAGAACACCCCCGTCGAGATCAACGAAGCGGAAGTGCCGGTGAAGATCCTGAAGTACGGACTGGCCGCCGACTCGGGCGGCGCCGGCCGCCGGCGCGGGGGCACCGGCACCACGCTCGAGTTCCAGGTGTTCTCCCCGCATACGGTGGTGACCGCCCGCAACCGCGACCGCTCCCGCTTCACGCCGTGGGGCATGGAGGGCGGGCACGCCGGCAAGCCGTCCTCGTTCTTTCTCAACCCCGGCACGAACCGGGAGGTCGACCTCGGCAACACCGATGTCGTCACCGCCAACCCCGGGGACGTGATTCGGATCACCAGCGCGGGCGCGGGCGGCTACGGAAGTCCTCTGGAGCGCGAGCCCCAACGGGTGCTGACCGACGTGCGTCGCGGATTCGTCACCGCGCAAGCGGCACGCACGGAGTACGGCGTGGTGATCGCGCGCAACGCGGTGGACGAGGCGGCGACGGACATGCGGCGCCGACACCGGACCGCCGCCGACGGCCACCGCGGCTTCGGGTACAGCGAGGCCCGCACCGCGTTCGAGCGGGTGTGGACGGCCGCGAACTACGAGGCGCTGACCGCCATCCTCGCGCGGCTCCCGGTGGATTGGCGATTCTTCGTCAAGCACCGCCTGTTCGAGGCCATCGAACGCATGCCGGAGACCGAGCGCACCGGCGAAGGCGAAGAGGTACGGCGCGCGTTCAGCCTGCTTGCGGCGGAATATCCCGAGCTTGCCAGGCATGCCGAACCGGCGGAGGCGGCCGGCGACTGAGCGCATATCGCGCGAGCAACAGAGTGCCGGTTGCCGGTGCTTGCGCAGCCGGACGACTACCTGCGAGGAGCCGAGACAAGCGTTTCCGCCGGTGGCGGCTCCATGAGGCTCTGCGGGTCGATGCGGTACCAGCGCATCGCGTTCTCGCAGAACATCAGCCGCCGCTCACCCAGCGAGAACCGGCGCGTCATCTCCTGGAAACCGCGCATGATGGTGCCGTAGGGCGCATAGAGCCGGTCCACCGGGTAGTTGCTGCCGAACATGCAGCGGTCCACTCCGAAGATGTCGATGGTTTCCAGCACGACATCGCGGTGGGTACGCGCGGACCATGTCGGGAGCTGCGGCTCTCCGAGCCCCGAGATCTTGACCGCCGTGTTCGGCGCCTCGGCCAGGGTGCGCATGCACTTGCGCCACGCGGCGAGCCCCTCCGGACTGCGAAGATTGGGAAGCCCGGTGTGATCGAGAATGATGGTGATGCCGGGGAACCGCTCGGCGAGCGCCCGCGCTTCCGGCAGATGCCAGAAGGGCGCCTGGAGGTCGAAGGAGAGTCCGTGCGCTTCAAGAAGCGCATAGCCCCGCTGCCATGCCGGGTCGCTCATTGAGCCCGGCGCAAAGGGCACGACCTCGTTCGGATGGGCGGCCACCGCCGGCTTCTCGCGGACCCCCCGCACCCGGGCGCAGTCCGCCTGCGCGGCCAGCACCTCCGCCACATCGTCCCGGCCGAGCCACGCCTGGGCAACGATGACGGTGGGAAAGCCGGTCTCGGCCGCGACCGACGCCACCCACGCTGCCTCCCCCAGCGGATCGCGCGGATCCCACTCCGCTTCGACGTACACGGAGCCGACGACCCGCAGATCGTCCCAGTCGCGCCGGAAGTCGTCGGGCAGGTAGTTCTGCCGGATAGCGCGGTAGTCGCCGTGCCGCCCTTCCTTCAGGGGCTCGTCGCAGAGCCAGGGATGGTAGTTCCGCTCCAGATCCCAGAGGTGGTGGTGGGCGTCGATGATGACGTCGTGCCGGCCGCCGATGTCGTCGATGTGGGCCTGATCGTAGGCCCGGAGCCGCAGATCCGCCGTGCGCCGCTCCACCTGCGCATCGTCCATCGCCAGGCTCCGGGCGAGGATGAAGTGCAGGCCGAAAAACACCCCCCAGACCAGCATCGGCCCGAAGGTATTCCAGCCGTCACCCAGGAACACATCGGCGAGGGTGAGGCATCCGCCGAGCCCGAGGAAGGCGACGCGATGGCGCGGCCACCACACGCCAGCCTCGGCCGCCCATCGCTCCGAGGCCGAAGCCTCACTGCCGACGCGCCGTTCCATCTGCCTGATGTATTCCGATCGCACGGTCCTGAACGCCGTCGCGGCGGAAGCGTCCGTCGATCGGACTCTCCGGGGAGGGTCGATCCTGCAACTGGGGCCGTATTCGGCGCGATGCATTCTGCGATCGCGGCATATCGTCGTCTACCGCCAGGGAGGAGTGACGATCCCGCACCGCAGACCCTGCGCACGTCCGATCCTTCCATCCAGTGTCAACAGCGGACAGTCAAGCGCCTCGGCCAGTGCGACGTACCAGGCATCGTAGCTGGTCAGGTTGTGCCGCAACGCCCACACCCGTTCGGCGAACGGCGCGAACGGAAACAGCGTCATATCGAGCCGTAGCAGATCCCTGTGTCCACTGGTGGCTTCGAGAGGTGAGATCTCGCCCGCCCGTTCCAGGCGGCGCAGGATGTTGGACACTTCGACCAATGCGAGCTCGGGGCCGGCTGGTGCGCTGTCGGAGAGCATGGATTCCGCCCACGCCCCTTCGCGTCCCGAACCGACCAGGACCGCCACGAGCGCAGATGCATCAACGACGACCGTCACGTCCGATCCGCGTCTCGTGCGCGCAGGATGCTCGATGGCCGCACGCGGGTACCCGCCGCCTCCTTCCGACTTCGGACTCCTTGCAGCCAATCGGCGAGTGACGGTCGGGAAGCGATTCGTTCCAGCTCACCGCGAAGGAACTCCTGCATGGACTGGCGCTGCCGCGCCGCCCGCGCGGCAAGCTCGTCGCGCACCTCTTCGGGAACGCCTCTGACTGTGATTTGCACCGGCATGCTGTCATTCTGTCTGCGGAGACAGCATTCTGCAAGCGCTGCGGAGGCGCGTGCGGAGGCGCGCTCCGAGGGGCACCTGCCGTTCGTCACCTCTCGGGGGCGGCCGGCGGCGGGGGCATCTCCGGGTAACGCCGGGCGATGTGCATCAGCCGGATCGAGTAGCGCAGCCATACCAGGGAGAACCCGACGAGCAGGACCCGATCCCAGGTTTCGAGATTCGGGTAGATGTCGAAGGACAGGCTGAACACGAGCCCCCCGACCGGGGCGAGCACGATTGCGCTCGCGGCGAGGAAGTGCCGGGTGACGCCGAAGACGAGGGCGACGCTCACCACGATGAAGCAGTAGAGCGACACCCCGAACGAATCGGCGTAGGCGGCGCGACCGCTCATCGTGAGGAGCATCACCGCGCCGTAGAGGAGGGAGACGAAGACGACGTAGGCGAGGATCTCGTACTCCGCCTGGCGGCGGTGCAGCCGCGGGACCGGGACCAGGTAGGGGGTGGTCTCGTCGTCCCAGAAATAGCGCCGGACGTACTTGTACCAGTCGAGATCCTTCAAGTGGACTGGTTGGTGCCGGCGCCGCATGATGGGTGCCTCCCCTCGGGTGCCGCCGGCGTGAACCTGACCCGTACGGACGGTACGAATCCGGTCAGGTACGCGACGCGGGCGCCGCGCTCGGCGGGATCTCCAGGTCGTCCGGATCCGCCGAGGGGTCCACCACCACGTTGCCTTCCTCGTCCAGTACCAGCCGTCGCTTGCCCTCGATGGTGTTCCCCGCGAACTCCGGCCATTCCATGGTCATGAGCGGGTAGCGGTGCTCCGGGTTCCCCCACAGCACGGTCACCGTCTGGAGCCAGACCGCGAACCCGGCCACGAAGACGAACACCAGCCCCACGGCCAGCACCGTCTTGATGATCCAGCGCTCCCCCAACCCGACCGTGGAGGCCGATATCTCGTTCATCACGTACGAATCATAGGCGTAGACGGCGGCGAACCAGATCAGGATGCAGGTGTAGGGAATGAGGAAGAACGAAGTCCCCAGGAACTCCAGCCACGCCTTGCGTCGGAAGGAGAGCCGCTCGCGAATGAGATCCACCCGGACATGGGTGTTGTGGACGTAGCCGTAGCCGAGCACGAGCGTGAACAGCACCGTGTGCATGTGCCACTGCAGCTCCTGCAGGATGGTGGACTGAAAGATCCAGACCTGGCCGAAGTTGTCGAGCACCCAGACGTAAATGAACCTGAGCTTGCGCATCGTCACGTCGTAGCAGGTGATCAGCACCAGCGGAAGGATGAACCACGAGCCGAAGCGCCCCACCCCGTCGACCACCCGCCGGAGCCGTTCGGCCAGCTTGACGGCGGCGGGAAGCTCCGCCTCCTTGGTCCAGTAGTTGCCGGAAGGCCGAAACGGGAGGTCTGCCATGCGAGTCTCTCCTTGATCGATCCCTGGTCGATTCCGGGCTGATCCTGGGCTGATTCCGGGCCGATTCCGGAGGCTCAGTCGTAGATCCCATGCATCAGCTTGAGGGCCAGATCCGGGAAAGCCAGCACCAGGGTCAGTCCGACGACCTGCAACAGGACGAAGGGGATGATGCCGATGTAGATCTGCTGAATCTTGATCTCCTTCGGAGCGATGCCCTTGAGGTAGAACAGCGCGAACCCGAACGGCGGGGTGAGGAACGAAGTCTGAAGGTTCACCGCCATCAGGATGATGAACCAGTAGGTGATGTCGGCCTTCGCGACGTGATCTCCGAAATCGAGCCCGGCCACCAGGGGGGCGAAGACCGGCAGCACGATGAGGGTGATCTCGATCCAGTCGAGGAAGAACCCGAGGACGAACACGATGGCCATGATGAGGAACAGCAGCCCCCACGAAGTCAGCCCCGCCTCCCGGATGAGGTGCTCCACGACATCGTCGCCCCCGAGCGAGCGGTAGACGTAGGCGAAGCAGGTGGCGCTGACGATGATGAAGAAGATCATCGCCACCGTGCGGGCCGAGGTGTGGCACACCCCGGTGATGACGGTCCGGTTGAAGTTGCCGGCGAAGGCGGCAAGGATGAGAGCGCCGACGGCCCCGACCGCGCCCGCCTCGCTCGGAGTCGCCCAACCCAGCAGGATCGAGCCCTTGATCATGCCGATCAGGATCACCGGCGGAATGAACGCCCGCATCAGCAGCGGACCCAGCTCCCCCTTCGGCACCACCAGCAGATCCTGTGGCAGCGGCGGCGCGATGGACGGCCATACCATCGCCGCCACCACCACGAAGATGAGGTAGAGCGCGGCGAGCACGAGACCCGGCAGCAGGGCGGCCATGAACACGTTGCCGACCGAAACGGCCATGAGGTCGGCCATGATGATGAGCATGATGCTCGGCGGGATCAGGATGCCCAGCGTCCCGGAGGCGGCGATGACCCCGCAGGACAGCGCCGGGCTGTACTTCTGCTTGAGCATGGTGGGGAGCGCGAGGGCGGTCATCATGGTGACCGACGCGCCGATGATTCCGGTCATCGCCGCCAGGATGGTGCCCATGATGGTCACCCCGAGGGCGAGCGCTCCCGGCACCCGCTTGAGGAGCACCTGCACGCAGTAGAGCAGATCGTTGGCGATGCCGCTCCGCTCCATCATCACGCCCATGAAGACGAAGGCAGGGACTGCGACCAGCACCAGGTTTTCCGCCGCCTGCCCCCAGATCCGGGGCAGGAAGTTGAAGAATTCGATGAGTGAGAACGAATCGATGAAGTAGCCGATGAGTCCGAACAGCAGGGCGAGCCCACCCAGGATGAACGCGACCGGAAAACCGGAGAAGAGCAGGCAGGCGAGGCTCATGAACATCAGGAGCGGGATGTAGTCCTGGGCGAAGTAGAGGACATCCCGCCGCCCGTCCTCGGGCAGGTTCCAGATGGTGACGAAGGCCACCGCGGCGACGATGAGCACGCCCGCGAGGATGTACAGCCCGATGGGTCTCTCGGCCTGTCGACCGTCGGCGTCAATCCGTTCCATGTCGTTCAACCCCCGGAGAAGCGCTCACGCCCGGGGCCTGCGTGGCCCCGGGCGTTGTGCGAGCGGGTCGCCGATCTCGGCGGTCCGGCCTGCCTACTGATAAGTACCCTTCAGAGACTGGGCATCACCCCAGATACGGAAATCCTTCCGATATGCGAGGTAGTGGTCCGCAACTTCCTTGAAGAGCGGATCCGCCGCCGACTCTTCCGCGATGACTTCCAGCCACGCGCGCTCCAGGGTTGCAAGGGTTTCGTCGTCCCAACGCTTGACGATGACCCCGTGCTTCTGCTGCATCTCCTGCATCGCGCCCGGGTTCTTGGCCTCGGTCTCGGCGTAGGTATAGCTGATCTGCTCGCGCGCCGCCGCCGTGGCCATGGCCTGGTAGGCATCGGGCAGGGCCTCCCACTTCTCCTTGTTCATCAGCAGCTCGCTGCACGAGACCTGCTGGTGCCAGCCGGGGAAGTAGTTGTAGGTGGCGATCTGATGGAAGCCGTAGGCGATGTCGGTGATCGGCATCGAGAACTCGGTGGCGTCGATGGCCCCCTTCTCGAGCGCCGGGAAGATATCTCCGCCGGCCAGAAGCTGGGTATTGACCCCCATCTTCTGCATCACCAGGGCGCCGAGGCCGAAGAACCGCATCTTGAGGCCCTTGAGCTGCTCTGCCGGGTTGGTGATCTCATCCTTGAACCAGCCCGAGGTCTCCGGACTGATGCAGAAGCTGATGAGCGAAGTCACCCCGCGCGGTCCGTAGAATTTCTCCTCCAGAAGCTCCTGACCCCCACCGAACCACCTCCAGGCCAGGTACTCGTTGATCTGCGGTCCGAAGGGCACAGCGGTGAAGAAGGAGATGGCCTTGCCCAGCTTGCCGGTGTGGTAGCCGGGAGTGGTCCAGGCGGCGTCGATGGAGCCCTTGGAGACCGCGTCGAAAGCCTCCAGGGAGGGAACCAGGGCATTCGGCTCGTGGAACTTGACCTCGAAGTTGCCACCGGACATCTGCGAGACGCGGTCGGAGAACCGGACCCCGGAGGTCCCGAGGGCGGGGAGGTTGCTCGCCCAGGTGCTCTGCATCTTCCAGCGGACGCGCTCCTGTGCGCTCGTATCGAACGCGGCCACCATTGCGACGGAGCCGGCGAGACCGGCCGCCACGATGGTCCGTGCGTGTTTCTTGAACATGATTCCTCCTTAGCTGATTTCTGATGTTGCTTGCGTTTTTACGTGATATCGCCCGCCACCGTTCTTCCCGTCCATCGGAACGCCCGGTGCCCGGACAACGCGTGCCACACGTGCCCGAACCGTCTCCCGTCGAGCCGGCCGGCTCTCATGACGCACGGCGACCGACTCTAACAGAAAAATCGGGCCGGAAAAGTCTGGGGACTCATGCCCGAGTCCTCCCACGCCCGGCCGTCGGGGGAATTGACGAATCATCCTCATGTGATTAGGTTGCGATCGGAGTACAGCACCCACTCCTTCGGGCTTTCCCTTCGGAAACAGGGGGATACTGCCGTGTTGACCGAATACGTCGAAGAAGCCCTGAAGCGCGCTCGGTACGAGCTGATCGACGACCCCGACGCTCCGTATTACGGTGAAGTACCCGATCTCCCGGGAGTTTGGGCAACGGGCAGCTCGCTTGAAGTCTGTCGGCGTGAGCTGAAGGATGTCATCGAGGGGTGGCTCCTGGTCAGCGTCAGGCAGTCGCTTCCCATTCCCCCTCTGGGATCATTGGAATTCAAGGAGATCGATGCAGAGGTGGCCTGATGGCACGGATTTCGCCTGTTGCCCGGGAAGAGTTGATCAGGCGGCTGCGCAGATTCGGTTTCAGCGGCCCGGTAGCAGGCGGGAAGCACCTCTACATGACGAGGGGTCGGCAAAGTCTTACGGTTCCCAACCGTCACCGCCGAGACATCGGTCCGGCATTGCTGGCGAAAATCCTGAAACAGGCGGGTATCGACCCGCACGGTTGGTCGCGAATGTGGGCACCTGACGACCGGCATTTTCTTCCTCCGCAGCGTCACCCGTACTCGGTACCCAGGCATTCGCCGACGAGCGCACTAGCCGCCGCCGGCCGTGCCCACACCCGATCGACGATCCGGCTCGGAAGCTACCACCCTCCGGTGTCGAGCCACCGCTCGACCTCGTCCATGCGGTCGTGGCCCCAGAACGGCTCGCCGTCGACCATGAAGAAGGGTGAGCCGAAGATCCCGCGCTCGACCGCGCCGTTCGTCACCGCCTTCAGGCGGTCCTTGACCGCGGGCTCCTCGATGCCGGCAAGAAGCGCTTCGCGGTCGGCGCCCGACTCGGAGGCGACCTCCGCGACCACCTCGGCCTCGGAGATGTTCCGGCCATCGGCGAAGTAGGCCCGATACAGCGCCCTCGCCAGGGATTTCGCCCCTTCAACGTCGTTGCGCTCCATCCAGTACACGGCGCGACAGGCGGCGATGGTCGCGATCGGGAAGGGTTCGGGGAAGTCGAGCGGCACCTTCAGGCGCCGGGCGCTGCGTTCCATGTCGTGCCTCGAATACGCGCCGATCAACGGACGATGCACGAGCGGCGAGGCGCCCGTGACCTTCATCGCCACCCCCATGAGGTAGGGGCGCCACGCCACGCCGCGGCCGTGTCGCGCCGCGAGGTCGTCAATGCCCTCGGCGGCGAGATAGCCGTAGGGGGAGGAGAAGTCGAAGTAGAACTCGATGGGCTCGGGCATCGTCGCTGGTCCTCGTCGATTTTCGGTGTTGGCAAGGCGAACGCGAGTCCGGGCGCGCAGGCGTACCCGTAGGTACGTCGAGCACTCGGACTGTGTTCAACGCAGCGAAAGCTGTCATCTCCGCGTCCGCAGCCGTGACCTGGTGAGAAATGCGGGCTAGCCGGCGGAGGCCGGTCCGTCGGAAGTCATCGGAACATCGGCAATCTCCGCCACGGGCAGCACGCTGACCGCCTTGTCGAGTTGGTAGCGCTCGGGGCCGGGATAGACGACCCAAAGGTGCTGCAGGGGCAGGTCGCGCTGCACCACGCGGAGGCTCCTGGTCATTCTGGGCGCGTCCTGGTACTTGAACTCCATGCCCCACAGCCCACCGCGGGCCTGCCACACGAGGTCCAGCTCCGCGCCGGTGTGCGTGCGCCAGAAGTACGGGTGAGTCACCCCCATCAGGCGAATCGCCTGCTCCATGACGAAGCCCTCCCACGATGCCCCGAGCTTTGGATGCGACCCGAGCTCGACGGGAGTCGCGATGGCGTGCAGCGCATGAAACAGGCCACTGTCGCGGACGTACAGCTTCGGAGCTTTCACCAGCCGCTTGCCGACATTGGCGTGCCATGGGGGCAGCAGACGGATCATGAAGGTACCGCTCAGGATTTCGAGGTAGCGGCGCACGGTGTGGTCGGAGACGCCGAACGATCGACCAAGCTCCGACAGGTTGAGCACTTGCCCGTGGTAATGGCTCACCATCACCCAGAATCGACGCAGGGTCTCGGCTGGAATGGAGATTCCGAGGGCGGGAACGTCACGCTCCAGGTGGCTGCGGATGAAGTCCTCGCGCCACAGCGCGGAAACCGTGTCACCGTCGGCCAGGAAACTGCGCGGTAACCCGCCCCGAAGCCACAGCCGGCGCCATTCTGAAGCACCGGTCTCGTCGGCCGCCAGGGGGCCGAGGTCGTGGTACGCGACCCGACCGGCGAGACTTTCGGAGACCCCCTTCACCAGCTCCGGCGAGGCGCTGCCGAGGAGCAGGTATCGCGTGACCTGCCCATGGTCCGCGAGGACGCGCAGCAACGGAAAGAGATCCGGCTTGCGCTGCACTTCATCGATCACGACGGTGCCGGTCAAACCCTCCAGGGCAGTTTGCGGTTCGTCCAGTCTGGCCAGGCTCCTCGGATCCTCGAGGTCGAAGAAATGCTCGGCCCCAACGATTGCGCCAGCGTCGTCTTGCCGCACTGCCGGGGACCGAGGAGGGCCGTGACCGGCGCGCGTCGAAGCCCGGCTCGAACGGCCCCCAGCTCCCGTGGACGAGGCAGGTAACGCATGAGGGCACGGTAGCACATGTAACAAGAAATTTCGAACATAGACTTCGAGATTTCATGTTACTCATCCCGAGATGTCGTCGGCGCAGAGTCGCAGTCCGCATTGTCGCCGCGCAGCGTTGGCGTCGAAAGCACAGGTGAGGGTGAAGTTGTGACGACCATGAACACTCCCCGGTCATTGCCGCTGCCGGCGCAGAATGACCTGGGGCTTGCGCCTTCTCAGCCGCATTGCGGACCGCAGCCGCTCCTCCGCCAGCGCGATGAGCCGCTGCTGGCAGCCGGGGGCAGCCGGCTCTGCGGACCGACGCTGCACGTAGCTCCCGTCGGGCTGCATATCCCAGGCGCTGCGCTCGTCCGCGAGGTGGAGATCGAGGATGGTGCGCAGCTCCGCGCGCAGCGCCGGCGCCTCGACGGGAACAACGACCTCGACCCGCTGCTCCAGGTTGCGCTTCATGAGGTCGGCAGAGCCGATGTAGTACTCCTCGTCGCCGCCGTTGCGGAAGTAGTACACCCGGCTGTGCTCCAGGAACCGGCCCACCACGCTGATGACCCGGATGTTCTCCGAGACCCCCGCAAGCCCGGGCCGCAGCCGGCAGGTGTCGCGGATGATGAGGTCCACCCGCACCCCGGCCCGTGACGCCTCGTAGAGGGCGCGGACGATGTCGGCGTCCTCCAGCGCATTCGCCTTGAGCTGGATGTGGCCCTTGCCTTCCTTCGCCTGGTGCTCGATCTCGCGGCTGATCTTCGACAGCACCGCCCGCTTGAGCAGCTTCGGCGCGGACAGGAGCTTCGCGTAGCGGCGGGTGGGCGTGTATCCGGTGGTGAGGTAGTTGAACAGCTCCACCAGATCACGGCCGATCGCCTCGTCGCAGGTCAGCAGCCCGAGGTCATCGTAGAGCCGGGCGGTTCCCGCGTGATAGTTGCCGGTGCCCACATGCGCGTAGAGCCGCAGTCCGTAGAAATCCTGACGGACCACGAGGATCACCTTGCAGTGGGTCTTGAGCCCCATCACCCCGTAGGTGACGTGGATCCCCGCCTCCTCCAGGCGGCTCGCCCAGCGGATGTTCGCCGCCTCGTCGAAACGCGCCTGCAGCTCGACCACCACCGCGACCTGCTTGCCGTTGCGGGCCGCGTCGAGCAGGTAGTCGAGGATCTTCGTCTCGCCCGAGGTCCGGTAGAGCGTCATCTTGATCGCACGCACCTTCGGGTCGGTGCTCGCCTCGGCCACGAAGCGCTCGACGGAGTTCGAGAACGACTCGTACGGGTGCTGCAGGAGGATGGAGCCGGCGTTGCGGATCGCGTAGATGATGCTGCGCTCATCGACGAGCCCGCCGTGGTCGACGGGATGCGCGGGCGGATCGCGCAGGGCCGGACACTCCAGGCCCGCAATCTCGAACAGATGCCGCATCGCGAGCATGGAATCCGAGTCGAACACGTCCCGGTCGGGGTCCAGACCCAGCTCGGCCGCCAGCCAGCTCCGGCGGTAGGGGTCCATCCCGCGCCGGATCTTCACGCGCACGATGGGAGCGAACCGGCGTTCGCGCACCTCGGACTCGATCACCGCCAGCAGATCGTCGGCGTCGTCCGACTCGCGGGCGAGGTTTGCGTTGCGGGTGACGTAGAACGGCTCGCACGACTCGACGTTCATGCGCGGGAAGAGCAGATCCAGATTGTTCGAAATGACCTGCTCCAGCGGCACGAAGCGGTCGAGCCCGCCGATGCGCAGGAAGCGCGGGAGGCCGGCGCCGATCGGCACCTTGACGCGGGCGTTGGTCGGCCCGCGGTCCTTGTAGTTCAGCGTGACCAGCAGGTTGAGCGAGAGGTTCGAGATGAACGGGAAGGGATGCGCCGGGTCGATCGACTGCGGTGTCAGCAGGGGCAGGATGTTCTGGACGAAGTACCGGCGCAGCGAGTCGCACTCCTGCGCCTCCAGGTCCGGGTAGTCGACCACCTCGATCCCGTGCTCCGCGAGCCCCTCCAGTACCGCAGGCAGAAGGCGCTCCTTGCGGGCCTCGATTTCCGCGACCACGGCCTGCGCCTCGCCGATCTGCCGCTGCGGGGTGCGGCCGTCGACGGTCAGTTCCTGCACCCCCGCCCCGACCTGCTGCTTCAGACCGCCGATGCGCTTCATGAAGAACTCGTCGATGTTCGAGCTGACAATCGCGAGGAACTTCACGCGCTCCAGCAACGGGGTGCGTTCGTCTTCCGCCTCGTTCAGCACGCGGCGGTTGAACTCGAGCCAGGTGAGCTCGCGGTTGAGGTAGAGAGCGGGGTCGCGCAGGTCGACACCGGGCGACGGCGGCGCGGATGCGGATGCGGGGGCAGGCGCGCGGTGCGCGGCGGCGCCGGGGCGACGGCGGCGCGCATCCGGAGCGCCCTTCGATCGAGGGGCATCTGTCTTCGCTTCCTTCACCGGCGAGCGGGACGGGCCCGCACCTGCAGGCCGCATCAGGTCGGCGGCGGCCGGAGCGGCGTCCTTCGGTACCGTGGCCGCGGAACCCGCCCCGGCGCTGTCCGCAACGGAATGGATGGTGCTCGTGCGCGTGGATTCCTGCATGGGCTCGATCTCTGGTTGCACGCCCGCAAGCCTATCAGCCACCCGGAGACTCCGTCACCGGCAGCGGGTCCACGGCAGCAGGTCCCCGCCCGCCGCCGCTCAAGGCCGGTTCCGGCCTTCGCACCCCTCCATCACCGGGGCGGAGTGGACGTTTGCGCACATGTTCACTAGCCTGCCGGTTTCGGTCCCTCAGCCGTCCTGCAAGTGCGGATGTCGGCAGCGAAAGGCGCCCGACGGCGCCCGTGACGGGTACCGGCGCCGGCCCTCGCGAAGACCGCCACCGGAGACGAGAACATGGCCGAACCCACACTCGCCCGGTTCGAGGTCGGCAGACAGTACCGGCGAAGCGCGTGATGCGGCGCAAGCACTGGACGCAGGCCCGCCCGCGGCTCCGGACTTTCCTCTCGCGCCGATGTGCCTGATCTACATTGCCTGGCGGCACCACCCGCGCCACCGTCTTGTCGTTGCCGCGAACCGGGACGAGTACCACGCCCGATCCGCCCTCCCCGCCCACTGGTGGCAGGACGCTCCCGGCGTGCTCGCGGGCCGGGACCTGGAGGCGGGAGGCACCTGGCTGGGCATCAGCGCTGGTGGGCGGTTCGCCGCAATCACCAACTACCGGGACCCGGGCGCGGCGCGCCTCCCGGGAGCCCCATCCCGCGGGGCGCTCGTCAGCGCATTCGTCGCCGGAGACGAACCGGCGGAGACCTATCTCGGCCACATCCTGCGCGAAGGCCATCGCTACCACGGATTCAGTCTGATCGTCATGGACGGGGAGACGCTCGCCGTCGCGTCGAACCGATCCCCGGGGGTGGTTCGGCTCGAACCCGGAATCTACGGCCTCAGCAACCACTTGCTCGACACCCCATGGCCCAAGGTGACGGACGGGAAAGCGGAACTGGAACGACTCCTCGCCGGCCCCGAGTTACACCCCTCCGATCTGTTCGCCCTGCTCGCACCGGACAATCCGCGACACCACGAAGCGCCCGCGGCCGACATCGAAAGCGACTCGGGGCCCATGCGGTGGCGCTCGTCACGGTTCATCATCGGAGCCGACTACGGGACGCGGGCATCGGCCGTCATCCTGCTCGGGGCGGGAGGCGCCGGGATCTTCGTCGAGCGGAGCTTCGATTCAAGCGGCGCGATGGTCGGCGACGTCGCCTTCGAACTCGGCATGGGAGGCGCCTCGCCCGAGAGCGAGCGGGGCACCGGACTCGCCGGAGCGCCGGGCTGAACGGCCCCGACCGGCTCCGAACGGAAGGAGGCTCGCGATGCGCCGCGACCCGGACTGCACGTTCTGCAAGATCGTCTCGGGTGAGATCCCTTCGTTCAAGCTGTTCGAGGACGAAGCGACTTTCGCGTTCATGGACATCAATCCGGCCAACGAGGGCCACGCGCTGGTCATTCCCAGGGAACACACGCCCGATCTCTACGCGGTGCCCGACGAGGTGCTCGCCCGCACCGTGGTGACCGCGAAGCGGGTGGCGGCAGCCCTCACCCGGGCGCTGAACCCGGATGGACTCAACCTCATACAGGGCAACGGGGCCGCGGCCGCGCAGTCGGTGATGCACTTCCACATACACGTCCTGCCCCGGATCACGGACGACGCGCTCGCCATGAACTGGGGTCTGAAGCTCGGCGACATCGACGCCATCGGCCGGCTCGCCGAACGCATCCGCGTGTGGATATGAAGATGCGGCTCGTTTGACGACCGTCCATCAGAGCACATGCCTTGCCTGCGACCCGCCTCACCAACCCGACCGCCACCCTGCCCCGCGCCGGCACCGCCCCTTGAGAAACGTGAGCTACAGCCGGTTGTACTTCCTCGCGTTGCCGCGTGCCTTCTCCGGCGGGTATTTCTCCTCGTTGCGTGCGATCTTGCGTCGGACGGCGGCATCGAGGTCGACGCCGACCTTGTCCGCGAGGCGCAGGAGATAGATCTGAACATCGGCGATCTCTTCGGCGACGCGATCGTGCAGCGGGTGTCCGGGACGGACCGCGCGCGACTGCGCCTCGTCGAGCCACTGGAAGATCTCCAGCAACTCCGCCGCCTCCACCGACAGGGCGGCGGCGAGGTTCTTCGGGGCGTGAAACTGTTCCCAGTCCCGGGCATCGGCAAAGGACTGGAGCGCGCGTTGCAGCCCTTCAACATCAAGCTTGCTCATCGGCGAGCCTCGGCGCTTGCTTCCCCAGGAACGTACGCACTCGCGATCCGGTGAGAAATGCGCGTCAGGGTGGGTGGGAAGGAGACGGGCATTCAGCCGCATTTCTCACAAGCCGTCGAATCGAAGCCATCCGGCGCCTGGGTGGTTTTCCGATCCCTGTCGGTAGCTGGTGAGACGTGCGGGTTGATGCGGGCGTACCGGCGGCTTCGGCGCGGCGCAGAGGTCAGGCGGCCACGAGTTCCACCCGCCCGTTCCCGAGCACCACGACGTCGCGTTCCAGGGCTCGGGTGCGGAACGAGACCTCGTCGCCGTCGACCCACATGTCGGTGCGCAGCGTCTCCCCGGGATACACCGGAGCGGTGAACCGCACCTGCATGGAGTGGATGCGGCTGCCGTCGTAGTCGCACACCGCGGCCATCACTGCATGGCCCGCATGGCCCATCGTGCACATGCCGTGGAGGATGGGCCGCTCGAAGCCCGCCGCCCGCGCCACTGCCGGGTCCGCGTGCAGGGGGTTGCGGTCGCCGCTCAGGCGGTAGACGAGCGCCGCCTCGCGGGCCACCGTGAGGTCCTGGTGGAGGTCCGGCTCGCGCCGCGGGAGCCGGTGCACGGGCCGCGGCCGCGCGTCACGTCCGCCGCAGCCGCCATCGCCGCGCAGCAGCGTCGTCTGCTCCAGAGTGCAGACCGGCGCTCCCGTCGCCGCCTCCACCACATCCCGTTGCGCAAACATGAACGCTCCGAACGCGGCCCCCTTGTCATCGACGCCGACGATCCGGGTCTTGCCGCAGAGCTTCACGCCAATCGGAAGCGGCCGGTGAATCGTGAACACCTGCTCGCCGTGCAGCACCCGCTTCCAGTCGACCCCGGTGCCCGGATCCTTCAGCCAGAACCCCGGGTAGGCAACGACGTTCGCCATCATCGGGAGCACCTCCAGCCCCTCCTCGTAGACATGACGCAGATGGCCGGGGTGCACCGGCTGCGTGCCGAAACCCACTCCGAGAGCGTAGAGGATGCAGTCGGTGTCGCTCAGGGTCTGGGTGATCTCGGGAACCTCGTATCCCATGATCGCGTCGTAGGTGATGGCCATCTCGTGCATGTGCTCCTTTCGTTCAGCCCGCGGCCGATTGCTCGATATGGTCCACCAGACCTTCGAGGTCACAGATGATTCGGGCTCCGCCCTCGATGAAGTCGCTGCGCTGGCACACCAGGAATCGCCGATCCGCGCTCACCAGGTCCGCGTTGGCCTCGAGCCGGCCCATGTCGCCCGGGGCAGGGCGGGTGGTGAGCTTGATCTCCATCGCCCAGAGTTCCGTGCCGATGCGGATGAGGAGATCGATCTCGCGCTGGTCGCTCGTACGCAGATGGAATGCCTCGAACGGCCGGCCGGTCGCCTTCAGCGCGGCCAGCACCTGGTCGATGACGAACCCTTCCCAGCTCGCTCCGACCCAGGGCTGGGCCAGCAGCGTGTTCCGGTCGGATACGTTCAGCAGTGCGTGCAGTAGTCCCGCATCGCGCCAGTACACCTTCGGGCGCCTGATGATGCGCTTGTGCACATTCGCGTGATAGGCCGGCAGACGGCGCACCAGGTACGCGCCCTCCAGATAGTCCAGGTAGCTGTTTACCGTGTGATAGGAGAGCGCCAGGCTTTTCCCGATCCGGCTGGCGTTCCATTCCTGGCCGTGCGCGGCGGCAAGCATCAGCAGCAGGCGATGCGTCGTTCCCGGGTGGGCGGGCAAGCCCCAGTTGGGGAGGTCTCGCTGCACCAGCAGGTTCAGGTAGTCGTGCTGCCAGACGGGGAAACCGCGGCCGTTCAGCACTCCGCCGTCGGGATAGCCGCCGAAGAGCCAGAGCCGGCGTCGTTGCGGGTCGCTGCGGAGTTCGGTGTGAAGCAGCGGAGTGAGTTCGACGACGGAGAGCCGTCCGGCGAGCGATTCGGACACTTGTGTCATGAGGGAGGGGGAGATCGAACCCAGCAACAGAAATCGTCCGTTGCGCCGCCGATCGTCGTCGATCGCACCGCGCAGCCGCGGGAATATCTCCGGCCAGACCTGCGCTTCGTCCAGCACCACGAGTTCGGACCCGCCCGCCGCGGTGTCCCACTCCAGGTCGAGCCGCAACCGATCGGGCTCCTGCTCCAGGTCGAAGTATCGTCCGCCCAGAGACCGGGCGAGCGTTGTCTTGCCGCACTGACGAGGGCCGACCAACGCGACGGCGGGGTAGGCTCCGAGGCGGGTGCGCAGCAGTGCGCCTGTCTTGCGGGCAAACACGGTTCGTATTTTAGAAATTCATTTCTAATTTGCAAGAAACGGCGGGGACGCGGGTGTACAGCGGATTGGCGGTGATCTCGCGATCGGGCACGTCCCACTTTCGCCGACGAGGGCTGGGGGCTCCGGCCCGAGATCTCCCGGGGCCGACAACGAGCCCCCCCACCAATGCGGTATGCACCCGGGCGGACCGGTCAAGCGGCGGGATCCCCGTGGTTGCGGCGCATTGCGTCCGTCGTGACGCCGGCCTCGACGAGGTGGTCGATCTCCGCGCGTCCGAAGCCGAGCTCGGTGAGAATCTCCACGCTGTGCTCGCCGAGCCGCGGCGGGGCGCGACGGATGGCGCCAGGGGTCTTCGAGAACTGCGCCGGGACGCCCGGATAGCGCAAGGTTCCCAGATCCGGGTGCTCCATCGTCTGCCAGAAGCCGGTGGCGGCGAGATGCGGATCACCGGCGAGATCGTCCGGCTGGCTGATGGGCATCGACGGGATGTGCGCGGCGTCGAATGCGTCGAGCCATTCGGCGGTAGTGCGCTCGGTCAGCAGCTCGGCGAGGGTCGCGTAGACCGCGTCGATGTGCGCGAGGCGGTTCGGCAGGGTCGCGAACCGCGGGTCGGCGGCCAGGTCCGGCCGGTCCGCGACCGCGAACAGCGCCGCCCACTGGCGATCGGTGTAGGGAAGCACGCCGATCCAGCCGTCGCGGGTACGGTAGGGGCGCCGGCCGGGGGAGAGCGTGCGCGGATAGCCCATCGGGCCGCGCGGCGGCTCGTAGACCCACCCGTAGAGATGCTCGAACATGTTGAAGGCAACGAGGGTCTCGAACATCGGCACCTCGACGCACTGGCCCTCGCCGGTTCGCGCGCGGTGCAGCAGCGCCGCGAGCATGGCCACCGCGACGTGCAGTCCCGTCACCTTGTCGGCGACCACGGAGTTGACGTAGCGCGGCTCGCCGTCGACCGCCTGGAGCGCGGCGAGCCCGGACACCGCCTGGATCATGTCGTCGTAGGCGGGCTTGTGGCCATACGGCCCGTAGCGGCCGAAGCCCCACGCGCCGCAGTAGACGATGGACGGGTTGCGCGCGCTCACCGCGGGGTAGTCGAGCCCGAGCCGGTCGATCGCCTGCGGGCGCAGGTTGTGTACGAACGCGTCGGCGCTTTCCAGAAGCCGCATCATGGCCGCCAGGCCGTGGGGCGCCTTGAGATCGAGCACGATGCTGCGCTTGTTGCGGTTGTTGGTGAGGAAGATGGCCCCCATCCCATCGTCCACCGGCGGGGGGCCGGCGCCCCGCATGGTGTCGCCACCGGGGGCTTCCACCTTGATCACGTCCGCGCCCAGATCACCAAGCATCTGGGTCGCGACGGGACCGAGCAGGATCGCCGTGAGATCGACGACCCGCATCCCCGCCAGGGGGCCGCTCGATTCAGGGGGCGCTTCCGTCATGGCTCACGGTTCGGCGCGAAGCCGATGTCTCGGAGCGGCGGATGATCGCTCGGGAGCGGGGGTTCGCGGGCCTCGGGGCGCGCTTGGCCGCCACCACGGATGACTGACTTCCGCACGATGGTGGATGCCCTCGCCGATCGCACGCCGGTCGGTCGACCGGTGCAAAGTCCATGGCGACGCCAGGCGCGATAGTGCTCTCACTTCGGCTTCACGACGGACTCGAAGAACGGGGCGTTCACCATGAGCTTGTTCTCCTGCCGGACGAGCCAGCCCGCCTCGGCGCTCGCCGCGACGTAGGCCAGCCAGTCCGGGTCCGCCCACATCGCGGCGCGCTTGGCCTCGCGATCCCCGGCGTTCTCGTAGACCCAGATGTGGACGTACTGGTTCGGGTCGCCGGTCTCGCAGAGACCGTAGAGCAGCGGCTCGCCGAGGTGACGCCGCTGTGGCGCGAAGCCCTTCTCCTCGTAGAGCGCCAGGTGTTTCGCGATGGTGCCGGGCGCGCAGGTGTAGGTGCGGATGTCGAATAGCATCTGGGTCTCCCTGTGAGTGTCGAACCGCGTCGGATCTCGCGGTCGAGCCGGTGCGTGATCCCGCCCGCGAATCTATCGCACTCGGCCCCGATTCTGCGATCCTTCGCGGTGATGCATACGGATCATTTCTCAGGGGTTCACTTCCATGCCGATGATCACGGACTCCACCCCGATCACATTCTCCGATCCGCTGCCCGATGCCGTCGACGTCGCGGTGATCGGCGCCGGCGTGGTCGGTACGTCGACGGCCTGGTTCCTCGCCCGTCAGGGGGCGAAGGTCGCGCTGCTCGAGAAGGGAAAGGTGGCGGGGGAGCAGTCGAGCCGCAACTGGGGCTGGGTGCGCCAGCAGGGACGGGATCGGGACGAGTTGCCGATCATGATGGAGTCGAACCGGATCTGGCGGGGGCTCGCCGGGGAGACCGGAGAACGGGACCTCGAATTCACCGCTGCGGGCTGCGTGTACCTGGCGGAGGACGAACGCGCCCTCGCCCGGTTCGAGCAATGGCACGAGCTCGCGAAGGAGCATCAGCTCGATACCCGCATGCTCTCGGCCGAGGAGGCGCGGGCGACGGTGCCGGGCGTGGAGGGGCGGTGGGTCGGCGGCATGCTGACCCCGAGCGACGGCCGGGCGGAGCCGTTCGTCGCGGTGCCGGCGCTTGCCCGCGCGGTGCGCGGGCTCGGGGGGGCGGTCACCGAGCACTGCGCGGTCCGTACCGTGGAAACCACGAACAGCCGGGTCCGATGCGTGCACACCGAACGCGGGCCGGTGCGGGCGGACCGGGTGGTGCTCGCCGGCGGGGCATGGTCGACGTACTTCGCCGCGAACGCGGGGCTCGACCTGCCGCAGCTTGCCGTGCGCTCCACCGTGGCCCGCACCCGTGCCGCGCCGGATCGCGGCCTGCCCAACGTCTCCACCCCGGGGTTCACCATGCGCCGGCGCACCGACGGCGGCTACAGCGTCTCGACCGGAGACGTCGCGGAGCACTACCTGTGCGCGCGCTCGTTCCGGGATCTGACGAAGTTCCTGCCGCTCATGAAGCAGTCCGCGAGAGACCTGCGGCTCAGGCCGAAGCCACCGGCGGGCTATCCCGGCGCCTGGGGCTCGAAATCGCGCTGGTCCGCCGGCGAGGTCACCCCGTTCGAGCGCACGCGGGTGCTCGATCCGCCACCGTCGAAGGAGGTCCACCGGCGGCTGCGCGACCGGCTGCCGAGGCGGACGCCATGGCTCGCCAGGGCGGGCATCGCCGAGATCTGGGCCGGGATGATCGACGTGACCCCCGACGCCGTGCCCTATCTGTGCGAGGCGCCGGCGCTCCCGGGCCTGTTCATCGGCACCGGCATGAGCGGGCACGGCTTCGGGATCGGGCCAGGCGTGGGCCGGGTGCTTGCCGACCTGGTCCTCGGCCGACCGACCGGCTTCGATCTGTCCCGATTCCGCTTCGAGCGGTTCACCGACGGCAGCCCCATCGCGCCCGGTCCGTACTGAGCCCCGTCCGGCGCGCCGCCGACCGATAACTCGCCACCCCTCGGATCCCGGGGGCGGAACCCACGCGATCACCCATGCGATCGCCACCGCAGTGACGCAATCCCGAGGGAGGCCACGACTCTCCGACCGTTCAGCCCCGCCTGTCGCGGGGACCATCCCCCCGAGACCCGAAGGGTTACGATACATCGATTGAGGGAGTAGCCCGAAAACCCGATTCCGTCCTTGCGGGAGGCATGACACGATGAGCGGATTCCGAAAGATTCTGGTAGCCAACCGCGGCGAGATCGCGATTCGGGTGCTGCGCGCGGCCAACGAGATGGGCAAGGCCACGGTCGCGGTCTTCTCCGGCGAGGACCGGCTCGCGCTCCATCGTTCCAAGGCCGACGAGTCGTACCACATCGGCGAGGGCCTGGGCCCGATCGCCGCCTACCTGTCGGTGGACGAGATCCTGCGGGTCGCGCGCGCGACCGGGGCCGACGCCATCCACCCCGGGTACGGCTTCCTGTCCGAGTCCCCGGAGTTCGCCGAGGCTTGCGCCGCGCACGACATCGCCTTCATCGGCCCGCGTCCCGACACCCTGCGGCGCCTCGGCGACAAGGTCTCCGCGCGGGCCATCGCCGCCGCCGCCGGCGTACCCACGGTGCCCGCGACCGGCGCGCTCCCCGCCGATCCGCAAACCGCGCTCATGGCGGCGCAGGAGGTCGGCTTCCCCGGCATCCTCAAGGCAAGCTGGGGCGGCGGCGGCCGCGGCATGCGGGTGGTGGAGACCCCGGACGGATTCGAGGCGGCGCTGCTCGCGGCCCGGCGCGAGGCGGCGGCGGCCTTCGGCAAGGACGACATCTATCTGGAACGATTCATCCGGCGCGCGCGCCACCTGGAGGTCCAAGTGCTGGCGGACGCCGGGGGCCGCATCGTCCATCTCTTCGAGCGCGACTGCTCGGTGCAGCGTCGCAACCAGAAGATCGTCGAGTGCGCTCCGGCCCCGGGGCTGGCCTCCGGGCAACGCGAAGAGCTGACCGGATACGCGCTGGCCATCGCGCGCAGGGCCGACTACCTCAACGCCGGAACGGTCGAGTTCCTGCACGACATCGACACCGGCCACTTCCACTTCATCGAGGTCAACCCCCGCATCCAGGTCGAGCATACGGTCACCGAGCAGGTCACCGGGGTCGATCTGGTGCGGGCCCAGATCCGCATCGCCGAGGGTGGCGTCATCGGCGACGGGCCGGATGCGGCCTGCCCGCCGCAGGATGCCCTCGCGCTGCGCGGCCACGCCGTGCAGTGCCGGATCACGACCGAGGACCCGCTCGACCGCTTCATCCCCGACTACGGCCGCATCACCGCCTACCGGGCCGCGACCGGGTTCGGTATCCGGCTCGACGGCGGCACCGCGTACTCCGGTGCGGTCATCACCCGGCACTACGACTCGCTGCTGGAGAAGGTCACCGCCTGGGCGCCGTCGCGCAAGGGCGCCATCGACCGGATGCGGCGCGCGCTGCGCGAGTTCCGCATCCGCGGAGTCGCCACCAACATCGCCTTTCTGGAGAGACTGGTCAGCGACGAAGCGTTCCGGGACGGGCAGGTCACCACCCGCTTCATCGACGACAACCCGGATCTGCTTGCCTTCACCCGACCGCGTGACCGGGCGAGCCGGCTTCTGCGCTACATCGCCGAGACCACCATCAACGGCCACCCGGAGGTGAAGGATCGGCCCCTGCCGCCGGCCCACGCCCGCAATCCCCGCCCACCCTCCCTGCGGCCGGCATCGTCCGCCCCGGGGACGAAGGCGGCACCTGATGCCGGAGGGACGGCGCCCACGGAGACGAGTGGCGCAAACGCGCGGCCTGACGCTGGGCCTGACGCCGGAGGTTCATCAGCGGCCGGGGCGAGAGGCGCAAACGTGCGGCCTGACGCCGGAGGTTCATCGGCAACCGAGGCGGGCGGCGCCAGGGCACCCAACGGCGATCTGAGCCGGGATCCGATCTGCGCCGGATCATCGGCGGCGGGGACGGGCGGCGCCAGGGCCCTGCTCGACGCCGAGGGGCCGGCCGCAGTGGCGGCATGGATGCTCGGCCAGACGCGCGTGCTCGTCACCGACACCACCATGCGCGACGCCCCGCAGTCGCTGCTCGCGACCCGGATGCGCACCCACGACATGACCCGGATTGCTCCGGCCTACGCGCACAACCTCCCCGATCTGTTCTCGCTCGAATGCTGGGGCGGAGCGACGTTCGACGTGGCGATGCGCTTCCTCGGCGAGTGCCCGTGGGAGCGGCTCCGGCGACTGCGCGCCGGCATCCCGAACCTTCTCCTGCAGATGCTGCTGCGCGCATCGAACGCGGTGGGCTACACCAACTACCCCGACAACGTGGTGCGCGGGTTCGTGGCCCGGGCGGCGGCGTCCGGCATCGATCTGTTCCGCATCTTCGACCCCCTGAACTCGGTCGAGAACATGCGGGTCGCGGTGGACGCGGTGCTGGAATCCGGCCGGATCTGCGAGGCGGCCATCTGCTACACGGGCGATCTCCACGATCCGCAGCGCCACCGGTACGACCTCGGCTACTACGTCCGCATGGCCCGCGCCCTGCGTGATGCGGGCACCCACATCCTCGGCATCAAGGACATGGGCGGTCTCGTCAAGCCCGCCGCCGCCCGCGAGCTGGTCGAAGCGCTGAAAGCGGAAACCGGGCTCCCGGTGCACTTCCACACCCACGACACCTCGGGGGTCGCGGCGGCGAGCGTGCTGGCCGCGGTGGACGCCGGGGTCGACGCGGTGGACTTGGCGATGGACAGCCTCTCGGGCTTCACCTCGCAGCCCTGTCTCGGCTCGGTGGTGGAGGCGTTGCGCGGCCGCCCGCGCGACACCGGCCTCGACCCCGCCCGGGTCCGGGAGATCTCCGACTACTGGGAGGCGGTGCGGGCGCAGTACGCGGCGTTCGAGACCGACATGCGGGCACCGGCCTCGGAGGTCTATCTGCACGAGATGCCGGGCGGGCAGTTCACCAATCTGCGCGAGCAGGCCCGGTCGCTCGGCCTCGCCGAGCGCTGGCATGAGGTGGCGAGCGCCTACGCCGAGGTGAACCGCATGTTCGGCGACATCGTGAAGGTCACCCCGACCTCCAAGGTCGTCGGCGACATGGCCCTGGTGATGGTCTCCGGGGGCCTCACCCGCGCCGACGTCGAGGATCCGGACCGCGACATCGCGTTCCCGGAGTCGGTGGTGGGGCTCTTCCGGGGCGAGCTCGGCCCGATGCCGGGGGGATTTCCGGAACCGCTCGCGCGCAAGATCCTCAAGGGCGTGCCGCCGATCGAGGGCCGTCCGGGCGCCATGCTTCCCGCTGCGGACCTCGAGGCGGAACGCGCGAAAGCCAGGGCCGCGACCGGCTGGTCGATCACCGACGAGGAACTCTGGTCCTGGCTCCTCTACCCGAGGGTGTTCACCGACTACGCCGAGCGACGCGAGAAGTACGGCCCGGTGTCGGCGCTGCCGACCGACGTGTTCTTCTACGGCCTGCGGCCCGGCCGCGAGGTATCGGTGGAGCTGGACCGGGGGCTGACTCTGGTCATCCGCTGCCTGGCCATCGGCGAGACCGACGAGGAAGGCGCAGTGCGGGTGTTCTACGAGCTGAACGGCCAGCCGCGCTCGGTCAAGGTGGAGAACCGCGAGGCGACGGCCTCGGCCGTGCGGCGTCCGAAGGCGGATCCGGCCGACCCGTGCCACGTGGCGGCGCCGATGCCGGGGGTGGTGGCGTCGCTGGCGGTCACCGAGGGGCGGGCGGTGGTCGCCGGCGATCTGCTGATGACCATCGAGGCGATGAAGATGGAGACCGCCCTGCACGCCGAGCGCAGCGGCACGGTGGCGGCGCTGCACGTGGCGGCGGGGCAATCCGTCGACGCCAAGGATCTGCTGCTTGAGTTCGCGAAGGACTGAGACGATGCCCGCGACGCCTCGCTCGATTCACCAAAGCCGGCCGACGGCCTGCCGCCGCGATTCCGTTCGTCAGGCCGGAGACGCTTGAGCGCCGGCAGGGTGAAGCGTTCCGGATCCGGGGCGGGTGAGCACCAGGCGAGGGCGAAATCGCGAGCCGCCGCTACTGCGCCGCATCGTCCCGTTGCCGCTGAAGATCGCGCTCCAGCGCGACGCGCGCCGCTGGCGCGTGTCCGCTCTTGTCCACACCGAAGTAGATGGTCTGGTGCGGGAACGGAATCTCGATCCCGCGCTCGTCGAACACCCTTTTCATGCGTCGCTGGAACTCGCGCCTGACCGCCCACTGCTGGATGGGCAGCGTCTTGAGCCGGATCCGGATGTTCACCGACGAATCGCCGAACGAATCGAGCCCGAGCACCTGCAGCGGCTCCAGGATGAGCGGCCCGAACTCCTCGTCCGCCTGCATCCCGTCGCCGATCTCGCGCAGCACCTCGATCACCTCGTCCACGTCCTCCCGGTAGGCGATGCCGACGTCCATCAGCGCGTAGGAGAAGTCCTTGGTCATGTTGAGCACGGCGGCAACCTCGCCGAAGGGCACGGTGTGGACGTTGCCGCCCACGTCGCGCAGCCTGACCGAACGGATGGTCATGCTCTCCACGATGCCGGAGCGCCCCCCGAGATCGACCACGTCCCCGACCGAGATGGCGTCTTCGAGGAGGATGAAGAACCCGGTAATGACGTCCTTGACGAGGCTCTGCGCCCCGAAGCTCACCGCGAGACCCACGATGCCCGCGCCCGCGAGCAGCGGCCCGATGTCGATGCCGATCTCGGACAACACGACCAGCACCACCAGTACCAGCAGCACGATGCGCACGACGTTGCGCACGAGCGGCAGGAAGGTACGCACCCGCGCCCCGCGCGCCACACGTTCACCCTGCGCGTCGCGTTCCTCGAGATAGCGCTCGACCAGCGTACTCAGCAGCTCCCACGCAACGAGCGCGCCCCCGGCGACGAAGACCACGGTGACGAGGCGCCCGACGAGCACACGGCCGCTCTCCGACGCGAGCCAGTCGAAGGGCCCGAGCCCCCACGCGTCCAGCATCACGAGCGCGGCGACCACCACGACGATGGAGCGCAAGGCGGTCTCGATGATGCCGCGATAGCGGTTGACCCGCTCTTCGAGATGCGGAAAGCGGTTCCGGGTCTCCTCGTTGACCCGAAACCCCCGCTCGACCGCCCGGTGCAGCCCGCCGAAGACCGCGTAGGCGACGAATCCCGTCACCAGCGTCACCACCGTCGCGCGGATCAGGAACTCGAACCCGCCCGGCACGCCCGTGGCCCACACCGCGTAGACCGCGACGACGTAGGCGACGGCGACGAAGTGCCAGACCTCGGCGAACGAACGCCGAGTCCGCCGCCACCGGCTCGCAGCATCGGCGCCGGTGAGCCACACGCGCATCGGCTGCCGGTTCTGCAGCATGAGCACGACCACCATGGACGCCACGACGAGCCCGATCAGCCTCTGAACAACCCCCTGCGCACCCGGCGCGACCCCGAGCAACGGCAGCGCCTCGGCGATGAAGAATCCGTACACCGACACCACGGTCAGGCGTCGCGCCCAGAAAAACAGGTAATTCGCATTTTCGTCGGACAGCTCGAAGAAGCGAAAGGTCGCGAATCGTGGTCTCAGGATCAGGCGGGCGAGCACCGTGACCGCCCGCACGATGACGTTGGCGTTGATGATGACCAGCGCGATCACGCGCGCCGACGCCGGCGGAGCGGCCGCGGCCAGTGCGGTGTAGCCGGCCACCGCGAAGGCGACGACCGGGGCGAGGTCCATCAGGGTGCGCTCGATCAAACGCACGGCCCGTCGGCTGGGGCCGTCGGCGTCCGCGTCTGCGTCCCCGTCCCGAAAGTGAAATCGAGGCCGGGAGAGGAGGCGCATCACGATCCACTCGGCGACGAATCCGATGCCGACGACCACGATCAGCTTGAAGACGATCTCGATCCAGCGTTCGCGGACTTCGGGGTCGGAAGCCTGCGTCGCAAGCTCCCCGGCAAACGCCGGCAGGTTCGCGAAGCCGTGCGCCGCCTCGCCGGCGAGATCGTTCAGCGCCTCGACCTTGCGTGAGAGGAACGCAAGGGCCGTCACGCCAACGGAGTCGGTGACGGCGGCCGGAGCGTCGGGGCTCCCGGCGCTCTGCGCTTCGAGGAGCGCTTCGAGCTGCGTGATCAGCTTCTCGCGCTCGGCGTCGTCGCGCAGGGTCTCCACCAGCGACTCGATCTGCGCGGCGGATGCGGCCGGAGCGCCCTCGTCGTCGGCCGGGTCCGGGGGCTGCGCATGTACGGGCGCGGCAGCGCACAGTGCCCCTGCAACGATGAGCGCGAGGATCTTCGCGCCAGTGTCGAGCCCGAGCTTGATTGCAGCGACTCTCCGCGTCGGCAGCGATACCCGTTCGCGCCCGCCGACGGCTCGACAATCAACCCCCGCCGCTTCGGTGGTCCGGTTCATTCCGCTCGGGATCGCTCTACCTTCCCGACCCCCTCGAAGGTGGATTTCTCCCGGAGATCCCCACCACGCCAGAGGCCGAGGACCGCCAGCGGTTCGGTGGTCATCGCCGAATTCCGCCAGCGGCAGCGCCCGCGCGAGCAAGTCGGAGGCGGGCCGGTGCCCGCGCATGTTGCGATGAAGTCGATTTCACTCATGAGTGATTTCGAGTTAACCTTGATTCACTCACGCAATCCGCCGCGCGTTCATGACCAGTTCCCCGAATGTTCTCCGCCGTTATCTGCGGGCTCCGATCGAGGACGATCTCCGGCGAAAGATGGTATTTCTCGGCGGACCGAGACAGGTCGGCAAAACGACTCTCGCGCTTGCGCTCCTGGGCGCGGCGGGGAGGCGACACCGGGGTTACCTGAGCTGGGACGATCCGAGGGTCCGCCCCGATCTGCTGCGCGGCCGGCTGCCCGGCGGCGAGAAACTGGTGGCGCTGGACGAGATCCACAAGTTCCCGAGGTGGCGCAATCTGGTCAAGGGATTTTACGACACCGACGGGGATCGCGTCTCCTTCCTGGTGACGGGCTCGGCGCGGCTGGACCACTATCGCAAGGGCGGCGATTCCCTGCAGGGGCGTTACCATCACTACCGCCTCCATCCGCTCTCCCTCGGGGAACTCGGGTCGAACCACTCGGCGGGTGATCTCGAAGCGCTGCTGCGCTTCGGCGGATTCCCCGAGCCGCTGCTCGCAGGTGATACGCGTACCTGGCGCCGATGGCAGGGAGAAAGGCTGTCACGCGTGGTCTACGAGGATCTTCGCGATCTGGAGAGCGTGCGCAACGTTGCGCTCGTCGAACTTCTCGTGGAGGCGTTGCCGCAACGGGTCGGGTCGCCGCTGTCGATTCGGAGTCTGAGCGAAGATCTGCAGGTTGCGCACGAGACCGTGGCCCGCTGGCTCGGAATCCTGGAAAACCTCTACGTCTGCTTCCGGATTCCACCGTTCGGCGCCCCTCGAATCCGTGCGGTCAGGAAGGAGACCAAACTTTATCTCTGGGACTGGTCGCATGTGCCGGGGAAGGGCGAGCGGTTCGAGAACCTGGTCGCCTGTCACCTGCTGAAATACTGTCACTTTGTGGAAGACACCGAGGGCCATCGAATGGAACTTCGGTTCCTGCGCGATACCGACCGCCGCGAGGTGGACTTCGTCGTGATTCGCGATGGTGCGCCGCTGTTCGCCGTGGAGTGCAAATCGGGCGACAGATCGCCGAGCCCGGCAATCACCTATTTTCGAAACCGGACGCCAATCGAGAACTTCTATCAGGTGCATCTCGGCGAGCGAGACTATCTGTCCGCCCGCGCCCGCGTTCTGCCACTGCGAACATTTTGCAGAGAACTCGCGCTTCCGTGATGCGCGCCGAGTACAAGAGAGAGCCCTCCTTCCTCCTCATTGACGACGCAAGGGGCAGAAAGACGGCCTGTTTGCGCGGGGTTCCAACCGTGGGCGGCGCGAGGGTGTGACTCCTCGCCGCCACGCTGGTCAGGGTCGGCTGAAAACGGTGTGGGCGCGCCGTCACCGGGGCCCGAGCCCGCGGATCGGGCAGTGGCAGGGCCGGTGGCCCCGGGCGTAGATCAGAACTGGCGCACGAGGCGCAGCTCCGCACGGTTGCCGACGAAATCGAGCCCCTGTTCGTTGGAGTTGCGCTGCTCGTGGGTGACCACAAGCTGCGGGCTGAAGCCGTACACGGTGAGGTCACGCTTGTACAGGGAGGCGCTCAGGGTCTGCGTACGGTCCTTGCGCAGGCCATGTTGACTGTTTCTGACAAATCGGTGGTCCGGATAGTCCGTCCAGCGCACCTGCGCATTGCCACCCAGGGAGAACCCCCGAGGCAGAGCCGCGTTGAAACCCACCCGCACCCGTCGGCTCCGGTTTTCGAACTGCGAGTCATGCGGGCGCTGCTCCGAGTAGCCGAACGCCGAGTTCGCACTCACCGTCGGGCCCAGTCTCCAGGTTCCGCTCAGCACCAAGTCCACCACCGGCCCGTCCTGTCTTGTCCCGCCCCGGTAGTCGCGGTCGAGCCAGGAGGCATGCACGTTCGCCCACACCCGATCGGTGAGTCGGCGCCGGGTCTCGATGCGCGCGCCCGCCGCGTTGTGATCAACGCTCCCGCCCGCCCAGCGCCGGCTCGCATTGGCCAGCACGCTCAGCTCGGTGCGCGCGTCCACGAACCAGCGCGGCCCCGCGTGAACGGCGAGGTAGGCATCGTCGAACCGCCCCCCCCCCGCATGATCCTTCACCGAGACGTCCACCCCCGAGCGCAGCCTCAGCCGGTCCGTCACCGGATGCTCGTACCCGGCGCCCGTCCACACCGACACCCCCACCCCCGAGGTCTGCAGGTCTTGCTCGTTGCGCCGGAAGGGAAGCTCCGTGCCGAGCACCTCGATATAGATGATTTCATCGTCGGAGGCGCCGCCGATGTTGGTGTCCGGCACCAGCGACGCTCCCAGGTACGCGGTCCAGCGCCGGCGCGCCCGGATCTGCGCCAGGAACCGCCGCACGTTGGCCTTCACCGCATCCGGCACGTCCCCGGCCAGCACGCGCTCGAAGTGACGCCGGGCGAGACCGTCCTCTTCCTTGTAGAAGAATGCCCGCGCCAGCTCCAGGCGCACCCGCGCAAGATCCGGGCGGACCGTGAGCATGGTGTGCAGGGCGGCAATGGCCTCATCGAGCAACGCCTCACGCTCCGCCTCCTCGGACCGCAGACGCGACGCCTCGATCGCGGCCAGGCCGAACAGGAACACCACGTCCGCATAGATCTGGTCCGTCGCCGTGAGCGGACGCAGCAGCGCGAGCGCCTCGTCGAACCGACGCGCATCGAGCAGCGCCCGGGCTTCGGCCATCACCGCGTCCACAGATTGGGCTTCCTCCGCGGTGACCGCGGATGGCGGGGTTTCCTCTGCGGTGACCGCAGACGGGGTTTCCTCCGCCGCGACCACTACCGGCGCCGCACCGAGGAACGGAACCACCACCGCCAGAGCCCGACCCAGGTGCGCGAGTGTCTTCACCATGTCCGAAATCCTGCTTGAGTGAGACCGCGAAAGGGCGGGGAGTGTAGCCGATCCGTACCTGCGCATGAGTCCCGGGTGTCTCCTGAATTCTCGAGTGCTCCGCATCGGGCGAACGCCCTGTGCCGACCGAGATGGGGGATGCGTTGCCCGTGCAAGGGGCAATGCCGGAAAAGGGGATCGTGGGGGGAATCGTGGGGGAATCGTGCGGAGATCGTGGCGCCTCTGACCGCCGGTGCGCGACACCATCCGCTCGGGTTGGCTCCGGGTCGGCGGAAATCTGGTGCCGGGAGCGAGACTCGAACTCGCACACTGTCTCCAGTACTGGATTTTGAGTCCAGCGCGTCTACCAGTTCCGCCATCCCGGCTGTAGTGCGGAGCGCGGCACGCGAAGCGGGGCCGGGCCGCACACCTTCAATTATACGTCAACCGGGACACCCTCAAAGCCATTCGAGGGGCCATTCGAGGGGCCATTCGCCGGGGCATGCGACGGACCATGCGGCGGGGCATTCGACAAGAAGGTGGCTCGGTTCGACTCCTGAACTCTCGGGAAAGCCCGGGCATGGAGGCCGGAAGCATCGGGCAGAGTTTCAAGGTGAGGCACTGCCGACGGGGCATTCGACAAGGACTCGGGAGCCGCGCATGGCCACATCGCCGGGAGCCGGGACTGCGGGAAGCGGGGGATTCACATCGCGGGCTGCCCGGTGGGCTGCGGGCGCGCCGCGGCCCGACCCCGGCGACGCCGGCGGCGGCGTTTCGGCGCCCGCCGGTCTTCCAGCATCGAGCGCCGTTCGTCGTCGCCCACCTCCTGGATGCGGGTCCACCAGCGCGCGTGCTCGGCAACGTCCTCGCCCGATTCCGCCCGCAGCAGCAGGAAATCGTAGGCGGCTCTGAACCTTGGATGGGCCAGCAGCCGGCTCGCGGCGCCGGGGCTGCGCCGATTCACCAGCCGCGGCTGCAACCCCCAGATCTCCCGCACCATCAGCGAGAACCGCCGCGGGAGCGAAACGTGCTGGACCTGGCGCTCGATCACATCGGCGCCGGCCGCTTCCCAGGCGCGCAGGGGCGGCATGCCGCGCGCGATGCAGGCTTCGGAATCGCGCAGCACGGGCTCCCACAGCAATGCGGCGAAGAGAAAGCCGGGAGTGACGGATCGGCCCGACGCGATGCGGGTATCGGTGCTGTCGAGCGCCTGGCCGGCCAGGGCGGCGGCGAGCCCTGCGGGCTCCGCGTCGATGCACGCCTCGGTCTCGGGGAAGAGGTGTCCGAACAGGCCGTAGCGGCGCAGCAACTCGTAGTTCGCGCGCGCGGCGCCGGCCATGAAGAGCTTGAAGACTTCCTCGTAGAGCCGGGCCGGGGGCATGTCCTCAAGGAGCGGCGCCAGCTCGTGGATGGCGGCGCTCGTGTCCTTGTCGATGTCGAATCCGAGCTTGCCCGCGAACCGCACCGCGCGCAGCATCCGCACCGGATCCTCGCGATAGCGCTCCGCCGCGCGGCCGATGACCCGCAGCCGGCGCTCGCATGCGTCGGCGTAGCCCCCGGTGAAGTCGATGACGGTGCGGGCGCGATGGTCGTAGTAAAGGCAGTTCGCGGTGAAGTCGCGGCGCCACGCATCCTCCTCCAGGGTGCCGTAGACGTTGTCGCGCACGATGCGGCCGTCGACCCGTACATGGCCCGGATCGCCGGCGGCAGCGTCGGTGCCTGCGCGGAAGGTCGCAACCTCGATGATCTCCCTGCCCATGCGCACATGCGCGAGCCGGAAGCGGCGGCCGATGAGCCGGCAGGTCCGGAAGAGACTCCGCACCGTCTCCGGCGTCGCGACGGTCGCCACGTCGAAGTCCTTCGGCTTGAGGCCCAGCAACAGGTCGCGCACGCCCCCGCCGACCAGGTAGGCGCTGTGGCCGGCGTCGGTCAGCGTATCGAGAACCTTGAGAGCGCCCCCGCTGATATCGGCGTCGGAGATGCCGTGTGCCGAGGGGGGGATAACGATGGGTTGAGCGATGGTGCTATCGACCCCGAAAGATTTCGATGACGAGAGTGGTTGTGCGTCCGGCCGGCCGACGTTGAGCGGCGCCGGGCGTCGCGTATAATAGCAGCCCGTCAGACGAGTCCACACCCGTCGGACCTCGCCTTCGTCGGACCGCGCTCCCTTCGTCTAGTGGCCCAGGATACCGCCCTCTCACGGCGGGGACAGGGGTTCGAGTCCCCTAGGGAGCGCCATGATCCGAGTCGTCCTCATCAGCCCCTACGAACTCGGCCGCCAGCCGTTCGGGCTCGCGCAACCGGCGCGCTGGCTCTACGATGCCGGTTTCGACGTGCGCTGCTGCGACCTGTCGATCGAGCGCCTCGGCGCCGATGCGCTGACCGGCGCCGACATGGTGGCCATCTACCTGCCGATGCACACCGCGACCCGGATCGCGTTCGAGGTGTTGCCGAAAATCCGGGCCCTGGCCCCAGGCGCGGTGCTGTGCGCCTACGGCCTGTACGCGCCGGTGAACGCGCGGGGCCTGCGCCGGCTCGGGGTGGACACCGTGATCGGAGGCGAGTACGAACCGCATCTCCTCGACCTCGCCGAGCGCGTGCGGGCCGGGGCGCCGAACCCCGCCCTCGGGGTGGTCGGCGACATCGCGAAGATCGTCTTCCGCACCCCGCTGCGCGACGCCCTCCCCGCGCTCGACCGCTACGCCGCGATCGTCATGCCCGACGGCACGTCGCGCCCCACCGGCTTCGCCGAGGCCTCGCGCGGATGCAGGCACCGGTGCCGGCACTGTCCGGTGGTGCCGGTGTATGAGGGCCGCTTCCGCATCGTGCCGGTGGAGGTGGTCACCGCCGACATCGCGCAGCAGGTGGCAGCGGGTGCCCGGCATATCTCGTTCGGCGATCCCGACTTCCTCAACGGGCCCACCCATGCGCTGCGGGTAGCGCGAGCCGTGCACGAGACCTTTCCGGAGGTCACGTGGGACGCCACGGTGAAGATCGAGCACATCGTGCGCTACCCCGGGCACATCAAGGCGCTGGCCGAGGCCGGCTGCCTGTTCCTCATCTCCGCCGTGGAGTCGATCGACGACCGGATCCTCGAACACCTCGCCAAGGGACACACCGCCGCAGACTTCGAGCGAGCGGTGGCCATCGTCCGCGCCGCCGGTCTCCATGTCACGCCGACGTTCGTGCCCTTCACCCCGTGGACCACCGTCGAAGGCTACCGGGCCCTGCTCACGCGGCTCGTCGAGCTGCGGCTGGTGGAGAGCGTACCAGCGGTGCAGCTCTCGATCCGGCTGCTGGTACCGGCCGGCTCGCACCTGTTCGAGATCGACGGGTTCGGAGATCCCATCGACGCGTTCGACGACGCCATGCTCGGCTGGCCGTGGCGCCACCCGGACCCGGAAGTGGACGCGCTGCAAACGCGCGTCCAGGCCATCGCGGAAACCGCCGCGGACGCCGGAGAGCCACGCCGCGTCACGTTCGAACGCATCTGGGGATGCGCCCACGAGGCGCTCGGTGAAGCCCCCCCGCCGCTTCCCGCCGACGTGGGGTCACCGACCCCCATGCACTCGGAGCCCTGGTACTGCTGCGCCGAGCCGACCGCGAGCCAGCTTGCTGCGGCATGACGGAGACGAGCCCTCCGCGCAGGGTGGAATCGCCCCCGCTGGACGATACGGCCCTGGAGACTCTCCGGATCGACAAGTGGCTCTGGGCGGCGCGTTTCTTCAAGACCCGGTCGCTCGCCGCGCAGGCGGTCTCCGGTGGGCTGGTCCAGGTCGCGGAGCAGCGGGTCAAGGCGGCGCGCCGGCTGCGCCGGGGCGAACTCGTCCACATACGCCGCGGCGCCCAGGCGTGGGATGTCGTCGTCACGGGACTGCACGAGCAGCGGCGCCCTGCCCCGGAAGCACAGACCCTGTACGAGGAAACCCCCGCCAGTGTCACCAGGCGCACCAGCGAGGCGGCCCGGCGCGAACAGGCCCGCATGCGCCGGGCCCGGGGGCCGGGTCGGCCGACCAAGCGCGATCGGCGCGCCCTGGATCGCTGGCGCGAGCAGGGGTTCGGCAATACCGCCGAGAGCCCTGGCGGCGATGACGATGCACCGCGCCGCTGAATGGGGGAGAGGCAGCGCACGAAACCCGGCGCAGGAGCAACGCACTGGCACGGGTTGTGGCCACCGGCCGGATCAGCCGGGAAATTTCACCGATTCGCGAAGCGGGGGTGCGGAAGATGGTCAGGCCGCCCTCATGCCGTGTTCAGCGCGGCGTCGGAATGACTCAGTCCTCGCCGCTCTTGGCGAGCGTCTTGACGACTTCGGCGATCTCGCCAAGCCGAAGCAGCGGGTCGTCGATTTCCAGCAGGTGCTGCTTGCGCGCGAGCGGCATCGGCAGCAGTTCGCTCAGCCGGTAGCCGACCCAGCTTGCGTCGTCGAAGCGCGGGGTGACGTGACGGTAGCGGGGCTCGAGTTGGTCGAACAGGCCGCGCAGCAGCCCCGCCAGTCGGTGGTGCTCGGGCGGCACCGCGGCCGCAGGTTCGTCCTCCAGCACCTGCGCCGACGCCACGCGCAGGCCGTCGGGGCGAATTTCGGTATCGAGCAACCGCGCGCGGCGACCGCCGAGAGCGACGATCCCCAGCAGACCGTCATCCTGCCGATTCCAGTCCACGATGCGCGCGAGCGTCCCCACCGAATGGGTCGAGGCGTCGCCACCCACCTCGGAGCCGGAGCGGATGAGGGCGACGATGAACGGAGCGTCGCGACGCAGGCGGTCGCTCACCATGTCCAGATAGCGTGGCTCGAAGATGCGCAGCGGCAGCGGCCCCCCGGGATACAGCACGGTATTGAGCGCGAACACCGGGGTCTCCTCCAGCGTTTCGCGGGTCGCCGTCGTGGGGCCTGGTTCATACGACGAAGGCATGTCGTCCCCTGATCATTTGTCCCGGCGAGAGTTCCGGCCATCGGAGCCTCCCCCCTCGGCGGAGGCTTGCCGACACCGTCCTCCGGATATGCTCTGAAAAACTCCATCCGTGGAGTTCCTCATTGTCGCCAGGCGTGGTTTTGTTTTGCTCCCGGATGCAATGACTGATGTCATCGAATCCGGCGGTATGTTCCTGTGCCGCAGTCACGCCTCGGTGCCGTGGTCGCTGTCCGCCGGCGCGCGGGCCCGCAGCGCCGCCGCGAGACGATCCTGGATCCCGCCGAAGCCCGCATTGCTCATCACCAGAATCGTATCCTCCATGCGCGCCGCGGCGCAGCACTCGCGCACGATGGTATCGATGTCGTGTCGCACGCGTACAGTCCCGCCCCGGCGAGCGAGCTCCTGCGGGTCCCATCCGCCGGCCGCGGAAGTTTGCACCGGGGCGAGCACCCATGCCGCATCCGCCCCCGCGAGTGCCGGTCCGAGCGTCACGCGGTGCGTCCCGCGCCGCATCGTGTTCGATGCGAGTTCCAGCACGGCGAGCAGGCGGCCCCCGCCGGTTTCGCTCTCCCGGGCGGCGCGCAGCGCGCCGATCGAGGCTTCGATCGCGGTCGGGTGATGGGCGAAGTCGTCGTAGATCGCGACCCCGGCCACCGTCGCGTGGTGCTCCAGCCGTCTCCTGACCCCCTTGAAGCGGCCAAGAGCGCGCGCGGCCGAGGCGGGTTCGATGCCCGCGTGCCGGGCCGCCGCGATGGCGGCCAGCGCGTTGGCGACGTTGTGCGCGCCGCGTTGCTCCCACTCGATCTCGGCGACCGCCCGGCCCTGGTGGCGCACCTGGAACCGACTCCCGTCCGCTGTCGCCATGCGTGCCGACCAGTCGCCGCCGTCGCCGATCCGCTCCACCGGACTCCAGCACCCCATCGCGAGAACTTCGTCGATGGGGCGCTGTCCGGCCCCGGCCACGATCCGGCCGCCGGCGGGCACGATGCGCACCACGTGATGGAACTGGCGCTGCATGTCGGCGAGGTCCCGGAAAATGTCGGCGTGGTCGAATTCGAGGTTGTTCAGTACCAGGGTGCGGGGCCGGTAGTGCAGGAACTTCGAACGCTTGTCGAAGAAGGCGGTGTCGTACTCGTCCGCCTCGATGACGAACAACCGCCGTGGCCCGCCTCGGCCGACGCGGGCGACGGCGTCGAGGTCGTGCGGCACCCCGCCGACGAGGAAGCCCGGATCGAGGCCGGCGGCCTCCAGGATCACCGCGATCATCGCGGTGGTCGTGGTCTTGCCGTGGGTGCCGGCCACCGCGACGACGTGCCGGCCGGCGAGCACATGCGCCGAGAGCCAGGCGGGGCCGGACGTGTGCGGCAGCCCCGTTTCGAGGATGTGCTCCACGCAGGGGTTGCCGCGGGTCATCGAGTTGCCGACGACCACCACGTCGGGCGCAGGTTCGAGCTGCTTCGGATCGTACCCGGCGACCGGATCGAGGCCGGCCCGGGCCAGCACTTCGCTCATCGGCGGGTAGACGTTCCGATCCGAACCGGTGATCCGGTGACCGAGCTCGCGCGCGATCAGGGCGAGTCCCGCCATGAAGGTGCCACAGACGCCGAGGAAGTGGACGTGCACCGACGGGGCTATCCCGGAAATTTCACCGATTCACGACTGCGGGCACGGATCCGACCGTTTTCGCCGCGTTGAATGTGACATGGGGCGGCATGGGGGTGGCCAAGGTGTGGATCGGGGGGTGGATCGGGGTACTCGATGCCGCTTGCTTCGCAAGCTCGCTTCGTACTTTCAGGTACGCCGGCGCGCCCCGATTCGCGTTCGCAGTGTCGCAGCCGGCCGCGCTCATGGATTGAGGAGGGACACGCGCCACTCGCCGTCCTCGAGCGAGTAGCAGGTGCGTTCGTGCAGGCGGTGGGGAAGCGCGCGCCAGAACTCGATACGGTCGGGCACCACTCGGTAGCCCGACCAGTGGGCCGGACGGGGGACGGGTCCGTCGCCGAAACGCTCGGCGAACGAGGCGATGCGGGCCTCCAGCGCTTCCCGGCTCTCCAGCGGCTCGGACTGATTCGACGCCCAGGCACCCACCTGGCTGGCCGGATGGCGGCTGACCCAGTACGCATCGGCTTCCGCTTCCGTGACCCGACGAACGCGGCCCTCAATTCTTACCTGCTCCATGAGCGGGTCCCGGAACAGACACATCGCCACCCACGGATTCGCCGCGAGCTCGCGCCCCTTGCGGCTCAGGGTGTTGGTGTAGAAGACGAACCCGGAGGGGTCGTAACCCTTCAGCAGCACCACCCGGGCGGAAGGGCGGCCGCCGGCGCCCACGGTGGCGACGGTGACCGCGGACGGTTCGTTCAGATCGCAGCTCGCGGCGCGCCTGAAGAGTGCGTCGAACCGGTCGAGCGCTTCGAGGAGTTTGGACATGGTTCCGGCTCCGCCTCTCGGGGGTCGGGGCGCGGCATTGCACCAGCAACCGCGCGGGCCTGCAAATCCGGTAGTGACCCACTTTGACATTCTGCCTGGGGTCTCCGGCCTGTGTGTACGGGCTTTCCTGAGAACTCGGAAGTCAAAGTAGGGCGCCACCCAAATCCGCGCGGGAGGGCCCGGGAGTGGCGGCCGGCCCACCGCAGGAACAGCGCGCGAGCCCGTCGACCGGCCACGGACCCGCAACTGCTCAGGGCGTAGATTCAGGTGCCACGCACTCGCAAACGCCTTCCAGTCGGCCCCGCAAGCGCGCGGGGGCGTGGACTCAGGGGTAACGGACCCCCTCGCCCGCCAGCACCGCGGCGTATCCTTCGCGGAACGTCGGGTAGCGAAAGCGGTAGCCGCTCGCCCGCAGCCGGGCGTTGCGGCAGCGCTTGCCCGATGCCTGCCCCGCGGACCCGCGCTCGCGCCGGGGCACCGGGGCATCGAGCCGGGCCGCGAGCCACTCCAGCACCTCGCACTCCTCCACCGGCGCGTCGTCGACGCCGATGTACAGCTCCTCGCACCGGTCGTCGAGCTCGATGAGGTGCGCGAGCGCCCCGGCGCAGTCGTCACGGTGGATGCGGTTCGTGAACCTGGGCGGGTCGCCGGCGCAGCGCGCGCCGGCCCGCGCCCGTTCGATCATCCAGCCACGGCCGGGGCCGTAGATGCCGGCGAAGCGCACCACGGCGGCGGGGATCGGGCTTTCGATCATGCGCCGCTCTCCCGCCACCAGGCTCGCACCCGCGAAGCCGCGAGGTGCCAGGGGCGCCGTCTCGTCGATCCACTCGCCGCCGCGTTCGCCGTAGACGGAGGTGCTCGACACGAAGAGGAGCCGGCGGGGCGGCGCGTTCCGTGCCTCCAGCACCTCCAGCAGGGTCGAAACGCTTTCGACGTAGGCGCGGCGGTAGGCCCCCTCATCGCGGCTTCCGGCCGCGACGGCGTAGACCACGACATCGACGGCAGGGATGGCCCGCTCGACCGATCGGCCGTCGGTCAGGTCCACCGGTACCGGCCGCAAGGGCGCGGGAAGCCGGCGGGCCGACCGGCGGGCGCCGAAGACCTCGTGACCACGCTCGCCGAGCGCCAGGCCGAGCGCGGTCCCCACATCTCCGCAACCGGCGATCAGGATCCGGGACAATCGACCCCCTCGCAGAGTTCCGGCACCGGAGGCTCCGTCGCCGCCAATCGGGCTTCCGGGGTGTTCGTGCGATGCTCCACGACCGCAAGCCGCGTTCCGAGCACCGCCAGATCGTCACGCAGCCCGGCCTGTCCAGCGCGCATCTCCTCGCGCAACTCCTCCTGCCCGGCCCGCATCTCCTTGCGCAGTTGCTCCTGCCCGGCCCGCAACTCCGCCTGTCCGGTGCGCATCTCCTCGCGCAGTCCCGCCTGTCCGGCGCGCATCTCCTCACGCAGTTCCGCCTGTCCGGCGCGCATCTCGGCCCGGAGCTCGGCCTGTCCCGCCAGCATCTCGGCCCGGAGCGCACGCATGTCCTCCCGGAGACCGGCTTGCCCGGTCAGCACCAGGGCGGCCAGCGCCGTGAACGCAATCACCACTGTCGCAAGCAAACTGAGTTGATCGGATTTCAACGACCTTTCTCCCGGCGAGATGAACGCTTACCCGGAATTTCGGGGTCACTCATCCTACCCTCACATCGGAACCGCCATCCACCGCGCGCAGCCCTGCGGACGGTGCCTCGGGGCTCGCCGTTTGTAGGCGCAGGGCGCGCCGTGGGGGCGGGCGTCTGCGGCCCGCGCGCTTGCGGGCTCAGGGGACGGCTTCGACTTCCTCGACCACGAGTTCGGGGCGTTCCTCGCCCCGGAACACGTTGACCACGAACCGGTAGGCCATCCGCACCTCGCCGTCCGCGTTGGTGACGAGAGGCGGCTCGCGGTTGAACGCGATCGCGTCGAGCCCGCGATCCACGCCCGGCGGGCGGAGCCTGAGCTTCGTGTGCCGGCCGCCCACGAGCCGCTCTCGCTCCACGCGGAAGACGCCGTCGAACACCGGCTCGGGGAATGCCTGCCCCCACGGCGCGGCGTCACGGATCGCCCGGGCGAGATGGAGGTCGAAGTCGGATCCGGGGATTTCCCCATCGGTGAGCACCACCGCGCGGCGCATCTCCTCGGGCATCACCCGATCCGCTTCGGCCGCGAACGCCTCCCGGAACCGGTCGAGGCTCCGGCGCCGGATGACGAGCCCGGCCGCCATGGCATGACCGCCGAACCGTTCGACGACCCCTGGGTGGCGGGTCGCCACGGTGTCGAGCAGGTCGCGCACATGCACCCCCGGGATCGAGCGCACCGAGCCCTTCAGGTACTCGCCGTCCGCATCCGGAGCGAATGCCGCCACCGGACGATGCAGGCGGTCTTTCACCCGCGCGGCGAGGATGCCGATCACCCCGGGGTGCCAGTCCTCGCGATACAGCGCGAGCGCCGCGCCGGGGGCGGCATCGTCGACCGCTTCGAGCAACGCCGTCGCCTGGGCCTGCATCCCGGCCTCGATCTCGCGTCGTTCCGCGTTCAGGGTGTCGAGTTCGCCCGCGATGTCCATCGCGTGGTCCGCGCGATCGCAGAGCAGGCACTCGATGCCGCGGCGCATGTCGGTCAGCCGCCCCGCCGCGTTGAGCCTCGGGCCGGCGGCGAAGCCGAGGTCCGCGGCCACCGCGTGCCGGGCATCCCGCCCCGCCACCCGGAGGAGCGCGGTGACGCCGGGGGATGCGCGCCCGGCGCGGATCCGCCGCAGTCCCTGCTCGACGAGGATGCGGTTGTTGTGGTCGAGGGGCACCACGTCGGCCACCGTGCCCAGGGCAACGAGGTCGAGGAGCGCGGCGAGGTTCGGCACCTCCCCGCCGGCCGAACGCGCACGCCGCCGGGCGCGCAGGGCACCGAGGACGTAGAACATCACCCCGACCCCGGCCAGGGATTTGCTGGGGAAGCCGTCGTGCGGACGGTTGGGATTGACGATGGCGTCGGCCGCAGGCAGTTGCGCCCCGGGCAGGTGGTGGTCGGTAATCAGAACCTTGATGCCGAGCGCCTTCGCGCGGGCCACCCCCTCCACGCTGGAGATGCCGTTGTCGACGGTGACGATGAGGCGGGGTCGCAGCTCGTGCGCGATATCGACGAGCTCCGGGGTCAGGCCGTAGCCGTGGCGCCGGCGGTCCGGCACCACGTAGCGCACGTCGGGAGCGCCGAGCCGGCGCAGACCCCGCACCGCAAGGGCACATCCGGTGGCCCCGTCGGCGTCGTAGTCCCCCGCCACCACGATGCACGCCGACGACTCGATTGCATCGTCGAGCAGCGCCGCCGCGCACTCCAGGTCGAGAAGCCCGTCCGGCGGCGCCAGGCGCTCCAGAGAGTGATCGAGGTCCCCGTCGCCGCCGATGGCGCGGGCGGCGAGCACCCGGCGCAGCACGGGATGATGGTGCGGGAGGTACGCCGGATCGAGCGCGGACGCGGCGCGGCGCTGGATGCGCTTCATACCATTCCTCCGCCGGCGATTCTCGCCGCGAGGCCGGCGCGGCGCCACCATCGGAAGCGGCCCCCGCGGGTGGCGGTGAACCGGTTGCCGCGCTCGTCCCGAATCACGACCTGCGCGATGCGGCCGCGGTTCAAGGCCCGGAGCAGCGGCTGCGCCCACGCGCGGCTGAGGCGCGCGACCCCCTCGCGCCAGGCGTCGAGGTCCGCGTGCCGCACTGCGGGGTAGAGGTCATCGAAAACGACCAGGTGCGTACCGGAACGCGGACCGTGGCCCAACCACTCCTGTGCATCGGCCGGATTCGCGCCGCATTCGACGCCGGCGTGGCGCGCCAGACCCCGCAGCAACACGTCGTCGGTCCACGCTCCGACAAACGGCTCCGGGGCATCGCCGGCCGACGGGAGGCTCCCGGCGCCCCATACCCAGACACTGTTGACCGGCGCCGCGCCACGGCGCTCGCGCTCCACGTTGACCGGGCATTCGTGCAGCGCCATCTGCACCTCGTTCATCCAGCGGTGCCAGCGCGCCGCGTCCGGGCCACGCGGCAGCGTCCCGGAGATTCCGGCCCCCGCCGCCCGCGAGAGCGGGGTGGTCGCGATCCGCACCGGGGCGTCGGGCGTGACGTACCACCGGTGCGGATGCGCGGCGTCGATGCGCGGCCCGTGCGGACCGAGCGCATCGTTCACGGTCCGCGCGAGCGCCTCCGCCTCGGGCGGCGAAAGGTCGATCTGCGTCGCGTCGAACAGCACGAGATCGGAGATGTCGGCGCGCAGATGGACCGGATCGGCGCGCAGCCGGAATCCGCCCCCCGACCCGGATTCCAGCTCGGCGCCGCCATCCACGGGCGCTGTCAGCGCCGCCACCGGCCAGTCCGCACCCGCGGCCGGCGCCGGATGACCGAACGCGCGGAAGGCAAGCGCTTCGAACGAAGCATCGGCGGCCGGCACCGAGCCCGGGGCGTGCCGGGCTCGGGCGAGGAGTCGGTCGAGCCCGTCGAGGTCGAGCCCCGCCACAAGCGCCAGCGCCGCTTCCCGATCCCCGGAACCTGCGGCCGCGGGGCCGAGCAACCCCGGCGCCAGCAGCACGAGACCGACCGGAGATCCGCGCCGCACGATGCGTCAGCCGTCCAGGTGCTCCATGCGGATACATGTCACCTTGCCTTCGACCACCGGCAGCGATTCGATGCGCGCCACCGCCTCGTTCATCTGCCGCTCGCGCACGCGGTGCGTGAGCATCACGAGCTTCGCCTGCGCGGCGCCGCGCGGGGGCTCGGGCTGCACCACCGCCTCGATGCTGATCCCGGCCTCGCCGAAGAGGGTCGCGATCTCGGCGAGCACCCCGGGCCGATCGGAGGCCAGCATTTTCAGGTAGAACGCCGTCTCCGCTTCCCCGATGGGCAGCACCGGCACCGGGGTCAGGGCGTCGGGCTGGAACGCGAGGTGGGGGACGCGATTGTTCGGGTCGGTGGTCAGGGTGCGCACCACGTCGACGAGATCCGCGACCACCGCCGATGCGGTCGGCTCGTCGCCGGCCCCGGGGCCGTTGTAGAGCGTGCGCCCGACCGCGTCGCCCTTGACGAGCACGGCATTCATGACGCCGTCAACGCTGGCGAGCAGGTCGCGCTCCGGAATCAGCGTCGGGTGCACCCGCATCTCCACCCCCTCCCCGGTGCGCCGCGCAATCCCGAGATGCTTGATGCGGTAGCCGAACTGCGCCGCGTAGCCAACGTCCTCCGGCGTGACCCGGGTGATGCCCTCGGTATGCACCCGTTCGAAGTCGAGCGGCATGCCGAACGCGATGGCAGCGAGGATTGCGAGCTTGTGCGCGGCGTCCACCCCCTCGACATCGAAGGTGGGGTCGGCCTCTGCGTAACCGAGCCGCTGCGCCTCCCCGAGCACGTCGGCGAACGCGGCGCCGCGCTCGCGCATCTCGGTGAGGATGAAGTTGCTGGTGCCGTTGATGATCCCCGCGAGCCACTCGATGCGGTTCCCGGCGAGCCCCTCGCGCAGCGCCTTGATGATCGGGATGCCGCCGGCCACCGCCGCCTCGAACGCCACCATCACCCCGCGGGCGTGGGCGGCCTCGAAGATGGCGTTGCCGTGCATCGCGATGAGCGCCTTGTTCGCGGTGACCACGTGCTTGCCGCGCTCGATGGCCTCCAGAACGAGCCTGCGGGCCGGGTCGGCACCGCCGGTCAGCTCGACCACGACGTCGATGTCCGGATCGCGCACGATGTCGCCCGCATCGGTGGTCAGCCCGATGCCTTCGGTCGCGCAGATACGCGCCCGGTCGAGCGAGCGCACCGCCGCCCGCGTCACCACCACCCCGCGGCCGGCCCGGCGCGCGATCTCTTCGGCGTTGCGGCGGAGCACGTTGACGGTGCCACCCCCGACCGTTCCGAGGCCGAGCACTCCGATGCGAACCGGGGTCACGCGCCCGGCCTCCGTTCCGGGACTTTCCGGTGACGGCCGGACCCCGGCCCGAACATTCCGCCAATGCCTGCTCGCGGGGACGGACCCGCTCCGGCCGCGCCCGCCCTCGCGCCGGCTGAAGGCGCGGATCGGCGAAAGTGTCGGGCCGGCGCCGGGCGGGCCCGGGGATTGATGTCCGTCATGAAAGACCCCTCAGTCGTGCAGACCGTCATCACCTGACCGCCCCCGACGCATTCTGCAAGGCGCCTTCAGGGCCGGACTGACGATGAATTTTCGTCCTTCCGAATACAGGCCGCGGAAGGTCTCGATTGCAGCGGTACCCAGTCTATCGGGATTCATCCTGCACGCCACCACGTCCGCGCGGCCTCGTGCGCAGCGAACGACGAAATCCACCTCGCGTCGGGACTTGTCCCGCCAGCAGAAGATGTCCTCGTCCGGGCGGCGCGAGCGCAGGGTGTCGAGCATCAGGGGTTCCCACCGCCGGCCGCGGTCATCGTCCCTGCGCCATGGCGTCAAGAAAAATCAGCGTGGGACGGCCCTGCCGCCCCGGCTACCGCCTCGCTCGGCGCGGCACCCATGATGCTATGCTCGGTTCACTTTCCCTTCCGCCGCGGAACCGACGCATGAGCCAGGCACTCGACATCGTTCGCAACGACATTCTCACCGCCGGCGACCTCTCCGAACGGGACCTCGAGTCCACGCTCGGCCGGTTGCTCGAACACTCCGTGGACGAGGCGGATCTCTACTTTCAGTCGACGCGGTCCGAGGGCTGGGTGCTTGAAGACGGCATCGTCAAGCAGGGGAGCCACAACATCGAGCAGGGGGTCGGAGTGCGCGCGGTGAGCGGCGAGAAGAGCGGGTTCGCGTACTCCGACGAACTGGCGTCGAGCGCGCTGACGCACGCCGCGTCGGCCGCCCGCAGCATCGCCCGCGCGGGCGGGGACGGCCGCATCCAGGCGCGGCGCGGCACCTCGGTCCCGGCCCTCTACGCCGCCCTCGATCCGATCGAATCATTCGCCGAGAGCGCCCGGATCGCTCTGCTGGAGCACGCCGACGCGGAGGCGCGACGGCTCAGCCCGCACGTCCAGCAGGTGATCGTCAGCCTCGCCGGCGAGTACAGCCGGGTGCTCGTGGCATCGAGCGACGGCACGTTCGCCGGCGATGTTCGCCCCCTGGTGAGGATGAACGTGAGCGTCATCGTGGAGCGCGACGGAAGGCGCGAGCAGGCATCGGCCGGCGGGGGCGGCCGGTTCGATTACCACTACTTCACCGGCGACGAGGATCGCGCATCGGCCTATGCACGCGAAGCGGTGCGCCAGGCGCTGGTCAACCTGGAGTCGGAGCCCGCACCGGCCGGCACCATGACCGTGGTGCTCGGCCCGGGGTGGCCGGGGGTGCTGCTGCACGAGGCGGTCGGGCACGGACTCGAGGGCGACTTCAACCGCAAGGGCAGCTCGGTGTTCGCCGGCCGCATCGGCGAGCAGGTCGCAAGCGACCAGTGCACGGTGGTGGACGACGGGACGCTCGCACAGCGCCGCGGCTCGCTCACCGTCGACGATGAAGGCACGCCGACCCAGTGCACCACCCTCATCGAGAACGGCATTCTGAAGGGCTACATGCAGGACAAGATGAACGCGCGTCTCACCGGGACGAAGCCGACCGGCAACGGGCGGCGCGAATCCTACGCCCACCTGCCGATGCCCCGCATGACCAACACCTACATGCTGCCCGGCCACCATGAGCACGACGAGATCATCGCGTCGGTGGACAAGGGGCTCTACGCGGTGAACTTCGGCGGGGGGCAGGTGGACATCACCTCCGGCAAGTTCGTGTTCTCCGCGAGCGAGGCCTACCTCATCGAAGGCGGCAAGGTCACGCGGCCGGTCAAGGGGGCGACCCTCATCGGCAACGGACCGGAGGTGCTGACCCGAGTGAGCATGGTCGGCAACAACCTGGAACTCGACTGGGGGGTCGGCGTGTGCGGCAAGGAAGGCCAGAGCGTGCCGGTGGGAGTCGGCCAGCCGACGCTCAGGGTTGACGGGCTGACCGTGGGCGGCACGAACGTCGAAGGGTAGCGCCGGGCATCAAGCCAGAGCCGGTCCGGAGGCGTTCAGTCCACCCACGGCGACACCAGCGGCGCCGTCGACTCCACGTCCGCGTTCTGCCCCCGGTGGCGCAGGTAGTGGTCCATCAGCACGATGGCGACCATGGCCTCCGCGATCGGGGTGGCGCGGATACCGACGCAGGGATCATGGCGGCCGTGGGTGATCACCTCGGCCGGGTTGCCGGCGGTGTCGATGCCCCGCCCGGGAAGGCGCAGGCTCGAGGTGGGCTTGAGCGCGATGCTCGCGCGGATGTCCTGGCCCGATGAAATCCCGCCGAGGATTCCGCCCGCGTTGTTCGACACGAACCCCTCGGGCGTGATCTCGTCGCGGTTCTCGGTCCCGCGCATTTCCACCACCCGAAATCCGGCGCCGATCTCGACGCCCTTGACCGCGTTGATGCTCATCAGCGCGTGGGCAAGGTCCGCGTCGAGGCGGTCGAACACGGGCTCGCCGAGGCCCGGGGGCACGCCGCTCGCGACCACGTCGATGCGCGCACCCGCGGAATCGCCCGACTTGCGCAGTGCATCCATGAAGCGCGCCATCTCCTCGGCCGCTCTCGCGTCGGGGCAGAAGAACGGGTTGCGCTCGACCTCGTCCCGATCGAACGTCGCGGGGCGTATGGGGCCGAGTTGGGCGAGGTGGCCACGCACCACGATGCCGGCGCGATCCCGGAGATACTTCTTCGCGATGGCCCCCGCCGCAACCCGCATCGCGGTCTCGCGCGCCGAGGAGCGCCCACCACCCCGGTAGTCGCGGACCCCGTACTTGTGGTGGTAGGTGTAGTCCGCGTGCGCGGGACGGTACACGTCCTTGATCCGGCTGTAGTCCTTCGGGCGCTGATCGACATTCTCGATCATCAGGCCGATCGACGTGCCGGTGGTGGCGCCCTCGAACACGCCCGAGAGAATCCGCACCGCGTCGGTCTCCCGGCGCTGGGTGGTGTGGCGGGTCTTTCCGGGGCGCCGGCGCTCCAGATCGGGTTGGATATCGTCTTCGTGCAGCACGAGCCCCGGCGGGCAGCCATCGATCACACAGCCGATCGCCGGCCCGTGGCTTTCGCCCCAGGTGGTGACGCGGAACGCCTTGCCGATGGAGTTTCCAGGCATCGCGCGATTTTACGGCAGGACATCACTGAACGCGCCTGTCTCGAACACATCTCCGGCGCAATCAACCGCGTCAACCAGACGTTTTCGCGGTTCCGCACCACCGCGGAGCGCCAGTCCGAGCGGCTGGTCGTGCCGCGCGAGTGATGCCGCACCGGAGTTCAGCGCCGCACCGGCCCGGTGGATCGGCGTCGCCGACGCTCCGACCACCGACAGGATCGACGACCTCGGGACCGGACGGCGCGTCGCTGACGCCGAGCGGCGGGGGCGGGACTGCGAAAGGAGCATGAGGACATGTTCATCTTCCGACCGACGGTCGTCACTCCTCGCGCAGCGAGCGTTCGAAGTAGTCGGTGAGGGGTTTGACGAAGTAGCTGAGCGGAGAGCGCTCGCCGGTGCGCAGATACGCCTCGACCGGCATCCCCGGGGCGAGCGCGAGCGGCGCGGCGGGCGCGGTTTCTCCCGCCGCACCACCGGCCGCGGCGGCGTCGTCCCGTCCGATCCAGCGCGCGAGCGTCACCTGCGCCGAGTCGAGCCAGGCGTCGGGACCGACCCCGGGGTCGGGTTCGACGGGTTCGCCGATGGCGAGCTCGACCTCGTACCAGGACGCACCGTTGCGCTCATCGGTCAGCGCATCGGCCGAGACCCGGGTCACCGTGGCGCGATACTCCGGCGTCGAGCGTGCGGAGAACGCGGAAAAGCGCAGCACCGCCGCCTGGCCCGGCCAGACCTGGTCGACGTGAATGGGCTCGATCTGCGCCTTGACGGTGAAGTCCGTCGCCTCCGGCACCACCTTGACGACCGGCTCGCCGGGCTGGAGCACTTCCCCCACCGCGGAGACGGCGAGGTCGTGGACGATCCCTGCGATCGGTGCGCGCACCTCCAGCCGCCCGATGCGCACGCGCAGGCCCGCCAGGCGCTCGCGCACCGCGGTCTCGCGCGCCTGCACCTCGCGGGTCTCGGACTCGGCTTCCTCGATGCGCCGGCTGCCGATTTGGAGGATTTGCGTCTCGAGCTCCGCGATCTGCCCGTGCGCCGCCGCCACCCGGGCGGCAATGTCGCCGGCGTCGCCTTCGAGCGCCGCCATGTCGCGTTCGAGTTCCAGCACTACGGGCTTGAGCGTCAGGCCCCGGTCGAGCAGGCTCTGCTGCGCCTGGTGCTCCTCGCCGAGCAGCGCGATCTGGCGCGCAAACGCCCGCCCCTGCGCCTCGAAGCCCGCAATCTGGCGCCGGGTCTGCTCGATGCGCTCGCGGAGCTGGGCTTCGAGCCCCGCGCGCGTCGCGCGGCGCGCGGTGAACAGCCGCCGGTGGCCGTCGACCGCTGCGCGCACCGCCGGGGCGGTGTCCGCCGCCGCGGCGAGCACCGGATCCCAGGCAATCGCCTCCGCATCGCGGAACTCCGCTTCAAGACGGTTGCGCCGGGCGATGAGCTCGAACAGCTCCGCTTCAAGCACGGACGCTTCGGAGCGCAGCCGCGCCCCATCGATGCGCAACAACCCCTCGCCCGCCGCCACCCGGTCGCCGTCGCGCACCAGGATGGCCGCCACCGTGCCGCCGTCCACATGCTCGACCGCCCGGTCGCCGCCCTCGGCCTCGACCCGCCCGGTGGCGATGACCGCGCCCGAGAGTGAGGCGAACGCTCCCCAGCCGAACAGGCCCGCGCACAGGATGGTGAGCGCGGTGAAGCCGAGCCCGAGCCCCCGGCGCGCCGCGAAGGTCCGATCACTCATTCACGCTTGTCCGTCAGCGCCGGCGGACGCTCCCGCCAGCCTCCGGCGGGACCGTAGCCCACATGGCGGGCCTGATTCAATTTCCGCGCCCCGACAGCACTGTCGGACCGGCGCGGATGCGGTGGAGCCCGCGGTGGAGCCCACTGGCGAAGATGAGGCTCGACATCGAACCGGACACGCCGCCCCCCGCCAACCCGATCTCCCGGCCACCGCGGGCGCGCCACCGCCACTCGAACAACGGCCCAGGCGTGATGGACGGCACGCGATGGACGACCGGAATCTCGCCGATGGCTCAGGTGCTATGCTGGCGCCGCGATGCTGGCCGATCGGCGGCCGGAGAGGGTCGGCCCGAAGCCAGCCGTCACCGCGCCGCGGGACGGGGTGGCGGCGACAGCCGGCGCACAGGGTTCAGGGCGGCCGCGATCCGGGCATGCGGGCCTTCCCGAGAGGCAGGGAAGAGAGCATCTGACAATGGAGCGGGGCCAGAACGAGATTCGCGCGGCGCTGGCGGAGAGCCGCCGGCTGTTCGTGTCCGTCGGTGTCTTCAGCGTATTCGTGAACCTGCTGATGCTGACGGGCCCGCTGTTCATGCTCCAGGTCTATGACCGGGTGCTGACTTCGCGCTCGGAGGCGACGCTGGTGACGCTGGTGGTGATCACGGCGTTCCTGTTCCTGATGATGGGCATCCTGGACTACGCGCGGGGCCGGGTGATGGCGCGCGCAGGTGCGCGCCTTCAGGCGCGACTCGACTCGCGCGTGCTGCGGGCGATGCTGACCCGCTCGGTCTCTCCGGCGGAGCGGGCGCGTCCGGCAACGGGGCTGCGGGACCTGGAAGCGATACAGCGTTTCGCCTCGGGCTCCGGGCCTTTTGCCTTCTTCGATGCACCCTGGACGCCGATGTTCCTGGCCGCGCTGTTCATGTTTCACTGGCTGCTGGGGGTGCTGGCGGTGTTCTCCGGCGCCCTGCTGCTCGCGCTGGCGCTCATCAACCAGGCCCGGACCGGTCGTTTGCAGCGCGAGGTCGGCGAGGCCACGGCGCGCTCGTCGCATTTCGTGGAGCAGATGCGCGCGGGCAGCGAGACGGTGCAGGGGCTTGGCATGCAGGAGGCGGTCGTGGCCCGCTCGGCGGCGCTGCGCGACGGCCTGCTGGAGCGGTCGCTGGCGACGTCCGACCGCAGCGGCTTCTTCAGCGTGACCACCAAGACGCTGCGGCTGTTCCTGCAATCGATGATGCTGGGTCTCGGCGCGTGGCTGGCCATTCAGGGCCTGGTGACCTTCGGCGTCATCATCGCGGCGTCGATTCTGCTCGGGCGGGCGCTCGCTCCGATCGACCAGGCGGTCGGGCAGTGGCCGCTGCTGCAGCGGGTACTGACCGCCCGGCGTTCGCTGGCGACACTGCTGGAGGAAACGCCACCCGAGCCGTCGCGGACGGCGCTCCCGGTGCCGCGCGCAATTCTTGATGTGCAGGGGCTCGTCGTCGCGGCCCCGGGGGCGCAGGTGCCGGCGGTGCGCGGCGCTTCCTTCCGGCTGGAACCCGGCCGAGCGGCGGGGATTGCGGGTGCCTCGGCGGCGGGCAAGTCCACCCTCGCCCGCGCGCTGGCGGGCGTGTACCGGCCACTCGGCGGTTCGGTGCGGCTCGACGGGGCGGAGCTCGAGCAATACGGGGCGTCGCTCGGGCGACATGTCGGCTATCTGCCCCAGGAGGTGCTGCTGTTCGACGGCACGGTGGCGCAGAACATCGCCCGGTTCTCGCCCGACGCGAAGGACGAGGACATCGTGGACGCGGCGAAGCGGACCGGGGCGCACGACATGATTCTGAAGCTGCCGGGCGGCTACGACTTCCAGGTGGCGGCGGGCGGCGCCGCGCTCTCCGGCGGGCAGCGGCAACGGATCGCGCTGGCCCGGGCATTCTACGGATCACCCGCCGTAGTGGTGATGGACGAGCCGGATTCGAACCTCGATGCGGAGGGGACGATGGCGCTCGCCCGGGCCATTGAGGGCCACAAGAAGCGCGGCGGGGCGGCGGTGGTGGTCGCGCATCGCCACGGCGCGTTCGCGCAGTGCGACATCGTGTACGTGATGGAAGGCGGGCGCCCGGTGCCGGCCACGACCGGGCGGCGCAAGGCGCCGGTGCGGCAACTGCAGGCGGGCGCAGGGTCAGCGGCGGAGCGCCCGGCCCTGCCGCGTCCCACGGCTCGACCGAGTGCCCGCAGTGGCGGAGTTCAGCCGGCGCCTCCGGCCGGGGCCCGGGTCGCCCGCCTGCCGACCGCGGCTCCCGGGCGTCCGGAACTCCCTACCCGCGAACGGCAGATTGTCGACGCCATCGCGCGCATTACCGGGGCGCGCTTCCGCACGGAGGATGACGATGCGCAAGAGAGTGACGGCGCTTTGCCGGGCGGCAATGGCGTCGTGTCCCTCGGGCGGATGCCACGGAACGAGCCGTCGTGACCGACGACCCTGGCCATACCGAACTACTGGGTATGCAGCGCACGAACGGAGCTGTCGCCACGATCGAGGTTGCGCTCGCCAACGATCTGCGCGAGATCGCCAACGTCGCGGCGCGCATCGACAGTTTCTGCGCGGAACGCGAGATTGCCCACGAGGTCCCCTATGCGATCAATCTCACGCTCGAGGAGCTGCTGAGCAACACCATCACCTATGGCTATGACGACGAGGAGACCCACCGGATCGAGGTGATCCTGCGCCTGGAGGGCGAAGCACTCGTCGTCATCATCGTCGATGACGCCAGAGCTTTCGACCCGACGCAGGCGTCGGATCCCGATCCCGCATCCCGGCCGGACGACGACGCACTGGGGGCACTCGGCCTGCTTCTAGTCAACCGGATGATGGACCGGGTGGAGTATCAGCGCCGCGCCGGATGCAACGTCATCGTCCTGACCAAGCACACCGCCTCCGGCACCGGGGAAGACGGGGATGCGGAGAAGTCCGCATCCTGACAGGCCGGTTCACGACCGGCGTGCGGCGTGGGCCACCCCGGGGCCCGGGATGCGCGGGAGCGGTATTCATAACAAGACCTTACTGCTCCTATCGGAAAATGATATTGGCAATCAGGGTTGGCCGACTTTAGCATCGTCTCACGCGGATACGGAGCAGGGTGTCCGTAGTCTTCAGAAATCCGGGATGCCGATGCGGCATCCTCGAACAGGGGAGTGAAAACGATGGCGGAAACGAACCAGATCGTTATCGATGACACGAACAGGTTCATTGTCGATGGCACGAACCAGGACGACGAGATTCAGGGCGGCACTGGCGATGACCACGTCTACAGCCGAGGCGGCGATGACGTCATCCACGGCGGCGAGGGCAACGACACCCTCTATGGCGGCGAGGGCAACGACACCCTCTATGGCGGCGAGGGCAACGACAGCCTCATCGGCAATCAGGGCGACGATGTGATTTACGGCGGCCAGGGCCGGGACAACCTCTCCGGTCACGAGGGAGACGATGTGATTTACGGCGGCGATGGCGACGACCTCATCGCCGGCGGCAAGGGCGACAACATCATGGACGGCGGCCACGGCAACGACATCCTCATCGGCGACACGGGATCGGATACCTTCGTTGTCGGGGCCAACAACGGCCGTGATCTCTTCCTGCGTTTCGATACTTCTGCAGATCAGATCGATCTTACTGCGCATGATCATGTGAGAACGTTCGCGGACCTTTCCGCTGTCATGAGCCAGCAGGGCGAGGATGTCGTGATCAACCTTGCGGGCAGCGACCACGGCGGCGGCACGGTCACGCTGGCAAGGACTCAGCTCTCCGACCTCGACGCCAGCAACTTCATCCTCTCCCCCCCCCCCCCCCCCCCCCCCGAGCCCCACGTCGGAACCTGAAGCCGAGCCCGAAGCCGAAGCCGAAGCCGAAGCTGAACCCAAGGCCGAGGTCGGCGGCAAGACACTCAAGGGCGGGGACGGCCACGACAATCTCAAGGGCGGGGCGGGCAACGACACCCTCGAAGGCGGGGCCGGCAATGACTGGCTCGAAGGCGGCGGCGGCGCCGACACCTTCATCTTCGCCCCGGGCTCCGGGCGCGACGGAGTCGGCGACTTCAAGAGCGGCGAAGACAAGATCGACCTGAGCGCCTTCGCCGGCGTCTCGTTCGGCGACCTCACCATCACCCCCGGCCACATGGGCACCAAGGTGGAGGTCGACGGCGGTGCCGGCGGCACCGCCAGTTTCTTCCTGTGGGATGTCTATGCCGGCGAACTGGCTGAATCGGACTTCATCTTCGACCAGCAAACAGCCAAGGCCGAGCCCGAAGCCAAGGCCGAGCCCGAAGCCAAGGCCGAGCCCGAAGCCAAGGCCGAGCCCGAAGCCAAGGCCGAACCCGAAGCCAAGGCCGAACCCGAAGCCAAGGCCGAACCCGAAGCCAAGGCCGAACCCGAAGCCAAGGCCGAACCCGAAGCCAAGGCCGAACCCGAGGCCAAGGCCGAACCCGAGGCCAAGGCCGAAGGAAAGCAGATCGACGGGACCGCCTACGTCGACAAGCTGACCGGCGGCGAGGGCGACGACACGATCAACGCCGGGGGCGGCGACGACCAGGTTCGCGCCGGCGGCGGCGATGACACCATCTCCGGCGGGTCCGGCAGGGACAAAATCTGGGGTGAAGCCGGCGACGACACAATCAAAGGCGGGGCCGGCAACGACAATCTCAAGGGCGGGGACGGCGACGACATCCTCGAAGGTGGGGCCGACGGGGACTGGCTGGAAGGTGGAGCCGGCGCCGACACCTTCGTCTTCACCCCGGGCTCCGCCCCGAGTTTCGGCACCGACAACATCGGCGACTTCAACAGCGGCGAAGACATGATCGACCTCAGCGCATTCTCCGGCGTCTCGTTCGACGACCTCGCCATCACCTCATCCGGTGTCGGTACGAGGGTCGATGTCAACGACGGTGACGGCGGCAAGGCCAGCTTTTTCCTGTGGAACGTCAATGCGGACGACCTGGATGAATCGGACTTCATCTTCAACCAGGACGCAGGCGTCGACGGCATGTAGTGCGGTCCGGGGGCGGTTGCCGCCCCGCCATCCCAACGCCGGTGCCGCGACGGCGCTGGCCAGGAAGCCCGCCCTCCCCCAACGGGGAGGCGAGCTTTTCCTCGCAGTCTCCATCCCCATCATGGCCGCGCCTCCACAGCACAGGCGGCCGCCGGGTCATTCACCCGTGCGCGAGGCCATCGAGCTGCGCCGCCTCCAGCAGGAATACACCTTCCCCGCCGCGATCGAGATCAAGCCAGGTAAACGGGACCGCCGGGTAGGCGTCTTCGAGCGCATGGCGCGACGCGCCCACTTCGCACACCAGCACGCCGCCGGGGCGGAGGTGGTCGCTCGCTCCGGCCAGGATCCGGCGCACGCAGTCGAGGCCGTCGGCACCCGCCTCCAGGCCGATCCGGGGCTCGTACCGGTACTCCGCATCGAGCGTCGCCATCGTCCCGGCATCAACATAGGGCGGATTGCTGACGATCAGATCGTAGTGATCGCTCACTTCGGCATATACGTCGGACCGGAAGAGCCGAACCCGATCGCCGACACCGTGGGCGGCGCAGTTCTCCCGAGCCAGATCGAGCGCGGCGCCGCTCACATCGACCGCGTCGACGATCGCGTTCGGGAACGCCGTCGCGCAGGCACAGGCGATGGCGCCGCCGCCGGTGCCGATCTCCAGCACCCGCTCGACCGCATCCGGATCGAGCCAGGGTTCGAAGCCCCGGTCGATCCATTCCGCGATGGGGGAACGCGGCACGAGGGCGCGGGCGTCGCACGCGAACTCCAGGCCCGCGAACCAGGCGCGGCCGGTCAGGTAGGGAGCGGGAATGCGCTCGCGGATGCGGCGCAGGATCAGATCGACCGCCGCGCGGCGCTCCCAGGTGGTAAGTCGCGAAGCAAACAGTGATTGAGGGGCGCCGGGACGCAGGCCGGCTGCGTGCAGCACGAGCACGATCGCCTCGTCCACCGCGTTGTCGGTGCCATGACCGAATACGAGGCGGGCTTCGTCGAGCCGGGCCGATCCCCAGCGCACGAGGTCGGTGACGGTGCGCAGCTCCGCCACCGCCATGCGCGCATGGCGGTCAAGGTCGTCGGGCATCGCGGACACGTTAGATCGCTCCTCCCCACCGTGCCCGCCCCTGGTCCTGATGCGTTCAGGACAGCGACCGAAACAAGGTTGTCGATTCCCCCGGGACGAACCCGCTCTTGCGGGAGCGGGGGGCTCGACCCCTGGCGAGACAATACTCGTCAGTCCCGGGTCGGGCTCGGCTCCGCACCATCCGATGCCACCTTCTCCCCGGCGGAGGGACGGGAGGCGTCGGCCGTCTTCCCTCCGGCCCCGGCCACCTTCTTCTTCGGGCTCTTCTTCGCCGCTGCTTTCTTCGCCGTGGTTTTCTTCACTTCGGGGCGCCGCGCGGGCGTCGGGCCGGCACCCGCGGCCAGATCGACGATGAGCGTATTCATGCGCCGCACGAACGCGGCCGCATCCTCCAACCGGCCCCCTTCGCTGAGCAGCGCCTGTTCGAAGATCAGGTGCGCCCAGTCCGCCTGACGCGACGCATCGGTCTCCGCCGCGAGCCGGGTGACCATGGGGTGGTCAGGGTTGATCTCCAGAATGGGCCGGGCCGAATCGACCGACTGACCCGCGGCGTCGAGGATCCGCTCCAGATGGCGACTCATCTCGAACTCCTCGCTGACGAGGCAGGCGGGTGAGGTCGAGAGGCGGCGGGTCACCCGAACATCCTTGATGCGGCCCGAAAGGGCTTCCCGGAACCGCTCGAGCACCGGCGCGTGATCCCCCTCCGCCTTCTCCTTCGGTGCATCGTCCCCGGAGGCGATGGCGCCGAGGTCCAGCTCGCCCTTCATCACCGACACCAGAGGCTTGTCCTCGTACTCGGTGAGGTGCATGACCAGCCACTCGTCGATCGGGTCGGCGAGCAGCAGGACCTCCAGGCCGTGCTTGTCGAACACTTCCAGGTGAGGGCTGTTGCGCGCAGTGCGGTAGCCGTCGGCGGTGATGTAGTAGATCCCCTTCTGCCCTTCCTGCATCCGCGACACGTAGTCGTCGAGGGAGACGCTCTGCGCATCGTCGGCGCCGTGGGTGGATGCGAACCGCAGCAGCTTCGCGATCTGCTCGCGGTTGCGGGCATCCTCGACCACACCTTCCTTGAGCACCCGGCCGAAGTGCTCCCAGAACTTCGCGTACTTTTCGGAGTCGTCCTTCGCCATTGCGCCGAGGAGGTCGAGCACTCGCTTCACCGCGCCGGTGCGGATCGACTGGATCCGGCGGTTCTCCTGCAGGATCTCGCGCGAGATGTTGAGCGGCAGATCCGCGGAATCGATCACGCCGCGCACGAACCGCAGGTACGACGGCATCAGGTGCTCGGCATCGTCCATGATGAAGATCCGCCGCACGTAGAGCTTCACCCCGCGGCGGACATTGCGGTCCCAGAGATCGAACGGGGCGCGGGCGGGGATGAACAGCAGCAGACTGTACTCCAGAGTGCCCTCGACCCGGCTGTGGATCCAGGCCAGGGGATCCTCGAAGTCGTGGGTGACATGCTTGTAGAAGCCGTTGTAGTCGTCGTCACCAAGCTCGCTCTTGTTGCGGGTCCACAGCGCGGTGGCGGCGTTGATGGTCTCCTCGTCCTTCGTCTCGGCCTCGCCGGGGTCGCGGTCGGCGTCTTCGTCGTCGGCCTTGCCCTCGCCCGGCATCAGGATCGGGATCGAGACGTGATCGGAGTACTTGCGCACGATATTGCGCAGACGCCAGCGGTCGAGGAACTCGTCCTCGCCCTCGCGCAAGTGCAACACCACCTCGGTCCCGCGCGGCTCCACGTCGGCGGTCTCGACGGTGAACTCGCCCTCGCCGCTCGACTCCCAGCGCACGCCCTCGGAGGCAGGGCGACCGGCGCGGCGCGAGGTCACGACCACGCGGTCGGCCACGATGAAGCTCGAATAGAACCCGACGCCGAACTGGCCGATGAGCTGGGTGTCCTTCGCGGCGTCGCCGGTCAGCGCCTCGAAGAACTGACGGGTGCCGGAGCGGGCGATGGTGCCGAGGTTGGAGGCGATCTCCTCACGGGTCATGCCGATACCGTTGTCGCGCACGCTGATGGTGCGGGAATCGGCATCGAACGAGATGCGTACCCCGAGTTCGCCGTCGCCTTCATAGAGCGCGTCGTCGGACAGGGCCTCGAAGCGGAGCTTGTCCGCCGCGTCCGATGCGTTGGAGATCAGCTCCCGGAGAAAGATCTCCTTGTTGCTGTAGAGCGAGTGAATCATCAGGTCCAGCAACTTCCGGACCTCGGTCCGGAACCCGTGGGTCTCCTTCGACTGCACTCCGTCCATCACGCAACCTCCCTCGTGCACCGGTCTCCGCGGCGCGGATATGGGGCCGGGCGGCGCCGCTTCCAAGCCTTGCCCGGCCCGATGAGGCGAGTGCGCCGGATAGCGCGTCTCGCCGCATCGTGGGATGCTTCCCGGCCCGCAGCCTTCTCCGACGCCCGCCCCTCGCCCGTGACCTCCGACGCCGCACCCCGGAACACTCCAGTCATCGCGCAGTACCTGCGCATCAAGGCAGAGCACCCCGAGACTCTGCTCTTCTACCGGATGGGGGACTTCTACGAACTGTTCTTCGATGATGCCCACCGGGCCTCGAAGCTGCTCGACATCGCGCTCACCGCCCGCGGGCGCGCCGACGGGGCCCCGATCCCCATGGCCGGCGTGCCGGCGCACTCGGTCGAATCGTACCTGGCGAAGTTGGTGCGCAAGGGCGAGTCGGCCGCGATATGCGAGCAGATCGGCGACCCCGCGGCATCACGCGGCCCGGTGGAGCGGCAGGTCACGCGCATCGTCACCCCCGGGACGCTCACCGAGGAACATCTCCTGGAGGCGCGCCGCGACAACCTGCTCGCGGCGGTCCATTGCGTTGCCGGACGCTGGGGCATCGCGGCGCTCGAACTCTCCAGCGGCCGGTTCACCTGCACGGAGGTCGAAGACACGGAGAGCGCCCGGGCGGAGATCGAACGGCTCGATCCCGCGGAGGTGCTTGTCCCGGATGACGCGTCGGATCTCGGCTCGGGGTGCGGGCATCAGGCGCTGCGGCGGCTTCCGCCGTGGCACTTCGAACCGGAATCGGCCCGGCGCATCCTCGTCGAGCAGCTTGGAACCCGTGATCTCGCGCCGTTCGAGATCGAGGACCGACCGCTTGCGACCGGGACCGCGGGGGCGCTGATCGTCTATGCCCGAGACACTCAGCGCAGTGCGCTGCCGCACATCCGGACCCTGCGCTTCGAACGCCGGGAGGATACGCTGATTCTGGATGCGGGCACGCGGCGCAACCTGGAGATCACCCACGCGCTGTCGGAGGACGACTCCGCCACCCTCGTCGCGGTCCTGGATCGGGCCGAGACCCCGATGGGAAGTCGGCTCCTGCGCCGCTGGCTGACCCGCCCCGTGCGCGATCACGAGACGCTCGCGAAGCGTCTGCATGCCGTCGGTGCTCTCATCGAGCGGGGCGTGCACGAGCCCGTGCGCGCGCTGCTCGCCGATGTCGGGGATCTGGAGCGCATCGTGTCCCGGATCGGCCTCGGGACCGCGCGTCCGCGCGACCTCGCGCAGCTTCGCACCGCCCTGCACACGGTACCGCGGCTGCGCGACGCGCTCGCCGACACCGACAGTCCGCGCATCCGGGAGCTGACCGATGTACACCGGGCGCTCCCGGACATGGCGGCGTTGCTCGACCGCGCGGTGGTGGACGCCCCGCCGGTGCTGGTCCGCGACGGCGGAGTCATCGCCGACGGCTACGACGCCGAACTCGACGAGCGGCGACGCCTGTCCACCGACGCCCACGCCTTTCTCGAAGCCCTCGAAACCCGCGAACGCGAACGGACGGGGGTGGCGCACCTGAAGGTGGGATACAACCGCGTGCACGGGTACTACATCGAGCTTTCGAAGGCGCAAAGCGGGCACGCACCGCCCGACTACGTCCGGCGCCAGACGCTGAAGGGCGCCGAGCGCTACATCACCACCGAACTCAAGCAGTTCGAGGATCGCGTGCTCGGAGCGCGCGAGCGGGCCCTCGCGCGCGAGAGGATTCTCTACGACGACCTGGTGGCACAGCTCGCGGCGAGCCTCGGCGAGCTTCAGCACTGCGCCGCGGGCATCGCCGAGCTCGATGTGCTCGGCAACTTTGCCGAGCGCGCGGAATCGCTCGACTACCGGGCGCCGCAGCTCGACGACCAGCCCGGCCTTTGCATCGAAGGCGGCCGCCACCCCGTGGTCGAGCGGATGTCGCCGCAGCCGTTCATCCCCAACGACGTGGTGCTTGACGACTCCCGGCGCATGCTCGTGGTCACCGGGCCGAACATGGGCGGCAAGTCGACCATCATGCGCCAGACCGCGCTCATCACGGTGCTCGCGCACGCCGGGAGCTACGTTCCGGCCACGGTGGCGCGGATCGGCCCCATCGATCGCATCTTCACGCGGATCGGCGCCGGCGACGATCTCGCCGGAGGCCGCTCCACCTTCATGGTGGAGATGACCGAGATGGCGCGGATCCTCAACAACGCCACGCCTCGCAGCCTGGTGCTCGTCGACGAGATCGGCCGCGGCACCAGCACCTACGACGGACTCGCGCTCGCCTGGGCGTGCGCGCGCGAGCTTGCGCACCGGACCCGCTCGTTCACGCTGTTCGCGACCCACTACTTCGAGCTCACCGAGCTGCCGCACCACGCGGAAGGCGTGGCCAATGTCCACCTCGACGCCATCGAGCACGGCCGGAAGATCGTCTTCATGCATCGCGTGAAGGACGGACCGGCGAGCCGGAGCTACGGCCTGGCCGTGGCGGCACTCGCCGGGCTCCCGGACGACGTGATCGCCCGGGCGCGCGCGATTCTCGAAACGCTCGAGTGCACCCCCCGCGCGAGCGCCTCCGAACCGCCCTGCGCGCAGCTCGGGCTGTTCGATGCACCGCCGCCGCCCCCCGCCCCGGACGAGACCGCGCTCCGGGAGGCACTCGAGGCCGTCGATCCCGACGCCCTGTCCCCCCGGGAAGCGCTCGACATCCTCTACCGACTGAAATCCATCACGCGCTCGTGAGCGCCGCCCGCCGCTCCGTTTTCCTCTCGAAATGCAAGCCGTCGCAACGTATCATGCGCGTCTTGTCAAGCTGCGGATCGAGGCCCGAGCAATCATGACGTTCGTTGTCATCGACAAATGCATCCGGTGCAAGTACACGGACTGCGTGGAGGTATGCCCCGTCGACTGCTTCCACGAGGGACCCAACATGCTGGTCATCGATCCGGAGGAGTGCATCGACTGCACACTGTGCGAGCCCGAGTGTCCGGTGGAGGCAATCCTGTCCGAGGACGATCTCAACGACGATCAGCAGGAGTGGATCGCGCTGAACGCGGAGCTTTCCCGGGAATGGCCCGTGATCACCGAGATGAAACCCTCTCCCGAAGACGCCGAACAGTGGGAGAACGTCGACGGCAAGGCGCAGTATCTGGAACGCTGATCGTGCCGGACCGGGCTGGCGCCTTGTCAGGTGCGGTACGCGGCGTTGATGGTGACGTACTGGTGGGAGAAGTCGCAGGTCCAGACCCGGTCGCGCGCCTCGCCGCGACCGAGGGCGATGCGGATCTCGATCTCGTCGCGTGAGACCGCCTCGGCGCCGGCTTCCTCGGTGTAAGCGGCGTCACGCTCGCCACCACTCACGATGCACACCCCGTTGAGCCGGATCCGGATCCGGGACAGATCGAGATCGGCAAGCCCGGCCCGACCCACCGCGGCCAGAATGCGTCCCCAGTTTGCATCGCTCGCGTAGAGCGCGGTCTTCACGAGCGGTGAGTGGGCGACGGTATATGCGACGTCGAGACATTCGCCACCGCTGGCCCCCTCCTCGACTTCCACGGTGATGAACTTCGTCGCCCCCTCCCCGTCCCGCACGATGGCGTGAGCGAGTTCGCGGGCGACATCGCCGACCGCCGTGGCCAGCGCGCGATATTCCGGCGACCCCTCGCCGATGAGCACATTGCCGAGCGCCCCGGTCGCGACGAGGACGCACGCGTCGTTGGTCGACGTGTCTCCATCGACGGTGATGCGGTTGAAGCTCGCCTCGACCGCGTCGCGCACCATGGAACGCAGTGCGGGCGGCGCGACGGCGGCGTCGGTGGCAATGAACGCCAGCATGGTCGCCATATCCGGGCGCATCATCCCCGAGCCCTTGGCGATCCCGGTCACCACTGCGGTGCACCCGCCGAGGTCGACGGTGCGGGACCCGCCCTTGGGAACGATATCGGTGGTCGCAATGGCGGACGCCGCATCAAGCCACCCGTGCTCGTGCAGCCGCCCCGCGGCCACGGGAACCGCGCGCTCGAATCGCTCGACGGGCAGCGGCTCGCCGATGACCCCGGTCGAGAACGGAAGGACGCTCTCGGCCGGCACCCCGGTGGTCTCCGCCACGATCGCGCAGCACCGCTTGGCATCGGCGATGCCCCGCGCCCCGGTCCCCGCGTTCGCGTTCCCGGCGTTGACGAGGAGGTAACGCGGGGCCTCCCGGTCGAGGTGCTCGCGCGCGACCGTCACCGGGGCGGCGCGAAAGGCGTTGCGGGTGAATGTCACCGCGCATGCGGCGCCGGACGCAATCTCGAACAGGGTGAGGTCGTCGCGCGGCCGGCTGCGGCCGCCGAGCGCGGCGGTGGCAATGCGCACGCCCGCCACCGGGGTGAGCGACGACGGAGGGGTCAGTCCAACGGGCATCGGGGGGTTCTCCTCGGGATGGTGGCGAGCGTCGCGTTGCCAACCCGGAAATTTCCGGTCTGCATGTCGAGGGCGCCACCCCGCAGATGCGGGCTCTGCGAAAGTTCAGTCGACCGTCTCATCGGGGATCATCGTCTTCACTTCGGGCCGGCCTTGCTTCAGGCCGCCTTCACTTCGAGCCGTGCTCACTTCAGGCGGCCGCAACATTGCTTGAACTTCTTGCCCGAACCGCACGGACAGAGTTCGTTGCGCCCGATCTTGCGCCCGCCGCGCACGTAGGGAGACTGGTTGTCGGCCCCGGCCCGACGCGGCCTGGCTCCCGGCGGCCGCGCCGGGACCGGAGCGGAACCCGGTGGTCCCGGGAGCCCGCGCGCCATTCCCCCGGCTGCGGCCCTCATCGGCTCCATCGCCATGCCCGCCGCGGCTCGCTCCGGCTCCGCCGCATCGCTTGCGGCGGACGCTGCTTCGTCCACCGGCTCGGGCGGCGCGGCATGGATGGCCTGAACCGGCGCCGTGCGGCGCCGGCGCGCCTCCACCGCTTCGACGTCCTCCTCGGCCCGCACCTGCACCTTCGAAAGCAGCCCGACAACCTCGGACTTGATGCGGGCGGTCAGGGCCTGGAACATCTCGAACGCCTCGCGCTTGTACTCCTGCTTCGGGTTCTTCTGCGCATAGCCCCGCAGCCCGATGCTCTGGCGCAGGTAGTCCATCGACGCGAGGTGCTCCTTCCAGCACTGATCGAGAATCTGGAGGGTGACCGCCTTCTCGAAGTGCCGCATCACCCGGGCGCCGGCGTACTCCTCCTTGGTCTTGTACTGCGCGACGATCGCCTCGAGGATGCGGGCGCGCAGCGGCTCCTCGTGCAGCTCATCGTCCTCTTCGAGCCACTGGGCGACGGGGAGGTTCACCGCGAATTCGTTCGCGAGCGCCGCCTCCAGCCCCGGAATGTCCCACAGCTCATCAAGGCTCTCGGGGGGAATGAACGCATTGATTACCTCGTTCACGACATCGGTGCGCAGCGCTTCGATCTGGTCCGAGACGTCATCGGTCTCCATGAGCTCGTTGCGCAGGGTGTAGATCTCCCGGCGCTGATCATTGGCGACGTCGTCGTACTCCAGAAGCTGCTTGCGGATGTCGAAGTTGAAAGCCTCGACCTTGCGCTGGGCGTTCTCGATCGCCTTCGTCACCCAGCGGTGCTCGATGGCCTCGCCTTGCTCCATGCCGAGCTTCTGCATGATCCCGCCGACACGGTCGGAGGCGAACCGCCGCATCAGGTCGTCCTGCAGGGATAGGTAGAAACGGCTCGCCCCGGGGTCGCCCTGACGCCCGGAACGGCCGCGGAGCTGGTTGTCGATACGCCGCGACTCGTGACGCTCGGTGCCTATGATGTGGAGTCCGCCGGCGGCGACCACCGTGTCGTGGCGCTCCCGCCACGCCGCCCGCGCCGCCTCCACCTCCGTCTCGCCCACGCCGCCCTGCGAAAGCTCCTCCAGCTCCGCGACGAGGTTGCCCCCGAGCACGATGTCGGTCCCCCGACCGGCCATGTTGGTCGCGATGGTCACGGCGCCGGGACTCCCCGCCTGCGCGACGATGGCGGCCTCGCGCGCATGCTGCTTCGCGTTCAGCACCTCGTGCGCGACCCCCGTGTCCCGGAGCTTTCCCGAGAGCAGCTCGGAGGTCTCGATCGAAGTCGTTCCGACCAGAACCGGCTGGCCCCGCGCCTTGCAGTCACGGATGTCCTCCAGCACCGCGTCGAACTTCTCTTCCTGCGTGAGGAACACCAGATCGGCCATGTCGTCGCGGATCATGTCCAGATGGGTCGGGACGACGACGACTTCGAGCCCGTAGATCTGCTGGAACTCCGCGGCCTCGGTGTCCGCGGTGCCCGTCATCCCCGCGAGCTTGTCGTAGAGTCGGAAATAGTTCTGGAACGTGATGGACGCAAGCGTCTGGTTCTCGCTCCGGATCTTCACCCCTTCCTTGGCCTCGATCGCCTGGTGCAGACCCTCCGACCAGCGCCGGCCCGGCATCGTGCGGCCGGTGAATTCGTCGACGATCACGATCTGTCCGTCGCGGACGATGTATTCGACGTTGCGGTTGAACAGCGCGTGCGCGCGAAGCGCGGCGTTCAGGTGATGCACCAGGACGATGTTCGTCGGGTCGTAGAGACTCTGGCCTTCGGGAAGGATGCCCGCTTCGACGAGGACCGCCTCGACCTTCTCGTGGCCCTCCTCGGTCAGGTGGACCTGCCTCGCCTTCTCGTCGACGGAGTAATCGCCGGGGCCGTCCTCCTCGACCTGGCGCTCGAGGCTGGGAATGACCCGGTCGACGCGAACATACAGCTCGGAGGTCTCGTCCGTCGGGCCCGAGATGATGAGCGGGGTACGGGCCTCGTCGATGAGGATGGAGTCCACTTCGTCGACGACCGCGAAGGCGAGTTCGCGCTGCACCTTGTCGGCGTTGCTGAACGCCATGTTGTCGCGCAGGTAGTCGAAGCCGAGCTCGTTGTTCGTCGCGTAGATGACGTCCGCCGCGTAGGCGTCGCGCTTGTCCCGCGGATGCATGCCCGGCACGACGACACCCGTGCGCATGCCCAGAAACTCGTAGATCGCCCCCATCCACTGCGCGTCGCGCCTCGCGAGGTAGTCGTTGACGGTCACGATGTGCACGGCGCGGCCGGTCAGTGCATTCAGGTAGGCGGGCAGGGTGGCCACCAGCGTCTTGCCCTCTCCGGTGCGCATCTCGGCGATCCGGCCCTGATGGAGCGTGATGCCACCCAGGAGCTGGACGTCGAAATGGCGCATTTCGAGCACGCGGCGCCCGGCCTCGCGCACCACCGCGAATGCCTCGGGGAGCACCTCCTCGAGCGACTCTCCCTGTCCGACCCTGTCGCGGAGGGTGTCGGTCCTTGCGCGCAACTCCGCGTCGGAGAGCGCGGCGATCCCCGGCTCCAGCGCATTGATGCGCTCGACGGATCGGTGCATCCGCCGTAACTGTCGGTCGTTGCGAGTGCCGACGACCTTGTTGAACAGGTTCTTGATCATCCTGCGCCTGACCCCGTATACGACGAATTGCGACGAGAGGACAATAACTGTGAAGATCGACGCCGCTCAAGGCGGCGAGGACCATTGCTGCGGTGTCCCGTTCCGAACGCTCCCGTCCATGGAAGACGATCCGCTCCGTCCTCACCGAGGACGAGTCCGTCCTGGGAACACTGACAAGGCGAACCGACGAGCTGCGGCGATGCGAGGAGTCGCTCAAAGGCTACCTCGACCTGCCCGGGGCGGAAAGTCTCCGGGTGGCGGCGATCGAGGGGGGAGCCCTGATCGTCGTCGTCGATTCCGCGGCGCGCGGCGCGCGGCTCCGCTTCCTGGCGCCGCAGATCGTCGCGCGCGCCTCCCGTTCGCTGGACCGCACGGATCTCGACCGGCTCGAGATCCGGATCCGTCCGGGATATTGAATCCCGGGACGAACGCGCCCGGCTCGACACGACCGGCCTCGCGCCGCACCGCTCTCGCGGCATCGGGGAGTCGCCCGGGTGGCAGGGGTACTGTCCGCGAAACAGATTCCGGAATCGAGGGTGCCGCCGGCAGAACGATTCCCGGGATCGACGCCCCGCAATGGCGTCGGCGACGGGGGCGCGGCCGAACGCGGGTTTCCTCGGAGAAGCGGCGCCGATGACGCTTGCGCCGGGGGGCTTTGCCGGGATCAGGCCGCCGTGACCGGCTGCATGTAGATGATGGGCACGTCGACCTGATCGTCGAAGGTGGCGATCTCCCACGCGCTCCGGTCGGCCACCAACGCCTTCAGCAACTTGTTGTTGAGCTTGTGACCCGACTTGTGGCCGTTGAAGTAGCCGATGAGGCTGTGGCCGAGCAGGTACAGGTCGCCGATGGCATCGAGTACCTTGTGCTTGACGAACTCGTCCTCGTACCGCAATCCGTCTTCGTTCAGCACCCGGTATTCGTCGACGATGATGGCGTTGTCGAGGTTGCCGCCCAGGGCGAGGTTGTTCTCGCGAAGACGCTCCAGGTCGCGCATGAACCCGAAGGTGCGGGCCCGGCTGACTTCCTTCACGAACGAGGTCGTGGAGAAGTCCACCGTCGCCCGGCTGACTCTCTGGTGAAAGGCGGGGTGATCGAACTCGATCGAAAACGAAACCTTGAATCCCTCGAAGGGCTCGAAGCGCGCCCACTTGTTCCCGTCCTCCACGGCGACCGACTTCTTGATGCGGATGAACTGCTTGGGCGCGTTCTGCTGCTCGATGCCCGCCGACTGGATGAGGAAGACGAACGGCCCCGCGCTGCCGTCCATGATCGGCACTTCCGGAGCGCTCACATCCACGTAGGCGTTGTCGATCCCGAGCCCCGCCATCGCCGAGAGCAGGTGCTCGACCGTGGAAACACAAACTTCGCCCCGGCTCAGCGTGGTGGACAGCGTCGTGTCCCCGACGTTCTCGGGACACGCCTTGATCTCCACCACCTCGTCCAGATCGACCCGGCGGAAAATGATCCCGCTGTTTGCCGGGGCGGGCCTCAGCGAGAGGTGGACCTTCCGGCCGCTATGGAGCCCGACTCCGGACGCCCTGATGACGTTCTTCAACGTGCACTGCCTGATCATCGTGTCCGCCCTTCCCCTTCCGATTCGATTGCAACGAAGTGCCTCTCAACGCCCCGGCATCCTGTCCGGCTCTGCCGGGATGCGCGACGGGGGAAGCTCACGGTGGACACCGGTCCCTTGCAGCGCTCGGCCCTACCATGAATCCCGCCCTGCGAATCCCGCCCTGCAATGGCCACCCGCCGGGCAGACGGGCCTCAAGGTCGCGGCGTCCGTTTCGCATCGGACAGAGCGCTCAGTCCAGTTGCTTGCGCAAGAATACCGGAATTTTCTGGTAGTCGCTGTCCTCCTCGAACATCTGCAGGTGTTCCTGCCGCTCCGGTTGCTTGCGAATGATGGTCGGCACCTCGTAGCGGCGATAGTCGCTTCCCGAGGCGCCGCTGAGCGCCGGATTCTCGGGGGCGGACGACGGGGCCGGAGCCGGCTCCGGCTCGGCGGAGACGAGTCGCACCGGCTTGGCCGGTGACGACCGCGCACCGTCTCCGAGTCCGGTTGCGACCACGGTGACCCTAACCTCGTCGCCGACCGACTCGTCGAGCGCGGTCCCCATCACGACCAGGGCGTTCTCCGACGCAAATTCCCCGATCGAGTCGCCGACCGCCTGAAGCTCGTGCATGCCGAGACTCGAACTCCCGGTGATATTGACGAGAATTCCGCGCGCGCCGCTCAGGTTGATGTCTTCGAGCAGAGGGCAGCGCATGGCGGTCTCGGCCGCCTTCCTGGCGCCATCCTCGCCCGATCCGCGGCCCGTTCCCATCATCGCCCGCCCCTTCTCCGACATCACCGTGCGCACGTCCGCGAAGTCGACATTGATCATTCCGGGACGGGTGATGAGTTCGGCGATTCCCTGCACGGCCCCGAGCAAGACGTCATTCGCTGCCGCGAACGCCTCCCTGAGCGTGACTCGTTCGCCCAGCACGCTCAGCAGTTTCTCGTTGGGGATGGTGATAAGAGAGTCGACATGCTCGCTCAGCTCGGTGATCCCCTCCTGCGCAATGGTCATCCGGCGCCTGAGCTCGAACGGAAACGGCCTGGTGACGACGGCAACCGTCAGGATCCCCATCTCGCGCGCAATCTGCGCGATGACCGGCGATGCGCCGGTGCCGGTGCCGCCCCCCATGCCGGCGGTGATGAACACCATGTCCGATCCTTCCAGCAGATCGACCAGACGCTCGCGATCCTCCAGAGCCGCCTGACGGCCAATCTCGGGGTTGGCGCCGGCGCCGAGGCCCTTCGTGACGTTGGTCCCGAGCTGCAGGGCGGTGCGCACCGCGTTGTTCTTCAACGCCTGGGCATCGGTGTTCACGCAGACGAACTCGACGCCCTCGACATCGTTCGCCACCATGTGCTCGACGGCATTCCCTCCGCCGCCACCGACGCCGATCACCCGTATCACCGCATTGCTTGAGTTTTCGACCAGCTCGAACATTTCAGCCCCTCCTTGTGGGTACCTTGACTGACGATGCACCGGGACGTCGCCGGGGTCCGGCTCTTCCCTCAATCCGGAAATTTCACCGATTCACGGCTGCGGGCACGGATCCGGCCATCTGCGCGCCCCCGCTCCGCGAATGGGTGAAATTTCCGCTCTAATAGCTCCCATCGAACCAGCTCTTCATGCGCTTGAGGATCGCCCCGACCCCCTTGCCGTCCGCATCCGCCGGAATCCGGCGGATACCGTGCCGACGCCCGAACTGCAAAAGACCCACCCCGGTGGAATGGATTGGGTTTCGAACCATGTCGGTCAGGCCGGAGACCGAGTGAGGCATACCGAGCCGCACGGGCATGTGCAGGATCTCCTCGGCCAGTCCGATCAGCCCTTCCATCTTCGAGCTGCCCCCGGTCAGCACCATGCCGGCCGCCACCAGATCCTCGAACCCGCTGCGGCGGAGCTCGGCCTGAACCAGGACGAGCAGCTCTTCGTAACGAGGCTCGACGACTTCGCCCAGAACCTGGCGGGCCAGCCGGCGCGGCGGCCGCTCGCCCACGCTCGGAACCTCGATGGTCTCGTCCGGCGCCGCCAGCTTCGCGAGCGCGCATGCGTGCCGGACCTTGATCTCCTCCGCGTACTGCGTCGGGGTGCGCAACGCCACCGCGATGTCGTTGGTGACGTGGTCCCCGGCAACGGGGATGACGGCGGTATGGCGGATCGCGCCGTCGCTGAACACGGCGATGTCGGTCGTTCCCCCGCCGATGTCGACGAGGCACACGCCGAGATCCTTCTCGTCATCGAGCAGCACCGCCTCGCTCGAGGCGAGCTGCTCGAGGATGATGTCGTCGACCTCCAGGCCGCAGTGACGCACGCACTTGGTGATGTTCTGCGCCGCGCTGACCGCCCCGGTGACCATGTGGACCTTCGACTCCAGGCGCACCCCCGACATTCCGGTGGGTTCCCTGATCCCTTCCTGGCCGTCGATGACGTATTCCTGCGGGATGGTGTGGAGGATCTGCTGATCCGACGGAATCGCGACCGTGCGCGCCGCGTCGATGACCCGGCTCACATCGCTCGGCGCCACTTCCCGGTCGCGGATCGGCACCACCCCGTGGGAATTCAGGCTGCGGATGTGACTGCCCGCGATGCCGGTGAACACCGAGTGGATCTGGCATCCCGCCATCAGCTCCGCCTCCTCCACCGCGCGTCGAATCGACTGCACGGTGGACTCGATGTTCACCACCACCCCCCTCTTCAGCCCGCGCGAGGGGTGGATGCCCATGCCGACGATCTCGATCCCGGCGCCATCCACGACCTCGCCGACAATGGCGGACACCTTCGACGTCCCGATGTCGAGACCGACGACCAGATTCTTGTCCGTCCGCTTCATGACTGCGCCCCGGCCGCGGCGTCGCCCCGTCTCATGCGCACCGCGAAGCCGGCGGGGTAGCGGAAATCGACACGCTCGACTTCCTGGAGACGGCCGCCCATGACTTCGGCGAGCACCCTCATCCGATTCCCCGCGGCGCCGGCGACCGTCTCGGACCGCATGACCAGGCGCGCGCCGCCTTCGAGCGTCGCGTACAGCACGCCCCGTGGCGTGAGCTCGGTGGCGACCGGGGTCATACCGAGGGGAGCGAGGATCCGGTCGAGCGCACGGTGCAGATCGAGCACCCGCTGCTCGGAGCCCTCGGGACCGGTGAACAGCGGCAGGGATTCGGCGGACCCGGCGCCGCCCATCGGGGAGAAGTGCGTACCGTCGACTTCGATGAAACCCCCACTCGCCCAGCGCGCGATGGCCACACGCTCGATCACGAAGATATCGACGCGGTCCGGCCACACGCGTCGCACCGTCGCCTCGCGCACGCCGGGCACCGCGAGCGCGGCACGCCGCAACGCCTCGAGGTCGACGCGGAGCAGCCCGGAGACGAGCAGGGGCGCTACTGCGCGCTCGATGTCCGCTTCCGAGACCCGGACGAATTCGCCGCTGATCTGCACCGACCGCACCGGCAAGGTAACGACGCCGGTGGCGATCGGCACCGCAACGCCGAGCGCGATCATGACCGCGAACCCGGCCAGCGCCGCTCGGCGGACGCGGGGGACGGGGCGCGGAGGCACGCGCTCGTCCGGAGCGGGTTCGGGGGTCGGGACGCTCATCGGAGACTGGTCTCCAGAATCCGCCACACCAGATCGTCGTAGCCGACCCCCACGGCTTGCGCCGCCATCGGCACCAGGGAGTGGCTGGTCATGCCGGGCGCGGTGTTCACGTCGAGGAACTGGGGGGTTCCGGCGCCGTCGCAGATGAAGTCGACCCGCCCCCACCCCGACGCTCCGAGCACATCGAACGCCGACCTCGCGAGCCGCTTGAACCCGGCTTCGACGGGTTCGTCGAGGCCGCACGGGCAGTGGTACTGCGTACCGGCGCCTTCGGCGTACTTCGCCTCGTAGTCGTAGAGCTCGTTCGGCGTCCCGAGCCGAATCAGCGGGAACTCGGTGTCACCCAGAATCGCCGCGGTGTACTCGGGGCCGCTCACGAACGGCTCCGCGATCACCTGGTCGTCGTGGCGCAATGCCTCGAACCAGCCCCGGTGCAGCGACTCGTCGTCGTGGACCTTCGAAATTCCGATGGTGGAGCCCTCGTGCACTGGCTTCACGACCAGCGGCCAGCCGAGCGCTTCGCCGACCCCGGCAAGCCGCCGTTCGCAGTCGAGCATGACGAACTCGGGGGTCGGGATCCCGCAGGCGCGCCACACGAGCTTCGCGCGATGCTTGTCCATCGCCAGCGACGACCCGAGCACCCCGCTTCCGGTATACGGAATCCGCAGCGTGTCGAGCGCACCCTGGATCGTCCCGTCCTCGCCTCCGCGCCCGTGCAGAGCGATGAAGACGCGATCGAAGGCGCCGCGCCCGATCCGATCGAGGACGTCATCGCCGCAATCGATACCGTGGGCGTCGACGCCGAGACGTTGCAGCGCACCGAGCACCCCGGCGCCGCTCACCAGCGACACCTCGCGCTCGGCCGAGGCCCCGCCGTAGAGCACGGCGACCCGCCCGAACGCCGAAGGCTGCGACAGACGCCGGGGGGCGAGGCTCGGCCGAGACGAGGGAGTCATCGCCCCCTGCCCCCGTCGGCCGGTTCCCCGACGATGCGCACCTCGGGTTCGAGACGCACCCCCTGGCATCGTTCGACCTCTGCCGTCACCGTCGCGATGAGCGCCTCGACGTCCGCCGCCCGCGCGCCCGCGTCGTTGATGATGAAGTTCGCGTGCTTTTCGGAGATCACGGCACCGCCGATGCGGCGACCCTTGAGCCCGCTGGCCTCGATGAGGCGCCCCGCGTAGTCGCCGGGCGGGTTGCGGAACACCGAGCCGCAGCTTCGCGCACCGGTCGGCTGGGCCGCCGCGCGCTCGGCGAGCAACCGGCGAATACGGGTTCCGGCGCGTCGCTGCCCATCCGGTTCGAGCCCAAGACGGCAGGACACGAACCACTCGTGGCGGGGACCGTCCACGATCCGGTATCCGTAGCGATAGTCCGCCGCCGGCCGCCACCGCCGCTCGCCGCCCGCGTCGATGGTCTCGACTTCGCTCACCGCGGGCCATGTCTCCGCCCCGAAGGCGCCGGCATTCATCGCGAGCGCCCCCCCCATCGAGCCGGGAATACCGGCCAGGAACTCGCACCCGGTCAGCCCGTGACGCGCCGCGAACCTGGCCACACGCGGACCGGCGGCGCCGGCTTGCACCTGGAGCGTCGTCGGGCCGAGGCGCTCGACCGCACGCAGTCGGATGGTCGAGATCACGGTGCCGCGCACCCCGCCGTCCCGCACCAGCAGATTGCTGCCGAGTCCGATCCACAACCGGGGTTCGTCCCGGGGGAGTTCTGCGAGGAATGTCGCCAGTTGGCGAATGTCGGCCGGCTCGAAATACCGATCCGCGAGGCCACCGATCCCCCACGCGGTGTGCCGGGCGAGGGGTTCGCGGTGACGCAGCGTCCCGGCGGGGCCTGCCGTCGCCGGGCCATCCGCGACACCGTACGCGCCCGGGGAGACGCCGGCGCCATCGCATCCACCTCCGGACGGACTCGCGCTGACCTGGAGCATCACGACACCGCCTCCAGGCAAGCCGGCGCAAGCGCCCGACAGATTGCTTCCGGGGCCGAGCCGATGTCGCCGGCGCCGAGCGTGAGGACCACGTCTCCGGGGTGCGCGAGATCCGCGGCCAGCGCCTCGAGGTCCGTAACGCTCTGTGCAAACAGGGGTTCGACTCTTCCCCGGGCCCGGATTGCCCGGCACAGCGCCCGCCCGTCGGCGGCGGGGAGCGGCGCCTCGCCCGCCGGATACACCTCGAGAACCACCAGCACCTCCGGACCGGACAGCACCGCCGCGAAGTCATCCATGAGATCCCTGGTACGCGAGTACCGATGGGGCTGGAAGAACACCAGCAGCCGGCGCCCGGGCCAGCCCGCCCGCACCGCCTGCAGCGTCGCCTCGATCTCGCGCGGATGATGGGCGTAGTCGTCGATGACGGTGACCGGCCCCCCTGCGTATTCGAAGGTCGCGACCACCTGGAGGCGCCGGCCGATCCCCTGGAACGACTCGAACGCCCGCGCGATGTCGGCTTCGGAGACACTCAGCTCCCGGGCGACCGCGATTGCCGCGAGCGCATTGAGGACGTTGTGGCGGCCGGGGAGGTTGAGGTTGAGCTCCATCGGCGCGGAGAAACCCGCTCCGGCCACCGTGAACCGGGTGCGTGGACCCTCGGCGACGATCCCGGTCGCCACAAGGTCCGCGTCGGTGTCGATTCCATAGGTCACGATCGATCGGGCCACCGAGGGCAGGGACTCGCGAACATGTCGATCGTCGATGCAGAGCACCGCGAGCCCGTAGAAGGGCAGCCGATGGAGAAATTCGAGATACGCGCCGCGCAGCCGCTCGAAGTTCCCGTCGTAGGTCGACATGTGATCGGCATCGATGTTGGTGACCACGGCCATGATGGGGTGAAGCAACAGGAACGAGGCGTCGCTCTCGTCGGCCTCGGCCACGAGGTAGTCACCCGCGCCCAGCCTCGCGTTCGTACCGGATCCGAGCAGGCGCCCCCCGATGACGAACGTGGGATCGAGCCCCCCGGCCGCCAGCAGGCTGGCCACGAGGCTCGTGGTGGTGGTCTTGCCGTGGGTTCCCGCCACCGCGATGCTGTAGCGGAACCGCATGAGTTCGGCCAGCATCTGCGCGCGCGGCACCACCGGGATGTGCCGGCGCCGTGCCTCGACCACCTCCGGGTTGTCCGGGCCGATCGCGGCCGACACCACCACCGCGTTGGCGCCCGCAACGTGGGCCGGGTCGTGGCCGATGTCCACATGCACCCCGAGACCGCGCAGCCGCGTGGTCATCGCGCCGGCGACGCAGTCGGACCCGGTGACCTCCAGACCCACGGTGTGCAACACCTCCGCGATGCCGCCCATCCCCGCCCCGCCGATGCCGACGAAGTGGATGCGGCGCGCGCGCCGCATGGCGGTTCGCCGAGCGGCGATCTGCGCCCGGAAAAAGGCCCGCTCAACCACGGGCCACCTCCAGACAGTGTTCCGCCACCCGCTGGGTGGCATCGCGCACCGCGGTGTCGTACGCGGCCCGCGCCATCGCTTCGATCCGCGCCCGATCCCCGTGCAGCTCATCGAGGATCGCGGCCAGCGAGCCCGCATCGAAGCGATCCTCGGCAAGCAGGAGGGCGCCGGCACGATCGGCGAGCCAGCGCGCGTTGCGGTGCTGGTGATCGTCGGTGGCGTACGGAAACGGTACGAGGATGGAGGCCACACCGACCGCCGCAAGCTCCGCCACGGTCATCGCGCCGGCCCGACAGACCGCCACGTCGGCCCACGCGTAGGCGGCGCCCATGTCTTCGATGTATCCGGTGACCACCGCGTCGACTCCGAGCGCGGCATAGGCGTCGCGGGCCGCGTTCAGGTGAGCCGGACCGCACTGGTGTCGGACCACGACCCGGGCGGCGAGCGAATCGATCGCGAGGGCGCGAGGCACCACCTCGTTCAGCACGCGAGCGCCCTGACTCCCGCCGATCACCAGCACCCGGAGACGATCCTCGCGGCGCGCGAGGCGCGCCTCCGGCGCCGGAGCGTGCGCGAGCGCCTCGCGCACCGGATTGCCGGTATGGATCGCGCGCCTGGCGGGCGCGAAGCTCGTGGGAAACGCTTCGAGGACGCGAGTCGCGAATCGGGCCAGAATCCGGTTCGTCAGACCCGGCACCGCGTTCTGCTCGTGAATGACGAGCGGAACCCCGAGCATCCGCGCCACCAGCCCCCCGGGCCCGGCGCCGTAGCCGCCCATGCCGAGCACCACCTGAGGCCGCACCCGGGCCAGCACCGCCACCGCGCCAAGCGCCGAGCGCAGGAGCAGCAGTGGCGCGGCCAGCCATCGCGCGACTCCCTTCCCGCGCAGCCCCGCCACCTTCGAGACGTGGAACGGAAATCCGGCCGCCGGCACCAGGCGGGATTCGAGGCCCACGGCGGTGCCGAGCCACGAGACGTCGACACCCATCGAGCGCAGCCGCTCGGCGACCGCCAGGGCCGGATAGACGTGCCCACCGGTACCGGCAGCGACCACCAGGAGCCTCGTCATGGCGCTGCCTCGCTTCGCACCGTTCTGCGCTCGTGATCGATGCGAATCAGAATCCCGATGCCCACCGCGCTCGCCAGCAGGTTCGAACCGCCGTAGCTCATCAACGGCAGGGTAAGGCCCTTGGTCGGCAACGCACCGATGTTGACCCCGATGTTGACGAACGCATGCAGCCCGAGCAGCAGCCCGATGCCGTATGCGAGGAACGCCGCGAACGGCGACTGCGCCGCCTCGGCGTGGCCACCGATGGCCAGGGCGCGAAGCACAATGAACGTATAGAGCCCCACGATGGTCAACATGCCGACCAGGCCGAATTCCTCCGCCAGCACCGCGAAGAGGAAGTCGGTGTGCGCCTCCGGCAGGTAGAACAGCTTCTGCACGCCTTCGCCCAGCCCTACTCCGAACCAGCCTCCCCGGCCGATCGCGATCAGCGACTGGGTGAGCTGGAATCCACTGCCGAACGGGTCGGCGAAGGGGTCGATGAAGGACGTGAGCCGAAGGAGGACATATTCCTTGTGCAGCAGGACCGCGACCGCCAGTGCAAGCACCACCGCGCCCCCCAGGGCCGTGTGGCGGTTCAGGGGAACCCCCGCCAGGAACAGCATGGCGAACACGGTGCCGCACAGGACGAAGATCGCGCCGTGATCCGGTTCCAGCAACAGCAGTACGGAAACCATCCCCAGCACCGCCAGCGGCTTGAACACGCCGGCCGGCGCGACCCGGATCGCTTGCGGGCGCCGCGCGATGTCGCGCGCGAGCCAGAGCACGAAGGCCAGCTTTGCGAACTCGGACGGCTGGATGTTGAGCGCGCCGACCCCGAGCCATCGGGTGGCGCCGTTGACCGTGCGCCCGACACCGGGCACCAGCACCAGCACCAGCAGCGCGCCGGTAGCGATCAGCAGGATCGGCGCGGCACGCTCCCAGGACCGGACCGGAAACCGCGCGGCGAGCACCAGCGCGGCCACCGCCACGGCGACGTGCATCGACTGGCGCCAGAAGTAGTGGAGCGGGTCGCCGTACGCCCGGGCCGCGATCGACGTGGACGCGGATGCCACCATGGCCAGGCCGATCGCGACCAGCGCGGCCACCACCAGAACGAACGGGAGGTCGTAACGCCAGGCGAACGCGGTGCGGTCGACGGCCAGGGCCCGCGGCAACGCCTGCGATCCGTGCGTCTCGCTCACCGGGCGTTCCTCCCGAGCACCAGCCGCCGAAACGCATCTCCGCGGGCCTCGAAGTCCGCGAACATGTCGAAGCTCGCGCAGGCGGGTGAGAACAGCACGCTGTCGCCGGCGGCGGCCACCGACGCCGCGATGTCCACGGCGTCCGGAAGGTCCCGGGCATGCCTGACCTCGGTGCTCCCCCCGAGGGCCGCCGCCAGCGCGCCGGCATCGCGCCCGATGAGCACGGCGCACCGCACGTGGCGGCGCGCCGGCCGGCCGAGCGGCGCGAAGTCCGCTCCCTTGCCGATCCCGCCGGCGATCAGCACTACCGGCGCTTGCGCCCCGATCCCTTCGATCGCCGCCACCGCCGCCCCGACGTTGGTGCCCTTGGAATCGTTGATCCAGCGAACGCCCCGGTGCATGGCGACCGTCTCGCACCGGTGCGGCAAGCCTGTGAACCCTTCCACCGCGCCCACCATGGCGCGGACCCGAAGCCCGATTGCATCGCCCAGGGCGAACGCGGCCAGCACGTTGGCGACGTTGTGCATGCCCGCCAACGACACCGCCCCGACCGGCATGACGGGCTCACCGTGCCGCATGATCCTCGCCGTGTCCCCGGGCCCTTCGACGTACCAGTGCGCGCCGGGCCGGTGGCTCGTGCTGAAGCCGATCCTCCGGCCCCGGTCGCCGCCGAGCCGCGCCGCCCGCGGATCGTCGAGATTCGTGATCACCACCGTGTCGCCTTCGAGCGCGCGGCTTTTCGCCGCGACGTAGGCATCCAGGCTCTCGTAGCGATCCATGTGATCGGCGCTGATGTTCAACACCGTGGCCGCCACCGGGCGCAGCGCGCCGGTCGTCTCGAGCTGGAAGCTCGAAAGCTCCAGAACGTAGAGCTCGTGGCCGCGGCCGAGCAGCGTGAGCGCCGGCGGACCGAGGTTGCCGCCACTGCCCACCCGGATGCCGTCGCTCCGCGCCATGGCCGCCACCAGCGACGTCACTGTGCTCTTCCCGTTCGAGCCGGTGATCGCGATCACCGGCGCGTCGGCGGCGCGCGCGAACAGCTCGATATCACCGACGATGGGAACGCCGCGGGCCGCCGCCGACTGCAATGCCGGCTCCCGTACCGATACGCCGGGACTCACGACGATCTCGGCAGCGGTGTCGAACGCCGGTACTTCGAAGTCACCGCAGCGGATCTCGACCTCGGGGAACTCCGACTCGACCGTGGCCCGGCATGGCGGATGCCGGCGCGAGTCCACCGCGACGATCCTCCGCCCCCGATCGCCAGGGCCATCCGGGCCATCCGGGCGGCCGGAAGCGGCGAGGTGACGCACGCACGACAGCCCGGTCGCTCCCAGCCCGACCACCAGCACGTGTCCGGCCGGCGACATGGCGCGCACCCGGTCGGGGCGGACGGTGCCGATGGTGTGGTGCGCGTTCATGCCGCCGTCACCGAATCTTGAGGCTCGACAGCCCGACCAGGACGAGCACTACGGTGATGACCCAGAACCGGACGATCACCCGCGGCTCGGGCCAACCCTTCAGCTCGAAGTGGTGGTGGAGCGGCGCCATGCGAAAAATCCTTTTCCCGGTCAGCTTGAACGACGCCACCTGGAGGATGACCGACACCGTCTCCATCACGAACACGCCGCCCATGATCAGCAGCACGAGTTCCTGACGGACGAGGACGGCAACGATCCCCAGCGCCGCCCCGAGTGCGAGGGCGCCGACATCGCCCATGAAGACCTGCGCCGGGTAGGTGTTGAACCACAGGAAACCGAGCCCGGCCCCCACGATCGATCCGCACAGGACCACGATCTCGCCGACACCGGGGATGTGAGGAAAACCGAGGTAGCCCGAGAAGTTCGCGTGACCGGTCACGTACGCGAAGATCCCGAGCGCGCCGGCGACCATCACGGTGGGAAGGATGGCGAGGCCATCGAGCCCGTCGGTGAGGTTCACCGCGTTGCTGGACCCGACGATGACGAAGTACGTGAGCACCACGTACCCCCAGCCCAGGTCGAGCACGGCGTCCTTGAAGAACGGGATGATGAGCTGGGTTTCGACGGGAAGCCGGGCGGTGTGGTAGAGGAAGATGGCGCATCCGAGGCCGACCGCGGACTGCCAGAAGTACTTCTGCCGGGCCGGCAGCCCGGCGGGATCGCCGCGCACCAGCTTGCGGTAATCGTCGACCCACCCGATCGCCCCGAACAGGAGGGTGACCAGCAGCACCACCCACACGAAGCGGTTGCCCAGATCGGCCCAGAAGAAGGTGCTGGCGGCAACCGCGATGAGAATGAGCGCTCCGCCCATCGTTGGGGTGCCGGTCTTGACGAGGTGAGATTGCGGTCCATCGTCACGCACGGTCTGGCCGATGCGGGATCGGGTGAGTCGACGAATCAGGAACGGGCCCATGACGAGCGAGATCGCGAGCGCGGTCAGCGCTCCCAGGATCGCGCGCAGCGTCAGGTACTGGAAGACGCTGAAGCCGCTGTGTATCGCGACCAGCCATTCGGTCAGAGAGAGCAGCATCAGCGCCCCTCTCGCGCGATGGCCTCGACCACACGCTCCATCGCCATTGAGCGCGACCCCTTGACCAGTACCGTCGCGCCGTCGGGCAGCTCGCGGCGGAGCCGGTCCGCGAGCGCGGCGCAGTGCGGGAAATGGGTCGCGCCGGCGCCGAACGTGCGCACGGCCTCGGCGCTCAGCGCCCCGATGGCAAGCAGGCGCTCCACGCCATGGCGCCGCGCGTCGCACCCTGCCTGCGCATGCAGGCTGGCGCCCTCGGGGCCGAGCTCCGCCATGTCGCCGAGCACGAGCCAGCGCGGTGCCGGCTTCGCGCCAAGCACCTGGAGCCCGGCCAGGAGCGAGGTGGGATTGGCGTTGTAGGTATCGTCGATGATCTCCGCGCCCCGGAGGCCGCGCTTCGACTCCAGGCGCCCCCTGGCCGGCCGCACCGCGGCAAGCCCGTCGCGGATCGCGTCCAGGCCGGCACCGGCGGCAATCGCCGCCGCCGCCGCTGCACCCGCGTTGTGCGCGTTGTGCATCCCGGCCAGCGCGAGGTCGATCTCCATGCTCCCCACCGGGGTATCGAGCACGACATGCGTTCGTCCGGCGTCGGACCGCGCCCGCACCCGCACATCCGCGTCCACACCGGCGCCGAACGAAATGCAGCGCCGCGGTCGGGCCAGCCCCCGCCACAGCTCCGCGAAGGGGTCATCGGCGTTGACGACGGCGACCGCGCCTTCGGGCAGGCCCTCGAACAGCTCCCCCTTGGCGCGCGCAACGCCTTCGATGCTCCCGAACCCTTCGAGATGCGCCGGTGCGCATTGGGTGATGACTCCCACGCAGGGCCGGGCGAGCGCGGTAAGCGCCGCGATCTCGCCGCGGTGGTTCGCTCCAAGCTCGACCACCGCGCTGCCATGCCCGGCGTCGAGGCGGCAGAGCGTGAGCGGGACCCCGATCTCGTTGTTGAGGTTGCCGCGGGTCGCCAGGACCGGACCCACGGTCCCCAGGATCGCGGCCACCATTTCCTTGACCGTCGTCTTGCCGTTGCTGCCGGTGATGCCGACGAGGACGAGGTCGCGCCAGCGGCTTCTCCATGCCGCGGCAAGTTCGCCCAGCGCGCGCACGGAATCGCGCGCGAGAATGAACGGGATCGCCGCCGATGCATCCGGGGCGCGTTCGACGAGCGCCGCCGCTGCGCCGCGCATCGCCGCCGCCTCGACGAAGTCGTGCCCGTCGAATCTCGGTCCGCGCACCGCCACGAACAGCGCCCCGGCCCGAGTGGTGCGCGAATCGGTGCTGACGCCGCCAAACGCCGCGTCCTCCCCCACCGCACGGAGGCCGAGGGTGGCCGCCGCCTCGCCGAGACGCATGCGGATCATTCCCGGAGCCCCAGCGCGTGCCGCGCCGACGCCACGTCGCTGAAGGGCAACCTGACGCCCTCGCGCTCCTGAGTGGTCTCGTGACCCTTGCCGGCGAGCAGCACCACGTCACCGGCGTCCGCCCCGGTCACCGCACCGTGAATCGCGCGGGCGCGATCCCGCTCGACATGCACCGCGCCCGGTCGGGTGAATCCCTCCAGGATATCGGCGACGATCGCGTCGGCGTTCTCGCCGCGGGGATTGTCGTCGGTGACGATGACCCGGTCGGCGCCCTGCTCGGCCGCCTGTGCCATCTGGGGCCGCTTGCCCCGGTCCCGCTCGCCACCGCAGCCGAACACGCACCACAGCGTCCCGCGGCACCGCGGCCGGAGCGCGGCCAGTGCGTTGCGCAGCGCGTCCGGGGTATGGGAGTAGTCGACCACGACGAGAGGACACGGGCCGCCGCCCAGACATTGCATCCGGCCCGCGAGCGGCTCGACGCCGTCAAGCCGCCGGAGCACCGCGTCGAGCCCGTGCCCGTGAAGGCACGCAACCGCAACCGCTGCGAGCAGGTTGTATGCGTTGAAGCGCCCGAGGAGACGGGTCTCCAGCGTTCCGCTCCCCCAGGGCGTTGCGACGTGCAGCGACAGCCCGGGCGGCTGCTCCCCGAGCATGCGGCCCGCGACAATCGGGGCGGCGGCCACCGCGGGGTGCGGTTCGGCGAGCGTGAGTCCGACGGATTCGATACCGGCCGGAATGGTATCGATGAGCTCGCGCCCGAACCGATCGTCGACGTTGATCACCGCGTGGGCGAGATCCGGCACTTCGAACAGGGACGCCTTGGCACGCGCATAGGCGTTCATGTCCGGGTGGTAGTCGAGATGATCGCGCCCGAGGTTGGTGAACACCGCGGTGTCGACGCGAACCCCCTCGATGCGGCGCTGGTCGAGGGCATGTGACGAGACTTCCATGGCGAGCATGTCGATGCCGGCGCTGCGCATCTGCGCGAGCCGGCGATGAATCTCGATCGGACCCGGGGTGGTGAGGGCCACCGCCTCGAGCCGTCCCAGGGGACCGGCGCCCAGCGTGCCCATCACCGCAGACCGTTCTTCGCCGCAGGCCCGGGCCGCGAGATGGGTGACGCTCGTCTTTCCGTTGGTTCCAGTCACCGCCGCGACGCACAGATGCTCCGACGGATCCGCGAAGAAGCGCGACGCAGCCCGCCCGAGCGCGCCGGCGGCATCGGGCACGGTGAAGACCACCGCCCCGCCGTCGAGACGCGCCGGGGCCGGTGCGCCCTCGGTGACGACCGCCGCCGCACCGCCGGCGACCGCACGGGCGACGAACCGGCGGCCGTCCGCCCGAAGACCCCGGCGGGCGAAGAACACCGCTCCCGGGGTGACGGCACGACTGTCGTCGCACACGGCGGTGACGGTGCGGTCGAGTCCGGAGGGGATCGACACGTACCCCGCCAGCAGCGCCCCCAGATTCGGGCCGGACGAAGCTGCGCATGCCGGCACGGTCACCGCGTCCTCTCCCCCGCCGATTGCGACGCCGCCGCGGCGATGCTGATTGCGGGGCCCCGAATCGTCTCCGGGTCGTCGGGGGCGACGCCGAGAATGCGCAACGCTCCGTCCACAATCTCGGAGAACACCGGAGCCGCTACCGCTCCACCGTAATATGCATCGCCCCCGGGCTCGTCGATGACCACCACCACCGAGAGCCTCGGGTCGCTCATCGGCGCCAGACCGGCGAACACCGAGTGATAGCGATCCTCGCTGTAGCCGCCCGCCTCCGACTTCTTGGTGGTGCCCGTCTTGCCGCCCACGCGGTAGCCGGCCACGCGCGCACGACCCCCGGTGCCTCCCGGCTCGACCACCAGCTCCAGCATCTCCAGGATCTCGGCGGCGACAGGGGCGGGCATCGCCTGCGAAGCGACCGGCGCGCCGTCGGCCCTGACGAAGCTCACGTCCGGCAGCACCCCGCCGTTGCCGATCGCGGCGTAGGCGCGGGCGATCTGCAGCGGGGTGGCGGCGAGTCCGTACCCGAAGGACAGGGTGACCCGCTCAAGCTCTCCCCAGTCGATGGAATCGGTCAGCGTGCCTTCGCGCTCCCCGGGAAAGCCGCTTCCGGTCAGGCTCCCGAACCCGACCCGGTGGAACATCTCCCGGAGATGGGCAGGCTCGAGCTCCAGCGCCAGCTTTCCGGCGCCGACGTTGCTCGACTTCTTGATGACCTTGCGGACATCGATGACCCCATAGTTGCGGACATCCCGCACCGTGTGCCGGCCGACCTTCAGGAAACCGGGCCGCGTGTCGAGGATCGTGTCCGGACGGGCGATACCCCGGTGAAGTGCCGCCGCGACCGTGAACGGCTTGATGGTGGAGCCCGGCTCCAGCAGATCGGTGACGGCACGGTTGCGGGAACGCCAGCTCGACCGATCGCCCCGATCGTTGGGGTTGAACGAAGGCAGGTTGGCGATTGCCAGCACCTCTCCGGTGCGTACGTCCATCACCACGGCGGAGCCGGCGCGGGCTCGGTGGAGCTGCACCCCCTGCCCGAGCGCCCGCCAGGCGAGCGACTGAATCCGTCGGTCGATACTGAGGACGATGTCGCTTCCCGGCCGGGCGGACCGCAACCGCTCCAGGTTCTCCACGATCCTGCCGAGCCGGTCCTTGACGACCCTTCTCGCGCCGTCCTCGCCGGACAGGGTCTCCTCGAACGCGAGCTCGAGCCCTTCCTGGCCGGTGTCGTCGATGCCGGTGAATCCGAGGGCATGGCTGGCTGCCGCCCCCATCGGGTAGTAGCGACGATACTCGGGCTTCAGATGCACCCCCTGCATTTCCAGCGCATCGACGGCTTCGGCGATGGAGGGCTCGACGTGGCGGCGCAGATAGACGAACTCCCGCTCGCCGCGGCTCTGCGTCATCCGCTCGATGAGACCCGGGTCGAGGGCGAGCGCACTCTCGAGCTCCGGCCACTGCGGGCGGGAGGCTTCGAGCCTCTTCGGGTTCACCCACACCGACGCGAGCGGAGTGCTGACCGCAAGCGGCTCGCCGTTGCGATCGAGGAGCATTCCGCGGTGGGCCGGGATCTTCTCGATGCGCAGATGGCGGGCGTCGCCTTCTTCGGTGAGGAACGTTTTGTGGTTGAGCTGAAGGTCGACGACGCGCCAGATCAGCCCGGCCGCCAGCACGACGACACACGTTGCGAGGATGCGCCGCCGATGCGGGAACGCCCTGGCGATTGCCCGGCCCCATGATGGACTGCGCATCATTTCGATCCCCTCATTCGGCGGCGACGAGCACCGTCGCGCCGGCGCGGGAAGGCTGGAGGTTCAGCTTCTGCGAGGCGACCCTTTCGATGCGATCGCTCGCGGCCCATGTGCTCTGCTCGATCTGAAGCCGACCCCATTCGACCTGGAGCCGGTCGCGCCGGGCTTCGGCCTCGTCGAGTTCGACGATCAGGCTCCGGCGCACATGGTGCGTCTGCACGATTGCCACCGCGCTCGCGACCACCGCGATCAGAAGAACCGAGACGACGATCGCGGCGCGCATTACCGGCTCCGTTCGGCCACCCGCAGCACCGCGCTGCGAGCCCGGGGGTTGGTCGCGACCTCGTTCGCACCCGGCCGCCGGGCCGGCATGATCGGGGTCATGGCACCACCGGGGCGGGCGTGGTGGGTGACCGGAAGGTGACGCGGAAGAGCGGCGACCGCACCGTCTCCGCGCATGAACCGCTTGACCATGCGATCCTCGATGGAGTGGAAGCTGAGCACGACGAGCCGCCCGCCGGGGGCGAGCACTTCCGGCATCGCCGCGAGCCCGCGCTCGAGCTCGCCCGGCTCGTCGTTGACGTGCATCCGAATGGCCTGGAAGGTGCGGGTGGCGGGGTGCAATCGGGGGCGCGACCCGCCGCCGCGCACGGCGCCCGCGGCGATGGCCGCCAGCCGCCCGGTGGTCGCGATCGGGGCGCCGCGGGTGCGCTCGGCCACCACCGCACGGGCGATGCGTCGCGCTGCCCGCTCTTCGCCGAAATCGCGCAGTACCCGCACGATCTCCCGCTCCGAAGCGCTCGCGAGCCACTGGGCGGCGGTCACCCCGGCGCCCGGATCCATGCGCATGTCCAGCGGACCATCGCCCAGAAAGCTGAATCCGCGCCCCGGCTGGACGAGCTGGGGGGAGGAGACCCCGAGGTCCATCAGCACTGCATCGACACGCCCCGCCAGCCCGGCGGCGCCCGCGATCTCCGCAACGGCGCCGAAGCGGGCGTGAACAACCGTGACCCGCGGGTCGCGGCGGGCGAGATCGCGGGCGGCGGCGACCGCCTGCGGATCCCGATCCATCGCCAGCACCCGGCCCTCGGAGCCGATGCGGGCGAGTACCGCCCGGGTGTGTCCGCCACGTCCGAACGTGCAGTCGACGTAGACCCCGCCGGAACGCGGCGCAATCGCCTCGACAACTTCGGCGAGCATGACCGGAACGTGCCCCGGCCCGCGACCACCCGGGGCGGGCCGCACCGACCCGTGCCGGCGACCGGAGCACGACGCGATGCGATCCCCGGTGACCGGTTCCGTGAAGATGCGCCCGGGGTGTCCTGCGGTCGGCATGCATCCCACGGCACCCGGAGTCATCCCCAACCCCCGTGAGCGTTCGCCTGAGCCCATCGTTGCGCAGCCACCCCACCGGTAGGTCCCATGCCCTCTACTCCATCGCCGAACCCTTTCCCTTCAGGTGTGGTGGAGACCCGATGCCGGGGGGTGGGAGCACATGATCGAAGGCCGCCTTGCCAAGTCCTGCGGGCGAATCGGACGCCACGCCTCCGGCGACCGGCTCAATGCGCCTTCGATACCGCCGAGTCGGGCACCGCTCAGTCGACAGCCCCCTCCTCGCCCTCCCCACCGGCCGTCCGGTGCCGGCTCCATGTCGTCTCGTCCCACAGCTCGAACACCCTGCTCCGACCGATGACTCTCACGTGCCGGCCGAGATCGACATCCCGTCGGAGGTCCGGCGGAACGAGCATCCGTCCCTGCGAGTCGATCGTGCAGTCCTCGGCCTTGCCGAAGAGTTCGCGTTCCAGCTCTTCCGCCGCCCGGGCCGCTTCTCTCCCGGCTCCCGGCTTCAGACCGGGGTGCTGCGCCATGTCGTCGGCCAGAATCTCCCACTCCTTCAAGGGATACACGACCAGACAGTGCGCGTTCGGATTCTTCGTCGCGATCACCCGAGGCTTCGGGCTGGAGCCTTCCGGACAGAGCCAGGGGCGATACTTCCTCGGTACCGCGAGCCGGCCCTTTTCGTCCAGAGTGAGCAGGTAGTTGCCGAGAAACATGGATCTCAGCTTCGGATTCCCGTTGGAAAAGCTATTCCACTACGCTCCACTTTACCCCATACAAGTAACAAATCAATAGCTTTACGGGAGCTTTCCCCCCACATCCGGAGCATTCACTCGGCGGTGACCGGAGGCGAGAAAGCCACAAGATGTAGTGACCGGCGCCCCGGAAAGACCCGGGCTCAACACCACATCTTGTGGTCCGATCCACATCTTGCTCGCCCCGGGGAGGTGGTCTTGCGCCACTGCCGGCACACACACTCCCGAGCCGCGGAAGATCGGCCGATGCGATCAGGCATCCGTGATGCGGTCGGAGAGTCGGCGAAAGGAACGGGTCCGCGAGCTCGCATCGAAAACCCGGACCGGCGCGCCGCGGTTCCGGGCGTGGCGCCGTTCGAATGTCGGCGGCACGGGCTGCTCAATGCGTTTGAAGGAAGCGGGAGCCGACCTGTAAGCCGGGTTCTGTAGAAGGCAGTCATTCATCTGCGACGTACGTCACCGCACGCCTGTAGCGACCTACCCGGGAGCGGCGCGGGCCACGCCTCATCGCCGATTGGCGATGCGCTCCTCTATTTGGTCTTGCTCCGGGTGGGGTTTACCCTGCCACCGGTGTCACCACCGGCGCGGTGCGCTCTTACCGCACCTTTTCACCCTTACCTCGCGACCCCACGGGCGCATACCGCGCCGGTGGCGCGATCCTCATCCCGCGGACGCGAGGCGGTTTGTTTTCTGTGGCACTTTCCGTGGGCTCACGCCCCCCAGGCGTTACCTGGCACCCTGCCCCTGGAGCCCGGACTTTCCTCCGCCCCGCGTGGAGGCGGCGACTGCCCGGTCGACTCCCGCCGCACACAGTGTGACACGCGAGCGCCATGTTTCAAGTGCGCGTCCTTGCCGATCCGACACGCACCGTCGACTGGCGCCAGGCCCTGCGATCCGCGAGAGAACGCGCACCATACGCCGCGCCAGGGTCACCGGCGCGGATCCGGTCCGGGCCCCACCCCACCCGGTCCGGACCGGTTCCGACCACGCGCGGGTACGACGCCGATCCGGGTGAATCGAGGTCCCGGGCCGCCGCTAGCCCGCATTTCTCACCAGTCACGGCTGCGGACGCGGATCTGACTGCATTGGCTGCGTTGAATGCGACATGGGGGCGGCCCGGGGGCTCGACGTACTGTCAAGGACGCCTGCGCGCCCGGACTCGCGTTCGCCTTGCCAATCCAGCCATCTCCACGCCCTCGCTCGCAACCTGTTGAGAAATGCGGGCCAGCTCCAGGGCCCGGCGATACAGCGCGTTCCGCGGCGCGCCGGTGAGCCGTGCCGCGGCCGCCGCCGTCTGCCGCACCGTGACCCCTTCATCGAGCATCGCCCGGAGGATCGAATCCGCCGTGTCCTCATCGCCCCCCTCGGTCGCGCATCCGCGCACGACCACCACCATCTCGCCCCTGGCCGGGATGACGCCGGCGCGGGTCCGGTCCAGCAACTCGTCGAGGCGGCCCGTGGTGACGGACTCGAACCGCTTGGTGAGTTCGCGAGCGACCGCCGCCTCGCGACCATCGCCGAACACCGCGCAGAGATCGGCCAGAGCGTCCACGATTCGATGCGGCGCCTCGTAGAACACCATCGTTCTCTCCTCCCCCGCCAACGCGCCCAGCACGCTCAGCCGCCGCGTGCGGCGCGTCGGGAGGAACCCCTCGAAGGTGAACCGGTCGGTGGGAAGTCCGGACACGCTGAGCGCCGCGGTGAGCGCACTCGGACCCGGAACGCAGTGCACCGGAACGTGATGCGCGCGTGCTTCGCGCACCAGCACGAATCCCGGATCGCTCACGAGCGGCGTCCCGGCGTCGCTCACGAGAGCGAGGCGCGCTCCCTGTTGCAGTCGGGAGAGGATTCGCGGCGTTTCCAGGCGTTCGTTGTGTTCGTGAAAGGCCCGGGCCGGCGTCGCGATGGCATGGCGATCGAACAGCTTCCTTGTCCGCCGGGTATCCTCTGCGAGCACCGCGTCGACCTCGCGCAGCACCGTGCATGCGCGCGTCGACAAATCGTCGAGGTTGCCGATGGGGGTCGCCACTACGTAGAGTGCACCGTGCGTCCCGCGCGCCGCCACGTCCGGAGTCTCCACCGCGAGCGATGGCGCAGTGTAGCTCAGCCCGGGAATTTCACTTGTTCGCGCGGCGGCCACCAGTGCGGCACGGCCGGCGGGGATCTGGCCGACACGAACTGGCTCCGCCCGTGCGTTTGGTTCAGAATCTCCGGCGAACCCGGCCCGATCTTCGGTGCCCGGCGCCGGGAATCGGCAGTGTTTTCCCGCAGATTGCGAATTCGCGGAGAGCGGACCCACGCGCGAGCCGAACCGTCCGATGAAGGCCCTTCTTCTCGTCACGATATCCCTCGGCGTGCTCGTGGCGTGCGGCGCGCAGCAGCCACGCGAGACGGACGAGGCGGTGATGGAGGAGGCCACGGCCCTCCGGCTCGTCGAGGACGGTCGCTACGGGGAAGCGGCGCTCGAGTACGTGGCGCTGGCGCGCGACACCGAGGGAGCGATCGCCCAGGACCTGATGCTGAGGGCGGTCGCGCTCCTTGTGGAGATCGGGCGAACGGGCGACGCGTCCGATCTGCTCGACGAGCTCTCCGAACCGACTCTCGCCGAAGAACTGGCGCCCCGACGCAATCTCCTGGCGGCGGATCTGGCGCTGCGGCGGCGTGAGCCGGACAGAGTCATCGCGTTGCTGTCGGCGTTCCCCGCCGAACGGTTCGGGACGGAATCCATCGCCAGGTTCCATCTGCTCCGGGCGCGTGCGTACGAAGACACCGGGCGGCTCATGGACGCGGCGCAAGCGCGCATCAGGCTCGATGCCGTGCTCTCGGACGCTACCCGGCGGGCCGCGAACCACAGCGCTCTGTGGGATGCGCTGATCCATGCGGATCGCGCCGAGCGGGAACGGGCTCTGGCCGTCGGGTCCGGCCCGCTGATCGGCTGGCTTCGACTCGCCGAGGTTCTCGATGAGTATCGGTCGGTTCCCATCGCCCTCGGGCGCGCGCTGTCTCGCTGGCGGGAGGAATTCCCCGACCACCCGGCAAACGCCGAAATCGTGGCCGCGATGCTCGGCGCGCTCCGCGCGAGTGTCCGTCGGCCGACCCGGATTGCGCTGCTGCTGCCCTTTCACGGCGACTTCGCCGATGCGGCCGACGCGGCCCGGGACGGTTTCCTCGCCGCCTGGTATGCGGACGCGGCAAATGCGCAGCGGCCGGTCATCACGGTGCACGACACATCATTCGAAGCGATTGATGTCGTCTACACCCGCGCGGTCGAAGCGGGCGCGGACTTCGTCGTGGGCCCACTTCGGCGCGGGTCGGTCACGTCGCTGGCGTGCGGCGACACCCCTCTCGTCACCACTCTGGCCCTGAACGAGATCGACGACCTCCCCGCCTCCGATGACGGAAGGGACAACCGCTGCGGAGCGCTGCGGACCGTGCCGGCGCTCTACCACTTCACCCTGCTTCCCGAGGCGGAGGCGCGCCAGGTCGCCGAACGCGCATGGGTCGGCGGACACTCCGGAGCAATTGCGTTCACCCGTGACGGGCCGTGGGGAGCGCGGGTCTACCGCGCCTTCGCCGATGAGTGGGAGCGGCTCGGCGGAACCCTGCTCGATGGCCGCGTGCTGGACCGCGACGCCACCGACACCGGCCAGATGGCCGCAGGGGCACTCGGAATCCTCGGCAGCCGTGAGCGCGCGCGCGAACTGGGACGGATCATCGGCCGCAAGCTGGAATTCGAACCGCGCCGTCGGCAGGATATCGACATCGTATTCATGGGCGCATTCCCCGCCGACGCCCGACAGCTCATGCCACACCTTGCGTTCCAGCACGGCGCAGACCTGCCGGTTCATGCCACCTCGCACGTATGGTCCGGCGTGCCCGATCCAGCCAACGACCGCGACCTCGACGGCGTGGAGTTCGGCGACATGCCCTGGCTGGCCGCGCCGACCGAAAGCGATCGCCGCCTGCGAGAACAGATCGAGACCACACTCCTCGGGCACGATCCGGCCTTGCTGCGCCTGTACGCCTTCGGCGCCGATGCGTACCGGCTCGCGACGGGGTTGTGGCGTCTCGCCGACGAGCGGCTCGCGAGCATCGATGGCCACACCGGTCGGCTGACCATGGCTGCCAATCACCGAATCTCGCGCCGGCTCACATGGGCGCGGTTCGTCAACGGGGTGCCCGTACCCCGGGAACCGGAAGGCATGAACGTTGGGCCATCGAAGCCATCACCAGCCCGGTAGGCCCGATGCGATCGGGCACGACGCCGAAACGCTGGCCGAGAGGTTTCTCTCCCGCCGCGGCCTCCTGCCCATCACGCGGAACTACCGGTGCCGGCGCGGTGAAATCGACCTCGTGATGCGTGACGCCGACACTCTGGTATTCGTCGAGGTGCGGCGGAGATCGAGCCGGGCATTCGGCGGGGGGCTGGAAAGCGTGAGTGCCGCCAAGCGGGCGCGTCTCGTCGTGGCGGCGGAGCACTACCTCATGATGCACCGGATCGGCGATGATCGGCCGTGCAGGTTCGACGTGGTGGCCATCGACGGACCACCCCTGCGCACCACGATCGACTGGGTCCGCAACGCATTCGATACCTGATGGCTCGCTGGTGTTGTCTGCCAGCCTGAAGCGCGCCGCGCGGCCGCACAGGACTCGAACCCGGAGGACCGGAATCATGAAGGTCTGCAAGACGACTGCCACGGCATTTGCGGTCGCGCTGATCTGCGTCGCGACGCTCCCGGGCTGCATCGGCGTGGCGGCGACCGGAGCGGCAGTCGGTGGGGTGGTCGCCTACCAGGAGCGGCGCACGCCCGGCAACCTTGTCGACGACGGGTACATCGAGCTGAAGGTGCTCGCCGCGCTTCGGAAAGACCGAACCATTGCGAGCCAGGCCCACGTCAACGCCACGAGCTTCAACGGCCTGGTGCTGCTGACCGGGGAAGCCCCCGGAAAGTCGCTGCGTGATCGCATCGTGGAAATTACTCGAAGCACGCCGGGGGTCCGGGCCGTGCAGAACGAGATCGCGCTTCAGGCGCCGAGCACGCTCGTCGCGCGTACCAGCGATACGTTGGTGACCGGCCGGGTGAAGCTCGCGTTGCTGGGGGAGAAAGGACTCGAAGCGACGCGGGTCAAGGTGGTCACCGAGCGGGGAACCGTCTACCTCATGGGCCTTCTGAAACAACACGAAGCGGATCGGGCGACGGAGACGGCGCGGCGTGTATCAGGCGTTCAGCGCGTCGTGAAGGTCGTGGAGTACATCGAGTAACGCCGACGGGCAGGAGCGGGCGCCAGGCAGCCAGTCGGGCAGTCACTTGACGATCTTGAGATTGGGTCTCTTCTGCTTCTTCTGCGGCGGCGGTTGATGGTCGCCCTGCGATTCCGGGAACGACATTCCCGTACCATTCTCGCGAGCCATGATCGCCAGCACCGCGTGCACCGGTACGACCACATCGAAGGGAGTGCCGCCGAAGCGGGCGCTGAATTCCAGCCACTCGTTGCCGAGGGCAAGACCCCGAACCGCGGTGGGGGAAATGTTCAGCACGATCTTCCCTTCCCGAATGTACGCGCCCGGAACCTGCACTTCGTCACGCTGCGCATCGACGACAATCTGCGGAGTCAGACCGTTGTCGGTGATCCACTCATGCACGGCCCGCAGCAGGTACGGACGGCTCGATGTCATCACCGGTGCTTCGGTGGTCATGGGTAGCGGGCTCAGCCGCCGCGAAGCTCGTGCTCTGCCTCGGTGAGGCTCTGCGCGAACGCCTCGCGCTCGAAGATCCGGTCGGCGAACCTCCGCAACCCCTTCGCCTGCGCGGGAAAGCGCACCCCGTAGGCGGGCAGCCGCCACAGAATCGGCGCGAGGTAGCAGTCGACGAGCGAATAGTCGTCGGACATGAAGTAGGTCTTCTGCGCGAAGATCGGCGCGAGGGTGGACAGGTGATCGCGCAGGCATTTCCTGGCGGCGCTCGCCACGCTCTTCTCTCCATTCTCCACGTCGTCGACAAGCGCGTAGAAATCGCGCTGCACGCGATATCGGTACAGCCGGTTGCTGGCTCGCGCCACCGGATCGACGGGCATCAGAGGAGGGTGCGGGAAACGTTCGTCGAGATACTCCATGATGATCTGGGGCTCGTACAGAACCAGATCGCGATCGACGAGGGTGAGGATTGCGCTGTACGGATTCAGATCATTCAGGTCTTCCGGCTTGTTATCCATCGTGACATGGTGGATTTCGACGTTGATCGCCTTCTCGGCCAGGACGAAGCGCACCGCGTGACTCGACGGATCCGTCGGGTCGGAGTACAGCGACATGACCGAGCGGCGATTCGCCAGCAGAGCAGAGTCAAGATCCTTCATGAATCATCCGCGTCAATGGACATCCCTCCAGTATTCCCGGTAGAGCGCCCGAAAAATCACCGAGAGCCCGATCAGGAACAGGACAACCCAGAACCCCATGGCCTGCCGGTCGAGACGTGACGGCTCACCGACGTAGACAAGGAAGTTCACGAGGTCTCGCATCGCCTTTCGGTACTCGCCCGGGCGCAACTCCCCGGGCTCGGTCACCGTCAACCGGTCCACCACCGGCACCTGACTCCCGTCCGGCATCGTTGCGCTCTTTCGAACCAGGATATCGTCGCCATCCACGGCGAGGCCGAGTGCATGCACTTCCCGCGCATCCGCCGGCACCTCTGCCCGCACGTACTCCTGTCGGCCCTGAAGCGCCGCGAGGGCGTGCGGCATGGCGACATCCGAAAACACGACGTTGTTGACCCCGAACGGCCGCGAGGGATTCGGGTCCGCATGGAACGTCGTCAAGTACGAATAGAGCCAGTCGGGGCCCCGCGAGCGAGAAATCACGGACAGGTCCGGCGGCGTGACCCCGAACCAGTTGCGGGCGGCCTCCGGACGCATCGAGATGTCCATGGGCGCGGTCACCTTGTCGGCCGCAAACAACAGATTTTCGCTCACCTGCTCGTCGGTCAGGCCGAGGTCGCGTCCCATGCGGTCATAGCGCATGAAGGACAGAGCGTGGCACCCGAGGCAGTAGTTCACGTAGAGCCCGGCGCCGCGCTGCAGCGACGCGGTGTCTTCGAGATCGACGTTCGCGTTCAGGAGGTCGAGAGCGCTGCCCGCGCTCCAGCCCGTCGGCGCCCAGACCGAGAGCAGGAGAATCGTCGCGATGCGCTTCATGAGGTCACCCTCTCGGGCACGGCATGCGATTCGTTGAGGCGTGTGTGCACCGGCAACAGCAGAAACACGATGAAGTACCCCAGCGGCAGCAGCGCGCTCCACATCATCAGCGCCTGCTTCGATTCGTCGTAGCGGATCGAGTCGAAGATCATCAACAGAACCACCAGCGCGAAGAACAGCCCGTAGCTGAACGCGGCCGTGCGCTCCTTCGAGTAGACCCAGAGCATGAGGAAGAATGCGAAGTACAGCTCGCCCAGGCGCAGACCAAGCTCGGACTTGCCGGGCGTGGGCGCCTCCACGCCGAGCCAGCCGAGCACGAGGAACGTCACCGCGAAAACGATCAGCAACAGCCTGAACAGCTTCGAGCGATAGCGCACCGATTTCACCGGGTGCCGATCGAGCCACGGAACCACGAAGAAGACCAGCACCGCCGCGAACATCGCGATCACGCCGGTGAGCTTGTCGGGGATGGCCCGCAGGATCGCGTAGTACGGGGTGAAGTACCATACCGGCAGGATATGCTCGGGCGTCTGCAGCGGATTGGCGGGCACGAAGTTCGCGCTCTCGAGGAACCACCCGCCGAACTCCGGCGCGTAGAAGACCACGATCGCGAAGAGCACCAGGAAGGCGCCTATCCCCCAGAGATCCTTGACCGTGTAATAGGGATGGAACGGGATTCCGTCCATCGGGACGCCGTTCGCATCCTTGTGTTTCTTGATGTCCACCCCGTCCGGGTTGTTCGAGCCGACTTCGTGCAACGCGATGAGGTGGGCGGCGATCAGCCCGAGGAGCACCAGCGGAATCCCCACCACGTGCAGCGAGAAGAACCGGTTCAGCGTGGCATCCGAGACGACGTAATCTCCCCGGATCCACAGCGCCAGAGCCTCGCCGAGGCCGAACGGCAGCGCGCCGAACAGCGAGATGATCACCTGCGCTCCCCAGTACGACATCTGCCCCCAGGGCAGCAGGTATCCGAAGAACGCCTCCGCCATGAGGCAGAGGTAGATGAGCATGCCGATCAGCCAGAGAAGCTCTCGCGGCGCCTTGTACGAGCCGTAGAGCAGGGCTCGGAACATGTGGAGGTAGACAACGATGAAGAAGGCGGACGCGCCCGTCGAATGCATGTACCGAATGAGCCAGCCCCATTCGACATCACGCATGATGTACTCGACCGACCCGAAGGCGAGCTCCGCATCCGGCTTGTAGAACATCGCGAGCCAGATGCCGGTGAGGAGCTGAATGACCAGCACCACCAGCGCCAGGGAGCCGAAGAAGTACCAGAGGTTGAAGTTCTTCGGCGCGTAATACCGGGCCAGATGCTCGTTCCACAGCTTCGAGGCGGGAAACCGGGCATCGGTCCATTCCAGGAGACCGGTCAACAGGGCTTTCATCAGGCCGTCTCCCCGTCCTCGCCGATGCGGATTCGGCTGTCGCTCAGGTACCTGTGCGGCGGCACCTCGAGGTTCAGCGGGGCCGGCACCCCCTGGTAGACCCTCCCCGCGTAGTCGAACCGGGAGCCGTGACACGGGCAGAAGAAACCCCCCTGCCAATCCGCTCCGAGGCCGCCCTCCCCGGCCTTGACGTAGGACGGGGCACAACCGAGATGCGTGCACAGCCCCACCAGCACCAGAAATTCGGGGTTGATCGAGCGGTGCTGATTGCGGGCGTAATCAGGTTGCTGCGGCTCGTCGGAAGCCGGATCGCGCACCGTCGCGTCGAGCGCGGACAGGGTGGCGAGGGCGTCCTCGCCCCGCCGCACGACCCACACCGGCTTGCCGCGCCACTGCACCGTCAGCCGGGCTCCCGGTTCGAGCTTGGTGATGTCGACCTCGACCGGCGCTCCGATGGCCCTGGCGCGTTCACTCGGCTGCCAGGCCGAAGCGAACGGCCAGGCGGCGCAGGCGGCGCCCGCCCCGCCGACGACGGTCGCCGCTCCGGTGAGGAAGCGACGCCTTGCGGTGTCCAACCCGTTACTCATGCGTCATGCCGCCCCCGACGGCGCGACCCGCCCCGCGCACGGATGCCAGGCCGATTGCAAACACTCCCGCCGCATCGCGCCGTGAGGCCGAGCTTCGGTGCGCGGTTCTCGTCGCGAGCCGGGCAGCGGGAATTCTCTGGTGGAGGAAGTCTGTTGGTGAAGCCCGTCAAGAATCCTACAGGCACCCCCGGAGGTCAAGAACCGGGCAGAACCGGGCAAACAGCCACCCTCATTCCCGACGCTCGGGAGACGACGACAGGCCGGCCCGGAAATTCCACCGATGCACGGCGGCGAGCCCGGATCCGATCGACCATCTGCGCGCCCCGCCTCGCGAAATCGGCGAAATTCCGGGTCAGTGATGCGTCCGCGGCGGCCTCGGTCCGAAGGACGAGGTGTCGACGGTGATGGCCTTGCGGACGCGCCTGCTCACGAGGACCGAGGCGATGGTGAACGCCTTCTCCGACTCTCGTTCGCACCAGTCCCAGTCCGCAGGACTGCCGCCCACCAGGACCCGCCAGTGGGCGACGACGAAGACCTCGCCGATTTTCAGCTCGACCGTCCAGTCGTGCCATGTGGTGTCCTCCGGCGCTTCCTCCTCCACGTACTCCTGCTCCACGTAACGGCAGTAGTTGTCGCCATTGTCCTCGTGCGCGACGGTGTCCATGATGACGAGCTTCGAGTCGATGCAGGACTCGTACCCCGTGTGGACCGCGTCGGCGTTCCAGAACACGCATTCGATGATGGCTCTCGGAGTCACCTGCAAGCCGATGGGGGCGTCCCATTCGGGCTCCATGGCGGTTTCGTAGTCTGACATTTGCTTTCCGACTGTCCTCTTGCGGCTTGGGGGGATGGATGACCATGTCCTGCAATGTTCGCCTGCTCCCGGCCGCGTTGCCGGCGCCGGGGCTTGCTCCCCCACCCTCGCAACCGACCCCCGCTACCGAACCCCGACCCGATGGGAGCCCCCGGGGAGATTCGGGCTCCACCGACCCCGCAATCACCCGGTCAGTTCCGCAGCGGATATCCCCGATCCAGCATGTGCGCGATACGCGCGGCGGTCGCCGGGGTCCGGGCCAGAGTCAGGAACGCCTCGCGTTCGAGCGCGAACAGCGCTTCGTCGTCGATGACCTCCCCCGCGCTCGCGTCCCCGCCGGCGAGGACCCGCGCCAGGCACCGGGACACCACCACATCGTGAGGGAGGGCGACCCCCTTCCCGGCAAGGTCGTCCAGCATCGCACACATGGCATCGTACGCGGGGGCCCCGCCGGCGCGTATCGTCGGCGGGGCCGGCGGCTCGCGGTCATCGGCGCGCTCCAGAGCGCTCGCCTTCGCGTCGGCGAGAAGCCGGTCGCGGTTCATCGTGGTGCGGTCCTCCGCCCGCAGCAACCGCAACGGCCGCGCCAGCTCCGGCGACGTGGCGATCCTGCTCATCCCGACGATCTCGAACACGCGCAACGCACCCGTCGTGCGCGCCGCTTCGTCCGGGGCATCGCCCGTCCAGCGCCGCAGCATCTCCTTGCAGCCGCCCCCGGAAGGCACCAGGCCGACGAGCGGCTCGACGAGCCCGACCACGACGTTCGCGTGCGCCTGCACGAGATCACTGCCGAGCAGCACCTCGAAACCGCCGCCGAGGGCCATTCCGCCCGGCGCGGAGACGACCGGAAACGGCGCCTGCCGGGCCGCTCGGCAGGTGTGCTGGAACTCGACCAGTGCATCGTCGAGCCGCCGCCACCCCTGCTCCGCGATGCACGCACGGACGAACTCCAGGTTGAAGCCGACCGAGAAATGCGGCGCACCCGCATGGATCACGAGGGCCGCATGACGCTCCGCCACCCTGTCGAGCGCCCGGCGCATCAATGCCATCGACTCCGGACCGAGGGCGTTGGCCTTGGTGTGGAATTCCAGGCAGGCGACGCCGTCGCCGATGTCCCACAGACTCGCCGCGGGGCCGGAGAGTATCGGCGTGGCAAGGGCTCTGAAGTCGGCGACTCGCAGCACTCCGGGCGGACGAACGAGCGGCTGATGGCCGAACCCCATGACGAAGTGGACCGCACGAGCGTCGTCCACGCGATGGAACGCCGAGTCGCCGAGCGCATCCAGCACCGGTGGCACCGGGAGGTCCTCGGCTTCCAGGAGTTCCCGGAACCGGCCGACGCCGAGCGCATCGATCATCTCGAACGGCCCGCGCGACCAGCCGTAGCCGAGCCTCATCGCCTCGTCGATGGACACCACCTCCGCGGACACGTCCGGCACCAGCGCCGCCGCATACCCGAGCGCGCGGGCGAGCACCCGGCGGGCGAAGCGCCCGGCCGCGCTCGGGTGCTCGACCAGCGCCCGCAGCCCGTCGCGCTCCCCCGCTTGCGCCGCCTCGACCGAGGCCCGGCGCAGCGGGCGATACGCCCCGGATTCCAGGTCCACGACTTCCCGTGCATCCGGGGCGCCCCGGTAGAAGCCGCCGGCGCCCTTGTTGCCCGTGCATCCGGCGCTGACGAGCGCCCGCACCAGCGGGATCCCGTCCGCCACCCGCTGGAACGGGTCGTCGGGAGGAAGCGCCATCGCGAGGCTCGCGGCGACGTCGAGCATCAGATCCAGCCCGATCAGGTCGTAGAGGCCGAACAGCCCGGTCTTGGGAATCCCCATCGGCCGGCCCATCACCGCATCCGCCTCTTCGACCGTGACGCCCTGCGCCACCGCCTCCACCAGACCGGCCTGAAGCGCGTGGACGCCGACCCGGTTGGCAAGGAAGCCGGGCGTGTCGCGGCAGTGCACCACCCCCTTCCCGAGCGCCCGGTCGCAGAACCCGGCCAGCACCTCGATCGCCTCGGGCCGCGTATCCGGTCCGCGGACCAGCTCCAGCAGCCGCATGAAGCGCACCGGGTTGAAGAAATGGGTGATGCAGAAATCGCTCCGCATCGCGGGCGACATGCGCTCCACCAGCAGCGCGAGAGGGAGCGTCGACGTGTTGGACGAGACGATGGAGCCGGGCCGGCGCACCGCATCCAGCGCATCGTAGAGACTGCGCTTCACCTCGATGCGCTCGACGATCGCCTCCACGATCCAGTCGCAGTCGCTCAGGCGGTGGAGATGGTCTTCGATGTTTCCGGTCGTGACGCGCGCGGCGCGGTCGGGGTGCATGAACGGAGGCGGGGCCTGCGAGCACATGCGCTCCAGCGCCCTGCGGGCGGCCGCGCTCCGATCCGGGGCCGGACCCGCGACATCGAGCAGCACCACTTCCACCCCGGCATTGGCGAGATGGCCGGCGATGCCCGAACCCATGGTTCCGGCGCCGACGACCCCGGCCCGTCGAATGGTCATGAGAGTTTCCTGGATTGCCGAGCCGAAACGCACCGCCGGAGCCGGCGGGCGAACATAACATGTCCGGCGCCCAACGCTCCCCATCGCGCCAACGTATACTCGCCACGCTACCGCAATCGCAGCCCCCGACGATGGATCCCAGCGCCCGGCCATACCGCCCCGAGATGACCCGGGCGGGGCTCGCCCCCACCCACGCGGTCCGTGCCGTCGACGAGTACGGCGACGCCCGCGATCTGCGCGTGGCCGGGGAGTTTCCGCTCACCATCAAGGTCGACGACCGGGAAGTCGTGACCCTGATGACCCTCGGCGCCTGGCCCGAAGCCCTCACCCTCGGCTACCTCCGCAACCAGCGGCTCGTCGAGGACATCGAGGACATCCGGTCGGTGGAGGTCGACTGGGACCGCGAACAGGTCGCCGTGTCCACCTTCGAGGGCCGGGGCATCACCGACTGGGAGCAGAAGCTCTCCAAACGCACGGTGACCACCGGCTGCGGCCAGGGAACGGTGTTCAGTTGCACCCTGGACAAGCTCTACGAGATGCGGCTCCCGCAGGTGCGCCTCACCCAGTCGCGCATCTACGGGCTGCTGAAGTCGATCAGCTCGTACAACGAGATCTACCGGCAGGCCGGGGCAGTGCACGGTTGCGCGCTGTGTCAGGGCACCGAGATCGTCACCTTCATCGAGGATGTGGGGCGCCACAACGCGGCCGACGCGATCTCGGGGCTGATGTGGCTCGACCGCGTGACCGGCGCCGACAAGATCTTCTACACCACCGGTCGGCTCACCTCCGAGATCGTGATGAAGGCGGCGCACATGGGGATCCCCGCGATCCTCTCGCGCTCCGGGGTGACGCACATGGGGCTGGAACTCGCCGAGGATCTGGGAGTCGTCATGGTCGCGCGCGCCCGGGGCCGGCACTTTCTGGTCTACAACGGCGCCGATCGGATCGAATTCGATGCGATTCCCGAGCGGCGCCCGACGTCGGCAGCCCGCCCTACACCACCGGCGGCGTCCCCCGCATCCGCCTCGCCCCCCGCATCGCCGACGCCCTCCTCCGAGACGTTCCATCGGGTGTGAACGAAAGAACGCCCGCATTCCGCGGCGCCGGATCCTCGAACCGAGGGGACCGGTTCCCGTCGCGTCCACCGCTCGCAACCGACCGCGAGCCATGATCGACATCTGCGGCGTCAGCCACCGCTTCGGCGCGCACCAGGTGCTGAGAGACCTCGACCTGGCCATCGCCGAGCGCCGGGTCGGGGTCGTCGGGGCCAACGGCTCCGGCAAGAGCACCTTTGCGCGGCTGCTGAACGGGTTGCTGATCCCCGACGCCGGCACGGTGACGGTCGACGGCTTCGATACCCGCAAGGACGTGAAGGCGGTGCGCCGCCGGGTGGGGTTCGTGTTCCAGAACCCCGACAACCAGATCGTCTTCCCCGTCGTGGAGGAAGATGTCGCGTTCGGCCTGAAGAACCTGAAGCTGCCGAAGGACGCGATCGCGCGCAGGGTCGAGGCGGGGCTGGAGAGGTACCGGCTCGGCCACCTCCGGGACCGCGCCACCCACCTGCTGTCGGGGGGCGAGAAACAGATGCTCGCGATCTCCGCGGTGCTGGTGATGGAGCCGCGCTACGTGGTGCTCGACGAGCCCATGACCCTGCTCGATCTGCGCAACAAGCGGCTCGTCATCGAGGTCATTCGCGAGATCGCGCAGCCGGTGGTGCTGGTGACCCACGACCTCGACCATCTGCGGGACTTCGATCGGGTCATCGTGTTCGACGAGGGCCGCGTCGCCGCCGACGGCCCTCCGGATGCGGCGATCGATGCCTACCTGCGGATGATGGCAGTTGCCGCCGACCGCCCCGGGCAGGCGCCCGGAATCGCTCCGGCAGGACGCTGCGAAGGCCGGAATTCAGCCGCAGTCGCAGCGCGGAACAGCCTCCCGGGGAGCGGGCGGGAATGACCGGGACGATGGCCTGATGCTGTCGCTCTACCTGCCGGGAGACTCGGTCATCCACCGGCTGCCGGCGGGGGCGAAGCTCCTGGTGCTGTTCGGCGCGAGCGTGGCGCTGTTCGCGGTGTCCGGAGTCGCAGTTCACGCCGCAGAGCTTGCGGTGGTCGCCGGTCTGTTCCACCTGGCTCGCATACCCTGGCGAGACACCTTTCATCAGCTCCGTCCGGCCCTGCTGTTCCTGGTGCCGATCTTCCTCTTCCACGTTTTCCTGACCGACTTGGGGCTCGGCCTCGAAACCGTGCTCAGGATCGCGGTGCTGCTCCTGCTCGCGGTGCTGGTGACCCTGACCACCAGGCTCTCGGACATGATCGACGTCATCGAGCGCGCGACCTGGCCGCTGCGCCACTGCGGCGTCAATCCGTCGAAGGTCGGCATGATGCTGTCGATGGCGATCCGCTTCATTCCCCTGATGATGAAGAACGCCCGCGAGATCCTCGAAGCACAGCGCGCGCGAGGTCTCGACCGCAGCGCCGTCGCCCTGCTCGTGCCGTTGCTGATCAAGACCCTGAAGATGGCCGACAATCTGGCGGACGCCATCGAGGCCCGCGGCTACGACGCGCAGAGGGAGGCCCCATGACCACGAGAGACATGGCGTTCGCCGCGCTGTTCACTGCGCTGACCGCGGCCTGCGCGGTGTTTCCGCCCCTGCAGACGCCGCTGCCCGCGCCGATCGTCGTGCAGAACATCGGCGTCATGCTGGCGGGCTCGATCCTCGGTGCGAAACGGGGCGGCGTGTCGCTGCTTCTGTTCGTGGTGCTGGTGGCGGTCGGGATGCCCATCCTTACCGGCTGGCGAGGTGGTCTCGGGGTCATCCTCGGGCCGACCGGCGGCTTCGTCCTGTCGTGGGTTCCCGCCGCGTTCGTGATCGGCTGGCTGGTGGAGAGGAGCTGGCGCCGGCTGAACTTCCGGAACCTGCTGGTGTTCAACGTGATCGGTGGAATCGTCGTGGTCTACGCGGTCGGGATCCCGTGGCTTGCCGTCGTCGCGAACATGGAGCTGGCCAGGGCGTTCGCGGCCTCTGCAATCTTCATCCCGGGCGATATCGCCAAGGCGGTCGTCGCCTGCTTCGCGGCGCTGATCGTCAAGCGTTCATACCCGCTGATCCGCGGGTAGCGCCCCCATCCCGGCCGGAGGAGGGTGTCAGTCGAGGGCAATGGTGCCGTCGACATCGAGCTTGACCCCCAGATCCGGAATCCGCAGGGTCACCGAGGCGCGCACCTTCTCATCCCCGCGCAACGCCCCCGACTCCATCGCCTCGCGCACCGCCCTCTCGATCTCGCGCTGCGAGGTGACCCCGACCTTCTTCAGAAACTTGCGGATCTGCAGGTTGAATGTGTCTTCGTCCATCGCCTCGCTCCCGCGCACGCCAGCGAAGCCGCGATGCTACCACCGGATCGCGCCACCCGAATGCTCGGCAGGGCCGAACGCCGGCAGTGGACAACCCGCCGGCGGCCCCCGATGATCGAAACGGGCCTTCCGCTCGCGCTCCCGATTACCGAGTACCGTGACGACCTATCCTCGAAAGGACATCACCGCGGTCGTCCTCGCCGGCGGCCGGGCACGGCGCATGGGCGGCGAAGACAAGGGCCTCGTCGAAGTCGCGGGCCGCCCGATGGTCGCGCACACCGTCGATGCGCTCCGCCCGCAGAGCGCGGAGGTCATCGTGAACGCGAACCGCAACCCCGCCGCGTACCGTGCCGCCACCGGATGCCGCGTCATCGCCGACACCGTCGGCGGTTTCGCCGGTCCGCTGGCGGGGATGGCGAGTGCGCTGGAGGCGTCGGCAACCCCGCTCCTGCTCACCGCGCCGTGCGATTCGCCACTCGTCGCCGAAGCGCTCGGACCGCGGTTGCACGCGGCGATGGCCCGCCACGGAGCCGAGATCGCGGTGGCTCATGACGGCGAGCGCATGCAGCCGGTGTTCGCCCTGCTTGCGGGCGGCCTGGGGTCCGATCTGCTCGCCTTCCTCGCGGCCGGCAATCGCAAGATCGACACCTGGTACGCGGCCCGGCATACAGTGACCGCGGACTTCTCCGACCTCCCCGACACCTTCGCGAACGTGAACACCCCCGAGGAGCGCGACCGCCTGGAACAACGGCTTGCGCCGCATGACCCGCAGTCCGGGTGAGTGCGGGTTGCCCGGCATAGTCCCGTCTTCCGTACAGTTCCGTCTTCCATGTTGACCAATGCGCACATTCCGATCCTTGGCTTCGCGGCCTGGAGCGGGACCGGCAAGACGACGCTTCTGCGCCGGCTCCTGCCCATTTTCGCCGGGCGCGCAATTCGGGTCGGGGTGGTCAAGCACGCCCACCACGACTTCGAAGTCGACACCCCCGGCAAGGACAGCTACGAGCTGCGCAAGGCGGGGGCGGCGCAGATGCTCATCGCGTCGCGCCGCCGCTGGGCGCTGATGGTGGAGCGGCCCGCGGCCCGCGAACCGACGCTCGACGAAGTGCTGCTGGAGCTTGACCAGGGGTTGCTCGATCTCATCCTGGTCGAGGGGTTCAAGCACGAGAAGTTCCCGAAGATCGAGCTGCACCGCCCGAGCTTCGGGCGCCCGCTGCTCCACCCCGGCGACGACACCATCGTCGCCGTCGCCACCGACGCCCCGCTCGATAGTCCGATCACACTGCCCATGCTCGATCTGAACTCACCGGAGGAGATCGCGAGCTTCGCCATCGACACCATGCTGCCCGGCCCCTCGCGGCGCGGCGCCGGGTAGCCGGTACCAACCCGCATTTCATCGGTTCTCCGAGCAGGAATTTTCTCGTCGGCATGGAAATCCGATTCCTGCTGACATGGCGGGATACACGGCACACGCAAGTTGCGGCGCGATGCAGTGCGACTGGTGGGTAGCCGCTCAGTCCCGGGCGAGACGAAAGCCGATGGTCTTCGAGCTGTATGTCTGCTCGTGTGTGCTCTCCTCGGAAATCAGTTTTCGGGAACCGTTGTGCCGCCAGGATCCGCCACGCGCCACGCGAGAATTCGCCTTCCTCTGGAGAAATCCCACCAGCGAATCCTTCTTTGCGCCCGTGTCCTCCTCCCATTTCCGGTCGGCGCTGCACTCGCGCGAAGAGAAACCGGTGGAGTGCGTCGAGCATGTCCATTCGTGCACGTTACCCACAATGTCGTGCAGTCCCCAGGCACTGCTCGGGAAAGAACCCACGGGGGCAGTTTGCCGACGGTCCCACTGGCTACCGCAGCCTCTGCAATTCGCGCGATTCTTGCCCACCTTTTTGCCCCACGGATATTCGGTCACACCTTGCGCACGCGCGGCATATTCCCACTCCGCCGCAGTCGGCAGTCGGTAGCGTTCTCCCAGCTTGTCAGACAGCCACTGCACATACGCATTCGCCTCTCTCCAGCTCACATTGATGACCGGACGACGCCCACGGCCCCAACCTTCGTCGTCCGGTCTCTCCCGGTTCGTCTCGGTGATGAAGCGATCGTATTCATCGAACGTCACCTCGTACTTGCCAATCCAGAATCCATTGGCGACTACTCTCCTGAAATCGCCATTTCCCAACCTGATTTTCAATTCGCCGCCCGGGATCCGCACCATCGCGGGTGTCAGCTCTGCCCGACGGATTTTCTCTTCCAGATCGGTCACGAGCTGCGTGCCCGGAGTCTGTGCCGCAAGCTCCGCGACGTATCCCCTCGCCGCCTCGACGGATGCGGTCCGGGAGTTGTGGTCGCCATGATCGACGGCCGCCAGCGCCTCGGCTATGGCATCGAGTGCTTTCTTTTCGGCGATTTCCGCCAACGTCCGTCCTTCCAACAGCGCAACCACAGCAGCATCCTCCCCTTTCTCACGCGCCACCGCCGGCTCGCCGTACCTCACTCGCGCCACATCCACAGGTGTCTTGCCCTTCGGCCCCCGAATCGAGATGTCCGCTCCCGCTTTCATCAGCAGCGCGACAATCCCCGTGTGTCCATGGGCGGCGGCCATCAACAGCGCCGTCGCCCCGTCCGGCGCTCGTACATCCACTCCCGCCCCCGCCGCCAGCAGCGGCTCAACCAGCAACGGATAGCCCTTGTTCACCGCGTGCATCAGTGTCGTCCAGCCCTGCCCATCGCGCGTATCCACATCCGCACCAGCCGCGAGCAATACATTCAGAACCTCGATGTTGCCTGCCTGCGCCGCCCGGTGCAGCGCCGTCGCCCCATCCGGCGCCCGGACCTCCACCCCTGCCCCCGCCGCCAGCAGCGGCCCAACCAGCAACGGATAGCCCTCGTTTGCCACGTGCATCAGTGCCGTCCAGCCCTGCCCGTCGCGCGCATTCACGTCCATGCCAGCCGCGAGCGCCGCCTTCAGGAGATCAATGTCGCCCGCCTGCGCCGCCCGGTGCAGGGCATCCGGCCGAGCTGACGCCGGGCGAGTTGCACTCCTCTCCGGCGATGCGGGGGCTGGCGCGGTGTCGGCAGCGAATGTCGCACCATGACCGGCTTGTCCCACGCCTCTGCGTTCCGCGATCGCCCGCAGGGCGTACAACGCCCGCGGAGTCAGGGTCTCCGCCGACGGCAGACCCGCATCGCGCAGAAACGCCGAATACGCCACCCCGGTGCGCCGCCCCCAGATGCCATCCGCCGCGCCGGGTTGGTAGCCGAGCACAGCCAGCAGCGTCTGCGCTTCACGAATCGCCTCCGGGGGCGGGCGGCGCGCTTCGGAGGACGCGGCGGGGACGGGAGTGCTCGTGCCGGTCTGCACAGCGGGGGCGCCCGGTATAGCGCCGGCCGGGGGGCCACCCGGCCGCCACGCCGCGGCCCGCTCCTGCGCGCTCGCAATCTGCGCCTGCGTCATCTGCGCGGCCAGGGTGTCGCGCTCCGCAAGGGCCGCCGCCTCGCCCCGGCTCGCGGCAAGGTTGAGCCACTTGTGGGCTTCCACGTAGTCCTGCAACACGCCCAGACCCTGAAGGTACAGCCGCCCGAGCGCCAGCATCGCCCGCCGGTCGCCCCCGTTCGCCGCAGCCCGCCATTCGGACACTGCGTCGTCCACGTGGCCCGCGTCCCAGGCGCGCTGGCCCGCACCGAAGTCCGCGCCCGCGGGAGGCGTGGCGATGAGCGTGAACGCCAGTACCAGGAGCGCCAGCGCAGCCCCCGTCGACTCACATCGTCCTCTCACCATGTCCTGTGCCCTCACGACAACTGTCGGCCGCACAACACGTACAGCGGTAAATAGCGGTACCGGTCGCGGTACCCGCGGAAGAACCATCCCGGCTTGATGGCCCTGTACCGGTTCGTCGGTCGCATCGAAGTCCAACACCAGTTCCCGGGGCTGGTACGCAAATGAGGCGATGAATTGTCCCGAATGTTGCATAAATCGATTGTGGGATCAGCCGGATCTTTTTCACGGAATATCAAGGTTAGTCAGCACATATGCTTGACCAACAACTGCACGTCCCTCCGCTGGTCCATTTAATGTACCCCTCTGCGTGGCTCTTTACATACTGTCGATTACTTTCCAATTGGGCCTCAAGCTGTCTGCGATGCTCCGAACTTAGGGTATTATCGTAGTTCAGGCATTGAAGTATCTTCCAATTTAACGCCCTTGCGATGTTGGCGGCTGCACAGTACGGCAACGCCACGCTATCAGATGCTTCGGCTCTAGCCTGAGCCTCCCGTATTGCCTGCAACACACGTTGGTCTTCGGCGCGGCAGTCGTATGCACTTGCCGATTGAATTACTCCCTGACGGGGCAGTTCCGCCCGATCACGCCTTTCCGCTTCCTCCAACATCGCCTGCTCACGCGCCTCCTCTTCCAGCCGGGCCTGTGGCTCGTTTGCCTCCGCTTCCAGCCGGCGCCGTTCCGCTTCCTTCGCCTCCAGAGTATTCAAGGCGGCCAGATAGTCACCGTCGGCGGGAGAGGTGGAGTTTTCGTCGAGTACGCCGGCCAGGGCGGTGGCGTATTCGCTGCCGGCATCGCCGGATGACACCGCCGGCTCCGTCGTCTCCTCGCTCGGACACTCGTTGCGCTGCATTCTCTCCTTCATCAACCCATGCAACCCGCTGCCCTTCGATACGCCGTACACGCCCCAGCAGCGCGCCGCGAAGACGCCGACCCGGGCCGCGTCCCGGTCTTCGTCGCTGTAGCGGGGGTCGGTGCTGTCCCACCCTGCCCAGCCGGTATCTTCGGGGGTCCACTCCCCGGAAGCCCAGTCGAATCCCTCGCCTGCGGCCCGCGACGAGTCCTCGGCGCGCTTCGCGGCGGGCGCCTCGGCACGCATCGGACCGAAACAGTCGGCCGGCAGGGTTTCCGGGTCCACGATGCCGTAGCAGTGCGGGCGGGCCTCCCGTGCGGAGACCACCCAATCATCGAAGTCCCAAGAGGTGGCGGCAGGCTTCCCGCCAGTCCCTCCGGGTGTCCGCGGCGTCTCCTCTCCCCGGAGCGCGGCGAGCACTTCGGCCGGAGAGTCGTACCCTGGTCCTGGCGCCGCGAGCTGCGGGCCGACAGGCACAGAGAGGGGCTCGCCTTCCAGAAGGGCAGCGTCGTTCCAGCCCCCGCCCTCTCCGCCCCGGTCGATCGCCAGCGCGGCCCGCGCGTCGTTGAGGCGCTCCCCCGCCCCGCCGACGAAGCGGTCGATCTTCCGCTTCGCCGACTTGAGCTTCTCCGCGACCACATGCGGAGCCTCCAGCACCGGAAACGCCCGCCTGACTATCTTGCCCGGCGTCTTCTCGATCTCCCCGGAGAGTTCCGAAACCCTCGCATCGTCGCCTTCGATGACGGCGCTGACTATCTTGCCGAAGATGCCGGTGCTCTCCTCCAACGTCTCCTTGATGGCGTAGCCGGCTCCTGCGACGCCGACGCCTCGGCCAAACCAACCCGCCTCGACGGAGGCCGCGCAGAGCAACAGAACCACCGTGGCTGGCACCGCGGCGGGGTGGGAGGCGATCCGGAGACGGTGTTTCGGGTCATTCACCATCGGGAAGCTTTCCATCGTGAGACTGATGCAGGCCGCAGCCCATTCACTCCAGCAACGATACCAACATGAAACGGCGAAGCCCGCACGCGCCGTCTTCGAGACGACACAGGGCCAGCACATAGATGTCGCCGTCCGCGACCAACGAGCCGACCAGAAGCCGGTTCGCCCCTCCCCCTTCGAGCACCATGTCGAGCGCAAGATTCGCGGCAAACCCGGTGGGCAGGGCCGCGAGCGTGGCGGCGGTCTCGGTATCGGTGTCGGGCGCTGCTGCCTTCAGTGCGACCGGGTCGCGGGCGGCGAGTGCCTCCTCGACCTCCGCGAGGGCGGGCCGCAGCCACGCCTGCGCCCCGCTGGTCCACCGTGCACGCTGCGCGGCGTTCCAGGCGAGACGAGGCAGGGCCGCCCGCAAGTCCGCCGCCGCCGCCGCAAAGGTGGCAGCGTCGCGTCCGGGCTCATGCGCATCGGCCGGATGCGCGCGACGGAAGGCATCCAGGCGCGCCTCCGTGGTCCGGACCAGAGCTCCGACCGCACCCTCCTTCGCCGACACCCAGGACGGCTCGATGTTCACTGCAGCCTCCGGGTCCGCGAGCCGCACGCCGGGCAGGGCGCGAACCGAGACGACGCGGTAGCCCTCGTCCCTCCGCGCCCACAGGGTGAGCACTGCGATGTCGAGCAGCGGATCGTAGTAGAGGGCGACCGGCCCGGACGAGCGCAATCGCCCGAGCTTGACAATCGCATTCGCGAAAGACGGACCCCACAGAGCGGGCAGCGTCTCACGGGCCACCATCCCTGCCCCCGGCATGGCGGCCAGCACCTCCGCTGCCCGCTCCTCGCCGGCTACGGCCGCGGAGCGCAGCGCGAGCGCATGGGCGGCGAACAGGCGGGCAGCCGATTCTTCGGCGGCGCGGACGGGCGGAAGGATAAACAGAACTGCGACCGTGACGAACGCCAGCCAACCCACAGTGGCGAGGGTGAAAGCAAGGGCGCGGCGCTTTATGGTCCGCACGATGAGCCTTCCCCATGGTGGCGTGGCGATAGACCGACGGGACGCAACCTCTTCCGCGTCCCGGCATCACGAGTCTACCGCCCGGCCAGCACGTGGTCGACGGTGCTGTCTTGGGAGATGTGGACGTTGGCCACTCAAGCTAAGCGCGCCACCGTAATGGGGTGGAAAACCGGGCGAGCACCCTCCCTGCTGCCAGCGCTGCTCCTGAGACCGCTCATGGACGACTGGTGATTGCCGGCCCGAATGCCCGATACGGAGACGCCGCCGGGAGATACCGCTCACCCGGGACCGGACGCAACGGTCATCAGCAGCGCCGCGATCCGCCGGAGGTACGTCTCGACCGCCGTGGTCAGCTTCCTGTTCGCCCCGGCCGTCTGGCCCGCCGGTCGAAGTCCGCCGGCTCGGGGACACGCTCGAAACCGATCATTCTCCGTCGCCCCGGCGCTCGGTCGATACCACCCACCGCGGCCAGAACGGATCGTGTCCGGCCAGAACGCGCTCAAGCACACGGTGGATCGCCCCTTCACTTCTCAGGTTCTCCGGATTCCGGAGCGCCTCGCCGCGCATGAAGGCCTGCGCCGCCTCGATAGCGTCTTCCGCCTCGACCGACCGAGCCTGTCGCAGTCCAAAGACGTCCGAGATCAGCCAGTTGAGAGCGTCTCCCTGCGCCGCCCAGGGCATGATGTCGAGTTGCACCCGGCCGTCGCGGAGATCGAGGTGGAACAGCCGGTCGCGCTCCTCGTCGAAATACGGTTCCACCGAGGCCAGCACGAGCGGTGAGTGGGTGGCGGCGATGAGCTGTACGTCGGAGTCGCGACCGGTCAGTCGATCCATCACTCCGAGCATTGCGGGCACGATCGTTCGCTGCCACCGGGGATGAAGATGCGCGTCTATTTCGTCGAACAGCAGAATGACCTGCCCGGCGACCCCGAGGCCAAGCTGCTCCGCGGCAAGCACATGCTCGCTCCAGGACCATACAAGCATATAAGCTAGGCCGGTGATTCTCCGAACCGCCGATGACGCATGCACGATCGGGATCGCGCGGGAATAATCGGTTCTGATGGAGGGAATGTCCTGAGCATCATCGACCGAGAGGCGCAGGATCGGACCAACCTCCCACGGTTCGCCGCCAACCGCCAGCGCCCCGACGACCTCGGACATGCGGCGTGCGTTCTCCCCGTTCTCCCTGATCCAACCGGACCAGTCGTCGAGAAGGCCCTTGCACACCCTGGTCGACCGGCCTTCAATCTCCGCGCATAGCCCGGCCCAGACCTCCTGGGGCGAGAAGACGTACCCCGGGAGCCGGTCCTGGATGTCGATGTTCCCCCGCCGCCTCCAGTAGTTCCGTGCGGGATCCCAGACCGAGAAGCCGCCGTCGGCGTGGGCGTGGATCACAAGTCCGGGGCTCCACGGCCTTCCGGGCTGTCCGGTCCAGCTCTGATCCCGAACGGAATAGGTGCTCTCGAAGCGCTTACTGTTCCCGGCGTCGGTCGTCAACACGAAACGCAGCTTCGCCGGTTTCGCGACATCCGTCGGGCGCGCCGGAAAACCGGAGGTCAGGCGCGGGTTGAGGTCGCGGGGCCACTTGCGCGTTAGCGCCCACCACGCGACATCCAGCAGGAAGCTCTTGCCAAGCCCGTTGTCGCCGGTGATCAGGTTCATCCGGCGTTGCAGGTCCAGCGACATTCTCGACGCGGGACCGACATTCTCCAGTTCGAGATGCTCAAGCATTCGATATCCTGCCAGTTTCGCGTGCTGTCGACGCGAGTTCGTTCGCGCGGCCACATGGCGTCGCCAGCGCCGGACTCAACCCCGGCGGGGGTTCGGTACTCGCCGCCGATCCTCTCGGTTCTCTCGCATTCGTAACATGATGCTGGTCCATGTTTCGTCAGTCCTGGGAGCAGTCTCGCCGGTCATGGTGCTCGCGCTTTGCAACGTCAGCAAACACTACACGATTGCCGAGTAGCGGGGATCCGCACCGCCTATCGACTGGCCGAGCGGCACCGGATGGAGGACGGAGCGAACCGGGTGATCCTCGCCGCCGACGGCGACTTCAACGTCGGCATCACCGATGTGGACGCGCTGGAAGGCTACATCGCCCGCAAGCGCAGGAGCGGGGTGTTCCTCTCGGTGCTCGGGTTCGGGATGCGCAACTACCACGACGCGCTGATGCAGCGTCTCGCCCAGCACGGCAACGGCAACGGCAACACCGCCTACATCGACACCCTGTCCGAGGCCCGCAAGGTGCTGGTCGAGGAAGCCGGCTCGACGCTCCTCCCCATTGCCAAGGACGTGAAGGCCCGGATGGAGTTCAATCCCGCCGCCGTCAGTGAATACCGGCTCATAGGCTTCGAGACCCGACTGCTTGCGCGCGAGGATTTTCGCGACGACCGGGTCGACGCCGGCGAGATCGGTGCCGGTCACATCGTGACCGCCCTCTACACCTGAGTGCGGCAGCGCCACAACGGCGCTGCAACCGATGTCAACACTCGATTTCGTGCGATTTCATTTCCCGTTGTTGGCCCATCTCACTCCCGCGCCGCCCCGAATGCAGCGGTCAGGTTGCCGGTGGTGGTGTGCTCCCACCGGAAGGCGCCGGTGACGGCTTCGTGGCCGGTGCCGCGGAACTGCGCGTCGAACCCGACCCACGCACCGCCCTGGGCGGACTCGATGTAGTTCCCGTTCACGCGGATGCGGGTCTCCAGGTCGCGGCCGTCGGCCCAGGGGGAGCCGTCGGCCTCAATGTCCGTGAACTCGGCGGTGCCACGCTGGGAGGCGAGGTTGATGGCGATGCCCGCGTCGCCCGTGGTTTCCTGGCCGGCATCGGTGTACCCGACCATTGCGCCGGTCCAGGTGGCGGTGCCGGTCAAGCCGGAATGCGCGAGCGGGGTGGTCGGCAGCGGTCCTTCCTCCCACACGCGGGTCCACTGCGTGCGGTACTCGGCCCCGAACGACACATCACCCTCGGGCGTTGCGAGCTTGGCGCTGATGGTCGGAATGGTCCGCGCCCACGGCCCGAGTGACCCGTAGTCGATGTCGTCGTCGGTCTCGCCGTCGTCGTAGAGCGCGTAAGCCGTCATCAGGGCTTCGCCGTCGAGCCGGGGCAGTGCAGGCAACCCCGCTTCGTCGGGCAGGCCGCCGCCCTGGTACTCACTGTCCGGCATCAGGGATGTCGGGTGGCGGTGCTCGGAGACATGTCCAGGAATGCCCATAGCATGCACGAGTTCGTGCACGAGGATGCCGTACACCTCGTGGAACTGTTCCGCGATGAAGAGATCTGCATTGATCACCACGAGGTTGGAGATCATGCGAGGCACGTCGGTGGTTGTGTGCCGGCTTCCGCTTTCGTTGTAGCGCGACTGCGCGCCGCGGTGCGGGGTTTCGAAGTCCACGTAGATGACGCCGGCCGGAACGTCTTGTGGGTCCCACACCGGATGCTCGTGGCCATACTCCGGGTGCAGGCCGACCCCCATCAGGAATGTCGGCTCGCCCATGATCATGCGGTGCTCGGGCGGGAGCCAGTCGTTGATCAGGTCAACAGCTTTGGCGGTCATGGCGTGATACTCGGGATCGACATTCTCCCTGACGCGCACGGTCGGGCGCCCTTCCCACAGGGGCAGTTGGGGCCAGCGGTTCCAGCAATTTTCGGGGCATTCCTTGTCCGGTCCCCACGGACCGCCATCGGCCATGTCCTTCAGATAGTCGATGAGGTCTGCGGCGGTGGTGCCGCGCACGGCCGAGCGGGAAATGCCGGCCGGCGCGCCGGGGGCTGCTGAATCATCGACATGCTCGGGGCATCCCTGGCAGACGTAGTAGGCGATCGCGCGCTCCACGAATTCAGTAACCGCCGCCGCGATCTTCTGGTCCGGCTCGGACGCAACCCCTGCGGCGAGCAACGCTTCGAGTCTGCGTTTCGCGGCTTCGTAGCGTGCGCGCAGCGCGGCTTCGGTGGCCGGGGCCGGTTGCTCGGAAGCGGGCGGGTGCTGCACGGGATGTCCCGCATGGCCTGAATGGCCGTGGCCATGACCGGCCGCGAGCAGCAGGGCGAGCCCTGCGAGGAGGGGCAGTGTGCGCATGGGGTCGTGCTCCAAATGTCGAGAGGGATGCAATCCCCGCCTGCCTCAAATGGCGGGGGGGGGGGGGGGGCGAGCCTGATGAGAGGTCGCAACTCTTGAGGGCGGCTCAGGGCTGTTCGGCGGTGGTGCCGAACGCGCCGCTCAGGCGACCGAGTGCCCCGTAGGTGGCCTCGAACGTGCCGGTCGCCACGTTCGGCACCTGATTCCCTTTCACGTCGCGGAACTGGCCGCTCCATTGGGACGAATCCGTGAGTGTCCCCTGTTCGCCGTCGATTGCCCACCCGGTGCGGGCCTGGTGCGTGGTGTCGTCGCTGGTGATGCCGCCATCGGCGCCGATGGCGGCCGACTGGAGTTCGACCGACCAGTTCACCGCCTCACCCTCCACCGTGAAGTCATCCACCGTGCCGGTGACGGTGCCGAGCGCGGCGTCATCGCCAAAATCGACACTGAGCGTCGCCTCGGCCGTGAACTCGCCCGCCTGGGCCGCACCAATCTGGGGGTTGAGGACGAACTGCCCGACGGCCGGACCGCGGTAGAGCGCCGGTTTGTCCTGCCGTGTCTGCAGTGTCGGGAGCGCCGTGAAGTCCGGCGCGTCACCCACATCTCCGTGGAAGGTGCCGATGGCGTAGCTTCCGTTCGCGGTCACGCGCCGCCACCAGCCGAAGTAGTGGTACTCCTTGTCCGGCTCCGTCACCGTCGCCCCTTCCTCCGGTATGAATTTCCAGCCCCCACCGCCCGCAAGAGCGATGCCACCGCCTCGCCTGATCGAGGAGGTACAGTCGTTGTCCATCGCCGGAGTGCACACGTAGGTGCCACGGGCCTCGTCAAAGGTGCCGGCGAGCTCGACCCGGCCGTTCGCACCCGCCTCATGCACCACGTTCCCTGTCGTCGTGGGAAACTCGGACGCGGCGATCAGCGTGGCGTCCGTGGCCGGTCCAATCACCAGTTCGCCTGCGTCGTTGATGCCGTCCGCAGCGCCGTACCTGCCCATCTCACCGCTGAACGGCCGGGGGCGGGGCGCGTCGATGTCGGTGTACAGCACCACTTGGTCGGAGGTTCCGACGCCTTCGTCGTCGGCGGTGTAGACGCCGCTCATCCAGACACCGCCGGGCTCGGTCACCACGCTGCCCGCGACCGCGGTGGTCTCCAGATCCGTGACGGAGGTCGGCGAGGCGCCCGGGACGGTTCCCCGCAGCGTCGGAGCTTTCCCGTGCTCTACGGTGATGGCGACTTCGTTGATTCGCGCGGCGGCGAGGGCTGCGTTCAGTTTCTCGAATCTGTCGCGCTGCGCCATCAGGATGCGCCCCCTGACTTCATCGAGGTTGCGTTCAATCACCAAGAGGGTGGTGCGGTGCGCTGCCCTCTCATCCTGCGAGAGCGCGCGGCCTGCTTCCACCGCCCTCTTTGCAGCCCTGACCGCTTTCTCGGCCGCCTGAAGCTGGGCGGCGAGGGAGGAGGGGGTCAGCGCCTCGACCGCCGTCCGCGCGGCCTGGATAGCCTCTGTGACCGCCACCCGCGAGCCCGTCTCGCTCCTCTGTCCGCCTCCGCCGCCGCAACCGGCGAGCCCGAGCACGAGCACGCCGGCGCAGAGCATTGCCGACAGGTTCCTGAGCGCGGCTCTCCACGCGAGTGTGGAGGGGACGGGAGTGGCAGCGTGCGTCGTCGCATGGAGCAAGGGGTGGGATGCCGTCGTCATCGCAGGGTCACCGTGAAGTCCGTCAGGGTTGCGGGGGAGGTTTCATGCCGTGCCCGGTCCCCGCGTCTCCCGGCCCCGCGTCTTCCGGAAAATGGAACGCGGGCGGCTGGCGGTTCGGCCCGAGCGGCTGAGCCGATCCGAATCAGGAAGTGGCCGGCGGCCGGAGGGTCGTGAGGAGTCGACATGTGCCGTCTTTGTACTACAAATCCCGCGAGTGCGTAACACAACCGTGACAATCCTATCATCGCGGAATGCCGGGGGGCCGAGGGCAGCCCCTGGCGGCCCGGCTTGACGCTGCCGCGCCGTCGCGCGAACGTGCCGCGCATGAACGCGCCCGAGCCGCTTCCCGACTGTTACGAGGGCGATCCGGATCTCCTGCCGCCGAACGAGGCGATGCGCCGGATCCGGGCGCATGTCCGCCCGCTGAAGGAGGCGGGGACCGTCCCGGTCATCGACGCGCTCGGGCGGGTCGCCGCCCGCAACATCATCTCGCCGCTGAACGTGCCCGGGCACACGAACTCGGCCATGGACGGCTACGCCTACGCCGGGGATGCCCTCCCGGACAATGCGCCGCGCTGGTACGAGGTGCCGGGGACGGCGTACGCGGGCAAGCCGTTCCCCGGCCCGGTCGGACCGTCGCAGGCGGTGCGCATCATGACCGGGGCGGTCATGCCCGCAGGCACCGACACCGTGGTCATGCAGGAGCATGTGGAGGTCGATGGCGACCGGGTGCGGATACCGCCCGGCAACCGGACGGGTCAGCATGTGCGCCAGGCCGGCGAGGACATCGCGACCGGCGCAGTCGTGGTCCCGCGCGGGCGGCGCATCATGCCGGCCGAGATGGGTCTGCTCGCGTCCCTGGGGGTCGCCGATGTCGAGGTGTACCGCCGGCTGCGGGTCGCGTACTTCTCCACCGGCGACGAGATCCGGCCCCCCGGCGCCCCCTTCGCGCCGGGGCTCGTCTACGACAGCAACCGCTTCACCATGCACGGCATGCTCGGCCGGCTCGGGGTGGAGATCGTCGATCTGGGCATCGTGCCGGACCGCCGCGACGCGGTGCGCGGCGCGTTCATCGAGGCATCCGCCGGCGCCGATGTGGTGCTGTCCTCCGGCGGCGCCTCCACCGGCGAGGCCGACTACGTGAAGGCGATCCTCTCCGAGCTCGGTCAGGTCGGGTTCTGGCGCATCGCAATCCGCCCCGGGCGCCCGCTGGCGTTCGGCTTCGTCGGGGATTCGGTCTTCTTCGGGCTGCCGGGCAACCCGGTTGCGGTGATGGTCACCTTCTACCAGTTCGTGGCCCCGGCGCTCCGGGCCGCGGCGGGCGAGATCGACGGCCGAGCGCCACCCGCGCTGGAAGCGCGCTGCACCACGCGGCTGCGCAAGAAGCCGGGTCGGGTGGAGTACTACCGCGCGGTTCTGGAACGCGATGACGCGGGCGCCCTGATGGTGCGCAGCACCGGCAAATCGGGCTCCGGCCTCCTGCACACCATGAGCGATGCAAACTGCTTCATCGTCCTCCCCGAAGACGGCACCACGGTGGAGCCGGGCGCGACGGTCGCCGTCCAGCCCTTCTTCGGCCTGATGTAACAGAGCGAGCGAACCATGAACGAACCGACCGCCGCCCGCGCCGAGCGCGCCTTCATCCCGCTCTCGATCTGCGTGCTCACCGTCTCCGACACGCGCACCGAGGACACCGACACCTCAGGGCGGCTCCTCGCGGACCGGCTGGTCGCAGCCGGCCACTCCCTGCGCGAGAAGCAGATCGTTCCGGATGACATCTACCGCATCCGCGCCGCGGTGTCGGGCTGGATCGCGGACCCCGAGGTCAACGTGATCGTCACCACCGGGGGCACCGGGGTCACCGGCCGCGACGGCACCCCCGAGGCGGTGAGCCCGCTCCTCGACAAGACCATCGACGGCTTCGGCGAGATATTCAGGATGATCTCCTGGGACGAGATCCGGACCTCGACCATCCAGTCCCGGTCGCTCGCCGGGGTCGCCAACGCCACCTACGTCTTCTGCCTCCCCGGCTCCTCCGGCGCCTGCCGCACCGCCTGGGACAGGCTCATCGTCGACCAGCTCGACTACCGCACGCGACCGTGCAACCTGGTGGAGCTGATGCCGCGGCTGCGGGAGAGGTAGTCCGAAATCCGCCCCAATCGATGTAGAGCGACCGGTTCCGGCGCTCGTCGGGGAGTTCGATGCGTGGTTCGCGGCCGCCGCGCAGGATCGAGCTCCCCTCGAACAGGGTGCGCTGATCGATGGCGGCGGGCTCCAGCCACCCACTCTCCTACGACGCCGGCGCGACGAACGGTACATGCACCCGCTCCGCGGCCGCGGCCTTCGCCGTCTCCGGGCGCCGGTCATAGCGGGCCGTGGTGGTCGGGCTGGCGTGGCCGGCGAGGGCTTGCACCATCGCGAGATCGGCGCCGGATTCGAGCGCGGTGGACACGAAGCTCCGACGGAGATCATGCGGCGAGCAGTGGCCGATGCGCGCCTGCTTCGCCCGGCGGCGAAGGCGCATCATGAGCGCCTGCGCGGTCATGGGCCGCACGTCGACGGCGCCGAGCTGCGAGACCGGGGTGAGGAGCGACCCCGGGGTATCGCCGCGGAGCGCCATCCAGGCGTTGAGCGCGGCCCGGGTGCTGTGCATGGCGTAGACGGTACGCTCCTTGTTCCCCTTGCCGATGATGCGCAGCGTCCCGGACTGCGGCTCGTAGTCGCCAATCGCGACCGTCACCGCTTCCGCCCGCCGGAGGCCGCACCCGAACATCAGTGAGAAGGCCGCCGCGTCCCGCGCCCCGGCCGGGGTGCCATCGGCGCACGCGCGGAACAGCGCCGTGAGTTCGCCGGCATCGAGGGCACGGCCAGCGGGGAGTCGGGTGCCGCGCACGGCCTTCACGTCAATCGCGCGCTGGTAGTCGTCGGTCGAGATCAGCCCGAGTCGCCACGCGGCCTGAAGCGTGCCGCGGATGGCCGAGAGCGCCTTGTTCGCGGTGGCGGGTGCGTAGCGCTCGGCGAGCCGGGTGCGGAGCTCGACAACATGGCGGTGACGGAGCGCGTGCCACGGGCAGGCATCGGCGGACGGACACCCGAGCATGCGGGCGATCTGGCCCAGAGTGGAGCGCATGGCGATTCGGCCCGACCCATCGGCGAGGCTCGCGAGGTAGACGGCGGCCGGATTCGGCGCGACCGGGAGCACTTCGTCGGCCAGCGCCGGCGGGGCGGAGGGCCTCAGCTCGGCGAGTACGCCATATCGGAGCAGTGCGAACGCCTGGCGGAGGTCGTCATCGGAGAGGGGCATGCGTCGGTCCTCGTTGCGTGGAGCCCGTCGGCTCCGGGACCGTCACGCTATGGCGCGACCGGGGGCGGGTCAGGCCCCATCGCATGTTGGCGCGCCGGGGGGCGATTCGGGACGCCGGGGCTGCTGCCATGGGGGCGGAAGCCCAACGGGGCGGGCAGCACGGGAAGCTGCGCCGCCCCCAGGGTGCGCAGCGCAGTCAACGCGCGGTCGCTGTCGAGATGCGCCCGCACCGCCCCAATGGTAGGGGCACCGCCCGCGAGCCGCCGCCTCCACCGCATCGAGGGTGCCCGGCAGCCGCGCCGCCAGACAGTCCGGCAGCAGGCTGAAGGTGGTGTGGCTCTCACGGCAGTACCAGCGAGGCACTCTCACGCCGGGTGGGGTCTTGCGCGCGCAGGTGCCGTGTCGGGCCAGGGAGCATCCGCCGTGCGGATGCCGGGGACAGCACTCAAGCCTTGCATCGCGCCACGCTCGGGCGCTGACGTATTCCTCGCCGGTCAGCCCCGTCTCATCACGAAGCTGCATATCGGCCACGGCCCGGCGGGTGCATCACCCGTGCGGGCCGACGCCTCTCTCGCTGCAAAGGGGGGCGGCGAGACTACGACGACACCCGGTGCGGCGCAAAGCCGTTCCCGCGCGGGTGATGCACACGGTGATCTCACTCTCCGCCGGGTGGCAGGCCAGGACCCACGCACCGCGCCGCCTCAGTCACCACCGTCTGTCGCCACCATCACCGGCCGGTCATGCCCACCACCGACGCGGGCGCGGAGGGCATCGTCGGGCCGGATGACGCCCCGGCCGGGCACCCGGCCGCCCAGGCGGACGCAGCTCGGCTTCGCGTCGGCGAACCTCACCCCGGCGAACTCTACGTCCTTCAGGTTCGCCTCCTCCAGGCTGGCGCCCGCGAGGTGCGCGCCCTTCAGCCTCGCCCCCTTCAGGGTCGCGCCGACCAGGTTCGCATCGACCAGATGGGCGCCTTCAAGCCTCGCGCCGGTCAGGTTCGCATAGGCGAGGCTCGCCCCTTCGAGGTGCGCACCCGCCAGCGTCGCCCGCTTCAGATTCGTGTCCTTCAGGTTCACCAGCGCCAGCTCTGCGCCTGCGAGCGCTGCGCCCTCCAGATTCACCCCCCGGAAATCCCGCTCCCCGGCGGCGTAGTGCGCAAGCAGCGCCTCGGCCGACATGGCCCGGTCGCGGCCGCTCACGAGTCCCGAAACCGGTTTCGATAATGGGCATTCTCATAAACGGAGCGCAAGCAATGAAAGCACGAACGGGCCTATGGGCGAGCTTGGCCATCGCGGCCAGCGTTGGCCTCGCCGGGTGCGGCGGGTCAAGTGACAACGACGATGACGGCATGATGATGACTTCGCACGCCTGCGACGCAGGAGCATCCGCAGCGTGTGTCGCTGCACGCCAGGCGGAACTTGATGGCCTTGGTGATGACGCCACCTTGGCCGAACAGCGCGCAGCGCAACAGGCGCTGACTGAGGCGCAGGACGCGCTTTCTGCCGCCAACGCTGCGACCGCGCGGATGGGCTTGGTCAATGCCGCCGCATGCACAGACGCAACACAGGCTTGCTTGACGGCGCACGACAACCTGGTTGCCGCCCTGGAGGCTGATATCGCCGCCCTGGAAGGTGATGACGACGCGACGAATGCCCAGCAGAAAGAGGCGCAGGATGCGCTTGATGCTGCGCAGGCGAGCCGCGAGGAAGTCAATACGGCATTGAGTGATATGCGTCGAGACACCGCGATCGGAACGGCGGTCACGAACGCCGAAACGGAAGCAGACAAGCTCGAAGCTGACCGGAGCCCCGAGGCTATCCAGGCTGCCAAGGACGCCATCATGGCTGCCAAGGATGAGATAGCGAAAGGCGATGACGCGGATGCCTTCAGCGACGAGATCGAAGCAGCGGAGGGTGCCGTTGCGCGAGCCGAAGCGCGGAACAGCATCGAGGCGGCGATCAAGGCTGCCAAGGATGCCGCCAGCGGGCTTGCGACTGATTCAAGCGTCAGTGCTGTTACGGCCGCTCAAGCTCTGATCGAGACCGCGAAGATGATGGTCAGCGGTAACGACGATCATCTTTCGGAGGCAGAAGAGACCGCATACAACGACGAGATCCGGGAATCTGCACAGGTGCCGGTGAATGTCGCCAAGGCTGATAATGACGCTGCCCTAGAGAAACAAAGGATGGAAGAGGAAGAAGAGCAGAAGAGGCTCGCTGCTGCCGCCAAGAAGATGGGCGAGGATTTGTACAAGGCACTGGGGACGAATGTTAGTAACGCAACAACGTTCGCGCTCGCTAACGCTAACTTCCCGGCGCTTTCAGCGACGGGTTTCGATATTACCATCCCTGCGGGCGCGGGAATTCAACTTGGGACCGAAACTCAGCGAGGCGAACAGACCCTCGAACCCAAATCCGGCACCGTCGCGACCTTGGGCGGCGACTGGAAGGGCATGGACTTCGCCCTCACCGAGGGCACGGGCAGTAGTGCGTATACCTCCGACGAGGCGCGGGTATACCACAATCAGGGCGAGCCGAAGCCTGAGCTGCTCATCAGAAATGGCGGACCATTCAATCTTGTAGCAGGGCAGACGGGGGAAAACGCGGTCAACAATGGTTACTTGGCAAGGGGCGGTACAGCAAACGATGACCTCGTCAATGTATCGGATACGGATCGAGATCTCGAACTGGTGATGTCCCCTGCCTTCCTGCATCAAGGAACGCAAAATCACCCTGTGCCGAAGGGTCGTGATGGCGTATACGTCGACGGTACCTTCGATGGTGCACCAGGGACATTTCGTTGCCTGACCGATTGCTCGTCGACCAATGACGGCAAAGGCAGCCCGATCAAGCTAGGTGGGGTGTGGAACTTCGAGCCCGACGAAAACGCAATGGTCTCGACCCCCGATGGCACTTACCTCTACTTCGGCTGGTGGGTGAGCAAGAACAGCGATAACGAGCCGACGGCGGCCAGTGCATTCGCGGGTACAGTAGGTAGTGTCCTCGCCGCAAGCACCTCGATCGTTTATGGATGGGGGGGTGGTAATACGCTACCCGGTGCCGATGATGGTCTAACCGGGGCGGCCACCTACACCGGCGCTGCGGTCGGCAAATACGCCTACCGGGATATCTCAGGAGGCACGGCCCACGGCGGTCACTTCACGGCGAATGCCGAGCTGAAGGCCAAATTCGGGGCAACTACCGCTGCAGGTAACGGCGTCACCGGCACCATCGACAATTTCATACTGAACGACGGAGCCAATAACGCAGATTGGGAAGTGACCCTGAACCGCGCCGGTTGGGATCAGGGCAAGATCACTAAAATCCCATGTAAATCAGTGCATTCTGTGATCTAATGCCACTCTGGCCAAGGAGAGGAACGTGATCAGCAATGGACAACAGTGCCCCCGAGGGTCTGATCGAACATTTCTCGAAGTTGGAAGACCCGCGCGTCGACCGGAACAAGAAGCATGAGTTGATTGATGTCATCGTGCTGTGCGTGTGCGCGGTGCTCAGTGGGGCCGAAGGTTGGTGCGACATCGAGGAGTTCGGTCGCGCAAAGCTGGACTGGTTACGTCGTTATGTCCCGCTGGCCAATGGGGTCCCGGTCGATGACACGATTGCCCGCATCATCTCGGCGTTGTCGGTCAGTGGGTTTCAGGCGTGCTTTCTCAGTTGGATGGAGGACGTGGTCAAGCTCAGCGACGGTGAGATCATTGCGCTCGATGGCAAGACGCATCGACGCACCCATGATCGCAAGCGAGGGGTGAAGGCGCTGCATATGGTCAGTGCCTGGGCGTGTCGCAATGGGGTGGTGCTTGGGCAGGTGAAAACCGACGAGAAGTCGAACGAGATCGTGGCGGTGCCGGAGTTGCTGGAGAAGCTTCAATTGAAGGGGTGTATCGTGACGCTGGATGCGATGGGGTGCCAACGCGCGATCGCGAAGCAGGTCAAGAAAGGCGGTGGGGATTACGTGTTGGCGCTGAAGCGCAATCAGCCGGAATTGGAGCGCGAGGTTCGGGCGTATTTCGAGGCGGCGGAGCGGTGCGACTTTGGCGGTTCGGAGATGGGGCACGAGGCGACTTGCGACGAAGGTCACGGGCGGATTGAGCACCGGAGCTATTTCTTGTCCACGGACCTTGGTGCGTTGTCGGGTGTCGGGAAGTGGAAGGGACTGAAAGCGATGGGAATGGTGGAGTCGGAACGTCATTGTGGAGGGCGTGTCAGTGTTGAGCGGCGCTACTACATCACCTCGCTTGATGACGTGAAGGTGTTTCAACGGGCGGTGCGTTCACATTGGAGTATCGAGAACGGGTTGCACTGGCGGTTGGACGTGACGTTTCGCGAAGACGCAAGCCGGATTCGTCGAGGCAATGCGCCTCACAACATCGGGGTGATTCGTCACATGGCGATGAACCTACTCAAGCGCGAGAAGACGAAAATGAGCTATAGGCGCAAGAGAGTCCGGGCCGCTCTGAACGATGCCTTCCGAGATAAGTTGTTGATGGGACAATGACTTTATATGCGGTCACCCTGCGGTTGGGATAGCAGAGGCAATGGAATGATCGGCTCAGATTCGAATAATATGGATGTAAACACAACCTGGTCGATCAACGGCAACGCCGCCGCCAAGTCCGGCACCTGGAGCGGCACGATGTATGACGAGAAGCCGGGGGATGCGCCGGACGGAGACGGCAGCAACATCCCGACCGTCGTCACCGGCACGTTCTACTCCGAGTTCGGCTCGGAGGGCCGCATGGTCGGTGCGTTCGGAGCCAACCACTCCGGTAACTGAGTGGTGTTCCACCAGGGGCGCTCCTGCTTCGGAGCGCCCCTCCTTCCCTCTCCCTCACGGCATCGCTGAGGAGCACGCACCGATGGCCACCGAGCGCTTCCTGCACATGCGGCTCACTCGGGAAGACTGCGCCCTGCTTGATGCGCTGGTGGACCGGGTGAACCGTGACGATGCACCGCGGGGCGCGAGGTACCGGCACGTCGGGAAGCCGCGCGACCACCACACCCGAAGCGACGTGGTGCGGCTGGCGATTGCGGAGGCACTGCTCAGGCGCTGCGAGGAGCGCGTGTAGACCGCCCCCCGGGCGGTCAAGCCCCTCCAACACAGGGGCGCAGAACCAAATCAGTTCACGGAGTGGGCGGCGGCGTTGCCTCACGGGGATTTCAGAATCTTTCGAGGGCGCTCCCAGCGTCGTCGCTCCCTCCACCTCCCTCACCCGCGAGTGACTGCCCCGCCGCCGGCGACCGCGCGGGGGCATCACACCCCAGGGGCACGTCACCATGCACAAGCTCCGAGGAATATCGCTGTGGACGGCGCTGCTCGGTGTGATGGCGCTGAGCGGCTGCGGCGGCACAGGACCCGTCGCACCCGAACCGCAGATACCAGAGCGCCAGACGCCCGAGCCCGAAGCCTACGCCCCCCTCGACTGCCTCGGGACGCCCGGCGTGCGCGCCTGCGCCCGCGACGACTACCGCGAAGCGATGGCCCAGGACGGGGGACGCCTCTACGGATGGGGCATCGCTGGACTGCCCACCGTCCTGATTGCGCCGATGTGGGATATCTCGGCGCGCGAGGAGGCGGTGGTGTGGCGAGCGGTCAACATCATCAATCGGTCGCTGCCGCCTGACCACAAGCTTGTCATCGAGTACAGCGACGGGCGCATCAGCGGCCCGGAGGTCGGGACCGGCGCCTGGCGGGACCGTCTGCGTGACGGCCACATCTGGGCCGGGTTCGCAGCCTCGAAGCCGTGGACGGGCGACTGTAGCGGCAGTCAGACTGCGGGGTGTGGAAGCGTCCATATCCCCGGCTCGCGCTTCGCGCGCACCGCCACGAGGGGCGTCGCCCACGTCTACCCAAGCGCGCAGCAGGACGCGGAGGGCCAAGTCACTGTGATGGTCCACGAACTCCTGCACGCCCTCGGCATCGACGGCCATCCGCAGGATATCCACACCAGCCTCATGAGCTACGAGCACGACGACTCGGGGAGTCTGGACAACCTCCCGCTCATCGATGCCGCCATGCTCTACGAACTGAATGGCTGGGGGTACTGGAACCGGCGCACGGACTGGACCCGGAACACGACCATCGAGGGCGTGGAGTTCGGGGCCAGGGTCTATGACCACCGTCATGTCATCCCCTACGTGGATGCAGGCTCGATGTCGCCGCCGGGCGCCCGCGACCTGTACGGAACTGCCAGCTACAGGGGAAGGTTTCGGGGATTCCGCAGAGCAGTCACGCATGTCAGCGCGGATGTCGATATCACGCTCGATTTCCGAACCGACTCAGGGCGCATCACGTTCAGCGACTGGGCGGAGCGCGTGACGGCATGGCGACGGACCGGCGCCCCCGACATCCGCTACGGACTCACGCTCGGAGCGCACTGGTTCGCATCGGTCGGACCCGACGGCGACTTCGACGGCAACGGCGCCCCCGACGTCCACGGCGGGCTGTACTCGCACTGGACGTACAGTGAACCCACGCAGCCCGATATTGCCGCGGGCACTCTGGAACGCGGGACGCTGGTCGGTGGCTTCGGGGGTGAGCGGGAAGACGACTGACCCGGACAGAGCCGGGAAGCGGTGCCGGCGCCTCAAAGACCTCAAGGGGTCCTGCGGGCGACTCCGACCGGCATCGCTTCCCCCTTCTCCCACTCTGCCGAGCCACACCATCGCGGCGGGAGAGGATCTTCAGAGAATCGACACCTGCTGGTGATTGCCTTCGCCCCGGATGGGCTTCAGCGCTCCGGGGCATTCTTTCCCCCGTCTGCCTTCATCCCCGAGGGAGTGTCCGAGCGTGGATATGCTCAAGAGAAGTGGTTATGAGAATGCCCATTCTAGTAACCGGATCCTCTAACCGGATCCTCGCGTCCGAGGACCGCCCCTGAGAGCCATCCGGCGGGTCCATACGGCAACCATACGGCAACCGGCTCGGGATCCGACACCCAAGGCCCGGCAACGCTACAACGCCGCCGCAATTGGTGTCAACACCCGATTTCGGGCCGATTTCATTCCTATTTCACGTCATGCCCGCACCGAAGCCGGGCCGTGTCGCCTGCATGCGGGAGCCTCGTACCCGCAAGCGTTGGGAAGGCCGTCCTGCCGCTCTCGCTACACCGTCAAGCGATTGAACGCGCCGGTTGATCTCGCCTCCACGCCCTCGCTCGAACCTGGAGAATCCGCCCGGGCAATCCGCCCTAATCGATGTAGAGCGACCGGTTCCGGCGCTCGTCGGGCAGCTCGATGCGTGGTTCGCGGCCGCCGCGCAGGATCGAGTTCCCTTCGAACAGGGTGCGCTGATCGATGGCGGCGGGCTCCAGCCAGTCGCTCTCCTGCATCTGGCCGGACTTGCCGTAGACCTCCAGCGCATGGGCGTAGCAGACCCGGTGCACCGTCTCCGCCGGCACCCCGGACTCCAGGGCCAGCTTCGCGGTCTTCGCGACCCCGAGGGGCTCGGATATGCCCCAGTCGCAGGCGGAGTCGACGATGATCCGTTCGGCGCCGTACTGCTTGAGGATCTCCACCATCCGGCGGTTGCCCATCTTGGTGGAGGGATAGATCGAGAAGCCGGCCCAGTACCCGCGCTGCAAGGTCTCGCCGACCGTCTCTTCGTTGTTGTGGTCGATCACCACCCAGCTCGGGTCCATGCCCATTTCGTCGCAGACATCCATGCTGCGCGAGGTGCCCCGCTTCTTGTCGCGGTGCGGCGTGTGGATCATGACCGGCAGCTCGAGCTCGCGGGCGAGGGTCAACTGCTGCCGGAAGTACCGGTCTTCGAGCTCGGTCTGCTCGTCGTAGCCGATCTCGCCGATCGCCACCACGCCCTCCTTGAGCGCGAAGCGCGGGAGCCACTCCATCACGCCCTCGGCCAGCTCCTCGTTGTTGGCTTCCTTGGAGTTCAACCCGATGGTGCAGTAGTGACGGATGCCGAACTGCCCGGCCCGAAACCGCTCCCAACCGACGATGGTGGAGAGGTAGTCGACGTAGGTACCGACGAAGGTGCGCGGCTGACCGACCCAGAACGCCGGCTCGATCAAGGCAACGATCCCGGACGCCGCCATTGCCTCGTAGTCTTCGGTGGTGCGCGAAATCATGTGCGCGTGCGGGTCGATGAGCATCATCGGATCAGTCCTCCGCCTCGGGCAGGGTGTGCCAGGTGAGAGTGCCCGCCGCGATGCGCGCTGCAATGTCGCCGCGGGCCGCCAGGAGCCCGGCCGCGTCGGGCGAGGGGCTGGCGTGCAGGGCGAGCGCGGCGGCCGCCGCCTCCACCGGCGCCCCGGCGAGGGCCCGACTCAGGTCGTCGAGCGCCACCGCATCCGTCGCGAAAGGGCCGACGCAGCGCCACAGCTCCGGCGAAACGGGACGCCCCGCCGCCCAGCGCTCGTGGGCGTAATCGCACAGGATGCGGGCAAGCTCCGGATTGGCGCGCGCATCAAGACCGACGATCGGCGCCAGCGTGGTCTCGACGAACAGCGCCTTCAGGACCATGTGGTTCCAGCGATGCTCGTCGAAGTGGTCGCGCGGGTAGGGGTTGTGATGACAGATCGCCTCGAAGACCGCCCGCATGTTGGAGCGCAGCCCCTCCCCCACCTCGAACGCCAGGGCTTCGGGCTCCGGATACAGCGGCAGGCCCCGGTAGAGCGCCACCAGCTCCGCGACATCCGCGGTGCGACGCAGATCCTTGAACGTCTCCGCGAACGGGCGGCCGCCACGATGGACCAGCAGGGCGGCAACCCGCGCCGCGCCGTCGACACTCCACCCCGACGGATCCCACCCCGCGTAGGCGGCAGCGGCGGCGGCTCCGTCCTCCTCGTCCAGCGCCAGGTCCGCCTTCCCGAGCCGGCGCGGCGCCATGCCGAGCACGATGTGCAGCTCGCGCTCCGCCGCCCCCGCCGCGAGCCGGGCGAGACTCTCCTCGAACCAGGCAGCCTGATCGCCGGCCTGACGCAGAACCCAGGTCCGGAGCAGATCGACGGGGGGACTGGATGATGGCATGAGGGGGGTCTTTCGTTGACGCTCCGCGAGCCGCTTCAGTAGATTCTATACATGCGGCAGACATTGGTCATTCTGGTGGTCGGGCTTGCACCGCGCCTCGTGGGTGCCCATACGCCGAACCTCGCCAGGCTGGCGGCGAACGGCGCGATGCGGCCGCTGATACCCCCCGTTCCCGCCGTCACCTGCACCTCGCAGTCCACCTTGCTCACCGGTGCGCCGCCGTCCGTACACGGCGCGGTCGCAAACGGCTGGTACTTCCGCGACATGGCGGAGGTGCTGCTCTGGCGCCAGCCGAACCAGCTCGTCGGCGGCGAGAAGATCTGGGAGGCGGGGCGCAAGCGCGACCCCGGCTTCACCTGCGCCAAGATGTTCTGGTGGTACAACATGTACTCGACGGCCGACTGGAGCGCGACGCCGCGCCCGCAGTACCCGGCCGACGGACGGAAAATCCCCGACCACTACGCCCACCCCGCCTCGCTGCGCGACGAGCTCAACGCCCGGCTCGGCATGTTCCCGCTGTTCAAGTTCTGGGGGCCGATGACCACCATCGAGGCGTCGCAGTGGATCGCGGACTCGACCTGCCACGTGATGGCGACGCGCAAACCGACGCTGACGCTGTGCTACCTCCCCCATCTGGACTACAACCTGCAGCGTCTCGGCCCCGATCCGTCGCATCCGCGGCTCCGGCAGGATCTGGGCGAAGTCGACCAGGTCTGCGGCCAGCTCATCGCGGAGGCGGAGCGCACGGGCGCGCGCATCGTCGTCGTCTCCGAATACGGCATCACGCCGGTGAAGGACGCGGTCCCGCTCAACCGACGCCTGCGCGGGGAGGACCTGATCGCGGTGCGGGTTGAAGCCGAGGGCCGGGAATACTTCGACGCCGGCGCGTCGGCGGCGTTCGCGGTCTGCGATCACCAGCTCGCGCACATCTACGTGAAAGACCCGCGGCGCATCCCGGAGATCCGCGCACTGCTGGAGAGCACCGAGGGCGTCGATGCGGTCTGGGGAGAGGAAGAAAAGCGCGCCCACGGGCTGGATCACCCCCGCTCCGGCGAGCTGGTGGCGGTGTCGGACGCAGACCGCTGGTTCAGCTACTACTACTGGCTCGACGACGCGAAGGCGCCGGACTACGCGGCCACCGTGGACATCCATCGCAAACCCGGCTACGACCCCGTCGAGATGTTCTTCGATCCGGTCATCTCGATGCCGAAGCTGCGCGCCGGCCTGAAGCTCGTCAAGCGCAAGCTCGGCTTTCGCCAGTTGATGGACCTGACCTCGATCCGGGACACGCAGCTCGTGCGGGGCTCGCACGGCCGACTGACCGCGGAGCCGGACGGCCCGCTGGTCATCTCGTCGGAGCCGGACGCATTCGGTGAAGACGGCCCGGTGGACGCGACCGCGTTCAAGGACTTGGTGCTGCAACACGTATTCCGCCCGGAATCGCCCTGACCGCCTCCGGCGCATTGCACATGCCCCGGCCGTTCCCGCCAGCCCCGGGCATGCGTTCGAAATCACCCCGGCCGAGCCTCCACCGGCCCGAAATTCGCCGCCATGCGCACCGCATGACGGCCTCTCGGACCGCCGGCAGGAATCACCACCCGCGCCCGTCCGCCATTGAGACATGGCATGACCATAGCTAGACTTCGCCGCCTTTCATGAAGATTTCACGGCTGTCGCCGTGGCCCGCGTCCACGAAGACGAGCGCACCAACGGCGGCCCTTTTTCGGACTCGATCCCCAAGGAGGCTCCCATGAGCGGCAACGCTCTCGTCCCGACCTTGTTCGGCATCATCGGCCTTGTCGCCGCCTGGTTCATCTACCGCCAGGTGCAGAAGTTCCCCGCCGGGGAGGACAAGGTCGCGCAAATCGCCGAGGCGATCCACCGTGGCGCCATGGTGTTCATGCGGCGCGAGTACAAGATGCTGGCCCTGTTCTGCCTGGTGGTCATCCTGGTGCTCTGGTTCACGCTCGGCACCGGCACCGTCTTCGCATTCCTGGTCGGGGCGCTGTGCTCGGGCGCCGCCGGCTACATCGGCATGAGCACCGCGACCCGCGCCAACGTGCGCACCACCACCGCCGCCCATACCAGCAGCGCCGCCGATGCCCTCACCGTCGCGTTCTTCGGCGGCTCGATCATGGGGCTCGCGGTCGCGTCCCTCGGCCTGCTCGGTCTCGGCGTGCTCTACCTCTTCTTCGGCGGCGATCCCGAAACCGCGCACACCATCCACGGCTTCGGGATGGGCGCATCGAGCGTCGCGCTGTTTTCCCGGGTCGGCGGCGGCATCTTCACCAAGAGCGCGGACGTGGGGGCGGACCTCGTGGGCAAGATCGAGGCCGGCATCCCCGAGGACGACCCGCGCAACCCCGGCGTGATCGCGGACAACGTCGGCGACAACGTCGGCGACGTGGCGGGCATGGGCTCGGACATCTTCGAATCGTATTGCGGGGCGATGATCGCCACCATCGCGATGGCGGCGACGATGTCGCTCGACGTCATCGGGCCGCTCGGCACCCGCGAGTCCCTGATGTTCCTGCCGCTCGGGCTCGCCTCCCTCGGCCTGCTGTGCTCCATCGCCGGCATCATGGTGGTGCGCCACTTCTCGGGCAGCAAGCCGGAGGTGGCGCTGCGCACCGGGACCATCGGCGCCACTGTCCTGTTCATCCTCCTGTCGTTCTACGTCATCACCGAGATGATCGGCGTCGACTGGCGGGTGTGGTGGGCGGTGGTCGCCGGCGCCATCGGCGGCATCGTCATCGGGCTGGTCACCGAGTACTTCACCTCCAGCCGTCCGGTGCGCGAGATCGCCCGCTCGGGCGAGACCGGACCGGCGACGGTGATCATCTCCGGCCTCTCCGTGGGCATGCGGTCGGTTGCGATCCCGCTCCTGTCCATCTGCGCCATCATCGCGGTCTCGAGCGAGCTGGTCGGCCTGTACGGAGTCGGGGTGGCCGCGGTCGGCATGCTCGCGACGGTGGGGATGACGATGGCCATCGACGCCTACGGACCGGTGGCGGACAACGCCGGGGGCATCGCGGAGATGGGCGGCCTCGGCAAGGAGACCCGCGAGATTACCGACTCGCTGGACGAGCTGGGCAACACCACCGCGGCGATCGGCAAGGGCTTCGCCATCGGCGCCGCCGCCCTCGCGGCGCTGGCGATCATCACCGCGTTCATCGAGACCGTGGCCGCGCATCACGCCGACTTCCGGCTGGAGCTCAACAACCCGCATGTACTCATCGGCATCCTCATCGGCGGGGTGATCCCGTTCTATCTCGCATCGTTGACGATGGACGCGGTCGGGAAGGCGGCGTTCGAGATGATCAACGAGATCCGCCGGCAGTTCCGCGAGATCCCGGGGCTGCTCGAAGGCAAGGCCGAGCCCGACACCGAGCGCTGCGTGGACATCGCTACCGGGGCGGCGCTGCGCAAGATGATTCTGCCCGGGGTCATCGCGGTCGCCGCCCCGTGGGTGGTCGGGTTCGGCATCAGCGCCGAGGCGCTCGGCGGGATGCTGGGCGGGGCGCTACTCGCCTGCGTGCTGCTCGCGCTCACCATGGCCAACGCGGGCGGCGCGTGGGACAACGCCAAGAAGTACGTCGAAAAGGGACACCACGGGGGCAAGGGCTCGGAGACCCATCACGCGGCGGTGGTGGGCGACACCGTCGGCGATCCGTTCAAGGACACGTCGGGACCCTCGATGAACATCCTGATCAACGTGATGGCCATCGTGAGCCTGGTGATCGCACCGCTACTCGGCTGAGAGCGGCGCGAGTGGCGGGCAGCGGCTATACTTCGGGCATGAAAACAGCGGTGTCCATTCCCGACGAGATCTTCGAACGCGCCGAAAGGTTGGCCCGGCGCAGGCAATGCTCCCGCAGCGAAGTGTATACCGCAGCGCTGCAAGAATATGTCGCACGCCATGCGCACGATGAGGTCACGGACGCGGTGAACCGCGTCTGCACAGAGCTGGGCAGCGACAGTGACTCCTTCCGTGCCGCCGCCAGCCGACGTATTCTTGATCGTGTGGAATGGTAGTCGGTCAGGGTGATGTGTGCTGGGCCGAATTGCCCCCGCCGACCGGTTCCGGTCCCGGGTTTCGGCGGCCGGTGGTCGTCATCCAGGGCGATGCCTTCAACAGAAGCCATATCGCCACCGTGGTTTGCGTACCACTGACCAGCAACCTGCGTTGGGTGGAAGCGCCCGGCAACGTGCTGCTGACGACACGGATTACAGGGCTGCCGAGGGACTCGGTCGCGAACGTGTCTCAGGTCATCACCCTCGACCGGGCACTGCTTGAAGAGCGCGTCGGGCGAATCTCACGGGCGAAGATCGACTTGCTGCTTGCCGGCCTGGATGCTGTCTTCGGTCGATAGCTCGTCACCTCAGCGTAAACGTCGCCTCGAGCTTCTTGGGCATCGCAATGTTTTTCAGGACCATGTAGTCCGGGAGACCGTTGCGGTACGGGGGGTACGCCTCGCCCTGAATGAGGGGGGCGAGGTAGCGCCGGCAGGCTTCGGTGATCCCGAACCCGTCCTCGGTGATGTACTCCTCCGGGACCTTCTTCTCGACGTTCGCAACCTCGGACAGTGACGCTTCGCCCACTTCCCACGCGTAGGGCTCGTCGCTCGTGCGCACCACCACCGGCATGACGCCGTTCCGGCCGGCCAGCGCGATCTCGACCGCCGCCCGGCCGAGGGCATACGCCTGATCGACATCGGTTTGCGAGGCGATGTGCCGCGCCGCCCGCTGCAGGTAGTCCGCCACCGCCCAGTGGTACTTGTACCCGAGCCGCGCCTTGACGAGGTTCGCGATCACCGGCGCGACCCCCCCGAGCTGCGCATGGCCGAACGCATCGCGGGCCCCGGCCTCGGAGAGGAATCTTCCGTCCCGGTTGCGGACCCCCTCGGAGACCACCACCGTGCAGAAGCCGTCCTTCTCCACCGACGCCTTCACCCTGGCGACGAACGCTTCCTCCTCGAACGGCACCTCCGGAAACAGGATGATCTGCGGAGGATCACCCGCGCGCTCCGCGGCCAGGCCGCCGGCGGCCGCGATCCACCCCGCGTGGCGGCCCATGACTTCGAGAATGAAGACTCTGGTCGACGTGAGGGCCATCGAGGCCACGTCGAACGAGGCCTCGCGGATGGACACCGCGACGTATTTCGCGACCGAGCCGAACCCGGGGCAGTTGTCGGTCATCGGGAGATCGTTGTCCACCGTCTTCGGGATGCCGACCGCGATCACCGGATAGCCCAGCGAATCCCCGAGCTGCGAAACCTTGAGCGCGGTGTCCGCAGAATCCCCACCCCCGTTGTAGAAGAAGTACCCGATGTCGTGGGCGCGAAAGACGTCGATGAGCCGTTCGTACTCGGCGCGGTTCTCGTCGAGCCCCTTCAGCTTGTAGCGGCAGGATCCGAACGCCCCCGACGGCGTATGCTTGAGGGCAGCGATCGACTCCGCGCTCTCCCGGCTGGTGTCGATGAGGTCCTCGGTCAGCGCGCCGATGATGCCGTTGCGGCCGGCGAGCACCTTTCCGATTCGATTCGGGTGCGCCCGTGCGGTTTCGATCACGCCGGCCGCGGTGGCGTTGATGACGGCGGTCACCCCACCCGACTGGGCGTAGAAAGCGTTTCCGGGCATCAGCGCACCTCTCTCGCTCGAAGTGGCCCGATCATGCCACGATTCGGCCGGATGGCCCGATGGCCCGATGGCACGATGGCCCGATGGCACGAAACGGAACGCGGGGCGTCGGCGGGAGTCGACCGACCCGGAAATTTCCGGGCTGAGGTTCACACGGAGGCTTTCATGCACAGCCACGGCCGTCCACCGAATCCCCATCGTCCGCCGCGGGCCACCCGCCGTGCCGGCCCCGGGGGCATGGCGATGCGGGCGCTCCTGCTGCTGCTCGCAACCCTCACCGGCGCAGCGGGCCCCACCGGCCGAGCGGACGCGCAGGTGAAACTGCCGGACTTCGGCGACTCGGCGGAAGCCGCCCTCTCGCCCGCCGACGAGCGCGCGCTCGGGGAAGCGTTCATGCGCGAAGTCAGGGCGAGGCTGACGCTGGTCGACGACCCCCTGGTCGAGCAGTACATCGAGTCGCTCGGATACCGGCTCGTCGCCGCCACCGAGCAGTACGGTCTCGGGTTCACCTTCTTCGTGGTCGAGGACGACTCGCTCAATGCGTTCGCCGCCCCGGGCGGCTTCATCGGCCTCAACTCCGGGATGATCCTGGCGACGACGTCCGAGAGCGAGCTGGCATCGGTGCTCGCCCACGAAATCGCGCACGTCACCCAACGCCACATCGTCCGGGCCATCGATCACGCGAACCGCTCGAGCCTCCCGGTTCTGGCCGGCGTGCTCGCCGCCATCGTCCTCGGCACCCAGGACATCGAGGCGGGTCACGCCACCGCGGCCGCGGTATTCGGCGCGAGCGCACAGAGCGGGATCAACTTCACCCGACAAAACGAGCTGGAAGCGGACCGCGTCGGCATCCGGATACTGGCCGACGCCGGGTTCGACCCCCGGGAGATGGCGGGGGTCTTCGAGAAGCTCCAGAGCGCCGCGCGCTACTCCACCCGCCTTCCGGAATACCTCTCCACCCATCCCTTCACCACCAACCGCATCGCGGAAGCCCGCGACCGCGCGGAGCAGCTTCCGTACCGCCAGCACGCAAGCTCGGAGTCGTACCACCTCGTCCGCGCCAGGCTGCTGGCAAATACCGCCGCCGATGCGCAGCAGGCGCTCGACCAGCTTCTCGACGAACGCGCGGGCGATCGGGCGCAGAGTCCGGTCGCCAACGCCTACGGACAGGCGATCGCGCTGGCGAGGCTCGGACGTGACGACGAGGCGCGCAGGATGCTGGAGCGCCTGGTGGAATCCCATCCGGACAACGTGGCATTCCGGGCCGAGCTCGCAGGCAACGCGCTGCGCACCGGGAGCCTGGAGCGAGCGCTGGCGCTGTACTCCGAAGGGCTCGACATGTATCCCGATGACCGGATACTGGTACGCGGCCACGCGGCGGCGCTCAACGCGGCGGGTCGGCCGGCGGAGACGGTCACGCTCATCGACCGGTACGGACAGTTGTTCACGATCGACTCCGAGATGTACCGGCTACGGGCCGATGCGCACCAGAAACTCGGACGCACGCTCGAAAGCCGGGCCGACCTCGCCGAGCACTACTACCGGATCGGATTGCTCGGCCAGGCGATCGAGCAACTGCGGCGCGCGAGCCGCGAGTCCGGGCAGGAGACGGACTTCTACGCCGCCGCCCGCATCGAGGCGCGGCTCGAGGAGATGGAGGCCGAATTCGAGCTGCGTACGGGCCGGCGCTGAGAACATCGGCGATGCGCAGCGCCGCCGGCGTCGGACACCCCCTCCCCCCGTGATACCGTCTTCCCCGGCGCGGGCCGAAACAGGGACACCCAGGCGATGGCGGAGCGGGCATCCACCACGTGGATCAGACATCCCCTGGCGGTCTTCACCGCCAACGACCTCGACGCCGGCGGCGGTCTCGTCGTGCGGGGGGACCGGATCGTGGAGGTGGTGGGAACCGGCGCGGAGCCCGAGACCCCGGTCGACACCGTGTTCGACGCCTCCGGTCGGGTGCTGCTGCCCGGCCTGATCAACGGCCACCACCACTTCTACCAGACGCTGACGCGCGCACATCCGGGCGCGCTGAACAAGCCGTTGTTCGACTGGCTGAAAACGCTCTACCCGGTGTGGGCGAACCTCACGGAGGAGGCGGTCGAGGTCTCGACCCGCCTTGCGCTCGCAGAGCTGATGCTCTCGGGGTGCACCACGGCCAGCGACCACCACTACCTCTTCTCCCCCGCCCTCGGCCGAGCGATCGACGTTCAGGCCGAAGTCGCGGGCGCGATGGGCATGCGGGTGGTGCTGACGCGCGGCTCGATGAGCCTCTCGGTCGAAGACGGCGGACTGCCGCCCCGGGCCGTGACCGAGCCGGAAGCCACCATCCTGGCCGAGTCGGAACGGCTGATCCGCCGCTACCACGACCCGGCGCCTCATGCCATGGTCCGGATCGCCCTCGCGCCCTGCTCTCCGTTCTCGGTCACGCGGGAGCTGATGCGCGATACCGCCACCCTCGCGCGCACTCACGGGGTCAGGCTCCACACGCACCTCGGCGAGACCGAGGACGAGAACGCGTTCTGTCTCGCGAAGTTCGGGATGCGCCCGCTCGACTACCTCGAAGATGTCGGCTGGCTGGCCGACGACGTCTGGCTCGCCCACGGCATCCACTTCACGCCGACAGAAATCGAACGCCTCGGAGCGGCCGGCGCCGGCATCTGCCATTGCCCGTCGTCCAACATGGTGCTGGCGTCCGGGATCTGCCCGGTGCCCGACCTGCTCGCGGCGGGGGCGCACGTCGGCCTGGGCGTCGATGGCTCCGCCTCCAACGACTGCTCCAACCTGATGCAGGAAGTCCGCCAGGCAATGCTGATCGGTCGGCTCCGATACGGCGCGGGTGCCGTCACCCACCAATCCGTCCTGCGGCTCGCCACCCGCGGCGGTGCCGATCTGCTCGGCCGCCCTGAACTGGGAGAGCTACGCCCCGGCGCCGCCGCCGATATCGCCCTGTTCGATCTGGACGAGCTGCGCTTCAGCGGGCACGGAGACCCGCTCGCCGCCCTCGTCCTGTGCGGTGCGTCGCGAGTATCGGACCTGATGGTCGCCGGGATCTGGCGCGTGCGCCGCGGCGCGCTTCAAGGCGTGGACCTGGACGCGCTCAAGCACGCACACCGGCGGGCCGCCAGGGCGCTTGCCGGCGCGTAGGCGAAGGCCGCTCTCGGCCGAGCCGGCGCACCATGTACCGACATCAATCCGCTGCACCCGGTGCTCAGGCACCGAGCCGGGTGAGGCCCGCGTCGAGATCCGCGATCAGGTCGTCGGGGTCTTCCAGCCCGATGTGGATGCGCAGCAGGAACGGCGTCTCCGTCCACGGAATGACGGTGCGGGGAATCGGCATCCGGTTGCAGGCCACCAGGCTTTCGTATCCGCCCCAGGACGAGCCGATGCGAAACAGCGCCAGCCCGTTCACCATGCGCGCGACCGCCGCCTCGTCGGGGGTGTGCAGGGCGAGCCCGAACAGGCTCGACCCGCCCTCGAAGTCCCGCTTCCACAACGCATGGCCGGGGTCGCTCTCCAGCGGCGGGTAGAGCACCCGCTTCACCTCCGGACGCGCTTCCAGCCAGCGGGCGACCTTCATCGCCGATGCCGACTGGCGCTCGAGCCGCACGGAGAGGCTCCGCATCCCGCGCAGCGCGAGGAAGCAGTCGTCGGGGGAGGCAACGTCCCCGAACGCATGCACCTGGTCCGCGATCCTCTTGAAGAGTGGATCGGTCGCGGTGGTAATCATGCCGATCACCAGGTCCGAATGGCCGGCGAGGTACTTGGTGCCGGCCTGGATCGAGATGTCGACGCCATGCTCCAGAGGCCGGAAATTGAGGGGCGTCGCCCAGGTGTTGTCCATCGCGACCAGCACCCCGCGGGCGCGGGCAACCTCGGCGATGGCGGGGATGTCCTGCATCTCGAACGTGAGCGAGCCCGGCGCCTCGGTGTAGACGATGCGGGTGTTGTCGCGGATCGACTCCGCGATCCCCGCCCCCACCGACGGATGGTAGAAGCTCGCCTCGACCCCGTAGCGGCGCAGGACCTCCACGCAGAAGCGCCGGGTCGGCCCGTACACCGAGTCGGGGACAAGGACGTGATCCCCGGCGCCCACCACGGCCGAGATCGCCATCGTCACCGCCGAGAGCCCGCTGCCGGTCACCACCGTGCGATATCCGCCCTCGACGGCGGCGACGGTCTCGGCCAGCGCCCGTGAGTTCTGGGTCCCGGTCGCGCCGTAGGTGACGTTGTCGTAGCGGTTGTCGCCGTCGAACCGGTGGAGGTAGCCGTCGAGGTGCTCGGAGAGGATCGTCGACGCCCGGTGCACCGGCACGTTGACCGGCCCCTCGGCACGCAGCGGCGCCCGGCCGAGCGCGATGAGCCTGGTGTCGCGTTTCATTGCCCTTCCTTTCTCGTGGACGTGCCGGCGGCCCGGAGACGCGGGGCGCCCGGCGTTCGCGGAAGTCTCCGCATTCGGCGGCGCACGCTATCCGATTTCGCAGCGTCCAGCCATTCCCGCTCACACTGCCTGCTCACACTCCCGGGACGCCATCCCGCAGTATCGATGCAAGGGGGTACGTCCCGGCAGGGCAATGGCGGCGGAGCGTCCAATCGGGGGGATTGCGAGAGAAAGCTTCAGCCCGAATGAAAAACTCCATGAACGGAATTTTCCGGCGCATACTTGGAAGCCCTGTCCAGCGAGACTTCTTCCACCGCGCGAAGATTCGGCTCCGCCGAAGGCAGCGCGGAAAGCACCGAGGCCACCGTCTCGATGTCCGACCAGTCGTCCGAATCCGAACCCACCTCCACGCCGCCCGGACGTGCCTCGGCTCCGGGCGGCAGCATGTGGACCCGCGACCTGCTGGAGCGATTCGCCCGCGAATCGCTCGCCGAGAAGCGCCGCGCCCGCCGCTGGAACCTGGCGCTGCGGCTCGCGTGGTTCGCATTCTTCGTCACCGTCGCCCTGTTCTGGACCGAGCCCCAGTGGCTCGAGACCGAAGTGGCCGGCCGGCACAGCGCCCTGGTCGATGTCAGCGGGATCATCAGCGACGGAGGGGACGCGAGCGCGGATCGTATCGTCGCCGCGCTTCGGGCCGCGTTCGGGGATGCCGACACCGTCGGCGTCATCGTGCGCATCAACAGCCCCGGCGGCAGCCCGGTCCAGGCCGGCTACATCAACGACGAGATGGTGCGCCTGCGGGCGCTGCATCCGGACACGCCGCTGTACGCGGTGATTGCCGACATGGCGGTGTCCGGCGGCTACTACGTCGCCGCCGCCGCGGACGCCATCTACGCCAGCCGATCCAGCATGGTGGGCTCCATCGGGGTGCTGATGGACGGCTTCGGCTTCGTCGACGCGATGGACAAGCTCGGAGTGGAGAGGCGCCTGATCACGGCGGGAGAGCACAAGGGCCTCCTCGACCCCTTCTCGCCCACCTCCGAGAAGGAGGTCGAACACCTGCGGTCCATGCTCGGAGAAGTCCACGACGAGTTCGTCGCGGCCGTGAAGCGCGGCCGCGGAGGCCGGCTTGCGGACGATGCGGATCTGTTCAGTGGTCTCATCTGGACCGGCGTCCGGGGCAAGGCGCTCGGCCTGGTGGACGCCTTCGGCAGCAGCAGCTACGTGGCGCGCGAGGTCATCGGCGCCGAAGACATCGTGGACTTCACCGTCCGCCCGTCACACCTGGACACCCTTGCGGACCGACTGGGCGCCGGCGTCGCCCGCACGCTCGCCACCGTGCTCGGCCCGGAGACCATGCGCCTCAGGTAGACGACGGGCGCACCGATGCTCAGGTCATCGAATGACGGTGACCTCCAGGTCGAGATCCATCGCCGACCATGCCCGATCCGCCGTCACCGCCGGAATCACCGAGGTGGGCAGGCACGGCGGTGGATTCGGCGCCCTCCCTCGCGCGCCTGTTCGCGCCGCGCCGAGTGCTGGCGCCGGAATCGACGCTGACACGGTGCCGTACCGTACAATTCCGGCGGCGGCGGCCCACTCCCCGGCAACGCGCATCGAATCGACGGCCGTTCCCGGAATCGAATCCCGTGAAGGAGATTGAAAATGATCAGCCACCACCGGCCGAACGAGAGCGCAGGAGATCGCATCATCATGGCGCTCGACGTGGAGAGCAGGGGTGCGGCGCTCCGGCTCGTCGACGAGCTGGACGAAGACATCTCTTTCTTCAAGGTGGGTTATCAGTTGTTCGTGGCCGAAGGCATGTCTTTCGTGGATGAACTTGTCGCACGGAAGAAGCGGATCTTTCTTGATCTCAAGATGGACGATGTCGGCGCCACGATCACCCTGGCGGTGGAAGCGATCGCGAAGCATGAGGTGCATCTGCTGACCGTTCATGGCGGCGCCGCGACGGCGAGGGCGGCGTTGCAGGGCCGTGGTCGAGCCAATCGCAAGTTGCCGCACATTCTGTCGCTGACCCTGTTGACAAGTCTTGACTCGACGGATCTTGAAGATCTGGGCGTGATCGGAGAACACGCCAGATGCAAATCTCTGGATGAATATGTGGACTGGCGGGCCCGGCAAGCCATCGACGCCGGGTGCGATGGGCTGATTACGGCGGGGGGGAACGTCGAGCGTCTGCGAGCGAAGCACCCGAATACCCTGATTGTCACTCCGGGGATTCGACTCGGCGGTGACGACTCCGATGATCACAAGAGACCGGCGACCCCGCGCCGGACGATCGCGCACGGAGCGGACTATCTGGTGATCGGCCGTCCCATCCGGGATGCCGCCCCGGGGAAAAGGCTGGAGGTGGTCGAGAGCATCGCGCACGAGATCGATCTTGGCCTCGAGGACCGAGATCGGCGGCGCAGCAAGGACCCTGACCGAAATTGATTTGCCACCTCATCGACCCCCAACCCATTCCAGACCGGAGGTACCGGCGCGTCGAGCGGAAAGGTTATTCCGGCCAGGGCCCCGAGTCACTGGAATTCGAGCCGAGTCGGTTCTCCGGACACCAACTGCGCATTGCAGTCGGGAACCTGGAAATGGCTGGGCCGGTCCTCCTGACCAGAAGATCTCCCTCGACGAAAATTGTGATCAAGTTCTTTTGAAGGGAGAGCGCACATGGCCTCCCGGACGGTGGTGATTCACCCATGACCAGAAGGCTCCTCCCCATCGGCATCCAGACCTTCAGCCGTCTGCGCGAGGATAATGCCTACTACGTGGACAAGACCCGCCTGCTGCTGTCCCTGATCCAGGGCGGCTCCCGCTACTTCCTCTCACGCCCGCGGCGGTTCGGGAAGAGCCTGCTCGTCAGCACCCTGAAGGAGCTGTTCGAGGGCAACGAGCCGCTGTTCGAGGGGCTGTACATTCACAAAGCGTGGGATTGGTCCCGCCGTAATCCCGTGGTGCGACTCGATTTCAGCATCGGCGGCTTCGAGAACCCGGGTCGGGTCGCCGAGGACGTCAGCGCACAGCTTCGCAGAATGGAGGAGGATGCGGCAATCGACCCTCAGCACGATATCCCGACTCTACGCTTCCAGCACCTGATCCAGGAGCTGTGCCGGCGGACGGGCGAGCGCGTCGTGGTGCTCATAGACGAATACGACAAGCCGATTCTGGACGCACTTGATACTCCGGAGGTTGCTCGCGCCAATCGCGATTTCCTGCGCGGGCTCTACGCCACCATCAAGGCCTCCGACGAGGATATCCGCTTCGCTTTCCTCACCGGCGTGAGCAAATTCTCCAGGGTGAACCTCTTCTCCGGCCTCAACAATCTCGACGACATCACCCTCGACCCCCGCTACTCGTCCCTGTGCGGCTACACGGACCGGGACATCGATACGGTATTCGCGCCCGAACTGGAGGGTCTGGACCGGGCGCGAATTCGTGAGTGGTACAACGGCTACTCCTGGCTCGGGGAGGAGAAGGTCTACAACCCCTTTGACGTGCTGTTGCTGTTTGCCAGGCGCGAGTTCGGGGCGTACTGGTTCCAGACCGGTACGCCGGACTTTCTGCTTCGGGTCCTGGTCCAGCGCGGGTTGTCGTCGGCCGTGCTGAACGACGTGGTGGCAAGCGCGCAGTTGCTGGATGCCTTCGACGTCGAGCACATCGCCACCGAGGCACTCCTGTTCCAGACCGGCTATCTCACCATTCTCGGCCGGGAGTCCCGGCACGGAAACGTCTTCTACCGCCTCGGCTACCCGAACCGGGAAGTCCGCCAGAGCCTCAACGACAGTTTGCTGGAGTACCTGACCGGCAGCGCAACACCGATGACCAGAAACAAGATCCGGCTGCTGGACGTTCTGGAGGCCAACGATTTCCCGAAGTTGAAGGAGCTGTTCCACGCGTTCTTCGCGAGCATTCCGTACGAACGGTATACGCACAGCGACATCGCGCGGTTCGAGGGCTTCTACGCGAGCGTGGTGCACTCGTACTTCGCCGGTGCCGGCTTCGATGTCGTGGTGGAAGACAGCTCCAGCCATGCGCGCCTGGACATGGCGGTGTGCTTCAACCGCAATGTCTATCTCTTCGAGTTCAAGGTCGTGGAGCGCGCCGGGGAAGGCGCGGCGATGGCGCAGTTGAAGGAGCGGCGCTACGCCGACAAGTACCGGGCGCGGGGCGAGCCGATATACCTCGTTGCGGTCGAGTTCAGCGCCGACGAGCACAACGTGACCGGGTTCGAGGTGGAGGCCGCGTAGCGCACCCCGGCCCGGACTGGCCGACTGCCGGCCTCACAACCTTTCGTCCCGAAGTTCACGCAGCACTCGGCCGCTGCCAACACGGCACTGCGGGCATCACCGCCACGGTTCAGGCGGGCGAGCATCCCGGCCGCCGCCGCCAACACAGGTTGACGCGCGGGGGCGTCGCGGTCATCAGCCGCGGTCGGCCCGCCGCCGTATCCGCACCACCATGCCGGTCGGCATCATGGTGAACGCGAACCGTTCCTCCACCGGGCGCTTCGGATCCGCGAGGGTCAGGTCGAAGTTGCGGCAGAGCATCGCCAGCACGATGCGGATCTGAAGCAGGGCGAAGTTGCGGCCGGGGCAGAAGCGCGGGCCGCCGCCGAAGGGGAGGAAGGTGCTCGTGTCGTGGGCGCGCTGGCGTTGCGCCCCGCCGTCCTCCAGCCAGCGCTCCGGGTCGAAACGATCCGCATCCCCGAAGTGCTCGTCCCGCGTCGCGATGTGGCGGGTCAACCCGAAGATCGGCGTGCCCTTCGGGATCAGGCAGCCCACCATCTCGACATCCTCCGTCGGCTCCAGAACGTTGACCGGCGCCACCGGTTTGAGCCGCATCGCTTCGTGGAAGAACGCATCGAGGAACGGAAAGCGGTCGGTCTGCTCGATGTGCTCGACCGAAGCGGCCGGGCCGAGAACCGCGTCCACCTCGGCCCGCGCCCGGGCGAAGTGCTCCGGGTACCGGATGAGGTAGTCCACCGTCCAGGCGATGGTGTGCGCGGTGGTGTCCTCGCCGGCGAGCAGCAGGTTGCAGACGTTGGCGACGATCTCGTCATCCGTGATCTCCAGCTTTCCGGCGCTTGCGGCGGCGAGGATCGCTTCGAGGAAATTCGTCGGCGAGGTGCGCAGAGACGGGTTGGCGCGCATGCGCTCGCGCACCTCCTGCAGGATCTCGTCCACCTGCGCCTGGAGCTGCGCCAGCGACCGGTCCAGCGCGCGGTCCTCCGGCAGGCGCAGGTAGCGCCAGTACGGGAACGCGGCATTGACCCGCCGGTGAATCATGGGCAGCACCTTGTCCATGTTCTGCTGGATCACCGGCCCCGGGGTCTCCAGGGTGTTGAAGTCGACGCCGAAGGCGAGCCCGGTCACCGAGTCCACGGTCATGCGCATCAGGTCGCGGCACAGATCGACGGGCGCCTCCGTGTCCGCCGCGTGCTCCCATCGTCGCCGGAGGCGCCCGGCGATGACCACGAGCTTCGGGAAGAAGGTGCGCAGATGCGCCGTGTTCAGCGCCCTCACCACGAGCTTGCGCTGGCGCAGCCAGTCCTCGCCCTCGGAGGCGAACACGCCCTTGAGCTTCATCTCCGCAACCACCGCTTCCAGCGCGCGGGTGCGCCGGAACAGACCCGGGCGTTCGCGAAGCATGCGCCTGATGGCGTCGGGGTCGGAGACCACCGCCAACCGCACCGGACCGATACGCACGCGGTAGAGCCGTCCGTACCGGTCGGCCCACCGTTCGAAGATGCGGTGCAGCGCATCGAGCCGGATCTGGAAGAGGTTCCCGGCGATCGGCAGGCCGGGCGGCCCGTCCAGATCGTTCCAGGACTTCAGGGGGGGTGATGCTTCAGTCATGCGGGGCCTCGCGCCTCCTTTGTGGCGTCAGAACGAAACTCCGGAGAGATGGCTGGTGATTTTGCCGGTGTCGGTGTCGGGGAAGGTCCACGCACCGGGCGGCGTGCCGGAGCCCTTCCGGACGGTGTACATCCACTTCGAGATTCCGGCCGGTATCTCCGGCCGGTACGCATGAGTTTTCCCGAGAGTTCGGTGGTCAAAACAAGACACTTTAAATCGGTAATATTCATTGTCGATTTCATGTGTATCTGGAAGAATTCAAATCCAGATACAGGTGTATCCGGAAACCGATGAGCTGAATCGACATCATGTTCGACTCGCTGAAGGAGATCATCCTGGATTTTCAGGAGGCGGAGCTGGCAACCGGCATCCCGCGCCGTCTGGATGTGGTCACGCTGCCCGGCAAGGCAGCCATCTGCATCGGCCCGCGGCGAGGCGGCAAATCCACCTTCATGTTCCAGTGCATGGGCAAGCTGCTGGCGGAGGGCGTGCCGCGGGAGAACATCCTGTACCTCAACTTCTTCGATGACCGCCTGCATCATCTCGGGCGCGACGGACCGGCGGCGGTGACGGAGGCGTACTTCTCCCTCTATCCGCAGAAGAAGAACACGCAGAGGGTCTACTGCTTCTTCGACGAGATACAGGTCGTGCCGGGCTGGGAGTCCTTCGTGGAGCGAATCATGCGCACGGAGGACTGCGAAGTCTGGCTGACCGGCTCCTCGGCGGGCATGCTGTCCCGGGAGATCGCGACTCAGATGCGCGGCCGGGCTCTGTCCTGGGAGTTGTTTCCATTCTCGTTCCGGGAATTTCTCGACTTCAAGGGGATTGATGGAGATGGTCCTCTGTCCGCCCGCAGACGCCTGCTCGTGCAACACGCGTTCGGCGAGTACTGGGAGATCGGCGGCTTCCCGGAAGTCGCCGGCCTCGAACGCCGGCTGCGCATCAAGACCCACCAGGAGTACTGGGGTGCGATGTTGTTTCGCGATCTCATCGAGCGCCACGATGTTTCCCATCCCCGTGCGGTCTCGGATCTGGCCCACCGATTGGTGGACAACACCGCGTCGCTCTACTCCGTCAATCGGCTCACGGGCTACCTGAAATCGCTTGGCCATCGGTCGCCGAAGTCGGCGGTGTCCGACTACGTGGACTGGTTCGAGGATGCCTTCTTCCTGTTCACCGTTCGCCTCTTCGACGCATCGCTCGCACGCGCGAACGTCAATCCGAAGAAGATCTATTGCGTCGATCACGCACTGGTCCGATCCGTATCCTCCGGAATCCTGGTCAATTCCGGCCATCTGTTCGAGAACCTGGTATTTGTCGCGCTTCGCCGCATCACGTCCGACATTTTCTACTACCGGTGCCGGACGGGCCGGGAAGTGGATTTCGTCGTCTGCATGCCGGACGGCTCCCGCATGCTGGTTCAGGTGTGCGAGTCCCTGGCGGACCCGAGAACGCGGCGGCGGGAAGTGACCGCGCTGCGTGATGCCATGGCCGAACTCGGTCTGCAATCGAGCCTGCTCGTGACGCGAGGCGGACCCGCCGACATGGGAGATGAGCGGCAAATCACCGTCGACTCCGGGACGGTCGAGGTCATGGCGGGCTGGCGCTTTCTGCTCGATCTCGGGTAACGGCTTCTCTGCTTCCGCCCCCGCGTGTGCGCGGCCTGCGGATTCTCGTATCGGCACTGATGCCCTCCCCGCCGTTCCGGCCATGATGCGACATCCTTCGTGATCGGAGCGGTCCGTGTGCGAAATCCGCTGGAAGTGACGACTACCGTATGGGCACTGTCAATCCGCGCGACGACACAGATCTGTTCGATTGAGGAGTTTTTGGTGAGCCTCAGTCAGATGGGGTGTTTCCAACGTCGAGAAAACCTTGCCTCGTGGATGTTTCAACAGATCCCTGTCACCGAAGTCCTGGTGCAGCGCTCGATCGTTCGAGTAGAGCAGGCGCGCCCCGCTGATCCGCGCGAGTGCGATGATGTGGGGGTCGTCCGAGCGGCAGGAACCGACAAGCTCTTCCGCCAGCCTGTCGACGTCGTCATTCTTTGCGGCGCGTACTAGGCCCGCGCGGATACCCTCAACGATCCATCTTCCGGCATCTTGGTGTCTCGCGAGTTCACGGCGTAGTTTCCCGCCCACAACCAGCTGTCCCTGGCGCTTGGTCAGCCAGCGGAGGAATTCCCGGCCTGCTTCCGTCTGATTCGCGGTGAATACCTCATGAGCCACGTTCGCATCGAGGATTGCGCACATTGCTCAGAGCCCGAGAGATCTCGTGGTTTCTTCGAGGAAGAAACTTCGGTAGGTATCGGGGGCGCCAAGCACGTTCCCATCCCTGTCTATGCGAAGGGAGTGGATCTGCACGTCGAGTTCGCCCCGTTCGAAGAAGAGAACAGAGACATCGTCCGGACCGAGCGTCCCGGTGCCATCCCGGATCTCCATCCGTACGCGATCGAGAAGGTGATCGCTGTGCGTCTCGACAACGAGCTGGCGCTTCGGACCTGCAAGGCCGCAGAACAGGGAACCGAGTGCCGCTTGAGCACTTGGATGCAGATGCACCTCGGGTTGCTGCAGCAGAAATATAGGGGAGCAGTCCTCACGAAGAAGCTCGGTAAGCACCGGAATTGTCTGACTCACGCCGTAACCGACGTCGATCAGATTGCGCATGGGTCCCTTGAGTGTTCTTGCATACTTTCTTATCTGTACCTGGAACGGTTCACTGTCTTTCTTGCCAAAGGAGCGAATCGCAATCTCGTCGAACAACCCCGATTTCCTGCCGAACGCCTCAAGCTGGACCTTCAGTGCGCTCCATTCATCAGGATCGTGAAAGAAGATATTGGCGAGATACATCGGGACGTACTCGCCTTCGGGGTCGTCCTCGAAGGGCCTGGGGTCATAAGTCCGCCGCGGCACGGAGCGTACCGGGGCGCTTGCATACGGCCATGACTGGTTCGAGTCAGGAGTCCGCATGAGTTGCGAGAGCCGCCATACCTTCAGGTAGTCGTCGCGTCCGGGACGTCCTTCGCCCTCGATGGTCTCCAGTTTGTTGTCTTCGTCCGACTCGACGGCTTGGAGCATCCGCAGCGTTGAAGAGAACGGAACCAATTCCCGCGTCCGATCCACGCGCTGACTACGCGAAGGGTCATGGTCGGGGACTTTCCATGATCCTCGCTTTGTCCCGAATCTTATCCACAGCCGATCCTGAAACTGGTATTGCACCCACGACTTCCCTCCGGAGAGGCGCAGGTCAACGGGAAACGGGGCAGTACCGCGCTTTCGGAACGTGGCACGGTATTCCACCGTCTGTGATGGTCTCGGCTCTGTTCGCTTGCGCGGGGGGGCATATCGCCGGGTCTTGAATGTCGCTGATATCTCCTCGGCTCGACTGCCTCGCGCCCCCCGGTGGTGGGCAATCTCGTCAAAGCTGCCAAGGTCATAGGGTGGATCCTTGAAGTCCGGAATCTGGTTGTGAAAGGCCAGTTCCCAGAGGGCGCGCACCATTGCCATGAAAGACGTCTTGCCGGTGCTGTTTTCGCCAACAAGAAGGGTGAGCGGAGCGAGACGCGCAGTCTGCTCGTCACGAAAGCAACGGAAGTTCCGAAGTGTGATCTCGTCCATCGCCGGCAGACTCATGGCAGGGGGCATGCGCTGGGACGATTGTATCAGCGTAGTGGCAATGCCCGAGTGCCGACGGTCCGAGCCGCCACCCACCGGCTTCGTGCCGACAAGGCCACAGGGCAAGCCTCCTCGCCGCCAATGGTGGCGCGCCTCCGCCCGTTTCTGAAAGGCCCCGACCCCGGAGCCCGACCCTCTCAGCCGGTGTCGGCGAGCGGCTCGGGGTCCAGGGCTTTCAGCTTTTCGAAGATTGCGTCGATCACGTTGCTCTTGCCGGCGAACAGCGCATCCGGGCCGCCGGCGTGCACGTTGCTGAATGGTGCTTCGTAGAGGGCGGAGCGCTCCATGACGCCCCGCGTCGTGAGCTGCTCGACCACCATCTCGATGAAGCGGATCTGCGGCGTGCTCAGGCTCCGGTTGGAGAGGAACTCCGAGAAGGCCGCCTGGGCGGCGGCGCGGTCCATCCCCACCATGCTGCGCCGGTCACCGAGTCCACGGTCATGCGCATCAGGTCCCGGCAACGATCACGTCCGCCCCTGCGGTGCACAACCCGCCGGCAGGAGCCTCCAGACTCCGCCCCTTGCTCGGGCTATGATGCAGCATCGCTGCCACTCGGAGCAGGCCCATGGACGAACACCTCGTTGAGGCCCTTGCCGCCGTCGACAGGCCGGGCGATGTGGTTGCGGCCGGCGAGCGGGACTTGACGATGCCGGGCCTGGAGGTCGAGGGCCTCGGCACGATCGGGCTGCCGCTGCCGAAGGCCCAGGCTCGTGCCCTGATTCGGCGATGCCGGCAGGCGCCTTACGGCAAGGGGGCGCAGACGGTCGTGGACACGGATGTGCGCCGGGTCTGGGAGATGGACCCGGCGCAGTTCGAGCTGACCAACCCGAAGTGGGAGGCGCTGATCGCGTCGATCCTCGACGAGGTGAAGCAGCGCCTCGGGCTCGGGGAGTGCAAGCTCTCCGCCCACCTGTACAAGTTGCTGCTGTACGAGAAGGGGAACTTCTTTCTCTCGCACCGCGATGGAGAGAGGCTGGATGCGATGGTGGCTACGCTGATCGTGGCGCTGCCGTCCGCGCACGAAGGCGGAGCGCTGGTGGTCCGGCATGAAGGTCGCGAGCACGAGATCGCTTTTCCCGGCGCGGCCTCCGGGCTCGAGCTGAGCTATGCGGCCTTCTACGCCGACTGCCCGCACGAGGTCAGGCCCCTGCGCGGTGGCTACCGCCTGTGCCTCGTCTACAACGTGACGTTCGCCCGGTCCCGGCAGCGCAGGAAGCGGATCGGCGCGCCGTCCTACGGGGCGATCACGGCAAGGATCGCGGAACTTCTCGGCACCTGGTGCGAGACAGACGAGACGCAGAAGCGCGCGGTGACGCTGGAGCACGCCTACACGCAAGACGGGCTCACGCTCGACCGGCTCAAGGGCGCCGACCGTGCGCGCGCCGAGGTTCTCTTCGAGGCGGCGGAACAGGCCGGCTGCGTCGCACATCTCGCCCTGCTTACCCTGTGGCAGCTCGGTGATGTCCACCATGACTACACCGACTACTCCTACCGGCGCCGGCGGTACCGCTCCCGATACGACGACGATGGTGAAGACCCCGGCCGCGAGTACGAGATGGGAGAGATCATCGAGACCAGTCTGACCGCGAACCACTGGTCCGACCGCCACGGCGAAGCCCGCCAGTTCGGTGAGATCAGGGTGGACAAGGCTGAGGTCGTCACCGGCGACGCCCTCGACGACGGAGAGCCGAGCGAGGAGGAGTTCGAGGGCTATACCGGCAATGCCGGCCTGACCCTGGAGCGTTGGTACCACCGGGCCGCCGTTGTCATCTGGCCGCGCGCACGGCACTTCGCGGTGCTGTGCGATGCCGGCACGCACGCCGCCATCGGCGGCCTGGAAGCAATGACGAAGGGGCTGCGCCGAGGCGCGAAGCAGCAGCGGGAGGCAGCGCGCAGAGACTGTCTGGGGTTCGCCGGGGCCATCATCGACGGTTGGACGCCGACGCACGGCACCTGGTTCGGCAGCGAAGACGAGAAGGATGCACGAGGCAAGTTCTCCAAGCTCCTGTGCCGGCTGGATGATCCCGGGCTGATGCGACGCTTTCTCTCCGAAATCGTGTCGAGCGACGGCAGCGCCGAACTCCACGCCGATTTCGCCAGGCTCGCCCGGCGTTACGGCCTGAGCACCTTCGAGGCGGAACTCGCGCAGGTGCTGGACACCCCTTCGCCGGCGACGCTGCTTCGCAACGCGCGACTGCTGCACCTGCTCTGCCGCCAGCCGAACCATGGCAAGGGTGATGCCGCGGTGTGCACCCGGCTGTGCGAGATCGCTGTCGCGGGGCTGGAGCGCTTCGACGCCGAGCCTCCGGAGAACGCCTGGGGAATCGGGCAGCTTGACCGTACCGCCCTGCTCGTCACGCTGGTGAACGCCATGCTGGACATCGAGGCGAAGCGGCCGCTTCGCTACCTGATCGATCACACGCTGGCGCACCGTGAACTTTACGACCCGACCGATACGCACCTCGCCGCTATCTTCAAGCTCGCGCCCCGCCTCGAAGCGTTGTCGCCGCCCGGCCGGGTGATCAGGCACTGGCTGTCGGCCTGCCGGCGCGAGCTGCGGGCGCGCACCGCACAGGCGCCGCAAGCTCCCATCGACTACCGGCGTGATGCCGAGCTTTCCTGCAAGTGCAGCGACTGTCGCGTGCTCGGTCGCTTCCTCGCGAATCCCGACGAACGCGAGTGCCGCATGCCTCTGAACAAGGATCGACGCAAGCACCTGCACGGGATCATCGAAGCCAACCGATGCGACCTGACCCACGTCACCGAGCGCAAGGGCCGGCCGTTCACCCTGGTGTGCACGAAGACCACGGCATCGTACGAGAGGGCCTGCAAGACGTTCGAGCGCGACCAGCGCAACCTCTCGCGGCTCGTCGGGGTCGAGAAGGGGCTCGGATAGCACGGAGGACTCCGCACTTGGTGAAGGGGAAAGGTGATGCAAACGGAAAGACAAGCAGGGAATTTTCTACGCCACCCAGCAAGCGAGAGTCCTGACCGGCCCAGATATCACCTACGTGCCGACCTGGGCCGGGTTCGTGTTCCTGGCCATCGTGCTCGATGTGTTCAGCCGCAAGGTGGTGGGATGGAACCTGTAGCCGCGCCAGCTCTCTTCGTACCCCTTCGCGTTCCGCTTGGCGCCCACGTCGCAGGCCTTCGGCAGTTCCCCGACCATCTCCGCTGTTTGCATTGCATCAGACGCCGGTCTTCGAGAAATGGTTTCTTGGCTTCAATAAAGAACCCTCAAGCACGGGAGGCAATCGCGAAACGATTGGTTCGGCTCGAAGCCGGAATGCTGGACGATACAAGGTCGCTGGGCGGAGGTATCAACGAACTCAAGATTCAACATGGGCCGGGATACAGGCTTTACCATACCGTACGCCACGCCGCAAATCGATCATCCTGTTACTTTGCGGCGGCAACAAAGGCTGTCAATCGCGGGATATTCAGCGCGCCAGAAAGCTCAAGAAGGAGATTGATGATGAAGACAACACGGATTGATCCGGCCGATCATCCGACATCGGCGCAGGTTCAGGCAGAGCTGATTTCCGAAGCGTTCTTGACGGGTGATCGGACGTTTATTGCCCATGCGCCTGGGACCGTTGCGCGTGCGCGCGGCATGACTGGAGATCGCGCGGAAATCCGGCGTATCCCGTGAAGCCTTGTACCGGACGTTAAGCAAACAAGGCGATCCGCGCTTGAGTACCCTGACCCATGTGCTCGCGGCTCTTGGTTTCGGCCTGGAGGCCAAGGCTCTTCCACCGGTCGACGACAGATGAATGCTGAATCGTACGCTGATCACATGTGAATCCTATGTCGCACTTTATACCTCTCTGTGTTGAGACAGACCCATGTTTTGATATTCCTGCGCGGATCCGGAATCCGCGGGATCTCCGGACACCTCCCTGACCAACCGCGGCGCCGGGCACCCGTTGCGCCCTGCAATCCCCTAGGATATCTTCACCCCATTAATCAATCCGCCGGGTGGTTCTTTTGCCCATCCAGTGGACCCAACCGCGCAAGGAGAGACATCATGTTCCGCTTGATCTTGTCACCCCCCCCCCCCCTGACCACCGCCCTGGTGGCCCTCTCGCTGATCCTGCCGATAGCCGTGCAGGCCCAGGACCGGCCCACCACCCCCATCCCCGCCCTCATGGCCGACGCCCACCCCACACCCTGGGGCGGCCGGGCCGCCTACCGCATCCTCCTTGCCGACAAGGCGACCGACCGCGTGACGGGCGGGGCCCTGTCCATCACCTATGAGATCGCCTGCACCCGGACAGCGGACCCGGACGGCCCACCCTGCCCATCCGTCCCCACCCTGCGCCGCAAGACCACGATGCCCTGCGGGGAGGACGAGGCCGGTCTGATCTCGGTCAATCTCGGCACGGCCCCCTATTCCGGCCTCACGACCCCCTACACCCTGACCCTGACGATCCGGGCCATCGACTTCCTGGCCTGGGATGACGCCACCATCGACCGCATCAACAAAAGCTACCCCCAGCGCTACCAGTACAATTCGGCAACGCGCCGGTATGACCGCGTTGACGGCCTCACCTGTCCCAAGACCAACCACGCCCCGGCCCGGGTGACGGACCCGGCGGGCGCCACCTGGACCGCCACGGTCACGGTCATGCGATGACGGCTTTGACCCCCGTATCCCATCCTCATTGAATTGCCGGGTATAGGGGACTTCAGCCTGATCCGCGCGTTGTCGGTCCTGAACCGCCAGTCGACGGGCTTCGCCGACGCGTTGCGGTGCCGCTGCCATGCAGCGACCTCGCGCACACCATCGCGGCAGGAGATCCGGCGGATGCGATTTCAGGAAGCCTGCGGGGGTGGCGCGAGAGGCCACCAGCCGGAATCGAGTGTTGCGTGGTCCTGGGGTGACCCCGGCTGCGAAGCGTACACAGAGCGCACGCAGGCCGCGTGATGGAGCCTCGAAAGCGGCCGACCGGACGAATCCATGATGTGGCGATACCGCCACCCCGGCCACTCCGGCCGCGGCGTCACAGCGGCGGGCGCTGATTTGCGAACCCGGTGATGCCCTCGTAGGCGTGGGCGAGTTGCAGCGCCGCGAAGTCGCACTTCGGCGGGGCGACGATCTGGATGCCGAGCGGCAGGCCGTCCGGGGTGAAGCCGGCCGGCACCGAGATCGAGGGGCAGCCGGTGACGGTGATGGTGTAGCACGCCGCCATCCAGTCGATGTAGGTCTCGAGCGCGACGCCGTTGATCGTGCGTACCCAGTCGGTGTCGACCGGGAACGGCGGCACCTGGGTGGTCGGGCAGACGAGGTAGTCGAAGCGGTCGAAGAACGCGACCATCCGGTCGAACAGCGCGGCCCGCTTCGCCTCGGCGTACACCACGTCCATGCCGCCGAGCGCGAGACCCTGCTCCGTGTTCCAGATGACGGTGTCCTTCAACTGCGCCCGATGGTCGCGCAGGTGCGCCTCGTGCGCCATCGCGAAGGCGAATGCGCGCAGGGTCCGGAAGATCTCGTCCACGTCGGTCAAGTCCGGGTCCGCCTCCTCGACGGTGCCGCCGAGGTCGCCGAAGCGGGCGACCGCAGCGGCGCAGACATCAAGCACCGCGGGCTCCACCGGGTAGCCGCCGAGGGTCGGGCTCCAGGCGATGCGCACGCCGCGGAAGTCACGCTCGAGCGGCTCGCGGAACGCACTTCCCGGGGTGTCGATGGACAGCGGCACCCGTCGGTCAGGGCCGGCCATGGCGGAGAGAAGCAGGGCCACGTCGGCCACCCGCCGGCCGATGGGGCCGGCGACGCCCATCGCGTCGTGGAGATTGGTGCGGGGCCACGTCGGGACCCGGCCCGGCGAGGTGCGAAACCCCACCACGTTGGACCACGACGCGGGGTTGCGCAGTGATCCGCCCATGTCCGTACCGTCCGCGAGCGGCAGCATCCCGCAGGCGACGGCGACCGCCGCGCCCCCGCTGCTCCCCCCACAGGTGCGGTCGGTGGCGTAGGGGTTCTTCGTGGCCCCGAACACTGCGTTGAAGGTCTGCGAGCCCGCCCCGAACTCGGGGGTGTTGGTCTTGCCGATGATGATCGCGCCGGCCGCCTTGAGCCGCTCGACGTAAAGATCGTCCCGTTCGGGCACGAAGTCGCGGTAGATGGGCGACCCGAACGTGGTGCGGATGCCGCGGGTCAGGGTGAGGTCCTTGCACGCGATCGGCAGTGCGTGGAGCGGCCCCGGCGTCTCGCCCCGGGCGAGGGCCGCATCCGCCGCCCGCGCCCCTTCCATGGCGGCCTCGGGCGCCAGGGTGACGATGGCGTTGACCTTGGGGTTCACCGCCTCGATGCGGTCGAGGTACCGGGTCATCAGCTCCTCGGCGCTCAGCTTGCGCTCGACGAGCCAGCGCACCAGGTCGCGGGCGGGGGCGAAGACGATCTCGGCGTCCGGGGGAAGGGAGTCGGGCATGGGGCATCTCCGCCCTCAGCAGGTCACAACTTGCGAAATCCGCTGGAAGTGACGATCCGAGGTGCACAGAATCAGGGAATGCTGGATCGCGAGAGATGCGATCCAGAGGTCGTTGGTCGGGATGGATGCGCCCTTGTGGCGGAGTTGCAGAAAAAGTTGTGCGTAGTGATGCGTCGTGAGTTCGTCGGGCGCCAGCACCGAGACCCGAGGCCGGCTCAGAAACCGTTGAAGGTTGGCGGCATTGGCCGACTCCTGGTTGCCGGCGGCAAACCCGGCTCGGAGCTCGGCCAGCACAATGAACGGCATGGAAATGGAATGCGCCGCCCGCAGGATTTCGACCCGCGCCGCATCACCGCGCATGAAATCGCTGTATGCGTTGGTATCGAGCGCAACATTCACTTCCAGGCTTCTTCATCGATGCGTTCGAATGCGGCGACGGCACGGTCGAATTCCGGATCTTCCTGCCAGGTCCCGATCAAATCGTCGAGATCCGTATTCACCACGGGTTCGGTATTCAGCTCCAGGCCACGGGCAATGGCTTCGATGATGACCGCGTTGAGGCTCTTCGATTCACGCTTCGCTCGCCTGCGAACCGCGCGATCGACCGCATGGGGAACGGTGCGAACCGTATACTGCGTGCTCATGATGCAGGCACTGTAGTCTTCCGATGCAGGCAGTTCAACTCTGTTGCTCGCCGGCCGGGTGTACTCGGCTTTCTGCCATCCCACCCCGGGCACCAACGCCCGAACAGGGGGTTGGATGCAGGTGCACCTCGGGTTGCTGCAGCAGAAATACAGGGGAGCAGTCCTCACGAAGAAGCTCGGTAAGCACCGGAATTGTCTCAGCCGGTGTCGGCGAGGGGTGCGGGGTCCAGGGCTTTCAGCTTTTCGAAGATCCCGTCGATCACGTTGCTCTTGCCGGCGAACAGCGCATCGGGGCCGCCGGCGTGCACGTTGCTGAATGGTGCTTCGTAGAGGGCGGAGGGCTCCATGACGCCCCGGGCGGCCGGTACCGAACCTCGTGTCCTGCGCGTCCTCTACTACCCCAGCGGCCAGCAAGGCTGCGGCCGTCCTCTTCGTTTGCTCCGTTCTCGGGCCTTTCTCCAGTACCCCATCGTTCCGTTCCGGTTCCGTGTCCAGCCATCGTGCGAAACCCGCTTCTTGCAGATCCAACCTGTTCTTCAGTCTCTCAGCCCCTTCCTCGCTGTGGATGTCCTTCCCTTCATTGATCATCTCGTACATGACTTGCGCTCTGGCGCCATTGCCTCTCACCTTGCGGTACACCTGCCTGCTCATCAGATCCGCAGTTTCGGGGACGATGACTCCGCACCCTGTCAGCTCGGCCGTCCCCAGGATTAGCCGGCGCGCTGCGTTCCTGACCAGCAGGTTTGCGTCCACCGCGATCTTGCGCATCTGCCTGCCTCTCTCATGGCGACAGTCCTGAACTCATCGCCGAATCACTGAACCGTACATGTGGCATCTGCAGCCGCACACCGACTCCTTGCGCTATCCAGTCCGGAATCAAAGGAGTTCCAGTCCCTCTGCTCGTGCGGCGTCGGCGAGAGCTCGATCCAGTGTTGCCATCGGGGCCGCCAAACGTACGGCGAGATCGAGGTATGAAGCGTCATAGATCGTCAGGCGATGCTTGCGCGCGAGCGCCACGACGAGGTGGTCATGCATGTCTCTCTCGATGCAGATCGGTAAACCGGCCAAGTCATTGAGAAACGTGTCCGAATCGGCCGATTTGATACGTCCACGTCGCTCGTTGACGATCAGGATATTGCGTACCTCGAACCACCACAGAGCTAGTACCACCGCGTAATCATCCGGCAACCGATCCATCACCGTATCCGCCACCGGCGCGTCCTCATCCTCGAAACACCAGGATGCGGTGACCGAAGCGTCGAGAACGAACGGCATCAGGGTCGGCGCCCCTGATCCCGGGCCGAGAGGATCTCCATGACCGAAACCGACTGCCGTCTCGCGCGGGCACGCTTCATGCGCGCGATGACTGTGCCGGTGCTGGTGTCATCCCGAGCGCCGTCATCGATCCCCACAAGTCGGGCAACAGGCACCCCTCGCCGCGTGATTGTGATGGATTCCCCTTTTTCCACGAATCTAAGCAGCTCGGGCAGCCGCGTCTTCGCTTCATGTGAGCCGACGGTTTGCATGATGTTCTCCAGTCATGTCATCAGATCAGTCTATTCAGCCGTCTCCCGAGCGTAACCGAAGCGCCCCCATCGGGCCGTGGGCGAGCACCGGCAAACGAGCTTGCTCCCCAGGTCGCGGGCGGGGGCGAAGACAATCTCGGCGTCCGGGGGAAGGGGGTCGGGCATGGGGTTCATCCTGTGTGTCGACGGACCTGTCGTGCGGCGTCGATTACCTGAACGTGGCCTTCGGCGCCGTAGGCAAGAATCGCGGTATCGGCGGTGAGGAGCGGAGCACCCCATCGACGGGCGGTGGCGATGATGAGTCGATCAGCGGGGTCGGCATGGAAATTGCCCGGTAGCCGCACGCTGTCGATCGCTATCGCCGGCTCGATGGGCACCAAGTCGATGCCGGGCGCCTGGAACACCGTCCGTATCCAGGCCCCCAGCTCCATTGCAAGCTGCAGACGGCCCTTCTCGACCAGGAGGGCGATTTCCCAGGGCGTGACGGCCGATACCCCAGCCCGGTCCGAGTACCTCGCCTCCTCGATGGTCGCGCGTGCAGCCTCGCTCAGCCGTCCACTGTCTTCCGCCGCCCAGATCAACGCATGCGTATCGAGCAAGATCACCGCAAGGCCGACCAATCGGAAGGCGAGGCCGCCGGTTCGAAGGGATCCTCATATTTCACTACCGTCCCCTTCATCATTCCGATAAATCCCGGGTGCGTCTCCTGCGAAGCCGGCACCGGCGACAACACCGCAACCGGTCGCCCGCGGTTCGTGATGGTCACCGCCCCCCCATCGCGGTTCATTTCCTTGATGATGCGCAGACACCTCGCTTTGAACTCCGCTGCCGGGACTTGCTTGCTGGTCATCCGACTCTCTCCTTGAGGTGTTCGGTTGCAGCAAAATGTACAGGAAAAATATACATAATTCAGCGCTCCCCCGCCCGCCCGCCGTTTGCCGTCCTGCCGAGTGCGAGATAGGCGGGGCGCGTCCCGCGTATACTCCCTCCGCTGACGGTCGAACCCCTTGGGCGGTACGTGGTCGAAGGTCTCTCGGCCGTGGATCCGCGTAGAGTTAGCCATACACCATGATTCGATTCGCCGGCGCATTGAAGGCTCTCGGCATCCTGGTGCTGCTGGCGGTACTCGCCACCGGCCTCGGGGCGGTTGGCGTCTACCGGTACCTGGAGCCGAAGCTCCCTTCCGCGGAGACGCTGCGTGACGTGCGGTTGCAGGTGCCGTTGCGCGTCTACACCCGCGACGATCAGCTCATCGCCGAGTTCGGCGAGAAGCGCCGCGCCCCGCTTCACCTCCACGAAGTCCCGCAGCAGCTCATCCAGGCGTTTCTCGCCAGCGAGGACGACCGCTTCTTCGAACACCCGGGCGTCGACTGGCAGGGCCTCACCCGCGCCGTGCTCTACCTCGTCCGCACCGGGGAAAAGGGGCCCGGCGGCAGCACCATCACGATGCAGGTGGCCCGGAATTTCTTCCTGACCCGGGAGAAAACCTACATCCGCAAGCTCAACGAGATCCTCCTCGCGCTGAAGATCGAGCGCGAGTTCACCAAGCAGGAGATCCTGGAGCTCTACGTCAACAAGATCTTCCTTGGCCAGCGCGCCTACGGGGTGGGGGCCGCCGCGCAGGTGTACTACGGACGCCCGGTCGCGGAGCTCACTCTGCCCCAGGTCGCCATGATCGCCGGTCTGCCCAAGGCGCCTTCCCGGTTCAACCCCGTGGCCGATCCCGAGCAGGCGGTCGGGCGCCGGAACTACGTGCTCCGGCGGATGCTGAAACTCGGCCACATCAATCAGGAGGAGCACGATGCCGCCCGCGCCGCGCCGGTCACCGCACGGGTGCACGGGCTCGCCGTCGAGGTCGAGGCGCCCTACGTCGCGGAGATGGTGCGCGCGCACATGGAGGAGACGTACGGACCCGAGGCCTACACCGCCGGTTACAGGGTCCGCACGACCCTTGACAGCCGCCTCCAGCACGCCGCCAACGCGGCACTCCGGCAGACGCTGCTCGAATACGACGCCCGCCACGGGTTCCGCAAGCCGGAACGGCACGTCGCCACCGGGGACGGGGCGCCGACTCTGCGGCGCGCGCTGAAGGACATCCCGGAGCTGGGCGGGCTCGTGCCGGCGGTGGTCACCTCGGTGGACGCGCGTACCGTCGCTGTCTGGGCGCGGAACGAGGGTCCGGTGGAGATCGCGCCGGAGAGCATGGACTGGGCCCGTCCCTACATCAACGAGAACCGTCGGGGCGAGGCCCCGAAGGCCGCCGATACGGTGCTGAAGGTCGGCGACGTCATCCGCCTGCAACGGGCCGGGGACGGCTGGAGCATCGCCCAGGTTCCGGATGTCGAGGGGGCGCTGGTCTCGCTCGACCCGGACGACGGTTCCATCGTCGCCCTGACCGGCGGCTTCGACTTCCGCCGCAGCAAGTTCAACCGCGTGACCCAGGCCCGGCGCCAGCCCGGATCGAGCTTCAAGCCGTTCGTCTATTCGGCGGCGCTGGAGTACGGCTACACCGCCGCCAGCATCATCAACGACGCCCCGGTGGTGTACGAGGACGAGAGCCTCACGGGGGCGTGGCGGCCCGAGAACTACAGCGGCAAGTTCTTCGGCCCCACCCCGTTGCGCACCGCGTTGTTCAAGTCGCGCAATCTCGTCTCCATCCGGTTGCTGCGCGAGATCGGCATCGACTTCGCCCTCGATCACATCGCGAAGTTCGGAATCGACACGGAACGCCTGCCGCAGGGGCTGTCGCTCGCGCTCGGCAGCGGGGAGCTGACGCCGCTGGAGGCGGCCGCCGGGTATGCGGTGCTCGCCAACGGCGGTCATGCGGTGGAGCCGTACTTCATCGAGCGTGTGCTCGATGGGGACGACCGGCTTGTCTTCGCGGCCGACCCGCTCGTTGTGTGCCACCACTGCGCAGACGACGCACCGATGACCGGGTCCGCATCCGAGGCCCCGGCCGGGGATGGGGGCGCGGGCGCCGCTTCCCTGGTCGATGCCACCACCAGCACCGTCGCCGCCACCGCCACCGCTGATACCAACACCACCGCCGCCGGCACCTCCGCCACCGCCAACACCACCGCCGGCCCCGCGCCCGGCCCCGACCCCGGGCGGCCCGGGTTGGTGCGCCGCGCGCCGCGCGTCATCGATGCCCGCAACGCCTGGCTGATGGGCTCGCTGTTGCGCGATGTCGTCCGCCGCGGCACCGGGCGCAAGGCGCTGGTGCTGGAACGTGACGATCTCGCCGGCAAGACGGGCACCACGAACGATCAGTTCGATGCGTGGTTCTCCGGGTTCGCTCCCGGTCTCGTCGCCACCGCCTGGATCGGGTTCGACGAGTTCCGCCCCCTCGGTCGGCGCGAAACGGGCGCCACCGCCGCGTTGCCGATGTGGATCGCCTACATGAAGGAGGCGCTCGAAGACATCCCGCAGCGGGAAAACCCGCCGCCGGAGGGGATCGTGACCGTGCGCATCGACCCCGAGACCGGAGAGCTCACCGGCGCTTCGCACGAAGGCGCGGTGTTCGAGAGCTTCCGGGTGGAGCGGGCCCCGAAGAGCCGGGTCGCGGAGCGCCCGACCGGCGCGGAAGGGCCGGGCGCCGAGACGGTCCAGGAAAAGCTGTTCTGAGCGCCGCGCGCCGCGGCGACATCCGGCAATGAGGTATCCAGCCCGGAAATTGCCGCTATTCGCGAAGCGAGGGTGCGGAGATGGCTGCTTTCGCAAGGCGAACGCGAGTCAGGGCCCGCAGCCGTGAATCGGGGCGATTTCCGGGCTGAGGTCGTGAATGTGAAGCAGATACAGGGGCGGCAGCAGATCGCCCACGAGGCGGCGAAGCTGATGGTCGAGAACGGCATTCGCGACTACCAGCTCGCGAAGCGCAAGGCGGCGGTGCGTCTCGGCTTGGGGGATTTGCGCGATCTCCCGCGCAACGACGAGATCGAGCGCGAACGCGAGGCGTACCAGCGGCTGTTCGGGGCCGAAGAACACTTGCGGCATGTTGTTTCGCTGCGCCGGCACGCGCTCGAGGCGATGCGGCTGCTCGATGACTTCCGGCCCCGACTCGTGGGCCCGGTCCTGAGCGGAACCGCCGACCGGCACAGCGAGATCTGCCTGCATCTGTTCTCCGACCCGCCGGAGGAGGTCGCCCTGTTCCTGCTCGATCGCGGCATCCCCCATGATCAGGGCGAGGCGCGGGTGCGCTTTCAGGCCGACGGTCACGAGCGCCTTCCCGCCTTCCGCTTCCTTGCCGGCGAGGCGCCGGTGGAGCTGGTGGTGTTCTCGGCGCGGGCGCGGCGGCGCATCCCGCTCAGCCCCGTGGACGGACGGCCGATGCGGCGGGCGAAGTTGGCGGAGGTCGTCGCCCTGGTCGAAGCGGCGGCGTGAGCACGGCCGTTGTCGTGCCGGGAGCTCGTGCGGCGAAGGCTCGAACATCGCTCCGTCTCCGCCCGTCTCGCCGGACTTCTGCCGGAGCCGCGGGCACGTCAATCGCCCGCGCGTCCACCGCCATTCTCGTGAAGACGGAGAGTGGGAATCCACGCGGCCCGGCCCGCGCCCGGATGCGCGTGAGCGCAGACGCCGGCGCGCGATGACGGCGCCCGAGCCGATTCTCCGAGTTGCGGTGCCGGTGCCGGTCCGGCATCTGTTCGACTACCTGCCACCGCGCCCGGGGTCGGCACCGCCGGTGCGTCCCGGCGCCCGGGTCCGGGTGCCGTTCGGCCGCACCTCCGCCGTCGGGGTTGTGGTCGGCGTCGCGCGTGCGAGCGCGGTCGACGCGCGGCGTCTCAAGCGCGTGCGCGAGGTCATCGATCCGGAGCCGCTGCTCGACCCGGCGCTGCTCAAGCTGCTCCTCTGGGCGAGCGGATACTTCCATCATCCCGTCGGCGAGGTCGTCGTCGGGACGCTGCCGAAGCTGCTGCGTCTCGGGCGGGCGCCGAAGGCCGAACGGATGGTGCGGTACGCGGCGACCCCGGCCGGCGGGCAAGCCCTGGCCGAGGGGCTGGGCGGTGCGCCGGTCCAGCGCCGTCTGCTCGGTTTCATGGTCGGCGCCGGGAGCGTCTCGGAGGCGGAACTGGCGGCCGCGCACCGCGACTGGCGCCGGCCGATGCGGGCGCTGATCGCGAAGGACTGGGCGCAGCCGGTCTCCGACCCGCCGGGCGGGGCTGATCGAGCCGATACCCTCCAGCGTTTCGATCGGCCGGCCCGGGGGGACGATCGGCAACGCGACGCCGACCGACATGAGGGCGGCGGTGGGTCCGATCGTCCGATCCGGAGTGATGGCCAGCAGCGCGAGACCGGCCGGCCTGATGGCGGCGGCGGCCCTGATCGTCCGGTTCGAAGTGAAGAACTGCCGCGCGAGGCCGGTCAGCCCGATGAGGCCAGCCGGCCGGATCGCCCGCTTCTGAGCGAAGCGCCGCGGCACGAGGCCAGCCGGTCCGATGCGCCGGCCCCCCCTGATCGTCCGGCCCTCAACGCCGCGCAGAGCCGTGCGGTGGAGGCGGTGAAGGCGCGCCTCGGGAAGTTCAGCCCCTTCGTGCTCGACGGCGTCACCGGCAGCGGCAAGACGGAGGTCTACCTGCGGCTGATCGAGACGACGGTGGCGCGCGGACGTCAGGCGCTGGTGCTCATTCCCGAGATCGGACTCACCCCGCAGCTCCTCGCCCGCTTCAACGCGCGGCTCTCCTGCCGGGTGGTGGCGCTTCACTCCGGGCTTTCCGACGGCGAGCGGCTTGCATCCTGGACCCAGGCGCGCGACGGCACCGCGGATGTGTTAGTGGGTACTCGCTCCGCAGTGTTCGTGCCGCTGGCGCGGCCGGGGCTCTTCATCGTCGACGAGGAGCACGACCTCTCGTTCAAGCAGCAGGACGGGTTCCGCTACTCCGCCCGTGACCTCGCGGTAGTTCGTGCCCGTGACGCCGGTGCCCCGGTCGTGCTCGGCAGCGCCACCCCGTCGCTGGAAGCCGTCGAGAACGTGCGGCGTGGGCGCTACCACCGGCTCGAACTCCCGCACCGTGCGGGCGGTGCCGCCCCGCCGCGCATCGATGTCGTCGACCTGCGGGCGCGGGCCTTCGACAGCGGCCTCTGCGACGTGCTGGTCGAGGCGCTGGAGCAGACGAAGGCCCGCTCCGAGCAGGCGCTGCTGTTCATCAACCGGCGCGGCTACGCCCCCCGGCTCATGTGCCACGCATGCGGCTGGATCGCGGACTGCGACCGCTGCGATGCGCACCTCGTGCTCCACCGGGAAGACGGGCGGATGCGCTGCCATCACTGCGCCGCGGAGCGCCCGATCGTCGACGAGTGCCCTGCCTGCGGCTCGAAGAACGTGCGTCGGCTGGGGCTCGGCACGGAGCGGGTCGCGAGCGCGCTGGAGAAGAGAATCACCGGGCTGCGGGTGGCCCGGATGGACCGCGACGCGACGCGCCGGCGCGGATCGCTGGAGGCGCTGCTCCACCGCGTGCACGCCGGCGAGGTGGATGCGGTGGTCGGCACCCAGATGCTCGCAAAGGGGCACCACTTCCCGAACGTCACCCTGGTGGCGATTCTCGACGCCGACGCCGGGCTGTTCGGCATCGACTTCCGGGCCACGGAACGGATGGCCCAGTTGCTGCTCCAGGTCGCCGGCCGCGCCGGGCGGGGCGACCGCACCGGTCGGGTCCTCCTGCAGACCCACCACCCGGAGCATCCCCTGCTCCGGGTGCTGGTGCTGGAGGGCTACCGGAAGTTCTGCGCCGAGGCTCTTATGGAGCGTCGCGGTGCCCGCCTGCCGCCCTTCGCGAGCTTCGCCCTGGTGCGGGCCGAAGCGCGGCAGCGTGACGCCCCGCAATCGTTCCTGCGCGCCGCCGAGGCTTGCGCGAGCGCCTGCCCCCACCCCGGCGTATCGGTACTGGGCCCGGTGCCCTCGCCGATGGAACGCCGCGCCGGCCGCTATCGCGCCCAGTTACTGGTCGACGCTGCGTCGCGACGCGCACTCCAGCGGTTCCTTCCGGAGTGGATCGCGGCGCTGGAGTCCCTGCCGTCGGCGCGCAAGGTCCGATGGTCCATTGATGTCGACCCGCAGGAGATGGTCTGACCCGCACGGCTCGCCAGGTGGCGAGCGGTCCGACCGGGTGAGAAATGCGGGTCAGGGCGACCCGTCGCGGATGAATTTCACTGGCCGGAAGAACGGGCGCCGGATTTCCTCGTCGTCCATCTCCGGCATGTCGATTTCCGCTTCCAGCTCCGTCTTGCCTGGCTGGTAGTCAAGTGACTTGATGCAGACGGTGCGAGGTTCCCGAACTTCGGGGGCGGGCGGCGTGGTTGGTCATTGCCCATGTCTCTTTTTTCGGAACGGAACAGATAGCCATGGGCTTGCCTGATCTCCACTCAAGCTGGATTCAACTGCATGCTGCTATCTGTTGCCCTGATTCCAGAGTACAGAGGGGAATACCCAACAAGGCTTGCAGGGTCGGATTCTCCCGGGGTCGGATTCTTGCGGACCCGATTTCCGATCCGGAAAAAACACGCCCGACCGAAGCCGGGCGCGTGTCGTGGATTGTTCAACCGCCGGCCCGACCGCGGCCGCCAGGAATGCGGCGGCCGTTCCGGGAGCCTTCAGGGCGCGCGGCTGGCGCCCTCGTTCTTCGCAAGGGCGCGGCGGCGGGCTTCCATCCGGTTACTGGTTGCCGCCGAGCAAATCGCCGCCGGGGCCGACCCGCGCGCAACCCTTGCCGCCCATGAACAGGAAGTAGGCCGATCCTGAGCTGGTCGCGTTGGCTACGGAGGTCAATTCTAAGGTCACCACCGCGAGCTCGCCGGGCCCCTGCTGGCTATTGTTGCGACTGCGGTTGCTCCAGATGTGGGCGCCGGCTACGGGGCGCACCTCGTAGATGTTCTCCCCAATAACCGGGGCGGCTATGCCCCATCTCGTGGGGGGCACTCGCTGCCATACACCTCTGTTGCTATTCTCATTTCGCCACTCCCAGTCTTGGAATGCGCCAGCCGCCCGGTACTCACTCCCAATCTCAGCAAAAACAACGGACGGGAAGTCATTTCGAGTGCGGGTTTGGCCGTCGGTGCTCGATAGGGTGAGCGCGAAGCGGCCCGGCCTGGCGTGGTCGCCACAGCCATCTACGACTGCGGAAACCCTTTTGAGTGTCATGGCGCAAGTCGCCCGGGTGCAGGTGGTTTGCGCCTGCGCTGCCCCTGCAAGCAGCAGGAAGCAGAGCATCGCGGCCGCGAGGGCCGTCAGTCTAGCGCGGGGGGGGGGGGGGGGGGGGGGGGGGGGTCTGTTTGTCATTGCGTGTCTCCCTTGCTCTACCCGGCCCTGGAAGAAATCACGCCCCGAGGCGGGCCAAAATCCACGGGGGGAGAATGCGGGCCGGAGAGCAGCCCTTGCCGTGCCTCGGCGGTCTTGCGCAGACGGTGCAGCAGGAACCACGCCGCCTTCCGGCCGATGCCGAGTTCCCATCGCGACTCCATCGAGTGTACGCCCTTGAGGTTTGTCGTGCATGGGGATGACCCTGCGGCTCTGGTGAGCGCAGATGCCGGGCTACGCCACCTTCGGCATCACGTCGTCGGCGAAGCGTTGCATGCTCTCCAGCGAACGTTCCAGGTCGGCGCGCTGGAAGTTGAGCAGCACCTGCGCGACGCCGGTTTCGGCCAGAGTGCCGATGTCCTCGACGAGCGCCTCCGGCCCGCCGGTGAGCAGGTGGTGCTCGCCGTCCACGCGCTGCGCCGGGCGGGTTTCGTCGAAGGAGTTCGACCACACCGCGATACCGATGCTCTGCGGATCGCGGCCGCCCCGCTCGGCGAGCGCGTGCAGGCGATGCACGCCGTCGCGGAAGCGGGCGGCGGTGTTGAGCGGATGGCGCGGGTTGGTGTGGATGGGGAACCAGGTGTCGCCGAGCCGGACGGTGCGCCGCAGCGCCGCGTTGCTCTCGCCGCCGACCCATATCGGCACGCCGGGGCGCTGTACCGGCTTGGGCAGGAACGTGATGCCGGAGAACCGGAAGAACTCCCCCTCGTACTCCGGCGCATCGTCTCTCCACAGCACGCGGCAGGCTTCGATGATCTCGTCGGTGACCCGGCCGCGGGCCGCGAACGGCGGGGCCTGGATGGCCCTGAACTCCTCTTCCATCCAGCCGGTGCCGACCCCGAAGGTGAAGCGCCCGCCGGAGAGGTTGTCGATGGTGGAGATGAACTTCGCGGTCTCGATGGCGCCCCGGTGCGGAACCACGGTGACCGAAGTGAGCAGCCGCGCCCGGGTGGTGACCGCGGCCAGGAAGGCGAGGAGGGTGAACTGCTCCAGGCAGTCCCCGGACGCCGAGCCCGGAAACGCGCCGCTGTCGTTGTAGGGATAGCGGGAATCGATCGCGCGCGGCACGATCAGGTGGTCGGAGACCGCAAGCCACGAGAAGCCGAGCGCCTCGGCGTGTCTCGCAATCGCTTCGATGCTCTCGGGTCTGGCCAGGGGGCCGCGGGTGGGGATGCCGAGTCCGTATTCCATCGGGGGGCGCTCCGTGCTCCGGTGCGGATGACGACCGCGGGCATGCTAACGGAGGACTGTGCTCCCTTCCATTCAGTCGGAGAGAGGACAGCGCTTCCCACCAGGAGCCTGCGCCGTAGAAAATTCCGATGGGATGAACCTGCACAATCGGTCCCCATGGCGGTCATTTCTTACCGGAGTTCCCCACTTTTCAAGCAATACGACCCAAAATCCGACTCCGAATCCCCACCGCTCTCCTCGGAAAGCGTGCTGCAGCGCAGACTCCCAGGCCGGACCATGGACTCGACACTGTCCGCAACGGATGCCGCGGAGGTCGAAATCTCGTCGCAATCGCACCGCGTGACCGCCTCTCGGAGTGCGGGCGGGGATTGCCGGAGAGAAGAAAGCCCCCGGCATGGCGACGGCATGGCGCCGATCTCGAACCGCGTCAGCGGGTTCGCCAGACCGATCTCCGGCGTACTGCGGATCCCCGAGCGGCAGGATGGTCCGGTCGAGATCCGCGCCGAGATCCGCGTCGAACCGCAGGGGACCGCCTTCGCCGATGGTATGGTGTCTTCGCGTGACCTGTCTCGACCACACCGAAACGGTGCTGCAACGTGATGCGTGAACAATCGCCGGCCACGGGTGCGGCCCGCCACGGCCCGCGCCGGCGCGACGGGCGGCGTATCGACGCGGTGCTGTTCGACTGCGACGGGGTGCTCGTCGACAGCGAGCGGATCGCGATCGAGTGCATCATCGAGTGCGCTTCCGGGGTCGGCGCGCAGTTCGAGCACGAGGAGGCGCAGGGCCACTTCACCGGCGCCCCGATCGCCGAAACGCTGCGCATCATCGAGGCGCGCGCCGGCCGGCCGCTTCCCGCCGACTTCGAGCCGCGGCTCCGCGCCCGCATGGCCTCGCAGTTCAAGGCGCGGGTGACGCCGGTAGCCGGCGCGCCCGCGCTCGTCGCGTCGCTCAAGGTGCCGTACTGCGTCGTCTCGAACGGCCCGCGCGCGAAGATGGAAATCACCCTGGGGGCCACCGGACTGCTGGAGCACTTTGCCGGGCGCATCGTCAGTGCCTACGAGGTGGGGGTGTGGAAGCCGGACCCGGGGCTGTACCTTCATGCGGCGCGGTGGCTCGGTACACCGCCCGAGCAGTGCGCGGTGGTGGAAGACAGCAGTTACGGCATCGCCGCCGGCGTCGCGGCCGGCATGCAGGTCTTCGCTCTGGTTCCGCCGGAACGGGCGCACACGCTGCCGGCGGGCGTGACGCCGGTCGCATCCCTGGCCGAGCTGCACGCACCGTTCGGGGGCCCGGCCCCGGCGGGCTAGGCCGCCGGTGGCTCTCGTGCCGACATCCCGCCTGAGCGACGCCCAGCGCGCGTTCGTCGGCGCGATGCGGGTTGCACGCCTTGCCACTTCGGACGCCGCCGGTGTCCCGCACGTGATCCCGGTCTGCTATGCACTCGTCGGCGATGACTTCTACGTGACCATCGACGAGAAGCCGAAGCGGGCGGACTTCCGCGCGATAAAGCGCCTGCGCAACATCGCCGAGAACCCGAATGTCGCGGTCGTCGTCGACCGCTACGACGACGACTGGTCGCGCCTCGCCTGGGTGATGCTGCGCGGCCGGGCCGAGATCCTCGACGCCGGCGACGAGCACCACCGCGCGCAGGCCGCGTTGCGCGAGCGGTATCCGCCCTACCGCGCCATGCGGCTCGAACCGCTGCCGGTCATCGCCCTGCGCATCGCGCGGGTGAGTGCGTGGGACGCCCTGGCCTCGGCGCCGTCGTGACGCGCGAGCGCGACCGCCGAGGAGAGAGCCCGCGATGCCGGCCACCGAAATACCGCGCCACGCGGCCCGAAGCGCTGCCGGTCATCGCCCTGCGCATCGCGCGGGTGAGCGCGTGGGGCGCCCTGATCCTGGCGCCGTCGTGACGCGCGAGCGCGGCCGTTGAGAAGAGACTCGGCGATGCCCGCCACCGACGTCCACGCGGTCATTCCCGTGAAGAACCTGGGGAACGCCAAACAGCGTCTGGCCGGCGTCCTCGATCAGCCGGTGCGCACCGCGCTGTTCCGGGCCATGCTCGAAGACGTGCTCGAAGCGCTCGCGGGCGCGACCTCGCTCGCCGGCATCGTGCTGGTCACCCGCGATGCGGAGGCGATAGCGCTCGGGCGGCGCTACGGCGCCGAGAGCCTCGTCGAACCCGAGAACCGCGGCCACACCACGGCGGTCGAGTTCGCCGCAAAGGCGCTGGCGGCGCGGGGTGCGGGGGCGCTGTTGCAAGTGCCCGGGGACATTCCGCAGGTAACTTCGGAAGAGATTGAGGCGGTGCTCGCGGCGCATGCGCCCGCCCCCGCCGTCACCATCGCGCCGTCGCGCGACCACCGGGGCTCGAACGCGGTGCTCTGTTCGCCGCCGGACGGGTTCCCGTTCCGGTTCGGTGACGACAGCTTCTTCCCGCACCTCGCCGCCGCGCGCGCCCTGGGGATCGAGCCCGCCGTCGTCGAACGCGCCGGCATCGGGCTCGACATCGACACCCCTGACGACCTCGAAGCGTTCCTCGCGTCACCGTCGGCCACGCGGGCGTACCGGCTGCTGGCGGAGGTTCTCGACCTCGAAGCGGGTCGGTGCTCCGTCGACGATCGCGAGCCCCCGCTGGAAGGCGTCGATTGGCGTTGAAGTTGTCGCTGGCCACCCAGTGCGCTCCCGCTTCGAGCCGCCAGGTCACTACCGGGAGTCACGGTCGACGTAGGCGTACACGGCTTCGCCGCTGGCGATCAGGGCGCCGGTGTCGTCGTGTACGCGCGCCGAGGCGAAGTAGAAGCGGCGGCCGGCGCGGAGCACTTCCGCCACGCAGGTCAACCGGGCGCCCTGCGGCCGGGCGGTGTAGTTGACGCTCAGCGATATCGTGACGTTGCCGCGCCGCTTGTCCGGGTCGGGCTCGTAGATGCCGCAAAAACCCGTGGCGGCATCGATCAGCGTCGCGGTGACGCCGCCGTGAATGCCCCCCTGGCGGTTCTCGTGGCGCTCGTCGAGGTCCACGGTGACGCGGGCGTAGCCCTCGCGCCATTCGACGAGCTCGAATCCGAGCCCGCCGTTCAGGCCTCTGGTGAATCCGGATTCGTCGGCTGAACCGGTCTGTACGATGTCGCCCTGTTCTGTTGCGTCACCCATCGTACGCAAGGAGCCATTCCTCCACCTCGGACTCGTCCCACGGCTCGCCCTTCTCCAGCAATGCGCCGAGGGTCAGGGCGACGCTCTTGTGCTGTGCACCCTCGCTCAGCGTGCTCTGCCAGGGCTCGGGCCCTGCTTCGGTGCCCGCGCTGGCGGACCGGCTCCCGTTTTCTGTTCCAGAACCAGCCTTCGATCTTCCGCGTCTCTCGTGCGCTGCACCCTTTCGCGGCCGATGTTCCTCTGAAGACGCCCGATTGCTCGCAGGACTGCTCGCCGGTCCGTCTCCAACATCGCGATCTGCTCCCGGTGCCACTGTGCGATCTCCTCTCCGGCCATGGTCATTCCACCCGCCCTGGCGTCTTCTGCGAAACCGCCCAGGATGTTGAGCCTTCGCACCAGGGGCGTGTCCTCGCGTTTCGGTTCGCAGAGCGCGTACGCCAGCGCCACGGTGTCGCGTCTTCCATCTCTGCGGTTCGTTTCCAGGTCGGCCTGGGCCAGCAGGGTTGCCACGGCGCTCTCCGCGTCGAGGATGAATGGGCGCGGTACGTGCCTCAATCGCCCCTGATCCTGCGCGCGGTCGAGCCAGAGCTCCATGGCACCCTGGTTCACCGTCGCGAAATTCTCGCTCGCGATCCAGTGCGCGCCCGCCTCCAGCACTTCTGCGAGGACGTAGGGGTCTTCGCCGACTGCCCACCGCTGGTCCTTGCTGTCCACGACGACCCCCGCCAGCGAGAGTTGCATGGCCAGGACGCTGGCCTCGGCCGTTCTCGGTGCGCTTCGCATGAGCGCGTCGTTGCGCAGCGGCTCGCTGTCGAGCCACTGCGCGTATCCGGCAGTTGCCGCTTCGAGAAGGGCGTCCGCCCGCGCCGCGAGGGTTGTCTCGTCGATGGACTCCATTCTCGTTGCGGTACTCCACTTCACCTTGTTCTGCACGTATCTCCGGGCGACCCGGTGGTAGTGGAGTTTCGCGAAGAAGGCGGCGGTTTCGGGCACCAGAACATCCGCTCCGGCCAGTTCCGCCGCCCCGAAGATCAGGCGCCGCGCGTTGGTGCGCATGAGCAGTTGTGTGTCCAGGGCGATTTTCATCGTGCTCATCCTGACTGCGGCGTTCCATCAGGTTCCATGCGGCTCCGATCCGGCCCCGATCCATTTCGGACTTCGGCCCGGTCCCGTTGCCCGTTCGCGCATTCTTGCATGGCTGCGCAGGATCGATACTGCCGCGCCTGTGGTTCATCAACGTGGCCAACGACAGTCACTACGGGCTCGCCGCCTTCGTGTGGTCGCGCGATATCGGGCAGGCGCTGCGCACCGCACACCGGGTCGAGGCGGGCTGGGTGCAGGTCAACCAAGGCGCGGGACAGGTGATCGGCCAGTCCTACGGCGGCGTCAAGCAGAGCGGGATCGGGCGTGAATTCTCTCTGGAGGGCATGCTCGACAGCTTCACCCAGAAGAAGAGCGTGACCGTGAACCTGGGACTCCCGCCCCCGTGGCCCCCGGTGTTCGGGTGGCGGCGCCAAGGGTTCGATCGAAGGTCATGACCTGAGTGACGCCACGCCGACGGCAACTCGCGAGATGGCAGAGGTCTCTCGCTCCCAGCGTGGGATGGCGCTCGTGGAGCTGCCTGGCCAACCTTACATCCGCCTCTTCAAGCGGCCATATTTCGACATCGGCTCTGGTCACGAGCGCCACGGCGGCGTCGAGGGTGCGGAGCCGGCCGACCGGCAGATAGGCGTGGGCCAGCTCCTGCAGCACTTCCGCCGAAGTGCACAGGCGTGTGCCCCGCCGGTTCGACTTGGCGAAGAACTGCCGGGCCGGCGCTTGCAGCGGATGTGGCCGCCCTACTGCGTACACGAACACGTTTGTATCGACGAATGTCACGTGACGATCGAGCTTGGGCGTCGTGATTCGTCGATGACGCTCAGGTGTTCGTCCCAGTCCGGCTCGCGTTCGGGACCCTCCAGAGCGTCGCACGCCGAGAAGAACGCCTCCACGGTCTCCGGGGAGGTGAACCGGTCGGCGCGTCGCCGGCTCTCGAGCCGCTCGCCGGCCGCGGCCCTGAGCCAGGCACTCAATGTCAGACCTTCCTCACGCGCTTGTCGGACGAAGCGATCACGGTCCTCGTCCGGGATGAGCAACTGGACTCTGGCCACTGCACACACCACAGTTTTTCACAAATATGTGTATGAATCATACATAGTCCGTTTCGGCGGTCAAACTTGCGGCAGGGCATGTTGTTGGCAGGACATGTGCTCCATGCCCCGCTCGGCCAGCCCATGCCGAGGCTCTACCTCCTCGCCGAGCACACCGGCTGCCCGATGGTCCCGGACATGCTCGCGAACTCGCGCACCGTCCACACCAACGCTGTCGTTCGCTTCCTCGCATGGAACATGCCGTACCACGCCGATCATCACGCGTACGCGGCGATTCCATTCCACGCGCTGCCCCGGGCGCACGCGGTGCCGACCCCGTACATCCGGGAGCACCCGACGGGATACGCCAGCGTGCACCATGCGCTGGTGCGGCGCCTGCGGTAAGTTGCACGAACTCGAATACCCCGGAGATCTTCGGAGCCCGCTCATGACTGCGCTCTCGGTCAACGTCAACAAGATCGCGTGGCTGCGCAACGCCCGCGAGGGGAGCCGGCCGAGCGTCCTCGAAGCGGCGCGGACCATCATCGCGGCCGGTGCGCAGGGCATCACCGTGCACCCGCGCCCCGACCAGCGTCACATCCGGCCGGACGATGTGCATGCGCTCGCCGAGATGCTCGCCTGCGACCACCCGGGCATCGAGTTCAACATCGAGGGCAACCCCGTCGCCGGGCGGCGCGACAACGGCTATCCGGGGTTCGACCACCTCATCAAGTCCGCCCGCCCGCATCAGGCGACGCTGGTCCCCGACGGTGACGCCCAGCTCACCTCCGACCACGGCTGGGATCTGTCCGATCCGGCGGAAGCCGCACGGGTGGCGGAGATCATCGCCCGCTACCAGGGCTGGGGGGCGCGCGTCAGCCTGTTCATGGACCCGGTCGAGGCGCAGATCGCGCGCGCAAAGGAATGCGGGGCGGACCGCATCGAGCTCTACACCGGCCCCTATGCCGACCTCGCCGCGCGCCACGGGCTCGACCACCCGGACACCCGGGCCTGCCGGCAGACCTACCTCGACGCCACCCGGTGCGCGGCGCAGCTCGGCCTCGGCGTCAATGCCGGGCATGACCTCGATCTGCACAATCTCGCCGCATTCATCGCCATCGGCGACCTCGCCGAGGTCTCCATCGGCCACGCGCTGATCGCCGATGCGTTGGACGTCGGTCTCTCGGAGTCGGTGCGGAAATATCTGGACACCATCGCCGCCGGGCTGGAACGGGTGCGTCCCGCCCGAAGTTGATCGATCCGGGGTGGCTTTCCGTCAGCCCAGGATGCCGGGCAGGTCGAGTTGGTGCTCCCTTGCGCAGGCGATCGCGTCCTCGTACCCGGCGTCGGCGTGGCGCATGACGCCGGTGGCGGGGTCGTTCCACAGCACCCGCTCGATCCGGCGGGCCGCCTCCGCGGTGCCGTCGCAGCAGATCACCATCCCCGCGTGCTGCGAGTACCCCATGCCGACCCCGCCGCCGTGGTGAATGGATACCCAGGTCGCGCCCGATGCGCAGTTGAGCAGCGCGTTCAGGAACGGCCAGTCCGAGACCGCGTCCGAGCCGTCGCGCATCGATTCGGTCTCGCGGTTGGGGGATGCCACCGAGCCGGCGTCGAGGTGGTCGCGCCCGATGACGATGGGGGCGGAAAGCTCCCCGCGCCCCACCATCTCGTTGAAGGCGAGGCCGAGCCGGTGACGCTGCCCGAGCCCCACCCAGCAGATGCGCGCCGGCAACCCCTGGAAGCGGATGCGCGCGCGCGCCATGTCGAGCCAGTGGTGCAGATGCGGGTCGTCCGGAATCAGCGCCTTCACCTTCTCGTCGGTCCGGTAGATGTCCTCGGGGTCGCCGGACAGGGCACACCACCGGAACGGCCCGATCCCGCGGCAGAAGAGCGGGCGGATGCACTCCGGGACGAAGCCGGGGAAGGAGAACGCGTCGTCGAGGCCCTCGTCGCTCGCAACCTGCCGGATATTGTTGCCGTAGTCGATGGTCGGCACCCCGCGGTTCGCGAAGGCGACCATGGCCTCGACATGGGTGCGGATCGATGCGCGGGCCGCCGCCTCCACCGACGCCGGGTCGCTCTCGCGCCTCGCGCGCCACTCGGCGAGCGTCCACCCCGCCGGCAGATAGCCGTTGCCGGGGTCGTGGGCCGAGGTCTGGTCGGTGACCACGTCGGGAAGCGCCCCCCGGCGCACGAGTTCCGGGAAAACCTCCGCCGCGTTGCCGCACACCGCCACCGACTTCGCCTCGCGCGCCGCCGTCCAGCGTTCGATCATCGCCAGCGCCTCGTCCAGCGTCTCGGCCTTCGCGTCCAGGTAGCCGGTGCGCAGGCGAAAGTCGATCCGGTCCGGGTCGCATTCGACCGCCACACAGCAGGCCCCCGCCATCACCGCGGCGAGCGGCTGGGCGCCTCCCATGCCCCCGAGCCCTGCGGTCAGGATCCAGCGCCCGCCGAGATCGCCGCCATAGTGCTTGCGGCCGACCTCGACGAAGGTCTCGTAGGTGCCCTGCACGATCCCCTGGCTGCCGATGTAGATCCACGAGCCCGCCGTCATCTGGCCGTACATGGCGAGCCCCTTGCGGTCGAGCGCGTTGAAGTGGGACCAGGTCGCCCAGTGCGGCACCAGGTTCGAGTTCGCGATCAGCACCCGCGGTGCGTCGGCGTGGGTGCGGAACACGCCCACCGGCTTGCCCGACTGCACGAGCAGGGTCTCGTCCTCATCGAGCCGCTTCAGGGTGGCGACGATGTGGTCGAAGTCGCCCCACGTTCGCGCGGCGCGCCCGACGCCGCCGTAGACCACCAGCTCGTTCGGGTTCTCCGCCACCTCGGGGTGGAGGTTGTTCATCAGCATCCGCATCGGCGCCTCGGTCAGCCACGACTTCGCGGTGATCTCCGGGCCGGTGGGCGGGCGGACGGTGCGGACGTTGGCGGCGGGACGGTTCATCGGGGGGTGGTCACCAAGTGCATGGTCGTTGCGACGACGACGGCGATGTTGATGGAAGGGGAAGCGCTCCGGTGCAGTCAGCCATTCCCGTTGATGCTCCGAAGGGCCGGCCCGGAGTGCGGTTCCGGCGAGATTCCGGCCTCCGGAGCGTCCGCTCGGGGCAAGTTCGAACGCCGGCTCTGCCCTGGCAGGAACGGTTGTCGCGCATCGGAGGATGATTCCTGATGAGGTGCGGTGAATTATAGTACCGTCGCCACACCGACATGCCGTACCCGTGAGCCCGTGAGCCCATGATCCGTGAACTCGTGGTTCGTGAGCCCATGAGCCTTTCATCTCGCCGAGGAGCACTGCCTTGAAGACCAAGCTGCACGACACCTGGAACGACGGCCGGGGCGCCGTCAACGGATGGCTCTCCGCCCCCAGCGCGGTCATCGCCGAAGTCACCGGCAAGGCCGGTTTCGACTCCGTGACCATCGACCTCCAGCACGGCCTGAACGACTACCAGGCGGCGCTCGCCATGCTCCAGGCGCTGGCGGCGAGCGACTCGACCCCGATGGCGCGGGTGCCGTGGCTGGAACCGGGCATCATCATGAAGCTGCTCGACGCGGGAGCGCTCGGGATCATCTGCCCCATGGTCAACACCCGGGCCGACGCGGAGCGCCTGGTGCACTACGCCAACTATGCGCCGGTCGGCACGCGGAGCTTCGGCCCCACCCGTGCGTCGCTCGTCTACGGCGCGGACTACGTTGCGAAGGCCAACGACACCGTGATCACCCTCGCGATGGTGGAGACCGCCGAAGCGCTCGCGAACGTGGCAGCGATCGCCGCCACTCCGGGGCTCTGCGGCGTCTACATCGGCCCGGCCGACCTGGCGCTCTCCATGGGCCACGTCCCGAAGCTCGACCCGGAGGAACCGGCAGTGGTCGAGGCGGTCGGGCGGATTCTCGCCGCGTGCAAGGACGCCGGCATCCGCTGCGGCATCCACTGCCTGGCCCCGGCCTACGCGAAGCGGATGCTCGGCATGGGCTTCGATCTGGTGACCCTTGGCAGCGAGATCCGCATCTACAGCGCCGCCTGCGCGAGCGCGATCGCCGAGGCGCGGGGATGAGCGGCGGGGGCGCGGAAACGGGAGCAAGCGCCGCGGTCCGCCGCGCGGGCGGGCAGGTCCGGGTCGACGCGCCGGCGATGGAACGACTCGTCGGCGCGATCTTCGGGCACGCCGGCTGTGACGCCGAAGAAGCCCGGCGCATCGCGTGGCGGCTCACCGGCGCCAACCTGCGCGGGCACGATTCGCACGGTGTGCTCCGCACCCGCCGCTACCTGGAGTGGATGGAAGCCGGCAAGGTCCGGCCGGGTCAGCGCATCACGGTGGAGCGGGAGACCGAGGCGATCGCCATCATCGACGGCGGCTACGGCTTCGGGCAGACGGTCGGCGAGCAGACGGTGGACCTGGGGGTGGAGAAGGCGCGCCGGCACGGGGTAGCGGTCACCGCGCTGAAGAACGCCGGGCACCTCGGGCGCATCGGGGACTGGGCGGAGCGGGCGGCGGAGGCGAACTGCGCGTCCATCCACATGGTGAACGTGCGCGGGAGCCTGATCGTCGCACCCTTCGGCGCGATCGAGCGCCGCGGCAGCACCTCGCCGTTCTGCGCCGGGGTGCCACGCCCCGGAAAGCCACCGATCATCCATGACTTCGCCACCTCGGTGGTGGCGGAAGGCAAGGCCATGGTCGCCCTGCACGGCGGCAAGCCCCTGCCCGAGGACGCTCTGGTGGACGCGGACGGCCGCTACACCTCGGACCCCCGCCCCCTCTACGGCGAAACCCCGGAGGGGCGCACCCCCGACCCGCACGCGGGCCCCGGCGCCCTGGCCGCGTTCGGCCTCCACAAGGGGTCCGGACTCAACTTCTTCATGGAGATGTTCGGCGGTGCCCTGACCGGCTCCGGCACCGCCGCCGCCCTCGGAGATACGGGCAAGCGCCGGTTCTGCAACGGAATGTTCTCGATCTACATGCAGGTCGGCGCATTCCACTCCGACGACTGGTTCACGCGCGAAGTGAGTGCTTACGTTGATTACTGGAAGGCCGCCCGCCCGGCGCACCCGGGTGAGCAAGTGCTGGTGCCCGGCGAGAAGGAGCGCATGACGCTGGCCGAACGCACCGAGAACGGCCTGCCACTCTCCGAAGGGGCGTGGGAGGACATCCTGAAGGCGGCGCGAAAGGTGGGGATGAGCGACGGCGAGGTCGAGACGGCGCTGGTCGGGTAGCCCGGAAATGTCACCGATGGGCGAAGCGAGGGTGCGGAGATGGCTGCTCTCGCAAGGCGAACGCGGGTCAGGGCGCGCAGGCGTACCCGTAGGCACGTCGAGCGCCTTGGCCGCCTCCATGTCACATTCAACGCGGCGAAAACAGTCAGATCCGGGCCCGCAGCCGTGAACGGGTGAGAAAACGGGGTATATCGTTTTCACCTGCGCAGATCTTCGACCGGTATCGTCGTGGGGTGACAATATGCTGGATGTATAGGGTTTTCTGGTATCGCAGTCATCCCTTGCTCCCTTGCATCCCCGCCAAATCTGCGCTCCAACGCCCGCCGAGTGGAGGCCGGACGTGTGCGGTTTGATGACGGATTCTCCGGCATCGTTTCGGGCATCCGATCGCGCCTCGGCGGCCGCCACCCGATATCAGCGGAGCATCGCCATGCCAAAGCGAAGCACCCTGCGACTCACCAAACGCACCGTCGACACCCTTGCGGTGGAGACGAAGGATACCCTGTTCTGGGACCGGGACCTCGCCGGGTTCGGGGTGCGGGTCCACGCGACCGGGCGGAAGTGCTATGTGGTGCAATCCAGAGGCCCGGCGGGGCTGAAGCGGGTGACGCTGGGGCGCCACGGGGTCCTGGCGACCGAGGCGGCGCGGAAACAGGCAGCCGTCGTCATCGACCGCCTCAAGCGGGGCGAGGCCCCGACGCCTGCGCTGGCCGTACCTCCGCTGACCGTGGCGGCGTTGGCCGAGCGCTTCCTGCGCGTGCATGTGAAGACGCACTGCAAGCCGAACACCGCGAGGACGTACCAGGGCCACCTCGACTGCCACATCCTGCCCGTGCTCGGTGCAATGGCGCTGGGTAGCGTCGGACGCGCCGAGGTCGCGGCGCTGCATCACCGGCTGCGCGATACGCCCGCCACCGCCAATGCGGTCGTCCGGACCCTCTCGGCGATGCTCCACTTGGCCGAAGCATGGGAACTTGTGCCTCCCGGCCGCAATCCCTGCCGGGCGGTCCGGCACTACAAGCAACATCCTCGGGAGCGCTTCCTGACGGTGGAGGAATATCGGCGCCTCGGCCGAGTCCTGACCGAAGCGGCGCGCGATGGTTCGGTCTGGCCCCCGGCCATCGCTGCCCTGCGGCTGCTGGTGCTGACCGGATGCCGCCATGCAGAAATCACCGCATTGCGCTGGGACGATGTGGACCGCACCGCGGGCGAGCTCCGGCTGCGCGATGCGAAGACGGGGCCGCGCCGGGTGCCGCTCACCGCGCCGGTGGCGGCGGTGCTCGCCGGCATTCGGCGCGCCCCCGACACTCCGTGGGTGATTGCCGGGCCGAAGCCGGGGACTCACTTGTCGAGTCTCAGCTACCACTGGCATCGCATCCGGGAGAGGGCCGGGCTCGACGATGTGCGCATTCATGACCTGCGCCACTCCTACGCATCGAGGGCGCTCGCCCTCGGCGAGGGCCTGCCCACCATCGGCACGCTGCTCGGCCACCGCAAGATAGCGACCACCGCCCGCTATGCCCACCTGATGCGCGACGCGGAGAAGGGCGCGGCGACCCGCGTGGGCGAGAGCATCGGCGCCCACCTCGCACCGCAAGTCGCCGCGGCCGCCTGACGCATGGCGACCCTCGGCCCGCGCACCCTCTCGAGCCGCACCGTCGAGCGCTTGAGGGTTGAGAAGGACATCGTCTTCTGGGACCGCGCCCTCACCGGGTTCGGCGTGCGGGTCTACCCGACGGGCGGCAAGGTCTACGTCGCCCAGGCCCGGGGACCCAAGAGACCGAAACGGGTCACGGTCGGCCGCCACGGGGTGCTCACCGCCGAGCAGGCCCGCCAACGCGCGGCGCGCCTCATCGCCCGGGTGAAGGCGGGTGAACCCCCAACCCCCGAACCACTCACCGCACCACGCACAACAGGACCGACCGTCCGCACTCTCGCCAAGCGCTTCCTCACCGACTACGCCGCCGTGCGCTACAAGCCGGGCACGCTCGCCTGGACCCGCACCGCCATCCACCGCCACATCGTGCCGGCCCTCGGCCCCCGCCCCCTGACGGCCGTCGAGCACGCCGAGATCCTTAGCTCTCCACCACCGCCTGCACGCCACCCCCGCCACCGCCAATACCGTGGTGCGCACCCTCGCCCTGATGTACCGCCTCGCCGCCGACTGGGGCCTCGTCCCCGAGGGTTGCAACCCCTGCCGCGCCGTCGCGAAATACCCGTCCCGGAAACGCGAGCGGTTCCTCACCGACGCCGAGTTCACCCGCCTCGGCCAGATCCTCGACCAGACCGAGACCGAGGGCCGCACCTCCCCCTCGACCATCGCCGCGATACGCTTGCTCATGCTGACCGGCTGCCGGAAGTCGGAAATCCTCACGCTGCGCTGGGACCACGTAGCGCTCGACGCACAGGAGCTCCGCCTCCCCGACTCGAAGACCGGCCCTCGGGTGATTGCGCTCCCGCCCATGGCCGCAGCGCTCCTCGCCCGCCTTCCCCGCACGCCCGACAGTCCGTGGGTCCTCCCCGGCCGCCGGCCCGGCACGCCTCTTCACGACCTCGCCGACGCCTGGGCGGATATCCGCACCCGCGCCGGCCTCGACGATGTACGCATCCACGACCTCCGCCACTCCTTCGCCTCCCGCGCCCTCGCCCTCGGCGAGAGCCTGCCGATGATTGGGAAGCTGCTCGGTCACAGCCAAATCGAAACCACCGCCCGGTACGCCCATCTCGCCCGAGACTCGGTGCACGAGTCCGCCGCCCGGATTGCGGAAAGCATCGTAGCCGATTTCCTGCACGACTAATCACGTGTACCATACCTGCGCTCTGATTCCGCTTAGCCTTGGTGCTTCCCGATGTCTTTAGAGGCGAGGATTGGTAGCGATTACCCTGTCTGTTGCGACTGGAGCATGGTGAACCAATGACAAGGCAGGAATTCATCCGCGCAGCAAATCTCGCACTTCCATCGGGTTATGAGTTCGACAATCCAGGAGGAGGAACGTCGCGGATACTCAGCATTGACGCGCATTCCGTTGTGTATCGTAGGGGCAACTCCAGAATCCGTGTACAGTTTACAGATCTGTATTCGGCCTACGAGAAATTCAAGGGTCGACAAGTGTCTTCAACAGATCTTAGACGGTTCTCTCCGGCTGTTTTCGATTCCAATGCCCGACCTGCGGGTCACTCATGCATTGTACATTTCTGTATCATCTCCTTCACAGATTGAGCTTGACAACCAGATCCTTGGAGGGGCGTGGTGTTCGTGGTGATCCGTTTTCTATTTCGATAAGAAATACATGATAACTGGATGTAATTTTATAAGGTAAATTTTATTAATTTAATAAATGAAACTAGCACAAATACCGATTGCGGAAATTAGGGAAGTGATATACTGCAGTGCAACTTAGGATACCCGGAAGCCGAGCGTCGCCCTATGCACCGACTAGAATGCGGTTTGCAAGTTGTGGGTGGTGCTGCGAGATTGCGCTGGGATATCCCTTGGTCATTGCATCCGAGTTTGGGAGGGATTAGGGAAATTTGTCGCGCCATGAGAGAGAATCGTCGCCATTCGGTGTAGACAGAGTCCGTTCAGAGCATTCCAGCGACACTCTGCCGTGGCCGACTGTCATTCTCGGCAGAATCATAGTCACTGTTTTGTTAAGGATACTGCACTAGTGTGCTGCCTCATAAATAGGTTTAATTTATTACCTGATTACCCTCGAATCTAAGCGGCACTTGGTGTAGAATATGGCCATGTAACTTGATGATGAAAAAGGATCTCTCCATGGCCCGCAATCCGATTCAGTTCCAAAGGGGCATCAGCCTCAACGAGTTTCTCTCCCTCTACGGCACCGAACCGCAGTGCTTCGATGCCCTGTACCGCTGGCGCTGGCCCAATGGCTTCGTGTGCCCGCACTGCGGCCACGACCGAGGGTGCCAATTGACTACCCACAAGCTCCAACCATGCTATCGCTGCCACCGCCAGACTTCCATCACCGCCGGCACCATCTTCGATTCCACCAAGCTGCCCCTGACGGTGTGGTTCCAGGGGATCGACTTCATGACCCAGGGCAAGAAGGGGGGCTCGGCGATGACGTTGCACCGCCAGCTCGGTATCTCCTACAACGCCGCTCAGGCAGCATGCGCCACAAGCTCATGCAGGTGATGATGGAGCGCGACCGTGCGCACCCGCTCGGCGGCCTCGTCGAACTCGACGACGCCTATCTCGGGGGCGAACGCAGCGGCGGCAAGCGCGGGCGTGGCGCGCCAGGCAAGACCCCGTTCGTCGCCGCCGTCGAGACCAACGATGAGGGCCACCCGCGGCGGGTCAAGCTCACCGTGGTCAAGGGATTCCGGCGCACCGACATCGCCGCTTGGGCGCAGCAGCATCTGGGGGCCGGCACGCGGGTGGTCTGCGATGGGCTGGCCTGCTTCGGAGGCGTCACCGCTGCGGGCTGCGTGCACCAGCCTATCGTGACCGGCGGCGGGAAGGCCGCCGTCGAGCGCCCCGAGTTCCGATGGGTCAACACGATTCTCGGCAACGTCAAAACAGCCCTGCGCGGCACCTACCAAGCGACTCGCCCCAAGTATGCCCAGCGCTATCTCGCAGAGTTCGAGTACCGGTTCAATCGGCGCTTCGACCTGCCCAGCATCATCCCGCGGCTTGTCCATGCGGCCCTCAAGACCCCGCCGATGCCGGAACGGCTCCTTAAGTTACGCTTGGCTTGAGTGGTAATCAGGTAAACCTTAGCCAGGCCATCGAGCCGAAACATCAAATTCAAATAGCTCCTTTTTCGAATTCCTTTTCCGAATCGCAGTGCATCTGATTTCTTCAAAGCCAACGCCTTCAAACATCGCCGCGTAAAGTCGCTCCACCGATAACAATACACCATAGAATGTCGAATTTCCTACGATGTAATGTACCTTGGTACCTTTCTTGACCATGGAGGTCAACGAGCTGACGTGCTCCCAGATATCATTAAAATATTTGGCAACATATTTCGCAAGTATTTCTCCATTTTTGTTGTTGTTATGTGCAATTCTATTTAAAGTCGAATCGAGAATCGGATGTGTGAACGATTCCTTCGGGGGTTCCCAATTTACAAGCCTGCTGGTCGCAACTCCCCACGTGCCTCCGATCGCCAGCCAGTCCAATTCGCCTGCATCGCGCCCGTTATCGAGGAACTCGAGCCAATACATATAAGGACGAAGCTCTCGGATGTACGACATCCGGTTGGCATATGGTGGTGATGTAATTATCAGATCGAAATGACCATCCACTACCTGCGATAGCCCTCTGGCATCTCCGAGCAGTACTTGACCCGTCCCACTCGGATTATCCTTCGCGCCGCTCAGTACGAATTGCAAATCCTCCTTAAACACCCGCTCCATGTCCGCACAAAACCTCAAGCTCAATTGAGCATCATCCTTGAAGGACATAGATTGATGATTGAACGCCGCATTCGACAGACGGATCAACGTCCTGCAGAAAGCGACCATCAAAAGATCTCTCTCGTGCGATTCTTCCTCACTTTTAGCTTTAATACCTGATTTCAGTTTGCGCAGAAAAGCCAGTGCCTCTATAGACCACCAGCGATCGATGTTGTGAATAGGCGGTGTTTCGATCGGATCAACGTCGCTACGCCTCACCGCGTCAATCACATGTGCACACACGACGGCAGTTGATGCGATCGTAGCATTAGAATAATGTGCAGTTTTTACTCTGCCAAGCCACACTAGGAAAGGATTGATCTCTGTTGTAACACCTTCGTGTCCGTGGTAGGCAGCACTCAGGACCGTTGTTGCCGTTCCGCAAAACGGATCCAGAACACGCTGTGGTCGGTCGCACACGGCTATCAGTTCTTCCACTATTTTGACCGAATACGCCGGCGTCAGCCGTAGCCAACCATGTCGGCCGGTGTTCGCGTTGAACTTGTGTGTATAGTCCGCCCGTTGTTGCAGTGTTTCTCTGGCAGTGGCGTTCACGTTGACTCCGGTGCGAGCAGGGATTGAAGAACAATATCAATCTTCCTTCGAAGGATTAAACTATTCCGTTCGAAGAATGCAGCGAGATCGTACCCGATGATCTCTCGCATAAAATCATAGGTTGAGATCAACGGATCTGTGGTACCGAGAACACCAGTTACAACTGACCATTTTTCGGCGCGATAACGCATCAAGACATCGCCATCTATCTGTCCGGACAGAATAACGGCACAAGGAAAATAACCTTTTGTATAAGCCGTGGCGGCGTTAGCGATGTCGGCATTCTGCCGCTTCGAATCTTTGCTCTTGTATCCTTGACGAACTTCAAAAACGGCACCCGATAAGCTCCGAAACACCTTGTCATCGACATCCAGCATTTTCGCGGATTCATTCATCCATCTATGAAAACGATCCCGCTTCGCATTGTCGTTGATCTTTTCAAGTGGCACGCGCCCGTCAAGATACAGCGTCCGTTTCCGTCCATTCGGCAGCGTCACCTGATACGACCATGTGACGTCGTCCTCCGACAGATCCATGGCATCCTGGATGATCCTCCGGAACAACCTCTCGCATCCAATTCCGATCTGTCGATATACGCTTGTCATGCCACCCGCTGCCTTATGGGCTGCATACATCATCGGGTTATCCAACCCGAACCAACTGTAGAAAGCATCTCTCTGATATAACTCCTGAAATTGCTCAAGTGTCAATCCACCGCCTTTCGCGCCTTGCCCGAACTTCGGCCTGTAACTCGAACAGACTCCGATCGCGTCCAATACGATCTGGAGATAATCTTTGTCCTTGATACTCATATTTTTCGCAGCCAATTTCTGATCCGTCAAGCCGAAACCGTTTCAATTAATTCGCCACCTCGATGGTCTGGTATGTCGAGCACAGGAACCCGAAATACGGGGCAGTCATCCTTATCCCTGTTTGACACGAGCATGTCGTCACCATCTCTTTCGCTGCAGTTCTATCGTAGCCGCCACGCGCTTGAGGACCTAACTCAATGAAGCAAGGACAGTGCGTATGGATCGAGATACACGGCAATTTCGGCATCGACCTCCGCACCAACTGGGATGTGGGTGGCGAAACAGGTGCGGATAACTCGCTCGCAACGCATCACCGAGTGATGGGCGTACTGTCGTTCGAGTGCCGCATCATCTCGGTACAAGGGGTGACTGCCCGGTCCATCTCTTCGGGGGCTTGACCACATAACGATCCAACATGACGCACTCCTTCCGCTTCGACAAAGGAATGTTACCGCCCTTCCCACGATGGAGAAACAAGGGGGAACGGGCGGATGGCTCATGCCATGAGTGAACGTCTCGCTCCCGCGCCTGCGACGCCATTACATCCAGCCCTCACATCTTGCGCAGCACCCACACCACCTTGCCGACGATGTGGACCTCGACCCCGAGCACGGTGTAGGGCGCGTAGGCGGGATTGGCGGAGAGCAGCCGGAGGCGCGCCTCGCCCGGCACCGTCTCGATGCGCTTGACGACGAGCCCGGTGCCGTCGAAGAGCACGAAGAGCTCGCCGGTGGCGGGCCGGCGCTTCGCGGTATCCACGAGCAGCCGGTCCCCTTCGCGCATCTCGGGCTCCATGGAATCGCCCTTGACGCGCAGGATACGCAGCGCCTTCGGATCCGCATCGCCCTCGTGGCGCACCATCGCCTCGGGGAGATACCACCGGGCGGTCTCATCGACGGACTCGCCGGCGACGGCGCCGCCGCCCGCAGCGGCCTCGACCTCCATCTCGGGGACGGGGACGAGCGGGACGCCGGGCAGGGCGCGGGGGCCGGGGCGCCGGGGGCGGGCCTGGGGCTTGCGGGGCGGGAGGGTGGGGTGGCGGAGCTCGGCGGGGTCGCAGCCGAGGAGCTTCGCGAGCGTCTCCGAGTCCCGGAACCCGAGCACCTTGGGCATCCCGCGCACGAGGTACTGCTGGAGGTAGGCGCGGTTCCGCCCGAGGGCGGTCGAGGCGCGGGCCATGGTGAGGTCGTTTTCGCGAAGGAGCGTGCGAAGGCGTGCGCGTACGGGGTCGTTGGGCATGGCGGGGGCTCGCCGATGTGTCGGGATGTGCAGGATATGGACTACACATTCCTATTGTCAAGCCTGCGCCCCGTCCCTATGGTGCGCGCCCATGACGACGCAGGCCACCCTCATCCGCCACCTCGACGCCTACCGGGCGCGCACCGGGTATAGCGCCCGACGGCTCGGCCTTGAAGCGCTCAACGACCCGGGGCTCGCGGCGACGCTCGCGCGCGGGCGGACGCTGCGGCTCACAAGCGCCGACCGACTCCTTGCCTTCATCGGCGCCGCGCCTCTGGGCCCCCGGTTCCGCTTCGAGGTCGAGACCTTCCTGCGGGTGCCCCGCACCAAGCGGGCCGTGTTCGGCTGCGAAGCCGCCGGCAGCCCCTCGTTCGTCGCGCGGCTGTTGTCGGGCGCGTCGCCGACGCTCGCGACCGTCGACCGGGTGCGGGCGTGGATGCGGACCCATGCGAGTCCCGCCGAGCGGGCGGCCATCGCGCGCGCGGTCGAGGAAGCGTTCCCGACCCCCGCTCCGCAGACAGGAGCCCCTGCGTCCGCGCCTGTCCCGCGCTCCGTCCTCACCGATTCCCTCACTCACACCCAAGGAGACTGCTCTATGAGAGACCACACCACCTATCTCGACACCCGCGCCGCCGCGGCGCACCTCGACCTCTCGCCCCGCACCCTCGACCGCTACCGGGTGAGCGGCGAGGGGCCGACGTACTTCAAGCTCGGGGCGCGGGTCCGCTACCGCCTCCCCGACATCGAGGCCTGGGCCGCGGCCCGGCGCCGGCGCTCGACGTCGGACGATGGCGCCGGGCCGGGAGCGGCGGCATGAGGGTGCCCGCACTTGTGGGTGCGGCGCTTGCGCTCCTCGCCCTGGAGCCTGCGCTCGCCACCACCGACACGACCTTCACGGGGCCGTTGAGCACCATGACCGGCATGGTCTCGGGCACCGGCGGGCAGCTCGCCGCGGTGCTCGCGGTCGGGGCGGCACTCATCGGCTCGGTGCTCCGGTTCAACGCGACCCAGCTCCTCGGCGCGGTCGGCGTCGGGGTCGCCGCCGGCGCCGGCACCGGCATCGTGACGGGTCTGGTCGGCACCGCCATCATCTGATGGACGCCCCGTACGTCATTCCCCGCCGGCTCGATGAGCCCGAGCGCTGGCTCTTCTGGACGCTCGATGAGGCGGCGGCGCTCCTCGCCCCCGCCGTCCTCGGGCTCGGGGCCAATGCATTCCTTGCGGGGCTCGGGGCCGGGGTGGGGGCTTGGCTCCTCCTTCGGCGCGTCAAGCGCGGCGGCGGGGCGCATGTGGCGCTCCACGCGCTCTACTGGATGCTGCCGGGACCGGCACTCGGATTGAAGGCGACGCCCCCGAGTCATCTGCGGCGCCTCGCCGGATGAGGCATGCCCGGCGGGAAGCGGAGCGCCAGCGGGTACGCGATTCAAGACTCGCCCTCGCTGCCCTGCTCGGGCTCTCGACCCTGGCGAACGCCATCCTCGGCCTGGGGATTGTGCACCACGAGCGGGTGACGGTGCTGGTGCCCGCGGTCACCGGCCCCGCCTGGGAGGTGGGGGAGACGTGGGCGGGGCGACGGTACCTCGAAGACGCCGCCCGCACCGTCGCCGCGACGCTCTTGACCCTCACCCCCGAGAACGCCCCCGCGGTCCGTGAAGCCGCCGCCCGCATGAGCCACGCCCCGGCCCGGGGCGCCATCGGCGCCTGGGTCGCGGCCGAGGCCGAGCGGATGGCGGCGCTCGACTCGGCGAGCGCCTTCCACCCCGAGCGCATCACCACCGACCCCGACACCCTCGCGGCCGAGGTGACCGGCACGCTCGCGACCTTCATCGGCCGGGAGGAGACGTCCCGGGTGCGCAAGGTCTACCGCCTCGTCTTCCGGCTCGACGCCGGCCGCCTGGGACTGCTCCGCTTCGAGGAGCGGGAGGAGGAGTGATGATGTCCATCAACACCACACGACAACGCCTCCGGAGCGCACTGCTCGCCTGCCTCGCCCTCGCCTCGGGCGAAGCGCTCGCGATGCAGCGCCTCACGGCCACCGACCACGCGGTGCTGGAGGCGGAGGTCTCCGCCACTGCCGTGAGCCGCATCGCACTTCACCACGACCGCATCGCCCGCATCGTGCGCCCGCCCGGCGGGTTCGCCATCGAGCACGATGCGGTGCGGGGTGACCTCTACCTGCGGCCCGAGGGACCGGAGACGCCGCAGAGCGCGACCCTCTTCCTCGGCACCGAGCGGGGGTTCACCTACCAGCTCACCCTCACCCTCACCGACCGCCCCGCCGCGCAGGTGCTGATTCACAACCCCGATGCGGCCGAAGTGGCAGAGGACACGCCCACTCCAGGCGATGCCCGCATCGCCGCGCTCGTCGCCCTCATCCAGGCGGTCGCCGCGCGCAAGCCCCCCGCCGGCGCCACCGTCGAGGGTGCGACCGGCACCCGCCACGCCGGCCACCCCGTCCTCGAGATCTGGCGCGCCCGGCGCTTCACCGCCCGGGTGCTGGCGCTCGCGTCCAATGCGCCCACCGACGCCGCCACCCTCGCCACCGAGGCCGGTCCCACTGTCGCCGCAGTATGGATACCCGAAGGCCCGCACCCCCGCCACGCGGTCATCGTGCAGACCCCCCGATGAGCAGCGCTCCCCAGGCCGACCCCGCCACCGAGCGCACCCGCCGCGTCCAGCAGGCGCTCGCCGCCGGCATCGCGGTCGCAGTCCTCGGGGGCCTGGTGCTCTGGCTCTCCGCCGGGGGCAACAAGCCGTCGCTCCCCGAAGGCGGCATCGCGGCCGAGCTCACCGGCCCGGATACCGCCGAGGCGAGCTGGGTGCGCCGCTCCGAGGCCCGCATCGGGGGCCTGGAGCGCCGCCTTCGCGCGATGGAGACCGAGGCGAAGCGCATGGAGGCGGAGAACACGCGCCTTCGCACCACCCTCGATGCCCGCGACGCCGACGCCCGCGCGGTCATCGACCGCCAGGCCGCGCTCATCGCATCGATGGAGCGCGCTGCGGCCACCGCGCCCGACCCCTTCGGCGGTGCAGATGCCTTCCCCGGCGGCGAGCGCTTCGCCCCAACATCGACCACAGGACAACCCTCTCCGACACCGGGCGCTCCATCCACGCAACCCCCGGCCCCCACCCCTCTCATCGAATCCTTCTCCCTCGAAGGGGCGGAACTCCCGGAGACCTTCCGCCGCGTGGACAAGACTCTCGGCACCTGGCTCCCCGCCGGGAGCCACGCCGAAGCGGTGGTCATTGCCGGCGTCGACGCCTCCGCCGGCATCGTCTCCCAGAGCGACCCCCGCCCGGTGCTCCTTCGCATCACGAGCCCCGCGTGGACCGCAGCCGACGCGGGCCGCGCCCTCGAAGTCGACCTCGCAGGCTGCACCGTCACCGGCGCCGCCCACGGCGACCTCTCCTCGGAGAAGGTGTACGTGCGCCTGCGCACCCTGACCTGCGCCGGCGACACCCCCGACGCCATCATCGAGACCGAGGTCGCAGGCTTCGTCGCCGGCGCCGGCAAGACCGGCGTCCGTGGCCCCGTCGTGAGCCGCGAAGACGCGCTCGTCGAGAAGGCGTTCCTTGCCGGTGCCGTCTCCGGGCTCGGCGAAGGTGTCTCCCGCGCCTTCGAGCCCCAGGCGCTCGCGACCGGCCCCGGGACCACCGCGGTCACCAACACGTCCATCGACGACATCGCCCGCGCGGGGCTCGGCTCGGGCGCGGGCTCCGCCGGGCGCAAGGTCGCCGACTACCTCATCCGCCGCGCCGAGCAGTACCAGCCGGTCATCCAGCTCCAGGCCGGCACCCGCGTCGCGGTCGTGTTCATCGAAGGCGCCCGCCTCGACGGGCGCGAGGAGGACCCTCCGCATGGCTGAGACGAGCCCCCCGCAGTACCGCCCCCTCACTGTCCTCGCCCTGATCACGGCGCTTGCAGGCTGCGCCGCCACCCACGTCGGCGACGACTGGCAGTGCCCGCTCGCGCAAGGGGAAGTCTGCACCAGCATCGTGGCTGCGGACCCCGCGGTCATGCCGCATACCGCCCCGCCGCCGCTCGCCACCCGCACGCCGCTCTACCGGGCAGCGGAGTCCGACGCGGCGCCGAAGCCGGAGACGAGCCCCACGCCCACGACGCAGCCCGACACCAGGCCCCGGCCCTGCACCGAGGGCTGCCATCCCCTCGCCTGGCTCGGACGGTTGTTCGCCCCGCAGGGTGTCACATCCGACACAGCGCAGAGCGACGCGGTGGTGTCTGCTACTCCGCCCGGGGAGACGCCCACGCCCGCAAGGAGCGAGCAAGCCGGCGATGTGCCCTGCGGTGCAGAGGTGCCAACGCTGAAGCCGACGCCCGCGCCGGTGGACGCCGACGACGGGGCAGCCGGCAATGACGACGGCGCCGTGCCTTGCGCGATCGCGGCCGAAGTGCAGGGAACCACCCCACCCGCGCCGATCCCCTGCGGCCCCGACGATGCCCCCGCCGAACCGGCGTTGGAGGCCGACGGCACCACGGATGGACCGGCGTCCGACGATTCTGAGACACGATGTGCAACTCCAGCCCCCGTCGACGAGGCCGCGGCCGCAGCGATCGGCAAGCCCGAGAGCTCGATGGTCGTGAACACCGAGCCGGATGGAGTCGAAGGCACCACCGCCGAGGACACCACGGCACCGGCGGCGGACATGCCGCCTCCCACCGCCGCGACATTCCTCCTCCCGCTCCCCGCCCCGGACACCCTGCGCACCGGCGAGGTGGTGGGCCGGATCTGGATCGCCCCCTTCGTCGACGCGGGCGGCGTGTACCGCGAGGGGGCGTGGGTCCGCGCGGTGCTCGCGCACGCCGAGTGGCGCGGGCGATGATGTCCCGGCTCCTCGCGCTCTTCGAGGGCTCGGCGGCGCTGGAGACGGAAGTCCGCCCGCCGCTCCCGGCCCCGCTCCATGCGCTGCTCCCCTGGCGGGCGTTCGACGAGGGGAGCGAGCTCTACGTCAACGTGGCGAGCACCGGCTTCGTGCTGGAGGTCGCGCCCTTCGTCGGATTGGATGCGGAGACGCTGGCCGCGCTGGCGGGGGTGCTCGCCGATTCCGCACCGGAGCGGGCGACGGTGCAGGTCCTCCATTGGACGAGCCCGCGCTTCGGGGCCGCGCTCGCCACCTGGGCCGCCCCGCGGGCGGCCGCGGGGGGCGTGCAGGCAGCGATGGCGGAGCGGCGGATTGGGCTGCTCCGCCCCGCCGGATGGCGGGCCCTGCATGCGGACGGCCCGCCGTATACGCTCCGCGACGCCCGGGTGTTCGTCTGCGCAGCGCTCGGCGGTGGCCCCGGCCCCGCGACGGAGACCGCATTGTCCGCGTTCCGCCGGGCACTCGAAGGCACCCTCGCCTCGGTCGGCGCCCCCGCCCGGCGGGTCGCCCCCGATGGGCTGCTCTCTCTGGTCGCCGAGCTCGTCACCCCGGACGTGGCGGGCACCGACGACGGCGGCCTCGCCCGCCCCCCGCGGCGCTGGGCGCCCCGCGACCCGCTGCACATCCAGGCCGTCGCCCCGGGCCGCGCCCTCGCCGTGCACCCGCGCGGCCTCGTGGTCCACCACCCGGACGGGACGGACGTCGCGGTCCGGGTGCTCTCGGCCCTCGCCTTCCCCGAGGTCTGGCCCGGATGGCGGGGCAATGCCCTCATCGGCGACTTCCACCGCGACTTCCTCCAGCCGGGCGCCCCGGTGCTGACCGGCTTGACGGTCCGGGTCGGCGATGCGGCGACGGCCGAGCGCGCGCACTTGAAAAGCGCCCGCGCCGCGCAGCAGGCGGGGACGGGCATCGCCCGCTACCTTCCGGGCCTGCCGGAGAAGGCGAGCGACTGGCGCCTGGTGACGGAGCGCCTCAAAGACGGCGAGCGGCTCGTCTCCGCCTGCCACTTCGCCGCGGTCTACGCCCCAGTCGATGCCATCGACGCGGCCGAGCAGGCGGTCCGTACCCTCTACCACGGACAGGGCTGGCGGATGGCGGCCGAGCGCTACGTCCAGCTCCCCGCCTGGCTCGCATGCCTGCCGATGGCCCCGGCCGGGGGGCTCGATGCGGACCTCGCCCGCATGGGCCGGATGAAGACGCTGCTCACCTCGTCGGTGGTCAACCTCGCCCCCGTGCACGGCGAGTGGCGGGGACAGCCCGCGCGGGACGACACCCCGCCGGTGCTGCTGCTCCTCGGCCGCCGCGGCCAGCCCGCGCCCTGGTCGCCGTTCGCCAACACCGCCGGGAACTACAACGTCGCAGTCACGGGCAAGTCCGGGTCGGGGAAGTCGGTCCTGATGCAGGAGCTCGTCGCCGGCATCGTGGGCTCGGGCGGTGAGGCGGTGGTCATCGACGACGGGCGCTCGTTCCAGCACTCGGCCGAGGCCCTCGGCGGTGCCTTCGTCGCCTTCGGCAAGGATGCGGCGTGCCTCAATCCCTTCGCGATGATGGAGGCGGCGACCGCCGCACACGATGCCGACTACCGCGAGGAGTGCCTCGCGATGCTCGCCGGCGTGGTGCGCCGGATGTGCCGGCGCCGGGGCGCACTCGATGACCTCGAAGCGGCGCTCATCGACGAGGCGGTGGGGCGGGCGTTCACCGAGGCGGGCAATCAGGCCGACTTGGGGCATGTGCGCCGAGGGCTCGAGTCGCTGAGCGACCGGATAGCCACCGACCTCGCGACGTCGCTGAAGCCCTGGTGCCCCGGCGGGCCGCTCGGGCGGCTGTTCGAGGGCACGACCCCACCCCCGCTCGATGCCGCGCTCACCGTGTTCGAGCTCTCGGAGCTGAAAGGAAGAGGCGATGTGCAGGGCGTCGTGCTCATGCTCGTGGTGTTCCTCGCGACCCAGCGCATGTACCACGGCCCCCGCACGCGCGCGAAGGCCATCGTCATCGACGAGGCGTGGGACCTGCTCGCCGGCGAAGAGAGCCGGCGCTTCCTCGAAGGCGCCGCGCGACGGGCGCGGAAGTACCGCGGCGCTCTGGTGACCGGCACCCAGTCGGTCAACGACTACTACGCCAACCCCGCCGCGCGGGCGGCGTGGGAGAACTCTGACTGGGTGCTCTTCCTTGCCCAGAAGGACGAGTCGGTGGAGCTCTTGAAGTCCGAGAAGCGCATCCACTGCGACCCCGGCATGGAGCGGGCGCTCAAAAGCCTCGCCACCGTCGACGGCCGCCACGCCGAGCTCGTGCTGCACGGACCCGACGGCTGGCGGGTCGCCCGTCTCGTCCTCGACCCCTTCTCCGTCGCCCTCTACTCCTCGCGCGGCCCCGTCTACACCGCGGTCGAGCGGCTGAAGGCGGAGGGACTCACCACGGAAGAAGCCGTCGTGCGCCTCGCCGCGGGCGACGGCCCGACCACGCACGCAGGAGACCGACGATGAGCCGAGCAAGCACACGACGCAGGACGACCACCACCCCACACTCCCGCCCCCTCGTCTGGCCGGGGAGTCCCGAGGACATCACCGCCGCGGACGTGGACTTCGAAGCCCTCGCCCATGTCCTCGCCCACACCTGCCGGTGGGGCGGGCGGACCCGCCACTACCTGAGCCTTGCCCAGCACGCGGTGGCGGTGAGCGAGGAGGTCGAGGGGCTCGACGGCGTGACCGAGGGCGAGCGCCGCACCCTCGCGCTGCACGGACTCCTCGCACAGGCCCCCGCCGCCTGGCTCGGCGACGCCGCCGACCCGGCCTCGACCCGAGCGGCCGAGCGCCACCGCCGCCACACCGCCGCCATCGAGCGCGCGGTCCGCGACGCCGCAGGACTGCCCGCAGACCCCTCACCCGAGTGGGCGTCGCTCCTCGGACTGGTCGCCCGCATGGTGGACGCGGCCGAGCGCCGGGACCTCGGCGTCGAGGTTACCGCCGCCGGAGTCGCCTTCCCGCCCGCCCGGCGCCGGGTCCGTCCCGTCACGCCGGCCAAGGCCGCCCGGCGCTGGCTCGCCCGCTTCGAGGCCCTCACCGCCCCACCGGCGGGCGGGGTAGCGGTGCCGGAGACCCCATCCGACAGGCTCGACGCCATCCCGGAGGCAATCCCCGATGCCGCGTAAGACCCATCCGGCGCGGCGCCGCGTCGAGCACGACCCCATCACCGTCCTCGAAGCCGGGGTGCCGGCCGGCATGCTCTCGGGCGATCCGGCGAGCCCGCGTGATGCGGAGCGCCACCTCGACTGCTTCCACGACGAGGATGGCGTCGCATGGCTCCGGGACCGAGGGATGGGTGACTGGCACGCCATGACGCCTGCCCAGGCGGCGCGGGGACGGGCATGAACGGGCTTCCCTCGCTCGCTGCCTCTGCCCTTGTCGCGGCCGGCACCGCCGCGCTGGTGGCGGCACTGGCGCTCCGCCTCGCCCCCGAGCCTCCGCCGCCGGTCGCGCGGGTGCACCTCGAATCCCTCGTCGCCGCGCACGTCGAGGCCGCGGCCCGCGGCGGGGCGACGCCGGAGACCACCCACGCCTTCGCCGCGGCGCTCGACGCCGCCCTCGCAGAGGTCGCTGCCCATCACCGCGTCGTGCTCCTCCCCGCCCGCGCGGTCGCAGCCGGGGCGCCGGACCTGACGCCCGCAGTCCAGGCAGTCCTCGATGCGACCCTCACGGAGCCGCAGCCATGACGCTGCGCCTGCGCCGTGCGCACTTCGTCTCGGCGGATGCGCTCCGCGCGAAGGCCCGCGTCCGCCGCCGCGCCCGCTGCGTGCTCGCCGCCTGCGCTGCGCTTGCGGTGCTGTGGCTCGGCGTCGCCTCAAGAGTGCATATCAACGCGAGCTGGTCCGACCCCGCCTGGGGCTACGTGCTGCTGCCGACCGGTACACCGGCCCACGGCGACCGCGTGGTGTTCGACCCGCCCGCCGCCCTTGGGGCACCAGCGCCGTACCTGAAGACCGTGCGCGGACTTCCGGGCGACCGGGTGACGGTCGGTCCGGACCGCACGGTGGCGGTAAACGGGGTTGCCCTCGGGCGCGCCAAGCCCCGCGCGCGCGACGGACGCCCGCTTCAGCCCATCGCCCCGGGGACGGTCCCCGCCGGACACTACTTCGTCCACGGCGCCCACCCCGACAGCCACGACAGCCGCTACGCCGAGGTGGGGCTGGTTCCTCACTCATCCATCCGGGGCCGCGCCCTCGCGCTCCCCGACCTCCCCTGGCTCGGCCTCGCGGGGCCGCTGGTGGGGCCGGAGACGGTTACGGTGACGGCTGAGACGCGACCATGAGACGCCTCCGCTTCGTTCTCGGACTCCTGCTCGCCGCCGCACTCACAGGCGGTCCGGCGTCGGCCAAGGACCTCGGCGTGCGCGGCATGACCTAGCGCTGCCGAGTCATGATAAGTCTGGTTGACGACGTGCTATTTTTCCGCGCGCAGCGCGTGCCTTTGGCCGGCCCGAAACCCGATTGCATGGCCCAGCGCGGCGCTCGTCAGTCGCGTCTGTCCATGCCACATGATTTGGTTTCCCGGGTCTGGATCGTGCTTTCGGTCCCGGTATCCGCCCAGATGCGCGACCAAGCGCACGGCGTCGCCGAGGCGCTCGGGGGCATCCAGGCCGTGCGCCAGGGCGTAGTCGCGCAGGAAGCCGAGCTCCTGGTCGGCGAACATCAACTGCGGGTCGCAGTCGGGCACTTGGCGACCGAGCAGCGTCATCACCATGATGCGCCAGGCGATGACGGCGTTGATCGCGATCGCGCGCTGCAGCCGGTCGGCGGTGCGAAACAGCAGGCACTCGACGCGGCAGCCGGATTTCAGGACCCGGAAGAAATCCTCGACGCGCCACCTTTGAAGATAGAAACCGACGATTTCGGCCGCGTCTTGTGCGGTTTTGACCTTGAGCGTGGTCAGCAGGAACCACTGCACGGGTTGCTCGTCGTTGGGCGGCGCTATCTCCTTGATGTGAACTCCGTGCACAGCAACCGGGTCTGCGCCCGGGACGGCATCCGTCGCCGGCAGCGTGACGCGGCGCAACCGCAGCTCGCAGGCTGCCAGGCGCTTCTGCCGCACGGGGCGGGCCTTCTTCCGGCGGGATTTGGGACGCGCCGTCAGCCCTTCGATCTCGACGTCGATCAGGCCGTCGGGCGTGCCGGCGCTCATCGTCGCGAACAGCTTCGGCTTCCCCTTTGCGAGCACCCTGTCGTACTTGGCGCGCACCAGCAGCTCGACGCGTGGACGGCGGCGCTGCACGTCAAGAAGCTCGAACATGTCGGCTTCGCGGTCGCACACGCACACCACCCGCGTCCTTGCGCCGATCTCGCGCGCGGCGTCGGCGGTGCCGTTGAAGGCTTCGAGCCAGCGCTGCGTCTTGCGGCGTTTCTCCTCGTGTTTCGAAAGCGTCTTCACCGGGTCGAAGCCCAGCGCGAGCACGCCGAGCGGCAGGCCCGTTGCGGTCACCGCCAGCGTCGCGTGCATGTGCAAGCCCAGGCTCGTCGCCGTCGTCTGGTTCGTGCCGATGAGCTGCAGCCCGTCGCAGCCGGGACGGCGCGAGAAGTTCAGGTCCGTGCCGTCCTGGATCGCCAGAACCGTGCGCTGGCCGCGCATGCGCTGGATGCTGCGCTCACGGTGCGGCGCGAGGATGTTTCGTGGCGTGATCTGCGACTCCGCGGGCGCCTCGATCAGACGGTAGAAGGCGTTGACCGCGGTGTTGTCGGCGCCGGGAGCGGCATTGATCTTCTGCCCGGGATAAGCGGCCAGAAGTCCGGCGCTCCTGACCAGTCGTGCCGAAAGGCGTCTGTCTCCCAAGGGGGCTCCTCCGAACTCGTTCTGCGCCCAGTCCTGTGCGTTCAGCCCCTCGCCCGGTTCCAGCGAGGGCGCGTGCTCCACGGGCGCAACCCCCAGCTTCGTGCGCCAGGAGCGTTCCAACTCGTGCACGAAGACCGTCTTCACGCTCTGCGCCCGGCGTTTCTCCCGGTCCTGGCGACCGCGCCCGGCGGTCCTGCCCACGCACAGGAAGTTGGCCGCGCGCAGGCACGTTCCGTGATATCCCTCGTCGGCGAAGCTCTCAACGAGATACGGGCGAAAGCCGTAGCGTTGTTCGAAGTCGCCCGGCAGGCGGCGCAGGATGCGCCCGAGCACGTGGCTGGCCAAGTGCGGGCAGCGCACCGAAGGGCGGATCAAGAAACGGCTCAGACACACGACGCGCCGCAGATGTCCCCGGCGCCCGGCGTCGTCCCATCCAATCCAGCGGTCCCGCGCCGCGGCCCGCAGCGCGGCGGCGGCAAATCCCGCCGCCCCGAGCCAACCGTGCGCCGAGCCGACGAGGTAGCGGACCTGGCAGCCCGCGAAGGTCGTCATCCCGTGCAGGTGCTCGCGTGCGATCAGCGTGTTCCACAGCGCCCGGTGCGCCGCGTCCGCGACAGCCATGATCCCGAGGTCCCGTATCCGCTTGGGATGCGCTGGCACTCCTTCGGGCTCGGGGACATCGGTGTTGAGCAGGCGCGCCCGGCGCTCCACCGCCGAGCCCTTCGGCGGCGGAAGGACGATCTCCGGAACCCTCTGAGCCAAGGCGCCGAGCGCCTTCATGCAGCCGGCAAGCTGAGGGCGCCCGCGCGCGTCGGCGAACGAAAACTCCTCGCAGATCCGCCGGCCCAGGGCGGACCGACTGTCGAACCGCTCCTCAGACAGGATCGACCCTATACGCGCAACCGCCGCCTCGTCGCGCAATGTGCGGCTGATCTGGGACTGTGACATGGAACCAGCATGCCACGCGGAAAGTCCATTGTTCAGACAAAAATCTCATGACATGGCAGCCCTAGCTGCCAGTCGATGAGCGAGGCGCGTCGGCACGCACTCGCGGTGGCGCAGCGAGCGACGCGGTCGAATGCCGGTATTCCGGTCGCGACTTCACCGTCGAGGACATGAAGCTGATTCGCGCGCTGGTCGCGACCGAGCCAAGCCGGGCGGGCGGCCATCGCGCGCGCCTTCTACCGCCGCAACGGCTGGCTGAAGCCGGACGGCGCCCTGAAGAACATGATGGCCAAGGTCGTCATGCTGAAGATGCACCGCGATGGGCTCATCGAGCTGCCGCCGCCGAAGTGGCGGCCGGGCCTGCCGAAGCCCATCGTGTTCGGACCCGCGACCGAGCCTCCGGAATTCCCGGCGCGGTTCAGCTACGATTGTGGCCGGTGCCCCTCACAGAAATCGTGTCGCAGAGGGGGGCGCTGGATCGAGTAGGTGGAGAGTCGCAGCTTGAAGGGAGGGAGTCCATATGAGCGGCGCGTGGTGGCGGGGGCTGGGCAAGGACCATCGGGGGAGCCGCCCGCGGTGCGTCCTGCTCACCACCGACGGGAGCAGACGGGAGATTGCCGCCCGCTTGACCGATCTTGTCGGACTTCCGGAGGTGACGGTCTCGGCGACCGATCGGTGGTGGCCTGCCGGTCAACCGCTCAGGACGAACGACGGGTGGGATAAGACACCAGCCACGGAGGCGCGTATTGACCGTGACAACGGTTTCGTGGCGCTGACGGTGCGCCGGGCACTCCGCGAATGGTGGCTTGCGGTCGCCAGCCCCAAATCCCAAACACCGCAGTGGGATGTGGCCAGCACTTGCACGATCGAGGGGAGGCGCGGGCTGGTGCTGGTGGAGGCCAAGGCGCACTCGAACGAGCTGTCCACCGCGGGCAAGTCACAGCCGAAGCCTGACTCGGACAACGGGTGGAAGAACCACGATCGGATCGGAGCGGCGATTGCACAGGCGAACATCGGGCTGCAGCGTGCGGGCGGCGGATCCTGGGCGCTGTCGCGCGACAGGTGCTATCAGCTTTCCAATCGCTTCGCGTGGTCCTGGAAGCTGGCGTCGCTCGGGGTGCCGGTCGTTCTGGTGTACCTCGGGTTCCTGAGAGCCGGGGAGATGGCGCGGGACGGCACGCTGTATCGGGGAGAGGACGATTGGGAAACGACGCTCCGGGGCCACGCGCGCGGTGTGTGCGACGATGCGTGCTGGGGGATGCGTGTCGACGTGGATGGGACACCTCTGAGGCCGTTGATTCGCGCAGTCGACGTCCCATTTCCACCGGCCGTGTAGTGGTGCGCACGACGAGCCCGCGCGGATCCACCCGCTTGCAGAAGAGGCGACACGGGCTGCGTGCCAGCGTTTCGTCGAGCTGTGTAACAGTCCGCCTGTGCGTAGGAGGCCCCTCGTGCGCGCTCGCAAGAGTGCTGCGGCAGGGCGGGCCACACCACAGCCCCGCGGAACGCGCCCGATCCCCGAAACCGCGGGCGCTTCAGCCGCTCGGGGAGGCGCAAGCGTGCGCAGTCACTTGAATGAATCCGCATTCGGTTTGATGACGAAACACGACTAACGGCCTGGAGGTCGATCAAGTGAATTCCATTTTGTGCATTGCTACAAGTGATATCAGTGACTGTCTGCGCAGGCAGCAAGATTCCTGCTCAGAGAATCGGTGACATTTCCGGGGTAGGTGCTCGGCGTCCTTCGTCCCGGCCTTCGGGCCATCAGCGGCTGAGGCGTCTCACCTTGAGTCCGGCTCGACTCCGTTGACGATGTCGAGTCGTCGCTCGATGCGCGCGAGTCGATCTCCGTGCTGGTCGAGCCTCAGGTGAACGGTGGCGATGCCGGCCTGCATTTCCGCCATCTGTCGCTCGATGTTCGCGGATGGTTGCTCCAACGAATTGACGCGATGCCTCACATGCTCGAGTTCGGTTTTCAGCTTCGGTCGTCCGCGCCGAGCAGCCGCCGGGCGCGGACGACGACCGGCAGATCGATCATCCGGCCGTCGAGACGTACCGCTCCGAGTCCGCGCGCCTGCGCGTCCTCGGCGGCGGCCACCACGCGGCGCGCCCACTCGATCTCCTCCGGTGATGGCGTGAAGGCGCGGTTGAGACGCTCGACCTGCACGGGGTGTACCGCGAAGCCGCCCTCGGAGCCCATGGCCCGGCCTCGCCGGGCCGCCGCCTCGAAAGCATCCGGATCGTCGAGGTTCGCCAGCGTCTCCGGCACCACCATCGGGACCACGCCGGCCGCCCGCGCCGCGTGAATCACCTGGAGCGACGCCGCATCCAGCAGCTCCGGGGTGGGAGTGGCGCGGAGATCGGCCACGTAGTCCTCGATCCCGAAGGTCAGGGCGGCGATGCGCGGGGACGCTTGCGCAATCGAGGCCGCCTGCACCATCGCCCGGGCGCTCTCGAGCAATGGCACCAGCGCGATCGCACCGCGTGCGAGGCCGCGTTCGGCTTCGATCTCGTTCATCACCCGATCGACCGCGCGCACGAAGCCGGCCGAATCGCAGCCCGCGAGCAGCAGGGCCGAGACGCCCGGGCGCACCGCGGCCTCCAGGTCGTGAAACGCCGCTCTCCACGGCATGTTGATGCGCACCAGAACCTCGAGCGACGCCGCGTTCAGGCGATCCACCACGGCGGGCAGGGCCGCGCGCGCCTCGCCCTTGCGCGCGTCGGCGATACTCGCCTCCAGATCGAGGACGATGGCGTCGGCACCCCGCTCGGCGGCGCGGGCAAGGAAGCGTTCCTCCAGCACGGGGATGAACAGTACGGATCGCCACATCACACGACCCCCCGCTCGGCCAGCGCCGCCTGCTCGTCGGGGCCGACTCCGACGAGGTCCAGGATCTCCGAGGTGTGCTGGCCCAGCTCCGGCGCCGGCGCCCGGATGGCGCCCGGTGTTTGCGACAACCGGGGAAACACCTGGTGCATCGGCGTCCGCCCCAGGTCCGCATCGGGCAGGTCGACCAGCACCTCCCGCCCGAGTATGTACTCGTGATCCATCAGGTCGGAGGGGTCGCAGATCGGGCCGACCGTCACCCCGGCTTCGGAGAAGTGGGCGATATTCTCATCGAGCGTCCTCGCGCCGATGAAGGCGGCGATGACGGCATCCAGGCTGCCGGCGTTGCGCACGCGGTCGAGGTTGGTGAGGTAGCGCGGGTCGTCGACAAGATCCGCGCGGTCGATGGCCCGGGCGAGCTGCTCCCACATCGACTGCATCGATGCGGACATCGCGAGGTATCGCCCGTCCGAGCAGGTGTAGACGTTGCGCGGCGAGGCCACCTCGCTGCGGTTGCCCTCGCGTACCGGCACCCGGCCGGTGGCGGCGTGGATGGCCGCCCAGGGGCCGAGGATTCCGTGCAGCGGCTCGAACAGCGACAGGTCGATGACCTGGCCCGCGCACCGTCCCCGGTCCCGAGCCAGCAGGGCGGTCACCGCCGCGCCGAATCCGGCGAGGCCCGCCACCATGTCGGCGAGCGCGAGCGGCGGCAACAGCGGCGGCTTGTCCGGAAACCCGGTCATCGCCGCGAACCCCGACATCGCCTCGATGAGGCTCCCGAATCCCGGCCGCTTCGCGTACGGCCCGGTCTGGCCCCATCCCGAGATGCGCACGATGACCAGGCCGGGCTGGTGCTTCCAGAGCTGCTCCGGCCCGAGCCCCCACTGCTCCAGGGTGCCAGGCACGAAGTTCTCGACCAGCAGGTCGGTGTGCTCGATGAGCCGCAGCAGGAGCGCCCGCCCGGCCTCGGACTTCAGATTCAGGGTGAGGCTCTTCTTCGAGCGCGCATAGACTTTCCACCAGACCTGCGCCTCGCCCAGGCGCCGGAGGTCGTCGCCGACGCCGGGGCGTTCCACCTTGATGACCTCCGCCCCGAAGTCCGCGAGCATGTGCGTGAGCATGTTGCCCGATGCGAGCCGGGAGAGATCGACCACCCGCACGCCGTCGAGCGGCCCCGGTGTTCCGGATTCGAATTCGGCCGCGACCGGCATGACGCTCTCCTTCGCAGAACAATGATGGGGGAAGGGAATTCCCGGCGCGGCTCACTGCGTCCGCATCTTCTCGTACCGGGGCTGAAGCTTCGCAAGCAGCGCCACCACATCCCTGGCGCGCTCACGGAACGGCGTCTGGTCGATCCGGGTGACCTTCATGATACATCGACGGCAATATCAAACACTTCGAGGCACTTCCGGTCCGGGATGCCGGCGGCGATGCGGTCCGGGGTTCAGCGTCTTGAGAGGTGGGGAGGGGGGGCGATCACGACTACGCCGGCGGGCGCATACCGCGAGGGCCGTGAGTCAGGCGGCCGGGAGTCGTTCCCGGCCGCCGGTCGGGTGCTCCGTACTGCGGATCTCACCGGCTATCGGTGACCCGACGGGCTAGCGCGGGGCGGGAGCCGTGACGAACGTCGGGGCGCCAGTATGCGGGGATGTCTCTGCCCGCTCGCTTGCGCGGAATGCGCGGCGGAGCGCGTTCGCGATCCAGGACACCATGTCGCCGAATGCGTCGGCGCGCATCTGCCGGCCGCGCTTCATTGCCTGGTCGATCTCGGCCTGCGAAGGGGTGGTGGGTCTTTTCAGCATTGGTCTGTCTCCTGGGTTGAGTTGCGTGGGGCAGAGTATGACTATCCACATGCAATGCTAGAATCCCCCGCAAACAAACATCACCTTTGCTGAAATTGCACAAATAAAAGAGCTGCCATGGACTCTCTCAACGCCATTCGCCTGTTTGCAGCCACCGTCGACGCCGGCAGCTTTTCCGAGACCGGCCGCCGTCTAGGGATCGCGCCGTCGTCGGTATCGCGCCAGGTGGCGGCGCTGGAAGACCATGTCGGCGCCCGGCTGCTCCAGCGCACGACCCGCAAGCTCAGCCTGACGCAGGCCGGCCGGCTCTATCACGAGCGGATCGCCGGCATCCTGTCCGAACTCGACGAGGCGACCGCCGCGATCTCCGACCTGGAGAGAGCGCCCCGCGGGGTATTGCACGTCAACGGCCCGTGCGCCTTCGGGGTGCGCCACATCACGCCGGCGATTCCCGAGTTCCTCGCCCGCTTTCCGGAGGTGCGGATCGAGCTGACGCTGACCGACAGCTTCGTGGACCTCATCGACGCCGGCGCCGATGTCGCGGTGCGGGTGGGAGAGCTGGAGGATTCGAGTCTGGTCGCGCGCCGCCTGGCCACCAACCGGCGCATCCTGTGCGCGAGCCCCGAGTACCTGGAGCGGACGGGGATTCCGGAGCAGCCCCGAGATCTCGCGTCCCGCAACTGCCTCATCTATACCCGCCACCACGGCAACGTCGCCTGGAAGCTGGCCGGACCGGAGGGGCCGGTGGAAGTGCGGGTCGACGGCAGCCTGCGCACCAACAACACCGAGGCCGTTCACGCGGCGGTTGTCGCGGGACTGGGCATCGCGCTTTTGCCGACCTGGCTGGTGGGCGAGGAAGTGCAGTCCGGCCGGCTACAGGAGGTGCTGGGCGGTTTCGATGCCGCCGCCGGCGCGCTCGACACCGGGATACACGCCCTTTACCCCGCCCATCGTCACCTCTCGTGCAAGGTCCGGGCCTTCATCGACTTCCTGGTGAACCGCTTCGCCCCGCACCCCTACTGGGAGAGGCCGGCGCCCCGGATCATGCAACCGGATGCCGGTGCCTCGCTTTGAAATTCCGGCCGGGGTCCACCGCCGGCAAGCAGGGGTTTCCCCGGGAGTTCAGGAGCCGAAGCGAGGCTCTGCCGAGAGGATTTAAATCTTGAAAATTGAGTTTCACACGCTCAATATTCAAGTATGGCGACGATCTCTCGCATCCCTCATCTGCGCAATCTCGCGCGCCTCCTGCGTGAGAATCCCGTCGTGGCGCTGCTCGGCGCGCGTCAAGTCGGCAAGACGACCCTTGCCGGTGCGCTCACGCGACAGCGACGAGGCTCCGTCACCTGGTTCGATCTGGAGCATCCGCGCGATCTGCGCCAACTGGACGAGCCGACCCTGACCCTGGAACCGCTGCGCGGCCTGGTGGTGCTCGACGAGATCCGGAACCGACCCGAACTCTTTCCCGTGCTGCGGGTGCTGGCGGACCGTTCTCCGCTCCCGGCGCGGTTCCTGGTTCTCGGAAGCGCATCGCCGGAGCTGCTGCGCCAGGGCTCGGAGACGCTCGCCGGCCGTATTGCCTTCTACGAGCTGCCCGGATTCGATCTCGCCGAAGTCGGTACTGCGCACTGGCAACGCCTGTGGCTGCGTGGCGGGTTTCCCCGCGCCTATCTGCCGCGGGCGCATCGTCAGAGCGGCGAGTGGCGGGCGAATTTCGTTCGCACGTTCGTCGAGCGTGATCTTCCGCATCTGGGCGCGGTCACCGCCCCGCGCATGCTCACGGATTTCTGGACCATGATGTCGCACTATCACGGTCAGATATGGAACAGCTCGGAGCTTGGGCGCGCGTTCGGGGTTGCCCATACCACGGTACGCGGCTATCTCGATCTGCTGACCGACACGTTCGTCGTCCGCCAGCTTCCACCGTGGACGGAGAACATCGGCAAGCGGGTGGTCAAGTCGCCCAAGGTCTACGTCGCCGACAGTGGACTGCTGCACACCCTGCTCGGGATCGAGAGGCCGGCGGATCTCGCGTCCCATCCGAAGGTGGGTGCGAGCTTCGAGGGCTTTGCCCTGGAACAGGTGCTCCGTCGGCTCGCGCTCCGGCCGCGGGAAGCATTCTTCTGGGCCACGCACGCCGGCGCCGAGCTCGACCTCCTTGTCATTCGCGGCCGCCGGCGTCTGGGTTTCGAATTCAAGCGTACCGATGCGCCGAAACTGACGCGCTCGATGAGCGTCTCCCTCGACACCCTGAGACTCGACCGCATCGACGTCATCCATGCCGGCAACCAGGCGTTTCGCTTGCACGACAAGGTCCGGGCAGTGCCCATTCAGGGACTGCTGGAGGCATTGAAGCCGCTCGCCTGAGGAGCGTCTGCCGCCAATACTCGAGTCGCGGCTCGGTGATGCCCCACTTTTGACTCCTGAGCTCTCGGCAAAACCCGTGCATACAGACCAGGGACACCAGACAGAATTTCGAAGCGAGACACCCGCGACTCCCGCGCGACTCCGGCGCGGCGGCAGGGATCCCGGATCTCATCGATAATCCGCCGTTCGGCATAGCCGCTTCGCGTCCTACCGTCCCATGCACTTGCTCAAGGCTCAACCGGGCGTCGTCGCCGACGGCAGCGAGGCCGTCGACCTCGGGCAGACCCCGGCCGAGATCGTGGTCCTGTCGGCGGCTGATACGGAGCTTGCCTCGCTCGCGGCGGCGCGGGCGACGTTCGGCGAGACGTTTCCCACCGTGCGGCTCGCCAACCTCATGCAGCTCTCGCACCACGCATCGGTCGATCTCTACTGCGAGGCGGTCGTCGCCCACGCCCGGCTCGTCGTCGTGCGGCTGCTCGGGGGAAAGTCCTACTGGCCCTACGGGGTCGAGCAGATCGTCGAGACCTGCGCGGGCGCCGGGGCGGCGCTTGCGCTGCTGCCCGGCGACGACCAGCCCGATCCGACCCTCGCCGCGCACTCCAGCGTCAGCCCGCAGGCGTATCGGCGGCTTTGGGGCTACCTGCTCCATGGGGGTGCGGTCAACGCGAGGCACTGCCTGGCCTATGCCGCGACGCTCATCGGTCGGGGCTGCGACTGGCGGGAGCCGGCCGAGCTGCCGCGGGCCGGGATCTGGTGGCAGGATTTCGACCACCCCGGCCTCGCGGATCTGCAAGGCGCATGGGCGAAGGACGCGCCGGTGGCGGCGCTCGTCTTCTACCGCGCCCTGGTGCAGGCGGGCAACATCGCCCCGATCCGGGCGCTGATCGAGGCGCTCGCGCGGCGCGGGGTCAACTGCCTGCCGGTGTACTGCACCAGCCTGAAGGATTCGGTCTCGGCCGGGGTCATCGAGGCGTTGCTGGCCGAGAGCGGGGCCGGGGTGGTGCTGAACGGCACCGGGTTCGCGGTCTCCACCCCCGGCCGGCCGACGCTCGATTCGCCATTGAACGCCACCGGAGCGCCCGTGTTCCAGGTGGTGTTCTCCGGAGGCAGCGAGAAGGACTGGCGGGCCGGCACCCGGGGACTCTCCGCCCGCGACATCGCCATGAACGTGGCGTTGCCGGAGGTCGACGGCCGCATCCTCTCGCGCGCCGTGTCCTTCAAGGGCGAGGCCCGCTTCGACGCCGCCACGCAGTGCCCACTCATCGCCTACGAGCCGGTGCCGGATCGGGTCGAGTTCGTGGCGGAGCTCACCGCAAGCTGGCTGCGGCTCGGGAGCACGCCGCCCGCCCGGCGCCGCCTTGCGGTCATCCTTGCCAACTATCCGAATCGTGACGGTCGGCTCGGCAACGGGGTCGGGCTGGACACCCCCGCCAGCGTGGTCGCGCTGCTGCATGCGTTCGAACGGGGAGGCTACGCCGTCACGGACATCCCACGCGACGGCGACGCGCTGGTCGAGCGCCTCCGCCGCGGCCCCACCAATGCCACGACGGCCGGCCGCGAGATCGGGGTCACGCTGCCGCTGGATGCCTATCGGCGGTTCTTCGCCACCCTGCCGGCGGCGGTGCGCCGCGCCGTGACCGAGCGCTGGGGCGAGCCGCAGAGCGATCCGTTCCACCTCGCCGCGGCCGGCGCGCTTGCCATTCCCGCGTTCGAATGCGGCAACGTGGTCATCGGGCTGCAGCCGGCGCGGGGCTACAACATCGACCCGCAGTCGACCTACCACGACCCGGATCTTGCGCCCCCGCACGGCTATCTCGCGTTCTACGCCTGGTTGCGCACCCGCCGGGACGTACACGCCATCATCCACGCGGGCAAGCACGGCAACCTCGAATGGCTGCCGGGCAAGGCGCTCGCGCTCAGCGAGTCGTGCTTTCCCGAAGCCGTCCTCGGACCGCTGCCGCACCTCTACCCGTTCATCGTCAACGACCCCGGCGAAGGCACCCAGGCCAAGCGCCGGGCGCAGGCGGTCATCGTCGACCACCTCACGCCGCCGCTCACCCGAGCGGAGACCTACGGCCCGCTCGCGGAGCTGGAGCTGCTCGTCGACGAATACTTCGAGGCAGCCGGCGTGGACCCGCGCCGGCTGAAGATCCTGCGCGAGGAGATCCTGGCGCTCGCCGCCCACGTCGGGCTGGATCGGGACTGCGGCATCGACGCCGGCGACGACCACGACACCGCGCTCTCCAAGCTCGACAATCATCTCTGCGAGCTGAAGGAGATGCAGATTCGGGGCGGCCTGCACGTGCTCGGCCGGGCGCCGGCCGGGGACGCGCTGACCGAGCTTCTGGTGTCCATGGTTCGGCTGCCCCGCGGCGACACCGATCCCGCCGACGCCTCGATCCTGCGCGCGCTCGCCGCCGATCTGGGCCTGGGGGACTTCGACCCCCTGTCCGCGCATCTGGGGGAGCGCTGGCGTGGCCCGCAGCCCGCGGCGCTGGCAACGCTGCGCCCGGACGTGTCCCCGCCATGGCGCACTTGCGGTGACACGGTCGAGCGGCTGGAGCATCTGGCCCACGCGCTCGTCGAGGGTACGGAACAGCCGGACTCCGCATGGACCCGCACCCGCGCGGTGCTGGAGTTCGTCGAACGCGATCTGCGCCCGCAAGTGGTCGCCTCGGGTCCGGCCGAGCTCGATGCATGTCGGCACGCCCTGGATGCGAAGTTCCTGCTGCCCGGCCCTGCGGGCGCGCCCACCCGCGGCCGTCTCGACGTGCTGCCCACGGGAAGGAACTTCTACTCCGTCGATACCCGCACCGTGCCGACTCCGGCCGCCTGGAAGCTCGGCTGGAAGTCGGCGGCGCTGCTGCTGGAACGCTACCGGCAGGAGCACGGCGCGTGGCCGAAGCGCATTGCGCTCTCCGCGTGGGGTACCGCGAACATGCGCACCGGCGGCGACGACATCGCGCAGGCGCTCGCGCTCATGGGGGTGAAGCCGACGTGGGAGGTGGCGTCCCGGCGGGTCACCGGCTTCGAGGTGCTGCCGCTCGACCTTCTGGACCGGCCCCGCGTCGACGTGACGCTGCGCATCTCGGGGTTCTTCCGCGACGCCTTCCCCTCCCAGATCGATCTCTTCGACTCCGCCGCCCGCGCCGTCGCCGCCCTCGACGAGCCGGAGCGGCTCAATCCGCTGGCGGCGCGCACCCGGGACGAGACGGCCCGGCTCGTGGCCGCGGGCGCCGACGAGACGACCGCGGCGCGGCGCGCCGGGTTCCGGATCTTCGGCTCCCGGCCGGGTGCCTACGGTGCCGGCCTGCAGGCGCTCATCGACGAACGCGGCTGGGAGACCGAAGCGGACCTCGCCCGCGCCTACATCGTCTGGGGCGGTTACGCCTACGGCGCGGGCGCGCAGGGCGCGGCCGAGCCCGGGCTGTTCGAAGCCCGGCTCGCCGGCGTGCAGGCGGTGCTCCACAACCAGGATAACCGCGAGCACGACCTGCTCGACTCGGACGACTATTACCAGTTCGAAGGGGGGCTGACCGCCACCGTCAAGCATCTGAGCGGCGAACGCCCGGAGGTCTATCACAACGACCATTCCCGCCCCGAAACCCCCCGCATCCGCACGTTGAAGGAGGAGATCGCCCGGGTGGTACGGGCACGGGTGGTCAACCCGAAGTGGATCGGCGCCATGCGGCGCCACGGCTACAAGGGCGCCTTCGAGATGGCGGCGACTCTCGACTATCTCTTCGCCTTCGCGGCCACCACCGGCATGGTGGAGAACCACCACTTCGACGCCGTCCACGCGGCGTTCATGGAGGACGAAGAGGTGCGGGAGTTCCTGGAGCAGAAGAACCCGGACGCCCTTCGGGAGATGGCGGAGCGCTTCCTGGAGGCGGCGGAGCGAGGCCTGTGGAAGCCGCGGTCGAACTCCGCACTCGGCACGCTGCGCACCACGGCCGGCGCGCCCTCGAAGTAACACGGCCGGGCGCGGGCTGCGGCTCCGCTGTCGCCCGAAGCATCCGGAGCAATATAGGAGCACATGTTCAGTTGATTTTGCGGCACCATTAACTTCGCATTCTGGGAGAAACCATGACTATTCAGCGCTACTCGGTCAATCAGCACCCGATCCAGACCTTGTTGACATGGATCGAATCCGAAGAGATTGCGATCCCCGAGATTCAGCGCCCGTTCGTCTGGAACGCGGCCAAGGTGCGCGATTTCATCGATTCCCTGTATTTCGGCTATCCCGTCGGCTACCTCATCGCGTGGCGGAATCCGTCGGTCCGGCTGAAGGATGGAAGCGAATCGGCGGGCAAGTGTGTTTTGATTGACGGTCAGCAACGTGTGACAGCACTTCTGGCGGCCATGCTCGGACGTCATACCGTCGACAAGAACTACAGGAAGGTACGTATCGCGATCGCGTTCCATCCCGGCGACGAGCGGTTCGAGGTAACTAATCCCGCAATCCGGCGGGACCGAGCATGGCTCCCCGACATTGCTGCCCTCTTCGCACCCGGCACGAAAATCCTTCGAGTGGTTGATTCCTATTGTGAGGCCAACGCGGAGGTGAACAGGGACGATATTTACGAGCGAATAGAACGGCTTCGGGGAATCCTGAACAACTCGCTCGGGCTCATCGAGCTGAACGCGGATCTGGATGTTGAAACAGTTTCGGAGATATTCGTTCGCATCAATTCACAAGGGGTTCCGCTCAATGCCGCCGACTTCGCCATGTCGAAGATGGCAGCGAACGAAAAATACAGCGGCCACCAGCTCCGCAAGTGCATTGACTACTTCTGCCATCTGGCTGTAGCACCCGAAGCCTATGCCGAGCTCGCGAACGACGTTGAGTTCGCGAAGACCGAGTACTTTCGGGCTATGAAATGGCTGAAGAACGAAAAAGAGGATCTGTATGATCCCTCCTACACGGATATGTTGCGTGTGGCCTTCACATCTGAGTTCAGGCGTGGTCGCCTCGATGATCTCGTTGCTCTGCTCTCCGGCCGCAATTTCAAGACCCGCGAGTTCGAAGAGACTATCGCCGAGGATTCATTCCGCAGGCTCGATAAGGCGATCCTGCGATTTATGAACGAGACGCACTTCAAGCGCTTCGTCATGATTCTGCGCTCGGCGGGATTTGTCAGTGCGTCCATGATCCGGTCGCAGAACACCGTCAACTTTGCGTACATCCTGTACCTGACATTACGCGCACAACACATAAATCCCACGCACATCGAGACGCTCGTGCGGCGCTGGTTCGTGATGTCGGTTCTGACTGGCCGATATACAGCAAGTTCTCCTGAGCCCGCGTTCGCCGGGGACATCCGCAACATTGCCGAACAGGGTGCATCGGAATACCTGAGTGCCGTGGAGCGGGCGAGACTTTCGGATGCATTCTGGGATCTGGGTCTTCCTCAGCAGATGGATACCTCGGTGGCTAGCAGCCCCTACTTCAACGTATTTCTGGCGAGCCAAGTCAAGGCAAATGACAAAGCATTCCTGTCTAGCGATCACACGGTCCAAACTCTGCTCGAAGGGATCTCTCATGTTCACCACGTTTTCCCGCGGAATTACCTGAAGATGCACGGTCTGCCGCGTAGCCGTTATAACCAGATCGCGAACTATGTCGTAATGCAAGGCGAGATTAATATCGCCATAGGTGACGATCCGCCAGCGACTTACTTCGAGGCGCTTTGGCGGCAATGCGCTAATGGCAAGGTCTGGTACGGCGGCATCACCAACGCTGAAGTGTTGCGCGAGAATCTGACGACTCACTGCATCCCCGAGAATGTGAATGAAGCTGGAAAAGCTGATGACTACACCGAATTCTTACGGCAGCGCAGGCTTCTGATGTCCGGTAAAATTCGCGATTACTATCGCTCGTTATAGAGAGTCACAAATTAGTCATTGGGTCATCTTCAACTCTTGGACAAGATTGGAGGCGTCAACCCCGAGAACCAGAGAGAAACACAGATCGAGCTACGCTATCTCCGCGTCGGCACTCGGTAGGTGGCAGCACGACTGGATAAGACGAGTCGATATGATCCGACTCCTGTGCTGTTCACTCATCTAATTACCTGCGCAGATTCCTCAACTGTTTCGATTGCGGATATCCGCACGATTCCTTCCCAAAGGTGGATCGAGATTGAAACTCGGCTTGGTTTCCACGCCAAGCTTCTGCAGCTCCTTCTCAAGTTTTTCGTGGGCGGCTACTGTTTCGGTGTTGATGTTCTTGTTCCGTTTCAGTACCTTCTCTCTGTACGATACGAACCTCGCGCGCTTTCTTGGCATAATTAGAAATACTCCCTAGTGTGGATGAAGGATATGAGCTGTTCCCGTTGCATGTAATCCTTCAATAATTCGAAGTAGTCTCGAATATCCTTGTGTAGATCGGGGTTATCTGCGAGGTTGTCAATTTTCAGGCCTACTTCTTCTTGTAATGTTTTCATGTCTATAGCGCGACCATGAGAATGCCAACGTTCCGGGTTGTTCAGAAGCGCTGCGATCTCATTGGCCCGCTCTTCCTTCATTTCAGGTGAAACTTCCAACTGTCGAATCTCGGTTCTGATCCAGTTCTTGAACTTGTAGCTAGACAGCCATTTTATAAGGAGTTCAATGGACAGCTCCCTCGCCTGCTCGAATTGATACAGCTCGCCAAGATCGAGCTTGCTCACGAGTGCGTATTCGGCGGTAGTGAGTGCCCCAGCTTGTGCTTTGTTGTTGAGACGCTCAAATTGATTCAGGTACGACAAGGCAGGAACCAACTTTCCATCTCTCTCGATTTGGGGGTCAATGGGTCCGAGACTGGAAAGATAATCCATCATGATGCGATCAGCGCTTAGGGCGAATATCGTACCCGCAGACATGGCCCGATCCGGCACGATCACTGTCAGATCTCGATAGAAATGCCGCAAGGCAGTCACCATTCGCTCAACCACTTCTACGACGCCGCCTGGTGTGTCCAGAATCACGGTTACGGAGTCTCTCTTGGTGGTAAAAACATCGATTGCGTCACGGAGCCTCAGCTCCAGTCCGGGTAGGATCGGGCTGACTATCGCGACGACATCTGCGGTGAGAGCCGTACCGATTTTCTCAAGATGCAGGGTCAACTGGCCCCTGATGTGATCGTCCAGTGGTCTCACGGGTCCCCCCAGCATAAGGCACTGTACTTTGTGGCCGCGCGTTCATCCCAAGTCGATTGGCTGGTGAGCATACCGGAAACAGCTCTCGTTCAGGCCACGGGAGCGTCACGATGAGCCGAAGTCCTACGATTGATCGGCCTAACGCCTACACGATAAGGCTCCCCGCGGCCATGACCGCGTCCGGGCGTGATATCTACTCACTTCCGGCTTCGAACCATCCTACGAGCGCGCTCCGAAGGCCCGAGCGTGTCAGCCGGGCCCGGGATAGATCGGCCGGGGCGTCAGCATCCGGCGGATCTCGTCCTCCGAGATGTCGATGACATCATCGGCGAGCTGTGCGACCTCGCGCGAGAGGCTGCTGCGCTTCGGGGTGGCCACCAGCACCCGGGTGCCGAAATCCTGGGATGCGCGCACGACCTCCGCGAAGTCGCGGTCGCCGGCCACGAGCACCATGGTCGCGCAGACCGATCGGCCGGCGAGCCGCACCATGTCGAGTGCGATCAGGGTATCCACTCCTTTCTGATGGCGAGTGGGCCGGAAGCTCCAGTGCCGGTCGAACTCGGCCAGCAGATCCTCCGGATCGACCCCGAGGCCGGCCGCCGTCGATTCCAGCGCCCGCCGGATCGGCTGCTCCAGCGGTGACGACCCCTCCGCGATGTGTCCCAGACGGAGTTGCAGGCCGGGGGTGAGCGCGATCGCGTCGAAAAAGGATCGCTGCCCGCCGTAGTTGTGGTGCGCGGGGTCGAAGGCGCTGTCGTACCAGTACGCGCGCAGGAACGTCTGGTCCAGGGCCTCCTGGCGCGCAAGGAAACGACACCAGCTCACCACCGCCTTGCGCATCGGGGCGCACTCCCTTGGGCGACTGCCCGATCGCCTTGGCGCCTTCGGCTCGCAGGAAGCTCGCGTCGATGAAACCGGCGTATGTATCCGACATGAAGAAGTCCGCCGAAAGGAATGAGCCCGACGGGGCCCGAAACCAAGGTGTGGTTGAGGAGCAAGTGGATGGTGCCCGAATCCGGCCAGTCTATCAGCCGGGACGCAATCCCTTGCGGATGCCGGCCCCCGCTACAGGACCATTTTTTGTCGGGAGCGAGTGCCGACGACCGGTGCGCAGATGCCCTCAATGCCGTCGAAAGCAGCTCCATGCGGCCCGAACGGACACCCAGACAACGAAACCCTCCCCCGAAATGACCCGTTGAACGCGCTCACATCAACCGCCGCCGGACAAAAAACGAGCCCCGGCCCCCGCTGCTACCAGTTGCGTCTGCGTTCGAGCCTCAGCAGCCGGTCGAGGGACCAGGCGCCGGGGCCGCAGGCCACCAGGGCAAGCAGCACCACCGCCCACCACATGGCGGGATTCCACCAGTGACTCCAGGTGGGGAAGACCGCGAGCTGGATGAACAGCGTCATCCCGAACAGCCCGAGCGCGGCAAGCCGGCTCGCCAACCCGATCACCAGCAGCACCGGCAGCGTGATCTCGACGACGCCGGCGGTGACCGCAAGCGCCTTGATGATCGAGACGATCGCCGAGCCCTCGGTGTACTCCAGAGTCGCGGGGTCACAGAGCTGCAGCGCCCCCGCTCGCGGCGGATCGGGGCAGAAGAATTCGTAGAGGAAGAGATCGTACTTGTCCCGGTTGAACGCCAGGAAACCGTTCCACTTCGTCAGGCCGGAGTCCCAGAACACCTTGGCGCCGGCGAGCCGAAGTGCGAGAAGCGCCAGCGGCTCCAGCAGTCCGCTGATCCCGACGACCAGAGCTTGGTATGCCGATTTCATGATTCCGATCCCTCCAGACCGTACTCGGTGCCGGGGCGCGTTCGGGCTCGGCCGAGGCCGTACGGATTCCCGGACCGACTCTCCTTGCAAATGCGCCTGCCGACCACGGATGCGCCGGGGCGCCGACATGCGCCGTCTCGGCGCGGAGACCGGGCGGTCGAGCGTCGGCGCCGGACGGCCATCAGGGCTCGAACCGCAGCGCGCGATGGTGCAACAGCGACGCGAACGTCGCCACCAGATCGAAATCCGCGTCGAGCGCGAGCGCGGCGCCCGCCGCCTCTCCACATGGATCTCCTGCCGCAACGCCCGCGATGAAGGCGTGTTCCGGGGCCGTGAGGCTGCGGTAGAGCACTTCCCCGCCGCTTCGCCAGACCAGCACCGGCTGAGGGGCGGGCCGGAATTCGGTCTCCGTCCCCGGCTCGCTCTCGCGTAGCCGGCGCCATGCGTCGAGCACGCGGTGTTCGAGCGATACCAGGCGCACCCACGGCGAGAGCCGGCCGCGCAGGTTCATGAGCGCCCCCGCGTCGCCCGGGTCCGAGAGTGTTTCGACCTTGCCGCTGGTGCGGGCGGGCGGTGTGGTTTGCACCTCGTCCGGGGCGAAACAGACCTCCGTCCACGCGCGATCGAGCGCCGCGAACGACGCGAGCCAGTCGAGACCGTGCATCTCGCGGGTGGTCCGGACGTGTTGCGGAAACCCCGCTCCGTACTCCACCAGGCTTGCCACCCGCGGCGGGTGCGCCTCGACGAAGGGGCGGGCCAGGGCCGGAAAGCGCGCCTCGTCGACGAGCCGCTCGACCGCCGGGTAGTTTGCCCGCAGGGCGTCGATGCAGGCTTTGAGGAATCCGTTGCGATAGACCCGGAGCCGGCCGAGGTCGGCGCCCGCGGCGCAGAAGCCGGAGAGCGCGCCTACCGTGCCGGTGCGCAGGTAGCGCGAGAACGCATCGGCGTATGCGTCAAGCAACGGCCCGCTCCGGGCTCTCGTACCGCCCCGCCAGTGCCTTCTGCGCCCGGCCCCGTTCCTCCATCAACACATCGAACGCGGGCAGCTTGCCGTCGCGCTCCAGCAGCACCGGCCTCGGGCCGAGGCGCGCGAGCGCGGTGTCCAGAAGCGCCCACACCGCCTCGCTCACCGGGGCGGCGTGGGTGTCGATCAGGAGCGCCTCGCCGTAGTTCCCGTCGGCCTCGTATCCGGCGACATGGATCTCCCCGACCCGGTCGGCCGCGAGCGTCGCGATGTACCGCTCGGGGTCGAGGCCGCAGTTGCGAGCGCTCAGGTAGACGTTGTTCACGTCGAGGAGGAGGCCGCATCCGGTGCGGGCGGCCACTTCGTTCAGGAAGTCGGGCTCGTCCATCTCGCTCGTGAACGGCAGGTAGTTGGTCGGGTTCTCGATCAGGATGGGGCGCCCGATCGCGTTCTGGTACCGGTCCACGCCCTCGGCAAGCTGCCGCAGGGCCTCGCCGGTGCGGGGCAGCGGCAGGAGGTCCGCGAACCACACCCCGCCCGCGCTCGACCATACCGCGTGTTCCGACACCAGAGCCGGCTCGAATGCCTCCACCAGGCGTCGGACCGCGGCCAGGTGCCGTGCATCCGGCAGAGCCGGCCCGCCGAGCGACGCGCCGACGCCGTGGAAGCTCACCGGGAACGCCTCCCGCACCCGCCGCAACTGCGCAAGCCGCGGCCCGCCGGCCACCATGTAGTTCTCGGTGTGGACTTCGAACCACAGGGCGGGCTCGACGCCGCCCCCCAGCGCGGATTCGACGTGGGGCTGCTTGAGGCCGACTCCGGCTCCGAGGCGCCCGGTGTCTTGCATCGGCATTGACGGAACCGAAACCGGTCGTCGACGGGGTCGATGCCGGGCCGCCCGGGCCGCGGGTCGCGGCGGGCCGGCCCGGCACCGATGAGACCGCCCTCAGGGGTTGTTGCGCTCGAGCGCCTTCAGGGAGCCCGGCCCTTCGGGGGTCACGATGAACTCGCAGCTCCCCTTCGGAGAGTAGGTCCACGCATTGCCCTGAAAGTCCACGCTCGAAGTGCCTTCGCAGCTCGTGCCCGCGCCGGCGGCGCAGTCGTTCTCGCGCGCGAGCGCGATGCCGTAGCACTTGTCCTTGCGCCCGCTCAGCGAATTGCCCGCCATCCACTGTGCGAACGCGGTCTTCACCGCCTCCGGCGCACCGTCCTCGATCATCAACTGATCGTTGGGTTTCGCCGCCGCTCCGGCGCTCATCGCCGCGACGGCGGCACCGGTCATCAATGCCCTGGCGATTGCCGCTCGGGAAGTCGTCGATTTGGTCTTCACTTCACGTTCCTCCTGTCTTCGGGTTGGGAAGGGGGGATGCTATCGGGAAATCGGACTCCGGCTCATACCGCTTTCAGCACGCCGTCGGCCGCCCACTGCTTCAGAAACGTGGCGGCGCGGAAAGCCGCCGCGTCGTCTCCGACCCGTTCGCACAGTCCGGCGCAGATCGAGCCGAAGTCCTCGCCGGCGGTGCAGCGCCGGAGCGCCCACGCCTCGTCGGGATCGATCGAGCGCCAGCGCACGAGCAGATCCTGACGCCACAACAGCCACTCCACCGCACTTTCGCCCGCACTCTCGCCACGGCCGACGGAGCCGGTGCGGTCCGTGCGCGTCAGCGCCGGGACCGTCTCGTCACCGTCGATGGCTTTCCACACGACGGGGACGTTCCATTCGAGCGCGATCCGTCGCACCGCAGGTTTGAGGCGCGGCCGGATGCCGGCCCACCGATCGGGCGCGATGGCGGCGATATCCTCCACGCCGACCACCGGGCTGTCGGGCGCATCAAGCAGCTCGCCCTTGGCCCACTCGAACGCGGCCATCTCGGCGAGCACCGGTTGCTCCTGCCACGGTGCGGTGGAGCGCAGGAACGCGGGCAGATGGGCACCGAACCAGCGAATCGAGGGATGATGCGACGGATGCGCCGCGACATAGGCGAGCCCCAGGTGCCGGAACCCGTCGTCCCCGGCCAGGGCGTGCAACCCCGGATAGTCCTGGCCGAGCACCTCCAGAAACCGGAGCCGGATCGCGTCCGCATAGACCTTCAGGCGATCCCGGGCCGATACCGCGCCGGCGTCGACCACGGTGGCCGGGGTGGGGGCGGCCCGGGTGGCGCTCGCGTCCCCGAGCACCCAGGACTGAAAGCCGCGTTGCAGTTCCCGGAGCGCGGTCATGGCCCGGCCGCTCCCGGGCGCAGCGCCTCACCCGTCGGCTCCGCCAGCGCCCGGGCCTGCGCAAGCTCTTCGAGCAGCACGTCCAGGGGCGGGATATCGTCGTCGCGCTCGATCATGGTGGAGACCGGCCCGAGGCGCGCGATCGCCTCCCCGTACAGCGCCCACACCGGATCCGGCACCGGGTGGTCGTGGGTGTCGATGATGAGCGGCCCGTTGTGGCTGTGGCCGGCGAGATGGATCTGCCGCACGCGCTCGCCCGGCACGCCGTCGAGGTAGGCGAGCGGGTCGAATCCGTGGTTGTGAGCGCTTACGTAGATGTTATTGACATCGAGCAGGATCAGACAGTCCGCGCGCTCCGTGATTGCGGCCAGGAACTCCCACTCGGGCACGTGTGAATCCGTGTAGGTCAGGTAGCTGGAAACGTTTTCCAGAAGGATCCGCCGCCCGAGGAAGTCCTGCACCCGGCCGATCCGGTCGGCCACGTGGGCGACCGCCTCCTCGGTGTACGGCAGCGGCAACAGGTCGTGCAGGTTGCGGCCATCGGTGCCCGTCCAGCACAGGTGGTCGGAGATCCAGGCCGGCTCGACCCGGGCGGCGAGGTGCTTCAGGCTGGCGAGGTATTCGAGGTCGAGCGGGTCGGTGCCGCCGATGGAGAGCGATACCCCGTGCATGACCATCGGATAATCCGCACGGATGCGGTCGAGGTAGTACAACGGCTTGCCGCCGTCGACGAGGTAGTTCTCGCTGATGATCTCGAACCAGTCGACGGGCGGCCGGCTCTCGAGCACTTCCGGATAGTGGTCGGGCCGGAGCCCCAGCCCGAAACCGAGGAAGGGTCTGCCCGCCGGGGCGGTCTGCGGGTCCCCGGGGGAATGAAGCGCTGCGTTCATGGCAGGCGCACGGAGCGGGGGCATATGCCCCGCTCCGTGCGTCAGAGCAGGAGACGGGATGCGCCTCAGCCCTCTTCGACCATGCCGCCGAGCTCTTCGCACGCAGCCTTGGTGACCATGACGAACCCCTGGCCCTTGCAGGCGTTCAGGCCCTTGCACTCGCTGGTCGCGGTCTTGCACGCGCTGCTGCCCTTGCAGGTGTTGCCGCCCACACACTTGACTTCGTCGGCGGCGCTGGCCGCGACCGGAGCGAGGGCAAACATCGCGGCCGCGGCTGCGGCCAGGGTCAGGCTCGAAGTGGTCTTCACGTTCATGGAGATCTCCTTTGGAAACAGGATGATACGAGCTGATTGATTCACTGCTGAAGTCGATGTCGCAATTTCGCGAGCCGACGGGGAGCCATTCTAAAGGGACAAGTATCACGCGGCTATCACAGCCAACACACGGCAAGCTCACGGGGAGCCGTCGTGGCCGCGCACCTGCGCCTCCTCCGTGCCGGCCGAGCGCGGCGGGCCGGCGAGGGTGCCGCCGCCATCGACCACCAGCGTGTGGCCGGTGATGTAGCGTGCCCACCCGGAAGCGAGAAAGAGCACCGCGCGGCCGATATCCCAGCCGGTGCCCTCGATGCCGAGCAGCGAGTATTTGCGCCGCCGCTCTCGCGCCTCGTCCGACATGCCGTCGGAGTACACCATCGGCGTGTAGACCGCGCCCGGGGCGATGCAGTTGACGCGGATTCCGTCGCGGGCGTGATCGACCGCCATCGCGCGGGTGAGCCCGATGACCGCGGCCTTCGAGGTCGAGTAGGCGGTCATGCCGCGCGGCCTCAACGTCGCGATGGAGGAGATGTTCACGATCGCGCCGCCGTCGCCGCTCTCGATCATGACGGGGATGACGTGCTTCGAGGTGAGGAACATCGCCTCGATGTTCACCCGCATCACCCGCTCCCACCGGGCCTGCGTCTCGGCGACCACCGTGCCGACACTCATGATGCCGATGTTGTTGTCGAGGACATCGATGCGCCCGAACCGCGCAAGCGCGGCCTCCGCCATCGCCCGGCACTGGTCCTCGTCGGTGAGGTCCGCCGCGTGGGCGGCCGCCTCCCCACCCTCCGTCGCGATCATCCGCACCGTACCTTCCGCGAGGTCGAGCGACCGATCCACGACGAACACCCGCGCGCCCGCCCGCGCGAGCAGGATGGCCGCCGCCCGGCCGTTGCCGATGCCGTCTCCCGCCGAGCCGCCGCCCGCAACGATGGCGACCTTGCCTTCCAGTCCGAGATCCGCGTGAAGATCAGCCTGAAGATCGGCATTCATCGTGTGGTCTCCCCTTGTTCCGGATTCGGGGATGGTAACGGCAGTTTCAATCCGGCGGTGCATCCTCCACATTGCGGAATCCGGCACCGACGCCGTATGCCACGCTGATACCGGCAATTGAGGGAGATTCGATCGCTGGACATCATTACCTTGCGCGTGGTTCGAAGATACGCGCTGATCCCCGCCCGAAAATCGGTCGGCGCCGGGAAATCATGAATGCCCCTGGCGTATGATTATCGGTAGTGGAGTACGCCGAGCCTGCCTATCAATCCATGCACCTTCGATCCACCATCCACGAAGCGGAAGATGTCTTTGCCGCTCAGGAATTCTTCCATCGCCGTGGCTGGACGGATGGGCTCCCCATCGTGCCGCCGACCGAGGCTGCGGTATGCGCGTGTCTCGACGAGGCGGCTCTGGCGCCCGAGCACCTCATCGGCGTGGAGCCGGTGCGGGCCCGGACTGTCACCGCGGAAAAGGCGGCGGTCAACGCGGTGATGGCCGGCTGCCTGCCGGCCCATTTCCCGCTGGTGGTGACGGCGCTCACCGCGATGCTGCGCGAAGAATTCACGCTGCACGGCGCGACCGCGAGCACCGGGGGATGCGCCGTGTTCATCGTCGTCAACGGCGACGCGCGGCGTGAACTCGGCATGGACGGCACCTTCAACGCGCTCGGCAACAGCGATCGAGCGACCGCGGTCATCGGGCGGGCGATCCGGCTCTGCCTCGTCAACCTGCTCGACGTGCGCCCGGGCGGCATCGACCGCTCGACCCTCGGCCATCCCGGCAAGTTCAGCTTCTGCGTGGCCGAGGACGAGGAGGGTTCGCCGTGGGAGCCGCTTGCCACCGCTCGCGGCATCCCCGAGGGTGCATCGTCCGTCACCGTCATGGCGGCCGGTGCCCCGCGCCAGATCATGAACGAGTGGACCACCGACCCGGAGGAGATCCTGGAGACGTTTGCGGCGGAGATCCGGGCCAACATGCGCCAGTACTCGATCTGGCCCGGCGACTATGCGGTCATCGTGCCCCGACAGCTTCGCGAGCCCCTTGCTGCCGCCGGATGGACGCGGGCGGACGTGTGCCGCCGGCTTCACGAAAGGTCCCGCATCCATCGCCACGAATGGGCCGAGGTGGGCAAGGGTCGGGTGGTGCGGGATCGCGGCGACGACGAGTATCGGGCCCTGCCCGACCCCGAGCACCTGCTCCTGGTGGCGGCCGGCGGGCCGGCCGGGGGCTTCGGCGCTGTCATCCCGCCCTGGTTCGGGGGCAAGAGCCGCGCGGTGACGCTCCCCGTCGGGGCGTGCGTGGACTGCGGGCCGCCGGGTGCGGAATGAAGGATGCGACGGTGTTGGTCCACCACCCCGATACGGCCTGACCTGGAGAAGCGCATGCGAGTACTCGATCCCACGTTCGAGGAGACCGCGGTCGGATTCGTTCTGCCGCCCCGACTGAAGAGCCTGCAAGGAACGACGGTCGGCATCATCTCGAACGGCAAGGAAGGAACCGCCCACCTCTTCGCGCACCTGGAGCAGGTCCTGCGCGAGCGCTTCGGCGCGGCCGACGTCGTGCGGCGGGTCAAGGGCAATCTCAGCGCGCCGGCCGAGCCGGCCATCATGGATGAAGCGGCGGGCTGGGATGCCGCGATCACGGGGGTCGGCGACTGAGGAAGCTGCTCGTCGTGCAGTCTGCATGACGCGATCGCCGCCGAACGCCTGGGGGTTCCGGCCCTCGGAATCATGACCGACCGGTTCGTGTCCGCCGCGGACGGGATGCGGCGCGCGCTCGGGATGCCCGACTACCCGTTCGCGGTCATCGAGCACCCGATCAGCAGCGCCTCGATGCGCGGGCTGGAGCAACGCGCCGAAGCCGCGCTGGAGCCGGGGCTGCGCCTCATCGTGCGCGGGTAGCAGGGGGCACCCGGCGCTCACCCGGCCGTTTTGACCACTGGCTGACCGACCGCCCCCGCGGCGGGGAAACGGGGCGTGTGAGAACATGCCCCGACCGCCTGCCTCCATCGCGCGACTACCGGCATTCCACCCCGCCCGATGATCCACTCTCTCGCCCGGCGCCTGCCGTTCTTCTACGGCTGGATCATCGTCGGTTGCACGATGTGTTCCGGCGTCGTGCGTCAGGTGGCCGCGGTGGCGACGCTCTCCATCTTTCTCGTGCCGATGACGGACGAATTCGGCTGGTCGCGCGCAGGCATCTCCGGTGCGGTGTCGCTCGGTGGGGTGCTCGGGGCGCTCGTTGCCCCGTTCATCGGGCCGCTGTTCGACCGCCACGGCTCGCGGGCGCTGCTGATCGCGAGCGCGGTGACCGTGAGCGGATGCTGCCTCGCGCTTGCCGGTACCCAGGGGCTGCTCTGGTTCTACGTCGCCTTCAGCATCTCGCGCATGATGTTCTCGGCGCCGTTCGAGATCGGCACCACGTCGGCGGTGACCAAGTGGTTCGTGCACGGCCGGGCCCGGGCGATGTCGCTCCTCGTCATGGCCACCGGGACGGGTCTGACCGTCCTGCCGCTCGTCGTTGCGGCGGCGGTCGCCGTCGTCGGCTGGCGGGCCGGGTGGGTGACGCTTGCGGTCATCGCCATCGTGCTCGGGGTGATCCCGCAATGGCTCCTGCTCGTGCGCAGACCCGAGGACATCGGCCTTCGCCCCGACGGCGCCGGCCCGGAGTCGCCGTAGTCGCCGGAGTCAGCGGCTCGCCTGCCCGCTGCCGGGGAGGTGAGCTTCACCCGAGCCCGGGCCCTGCGCACCTCCACCCTCTGGCTGCTCATGGTCTACACGTTGCTCGTCTTCCCGGTGCAGGCCGGGGTGAGCCTGCACCAGGCGCCGCATCTCATCGAGCGCGGGATTGCGCCGACGATCGCCGCGACCATCGTGAGCACGTTCTCCCTCGCCGCGGTGCTGGCGAGTCTTCTCTTCGGCCACATCGGCGACCGGGCGGTGTCGGTGCGCGCGTGTCTTGCGGCAAGTGCGGCGCTGCTTGCGCTCGGGGCGGCCACCATGCGCGGGGTCGAGGGGCCGCTTCTCGGCTACGTCTCGGCGGTACTCTTCGGGGCGGGGATCGGCGGCATCCTCACCATGATCCCGGTGGCGTGGGCGAACTACTTCGGCCGTGCGCACTTCGGCGCGATCCGCGGCATCACCCTGCCGGCGCAGGTGGGAGGCCAGGCGATAGGCCCGCTGGCGGCCGGCGTGCTCCACGATCTCACGGGCAGCTACGCGAGCGGTCTCACCGCGTTCGCGGTGCTTTCGCTGATTGCGGCGGGTCTGGCCCTGATCACGCGCGCACCGCGACGCCCATGACCGACCGGGCTGTCGTCGGGATCGTCGTTCATGCCGCGGGTGAGCGCCCGTGAATGCTCGGGCGCCCGGTAGACTTGCCCCGGGGCGCGATGGGAGAGCCGAACCGATGGGAGATTCGCCGATGCCGGTACGCCATGGACGGACGACTCGTGACCGGGCCGGGGTGCGCCACGGCCGCGATCCGTCGCGGATCCGACGCCGCTGTGATTTCACTCCCGGAGTCGCACCGCCGAACCGCGGCTCCGGCAGTCCCCGCCGCAGCAACATGACCGGCCCGTATCGCCTGCGGCCACCACGCCGGAGGATATGTCCGGGACCCGTCTCGTCCCGCAGCCGGGCCAGCGGGATGCGCTGGCAGGCCGGTATCGCGGGAGTCCCCGGTTCGGCGCGGTGCGCTGCCCGGTGCGCCGTCATGCTCCTCCTTCTGCTTCCGTTTGCCTCGGTGCCCGTCGCGGCCGAGACCGGCGTGCGTCTCGACGGTCCCCGCGTACAGGGCGGGCTGTTGCGCGGCCGCGTGCCGCCGGGCTCGACGGTGGAGTACGAGGGCGATGCCGTGCGGGTATCGGCGGACGGCTGGTTTCTGGTCGGTTTCGGGCGCGACGCCCCGCCCGAAGCTGCGCTTGTGGTGATCTACCCGAACGGGCAGAGCGAGCGGCAGGTGCTCGAAGTCGAACGACGCGAATACGACATCCAGCGCATCGACGGTCTGCCTCCGAGCAAGGTGACCCCGAGCGAGGAGGACCTCGCACGCATCCGCAAGGAAGTGCGGATCGTCAAGCAGGCCCGCAAGATCGACGACTTCCGCACCGACTTCCTCAGCGGTTTCCAGTGGCCCGTCAAGGGGATCATCAGCGGGGTCTACGGTTCGCAGCGCATCCTCAACGGCGAGCCGCGACGGCCGCACTTCGGCATCGACATCGCAGCGCCGAAGGGCACGCAGGTGGTTGCCCCGGCCGACGGCGTGGTCACCCTCGTGCACCCGGACATGTACTTCTCCGGCGGCACGATGATCGTCGACCACGGCCACGGGCTGTCGTCGGCCTTTCTGCACCTTTCGCGGATCCTGGTCGACAAGGGCGAGCGAGTGATGCAGGGGCAGGTCATTGCCGAGGTCGGCTCCACCGGCCGCTCCACCGGCCCGCATCTCGATTGGCGGATCAACCTCTTCGGCCGACGTCTCGATCCGTCGCTGCTGGTGGGCCCGATGCCGAAATAGACGATCGGGTGACGCCGGGGCCGACCACCGACAGGTGGGCGCCGAAGGATCAGGGGCCAATGTACCAACCGGGATGACGGCGGCGGGATGACGGCGGCGGGATGACGACGGCGGGATGACGACGGTGCATGGTGCCGACCACGGGCCCGGTATCTTCCCCAACAGCGCCGAGACGGAATTCGATCAACCCGCGCCCCGGAGTGTTGACGTGGAACTCATCGACATCGGCGCGAACCTCGGCCACGAATCGTTCGATCACGACCGTGAGCAAGTGCTCACTCGCGCCCGTGGGGCCGGCGTGGCGCAAATCGTGGTCACCGGCGCGAGCGAGGCGGGGAGCGTGGCCGCGCTTGCCGTCGCCCGCACCGCGCCGGGGGTGCTGTACTCCACGGCGGGCGTCCACCCCCACCATGCGCAGGAGTGGCATGGGGGAAGCGCGACCGCGCTGGAGCGCCTGGCCGCAGAGCCCGAGGTTGTTGCCATCGGGGAGACCGGGCTCGACTTCAACCGTGACTTCTCGCCGCGCTTGGACCAGGAACGGGCGCTGGAAGCCCACCTGGAGCTCGCAGCGGGGCTCGGAATGCCGGTGTTTCTCCACGAGCGTGATGCCCACGAGCGGTTTCTCGCCATCGTCGCGCGGTGGCGCGCGCGGCTTTCACGCGCGGTCATCCACTGCTTCACCGGAGACGGAGCCGCGCTCGACGCCTACCTCGACCTCGATCTCCATGTTGGAGTGACAGGCTGGATCTGCGACGAGCGTCGTGGGCTGCACCTGCGGGAGATCGTCGGCCGGGTGCCGCTCGACCGCCTCATGGTCGAGACCGATGCGCCGTACCTCCTCCCGCGCGACCTGACGCCGAAGCCGAAGACCCGCCGCAACGAGCCGATGCATCTGCCCCATATCCTGCGGGCGGTAGCTGGCGCGATCGGATGCGAGCCGGACGCCCTGGCGCAGTCCACCACCGACACCGCGAGACGGTTCTTCGGGCTGCCGAATCTCGCCTGATCCGCGAGCCGGTCGATTCGGTGTCGGCTTCGGTGTTGGCGGCTGTTGGCGGCTGTTGGCGGCTGGTGCAACATCGGGCGCGGCTATAGACTTCGCCGTCCGGTTCGGGGCCTGGTCCGATGTCCAGCTCAACCGCCCGCCGGCACGTCGCAGCGGCCCTGCGCTGCGCGAAAATTCCCGAAGGAGGTCGCCCCCATGTCCGCCGCGCTCAACTCCCCTCATGCCCGCGACATCGCATCGCTTCTGCATGGAATGACCAACCCCCTGCGCCTGGAGCGGGAGGGACCGCTCATCCTTGAAGAAGGGCGCGGGGTGTACGTCCGGGATCTGGAGGGCAACGAGTATCTCGAAGGCATGGCGGGCCTGTGGTGCGCATCACTCGGGTTCAGCAACGAACGCCTGATTCAGGCCGCCGTCGCGCAGATGCGCAAGCTGCCGACCTACCACACGTTCTTCCAGCGTTCGACCGTGCCCACCATCGATCTCGCCGAGCGGTTGCTCGACTGCGCCCCGGTGCCGATGGCGCGAGTGTGGTTTGCCAACTCGGGCTCCGAGGCGAACGACCACATGTGCAAGTTTGTCTGGTTCTACAACAATGCCCGCGGCAAACCGGAAAAGAAGAAGATCATCGCTCGCGAGCACGGCTATCATGGGATCGCGGTGTCCTCGGGGTCGCTCACCGGGCTCCCGGCGATGCACAAGGGCTTCGATCTCCCGATCCCGAACATCCTCCACACCGGCAGCCACCACTACTACCGGGACGCTCACCCGGGCGAGAGCGAGGAGGCGTTCGCGAGCCGGCGCGCCGAGGAGCTGGAACAGCTCATCCTCGCCGAGGGTCCGGAGACGGTGGCCGCCTTCGTCGCGGAGCCGGTGCTGGGCGCGGGTGGTGCGGTGATCCCGCCGCGGACCTACTTCGAGAAGATCCAGGCGGTGCTGGAGAAGCACGACGTGCTGATGGTCGCCGACGAAGTCATCACCGGCTTCTTCCGCACCGGCAACCGTTTCGCGTGCGAGACCTTCGGCATCCGGCCGGACATGATGTGCATCGCCAAGCAGCTCTCCTCCGCGTACCTGCCGATCTCCGCCGTCATCCTCAACGAGAAGGTGTACGGACCCATCCGCGAGCTTGCCGGCCAAAATGGCATCCTCGGCACCGGCTTCACCTACTCCGGCCACCCCGTACCGGCCGCAGTCGCGCTGGAGACGCTGAAGATCTACGACGAGATGGACATCGGCGCCCACGTGCGCCGGGTCGGCGCCCATGCGCAGGAGCGGCTCGCCGCGCTCGCTGACCACCCGATCGTCGGCGACGCCTCCGGCGTGGGCCTCATGGGCTCGGTCGAGATCGTCAAGGACAAGGAGACGAAGGAGAGCTTCGACCTCTCCTTCGCCCCGTGGGTGACCGACGCCTGCACCCGGCGCGGGGTGCTGCTTCGCGCCTGCACCGGGGGCGGCATTCGCATTGCGTTCTGCCCGCCGCTCATCATCGAGGAGCACGAGGTCGACATGCTCTTCGACCGCTGGGAACTCGCGCTCGACGACACGCTGGAACACGTGCGGGCCGAAGGCCTGATGATCCAATGAGCACCCGGCTCGCTTCGCTGCTCTGGGACCCGGCCACGCTTGCCGCCCGTCTCGAAGACGATGACGACGTGCTGGTGCTCGACGTGCGGCGTGGGGAGCGCTACGCGAACGGACACATTCCCGGCGCCCTCAACTTCAGCGTGTACGGCATCAACACCTACGACACCGACCCCGCACCACTCGCGTCCTTCACCAGGATGTGGGCGTTCCAGCTCGCGATCGCCGGCATATGTCGCGACGACCTCATCGTCGTGTGCGGCGAATTCACCGACGAAGCGGCGGCCCGTGCCTTCTGGTTTCTCGAATACCTCGGGCACGAGCGGGTGGTGGTGCTCGACGGAGGCGTGCGCGCCTGGGCAGCGGCGGGGCAGCCGCTCGTCCACGAAGCCGAGCCGCCGAGTCCGGGCCCCTACCCCTGCGAAGCGGTGGAATCGGTCTGCGCGACCTGGTCGGATGTCCTTGCCGCCATCGACGATCCGTCAACGGTAATTCTCGACACCCGATCCGACAGAGAGTGGTACGGCGAGGACGCACGCGGGGCCGCTCGCGCGGGCGCCGTCCCGGGTGCGGTGCACCTCGAATGGGTCCGCAACCTGGACGACAAGGGCCGCATGCTCGACGAGACGGCGCTGCGCGAGCTTTATGCGTCCGTGGGGATCACCACGCAGACCCCGGTGATCGCGTACTGCAATACCGGTTACCGCTCGGCCCATGCATACCTGGCGCTGCGTCTGCTCGGGCACGCGGACGTGCGCAACTACGTCGCGTCCTGGCAGGAGTGGGGAAACCGGCCCGAGTGCCCGATCGAGGTGCTCGGAAGAGATTGAGGTGTGGTCCACCGGCCCCTGCCGGGGCCCCGGTTGGCCCGGCTGGCGGTCGCGGCACGGCGATGCTCGCGGCTATCGTGCGAGCCAACGAATGCAAGCGCGGGGTGACCGCCCATGTGCGGAATCGCGGGAATCATGTTCAAGAACGGCGGCGGTGCCGACGCGGCCGGGCGGGCGCTGGTCGACATGCTGGACGGCTGCCAGCATCGCGGCCCCGATTCGACCGGCTTCGCCCTCTACGCAGACGCTCTGGAGGACGGGTTGCGCCTGCGCTTCTTCGTCGGCGAGGGGGAGGAGGCGGAGGCGGAGGCGGCGGTCGCCCGCATCGGGGAGGCGCTTGCCAGGCACGGGGCCCGCATCGTCGAGGACGAGCGGGTGGGCAGCAACTACCGGGTCCGGGTGAGCTTCGGCGGCGACATCCGCAAGCTCGCCTATGATGTCGAGCACGCCGCGAAGGTGATCTCGATCGGTTCGAGCCTGGAGATCGTCAAGGATGTGGGCGGCGCGCACGAGGTGGACGACCACTACGGCGTGAGCGGCTTCCACGGCACCCACGGGCTCGGGCACGTGCGCCTCGCCACCGAATCCGCGGTGGAGCCCGAGGCGGCGCATCCGTTCTGGGCCACCGGTTTCGCCGATGTCGCGATCGTGCACAACGGGCAGATCACGAACTACTGGAAGATGCGCCGGCGCCTGGAGCAGCGCGGCTACGCGTTCACCACCGACAACGACAGCGAGCTGATCGCGGTCTACCTCGCCGACAAGCTCTCGCAGGGCATTGCGTTGAAGGATGCGCTGGCCACCTCGATCGATGACCTCGACGGCACCTTCTCCTTCCTCGTCTCGACCCGGGACGAGATCGGCTACGCGAAGGATCGGCTCGCGGTGAAGCCGATGATCATGTACGAGACCGACGAACTGGTGGCAGTCGCCTCCGAGGAGGTGTCGCTCAACCGGCTCTTTCCGGGGCAGGCCCTGAACACCCGGGAGCCGCCGCCGGGGACCTGCGCCACATGGTCACGATCGATCTAGCCCGGACCCCGGTCCGCGAGGCGAACGAGCGCATCCGCCGTTACGGTGCCGACGGCACCGACATCGAACTCGTCAACCCGGACGCCCGCCACCACCTCGGCGTGGGGTTGGTACACCCCGTCAACGTGCGCATCCGCGGCTCGGCCGGCTACTTCTGCGCCGGGCTCACGGACGCCGCGCGCTTCGAGGTCGACAACAACGTGGGCTGGGGCGTCGGCGACAACATGTACAGCGGTCGGGTGGTGGTGCGCGGCAATGCGGGCGCGATTCCCGGGGTCGCGATCCGCGGGGCGGAGATCGTCATCCACGGCAACATGGGGTCGCGGGCGGGGCAGGTGATGAAGGCGGGGACGTTGGCCTGCGCGGGCAACGCCAACTTCATGGCCGGGTACATGATGTACGGCGGGCGCATCATCATTCTGGGCGACTCCGGCGAGAAGGTCGGAGAGGACATGACCGGCGGGCACATCTTCGTCGGCGGCAAGGTGCAGGAGCTGGGCTCCGACGCCGAGCAGGTCGACCTCGAAGACGACGAAGACGACGACCTCCGTGCCTTCCTCGACCGCTACGAGCTGCGTTTCACCGGCACCTTCAAGAAGATCGCCAACGCGGGCCGGAAGCTGCGCTACGCGACGAGCGAGCGCCAGATGCGCAGCATCCCCTTCTTCACCTTCTCGGGCGCATCGCAGTACTGGAACCCGAAGATCCAGGAAGACATCCATATCAAGTCGCAGATCGGGCGCTACCGGATCCGCGGCTACGGCGGTGCGCGCCCCCTCCCGCACCTCGCCGACCTCGGGTTCCGGCGCGATGTCTCGCGGGCCGGCGAGGATGCGGACGTGGTCTCGAAGGTCGCTCTCAAGACCGAGATCGGCGGCCTGAACGGTGCCAACCCGCTCAAGCTCTCGATGCCGGTAATGATCGCGCCGATGAGCTACGGGGCGCTGAGCGCCTCGACCAAGCGCGCGATCGGCCTTGCCTCGACGCTCTCCGGCATCGCCGAGAACACCGGCGAGGGCGGAATGAGCGATGCGCAGCGCGGGGCCGCGAGCCAGCTCATCTTCCAGATGCTCGGAGGGCGGCTCGGCTGGAACATCCACGACATGAACCGTGCCGACGGGCTGGAGATCTACATCTCCCAGGGTGCGAAGCCGGGCCTGGGCGGCCAGCTCATGGCGAAGAAGGTCACCCACGAACTCGCCCGCATCCGCGGCATTCCCCACGGCATCGATCTCCGCTCGCCCTCGCGTCACCCCGACATCCTGGGCGGTGACGACCTCCTCATCAAGGTCGAGGAGATGCGCGAGGCGACCGGGTACCGCCTGCCGGTGAGCGTCAAGCTCGGGGCGGGGCGGGTGAGCGACGATGTGAAGATTGCGGTCAAGGACGGTTTCGACTTCATCGAGCTCGACGGGATGCAGGGCTCGACCGGCGCGGGCAGCGCGGAGGTGATCGACTACGTGGGGGTGCCGACGCTGTCCGCCATCATCGAGGCGGTCGGCGCGCTGGAGGAGATCGAGCGGCGCCGGGACATCGAGCTCGTGCTGATGGGCGGGATTCGGGACGGAGTGGACGCGGTGAAGGCGCTGTGTCTCGGGGCGGACGCGGTGGCGTTCGGCACCTCGGCCATCATCGCGGGCGGATGCATCGCGTGCATGCAATGCCACGTCGGGCAGTGCGTGACCGGCATCGCGACGCAGGACCCCGAGCACGAGAGCCGCTACGACCCGGAGGCCGAGTCGCACAATATCCACCGGTTCCTCGAAGGGGTGCGCTGGCAGATCGCGGCGCTCACCCATGCGCTCGGGTACTCCGACTTCCGCGCGCTGAGTCGCGACGACCTGGTCGCGCTCACTCCGGAAGCGGCCGAGATCACCGGCCTGCCCTACCAGCCGGGGTTGCGGGCAAAGACGCCGGAGCTGCGGGTGAGTCTGGGCTGATGGCGGCTCGCCGCTTCCCGCCGGCGCCCCGGGAGGCCACCACGCGGTGCGGTGCCCGCCTGATTTCGACCTCCGGAGCGTCCATTCGTGGCGATCTCGGGCATGTGTTCCGACCTGGCGGGAACTCTTGATGGCGGTCTACGACATCCACCGCATTCTGGTGCCCGAGGCGCCGCCGGAGTACGAGGACCACACTCGGGACGTGCACTACGTGCCGGCGCCGTGCCAGGTGGCGTGTCCGGTGGGCACCGATGCGCCGTCATACATTGCCCATATCTGGGACCGGAACTACGAGGCGGCGTTCGAAGCGATCACCGCCACCAACCCTTTCAGCTCCATCTGCGGGCGGGTATGCGATGCACCCTGCGAGCCCGCGTGCCGGCGCGTCGACAGCGACGGGGCGGTGCAGATCCGGAATCTGAAACGCTTCGTGATGGACAAGCTCGGAGCGACGTATCGCCCGCCCGCGGCGCCGGTGACACGCGAGCAGAGCATCGGCATCGTGGGAGCGGGCCCGGCCGGGCTCGTGGCCGCGCACGATCTCTGCGTCGCCGGCTACGCGGTGCACGTCTACGAGATGACGGACCGCCTCGGGGGCATGATGATCTGGGGGATTCCGGCGTTCCGACTGCCGCCCGGCATCATCGACGAGGATGTCGAGCGGCTGAAACAGCGTTGCCCGGGGCTCACGGTACACCTCGAGACCGCGCTCGGGCGCGACGTGAGCCTGGAGACGCTGAAGGCGCGCCACGATGCGGTACTGCTCACCATCGGCGCGTGGTGGGGCAAGCCGATGGAGGTGCCGGGCGAGGCCGACGAACGGGTGGTGGACGGGGTGGGGTTCCTGCGCCGGGTGAACGCGGGCGAGCGTCCCGAGATGCCGGAGACGGTGGTGGTGGTCGGTGGCGGGGATGTGGCGATGGATGCGTGCCGAGTCGCGAAGCGGCTGCCGGGCTGCAAGCACGTCAAGGTCATCTACCGCCGCGGTCCGGACGAGATTCCGGCGCGCAGGATCGAGCTTCACCATGCGCTCAAGGAGGATGTCGAGTTCCTCTACCACACCCAGCAGGTGGCGGTGGTGCCGCGCGGCAATCAGCTTGCGCTGCGGTGCGTGAAGACCACCCTCGGCGCGCCGGATGCCGACGGGCGGCGGCGCCCGGTGGCGGTCGCGGGCAGCGAGCACGAAATCCGGTGCGGGGCGGTGATTGCGGCGGTCGGGCAGCGCGGTCTGTGCGAGCCGCTCGACCGGGCCGGCATGATGGGGCCGGATCGGGTGCGCACGGAGTGGGATTCGATGCGGACCTCGGACCCGCAGGTATTCGCGGCGGGCGACGGCGCGTTCGGGGGCTCCACCATCGTGATGGCGATGCACCACGGGCAGCGGGCGGCGTACTACGTGCGGCACTTCCTCGAAGGCGACCGGGACCCGTTGCCCTATCGCACGCCCTACCGCACGCGGCGCGTGCCGGTGGCGCAGGACCTGAAGTGGGAGAAATTCCCCATTCAGGAGCCGGTATTTGTCGGACTGGGCGAGCGTCCGGCGGAATTCCCGGAAATCGAGCTGACCTATGACCCCGAGACCGCCCGGGCGGAAGCGGCGCGCTGCTACCGCTGCGATGCGGAGACCGGCTCGGCGGACTACTCGGTGCAGCACCGCGAGGACATCTTCTCGATGGCGCGCACGGATCCGCGCGATGCGCCGAAGCTCAAGGCGATGCTCGACCGGCGGCTGCGGCTGCGCGAGAACCCGTTTCCGCAAGAGCGCCCGGCGTGCCTCGACGACCTGGTGTTCCTGCCCGCGAACCTGTCGCGGTTGGTCATCGACCCCTACCGCGAAGCGTGCCGGATCGACTGGCGACTGGGCGAGCGGCTCGCGCTTGATGTGCCCTTCTTCGTCGCGGGTTTCGACGCGGCGAACGAGGTGCTGAAGGTGGCCGTCGACCGCGGAGCCGCCGCCGCGGGCGCCGCCTGTCTCGGGGCGACCCGTCCGGGTCCGAACGCCCCGTGGTTGCAGCTCTGCGAGCCGGGGCGCGACGCCCCGAGTGACGATGCGGCGGGGGTGGTGTACCGGGTGGGTGAGCGCTGGCATCCGCTGCCGACCGCCCGTGCGCATGGTGGGCAACTCCTCGGCCTGCTCCTCACCTCACGCCGGGTTCTCGACGACGCCATCGTCTATGCGCTGGACCGTGGCTTCGACCTGCTGGTGCTCGACGGTACGGGCGCGCTCGGCGAGACGGGCGCTCCGGGCGGTGAGTGGCCGGAGATTCGGACCGCCCCCGACCTTGCGCTGGTGCGCGACACCATCGCGACGCTGCGGCGCCTGAAGAAAGAGGAGATGATCGACGTCGCCTGGTTCGGCGGCGCGCGCTCGGGCACCGACGCAGCCAAGCTCGTCGGCCTCGGGGTGAACGCCATCGGCTACGGAGTAGCGGTGGCTCTGGCGCTGGGGGGCGAGATTACGCCCACGGGCATGCTGTTTGCGCCGGACCGCACCGAGGAGGAGCGCGCGGGCGCGGTGGCGAACCTCCTCAAGGCCAATGCGGGCGAAGCCTCGATGATGGCGCGCTGCGCCGGCAAGACCCGCCTGCACAACATCGAGCCCGAGGATCTCCGCTCGATCACCCGAGCCACCGCCGCCGCCACCGGCATCCCGCTCGCGGGGACACGGGCAGCGTAGGGCGTAGTCCACTTCCCCGCCGCTATCGGGGCCGGGAATGTAAGTGTATGCATGTCCTTGTCATCGGTAACGATGCCAATGTCCGGAATGTGCGCGTGGCCGAGTACGGAGACATCGACCGCCGAAACGCCGAGAGCGTCCGCCTGATCTCCAATGAAGTCGATAGCGGCACGACTTGCTCTCTTCTGCTTCCGGTCAATCTGCACTCGGATCTGACGAGAGTCTCGATACTCGGGTTCATCAACCCACGGGAATTTGCTACGCAGCCGGGCTGAGCGTTCCAGGGTGGTGCGGACCAGGACAGGTTCTCGATCAAGAGCACAATGGCCTCCGATGCGTGACTTTACCGCCGACCATTCGGTGCTCGCTCTCAATACCGCGACGCTCGGGCACAACCTGGACGGACACGGCGCGGGATGGTCGCCGGAGCGGGTGATCGATGCCTGCGCCGAGCGTGGCCTGGCCGGCGTCGTGTTCTGGCGGCGCGAGGTTGGCAGCCGGGCGTTCGCGATCGGCAATCGGGTGCGGGCCGCGGGCATGGAGGTGGTGGGGCTGTGTCGCACGCCGTTCCTCGTCGGTCCGCTGGCGCCACCGACCCGTGAAGCACGCACGGACGACTTTCGGGCCTCCATCGACATGGCGGCGGCGCTCGGGGCGCCCGTGCTCACCATCGTCACCGGCGGTATCGAGCCCGGCACGAAGGGGCCGGAGGAGAGCCAGAAGCGCCTGGCCGAGCGCGTGGCGGAGGGCGCCGACTACGCCGCCCGGCACGGAGTCAGTCTCGCACTGGAACCGCTCAACCCGCTCTACGGCGGCAACCGTACCTGCCTGATGACGGTGCGCGATGCCCTGCGCGTCTGCGACATGATCGATGCGCCCAACGTCGGCATCGCGGTCGACGTCTACCACGTCTGGTGGGATACGACGCTGGCCGAGAGCTGCGCCGCGGCCCGCGGCCGGATTCTCGGTTTCCATCTCTGCGACTGGCTGGCGGACACCCGGGACATGCTGCTCGACCGCGGCATGATGGGAGATGGCGTGGCAGATCTCCGTGCCATACGGGGGGCGGTGGAAGGCGCCGGCTACTCCGGGGCCTGCGAGGTCGAGATATTCTCCGCCGGGAACTGGTGGAAGCGCGACCCGGACGAAGTGCTCGACACGGTGGTCGATCGCTTTCGTACCGTGTGCTGAACGGGCGTCGGCCCCCGCCGCAGTGTCACCCGGGCTTCGGCCGGAGGGCGAGGGTGACGACGGCGGCCAGCACCAGGACGTTCATGACGATGAACGCCGCCGCATAGCTTCCGCTTGCGGCCACGATCGCGCCGAAGGTCGAGGGTCCCAGCACCACCCCGACGAACGTGAACATGAGCGCACCGCCCGTCGCGAGGCCCACCTTGTCCATGGGGACGGCGCGGGAGACCTCGGCCAGATAGATGCCGTTCCATCCGACCGCGGTGACTCCCAGTGCGACGCTGGCCGCAGCGAGGCCCGCGAACGACCAGGCGTCGGAGAAGCCGATGGCCGTCAGGGTGCTCGCGATGGTCCCGACGCCCATGACCACGAGCAGCGGGCGGGTGGAAATCCACCGGTCGCTCACCCATCCCCACCCCACCCGGGAGACGAAGCCCGCCCCCTGCATCACCGAAAAGAGCAGCCCCGCGGTCACCAGATCCAGCCCGACCCGCTCGACCAGGTACACGACAAAGAACCCGAACAGGCACAACTGCATCGCCCCGAAGCTGAACGCCACCAGCGCGATGGGGCGCAGCCGCGGGGTCGCGAAGATGAGACGCACGGACTGCCACGGGGCGTCGATCCGGACTCGGCGTCCGGGGTCGCGGTCGTCGTCGAGCCGCGCCCGCAGCGGCTGGATGATCAGCGCCGCCGAAAGCACCATGGCGCACGCGAGCATGATCGCCCACTCCCAACCGAAGCGCTCCGCGACCGGCGGCAACAGCACCCCGGCGACCAACCCCCCGAGCGGCACCGCGGACTGCTTGACGGAGAACACGAGGCCGCGATGGGCCAGGGGCGTGACCCGCGCCAGCACGTGGCTCGCGCCCGGGGTGGCGAGCCCGTAGCCCATGCCCGTGAGCACCGCGCCGAGCGCGACCGCCGGCACGGAGCCGACGATCGTCAACCCGACGCCGGCTGCGGCGATCACCACACTCGCCTGGTTGACCCGGACCCCGCCGTGACGGAGCACCAGCGATCCGCTCAACAATGCCAGGCACGCCGCCCCGGCGAATGCGATGGACGGATGCAGGCCCACCGCCGCGGCGTCGATGGCGAGCGAGGTTGCGATCTCCGGGGCAAGCACTGGCACCGTGACCAGCGCCATCGCGGCCATCGCCTGCACCAGCGTCATGGCCAGGAGCGGCGGGAGAATGGGGGGCATGGTCGGCGTGCGGCCCTGGCGAACTCGCCGCAGAAGGCGGTCGCGAGCGTTCAGGTCCCGACGACCAGCGGCGCGACGAACCGGCGGAGCGCCGCGACGACGCTCGGCGCGACGGATCGGCCGGTGCGCGGGTTCTCTCGGCTTGGCACGTTCTCGATGCGGAGCTGGAACCGAACCGTGTCGGCTTCGAGCCGGATCTCGTGGGTGTTGCGGGTGACCGTGGGGTCGGCCCAGATCTCGAGGCGGGTGCGCTCCGGGCCGACCCCCGCGAGACCGAGCGCAGCCGCGACGTTGACGTTGGCGGGGAACCCTCGCGCGCCGTCACGCGCGCTGCCCTCGAAAACCCTGAGCGGCGCCTCCAGCCCCTTCAGGTCGATGCCGTGCTTTACGAGGTGGGGCGCACCCGCGAGCCCCCCGGGCGGCTTGCGGGTGATCATGGTGACCGACGCGATGTCGCTCTCGGCCGCCCCGCGCACCGCATCGAGACCCATCACCGCCCCGCTCGGCACCACGATCTGCGCCCCGGTGGCGCGGGCGACGTCGACGAGGTCGGCGTGATCGAGCAGCGCCCCGGCACTGATGGCGACCAGAACCTTCCCGGCCCGGACCACCGGCTCCGCAATCTCGCGAAACACTGCGGCCGGTGCGCTTTCCACCACGATGTCCGCGCGATCGGCCAGCTCCTCGGCCACGACGACATCGACCAGCGACCGGAACCCGCGCATCCGCTCCCGGGCCCGCGCGTGGTCGCGCGCCGACACTGCGGACAGCGTCAGGCCGTCGATCGCGCCGCCGTCAATGCGCCGTGCCACTTCGAGCCCGATGGTGCCGAGGCCACCCACGGCTACGCGACCGGCGGCCACGTGAAAGGTTCGGCGACTGGAGACCATCCCGGTTCCTCCATGCTGCGAAAACAATCCGCCGCCTCCCGGCGCCCGGACAGGAGCCCGAAGCTTCCTGCGCGACCGGTCGAGGCCGGCATCGGATGTTGCGTGGGCTGCGATTATTCCGACGGGCGTGGAACATGTGCCCGGTATCGGCCCGAATGGACACTCCCCGGGTCCGGGCCCGCTCGAATCGCTCCCCGTGATGGCCGGCCGGGGCGCCGGCGGAAATCGCGGTTCCGGGAGCCCTTCCCGGACCCCGGCCGGCTTCGAATCCACCTGTCCGAGGTTGGGTTCCGCCACCGACCGGGTGCCGTCGACATGCCGCGGTGCCATTTCGCGGGTCGCCGGCGAGAGTACAATAATTCCCTCACCATCCGACCCCGCATACGACCGGGTACCGTGGTTCAGATCGGCCTGCCCCCGCGCCGCATCGATCCGCTGACGCGCATCACCGGCGTCGACTTCGACACCGCGTGGCGTCGCCGCGTGGAACAGACGCTCGAAGGGCGGCCGATCCCCTATCTCGGCCGAGCCGACCTCATCGCGAACAAGCGAGCGACGGGGCGCGCGCAGGATCTTGTGGACGCATCGCTGCTGGAGGCTGATTGATCGAGCCCATGCCCACGCAGCGCGCGTTCCTCCTCACCCGCCACTGGCGCGACGCCGCCGACGGTCTGGAGCTTTCCCTGTGGGCCGCGTCGGAGCAGGGGCCGCTGCATGTCGTGCTCGACCGGGAAGAGGCGGTCTGCTTCGTGGAGCGTGAGGCGATGGAGGCGACCGACGCCCCGGTGCGGCGGCCGGGCCGGCGGCGGCCGCTCGAGCTCGTCACCCTGGAGGGGGCGCCCGTCGACGGGCTCTACTTCCGGCGCCAGCGCGATCTGGTGGAGGCCCGCGACCAGCTCCGCCGCCGGGGCGTTGCGACCTTCGAATCCGACTTGAAACCCGCCGACCGCTTCCTCATGGAGCGTTTCGTGACCGCGGGATTCGCGGCGCGGGGCGAGGCGGTGCGGCGGCCCGGCCACCTGGAGATGCGCAACCCCGCGGTGCGGCGCGACGACTTTCGCCCGGCGCTGCGATGGGTCTCCCTGGACATCGAGACGGCCGGGCTCGACGGTGCGCTCTACTCGGTCGCGTTGCATTCGTCGGACGATGAGCGGGTGCTGATAGTGAGCGATCACTGCGTTCGGTGCGACGACGTGGCGGTAGAGTCGCTTCCGAACGAAAGCGCCGTGCTGTCGCGCCTGTTCGCGTGGTTCGCTGAGCATGACCCCGACCTCATCCTCGGGTGGAACGTGGTCGGGTTCGACCTCGACTTCATCGCCCGCCGCTGCCGGCGGCTCGGCGTCGGGTTCGACCTCGCGCGCGGCGGCGAGCGCAGCGCCATTCTCCAGCCGGGGTCCGCTTCGGGCACCTACGTCACCCGCATCCCCGGGCGCGTGGTGCTGGACGGGATCGACACCCTGCGCACCGCGTTCTGGTCGTTCGAATCCTTCGAGCTGGAGCACGTCGCGCAGGCGATGCTCGGGCGGGGCAAGCGCATCGAGCCCACCGGCGACCGGGTGGGCGAGATCATCCGCCTCTACGAACGCGACCGCGCCCGGCTCGCGGCCTACAACATCGAGGACTGCCGGCTGGTGGCCGCGATCGTGGACAAGGCCGGGCTCGTCGAGTTCGCGGTGCGCCGGGCGGAGCTGACGGGGCTCGGCATGGACCGGCAGGGCGGGTCGGTGGCCGCGTTCGACAACCTCTACCTGCCGCGCCTGCACCGGGCGGGCCGCGTGGCGCCGGACGTCGCCGACGCCCGGTCCGGGGAGAGCAGCCCCGGGGGCTACATCCTCGATTCCAGGCCCGGGCTCTACGACAACGTTCTGGTGCTCGACTTCAAGAGCCTGTACCCGAGCATCATCCGCACCTTCGGCATCGACCCTTTCGCGCTGCACGCGCCGGGGGAGGACCGCATCGAAGGGTTCCAGGGCGGAACCTTCGCGCGCGAAGGCGCCATCCTGCCCGGACTCGTGCGGTCCATCTGGGAGGAGCGCGACCGCGCGAAGGCGCGGGGCGACGCGGCGATGTCGCAGGCCACGAAGATCCTGATGAACTCCTTCTACGGCATCCTCGGCGCGACCGGCTGCCGCTTCCACGACGCGCGTCTCGCGAGCAGCATCACGCGACGCGGGCACGAGATCATCCGTCGCACCCGCGACGTGATCGAGGAGGGCGGCGACACCGTCATCTACGGCGACACCGACTCCCTCTTCGTCCTGCTCGGCCCCGGCGTGGACGAGGCAGCGGCCCGCGCGCGCGGCGGCGCCATCGCGGCCGGGCTCAACGCCTGGTGGGGCCGCACCATCGAGTGCAAGCACCGTCTCGAATCGTGCCTCGAGATCGAGTTCGAGACCCACTTCGTGAAGTTCCTCATGCCCACGGTGCGGGGCGACGTGACCGGCAGCAAGAAGCGCTACGCCGGCATGGTGCGTGCGGACGACGGCGGTTGCGATCTCGTGTTCAAGGGCCTGGAGAGCGTGCGCACCGACTGGACACCGCTCGCCCGCTCGTTCCAGCGCGAACTCTACCGGCGCGTCTTTCAGGGCGAGTCGTTCGAGACCTACGTGCGCGACACGGTGGCGGCACTGCACGCGGGCGAATACGACGCCGAGCTCGTGTACCGCAAACGGCTCCGCCAACGCGTGGACGCCTACACCCGCAACGTGCCTCCCCACGTGCAGGCGGCGCGCAAGCTCGGCCGGAACGTGCGCTGGGTGCGCTACGTCATCACCGCATCCGGCCCCGAACCGGTCGAGGACGGCCGCCCCCTGCCGCGCCCCGACTACGAGCACTACCGCGAACGCCAGCTCGCCCCCGCCGCGGACGGCCTCCTCCACTTCCTCGACACGAGCTTCGACGCGATCACGAACCGGCAGATGGGGATGTTCTGAGACCCGGGCCGAACGACACCCCGAGGGGCAGGGCCTTCGCGGCGGGTGGGACGTCGGGCGCCACGTCCTCTCAACTTCCACCGAGTTGCCCCTTCCGGCGAAGCGGGTCGTGCAGGGCAGTGGACATCCTGTCAGGCTGGTTCGATGTGCTCCATGATCACGGTTGAATGCGTTGCAGAACCACGGTTGAATAATTTGCAAAACTACGGTTAAATTTGTTGCAGAATCACGGTTGAATGCGCTGCATGAAACCGGTCATATTTTTTGCAAAATACCGGTTGACGAGACCTCGCCCGGGATCGGTATCGGGTCGATCGGGAGCAATGATTTGGCAGAGCCCTACCGCCCACGCGTCGTCGACGAGGAGCTCGCCACCCGGCTCGGGTCGGCTGGGGCAGTGCTGATCGAGGGGCCCCGCGCCTGTGGGAAAACGGCCACCGGCCGGCATCAAGCCGCGAGCGAAGTCCTGCTCGACGTGGACGCCGGCCTGCGGAGCGCGGCAGAGCTGGAGCCCGGTCTCGTTCTGGGTGGGCCGGCGCCACGCCTCATCGACGAATGGCAGACCGCGCCATCCATCTGGAACCACGTGCGCCGCGCGGCGGACACCAGCGGGGGACCGGGCCGCTTCATCCTCACCGGGTCCGCCATACCCCCGGACGACGCCACGCGGCACACCGGAGCGGGCCGGGTGTCCCGACTCCGGATGCGCCCGATGTCACTATTCGAGTCTGGCCACTCGACCGGAGAGATGTCCCTGGGTGCGATGCTCCGCTCGGAGTCGATACCGGCGAGGCACCACCACACGACGGTCACGGATCTCGTCGAGCTCGTCTGCCGGGGCGGCTGGCCCGGAATGCTCGGTGCCACCACCGACAATTCCCGGCGATTCGGCCGCGACTATCTGGAGGAGATTCGCCGCGCCGACCTCCGACGCGTGGACGGTATCCGCCGTGATCCGGTGCTGGTGCGGCGGGTGCTGCGGTCGTTGGCCCGAAACGTGGCCACCGAAGCGGCGGTCTCCGTCATCGCGGCCGATGCGGGTGGGAACGCGGGTCCCCTGCATCCGGAGACCGTTCAGGGTTATCTGAACGCGCTGGAGCGAATCTTCGTGATCGAGGATCAACCGGCCTGGTCTGCGCATCTTCGTTCCCGATCCCGTCTGCGCAAATCGCCCAAACGGCATTTCGTCGATCCGTCGCTGGCGGTTGCCGCGCTTCGCTCCGGCCCCGACCGCCTGCGGGCCGATCTCGAATCGTTCGGGCTCCTCTTCGAGTCGCTGGTCGTGCGCGATCTCCGTGTCTATTCCCAAGCCCATGATGCCGAGGTGTATCACTACCGGGACAACACCGGGCTGGAGGTGGACGCCATCGTCGAGACGGCGGGCGGCGCGTGGATTGGGGTCGAGATCAAGCTCGGCGGCGAGCGGCTGATCGAGGAAGGGGTGAAGAACCTGCTCAAGCTACAGGACCGGGTGGACCCGGACCGAACCGCTCCCCCCGCCAAGCTCGTGGTGATTGTCGGGGTCGGTCACGGCTACCGTCGACCCGACGGGGTGACGCTCGTACCGATCGCCGCGCTCGGCCCCTGAGCCTGCAGTGTCGACTCTGCGAAACCTGCGCGGCGGCAACGGCACCGCGGCCGGCTGGTCGGTCAACCGAGCCGGGGGCGGACTTCCTGGGCGAAGCGCTCCATGACGTCGAGCGCGTTGCCGACCTTCTCGGGCATGAAGTCGAACGTGAAGTGCTCGGCGCCGATCTCGAGGTAGCGTTTGATGCCGTCGGCGATCTGCGGCGGCGTGCCCTGGGTGAGAAACTCTCCCGGTTCATCCTGGAAGGCGAGGGGCAGCTTGACGCCGAGCTTGACCGACCCCGGAGCGCGGCCGAACCGCTCGCACTGTGCATCCAGCTCGCGTCGCATCTCCATAACTCTCTCGACCGACATCCGCACCGGGTGGAATGCCTCCCCGTACTGCGCGGCGCGGCGACAGGCGGGTCGGCCGGCGCCGGCGACCCAGATGGGCGGATGGGGACGCTGCACGGGCTTCGGCGAGAACGAGGCGTCCTCACAGGAGTAGAACCGTCCTCGATAGGTCACGGGGTCGTCCGCCCAGAGCCGCTTCATGAGCGCGAGGGCATCGTCGGTGCGCGCCCCGCGGTTGCTGAAGTTCTGACCGAGAACCTCGAACTCCTCCTCGAACCAGCCGACCCCGACCCCGAAGATGAACCGGCCGCCGGAGAGCTGGTCCACCTCCGCGACCTGCTTCGCGATCTCGAAGGGATTGTGCATCGGGAGCACGACGACGCTCGTGCCCAGCGTGATCCGACGGGTGTGCGCGGCGAGAAACGAGAGCACCGTGAAGGGCTCCCAGTAGCGTTCACGCCAGTGCGGTGGGTGCATGCGGCCGGGGATCAGGACGTAGCCCGACTTTACCTGGGGCGGGAGCACCACGTGCGCGCTGAGCCACAGCGAATCCAGCCCCAGCGTCTCGGCCCGCTCGGCCATCGCGACGAAGGTGTCGGGGGTGGCGTCTTCGCCACGCACGATCAGGGAGCAACCGTATTTCATCGGGGTCCTCGTTCGGATATCCGGGGAAAGTCGAAGCGCGACGGGCCGGCGACTATAGCCTGTGACGCCGGATCACTCACGGAGCGGGGCGGGGCGTCGACGCGCTCGGGCCGAGCGAGCTTCCGGTTCCGGCGTAGACGCGTGCCACCCGCGGTCCGATACCGGTGAGAATCTCGTACGGAATTGTACCCACCTGCTCTGCAGCCCGTTCGATGGGGGCATTCGCGCCGAACACCTCCACCCACGCGCCGACTTCGACCGCGTCTTCGGGGACCTCGCTCAGATCGATGGTGATCATGTCCATCGAGACGGTTCCGAACAGTGGCGCCCGGTGCCCACCGACCATGACTTCGAACCTCCGGTCGGGCCGGTAGAGCGCGCGCGGGATGCCGTCGGCGTATCCCGCGAGCACCACCCCGATTCGCCGCGCGGTGTCGCACGTCGCCACCGCGCCGTAGCCGACGCTCTCGCCGGGCTCCACCATCGCGATCTGCCCGAGCCGCGCTTCGAGCGTCGCGACCGGCTGCACGCGCGGCGCGCAGTGGAGGCAGTGGGGGTCGTGGCCGTACAGCGCGATCCCGGGTCGCACCAGGTCGAAGTGGTACTCCGGGGCGAGGAACGTCCCCGCGGAGTTCGCGAAGCTCGCCCGGGCGCCGGGAAAGGCGTTTCGTATCGCCCGGAATCGGTCGAGCTGGCGCCGATTGGCGGGCGCGGCGGGGGCGTCCGCACAGGCGAGATGACTCATCAACAGCGTCACGTCGAGCCGGGACCGCCGGGCGTCGTCGGCAAGCAGGGCGGCGAGCGCCGGCGGATCCAGGCCGAGCCGATGAATGCCGGTCTCGACGTGGAGCGCCGCGCGGGCCGGCGCACCCTGCGCGGAGGCGCCGTCGACCCATCGATGGATGCCTTCGCGGTCGAACAGGCACGGCGTCAGGCGGTGCGCGCGCAGCACCCGGGCCTCGTCCGCGACCAGCGGCATGAGCACGAAGATGTCCACCTCGCCGAGTACGCGCCTCAGCGCGACCGCTTCCCGGGTGAACGCGGTGAAGAACGTCCGGCAGCCGGCCGCGTGCAGGGCGCGCGCGACCTCCGCGGCGCCCAATCCATACCCATCCGCCTTGACCACGCCGGCGACCTCGGCGGCCGTCGCCGACGCGATGGCGCGCCAGTTCGCGGCCAGCGCCGCGAGGTCCACGACCAGGCGGGCCGCAACGTCGCCTTCACCATGCCGGCCGATGGCGTGGCTCTCGGGCTTGCTCATGTTCGGATTCCCTCGCGCCGGGGCCGCTCGATATCCGGCGTCAGCCGCCCGCACATCCGCTCTCCGCAAACCGCCACGGTCATGAGAGCGGATTGGTTGAGTTTTCGGGATAGCATACCGCTCGTCCGCGCACATTCGCCGGGCCGTAGCATTCCGCCACCGGAGCCCTGCCATGAGCCGCATCGTCTACGTCAACGGCCGATTCGTCCCGGAAGCCGAAGCGCACGTATCGGTCTTCGACCGCGGTTTCCTGTTCGCGGACGGTGTCTACGAGGTGTCGTCGGTGCTCGACGGCGGGCTCGTCGACAATGCGGCGCACCTCGCGCGGCTCGAACGCTCGCTCGGGGCGCTGGGCATGGCGTCGCCCGCCGCCCCGGAGGAGATCGTGCGCGCCCAGAAGGAGCTCATCGCGCGCAACGACCTGAACGAGGGCGTCGTCTACCTGCAGATCACGCGCGGGCCGGCCGATCGGGACTTCGCGTATCCCACCGCCCCGAAGCCGACGCTGGTGATGTTCACGCAGGAGAAGGCGCTCGTCGACAATCCGCTCGCCACGCGTGGAATCAGAGTGGTCACCGTGCCCGATGCGCGCTGGAAGCATCGCGACGTGAAGACGGTCGGGCTGCTCGCGGCGTCGATGGCGAAGCAGGCGGCGCTCGACGCCGGGGCCGACGACGCGTGGATGGTCGAGGACGGCTTCGTCACCGAGGGCAGTTCGAACAACGCGTACATCGTGACCGGCGACGGGGTGGTGGTGACGCGCCATCTCGGCCGCGAGATCCTGCCCGGCATCACGCGTTCCGTGGTGCTGGCGCTCGCGCGCGAACGTCGGATCGCGATCGAGGAGCGGCCGTTCACCGTGGAGGAAGCGAAGGGCGCGGCGGAGGCGTTCATCACCAGCGCCTCGACGTTCGTGCTCCCGGTGGTCGGCATCGACGGCGAGAGGGTCGGGGACGGCGCGCCCGGGCCCGTCACCCGCCGGCTGCGGGAGATCTACGTCGAGTCGGCGCGAGCTGGAATCGATTGTGGGGGAAGGTCTGATTAAGTCAGCATCGGCCTTGTTCAGGAACTTGCCCGCGTGCCGGTCCGAAAACCGGTCCGGACCGGCTGAGGGCGAAAACCGGTCCCAGTTTGAAAATCATGCCTGTGTGCATGGGAAAAAGGGCGGCCTGCTGGCCGCCCTCGCGCGTCCGATTGGCACCGTTACCGGTCCGCCACGATCGGAGCGCACAGCACTCCGGCAGCTCCGGCCTCCAGCAGCGGGAGGCGCGTCACCCGTGGTCCAGGGGTGCCCCGAGCCCCCTCCGGCGTCCAGCGCGAGGGGGGCGTCGGTGGCGGGGGGCGCATGAAGCGGGGCGGCGGCGCACCGCGCATCCGCCCCCGACCTTTCCCTGACCGGCCACGGTGCGGGGTGCGCCGTGACCGGTCAGGGGTGCCAACGGTATCCGGCTCGCTGCCGCGACCGGCCATCGCCCGGCACAGGCATTAGTTGGTGAGGTTAGGGCATCCCAAGGCCTGCCTGGCCTGTTGGCTCCCCGTGGTCTGGCCGGCGAGGATCAGTGTGCCGCCCCGCCTGCCGTTGCACATGCAATCCACGATGTCCTGCCGCGTGCGGGCCACCCGAAAACATCCTGTTGTGCTGGGCCACAATCTGCCCAGATCGGGGAGCGTCCCGTCGGAGTTCAAACCCTGCTCGGCATTGGTGAACTCGCCGCGGGTCTTGAAGCAGCGGCGCATCTGGTCGGTCCCGTTCTCGGAAATGACGAAGACATAACGCGTGTTCTGCTCAAGATTGGAAAATGTAAGGCTTCCTGCCGGGATGACTCGAGTCGTTGTGAGGGTCGTTTCTGAAATCAGGGGTCCACCGGGGTTTTTTCGTATCGCCGACTTGAGGTTTCGTGCTTGACTGAGCCTAGCCCCCGTAGAAATTGTTACGCTATCAACTGAGGGTAAAGATAAAGTGGCCACCTCAACACCCAATTGATTGTCTTCTGTCAAGCCACCCGTTGTGCAGGCATCCTCCCCAGTGGTTGCCGGAATGACGAGTTGCGCCGCCGCCGGTCCGGTCAGTCCGAGGGCCACCAGCAGGGCAGCAAGTGCGGGAAGGAGTCCCCGGCGCGCGGGCCGGAGCGGGCGGTGGGCGGCGAAGCGCCAACCGAAGGAGGGGGGAGACTCAGGCGGGGAAGAGTGGTCCCGCGATGCGGGCGCTAAAGTCAGGGCGACCGGCGACCGGCGACCGGCGACCGGCGACCGGCGACCGGCGACCGGCGACCGGCGACCGGCGACCGGCGACCGGCGACCATTCTACTGTCGGAGCGCCCGGCCACCCTTGTCAACCCCCCGAGCGCATACGTCTCCTCCACCCCCTCGCCCACACCCGGAGCCTTCCGCCCCGTCGCACGCCGCGCACTCCTGCTTGCCGTCTTCATCATGATCCTGCCTCCGTATCGGTCGCCTGTTTCGGCCCCACGGACAGTAGTACACACCCGGCCGGGGACTCAAGCCACTGCCGCGAACCGGTAGCGGCGCGCAGGCGTACTTGCAGGACCAGGGCGATCCCACGCTGGTTTTTGCAGATCTCCAGCGCATCTTCGCGCTGACGCTGACACAGGCACGCTCGGTCATCAGGGACGTGGCGCGCGTCACCGCCGCTTGGCGCGACACGGCGCAAGGGGTTGGCGTGCGCCCGGCCGACATCGGCCGCATAGCCAGTGCCTTCGAGCACGATGACCTGAAGCGGGCGCTGGCCCTGTGACCACCCCGGTCACTCCCGCCGGGCTGGCACATGCGCCGGCCATCGCCCCGATCCGGACACTGCGGTGCCCGCAATCTCGCCCGCATCGCACCGAGGCGCAGCGCCTCAGTCGGCCGCGTCCGGTACGGACCTGAACTGCGGCGCGGTCATCGCGCCGCGCCGGTGCAGGCTGGCGACGAATTCGCGCTCGAAGGAGTCCGCGACCGAGCCTGTGACCCGCCCGTTCGCAAGCAGTGCATCCGACCACGCCTGAACGCGGGGAAACTCCTTCAACAGCCCACAGCCGAGCCGGGTCTCGACGAAGGCGTAACGCATGAAGAACGGGGCGTAGGCGGCGTCGGGGTACACCGGCATACGCTCCCGGCGCCAGCCGGCCAGATCCGGGACCACAATCCCATCACCGAGGGGCAGCTCGGGCTCGGGAGTGAGCCACAGGATGTGAGGCATCGGTCGAAGTCATTGCTGAGCTATCGCTGAGCTTTGGCCAATGTTTCCACACATTGAAGGAACTTCTCGCAGTGAGGACAGACGGACACGATGTGAGGGAGCTGTTGTCGGGTCTGCCGTACCAGATCACGCCAGACATCCAGTTTCTTGACCAGCCTCCTGCGGCCACGGCGGGTTCTAATCCTGAGTCCGCGCGGCGCGATCCGCACCATTTCGGCCTCTGAATCCAACTCCTCCGGATCTTGTACGGACTGATCCAACCCAGCGACAACCCAAGTCTCCGAGGTCTGGATCGTGGCCACCAGACAGTGCTTCGATGCATCAGGATCATGCCCGCGCCTCTGGCTTCCACCCCATAGCCACTCCTCCAGCACTGCCTCGACAATCCGCCCGCGGGCAGGCGCGTCGAGATTCAGCGGTACGGAGATATGTGGATACGGGTTGGCATACTTGTCGACTACATCGCCGTCCAGCTGAACGAGCAGGACATCCAGAGGCCGATCACCTTCGAACAAGGGCTGAAACAGATCGATGGTGCGGCGTTCGGACGGGTTGTTACGGCACCAAGCCTTCACCCATGTCCAGCCTCCGTCTTCGAAGTTGCCTGACGTGGCGTCGACTGCGGGTTGAAGCGGACGAATCTCCAGCGGAATCGATATCCCGAGGATTTTCAACCATTCGGACAAGTATTCCTCGAGAAGAACTACATCGGTCGGACCCTCCGCGACGATTCCCACAATCATGACTACCATCCGCCGGAGCTATCCGAGTGCCTTGCGTATCTTTCCATCGAGCCATAGCTGCGACAGATTTCGACCGCGCATGGCTCCGATCCATCGCTCTTTCGTCATGTCGTCCGGGGGGCGAATACGGTCGAAAACTGTATGTCCCCGTTCGTTGCGACTTACGACGAACAGATGTTTCTCGGGATCGAAGAGATCGATGGCATCCAGCGCCGTCGGATTGTGACTTGTCAGGAACACTTGCCTCGGATGCGTACTTGCCCCGTTGTCCGCGGTGTCCCCGTCGACAGCATCAACAATGTGCTCCACCAGAAACCTGACCATGTGAGGATTAAGAGTGCCATCGACATTGTCCAGCGCAAATACGGACGGAGCATCCGAGTGGGCCAGCAGGACCGCCATGAAGATCAAGTAGAGTATCCCTTCGCTGGCATCGTACGGAGACAACGTGTTTCTTTTCACCGTCAGATACTTGTCAATAATATGGATAGTCTCTTTCGATGTTGGAAGATGTTCGGGCATTGTGTCGATGTCGGGCGGTCCGACCCGCACCTCGCGGGCCCATCCTGGTTCCCATATTATCTTGAGGGCTTCGCCGATCTCTCGCCGCCGCTGAACGTCTGCTCTCTTGCCCCCCTTGGACTTTCGGTGTTGACTCAGCAGTTCACGAAACGCCTGCGGCAATCGGTTTCCGGTGAGCCCAAGAGGTTCGGTTGCACGGTGGTCCGGGATGATTCCTCTCATGACGGCGGTCTGTGGGGTGTAGATCGCATATCTGGAGATCTCGCGAAGCGCCATTCTGGCCGATTTGCCAACCGCGTACAGATTGGCCCCATGTGTGTCCCACAGGCTGCGATGCGGATCAGGGTACAGTGTGTCGTCCGAGGTTCGCGTCATCGACTCGTCACCCAGTCGAAAACCGCGTGGAGAACGGGAGAAGACGGAAAGCCTGCGCTTGCGTCTGTCTACAGCCATCGATTCCGTGAAGAATTGAAGATGCGAGGAGTGTTCTCCAGCTTGCAATGATGTCTTATATTCCACATTCGCGACGGTGCCTTCGAGGCGAATGGCTCGGGGAAGTCGCCTGTTCTTGAATGAGGACTTGAAGATATGGGGCGCGGACAGGCGTATTCCCTTGTAATCGAGCGTTTGCGAATCGACGCCTCGCCCGAGGCAGGCGCTGAACAGACCAATTGCTTCGAGGATGTTCGATTTACCAGATCCGTTGGGACCAATGAACACGTTGACATTTCCCAACTTGATGTCCGCATCAAGAATCGATTTAAAATTTCTTATTTTAAGGGAATTAATCATTGATCACCAAGATCGCACCATATGTGCATCCTTACTCAATCAAGTACATGATAGCGTTGAGTGTCGCGAGATTCCCCAACAAAATGTAACGTGTTATTTCGGAACACATTTGCGATGCGCTTGCGTGAGTACCGTACTCTGACATTCTCCTCATTGATCGAAAAATCCAGAATAAATCAGAAATGAAGATTCAGGCGGGGAGGTGAGCGGGGGAGAGTGGTCCCGTGATGCGGGCGCCAAGGTGAAGCGACCGGCGACCGCTCTACTGTCGGAGCACCCGGTCACCCTTGTCAACCCCCGAGCGCATACGTCTCCTCTACCCCGTCGCTCACCCCCGGAGCCTTCCGCCCCGTCGCGTGCAGCGCGTTCCTGCTTGCCGTCTTCATCATGGTCCTGCCTCCGTATCGGTCGCCTGTTTCGGCCTCGTGAACGGTAGTACACGCCCAATCGAGACTGCGGACATCCGTAGATGTCCGGCGTCGCCGCCGGCTGCCCATGGCGGTCGTGTCGGAACGCGCCTTCACGTCCCGCTCCACCCTTCAGAGAACGGAACCGAACTGCAGCGCGGTCATCGCGCCGCGCCGATGCAGGCTGGCGACGAACTCGCGCTCGAAGGAGTCCGCGACCGAGCCTGTGACCCGCCCGTTCGCAAGCAGTGCATCCGACCACGCCTGAACGCGAGGGAACTCCTTCAGCAGCCCGCAGTCGAGCCGGGCCTCGACGAAGGCGTAGCGCATGAAGAACGGAGCGTAGGCGGCGTCGACAAGACACAGTTCCGGCCCGTTGAAGTACGGTCCGGGGTTGCCCCTTTCCTTGGCGATCGCCTCTTCGAGCCGGGTGAGCCGCGGGCGCGCGGCCTCCATCCCCTTCGCCAGGGCCGCCTTGTCCGCGGCGTAGTACACGCGACCGAAGTCGGCCGAGAAATCCGGGACGAAATCGGTCCAGGCCCGGTTTCGTGCCCGCTTGATCGGGTTCTCGGGATGCAGGCGGGGCGGCACCATCTCGTCGAGGAACTCGGCGATCGCATTCGATTCGAACAGCGGTTTTCCATCGACGGAGAGCACCGGCACCTTGCCGTGCGGGGAGATCTCGAGGAACCAGTCCGGCTTCTCGAGCAGGTTGATGTACGTCACTTCGAACTCGACTTCCTTGGCACGCAACACGATCACGGCGCGCTGTACCCAGGGTCAGGTCACGGAGCTGATCAGGTGGTATTTCCCGGCCATTGGCGAAGGTCCCGCATTTGGATGAGGCGGCCGGCCGCGCCAGGCCGCGCGCGGCATCATAAACGCAAGCACGGCGCGAGCGCACACCGCGCTTGCTAAGATGCAGGCGACGGGTCGGGGAGGCGAAGAGGCCCGGTACGGCATCGACCCCGGCACGATTTCCATGACCGGCACGACTTCAGCAAGTTGTATCGGCAATCACCGTCGGCGAGGAAAAGTTCGCCCGACACGGCATCGACCCCGATACGACACCTACAAGGGACAGCGCCATGCATGACCTCGTGATCAGGAACGCCCGCGTGTTCGACGGGCTGGGCAACGACGCGCTCGAAGGGAGCGTCGGCGTGAAGGGTGGCCGCATCGTCGAGGTCGGGGCCGATGTCGGCGCCGGTCGGGAGAGCGTCGACGCGCAAGGTCTCGCCCTCGCCCCGGGCATCGTCGACATCCACACCCACTTCGACGCCCAGCTCACCTGGGACCCGTGGACCACCCCGTCGGTCGCGCTCGGGGTCACCACGGTGGTCATGGGCAACTGCGGTTTCACCATCGCGCCGTGCCGGGCGCGCGACCGCGACCGGACCCTGCGCAACCTCACCCACGTGGAGGGCATGTCGCTGGAGGCGCTGCTGGCCGGTGTCGACTGGGACTTCGAGACCTACCCGCAGTACCTCGACATGCTGGACCGCAAGGGCATGGTGCCGAACGTCGCCTCCTTCGTGGGGCACTCGTCGGTACGCACCTGGGCGCTCGGCGAGGAGGCGTCGGACCGCGCCGCCACCGAGGCCGAGGTGGCGGAGATGAAGCGCCTGGTCACCGAGGCGATGGAGGCCGGCGCCATCGGGTTCGCGACCTCGACGCTGGAGCAGCACAACGGCGAGGCCGGCATCCCGATGCCCTCGCGGCTCGCCGACGAGCACGAGATGCTGGAGCTCACGGGCGCGCTCGGCGAGGTGGGCAAGGGCGTGTTCATGCTCACCAAGGGGATGACTTCGACCATTCCCTGGCTCGAGGGCATCGCCGCGAACAACGGCCGGCCGGTGAACATCGCGGCGATGTTCATCGACCCGAACGACCCCGAGCGGGTCTTTCGCGAGATCGCGCAAATCGGGGAGGCGCGCGGGCGAGGCCGCGAGCTGTGGGCCCAGGTCGGCTGCTTCCCGCTCGGGATGGAGTTCCAGCTCCGTCACCCCTACCCGCTGGAGGCGTTCCTCGCGTGGAAGCCCGCGATTCTCGCGGAGGGGTCGGATGCGTTCCTCAAGGTTCTGCGCGACCCGTGCTTCCGCACCGCGTTGAAGGCGGAGGCGAGCACCGCGACGGTGCCGAACCGGTTCTCCTACCACTCGTTCGAGACCCTCACGGTGATGGAGGCCGCCTGCGACAAGCACGCCGCATACGTCGGACGCCGCGTTGCGGACATGGCGCGCGAGCAGGGCCGGGACCCTTTCGACTGGCTGCTCGATTTTGCGCTCGACGACGGCCTCGACGCCCTCCTCGACTGCAAGCTGTTCAATACCGACGAGGATCGGGTGAAGGACCTGCTGCGCCATCCGCACGCCACGCTGGGGCTTTCCGACGCCGGCGCCCACCTTTCTTTCCTGTGCGATGCGGGGTTCGGGCTGCACCTGCTCGGCCACTGGTCGCGCGAGCGCGGCGACATCGCCCTGCCGCGAGCGGTGCAGTCGGTGACCAGCCGGGTCGCCGATGCCTACCGCATCAAGGGCCGCGGACGACTCGTACCCGGCGCGAGCGCGGACCTGCTCTTGTTCGACCCGGACACGGTGGGACGGGGCGAGAAGGTGCGGGTGAACGACCTCCCGGCCGGTGCGGCCCGGGTGCATACCCCCGCGGTGGGAGTGCACGGCGTATGGGTCAACGGAACACGGGTAGTGGACGAATCCGGCCCGATCGGAGACGCGGGAACACCCGGGAACCTGCTGCGGGACTTCAGCGACTGAACGCCGACGACGCCGATCCCGTCGTCGCGCAACCACGGCTGGATCTGCGGCCGCGCATCGTCGCCGAAACATTGGCCGCTACCCCGGCAAGGCTTGGCGTTCAGACGCTGGCGAAGACGTTCCCCGGCCCGCTCAGGTCCCGGCCGTCAGCTCCTCGTCGAACCCGAACGTGGACATGTCCCGGATGCGGGCGGGGTAGAGCACGCCGTCGAGATGGTCGCACTCGTGCTGTACGACCCGGGCGTGGTAGTCCTCCACCTCGCGTTCGATGCGGTTCCCGAACGCGTCGAACCCCGTGTACCGGATGCGGGTGTAGCGCGGCACCACGCCCCGCAGGCCGGGAACGCTCAGGCACGCCTCCCAGCCGTCGGCCATCACGTCCGCAAGCGGCTCGATCACCGGGTTGACGAGCACCGTTGGCGGGATGGGCGCCGGTCGGCCGCGACCGGTCTCGCCGCCGGGCGCTCCGAGGCCGAACACCACGACCCGCTGCGCGACCGCGATCTGGGGTGCCGCGATGCCGATGCCGTCGCTCGCGTGCATCGTGTCCCAGAGGTCCTCCACCAGCGCATGCAGCCCGAGGGTGTCGAACCGCTCGACGGGCTCGGCCACCCCGCGCAGCACCGGATGACCCATGCGAATGACGGTTCGAACGGCCATCACGCCGCACATGATAGTGCGGTGCGCAATTTTCGGGCTAGACTGCAGGCTCGAACCCAGTGTACGCAGCCCCAATCCATGGCCGGCCATTCCAAGTGGGCGAACATCCAGCACCGCAAGAAGGCGCAGGACGCCAGGCGGGGCAAGCTGTTCACCAAGCTCATCCGTGAAGTCACCATCGCCGCGCGTGAAGGCGGCGGCGATGCGGACGGCAACTCCCGGCTGCGGCTCGCGATGGAGAAGGCGTTCGTGGGCAACGTTCCGAAGGACACCATCGACCGGGCCATCAAGCGCGCGACCGGCGAGGCGGGTGCCGACACCCTGGAGGAAGTGCGCTACGAGGGCTACGGACCGGGCGGCACCGCGGTGATGGTGGACTGCGTGACCGACAACCGGAACCGGACCGTGGCGGAGATCCGCCATGCGTTCACCAAGTGCGGGGGCAATCTCGGCACCGGAGGTTCGGTCGCGTACCTGTTCACCAAGGTCGGCCAGCTCTCGTTTGCGCCGGGCACGGACGAGGAACGGCTGATGGAGGCCGCCCTCGAGGCCGGCGCCGAGGACGTCATCACCAACGACGACGGATCGCTGGAGGTGCTGACGGCGCCGGAAGAATTCGGTGACGTCCGCGACGGAATCGCCGGTGGCGGCCTGAAGCCGGAGCAGGCGGAGGTGACGATGCGCCCGTCCACCAGCGTCTCCCCCGACCCGGACGATGCGCGGCGGATCTTCCGGCTGCTGGAAATGCTCGAAGATCTCGACGATGTGCAGCAGGTGTACTCGAACGCCGAGATCCCGGACGAGATCCTGGCCGAGTTCGCTTGAGCCCCATCCGGATCATCGGCATCGACCCCGGCTCCCGGTCCACCGGATACGGAATCGTCGATACCGACGGCATCCGCCTCGTCCACGTCGCCAGCGGATTCGTGAAGAGCGGTGAAGGCGACTGGGCCGAGCGGCTGCGGACCATCTACGCCGGGCTCGACGAGATCATCGACACCCACGCGCCGGGCGAACTCGCAATCGAGAAGGTGTTCCTGCACCGCAACCCCTCCTCCGCGCTGAAGCTCGGACAGGCCAGGGGGGTGGCGATTCTCGCCGGGGCGCTGCGTTCGCTGGTGGTGCACGAGTACTCTCCGAACGAGGTCAAGCAGGCGGTCACCGGGAAGGGGCATGCGTCGAAGGAGCAGATCCAGTACATGACGAAGATCCTGTTGTCGCTGCGGGAACCGCCCCAGACGGACGAGGCGGATGCGCTGGCGGTTGCGATCTGTCGTGCGCACCTGCGCAGCACCGGGGCACGGCGCGAGCGCATGATGTCCCGCGCCGCGGGCGGGCGGCGATGATCGCGTGGATGCATGGAGTGCTGCGCGAGAAGCATCCTCCGCTGCTGCTCGTCGACACCGCAGGCGTCGGCTACGAAATGGAGGCGCCGATGACCACCTTCTACGACCTTCCCGCCGTCGGCGAGCCGGTGACGCTGCATCTGCACCATGTCGTGCGCGACGATGGACAGCACCTCTACGCGTTCGTCCGGCGCGCCGAGCGGGATCTGTTCCGTCAGCTCCTGCGGGTGAGTGGAGTCGGCGCGAAGCTCGGGCTGGCCATCCTGTCCGGAATGGATGCGGGCGGGTTCGGGCGCTGCGTGCGCGAAGGCGACGCCGCGAGCCTCTCCCGGCTGCCCGGCATCGGCAAGAAGACCGCCGAGCGCCTGATCATGGAGATGCGCGACAGGATCGAGGCCGGCGCCCCGCTTGCGAGCGCCGAGAGTGCCGGATCCGGCGTCGGGCCGGCGCCGCCGCGCAACGACCCGGCCGCGGAGGCCGTCCACGCGCTGATTGCGCTGGGGCTGAAGCCGGCGGAGGCAAGCCGCCGCGTGCACGCGGTCGCGGCCGACGGGCTCGCCTGCGAGGAGATCGTCAGGCGCGCGCTCCAGTCGATGGTGCGGTGAGTCCGCCGGCAATTCCCGACAGGCATGGAACCCGCTCCCGAGGCCCGAATCTCGCCCGAATCTCGCTTCTGGTGGCCCGGCAATCGGAGCGGTACGATCACGGCCACGACGCGACCGGAAGCGCCGAGGTCGGAAACAGCCGTGATTCGACCGGCCCGGGAGCCCGCTCCGGCCCCAGCCCCGGCGCCCGAACCTGGGGCCCGACTTTGGCGTCCGACCTGGCGCCCGACCATTGGCAATCGGGGCGTTGAATCCGCGCCCCGCGGAGCGCCGCACCGCCGGCAGGACCGATGGAGTCAGAACGTCTCGTCACCGCAGGAACGAGGGCCGAAGATCAGGCGCTCGATCGGGCCGTTCGTCCCAAACGGCTCGCGGACTTCGCCGGGCAGCCGGCCGTGCTCGAGCAGATGGAGATCTTCATCGAGGCGGCACGCCGCCGGGGCGAGGCGCTGGATCACCTCCTCATCTTCGGGCCGCCCGGGTTGGGCAAGACCACCCTGGCCCACATCGTGGCCAACGAGATGCAGGCCGGCCTGCGCCAGACCGCGGGGCCGGTGCTGGAGCGTTCGGGCGACCTCGCGGCGCTGCTCACCAACCTGGAACCGCGCGATGTACTCTTCATCGACGAGATGCACCGGCTGAATCCCGCGGTGGAGGAGATCCTCTATCCCGCCATGGAGGACTATCAGCTCGACATCGTCATCGGCGAGGGGCCGGCGGCACGGTCCATCAAGCTCGACCTGCCTCCGTTCACCCTGGTGGGCGCGACCACGCGGGCCGGGATGCTGACCTCGCCGCTCCGCGACCGGTTCGGCATCGTGCAGCGGCTGGAGTTCTACCGCGTCCCCGACCTCGCGCGTATCGTTACGCGCTCGGCCGCGATTCTGGGCATCGAGATCACCGGGGATGGCGCGAGTGAGATCGCGACGCGCTCACGCGGAACGCCGCGCATCGCGAACCGCCTCCTGCGTCGGGTGCGTGACTACGCGGAGGTGAAGGTGGACGGACGGGTGACGGGAGACACCGCGAACCGGGCCCTCGATCTGCTCGATGTCGATGCCCACGGTTTCGACCTGATGGACCGCAAGCTGCTGCTCGCGGTGATCGAAAAGTTCGACGGGGGGCCGGTCGGCATCGACAACATCGCCGCCGCCATCGGCGAGGAGCGCGACACCATCGAGGATGTGCTGGAGCCGTATCTCATTCAGCAGGGGTTCCTCATGCGCACCCCCCGGGGCCGGGTGGCAACCCGGACCGCCTGGGCGCACTTCGGCCTGGAGCCACCCGCCGACCATTACCCCGCGGGGCGCGCTTCCGACTCGGGCGCCCGGGCGCGATCGCCGGACGATTCCACGCCGGGCGCACCTGATCTCTTCGGAGAATCCGCCTGAGCCGGGCGGAGGTCAGGGTCGGATGCGTCGACATCGAGTGGCTCCGGCCCCGTGGCACCCCAATCTCCCTGAAGCAGGAGCTCGAAATTGAGCACTGATCTCTCGATTCTCACCCTGGTGCTGGAAGCGACCCTTCCGGTTCAGTTCGTCATGGCCATCCTGGTGCTGGCCTCGTTCATCTCGTGGACGATGATCTTCAGGAAGTACTTCGTGCTCGGACGCGCCTCGCGCGCCGCGAACACGTTCGAGGACCAGTTCTGGTCCGGCATCGACCTGGTCGAGGTGTTCAACCGGATCGACGTGCGGCGCTCCGGGGCGAACGGGATGGAGCGCATCTTCCACGCGGGGTTCAAGGAGTTCGCACGGCTGCGCGGACAGAAGACGGCCGAAGCGCGGGACGTCCTGAGCGGCACCGAACGGGCGATGCGTATCGCGCTCGGCCGAGAGGTCGAATACCTGGAAACCGGGCTCTCGTTTCTCGCCACCGTCGGGTCGACCAGCCCCTACATCGGTCTGCTCGGGACCGTGTGGGGCATCATGAATTCGTTCCGGGCGCTGGGCAATGTGCAGCAGGCCACCATCGCGATGGTGGCGCCGGGAATCGCAGAGGCGCTCATCGCCACCGCGATGGGGCTGTTCGCGGCGATTCCCGCGGTGATCGCCTACAACCGCTTCTCCCACGACGTCGAGCGCATCCACAACCGGTACGATGCGTTCGTCGACGAGTTCTCGACCATTCTCCAGCGCCAGGCCCACCAGTGAACGGAGCCCGACCCCCGGCCCGCATCGCGGTCTCCGGCTCGGGCGGAGGCACGCGAGGGATCCACCCCGAAGGCCGCCAGAGGACGCGCCATGGCTAGGAACCGCGCGCGCCGCCGACCGATGTCGGAGATCAACGTCGTCCCCTACATCGATGTCATGCTCGTCCTGCTCGTCATCTTCGTCATCACCGCCCCGTTGCTGTCGCAGGGCGTCAAGGTCGACCTGCCGCAGGCCGACGCGCAGCCTCTCGACGTGGAATCGCAGGAGCCGCTCGTGGTCACCATCGACTCGACGGGCAACTATTACGTGAATTACGGGGAGAGCCAGGGGTCGCCGATCGAGCCCGGGGTTCTCGCGGCCCGGGTCGCGGCGCTGCTGCGCCACCGGCCGGAGCTTTCGGTCGTGGTGCGCGGCGACGAGAACGTGCCCTACGGGGACGTGGTGCTCCTGATGACGATCCTGCAAAGCGCGGGGGCGCCGAGCGTCGGGCTGATGACGGAAACACCGCAGGAGGCGCGATGATGGGCGGGGATTCCGTCCTCGATCGGGTGATACCGGTCGTCCTGGCCCTGCTGCTTCACGCCGTGGTGGGGACGGTGCTCATCTTCAGGCTGGGGGACGCACCGGCGCCCTCCCCGCCGCCCGGACCCCGGGTGGAGCCGGTCGAAGCGGTGGTCGTCGACGAGAGCCGGATCACCGAGGAGCTCGAACGGCTGCGCACGCAGGACGAGGAGCAACGCCGCAAGGACCGGGAGCGGATCGAGCGGCTCGAACGCGAAGCCGATTCCGCGCAACGCCGTCGGACCGAGGAAGAACGCCGGCTGACGGAGCTGGAGCGGCTGCGGCGCGAGCGACAGCGCGAATACATGGCGGCCGAGCGCGAACGCGAACGCAAGGAGGCGGAGCGCCTCGCGGAGCTCACGCGGCAGCGCGAGGCGGAGACGCGGCGAATCGAGGCGCTGGAGAAGGAGAAGACGGCGTTGGCGACGCAGCGCTCGGAGGAGGAGCAGCAGCTCGCGCGGCTGGAGCAGCAGAGGCGCGAGGAGGCTGAGCAGAAGCGTCGGCTCGAAGAACAGGCGCGGGCGGCCAGAGAAGAGCAGCAACGGGCCGAGGATGCCCGGAAGAAGGCCGAAGCCGAGAAGCAGCAAGCCGAAGCCGAACACCGGCGCATCGAGGCGGAGAAGGAGAAGGCCGAAGCCGAACGCCGGCGCATCGAAGCGGAGAAGAAGAAAGCCGAGGCCGAGCGAGAGCGCATCGAGGCAGAGAAGAAAAAAGCGGAGGCCGAAAGGCAGCGTATCGAAGCAGAGAAGAGGCAGGCCGAGGCCGAGAGAAAGCGCATCGAGGAGCTGCGTCGCCGGGAGGCGGAGCGCGCTCTGCAAGAGCAGATCGCTCTGGAAGCCGCGTCGCTCGACGAGGAACGACGCTCGTTGCTCGAAGCCGGACGCATCGAATATATTGCTCAAATCAAGGACAAGATCGAGCGCAACTGGCTGCGTCCTCCCGGCACCGCGTCGGGCCTCAAGTGCGTGGTGCGGGTATCACAGCTCCCGGGGGGAGACGTTGCCGAAGTGGATATCCAGACCGGCAGCGGCAATGTCGCGTTCGACCGATCGGTGGAGGAAGCGGTGCTGCGTTCGTCGCCGCTTCCCGTACCGAAGGACCCGTCGCTGTTCGACCGCAACATCGTGATCACCTTCGAGCCCGAGGCATAGACGTTGGTGGGGCGCAAAGTCATCGCGTTCTTCGTCGCCGCGCTTCTGGCGCACGCCGCCAGCGCGGTCATCGAGGTCACGGTCACCAGGAGCACCGAGGCGAAGCAGCCCATCGCCATCGTCCCGTTCGGGTGGCAGCACGGCGGCGAACCCCGGTCGGTCGACATCGCGGCCATCGTTCGCGACGATCTCGCGCGTACCGGCCTGTTCGAGCCGATACCGTTCGACAGCCTGCCCGGCCGGCCGCATCAGTACGACCAGATCAACTTCAGGGACTGGCGTCTGCTCGGGCCCGGAAGCCTGGTGATCGGCAACGTCACCCCTTCGGTCGAGGGCGGGTTCGTGGTCGAGTTCGAACTCTACGACGTGCTCCGGCAGCGGCGGGTCATCGGCTATCAGCTCACCGCGAGCGCACCGGCGATGCGCAGGGTCGCGCATCAGATTGCGGACTACATCCACGAGCAGCTCACCGGGAACCCCGGCGCATTCGATACCCGGGTCGCCTACGTCACCGAGCAGCGCGACGCCGACGGTAGCGCACGCTACATGCTGAACATCGCGGATGTGGACGGGCACAACGAGCAGGTCATCCTCGATTCCTCGCGGCCCATCATGTCCCCGTCATGGTCGCCGGACGGAACGAGGCTCGCCTACGTCTCGTTCGAATCCGAACGGCCGCACGTCTATCTGCAAACAGTCGCGACCGGCGACCGCGAGCGCATCACGGACTTTCCCGGCATCAACGGAGCCCCGGCCTTCTCGCCCGACGGAGACCGGCTGGCGATGACGCTTTCGAAGGACGGCAACCCCGAGATCTACATCATGGATCTCCGCAACCGGCGTCTTCGGCGGATGACGAACGATCCGGCCATCGACACCGAGCCGGCGTGGTCGCCGGACGGGCGGTTCCTGGCGTTCACGTCGGACCGCGGCGGCCGGCCGCAGATCTATCGCGTCGCGGCCGACCGAGGGGGACGGGCGGAGCGGATGACCTTCGAAGGCAGCTACAACGCCCGCCCCGTGTTCTCGCCTGACGGCAAGAAACTCGCTCTCGTGCACGGCGACGGCGGGCGATATCGCATCGGCCTGCTCGATCTGGAAAACAGCGCGCTGCGGGTGTTGACCGACTCCAGCCTCGACGAGTCCCCCAGCTTCGCGCCGAACGGCGGCATGATCCTGTATGCTACGAGAGACGGTGCCGGCTCGGTACTTTCGGCGGTTTCTCCCGACGGGCGCATGCGCCAGCGGCTCGCCGTCCAGATGGGAGGGGTCCGGGAGCCCGCCTGGTCCCCGTTTCGGAACTGATGCTCGTTCGCGACCACCCGCGCGGCGATCGAATTCCGCCGATTCCCGTTTCCGTCGCTGGCGGTTCACACGACTTCGGTGCCGACGAACGCCGCCCTTCCCCGGCGCCACGGTTCTCAGGGAGACACGCAATGCATCTTCGGCCATTCCGGATCGCACTCATTTTCGTGACCGCCGCGGCGCTTGCGGCCTGCGAAGGCACGGTGGGAACCATGGACGACTCCGCCACGGCTACCCCGACCTCGACAGCCGACGGCGCATCCACGAGCGGAACCGGCGGCGATGCGGTGTCCGGCGCCCGGACCGGAGCCGGCGCCGAGGACGCCACTGCGACCACGGCCACCACCGGTTCCCGGCACCCGCTCGATGATCCGTCGACCCCGCTGGGGACCCACACCATCTACTTCGAGTTCGATTCGAGCGACGTGCCGGGGTCCGCGCAGCCCGTCATCGAGGCCCACGCCCGCTACCTCTCGGAGCATGCCGGCGCATCGGTCACTCTGGAAGGTCACGCCGACGAGCGCGGGTCCCGCGAGTACAACATCGCACTCGGCGAAAAGCGCGCGGTCGCGGTTCGCCGCCTCATGTCGCTGCTCGGGGCGACCGGCCCGCAGATTCGCACCATCAGTTACGGCGAGGAGCGGCCGGCGCAAACCGGGCAGGACGAGTCCGCGTGGCGTCTCAACCGTCGGGTCGAAATCGTCTACCGGACCCGCGAATGAACCTCCGTCCGACGGCGGCGCTCCTTGCGGTAGCGGTGGGTGTCCTGCCCTGCGCCGGGTCGTTCGCGCAGGCACCAGTGGTGGATGCGCGCGAGCTGGATGAACGACTGAAGCGGCTGGAGCGGCTGTTCGACTCCGGAGCCCTGTTCAAGCTGGTGGACGAGATGGACTCTCTGGAAGCCGAGGTCCGGGAGCTGCGCGGGCAGAAGGAAGCGCTTTCACACCGCATCGAGCAGATGGAAGAGCGCCAGCGCCAGCTCTATCTCGACACCGACCAGCGCCTTCAGCGCATCGAATCAGCCACCCCGGCGCCGACCGCCGACGCCACCCCGTCTTCCTCGTCCCCCCCGCCGGACATCCCGGCCACGCCTGCCCCTCCGGCCGCAACTCCGGGCCAGCCCCCACCGGCGACACCGCCGACGCCCGCCGCCACCGGCGTCGATCCGTTCGCGGAGCAGCAGGCATACCAGAGCGCCTTCGATCTTCTGAAATCCGGACGCTACGACGAAGCCACGGTCGCGTTTCAGCGGTTCATCGCGGAATTCCCGACCGGAAGCTACGCCGACAATGCGCAGTACTGGCTCGGAGAAACGTTCTACATCACGCGCCGATTCGAAGATGCGGTACGGGAGTTCGAACGGCTCGTCTCGGCGCACCCCGCAAGTCAGAAGCTCACCCACGCCCTGCTGAAGATCGGGTACGCCCACGACGAGCTCGGCAATCGGAGGGAAGCCGAGCGGGTCCTGACCGAGCTGATCGAACGCCATCCGCAGTCGGCCGCCGCCGGCCTCGCACGGAAACGGCTCACGAGCATCCGGCAGTAGCCGGCGCCTCCGGAAGGGAAGCTCTGATCAAGTCGGAGCTTCCCGACGGCACCAGGATGTGCCGCCGGATTCGATGACATCAGTCATTGAATCCGGGAGCAAAACAAAACCACGCTTTTGTTTTGCGGCGATGAAAGACTCCATGGATGGAGTTTTTCAGAGCACACTGAGGGGCCGGAGCGGGTTCAGAATGGCACCGAAACACCAGGAACGCCGGAGCGGCGGGCGGGCTTGATCGATCAATGGCCAACGTGATCCGCGCCTGGTTCGAACGTCACTTCTCCGATCCTCAGGTGATCGGGCTCGCCGTCGTGCTCATTGGCGGCTTCGCAATCATCTGGCTCGGGGGAGGGTTGCTTGCCCCGGTGATTGCGAGCGTCGTCATCGCGTACCTGCTGGAAGGGCTGATCGGGGTACTGGAACGCACCCGCACGCCGCGTCTCGCGGCGGTGCTCGTGGTCTTCGTCGCATTCATGACCACGCTCTTCTTCGTCATGTTCGGACTGCTGCCGCTGCTGTCGCGTCAGGCGACGCAGCTCCTGCAGGAGCTTCCGACAATGCTCGGCCGCGGGCAGGAGCTGGTGCTGGCACTACCGCTGAGGTACCCGGATCTGTTCAGCGAGCAGCAGGTCCTCGACCTCATCAACCAGATTCGCGCCGAGGCGGTAACCATCGGCCAGAATGCCGTGCAGGCGTCGCTGGCCTCGGTGGTCGGGGTCCTCACCCTGCTCGTCTACCTGATCCTCATGCCCCTGATGGTGTTCTTCTTCCTCAAGGACAAGGTGGCCATCGTCGGCTGGGTCAAGCACTTCCTGCCGGAGGACCGGCGCCTGGCGGGGCAGGTCTGGGCGGACGTCGACACGCAAATCGGGAACTACGTTCGCGGAAAGGTCATCGAGATCGTGATCGTGTGGATCGTCACCTACGTGACGTTCGCGCTGATGGGGTTGCAGTTCTCGATGCTGCTCGGCGCGCTGGTCGGATTGTCGGTCGTCATTCCCTATGTCGGGGCCGTCGCGGTCACGTTCCCGGTTGCGATCATCGCGTACTTCCAGTGGGGATTCACGAGCGACTTCGCGTACATCATGATCGCCTACGCGATCATCCAGGCGCTCGACGGCAACGTGCTGGTGCCGCTGCTGTTCTCCGAAGTGGTCAACCTGCACCCGATCGCGATCATCACCGCGGTGCTCGTCTTCGGCGGGCTGTGGGGGTTCTGGGGGATCTTCTTCGCGATACCGCTCGCGACCCTGGTGCAGGCGGTCCTGAAGGCATGGCCGTCGCGCGCACCGCCCGCCGGAACCGCAACGGAGTAGACGGGGAATCGGCGCGGTCGCCCACCCCGGTGGTGCGGGTCGGTAGCCTCCGATCCGTCGCCGCCGCCGGCAACGGATCGAGCAAGTCGAATCAGGGGACGCAAGAAGTCGGCGGGGCGCGACAACCGTGCCCTCACCCCGCCGCGCGGCGGGGCTTTCCAGGCCTCGCCCCGCCTTGCGGCGGGTCTTCTCGATCACTGCCCCCTCCGCGACGGGGCTTGTTGGTCGCCCGGGTCGGGGGCTTCACCCTGCGAGGATGGCCGCGTACTGCTCCTCGTTGAAGCCCACCAGCAACGTCCTGCCCGATCGCACCGTCGGTGCGCGCAGGTTGCCGGTCGGGCCCAGCATCGCGTCCACCGCCTCTTCGCCGGGGTCTGCGGAGACCGCGAAGGTTGCGACCTTCTTCCCCCTGGCGACGATCAGCGTGTCGCAGGTCCTGGCGAGGGCGACAGCGTCGTCACGCCCGAGCTTCTTCGATGCAAGCATGACATCGTCCGGCACGAGACGATGGGCATCCATGAAGTCGGATGCCTTCTTGCAGCTTGTTCACCCCTTGCGGAAGTAGTACCAGTTGATCTGTGCGCTCATGACCTGCTCCTGTGGTTGTCCGCACCCCGGATGGCGCGCGGGCGGGTCATCATGCCCAGCCCCGGAAACGAACCCGAGCCAACCCGAGCAGACCCGGGCAAGCTCGAACGAGCCCTGAAGTTCGAAGGCCCGGACTTGCGCCCCGCCGCGCAACTGTATGGCGACACGCGGCGGGAATCCATGCCTCGCATGGGAGCGACCCGGATCAGCTCTCCGGATCGTTGAGCCGCATCTCGCGCAGGCTGTCCTCGATGGCGTCGGCGAGGTCGTCGATCTCCTGGTCGGTGTTCGCGGTGGAGATGGCCGCGAGACCGCCCGCGCCGAGGATGAACCCCCGGTTCAGAAGCGCCCGGTGCAGCGCGGCCATGCGCCGGGATTCGCTCGCATCCGGGAACACGTCGCGGTAATTGCGGTGTGCCGCGTGCTCCCGCCCGCCAGCACCTCGCTCGCACGGTGGTAGAGGGCGGCGGATCAGGACTCCTGGTCGGGATAGGTCATGGCCATGGAGAACATCCTCTGCGCCGGGCTGCCTGACCCGGAATTCCGGGTTGACCCGTGGAGTGCGACTATCGCACACCCCGGCGGGATCAGCCGCCGAGTTCGGTCATGATCTTCGTGTTGTTCGAACCGAGCGGCGTCTGGCACATCTCCAGGTGCAGGCGCCCCCCGGTTGCGTACGGGTGGTCGCGCACCACCTGCTCGTCAAGCTCGATACCGAGGCCCGGTTCGTCGGGCGCGAGGAGATAGCCCTCCTCCCAGCGCAGCGGCTTGCTCAGGAGCGCGTCGTGGAATGCAGAGCGGATGGTCTCCAGGATGAGGAAGTTCGGGCTGGCGAAGGAGACGTGGGCGGCCGCCGCGTGCGCGATCGGCCCGCAGTAGATGTGGGGCGCGATCTGCGCGTTGTAGAGCTCCGCGATGACCGCGATCTTGCGTGTCTCCCAGATGCCGCCACTGCGCCCGACGTCGGGTTGCAGGATCGAGACCCCGGCCTGGAGTGCCTGGTGGAACTCCACCTTCGTGGTCAGGCGCTCGCCGGTCGCGATCGGGATCGAGGTGGCCCGCGCCACCTCACCGATTGCATCCATCTGATCCGGCGGGCATGGCTCCTCGAACCACAGCGGGTCGCAGGGCTCCAGGCGCCGGGCGAGACGGATGGCCGACGCGGTGGTCATCTGCCCGTGGGTCCCGAGCAGGATGTCGGCCCGGTCTCCCACCGCCTCACGAATGCGCCGAACGCAATACTCGCTGCGGGCAAGCTCCGGCAACGAGAGCTCCCTTCCGCCCTGGAAGCTGTACGGACCGGTGGGGTCCTGCTTGAGCGCGGTGAAGCCCATCTCCACGTACTCGATCGCACGCTCGGCTGCGGCGTCGCCGTCATGGTAGACGTCGCCGGAGTCCTCGCCGGGGTGCCCGTCCGCAGACCCCGAGCGGGGATAGATGTAGGTGTAGGTACGGATGCGGTCGTGGAACCTGCCGCCGATGAGCCGGTGGACCGGCTGCCCGCTCGCCTTGCCGAGAATGTCCCAGACCGCGATCTCGATCCCGCTGAACACCCCCATCATCGAAACGTCGGGCCGCTGCGTGAAGCCCGCGGAATACACGCGCCGGAACAGGGTCTCGACGTCGTGCGGGTCCTCCCCGGCGACGTAGCGCCCGAAGGTGTCCTCCACCATCCGGCACGCGATGTCGCCGGAGAAGGGGATGCCGTAGCACTCGCCGACGCCTTCGATGCCGTCGTCGGTCGTCACCTTCACGATGATCCAGAACGCACCGCCGATGCCGGTCGGCGGAACCGTCACCCAGGTCGTGATGTCCTGAAGCTTCATGTCGTCACATCCTCGATGGCGGGAGGGCAATCACCGCTTGTCCCCGGTCTCGTCACGATACGGCAACCCCCGCGGTTTCCGCCCGCGTGACCGAGTGCCCGGAGGTGGAATGAACGATGCCGGTTCATCGTCGCATGGCATGTGACGCTGCGACGCGCCCGCGGGATCAGTCCGCCGGCCGGATGAGTACAGCGTAACCCGACTTGAGACGTGGCCTTGACGCGTTCGATGCCGGATAACGCTTTGCTTGCCCGACCTGCCGTCAAGCGGAATCACGCGATTCCGGTTGGTCCCCGGGCGTGGCGTGAGGCCATTCGGAATTTACGCAAGCGCTTCGAGGCGCGTCATCAGACCCGGCAGCGGAATCGCGGTCGTGGTCTCGGAGAGCGGGAACGGCTCGCGGCCCGGGTGGACGACGAACCGCTCGGCCGCTTCCAGATCGGCGGCGGCCAGCTCGAAGCCCTTTGCCGCCCTGGGTCTCGCGCTCCGCTTCACTTCGATCGCCCACAGCCGGCGGTCCGGCAGATGCAGCAGCAGATCGATCTCCGCCCCCGCACGGGTGCGGTAGAACCACGCATCGGTCCCGAAGGGCGCGGCGGCGATCAGGTTCTCGATCACGAAACCCTCCCAGCTCGCGCCCGCCACCGGATGCGAGAGCACATCGTCCAGGGTGCCGAGCCCCAGCAGCGAGTGCAAAACCCCGCTGTCGCGGATATATACCTTGGAGCTCTTCACCAGCCGCTTCCCGACATTGGCGAAGTACGGGGGCAACCGGCGCACCAGCATCAGATCGGCGAGGAGATCCACATAGCGCGTCACCGCCGGCACCGAGACGTCGAGGCTGCGGGCAAGCTCGGACGCGTTCAGCAGACCGCCCTGGCGGTGGGCCAGCATCGTCCAGAATCGCCGAAGGGTCTCGGCCGGCACGCGCACCCCCAACTGCGGGATGTCGCGCTCCAGATACGTGCGGATGAAGTTCAGGCGCCAGCGCGCGCTGACCGCGTCGCTCCGGGCGGTGAAGGCATCGGGGAAGCCGCCGCGAACCCACAGCCGCTCGTTATCGACTCCGACTTCCAGAGCGTTCAGACCAGGCAGTTCCTCGTAGACGACGCGCCCGGCCAGCGACTCCGACGACTGCCGCAACAGGGCATCCGAAGCCGACCCGAGGAGGAGAAACTGCCCGAAACGGCGGCCGCGACGACGGCGTTCATCGATCCGGCCGCGGAGCACCTGAAACAGATCGGGCCGGCGCTGAATCTCGTCCAGGATCACCAGCCGCTCGGCATGGAGATCAAGATATCGGTCCGGATCCGCAAGACGTGCGGCATCCCGCGGACTTTCCAGGTCGAGGTACAGGCTCTCCGGCACCTCCGCCGCGATCCCGCGAGCAAGCGTGGTCTTGCCGATCTGGCGCGGACCGAGGAGCACCACGGCGGGAGCCTCCTGAAGGCATTCGAGAACGTATCGTTTGCAGTGCCGGTTTATCATCCTTGCTAATTTAATGGTAACAGTTCAAAAAGCAATATCTAATATTGTGTTCAGCAATCCCCGTCGGCGGCGCGAGAGACTATCATCCCGCGCGATTCCGGGCGGAATCCGGCCTCCGGAGCGGCCATTCGGGGCGATTGCGATCGCGTATTCCGGTCTGACGGGAATTGCTGTCGCATTTTTCAGGTTCCCGAACTCCGCCGCCGGACGCATCGCCACGGCTCAACCGGTGGCGAAGCGGGGCCGGCCCGATGCAATCGCGGTCACCGTGCTCTCCACCAGCGTCTCCCGGCCCTCTATCACCGCGACGGTATCGCGCTGCTCGATCGACACGTCCACCTCTCCGGCGCCGGCATCGGCCGCGCCCTTGCGCGCCTCGGCCTCCAGAACGCTCCGCGCGTGCGCGGTGGCGCTCTCCAGGTCGGGGAAGTCCCGCGGGCCTGCGCCCGCGAACACGCGAAACCGCCCTTCGTCCGGTTTGGTGATCGTCCCCGTGACCCGGATACGGACCCGACCCACGACCGCGCCCACCGCATTCGCAACTCCGGCGTGCCCCGGCACCACGGCGCGGGTGCCGAGCCGCGCGGCCACCGCCGGATAGTAGGCGGTGGCCGGGGCACCGAGCCCGATGACGGGCCGGTCGAGCCGCACCGAGAAGTCGACGAGCGTGCGGTCGTGCGATTTCGAGGCGGCCCGCAACAGATACCGGCCGAGATCGGCGTAGCCATGTCCGTCGTGGTCGCAGGCGGCATCAAGCAGGGCCTCGGCGGATCGATCGACCAGCGCATCGACGATGACGCGGCTCATGGCTTGTGCGTCGGGGGCGATGGCGACCCCCCGGCGGTCGAGCTGTTCGGCGAACAGCGACACGCCGGCCCGCGCCGCGCCCGCATCCCAGGTGTCCTGAACGCCCAGAACGTGCGCGGCGTCGGACGGGGTGACGCCGGAGAGGATGACCAACCCGCGCCCGATCAGCGATTCGAGCGCGCCGCTCTCGGCCTGCGATTCCAGCAGCCGGTCGAGCGGGACCGGTGCGGTCTCCAGACGATCGAGGAGCACCGCCTCGCGACGGCTCGCACCCCCGGCCACCCGGCCGGCGCCCGGGGCGGCGACCAGGCCGGTGATTGCGTCCCGAATCGGAGTCGAGGCACTTCTGGTCGAGCCGGAGCCAGCGAACGGTTCGGGCACTGCATCCGAAATCGGAGTCGGGATGTTCCTGGCCGATCCTGAGCTGGCGACTGAGCGGGGGATCGGGCCGGGAATCGGGCCAGCGACCGGGCCAGCGACCGGGGCGGTGATTGCACCGGACGCATCGACGCGCAGCGCGAACCGGCCGATGTCGCCGCCGCGTCGTGGCCCGGCGCGTTGCCGTTCCAGGGTGTCCGTCACCAGGTCCGGATACTCGGTCGCGAGCAGCGAGAGCGGCACCAGCCGGCGCGGTCCGATCAGCAGCCGCTGGTCGTTCCCGGCGCCACCACCACCGCCCGTCGCCCATTGCACTTCGCTGTCGCCCCCGAGCCCGGCGGTGCGCATCGCCACCGCCTCCACCATGGTGCGGAATCCGCCCACGGTCGCGCCGTCGGCGTCGATTCGAGGCCGGCCGCCGGCGAGCAGCGCGTAGTCCGTCGTCGTGCCTCCGATATCGGAGACGAGCGCATCGCGCTCTCCGGTCAGGTGGGACGCACCCACCAGACTCGCGGCGGGGCCGGAGAGAATCGTCTCCACCGGCTTCAGGCGCGCGACCTCCGCGCCGACCAGCGCCCCGTCGCCGCGGACCACCATCGTCGGCGCCGAGACCCCCAGCGTGCGGAACGAACGATCCGCCGCTTCCAGCAGGCGCTGGATGATGGGCACGAGCCGGGCGTTCAGCACGCAGGTCATCGCGCGGCGCGGACCATCGAGCCGGCTCGAAAGCTCGTGGCCGCACGTCACCGGCCGGCCGGTGCGCTCGCGCAGGCGCTCGCGCACCACGATCTCGTGCTCCGGGTTGCGCACCGCGAACATCCCGGCCACCGCGAATGCATCGGCGGAGTCTGCAACCCCGGGCAGCGCCCGATCGAGGGCGGCGAGATCCAGCGCCTCGCACGGATGACCCGCCGCATCGTGGCCGCCGCCGATCCGGATGCAGGGGTCACCCCGCAGCGCCGCGGCGATGCCGGCTCTCGACGCGGCGGCCTTGTCGAAGCCGATCAGTACCAGGCCCACCCGTCCGCCCTGGCCCTCGACGAGCGCGTTGGTGGCCAGCGTGGTGGAGAGCGAGACGAGCGCGAGCGCCGCCGGATCGACCCCCGAACCCTCCAGCACCGATGCCGTCGCCCCCCGAATGCCCACCGCCAGATCGTGGCGCGTGGTCAGCGCCTTGGCCGCGGCGACGACTCGCCCGGACGCCTCGTCGTACAGCACCGCATCCGTATACGTGCCGCCGGTATCGATTCCGAGCAGGATGGTCATGGATACGAGGAGTCGGTCCGAAGGAACTGCGGGTGAGCCGAAAGGGCTCCGGGACCTGTGATCAGGCGAATGGCGAGCCCTGCGGGCGCGATACCGTCATCATCAGGTATCCAGTGGAAACCGACAATTCAGACCGGGGAATCGCTGAAAATCACGATCCGCAGTATGCACTTCGGCCCGATGCGCGATTGCGAGTTCGGCAATCTGCGCGTCGGTGACGAGATTGCCGCCATGCGATCCGGCTACGGCCAGCAGTTCCAGCACATTGTGAATGTGCCGCGGGCCCGGATACAGCACCCGCGTCACCTGGCGATCACTCCAGGACCGGATGATTCCGGCGACCTGAGCCAGGGACAACGGATGCGTGAAGGCGCGACGGCTGGTACTGATTCGGGCGAATGCGAACACCACGGGGTGACAAAGCCCCACCGGGGCTGTGCCGTTGAGGCAGCTCGTCCACCACACCCTGGCAACATCGTGAAAGGGGCTCGTCGAATCGATCGTATACAGGAGCAAGTTCGCGTCGGGCACGATCATTCGGGCGCGATCCGTTTGCTCAAGATACGCGACAGATCGAGAAAGGCGTCCACTTCCATGTCATCGGCCGATGCGCCGAGACGTGCAGGGTCGTAACCGGCCCGCAAGCCCATCGGGTAAGTGACAGGAACGAACGCCGCCTCCCGGACATCGGATCGCAGGTCGGCCAGACCTTTTAAGACCGCCCGATTCAACACCTCCTTGAAGCTCTGGCCACGCTGACGCATGGCCTCTCGGAGCAGGTGTTCGGTTTCGGGATCGAGTGTCACCGTCGTGCGCATGAAAGCATCATGGTGTCTCAAATTATGTGCTGTCAAGATGCACGTCGATGATCACTCCGCGACCGGTACCACGTAGTTCAGCCCGAGCCGACCGCCGTCCGCGACCACCGTCTCGCCGGTGATGTATGACGCCTCGTCGCTCGCCAGGAACGCGGCCACCGCCGCGATCTCGGCCGGGGTCCCCAGCCGCCCCGCCGGCGTGCGGGACATCACCGTCCGGCGGGCTTCGTCGCTGGAGATGAGCTGCATGACCATGTCGGTGGCAATGCTGCCGGGACCGATGGCGTTGACGCGCACGCCGTGGGGCGCCAGTGCGAGCGCCATGGCCACCGTGAGCTGCTTCACCCCGCCCTTGCACACCGCGTAGGCGAGCAAGTTCGCGTTGGTGATGTACGCCTGGATGGACGACATGTTGATGATGGCGCCGCCGCGGCCCTGCGCGACCATCCGCTTCGCGGCGGCCTGGCCGGTGAGAAAGAACCCCTTGAGGTTCACCCGCACCACGCGGTCGAAATCCTCCTCCTCAAGCTCCAGAATGTCCGCCGGATGCAGCACCGCGGCGTTGCAGATCATCACGTCGAGACCGCCATGCGCTGCGACCGTCCGCTCGACGAGCGCCTCCACCTGCCCGCGGTCGCCCACGTCGCAGGCGACGAACACGGCATCGCCCCCCGCGTTGCGCAGCGTCTGCGCCGCCGCCTCGCCCCTGTCGGCCTGAATGTCGGCGAGCACCACCTTCGCTCCGTCGGCGGCGAAACGCTCCGCGCACGCAAGCCCGATGCCCTGCGCCGCGCCGGTGATGACCGCCGACTTGCCCGAGTTGTTCATGATGCGTCCCCTCCCTGCTGGTTGATGTTGGTGTCAAAGATTCCCGCCGGCGCGCCGAGAGGCCGGCCTGTGGAGCGATGCCGACGAGGCCCCGACCTCCGGAGCGTCCGAACGGAGTCATTCCGAGAGCGGGCTCCGCTCCGGCGGGCATTGCCACGGCTGGTTGTCGCCGGCGCTACCGCGCCGGGCCGAGCGCATCGTACTTCGCCCCGACCGCCCATAGCATCAGCAATGCGAGCAGCCCCTCCGACCCGGTGACGATCAGCGCCACCGGCGCCCCGAAGACCTCGGCCAGCCAGCCGACATGCAAGAACCCGATGGGACCGGTGCCGATGCAGAGCGTCAGCACCCCGAGCACCCGGCTGCGGTACTCCGGCCGCGCGTTCAGGTACGACAGCGTGCTCTGCATGGCAGAGAAGCAGGCTCCCGCGAGCCCGATCGCGAGCAGCGCCCCGGCCGCGGCGAGAAACGAGAGCACCGGACCGGCCACGAGCAGCGAGACAACCCCGAGACACCCGACGAGCGCAAGGTACACGGTCGTCCCCCACACGTAGAGCGGCGCGAAGATGCGGGGCCCGACCGCAACCGCGATGGCGATGGCCCCGATGAAGGCGCCGACACCCTCGGTGCTGCCGAGGAGCCCCACCATCGCCGGGTCGAGCCCGAGCTGCCCGGCGCCGATCACCGGAATCATCGAAGTGAAGGGAAATCCGAAAACATTGAACACGATGGTGATGCTGAACACCCAGCGCAGCCGAGCATCGCCGGCGACGAAACGAATGCCGGAAACCAGCTCCCGGACGAAGTGTGCGGACCGAGCCGGCCTCGCGGCGTCGGGCACCCGGGTGAGTGCGATGGCGACGAGGCATGCCGCAAACACGCCGGCGCTCAGCAGGAACACGCCCGACAGACCGAAGACCTGCAACACCACGCCGCCCAGCACCGGGCCGGCCATGCGGGTGGCGTTGGAGGTGGCCGAATCGAGGCTCATCGCCGGCGCGAGATCGCCGTCGGCAAGATCCCCGAGCAGGCGCCGGCGCACCGGCATGTCGGTCGCCCAGAAGATGCCGCCGAGCACCGACGCGGCTGCGACCCAGGCGAAGCCGAGGGCGGTGGCGCTCGCCGCGAGCGCCAGCACGACGGAGACGACAAGCACCAGCACGAGCGAACCGACGAGGAGCGCCTTGCGGCTCACCCGATCCGCGACCACCCCGACGAACGGACCGCACAGCGCCAGCGGCAGCATCCACAGCATCGGCACGAGCGAAACGAGAAACGGCGAGCCGGTGATCTGAAAGGTGTAGAGCCCCAGCACCAGAAGCTGCAGCCACCGCACGATACCCGTGAGGCCGCCCACCACCCACACCACCAGAAAGCGCGGGTTGCCGAGCAGGAGACTGCGAGCACCCATCAGCTATGACCGCCGCCGCCCCGCCGCCGCTCGCCGCATTCGTGACCGATCGGTGAGTTTCGATCGCACGATCGGCACAATCGGCGCAGCCCCCATATCCGTCCGCTGTACCGACAACGGGACTTTCCCTGCTCCGCTCCAGAAGCGGAATCCGATATTCATGAGTTACTCGTTTTCGTGCACTGTTTCGGTGGCCACGTCCACCGATACCTTGAGTATTCCCCGGTATGTCCTCCACCCCCACACGCGCCTTTCTTGATGCATTCTTGTCGAGCAGATTCTCAAAAGTACTCCACGAGCGCCGATTTGCCGACGACATCGAGGATGCGCACCCGCCTTTCCTTGCCGTCGGCGTCGGTCAGATGGAAATCCTCTCCCGGCACGAACGCGTGCGGCTCCTGCCGCGATCCGTTGATGGCGATGTTGTTCGTATATGCATATGTTCTGTCGAGCCCGTCCCGTACGGGATTCAACCTCCCCGCCAGACCGGGAACGGCGCCCTGCCCCTCCGGGAAAATGACTGCACCGCCGTCCGGCAACGCACTCAGTTCGACGTGAAGCATGCGCTCGGCGGGAATCCATCCACGCTCCAGATGGGCGGAGAACCCGTCCACGGCCACGAACACGGTCAGGGGCACATCGACCGAATGCAGGTCGAGCACGACCTCTCCGTGCTCCGAAGTGACGGCACGCTTCCAGGTCTGGTTCGGAAAGAGCGCGAGGATGTCGACACCGGAGACCGGCTGACCACCCGCAAGAACCGAAACGACAGGGCAGCGGTCCGCCAGACCTGCCGCGCGCAGCATCCGCCAGGGAATCAAACGCCCCTCTGCGCGTTGCTGGTACTCGTTGCCCCCATAGACCACCGCGGCGTCCACCGGCTGGGACAGTTGATCGAAATGCCGCCGCACTCGCCGGACGCCGGCGAACAGGCTCGATGACGCCGTGCTGGAAGACCTGGCCTCGACAAGCGCAGGACCGGATCTCCCGTCGATGATGAGGTCCACCTCGGCTCCATTCTTGTCCCGGTAGAACCACAAGCCACCGGTCCGGCCTTGATTGGTCCGGTGTTTCAGCGTCTCCGCGACAACCCACGTTTCGAAGAGCGGCCCGCGCAACGGGTGCGAGTGAAGCTGCTCCGGCTGAAGGATGCCCAGCAGCCAGCAGACCAGACCGGTGTCGTGGAAGTAGAGCTTCGGCATCTTGACCAGCCGTTTGCGCAGATTCGCGTGATACGCCGGAAGTCGAAACACGATGAAGCTGGCCTCCAGCACCCCGAGCCAGGCCTTGACGGTCGGCTGGGATACGCCGCAGTCCCCGGCCAGAGACGAGTAGTTGAGCAACTGCGCAGTGCGGCCGGCGCACAGCGCGACGAATCGCTGGAATATCGCAAGGTCGCCGACATTGAGAATCGTCCGGACATCGCGTTCCAGGTAAGTGGCGACATAGGAGCGGAGCCAGGTCCCCGGTTCAAGCGCTCGATCGAAGATGCGAGGATAGCCACCGGCTTGCAGGGTCTCGTCGAGGCTCGCGGGAGGCCGGTTGAAACGCACCGTCTCTGCGTAGGTCAGCGGCAACAGATGGTGGACTTCCGTGCGCCCGGCCAGCGACTGACTGACCGATTCCAGCAGTGACAGGTTCTGCGAGCCGCTGAGAATCCAGCGGCCGGGGGTCGGATCGTCATCGATGATGCCCTGCAAGTAAGAGAGGAGATCGGGCGTGCGTTGCACTTCGTCCAGAATGGCTCCGGTCGGGAACCGAGCCAGAAACCCCCTCGGATCGCTCGTTGCGAATTCCCGTTCGTCCGGAGCTTCCAGCGTCACGTACGGGTGTCGGGGAAACATCGCCCGACACAATGTGGTCTTGCCGCTTTGTCGAGGCCCGGTCAGTGTGACGGCGGGCGATTGCTTCGCCGCTCTCAACAGCCGGGGCGCCAGGTCACGAACGATCATCATACGTGGAATACTACCAAAATCAGGCTAATTCAAAATAAATTTTTTAATTAGCCTGATACAAACACCCACCAGACAACCACTCCCTTCGACACTCCGAAGGGCCGGCCCATGGTGCGATCCTGGCGTGATCTCGGCCTCCGAGGCGTCCGGTCAGAGGCATGTCGAGAGTGGGTTCCGGCTTGGTGGGAATGTCTGACCGCGTCATGTACACCATCGATCAGGGATTCCCGCTGGCGCCTCCAAAGGCCGCCACGCAGTGCGATAGCGGCGGGATTCGGGCTTCCGGAGCATCCGTTCGAGCCAATTTTCGAGCGCATGTTCCGGCCCGGCGGGAATGACCGGCCATCGGTGGATGGAGAAGCTCCGCCCGAGCTTCCCGAACGCAGGCGGCGCGGTTCAGCCGCCGTGCCGCTCCACCATCGCGCACACCGTCATGAATGCGTTGTGGGTCGGGTCCAGGTTGGCGGTGTTGGTGCCTGCGATATCGTAGGCGGTACCGTGGGCCGGGGTGGCGATGGGCACCGGTAGCCCGCCGAGCACCGTCACGCCCCGGTCGAAGCCGAGCAGCTTGATGGCGATCTGGCCCTGGTCGTGGTACATGCTCACCGCGCAGTCGAAGTGCCGGTCGCGCAGCCGGAGGTAGAGGGTGTCGGAGGGGAACGGCCCTTCAGCCGCAATCTGCCGGGACTGCGCCTGCCGCACCGCCGGCCCGATCACGTCGATCTCCTCGGTGCCCATCGCGCCGCCCTCTCCGGCGTGGGGGTTGAGGGCCGCCACCCCGATGCGCGGCCGGGCAATTCCGGCGCTCCGCAAGGCGCGATCCGCAAGGTCGATGGCTTCGACGATGCCGTCCTCCGTCAGCCGATCCGCCACCTCGCGCAGCGGCACGTGCGAGGTGACCCGCGCGTTCCACATGCCGTCGACCACGTTGAACTCGCTGGCGCGGCCGTCGTGCCCGAGGCGCGCCCTGGCCCACTGGAGCTCGTCCTCCGCGCCCAGCCCGGCCTTGAGCATGGCCTGCTTGTTGAACGGCATGAAGCAGATGCCGTCGATCCAGCCGGCCGCCGCAAGGTCCAGCGCCCGCCCGAACCACGTCAGCACCGCGGCCCCGGCCGCGACCGAGACCTCGCCGCGCGGCGTATCGGCCGGGTTGACGGCGGGCAGGTCGAGCAGGTTCGGCGTTCCGTCCCCGTAGTCCGCGTCCTCGATCGCGGTGATCTCGCGTACCGGCACCTCGAGCCCGGTGACCTCGCACCCGGCCCGGAACACCCGCGCGTCCGAAACGATGAGGAGATTCGCCCGCTCACGCACCTCGTCGAGCGAAAGCAGGCGGGTCATCAGCTCGGGACCGACGCCCGCGGCATCGCCCTGCACCAGGGCAATCGTCGGCTTCACGGGCATCCCGCCCCCCGGCCTCGCCATCCGGGCCATCCGGGCCCTGGCCGGTCGTGCTTCCTTCGTGTTCACGAGAGTCACTCGTCAGTCCTCCGGTCATGATCGGCGGGGGATTGCAGGCGGACGTCGGGGATCCCGGGACGCTCTCTCAGGGTGAACTGTACGGATCAATCGCGGGATTTCGAGCGGTCCCGTCATCCAGGAAAACCTCCGTTTGCGGGCGCGGAGGCGCGGCCCACTGGTTGATCCAGTCGACGGCCGTCGCATGTTGCGCGTGACAGAGGTGCATTGCGCGCGCAATGTCGTGGATGGAGGCGCCGGCGTTCTCCGCGAGCGCTCCGAGTTCTCGGGGCACAGCGCCTTCGAAGACGCTCCGGAGAATGGATTTTTGTGCCGCCGTCGGGGCCCGGGTCGTGAGCGCGGCACCGATGTCCCGGGCCACAGGTTGCGCGCCGTGTCCGGCGAGACGTTTGACGGCGATCCAGCCCAGGTCGAAATCGTCTAAGTTCGGCGGATACCGGCGGTGGCATTCGGGTCTGTCGAACCATTCGAGCGGCATCGGCGGAATACGCCCGCGCAGTGCGACGGGGCAGGGGTCGGGGTCTTCCCAGCCCGGTTCACGGCGGGTCCATCCCGGGGCAGGCTCACCGATAGCCACGTATTGAAGCGAGTCGAGGGCCAGGCGCTCCTCGAGTCGCGGAACCCGTTTGCCGATGAGGTCCGGGCTCTCGAACAACCTGATTGCAAGATCGATGTTCATCGTTCGCGCTCTGTTTCCTGCCTGCCAGCATACAACCATGGAACGCCCGTGATCCGTTAGCATCCCGGCTCGGTCCCGCCAGCAAGGGAAATCAGGTTTGGAGAACAACGTGCGGACGAATATCGGGGAAACGTTTCAGGGCAGCTTGTTCTCCGGTGATCTCCTCTCCGAAACCATCGCCGGATCGGCCGACTGGCTGGCCCTTGACGATGCCGCACTCGACGACTTCGAAGCGTCGTTTCGAGCCGTATTCGAACGCTTCCCGACTTCGGACACTCCCAACGAGAGCCAGACCGAGGACGACCTGATCTGGCCCGTCCTGCACCGGCTCGGCTGGACGGCGAGCCTGCGCCAGCAGAACCTCACGCTCCGGGGCCGGGAGGCCGTCCCCGACGGACTGCTGTTCGCCGACGATGCGGCGAAGGATCGCGCCAACGGCCTCGCCGAGGAGTGGAAGCGCTACGAGCTCGGGCTGGCGGTAGTCGAGTCCAAGCGCTGGCTCCGGCCCCTCGATCGTCGCTCCGGAAGCACAGGAGAGGGCATCGCGCCCTCCACCCAGATGCTCCGCTACCTGAGACGGGTGGACGATCTCACCTCCGGGCACCTGCGCTGGGGCATCCTGACCAATGGGGTACGCTGGCGGCTCTACTTCCAGGGCGCCCGATCCGTCTCGGAGCAGTTCTTCGAGATCGACCTTGCCGCCCTGCTCGACCTTCCCGGCCACAACGAGGGGCTGTTCACGCTCACCGAGCCCGAACGCCGCCACGGCCTGAAGCTGTTCATCCTGTTCTTCCGCCGGGAAGCGTTCCTCCCCGGCGACGCCGACTCGCGCACGCTGCACCAGCGGGCGCTGGAAGAGGGCCGGTTCCATCAGGAGCGGGTGGCGTCGAACCTGTCCGATCTGGTCTTCGGGCGCGTGTTTCCCGACCTCGCCCGCGCCATCGCCGACGCGGCGCCGGACGCACCGCTCGGGGAGGTGCGCGATGCCGCCCTCGTCGTCCTCTACCGCCTGCTTTTCATCCTGTACGCAGAGGACCGCGATCTGCTGCCGGTGCGCGACGAGCGCTACGACGACTACGGCCTCCGCGACAGGGTGCGCGGCGACGTGGGCCGGCGCAAGAACCGCGGCGACACCTTCTCGGAGACCGCCGCCCGGTACTGGTCGGCGATCGACGACCTGTGCCGGGCGGTGAACGCGGGCGACCCCTCCATCGGCCTCCCGCCCTACGACGGCGGGCTCTTCGACCGGGAGAGCGCTCCGCTGCTGGCCCGGATCAGGCTGGGCGATCGGGTCATGGCCGACGTCATCGACGCCCTGTCGTTCGAGGCCGGGCCGGTGGGTCGGCGGTACATCAACTACCGGAGCTTGAGCGTCCAGCAACTCGGCTCGATCTACGAGCGCCTTCTGGAGCGCGAGATTGCGCACCCGGGGGATGGGGAAGGGGACGCGATCGTCATCCGCCCGAACGTCTTCGCACGCAAGGGCTCGGGCAGCTACTACACCCCGGACGAGCTGGTGGGTCTGATTCTCGAAGAGACGATCGGGCCGCTGGTAAGCGCACGCCTCCAGGCCTTCGCCACGCGCGCGGAGAAGCTCCGCAAGAGCCGGCGGCGCCTTCGGTCCAGGCTGACGGAGCTGCAACGCCTCGACCCGGCCAGCCGGTTGCTCGACCTCAAGGTCTGCGATCCGGCCATGGGCTCGGGCCACTTTCTGGTCGGCTTGGTGGATTATCTGGCGGATCGGGTGATTGCCGCCATGGCCGAAACCGAGGGCGCGCTGGAGGGATATGTCTCACCGCTGGTGAAGGAGATCGACACCGTTCGCGACACCGTCCTTCGTAATGCGGACGCGCAGGGCTGGACCCTCCGGCCCGAGCAGCTCGACGACCGTCACGTGATCCGGCGCATGGTGCTGAAGCGATGCGTCTACGGCGTGGACAAGAATCCCATGGCGGTCGAGCTGGCCAAGGTGTCGCTGTGGTTGCACACCTTCATGGTCGGGGCGCCGCTCGGCTTCCTCGATCACCATCTGCGGTGCGGCGACAGCCTGTTCGGTTGCTGGGTGCGCCAGGGTCTCGATCGGGCGGAGGAAGGTGGCCGTCTCTTCCTGCACGAGCCGTTGAACCGGGCGATGCAGGCGACTCGCGAAATGCAGGTCGTCGAGATGCTGAGCGACGCGGAGATAGACGAGGCCCACCATTCGGCCGGGGTATTCGCCGCGGCCCAAAAGCAGACGGCGCCCCTGGACGCCTTCCTGTCACTTGTCCACGCGCTCGAATGGCTGAATACGACGGACAAGGACGACGAGGCCGCGCTCCAGGCCTACTTCACGGGCGCGTGCGGCGATCCGGTGGACATCGCGATGGGCACGGCTCCGGTGGCGGGCGAGGCGGCAGGATCGGGGGCGGGGGCGGCGCGGTTCACCATGCTCTGCGAGCACGCCCGGACGCTGATCGCGCGTGCCCGGGACCTGGCCGCGGAGGAGCGGTTCCTCAACTGGCAGGTCGCCTTCCCGGGGGTCTGGTCGGACTGGGACGCCGCCGAGCGGCACGGCGGCTTCGATGCGGTCATCGGCAATCCGCCCTGGGACCGGATGAAGCTGCAGCAGGTGGAGTGGTTCGCCGTCCGCCGCCCCGAGATCGCCCGCACGCAGCGCGCGGCGGATCGGAAGCGCATGATTCGAGCGCTTCAGGACGGGGGCGACCTGCTGGGCGCCGACTTCGAACGGGCGAACGAGCGGGCGGAATCCGGCCTTCGGGTGGCGCGAACCGGCGGCGACTACCCCTGGCTGTCCCGCGGCGACGTGAATCTCTACTCCCTGTTCGTCGAGCGGGCGATGGGACTTGTGAACCCGCCCGGACTGATCGGGCTGCTCACCCCTTCCGGCATCGCTTCCGACAAGACGGCAGCGCCCTTCTTTCGGTCGGTCGCGACCGAAGGGCGCTTGCGGGCGTTGTACGACTTCGAGAATCGGAAGACGTTCTTCCCCGACGTTCATGCCTCGTTCAAGTTCAGCGTGTTCGTCGCGAGCCGAGACACAGTGCCGGAACCGGTTCGCTGCGCCTTTTATCTGCGCGACGTATCCGAGCTTGAAGACCCCGACCGCCACTTCTCATTGACTCCGGAAGACTTCGCTACGGTCAACCCGAACACCGGCACCGCCCCGATCTTCCGCACGCGAAGGGACGCGGAGTTGACGACCGCGATCTACCGCCGCCTGCCCGTGCTCGTCGATCGTTCCGGTGGCGAGGAGGTCAAGACTTGGCCAGTGAAGTACGCAACGATGTTCCATATGACGAACGATTCCCACCTGTTTCGGATCCGTGAGGAATTGGAGGAACAGGAAGGCGCCTGGCCGATCGGGGGCAGCCATTTCGATAGCGCAACGGGAGTGTGGGTGCCGTTATACGAGGGCAAGATGGTGCAGGCATTCGACCATCGCGCGGCCAGTATCGTCGTCAACCCGACGAACCTGCACCGTCCAGGCCATCCGCAGCCGGCCACGCCGGAGCAACGCCAGGATCCGCAATGGGTGCCCACTCCGCAGTTCTGGATCGAGCACATTCATATTCTTCGTTACTGCTCAACTTGGTCGAGGCACAATGAGTCAGCTGATCGTGATTCAGGCAAGCAGGATGACCGCGATCCGGGGAACTCACCCAGCGGAACGCATCGCGAAGGTGCTTCCATCCACGCCGAGTCCAGGGCCGGCAACATCGATTCGGTCGCCTGCGGGCCATCCTGGTGGATCGGACTGAAGGATGTCACGGCTCCGACCAACGTCCGCAGTGTCATCGCCGCCGCGATTCCGTGCTCGGGCGCCGGCAATACCTTTCCCGTTCTGCTCCCCGATGCGAATTGCGATGCCTCCGTCGCGGACGCCCTATTGATCCTGGCGAACCTGAACTCGATTCCGCTGGACTACATTGCGCGTCAAAAGATTCAAGGCCAGCACCTCAACTGGTACATCCTCGAGCAACTCCCCGTCGTTCCGCCCGAGCGCTACGAACACGTCTGTTTCGGCCCGAGGACCGCCGCCGAAATCGTGCGCGACGCCGTACTGGAGCTCACCTACACCGCCCACGACATGGCCCCCTTCGCCCGAGACCTCGGTTACATGGACGAAGACGGGGTGGTGAAGCCACCGTTCCGCTGGGACGAGGAGCGTCGTCTTCGCCTGCGCGCCAGGCTCGACGCCGTGTTCTTCCACCTCTACGGAGTCACCGACCGAGACGACATCCGCTACGTCTACTCGACCTTCCCGATCGTCGAACGTCAGGAAACCGCGGAGTACGGCCGCTACCGCTCCCGCGATCTCTGCCTCGCCTACCTGAATGCCCTGTCCGCCGGCCGTCCGGACGCCGAGCCTGATTTGTGACGGCCCGGAGTGTAAAAAACCCGGGCAGTATCTACGCGAATGCGAAACTCATTTTGACCGACGGCCCCCCCGTCCAACCGCATGGTGTGGTATTGAGGCATACCTTCATTCATCATTCCTGATGCTGCGCAGCGCACCGATCGGATCGTCCACCGTGCCCAGTCGGCACGGGCGCAGGCCTCGCGCATCTCAACCACCACCTCGGCCAACGGACGTGAGTCCAGAACTTCGAACTGCTCGATCCGGGACTTGTCGCGTTGCCAACCCGCGTCCTCGTCATGCCCCCATCGATCCTTGCCGGAGACTCGTAAAGGATGCCGGTGCGCGCGTCATCAGGCATCAGTGCACCAGGGGTTCGTAGTCACCGTCCGACATCGGTTCGTAGTCGGGCCAGCGGCCGATGAATTCCACCAGCAACCGCTGTCCGGATGGCGCAGGCGCGGGGTTGATTCTCACCACTGTGGCGCCGTAGCCGCCTGACGACACCGCGATGGCGCGGACGAGGTCCTCCGCCAGATAGCGCGGCGCCCAGCCGATCATGTGGTAGTCCTCGGTCTGGATCTGCACCGCAAGTCTCGCGGTGGGATTCGTCAGCTCGATGGTGAGGTACAGCTTCTCGCCGGGTTGCAAGTCCTCAAGTCGGCGCTGAGACGCCGAGTTCACATGACGCCAGCCATGCAGGAAGAATCGGCAACTGAAGGAGCCGTCCGGGGCCCGGACGATCCTGGGAAAGACCTCGAAGGTGTCGGTCATGCGATACCCTCCGCTCACCGACAGGATTTCGACCGGCTCAGCTGTCTCGGGGAGATCCAGCATACGCAGATATTGGGTAAAATCGGGGCGCTGCGGCCACATGACCCGGTTCCTGAACAGGGGAAACAGATCCGGCGATTCGTAGGCTCTATCCATGCTGGGAAAATCAAGCAGGGTCTCGAATCCGGTGGATTTACAGGCGCGCACCGCCCCCTTCGTGTAGCGGAAGCGATGCGTGGGTCTCCCGGTCTGTACGTCCAACCGCCCGATCGGGAACCACTCGCGGGTCAAACGCTTGTCCTGCCAGGCGAGAAAAAGGGTCCTGGCGGTCATGACGCGATCCTCCTTATCTGATCCAGGTTGTAGCGCATCAGCTTGATGGCGAACGTGCGTGAAAATGCACTCATCCACTCCTCGGGGATGCGTTTCACGATCCGTCGTAGCGCACTTTCGTTCAATTTGTCCACCCGGCTCAAGGCTCGTCGAAATACTACCTCGTATCGGGTACTGGCACGGCGGACGAGTTCCAAGGGACTGATACCCCGCTTGTCCGAGGGATGCCAGTAGATTGCGCCGCGAGCCCTCTCCACATAACGCGGGATCTGCTGCTCCGCAAGCAGTCGGCGCCTGCTCTTCCCCGCGCCCTCGTCCAGCAATTCCCGCCCAAGCGCCGAGGCATGGTCGAACGTGGGCGCCACCGTTCCTACCCATCTATCTCCTGTTCGTTTCCGCAAAATGCCCCAGTTTTCGTGATGGCGATCCGTATTGCCTATCAGCGCATCAAGTACCAGATATTCGGCCAGTCGTTTCTTCGCGGAATGACGACCATCCGGGGAAGCAAACAACCGATCCAGTGCAGCGAAGATGTTCTCCAACGTGTGATCGGATTGACGAAAACGCTTTCCGGAATCGTAATCCAGCAACCGCCCCGCCAGCACCTGGTTGCCGTGGTACAGCCCCCTGCCGTTCCGAGCAAACGATTCAGTGGCCGATCCTCGCGCATCGCGAAACACAGCCAACTCTACCCGGGCGTGCGGAATGCCCAGTGCGTCGGCCACCTCGGCGGCGATCTTCTCCGACCAGTGCTGACCTGTATGCGACTGCGGGTACTTGAACAGCCAGTTCGACTCGCCATCCGAGCCTCGGAACCAGAACTTCGGCTTGGTGCCCATCACCTCTCCTTCCATCACCCGATCGGGCCGGATCTCGACGATGGGATAGGGCGAGTCAGCGGAACGCATCATACGTCCATCAGGATTCCGGCCGAAATGCGACTTCGGCGACCTCGGCCAGCGGCAGGGCGGTGATTTTGTCCGTCAGGGGGTAGCGGATGCTGCCCGGGTAGACGGCCCACAGGTGCTCGAGTTCGAGGTCGGCGATGGCGATGTGCATTGCCTTTGTCGTGCGCGGGGCATCGGTGCACTTGAACTCGAAACCCCAGCGCCTTCCGCGGCGGAGAAGCAGCAGGTCCAGTTCCGCTCCTCGCTGCGTGGCGTAGAAATACGCTTCCCGGGCGCCGTGCACGGTGAGGGTCTGCTCCAGGGCGAATCCTTCCCAGCTCGCGCCGTAGCGAGGGTGCACCTGCAGCTCCTCGATCTCCTCCAGGCCGAGCAGGAAGTGCAGGATGCCGGAATCGCGCAGGTACAGCTTCGGCGACTTCACCAGCCGCTTGCCGAGGTTTTCGAACCAGGGTGGCAGCATCCGGACCATGAAGGTTCCGGCCAGGAGATCGCGGTAGCGGTTCACCGCCGTCGCGCTCACGTCCATCGAGCGCGCGAGTTCGGCCGCGTTCCAGACCTGGCCGTGGTAGTGAGCCAGCATGCGCCAGAAGCGCCCCAACGCGGCCGGTGAGACGCGCGACCCCAGACCGGGGATGTCTCGCTCCAGGAACGTCTGCGTGAAGGACTGCATCCACTGCGTCCAGAACGAAGACGACGAGGCCAGCCACGCGCGCGGAAACCCGCCGCGCATCCACAGCCGCTGCTGGTGCACCGTCCCGACCTCGAAGAGGGAGAAGCCGGAGACGTCAACGAAGAGAATCCGGCCGGCCAGAGTTTCCGAGACACCCCGGATCAGGTCCAGGGAAGCGCTGCCCAGCAGGAGAAATACGGCCCGTCGGTCGGGATCGTCACAGATGGGGCGGAGCACCTCGAAGAGCGCCGGCATGCGCTGCACCTCGTCGATGACCACCAGCCCGCCGCTCTGTCCCAGAAGCGTTGCCGGCGTCCGGGCCAGTGCCTCGCGAACCGCAGGGACCTCCAGATCGAGCATTCTGGACTGCCCCGGCCAATCCGCCGCGACCTGTTGCGCCAGAGTGGTCTTGCCGACCTGCCGCGCCCCCAGCAACGCGACAGCCGGTGACTCCCGCAAGGCGTCAGACACTGCTGCCAGCAACGGTGATCGTATTATTTGTTGCATATCGGACTAATGAAATATGATATTCAACAATAAAAAGATTTTCAGTATGATGTCAAGGCAATATCGGCTGCTCCAGCCATTCCCGTCAGCGCCTCCGAGACGTGGCTAACCCGGAAATTTCACCGATTCACGGCTGCGGGCACGGATCCGGCTGCTTTCGCGGCGTTGAACGCGGCCAGGGTGCTCGACGTACCTACGGGTACGCCTGCGCGCCCTGACTCGCGTTCGCCTTGCGAAACCAGCCATCTCCGCACCCTCGCTTCACGAATCGGTGAAATTTCCGGGCTGCGGTGCGATTCCTGAGAGATTTCGGCCTCTGATACGCCCATTCGGAGTGATTTCCGGAATACGTTCCGGCCCGGCGGGAATCGCTGCGGGCACTCCGACCGTAGAATGCCCACCCGAGAATTCCCGCCGCCGCCCGAGACCACGAAGCCACCATGCCCGAACCCGCCGCCGCCCTCGCGCCTCGCCCGATCACGGGCGATGCGCACCTCGCGAAAGCCTGTCGCCGCTGGGCGGCGGCCCGGGTGATCGGGCTCGACACCGAGTTCATCCGCGAACGCACCTACTACCCGCGCCCGGCCCTCCTTCAGGTCTCCGACGCCGAGGGCGCGATCCTCGTCGATACTACGGCGATCTCCGACTACGGCCCCCTCGCGCAAGTTCTGGCCGACCCCGACGCCGTGGTGGTCATGCACGCCTGCGGCGAGGATCTGGAGGTGCTGGAAGTCATGACGGGCATCAGGCCGCGCCGGATCTTCGACACTCAGCTCGCCGCCGCGTTCACCGGGCTCGGGTTCGGCCTCGGCTACCGGGCGCTGGTGGCAACGCTGCTCGACATCAGCCTCGACAAGGGAGAAACGCGCTCCGACTGGCTCCGACGCCCTCTCAGCCCCTCCCAGTTGCACTACGCCACGCGGGATGTGCTGTATCTCCTGCCGTTGTACCGGCACCTGTCAGGCGCGCTGGACCGACTGCAACGGAGTGCGTGGGTGGAGGAAGAATTCGCCCACCAGCGGCGGGCGGCCGCGACCGGCAGCCGGCCCGAGGCGGCCTATCTGCGCATTCGCGGGCGCGGCACCCTTTCGCCCGCCGGACACGCGGTGCTGCGCCGGTTGAGCGCCTGGCGTGAGATGGAAGCGATGCGGCGCGACCGGCCGCGCCGCCACCTGCTCTCCGATGAGGCGCTGCTCGCGCTTGCCGATGCGGCGGTGCGCACCGCAGGGCGCTCGAACCCCGGCCGCGCCATGCCCGCTCCCGTCCAGCGCCGGTACGGATCCATCGTGACCGAATGCATCCGCGACGCCCTGGCGGACGGGCCGACCGACGCCGACCACCTCGTCGACCTCCGTCCTCACACCGAAACGCTCGTGCAGATGCGGGACGCGACCCGGCAGGCGGCGCAACAATGCGCCCTGGCCCCAGAGCTCCTCGCCCCCCGGCGCGCCCTGCAATCCCTGCTCACCGCCACCCTGAAGGAAGAGGCGATTCCGCCGGAGTTTCAGGGCTGGCGAAACGCCGTGGTGACCCCGGCGCTTCTCGACTGCCTTCGCTCCTGACCCCGGCCCGGGCCGGCAAGCGCCGATCGGGGCCGGCCCGACGGGTGGCCATTGCGGCCCGGCGCATCACGCCACCCGATCTCCCTCCTTCACGGTGACGGTGCGGCTGTCGACGCCGGGCAGCATCCGGCTCGGTTCGCGGGTGACGACGACGTCGATGATGGTCGGCACGCCGTCGGTGCCGAGACCCGTCTCGATCGCCCCCGCGAGTCCGGCCGGATCCTCCACGCGGATGCCCCGGCAGCCCATCGCGGCGGCGATGTCCGCGTAGTTCATCTCCGTCAGGTCACTCGACTGGTAGCCGCCCTGGCCATACATCAGGTGCTGCAGCGCCTTCACGTAACCGGAGGCGGCGTTGTTGACGACGAGCAGGGTGAACCCGAGCCCCATGCGCCGGGCGGTCTCGAGCTCGCCGATGACCATGTTGAAGCCGCCGTCGCCGGTGATGCCGACCACCTGGCGCTCCGGCGCGGCGAGCCGTGCGCCCATGGCGCCGGGCAGGCCGTAGCCGATGGAGGCGAAGCCGCGGTCCGGCACGAACCCCCGGCCCGGCCCCTTGGTGTCGTAGAGCAGCCCGCACCAGTGCGCGGCGAAGCCGCCGTCGGCGACCAGCAGCGCGTCCCGGTCGAGCGCCCGGTTCAGCTCGTGGATCATGCGCGCCATGTTGATGGGCGATTCGTCCGCGGTGAGGCGGTGGTCGACCTCCGCCCGCCACTTCGCCATGCGTGCGGTCACTTCCGCTGCGTAGTCCGTGCGCTCCGCCCGCAGACGATTCGCATCGTCGGCCAGGGCATCGGCGAGATCGCGCAGGCCCTCGCGGCAGTCACCCCAGAGCGAAACCCTCGGCCGCGTGGTGCGGCCGAACTCCTCGGCGACGATGTCGAGATGGATCAGCGGCACGCCGTCGGGGATGAGGGTGAAGCGGCGGGTGGCGATCTCGCCGAGCTTGCAGCCCGCCACGAGCAGGCAGTCGGCGTGCGCGATCAGCTCGTTCGCAATGCGGTCGTAGCGCCCGAAGAGCCCCGCCGAGAGCGGATGGGTGCAGGCGATGGCGCCCTTGCCGGTCATGGTGTGCGCCACCGGGAGCGACTGCGCTTGCGCGAAAGCGGTCAGGGTGTCCGCCGCGCCGCTCAGGTGCACCCCGCCGCCCGCGAGCACCAGCGGGCGCTTTGCGTCCCGGAGCAGGGCGGCCGCGGCCTGGAGGGGTTCCACGCTCGGCCGCGCGCGCAGCGACGGCGCCGCCCGGCAGTCCGGATCGGCGGTGAGGTCTGCGGGGTCGAACGCATGCCGGGCGTGAGCGATGTCCTCCGGGATGTCGAGCACCACGGGGCCGGGCCGCCCCCGCGTCGCGACTGCGAACGCGCGACGCACAAGCTCCGGGATGCGCCCGATGGACTCGACCCGGATCAGCTCCTTGGCGGCGGGACGCAGGATGTCCATCTGCCGCGACTCCTGGGTCATGTTCTTCCAGGAGTGGTCGCGGTGACTGTCGCCGGCGACGATCACGAGCGGGGTCCCGGCGTTGAGCGCCTCCACCATGCCGGTGAGCAGATTGGTGGCGCCGGGCCCGAGCGTCGCGTCGCACACCCCCACCCGGCCGCTCACCTTGGCGTACGCATCGGCCGCGAACACCCCGCAGCGCTCGTCGTTCACCAGGTGGTGGTTGATGCCGAGCCGGCGCGCGGCGTCGTAGAACGGCAGAAGCTGGAACCCGCCCATGCCGAACATGGGGCCGATCTCGTGCGCGGCCAGCATCCGGGCCAGCGCCTCGCCGCCGGTGATCTCCATCGTCTCGCTCATTTCAGGCTTCCTGTGAACTTGCCGGGTGAACTTGCCGGGTGCCGGCGTGTCGATCCGCCTCGAATGGTCATTTCGCACCATGCGATGTTATGCCACATTCGCCGCGGAGCGTTTCGGGATTCAGGTACCGACCCCTTCGAGATTCCTGACGAGGATGCGACGATGAACAAGATACGGGTTTCACTGCATCTGCCAGCTTCACTCCAGGCCGCCACCAGATTTCGTACGTCGTGACGGCGTGTCGCTCAACCAATTCATCTCGACCGCGGTTGCGCAGAAAGTCGGTGTCGTGGATGCCGCGGATTTCTTGCGTGAACGCGGCGCAGATGACGGTCGGCTATGAGCAATCCGCTTTCTTCGAGATGCGCCGGATGTGCCTCCGGCGGGGGACGATGCGCGGATGGACCGAGCCCGAGGCCCCCCGGGAGACGCAACGCCAGGTGACCGTTCCATGACCGATGCCTTCCGGATCGCCCGCCTCGACGTGTATGCGCTGGAGGCGACGATCGCGGCGCCGGTGGCGACCTCGTTCGGCTCGATGTCGTCCCGGGTCTCGGCCCTGCTCCGCATTGAGGACACCGATGGCCACGCCGGCTGGGGCGAGCTGTGGGGCAACTTCCCGAGCATCACCTGCGCCTACCGCGCGACCCTCGCCGGCCAGGTGCTGCCGGAGCCGCTGCTGGGCGCGGAGGTCGAGACCCCGGGCGCATTCTGCATCCGGCTCGCGGACCGGCTGCGCGTGCTTGCGGTGCAGTCGGCGGAGCCGGGGCCGATCGCCTCGATCCTCGCGGCGACCAACCAGGCGCTGTGGGACCTCATGGCGCGGCGCCGGAGCCTGCCGCTCCGGCGCGCGCTGAACGAGAACGCCACCGAGACGGTGCCGGTCTACGCGAGCGGGCTCAACCCCACCGATTCCGTGGAGATGGCGGTGCGGGCCCGGGAAGCCGGACACCGCGCGTTCAAGACCAAGATCGGGTTCGGCGACGAGGTGGATCGCCGCAACCTCCAGGGGCTGCGGATCATGCTCAAGGAGGACGAGCGACTGCTCGTCGACGCGAACCAGCGCTGGTCGCTCGCCGAGGCGATCGCCCGGATCCCGATGCTGGAGGAGGCGGAGGTCGGCTGGTGGGAAGAGCCGATGCTCGCGGAGGCGCCACCCGGAGACTGGGGCGTGCTCCGCGGCTCGACGATGATCCCGCTCGCGGGCGGGGAGAACCTGCGCGACATGGGCGCGTTCCGGGCCGCGTTCTCGTACCTGGAGTTCGTGCAGCCGGACATCGGCAAGTGGGGCGGCGTCGACGGCTGCCTCGCCATCGCGCGCAGCGCGCTCGCGCATGAGCGCACCTACTGCCCGCACTGGCTGTCCGGAGGCGTGGGGCTCATGCACTCCGCGCACGTACTCGCGGCGGCGGGCGGGGACGGGCGGCTGGAAGTCGACGCGAATCCGAACCCGCTCCGCACCCGCATCGTCGACCCCGCGACCGGGATCTTCGAAGGCAATCTCCACATGATCGACGCCCCCGGAATCGGCATCGAGTCGCCAATCGACGACCTCTCGGAATTCGTCACCATGCACGAGTCGTTCGCCGCCTCGGGGGATCGGAAGTAGCGCCCAGCCCGAACGTTTCATCGACTCGCGAAGCGCGGAGCGTGCGACCGCGGATTATCGACGAGCCGCTCATTGGTCAGCGCACTCGATGCCGGGCGCTCGGCGGCTGGTCGGCCGAGCACGGTCTCGACCGGCATCGGTCGAACCCCGCTATCGAATCAGCGCCGCGGCCGCGCCGGCGATCGCGGCGGCGTCCACCCGCAGCACATCCTCGAGCGGCGGCGCGTAGGCGATCTGGGCGCGGGGCGAGCCGAGCCGCCGGATCGGGGCGCGGAGCCCGCCGAAGCATTCCTCCCCGACGCTCGCCGCGATCTCCGCCCCGAAGCCGGAAACCGTCACCGCCTCGTGGGCGACGACGAGCCGGCCGGTCTTCCACACCGAGGCATAGACCGTCTCCGTGTCCCACGGCCACAGCGTGCGCAGATCGATCACTTCGGCCGCGATGCCGGACTGCGCGAGCGAGCGGGCCGCGTCCAGCGCCGCGTGCACCGTCTTCGACCACGTCACGATGGTGACGTCGCTGCCTTCAAGGGCGACGCGCGCCGCCCCGAGCGGTACCACATGCTCGTCGCCGCCGGGGACCTCGCCCTCCAGCCCCCACAGATCCTTGTGCTCCATGTAGACGACGGGGTCGTCGCAGCGGATGGCGGACTTGAGCAGCCCCTTGTTGTCGGCCGGGGTCGACGGCATGACCACGACGAGCCCGGGAATGTGCGTGTACCACGACTCCAGCGACTGGGAGTGCTGCGCGGCGGACGAACGCCACATGCCGACCGGCTCGCGCGCGACGAGCGGCACCTTCGACTGCCCGCCGAACATGTAGCGCGCCTTCGCGGCCTGGTTCACGAGTTCGTCGACGGCGCAGAGCGCGAAGTCCGAGAAGCGCATCTCCACCACCGGACGGGTACCGGCGAGCGCAGCGCCGACCGCGCAGCCCATGATCGCGGCCTCCGAGATGGGGGCATCGACGATCCGCTCCGCCCCGAACTCCTCCGTCAGCCCCCGGTACTGTCCGAACACGCCGCCGCGCCCGAGATCCTCGCCGAGCGCCCACACCCGCGCATCGCCGCGCATCTCCTCGGCCAGCGCCGCCTTGCCCGCTTCGAGATAGGTCATGGTGGTCATGTGGTGCCTCCCGGCGTGATCGGCGGCGTTGATGTGCGCACATTTTCGATGCCGGCTATCCCGACCGCGGCCGCCACCCGGTGGGTTGCCCGCGAAGAGCCGGTTGCGGTACCGGTCCTTTTCGGCGCGCCGCGGAAAAGCGGACCCACGAGACAGGCGTTCACGAGGCGGATGCCGGTCCCGGCCCCGGTCCCGCCGGTGCCGGGGCGCCGATGTCCTGGACATCGGTGAATGCGCGCGAGAGGTCCGGCCACGGCGCGGCCTTCGCCGCTTCGAGGGCCGCGTCCATCTCGTTCGCGGCCTCGGTGCGGATCGCGTCCAGCGTCTCCGCGGCAATGCCGGCCGCCTCCAGATCGGCCCCGCAGCGGGCGATGGGATCCAGCGCCCACTGTGCGTCCACTTCCTCCGTCGTCCGGTAGGGGGCGGCATCGGTCGCGGTGTGCCCCGTGAGGCGGTACGTCTCCACATGCAGGAAGCGGGGACCACCGCCGGCCCGGATGGCCGGCACGAGGTCGCGGACCGCCTCGTCGACCGCCTGCACGTCGTTGCCGTCGACCCCCACCGGGGGGATGCCCAGGCTCTCGGCCCGCGCCGCGGGGCCGGAGCCGGCGGTGACGGCGGCGGTGCGGGTGGTCGCGGCGAAGGTGTTGTCCTCACAGACGAAGAGCACCGGCAGGTCGAAGATGCGGGCCCAGTTCAGGCCTTCGAGGAAGGGGCCGCGGTTGACCGCGCCGTCACCGAAGATGCAGGTGACGATGCGCCCGTCCCCGAGCAGCTTCACCGCGTGGGCGGCGCCGGCCGCGATCTCGATGTTGGCGCCGACCACGCCGTTCGCGCCGAGCATCCCCACCCCGAAGTCCGCAATGTGCATCGAGCCGCCCTTGCCGCCGCAGCATCCGCCGTCGCGGCCGAGCAGCTCGCGCATCATCGCCTCCGGGTCCGCACCCTTGGCGAGCGTGTGGCCGTGGCCGCGATGGGTGGAAAGCAGCAGGTCGTCGCGTTCCAGGTTCGCGCACACCCCGGAGGCGCACGCTTCCTGTCCGATCGACGGATGCAGCGGCCCGGGCACGAGCCCCTGCGCGAGCGCTTTCAGCGCGGCCTCCTCGAAGGCGCGCACGCGGCACATGTCTCGGAAGTGGCGGGTCAGGCGTTCGGTGTCGATGTTGGGGCGGCGCACGCAGGAGGTCTCCAGAGCCGGGCCGGGGTCCGATAGTAACCGCTTGCCCGCTCCGCGGCTGCCGGCCCGGCGCACGGGAGGGAGCTCCGTCGCGGCAGGACCCGCATTGCCGGCTTCGGCTCGGCCGACTCCGCGGACAAATTCCGGTGACCCTGCGAGTGAATTCCGGCTGAAAGTGAGTGGTTACTTGCCAATCAGAGCCGCCGCCTCGCGCGCCGGCATCCCCACCTCGACGCCGGCGGCGCGGGCCGTCTCGTTGACCCGGCTCACGATGCCGTCTTCGTAGGTCGAGCGGCCGTCGCCGATCCGGGCGCTCGTCGCGGCCACGGTCACGCCGGCGATGCCCCGCTCGTCGAGCACGGGGAGGCGGGAGATGCCGGCGCCGTCCTTACCGATGCCCGCATCGTTGAAGAAGGCGGCCGCGGCCGCGGCCCGGATGGCGAAGTTCGACGGCCCGGCGACGAGCCCGCCGTGGGACCCCGAGAGCACGATCTGTCCGTCGTCCTCACCCGCGACGACCAGCGAAATGGAATCGACGCACACCAGGCGCAGGCCCGCCGGATTCACCCCCATCTCGTGGCGAGCTTCCGCGTACTCGGGCGCGACCCGGGGCGGGGAGGCGCGGCGAAGCGCGAGCGCCGCGTCGAGACCGGACATCCCCGGTTCGCAACCCGCGGCGCGGGCGGCGTCGTTGACGCGCGAGAGGATTCCGCCGGAGAGGGTGTCTTGCGCGTCTCCGATGCGCGCCGATGCGTGCGAGACGGTGGCCGCGGCCATGCCGAGCGCGTCGCAGTAGGCGAGGCTGCCGATGCCCGCCTCGTCCTTGCCGATACCAGCGTCATTGAGAATGACCGCGCACGCGCAGGCCCGCGCCGCGAGATACCCGGGATAGGCCCCGCCGTGGGAGCCCCCGACCACAACCGCCCCCGCGCATTCGAGCCCGAGCTTGGTCACGGTGGAGGCGAGGTGGATTCCTTCGTGGGGCATGGGGCGGGCTCCGTCGTCTCGTCCGGGCGGCATCGACGGACAGTACACAAGGAAGGGTGTGATGGAAATCTTCGATACGACTCACCCTTGACGCGACCACTGCCCGCGGCGGTCCGTCATCCAGCGGCATTCACCAGCACCGCAGTTGAGCCGGCTCGCTGTTGCGCGTAGAAACGCAATCGGACTTTCCGCCCGCCGCATCAAGAGGACGACGATGACCACGATCGACCCCGCAGCGCTCGAAGCGCTGCGCGCATGGGATACGCCGACGATCTGCAACGCGCTCGAGGTGGTGGTACCGCACCGGCGGGCCACCGGCTTCACCGTCGAACACCTGCACTGCATCGACCCCGCCCTGAAGCCGATCGTCGGTTACGCGCGGACCGCCACATTTCGTGCCTTCGAGGCGTCGCCGTTGCCGCCCGACGCGGCCAGGGCAAAGCGCGCTGCGTACTACGAGCACGTGGCGGCGCCCCCCGATCCGACGGTGGTGGTGATCCAGGACCTCGACCCCAACCCCGGATTCGGCGCGTTCTGGGGCGAGGTCAACACCGCGGTCCACAAGGGCCTCGGTGCCCTCGGCTGCGTGACCAACGGCTCCATGCGCGACCTCGACGACTGCGCTCCCGGCTTCCAGTTGCTCGCGGGCAAGGTCGGCCCGAGCCACGCGCACGGCCACATCGTGGATTTCGGCGGGCAGGTGAACGTAGCCGGCATGACCGTTGACGACGGTGACATCGTGCACGCGGACCGCCACGGCGCGGTGGTCATCCCGAGCGAGGCGGTCGCGAAGATCCCCGCGGCGGTGGAGCTTCTGATTCGCCGCGAGGCCGTCATCCTCGCCGCCGCGCGCTCCGAGGGGTTCGACATCGACACCCTGAAACGCGCGATGGCGGACTCGGCGGAGATCCACTGAATGGTCATTGCGATGGAGCGCAGGAGCCGATGCATCGTACCGGTCCGGGGGCGCGATCTCCGGCGGACGGTACACCGGGATGCTGTGCACGCCAGCACCCCGAAGCGGGCAATGGGCGATTCCCCGGAGGCTCACTAGAATGGTTACTCCAGCAAAGCGCCGGAGCCCGTGCATCGTGCCGGCCCGGGAACGCAACCTCCCGTGGACGGCGCATCGGGACGCTGTTCACGCCGACACCCCGAAGCGGGCAATGGGCGATTCCCCGGAGGCTCACTGAATGGTTACTCCAGCGAAGCGCCGGATCCTGTTCATCCAGCGGGTCCATGAGCGCGGTCACGCGCTGGCGGTGGCGCGCGACGACATCGACATCGATGTCTACGAGGGTCGCGACCCGGCCGAAATCCGGCGGCGCATCGTGGATGCCGACGCCGTCGTGGTGCGCACCGCGGTCATCGACCGCTCGGTGATCGAGGCGGGTCTGCGGCTCGCGATCATCTCGCGCCATGGCGTCGGCTACGACGCGGTGGACATCGCCGCCGCGGCAGAGCGCTCCATTCCGGTGACCATCACCCCACTCGCCAACGCCGTCTCCGTCGCCGAGCACGCGATGTTCCTGCTGCTCGCGCTCGCGAAGAACGCCCGCGAGAACGATGCCGCGGTCCGCGCCGACCGGTTCGAGGCGGCCCGGGTCTCGACGAAGCCGTTCGACCTCGCCGGGCGCAACCTGCTCGTGGTCGGCTTCGGCCGCACCGGAAGCCGGGTGGCGCCGCGGGCGCTCGGGTTCGGCATGAACGTTCACGCGCTCGACCCCTACGTCGACCGCGCGGTGATGGAGGCGGCGGGTTGCACGGTGGCCGACGACCTGCACGCGGTGCTGCCGGAGATGGACGCGGTCACCGTGCACACCCCGCTCAACCACGAGACCCGCGGCATCATCGGCGCCAGGGAGCTTGAGCTGATGAAGCCGACCGCGTTCGTGGTCAATACCGCGCGCGGCGGAGTGGTGGCCGAGGATGCGCTCCTCGCCGCCCTGAAGGCGGGCCAGATCGGTGGCGCCGGCCTCGACGTGTTCGAGTCCGAGCCGACCCCACCGCGCCCCGACCATCCGCTGCTCGGCTTTTACAACGTCATCGTGAGCCCGCACTGCGCCGGAGTGACCATCGAGTCGTCGATGCGGATGGCGGAGTATTCGGTGCGCAACGTGCTCGACTGCTTCGACGGGCGGCTCGACCCCGATGTCGTGGTGAACCGGCAACTGATGCCCCCGCCCGCATGAGCGCATGCTCGCACCGGCGGGTGGATGGCGGCAATCCGCGAACAGGAGGCCGACGCACTGGCCGAGGAAGCTCTGGTCAAAAATGACCTATGGACACGCGCGGGATTTCCGGATGCCGCCACCAGTCTGCGGGTCGCCAAGCTGGCGATGGAGGCAAAGGTCCATCCAGCAGTGGTAGCCGGCCGTGTTCGGTTCGAGACCCGGAACTGCCGCCGCTTCGGAGGTCTGATTGGACGTGGCGCAGCGAGAAGGGCCTTTCCGAGAGATGGTGTCCACGCCGGTGCCACCCACTAGACATCATCAGACATCATCAGTCACACCTTGTTATATCACCGTCGATGATCTCGAAAAACGCATAACCGAAGGGGTTGGACATCGAGGCGATGATTCTGTTCATATATCGACTGTCTTTGCATTCGTTGTTTTTGGGCTGAACATATACCTTGACCTTCTGAGTCTTGGCCTGCAATTTGTCGAATTTGGCGCAAACTGGCTGTTCATTTTCAAATATTCTGGATACCGGATTGGCAGACGTGTTGGTCATTACAACCATTTCGCCTGCGGTCTGATCCACTTGAAAGCAGAAGTCGAGGTCGTAAAAAACCGACGTGAATATCGTATCTCTCACCGTGCCGAATACCGTTTCTCTTTCCGGGCCCAAATCTGTTGGTTTCTCTCTTTTGGGTGGAAATGCGCACGCTCCCTTCAGCTCGAATTGAAACCATTGATCCATCAAACCCGCGCCTTCATTTATTGTCTGCCTGAGTGATCCAGCGGGATTGGCGGTGGTAGCTGCAGACATCTTGATGTTTTGAAGTCCGCAATAGTTCTCTGCAGTTGCCGGCAACGCCACTACCGCAAGCAGTAACAGGGTTGCCAATTTCATGATGAGAGGCGAGTTGTGTAATTTGTTCATTGTCACACCTTTCATTCCGAGGGAGATTGTATCGACCGTGATATCCTGAGTGTCAGGGTATCTCGACTCAAGACATGGGACGTGAAGCCAGACCAGATGTCCTGAACACTATTCAGTGTTACCCATATTGATTGACGAACCTTTCTGTCTGTTCCAGCAAGCGAGATCATAGTCAGTGATTTCATCCATCTCAAGCAAGTCAGTATGGACGATGAGCGCCCGGCCCTGATCATTCTGTGCAGTTGTTCGGGCTATGCGCATCAATGATAGAATCACAATGACCTCATGGATTTCGTCCCGTTTTGCATTTCCCGAAAAATACGGCGACCACATACCCCACTGCCGCTCTGAAGTGCAACAGCCGAGCGTCAACCGGAGGGAGGGCGAAGCCCGAGCGAGGGTTGACGCCGGGTGACCCCATCTTTCGACCCGCCTGGACTGCTTTATCGAGGGCCTCGGCCGTCTATCCATGATAGGCGAACGCCTTCCCGTTGTCGACGGTGATGTGACACGGTGATGATGTGACACGGAGAGACTATCGGCGTTGCAGAGCTTGGGCTCTCATGATACAATCACCTCCACGGATGCGCGATAGTGGAGCGCTAGCTGTTGCGCCCCGCACCCTAAAGCCACAAATGGAGCATAGACAGCCATGAACTCGCCGAAAAATTTCACCCCCCCCCTATTCTCTCTCGCCGCCTGCGGCGCCATTCTCGCGGTGACGCTGACCGCGCCGGCCTTGGCGCAGACGCAGACGGAGTGCAGCATCACCGTTGGTAACGTCTGGTCGGGGGAGGGAACCTACAGTTTTCAGGCAAACAAGCTGACCCCCGAGGAGGGCCACTTCGTTAGTTTCCCGCTGACGTACAAATGCACTAGTGTGTCCACGGGCGTACGACCGGTCATCAGCATCATCAGCCCGAGCCATTACAGGGTTGACACCGTGGATTTTCGGGGTGGGTATTCGGAATCAGACAGTTTCGGTGATGGTGACGAGATGACCGGCAAATGCCTGGAGAGCAGTGGCTGTGAGATCGAATTCTTTGTCAGCAGCAAGGACAATAACTGCCGCAATGTGGGTGGCACAGTGCAACGGATGACTATTTCAACGCGGATTACCAACATTGGCGCCGGGGATATAAATCTCACTGACCAACTTGACTTAATAATCGAAGCTACGGATGACGATACGGTCTCCCAAAAATACCTCGACATGGGATATACCCAATGGAAGCCCACATGCTAGGGAAGCTCTGATTAAAACGAACCGGATGTGGCGACCGCGCGTGCGGTGCTGCTCGGCTTCATGAACCTGCCGGTCGCCGGCCGGTACGCGGGGGCCTGATATGTCGACGCGGCTGAACAATGGGTTGGCTACGGAGCATTCGCGGTCCTGGCCGACGAGTTCGGCAACGCTCTGGTATGGTCCCCAGCAATTGATCTTGTTCGAATAATTGTTGGGACACTAGCGGAGTTCGAGTGCAAGACGATCGCCCGTCTCGATCGCCATCAGGCTTCGGACCCGTTTCGGAATCGTGACTCGCCCCTTGCTCGTCACTTTCGCGAGCCGCCTCGCCGGCCCGCCGAGCTCAGCCGCGCCGCGCGCCACCACCACGCGCCCCACACCGGCAAGGCGAGCGCGACGGCGCAGATGGCCATCGCAATCGGACCGAGCAGTCCGGCCGGCAGCGCCGCCGCGACCGTCACTGTCGCGAGCCCGCCACCCGCGACCCAGGCGCCACGGCGGTGGCCCAGCCGCGCGAGCCGCCGGCATCCGAGGGCGAGCGGTAGGCCGCAGGGGGCCATCAGCACCAGCGACGCACCCCCGTCCACCACCATCGTCGCGAGCCACGGTCCGAGCGCCGACGGCGGGAGTCCTGGTCCGAATCGCACGAGGGCGCTCGCCACTACGCCGGCCGGAAGCCACATCAGCGCGAGCGCCCAGAACCGCCACCGCCCCCCCGAGCCCCGCCCCGTCATGCCGTCTCCACGTCGAATGTCGCACCGCATGCCGCCCCTGCAATCCTGCGGGAGATTCGATGTGGCCAGCAATCCGCCGTACGGCCCCGAACTCGGGGCCGAGCATTTCTCCCACTACCCGTCCGACATTGGCTATTAAAGTTGGCTGTTCGATCTGATGTTCCGTCCGCAGCACGAGCGGAACATTCTCGTCGGTCGTTTCGAGAACCTGCGCGAGGATGCGTTGCGGTTGTTCAGCGAGATCGGCGCGCCGGTCCTCGACTCTGCTGCGCCCGTGACAAAGCGCACCAGAGTAAATTGATTTACATGGGATTGAGCGAGCTTGCCCGGCCGTAGAAGCCGATGCGCTCCGCCTCGCTGAACGTCACCCCTGGCATCTCGTAAAAGGAGAATACGGCGATGATGCGTGCCCGATCGCCTTCGACCGCAGTGACGCGGTGGGCCGTATTCCTGCCCTTGAAGACATTCAGCGTACCGGGTGCGAGCGGAAGGGTCCGCACCCGATCGTCCTCCCCGTTCAGCAGCCGGCCGACGCCCTCGTAGTTCGGGTCCGCGTCGCTCCTGAGATCGCTGCGGTACTGGAACTCGCCGCCGGCCACCGGCGCCTGCAGGAGGCAGGTGGTCGTGAACTCCGAGCGATCGAAGTGCCAGTTGAGCGCTTCGCCCGCGTGGTAGGCCATGACATTGATGCGGGCAAGAGGGTCCGCCATCGGGCAAAGCCGGGGCTTGTCCATCGCTGCCGCGAGGAAGTCGATGAACGGCTGCCATTCATAGATTCGGGTCACGAGGGTCGTCGCGATCTGATCGCCACATACTGTGCGGTTGACCGTCTCGAACCGCGCCAGCGCGGGATGATCAGCCTCCAGACCGTCGATGTCGTCATCGAAGTAGATGTTGTGAACCCGGGCATGCGTGAACGCCGCCGTGCGCAATGCGGGCTCAACCTCGGCCACACAACGCTCCAGCGCCTCCGGCCGGACCAGTCCCGGGAGGTTGAACATGCCGGTCTCGCGCAAGTCACGCCGGCAGCGGGCGAGCATCGCCTGGCCGAGAGCGCTGTCCGGGCGGTCCAGAGGAAACCGATCGAGATCCAGAAACTGCCTCATGCCCGTTGCTCCTGTGCCATCGCGAGACGCGCCGCACCCTCGACTACGGCACAGCATTCCCGAGGTCGTGTCCCGCTTTGAAATTCCACCCGGTGTCTCCGGCCTGTACGCACGGGCTTTACCGAGAGTTCAGGCGTCAAAGTGAGACACTACCGAAGCATTCTGTTTGTTGCCAGTACCATCGGGTTGCCGTACGGAACAACCCCTGCGAATCCCCGGCGTCCGGAGGCGCGGCCCCGTGCTATCGTCGCACCGGTCAACCCCCTCCGACGGAGACCGTGCGGAGGCCGGTGTCGCGACACCCGAAACGGACGGACCCCCCTCACCGACGATGATTGAACGCATGTACCTCGGACCCGTGATCATGCAGTGGCTCGATACGTTGGCGGAGTGCAGCGAGGATTCCGCCGAGCTTACGCGCCGATATCTGACCTCCGAACACGCGCGAGCGGCGGAGATGATCATGGGCTGGATGCGCGAGGCGGGCATGAGCGCGCGACTCGACGCGGTGGGCAATGTGATCGGTCATTTCTCCGGGCGGCGGCCCGGGGCGCGAAGGCTCATTCTGGGCTCGCATCAGGATACGGTGCGCAACGCCGGTAAGTTCGACGGGGCGCTGGGGGTACTGTTGCCCATTGCCTGCCTGCGGTCACTGCATGAGCGTGGCGAGCGGCTCGACTATCCGGTCGACGTCATCGCGTTCGGGGACGAGGAGGGGGTCAGGTTCCAGGCGACGCTGTTCGGGAGCCAGGCTGTCGCCGGCACGCTCGACCCGGAGGCGCTCCAGGCCGTGGACGAGGACGGGGTGCGTCTTCAGGAAGCGATGCGCGGATTCGGGCTCGACCCGAACCGGGTGGCGGACGCCGCCTACGACCGCAACGAGGTTGCCGCGTACGTGGAAGTGCATATCGAGCAGGGGCCGGTGCTGGAAGCGGAGGACCTGCCGGTCGGGGTGGTGACTTCAATCTCCGGTGCCGTGCGGCTGCGGGTCGAGGTGATGGGCCGGGCCGGCCATGCGGGCACCGTCCCCATGCATCTGCGCCGCGACGCGCTCGCGGCCGCATCGGAGGCGGTGGTCGCGATCGAGCGGATCTGCCTGGAGACTCCGGGCACGGTGGGAACGGTCGGGATGCTGAGGACGGTGTCGGGGGCGGTCAACGTCATCCCGGGCACCGTCGAGTTCACCATCGATCTGCGGGGGGAGCGCGACGATCTGCGTCAGGCCGCCCTGGATCGCATCGACGAAACCTTGGCCGCGATCGCGGATCGGCGCGGGGTGCACTTCGACTGCGTTCCGACCCACGAGTCCGGAGCCCGGCGGTGCAGCCCGCGGCTCGTGCGTCGGCTCGGCGCCGCCGTCGCGGCGGAAGGATTCGAGGTGCGCCGGCTCTCGAGCGGGGCGGGCCACGACGCCATGGCGATGGCCGATCTGACCGATATCGGGATGCTCTTCGTGCGCTGCAAGGAAGGGATCAGCCACCACCCCGCGGAATCCATGACCGCAGCGGACGCGGAAGTCGCGGCACGGATCCTGCTCCGGTTTCTCGACCGCTTCGATGCGGACGAACGGGAGGCAGTCGGCCCAGCGGCGCGGGCCGCATAAGCGCCTCGCGCGGTCTCAACCTCACCCCGGCGACGGATTGCGGACACCGATGGCTCGGCGGGAGCAACTCCCGCCACGCTGGAACCGACCTTCGAAATCGGTCCCGCAGGCCATCAAACGCGCAAACTCTCTTGAAGTGGCAACTCCCGCCCCGCTGGAACCTACCCTCGAAATTACCCCGACTGGCGTTTCCGCTCTTCCGAGCGGTCGGTTGCGGGCGGCGGGGTGCGCGAGAGGGCGGAGATCTCTGCTCTCAGCGCCGGGGTCATGTCGATCGACACCGAGTCGAGCGAGGCGCGGAGTTGCTCGACGTTGCGGGCGCCGATGATCGGCGCGGTCACCGCCGGGTGCGCGCCGGCCCAGGCGACGGCGGCGCTCACCGGATGCAGCCCGCGTTCGGCGCAGAAGGCCGTGAACCGCGCCGCGACCTCGTGCATCCATTGTTCTTCGTACCGGGCCGTGTACATCGCGTTGGTGTGCAGCCGGCCCCGGTTGTCGCCACCGCCGGCGTACTTCCCCGAGAGCAACCCCCCGCCGGCAGGGCTGTAGGGAATCACCGAGATCCCGTGGGCCTCGGCCATCGGCAGGATCTCCACTTCGGCCTGGCGCTTCACGAGGTTGTACATGGGTTCGACGACCTGGAGCCTGGCCCAACCGTGGCGCTCCTGGGCGGCGAGGGCCTCCATCGTCTGCCACGCTGAGTAGTTGCTGGCGGCGGGGTAGAGCACCTTCCCCGACCGCACGAGATCCTCGAGCCCGCGCATCTGCTCTTCGATCGGGGTGCGCCGGTCGAACTGGTGCAGGAACAGGATGTCCACCCGATCGGTGCCGAGCCGCTCCAGGCTCGCTTCCACCGAGCGGACAACGTGGCGGCGCGACGCGCCCCGGGCGTTGATGTCGTCACCCTCGGGGCTGTAGCACTTGGTGGCGATGATCAGCTCGTCCCGATGCCCCCTGATCAGGCGGCCGAGGATGCGCTCGGACGCCCCGCCGCTGTAGTTGTTGGCGGTATCGAAGAAATTGATGCCCGCGTCGCGACCAGCCGCATACATCCGGGCCGACATCTCTTCGTCGGCGTCACTGCCGAACTGCATGGTGCCGAAGCAGAGCTCCGAGACCCGCACTCCGGTAAGGCCGAGGGGTCGGTATTTCATCGTACTCGTCATGTCCCGAGGATTATCTCTTGGAGGCGGCCGGCTCGTAAGCCAGGGCGTTGAACTCCTCGAACCCGCCAGCTTCGGCTTCCCGCATTGCTTCTTCCAACTCCGTCCTCAACTCACCAATGCTACAGGCGATGACGATCGTCGCGCATTCGGTTTCCGCAGATTCATGCCATGGCCTCATTGAAACGCACGGGTGCCGTGGCGAACAATACGCGGCCCGTTCATTCACATACGGCCACTCCACTGTCATGCAAAACGCCACCCGCTTCCTCCTCGACGACACCCACGCCGGGGTCGGACGGGGCGATGTCCCGTCCGTCTTCAGGCTCCGTCAGCGGTTCCCGCGCCCCGTCGAGCCGGACCTCGTCGCCGCGGTGCGGCGGGAGATGGCGCCGGTTCTCGCCAACGTCGAGGCCGGGCAGCGCATCGCGGTGACCGGATCGAGCCGGGGGATCGCCAATCTCGCGCTCGTGGTGCGGGAGTGCGTGAGCGTGCTTCGCGAAGCCGGCGCCGACCCCTTCGTGGCGCCCACCATGGGCAGCCATGGCGGCGCGACGGCCGAAGGCCAGCGGCAGGTGCTCGCCGACACCAACGGTATCACCGAGGAGAGCGTCGGGTGCCGCATCGAGTCGAGCATGGAGGTGGTGCAGATCGGGACCACCGGCTCCGGGTTCCCGGTGTACCAGGACCGGCTCTGCCATGACGCGGACGGCGTCCTCGCGATCAATCGGGTCAAGCCGCACACCGGATTCACCGAGCGGGTGGAGAGCGGCATCTGCAAGATGCTCGTCATCGGCATGGGCAAGCAGGCCGGTGCTTCGAAGATCCACCATCAGGCGTTGCGCCTCGGCATGGGGCGGCTGGTGCTGGAGGCGACCCGCATCATCGTGGAATCCGCCCGTCCGCGGCTCGTCGGCGCTATCGCGCTGGTGGAGAACGCCTTCAAGGAGACCGCGGTCGTGCGAGGCTTGCCGGTTGGAGACCGCGACGCCCTGCTCGACGCCGAGAGCGCATTGCTGGAGCACGCCTACTCGCTTTTCCCGCGTTTGCCCTTCGATGAACTCGACGGGCTCATCGTCGACGAGATCGGCAAGAACGTGAGCGGGGCGGGCATGGACACCAATGTCATCGGCAAGAAAGACGGTCTGACCCGGCCGCAGATCGGCGCCATCTACGTACGCGGCCTTACCGAAGGGACTCACGGCAACGCGGTCGGGCTCGGCAACGCCGACATCATGCCGCGCTCGCTGCTCCCGCATGTGGATCTCAATTCGACGTACATGAACGCGTTCACCGCCAAGCGCTTGTCCATCTGCAAGGTCCCGATGCTGGTGGAGAACGAGCTGCAGGCCCTTCAGGTGTTGCTCAACTTCCGCGCCGAGGAGGATCCGGCGTCGTTGCGGCTCGCGTGGATTCGCAACACGTCCATGCTCGACGAGCTGTGGGCGTCGCAGGCGCTGCTCGACGAGGCCCGCTCCCACCCGAACCTCGAAGTACTCTCCGAACCTGCCCCCATCCGATTCGACGACGCGCTGGCGCTCGTTGCGCCCTGAAACGCATCCGCAGCCGTGACAGATCCGCGTCCGCAGCCGTGACTTGGTGGGAAATGCGGGCTAGATTCCGCCCTTCGTTCCGCCGGCTGCGGCCGGCTGTCGATTGCCGCACACCATCAGGGCGGGAGGCTGCGAGACACGATGGATTTCCGGATCAAGACGGTGCCGCCGGAACAGCGGCGGCCGAAGCCTGCGGACGAGAACTCGCTCGGCTTCGGGAGGATCTACAGCGACCACATGTTCACCATGCGCTGGACCTCGCACGGTGGCTGGGATGAGCCGACGATCCAGCCGTTCGCCAACCTGGAGCTGTCCCCCGCCGCCCTGGTGCTTCACTACGGGCAGACGATCTTCGAAGGGCTGAAGGCATACCGGAACCGCGCGGGCACCGTGAACCTGTTCCGGGCGGCGGACAACTGTGAGCGTTTCAACCGCTCCGCCGCGCGGCTCGACCTTCCGGAGGTCGAGCCCGACATCTTTGCCGGGGCGATCGAGCAACTTCTCGAACTCGACCACGAATGGATCCCGCGCTCGCACGGGACATCGCTCTACATCCGGCCCACCATGGTGGCGACCGAGCCCTACATCGGGCTCAAGTCCACCCACGAGGCACTGTTCTTCATCATCACCGGGCCGGTCGGGGCGTACTACCCCGAGGGCTTCAACCCGGTGAAGATCACGGTGTCCGAGAAGTACTCGCGGGCGGGGCCGGGCGGGCTCGGGGCGGCCAAGACGGCCGCGAACTACGCGGCGAGCCTCAAGGCGGAGAAGGAGGCCCTCGGTCGCGGCTTCACGCAGGTGCTCTGGCTCGATGCGGCCGAGCGGCGATACATCGAGGAAGTCGGCTCGATGAACATCCTGTTCAAGATCGCCGGCACCGTGGTCACCCCGCCGGTCGGAGAGACCATCCTCGCCGGCATCACCAAGGAGTCGGTGCTCGAACTGCTCGGGCAGTGGGGGGTGCCGGTGGAGGAACGTCCCATCACCATCGAGGAGGTGCTGGACGCGCATGCGGACGGTACCCTTGAGGAGGTATTCGGGACGGGCACCGCTGCGGTCATCTCCCCGGTCGGGTCGCTCGACTACCGGGGCCGCACCCACAATGTCGCGAACGGCGGCACCGGACCGTTCGCGGAGCGGCTCTTCGATGAAATCATGGGCATCCAGTACGGCACCCGGCCCGATCCGTTCGGCTGGATCCAGGAGGTGGCGCCGGCCGGCATGAGAAGCGCTCAAGCCGCGAGCGGGTGAGGCGGCACCGGGATCGGGGCAGCCATACCCCCACGGGCCTCGGTTCCTCGGGGGACGCAACGGCGGTGGTGGATCGAGCATGAACTTCAACACCACGAACCAGACGTTTCGCCAGTTGATGGGAAACGGGCTCAGCTATCGCGTGCCTCGGTTCCAGCGTGACTATTCGTGGGATGTCGACCATTGGGATGATCTGTGGCTGGACATCGTCGGCCTGTTCGGAGACGAACCCGAGCCTGCACACTACATGGGCTACCTGGTGCTGCAATCGGCGGACAACAGATCGTTCGACATCATCGACGGCCAGCAACGGATGACGACGCTGAGCCTGTTGATGCTTGCGGCGGTCTCGCATCTGACGGATCTGGCGGCGCCCGACTCGCCGGACGATCCGCAATCCCGCCGTGCCCGGCAGTTGCGAAACAACTATATCGGTTACCTGGATCCGGTAACGCTGGTACCGCGCTCGAAGCTGACTTTGAACCGTCACAACGATCGCTTCTATCAGAACTACCTCGTTCCTTTGGAGCGTCTCCCACAACGCGGACTGAACGCATCGGAGCACCTGCTGCGACGGGCGTTCATCATGCTCAAGAACCAGGTCGAGACGTACTGCGGAAAAGACGGACAATCGGTGGCGCGCTTCGTCGACACGGCGGTGGACAAGCTGTTCTTCACCGTGATCACGGTGACCGACGAGTTGAATGCATTCAAGGTCTTCGAGACGCTGAATGCGCGCGGGGTACGGCTGTCCGCAACCGACCTGCTCAAGAACTACCTGTTTTCTGTCGTATCCCGGGGTGGGACACACGAGGCGGAGATCCGGGCTCTGGAAGATCGATGGGAAGGGATCGTCGGGCTTCTGGGCAGTGAGAGTTTTCCGGAATTCCTGCGCATCTTCTGGAACAGCCGCTATCGGCTGGTACGTAAGGCGGATTTGTTCAAGACCATCCGCGGCGCGATCGGCGACAAGGCCGGAGTGTTCGAATTGATCCGTGATCTGGATCGACAGGCGCGCGTATACACCGCGTTGCGGGCACCGGAAGACACATTATGGACGCCGCCCGAGCGTGAAAATCTGGCCTTGTTGCAGATGTTCAACATTCGCCAGCCTTTGTCGGCCCTGCTGGCGGTGTTCGACCGGTTTGCAGAAGACGACCGCACCGGGTTCGGGCGGTTTCTGCGGGCGATAGCCGTCGTGTCCTTGCGTTACAACGTCATCTGCGGCCGCAAGAGCAACGAGCAGGAAACGATGTACAACCGGATCGCCCGCGAAGTATCGGAGGGCCGTATTGTCGGTGTGGCGACCGCAATCGGGGCCCTGCGTCTCGTGTACCCCGAGGACGGAGAATTCCGGACGGCATTCACCGAAAAATCCTTTCGGACCACCAGCAGCAGAAACCGGAAAGGAGTGCGTTACATCCTGTTCAAGCTGGAAGAGAGGCTTTCGGGAAACAGCCACGACTTCGAGAGCGCAAGATACAGCATCGAACACGTACTGCCGGAGAGTCCCGGCGACGACTGGCAACAATTCGATGAACAGCAGCGCGAAGCGTCAACCTACCGACTGGGCAACATGACACTGCTGGATTCGAACACGAACCGGCGCTTGGGAAACACCGGATTTACCGAGAGGCGACGCGCCTATCTGGAGAGTGAGTTCGCGATCACCGTAAAGCTGGCCGAGGAGTTCGATGTCTGGACGGCGGACAAAATCGGTTCGCGTCAGGGGTGGATGGCGAAGCAGGCATGCAGCATCTGGCAAGTGAATTTCTGAGAGGCGATCGAAGGTTCGCACGCGAGCAATCAGCGCGCCCTCGGTCCCGGCGGAGCCGGCCCGTTCAGGAGCTGGCGAGGTGGGGCTTGTCGGTCATGGAGTTCTGGCCCCGCTCGCGGTTCGGCTCCACGTTCAGGCCCAGGAACCGGCCGAGTTCATCGGCGCCTCCCATGTACTTTCCGTCGATCCAGATCTGGGGCACGGTGATCGGCGTCTTCGGCCCGACGATGGGCTTGACCCGGCCGATCATCTCGTAGAGCGCGCGCGGGTTCTTGACCACGTCGTGATACGTGTAGTCGATGCCGGCGTCGGCGAAGTACCCCTTCGCCCGGGCGCAGTGCGGGCAGGTCACCTTGCCGTAGAGGTGGTTTCCGGACACCTCGCTGCGGCCCACGTGCGCGGCGATGATCGCCTCGGTGAGCACGCCGCGGTTCAGGGCATGACCCTGGCTCACGACCTTGCCTTCGACCATCACGATCGGGGCATGCCAGCCGCCCTTCGGAAGTGGCTTCCACCACTCGCTGAGCCATTCCCGGATGTCGACCTCGACCGGAATGCCGTCGAGTTCGTTCTCCAGGGTGTCGTTGATGACATCTGTCGTAAGTGAGCACTCACCGCAGGGGATGTTGACCTTCCACGGACCCCACTGCCCCGCCCAGCGGTACAGGGTCAACTGTACGGCCTGTGTCGTCATCGGTACGTCTCCCGTGGGTTGTCTCCGGCACCGCTACGGTATGCGCTTGCGCGGAAAGGCGTCAATCGGTTTCGGCGGGCGCGAGCGCCGGAGCCGGCGTGACGGCCGCGACACCAGAGCATGGCGCTTGTGCCCGACAACCAGCAATTCCCGCCGCGGTGATACGATGGCTCCGTTATCCGGATCCCTCACTCGGGCCGACCACCCGCCGCCGAGCCCACCCGCGTGCCACCGAAGAAGGATTCGCGTGCCCCGGCCGCACTCGCGGGCAAACGACGCCATGCGACCGGCGTCATTCTCGTGCTTGCTGCCGGGGTGATGCTCAGCATCGCCGGGATCGCCCTGCGCCATATCGAATCCGCGAGCGGCTGGCAGATCCTGTTCTACCGCTCGCTGACGTTCTGCATCGTCATCGCCCTCTGGCTCACCTTCCGGTACCGGGCTCGCGTGGTGCGGGCGTTCGTGGCAGTAGGGCGCCCGGGACTCGCCGTGGCGCTGAGCCTCGGTATCGGGTCGACGTGCTACGTATTCGCACTGTTGCTCACCACGGTCGCGAATGCGCTGTTCCTCATCAGCGCCGCCCCGTTCATGGCTGCGGTTCTCGGCTGGATCGTGCTGCGCGAACGGGTGCGACCGGCGACCTGGATCACGATGACGTTCGCGCTCGTCGGCATCGCCATCATGGTCTTTCACGGGGTACGGAGCGGACATCTCCTCGGCAACCTCGTCGCCCTCGGTACGCCCATCAGTTTTGCAATCATGCTGGTGGCGCTGCGCCGCGCCGGACATCGCGACATGCTCCCCGCCATCTGTCTCGCCGGAGTCGTCGGGGCGGCGCTCGGGTTCGCGATGTCGGACACGCTGGTCCTCTCCCGCCACGATCTGGCGCTTTGCCTGTTTCTCGGCGTCTTCCAGTACGCGGGCGGATTCATCCTCATCACTCTGGGCGCGCGCTACCTGCCCGCCGCCGAGGTCGCCCTGCTCTCGCTGGCGGAGGTCGTGCTCGCCCCCATCTGGGTGTGGATAGGCGTCGGGGAGGTGCCCGCCGCGCTCACCCTGGTGGGCGGTGGAATCGTGCTCGCGGCGGTGGTCGCGCAAGCATTGACGGGCATGCGCCCGCGGGGCGGGGGCTGACCCGAATCCAACCTCAGATCAGCCCCAGCTCCCCGAGCGCTGCACGCCAGTGCGTGCAAAGAACGCCATCGATCTCCATGCGCGTCGGGTCGCGGCTGATGCACAGGGCGAAAGGGTCGGGGAAATCCCCGATGAAACGGGCGAGGTGACGGACATCTCTCTCGTCGACGCGGTCGGACGACTTGATCTCGACCAGTGCGGTCGGCAGGCCGGGGCGCTCAATCACGAGATCGATCTCGACCCCCGCCCCGGTCTGCAGGTACGAGACCCTCCAGTCGGGGTACCGATACTGCGACAGGTGCACGATCCGGGTCACGATGAAGTGCTCGAACGCCTTGCCGTATTCGTAGGTACCGGCGTTCAGGGGGATATCGAGCGTCCGGTCCAGCGCACGTTTCACGCCGGGGTCGAAGTAGTAGAACTTCGGATTGACGCGCTGCTGCTTCCGGATGGGGCGGTGGAACGCAGGCAGGAGGAAGCCCACCAGGGTGTCTTCCAGGATGCTGAAGTAGGTGAGGACGGTCTTCGGATCCGCGCCCACATCCCGTGCGATGTTGGCGTAGTTGATGATCGCGCCATTCGACTGCGCGGCGGTTTCGAGAAAACGCCTGAACGGATCGAGACGTCTGACGATCTGTTCGGCCACGATCTCTTCCTTCAGGTAGGTCAGAGCGTAGGCTCGAAGGTACGCCCGCCGGTCCTCTTCGGCCTCCAGTGAGAAGATTCCGGGGAGCGTTCCCCAACACAAGGTACCATCCAGATCGAACGCATCATCGAGTTCCGGCACCGTGAGCGGGTAAAGGCTGTACACGAACGCCCGTCCCGCCAGGAGATTCGACGCCCCGCGTCGGAGCTTCCTCGCACTCGATCCGGTGAGTACGAAGCGCTTCCCGGTGTTCTCGATCAAGCGATGGACCACGTCCAGAAGACGCGGGGCGCGCTGCACCTCGTCAATCAGAACCCACTCCACCGAGTCGGGCAGCGCTCTGACCTGCGGCTCCAGTCGACCCGGCGTCCTCCGGTACCGATCCTCGACTTCCGGGTCGAGCAGATCCAGGTACAGCGACGCGTCCGGGGGGAACGCATCCCGCATCCAGGTGGTCTTTCCGGTGCCGCGCGCCCCGAACAGGAAGAACGACCGGCGGCGGGTGGGTTGGAGGAGTCTGGAGAACATTCCGGAATTCTATTTGATTTATGGAACATACTCCATATTTCTGATAGAAATCCAACTATTCCAACCGATTAGAGCATGCGCTTGATATCGCTCCGAATAAGCACTCCAGAGATCGAAAACACGAACATTCCACCCGCCAAGCAACGACTAGATTTTTCCATGACGCAAACGGATAACAAAAGATTCGGGTGCCACTTCAAATTCGTCCCCGAAAAATTCCGAAATCCAATCTCTAACGATCCGCCATTGAAGAATAATATCGGATTCAGATAGATCCGGCCGAATCTCAGAAACAAGTGTTGCGCCTACCTCATCCGTCAGACCTTGAGGAATGCGGCTGACAATACGCTGGATTGCTGGCATCAGCAAAAGATTCTCGCGTACAGCTTCGCCAAATGGTAACGTCGTCAAGCGGTTCGGTATGCCGAGGCTCCTGAGATCCGACAAGCCATCCTCCTTAGTACCTTCTACCACTGCTGTAGTGTATGGATCCTCATAGATTACCTGAAGTTTTTCTGGTGTAGCACAGATCGGAAGCCAGGCACGACTCAAAGCAGTTCGAACTTCATCGGACACATCCTGACCTTCATCAAGATGCGCCGATTTCAGCGTTGCCGCCTCCGCTTCGATCTCAGTGCGAAGAGCGTACGTGGCTGGTAAAGCATCATCCAAATGCCGCAATAAACGTTCCACATCTGGAGTCATCCGATTCACTGGTAAAAGAAGTTCAATGTTGCTACTCTCGGACCATCCTAATGCCGCTGCAGTTAGATTTGCAGAACCTGCTAAACCATTGTCATCGGCCAAAAATAATTTGGCATGCAAATTGTTGAGAAGCATCAATTCCGTGTTTGGACGGTTATTAACTAAATCAAAAATTGCTAGATCACTGACCCCTGCAGCGACTTCCGCAGCTCGCCAACGCGTGACAACTCGAACGGCAACACTCTGTTTAATGACAGAGAGAATAGCACTAAGCACACCAATTTTAATGAATGGTAAACAGAGCAAAACAGTTTTCTGGGCGCCGCTCACAAGAACTTTTAGGCGTTCGCCGTCAACGATCATATCAGTTGCATTCCCGATTATCGATTACATTACAAATCGTGGACATCGTCTGGAAAGAGAAATTTCGCAGCGATCTGTCCCCAATCAAAACGAACCTTCTGTAACGCTTGTGCACGGCCAAATCCCGCCTCTCGTTCGTAACGTGCCCAAGCTGCAAAGGTGATCTTCGTCGCATTAACAGCTCTCAAAAGCTTCTCCTGTATCTCCTGTTTAGCAAGATCTTCGATGTCTTCACCAACCGTCGCCACAGTTGCAAAAATATCATCGAAAGTCGGATGTTTTCTATTAAAAGTTACTTCTGTAACATTCCCTTTCATTTCAACGTTAAATAACTCAAATTGATTAGTAAAATCTGCCTCAAGAAATACAACTTTGAGTTTCTCATTATGAATAAGAGAAACAATTTCCTCGGCATCTATCTCGCTATAATCCTTATTTTTTGTTAGATCACGCCGAATCTCTTCAAGATCTTCCTGAGTTGCAGGTTGATCTTCACCTTCAATCGGTGATTCCTTCGAGCGCTCCCTCCAGCTTTTATTTACAGCGGCCGTTAAATCATCTGCCCCTTCGTGACGGTTTTTTCTTGTTGAGCGGCGCTGCTTTCCTTGCGCCTTAATTGTGTCACGAAGTCGACGGAGGTTACGTTGAATACTGTCCGAAAGAACCAAGAGCCAACCACGAGGATCCCCATCTTCTTTAAGTCTGTTTACGACATCTCTAAAATATTCACCTTCCTCCGCCAACTGATCCCACTCTATTCTCGCTAACTCAGAGAAATGCGTAGCAGCTTGCTTATTATTTGTAACGCCAAAGATTTCATCTAGGCTAGGAGGGAATTCAACTTCTGCACCCCACCATCGCTCACGAGGGTCATATCCAATACACCACCCTTGATCGAGCATTATTTCCCTTCCAGCGCGAAGAACGGAAACGCCGATATTTCCCGCGACATATCGTCCATATGTTGCTCGGTAAGTCGTGCAGATTCGCCGAAACCAGCAATAGCGGCGGTATTGAATGTGCCAGGACGTAGGCCATGCTCGTGGCCGCCACCGAAGTAGAGGGGAGCAATCGGCGCGCGGGTGGGGCCACCGTACACCCATAGGGCACCAACGCCCTTAGGTCCATAGCACTTGTGGGCGCTGAATGAGGCGAAATCGAGGCCAAAGGTTTCCACATCGAAAGGAATCTTGCCCAGCGCCTGGGCTGCATCGCAGTGGACCAACGTGCCGCGCTCGTGGGCAAGGCGCACAGCATCGACAAGAGGCTGGATCGTGCCGATCTCGTTGTTCGCGGCCTGAATGGACAACAGCAAGGTATCGTCGCCGAGCACCGCTTCAAGGGTGTCGAGCTCGACCGTGCCGTCGCGGCGTACCGGGGCGATCGCAACCTCGAACCCTCGCTTGCGCAAGTATCGGCAGGGACCGAGTACCGAGGGATGCTCGATTCCGAGCGTGACAATACGTCTGCGCGGCTCGCCTCGCTCTTCGGCTGCGGCGGCTACGCCAAGGATAGCGAGGTTGTTGCTCTCCGTAGCTCCGCTGGTGAAGACAATCTCCTCGGGTAGGGCACCAACGGCGGTGGCGATTTGTTCGCGTGCTGCCTCGACATAGCGCGCGGCGTGTTGACCTGCCTTGTGGGAACTAGAGGGGTTGGCAAATTCATGCACCGCCACGCGCTCCATCAGAGCGGCGACAGTAGGGTCGCAGGGGGTCGATGCCCCGTGATCGAGATAGATGCGCGCGGATGCCCTTTGCGTATCCTGTGTGCTGTCCGCCGGCCACTCGCGTCTCGCAACAGGGGTGTCGCCTACAGGTGACAAATCAGGCACCCGTCCTCCCCTTCGTCGTCTAGCTCGGAAAAACCGAATGCCTGAGCGAGATTGCGGGGTCGCCGACGTGCGGCGAGCCGTTGGCGGCGTTCCCGCTCCCGCCGCAGGATCTCTTCGCGCCTCTCGGTCTTCTCAAGATCGGTCAAGCTCTCTCCTTGCACCCAAGTGTAACCTTGTTCCACCTTCTCGTAGCGCTTGGCGAGCTCGAAGAGGTCCGGATGGTGCTCGCGCAACCGCACCCACTCGCCTTTCTGCTGAAAGAAGCAAAAGTAGCAGCCGGAGCGCGAGCGCCATTCATAGTAGCTCGGCAGGCCGACCCCGCTCTCGTCCAGAATCCGCATCACCGCCGCCTTATCGATCCCGTCTTCCTTGAATGGAAAGACCGCCCGGATGTTCTCCTTGGTCGAGATGTAGCCGCTGCGTTTCTCGTCGGCGCGCAGACCGACATAGAGGATCGTGGGGTCGTCGCCCACGTAGCGTTCAAACGGCTCGATCTTCAACTGGCGTGTGCACCAGCGCTGTTTCGGCGATGGCAGGAAGTCGCCGTAGAGTTTCAGGTAGTGATCGAATCCGCGTTCGCCGTGGCGCGAGGCAAGCCGCTCGATAGGCTGGCCCAGATACGCCTCAATGCGAGTCAGGTACTCGTAGGTCTCGGGCAATTCCTTGTGGGTGTCGCAGAAAACGTACTCGAAGGCGCGTTCGGGATAACGGTCGCGCAGATAAAGGGCCAGCGCGGTGCTGTCCTTGCCGCCGGAGAGCATGACCAAGTGACGCGGAGACGTTGCGCTCATCCTGTTTTACCTATTGCATCTCGTCGGCGCCGGGCTCGCCGTTCGCCGGCAGCAAGTCACGGGCAGCCAGCGCCAGGGCCATCAACTGTGACCGGGAGTCCAACCCACTGCGTTGCGCCTCGTGTTGCAGCTTTCGCATGAGATCCGCGACAGGTGCGCGTTCATCGCTGGATAAGGCGATCACGGCCCTGCGTTCGCTCGTTCCTGGCTCCAGCAGGCCGATGCTCGCCACGGTTGCGGCGAAATCGCCGCCCGCAGCAGCGACTAACTCGCTGAGAGTGTCGCACTCCGCCGCCAGCACCCGCAACTGCGACGTGAAGGCCTCCGCGTCCTCGTCACGCCAGTGCGTCGGAGGCTTGCCGCCCATCGTGACGCGGGCAATCGTTTCGCGCCAGTCGCGGCCGTTCACCCCGGTCTCTCGCCCAACTTCTTTCAGGAAGATGCGCAATTTCGGATTGCCAGCATGCTCCAGCAGGGGCAACGTGCGGAGACGCAATGCCTCTCGCAGCGCGCGCCCGTGCTCCGTCATCCCGAATACTTCGCGCACTTGCTCCTCTACCGCGTCGAGCAGCTTCGGGAAAGCACGTGTGAGATCGCGGATGCCAGCACGCAAGCGTTGAGCGAAGGCCGGTAGGCCGATAGCAGAATTGAAATCGACATCCAGTGCCCGCGGCAGGTCTTCAAGCAGCAGCGCACGAGGGTCTCTCGCGGTGCGCAGCAGGTCTCGCACGGCACGCGCGTATGCCGGAACATGCCGCCGGGTATGTTGAGTATAGGGCGGCAGTTGTTCGGCCAGGCGTACGAGTTGTCTGACAATCGCGATCAACCCTTCCGTGTGCTCCCCCGCCACCGCGTCCGCCGCGACCATTTCTCCCGCCAAGGCGCCAAGCTCTTCGATGACTCGCCGCTCGCGTGCGTTGAGCCGATAGCAACGCAGCGAGAAAGTGTGGGGCCGACGCACCAGCCGCTCCAGAGTCTCGATACCGACTTCGGGGACGAATAGGCCGTCTTCGTAAAGCGCCAGCTCTTCGCCCCTGATCCGGAGCACGGCGGTGAACAACACCGGCAGCGGTCCCTCACGGAGGCCGAAAGGCGGTGCCTTGAGTGACTCGATCAGATCCGTGAGAGGGCGTTGCTGTTCTCTCGCTGCCATCAGGAAACGCCCGACCTCTCGCCAAACGGGCTTCCAAGGGGACAGGCTCCGGCCAGTCGGGGCGCGCAGTCGGAAGCCGCCGTCTCTGGTCTTTCCGTGAAAACCGCCTTCGGCAAGCATCGCCTGATACATGCTGTATTCAGGCGGAAATCCCTCGATGCCGAGATGCTCACAGTGGCTATCGGAGACCATTCGCTCAAGTAGGTTACGGCGTGCCTTCGCGGCTGCACTCGACAAATCGACCCGGTTCAACAGTTCGTTGTGCAATGGTGGGGCCTGCGTGTACGTCTCATCACACACTCTGGAGAGCAGATCCTGTAGCTCTCGTGGGTGCTTCGGATGGGGAGTGCATTTCCGCCCCTGAAAGAGCCATGCCGATGCGCCCGGATCAAGCACATGGCCAAGAAGACCGAGAGTGCGGCCGGCGGTGCGTTCGAAGCGTCTGCGCGTGGCGACGATACGCGCGACGACTTCCTGCCGCGCTACCGGATCCCCTTCCAGTGCGGGCAAGTTTTCTCGCACCCATTCCCAACATTCAAGCTCATCAAGAGCTTCGCTGAGGTGGGCAGTGGCCAGTGGTGCCACCACCAGAACCGGCCGACTGGAATTGAGGGCGCGGCTGATCCCGCGTGCCCGCCTTTCACGGGCCTTCGCATCGAGCGAGGCATCGATCAGGAAAAGCACGAAGCCATCGGCCTCGGAAGGCTCCTCGAGCGCGCGTTCCACGGAATCCGCGTCGGGTGCCGCCAGCCGTGGCTCGAAGAAACGCAGGGTACCGGTCTTGACGTAGTGCGCCCGGGCCACCAGAGGCCGAGGCCGACCGGCACGCAGCAATCGCCGGTGCAACGGCTCGCCGCCATGATGTCCGCGTGCCGTCTCGAACGCCGCTTCCAGATCGATGTCGGAACCTTCCCACAAACCGAACGCTCCGCTATAGCGGCGGAATACGATGATGGACTCGTTCTCAAGCAACGCGAGGGCTTCGGTAACGTCGTTCGAGTCGCTCTTGTCGAAAACGATGTCCAACACGTCCCGCGTGGACCGTAGATCCACCGTTTCGCCGTACATGGCGAGCAATCCGATAGCTTTGACGATATCGCGTGCAAGCGGGGAAGCGGCGGCCGGCACACGTTCGATTGCATGTCCGATCAAACTCCATTGTCGGGAGTCGCGGCCGGTGAAAGCCGCCATTCCGAGCGCGCTGGAGACGTAATCGTAGAGAGTGGGCAGGCCGTACAGCGGCACGTTTCGTGCCGAGGCAGTCTGCCGTGCGAGAAATTCCTGAAAACCGTGAGGTTCGTGACTTGTGAGTAACGCAAAGAGCGAGCGCTCATTCTGCGCGACCTTGCTGCGAAAGAGCGGCCACAGCAGTAGCGCGGTGGTGGGGTGCAAGGGCAGGCAGCCGAACAGTCGCTTCCGAAGCCCGGCACGGTCGGATGCCTCGCGTAGTCCCTGCCCGCCAGCGATGTGTCTGAAGCGCCGCTCGTAGGCCCGTCCGAGATCGGTTTCCAGGGCGTTGCCGATCAGGTCGAGAAACTGCTCGCTTGGAAGGGAGAAGGGAATGTCGCGGAAACGGCCCTGCACTTTCTGCCATTCGGCGCGGCGTGCCCCGGCGCCCTCTGCAACGTAGTCTCCAAAGCCAGAGTGCAGTATTCCAACAAATAGCAGTGGTTTCTTGTTGCGCGCTGCAGCTTCGGCGATCTGTTGCAGCAGGAAGACATCCTCGCCGGTCTCCCGCGCTGCATATTCGAGGTACTTTCCAAGCTCGTCCACAATCAGCATGAGACCGCCCGGAGAGTTGGCGGCAGCCTCGGCAAGCAGCTCGGCACCGGCGGCTTCACCGGCAGCGGGATTCCCGAGCAGCCGACGCGCTCGACTCTTGATGGAGCGATTCGTCACGCCGCTTGCAAGCAGGGCATTCAGGATCGCCGGCAGGAGCGGCGCGCGTTCGGCCTGCACCAGCACCGGATGTAGCGGCCTGGTTCCGTGCAGATGGCGTTCGCGCAGCTCCCGAGATTGAGGATGCTCGGGCTGGGCGGTTGCGAGCATGTCGGTAAGGAACAGCGCGAAGGCGGACTTGCCGGTTCCGTAGGGACCGGTCAGCGTCCATGCCCGCGCGCCACCGGAGCGCCCGAGCTCTCCCAGGATCTGGCCGGCGAACTCCATCAGCGCCGGAGTGGCAAGGTAATCGCCCGGATCGTGCGGTGCGCTCCAGTCGTGAGGCAGATGCACAGAGCGATGGAAACGTCCCCGCACGTGCACGAGCTGGGTCAGCGATGTTGACGCCGGTAGCCTTCTCCGACTCATGCCTGGCGAACCTCGTAGTATTCGGCCAGCAGTTCCAATGGCTGACGTTCCGCGTCGCGGATGATCAAGCGCTGTCCCGCGGTCTCGTCGTAGCGCATTCCATGGTCGGCGGGCAGGCGCTCCAGCACTTCTACAAGGTCCCGGTCGCCGAGCTTGAAGGCCGCTCCCGGGCTACCCGGATCGAACAGCAGCCGCTCCAGAGTCAGGGTCTCCTGATCGGGCGCACTGTGTTGCCAGAAATCAGCCAGCGCGAATGCGAGCACGTCGTCGGGCAGACTCGGGCGCGGGGTGCGCTCGAAAGCGAAAAGTCCCGGGCCGGCGCGGCGGAGCAGGCCGAGTTCGGCCAGCGGGCAGTCGAAGCCGTCCTCGAGTGGGCGTCGCCGATCGTCGCGCGCCGGTAGGTAGGTGCGCAGGAAGACATCCACGTCTCGCCGGAGCGACGGAATCGAGCAACGACTCGCCCGGCTCTCCTGCGCGCAGCGCAGCAGCCAGCGTGCGAGATCATCGCGCGTGAAAATGCTTTCGCCCCAACGCGTAAACGCCAGATGCCAAGTAGATGCAGGATACGGACGCGAAGCAAGCTGCCAGTGGAGCAACCAAAGCGTGCCCGGATCTTCCAGATAGGGGTCCGCTCCTGCATGCGCGCGGCACGATGTGCTCCTGTGAGTGGCGGGCGGATCGCAGGCACCGAAGAGAAATTCGCCGAGCGGAGTGAGCGCACCGGATCGACCGTGCATCTCGATCAGCCCGAGGGCTTCGCACCAAAAGCGGATCGAGGCGACCATGTTCTTCCCGACGCCCAGCCGGACCAAAGCATCCGGTCTCATGAATATCTCGGGATCATCGCGCACTGCACTCACCCCCTTGGGCAACCAAGCGTACCGGAAGGGGAATGTCTGGTGACCGGAGAAGCCGTAGCGGGGCGTTTCACCCCACCACGACGAAATTCTCAGCGGTGTCGAGCCGGCTGCAGAGCGAGCTGGGAGCGGCACCAATCTTCTCCTGCGGGAAGGTGAACAACAGTGTACAACGCGGGGACAGGCCGCTCGCCGCGTCGTACGTAGGAGATCGTCCCGACGTTTGTCAGCATTCGGAGCACGCACACTCAGCCTGGAGTACCTTCGGCGTGGTCGCAGCGCGACAGCGGCTGGTGGTGTGTCAGGTGCCCTGTTTTCGACCAGAGCGGCGATGCACACACTGCAACCCCGGCCAATAGCCGCCCAACCATGCTGCCCGCAAGGCACCGGGCAGCCCACCGGGGGCTGCGGCCGGTTGTTCTGCTCAATCGCGGCGATGGCTCCAAGCCCTTACTGTGCTGATGTTCTCGGATGACGGGAGCGTACGGGAGTCGAACGTCCCCAGTGCTACCTGGCTCTGGTCCTTTCCTTCACCCTCGACTCACCGCGGCCCGAAGATCGCAGTCCCGATCCGCACTATCGTGGCGCCTTCCGCGATGGCCGCCTCCAGGTCGCCGGTCATGCCCATCGAGAGGGTGTCGAGTTCGAGACCCTTTGCGTTGAGGTCGTCGAGGATCTCGCGCAGCAGGCGGAAGGGGACGCGCTGGGTCTCGAAATCCGCCGCGGGGCGGGGGATGGCCATCAGGCCGCGGAGCCGGAGCCCCGGCAGCGCGCGGATCCGTCGGGCGAACGGCTCCACTTCGCCGGGTGGCACTCCCGACTTGGTCGCTTCCTCGCTCACGTTGACTTCGATGCACACATCGAGCGGTTCCCGGTCAGCCGGCCGCTGGGCGGAAAGACGGGTCGCGATCTTCTCGCGCTCGATGCCGTGGACCCAGTCGAAATGCGTGGCGATCGGCCGGGTCTTGTTCGACTGGACGGCGCCGATGAAGTGCCACGACACCCCTTGCCCCGCGAGCGCCTCCACCTTGGTCATGGCGTCCTGAAGGTGATTCTCGCCGAAGGCGCGCTGGCCGGCCGTGATCCCCGCCCGCACCGCCCCCGCCGGCTTGGTCTTGCTCACCGCAAGCAACGCCACCGAACCCGGCGGCCGGTGGTAGCGCCGCTCCAGTTCGCTGATTCGGGCGCGAACCGCGGTCAGTGCCTTTCCGACGTCATGCATCGCGATGTGCTCACCCAGCGTATGGTGGTGCGAGAAGGTTCGGGGGTGTCGAACCACACGGACGAGAGGTCCGGTTCCTGGGCGCATCGTCGCGCTGTCCCGGCTTCGGCGCTTCCACCCGCCTGTCGGCGGGAGCGTTCGGACTGCTGCCGCCGGCTTCCCACGCTCCCATCGGCACCGGATGTTCGGGCCGCCGCCGTTGTCTTCCCCGCGTTCCTGTCCGCCTGTCGACCACAGCCTACCCCCGTCGGCACATTCTCCTACATGAGTCGAGCCTGCGGCGAATGTCCGAATCCCGGTGCGGGCGGCACACTTCCGGGCCACGGTGCGGGGCGGGCGGGGGCGAGACCACATGAACATCAACGAGCTGCTCGAATTCGCGGTGAATCAGGGCGCATCCGACCTGCATCTTTCGGCCGGGCTTGCGCCGATGGTGCGGATCGACGGCGACCTGCGGCGCATCGAGACGCCGGCGCTCGATCATGCGGCGGTGCTGGGGCTCGTCACCGGCGTCATGAACGACGCGCAGCGCCGAGAGTACGAGGATCGCCTGGAGACGGACTTCTCGATCGAGATCCCGGGGCTCGCCCGGTTCCGCGTCAACGCTTTCAACCAGCACCGGGGCGCCGGTGCGGTGTTCAGGGCCATTCCTTCGCAGGTGCTCTCGCTTGAAGAGCTGCACGCGCCGGCCGTGTTCAGGGACATCGCCGACACGCCGCGCGGTGTGGTGCTGGTCACCGGACCGACGGGTTCCGGCAAGTCGACCACCCTGGCCGCGATGATCGACCACAAGAACGGCTCCGAACGCGGGCACATCCTCACCATCGAGGATCCGATCGAGTTCGTCCACCAGAGCCGGCAGTGCCTCGTCACCCAGCGCGAGGTGCATCGGCACACGCACGGCTTCGGCGAGGCGTTGCGCTCGGCGCTGCGCGAGGACCCGGACGTCATCCTCGTCGGCGAGATGCGCGACCTCGAAACCATACGCCTTGCCCTGACCGCGGCGGAGACGGGTCACCTCGTGTTCGGGACTCTGCACACGAGTTCGGCCGCCAAGACCGTGGACCGCATCGTCGATGTGTTCCCGGCCGCCGAGAAGGACATGGTCCGGGCGATGCTCTCGGAGTCGCTCCGGGCGGTGATCTCCCAGACCCTTCTCAACAAGAACGGCGGCGGGCGAGTGGCCGCGCACGAGATCATGGTCGGGACACCGGCGATCCGCAATCTCATCCGGGAGAACCGGATCGCCCAGATGTACTCGGCGATCCAGACCGGGCAGCAGTTCGGCATGCGCACGCTCGATCAGGATCTTGTGGAGCTCGTGCGCAGGGGCGTGGTGTCGCGCGAAGCGGCGCGGCGGGCCGCGGTGCACAAGGATGCGGTGACGAATTTGTGACGCCTGGCCATGCCGATGCGGTATTCTGCGCAGCCCGCAAGTTGGATGCGCGACCGCCACGGGAAGGCAAACACCTTGAAGATGTCTCGGGGCGAGTTCCTGCAATGGGAACACAAGGCGATCACCTTGCTCGGCATGTCCGGGGTCGGCAAGACAACTCTGTCGAACAAGCTCCCCAAGTCGAACTGGTTCCACTACTCGGGCGACTACCGCATCGGCACCCGGTATCTTGCCGAGGCCATCGTCGACAACGTGAAGCGCGCGGCGATGGAGGTCCCGCTCCTGCGCGGTCTGCTGTGCAGCGACTCCATCTACATCGCCAGCAACATCACCGTCCACAATCTGGAGCCGCTTTCGGCCTTTCTCGGAAAGGTCGGCGATCCGTCGAAGGGCGGGCTCACCTGCGAGGAGTTCCTCGTCCGCCAGCGGCTGCACCACGAGGCGGAGATCAGCGCGATGCGCGATGTCGTGGAGTTCGTCGCCAAGGCCCGCGACATCTACGGCTACGACCACTTCGTCAACGATGCGGGCGGCAGCGTCTGCGAGCTTGACGATCCGGAGACGATCGAGCTGCTCGCCGCGCACACGATGATCGTGTACGTCCGTGCCGACGAGAGCATGGAGCAGGAGCTCATCCACCGCCAGAAGGCCCACCCGAAGCCGCTCTACTACAGCGAGCCGTTCTTTCGACGCTCGCTCGCCCGTTACCTGGAGGCGGAGGGCCTCCACGCCCCCGAAGTCATCGACCCGGATCGGTTCGTGCGCTGGATGTTCCCGCGTCTCGTCGAACGCCGGCGGCCGCTGTACGAAGGCATCGCGGCCGCTCATGGCTACACGGTCACCGCCGCGGATGCCCAAACGGTACGCGACGAACAGGACTTCCTCGGCCTCGTCGCCCGCGCCATCGACGGCGAGTCCGGCGCCGTCGCCTGAGAGCGCTCATGCCCCTCGTCGCCCATTCCGACTTGCCGAGCTTCGAGCGGCTGCGCGCCGACGGGCAGGAGGTGCTGACGCCGGAGCGCGCCAGCGGCCAGGACATCCGCGAACTGCACATCGGGCTGCTCAACATGATGCCGGACGCGGCACTCCAGGCGACGGAGCGGCAGTTCATGCGGCTCGTCGGATCCTGCAACCGCATTGTGCAGATCCACGTGCACCCGTTCGCGGTCGATGCGGAATCGCGCGGCACGAAAGCGCGCGACTACATCGCCCGCTACTACGAACCGTTCGATGACGTGCGCGCCGCCGGCCTCGACGCCCTCGTCATCTCCGGCGCCAACCCCGTCGAGCCGCAGATGGAAGACGAGCCGTTCTGGGGGCGGCTCGTGGAGGTCATGGAGTGGGCGGCCGGACACGTCTGCTCGGTGGTGTGCTCATGTCTCGCGACCCACGCCTACCTGCGGCATTTCCACGGAGTGGCCCGTCGGCGCTGCCTTCCGGACAAGCGCTGGGGCGTGTACGAGCACCGCAACCTCGCCCCCCATCCGCTGGTCGCCAACCTGAACACGCGCTACGACGCGCCGCACTCGCATGTCTACGAGATGACCCGCGCGGATGTCGAGCCGGCCGGGGTGCGGGTGCTGAGCGAGAGCGAGGAGGCGGGGATCTATCTCGCGGTGAGCGCGGACGGCTTCCGCTTCGTGTTCTTCCAGGGCCACCCGGAGTATGACAAGGTGAGCCTCGCGAAGGAGTACAAGCGGGAGGTAACGCGCTTCGTCACCGGGGAGCGGGACACGTACCCGGGGTATCCGGTGGGATACTTCGGCCGCTCCGCGCGCGCGATGCTCGATCGTCACCGCGAGGAGGTGATGGACGCGATGGCGCGTGGTGCGCCACCGCCGGCGTTTCCGGACGCCGGGCTCGATCCCGTACTCGACAACACCTGGACGGATACCGGCAAGGCGATGTTCAACAACTGGCTGGGGCTCGTGTATCAGCTCACCGACGCCGATCGCCACACGCCGTTGATGAGGCATCTCGACCCGAATGACCCCCTGGGGCTGAAGACCGCATGAGCACGCGCGCACGACGAACCGAACCGGTGCTCACCGCGAGCATGACGATCATGACGTTCACCGCGCTCATCGCGCTCGGACCGATCGCGTCCGCCGACTCCAATCTCGCGGACGGATATCCCGAGCCCGCGTGCGGAGAGCGGCCCGAACGCCCCGAACGCCCGGAGAGGTTCGAGACCGAGGAGGCCATCGTCGCGTACAACGCGAAGGTCGATGCCTACAACGCCTCGATGGAACGACTCGTCGAGTGCGTGAACACCTACGTCACCAACGCTGCGGCCGACATCGAGCGGATCCGGGAACGGGCTCGCGACGCGATTGACGGCCTGGACGGGCAGTGAGGTAGCACGTTCCGAACCGTCCCCCGGCCCCGTGTGGGGCGGCGTTCGTGGGCGGCGGAATCCCGCCCATCCCGCCCCGGCTCTGCGTGGTCCGAATGCGAAGCGGCAGACGGCCGCGCGGTTCGCCCCTGGGGCCGGCTTTCAGGAGGATGCCGATGCAACAGGCACACAGGATGTCGGTGCTCGGCACCGAGACCGCGTTCGAAGTCCTCGCCCGGGCCGAGGCGCTGGCGCGCGCCGGGCGCGACATCATCAACCTCGGGATCGGCCAGCCGGACTTCAGAACCCCGCCGCACATCGTGGAGGCAGGCGCGAAGGCGCTGCGCGACGGACATCACGGCTACACCCCGTCGCCGGGGATCCCGGCGATCCGCGAGGCGGTCGCGACGGACATCGCGCGTCGCCGCGGCGTCGAGATGCACCCTGACCGGATCGTCGTCGTCCCCGGCGGCAAGGTCACGATGTTCTTCGCGATGATGATGTTCGGCGAGCCGGGGGCGGAGATCCTCTACCCGAACCCGGGCTTCCCCATCTACGAGTCCGCCATCCGCTTCAGCGGCGCCGCCGCGGTGCCGATCCCGCTGCTGGAGGATCAGGACTTCTCCTTCGACCCGGACGAAGTGCTCTCGCTCGTCACCCCGCGCACCCGCCTCCTCATCGTCAACTCCCCCGCCAACCCGACCGGTGGCGCGATCCCGCGCGAGGCGCTGGACCGGCTGGTGGCCGGGCTCGTCGAACACCCGCAGGTCGCGATCCTGAGCGACGAGATCTACGCCCGCATGACCTACGACGGCCGCGCCCACACGAGCCTGCTGGGTTACCCCGAGATCGCCGACCGCCTGATCCTGCTCGACGGCTGGAGCAAGACCTACGCGATGACCGGGTGGCGGCTTGGCTACGCGGTGTGGCCGGAATCCCTCGTCGAGGGCGCGACTCGGCTCGCGGTGAACTGCCACTCCTGCGTCAACGCCTCCGCCCAGTTCGCGGGCATCGCCGCTCTCGAAGGGCCGCAGGAGAGCGTCGGGGACATGGTCGCGGCGTTCGACGAGCGCCGGCAGGTCATCGTCGAGGGGCTGAACGCGCTGCCCGGCATCACCTGCCGCCGCCCCGGCGGTGCGTTCTATGCGTTCCCGAACGTTGCCGGCACCGGAATACCGAGCGACGTGCTCCAGCGGCGCCTCCTGGAAGAGGCCGGCATCGCCGTGATTTCCGGCACGAGCTTCGGCGCGTACGGCGAGGGCTACCTGCGGTTTTCCTACGCCAACAGCACCGAGAACATCCGGCGGGCGCTGGAGCGAGTGGGAGAGATCCTGTAGCGATCGTGCCCCTCAGGCTTAGCCCGCATTTCTCAACAGGTTGCGAGCGAGGGCGTGGAGAGGTCTGGATTGGCAAGGCGAACGCGAGTCCGGGCGCGCAGGCGTACTTGACAGTACGTCGAGCACCCGGGCCGCGCTCAACGCAGCCAATGCAGTCATCTCCGTGCCCGCAGCCGTGACTTGGTGAGAAATGCGGGTTAGGGATCGCCGCCCGCGGCCTGCTCGATGCGGGGGAAATCACGCTTCCTGAAGATCGCGCCGACCGCACAGCCGTACTTCCGCGCCAGTGTCTCGCAACCTCCGGACTCCCGGTCCACCAGGGCCACGATGCCCACGATGTCGTACCCGACGGCGATGAACGCATCGCACGCCGCCACGGTCGACGAGCCGGTGGTGACGACATCGTCGACGACCAGGATGGGGGTGCCCGGCGCAAGCGCATTCTCGATCGTGTTGCCGGCGCCGTGCCCCTTCTGTTCCTTGCGCACGATGGAGCCCGAGACCAGCGGCTTTCCGGTCTCGAAGGCTCGCTGGATGACCGCGGCGACGATGAAGTCGGCGCCCATGGTGAGCCCGCCGATGGCCGACGGGAAGCGGGGCAGCCGGCCGGCCTCTTCGAGGAACGCGTCGGCGATGAGGCTGAGGCACCTCCCGTCGAGCATGGCTCTCTTGCAGTCGAAGTAGAAGGCGGACTGGCGCCCGGTGGTGAGTGTGTACGAGCGGCCGACGGTCAGACACTTCCCGTCCACCAGCGCCCGCAGTTCTTCCCGTGCGGCGTTCATGGTCGTTGTCCCTCCTTCCTTGTCCGGACGCGGGCAGCGAACGGAGTCCCGCCGGGCGGCGTACCCGGAATTTCGCGACGAGTCCGGGCTCCCTGCGCCTGTCCGGCGCCGCTCAGGCCGCCTCGTTCCGGCGCGAATCGAGGAGTCTGACCTGCTGCGGCGCGCCGATGGTGCGCACGATGTCGAGTCCGTTGTACGACTGCACGTCGAAGAATTGCAGGACATAGTCGACCGCCTTCTCCGGGTCGAAGTCCTTGCACGAGTAAGCGTCGAAGGAGAAGAAGTTCTCCTCGGTCCAGGTGTGGATGGCGGCGTGCGATTCGAGCCATACCGTCACGCCGGAGATGCCGGCCTCCTCGTTTTGCCGCTTGGCCAGAAGCTGCTCCATCGCCCCGACGGCGTTGGCCTGGATACCCTCGGCCTTGAGCGATTCCACGAAGCGGCTCAGCTCGTTGCCGGCGAACGGAAAACGGGCCACCAGCGGCGGGTAGACCAGGGTCATGTCGATGGCCATCGAGAGCCCCTCGAGCAGGTGGTAGACCGCTGCGGTCTCGCTGATGCCGCGCGGGGTCGAGGTCTGTACGTCCAGCAGGATGTGCCGCCCCACGAAACCCTCGGTACCGGTGGGATCCTGAACGGTGTTGACGACTTCGATGCTCATGTCCGCCTCCGCGTCGGCCCGGGCCTCGGCCCCAACGTCGATATGGAACCGGAGTCGGCCGAAAAAGGTGCGCAAGGGTACTCGACAATGGTGTCGCGCGGGATGTTTTCACGTCCGATGGACGGCTTTCATGACCGGTCGTGTCACGCGCCCAATTCTGATCCTCGCGCTGCGCGGCGAACTCCGGGGCCCGAACGGATCATGCGCGCGCGGGAGGGATGTCCCGCGCACGATGCGCGAGGCGTTGATCGGCCGCGACCATGACCCGTACAATCGTGCCTCCGCTCACGGGGAGTACGGCAAGGGCGTGCGCGCACGAGGTGCTTGCCGCACGGGTTCTGAAGTGCGGTGATCGGCCTGTCGGAACGCGGTGCGTGCTGTGCACATTGTCGGACGATCCGTCCGTTGATCAGCCGGATCTTCTGGGTCCAGTGTCTGCTGACGGCGGCCGCCGCCGCCATCTCGGTGCCGTTCGGCCGCGACGCGGTGCTGTCAGCCCTCGTGGGAGGGATCAACAGCCTGGTGCCGACCGCATACTTCGCACACCGGGTGCTGCGACGGTCCCGGAGAGCGCGAGGTGAGCAGGCTCTCGGCATGTGGTTGCGCGCCGAGGTGGCGAAGATCGCAATCATCTGCGGCATGTTCGCGGCGGCGTTCGTGCTGTTGCCGGAGCTGAATATCGCAGCGTTTTTTGTCGGGTTCATCGTGACGCACATCGGGGGGATGCTTGCCTCCATGAGCCTCGATGCTCGCGGTGATGCCCGGGACTGACCCGGATACGGAACCTGAACAGGACCACGACCGACCGGAGAGCCGACCCGATCCCTCGGACGGACCCCTGAAACAGACCAGCCAATGGCCGCGAAGACTTCCACCGAATACATTCAGCACCATCTGCAGAATCTGGTGCTCGGATTCCATCCCGAGAACGGCCTCGGCATCGCGCACAGCGCGGCGGAGGCCAGGGCGATGGGCTTCTGGGCCATCCACCTCGACACCATGCTGTGGTCCGTGGGCCTCGGGGCGCTCTTCCTCTGGGTCTTCCGCAAGGCGGCGATCAAGGCAACGAGCGGGGTGCCGACCCCGTTTCTGAACTTCATCGAGTGGATCATCGAATTCATCGACGACAACGTCCGCGGGACGTTCACCGGCAAGAACGACCTGGTCGCCCCCATCGCGCTGACCCTGTTCGTGTGGATTCTGCTGATGAACACGATGGATCTCGTGCCGATCGACTGGATTCCGCACCTCGCCTACCTGCTCGGGGTGCCGTACATGAAGATCGTGGCGACCACCGACCCGAACGCGACCTTCGGCATGTCGCTGTCGGTGTTCGCGCTGACCATTTACTACAGCATCAAGGTGAAGGGCGCCAGGGGATTCTTCGGAGAGCTCGCGTTCCAGCCGTTCCCCAAGTTCCTGTTCCCCGTCAATCTGTTCCTCGAAGGAATCTCGCTCATCTCCAAGCCGGTGTCGTTGTCGCTGCGGCTGTTCGGAAACCTCTACGCCGGCGAGATGATCTTCATCCTCATCGCGCTGCTCTACAGCGGCGGATTCTGGTGGGGTCTGATGGGGGGCGCGCTGCAGTGGGGGTGGGCGGTATTCCACTTGCTCATCGTCACCTTGCAGGCGTTCATCTTCATGATTCTGACCATCGTATATCTGGACATGGCGCACTCGCACCACTGATTCGGCTTCGTAATCGACTGAAATCTCGACAGGAGATTGAGAGATGGAAACAGCTCTGCTCTACATCGCCGGCGCACTCATGCTCGGTATCAGCGCGGCCGGGGCCGCGGTGGGCATCGGTATCCTCGCCGCCCGGTTCATCGAGGGTATCGCCCGCCAGCCCGAGATGCTCGGTATGCTGCGCACTCAGTTCTTCATCATGATGGGACTGGTTGACGCACTCCCGATCATCGGCATCGCCATCGGCCTGTACGTGCTGTTCGCGGTGGTGGGCGGCTGACGGCGCATCGGGCACACGCAGAGGTCCAATCATGAACATCAATCTGACGCTGATCGGTCAGTCCATCGCGTTCGCGGTGTTCGTGTGGTTCTGCCTGAAGTACATCTGGCCACCGATCCTGACTGCGCTCGAAGCACGGCGCACCCGCATCGCGGACGGTCTGGCCGCGGCGGAGCAGGGTCTGCGGGCGAAGGAAGAGGCGCAGGTGCGCATCGACGAGGATCTCGACGCGGCCAAGACGCAGGCCCGCGAGATCATCGCCAACGCGCAGCGCCGCGCCGACGAGATCGTCGAGGGGGCCAAGTCCGACGCCCGGGTCGAGGGCGAGAAGCTCCTCGACGCGGCGAAGGCCGAGATCGATCAGCAGATCCACCAGGCGCGGGAAGCGTTGCGCGGCGAGGTGGTGTCGCTTGCGCTCTCCGGCGCCGAGCAGGTGCTGATGCGCGAGGTGGACGCCACCGCGCACGATGAAGCGCTCGGCAAGCTCGCCGCGCAGCTCTAGTCACCCAGGCACCGGGCGGAATACGAACCGATGGCGGAAAGAAGCGAGCTTGCGCGCCCCTATGCGATCGCCGCGTTCAAGCAGGCCGATGAGGAGCACAAGCTCGGCGAGTGGGCCGGGATGCTCGAGCTCCTCGCCGCGATCGCGCGTGACGCGGCCATGAGCGGTCTCATTGCCAACCCGGGAGTGGACCGCGCCGTGCTCGTCGACCTCTTCATCGACGTGGGCGGCACCCATCTCTCCGACACCGGCCGCAACTTCGTCAAAGTGATCGGGCAGTACAACCGCTTCGCCCTGCTGCCGGACATCTCGCAACGTTTCGCCGAGGAGCACGCCGCCCGCGAAGGGCGCAACCGCGTCCACGTCACCAGCGCGTTCGATCTCTCCGAAGCGCAGCGAAACAGCATCGTGGCAGCGATGGAGAAGCGTCTCGGCTCGAAGGTGACGCTCGACTGCGCGGTGGACGATGCACTGATTGGCGGCGTCGTCATCCGCGCCGGCGACCTCGTGATCGACGCATCGCTCAAGGGCCGGCTCGGGCAGCTCGCCCAGACGCTGGCGTAACGCGGGGCATCGGAGCGCACGAGCGACCTACCGGAAACAAGAGCAAGAGGCTCCAGACATGCAACTCACCGCGGCGGAAGTCAGCGACCTCATCAAGAAGAAGATCGAGAGCTTCGACGTGGGTGTCGAGGCTCGTACCCAGGGGACCATCGTCTCCCTCACCGACGGTATCGCCCGCGTCCACGGTCTGTCCGACGTGATGCAGGGCGAGATGATCGAGTTTCCGGGCAACACCTACGGACTCGCCCTGAACCTCGAACGCGACTCGGTCGGCGCTGTCATCATGGGCGACTATGGCCATATCGCCGAGGGCGACACCGTCAAGTGCACCGGGCGCATCCTGGAGGTGCCGGTGGGCCGGGCGTTGCTCGGGCGTGTGGTGAACTCGCTCGGCCAGCCCATCGACGGCAAGGGCCCGATCGAAGCCGAGGGCACCTCGCCCATCGAGAAGGTGGCGCCCGGCGTCATCACCCGCCAGTCGGTGAATCAGCCGGTGCAGACCGGGCTCAAGTCCATCGACGCGATGGTGCCGATCGGCCGCGGCCAGCGTGAGCTGATCATCGGTGACCGGCAGACGGGCAAGACCGCGGTCGCCATCGACGCCATCATCAACCAGAAGGGCGGCGACATCATCTGCATCTATGTCGCCATCGGCCAGAAGAACTCCTCCATCGCCAACGTGGTGCGCAAGCTCGAGGAGCACGGCGCGATGGAGCACACTATCGTGGTCGCTGCCGCGGCCTCGGAATCCGCGGCGCTTCAGTACATCGCACCGTATTCCGGGTGCACGATGGGCGAGTACTTCCGGGATCGCGGCGAGGACGCCCTCATCATCTACGACGACCTCACCAAGCAGGCGTGGGCATACCGGCAGGTCTCGCTGCTGCTGCGCCGCCCGCCGGGCCGCGAGGCGTACCCGGGCGACGTGTTCTACCTGCACTCGCGGTTGCTGGAGCGGGCGGCACGGGTCAACGAGAAGTACGTGGAGGAGGCGACCGGAGGCGAGGTCAAGGGCCGAACCGGCTCGCTTACCGCGCTTCCGATCATCGAGACGCAGGCCGGCGACGTGTCCGCGTTCGTGCCCACCAACGTCATCTCGATCACCGACGGTCAGATCTTCCTCGAAAGCGACCTCTTCAACGCGAACTTCCGTCCCGCCATCAACGCCGGTCTCTCGGTGTCGCGTGTCGGTGGTGCGGCGCAGACCGACATCATCAAGCGGCTTGGCGGCGGCGTGCGGCTCGCGCTCGCGCAGTACCGCGAGCTGGCAGCGTTCGCGCAGTTCGCCTCCGACCTCGACGAAGCCACTCGGCGCCAGCTCGAGCGCGGACAGCGCATCATGGAGATGCTGAAGCAGCCGCAGTACTCGCCGCTATCCGTCGCACATCAGGCATTGACGCTCTACGCGGTCGACCGCGGCTACATGGACGATGTCGAGCTCGAGCGGGTCGGCGACTTCACCAACGCCCTGATGTCGTACATGGATTCCAGCCAGTCGAGCCTGCTGGATCAGGTCAACGCCACGCCGAGGTGGGACGACGCGGTGGAGAAGCAGTTCAAGGACGCGGTCGAGGACTTCAAGGCGAATCACGCCTGGTAGTCGAACGAGAACCGTCGACGACCGCCGAGAGCGAATCGAGCGAGCGAACCATGGCCGGCGCCAAGGAAATCCGCACCAAGATCAAGAGCGTGCAGAACACGCAGAAGATCACGCGCGCGATGGAAATGGTCGCTGCGAGCAAGATGCGCAAGGCGCAGGAGCGCATGAGCCACGCCCGCCCCTACGCGGAAAAGATGCGGGGAGTCATCGCGCACGTCGCCGCCGCGAACACGGAGTACAAGCACCCCTTCCTCGTTGCCCGCGACGAGGTGAAGCGGGTGGGGTTCATCATCGTGTCGTCGGACCGGGGCTTGTGCGGGGGACTGAACAACAACCTGTTCCGGGCCGTGGTGCAGGAGATTGATGAATGGCGTTCGCAGAACGTCGAGACCGACTTCTGCGTCATTGGCAACAAGGGCGGCGTATTCTTCCGCCGCATGGCCGTGAACCTGCTTGCGAGCACCACCCATATCGGCGATCAGCCGGGCATCGACGACCTCGTCGGCACCATCAAGGTCATGCTCGACGCCTACTCCGACGGCACCATCGACCGGGTGTTCTTCGTCTACAACCAGTTCGTCAACTCCATGACCCAGCGCCCGGTGGTCGAACAGCTTCTGCCTCGCGCCCCGTCGGAGGAAGGCGAAGTCAAGCACCACTGGGACTACCTCTACGAGCCGGATGCCCGGGGCGTGCTCGACCACCTCCTCACCCGTTACGTGGAGTCGCTGGTCTACCAGGGCGTGGTGGAGAACATCGCCTCGGAGCAGGCGGCGCGCATGGTGGCGATGAAGGCCGCGTCGGACAACGCCGGTGACCTCATCGGCCAGTTGAATCTCCAGTACAACAAGGCCCGACAGGCGTCCATCACGCAGGAGCTGTCCGAGATCGTCGGCGGCGCCGCGGCGCTCTAGCCCGGAAATTCCCGGGTTGGAGCACAGGCTTTCGGCGGATGGTCGATCGGGGCTGAACGCAACGCATTCGAGAGTATTCGAGTCGAGGATTCGCTCATGAGTTCGGGAAACATCGTCGAAATCATCGGGGCCATCGTGGACGTGCAGTTCCCGCGCGCATCGGTGCCCAAGGTCTACGACGCGCTCAAGGTCGAGAACGGCCTGACTCTGGAAGTCCAGCAGCAGATCGGGGACGGGGTGGTGCGGACCATCGCGATGGGCTCGACCGACGGGCTGCAGCGTGGCGTCGGGGTCGACAATACCGGGGCGCCGATCTCGGTGCCCGTCGGCCCGAAAACCCTGGGGCGCATCATGGACGTGCTGGGCACGCCGGTGGACGGCGGCGGCGAGGTCGGGGCCGAGGAGCACTGGGCTATCCACCGCAAGGCCCCCGGCTACGTCGATCAGGCGGCGGCGGTCGAGATTCTGGAGACCGGTATCAAGGTCATCGACCTCATCTGCCCCTTCAACAAGGGCGGCAAGATCGGGCTGTTCGGCGGCGCCGGCGTGGGCAAGACAGTCAGCCTGATGGAACTCATCCGCAACATCGCCATTGAGCACTCCGGCTTCTCGGTATTCGCCGGTGTCGGGGAGCGCACCCGCGAGGGCAACGACTTCTATCACGAGATGACGGACTCGGGCGTGCTGGACAAGGTGGCGCTCGTGTACGGCCAGATGAACGAGCCGCCGGGCAACCGCCTGCGAGTCGGGCTCACCGGCCTCACCATGGCCGAGTTCTTCCGCGACGAGGGGCGCGACGTACTCTTCTTCGTCGACAACATCTACCGCTACACGCTGGCCGGCACCGAGTGTTCGGCCCTGCTCGGGCGCATGCCTTCCGCGGTGGGGTACCAGCCGACGCTGGCCGAGGAGATGGGGGTGTTACAGGAACGCATCACCTCGACCAAGACCGGCTCGATCACTTCAATCCAGGCCATCTACGTGCCGGCCGACGACCTCACCGACCCTTCGCCCGCCACCACCTTCGCTCACCTCGACGCGACGCTCGTGCTCTCGCGCCAGATCGCGGAGCTCGGCATCTACCCCGCGGTCGACCCGCTCGACTCGACGAGCCGGCAGCTCGACCCCCTCGTCATCGGCGCCGAGCACTACGATGTTGCGCGTCGGGTGCAGGGAATCCTGCAGCGCTACAAGGAGCTCCGCGACATCATCGCCATCCTCGGCATGGACGAGCTCTCCGACGAGGACAAACGGGTGGTGGCCCGAGCCCGGAAGATCCAGCGCTTCCTCTCCCAACCGTTTTTCGTGGCCGAAGTGTTCACCGGATCGCCCGGCAAGTACGTGTCGCTCAAGGACACCATCGCCGGATTCAAGGCCATCGCCGACGGCGAGATGGACGAGTACCCGGAGCAGGCCTTCTACATGGTCGGCGGCATCGAGGAAGTGAAGGAGAAGGCGAAGAGCGTGTGACGAGGCGCCGCTCGAGAGCCGTGGCGCCGGCGGCGCCGCGGACCGAGGGCATTGCCGGCACGCGCGGAGACGAGCGATGGCACCCACGATCCGACTCGATATCGTCAGCGCCGAGCGCGAGCTGTTCTCGGGCGAGTGCGAGATGGTGGTCGCGCCCGGCGTGATGGGGGAACTGGGCATCATGCCGCGCCACACGCCGCTCGTTACCCGACTCAAGCCGGGCGAGGTGCGGGCCACGATGGCGGGCGGCGAGGAGCAGTCGTTCTACGTCTCCGGCGGAATGCTGGAAATCCAGCCCCATGTGGTGACGGTGCTCTCCGATATCGGCCAGCGGGCCGAAGACCTCGACGAGGCGGCGGCGCTCGCGGCCCAGGAGCAGGCCGAACGCATGCTTGCCGACCGGGCTGCAGACATCGACGAGGCGCGCGCGCGGGCGGAACTCGCCCAAGCCGCGGCCCAGCTCCAGGCCATCCGCCGGCTGCGCAACCGACGCTGAGCCAAGGTCGCCGACCGGCCAATCCGTATTGTTTCGGGCGATTGCCGACCCATTTCCCGGCCTCCCTGTCCCCCCAAGGCAGGCAGGAAGCGAAACGGACGCACGGCTGACGACGCTCTCCGAATCCAATCCGGAGCTACTGCAGCACGGCCTCTTTCCAGGCCGATTCCTGCTCCGCCGCCTGCATCAGGCCGAGTTCGGCCTGGCGCTGCACCTGGTTCGCGAGTTCGATGGCCTTCTCGTACTCTCCCTCCTCGCCGAGCTTTTTCGACTCGCGGAGCAGCGTCCGCAGGTCGCGCCACTCGAAACCGGCCTTCCTGACCGTCTTTCGCGCCTCCGCGGCGGCGTTGTAGGCAGCGACGAACGCTGCCTCGTCACTCGCCCCGACCTGAGGTGCGATGCTCCACGCGCCGGCCCCGAGCGCAGCGGCCGCCAGCGCCAGCGCCAGCCGGTGTCGACAGCGTTCTCGGGCGGGGGCCATCACGGCCACGACCGACACTGCCACCCGACAACCGATGTTGTCCGCGTGCGCGGCCCCGGCCTTGCGCGCCATCAGTGACGGCTCCCCGGACCGTTCAGCGGGATGCCGTTGCTCATGTAGGTGTGGAAGAACTCCAGGTTGCGATACTCGCGGCTCTGCGGTCCGAACGACGAGGCCCGCAACTGCCGGCTGCACGCCGCATAGCTGCGATGCAGGGTGGTGATCTCCCGCCACGTCTTGCGGAACACCGGGAAGTGGCTGACCTGGCCGAGGGCGGGGCCGATGAGTTCGGCCCGCAGGAGTCGGCCGACCGCGTCGACGTGGCACGAGGCGCAGGAGAAATTGAGCTGTCCACGCCGGGAGTAGTAGTGCCGCTTGCCTTCCTCGTAGGCGGCGAGGGCGCGCGGATCATCTGCCGGCACTTTCACGTCGATGACGTTGCCGCGCGACAGATACGCCAGGTAGGCGGAGATCTGCGCGAGCGGCCCCCGGTAGTACTTGAGCGGCTTCTCCCCGTGCTGCTCGCGGCACAGGTTGATCGCCAGCTCCATGGTGACGACCTCTGCACGCTCCGGGTCCCAGTGCGGGTAGTGCTGCCGGACGCCCGATTCGTAGTCCGGGAAGCAGTCCGCGTAGCCCTTGCCGTTGGCGAACGGCGCGTGGAACAGCTCCTCCCCCGCATCGATGTCGAACTCGTACTGCGGAAACTCCTCCATCTGCTCCCACTCCTCGCGCCGATTCTCGTCGATGGAGTAGAGGCCGTTGGCGAAGTCTGCGAACGGTGTATCCGGGAAGCGCTCGGTGTAGAAGTCCTGGAACGCCCTCCGGTCGTCCTCGGGCGCTCCCCGGACCACGCCGAGACCGAGCACGAGGCCCGCGCCGAGCAATACGATCAGTGCCGCTCGCACCGGGTCGAATCTCCCTTTCCGCTTGAGCGGCTCGGTGCCTCGCGTTCGTCATCGGCGGCCGGATTCATGCGCCGCCAATCGGCAGATGCGTTGTGGCCCATGACCGTCTCGCCGACTACTTGACCCTGGCGTCCGCGCTCGCCTGCTCACCCATGTTGTCGACCCAGGCGACGGTGATGGTGTCGCCCTTGCTCGCGCCCATGACCTCGGCGGAAAGGTAAGGGTCCTGCGAGACCCCCGGCCCGAGGTATGCAGTCATCACGTTGGTGCCGTTGAGCGCGATGTTCACGTCGGTGATGAAGTGCGCGGGAATCTTCTCTCCGGTCTTCTTGTCCTTGCGCAGCCCGGTTTCCATCGGGTGCTTCATCAGGAACTTGACGGTTGCCTTGCCGTCCTTCGCCTTCGCGCGAATCTTGATCTTGCGTGCCATCGTTCAATCCCCCATCGAATGCATCGTGGCGCCGCCGCTTCAACCGCCGCAGCCGCCGATGGTGACCTTGACCTCCTTGGTGGCGCGATAGACCGTATCGCCGGCCTTGATCACGGCATGCACCGCAGAGGTCTCGCTCATCTTGATGCGGGTCGAGACGAGCCCGCCCGAGTGCTCGGACAGTGCGAACGCCGCGGTGAGGGGGGCAGGGTTTTTCTCCGCGATGATCCCGACAAATTCGGCGTCCGGAATATCGAACTTCACGGTGATGGGAACAATCGCGCCATTCTCTGCGATGTCGGGCGCCTTGATTCCGATCCTGTCCGTCTCGATGGTGTCGGACGTGCCGTAGAGCTGGGTCAGGGCCTCCTCCGTCGTGGTGGAGTCGAACGCCGTCCCGGGGCGCGCCGCGAAGGCGCGCAGCGGCAGCAGGACGACCCCGGCCACGACTCCCAGGAATCGAATGAAGAGTCTGCGAGTCATGATTCCATACCTCCCTTGCCCTGTCGTCGCCGTTTCCCGGGCGACTCAGAGCGAGTGGACAAACTCGACGACCTTGTCGATTTCGTCTTCGGTGAGAATTTCGTGCCGCCCAAACGGCGGCATGAGCGTGCGCGGGTTGGTCTGCGACGAATCCCAGATCTGGGCCCGCAGCTTCGCCTTGTCGGGGAAGCGCGCCTTCATCGCAACCAACGGCGGGCCGATGTTTCCGGGCAGCGTGGCTCCGGCGATGACGTGACAGGCCATGCAGTTGCCCTTGCGGCGATCAAGCGCGATTTCCCGCCCTTCGTCGATGATCGATGCTGCCACCGCGCTGGTCACGCTTCCCGCGCCCGCGACGGACGCGGCGGCGATGAGGACGATCAGCACTGTCTGCGAGAATCTACCCATGGTCTTCGTTCCCGCGGGCCATTTCTGCCGTGGCCCCCTCAAGCGCGCGAAGCAGGCGCCGGCCCGACCGCCAAAGCATCGAAGCGACGCGCCATCAAACGGCCTCACCATCTGACGCCACCGAGGCCGGCACCATGACGCCCCGCTGCGTCGAACCCTCGTCTTGCCCATGGGATGCGATGATTGCAGACCGGAGAGAAGGTCACAATCTCCCGTCGGACTCGTTGGTCTCCCCCTTCGACTCCGGGGGGCTCGGGAACGCCCATACCCACGCTCAGGCCGCGGACACCATGCGCGATGCCGGAGCGAGACACCGCCCCGGGCTCAGAGGGCCACGATGGTCTCCGCCAGGCGTTCGGCCCGCTTGCGCATCGTGGCGATCGCGCGGCTCGCCCGCTCGTGCAGGGACTCCTCGGCCCCGAACTGACCATAGGGCTGCACGATCGCGATGGACTCGTCCATTGCGAGCGCATCGCGCCAGACGACCCCGGTCTGCTCCGTAAGCTCGGCCGCGAGGGCCTTCTGTTCGAAGTACAGCCGCTGCAGGCTCCGGGCGCGTTCCGCACCGATGTGCACCACCGCGGTAAACGGAATACCGCTTTCGTCGGGGTCGGAGAGCGCACCCTCCCAGACCTTGATGGCTTCTTCGATGCGCCGCGCTGCGTCCTTCAGCAACGCGAGGCATGCGGCCCGGCGTTCGGGTAGCCAGCCTGACGACGCCCCGACGGTCGCCGCCTGGCAATCGCTCACGAGTCGGCCCGCCACGCCTCGTATCCATCCGGGTCGCCGTTCTCGCCGGCCTCGTAGCCCGCCTCATAGGCTTTCGTGATGCGCTGTTCCTCGCGCTTGGGATTCCCCATGAATCCGCCGACCCACCCCTGAACATACTCCGGATCGATGTTCGCCTTCTGCATGCGGGCCACGGTGTCGTAGTAGAGCTTGCGATCCACAGGTCTCTCCGGTCGGTCGGGGGGGTTCGGAAGCATCCGCGACGCCGACGCCCCGGCGGCGCGAGCGCCGCTGCAAGCCGACGCGCCGAGTTTAGGAGCCGTCGACAACGCCCGGCAATATTCCGATTCGGATACGAGTTCCGGCTCCGTCGGGAAAATGCTTCCCCTCCGACCTCGGCACCACGTATTCGTGCATGCATCGGCGCAGGCAGCAATCCGGTGATGATGTCTACCCGGTTGTGCAGCGGAAATTCCTCGTAAACTCCCTTTCCGTTGTTCCGTCCGGCGACTCCCTGAATGCCCTCAATCGTGGAGTTGTACCCCTCGGGACATCGGTTCCAGGCCGAGTCGGGGGAGACCGTTCTCGAAGCCGCCCTGCGGGCCGGACGGTCGCCCGCGTTCGGGTGCGCCAACGGAAGCTGCGGAGAGTGCCGGGCGCGGATCATCGACGGGGAGGTCGAGACGGTCCGGTTTCACGACTACTCGATCGCCGAGGCCGAGAAGCGGGCCGGATATGCGCTGCTCTGCTCGGTGGCGCCACGCGGCGACGTGGTGGTGGTGGAATCCACGGAGGCATCGGGCGTCGAGGACATCGCGCCGCAGAGCGTGCGGGCGAAGGTCACGCGCGTCGAGCCGGCGGCGGACGACCACGCGGTAGTGCATCTCAAGGTCCAGCGGGCGCGGGTGCTGCGCTACCTCTCCGGCCAGCGCGCCACGGTACGGTTCGACGGGGTCGCGCCCTGCGAGACCTGGCTCGCAAGCTGCCCCTGCGACGCCGTGAATCTCAGGTTCCACGTGCGCCGCGACGCCGGGGACACATTTGCGGAATTCGTGTTCGAGCGGCTCCGGCGCGGCGCCAGGGCCACCGTCGAAGGACCGACCGGTCGCTTCGTGCTCGACGACGACTCCCCGCGCGGGCTCGTGTTCCTTGCCTTCGACACCGGATTCGCGCCGGTCGAGAGTTTGATCGAGAACGCAATCAACCTGGAGCTGGAGGTGCCGATCCGGCTGGTTCGGGTGGTCCGGGGCCCGGGCCTGCCTTATCGCCACAACTACTGCCGCGCGTGGGCCGACGCCCTCGACGACTTCCACTATCGGGTGGTCGAGACGCCGGGTGACGACGAGTCGTGGAATGCGATCGCGGCCCGGGTATTGCGGGCGCTGCCCGGTCCGGGAGCGGATTCCGGGACGATGGAGGCGATGGACGCCTACGTGGCCGGACCGGCCGGTTTCACCGACGCCTGCCGACACCGGCTGCTGGAAAACGGATTCTCCGGGGAGCGCGTGAAGTGCGATTCCCTGTCGAACAGGCAAAATCGTGGATGAGCACGATCACGGCGACATGTGCCCCGACCGATGATTCGCTCCGGGAGCCGTGGATCCGATTCACGCCGCGGTGAAGGAGCGCGGGCGCGCGAGGGCGCTCAACCGCCGAGCACCGCGAGCTGCTCTGCCTGGTCTTCGCGCACCAGCGCCTCGACCACCTCCCCGAGGTCGCCGGCCATGATGTTGCCCAGCTTGTAGAGGGTGAGGTTGATGCGATGATCCGTCATCCGTCCCTGCGGGAAGTTGTAGGTGCGGATGCGCTGCGAACGATCGCCGCTGCCGACGAGGAGCCGTCGCGTCTGCGCCCGCTCGGTGTCCCGGCGTTCGCGCTCCGCCGCCAGCAGCCGGGACTTGAGCAGCGACATCGCCCGCGCCCGGTTCTTGTGCTGCGAGCGCTCGTCCTGGCATTCGACCACGGTGTTGGTGGGAAGGTGCGTGATCCGGATTGCGGAGTCGGTCTTGTTCACATGCTGCCCGCCGGCGCCCGAGGCGCGGAACGTGTCGATCCTCAGGTCGGAGGCGTCGATCTCGATCTCGTCGATCTCGTCGGCCTCGGGCAGCACCGCGACCGTGCACGCCGAGGTGTGGATTCGCCCCCGCGACTCCGTCTCCGGCACCCTCTGCACACGGTGGCCACCGGACTCGAACTTGAGCCGCGCGTAGACCCCGCGTCCCGCGATCCGCACCACGACCTCCCGATATCCGCCGTGCTCGCCCGCACTCTCGCTCACGATCTCGGAGCGCCAGCCACACAGCTCCCCGTAGCGCAGGTACATTCGCAGCAGATCGCCGGCGAACAGGGCCGCCTCGTCGCCGCCGGTGCCGGCCCGTATCTCCAGATACACGTTGGCCGCATCGGCGGGGTCGGTGGGAAGCAGCAGGACCTCAAGCTCGCTCCGGAGACTTGTTCGCCGGTGCTGCGCCGCCTCGATCTCCTCTTCGGCGAGCACCCGCAAGTCCGGATCCGCGCCGGCGAGAATCTCCCGCGCCTCCTCGATCGATTCGACCGTCGCGTTGTATTTGACGAAGCACTCGACGATCGGGCCAAGCTCCGCGTGCTCTCTCGCGAGCACCCGCAGCCGGGACGGATCGGAGGCGACCTCGGGCTCGGCGAGCAGGGCGCCGACCTCGACGTACCGTTCGCGCAACCCCTCGAGCTTGTCGATCAGGGAGGGATTCATCGTGCGTGGTCGGGACCCGGCCCGGAGACCGGGGCCTCGTCCGACGCCGCAACGCCGAACAGCGCCCTCGCCGCCTCGACGACATCGCGGCGGTCGCTCTCCCCCGCCTCGCGGATGGCGGCGGTCGGCGCATGGAGCAGCTTGTTGGTGAGGGTGCGAGCGACGTATTCGACGACTTCTTGCGGCGGCTCGCCGCCCTGCAGCCGGCGACGGGCCTTCGCGAGCACGTCATCCCTCGCGATGGCGGCGGACTCCCGCACCTCGACGATGACCGAGGACACGCGCCGCCCCCGCATCCAGGCCATGAACTCCGCCACCTGCCGGTCGATGATTCCTTCGGCCACCCCCGCCGCCTCGATACGCCGCTGCCGGCCTTCCTCGATCACGTCCGCGAGGTCGTCCACGCCGTACAGATACACATCGGGCAGGGTGCCGACCCGGCGGTCGATGTCGTGCGGAACCGCAAGGTCGACCATGAACATCGGGCGCCGCCGGCGCTGGCGGAGCGCGTCGCGCGTCTGCTGGAACGAGATGACGGTCTCGCGACTGGCGGTGGACGCGATCACGATATCCGCCTCGGCGAGATGGAGCGGGGCTTCGGCGAGAGAGATGACGTACGCGCCCAGCGCCGTCGCAATGCGGCGGGCATGCTCGACGGTGCGGTTCGCGATCACCATGCGTCCGATGGGGCTCGATGCGAGGTGACGCGCACAGAGCTCGATCGTCTCGCCGGCGCCCACGAGCAGAGCGGTCCGCGCATCGAGATCGCCGAAGATCCGGTGGGCGAGCGTCACCGCGGCATAGGCCACCGAGACCGGACTCGCGCCGATGTCGGTATCGGTGCGCACGCGCTTCGCCACCGAAAACGAGCGCTGGAAGAGCTTCTCGAGCACGACCCCGAGCGAACCCGCACTCCGGGCGGTTCCGTAGGCGTGCTTGAGCTGGCCCAGGATCTGGGGTTCGCCGAGCACCATGGAATCGAGTCCGCTCGCGACCCGCATGAGGTGGCGTACCGCCGCATCCTCGCGGTGCACGTAGAGATGCCCGGCGAGGTCGCGGCCATCGATACCCAGGAACTCGCCGAACCAGTGGGTCGGCACCTCCTCGCCGGTGCCGATGCCGCAATACAGATCGGTACGGTTGCAGGTCGACAGAATCGCCGCCTCGCTGACCCCGGGGGCGCTCGACAGGGATCTGAGCGCCGACGGCATGCCGGTATCGTCGATCACCGCCCGCTCGCGGAGCGCGACCGGGGCGGTAGTGTGGTTCAATCCGAGGGCGACGATCGACATGGCGGTCCGCAGGATGCATCGGGCAAGACGCCGGGCCTCGCCGGGCTCGGCGGGCGTCGCACCGATTGCTTGATTCCCGTCATGAAGTATAGTGACAAACGCATTGTACAGACGATGATTGACGCCCCGCAGAAACCGCACCGAGAGCCTATGATGCCCCTGGCTCCCTTCTCTGGTCGACCGACGGCCCTTGACGCCGATCGGCCGCCGCCGGCCGGCCGGCGGCGTACCACCGCTTGCGGCGCTTCCTCTTCGTGCGCCCTGCCGGCGGCCGAATCCGACGCGGGAATGTCCCCCAATGCCGCCCGCGAGCCGCGCGTTCGCACCCGGCGGCCACTTGGCGGACTGGCGCTGACGATCCTGGTCACCGCGATTGCCCTCCCCGGCTGCGCTGTCACCGAACCCGCCGGGCAAGAACACGAGGCGGATACCGTCTCCGTGGACCTCGTGGACAAGGCGTCGCCTTCCGACAACACACTGAACGGGGACGCGCTCTACAAACTTCTGGTCGGGGAGCTGGCCAGTCATCGCGGCGACATGCTCCTCGCGCTCGAGAACTATCTGGAGGTCGCCAGGGAGACGCGGGACGCAGGCGTCGCGGAGCGGGCGACGAAGCTCGCGATGTTCGCGCACGCCGAGGAGCGTGGCCTCGAGGCGGCGCGCCTGTGGACCGACGCCGATCCGGCGAACGCCGAGGGCCTACAGGTGCTCGCGTCCCTGCTCATCCAGGCCGGGGAAATCGACGAGGCGGTCGAACACCTCGCCGGGATCGTGGAGATGATGTCCGAGCCGACGGGCGCCGGATATCACCGCGTCGCCGAGATTCTGGGCGCCGAGCCGGATGCGGAGGCCGCGGTCTCGGTGATGCGGCGGCTTCTCCGCGGACACGAGGACGATGCCGAGGCCCAGCTTGCGCTCGCCCGGCTTCTGACTCGCAGAGAGAAACTCGACGAGGCGGAAGCGGCGGTCGATCGCGCCCTCGAACTCGCACCCGCCAATGCCCGGGCCGCGATTCTCAAGGCGCGCCTGCGCCGGCGCGCGGACGACACCGAGGGCGCGCTCCGGGTCCTGAAGGGCTTCATCGAGCTGGTCCCGACTTCGGGAACGGTCCGCATGGTCCATGCGCGCACGCTGGTGGATGCGCAACGCTACGAGGAGGCCCGCGCGGAGTTCGAGCACCTGGTAACGGAGCAGCCCGAAAACGACGACGCCCGCTACGCGCTCGCGCTGCTGCTGGTGCAGACGGACCGGCTCGACGAGGCGAAGGAGCAGTTCGAGAGACTCGCGAAGATCGAATCACGACGGGACGCCGCGTACTACTACCTCGCCCGGATTGCGGAATCACAAGAGCGGTACGCCGACGCCATGGCCTCCTATCGACGGGTCCGGCGCGGAGAGAACCGACTGAATGCGCAAATCAGGATCGGGGTGCTGCTGGCGGATGGCGGCGACGTGGAGGCGGCCCGGCGCCATCTTCACGGGGTGCGCAGCGAGAGCACCCGGGATGCGGTGCGCATCTACAGCGCCGAGGCGGGCCTGCTCGCCCGCGCCGCGCGCCACGAAGAGGCGATGGCCGTCTACGATGCATCGCTGGAGGAGTTTCCCGGAAATTCGGACCTCCTCTACTCGCGCGGGATGCTCGCCGCGAAAATGGACCGGCTGGACATTCTGGAACGGGACATGCGTGCCATCATCGAGCGTGAACCGGACCACGCCGATGCCCTCAACGCACTGGGATATACCCTCGCCGACCGCACGGATCGGTTCGAAGAGGCCTACGCGCTCATCAAGCGGGCCATCGAGCTCAAGCCCGACGACCACTACATCATCGACTCTCTGGGATGGGTGCTCCATCGCATGGGCCGGCACCAGGAAGCCCTGGTGCAGCTCAGGCGGGCGATGTCCATCAACCCCGACCCCGAGATCGCGGCGCATCTCGGCGAAGTGCTCTGGGTGCTGGGCAACAAGGTCGAGGCGCGGGCGGTGTGGACTACCGCGCTCGAAGCGGCGCCGGACGACGAGTACCTGCTCGACGTGATCGAGCGGTTCGGGCTTTGAAGCCCGCCATCGCGGGCGCCGGTCATTCGTACCAGCATGGCCCGACGGAACGCTTGTCCACCCATGGCGCGCAAACGATGAAACGCGTGGCCGCAAGCGCGGTGCTGGCGGTCTGCGCGGCGTTGCTCGCCGGGTGCGAAACGCTGCCGGAACTGTTCCCGAAGCAGCACGAGGCCGCCGAACCCGGCGCGGCCGCCCGGCAGACCCACGCCGAGGAGCTGTCCCGAATTCGGGGCTGGACACTGCACGGTACCCTGGCGGCACGCCCCGCCGGCGGCGACGCATCCCGGGTCACCCTGCGATGGAGCCAGTCGCCCGACTCCTATCTCATGCGATTCATGGGGCCGCTCGGCGTCGGGCTGTTCGAAGTCGAAGGATCGGCGAGCGCGGTGGCCGCAAAGTTCCCCGATGGCCGTCGGACGAGCGCCGTATCGCCCGAAGCACTTCTGGAGCAGGAGATCGGCTGGTCCGTGCCCCTGCAGGGGCTTCGCTACTGGATCGTCGGGCTCCCCGCGCCCGACGGCACCCCATCGCAGGTGGAACTCGACGACCGCGGCCGTCTCGCCCGCCTGGAGCAGGCGGGATGGACGGTCGTCTACGAGCGCTATGGCGCCCTCGACGGGCTTCCACTTCCCGAACGCATCCGGTTCTCGAACGCCTCGGTCGACGCGACCGTCATCGTCCGGCGGTGGAAGGTGGAGGGTCTCGGAGCATGATCCGGGGGGGCAGGGCCGACCGTCGGGGAACGGGCGCCGAGCCGATGAGATCGGCCTCCGGTGGCGTCTCACTTGTAAACGTTCCGTCGGGTCATGCCGGGCCTGACCTTCGGAGCATGTGGGCGCGCGAAATGCCCGGAAATCCACCCTCTTGGCGCACGAACCACGCGAAAGCCCCGGTCAACTCCACGGCTCGACGGAGCGTTTTCTCTCACTTTGAAATTCGGCCCGGTGTCTCCAGCCCGTATGCGCGGTTCTTCCCGAGAGTTCAGGCCGAGAGTTCAGGCCGAGAGTTCGGGAGTCGAGGTGAGACGCCACCCGCCCCCGAACGCCTCGCAGCGCGGCCCCGCCGGTGACCGAGTCGGAGGCGATCGAGCTTCCCGCGCCGGCGAAGCTCAACCTGTTCCTGCATGTCGTCGGGCGCCGTGCGGACGGTTACCACGAGCTTCAGACCGTCTTCCAGTTCCTGGATCTCGCCGATCGCATCCGCATTACACGCCGTGACGACACGCTCCTGCGCCGCACCACGGCGATCCCCGGCGTGGAGGAAGCGCAGGACCTGACCGTGCGGGCCGCCCGGCTCCTGCGCGACACTTCGGGGGTCGAAGCGGGCGCGGACATTGCGCTCGAGAAGCGCATTCCGCCCGGTGGGGGCCTGGGCGGCGGGAGCAGCGACGCGGCGTCGGTGCTGGTCGGTCTCGATCGGCTCTGGGGCCTTGCGATGGGCACGGACCGGCTGGCGTCCCTCGGAGCAAGACTGGGGGCGGACGTGCCGGTGTTCGTGCGCGGACTGGCGGCATGGGGAGAAGGCGTGGGGGAGCGTCTGGTCCCCATCGCGCTGGAGGAGCCGTGGTACGTACTCGTCATGCTCCCTTTCGAGGTTTCCACCGCGGGCGTGTTCCAGGCACCGTCATTGACACGAAATACCCCCAGAATCAGAATGAACTGCCTGCTTGGGGGTGAATCTGGAACGCCGGAGGCGCGGGGACGAGTCGAGCGCCTGCTCGTCTCCGCCGGCAACGACTGCGAGCCGGTGGTGAGGGAGATGCACCCGGAAGTGGGCGAAGCGCTCGACTGGCTCTCGCGGCACGCCCGGGCGCGGATGACCGGTACGGGGGCAACGGTGTTCGCCCCGTTCGAGTCCCGCGAACGGGCCGCGGAGGTGGCGGAGAAAACGCCCGCACCGTGGCGCGGGCTGGTGGCCCGGGGGCTGAACCGATCCCCGTTGCTCGACGCCACCCACCGGACGGCCACGCAGTGAGCACGCACGACCCCTTCAACTGCCTTGGGGTGTAGCCAAGCGGTAAGGCACGGGACTTTGACTCCCGCATTCCCAGGTTCGAATCCTGGCACCCCAGCCAATCGGTGAAATTTCCGGTCTGAGTGAACATCACCCGGGACCCGAGCACGACACTCGCTCGACCTGGTGCACGATGAAGTAGGTGAGGTCGTTTCCGTCGGTCTCGGTGTGCAGAAACGCGCGGCCGTATCGCGCGGGCGCTTTCCTGAACCCCGTGGGTACGACCATCAACCGCAGGATTACCCTGGCCGCGCGCCCGCAGGGCGCTCCGCAGATCGCCGTATTGGTGACGGGACGAGACAGCGGTCGACACGGAAACAACGAGCCAGCGAGGCACGCAACCCCATGCCCGACAAGCCCCGGATTCTCTGCACCCGTCGCATGCCGCCCAATGTCGAGGCGCGGATCGGGCGGGACTACGATGCCATTCTCAATCCCGATGACCACATCCACTCCGCGAGCAGCCTCCTCGCGGCGAGCGAGGATCGCGACGGGATCCTTTGCGCCGGCGGCGACCCGCTCTCCGCCGGCGTCATCGAACGCCTCCCCGCGAGCGTGCGCATTCTCGCCACCTACTCGGTCGGCTACGAACACGTCGCGGTGGAGGCGGCGAAGGCGCGGGGCATCGTCGTGACCAATACGCCGGAGGTCCTGGACGACGCCACCGCCGACATCGCGATGCTCTGCCTGCTCGGGGCCGCCCGGCGCGGCGCGGAGGGGGACCGGATGGTGCGGGCCGGGGAATGGGTGGGCTGGCACTCCACCATGATGCTCGGCGTGCATGTGACCGGGAAGCGCCTCGGGATCTTCGGGATGGGGCGAATCGGACGCGCGGTGGCGCGGCGCGCTCGCGGCTTCGAGATGGAGATCCACTACCACAACCGCCGCCGCCTCGCCCCGGCGCTCGAAGCCGACGCAGTCTGGCACGACACCCCCGAGTCGCTGCTCGCGGCGAGCGACTTCCTCTCGATCAACGCCCCCTCGACCCCGACGACGCGCGGCTTCCTCGACGCCGATCGCATCGCACACCTGCCTGACGGCGCGGTGGTGGTCAATACCGCCCGCGGGGACCTCGTCGACGACGACGCGCTCATCGCCGCCCTGCGTTCGGGCAAGGTAGCGGCGGCCGGGCTCGACGTCTTCGCGGGCGAGCCGAACCTCGATCCCCGCTACCGGGCGCTCGAAAACACGTTCCTGCTCCCGCACATCGGCAGCGCGAGCCTGGAGACGCGCGACGCGATGGGGTACTGCTGCCTGGACAACCTCGACGCGTTCTTCGCGGGCAGCCCGTGCCCGAACGCACTGTGAAAGGCGACGACACCGACATGAACGCATGGATTCGCATGATCCCCCCCGAGGAGGCGACCGGCCGCCTCGCGCAACTGTACGAGCGGGTGAAGACGCCGCACGGCACCGTGGACAACGTGATGCGGGCGCACTCGCTGCGGCCCGAGTCGCTCGAGGGCCACGTCGTGCTCTACCGGAGCGTGCTGCACAACGAGGCGAACACGCTTCCGTTCTGGTTCCTGGAAGCGGTCGCGACCTGGGTGAGTCTCACCAACCGCTGCCATTACTCCACCACCCACCACTCCGCCAACATGCGCCGGCTGATCGAGGACGAGTTGCGGGCGGAGACGATGTACGCGGCGCTCGCCTGCGGGCAGCCGGAGATGGCGTTCGAGGGCAAGGAGCTTGCCTTGCTGGAGTACGCGCGCAAGCTCACCGCGGAGGTCGGGGCGATGTGCGAGGCGGACATCGAGCAACTGCGCGAAGCCGGCGCCGACGACGGGGAGATCCTGGAGGTCAACCAGGTATGCGCCTACTTCAACTACTCGAACCGCGTCCTGAACGGGCTGGGAGTGACCACGAAGGGCGATGTGGTCGGGTACTACAAGCGCGAGGAAGGCGGCGGCTGAAGTCGCGGGGACGAGTCGCACGATGGATGACCGCCGCGGGCTGAAAGCGCTCCTCGCCGCATACCGCGAACGATGGCCGCGGGAGTCGGCGACCGTCGCCCGCTTCGATGCCTTCGTCGACGCGCATCCCGACTGCTTCCAGCGCTCCTGCCCGGTCGGGCATGTCACGGGCTCGGCGTGGATCGTGGACCGGACGGGCGACCGCGCGCTCCTCACCCACCACCGCAAGCTCGGACGATGGTTGCAGCCCGGCGGTCACAGCGACGGCGACCCCGATACGCTTGCCGTCGCCCTGCGGGAAGCGCGCGAGGAGACCGGGATCGAGGTGCGGGCGCTCGACGACGCCATCTTCGACATCGACGTACACGAGATTCCCGCCCGTGGACGCGAGCCCGCCCACCTCCACTTCGACCTGCGCTTCCTTGTACAGGCCGCCCACGATCGATTCAGAGTCAGCGAGGAATCCCATGCCCTCGCGTGGGTTCCGGCCGCGGATCTCGGCGCCCTGACCGACGAGGAATCGGTTCTGCGCATGGCGCGCAAGTGGCTCGCTCGCCGAGCCGGCGGCGCCGCTCAGCCGGTGGGCGGCGACCGATCCCGGCCCGCAAGCGACGCGTAGTCGCCGACCAGAAGCCGGTAGGGCGGCTCGTCCTCCTCGATCTCGGGGAAGCGCCCCACCGGCAGGTGGAAGCGGTTGTCCTTCACGTCGTCGTTGACTGCGGACACCTCGCCCAGCAGCACCCGTCCGCGCGGCGCGGTGAGCTTGTGGTAGCACCCGGGTTCGAGGGTGATGCTCTCGCCGGGCCGCAGCTCCAGCGTCGTCCCCGCCGGCACCTTGCGCCGAACGCCGTCGAGGCTGAGGGCGACATCGGTGTCGGCGAACGAACCGTCCTCCGCGGCATTGTGCACCTCCACCCCCATCGTCCCGCCCGCCCGGACGATGATGTCCTCGACCTTGATCCAGTGGTGATGGGCCGGGCAGTGCTGGTCGGGGTCGAGAACGAGCACCTTCTCGCAGTAGGTCTTGCCGACCCCGGACTTCAGGTTCGCGAGCCGGCCGTTTCGCAGCGTGAACAGGAGCAGGCCGCAGGTGTGGTAATCACCGAGGCCGAAGTCGGTGATATCCCACCCGAGACCGCATTCGACAATGTCCGAGATGTCGCTGGCGGGGTTCACCCAATCCTCCGGCGTCCATGCCGCAAACGGGGGCAACCGAAAGCGCTCCGCCTCGAAGTAGATCTCCGCCTCGCGGATCAGCCGATTGATCTGCGAACGCCGCATGTGCTCTCTCCCTCAGCGCGGAACCGCGGCTAGCGCCCGACTTCTCCGAATTCGAAATCGCGCCCCGGAGCCGCTTCGAACAGGGCCCGAGTGTAGTCGTGCCGGGGGTTGCGAAAGATCTCGGCGGCCGGGCCGTACTCGACCACGCGGCCCTTCGACATCACCGCGACGACATCGCACACCTGCGCGGCGACCCGGAGATCGTGGGTGATGAACATGACCGCGAGTTCGAGCCGTTCGCGGATCTCTTCCAGCAGGGTCAGGACCTGTGCCTGCACCGAGACATCGAGCGCGGACACCGCCTCGTCCGCGATCAGCAGCTCGGGATCCATCGCCAGTGCCCGCGCGATGCAGATCCGCTGGCGCTGGCCGCCGGAGAACTGGTGCGGATAGCGGTCGAGGCCGTCGGGGTCGAGCTGCACCAGCGCCATCAGCTCGCGCGCACGATCGAGGGCGCGGGTGCGCGACACCCCGTAGTTCATCGGCCCCTCGATGATGGACAGCCCCACGGTGCGCCGGGGGTTGAGCGAGCGGTACGGATCCTGGAACACGATCTGGACCTTGCGCCGCAGCCGGCGGAGCTGCCGGGCCGGCATCCGGGCGATGTCCTCCCCCGACAGCAGAATGCGCCCGTCGGTAGTCTCGATCAGGCGGGTGACGCAGCGCGCGACGGTCGACTTGCCGGAACCGGACTCGCCGACGATGCCGAGGGTCTCGCCCTTGCGCACCTCGATCGACACCTCCGCGGCCGCATCGACCGACCGCTTCTGCCCGAATACCCCGAGGCTCGTGTAGCGCTTGTCGAGGCGTTCCGTGCGCAGCACCACCGGAGCGTTCGCCGGAAGGGCGGGGCGGTCCGGCGGCTCATGGCTCGGCACCGAGCCGATCAGCATCTTCGTGTACGGGTGCTCGGGCACCGACAGCACCCGACGGGCGGGGCCGAGCTCCACCATCTCGCCCTGCTTCAGCACCGCGACCCGATCCGCGATCTCCGCCACCACGCCGAAGTCGTGGGTGATGAACAGCACCCCGGTGCGGTGCTCGCCTTCGAGTTCCTGGATGAGCTTCAGGATCTGCGCCTGGGTGGTCACGTCGAGCGCCGTCGTCGGCTCGTCGGCGATGAGCAGCGGCGGCTCCAGAATGAGCGCCATCGCGATCATGATGCGCTGGCGCTGGCCGCCGGAGAGCTGGTGCGGATAGGAGTGGTACATCCGTTCCGGATCCGGGAGGTGCACCGCCTCGATCATCTCCAGCACCTTGCGCCGGCGCTCGGACGGGCTGAGCGCGGTGTGCTCCTCCAGCACCTCCTCGATCTGGACCCCGCAGCGCATCACCGGGTTCAGCGCGGTCATGGGCTCCTGGAAGATCATTCCCATCCCGGTGCAGCGGAGATCGCGCAACCGATTCTCCCCGGCGCCGATGAGCTCCTCGCCGTTCAGCCGCACCGAGCCGCCGGACACCGTGAGCGCCTTCGCGAGCAGCCCCATGATCGAGAACGCGATCACCGACTTGCCGGAGCCGGACTCCCCGACCAGGCACACGATCTCGCCGGACTTCACGTCGAACGAGACATCGCGCACCGCATGCGCGCGGTCGCCGTCCTTCGGCAGGTCGATGGTCAGAGCCGTCACCGAGAGGACGGGGTGCGCATCGCTTTGCCCGAGCTCTGTCGGCGCCGCCGGCACGTCAGATCTCCTTCGACATGCGCGGGTCGATCGTGTCGCGCAGGCCGTCGCCGAGCATGTTGACCGCGAGCACGGTCAGGGTGAGGAAGACCCCCGGGTAGAAGATGCTGTGGGGGTAGATCTGAAAGAGGTCCCGCCCCTCGGCCATGATGTTCCCCCAGGTCGGGGTCTCGGGCGGGATGCCGACGCCGAGAAAGCTCAGGATGGCTTCGAGCAGGATGGCCGAGCCGCAGATGAACGTGCCCTGCACGATGAGCGGCGCCACGGTGTTGGGCAGCACGTGGCGCCACAGGATCTTCGGCGTCGGGGTCCCGACCGAGATCGCGGCCTCGACGTAGGGCTCCTCGCGGATGGTCAGCACGATCGAGCGCACGAGACGCACCACCCGGGGGATCTCCGGGATCACGATCGCGAGGATCACGGTCAGCAGGCTTGCGCCGGACAGGGACACGAGAGCGATCGCGAGGAGAATCGCGGGAATGGCCATCAGCCCGTCCATCACTCGCATGATGATCGCGTCCAGAAGCCGGAAGTACCCGGCCAGAAGCCCGACCACGAGACCGATGGCGACGCTCGCAACGGCCACGCTGATGCCGACCACGAGCGAGACCCGCGCCCCGTAGACGACCCGGGTGTAGACATCGCGCCCGAGCTTGTCCGTGCCCATCAGCGCCTCGACCTTGTACTTCTCGCCGGCGTCGTCGCGCAGCGTCATCTCGAAGCCGGGCGGCTTGTTCCGGTTGCGGGGGCTGATCTCGGTCGGGTCGAGGGGAGTCAGCACGCTCGCGAGCGGCACCAGCGACGCGATCAGCACCACCATCACCGTGCCGATGATGACGCTCGGGTGCCGCGCCAGCCGGCGCCACACCGATGGCCGCGCGACCACCGCCCGGGATTCGACCGACTCGGACGAGATCAGGGTCGCCATCTCAATAACGAATCCGGGGGTCGAGCAGGGTGTAGATGAGATCGATCAGCAGGTTGATCACGACGTAGACCACCGAGAACAGGATGATGAGCGCCTGCACCGTGGGGTAGTCCCGCCCCTGGATCGCATCCAGGGTGAGCGACCCGAGCCCCGGGATGACGAACACGCTCTCGGTCACCACCACGCCGCTCACCAGGATGGCGATGGCGATGCCGATAATCGTCACGATCGGCACCGCGGCGTTGCGCAGCGCGTGCCGCGTCAGCACCTTGAACTGCGGCAGACCCTTCGCGCGCGCGGTGCGCACGTAGTCCTCGTTCAGCACCTCCAGAACGCTGGTGCGGGTGATCCGCGCAATCAGCGCGATGAAGATCACCGACAACGCGCTCGAGGGCAGGACCAGCCGGTACGCCCATCCCCCGATGCCGTCCGCGATCGACTGGTAGCCCTGCACCGGGAACCATTCGAGCTTGACCGACAGCACGTAGATGAGCACATAGCCGATCACGAACACCGGCACCGAGAAGCCGATCACCGAAAAGCCCATGACCGCGCGGTCGAGCCACGAGCCTTGCCGGTAGGCGGCGAGGGTGCCGAGCGGCACCGCGACCGCACAGGCGATAACGATGGTGAAGAGCGCGAGCGACACCGTCGGCTCCACGCCGTCGGCGATCATGCGCGTCACCGGGCGCTTGTAGTAGAACGACTCGCCGAAATCACCGAGAAACAGGTTCTTCAGGTAGATCCCGAACTGCACCGGCAATGGTCGGGTGAGGCCGAGTTCCTCGCGCAGTTGCTCGATGTCCTCGGATGTCGCCGCGTCCCCGGCGATGTTGGCGGCCGGGTCGCCGGGTGTGAGGCGCAGCATCAGGAACACGATCACGGTCACCACCAGCAGGACCGGGATGACCGCGAACACCCTTCGGAGCAGGTAGGTCCACATGATCGTGGCGGGTCGTGATCGTTTCGGGTCGGATCGGGCGGCAGCGGCCGGCCGCGCCGCGAGCGGCGCCGTCCCGCCAGCGCGAAACGGCGCCGCTGCCGTCCTTCCCTACCGCGGCTCTTTCCGGTAGCCCCAGAACGCCGCAACCGGGGAGACCGGTGCGCCCGAGATGTTGGTCCCCATCGCGGACGGCCGGTACCACTGGCCAAGGTGGATGTGCGTAGGAGATTCGGCCACGCGCCGCTGCAGCTTCTTCACGATGTCGAGCTGCTTCGCCGGGTCCGGCTCGCGCGCGAACTCGTCGCGCAGGGCCTGAATCTGCTCGTCGCAGGGCCAGCCGAACAGCGCCTTGTCGCAGGCGGCGTTCAGGAACGGGGTCGTCAGCGGGCTCGCATTGTCGACCGAGTTCCACGAGGTGATGAACGCATGCCACCCGCCCTCTTCGGGCTTGTCCCGCTTGTTCCGGCGCCCGACCAGGGTCTGCCAGTCCATCGCCTGCATGTCGACGTTGAGCCCGATCTTCTCCATCGCGGCCTTCGCGATCGGCGGCATCGGCGCAAGCGACGCGAGGTCGGTCGGGTGCATCAGGATGATGGGACGGCCGTCGTAGCCGGACTCCTCGACGAGCTCGCGCGCCCGCTTCAGGTTGCCTTCGAGCTTGTCCTCCATGCCGACGTCGGTGGCGAGCGGCGTGCCGCAGATGAACATCGCCTTGCAGAGCTTGAAGTAATTCTCGTCACCAATCGCGCCGAACAGAAAATCTTCCTGGCTGAACGCATACATCAGCGCCTGGCGCATCTTGGGGTTGTCGAACGGCGGATGGAGCGAGTTGTACCGGAAGGTGTACTGGTTCCCGAACGGGTTGAGGTCGATGAGCTGGATGTTCGGGTCCTTTTCCATCAGCGGCAGCAGGTCGTGGGCCGGCTGCTCGATCACGTCGATCTCGCCCTTCGACAGCGCGTTCATCTTCGTCTGCTGGTCGCGGATGACCTTCCAGACCACCTTGTCGACGTGTACCACCTTGCCGCCGGCGAGCCCGTCACCCGGCTCGGCGCGCGGTTTGTACTGCTCGAACTTCGCGAACTCGGCCTTGTCCCCGGGCTTCCACTCCTCCTCGATGAACACGTACGGGCCACTGCCGACATACTCGGTGATCTGCTCGCCCGGCGGCGTCGCCGCAACCCGGGCCGGCATGATGAACGGCACGTTGGAAGAAGGCTTGCCGAGCGCCTGGATGATGAGGCCGGTCGGCTCGTTCAGGGTGAACCGGAAGGTGTTCGGGCCGGTCTCGGCCATCTCCTCGACGAAGGACATCATCTTCTGCCCCATAGCGTCCTTCGCGCCCCAGCGCCTGATCGACGCAAGGACATCCGCACTCGTGACCGGCTCACCATCGTGGAACAACAACCCTTCGCGCAGCGTGAAGTCGTAGGTCTTGCCGTCGGCGGAGATCGTCCAGTCCTCGACCATCTGCGGCTTGATCTCGCCCTTCGTGTTCATCGCGAACAGGGTGTCGTAGACCATGTAGCCGTAGTTGCGGGACATGTAGGCGGTGGTCCAGATCGGATCGACGATCTTCAGATCCGAGTGCATGTTCACGTTCAGGACGGTCTCGGCCTGCGCGCCGTGACCGGCCGCGAGCATCCCGGCCACCGCGGCGGCCGCGCCCTTACGTTTGAGAATTCGCAACGTGTTCAAGTCCATTCCTCCCTTGAGTCGGTGGTGAGACAAGTGCGAAACAGGCTTCCGATGAGGTGATCGGGGTGGCGTCTTCAGGAACCTTCCCACGAGGGCCGGTCGGCACGACTGCGGGGCCCCACGGACATGGTATCGGAAGATTCGCGGCGAGGGGCAACGCGAACGCTACGCACAGGGGACCACGCCGGGGTCGAGGTCATCGCGCCCGGGAGCGCCGGCGGCCCGCAGTCCGTACAACCCCGAGCGCGACATCTGCGGAAGCATCGCGCCGCTCGGAAGCACCGCCACCGGGGACACCTCCGCGCCGAGCACCCTGAACACCCTCTCCTGATCCTCGAGACCCCAGGGCGCCATCGTCTTGCCGATGTGGTACGTGTATCCCGGCCCCATCCGCCGGGTGAGCCGCAGGCCCGCCGGCGCGCAGTCCGTCCTGAGCCTCTCGGAGAACTGGCGCGTAATCGACTCGATGGCGAGCCACCCGGCGGTATGGAGGAGCAGCGCCACCACCGGATCGTCGGCCGCCATCAGCGCTTCGATCCGCCGGTCGATGGCCTCCCCCGTGGTCATCGCGAACACGACCACCGATTCGCAGTCCCCGAGAAAGCGCCCGAACGCGCCGCACGCGAACCGCTCGCCGCCCGCCAACTCCAGGAGCGAGCCCTCGCAGGCCGCAACCCCGATCCGCCGCAACCCCACCTCGCCTTGCGTGATATCGCGCGCGATCGCCGCCGCCTTGTCCGCGGCCCGGCGAATCGGCCGGCGGACCCGCTCCATGTCCCGGTAGCCCTGGATGCGCAGGATGCGTTCGGTCCGCACATCGACCGGCCCGGCCCGAAACCGACCCGCTGCGGACAGCGCCGGCAGAAGCGATGCGGTGACGGTCTTCATCCGAGGGGATAGCGCAAGATGCCGGGATGGCCGACGGCGGCGCCGTGCCCCGCCGTCAGCTCAGACCCCGCACTTCGCGAGCGCCTCGGCCCTGATGGCGTCATAGCGCGCCTCGAGGTCCCCGGCGACCGTGGTGGCCACGGTTTCAGGGTCGCCCTCGCGCACCTCCGGCGCCCCCTTGTTCCAGTGGGTCAGATATTCGTCGGTGCCGGCCAGTTTCTTCTTCATGGCGACGAGATCGATCAGTTCCTGGAACCGCTGGCTCAGCTCGATCTTGTGTCGGCTGCCCCGGTCCCGAGCCTCGACCACGGACGGGATCTCCTGCCAGTAGAGAATCGTGACCCTTGCCATCGGTCCCTCCTGATGGGCCGGTTCCAACCCGGATTTCGCACCAGCCGGCGGCGGCGGACGCGGCTCCGACTGCTTCCGGCGGGTTGAATCCGGGCTCGGGTGATGGGCCGCGGGGTGCGTGCGCGACGACGAATGGGTGGCGAATATACGTGCAGTGTTCCGGCGAGTGAAGAATCGGCGAGAATCCGCGTCACGGTCGCGGATCGACGGGGAACGCAACGTGACGATGCAATTTGCCGGGCGCATCGTGGACACCGGGTCGAAGATGTCCCCGCGGCAGCCGATCATCGATCTGCTGTCCGGCTTCACCACCGAGACGACCCCCGGTGCGGCCGCGAAAATCGAGGACTACCGCGCCCACCTGCGGCCCGGGGCGACCGTGTTCATCACCTTCCTGCCGGGGTCGAGCTTCGCCGAAACCATCGCGGTCGCGGCCCGGCTGCGCCGCGAAGGGTTCAACCCCGTCCCGCACCTTGCGGCGCGCAGCGTCCCGCACCGCGCGTTCCTCGACGAGAACCTCGCGCGCCTCGCAGACGAGGCCGGGATCGATCAGGCCCTTCTCATCGGCGGTGCGCTCAACCGGCCGCTCGGCGAATTCTCCAGCACCATGCAGCTTCTCGAGACCGGACTATTCGACAAATACGGGATCGGGCGAATCGGCATCGCCGGACACCCGGAGGGCAGCCCGGATATTCCGGACGCGCAGATCCGCGCGGCGCTCGCATGGAAAAACGCGTTCGCGCAGCGCACCGGCGCCTCCGTGTACATCGTCACCCAATTCTGCTTCGAGGCCGCTCCCGTGATCGCCTGGGACCGACGCATCCAGTGCGAGGGCAACCGACTTCCCGTGTACGTCGGCATTCCCGGCCTGGCATCGCTCAGGGCGCTCATCGGCCACGCGAAGGCTTGCGGCGTCGGCCCTTCGATGCGCTTTCTCACCCGCCAGGCCCGCAACGTCACCAGGCTGCTCAAGGTCAGCACCCCCGATCGCCTGGTCACCGAGCTCGCAACCTACCGCGCCGCCGACCCGCGGTGCGGAATCCGCGGCGTCCACGTCTACCCGCTCGGCGGGCTGAAGAAGTCGGCGCGGTGGGCGCAGGCGGTGATCGACGGCCGGTTCGAGGTGCGCGAAGACGGCCGGGGTTTCGAGGTGGACGCGCCGCCGGACTGACCGCCGAGACCGACAACCGAGGCATACCGGAGCGGCCGGTCTGTGGATATCATGGACAGGCCGTTCCGCGGCTTGCTTGCATCCGCACGGCGAGGGGCGTGGACGTCGAATCGGCGGTCCGGGGAACAGCGCGAGCCCTCCTTCGCTCGGTCGCCGGGCGGCCCGAACCGGCAGAGCCATCTCGCCAAATGACTGAAATATTCTCTCTCGCGGCGGGCAACCTGATTTCGCCGATCATTCTGTGTTTCGTACTGGGAGTGTCGGCCGCACTGGCGCGTTCCGATTTGACCATCCCGGAAGCGGTGGCCAAGGGGATGTCCATCTATCTGCTGTTTGCCATCGGCTTCAAGGGTGGCGCCGGGGTTGCGGAACACGGCATCGATGTCCGACTGGCGGCGGCGCTGACGGCAGGGGCGCTGCTGTCCCTGAGCCTGCCGTTCGTCGCCTACACACTTCTCGGCGCTCTCACCCGTCTCGATACGGTCGACAAGGCGGCCGTCGCCGCGCATTACGGCTCGATATCGATCGTCACCTTTGTCGCCGCAACATCGGTTCTCGAAAGCCGGGGCATACCCTCCGAGGGCTACATGGTGGCCGTCGCGGCGGTGATGGAGGCCCCCGCCATCCTGTCCGCACTGTGGATTGTCGCGCGCGCCGGGGGCCAGGGCATCGCGGACACCAGGCTGTATCGCGAGATACTGCTGAATGGTTCGATCGTCCTGCTCGTGGGTTCGTTCCTGATCGGCGCGGTCACGGGGCAGAAGGGGCTGGAGACCATCTCCCCATTCATCGTGTCGCCCTTCCAGGGCGTACTTTGCCTGTTTCTGATGGACATGGGGCTTGTCGCCGGCCGAGGGTTGCGGGACCACCGGGCCGCCCTGCGAGGCGGCGCCATGCTCTTCGGGCTTGCCATGCCGCTCGTCGGCAGCGCATTCGGACTTCTGGCGGGGTATCTGGTCGGCCTGTCCTCGGGCGGAATGGCGTTGCTGATGACGCTCGCGGCGTCGGCGTCCTACATCGCGGTGCCCGCCGCCATGCGCGTGGCATTGCCCGAGGCGCGCCCCGCGGTGTATCTGACGCTGTCGCTGGGCGTCACCTTCCCGTTCAACCTGGCGGTCGGAATTCCGGTCTACACCGCCGTGGCGAGCATGATTGCCGGAGGCAGTTCATGAAAACGCATCGGGCAAAGCGCGTTGAAATCATCATCGAGAAGCCGCTTGAACCCCGTCTGACGGACGCACTGACCGAAGCGGGGGTGACCGGCTACACCGTGCTTCCGGTCCAGGGTGGTTCGGGGCGGTCGGGGCGATGGAGCAGTTCCGGCGAGGTTTCGCCGGGAAGCGGCATGGTTGCGATCGTCTGCCTGACGCGACCCGACCGGGTGGAGAGCTTGATCGAGGTCGCGTTCTCGGTGGTCGAACGCCATATCGGCGTCGTTTCCATCAGCGACGCAGAGGTGCTCAGGGTGGCGCGCTTCTGATCGACTCCGAGCGGACGACGGGCGGCGCGATCACGGCCCTTTTTCAGCAATCCAGGGTCGTCGTTCGCTCCCACTGCGTGAGGTGCCGGGAGTATTCGTCCCACTCCTGCATCTTGAGCCTGACGTAGGGGGCGGAGAAGGCATCACCGAGCGCCGCCTTGAGCGCCCGGTCCCGGTCGAAGGCGCGAACGGCGTCGAGGAGGTACAACGGCAGTCGGCGCGCACGCACCTTGCGGCCCTCCGCGTACATGTCGATGTCGCTCGGCTTGCCGGGGCTGCGGTCGTTGTCGACGCCGTCGAGCCCGGCCGCGATGATGCCCGCGTGCAGCAGGTAGGGGTTCGCCGCCCCGTCGGCGAGGCGCAGTTCGAACCGGCCCGGCTCCGGGATGCGCACCATGTGGGTGCGGTTGTTGCCGGACCAGGTGACCGTGTTCGGCGCCCACGTTGCCCCGGACGCGGTGACCGGGGCGTTGATGCGCTTGTAGCTGTTCACACACGGGTTGGTCAGCGCGCAGAGCGCCTCCGCGTGGTGCAGCACCCCGCCGAGGAACCGGCGGGCGAGCGTCGAGAGCCCGAGCCCGTCGCCCTCGTCGAGGAAGAGATTCCGGTTCGTCTCCGTGTCCCACGCCGAGACGTGGGCGTGGCAGCCGTTGCCGGTGAGGTGCGCAAAGGGCTTCGGCATGAACGTCGCACGCAGTCCGTGCTTCTCCGCGATCGATTTCACCATGAACTTGAAGAACGCATGGCGATCCGCGGTGACCATGCAGTCGTCGTAGTCCCAGTTCATCTCGAACTGACCGTTGGCGTCCTCGTGGTCGTTCTGGTAGGGCCCCCACCCGAGCGCAAGCATCGCGTCGCAGATCTCGGAGATGACGTCGTAGCGGCGCATCAGCGCCGACTGGTCGTAGCAGGGCTTGGCGTCGATGTCGCGGAGGTCCGAGATCGCATCCCCCGCAGGGTCGATGAGGTGGTATTCCGCCTCCACCCCGGCCCGGACCACGAAGCCCCTCCCCGCCGCCGCGTCGATCATCCGCGCCAGCACCCGACGCGGGGCCTGGTCCACGGGCGCGCCGTCCATCACGAGATCGCCCGCCACCCATGCCACCTCCGGCTTCCACGGGAGCTGGACGAGGCTGGACGTATCGGGCACGGAGAACATGTCGGGATGGGCCGGCGTCATGTCGAGCCAGGTCGCGAAGCCCGCGAAGCCGGCCCCGTCTTCTTCCATCGCTCCCGCCGCCGAGGCCGGAACCAGTTTCGAGCGCTGCGTGCCGCGGAAATCGGTGAAGTTGAACAGGAAGTACTTCACGCCATGCTGCTTGGCGAATGCGTCGAGCTTGCCGGCCATCGGTGTTCTCCTCCGTTGTGCGCCGGATCCTGTCGGATACGTCGTTCGGTGGTGGGCGGACTCGAGGTCGGGCCATCCCCGCCCCGGAATCCGGCTTGTTTTCGCAAGACGCCGGGAGTCTACTGGCACGATGGATGCCCGCGATACCGGTTGAACACAAGGAACCCCGCCATGTCCCGTCGTCTCGTGGCTGCCGCCGCCCAGCTTGGCCCCATCCAGCGCACGGATTCGCGCGAGAGCGTCGTGCGGCGCCTCGTCGACCTGATGCGCCAGGCCGCGGCCCGCGGATGCCGGCTCGTCGTCTACCCCGAGCTTGCGCTCACCACCTTCTTCCCGCGCTGGCTCTACCAATCGCAGCCCGAGATCGATGCCTGGTTCGAGCCCGAGATGCCGAACGCCGCGACCCGGCCGCTCTTCGACGAGGCGAGGCGGCTCGGGATCGGGTTCCACCTCGGCTACGCGGAGCTCTGCGAGGAAGACGGAGCAACGCGACGTTTCAACACCGCGATCCTGGTCGGTCCCGACGGCGCGATCGTGGGCAAGTACCGCAAGATCCACCTGCCCGGCACCGCCGATCCCGTCCCGGGCGCACCGTTTCAGCACCTGGAGAAGCGCTACTTCGAGGTCGGCAACCTCGGCTTCCCGGTGTGGCGTGCGCATGGCGCCATCGTCGGCATGTGCATCTGCAACGATCGCCGCTGGCCGGAGACGTTCAGAGTGATGGGGCTCAAGGGCGCGGAGCTGGTGGTGCTCGGCTACAACACCCCGGACTTCAACATTCACACCGACGAGCCGAAGCACCTGCGCATGTTCCACAACCACATCACCATGCAGGCGAATGCCTACCAGAACGGTTGTTGGTTGATCGCGTCGGCCAAGGCCGGCCGCGAGGACGGGTTCGGGCTCATCGGAGGGTCGTGCATCATCGCGCCGACCGGGGAGCTCGCGTCGGTGGCAATGACCGAAGACGACGAACTGATCACCTGCGATATCGACTTCTCGCTCGGCGAATACATCCGGCGCACGGTGTTCAATTTCGCCATGCACCGCCGCATCGAGCACTACGGAATCATCACCGAGCAGACCGGCGTGGTCGCAAGCCCCGAGAACGGATAGTCGCCCCGCCGGCACCGGGTCGATGGTCCGGCCACCACGATCCGGCGCACCGTGCGCCGCGCCTCCCCCTGACCGACCGGCTCCGCCAGCCCCTGCCGTGCAGCCCTCACCTCCCCCGCTGGCGGGCTGAAAGTGACATGGACGTACGATCCGGACCCGCTCAGGGCAGTGCGTCCGCCCTTCGTTGACTCTCGGTGCCGTCCGACATAGTTTCCTCCAACCGGTGGTTCCCGGCCGAAGCCGCCTTCTCGGGCCCGTTCGACGCAGACCGACTGGGCAGTGCTGAACCCGGATGCGGCCGAGCGCGAGAAGTTGGCCGCGGCCGGCTTCAAGGTGGCCGAGGTCGATACTTCGGCGTTCGGCAAGAAGGAGACGCATGTCGCAAAGGCCGCGATGCTGCCATTCTTCTACGGGCTGCATCTGGGCATGGACGTCCCGGAGGACGACATGTACCGGATTCTGATCGCCATCGAGGAGAACCTGGACGAGCTTGCCACCGTCGACAAGGCGTTCAAGCAGATCCAGGCGGGCATGGCCCACATGCAGCGCCGCGGCGTCGAGGCGGCGGTGAACCTGGTGCCGGTGCACCCCGGCCTTGCGCGGTACATGCGCGAGCGGGGGGTGTGGGACGCGGCGTGGGATTCGCGGGTCGCGCAGTAGGAACCATCTTGTTGTCGGGCGGCGGGCGCGGGGACGGACCCGCGGACCGATGCCGCGCTCGCTCCGCTCCGTTGACCGCCGTGCGCGGGCCGCGGTGATTCAGCCACCAGGCCACGGCGACCGTCCGAAAGCCGCCGGAGCGAACCGGGGATGGGGCACCTCGCCGCCGAGTTCATGGACGTCGGGGGGCCGTGATCGATGAACACCCCGGTTGCTCCCGGTTCTCCGCCCCATCGTCCGGTGGTCGAGACGCTCTACCTCGTCACCGCCATCGCGTTCTTCGTCTGGCTGCTGTGGTACTACCTCACGACCGAGGGCGGGCCGACGCTGCTCGCCTTCACCCCGGTCCCGGTCACCCTCGTGCTGTTCACGCTGGACGCGCTGCGCAAGGACGAGCTGTATCCCTCGCTCGGCCCGATCCCCAACTACATCATCGCCGCCGTCTACTGCGGGTTCTCGATCACGGTGTCGGTGTACATGTTCGTCGAGTTCGAGGCGCTCGGCACCGTGCGCGCCGGCATCTGGGACCCGGCCGACCTGTGGCTCGGCGGCCTCATGGCCCTGCTGGTGATGGAGTACGCCCGCAAGCGCTACTTCGTGCTGTTCGTGCTGAACATCGCCCTCATCCTCTACGCGGTCTACGGGAGCGCGGTGCCGGGGCTGTTCAACCACCCGGGGCTTTCCTGGAAGCGGGTGGTGGCCTCCATGAGCGTGGAGGACAACACCGGCATCTTCTCGTCGCTGCCGCAGCTCGCGTCGACCCTCATCGGGTCGTTCGTGCTGATGCTGGCGGTGCTGCGCGCCTTCGGCGTCGTGGACTCGATCCCGCGCGGCGCGTCGCGCATCGCGGTGCGCTCGCGCTACGCCCTGCCGCAGGCCGCGGTGGCGGGCTCCATGGGGGTCGCGGCGGTGAGCGGCAGCGGGGCCGCCAACGCGGTGACCACCGGCTCCGCCACCATCCCGGCCCTGATCGGCGCGGGGATGAAGCGCGAAGACGCCGCATCGGTGGAGACGGCAGCGTCGCTCGGCGGCCAGCTCATGCCGCCGATCATGGGGATCTCCGCGTTCCTCATGGCGGAATTCCTGGACCGCAGCTACTTCGACGTCGTCGCCCGCGGCTACGCACCAGCGGTTGTCTACTTCCTCGCGGTGGCGCTCGGCGTCTACCTCATGTCACATCGTCAGCGGGGGTCGGTGACGGCGGTGACGGTCGAACCGATGGCCGGGCTCGACTGGGTCCGTATCGGGGCGTTCCTCGGCGTCGTGTTCGGGCTCATCGGGCTCATGGCATTGCTGCACCTCGCGCCGATCTTCGCGGCGCTGTACGTGTTTGCCGCCATCGGGAGCGCCCTGCTGCTCATGGAGGCGGTCACCGTCTTCCGGGCTCGGGGCCTGGGCGGGGCCCGAACCCTGGGCGGGGCCCTGCGGCGCTTCGTCGACATCTTCGCCTTGATGACAGCGGAGCTCACCCTGCTGCTTGCGACCCTGTCGATCCTGACCGGCGCCTTCGTCACCACCGGCGTTCCACCCAAGGTCGGCTTCATCCTCGTGGAGGCGGCGTCCATCAACCTGTTCGTGATGGTCCTCGTGGCGTTCCTGTTCGGGGCGCTGCTCGGCATGGGGCTGCCCCCCGCGCCCACCTACATCCTGACTGCGCTGGTCATCGCGCCGCAGATGATCAAAATCGGGATCGACCCGTGGCCGGATGTCCATCAGTGGCGCATCCGTCTCGGCGCCGGCGATCCGGGCTCCGTGAAGTACGAGATCCAGGGTCATGGCCCGCTCTTGCCGGCCGGGAACCCGCCGCCCCGTGCGCCTGGAACCGAACCGATCCGAACCTGAGTCGTCATGGGCGTTTGCTCGTGAGTCGGATCCAACCTTGCCGGGTTGGTTGGTGGCTCCGATCCGTCATGGGCGGCCGCCTGCGGACCGGACCCGTTCGCGACGGCGCAGCAGGGCGCAGGCTGACGGCCCCGGAACGTTCGTCGGTCATGGTCGCCCACCTCCTGGCCTCGATACATCGCCGCATCATGCCCCGATCTTTGCGCGACCAAGCGGGCCCCTTTTCCGCCACGCGGCGGTGCCGCGTGGCGCCGGCCGGCCCGAATCCGCAGGCGCCACTCCCCGCCGCGCAACGGACCGATATTGTCCCCTTCGCGCACTGAAACGCCAGCGGATTCCAACTGCCTTTCGGCTGCTTTCCGGGCCCGGGTTCGGAGCGCGTCGCCGATAAGTGAAATGCCTGGTTGTCGAAAGAATTCCCGATAGCTTGTGAAGATCGGATGTGATTAGATTTCTACGAAGGTGGGACTGGAATTGCGTGGCCGTACCCGACGCAGGCCCATGTCCCCGGGATCGAAGGAGGACGGACAGATGAAGCTGCGATTCGCCGAGGAAATCACGCTCCTCATGCTCAACGACGAGAACGGGGAGTTCGTGCGCGTACCACACTGGTCGATGCAGTGCGCCTACGCGGCTGCGGTCTTGATGGACTTGGCGCTGGAGCACCGGATCGATACCGATCCGAAGCGACTCCTGCTGCTCGATCCCACGCCGGTCGGGGATGATCTGCTCGATCCCGTGCTTGAGCAGATCGGAAAGTCGACAGAGACGTACGATGCCCGCTACTGGATCGACAACCTGGCCGAGCGTGCCGAGGAGATTCGGGAGAAATCCATCGCCCGACTCGTCGGACACGGCATCCTGAAGCGCGAGGCGGGTCGGTTTCTATGGGTGTTCGAGTCGCGGCGCTACCCCATCGTCGACGGCGAGCCCGAACGCGAGGTGAAGCTGCGGATCATGGAGGTGCTGTTCGGCAACGACATTCCGGACCCGCGCGATGTCGTTCTGCTCTGCCTCGTGAACTCGTGCGGCATCCTCCGGGAAGTGCTCACCGACCGGGAGCTGGAACGGGTCTCCGGGCGCATCGAGCAGGTAAGCAGACTCGACCTGATCGGCCAGGCGATGTCGAAGGCGGTCTGGGACATCCATTCCTCGGTGACGCACGCCCTGCATCCGAGCTTCTGACCCGGAAATTTCACGGGCCCTTGAATCGGAGCCATCCGCCGCACGAACGGTTCCCCGATCCTCGCCGAGAACCAGCGGAAAGCGCGGACCAGGGACGGGTACGGAGGCTGCCAACGCGGGGTGGCCGGCTCCGGGCGGAGGGTGCCGGGATCGGCCGTACCTCCCGCCGCCGTCGTGGGTCGCGGAGCGGCGCCTGCCGCCGTATCAGGGCGCCATGCCCTTCTTTCGCAGTTCCTCCACCGCCTCGTCCGTCTTGCGCAGATGTTCGAGCCCCATGCCGCGCAGCACATGGTCCGCCTTGGTGAACTGGATGTTGGTGTAGGTGGTGATCTCGACCCGGTTGCCCCAGGGGTCGAGAAAATCGAGGAATCTGCCGCCCAGAAGCTCGACCCCCATCTCCGCCAGGGTTCGGCGCGCGAGCTCCTTGTCGTCGACTGCGATGCCGAAGTGCCGGTTGTCGTCCGGGCCCTGCCTGCGTCCCCGGGAGAAGTTGATGAACTGATCGCCGAAGTAGATGAAGGCGGCGTCCTCGCTGCGGGCGCTGATCTCGAACTCGAGGAACCGGCCGTAGAAGTCGAGCGCTTCGTCGATGTCGCCGACTTCCAGGGCGATGTGATTGATGCCGACGGCTCGGGCCCTGGGCGCAGCCTCGGGGGCAGGGTGCTGGTTGCCGTTCATGATGGTCGGATGGTCCCGTGCAGGCCCTTCAGCCCCAGACGTCGGTGCTGAGATAACGCTCGCCGGTGTCGGGCAGGATTGCGAGCAGCGTCTTGCCCCGCGATTCCTCGCGCCGGGCCACTGCGAGCATGCCGGCCACCGCCGCCCCGCAGGAGATCCCGCTGAAGATGCCTTCCTTCTCGGCGAGGAAGCGCGCCGTGCCGAAGGCGGCCTCGGTGGTGATGGGGACGATCTCGTCGTAGCTCCCGGTGTCCAGGGTATCGGGGATGAACCCGGGCGCGGTGCCCATGATCTTGTGCTTGCGGGCGACGCCCTGCGAGAGGATGGGCGAGTCGGCCGGTTCGGTGGCGACGATGCGCAGCCCGGGGATGCGATCGCGCAGGCAGTGGCTCAGCCCCGAGATCGTCCCGCCGGTGCCCGTCGTGCATACGAGCACGTCGAGGTCCGTCCCGAAGTCGTCGAAGATCTCGTCCGCGGTCTGCCGGTGCGATGCCGGGTTTGCGGGGTTGTAGTGCTGGCCCACGAAGAAGTACCCCCTGTCCTTCTCAAGCCGGCGGGCTTCCTCGATCGCGCCCACCGTCCCCCTGTCGGCGGGAGTGAGGATGATCTCGGCGCCGTAGGCGGTGAGGATGCGCTTGCGTTCCTCGCTCATGTCCTCGGCCATGACGAAGACCGCCCGGTAGCCCTTGACCGCCGCGACCATCGCGAGCCCGATGCCGGTATTGCCCGATGTCGGCTCCACGATGGTCATGTCGGGGGTGAGGACGCCGCGGCGCTCCGCGTCCAGGATCATGTTGAGCGCAGGACGATCCTTGACCGACCCGCCCGGGTTGAAGCTTTCGAGCTTCACCCAGAGCGCGCCGGCAAGGGTGTCTTCCACCCGGTTGAGCCGAACCACCGGGGTGTGGCCGATGGTGGCGAGGATGTTGTCGCAGCGCATGCCTACAGTAGAGGCTTCGGCGACGCCATCGTCAAGTCGCGGAACCGCCGCAGCCGGGGCATGGGCTTGATATCGTCGCCGCCCGCGTCGGCCGGTGGGGGCAGCGCCTCACCTTGAGGTTCTGCCTGGTATCTCCGGCCTGCGTGCACGGGCTCCCCCGAGGCCGCAGGAGTCGAAGTGGGGCATCACCGAACGGTTCGGGCCGCGCCGACCGGCCGAGGTTCGTCGTCGTGACGGGCCGCCTCAGTCGAACAGCGGCAGCCGCACCGTCTCCCCGGTGCGCGCGGAGAGGCTTACCGCGTCGGTCCACTCCATGTACTTCACCGCGGTCGTGAAGTCGGTGTGGGTCACCGGCTCCAGACCGCGCACTGCGTTGACGAACTCCTCCTCGACCCGCCAGCCGCCGGCCTTCTCGGGCGCGATGTCGACTTTGCGCAGCCGTTTGTTGCGGCGCCGGCCTGCCCACAGCGCCGGCGGAGATTCGTCGTTGCCGCCTTCGGTGATCTTCAGCGTCCCGTCCGTGCCGTAGAGCGCAATCGACGTCGGCGGTGCGTGGCCCTCGACGGTGGTGACCGAGCACCGCATTTGCCCGCCCTGGGCCAGGCGGCAGAGCACGTCGACGTGGTCCGGGATCTCCATCGTCACCCGGCGGCCCTCGGAGTCGGTGCGGTGCCGGACTACGCTCTGCGCGAGGGCGGTCACCGTGGAGGCGGGCCCCACCCAGCGCATCATCGCCTCGTACCAGATCCCCAGCGTCATGATGTTGTTGCCGGAGAGGTCGCGGTGGTGACGCCAGTGCGGCGGAGCCTCCCAGGCGGGAAAGTCGCTGCCGAGGGTGACGTGGGCGTCCACCGCCACGAGATCGCCGATGTAGCCGTCGCCGATCATCTCGACGATGGTCCGGTCCAGAGCGAGGGTGTGCGGCGCGGGCACAATCTGCGCGATGAGGTGGGGGTTCGCACGCGCGGTGTCGAGCATCTCGTGCGCCTGGGACGCGTTCATCGCCATCCGCGCTTCGCAGAGCACGTGTTTGCCCTCTTCCAGGGCGGCGATGGTGACCGGCGCGTGCAGATACGGCCACGTGCCGATGCACACCGCGTCGATGCCGTCGTCCTCGACGATCTCGCGCCAGTGATCCGCGACCCGCGGGATCCCGAACTCGTCCGCCGCGCGCTGCCCCGATGCCCGCGAGCGGTTGGCGACGACGACGACCTCGACCCCCGGCTGCTGACGCAGCCCCGGAATGTGGAACTTCCTTGTGTTGGCTCCGGCACCGACGATTCCGACCCGAAGCACGGACGGCTCTGCCATGACATGAGACTCCTGAAGTTGAACGGTCAGCCCGGAATTTCCGAGTCGGGGCAGTGTATCGCGATGTCGCGCGGATGCGGCGATCGGCTTGCGCTCGGGTCGAGTGCAAGCCTATAACGACAGCGACCGGCCGCTTTCCCGACACCGCTCGGGGTGATTTCGAGGCATGCTCCGGTCTGGCGGTACCGGCCGGATGACAACCGGGAGAGGTCGCAGGAAATGCTCACGCAGACGCAACTCGCGCGGTACCGGGCGGACGGGTTCGTCGTCCCCGACTATCGCCTGCCGGCGGAGACTGTCGAGGCCATTCGCAGGGATCACGATCGGTTGCTCGCCGCCCATCCGGAGTTCGTCAACTACTGTCCCAACGTGCTCGCCTTCGACCTCGCGTTTCTGAACCATGCCCGGATCCCGGCGGTGCTGGACATGGTCGAGCAGGTGCTGGGGCCGGACTTCGCGCTCTGGAACTCCAGCTTCTTCGCCAAGCCGGCGGTGAACGGCCATGCCACGCCCTGGCACCAGGACGGCGAGTATTGGCCCATCCGGCCGCTTGCGACCTGCACGGTGTGGATCGCGGTGGACGACGCGACCCGCGAGAACGGCTGCCTGCGCTTCATCCGCGGCTCCCACACCACCGGCCGCCTGCTCGCCCACCGCACCAACGCGAGCCCTGATCTCACCCTCAACCAGGAGTTGCTCGCCTCGGAGTTCGACGAGAGCGAGGCCGTCGATCTCGTGCTGGAGGCGGGGCAGATCTCGCTGCACGATGTCTTTCTCGCCCACGGCTCGGAGGCGAACCGCTCGCCGTACCCCCGCCGCGGCATGACCCTGCGCTACATGCCCACCACCTCGGTCTTCGACCGCGCCCTCGCCCGCCGGCTCGCCGACGAGAAGGGGCTCATGGACCACACCCGGCGCACCCTGTTCCTGATGCGCGGCGGCGACCCGTCCGGCCGCAACGACTTCCGCCTGCGCCGGTAGGGATTCGGTCCCCACCCTCACGCGTTCGAGTACGGCTTCAGCTCCTGCCGTGCCACGGCTTCGAGGTGCACCTCGTCGGGGCCGTCCGCGAGGCGGAGCGTTCGTTCGTGTGCCCACATCGCTGCGAGCACGGAATCACCGCAGACCCCCATCGCCCCGTGTGCCTGCACCGCGCGGTCGATCACCCGCAGTGCCATCGAGGGTGCGATGACCTTGATCATCGAGATCTCCTTGCGCGCCACCTTGTTGCCCACGGTGTCCATCCTGTGCGCGGCGTTCAGCACCATGAGCCGGGCCTGGTCGATCTCGAGGCGCGAATTCGCGATGTCCTGGCGGATCGACCCCATGTCCGCGAGCGGGCGGCCGAACGCCTCGCGAGTGAGCACTCGCTCGCACATCAGCGAGAGCGCGCGTTCGGCCACCCCGATCGACCGCATGCAGTGGTGGATGCGCCCCGGCCCGAGGCGCCCCTGCGCGATCTCGAACCCGCGGCCCTCACCGAGCAGCAGGTATTTCGCAGGCACCCGCACGTTCTCGAAGCCGATTTCCGCATGACCGTGCGGGGCGTGGTCATAGCCGTAGACCGAGAGCGTGCGCTCGATGGTCACCCCCGGGGTATCGCGGGGCACCACGATCATCGACTGCTGCTGGTGGTGCGGAGCGTCCGGATCGGTCTTGCCCATGAAGATGAACACCTTGCAGCGCGGGTCCCCGGCCCCGGAGGACCACCACTTGCGCCCGTTCAGGATGTAGTGGTCGCCGTCGGGCTCGATGCGCGACCGGATGTTGGTGGCGTCCGACGATGCGACATCCGGCTCCGTCATGCAGAACGCGGACCGGATCTCGCCCGCGAGCAGCGGCGCGAGCCACTCCTGCCGAACCTCCTCGCTCGCGTAGCGCACCAGGGTTTGCATGTTGCCGGTGTCCGGCGCCGAGCAGTTGAAGGACTCCGCCCCGATGGTGGAGCGGCCCATCAGCTCGCACAGGGGGGCGTATTCGAGGTTGGTGAGTCCGGCACCGTACTCGCTCTCCGGCAGAAAGAGGTTCCACAGCCCCTGCGCCTTCGCCTTCTCCCTCAGCGTCTCGATGATCGGCACCGGCTCCCAGCGGTTGCCCTCGGCGACCTGACGCGCGGCGAGCGCCTCGCCGGGAAAGACGTGTTCGTCCATGAAGCGGCTCACCTGCGCATGGAGATCGCGGGCGCGCTTGCTCGTTTCGAAGATCATCCGGCAGCTCCCTGAGCGGAGTCACGGCCACTGTAACCGGGTTTCGTCTGAAGGCGCATCAAGCGCGTTGCGGCGCGTTGCGGGCCTGACCCGGACATTTGATCTCGGCCCCCCGCTTCGCGCAGCGGTGAAATTTCCAGGCTGGCGCGCCGCTTGCGTCAATCCCGCCGATCCCGCTGATCGCACCGTGGACGCGGGGATGCGCGGCGCGCAAACGCACGGGGGTACCGTGGCTGTACCGAGCCGACCGAACCGCTCCAGCGCTTGGCGCATCATGGTGCGGCGGCTTCGTGGCGGCGGGGATGCGGCCCGCGGGTGCTCAGTCCGGCCGCGCCACGCGGAACCGGAGGCGCTCGGTGGCGGGGTCGAGATCACGCTTGTGCGGGGGTGATTCGGTGGGCTTCACCCGCATCAGCACGAAAGAGGCGCCGTTGCCGTCGCGGATGAGTCGGGATGCTTCCGGGATCTGCTCCGGTCGGGTGACCAGGCGGGTCGTGCGGATGCCGGCGCCGATCGCCATCTGCTCCAGATCCACGCCGAGGCTGGTATGACTCTTCTGCCAGCCGGTCTCGCCGTAGCGACCGTTGTCGACGCACACGATGGCGAGGTTCGGCGGGTTCATCACCGCCGCGGTCGCAAGCGTCCCCACGTTCATCAGGAGCTCGCCGTCTCCGGTGATCACCAGCACGCGGCGGGTGGGGCGGGCGAGCGCGAGGCCGAGCCCGATCGAGGTGGCCGCGCCCATGACGCCGGCCAGCGCAAACACGTGCGGTGCGTCCCGACTGAGGAAGGTCAGGTCGCGGGCGGTGCCGGCGAGGCCGGCCACGATCAGGAAGTCCTCGTGGCGGCCCACCAGTTGGGGTACGGCTTCGTTGCGATCGAGGAGAAACTCGGGCGGGGTGCCGGGTGCGTTCATGGGCAGGTCAGGCGTCGAATCGTTCCGGGCGGATCAAAACGGCTTGGCGCCGATCAGCTTCTGCGTCAGCAGGATCGCGACCGCCTGCCCCGCCTGATACACCATGGTGGCGGCAGCGCGAACGGTGGCCGCCGCCTCGCGGGCATCGTCGACGCGCAGGCACATCACCCCCATCGCTTCGAGCACCGGCCCCACCGCCCGGCCCATCGGCATCTGCCACGGATTTCCCTCCCCGAAATCGCCGCGCATGCTCACCAGCATCAGGAAGGGGAACTGTCCACCCCGGACCAGAGAGAGAAAGTTGATGCAGTTGCCGACCCCGCTCGACTGCATGAGGAGCACCCCCCGCGCTCCACCGAGGTGCGCACCGGCGAGCAGCCCCACGCCTTCCTCCTCGGTGGTGAGGGCGACGGAGTGGACGTTCGGATCCTCCAGAGAACGGTCGATGAGCACCCTGTGGCCGGCATCGGGAACGTAGGCGAACTGGGTCACGTCGAACTCGCGCAGTACCCGGTAGATCTCGTCCGGCCAGGCCGCGCCCGCGGTCGGTTCGCCCCGCTGCACGCCGGTGGCCGTGCGTTCATCCGGATGGGCTCTCAAGCGGGCGCCTCCCCCGGCGGCGGATCCTGAGTGCCGCGAATCGATCCGATGATGCTCAGAAGTCCGAATATCTTCATGGTTCCAGCAACCCTGTGCTCGTGCCCGAGGGCAGAAGCTCACCACGGCCGCTCATGTGCGGGCCAGGGATGAAGGTCGCGGTCATTGTATGCCGAGGGCGCGGGGAGGCGGCGACTTTCTTCCCGACCCATCGGGCAATTCGGGTGGGGCCAGCCTGCGCTGCATCTCCGCTCCGATGCGTTCGGCGGCGGCGCTGAGCGTGGCGTCGTCGAGGTGCGCGTAGCGGTGGGTGGTGGTGGGGTTGCGGTGACCGAGCAAGCGCCCGGTGGTGTAGAGGCTTTCTCCGTTCATCACTGCATGGGATGCATGGGTGTGGCGCAAGTCGTAGAGCCGCGCATCTGCGGCGAGGCCCGCCAGGCTGCGCACCCTGGTCCAGAAATGCCGGAGCGTGCCCTCACTCAGGGGCGGACCGGCCGGTGTGCCGGGGAATACCCATTCCCCGCCGTTGCGTTCTCTGTCGGTTCTCGAGGCAAGGCCCACCAGCAATTCCTGCGCCGCCTCGCCGAGGAGGACCGTACGCGGCCCGATCTTGGAATCCCCGAGCAGGAGACGGTCGGACTTCACTTCCTCCCAGCGCAGACTCCGGATCTCGCCGGGGCGGCACCCGGTGAACAGGATCAGCCGCACCATCGCGACTTGAATCGGGTGGGTGCTCTCGAAGTCCCGCAGGGTCGCGCCGAGCCTGGCGAGGTCCTCGGTGCCGAGCAGGCGTCCGCGCGGCGGGCGTTGGTAGCTCGTGATGCCGTGACAGGGGTTGCCGATGCTCTCGCAGCGATAACCCCAGTCGACGGCGCGGGAGAACATGTCGCGCAGGATGGCGTGGCAGCGGTTGGCTCCGCCCGGCCGGCTCCGGCCGTAGGCGTGGAACCACGGGGCCACGTCGGCACGGGCGGCGGTACCGATGCGAATGTCGCCGAGGTCGGGGAGGACGGAGGAGCGCAGGTACGACTCCACCACTTGCCGGGTAGATGGCTTCCACGCCGGAGAACGCCGCTCCAGGTACTCGGAGGTGAACTCCTCCAGGGTCGGCCCGGGGAGCGATGCAGGCTCGAGCATCCCCCCCTTTTCGAGGTGGGCCAGGAAGGTATGGGCCGCCGCCCGCGCCTGTTCCGCGGTGAGCGCGGTGACCGGGCCCAGCGTGATACGACGGGATCTGCCGTGGCGACGCACGCGCAGGACCCAGGAGCGGACGCCGCTCGGCCGCACGCGCAGCATGAAGCCCTGAAGCGCAGTGTCATGGATTGCGTATTCGCGCGCTTGCGGCGTCGCCGCGTGTACGACCGTATCGTTCAGCCGGACCCGCAGTGACGCCATCGCCTCAGCCCCCTTGAGCGCCGATGTCGGGGCGGTGGGCAGCGCGGTCGAGGCGGTCGCGGTCGCGATAGTCCACGCGGATGGGGACCCTCGGGCCGTCGAGCGCATGAGCGAGGATGCGCGAGACCCGGTTGGCGGCGCGGCGGACCTCTTCCTCGGCGAGGTGCGCGTAGCCGAACGTGGTCTTGATGTCGGCGTGGCCGAGGAGTCCCGAGACGGTGCGCAGCCCTTCGCCGACGCCGACCGCGACGGCGGCGAAGTTGTGCCGGCAGTCATGCAGACGCATCCCCTCAAGGCGGGCCGCGGCCTGGACCTTGCGCCATACCTCGGCGAGCGAGACCGGCACCCCGCGCGCGCTCGCGAACACCCACGGGCAGGCGTCGCGCCGGGGCAGCGTGGCGAGGACCGTACGCGCGGGCGGGGCGAGCCAGAGCGTTCTCGGCCCGGTCTTCGAATCCGGCAGCACCGCGCGGTCGCCGTGGATGTGCGCCCACCGCAGCCCGAGCGCTTCGGATTTCCGCGCCCCGGTGTAGAGGAGAAAGCGCAAGGCGGCGACTGCGGTGGGATGCGCGGCCTGCACCCGGGCGAGCGCCCGCCCGAGGCAGGGCAAGATCACTAAAATCCCATGTAAATCAGTGCATTCTGTGATCTAATGCCACTCTGGCCAAGGAGAGGAACGTGATCAGCAATGGACAACAGTGCCCCCGAGGGTCTGATCGAACATTTCTCGAAGTTGGAAGACCCGCGCGTCGACCGGAACAAGAAGCATGAGTTGATTGATGTCATCGTGCTGTGCGTGTGCGCGGTGCTCAGTGGGGCCGAAGGTTGGTGCGACATCGAGGAGTTCGGTCGCGCAAAGCTGGACTGGTTACGTCGTTATGTCCCGCTGGCCAATGGGGTCCCGGTCGATGACACGATTGCCCGCATCATCTCGGCGTTGTCGGTCAGTGGGTTTCAGGCGTGCTTTCTCAGTTGGATGGAGGACGTGGTCAAGCTCAGCGACGGTGAGATCATTGCGCTCGATGGCAAGACGCATCGACGCACCCATGATCGCAAGCGAGGGGTGAAGGCGCTGCATATGGTCAGTGCCTGGGCGTGTCGCAATGGGGTGGTGCTTGGGCAGGTGAAAACCGACGAGAAGTCGAACGAGATCGTGGCGGTGCCGGAGTTGCTGGAGAAGCTTCAATTGAAGGGGTGTATCGTGACGCTGGATGCGATGGGGTGCCAACGCGCGATCGCGAAGCAGGTCAAGAAAGGCGGTGGGGATTACGTGTTGGCGCTGAAGCGCAATCAGCCGGAATTGGAGCGCGAGGTTCGGGCGTATTTCGAGGCGGCGGAGCGGTGCGACTTTGGCGGTTCGGAGATGGGGCACGAGGCGACTTGCGACGAAGGTCACGGGCGGATTGAGCACCGGAGCTATTTCTTGTCCACGGACCTTGGTGCGTTGTCGGGTGTCGGGAAGTGGAAGGGACTGAAAGCGATGGGAATGGTGGAGTCGGAACGTCATTGTGGAGGGCGTGTCAGTGTTGAGCGGCGCTACTACATCACCTCGCTTGATGACGTGAAGGTGTTTCAACGGGCGGTGCGTTCACATTGGAGTATCGAGAACGGGTTGCACTGGCGGTTGGACGTGACGTTTCGCGAAGACGCAAGCCGGATTCGTCGAGGCAATGCGCCTCACAACATCGGGGTGATTCGTCACATGGCGATGAACCTACTCAAGCGCGAGAAGACGAAAATGAGCTATAGGCGCAAGAGAGTCCGGGCCGCTCTGAACGATGCCTTCCGAGATAAGTTGTTGATGGGACAATGACTTTATATGCGGTCACCCTGCCGCCCGAGGGCGGCGAGCTCATCGGTGCTGAGGTACCGCGCCCGAAAACATGAAGTGTGCCGGCGCAGCCCCCGGCAGGGGTTGGACCCATCGGGGCGCAGCCCCAGGGTCTCGGCGTGCTGCATCAGCGCCGAGAACACGGCGAGCGCCCGGTTGGCCGAGGCGGGGCGGGTGGTGGCGAGCGTATCGAACCAGCCCCGCACATCGCGGGGGGTGAGCGCGTCGACGCGGCGAGCGCCGAGCGTGGGCAGGATGAGTCGGTAGAGGTTGTGGGCGTGCGAGGCGCGGGTGTTGGGTTTCCAGCGTGGGCGTCCATCGGCGAGGAACGCCCCGGCGAAGGTACGCAGCCGGGGGATGGTCACGATGCGATGGGCGGCGACGTCGGCGAGCAGGGACCGCGCGGCCGTCCGTGCGTCCCCGGCGGTGAGCGCATCGAATTCGCCGAGTGTGCGCTTGAACACCTCCCGCCCGAGGCGTCGCTGGACAATCCAGGTTCGGCGCCCGCTCGGACGCACCCGCAGGCCGAGTCCCCGCACGGTGCGGTCCCACAGCACCGTCTCGCGGCCGGGCGTTGGGGTGAAGTCCCGTAGACGGGTCGTGCTGAGGTCGGTGGTCATGCCGGCGTTTCCGAAATGCGGCGGTGTCTCAAAGGGCTGCGACCGTGGCGGATCGGTTTCGTTCCCAACGATTGCGAGGGGCCGGTTCGGTGCGGGCCGCCCGGTGCGCTGAGGACCCACGCCCCGGCCGCGGCCGGGCACCATATCGATGGGACACGGACGACTGTGTCAACTAACTGATAAAAAAGAGAAAAGAAACAATTCGGAGAGTGGCGGGGGACAGCGCGGGAATCCGGTACAGCGGGTGTGATAACTCACCACTCAACGTGCGGCTGGGAGAGGCCTGCACACGAGCGAAGGAAAGCATACTGCCCTGGGTGTGTTGACAAATACTCAGAAACGACAAAAATATCTAAAAAGAGACATTTCTGCCGGTATCCTCCACGCCGTTCAGCGCGAATTCTCGTCCGGGGCTGCGTGCCCTTTTACCTTCGTTTACAACTACTTGGCGTGGCAGAGAGCGAAGCCGGGGCGCCGGGGTATGGTCGTCACGTCGGATGCGATCTCCGCCGGTCGGATGCGGTAGGCTTGGCATCCTTCCCGAGTCGACCATGGATGGTTCTTCATGAGCACCTTCGGGCTTCTCTCCACCCTGCGCGCCACCCCAAGCCCCGTTTCGGGCTCTACCCCAGGCTCCACTTCGGACCCCGCTCCGGGTTCGGTCGCGAGCCGCGCCCCGAGGCCCACCTCGAAACTCACCCCGAGCCCCTCCCTGGCAGCCATGCGAACCGCTTTCCTGGCGGTTCTGGTCGGCCTTGTTGCCGGCTGCGCTTCCACCCCGCCCACGCGCCAGACGGATCTCTGCGCGATATTCGAGCAGCACTCCGACTGGTACGACTACGCCCGCGCTTCGGCCAGGAAATGGGGTACGCCGGTGCACGTGCTGATGGCTTTCGTGCGCCACGAATCGAGCTACCGCTCCGATGCGAGGCCGCCCTTCCGGTGGTTCCTGTTCATCCCGCTGGGGCGTGCGTCCTCGGCCAAGGGGTATGCGCAGGCCCAGGATCCGGTGTGGGGGGAGTATCAGGCTGAGCGCGGGCGGCTGTTCAGGAGCCGTTCCGACATGGAGGACGCGCTCGACTTCATCGGGTGGTACAACCACAAGACCTGGAAAGAACTCGGGATCGCCCGCACCGATGCGTACCGGCTCTACCTTGCCTACCACGAGGGGCGGGGGGGCTATCGGCGCGGCACCTGGAAGAGCAAACCCAAGGTGGAACGCTACGCCAGACGGGTGGCCGAGACCGCACACAATTACCAGGCCCAGCTCGCAGGCTGCGAATCACGATTCCGCTGCGATTCCTGGTACCAGGTCTGGCCGTTCTGCCGCTGACCGACCGGCACTGCGGTCAGGCCGGACTCCGGGCTCAGCCCGCGTCGTTCCGGGATGGCGGCTCCTGGTGGCTGTGGGTCAGGAAGGCGTCGCGCAGCCCTTCGATCAGCCCTTCCGTTCGTGCCTGACGCTGCTCGACCGCCGAGAGCCGGGTCTCGATGGCGCGGATGTCGCTGCGCAGTTCGGCTCGCAGGTTCGCGTTGCTGCCGATGACGACGGCCGCGAGGGCGATGCCGACGGCGGCAATCGATCCGATGATGCTCAGCAGCTCGAAGGTCTTCATGGTGTTCGGTCCTGCGTCCGTGTTCCCGGTCGGGACTTCACCATGTCTGTCGCGCCCCGGAAAGCGCCCTCGGTCGCTTGAAGTGTACGCCGATGGCGCGCAAATGCGTCGACTTTCGCCCCGTCCCGGGTTCCGAAATGGCCGAATCCTTCCATGGGACCACCGTCCGGCGGGCATCGTGCTCGGTCCCGCCCCCGCGCCGGCTCACTGGCCGCCTGCTCACTGGCCGCGGTCGTCCGGGTCGTCCTCGTCCGCGAAGGTGACGAGCACCGTGCCTTCGACCACCTGGTCGCCTTCCGATACCAGGACCTCGGCGATGCGCCCGCCGCGGGGCGCCTCGACGCCGAGCTCCATCTTCATTGCTTCGAGCACCACCAGGGTCGCGCCGCGTTCGACGGTGGCGCCACTGCGTACCGACACCTTCACCACCTTGCCCGGGAGTGGGGCGGTGATCCGAGCAGGACCGCCGGTGTTCTCGCCGTCTTCGGCCGCGTGGTCGGGCCGGGTGACGGTATATGTGCGTCCGTCGTGGAGTACATGGAGTCCGGCTCCAGTGGGCACGACCCCGACGGTGACGGTGCGATCCTCCAGATCCAGTGCGATGCGCCCGCCGTCGCCCCGACCCGGCCGCACGGCGAGCGAGGTGGAGCCGGCGTCGATGCGCATGGCGCCGCCAGCGTCGATACGGATGGCGCCGCCCTCCATGAATGTCACCCGCACCTCCACCGCTTCCCCGTCGATCCGGAAATCGGCGGGTTGGCTCGCGACCCCCCACGCACGCCAGCCGACCAGTGCGGACCACGGGTCGTTCCACGCGCCGCCGACCGCGGGAGCGGAGAGCGCGTCCGCCGCGGGCGGCGCCGGGGCCGCTGGTATGGGCGCGGGGACAGCGCCGCGGGTGGGAAGCGCGGACCGCGAATCGTCCCCCCCGCCGTCGGCCGCGGCTGGGGTGAGGGCGCCCGATACGTGCAGCGCGGCCACCGCCAGGACCGGTTCGGGGACGGGGTCGCGGGCGATGAGGGTGTCGAGCCTGCGGTCGATGAGTCCGGTGTCCACCGCCCCGGCCCGGAAGTCCGGGTCTGCGATCAGCCGTGACAGGAACGGGAGGTTGGTCACCACCCCCGCAATCTCGAATGCGCGAAGGGCGCCGGCGAGGCGCTCCAGAGCGGAGTCGCGGTCGGCACCGTGGGCAACGACCTTGGCGATCATCGGGTCGTAGTGCGATGTCACGGCGTCGCCGCCGCGCACTCCGCCGTCGATGCGCAGGTGTGCCGATTCCCCGGGCGTCGCAAGGTGCGCGAGCACGCCGGTCGCGGGCAGGAAGCCGCGCTCCGGGTCCTCGGCGTAGACTCGCGCCTCCACCGCGTGGCCCATGATCGAGAGGTTGGCCGGTGCGAACACCGGAAGCGGTTCGCCGGCCGCCACCCGGAGCTGCCACTCCACCAGGTCGGTGCCGGTCACCATCTCGGTCACCGGGTGCTCGACCTGAAGCCGGGTGTTCATCTCCATGAACCAGAACCGGTCTTCGCGCAGGCCCTCGGATGCGTCCGCGATGAACTCCACGGTGCCGGCGCCGCAGTAGTCGATGGCCCGTGCCGCCGCGACCGCGGCCTCGCCCATGGCCGCCCGCATCGCCGGGGTCATGCCCGGCGCCGGAGCTTCCTCGACAACCTTCTGGTGGCGGCGTTGCAGCGAGCAGTCCCGCTCGAAGAGGTGCACCGCGTTGCCGTGCGCATCGGCGAACACCTGGACCTCGACGTGGCGCGGTCTCGTGACCCAGCGCTCGATCAGCACCCGGTCGTCGCCGAAGCTCGCGCGGGCCTCGCGCCGTGCGCCTTCGAGCGCATCGCCGAAACCGGCTTCGGTGTCGGCGCGCCGCATCCCCTTGCCGCCGCCGCCCGCCACCGCCTTCACCAGCACCGGGAAGCCGATGCGTCGGGCGTGGGCGAGCAGGGTGGCATCGTCCTGCGTCCCGCCGTGGCAGCCGGGGACCACCGGCACTCCAGCCGCTTCCATCAGGCGCTTCGCAGCGTCCTTCAGGCCCATGGCGCGGACCGCGGCGGCCGGTGGGCCGACGAAGACGATGCCGGCGGCGGTGCAGGCGTCGACGAATGCCGGGTTCTCCGACAGGAACCCGTATCCGGGGTGTAGCGCCTCCGCCCCCGATGCGACGGCGGCGGCGACGGTCCGCTCGATGTCCAGGTAGCTCTGCGCCGCCGGTGCGGGGCCGAGCCGGCGGGCCTCGCCCGCGGTGGCGACGTGCAGGGCGTCCCGGTCCGCGTCGGAGTACACCGCCACGGTGCGTATGCCGAGCCGGTGCGCGGTGCGCATCACCCGGCAGGCGATCTCGCCCCGGTTGGCGACGAGGAGCTTGCGAAACATCACATCCGGAACACGCCGAAGCGTGTTTCCTCGATCGGTGCGTTGAGGGTGGCGGAGAGCGAGAGGGCGAGCACCTCGCGGGTGCGGGCCGGGTGGACGATGCCGTCATCCCACAGCCGGGCGCTCGCGTAGAGGGGGTGCCCCTCGCGCTCGAACCGCTCGACGATGGGGCGCCTGAACGCCGCCTCCTCGTCGCCCGACCACGACCCGCCCCGGCGTTCGATTCCGTCGCGCTTCACGGTGGCGAGCACCCCGGCCGCCTGCTCGCCGCCCATCACCGAGATGCGTGCGTTCGGCCACGTCCACAGGAAGCGCGGGGAGTAGGCGCGCCCGCACATGCCGTAGTTGCCGGCCCCGAACGAGCCTCCGACGATCATCGTGAGCTTCGGCACGCGGGCCGTCGCCACCGCGGTGACGAGCTTCGCGCCGTCCTTTGCGATGCCGCCCGCCTCGTACCTGCGTCCCACCATGAAGCCGGTGATGTTCTGCAGGAACACGAGCGGAACCCCGCGCTGGGCGCAGAGTTCGATGAAGTGGGCGCCCTTCAGGGCGGATTCGGAGAAGAGAATTCCATTGTTCGCGACGACCCCGACCGGTATGCCGGCGACGTGGGCGAAGCCGCAGACGAGGGTCGCACCGTAGAGCTTCTTGAACTCGTCGAGCCGCGAATCATCGACGATGCGGGCGATGATCTCGCGCACCTCGCAGGGCTGGCGCACGTCGGCCGGGATGATTCCGAGGATCTCCTCCGGGTCGTGGCGCGGGGGCGCGGCCGGCCGGGTGCGTACCCCGGGCTGTTTCCCGCGGTTGATGTTGCCGATGGCGCGGCGGGCGAGGTCGAGGGCATGGGCGTCGTCCCGCGCGCAGTGGTCGGTGACCCCGGACTCGCGCGAGTGCAGGTCCGCACCGCCGAGGTCCTCGGCCGAGACCACCTCCCCGGTCGCCGCCTTCACCAGCGGCGGCCCGCCGAGGAAGATCGTGCCCTGACCGCGCACGATGATGCTTTCGTCACTCATGGCCGGGACGTAGGCGCCGCCCGCGGTGCACGAGCCCATCACCACCGCGACCTGAGGGATGCCCGCCGCGGACATGTTCGCCTGGTTGTAGAAGATCCGCCCGAAGTGTTCGCGGTCGGGGAAAACCTCGTCCTGGTTCGCAAGGTTCGCCCCGCCGGAGTCGACGAGGTACACGCAGGGCAGCCGGTTCTCGGCCGCGATCTCCTGCGCGCGAAGCTGCTTCTTCACCGTGAGCGGGTAATAGGTGCCGCCCTTCACGGTGGCGTCGTTGCACACCACCATGCACTCGGTGCCCGCGATGCGGCCGATGCCGGTGACGAGCCCGGCGGACGGCACCTCGCCGCCGTACATGCCGTGGGCGGCGAAAAGGCCGATCTCCAGGAACGGGGAGCCGGGGTCGAGGAGACGGGCGACCCGCTCCCGGGGGAGGAGCTTGCCGCGGTCGAGGTGCCGGGCGCGGGCGGGCTCGGGGCCGCTCTGCATGATGTCCGCCGCGATCGCGGCGGTCTCCTCGGCCAGTCGCCGCATCCGGTCGCGGTTGGACCGGAACGCGTCGGAGCGCACGCAGAGCGAAGAGTCGAGGACGCTCATCGACCGGCCGCGGCGCGCCTGCGCATCCGTGTCCTCATCGTTCTACATGTTCCGGTAGGTCACGTTTTCCTGATTGATGACGATGTACTTCCCGTTCTGAAGATCCTGCACGAGGCTGTCGATGCGCTCCGGTTCGAGCTTGTTGCCGAACAGCGAATGAATGGAGTTCTTGAGGGTCTTGACCTTGCGGGGCCGGGAATTGCCGCGCGCCGACAGGTTCTCGACGATGGCGGTGAGCTGCTCGTCCGCCGGTTTGGTGTTGTCCGACGACAGCCACGGAATGTCGAACAGATCCTTTTGCCGCGCCACGGTGATGCGCTTTGCCTTCAGGTGTCTTATCAACTGGTCGTAGCCGGTGTCCTTGGAGATGACGTGAAAGATTGCCTTCGGCGCCCGCTCGGTGAGCGCCCCGAGGTAGTAGGCGATGTGGAAGTCGAGCGCGTTGCGCCCGCTGCCGGTGATCTGGATGTACTCCGCCTTGTCCCCGAAGCTCTGCATCGACGACACGAGCTCGATCGGAATCTTCGACTGGTTGGCGCCGACGAACACCATGATGCGAAATGCCTGGTTCGGGGCGCCCTGCAGCACCGCCAGGCTCTTGGTTTGCACGTTCTCGTAGTCGATCAGGATGTAGTGGGTCTTCATCGTCCTCGCTGTCCTTGGCATGCGTTCAGCAATTTTCGCCGGCGCTCCGGGAGGCCGTCCCCCGATGTGATCCTGATGCGATCTCGATGTGACCCCGATGCGCTCTCGGGGGGATTTCGAGTTCCACCGCGTTCACTCCGGGCAGCATCAGGGTGACCGCATATAAAGTCATTGTCCCATCAACAACTTATCTCGGAAGGCATCGTTCAGAGCGGCCCGGACTCTCTTGCGCCTATAGCTCATTTTCGTCTTCTCGCGCTTGAGTAGGTTCATCGCCATGTGACGAATCACCCCGATGTTGTGAGGCGCATTGCCTCGACGAATCCGGCTTGCGTCTTCGCGAAACGTCACGTCCAACCGCCAGTGCAACCCGTTCTCGATACTCCAATGTGAACGCACCGCCCGTTGAAACACCTTCACGTCATCAAGCGAGGTGATGTAGTAGCGCCGCTCAACACTGACACGCCCTCCACAATGACGTTCCGACTCCACCATTCCCATCGCTTTCAGTCCCTTCCACTTCCCGACACCCGACAACGCACCAAGGTCCGTGGACAAGAAATAGCTCCGGTGCTCAATCCGCCCGTGACCTTCGTCGCAAGTCGCCTCGTGCCCCATCTCCGAACCGCCAAAGTCGCACCGCTCCGCCGCCTCGAAATACGCCCGAACCTCGCGCTCCAATTCCGGCTGATTGCGCTTCAGCGCCAACACGTAATCCCCACCGCCTTTCTTGACCTGCTTCGCGATCGCGCGTTGGCACCCCATCGCATCCAGCGTCACGATACACCCCTTCAATTGAAGCTTCTCCAGCAACTCCGGCACCGCCACGATCTCGTTCGACTTCTCGTCGGTTTTCACCTGCCCAAGCACCACCCCATTGCGACACGCCCAGGCACTGACCATATGCAGCGCCTTCACCCCTCGCTTGCGATCATGGGTGCGTCGATGCGTCTTGCCATCGAGCGCAATGATCTCACCGTCGCTGAGCTTGACCACGTCCTCCATCCAACTGAGAAAGCACGCCTGAAACCCACTGACCGACAACGCCGAGATGATGCGGGCAATCGTGTCATCGACCGGGACCCCATTGGCCAGCGGGACATAACGACGTAACCAGTCCAGCTTTGCGCGACCGAACTCCTCGATGTCGCACCAACCTTCGGCCCCACTGAGCACCGCGCACACGCACAGCACGATGACATCAATCAACTCATGCTTCTTGTTCCGGTCGACGCGCGGGTCTTCCAACTTCGAGAAATGTTCGATCAGACCCTCGGGGGCACTGTTGTCCATTGCTGATCACGTTCCTCTCCTTGGCCAGAGTGGCATTAGATCACAGAATGCACTGATTTACATGGGATTTTAGTGATCTTGCCCTGCGGGCAGCATCGGGAGCCCGTCCCGATCCAACGGGAATTGCCGCCATGCGTTGTCATCCGCCGCGGTCCGTTCAGGCGGTCTCCGCGAACAGTTCGCGCCCGATCAGCATCCGGCGAATCTCCGAGGTGCCAGCGCCGATCTCGTAGAGCTTCGCGTCGCGCAGCAGCCGGCCGGTGGGGAAGTCGTTGATGTAACCGTTGCCACCGAGGAGCTGGATGGCGTCGAGGGCGACCGCGGTCGCCTTCTCCGCCGCGTAGAGGATACAGCCGGCGGCGTCCTTGCGGGTGGTCTCGCCGCGGTCGCAGGCGGCGGCCACCGCGTAGACGTAGCCGCGGCACGCGTTCATCGTGGTGTACATGTCGGCGATCTTGCCCTGCACGAGCTGGAACTCACCGATCGGCTGGTCGAACTGCCGGCGCTCGTGTACGTAGGGCACCACCACGTCCAGGCATGCGGCCATGATCCCGAGCGGACCGCCCGCGAGCACCACCCGCTCGTAGTCGAGGCCCGACATCAGCACCCGCACCCCCCGGCCTTCCTCGCCGAGCACGTTCTCGTAGGGAACCTCGCAGTCGTCGAACACGAGTTCACAGGTGCCGGAGCCACGCATGCCGAGCTTGTCGAGCTTCTGCGCGCTCCCGAACCCCGCGAACGCCCGCTCCACGATGAACGCGGTGATGCCGCGGGGGCCGGCGTCCGGCGCCGTCTTGGCGTAGATCACCAGCACGTCCGCATCCGGGCCGTTGGTGATCCACATCTTGGTGCCGTTCAGCACGTAGCGGTCGTTGCGCTTCTCCGCGTGGAGCTTCATCGAGACCACGTCGGAGCCGGCGCCCGATTCGCTCATGGCGAGTGCGCCCACGTGCGCGCCGCAGAGGAGCCCGGGGAGATAGCGCTCGCGCTGCGCGTCGGTGCCGTTGCGGCGGATCTGGTTCACACAGAGATTCGAATGGGCGCCGTAGGAGAGCCCGACGGAGGCCGATGCCCGGCTCACCTCCTCCATCGCGACGACGTGGGCGAGGTAGCCCATGCCGGCCCCCCCGAGTTCCTGCTCGACGGTGATTCCGTGCAGCCCGAGCGCGCCGAGCCCCGCCCACAGATCCCGCGGGAATTCGTTCGTCGCGTCGATCTCGCCCGCGCGCGGCGCGATCCTCGCCTGCGCGAACCGGTGAACGGTGTCCCGCAGCGCCTCGATTTCTTCACCGAGGGCGAAGCTCATCCCGGAGTTGAACATCGCGGTGGCCATGATTCGGGTGGAGTGCCGGCATGATCGCGCATCCGGCCCGCGACCGACACCCCAGGCGTCGGCGGTCACACACTGCGTGTCACACACTGCGTTGACGCGCATCCGGCATCCTGCCAAGCTGATGCCTCATGGACGTACGGCGATTCGCGAACCGCTGGTGGTGGCCCGACTGACCGGGCGGGCGGCCCCGCATTCGCGCACGCATTCGAGCATCAAGGGCCGCCACCGGGAGGTGGACGGCCCTTTTCTTCGTCTGAACCTCCTCCCCCGGTTTCCGGCCTCGAAGCATCCACGGATCCATCATCGGAGGACGATCTGATGAGCGACGGTCAATCCATCACCTACGTGACCGACGGGGGCATTGCGATCACGCGCACCGCCCGGCGCGAACCTCGGGCGGACGCCGTCGAGCTGCTGGCCGCCGCGCTCGACGAGCGCTTGGGCGTGTTGCTCACTTCGTCGTTCGAGTATCCGGGGCGCTACACCCGCTGGGATATCGGGTTCTGCGATCCGGCGCTCTCGTTCACGGGCCGGCAGCGCGCGTTCGAGGTCCGGGCCGGCAACGAACGGGGCGCGGTGCTCCTCCCCGCCGTCGCGGCGGCGCTCCGGGGCTGCGACGCGGTCGAGTCCCTCGAATCGAGCGCGCACGCCGTGACCGGAGCCGTGCGCACCTCCGACGCCTGGTTCCCCGAGGAACTGCGCAGCAAGCAGCCCACCCTGTTCTCGGTGGTGCGCGCGCTCATCGACCTCTTTCGCAGCCCGGAGGACCCCCACCTCGGGCTCTACGGCGCCTTCGGCTATGAGCTTGCGTTCCAGTTCGACCCGATCCGGCTCGCGATGCCGCGCGACGCGGCCGAACGCAACGTCGTGCTCTTCCTGCCCGACGACATCCTCATCGTCGATCACCGGCGTGAGACCGCAACCCGCTATCGCTACGAATTCGAAGCCGGGGGCCGACGCACGCACGGCCTGGCCCGCACCGGCGACCGGACCCCGTACATCGCGGCCGGCGCTGCCGGCTCGGCCGACGGAGCCGGCTTGGTCGAGAGCGCATGCGACCACGCCCCCGGCGAGTACGCGGCGACGGTGCGCGACGCGATCGAGGCGTTCCGGCGCGGCGACCTCTTCGAAGTGGTGCCCGGCCAGGTGTTCTCCGAGCCGTGCCCGGCCCCGCCTTCGGCGCTCTACCGGCGGCTCAAGACGCGCAACCCCGCCCCCTACGGCGCCCTGATGAACCTGGGCGAACAGGAGTATCTCGTTGCCGCCTCGCCCGAGATGTACGTGCGGGTCGAGGGCCGGCGCATCGAGACCTGCCCGATCTCGGGCACTATCGCGCGCGGTACGAGCGCCATCGGGGATGCGCGCCAGATCCGCACCCTGCTGAACTCGGAGAAGGAAGAATCCGAGCTCACGATGTGCACGGACGTGGACCGCAACGACAAATCCCGGGTGTGCGAAGCGCAGAGCGTGCGGGTCATCGGGCGGCGCCAGATCGAGATGTACTCGCGCCTCATCCACACCGTGGATCACGTCGAGGGGCGGCTCCGCGAGGGCTACGACGCACTCGACGGCTTCCTCGCCCATACGTGGGCGGTCACCGTGACCGGGGCGCCGAAGCAGCACGCGATCCAGTTCATCGAGGACCACGAACGCTCGCCGCGGCGCTGGTACGGCGGGGCCATTGGCTTCCTCGGCTTCGACGGCAACATGAACACAGGGCTCACGCTGCGCACGGTGCGGGTCAAGGGCGGCATCGCCGAGGTCCGGGCCGGGGCCACCCTGCTGTTCGGTTCCGACCCCGACGCCGAGGAGGCGGAGACGCGGCTGAAGGCATCGGCGCTCCTCGATGCGATCCGGCGCGGCGACGCCACCACGCCCGGGCCGCGCATCGAAGCGGCGGCGGAGCGCCCCGGCGACGGCCGGCGGGTGCTGATGGTCGATCACGAGGATTCCTTCGTGCACACCCTGGCGGGCTACTTCCGCCGCACCGGCGCCGAGGTGATCACCTACCGCTCCGGCTTCCCGCGCCGCCGCATCGCCGAGGAGCGCCCGGATCTCGTGCTGCTCTCACCCGGCCCCGGCCGCCCGGAGGACTTCGGCCTCGGGGAGACTATCGGCGCGGCGCGCGCGGCCGGCATCCCGCTGTTCGGGGTCTGCCTCGGGCTCCAGGGAATCGTGGAGTACTACGGCGGCCGGCTGTCGGTGCTGCCGGCGCCGATGCACGGCAAGCCGTCGATGGTCAACGTGCGCGGCGGTCGGGTCTTCGAGGACTTGCCGAGCCGGTTCGAGGGCGGGCGCTACCACTCGCTCCACGCGGACCGCGACACCTTCCCCGGCGCGCTCGCCATCACCGCCGAGAGCGACGACGGCATCGTGATGGCGGTGGAGCACCCGGACCTCCCGGTCGCCGCGGTGCAGTTCCACCCGGAATCGATTCTGACCCTGGACGAAGATGCGGGGCTCGCAGTGGTCATGAACGTGATGCGCGGGCTCGGCGGACCGGACACGGCGTGATACGCAGGGGGCGGCAACACCGAATACAGGGTGGGAATACAGGGTGGGAATTGACTGTCTGTAGCCGACTGGCTACGCTCGATCGATGTTCGAGATCCGCCGGACAGAAGTCTACGCGAGGTGGCTGGACGGCTTGCGGGATGTTCGCGCCAAGGCTCTTATCCTGATTCGGGTCGAACGGCTGGCAGCCGGCAACGCGGGTGATACCCGGTCCGTGGGCGAAGGCGTTTCGGAGCTGCGGATCGATTGCGGACCGGGCTATCGGGTGTATTTCAAGCGGCAGAGCCGCGCGATCGTCGTGCTGCTGGCCGGCGGGGACAAGCGGACCCAGCGTCGGGACATCGAGACGGCCCTGCGTCTCGCACGAAACCTGTAGGTGGACACCATGACCAAGACCGTCACTTCACCCTACGATATCGCCGAGCATCTCCGCACGCCGGAGGAAATGGCCGCATACCTGGAGGTCTGCATGGAGGAGGCCGAGGGAGACCCCGCGTTCCTCGCCAAGGCGCTGGGTGACATCGCCCGCGCCAAGGGCATGTCGCAGGTGGCTCGTGATGCCGGCCTGTCCCGGGAAAGCCTCTACAAGGCGCTTTCGGGAGAACGCAATCCGAGCCTGGGCACGGTTCTCGGGGTCATCAGGGCTCTCGGCCTGAAACTGCGCGCCGAACCGGTGCCCGATTCGGAAGCGGCGGTCCAGCCCTGACCGCTTCTGGTACCGATTCCATTCACCGACCCCAGCCCGACCCGGCTTTGCGGATGGCCACGGGCGTCACCCCCTGCCGCCCTTCGTTCCCGAACCCGTCGTCCACGACCACGTCCAGGAGCGTCGGCCCGTCGCGGCGGGTGGATGCGGCGATGGCGGGACCGATGTCGTCCGGGTCCGTGATCCGCAGCGCGGTCACCCCCAGCGCGCGAGCGAGGCCGACGAAGTCGATCGGGGGGTCCGTGAACTCCATGCCGGTGTAGTGCTCCACGCCGTGGAACGATTTCAGCCGCTCCTTGATGATGCGGTAGCCGCCGTTGTTGGCGATGACGTAGGTAATCGGGAGCTTCGCGTTCGCCGCCGTCCACAGCGCCTGGATGCTGTACATCGCGCTGCCGTCGCCGATGACGGCGACCACCGGCCGGTGCGGCAGCGCGAGCTGCACACCCACCGCCCCGGCCATCGCGAAGCCGATGCCGCCGCTGCCGAGCCCGAAGAACGCCTTCGCGTCGCGGAACGCAAAGAGCGCCGGCAGGGCGCGGGCGCTCAGGATCCCTTCCTCGACGATGGCCGCGTCCTTCGGCAGGGCGTCGACGAGGCGCAGCATCGCCAGGTCCGGGGGCATCGGCGTGGCGCCGATGCCGCAAAGCGCGCGGGCGCGGGCGGCCTCGCGCTTTGCGGTCCAGTTCGACGCCGCCAGCCCCGCGATGGCGGCCGCCGCCCGCTCCGCCCCGCGCGCGCCGCGCTTGTGCTCAATCACCGGGGCGAGCGCCGCCAGGGTCTCCTTCACGTCGGCCCGCAGCGCGATCTCCGCCGGGTAGTTCTTCCCCATCTCCCAGTCGCGCAGTCCGAGCTGGACCACCGCCAGGCCCGGGGGCATCGGGTCCGTCTCGCTGAACACGGACATGCGCAGCACGTCGGCGCCGACGCAGCACATGAGGTCATACGGAGCAAGCGTTTCGCGAACGTGGCGCTGGTCGCGGGTGAGGGCGCCCATGAACGCCGGATGCTCGCAGAGGAAGTGGGCGCCGTCGCACACCGTCTGCTGATACACGGGCGCGCCCAGCAGCTCCGCGAGCCGGGCAGCTTCGGTGAGCGCCCCCGACGTTGCGACCTCGTGGCCGGCCACGATGACCGGGCGCCGCGCCGCGAGCAGCCGATCCGCGAACCGATCGAGTGCAGCGTCGCTCGGCCGGCCCGCAGTGTCGACCCGGGTGGGGTGGCCGAGCTCCAGCGCCTCCTGCGCGTTCAGGATGTCGCCGGGGAGGGAGATGAACACCGGCCCGGTCGGCGGAGTCGTCGCCACCTTCGCGGCGCGGCGCACGATGCGCGGCAGATCTGCAAGCCGGGTGACCTCCACCGCCCACTTCACCAGCGGCTGCGCGATCGGCACCAGCGGGTCGTAGAGCATCGGCTCGGTGAGCCCGTGGCCCTGCTCCTGCTGCCCGGCGGTGACGATGACGGGCGAGCCCATCCACTTCGCGTTGTAGAGCGATCCCATGGCGTTGCCGAGTCCGGGCGCGACGTGGACGTTGCAGGCGCTGAGATTGCCGGAGGCGCGCGAGTAGCCGTCCGCCATCGCCACCACCAGCGCCTCCTGGAGCGCCATCACGTACCGGATCGCGGGCCGATCCGGCAGCGCGGCCATGACCGGCAGCTCGGTGGTGCCGGGGTTGCCGAACAGATGCGACACCCCTTCGCTCTCAAGCAGGGCCAGAAACGCCTCGCGGCCGAAGATGGTGTTCATGGCGTCGGACATGATGGGTGGGGCTCCGCTCGGGCGACTGACCGCGAAGAGCGCGATGGTACAATGGGCATCGGGCCGATCGAGGCGTCGAACCTTGGAGCAATGCCGCGCTGACGCCTCATGCCCGGCAGCGCGGATGGACGATTCATCCCGCCATACCTCGGCCGGACCTGTCCTGCCGACATGCCCTGTCAACATGCCTCGGCCGAAATTCCGGAGCCTCGACGCGTCGAGCGCCGCCTCGCGGGCAAGCCGTTCAGGAACCGGGTGCGGCCGGAGCCGAAGCACCGAGGAGACCGCGCAATGCGCCGATCAGCGCATCGGTGTGCTCCGGGCGGCCCACCGAGATGCGGATGCAACCCTTGATGCCGGGCTTGTCGTAGTGCCGAACGAGGATCCCGCGGCGCTCCAGCGCGAACTTGAGATCGCGGGCGTCCCGCCCGAGGATTCGGCACAGGATGAAGTTGCCCTGCGAGGCGGGAACCGCTTCGATCCCGGGAAGTGGCGCGAGCCGCTCGTACAACCGCGCCCGCTCCACCTTGATCTTCCTGACCACGGCCTCGATCCCGCCGGCACTGCGCAGGCTCGCGAGCCCGGCGACGCTGGCCGCGACGTTCACGTTGTAGGGCTGCTTGAACTTCAGCAGCGCCTGCATCAACCACGGCGGGAAGATTCCGTACCCCAGCCTGAGCCCCGCAATTCCCGCCGCCTTGCTGAACGTGCGCAGCACCACCAGGTTGTCGTGGCCGAGCACCCGGGCGGCGCGGCTCGGGTGGTCGGCAAACTCGACGTACGCCTCGTCGAGCACCACCACCGCCGGCAGTGCCAGCACCCGCTCCAGCGCGCGGTCGGCGAGCCAGTGGCCGGAGGGGTTGTTGGGAGAGGTGAGGAAGACGAGCTTCGCCCCGTGGGCCTCGACCGCGGCTTCGACCGCCTCGACGTCCACGGAGAAGTCGTCGCGGCGCGGCACGTCGACGACCTGCGCGCCCGCGAGCTTTGCGTCGAAGCTGTACATCCCGAACGTCGGGGGCGTGTTGATCACCACATCCCCGGGCGCGAGAAAGAGCCGGCAGAGGTAGTCGAGCAGTTCGTCGGCGCCGTGCCCCGTCACGACGTGGGAAGCGGGAACGCCGATGAACGCCCCGAGCGCCTCGCACAGCGCGCACTGCCGGGGGTCGGGGTAGATGTGGAAGTGCCCGTGGCGCGCCAGCGCCCGGGTCACCGCCGGAAGCGGACCATAGGGGTTCTCGTTCGCATCGAGCTTGACGATGCGTGCGGCGGGAATGCCGAGCCGGGCGCTCAGCACCTCGAACGGTTCGATCGGCGCATACTCCTCAAGCTCCGCAAGGTGCGGGTTGAGCAGCCGGCCAAGGCGGAGCCCATCCATCGGCGGTCGGATCTTCTCGGGCATCGGGGCAGGTCTTGACCCCGGACTGTACACGGTTCACCCCAGCTCGTTCCCGCCGGAGCGGAAATGATGGGCCACGCCGCGCTGACCGGGGCGCCCCCGGACGTGGGCGGTCGCGACCAGGGCAAGAGAACCCGGCCGGTGGTATCGACCGGAAAAATGATTCCGGCCGGTGTCCTGGGCCCCCCGCCGGGCCACCCGCTTGACAGGTCGGCGCGGGGATCGCGGGCGCCGCGGGCTCGTGATAGGTTCCGGGCGACGGAGCGCGATGGTGGATGTATGGCTTACACCGGAATCCGTGCATCGGCGCTGATGGCGCCCCCGGATTCCATCCATGCAACGGTGGCGGTCCGGTGGTCGTGTCCGGCAACCGGGGGACACCGCTCTGCGGCGGCCGGGCATCGAGGGCGGATGGCATGATCTCGAAGAAGCAGGTTGACGATTTCCGGCGCGACGGCTTTCTCGTCGCGGAAGGTGCGGTCGATGCACGGCAGCTTGCGGGCCTGCGCGAAGTGCTCGCCGGGTGGGTCGAGGAGAGCCGAGCGCACGACGCGCCATTCGGCGCACCCACTGCGGACGGACGGCCGCGATTCGACCTCGCGCCGGAGCACACCGCCGAGGCGCCCGCGCTCCGAAGGGTCAACAACCCGAGCGAGATCGACGACGCCCATATGCAGGTGATGCGCGACTCGGCGATGACCGACATGGTGGCTGCCCTCATCGGCCCCGACGTGAAGCACCATCACTGCAAGATCAACCTGAAGCTGCCCGGCACCCATACCCAGGTGCGGTATCACCAGGATTTCGCCTACACGCCGCACACCAACGACGACGTGGTGACCGCGCTGCTCATGCTCGACGACATGACACCGGAGAACGGCTGCCTGATGGTGGTTCCGGGCAGCCACCGCGGGCCGGTGTACTCGCTGTTCGACGACGAGCGTTTCACCGGCTTCATCGCCCCCGGCACGGAGCGGTCGCTGCGCGAGCACGAGGAGCCCATCCTCGGCCGCGCCGGCAGCGTGTGCCTGATGCACACCCGGCTCGCACACGGCTCGCAACCCAATCGATCGGCGTCGCCGCGCGGTCTCTACATCTGCGTCTACAGCGCCGCGGACGCCTTCCCCATCGCCCGCAATCCCATGCCCAGCCGGAACGAGGGCATGGTGGTGCGCGGCCGACCCACGCGCCGGGCGCGACTTGCGGAGGCGGTCATCGAGCTTCCGGAGCAGCCGCGGCGGGCTTCGTTCTTCACGGTGCAGGAGGAGGCAGGCGACGCGGCGGGCTGAGCCCCGCCGCACCCGCGAGGACGCCAGGGCGCCGGAGGGAAGAGGCCGGTCTCCCGTGCTCCGGCGCAGGCGTGAGCCTTCCCGGCCTCTCCCGACTGTTGCAGACGTGGGTCGGCCGCCCCGATGCTCCCTCGACCGTTGCCGGACGCTATAGCGTGTTGCAGGGGCGGCGCAGGGTGCGCCACATGTGCGAGGCGGGGGTGTTGTCGTTGCCAAGACCCTCGAGCGGCTGCCGGAAATGGCGACCGATGACATCCTCGAACTGCTCCAGCTCGACCTCCAGGTCCGGGTCGAACGAGTAGAGATCATTCACGCAGATCATGCGTGCGGACATGTACCAGCGGTGCTTTCGCGCCCTCTCGTACTCCGCCACGATGTAGGGCTCGGGCTGGTAGTCCTCGCCGAACATCGTCCGGTACAGATCGGGGTACTCGTACCCGACGGATTCGTCGGGGAAGAACCGCAGGGCCTGGTGCACCCGAATCGCCCAGCTCACTTCCTCGTCCACGTAGGGCTCGATGAGCTGGGCGCCCCAGTAGCCGTGGTCGGCGCGGATGAACCCCACCACCGCGATGTCGTGCAGCAGGCAGGCGAGCACCATCTTCCCCGGCAGCCCATTCTTCTGCGCAAGGTTCGCACTCTGCAACAGGTGTGCCTGGCCCGGAGCGAAGCGCAGGCGGAAGAAGTCGAGCAGGGTCGGTTTCTCCGGCATGGGCGGGAGGCGGGGGTCTTCGCCCATGAGCTGGCGCTTTCCGGGCGGGCGGGGACCGAGCGTGCGCTCACCGTCCGCGAGATGGTAGAGGAGCGACTTGACGACGACACGCTCGCCAAGCTCCTGCATCCGGCGGTGCTCCAGCTCGTCGGCCAGGTCGGACAGCGAAGGTGCAGTGCTCATCGAACCTCTTTCCAGGAGAAGTGTGGTGTCTGCGAAGAGGCAGGATCATATTCACCGGGCAGCAAAAAATGTGGCGATTTTTTTTGCGCGTGGATGAAAATGATAGCATTCGGGCGTGACCACCTACCTCACCCGCTATCTGACCGAACAGATCCGAAGCGATCTGGAACGAAAGATGGTCTTCGTCTCCGGCCCTCGGCAAGTCGGGAAGACCACTCTCGCGCGCGAGGTGCTCCCGGACTCGACGGGATACCTGAACTGGGACGTCCCCGAGCACCGGGACGCGATCCTGCGCGGACGTTTGCCAGCGACCGACATTCTCGTCTTCGACGAACTGCACAAGTTCCACCGGTGGCGCGGCTGGCTCAAGGGGCTCTACGACCGTCAGGACGGGACGCGGATTCTCGTCACCGGTAGTGGTCGGCTCGATTACTACCGCCACGGCGGAGATTCCCTCCAGGGGCGCTACCACCACCTGCGCCTGCACCCGTTGTCGGTCGCCGAGCTATCCGTCACCGACGCCCGCGGACTGCGCCTACTACTCGATCTCGGCGGGTTCCCCGAACCCTGGCTGAGCGGCTCGGTGGACCGGGCACGCCGATGGTCACGCGAGTACCGATCACGACTGGTCGAGGATGACATCCGCGGCCTGGAGCGCGTCGAGGATCTGGGCGCGCTGGAGACGCTGGTGATTCGGTTGACCGATCTGGTGGGCGCCCCGCTCTCGATCAACGCCCTGCGCGAAGATCTGGGAGTGAGCCACCGCACGGTGAGCCGATGGCTGGATATTCTGGAACGACTTTACGCGATCGTGCGGTTGCCGCCCCTCGGCGCTCCCAGAGTCAGGGCGATCAGGAAGTCGCAGAAGCACTATCACTACGACTGGGTTCAGGTCCACGACAACGCGGCCCGATTCGAGAACCTCGTGGCGATGCATCTGCTGAAATGGGTGCACCGCGAACAGGACATCCGCGGCCGGGATGTCGAGCTACGCTACTTTCGTGACGTCGACGGTCGCGAGGTGGACTTCGTGGTGACGGACCGCTCCGGCCCCACCCACCTGATCGAGGTGAAGTGGAGCGACCGGCCGGTGGACAAGTCTCTGGGCTACCTGCACGGCCGCTTCCCCGACGCGACGGCCCTCCAGATCAGCGCCACCGGAACCGACGACTACCGGACGCCGGACGGGATCCGGGTACAGCCTGCCCTGGCCTTTCTCCGGGGTCTGGTATGAGGGACGTGGGTTCCGACCAGTGCGACCCCGATGACGCTTGCCTGTTCTTCGGCGACCGCGTCCACGAAAGCTAGCTCATGGCCGTGCGCTCGCGCAATGGCGCAAGCGACAAGTCGTTCGTGAAGGACACCAGGGACGAGGGCCGGCGGCGTGGCATCGCCCTGACGATCTGAGCGGGCCCGTATCTCATCCGCAGCACGCTGGTACGACCGAATTCACCGCTGTTCACCCGCGCTGGCGGCGGCGCGCGCACTCCGAGGAGACTGCCCGGCGGCGTCCGGACAGCCTTGTCCGGCATCCGCATGTCACGCCGAGCGAATCGCGCTCTCAATGACCGCCCTGGGCGACCCTCTCCCGAAACGCCGGCGCGGCGACGCCGTCGATCTCCGCGTTCACGCACGCGGGGCGGCCGCTTGCGAGCGCGCGGGCGAGAGCCGCATCGAGGCCGGCCGGGTCCGTGACGTGTTCGCCGTGGCAGCCCAGCCCGGCGGCGGCGAGGTCGTAGCGGGCGCTCGGCGCGAGGTCGCAGCCGATGAGGCGATCGGGGCCGTACGCGCGAAGCTGGATCTGATGCTCCGCGTTCCAGCGGAAGTCGTTGCCGATGACGGTCACGAACGCCGCCTCTTCGCGCACCGCGGTGTCGAACTCGGTGAAGTGAAATCCGGCGGTTCCGTCCCCCATCATCGCGACGACGGTCGCCTCGGGCCGGGCGAGCTTCGCGGCAAGCGCATGGCAGAGCCCGCCGCCGATGGCCCCGGACAGGCCATTGATGATGCGTACGGGGGCGGTGCACAACGCCTGCGACCACTGCCCGAACTCGCCGCCGTCGCAGACGAGGACAGGGTCCGAGGCCGCATCCAGAACGCGCTGTACCGCCTCGCAGACGGTACGGGGATGGAACCGGACATCGGCTTCGGTGACCACCGCGCGGTTGCCGATGGCACCCGTAACTTCGTCGCGCCAGGCGCGGGGCGATGCCCCGGACACCCCCGATGCCCCGGCCGTCTCCCCGGACGCCGCCGCGGACGCTCCAGGTGCCCCGCCAGTCTCTCCGGGTGCTCCCCACGCACCGGGCGCCTTGCCGAGCGCATTCCCGGGCGCCGCCGCGACCATCGCGTCCGCGGCCAGGTCCGGGTCCGCGCATGCGGACACCACGACCCGATCCCCGGCGAGTCGCCAGGCGCGATCGATCATGGCGTCGTCGGGGTCGATCACCACCAGCTCGGCCGCGGCGTTCACGACCGGCGGCCGCGCGAATCCCGCCGCGAAATCAACCGCCTTGCCGAGCAGCACCACCAGATCCGCCACCGCGAGGGCGTGGGAGAACGTACCGAGCGCCGGATCGCGCAGCCCCCGGGGGCTCTCCATCGCAATCACCGGAACCCCGAGAGCGGTCTCGAGCGCTGCCACCCGGGCCCCGTTCCGACTCCGGCTCATGCGCGGGCCGGTGAGGACGACGGGCCGCTTCGCGCGCATGATCCGACGAACGATGGCCTCGGCGCTCGGCGGCGCGAGCGCCCGCGGGCGACGATCGAGGGCCGCCGCTCCGATCCGGGACGCATCGCCGGCATCAGCGCCGAGTACGTCGAACGGCAGCGCAACGTGCGCGGGCCCCGGCCGTCCCGAGCGCGCGCCGGCGATGGCGGCGGCGGTGTCATGCCCGAGCTGCTCGGCACGCCCGGGCCGCCGGGAGATCTTGACGAGGGGACGTGCGATATCGACTTGCGCCAGCTCCTGGAAGGCACCGTTTCCGTCGGCGCTCACCGGGGAGTCTCCGCTCAGCAGGAGGACCGGGCTTTCCGAGTGCTGCGCGGAGAAGAGCGCCGACAGTGCGTTACCGAACCCCGGCCCGGCCGTCACCAGCGCGACGCCGACGTCGCCGGTGACCTGCGCCCAGGCGTCGGCCATGTGCACCGCCGCGCTCTCGTGCCGCACATGCACGATGGAGATGCCGGCATCGATGCAGGCATCGTAGACCGGCATGATCTGATTGCCGGACAGGCTGAAGATGCGTCGCACCCCGGCCTGCGTGAGGGTGTCGACGAGCAGTTCGGCGCCGTTCATGGCATCAGTTCCCGGCCGTGAACGGCTCGCCGTCGAAACGCTCGCGGGTCGCGATCTCCTCCACCCGGCGTCGGCGCAGCCTCGTGAGCTGCTTCACCGGCCGACCGAGGGGCACGACGGCCGCCACCGCAAACGCCTCCGGAATGCCGAGCAGGGCCTGCACCTCGGGCTCCCGGGCCACCGCGATGGTGGTGATGGTGCCGCCGAATCCGGCCTGACGGGCGCCGAGCAGGACGTTCCACACGAACGGATAGATCGAAGCGCCGCTGATGACCCCGACCCGATCGAGATACTGATCGGTCGAGGCCACCACCTTCAGGTCCACCAGGAAGACCAGCACCACGTCCGCGGTCCGGAACGGGTGCGTCCGCAGGGGCGGCGGCGGAGTCTGCTCGAACACCGAAGCGGGCAGCGCGCTCGGCACGATCGAGTTCCACGGGTTCTCCCCCGCCGCCTTCTGGGCCACGTATCGCTTCGCGGCGGGCTCCGCGAGCTTCGCGAGCGCGGTGCGGGTGTCGGGGTCCCGGACCACGATGACCCGGTTGCCCTGGCGGTTGCCGCCGCTCGGGGCGAAGCGGGCGTGCTCCAGAATCTCTTGCAGCACCGCATCCGGCAACGGCTCGCCGGTAAACCGACGGGCCGCGAAGGTGGTGCGCATGACTTCGTTCAGTTCCATGGTCGTCTCGCGTCGGGGGCGGAAAACACGATACCGCATCCGCCGCATCGAACGCCGTACCGAGTGCATGATTCACAGGAGTTTCCGGCTGCGGATTCATGGGACGCTCGAATCGACGTACTCTACGTGCAGGACAATTCCCGGGACCGAAATCGCAGATCGACCTGGAGATCGAGCGGGCGGAGCGAGGCTTCAGCGTTATGCCGGGCCGTGGAGGGCGGCCGCGAGGCGTTCTCGCGGCGCTGGGCACGCCGGGGACGGGAGATCTGACATGTTTGCGACACGCAGCGACATGCCGCGGCGGTTTGCTGAGGTGGAACCGCAGTTGGACACTCGGGAGACTGAAGACAAGCTTGAATCGTCTTGACTCGGAATTTTCCGGGCTGAGGTTTACCGGGAGGGGGGGTGATGACTTGAGAGGGGAGAGCCATGCGTTCTTCGGACAAGTTCTCCCCGGAGATCCGGGGACGCGCCGTGCGCATGGTGCAGGAGCACCGCCGGCTCAGCCCCCGCCGGGGTCCATCAGCAGGAGCGCGTTCACCTGCTTCGCGATCGACGCGAAGACGATCTGCCGATCCTCTTGCGGATCGATGACGATGACGTCGTCGCACATCGCCTCGAAGGGCGTGCGCGCCTCGTTCGGGGCGTCGGTGGCGATGCCCAGCAGGTACTTGCCGCGCGCGCGGGCGTACCCGCACTCGAACCCGGTCCATGCCTGGTGATCGATGCCGTCGAGCACCACCACGACCGCGTCCGCGTCGTCCACCACCTTCTCGTACGCCGCCTGCAGCTCGCGCGGCGAGAGGGTGGCGGGGTCGATATCGAGATCTTCCTGCGGGATCAGCATCTCGATGTAGGGATTGTCGTCGGTGACGGCCTGGCGCAGATCCTGGTTCCACCAGCGCACCGTCGGCGAAAGGCTGTAGGAGGCGAGATAGACCTTGCGTGGTTGCTGGATACCCCGCACCGACACCGACGTCTCCACCCCCGGCTGAGGGCTGGTCTCCCTCTGCGCCGCCACCCGGAGCGCTTCCTGCAGACTGAATCGTTCGTTGATCAGCGCCTCGCCAATGATGACGCCGTGGATGTTCGGCAGGTAGCGCAGCCGGGCCATGTCCTCGATGCTGTGGACGGTGCCGCTGGAGTACACGGGGATGACCACGTCCTGGTTCATCTCCATCGTCAGCGCGAGCGAGGCGGAAGCATCCGCCTCCAGCCGGTCGATGTCGAAGTGGATGATCCCCGCGACCCCCGACATCTGGAGGTCGTAGACGATGTCCTGCGGCCGGAACGCGGTCTGCGTCCGCCAGCCGTCGATCATCACGTAGCCGTCCCGGGTCGCGACGTTGGCGAGGATCGCACCCGGGAACCGGGCGCACGCCTCGGACAGCAACTGCTGGTTGGTGATGGCGAGCGTGCCCAGCACCACATGCGCCGCGCCCGCGTCGAACCACGACTCGATGTGGTGCAGCGTGCGCATGCCGCCCGCGACCTGCACCGGGATGGATGTCGAGGCGATGAGCCCGGCGATGAGATCGTGGTTCGTGGCTTCCCGGCCGAGCGCGGCGTCAACGTCGAGCAGATGCAGCCGTTCGGCGCCCTGCGCCTCGAATTTGCGCACGGCCTCGTCCGGCGTGATCGGATGAACGGTGTTCTCGGCCATGGGCGAGACCCGCGTGACCACCTTGCCGCCGGAGATCTGGATTTCGGGAAAGACCAGCATTGCATCAGCTCCTAAGGCCCGTAGATGTAGCCCGGCAACCAGAGGACGATCTGCGGGAACAGCATGATCAGCACCAGACCAATCAACTGGATCACCATGAACTGCATCATGCCCAGGTAGATGTCCTTCAGATCCCATTCCGGCACCACGCCCTTGAGGAAGTAGGCCGAGAGGGCCACGGGGGGCGAGAGCCAGGCGGTCTGGAGATTGACCGCCACCAGAATGCCGAACCAGGTCAGGTTGATGTCCATTTTGTCCAGCAGCGGGATCAGGATCGGGACGATGATGAGGACGATGGGGACCCACTCCAGCGGCCAGCCCAGAAGGAAGATCAGCACCATGACGACGATCAGCACTTCGAGCTGGGACAGCTCGAACGAGAGCAGGGCGTTGGTCAGCATCGTCGGCGTGCCGAGCCGCGAGAACACCGCGCCGAAGAAGTTGGACGCGGCGACCAGAAACAGGATCAGTACCGAGATTTCCAGGGTCTTGATCAGCGCTTCCTGGAATTTCGAGGGGGTCATCCTCCGATACACCAGGGTCAGCAGCAGCGCGCCGAACGCGCCGCAGGCCGCGCCCTCGGTGGGGGTGGCCCAGCCGAGCAGGATCGAGCCGAGCGCGAAGCCGACGAGCAGGGCCGGGGGCACGAGACCCAGGTAGAACTCGGTCCACACCTCGCTCACGTAGAACCCGAGCGGCCGGTTGGCCTCGAGCCAGCGGTGCGCCTGCCTCAGGGCGACGAAGACGGCCGCGTAGGCCAGGAGGTAGAGCCCGAGAGCCAGCAGCCGTTGAAGCAGCCCCGGTCCGAGCAAGGCCGCCGCGAACTGATGGACGACCACGGTGGCGGCGATGAACAGTGCGACCGGCACCACGATGGCCGCAATGAACTCCAGCCACATGCTGCCGGAGGTCTCCGGGCGCTCGTCCTCCGGCAGCGGCGGACCGAGCGCCGGGTTCAGCCAGCAGCGGATCAGCGAATAGGCGGTGTAGAGGCAGGCGAGCATGATGCCGGGAACGATGGCGGCGGCAAACAGATCGGTGACCGGCACCTCCAGCACCGGCCCCATGACCACCAGCATGATCGACGGCGGGATCAGGATCCCCAGCGTCCCGCCGGCGGTGATGGTGCCGGCCGCGAGTTTCACGTCGTAGCCGGAGCGGTTCATGGTCTTGGCCGCCATGATGCCGAGGATCGTCACCGAGGCGCCGACGATGCCGGTGGCGGCCGCGAAGATGGTGGAGACGAAGAGCACCGCGATGTAGAGGGCGCCGCGGGTGCGGGCGAGCATGAGCTGAACGGCGCGGAACAGCCGTTCCATCAGCCCCGCCTGCTCCATGAGGATGCCCATGAAGATGAACAGCGGCACCGCCGCCAGCGTCTGCTCCAGCATGACGTTGTTGAACTGCAGCGTCATGAGGTAGACGACGAGCTTCGGCCCGAACCCCCAGGCCCCGAACACGAGGCCCAGGAAGATGAGGGTGAAGGAGATCGGGAAGCCGACGAAGATCGCGAACAGCATCACCGCGATCATGATGAAGCCGATGGCTTCGGGGCTCATGTCAGGGCCACCGGTTCTTCTGCATCGCGTAGATGCACTTCAGGAACTCTGACACCCCCTGAATGATCAGCAGGGCGGCGCCGAGCGGCATGGCCGTACGCACCGGCGCGACCGGAGCCATGAACGCGGTGTCCATGCTGAGCTCCCAGCGTACCCATGCCTTCTCCGCGTAACCGAAGGAGATCAGAAAGAAGAAGATCATGGCGGGAAAGAACAGGGACAGATACAGGATGGCGTCGATCAGCGCCTGCCGGCGCGGCGCCCAGTTCCGGTAGATGAAGTCGGCGCGGATGTGGACACCGCGCATCAGGGCGTAGCCGGCGCCGGCCATGAACAGCGCCCCGCTCAGCATCCGGCTCACGTCGTAGGCCCACAGGGTGGGGGCAACGAAGAGCTTGCGGGCCACCACCTCCCACACCATCGCCACCATCAGCGGAACCAGAAGCCAGCAGAAGATGCGCCCGCACCACAGGCTGAGGGTGTCGATCCGGGTGATGGCCGAACGCATCCAGCCGGTCATGTCGTGCGGCAGGTCACCCGGCTCGCCGCCTCGCCGCTCGGCGATCAGCTCGTCGGTGATGTCCAGCGCTTCGGGTGGTTCGGACACGGTGCGGCTCATCCCCCGCGGCTCGATTCGGACCGTACCGCATCCATCACGGAAATGATTCACTCATTCCCGTCCGAGCGGAAATGATGCCATCGACGCGGGGGTGGCTGCGGCGGCAACGCCGCGCCCGCACAAGCGGGAATCCATGAGCGTTGAACGAACACCGACGAGCCGGCATCGGCAAGGCCGCGACTCGGGGGCCGCAGGCCCGGGCTTCAGGGAGGGCGGTCACCAACGCCACGATCGAGCGCGGCCCGGGGCGGTCGGCATCGTGCGGCGGGGGCAGCCCCCACCGCACGATGCGCACCATCCGCCCTACTGCAACGACTTGGCGAACGCCTGGCCCAGATTGGCGTTCGAGGTCTGCGCGCCGGCCCAGAACGGCACCGCGATCTCGGCGAAGGCCCGCTGCGAATCCCACACTTCCTTGAAGAAGGCATTCTCCGCCGCGTTCTTCTCCAGCGACGCCCGGGCCGCGTTCATGTATTCGCTGAAGTAGTCGGAAGGCGTATCGTGGAGCTGCACCCCGTGGTTCTCGGTCAGGTCCTTCAGCGCCTTGCCGTTCTCGTAGATGCGGTAGGCCAGGGCCTTCGTGAGCGATGCGTTCGCCGCCACCTCGAGCGCCTTCTTCTGATGATCGGTGAGTGCGTCGTAGACGTCGCCGTTGATGTAGATGTCCGCGTTGACGACCACCTGATGCAGGCCCTGCAGGTAGTAATGCTTCAGCACCTTCTGGAAGCCGAACACGCTGTCGGGCTTCGGGCAGCACCACTCGGCCGCATCGATGGTGCCCTTCTCGAGCGCCGGCAGAATGTCGCCGCCGCCCATGGCCACCGCGGCGACCCCGATGTCGTTGTAGGTCTGGCCGGGAATGCCGGGCGGGGTGCGGAAACGGTACTTGCGGAAGTCTTCCATGGAGTTGATCGGCTCCTTGAACCAGCCGAGCGCCTCCGGCCCCACCGGCTGCAGCATGAAGCCCTTGACGTTGACGCCCATCTCGTCCCAGAGCTGGTCGTAGAGCTCCTTGCCGCCGCCGTACAGGAACCACGACATGAAGGCGATGTTGTCGATGCCGACCCCGGCGCCGGCGACCGGCGAGCCGAACAGCATCGCCGCCGGATGCTTGCCGGACCAGTAGTGGGTCCACGCGAAGCCGCCTTCGACGAGCCCGGCGTCGACCGCATCCAGGGTCTCCTTGACCCCGACCACCGCGCCGGCGGGCAGGACTTCGATGACGACTTCACCGTTGGTCAGATCGCGCACATCCCTGGCGAATTCGTTGAGCATGTGCACCTCGTCGGCCTTGGACGGAATGACCGACTGGACACGAATCTTCGTCTCGGCGAGGGCCGCCGAGGAAGCAATCATTGCCGTGGCGGCAAGGCCCGCAAGCCCTGCCGACCACCGGGTTGGCTCGAACATGATCGTGTTTCTCCCTCTGTTGAATGACTCAGGCCCGGGGAGCGGCTGAAGCGCAGGTCTGGTACGAGACTCCCCGGAATCGAAGCTGATGTGCGAAAAACTCGTTCCCGAAAGGACCTCATGCTCCCCCCGGAAGGCCACGAATGCACAACGCTCTACCAGTGGTGAATTCTCCGCAGCCCCGAGACGTACTGTACTCGCTGGACCATCGCCTTGAAACATCCGCGGGGCGGGGCGCTCGGGTGCCGCGCGCACGCGCGACGGCGGGCCTGCGGTACGCTTGCGGGCGGGACGCCTGCGGTTTCCGGCCCGACTACTCCCCGCGGCCCGTTCATTCCGCGGGATGACCCATCGGCGACCCTGTACTCCTGCGGTGAATCTTCCTGCGGGCACCCTTGCTGCGCGACTGCGCTTTCTCACGCGACCGTCGGCCACATGTCATCATGCGTCGTCTTGACACAAGAGAACTGGACCTGAAGACTGGTCACATGGAAACCATCAACGCCTCGGACTTCAAGGCTCGCTGTCTGGCGATCCTTGATCGCGTATCGGCGACCGGAGAGAGAGTGGTCATTCTCAAGCGAGGCCGGCCGGTAGCTGAACTCGGGCCCGCGAGCCGTACTCGAGCCGAGTACCCGCAGATGGAGCTGCAGGGCACAGTGACCGTTGTCGGCGATATCGTCGCGCCGGCAGTGCCTGAGGAATACTGGGAAAGCCTCGATCAGTGAAGGCGTTGCTAGACACACATGTGCTGATCTGGTGGCTGAATGACGGCAAGCGCCTGTCGCCGGCGCAGCGGGAGGTCGTCGGCTCCGCACGTCCGGATAAGCCGCTTCTGGTATCAGACATCTCACTCTGGGAAGTGGCGACGCTGCACGGCCTGGGGCGCATCCGGCTGGCGCTTCCGCTGCGGGAGTGGCTTGACAAGGCCACCGCACCGCCGCTGGTGCAACGACAGGGAGTCTCTCCCGCGATCGCGACCGAAGTCGCCGCGCTGCCTGACTCCTTCCACCGTGACCCGGCCGATCGGATTCTGGTGGCAACTGCCCGGGTGCTCGGCGCAACGCTGTTGACACAGGATCGCCGAGTCGTCGGCGCGGCTCTGGTCGACACGTTGAGCTGAAGCACCGGGGGATAAGGCGTCCGAGATTCCCCCGCGCCGGCGTTCGAACGTTGCGCCAGCCCCGACATTTCAGGCCCATCGGCCGGCAACCGCACGGACCTACGTTACCGCCCGCTGCTCCTGATACCGGAGCCGGTCCCAGCGCCGGTGGGCCACGATGTCGCCGAGGGTTTCCGCCGCCCGCACCATGTCTTCGGGGCTCAGGTAGAGCGGCGCGATCCCGAACCGCATGATGTCGGGGGCGCGGAAGTCGCCGATGACGCCCCGGTCGATGAGCGCCTGCATGGCCGGGTACGCATGCTCGAATCGGAACGACACCTGGGAGCCGCGGTCCTCGGCCGCCCGGGGGCTGACCAGTTCGAGCCCCGGACAGCGCTGCTCCACCTCCGCGATGAACCGGTCACCGAGCGCCATCGAGCGGGCGCGCACGTCGTGGATCGACGCTTCGTCCCACACCTCCAGCGCAGCATCCAGGGCAGCGAACGCGATGATCGGCGGCGTACCCACCCGCATCCGCTCGATGCCCGCCCCCGAGCGATAGTCGAGGTCGAACGCGAAGGGGGCCTCGTGGCCCAGCCAGCCCGAGAGGGCGGGGCGCACGGCGTCGACGTGCTCGAGCGAGACGTGGATGAACGCCGGGGCGCCCGGCCCCCCGTTCAGGAACTTGTAGGTGCAGCCGACGGCAAAGTCGGCCCCGGCGCCGGCAAGATCGACGGGCAGCGCCCCCGCCGAGTGGGCCAGATCCCAGACCGTCAATGCGCCGACCGCGTGCGCGGCTTGCGTCAGGCGCGCCATGTCATGCCGGCGACCGGTGCGGTAGTCGACCTCGGTCAGCAGCAGCACCGCAACGCTCTCGTCGAGCGCCTCGCCGACGGCCTCCGGGGCCACGGTCCGGATCTCGTGCCCGCGCCCGAGGGAGCGAATGAGCCCGTCGGCCATGTAGAGGTCGGAGGGGAAGTTGCCGTGGTCCGAGAGGATGACGCGGCGCTCCGGCCGCATCTCCAGGGCGGCGGCCACCGCCTGGTAGACCTTGATGGACAGCGTGTCGCCCATTACCACGGTGCCGGGCGGCGCCCCGATCAGACGGGCGATGCGATCGCCGATCCGGGTCGGCTGCTCCATCCAACCCGCGCCGTTCCAGCCGCGGATCAGCATCTCGCCCCATTCCTCGCAGAGGAGGCGGGCGACGCGTTCGCGGGCGGCGAGCGGCAGGGGGCCGAGCGAGTTGCCGTCGAGATAGACGATGCCCTCGGGCAGATGGAAGAGGGATCGGATCCGGTCGAAGTCGGTCACCGCCATACCCCATCGTGCACCCGGGTTTCGAACCGACCGGGCAGCGACACCTCCAGCAGCTCCAGATCCGCGCTGCACTGCTCGTAGGCGGTGCGGGTTCGCGGGGGCACCGTGAAGGCATCGCCGGCGCGCAGATCCTGCGCTTCCAGCCCGTAAGCTCGAAGCCGCATCGCTCCCCGCAGGACAAAGGTGAACAGGATGTCCGCGTCGTGGCTGGTGACGACCGCGGTGGCTTCATCCCCCGCACCGTTTGCGGCTCCGCCCACCGCGCGGTCTTCAACGCCCCCCGCGGTTCCGTTCACAGCGCCGTCCCCGGCCCCGACGCCGTCCACAACTCCCGACCCGGCGCTGCTCGCAATCCGGGCCACCTCGACGTTCGCGACGCCGCCGGTGGCGTCGTCGATGCCGGTGCGGCGCGCCTCGAAGCCCGGCATGCGCCATGGCCCCCAGACGGCATCCCGCCGCCGGTGGCGGCAGAAGCGCTGGCCGCCGAAGTCGCGTTGCGGATCGAGGGTGGCGGTGGGGAGGGCGAGCTCGTGGTCGATGGTGGTGAGGTGTTCGGCCGGCACCCCCAGCTCGATCACTTCGCCGTTGTCCGACGATTCCAGCACCCGGTGCCGGATCTGCGGGGGCTGGATGACGCAGTCCCCGGCCTCCAGGCGAAACGGCGGCCCCTGGTCCTCGTAGACCAGATCGAACCAGCCCCGGCGGCAGTAGATGAGCTGAAAGGTGACGGCGTGGAAATGCACCATGTCCGGCACCGGCCCGCCCTTCGGGATGCGGATGTGCGAAGCGATCACGGCGCCGCCGAGGCGGCCGGGGATCAGGTCCCGATACTGCATGCCGGCGCGACCGACGACCCACGGCTCGCCTTCGTCCATCCGCTGCACGACCAGGGCATGTCGGGCCGGAGGCGGCGCGAACGCCGGTTCGCGGGCTCGGATCTCGATGCGGGTACCGTTGGGAGCCATCAGCGTGCCGGCCCCCGCCGCGAGCGCCTCCGGGTGTTCGCAGAGCAGGCGGATGGCGCCGGGCGCCTCCTCCGCGCCGCGGTCGAGCCGGAGGCGCAGGCCGTGGCCGGCCATCACCGCCACTGCGGGGTCGTCGGCGGGGAAGATCGACTCCAGGCGGAAGCCCAACCGGTCACCGTAGAACGCGAGATCCGCGTGCAGGTCACGGCTCGGCAGGCGCACCTCGGCCTGCACCGCGCCGGCGCGCTCGAGGGCGGCCGCAGCTTCCCGATTCATGGAGTCACGCCCTCCCTCGACTCGTCGCACCACGGACATCGCCCGGAATCCCACGATTCATCTCGCGGCCGATCCGGCAAGGCCGGGTTGCCCGCGACCGGCGCGCATTCTACCCGGCCGGAGCTCGCGATGGATTGGCCCGGTGTGGATGCCGGCGTGCACGGAGGTTCGAGCGGGGCGAGAGTGCGGTGCGCCATGCGCAGGCGATGAATGCCCGGTGACTGCGGATCCGAGCCGCGCTCGGGAGCCGCCGCCCCGGTCGAAGGTCCGCTCGCGCGGGTTGGGGCATCGGCGTCGATGCCGTCGATTCCCGGATAGAATCGGCCCCGTGACGAGCGTGGCGCAACAGTCGGGATCGCCGGGCCCTCCCGTCCTGGAAGTGGACGGGCTGACCCGTCGCTTCGGCGGCCTGACCGCGGTGGATCGGTGTTCGTTCCACATCGATGCCGGCCGCATCACCGGCATCATCGGGCCGAACGGAGCGGGCAAGAGCACCATCTTCAACATCGTCGCCGGGGCCCTGCCGCCCACCGGCGGCAGGATTCTCTTCGAGGGCGAGGACGTCACCGGCTTGCCCGCCCACGTCCTGTTCCACCGGGGGATCGTCCGCACCTTTCAGATCCCGCACGAGTTCGGCCGCCTCACGGTGCTGGAGAACCTGATGACGGTGCCCGCCGCCCAGCCGGGGGAGCGCCTGTGGCCGGTATGGGTCGCGCCGGGGGCAGTGGCCCGGCGCGAGCGCGAGGTGCGCGAGCGGGCGGAGGAGACCCTGGAGTTCCTCACCCTGTGGGAATTGCGCGACGCGCTCGCGATGCACCTCTCCGGTGGGCAGAAGAAGCTGCTGGAACTCGGCCGGGCGATGATGGCGGAGCCCCGGGTCGTGCTGCTCGACGAGCCGGGGGCGGGGGTCAACCCGACCCTACTGGTGAAGCTGGGGAACATGATCCGGCGGCTCAATCGCGAACGCGGTTACACCATCGTCATCATCGAGCACGACATGGACTTCATCGCGTCGCTGTGCGAGCGCATCATCGTGCTGGCCCAGGGCGCGGTGCTGACCGAGGGCACCATGGCTGCGGTGCGCCGCGATGCCCGCGTGATCGACGCCTACCTCGGAGGTGGCGAGGAAGAGGCGGCGGAGCCGCCACCGGCATCGGCGGGCACCGGCGCGCGGCCCGTCTCTCCGCCCCGCGGGCCGGGCTGACGCATGGCGCCCGAGCCGTCAGTTCTGGAGCTCGACGCCGTGACCGGCGGCTACGGCGGGGCGGAGGTCATCCACGAGGTGTCGGTGCGGGTCGCCCCGGCCGAGATTGTGGTGCTCATCGGGCCCAACGGCGCGGGAAAGTCGAGCGTGATGAACGCGGTGCTGGGGCGGCTCCGGGTCGACGGGGGCCGCATCCGGCTTGCGGGACGCGACGTGACCGGGGTGCCGCCCGAGCAGGTGGTGCGTCGGGGCGTGAGCTTCGTGCCCCAGACCGGGAACGTGTTTCCGAACCTGACCGTCAACGAGAACCTGGAAATGGGGGCGTACATTCGCGCCGACGACTTCCGTCCCCGGATCGAGGAGATGTACGCGCTCTTTCCCCCACTGGCGGAGAAACGGCGCGCGCCCGCCGGCACCCTGTCCGGCGGCCAGCGCCAGATGGTCGCCATCGCCAAGGCGCTCATGGTCGAGCCCGTCGTCCTGTTGCTCGACGAGCCGACGGCGGGCCTCTCGCCTCGCGTGCGGGGCGACATCTTCCGGGTGGTGCGCGAGATCAATACGCACGGCACGCCGATCCTGATGGTGGAGCAGAACGCGCGGCAGGCGCTCGGCATCGCGGACCGGGGCTACGTGCTGGTCGACGGCCGGAATCGGCTGGAGGGCACCGGCGCCGGGTTGCTCGCCGACCCGGACGTGGGCGCGATGTTCCTGGGTGGAGGCGGCGGCGAGTCGCGCGTGAGCGCGTCGGAGCGGCCCCGGAGCGCGGATCGGCCGTGATCGAGTTCGTCAATTTCCACCTGATTCCCGGCCTGGTGCTCGGCAGCATCTACGCGCTGGGCGCGATCGGGGTGACGCTCACGTTCGGGATCCTGCGCTTCGCGAACTTCGCGCACGGGGAGACGATGACCCTCGGCGCGTACTTCACCCTCAGCCTGACCGCGCTGACCGGCCTGCCCCCGCTCCTGTTCGTCCCGGTCGCGATGGCGCTCACCGCGCTCGCCGTGCTCGGGATGGACCGGCTGTTCTTCCGCCCGCTCCGTCACGGCCCGACGATCATCCTGGTCATCGCGTCGTTCGGGCTGATGCTCATGGTGCGTTCCCTGGTGCAGATGGTCTGGGGGGCGAAGCTGCGGACCTTCAGTGCGGGCATCGATCTTCCGTGGGTGCTGCTCGATGCGCTGCGCATCTTCCCCAAGCATGTGGTCATCATCGGCGCCGCGCTCGGGCTGATGGCGGCGGTGCACCTGCTGCTCAGCCGCACCCGGGCCGGCAAGGCGATGCGGGCGATGGCGGACTCGCCCGATCTTGCCCGCCTGACCGGCATCGACACCGAGCGCGTCATCCGCACCACCTGGATCGTCGGCGCGGGGCTTGCGGCCGCGGCGGGGGCGCTACTCGCCTACGACACCCACCTGCACACGAACATGGGATTCCGGGTGCTACTGCCGATCTTCGCCGCCGCCCTGCTCGGGGGCATCGGCCGGCCCTACGGTGCGATGGCGGGCGGGCTGGTAATCGGCATGGCCGAGGAGCTCTCCACCTATCCGTGGATCGGCACCGAGCCGCTGGTCCCGCCGGGCTACAAGGCGGGGGTCGCATTCGCCATCATGGTCGCCATCCTCATCTGGCGGCCGAGCGGGCTGTTCCGCGGCCGGGTGTTCTGACGTGGACCAGCTCTACGGCATCTTCCTCTATGCGGTGTTCCTGCTCACCATGGGCGGGATCTACGCAGTGCTCGCCCTGGGCCTCAATATCCAGTGGGGCTTCACGGGCCTGTTCAACGCCGGGGTGGGCGGATTCTTCGCGATCGGCGCCTACGTCAGCGCCATCCTCACCTCCGCCGCCTCGGCCCGCCATCTCGGCGGGTACGGCCTGCCCGTCCCCGCCGGCATCTGTGCCGCGATGATCGCGAGCGCCCTCGTCGCGTGGGGGATCGGGCGGATCTGCATCCGGCTGCGCAGCGACTATCTCGCCATCGCGACGCTCGGGATCGCGGAAATCCTCCGGCTCGTGCTGAAGAACGAGATCTGGGCCACCAACGGGGCGCGGGGCATCTCCCGGATCCCGAAGCCGTTCGAGCACGTCGCGGAACCGTGGAACCAGGTCGGGATGCTGCTGCTGGTGTTCGTGATCGTGCTCGTGCTCTACCTCCTGCTCGAACGGGCGCGTCGTTCCCCCTGGGGGCGGGTGATGGCCGCCATCCGCGAAAACGAGGACGCCGCCCGCGCCGCCGGCAAGGACGTGGAGCGCCTGCGGATCGAGGCGTTCATTCTGGGCGGCGCCCTCATGGGTCTCGGGGGCGCACTGATGGCCCACCACATCAAGTTCATCGAGCCCAACGCAGCGGAACCCGTCTCCGCGACGTTCCTGGTCTGGGTTATGCTCGTCATCGGAGGGAGCGGGAACAACCGGGGGGCGATCTTCGGCGCGATTCTCGTGTGGACGATATGGTCCGCGACCGAAATCCTGACCACCCGATTGCCTTCGGAGTGGGCGACCAAGGCCGCCTACCTGCGCATCTTTCTCGTCGGTCTCGCACTCCAGGTCATCCTGCAGAAGTTTCCGGAGGGCATCTTTCGCGAACGCCGCTTCCAGACCTCCGCGGCGTCCGTCCATCCACCGTCTTTCAACCGGGAGAACCCATCATGAAGAGAATCCTGACTGTTGCCGTGGCCGCTGCGCTGTCCTCGGGCGGCGCCGGCGCCATGGCGGCCGATGTGAAGGTCGGCTCCGCGGGGGGCATTACCGGACCGATCGCCGAGCTGGTGGTGCCGATCATGGCCGCCCGCGACCTGGCCGCGACCCATGTGAACGAGCAGGGCGGGCTGCACGGCGGCGACACCTATCGGCTCGTGACCGGCGACTCGCAGTGCGATCCGAAGGCCGCGGTCGATGCGGGCAAGAAGCTGGTCGACGTCGAGCAGGTGGTGGCGATCCTCGGCGCAAGCTGCTCCGGCGCCACGAACGGGATGGCCCAGTCGGTGGCCGTGCCCGCCGGGGTGGTGATGCTGTCCGACAGCGCGACCGCACCCTCCATCTCGGAGCTCTACGACAACGACCTCGTGTTCCGGGTGGCGGCATCGGATGCGTATCAGGGCCGCTCGCTCGCCGAACTCGCCTGGGCGAACGGCTACCGCGCGCTCGCCGTCACCTATGCGAACGACGACTACAACGCGGGCCTCGCCGGGGTGTTCGAGAGCGCGTTCACCGAGCTTGGCGGCACCATCACCGCGAGCCAGGCGCACGAGCCGGACAAGGCGTCGTACCGCTCCGAACTCTCGACGCTGGCCGGGGCCGGCGGCGAGGGGCTCGCGCTGTTCGCCTACTACGGATCGAGCGGCATCACCATTTTGCGCAACAGTCTGGAGAACGGCCTGTTCGGGAAGTTCCTGGGCGCAGACGGCATGATGGACAACTCCGTCATCGAGCAGATCGGCGCCGACACCCTGCGTGGCAACATCATGCTCTCGCAACCCGCATCGGATACCGAAGACGCTTCCCACAAGGCGTTTGCCGGCGCCTTCGAGGCCGCGGGCCACAATCCGAGTGCGCCGTTCGTGGCCCACAGCTACGACGTCTCGTTCCTGATGGCGCTCGCGATCGAGAAGGCGGGGGCCGTGGACCGGAGCCGGATCCCGGCCGCGCTGCGCGAAGTCGCCAACGCGCCGGGCATGGTGATTCGCCCCGGCGAGTGGGAAAAGGCGAAGGCCGCGATTGCCGCGGGCGAGGACATCAACTACGAGGGCGCATCAGGCGCCATCGAGTTCGACGAGAACGGCGATGTGGCCGGCACCTACTCCCTCAACGGCGTCGGCGACGACGGCACCTGGACGCCGATGTAGTCCACGCATCCAGGCGGGGCCCGCCGCCCGGCGAGCCCCGCCTGGATGGACCAGCCCAGATGCCCTTGCCGCTCGCATGAACCCCGAGCCGCTTGAGGTCAGCACCTGGGCAAGGAGTCTCCCAACCCCAATCGATCCGTTGGAATGAATCGATGTTTCTTCTCTTGAAAGATGCAAGGCCACTCGATGGCGGGACATGAGTGGTTTCGGCTCCGGCGATGGACGCTCCTTCCAATATCTTCCTGATCGGCCCCATGGGCGCGGGCAAGAGCACCATCGGACGGCGGCTCGCGACGGCGCTCGACAAGGCGTTCGTGGACGCCGATCGGGCGCTGGAGGAACGCACCGGGGCCGACATCCCGCTCATCTTCGAGCTCGAAGGCGAGGCCGGGTTCCGCAAGCGCGAGAGCGAGATGCTTGCGAGGCTCGTCCAGCGCGAGGGCATCGTGCTGGCCACCGGGGGGGGCGTGGTGCTCGCCGCGGAGAACCGGGCGCACCTCGCCGGGCGCGGGTTCGTCATCTACCTCGACGCACCCATCGAGCTGCTGGTGGCACGGGTCGCGCGCGACCGCAAGCGGCCGCTGATGCAGACCGACGATCCGGAGGCGGCCATGCGCGAGATCGTGCGGGTGCGCGATCCGCTCTATCGTGAAAGCGCCGACCTCGTCGTAAGATCGACGCACCGATCGAGCCGCTACGTGGTCAGAGAGATCCTTCAGCGCATCGAGGCACTGTGAGCCGGACCGTCGAGATCGACCTGGGAGAGCGGCGCTACCCGATTCACGTCGGCGCCGGCATCATCGGCGAACGAGGGCTCTTCGCCCCGCATGTCGGCGACCGCCATGCCTTCGTGGTCACCAACGAAACGGTGGCGCCGCTCTACCTCGACCGGCTGCGGGAGGCCCTGGCGGACGCAGCCGAAGTAAGCACTCACGTCATCGCCGACGGCGAGCGGCACAAGACGCTCGACACCTTCGCCGCCATCCAGAACGTTCTGGTCGCCCGTCGAGTTGCACGCGACGGCGTCGTCATCGCGCTCGGCGGGGGAGTCGTCGGCGACATCGCCGGGTTCGCGGCCGCCTGCTACCAGCGCGGGGTGGACTTCGTGCAAGTGCCGACCACCCTGCTCGCCCAGGTGGACTCCTCGGTGGGCGGCAAGACCGGCGTCAACCTTCCCGGCGGCAAGAATCTCGTCGGTGCCTTCCACCAGCCCCGGTGCGTGGTCAGCGACACCGCGACGCTCGCCACCCTCGATCCCCGCGAGGTGCGGGCAGGCCTGGCCGAGATCGTGAAGTACGGACTCATCGACGACCCCGACTTCTTCGGCTGGCTCGAAGCCAACACGACGGCCCTGCTCGACCTCGACGACGATGCGCTGACCACCGCGGTGGTGAAGGCGTGCGAGCGCAAGGCGGCGCTGGTGGTGGCCGACGAACGCGAATCCGGAGTGAGGGCGCTGCTCAACCTCGGGCACACGTTCGCCCACGCCATCGAGACCGGCACCGGCTACGGCGCCTGGCTGCACGGCGAGGCGGTCGCCACGGGGATCGTGCTCGCCGCCCGCATGTCGCATCGCATGGGGTGGCTCGCCGGGCAGGATTGCGGGCGGATCGAGCGCGTATTCTCTCGGGTCGGGCTTCCGGTCCGAGCCCCGGCGGCGCTGTCGGCCGAGCGCATGCTGGAGCTGATGGCGGTGGACAAGAAAGTCCGGCGCGGCCGGCTGCGTCTCGTCCTGCTGCGCCAGATCGGCGAAGCGGTGCTGACCAGCGAGTTCGACCCCCAGGCGCTGCGCGAAACGCTGGAGACCGGACGCGAAGCGGCATGACCACGCTCGCGCCCCATGCGGTCAGGGAAGGGACGTCGCGCGGACGGGCGCACGACGAAGATGCGCCCGCGTACCGCGGCGCGTTCCAGCGCGACCGCGACCGCATCATTCACAGCGCCGCGTTCCGGCGGCTGGAGTACAAGACCCAGGTCTTCGTCAACCACGAAGGCGACATGTTCCGCACCCGCCTCACGCATTCCATTGAGGTCGCGCAGATCTCGCGCACCATCGCCCGCGCACTCGGGCTGAACGAGGATCTGGTCGAGGCCATCGCGCTGGCCCATGACCTTGGACACACTCCGTTCGGACACGCCGGGCAGGACGCCCTCAACGCCTGCATGCGCGACCACGGCGGTTTCGAGCACAACCTGCAGTCGCTGCGGGTCGTCGAGCTGCTGGAGGAGCGCTACGCGAACTTCCCGGGCCTGAATCTCACCTACGAAACCCGGGAAGGCATTCTCAAGCACTGCTCACGGAAGAACGCGCACGCGCTCGGCGCGCTGGGGGAGCGGTTCCTGAACGGTGGCCAGCCGTCGCTCGAAGCGCAGGTCGCGAACCTCGCCGACGAGATCGCGTACAACAACCACGATGTCGACGACGGGTTGCGGGCCGGACTCCTCGACATCGAAACGCTGGCCTCGACCGCCTTCTTCCGCGAGCAGTACGAGGCGGTGCGCGCCCGCTGGCCCGATCTCACGGGACGGCGCGTCATCCACGAGACGATTCGAGCGATGATCAACCGCCAGGCGACGGATCTGCTGGATGCAAGCCGCGCCGCCATCAACGCCGCCGGCCCGGAGAGCGTCGACGAAGTGCGGGCTCACCGCACCCCGTTGATCGGCTTCAGCGCGGAAATGCTGGAGCAGCACCGGGCGCTCAAGCGGCTTCTGCTGCGCAACCTCTACCGCCACTATCGCGTCTTCCGGATGTCGATGAAGGCGCAGCGCATCGTCGGGGATCTGTTCGGCGCCTTCTTCGAAACCCCCCGCAGCCTGCCGCACGATGTCCAGCGGCGCATCGAGGATGGGGGCAGAAGCGAGCCGGAGCGCGCCCGTCTCGTTGCCGACTACATCGCCGGCATGACGGATCGGTTCGCCATCGCCGAGCACGGGCGGCTGTTCGCGGTCGACGCGCTGACGTAACAGAGCCCCGCATGGGCGGTGGTGAGGCCGCCCGCCCCGCCGCCCCTCCCGGATCCGCTACGGCAGTCGCGTCGACCCCATCAGGTAGCGGTCGATCTCCCGCGCCGCCTCGCGGCCCTCGTTGATGGCCCACACCACCAGAGACTGGCCGCGGCGACAGTCGCCGGCCGCGAATACGCCTTCCTCGCTGGTCGCGTATCGGCCGTACTCGGCCGCATAGTTGGAGCGCGGGTCGTATTCGATGGCGAGGTGGTCGGAGACCTCGTGCTCCGGACCAAGGAATCCCATCGACAGCAGCACCAGATCCGCCTTCCATTCGCGTTCGGTGCCGGCGACCTCCTCGAAACGCCCGTCCCTGAGCGCAACCTCCACCGTGCGGATGCCGGAGAGCGCCCCGTCGCGGCCGGCGACAAACGACGTCGACGAGATCGAGTACACGCGCGGGTCGGGACCGAATTTCGCGGCGCTCTCCTCGTGTCCGTAATCGACACGGAAGATGCGCGGCCATGTCGGCCAGGGGTTGTCCGGCGCCCGCTCCAGAGGGGGCTCGGGGAACAGCTCGAAGTTGATCAGGCTGCGGCAGGACTGGCGAAGGGACGTGCCGATGCAGTCCGTGCCGGTGTCGCCGCCGCCGATGACGATGACGTCCCGGCCCTCGGCCGAGAGCGTGGGGGTGGTTCCCGCGAGCAGCGCCCGGGTGCTCTCGGTGAGGTATTCCATGGCGAAGTGGACGCCGGGAAGATGACGGCCCTCGATGGGGAGGTCCCGCGGCACGGTCGCGCCGGTGGCCAGCAGCAGCGCGTCGTTGCTCTCCCTGATCCTTGCGACGTCCACCGAACCGCCGCTGCCGTCCGCGACCGGAGCGCCGGTGACGAACTCGACACCCTCCTCGCCGAGCAGGCCCACGCGCCGCTCGACGGTGCGCTTGTCGAGTTTCATGTTGGGGATGCCGTACATCAGCAGCCCGCCGATCCGATCCTCGCGCTCGTAGACGGTGACCCGATGGCCGGCCGAGTTGAGCTGGGCGGCCGCGGCGAGGCCCGCCGGCCCCGACCCCACCACGGCGATGCGCTTCCCGGTTCGAGTCGGGGGCGGGGTCGCCGTCACCCAGCCCTCGGCGAAGCCGCGGTCGATGATGGCCATCTCGATGTTCTTGATGGTCACCGGCGGGTCGGTGATGCCGAGCACACAGGCGCCTTCACAGGGCGCCGGGCAGACGCGCCCGGTGAATTCGGGGAAGTTGTTGGTCTTGTGCAGACGGTCAAGGGCTTCGCGCCAGCGCCCGCGGTAGACGAGGTCGTTCCACTCCGGAATCAGGTTGTCGATGGGACAGCCGTCGTCGGCCTGGCAGAAGGGGACGCCGCAGTCCATGCAGCGCGCGCCCTGCGTGGCGAGGCGCGCCTCGTCGTGCGGTGTGTAGATCTCGTCGAAGTCGCGCAGACGCGCCACGGCGTCCCGATAGGGCGCCGCGGCGCGCGCGAAGTCCTTGAATCCGGTGATCTTGCCCATGTGTCTGCGATCGGGCGGGCGCGGCTCGGAACGCCCATCGGAATCCTCATGATCGGGCCTCGTGATCGGGGCGAAGCAACCCGCGCACCCCGCTGGAGCCGACGAGGCGCTCAGTCCGCCGCCGTCGCAACCATGTGTTCGGTTTCGGTCTCGGGCGCCGCCGACCGCGCGCGCAGGACCCGCTTGTAGTCGGTCGGCATCACCCTGACGAAGTCGGCCACCGAGTGATCCCAGTCGGCCAGCACGGTGCGCGCGGGCACCGAGCCGGTGAGCTCCAGGTGGCGCTCGATCAGGGCGCGGACCGCGCGCCGCTCGGCCTCGTCCTCCAGCCGCTCCAGCTCGACCATCTCCATGTTGCAGCGGCCCGGGAAACGCCCCGCGGGGTCCCAGACGTAGGCGATGCCCCCCGACATGCCGGCGGCAAAATTGATGCCGGTCTCGCCGAGCACCACCACCCGTCCGCCGGTCATGTACTCGCAGCCGTGGTCGCCGACGCCCTCGACCACCGCACGGGCGCCGCTGTTGCGCACGCAGAACCGCTCTGCCGCGATGCCGCGAAAGAAGCACTCGCCGTCGATCGCGCCATAGAGGACCACGTTGCCGATCAGGATATTCTCCTCGGCCCTGAACTTCGCCTGCCGCGACGGGTAGATGACGATGCGTCCGCCCGAGAGTCCCTTGCCGACGTAGTCGTTGGCATCACCTTCCACTTCCAGGGTCACGCCTTTCGCCAGCCACGCCCCGAAGCTCTGCCCGGCGTGGCCCGTGAACCGGAAATGGATGCTCCCGTCGGGCAGCATGTCCCGGCCGGCCCGGCGGATGATGTAGTTCGAGAGCATCCCGCCCACCACCCGGTGGGTGTTGCGGATCGGCATCTCGTGATACACCCGCTCGCCGCGGACGATTGCGGGCTCCGCCAGGCGGATGAGCTCGTTGTCGAGCGCGGCGTCGAGGCCGTGGTTCTGCGAATGCCGGCGGTACATCCCTAGGCAATCCTCGGGCTTCGGCGCGGGCGCGAGCACGGCGGCCAGATCGATGTCCTTCGCCTTCCAGTGCGACGCCCGGGGCGACACCCTGAGGGCATCCACGCGCCCGATCATCTCGTTCACGGTGCGGAATCCCAGCTCCGCCATGATGCCCCGCAGCTCCTTCGCCACCATGAAGAAATAGTTGACGACATGCTCCGGGGCGCCGGTGAACTTGCGGCGCAGCACCGGGTCCTGCGTCGCGACACCGACCGGGCAGGTGTTCAGGTGGCACTTGCGCATCATGATGCAGCCGAGCGTGACCAGCGGCGCGGTGGAGAAGCCGAACTCCTCGGCCCCGAGCAGGGCGGCGACGGCGACATCGCGGCCGGTCTTGAGCTGGCCGTCGGTCTGGAGCACCACCCGCGAACGCAGGTTGTTCATCACCAGCGTCTGGTGGGTCTCGGCGATGCCGAGCTCCCAGGGCACGCCGGCGTGCTTGATGGAGGTGAGCGGCGATGCGCCGGTGCCGCCGGTGTCGCCGGCGATCACGAGGTGGTCGGCGCGGGCCTTGGTGACCCCGGCCGCCACGGTGCCGACACCGACCTCGGCGCCAAGCTTCACGCTGATGCGCGCCAGCGGATTCGCGTTCTTCAGATCGTGGATGAGCTGTGCGATGTCCTCGATCGAGTAGATGTCATGATGCGGCGGCGGGCTGATGAGCCCGACGCCCGGGGTCGAGTGGCGAATCCGGGCGATGTTGTCGTCGACCTTGCCACCCGGCAGCTCGCCGCCCTCGCCGGGCTTCGCACCCTGCACGATCTTGATCTGGAGCTCGTCGGACTCGGTCAGGTACTCGATGGTGACGCCGAAGCGCCCGCTCGCGACCTGCTTGATGGCGGAACGCTGCGAGTCGCCGTTCGGCTGCGGGACGAACCGCTTCGGATCCTCGCCGCCCTCGCCGGTGTTCGACTTGCCGCCGATGCGGTTCATGGCCACTGCGAGCGTCTGGTGCGCTTCCTCGGAGATGGAGCCGAAGCTCATGGCCCCGGTCGCGAAGCGGCGCACGATCGCCGCCTCCGGCTCCACCTCGTCGAGTTCGACCGGCGATCCCACCGGCGTGAAGTCCAGCAGTCCGCGCAGCGTCGCCTGCCGGGTGCTGTGCTCGTTGGCGTGCTTTGCGAATCGCCAGTACGCATCCTCGGAGCGGGTGCGGGCGGCGATCTGGAGATCGGCGATCGCGGGCGGGTCCCACATGTGCTGGTCGCCGCCGCTGCGCCAGTGGAAGTCGCCGGGGTTGGGCAGCTCGCGCAGCGCATCGTGCGGCCCGTCGGGATAGCCGATGCGGTGGCGACGCTCCATCTCCTCGGCCAGCACCGCGAAGCCGACCCCCTCCACGCGGCTCGCGGTGCCCACGAAGCAGCGCTCCACGATCTCCCGGCCCAGACCGACCGCCTCGAAGATCTGGGCGCCCTTGTAGGACTGAAGGGTGGAGATCCCCATCTTCGCCAGCACCTTCAGAACACCCTTGGCCACTCCCTTGCGGTAGGCGGCCACCACGTCGGCGTCGGATTGAATGTGCGCACAGTCGGCGAACAACCCCGATTGGCGCGCGTACCACAGGGACTCGAAGGCGAGATACGGGTTGATGGCGTCCGCGCCGTATCCGATAAGCAGACAGTGCTGGTGCACCTCGCGCGCCTCGCCGGTCTCCACAATGAGGCCGATGCGGGTGCGGCGGTGGGTGCGCACCAGGTGGTGGTGCACGCAGCCGGTAGCCAGCAGGGCACTGATCGCCACCCGTTCGGGTCCCGTCGCGCGGTCGCACAGCACCAGCAGGCTGTACCCGTCGTCGATGGCCTGCATGGCTTGCGTCTCGAGGCGCGTCAACGCCTCACGCAAGCCCGTCTCACCGGAGCCTCGCGCAAACGTGATGTCCAGGGTCTGTGCCCGCCAGCCGCGAGTGTCGATCCGCGCGAGCGCGGCAAGCTCTTCGTTGGAAAGGATGGGCTGGGGAATCCGCAGCCGGTGCGCGTGGTGCTCGGTCACCTCCAGCAGGTTCGCCTCGGGCCCGATGTAGCACTCCAGCGACATGATCACTTCTTCACGGATCGAGTCGATGGCCGGGTTGGTGACCTGCGCGAACCGCTGCTTGAAGTAGTCGTAGAGCATACGGGGCTTGTCGGAGAGCACCGCCAGCGCCGCGTCGTTGCCCATCGAGCCCAGCGGGTCGCGGCGCTCGCGCACGATGTCCAGCAGCATGAACTGCATGGTCTCGGTGGTGTAGCCGAACGCCTGCATGCGCTGGACGAGCGTGCCTTCGTGCAGGCCGGGGATCTCTCCCGCTCCCGGTCGGTCGAGCGCGTCCAGATCGAGGCGCTGGCGCGCGAGCCATTCGCCGTACGGGCGCCGCCGGGCCCATTCGGCCTTGATCTCGTGGTCGGGCACCATCCGGCCGGCTTCGAAATCGATGAAGAACAACCGCCCGGGACGCAGCCGGCCCTTCTCCATCACGCGTTCGGGGACGACCGGCACCACCCCGACCTCGGACGCCATGATGCAGCGGTCATCGTCGGTGACGTAGTACCGGCTCGGGCGGAGCCCGTTGCGGTCCAGGACCGCGCCGATGGAGTCGCCGTCGGTGAACACGATGGACGCCGGGCCATCCCACGGCTCCATCAGACAGGAGTTGAATTCGTAGAACGCGCGCTTGTCGGGCGCCATGTCGTGACGGTTCTGCCACGCCTCCGGGATCATCATCATGACCGCGGCGGGGAGGGTGCGCCCGGACATGAGCAGGAACTCGAGCACGTTGTCGAAGTTGCCCGAGTCGGAGCAGTCCGGCTCCACCACCGGGAAGAGCTTCGCGAGATCGTCGCCGAAGAGCTCGGATCGCATCACCCCCTCACGCGCATTCATCCAGTTGCAGTTGCCGAGCAGGGTGTTGATCTCGCCGTTGTGGCTCATGAAGCGGTTCGGCTGCGCGCGGTCCCAGGAGGGGAAGGTGTTGGTGCTGAAGCGCGAGTGCACCATCGCGAGATGGGTCTCGTAGTCGGGATCCTCCAGATCGTCGAAGAATTCGAAGAGCTGGTGCGGGGTCAGCATGCCCTTGTAGACAATCACCTTCGACGAGAGCGAGCTGAAGTAGAGCAGGGCCCGCTCGGTGAGACGCTCGTCGCTGCGCAAGGTCCGGCTTGCATGCTTGCGGATGACGTAGAGCTGCCGCTCGAAGCGGTCGCCGTCGAAGGGCTTGCCATCGCCGTGAGGGTCCGCCGCGATGAAGAGCTGCTCCAGGTGCGGCATGGAGGCGACGGCGGCGGTACCGAGATTCGCGCGCCCGGCGTCGAACGGCAGCGCCCGCCAACCGAGGCATTCCTGACCCTGCGCCGCGATGATGGCCTCGATGCGCTCCTTGCAGACCCGCCGCTCGCTCGCATCACGGGGGAGGAACACGTTGCCGACGCCGTATCCGCCCGGCTCGGGGAGCGCCCGATCGAACGTCTCGCGGGCCACACGGGCGAGCAGACGGTGGGGCAGCGAGGTGAGGATGCCGGCGCCGTCACCGGTATTGGGCTCGTAGCCGATGCCGCCACGGTGGTCCATGCTGCAGTTGATGTGCTTCGCGTCGTCGACGATGCCACGGCTCGGGCGGCCCTTGATGTGGCATACGAAACCGACACCGCAACTCTCGTGCTCGAAGCGGGGATCGTAGAGGCCCTGCGCCGGAGGCAGGCCCGCGCCCCTGCGAATTGTCCGGGTTGTCGCGTTCATGGTGCTCTGCTCAGCCTGTCGCCTCGCGGAATTCCGGGCGGATGGGGCCCGCGCACCCTGCCGCCGCCGGACGGCCGGGCGCTCCAGGTACCGCGAGACGGGATCAGCGAAGAAGTGCCGCTTCCATCCGCCAGCGATAGGACGGATGCCTGACTGTGAACGGTGAGCGGTGGATGCGTCAAGTGTCGGTAGCGTCCGCCGGAGGAACGATGCGCGTGGGGGCGGGGCGTGTCGCCATTCGATCCACGGGATAGACTACTCGCGACACCCGGGGCGAGCCGGGGGGCGAATCCGGGACGGGGGGTCGGCAACATTCCGCCCGAGCCTGTCCCGTTCCGACCCGGGGTCGGGACTCGAACTTGGGAGACACGATTCGGTGAACGACCGTCTGCTGCGGGCACTCGCCCGAGAGCCCGTCGACCGCACGCCCGTGTGGCTCATGCGCCAGGCCGGACGCTATCTCCCGGAGTACCGGGCGACGCGCGCGCGCGCGGGCAGCTTCCTTGCTCTGTGCAGCACCCCGGAGCTCGCCTGCGAGGTCACCCTGCAGCCGCTGCGCCGGTTCGCGCTCGACGCCGCCATCCTCTTCTCCGACATCCTGACCATCCCCTGGGCGATGGGACTCGGGCTCGAATTCGTGGAGGGGGAGGGACCCCGGTTCCGCTCGCCGGTACGCACCCCGGCCGACATCGATCGGCTGGGCGTTCCGGACCCGGAAGACGATCTGCGATTCGTGATGGACGCGATCCGGGTCATCCGGCGCGAACTTGAAGGTCGCGTGCCCCTCATCGGCTTCGCGGGAAGCCCCTGGACGCTGGCGACGTACGTGATCGAAGGCGGAAGCTCGCGAGACTTCGCGCGCGCCAAGACCCTGCTGATCGATCACCCCCGCGAACTCCACCGCCTGCTGTCGCTGCTCACGGACGCAACCATCCGCTACCTGACCGCGCAGGTGCACGCAGGCGCCCAGGCATTGATGATCTTCGACACCTGGGGCGGCATCCTCAGCCCCCCCGCGTATCACGCGTTCTCTCTTGCGTACATGCGCCGGATCGTCGAACACATCCCCCGCGAGCACGGGTCCGCGACGATTCCGGTGGTGCTGTTCACCAAGGGTGGTGGCGGCTGGATCGAATCGATTGCAGCGAGTGGCTGCAATGCAATCGGGCTCGACTGGACGGTCGACCTGGGCGATGTGCGTGCGCGGGTGGGAGCGCGGGTCGCGCTCCAGGGCAACCTTGATCCAGCCACCCTGCGCGCCTCGCCGGGGCGCATTCGCGACGAGGTCGGCCGGGTGCTCGCCGAGTACGGGCAGGGTCCCGGCCATGTCTTCAATCTCGGGCATGGAGTCACGCAGGACATCGACCCCGATCACGTCGGCGCCTGCGTCGACGCCGTGCACGAACTGAGCGCCGCGTACCACCGCACCGCCTGAGGCCCGGGCGTCGAGACTCGCAATGCCTGACAACCGGCCGACGAACCACCGCGTTCGCGGGAACGCCGCCATGGCGAAGACGGGGGCGCATTTCGGCCAGCCGGTGCCGGAATTCTCACTGAAGGCCGCAGCGCTCGGATTCGCCCGGGGGTTCTGCATGGGGGCCGCCGACGTTGTTCCCGGAGTCAGTGGCGGAACCATGGCGTTCATCCTCGGGATCTACCGCCGGTTCATCGAGGCGATCCGCGCATTCGACACCGCTCTGGTGCGCCTTGTGCTCGCGGGCCGGTTCCGGCCCGCATGCGCTCACGCGGACCTTGTGTTCATCGTCCCGCTCGGTCTCGGCATGTTCGCCGCGCTCATGTTCTTCGTGCGCGTGGTGCCGCTCCCGCGGCTGATCGCGTTGCATCCGGGGCTCGTGTACGGACTGTTCTTCGGGCTGATCGTCGCCTCGGTGGTCGTCCTGTTCCGATCGCTCGACGGTGTGCGCACGCTGGAGTGGACCGCAGTATGCGCCGGTGCCGCGGTCGGATTCGGAATCGTGAATCTCGTTCCGGTCTCGACGCCGGACGCCTGGTGGTTCGTCGCCCTGAGCGGTGCGCTGGCGATCTCCGCCATGCTTCTGCCGGGCCTCTCCGGCGCGTTCATCCTGCTGATCCTGGGCAAGTACGCGTACGTCCTCGACGGCATCGGCCGCCTCGACCCCGGCGTCCTCGTTCCGTTCGGAGCCGGTGTGATGGCCGGGTTGATCGGGTTCAGCCGGGTGCTCGCCCGGCTGCTGCGCGAGCGCTACCGCGTCACGCGGCTTGCGATCTGCGGCCTGCTGATCGGATCGCTTTGGGTGATCTGGCCATTTCAGGCGCGTCGCTTCGAGGTCGTGCACGGTGAGCGGCGCCTGGTATCGAGCGATCCAGTCTGGCCGGACACCACCGACGAAGCCACGCTCGGCGCATTCGTGTTGATGGCGACCGGCATCGCGCTCGTCATCGTCATCCAGCGCCTTGCCCGGCGGCGCGGCGGGCCGCCGCAGACCTGACGTAACCGCCGTGCCGGAGCTGCCGGAGGTCGAATCCACGCGCCGAGAGCTCGCGCGCGACATCGTCGGGCGGTCTGTCACTGCGGTCGCGATCCGCGACCGGCGCCTGCGCTGGCCGGTGCCGGCAGCGCTTGCGCGCAAGCTCGCGGGCAGCATGATCACCGACATCCGGCGCCGTGCGAAGTACCTGCTGATCGGAGTCGACAACGGGACCGTGCTCGTCCACCTCGGGATGTCGGGAAGTCTGCGCCTGCACCGCGCACCCACCGGGCCGGGGCCTCATGACCACATCGACCTCGTCCTCGACGACGGTCGGTTCGTGCGCTACCGCGACCCGCGCCGGTTCGGCTGCTGGCTGTGGACCGAATCCGATCCGGCGCGCCACGCGCTCCTCACCCACCTGGGGCCCGAGCCGCTCGGGGTAGATTTCGACGGCGCCGGGCTCCACCGGCGGCTTCGCGGACGGACCGCACCGATCAAGCACCTGCTGATGGACTCGAGGATCGTGGCGGGCGTCGGCAACATCTATGCGAACGAAGCCTTGTTCATCGCGGGGATCGACCCGCGCCGCGCGGCCGGACGTATTGCCCGCAGGCGCATCGATCGGCTGGTGAGCGCGGTAAGGGAGGTGCTGAGCGCAGCCATCGGCGCCGGCGGCACCACGCTCCGCGACTACGCTCACGCGGATGGGGCGGCGGGCGAGTTCTCCGCCTGGCTGAACGTCTACGGGCGGGAAGGCGAGCCCTGCCTGCGGTGCGCCGCACCGATCGCCCGGACCACCCTCGCTCAGCGATCCACCTGGTACTGCCGAAGGTGTCAGCGTTGAACCGACAATGCCTGCTGATGCTCCGAAAGGCCGGCCTGAAGCGCGATTGCGGCGGGATTGCAACTTCCGGAGGGAAAGCCCGACCGGGGCAATTTCGCGAGCCGGATCCGCGGCAGCGGGAACTACCGGCGTCGAACCGGGCCGGGTGCCGTCACGCCGCCTGAGCCGAGGTCAGGCGGAGGTATTTCGCGAACAGCATGTCAGGGGTCTCCGCGTGATCGGGGTCCTTCGGGATGCACTCGACGGGACACACCTGCACGCACTGCGGCTCGTCGTGGTGACCGACGCATTCGGTGCATCGCGAGGGGTCGATGACGTAGATCTCCTCCCCCATCGAGATGGCCTCGTTCGGGCACTCGGGCTCGCATACGTCGCAGTTGATGCATTCGTCGGTGATCTGGAGCGCCATGCCCTCTCCGAACCGCTTCAACCGGCGGTGTCTGCACCGCCCCGACCGGCGGCATTCGCGCCGCTTCAGATCGGGTCAGACCGGAAGTTTCACCAATTCGCGACCGCAACCGCTAATCAGAGAATTTTCCGGGTCAGTCAGTGGGGGTCCCTGAGCGCCGCTTCGACGGCGGGGTGCACGAATCCTCCCACGTCTCCGCCGAGGGCGGCAATCTCGCGCACGAGACTCGACGAGATGAACGTGTATCCCTCGTCGGGGGTAAGGAACATCGTCTCGATGCCCGGTGCGAGCTTGCGGTTCATGCTCGCGAGCTGAAACTCGTACTCGAAGTCCGACACCGCCCGGAGTCCACGCAGGATCACCCGCGCCCCGCGTTGGCGGGCGAACTCCACGAGCAACCCGTCGAACGACTCGATCTCCACGTTGGCGAGGTCGCGCAACGCTTCGCGGGCGAGCCACACCCGTCGATCGAGGCTGAAACGTGTCGCCTTCCCGGTGCTGCCCGCCACCGCGATGATAATGCGGTCGAAGCAGGCCGCCGCGCGCTGGACGAGGTCCCCGTGGCCGTTGGTAATCGGATCGAACGTTCCGGGGTAGATGGCGGTCCGCTCCATCAAATGGCCTCCGTGTACGACGCGCCGGCGGCCGGCCGGCCAACCAGTCAATCAATCATTGCGGGAGGCAAGATGATATCTCACCCGTCCGGCGCGGCGGGTGCGCAGGAGCTGCCACCCCGGCGGCAACCCGATGTCGGCCGGGTCGCGCTCGGTCTCGAGGTAGACCACGCAACCGGGGGCGAGTGCATCCGCACCGTCGAGCCGGGCGAGCACCTCCTCCGGCGCTGGTCCGGACCAGGGCGGATCGAGAAACACGATGTCGAACCGCATGCCGGCCGGCGGCATCCACTCGCGCGCATCGGCGCGCTCGACCGTCACGTTGTCCGCCCCCAAAGTGTGCGCCGCAAGTTTCAGGGCGGCGGCGGCATCCCGGTCGCGCTCGACCAGGACGACGGCCAGCGCGCCACGTGATGCGGCCTCGAACCCGAGCGCCCCGGTGCCGGCGAAGAGGTCGAGACAGCGCGTGCCTTCAACCCCGGTGCCCAGCGCGTTGAACAGGGCCTCGCGCACCCGATCGGGCGTGGGGCGAATCTCGCCGGATGGGGCCAGCGGCAGCCGATGGCGGCGCCAGCGCCCGGCGATGATGCGCACCGCACCTCTCGCAGCCGCACGCGTCATGTCGCTCGCCGCCCGGCTGATGCCGGCCGCACTTGCGCCGCGCGTGGAACACCGAGCAGATTCGCGCCCGCCGCCGTGAATTGGTGAATTTTTCGGGCTAGGATTGTCGCGCTCCTCCCTGATCGTTTGATCCAAATGGGCAGTCCGTGCGGGTGAACCCCAGCCGCGGCCAGCCGGTCGGGGTGGGTGACGGAGCCGCCTCGCCGGATGGTGCCACCAAGGATGTCGGACCATTGATCCATTTTCTCCGGAAGGATTCGAACCGGGAAGCACCGGCTCGACCGGGGCTGCTGGGGCGTCTCGGCGCGGCACTCGGCAAGACCCGAAACGCCATCGCCGACGGAATCGTCCGCCTCGTGGGCACGCGCGCGAGCATCGACGACGACCTGCTCGAAGAGATCGAGACGATCCTCCTTGCCGCCGATGTGGGCATTGAAGCCACGCAGCGCATCATCCGCAGCCTCGAGGCGCGCGTGAAGCGCCGCGAGGTCGGCGACGCGAGTACGCTTCTCGCGTCGCTCGAGCAGGACATGCAGGCGATGCTGGAGCCGGTGGAGGCGCCGCTTGCCATTCCCGATCTCGGCGGGCCGTGCGTCATCCTGGTCGTCGGAGTCAACGGCGCGGGCAAGACCACCACCATCGGGAAACTTGCGGCACGCCTCCGGTCCGAGGGTCGAACGGTGATGATCGCGGCTGGCGACACCTTCCGGGCGGCGGCCATCGAGCAGCTTCAGGAGTGGGGGCGTCGTGCGGGCGTGCCGGTGGTCGCGCAGCAGTCGGGCGCCGACTCCGCATCCGTCATCTATGACGCATTCGAATCGGCGCGCGCCCGCAACATCGACGTCCTCATCGCCGACACCGCGGGAAGACTGCACACTCGGGTCGGCCTGATGGACGAGCTTCGCAAGGTACGCAGGGTCATCGGGAAGCTGGACCCGTCCGCGCCCCACGAGGTGCTGCTCGTGCTCGACGCGGGAACCGGGCAGAACGCGCTGACTCAGGCAGTACGGTTCCACGATGCGGTGGGGGTGACGGGAATCGCTCTCACCAAACTCGACGGCACAGCCAGAGGTGGGATCATCTTCGCGATTGCGGAACAACTGAAGCTCCCGATTCGGTTGATTGGCGTCGGTGAGGGTGTGGACGACCTTCGCGACTTCGACGCGAAGACGTTCGTCGCGGCAATTGTCGGGCGTTGAACACGCCGGCCGTGCCACATCGGCCGGGCATCGGGATGCATAACCCCGGTCTGATTGCGGATAGCGGCCCGTGATTCGGTTCCACAACGTGACGATGCGCTACCCCGCCGGGCAGGAGGCGCTCCGCTCGGTCAACCTGCGCGTGCCGCCCGGGCAGATGATGTTCATCACCGGCCATTCGGGGGCCGGCAAGAGCACGATGCTACGGCTGATCACGCTGATCGAGCGATGCACGCACGGGCAGGTGGTGGTCGGTGGTCACAATCTCTCGCGCATGCGCGCGCGGCACATCGCGCGGTATCGACGGCACCTCGGCGTCGTGTTTCAGGACCACCGGCTGCTCGCGGAGCGGACCGTGTTCGACAACGTGGCCCTGCCGCTGGTCGCGGCCGGGTATCGTCACAGCGAGGTGCGCAAACGAGTGCGGGCCGCTCTCGACCTCGTCGGTCTGCTCGACAAGGAGCGCCAGCAACCGAGGGTGCTGTCGAGCGGCGAGCAGCAGCGCGTCGGCATCGCGCGGGCGGTGGTTCACCGGCCGTCGCTGCTGCTGGCGGACGAACCGACCGGGAACCTGGATCCCAGGCTCAGCCGGTACACGATGGCGCTGTTCGAACGGTTCAATCAGATCGGGGGGGGGGTGGTCATCGCGACCCACGACCTGGATCTTGCCCGGTCGATGTCGCACCGGATCGTAACCCTGCGCGAAGGCGCCATCGTCGACGACACGGGAGATCGGCGGCGGCGACGCCGGGGAACCGGGGTACGGACCGGCTCGCACGAGCGGAGATGACCTCGGCCGTGGCGCAGAATGAAAGCGAGTAAACGCTCACATCAGCGAAGGGGCGAGTTCGTCCTGTCCTCCGGGACGGGTTTCAGCCCGGCGGCGTGGTTGTCGGGGCATGCCCAGTCGGCGGTTTCCTCGTTCGGGCGCCTGATCCGCCGGCCGGTGGCGACGGTGGTGACCGTGCTCGCGATCGCCGTCGCACTCTCGTTGCCGTTTGCCCTCTACGTCATCCTGGACAATGCACAGCGGGCGGTGGGCGGCCTCGACCGCAGCGCGCAGCTCACCGCATTTCTCCGGCACGATCTCGGAGATGCGCAGACGGCGGCGATCGCGGCGACCGTGGCCCATTGGGCTTCGGTAAAGCATGTGCGCGTCGTCACGCGGGCCGAGGCGCTCTCGGAGTACGAGCAGATGACCGGATTCGGCGACGTCCGGGACATATTCGAGGGGCAGAATCCGCTTCCCGATCTGATTGTCGTCACCGCCCGCGACGATCACTCGAACCGCGCCGATCTGGTCGCGCTGCGCAACCGAATTTCGGCTCGCGCCGAGGTGGACGCGGTGGGGCTCGACCTGATGTGGGTCGACAGGCTCGCCGCCATCCTTGAGACGTTGCGCCGCATCGTCGAAGTGCTGTTCGCAATGCTCGCGCTCGGAATACTGCTCATCGTGGGGAACACCATTCGACTGAGCATCGAGAGCCGACGCGAGGAAATCGCAATCGTCCGACTCTTCGGGGCGACGGATGCCTTCATCCGCCGCCCCTTTCTGTACTCTGGACTGTGGCACGGCCTGAGCGCGGGGGTGGTGGCCTGCGCGCTCGTCGCCGGCGCGACCCGGCTCGCAGCCGGGCCGGTGGAACGCCTGGTGGCGCTCTACGCGAGCAACTTCGAGCTCATCGGGTTGCAGCCCTGGTCGGCCGCGGTGGCGGTGGCCGCCGGCGGGATTCTGGGCCTGGCGGGCGCATGGATCGCGGTGGCCCGAGTGCTCGCCGAGGAATCCACGCCACAGTAGGCAAGTCGAAAACAATGTCTGGCACCTGAGACTGTCGAGTGCTAGGCTTAGGGAGAAATCGATACATCGCGATAGGTGAAATGAGCACAGCATTGCAATTGACAGCCACCACGCTCACGGCCGGGAACCTGGCGGCGTACCGTCAGTCGGTCTTCTCGCTCCCCATGCTCAGCGCGGAAAAGGAGCGGGAGTTGGCAGAGCGGTACCGCGACGAGCAGGATCTGGATGCAGCATGGGAGTTGGTGACCGCTCACTTGCGATTCGTCGTCCGCATTGCGCAGGGCTATGACGGATACGGCCTCCCGCAGGCCGACCTGATCCAGGAGGGCAATATCGGACTGATGAAGGCGGTCAAGCGCTTCGACCCAACCGTCGGCGTGCGGCTCGTCTCCTTCGCGGTCCACTGGATCAAGGCCGAAATTCACGAGTTCATCCTGCGCAACTGGCGAATCGTCAAGGTCGCCACCACCAAGGCACAGCGCAAGCTTTTCTTCAATCTGCGCAGCTCGAGGAAGCGCCTCGGCTGGATGTCACAGGCAGAGGTCGAAGACATCGCCGCCGATCTCGGAGTGGCGCCACGGGTCGTCGTCGAGATGGAGCAGCGGCTGAGCGCGCACGATGCATCGTACGATCCTCTCGTCGAGCACGATTCGGAGTACGAGCGGCCCGCGCCAGCCGGTTATTTGCAGGATCTGCGATTCGAGCCGGCGATGCGGGCCGAACACGACGACTGGGAAGCGCACAGCGCGGCGATGCTCGCCGACGCCCTGGCGGTGCTTGATGAGCGCAGCCGTTCGATCGTCACGCGTCGCTGGTTGGTCGAGCGGAAGACGACCCTGCAGGAACTGGCCGGCGAGTACGGTGTTTCCGCCGAACGGATCCGTCAGATCGAGAAGAACGCGCTGGAGAAGCTGCGCAAACTCATCGACATCTGACAAGCCGGGATCCGAACCGGTGATGGGGCCGGCGATCGGTCCATCGGGCCCGGTTGCCGCCCTGCCTGTGCGGGCGCGCGGCTACCACCAGACGCGCGCGTAGTGGTCGAGGAGCAGGGCGCCGAAGATCCCCATCAGGTAGTGGATTGAATACCCGAAGGTGCGCATCGGCAGGCGCTTGTCGGGCCGCCGGTACAAAGCCAGGGCGTGGGCGAGAAAGCCCGCGCCAAGCACAGTTGCGACAATGAGATAGATCTCCCCACTCATCCGCGTCGCGAACGGCAACAGACTCACCACGAACAGAATCACCGTGTAGAGCAGCACGTGCAACCGCGTGAAATCGACACCGTGCGTCACCGGCAGCATGGGGATGTCCGCATCCGCGTATTCGCGATGGCGGTGGATTGCCAGCGCCCAGAAGTGAGGCGGCGTCCACGCGAAGATGATCAGGAACAGCAGTAGCGCGTGCGGATCGACCTCGCCGGTGACCGCCGACCACCCGAGCACCGGCGGCATCGCGCCCGCCGCGCCGCCGATGACGATGTTCTGGGGCGTCGCACGCTTGAGAAACAGGCTGTAAATCACCGCGTATCCGACCATTGAGGCGAATGTCAGCGCTGCCGTCAGCGCGTTGACACCCCACGCCAGGATCGCCACCGAGACGACGCACAGCACCGCGGCGAAGATCGCCGCGGAGACCGTGTCCACCTTTCCGCTCGGAAGCGGGCGGTGGCTCGTGCGGGCCATCAGCGCGTCGATGCGACGATCGGCGAGATGATTGATCGCAGCCCCCGCTGCCGACGCGCCCCCGATCCCGAGCGACCCGAGCACCAGGACATCCAGCGGCACCATCCCCGGTGTCGAAAGCAGCATGCCAATGATCGCAGTGAACACGATCAGCGCGACGACCTTCGGCTTGCAGAGCGCGACATAATCGCGCCACGCGCGGGGCGCTCCGAGGGTCAGGGCAGTCGATGAAGGCACGTTGCGGCTTCGCTGGGCTGGGGCTGGAGGCGGGAAGGCGGCGAATGATACCAACCGAGGGCGCCGTACCGGGCTGCTCGCACGAACGCGGTCAGCCGATCTTCGAGATTTTCAGCACCCTGGCGAGGTCACGCGCGAGTCCCTTCGGCGTGATTTCCGAATCATAGCGCAGCACTGCCCGACGTTGTGGGTCGACAATCAGGAGCACCGGCACGTCATCCCCGAACCGGTCGAACCACGCACCCGGGACCGGTACCGGTATCAAGCCTGCATCCTCGAATCGCGCTCGCCCGCCCGGCACGCCGGCACGGTGCACGAACATCCGCACTACGCGGTCGTAGTCCTTGCCGAGTGATATGTGCACGCGCTCCACGAGATCGAGCTGCACCTCGCACGCCTCGTCGCACGACGCTTCGACGGGGTGCAGCAGGATCCAGCGCCCGGCCGCGGGCTCGGCAATGCCATCGAGTTCGATCTCCCAGGCGGGCCTGACGAGTTCCCCGTGATTCATCCGGCCGAACGGGCTCCAGTGCGGCCACCACACGTTGAGCGCGTATGCGGTCAGGATCGGAACCACGAACACTGCGAACAACCCCGCCAGGGCCAGCCGGTTCCCCCGACGTGCTCGCGGGCGCGGCTCAGTGCCGCCGTGCACCACGGACCCCGAGGACGATCCACAGCACGGCCACCGCGGCCGCCAGCGAGAACCACTGGAGCGCATAACCCCGATGCCGCTCGGGGCCGATGCCGAGATGCGGAGTCCACTCGCGCATGAACCCCCGCGGAAGTGCCGCGTCCATCAGCACCACAAACGGGAGGACCTGGCGATCGAGGTCTCGCGCCGTCTTCTCCGGATCGATCCGTTGCACGACCTTCGGCCAAGTGGACTGGGAGTAGCCGTCGTCACCGAGGAGGGGGGTCTGCCGCGGATACTCGATGATGCCCGAGATCACCGTTTCCGAAGAGGTCAGCGACACGTCCGGACGCCGCTCGCGACGCGGGCCGGCTTCCACCCAGCCGCGGTTGACGAGCACGAAGCGATCGAGCCCCGTCACCAGCATCGGCACATGCACGTGATAGCCGGCGACGCCATTGCGAGTGCGGTTGTCGAGAAGGTACTGACGAGCGCCCAGTGCCTCCCCCGCGATCTCGACCCGTCGGTACCGCCACCAGTCGGGGTCGAGTTCGGAAGGCATGGGCGAGAGACGCTCGTTGAGAAGAATCGGTGCATCAACGGTGCGCTCGGCGAACATTTCCTTGCGACGCTCTTTCTCGTCGGCGCGATCAAGCTGCCACAGACCGAGCCAGGAAAATGTCGCGATGGCTATAATCGCCGCCGCCGGCGGGACGCATTGGCGCATCTCCGCGAGCGTCATCAGCAAGTGATTGGCCCGAGCCCACCACGCGATCCCGCGGCAGACGCCCAGGCAGGATGGTGCAATGCGAAATCACGAACGATGGTGGCCTGCTCCGTGCGATATGGCCGCAGATATTGCCGTGTCTTGTCTCCAGTTGCGATGATTGTGCTCGTCGTGCGCCCGACTTCATCAAGAAAGGCGAGAATCTCGTCAATGGACAACCGCAGGATTTCCTTTCGAGTCGACTCCCGGTGCTGGCGAAAATTCTTGTAGGGGCCGTATTTGTGGGCGTCCTGGCGAGTCTTGCCTCGGCGCTGCTCTATCTCGTCAAGGACGGGAGCCAGTCGGATCGCATCGTGAAGGCGCTGACGATGCGTGTCGGTATCTCGGTCGGGCTGCTCTGCCTGCTCATGCTGCTGTGGGCGCTCGGCCTCATCGAGCCGCACGGCATACGCCCCTGAACCCCACACCACCCTGGCGCATCGGCATCAGAACCAGTAGACGAAGATGAATAGCCCGATCCATACCACGTCGACGAAGTGCCAGTACCAGGCGGCAGCCTCGAACGCGAAGTGGTTTTGCGGAGTGAAGTGACCCCGCATCGACCGGATCAGCATCACCAGCAACATGATCACGCCGATCGTGACGTGCAGACCGTGGAACCCGGTCAGCATGAAGAAGGTCGATCCGTATACCCCCGAGCCCAGGGTCAGGTTGAGGTCACCGTAGGCGTGCGCGAACTCGTACGCCTGGAAAGCGAGGAACACCAGCCCGAGCGCGACCGTCACGAAGAGCCACCAGCACAGCTTGCCCCGATCGTTGTTCTTCAGCGCCCAGTGCGCGAGGGTGACCGTCCCCCCACTGGAGATCAGGATGGCAGTATTGATGAAGGGGATCCCGAACGCGGGGATCGTGTCGAACGCACCACCGATATCACCCGGGCCGTTTGTCGGCCACGTCCCTTCGAAGCTCGGCCAGAGCAGAGGCCCGGTCGCCATCCCACCGATGCCTTCACCGGCGAGCCATGGCACCGAGTAGATGCGTGCGTAGAACAGAGCCCCGAAGAACGCGGCGAAGAACAGCACCTCGGACAGGATGAACCAGAGCATCCCCTGCCGGAAGGAGAGGTCCACCTGCGCGTTGTAGGCTCCCGACTCGCTCTCCCCGATGACGGTGCCGAACCAGCCGAACATCATCACCACGATAATCACGGTGCCGACGATCATGATCCAGTTCGCCGACGCGCTACCGTTGAGCAGCATCGCGAATCCGCCGAGCAGCGTGAACAGGCCGATGGAGCCCATGATCGGCCACTTGGTGCCGTGTGGAATGTAGTACCCGCCGTTTGCCGCAGCCATTTCCGTGATCATCCCGTTCGCTGAATTCAAGCCGCCCGGTCCGGCGGCACGACCAATTCCGGCCAGCAGGTCATCCCTTCTACCCTGAATTGAAGAACGTGTACGACAGCGTCACCGTCGCGATCTCCGCCGGCAGATCCCGGCTCAGCACGAAACGCACCGGCATGTCTCGCGCCTCCCCCGGTGAGAGCTCCTGCAGAAGGAAGCAGAAGCATTCCGTCTTGTTGAAGTGTAGCGACGCGACGCTCGGCGCCACCGACGGGCGCGCCTGACCGACGGTGACGGCCTCCGACAGATTCCGCGCGAAGTACGTCGTCTCGTAGACCTGTCCCGGATGCACCTCCATCGATCCAACGCTGGGACGGAACTCCCATGGCAGCCGGCTGTTTACCGTGCCGAGGAACTGGACCTTGACGGTGCGGCTCGTGTCGACGGCGCCATCGAGGGAGCCGGCCGCCACCACTCCGGTCCGCCCACCGAGACCGGTGATCTCGCACAGCACATCGTAGAGAGGGACCAGCGCATAACCGAAACCGAACATCGCGACCACGACGACCGCAAGACGCTGCGCCGTCCTCCGGTTCGCCCGCATCCGGTCGCCAATCATGAGTGCTGCAGCAGGAAAATGCCGACGTAGAACGCAGCCGCCACGATGGCGAGCACGACGGCGAGCCTGACATTCTGCCTGCGCCCGCCCCGACCCCCTTCGACGGCCACCACCATGGGTCCATGCATGGCCTCAGCCGTGGGCTTCCGCCTCGGTGACCCGCGGCGGCTTCTCGAACGTGTGGTACGGCGGCGGCGACGCGAGTGTCCACTCGAGTCCATGCGCGCCCTCCCATACCCGGTCCGTGGCTCTCTCGCCGCCGCGAATGGTCTTCACCAGGATGTAGACGAACAGGAGCTGCGAGAGCCCGAATGCGAACCCGCCGATGCTCGACACCATGTTCCAGTCGGTGAACTGCACCGCGTAGTCCGGGATCCGTCTCGGCATTCCCGCCAGGCCCAGAAAGTGCTGGGGGAAGAACAACACGTTGACGGAAATTGTCGAGAGCCAGAAGTGCCACTTGCCGAGACGCTCGTCGTACATGTGGCCGGTCCATTTCGGCAGCCAGTAGTACACCCCGGCGATGATGGCGAAGACAGCGCCGGTAACCAGTACGTAGTGGAAGTGGGCGACGACGAAGTAGGTGTCGTGGTACTGGAAGTCGACCGGCGTAATCGCGAGCATGAGACCGGAGAACCCGCCGATGGTGAACAGCACCACGAATGCGATCGCCCACAGCATCGGGGTCTCGAACGTCATTGCGCCCCGCCACATGGTCGCGATCCAGTTGAAGACCTTTACTCCGGTCGGCACCGCGATCAGCATCGTCGTGTACATGAAGAACAGCTCGCCCGAGAGCGGCATGCCCACCGTGAACATGTGGTGCGCCCACACGATGAACGAGATGAACGCGATCGAGGCGGTGGCGTACACCATCGACTCGTAGCCGAACAGGGGCTTGCGCGCAAAGGTGGGGATGATCTGCGAGACGATGCCGAACGCGGGAAGGATGAGGATGTAGACCTCGGGATGCCCGAAGAACCAGAACACATGCTGGAACATGACGGGGTCGCCGCCGCCGGCTGCGTTGAAGAACGAGGTGCCGAAGAACTTGTCGGTCAGCAGCATGGTCACCGCACCGGCCAGCACCGGCATCGCGGCGATGAGCAGGAACGCGGTGATGAGCCAGGTCCACACGAACAAAGGCATGCGCAGCAGCGTCATCTCCGGCGCGCGCATGTTGAGAATGGTGACGATGATGTTGATCGCCCCCATGATGGAGGAAATCCCCATCATGTGAATCGCGAACACCATGAACGCGACGTTCGCCCCACCCTGAAGCACAAGCGGGGGGTAGATCGTCCAGCCCGCCGCCGGCGCCCCGCCGGGCAGGAAGAAGGTGCCGATCAGCAGGGTGAACGCGAACGGGAGTATCCAGAAGCTCCAGTTGTTCAGACGCGGCAGCGCCATGTCGGGCGCTCCCACCATCATCGGGACCAGCCAGTTCGCGAAACCGACGAACGCGGGCATGACCGCGCCGAAGATCATGATCAGCGCGTGCATGGTCGTGAACTGGTTGAACAGGTGTGGATCCATCACCTGCAACCCGGGCATGAACAGCTCGGCCCGGATCCCCATGGCGAGGAATCCGCCGACGAAGAACATGATCAGCGCGAACCACAAGTACAGCGTTCCGATGTCCTTGTGGTTGGTGGTGAACAGCCAGCGCAGCAGGCCGGGCTCCGGCCCGTGATGATGATGATGATCGTCGGCGTGGGCTCCATACGAGGTGCTCATGACCCTCAACCTCCCGTGTTCAAGTTGCGCGCCGCCGAGATCATCGCCGGCTGAACCACGTCACCGGTGGCGTTTCCGAACGCATTGCGCTGGTATGTCACCACGGCAGCGAGTTCCACATCGCTCAACTGCGCGCCGAAGGCCCTCATCGCCGTCCCGGCGCGTCCGTCCATCACGAGCTTCAGATGATCCTGGAGACCGCCGGTCGCCACCTCGCTCGCGCGTATGGAGGGAAAGGCACCCGCGATCCCGGCGCCATCGAGCTGATGACACGTCGCGCAGGCGGTGACGTAAACCTTCTCTCCGAGCGCCATCAGCTCCGTCTTCTCCCAGGAGTGCATCGCGAGCGACGCCTGCTCGGCCTGCGCCACCTTCCGCTCGGCGACCCAGGCCCGGTACTCGTCCTCGGGGGTCGCGCGGACCACGATCGGCATGAATCCGTGGTCCTTGCCGCAGAGTTCGGCACACTGACCGCGATAGACCCCCGGCTCCTCCACCAGGGTCCATATCTCGTTGATGAAGCCGGGGATCGCATCCTTCTTCTGCCCGAGTTCCGGGACCCACCAGGCGTGAATGACGTCGTCGGCCGTCAGCAACAACCGCACCTTCCTGTCGACAGGGAACACGATGGGATTGTCGACCTCGAGGAGATAGTTCTCGACTTTTGTCGGATCCTCGTAAATGGCCTGGCGGCTCGATGGAGCGAGCGTGCTGTAAACGGTGACCCCGTCCTCGATGTACTCGTACTTCCACATCCACTGATAGGCGGTCACCTTGACGGTGAGATCGGCGTCGGTGGTGTCCTCCATCTTGATGAGGGTCGTCGTCGCGGGGACCGCCATGGTCACGAGGATGACGATCGGAATCACCGTCCATGCGATCTCCGCGAACGTGCTGTGGTGGAAGCGCGCCGCCTGCGCCCCCGCCGCCTTGCGGTGACGCACGATCGAGATGAACATGACGCCGAAGACCACAATGCCGATCGCGACACAGATCCAGAGAATGAGCATGTGCAGGTCGTACACGATCCGGCTGATCGGCGTCACCCCGACCGGCAGGTTCAGATCCCATGCCGCGAACGCGCTCGGGCTCGCCAGCGCAAGCGCCGTCAGGGCCGCGATTCGCGAACCCACTGCTCGGCCCGGTGTTCTCCTGTGCATCTTCCCGTCTCTCCGCTTCACGAATTCCTGAGCGAGGCCGTTCTCGAAATGGTGTGGCACATCGTGCTCACCTGCGGCCTCGCCAAGCCGACGCGCCTCTTGTCGGGCGCAACCCCGACCTCCGGACAACTCTTGTGCGGGTTTGGCTCAACCATTGAAATCGCCTCGCGATTTCCTGCCGTTGTGAAGATCGACGCGGGTCGATACACCCACGGCGTCGCCCGGGTTCCGGCAGCGCAGCACATCGACCAGGGTAGCGGCCAGCACCGCGCGCTCGGCCTCGGTCAGAAATTCGCCGAGAACCACCTCGTTCCCGTGTGATCGAACCACCAGGCGACTCGTACGAGCGCCGGAGGACCAAGCGATGTCGACCCGAGCCCACGCCCGGCAAAATCTCCACTCGCACCGGGGCCCCGGCCGCTCCTTCTCGACCGTGACGATGTCTTCGCCCACCGTCACCACCTGCACCGACGTCCCGGCCAGCGCATTGGCGTAGAACGCGATGCCCAGAGCCGCGATTTCCGCCCCGGCGAACGGCAGCACGGGCCAGAACCCCACGACCGCGAACGCCCCGGCTATCGCCAGACTGCAAGACGCGATACAGAGGTAGACAATTTTCGTCTGCTCCCACGACATCGACCGATTCGGCCGAATGATGATGCGCCGTGTGGAGCCGTCTTCGATCCTGGTGGCAAGCATGCGCCCCGGGTCACCACCGCCCTCCCAAAGAGCGGGCAGCAATGCTACAGCAGGCCCCTTCGCCCCCGCAATAAGCGGACGACATAAGCGGACGAACTCATTGATTCGGAGTCGATTTCGGTGCTGCCGATCGCACGCCCGACCTCGATTCGACGGACCAGTCCGTTCGCGGAAGTACCGCGGATCCACCCGACCGATCCCGCTCGGGCGCCCATGCATGGCCGAACACGAACTCCACGCTCACGGGCAGTGCACCGTCGGCGCCCCGCCGCATTTGGTATCGCGCCTCCGCCGCCCGGAAGGTCTCGGCCGCGGTCAACCCGCGGCGGCGCGCCGTCAGGGCCCCGGAGCCTCCACTTCGGTTCAGGATTCGGCACAGAGGCCAGAAGCCGGGCACCTCAAGGCGGATCCGCTGCACGTCCATCACGACATCGGCGAATCCGGCGTGCACCAGAGCATCTCCCAGAACGTGCATGTCGGCGAAAGGATGCATGCGAGATGGTCCATCGCCACCCGACCATGCTTCCGCCAGCTCCCTCAGGGTGCCCGAACCGAGCGTACCGAGAAGCAGCAGTCCACCCGGGCGCAAGGTCCGCCGGCACTCGGCCAGCGCATCGTCGACAGGGTCGAACCAGGGCATCGCGATGCTCGACACGATGAGGTCCACGCAGTGCGGCGCGAGCGGCAGCCGCTCCGCATCGCCGACGACATGGCGATGCCTCGAGAACCAGCGAGGTGCCCGCGCTCTGGCACGGCGGAGCAGGACAGGGACGGGATCGACGGACAGGACCTCGGCATCACGGAAACGCCGCGCGACGCGCCGAGCCAACGCGCCGGTACCGGCGCCGAGATCGAGAATGCGCCGAGGCGCGATGCGAATGCCCTCGAGTCGTTCGAGCAGGGAGTCATGCGCGTCCCGCATGACGCGCTCGACCGCGGGGTCGCCGTCGCCAGCCCGTGCGAACAGGCGACGCACCGCGACCCGGTCGAACGTCGGCGGCATCGGGCGCGGCACGGATTGGCGCTCTGCCATGACGGACTAATAATTCTGTGCAGAGGAACCGATCTTTTGACAATCAGCCATTTGCACTTCGTTACGACCTCACCGACGCTCTCTCGATCGGCCAGGATCGCAGTGCAGAGGTCCGAGTACGAGACACAAGTCCAATGCAGCGAGAGCCGAATGCTGACGCGGGCCGAGACGAATGTGAACCACACCCGGTTGGCGTCGGCCCTATCATGGACACCTGATCCACTCGCACAGGCGGTGCCCGGTGCAACTCCCCCGCAGCGACATCTGCCTGCTCTGCGACGCGCCGGGCGGGACCATCGTCAACCTCTGCGATGCCTGCGCGCGCGAGCTGCCGACACCGCCCGATCCTTGCCGGCTCTGCGCTGCGATCGCAGTCCCGGGCACCGGACTTTGCCCCGTCTGCACGACACGACGACCCCCGGTCGATCGCACAATCTGCGCGCTGGCATACATGTCGCCGGTCGACTATCTCATCGGTCGAATGAAGTTTCACAGCGACTTGCGAGTCATACCGACCCTCGCCGGACTACTCCTGCGCCGTGTCGCCCCCGGTACCGAAATCGATTGGCTCGCCCCGGTACCGATCACCACTTCACGCCTGCGCAAGCGCGGATTCAACCAGGCGCTCGAACTCGCGCGAGTGGTGGGCAAGGGCACCGGGATCGGAATCACGCGGGTGGTCCATCGGCGGCGCGGCGCCGACACGCCTCAATCGTCGTTGCCCGACACCGCGACGCGACGCGCGAATGTCGCCCATGCCTTCCGGGCACATGCCCGCATCCGTGGTCGGGTCGCAATCATCGACGACGTGGTCACCACCGCGGCGACGGTGAGCGCGATCGCCCGATGCCTGAAACGCGCCGGGGCCAGCGAGGTCGAAGTCTGGGCGGTGGCACGGACTCCCTGAGACGCATCTTACCGAATGCGCCCGATCGGTCGCACCCGGAAGTTTCGCCGACGCCGAGGGGGCGGCGGAACCTCACGCGTCGAGATTGGCCACCGAGAGCGCGTTCTCCTCGATGAACTCCCGCCGCGGCTCGACCTGATCTCCCATCAGCGTGGTGAACAGTTCATCCGCTGCGACTGCGTCCTCGATACGAACCCGGAGAAGTCGGCGGGTCTCGGGGTCCATCGTCGTCTCCCACAGCTGATCGGGGTTCATCTCCCCCAGACCCTTGTAGCGCTGGACATGCGTCCCCCGGCGGGCATCCGCGAGAAGCCACTCGAGTGCCTCCTTGGTGGTCGCGACCTCATGGCGTCTCTCGCCCTTGTGCACGCAGGCAACAGCCAGCGGGGCTTCGAGGTGCCCACTGAGCCGCACCAGGTCACGGTATTCGATCGATCGAAAGAATTCGCTACCAAGCCGGCGTTCGGACGCCACACCGTGGAGGATTGCCCTGATGCACACTGCAAACCCGTCATCGGGTCGCTCTTCTACCGACAACCGAAAGTGATCCTGGCCCTGCGCGGTTGCCTGAAGCCGCCCCCCGAGCGCGTCCACCCATGCGCTGGCCTGCGCACTCGATCCGTCGGTGTCGAGCAGCGGAGCATGCATCATCGCCGCGAGCACCTCGGGAGGGATCCGGCGCGAGAGACGCTTCACTATCCCACCGAGCAGTAGCTGCTCCCGGGCGACCTCCCGAAGTCCGGTGTTTTCGATCACCGAATGGTCGGCGCCGTTTCCATGCACGATCCGCGCCCCGTCCAGCGCGGATTCCATGAAATACGCGTCGAGTTCGGACTCGTCCTTCAGATAGCGCTCCGACTTGCCCTTCCGGGCCTTGAACAGAGGAGGTTGTGCGATAAAAATATTATTATTTTCAATAAGTTCTGGCATCTGCCGATAAAAGAACGTAAGCAGCAGGGTCCGGATGTGGGAGCCGTCGATGTCGGCATCGGTCATGATGATGACGCGATGGTATCGAAGCTTTACCGGATCGTACTCTTCCCGCCCGATACCACAACCGAGCGCGGTGATGAGCGTCCCCACCTCCGCCGACGACAGCATCCGGTCGAACCGGGCCCTCTCGACGTTCAGAATCTTGCCCTTGAGGGGAAGGATCGCCTGAAAGCGGCGGTCCCGACCCTGTTTGGCCGATCCGCCAGCCGAATCTCCCTCCACCACGAACAGCTCCGAGAGCCGCGGATCCTTCTCCTGGCAGTCGGCCAGCTTGCCGGGCAGGCCGGCAACATCCAGTGCGGTCTTGCGCCGGGTCATCTCCCTGGCCTTGCGGGCCGCTTCCCGCGCCCGCGCCGCCTCGATGATCTTTCCTGCGATTGACCGCGCCTCCCCCGGGGTCTCCAGCAGGAACTCGGCCAACTTCTCGCCAACCGTCGACTCGACGGCGGACTTGACCTCGGAGGAAACCAGCTTGTCCTTGGTTTGCGAAGAAAACTTCGGGTCCGGCACCTTGATCGAGAGCACCGCCGTCAATCCTTCCCGAACATCGTCCCCGGTCGGCTCGACTCTTGCCTTTTGCGTCAACCCGTTGGCATCCATGTACTGATTGAGCGTTCGGGTGAGGGCGGAGCGGAAACCGGCGAGGTGCGTCCCTCCGTCGCGCTGTGGGATATTGTTCGTGAAGCAGAAGATGTTCTCCTGATACGAGTCATTCCACTGCATCGCGAACTCGACCTCGGTGCCGTCGCGCTCGGCCTCGATGAAAATCACGCTCGGATGAAGCGGGGTCTTGTTGCGGTTCAGGTGCTCTACAAAGGCACGGATTCCCCCCTTGTACTGGAAAATGTCCTGCTTGCCCGAACGCTCGTCGAGAAGCCTGATTCGAACGCCCGAGTTCAGGAAGGACAGCTCACGCAGTCTCTTGGCGAGAATGTCGTAGTGGAACGCGATGTTGGTGAACGTCCCCGAACTCGGACGGAAGTGGATGACCGTCCCGCGCCGGGTCGTCTCGCCGACGATCTCCAGATCGGTTTCGGGGTCACCGTCTCGGTACACCTGCCGGTAGGTATGTCCCTCGCGATGAATGGTCAGCTCAAGGCGTTCGGACAGTGCGTTGACGACCGATACCCCCACCCCGTGCAGCCCGCCGGACACCTTGTACGAGTTGTCGTCGAACTTCCCGCCGGCGTGCAGCACCGTCATGATGATCTCGGCGGCCGGTCGTCCCTCCTCTTCATGGTTGTCGACCGGAATCCCGCGGCCATTGTCCGCGACCGTAATCGACTCGTCGGCGTGGACTGTGACCGCAACCTCCGTGCAATACCCTGCGAGCGCCTCATCGATGGAGTTGTCGACGGTCTCGAATACCATGTGGTGAAGACCGGTGCCGTCATCGGTGTCTCCGATGTACATGCCCGGTCGCTTTCGGACGGCTTCGAGGCCCTTCAGGACCTTGATGTTTGTGGAATCGTAAGTCTGGGCGTCCACTGGAGGCACCCGAAATGTGGAAAACAGCCGATTATACCACTTGGTGAATATGTCCTCGTTCCACGTGAAACAGCCGGTCCGGTTCCACATCCGACCCCATGTCTCCTGTTCCCATCCCGGCATCGGGAACTGCAGTCAGGAAAAGCTGTGCACCGGTGCCCCTCAATTTCGTCAGGCACCGAACCCGACTGTCAGAATCCAGCTCGGACGCGATATCGTCCACCAGCACCACCGGGGGATAACCGAGCACCGAGGCCAGATCCAGAACCTGGGCGACCGCGACCGCAGTGACGAAAAGCTTCGCTTCGCCCCGGGAAAGCGAGTGTCGCAAGGGGCGGCCGCAGATCGTGAACCGGAGATCAGCGCGATGCGGGCCCACCTGCGTATGACCCCGCAGCCGATCATCTCTCTGTGAACGCTCATACGCCTGCACAAGCGACAGATTCGAGTCCCACCCTCGATAGAACTGGATGTCGGCAGGTCTTCCAAGCAACTCTCCTACCACCTCATTCATCGTCCGCAATGCCCGACCCAGGTATCGCACGCGCTGCTCCGACAGCAGTTCCCCCGCTTCCGCCAGCTCCGCGTCCCAAGCGCCGAGATCGCTGACCCCGGCACCACCGCGAATCGCGGCGTTGCGCTGACGTAGCGCACGCCGATACCGCCGATGGCACTTTAGATAGGTGGGTTCCACGTGAAACAGCAACCGGTCGACGATCCGGCGCCGGAGATCCGCACCGTCGGTAATCAACCGATGCGAGTCGGGGGTCACCGTAACCATCGGCAGAAGCGCCGCCAACTCGGATGCCGCCCTGATATCGGCGCCACCGCGGCGAATCCGCAGTCCCTCGGAGATGTGCTCGATTCCGGTGGTTTCGGAAACACCGTCCGAGCCGATCGTGCGCCCGACGATACGCAGGCCGGACTCTCCGTGGGTGATGACGTCGCGCAGGCGATGCGACCTGAAGGATCGGCCTGATCCGAGGATATGCACCGCTTCCAGCAGGCTCGACTTCCCGCTGCCGTTGGGTCCGACGATCAGATTGACGCCCGGAGAGAACTCCAGACGAATGCTGTCGATGATTCGCAGATGCCGGACCTTGATGGATGCGACCCGCATGACCGAGCATCCCGTCGGCCGATACCCGACCCGTATCGTCGCGCCACGAATCGCTGCGGGATCGCGGCTAAAGCCGCATGGGCATCACCACGAACTGGCAGGTCGATTGGTCGTGAGGCTGGATCAGGCAACTGCTGGACGAGTCGGTGAGAAAGATGTCGGCAGTCTCCGACGGCAGTGTCCCCAGAGCCTCGATCAGATATGACACGTTGAAACCGATCTCGAGGTTACCCCCTCCATACTCGATCTCGATCTCGTCCACCGCGGTCTCCTGCTCGGGGTTGTTTGCAGCGACAGTCAACGTACCGGTATCCAGCATCAACCGAACCGTACGATGCTTGTCGCTCGACAACACGGAGGCACGAATCAAGCACTGACGAAGCGATTCCCGTTCGATGGCCAGCCGCTTGTCGCATGCCTCTTCATCTGGAATCACGCGTGCGTAGTCCGGAAACTTGCCGTCAATCAGCTTGCTGGTGAGCCGGACGTTGCCCACAGTCAGTTGTAACGCATTGCTTCCGGCGCGGACACTCAGCTCGGCGTCTTCCCATGTCAGCAGGCGCGCGAGCTCCAGCACCCCCTTGCGAGGAACGATGATCGCTTTCGACGCTTCTTCCTCCAGCTCCGTATCGGACTCGAAATGGGCCACTGCAAGCCGGTGACCATCCGTAGCCACCGCTTTCAGACCCCGGGGGGCGATTTCCAGCAGCAAGCCGTTGAGGTAGTAGCGAACATCCTGACGCGCCATCGCGAACTGGGTGAGATCGATCAGGCGCTTCAACTCGCTCTGCGCTATGGCGAACACCGATTCGTCCGCAATCTCCTCCGTGCTCGGATAATCGCTCGCCGGCAGGGTGGTCAGGGCGAACCGGCTTCGCCCCGAGCGGATATGGGCTCTGTTGGCGTCATCGACCTCGAAGTCGACCTTGGCCTGGGCCGGGAGCGCCTGACAGATATCGATGATCTTGCGGGCCGGTACGGTAATTTCGCCATCGACCGCATCATTGACCGACACCCGCGCTTGCAGCTCCACCTCCGAATCCGTCGCGGTGAACGCCAGCATCCCGCCGCGCGCGGAGACGAGTATGTTCGAGAGGATCGGAAGCGTGTGCCGTTGCTCGATGACCCCGCGCACCGTGAGCAGCGGCGTGAGCAACGTCTCTCTGTCAGTAGTGAATTTCATGGATCAAACCTTTTAGATCTATAGTATCTAGTCCGCGGGCTGGGTGTGGATTTTTCCCTTTTATTCATTTTTTTCAGTGCGTTGATTGAGATAAAAACCATATGTAAAGCATCGGCTCTCACGGTGGATCGGCTGTGGATTATCTGTGACTTCGTCCGCGCATTCGCATCCATTCACATTTCTCCCCAGAGTTGTACAGATCTTTCTCACTATGCGGTCAGGAATCGGACCAGGGTGGTGTAGTCGTCGTGGGTGGTCACGTCGTGGTTGCGCAACTTGGTGATTTTCCGGCACGCGTACAGCACGGTGGTGTGGTCCCGTCCGCCGAAAGCGTCCCCGATCTCCGGCAGGCTGTGGTTCGTCAGATCCTTGGACAGCGCCATCGCGATATGTCGCGGCCGCGCAATGGATCGGCTGCGTTTCTTGGAGGTGAGATCGTTGACGCGGATCTTGAAGTACTGGGCAACGGTGCGTTGGATGTTCTCGATTGTGACAAGCCTTTCCTGCAAGGCCAGGAGGTCGCGCAGTGCCTCCCGCGCGAGATCGACCGTCACGGCGCGACCGGTGAACTTCGCGTTCGCAATCACCCGTCGCAGCGCCCCTTCGAGTTCGCGTACGTTCGACTGCATCCGCCGCGCAATGAAGTACGCCACATCGTCGGGGAATTCGATGTCGGTCGCCGTCGCCTTGTTCATCAGGATGGCTGCTCGGGTCTCCAGTTCCGGGGGTTCGATCGCGATCGGCAGCCCACCGCCAAACCGCGTCTTGAGCCGACTTTCGAGCCCGCGGATTTCCTTCGGGTACCGGTCGCTGGTCAGTACGACGAGCCGCTCTCTCTCCAGCAACCTGTTGAATGTATGGAAAAATTCTTCCTGAGAGCGCTCCTTCCCGGCAAAGAACTGGATATCGTCGATGAGGAGTGCATCCACCGAACGGTACAGGCGTTTGAACTCGTTGATTCTGTTGTGCTGCAGCGAAGTCACCATCTCTGCCACGAACTGCTCCGAGTGCAGGTAGATGACGATGGCGCGCGGGTTGTCCTCGAGCATCCGGTTGCCGATCGCGTGCATCAGGTGGGTCTTGCCGAGTCCCACGCCACCGTAGATGAACAGGGGATTGTTGTCGGTGTCGCGCGGGTTTGTCGCCACTTGCATCGAGGCGGCGCGGGCCATCTGGTTCGACTTCCCCTCCACGAAGTTCTCGAACCGGAACTCCGCTCGCAATCCGGTGGCCGATCGCTCTCGTTGCCAGGTGCGGGCCGCGGCAGTTCCCGTCGTCAGGTCCATTGCGCCGTCGCCGGGGGGCGGTGGTTCCCGACTCCCGACCTGCACGGTGACATTTGTGGCGTCGGATTCGCATCGGCCAACGACCTTCTTGATGAGATCAAGAAAGTGTCGGTTGACCGAGTCGCTGACGAAGTGGTTGGGTGCGAGCAGCCGCAGGACGGACCCGTCTTCGACCGCGTGAAGGGGGCGTATCCAGGTGTTGAACTGTTCCGGCGTCAGATTGACTTCCAGATGATCGAGACAGCGATCCCAGGTAGCTGACACGGCTCCGACCTTCGGTGATGATGCCGGCGACGATCCGGAAGCGGAAGGCCCGGGAGTGTAACCCGGTTGATCGAGACGGCCAAACGAAGCGGAAATTGACACTCGCCCGCGCGCGCCTGTAGATTCCACCCCCTCGCGCTGAGCGCGGTCTGCCATCTCTGGCGGAGCCTCACCCGGGTTGGGAGCGGTACGATGAAACGCACATTTCAGCCGAGCAATCTGAAGCGCAAGCGACGTCACGGTTTCCGGGCCCGCATGGCGACCAAGGCGGGTCGGCGGGTTCTCAGCGCGCGGCGTGCGAAGGGACGACAAAGACTCTCCGCCTGAGCACGAGTTCCCCGATCGGCGGTTCAAGCCTGAATTCCGGTTGCGGCAGCAGAAGGAATTCAAAAGGATCCTGTCCGGTGGCACCCGCTTGAACGCGCAGGTCATGACCCTGGTTTTGCGTTCGAATGGGGCACATCATCCAAGGCTCGGGTTGGCGGTGCCCCGTCGGGCGGTGCGCCGGGCGGTTGCGCGCCATCGGCTGAAGCGCTGGATACGCGAAAGCTTCCGTCACCACACCGAATACCTGACTGGGCTCGACATCGTGGTAATCGCCAGAGCGGGGGCGGAGAGGGTGGACTCGAAACGCTTCCGAAACCTGCTGGCGAGCGCGTGGGTACGGGCGAGCGTCAAGGCGCGCCGCTCGGGCAAGAGGGTGGACGCCGGCGCATGATAGCCACCGAGCAGATTCGCCTGATCCTGATCGTTGCGCTGTGCGTGGTGTCGTTTCTTCTGTGGGACGCGTGGCAGCGCGACTACGGACCCAAGCCTCCCTCCCCACCGGCTGGCGCCGGGCAGACAGTTCCCGACGCCGCATCGGGCAGCTCCCCATCGCCCGGCGTCGATGTGCCCCGGGCTCCCGAGACGCTCGCCCCCGAAAGGAATGCTGCCCCGTCTTCGGGCGCGGAAGCCGGCGCGGCCGCCGCTCCCGACCGGAAGGTGCGGGTCGTCACGGATGTGCTGGTCGTGGACATCGATACCGTAGGCGGAACGATCGCCAGCGTCGATCTTCGGTCCTACCCGGTATCCAACGACCGGCCCGAGGAGCCCTTCCGCCTGCTAGACGATACCGACCCGCAAGGCTACTTCATCGCCCAGTCCGGACTCACCGGGACTCCCGCCGCGCCGAACCATCACACCCGCTTCGAGTCCGCCGCGGACACTTACGAACTCGCCGACGGGACCGAATTCGTCGATATCCCCCTGCGGTGGCGCTCCGATGACGGTGTCGAGGTCGTGCGCACGTACCGCTTCAAGCGCGACGACTATCTCATCGATGTAAGCACCGAAGTCGCGAACGGGAGCGAGGAGGCCTGGCGCGTCGCCCAGTACGCGCAGCTCCAGCGCGGCGAGCCGGAGAGCGAAGGCGGAATCTTCCGCACCTACACCTACACCGGCGGCATCCTGTCGGGGCCCGAGAAACCCTACGAGAAGGTCGATTTCTCCGACATGGCGAGCCAGGACATCGACCGCGACGTCGTCGGCGGCTGGGTGGCGATGATCCAGCACTACTTCGCGGCGGCCTGGATCCCCGGGGCGGAAGACACCAACCACTACTACTCGAAGAGCCTGCCCTACGAGCGATTCGCCATCGGAGTCGTGGGCCCGGTCGCCACCGTCTCGCCCGGAAGTACCGAGGCATTCGACATCTCCCTGTATGTCGGTCCGAAGATTCAGGAGCGCATGGAAGCTGTTGCTCCGCACCTGGAGCGCACTGTCGACTACGGCTGGCTGTGGCTGATCGCGGAGCCCCTGTTCTGGCTGCTGAGCTGGATCCACGGATTCGTCGGCAACTGGGGGTGGGCGATCATCATCCTGACGATGCTGATCAAGCTGGCGTTCTTCCAGCTCTCGGCCGCGAGCTACAAGTCCATGGCGCGGATGCGCAAGCTTCAGCCGCGCATCACCACGTTGCGCGAGCGCTACGCCGCCGACAAGCAGCGCATGAATCAGGCGATGATGGATCTCTACCGGCAGGAGAAGATCAACCCTCTCGGCGGATGCCTGCCGATCCTGGTCCAGATACCGGTATTCATCGCCCTGTACTGGGTGCTGCTGGAGAGCGTGGAGCTGCGCCAGGCTGCGTTCATCGGTTGGCTCGACGACTTGAGCGTCCACGATCCGTACTTCGTGCTGCCCGTCGCCATGGGCGTCACCATGCTGATTCAGCAGAAGCTGAACCCGACCCCACCCGACCCGATGCAGGCCCGGATCATGATGGCCCTGCCCTTCGTGTTCACGTTCTTCTTCCTGTTCTTCCCGTCGGGGCTCGTGCTCTACTGGTTCGTCAACAACGTGCTGTCGATCCTGCAGCAATGGGTGATCACGAAGAAGATCGTGGGCGAGACCTGAACCGTCCGCCAAGCCCGCCGGGCCCCGCCGGCCGGCCCATCAAGTTCCCCATGAATCTCCCCGCCCCTGGCGACACCATTGCGGCGATCGCCACTCCGCCCGGTCGGGGCGGCATCGCGGTGGTGCGCATCTCCGGACCGGCGACGCCCGATATCGCGCACCGGTTGCTCGGTCGTCTCCCATCCCCCCGCATGGCGATCCGCGCCCGGTTCACCGACCGAGCTGGGGTCGGGATCGACGATGGTCTCGCGCTGCGTTTCGAGGCCCCGCGCTCGTTCACCGGGGAAGATGTTCTGGAGATCCAGGGTCATGGGGGGGTCGTCGTCGCCCGCATGGTACTGGAGCGGGTGTGCGAACTCGGGGCGCGTCCGGCCGGACCCGGCGAGTTCACGCTGCGCGCATTCCTCAATGATCGCATCGACCTCGCCCAGGCCGAGGCGATCGCCGATCTCATCGACGGTGCGTCCACAGCGGCGGTGCGGTGCGCCCGGCGGTCACTGTCAGGCGAGTTCTCGAAGACCGTCGAGCGCCATCGCGACGCGCTCGTCGAGCTGCGGGCATTCATCGAGGCCGCCATCGATTTTCCGGACGAGGAGCTTGATCTTCTGGCCACCCCGGAGACCGCGGCCCGGCTGGAGGCACTGCGCACCGCCGTCGCGGGGACGCTCGCGGAGTCGCATCGCGGTGCGGTTCTGCGCAGCGGGGTGAAGCTGGTGATCGCGGGCGCCCCCAACGTCGGCAAGTCGAGCCTGCTCAATCGCCTGGCCCGCACCGACTCGGCCATCGTCACCGACGTTCCCGGCACCACTCGTGACGTGGTCCGCGAGCGGGTGGTCATCGCGGGGGTCCCGTTCGACGTGCATGACACCGCGGGGCTTCGCGAGACATCGGACCCGGTGGAACGCATCGGCGTGGAACGGGCGGCCGGCGCCATCGACGACGCGGACCTGGTGCTCGTGGTCGTCGACGACCGCGACGCGGGGTGGGATCCGCTGCCGGCCCCGACCGCCCTCGCCCACGGGCGTATCCTGGTGCGCAACAAGATCGACCTGAGCGGTGCCGCCCCCGGTGTCGGCACCGACGCGCAGGGGATACCGACGGTGCGCGTGTCCGCACTTCACGGGAGTGGAATGACCGCGCTCGAAGAAGCGATCGTCGCCCGTGTGCTGCGGGGCGCCGCGACCGGCGAAGACGCGTTCATGGCGCGTCGGCGTCACCTCGACGGGCTGGAGCGCGCACTGGCCGCACTCGACCGGGCACGGAGCCGACTGCGCGTGGACAATGCCGGCGAGCTGGTCGCGGAGGAGCTGCGCGACGCGCAGGTCGCGCTCGGCGCGATCACCGGCGAGTTCGCGACCGAAGATCTCCTTGCACAGATCTTCTCGAGCTTCTGCATCGGCAAGTGAGGGGAGGTTGCGCATGTCGCGCTCGTCAGGCTCCGCCGTGGGACGCATCCTCTCGATGTGTTTCGTGTGCACGATGCGATGCGTGGCGCGGATGCCGTGGAGCATCCAGCGCGCCTTCGGCGTGGCCGCCGGCTGGCTGATGTACCGCCTGATGGGGCGCCGGCGCCGCATCGCCGAGACGAACCTTGCGCTCTGCTTTCCCCGCCTCGACGATGCGGCCCGCGCGCGGCTCGTGCGCCGTCACTTCCGCTCCCTGGGCCTCGGGGTCGTCGAGACGGCACTGGCGTGGTGGGGCACCGAATCGGCGATCAGGGCGCGATCGCACCTCGTGGGGGCCGAGCATCTGGAGGCGGCGCTGGCCTGCGGACGGGGCGTCATTCTTCTCGCCGGCCATTTCACGACCTTCGAGCTGAGCGGGCGGGTTCTCACTTTGCGATTCGAGTGCGGCGCCACGTACCGGCCACACAACGACCCGTGGTGGGACGCGCTCCAGCGCGCCTGCCGCGGCCGCCATCTCGCGGCGCTGGTTCCACACAAGGACGCGCGGGCCATGGTCCGGCACCTGGCCGGAAACCGTATCCTGTGGTACGCGCCGGATCAGGACTTCTCGAGCCGGCGCGGGCGCCGCAACGTGTTCGTGCCGTTCTTCGCCGAGCGTTCCGCGGCCACCACCGCCACCGCGTGGCTCGTCCGCACGAGCGGGGCCGGGGTGGTGCCGTTCGCGTCGTATCGGCGGGCGGACGATTCGGGCTGGGAAGTGGTGATCGGCCCGGCGCTCGAAGACTTCCCGAGCGGCGATGACGTGGCGGACGCCGCCCGGCTGAACGCGGTGCTGGAGAGGCAGATCGAGCGCAGTCCCGAGCAGTACCTGTGGGTGCACCGGCGGTTCAAGACGCGACCCCCGGATGCACCGCCGGCGTATGACGCGGAGCTGCTGCGGCGCCGCACCACGCGAGGCTGATCACATGGGGTTGATCGCGTGGCGTCCGTGATTCCGGAGAACCCGGGAGGCGGCGCGTGGACAGGAACGGCCGCGGGCATCCGGGAGCGGAGTGGTGCGCTCGATTGCACTTGGAGTCGCGCCGCCGAGACGGCGGCCATCAACCGCCCCCCCGACCCCCCGAGCCCGTGACGTCGGTTCGGGTGTGCATCGCCGAGCCGTACCGGGACTGGCGCGCACAGATCGAGGCGCTCCCCGGGCGCCTCGACCGCGAAGGCGTCAGCCTGCATTCGGGACGCAACCTCATCAAGCGGCTCGAACTCGCCGGCCCTGACGGCGCCTCGATCGAGGTCGCCGTCAAGGCGTTCGCCGTTCCTGCGCGGGCGCGAGGTTTCGTCTACGCCAACCTGCGGCACTCGAAGGCCCGGCGATGCATGATCAACGCCCGCAGGCTGGCGGAGCTGGGTATCGTCACCCCGGAGCCGGTGGCCTGCATCGAGCACCAGAGCTACCGGTGCCTGCGCGAAAGCTACTACGTCTGCCGCCACTGGCCGAAAGACCGCGACCTGACCTCACTGCTGTATGGCGGTGTTCCCCCCGCCGCCGATGCCCGGGCGCTGCTGGAGGCGCTGGCGCAGTTCACGGTGGCGCAGCATGACTGCGGGGTGCTGCACCTCGACTACAATCCCGGGAACATTCTCGTCCGATCGGAGGGTGACGGCTTCGAGTTCGCACTCGTCGACCTCAATCGCCTGCGCTTTCGGCCTCTTCACATCGGTGACCGCGCGCGTGGCCTTGCGCCCCTGACCACGCAGAAAGACTGCCTCGGAATCATCGGCCGACGATACGCAGGGCTCTGCGGAGCCGAACCGGAGAGCTTCTGCGCACGCCTCGAGGCGGCGCAGCGCCGATTCGCGACGAGAAGACGCCGGGTGAAGAAAGCGCTCGGCTGGTTGCGCTGGTGATGGCGCCGCATCGATCCGCGTCGATCGGCCCGATGCCCGCCGTCCGGAGCCCGGTTCGCGGCGACTGAGCAGAGAACGACGTGCGCATCATCGTCATCAATCTTGACCAGGACACCGGCCGCCGCGCGCGGATCGAGAAGCGGCTGGCGGAGCTGGGTCTGCCCTGGGAACGGCTTCCCGCCGTCGATGGTCGCCACCTCGAGCCCCGCCACGAACCCCTGATCGACCGCCCCGCCCACGTGGCCCGGGGCCTCGAATTTTCCCCCGGTGCCATCGGTTGCTGGCTCAGCCACCACGAGGCCTACCGCATGGTGGCGGAAGGCAGCGAGCCGATGGCCCTGATCCTGGAGGACGACATCGCCATCGCCGACCATCTGCCGGATGTGCTGAAGCGGATCGAGCGTGGTGAGGCGGGTCGGTTCGACGTCATTCGCCTGCATCGCTACAAGATGCGCCGGAAGTTCGTCCCGGTGCATCGCATCGGTGACCATTCGCTCGGGTTCGTGCGTCCGGCCGACTCCGGGACGCAAGCCTACGTCATCAACCGGGAGGCCGCGCGCCGCCTCGTCACTACCATCCCCCGGATGGTCCAGCTTGCGGACCATGCGCTCTACGAGCACTGGACCCATGGGCTGGTCGTGTGCTCCATCGATCCTCCCGTGGTCCTCCACGACGACGAAGGCCGCTCCTCGATCGGAGCGCGGCCTCTGCTCGCCCCCCCCACCCCGAGGCTTCGTCCCGTGCAGTGGCTCAGACGCAAGCGGCATCAGATACACAAGAAGATCGTCCGGCGGCGTTCGTATCGCCGGATGCTGCGCCATTACGCCATGACCGGCCGTCTGTCGGAGATGTGAGAGGCCGTCGGTCAGTGGATCTGCCCGCGCTGTCGCGCAAGGAACATGAGGCGGCAGCCTTCCGCCCGCATCGATACGCCCGATCGCCCCTGGCACGATGATCATCGACAAGTCGATCTTCAGGTGGGACGGCTACTCCGACCAACCGGCCACGCTCGATCGTCGGGCCAAACGGCGGCTGCGCTGGCGTGATCTCGGCAGCGTAATCAGGGGCCTTTCGTCCGTACTCTTTCTTCTCCGGCCGGCTCTCGGCGCCATGATTCGGCGCGGAACGCCTCGCGCCCATGCGAACGACGACTCCATCGGGCTCTGCGTCAATCTGGAACGTCCGTTCGAGGACAAGAAGATCCTCTCCGGCGCAGAGCTCGCCGAGATTGTCGCGACGCTCGACTTGCGCCGCCTCGCGGTGCGGATTCCGTTGTCCGACATCGACCACCTGCCGGACTACGTGGACTTCATCCGGCAGTTTCCGGGGTACCGAGTGCTGGGGGTCATTCTCCAGGATCGCAGCACCATCGAAGACCCGGCAAAGCTCGAGTCGTCGCTGGAGAGGATTTTTGCCGCCCTTTCCGGCCTCGTGGACTGCTACCAGATCGGCAATGCCGTCAACCGGCTCAAGTGGGGGTTCGTGTCCGTCGACGAGTGGCTCGGATTCTTCAAGGTGGCCTGGGATCTTCGCAACCGGAAGTTTCCGCACCTCCGCCTGCTCGGCGGCGCGATCATCGATTTCGACCTGCTCGATCACAGTCGTTCGCTGCGCAACGGCGGCCCCTTCACCTACGACGGCTACGCCTCTCTCCTCTATGTCGACCGGCGCGGTGCCCCCGAGAACCGGCAGATGGGGTTCGATCTCCAGGGCAAGATCGACGTGCTGCACCGGCTCGTGCAGAGCGGCAACAAGGTGGGCGGGGCCGATGCGCGGCTGTGGATTACGGAGGTCAACTGGCCGCTTGAGAACACCGGGCGCTACGCCCCGGCCATGGACCACTGCCAGGTCGGCGAGCGCGCGCAGCTCCACTACCTCGTGCGGTACTACCTGCTGGCGCTCGCGACCGGGTCGGTGAGTGCTTGCTACTGGCATCAACTGGTCGCGCCCGGCTACGGGTTGATCGACAATCGGTGCGGTGCGGTGCGAAAGCGTCCCGCCTTCCACGGCTTCGCGACGCTGTGCCGGCTGTTCAACCGCGCGCGCATCGAGCAGTTCGACCGGCAGGAGGAACTCGGCCACTTCCGGCTCACCGCGCGCAAGGACGGCGTGGAGATACAGGCCCTGTGGTGCCACGGTCGCGAGGCGACGCTCGCGATGCCCCCGGGCAAGCAGGTCATCGACATCCTCGGTCAACCGATGGCGAGGGCGGAGGGAGCGCCGATCAACCTCGGCGAGTCCGTGGTCTATCTGGTGGATGACCAGCCGGGCCGGCCGACCGCCCCTGCCGCTACACCGGCGTGAGCAGGCCCTGACTCCCGATGGTGCAGGAACCCCCGCAGAAACCCCCATTGACGCTCGACCGGGTCGAGGTGATCGTGCCGAACCTGAAGCGGCGTCTGTCGGGTGTCACCGCGACCGTGGCGCGCGTGCTGCCGGTGCAGGCCCGGACCATCGGAATCGCGGCGACCGGGCCGGGGTTGCCCGCGCATCTCCCCCGGGTGACGCTCGGGTCGGTGTTCCTGATGTCCGGCCGAAAGCGCCGCGTGTGGCATGCGCGTCGCAACACCGAGATGCTGCTCGGCCTCATCCTGCGCCACGGGCTGCGCAAGCGCCTGAAGCTCCTGTTCACGTCTGCGTCGCAGCGCCACCACACCCGCTACTCGCAGTGGCTGATCGCGCGCATGGACGCCGTGGTCTCCACCTCGAAGCGCACCGCGTCCTACCTGCACTGCCCCTCCCGGGTGATCCTGCACGGCATCGACGCGACGGTATTTCGCCCGGCAGATGACCGACGCACACTCCGGCACGCGCTCGGGCTGCCCGAGGGCTTCACCATCGGATGTTTCGGGCGCATCCGCCGCCAGAAGGGTACGGATGTCTTCGTGGACGCGATGCTGGAGGTGCTGCCGCATCACCCCGAGGTTCAGGCCCTGGTCATGGGCCGGGCGACGGCTGCGCACCAGCCGTTTCTGCAATCGCTGCGCGACCGCGTGGCCAGGGCGAACCTGGAAAACCGCATCCATTTCCCGCCGGAAGCGCCGGTGGACGCCATGTCGCGCTGGTACCAGGCGCTCGATCTTTTCGTCGCGCCACAGCGCTGGGAGGGATTCGGCGTCACTCCCCTTGAGGCCATGGCCTGCGGTGTCCCGGTCATCGCAACGACAGTCGGCGCATTCGACGAGCTGGTGGTGGATGGCGAAACGGGTCGACTGGTTCCTCCCGGGGACGTGGATCGAATGCGCACGGCAGTGGACGAGGCCCTCGCATCGCCCGAGACGCTCCAGCGGTGGTCCCGGGCGGCGCGCCGTCGCACCGAGGCAGGCTTCAGGATCGAAGACGAAGCGGGAGCGCTCAATGGCCTCTATCGCGAGTTGCTGGAGGAGCAAGGCGACGAAGGGTGAAGCCGTCGACCCCGTGTGCCGCAGAGTCTGTATCCACCGGCGCTTGACGCACCGGATCAGCGCAGCACCGCCATCACCGTTCCCGCGTCGATTCTGCCACACGGAATTATTCTGAGAAGAATAATAATTGCGTACAGAGCATCACTGCGTGCTATCCGGGTGCTGAACGAGCATCAGAGATACTTCCGGGCCAGCGCGCCGGAGCGTGGGCCGCTACGGTCGGCTGGCTTGGATCGGCCGCGCCATCGAGTGGCGAAGGAGGGCGCACTTTCTCCCGTCGCCTCGCCAACCGTCACGGTCACCCGCTTCCCCAGTCGGTGCAGGGCGCGGTCGATCGTTGCGGCCTTGGTGCCGTGCTCCGGGTTCAACATGCGTCGCACTTCGCTTTCGGCGACGTCGAGATCACGAGCGAGCTGGCGCTGCGAAATTCCGGCCTGACGCCACGCCTTGTAAAGCGCCGCCTTCAGTGCGATCTGCACTGGCGGCACGACCAGGGTCTGCCCTCTGCCCGCGCACGATGGTTCGGGGAGCTCTTCGCCCGCGCGGATCGTGGATGCGATGAGCTCGCGCAGCAGGTCCTTGGCTTCGGCCAGCGCCTCAGCGTAAGTCGCGCCGTCGGTCGCACCCCACCCGAAATCCGGGAACATGACGACGTGCCGTCCGTCTTCGTCACGTTCGATCTCGGCGGGATAGTTGTAGGTATCAGGCATGCTCCCTTTGTACAACGGCACGACGCCATGGAGAGCGGCACAGGAATTCGCGGAGCTGGTGCAGCCGGTGGAGCCGGCGCTCGAATCATCTCGGCCGGCGCAACGTTACCAGGTGCTTGACGAGCATCACGTCGCGGAAGAGGATTTGCCGGGAGCGAACCTGGTGACGGCGGTGATCCGGCTGGAGAGGATCGAGTCGCCTTCAGACCTTGTGCGGGCGGTGGACCTGCTGCGCGAGTGGCTGCACGATACGGAGGACCACGGTCTGCGCCGGGCGTTTGCCGACTGGGTGCGGTGGATTGCGGAGCGGCTTGTGCCGGGTGGGGAGAGGCTGGCGGCGGAGATGACGCTGGAGGACATGAGAATGACGGTAGTCGAGCGGGTGAGCGAATGGCCGAAACAGTGGGTTCGGGAGGGTCGTGAGCAGGGGTTGAGGGAGGGCATTGAGCAGGGTCTCGAGCAGGGCATTGAGCAGGGCCGGGCCGAGGAGCGGGCGCTGCTGGAGCGCATGGCGGCGTTCCGGTTCGGGAGGGATACTGCGCAGCGTCTCTCGGCGGTGCTGGGAGAGATCACGAACCCGGAACGACTGGCTGAGGTGGGCGAGTGGTTGGTGCGCAGCGAGACGGCCGAGGCGTTTCTCGCACGGGCGGAGCTGGTGCGAGCCGCTGGGGAAGGGGGACGCAGGAACTGAAGCGGCGAGGATGCCGCCGATGTGGTGCTTTACGATGAACTGCCGTCCGTTCATCACTCCACGGCATGGACCAGCGCCAGCGGAAGTCAAGAATGACGGCGTGTATATCTGAGCGCAAAATCCTCCCCGGACAAGCGAATTCACCGGGGGTGTGCAGTAAGCCTTGCCGCCCCTACGAAAGCTCTTTGAGTACGTGCTGCGGCCGGACTGCGGGGATCGGGGAGCGGTGGTAGTCCTTGACGTTTCTCGTGACGATATGTCGAGCGCCGCAAGCTCGCGCCGCCGCGACCTGCATCGCATCTTCGAGGTCCCCCATCGGCAGTGCGGCGGCGTAGTGAAGCGCCTCCGTACCGGTGGAAACCACCGACACAAATCGGGTCAGTTCGACGATGAAATCCCGGGTATCCGTTCTTCCTCGCGATGGCGAGACCAGATAGTAGAAGTTCGACACGGTATGCCAGGCGATGAAAGCGGTCAGCGTGCCGTGCTCGATGCGGTCGAGAAGCTCAGCGGTCGCTTCCGCATGGGGATGCCGGTCGAGGGCCAGATCGATGAGAACGTCGGTGTCGAGAAGCATCAAAGATACTTCCGGGCCAGCGCGTCGTAACGCGGTTCGCGACGGCTGGCCGGTTTGAACCGGCCGCGCCAACGGGTGGCGAAGGAGGGCGAGTCTTCCCCTGCCACTTCTTTCAGGGACTGCTCGATGAACGACGAGAGCGAGACACCGTGCGAGCGAGCGTATCGCTTGGCTTTCGGGAGAAGTTCTGCGTCGATCGTGATCGTGAGCTTCTTCTTCATCGGAGACTCCGGACTCTCAGTGTGCGTATACGGCACCTGTGAAGAAGTATACGTATGATTCGATACGAATGCCCCTGTGCAGCGCCTCGTCGACGGCGACCCGCATGCGGCGACGGAGATCAGGAGCAAGGTTCGGGAAGCCGTCGTATCGGCGGCCGGAGAGGCACCGCCGACCGCGGCGCTAAGTGCCTACGTGTTCCGGTTCACATCAAGGGAGGTTTCCCCGAGTCGGGGCCCACTGCCATCACGCGCGAGCCACCTATGGGCGGTGTGCACGATGGTGTCGATGTCGGAATGCGCGGCCGTGAATCCGAGCCGCCGTTGCGCGAGCGATCCGTCGGCGATCAGCACCGCGGGGTCGCCTTGGCGCCGCGCCGCGATGCGGCGAGGTACGTGGAGGCCCGTCACCCGTTCCACCGCATCCACAACTTCTCGTACCGAGAATCCGCGTCCGGTTCCAAGATTGACTGCGGCGCCGTCGCCACCACCGAGCAGGTGCCGGACAGCGGCTACATGCGCATCCGCGAGATCGGTGACATGGATGTAGTCGCGTATGGCGGTGCCGTCCGGGGTCGGGTAGTCGTCGCCGAAGATGGCGATCTCGTCCAATCGACCCATCGCGGCGAGGATTGCCCGCGGGACGAGGTGGGTTTCGGGATCGTGGCGCTCGCCGACCTCACCGTCGGGGTCGCAACCGCCGGCATTGAAGTACCGCAAGCGCACCGAACGCAGGCCGTAGGCCGCCTCGTAGTCCGCCAATGCGTGCTCGACAGCGAGTTTAGTGCGCCCATAGGGGTTGACCGGAGCGAGCGCGGCTTCTTCGGTGATCGGCACACTCTCGGGCTCGCCGTAGACCGCGCAGGACGAGGAGAACACGATCGGTACGTTGCCCCCGGAACGCGCAGCGTCGAGCAGGTGCACCGCCCCGATGACATTGTTGGCGTAGTATTTGGCGGGGTCCTCGAATGATTCCCCCACGTATGCGCACGCGGCGAAGTGCAGCACGACCGCAGGCCGATGCTCCGCGAACGCCTCGGCGAGCGTGTCCGCATCGAGAAGGTCGCCTTCGATGCACGGGCCCCAGCGAACGAGATCTCGGTGGCCGGTAGAGAGGTTGTCATACACCACCGGCAGGAATCCGGCGGCGGCCAACGCCTTGCAGACGTGGCTGCCGATGTATCCGGCTCCGCCGGCGACAAGGGCGATCGGGCGCGAGGTCAAGGGGCGCATCTTCAGAGAATCTCTGTCATGAAGTCAACGGTAGATCGCCAGTTCCCCGGGCGTGAATTGGGCGTCCGTCGAGACTGATTAAGAAGTCTAAAGGAGTCGATGCTACGATCTCGCCGTCGAAGCTCGCGAAAGTAAAGCCACTGCCGCCCGCGATGTTGTGCGCGGAAGTAGAGACGCCGAGCCGCCGCAATGGGGTTGCGGCGCCTCATGCGCCGATTCTTCATCCGAGCTTCCCACCGCTGAGGCTCGATGTCGGACGGGGTCTCATCGTCATGAAGCACAACCGGTGGGTCGACATGGAGTATGTTTTCCAGGCCATTGTCCCAGAACTGCCCAATGAGCAAGTCGATCTCCTAGTAGGTTGTCGGGTAACGCTGAAGAAGGTGCTCTGCGGCGTGCCGCATTGGTGTTCGGATAGCGGGCTGAATATCCAAGAAACCAAGGACTTGAATTGGGCCACGACCTCTGATCAGATTGGAGTTGCAACGCTTCAAGCGATCAGGAGGATGGCCATGGCCCGGGTCAAGTGTATTGGCATTCGCGAGACGTTGACCAGCTTGTTGCCGAAGGTGGAACTCAAGAGCGCGCGGCGTGGTCGCAGCACCCGGAACGCTTCGTACGTGGAGCTCCGAAACCCCAGGCGCTCCCCAGGGAGGTCTGGATCAACCCACCCACCGCGGCCACGACGCCGCACAATGCTCACTAAATCGTGAGCCCCGGTGTCTCATCGGCGTTGACGGGTTCCGCGGGAAAGGTTCGTCACCAACCACGTATACCGCCCCTCCTCAGCGTTCCAGTGCGCCACGATGCGCCCTTCCAACGCCTTCGCTCCCGTGCCCCACACGACGTCCAGATCGACCACCCCATCGCTCGGAAGCGCCCACTCGTTCAACCGTCGCCCGCTCGCCTCGCTCAACTCTTCTCCGCGAGAATCGTACGCATTGCGCACTATCGGATTGATCGATGCGCTGGCACGCACCCCATAGTACCCGCCCGCCCGATTCACCGCGCTGAGGTACTTGCGGTCGAAGTAGCCACGATCCGGATAGTGCTCGTGCAGTGCGTCTTTGAGCGCGAACGAACTGCCGTCCTGGATGAGAATCCACCCGAACTCCTTCAGTGGCTCGTGCGCCTTCGGGCGCAACACCTCCACGGTCCAGTGCCGAAGAATCTCGCACAGCACCTCGCGCATGAGGGCGCTGAAGGTGTCCTTCGACAGTGGATTGTGAAACGGCTTGTAGGCGACCGTCATGGCGAACAGCGCATTGAATTGGCGATGGATATCGGCCAGCGTCTCGACCGGCCCCATCGCATGGCTGGCCAGCAGGCTCAGCACCAGCCGATACGGGGTCATCAGGCGCTCTCGGTAGCAGAACCCGATGCGCCGCCCGAGGTCGTTGACCCGCGTCGGCGACAGTACGCGCTTGATTCGATTGGCCAATTGCGCAACAGTGCGGCGTCCCATTCGAGTCTCCGGGGTCATGGTGGTTGTGATGATCCCATGATCGGAGATTTCGGGTGAGACCTCAACGTCTCTAATAAAATCAATAAGATACTAAGATCCTACCTATGAGGTGGCGCAATATCGCCAAGTGACTGAGCAGGCAGCCGACGGACGAGTTGTCCAGCACGTGCAACCCGGTGCGGGCACGAACGACATGGTCGATCAGCGCATGATCATCTCTCGTAAGGAACTTTCCATCTACAGCCGGCCAGAACTCGTAGGCTAGATCTATTTTACCGAACTCATGTTCGACCCCTCTCCGACGTCCGCGCGCTCGAGGTAGATTGATGATGACGAAGACATATGTCTCCCTGCGGCAGGAGCATGACGACCTACGCATCGTATGTGGGGATCATGTCGATCCATCAGGTTTCACATTGTTGGCAATCCTGAGAAATGAGATGTATTTTCTACCGGCGTTTCTGACACATTATCGTAGATTAGGAGTTCAAAGATTCGTATTTCTTGATGATCGCTCGGACGACGGATCATACGAATATCTTCTTCAACAGCCTGATGCGGTCGTGCTGCATAGCGATTTCGGTTTCGGTCACAAGGTCGATCTTCCTCCTGCCATTTCAGGCCCCGTAAAGGATTCCCGCATAGAATTTCTCTGGCGATCTATTTTGCATGATTCATTCGTGCTGGATCGATGGGCGCTCCAAGTGGATCTGGACGAGTTCATACATCTTCCCCAGGGTGTGACATTCCCGGATTTGGTTGCCCAACTTGATCAGGAGGGTACGCGCGCACTCTGGGCAGTCATGCTGGATGTATACCCTAGAGATATTGCAACTTTCACAGAAAATGAGCGCTCTCCTCGACTGGACGTTAACGCATCCTGGTATTTTGACGGAGAGCAGCACCTCCGCCTGCGCCAAGGTCGTCCTCCAAAAATATTTTACCCAGGCGCAAGAGCGCGACTCTATTGGGAGTATGGTGTAGACAGATTGTATTCAACTCTGGGAATCAAGAAACGCAGCATAGTGGAGCAGTTATCAAGAAAGCTAGGCCTCTGGGGTCGCCCATCTCGTTATAATGTAATATCGAAACCTGCTCTTCTCAAATGGAGAAACAATAGCTATTTCATTACTCCTCACAACACCAATATTCCTGCGTCGACACGCTATCTTCTACCTATCCAGCATTACCGATTTTCCGGTTCACTCGGCCGCAAGGTGCGGATGGCGTTGCGGGATAACGTACATTTTCTAGGTTCCAGCGACTATCGCCTCCTGATGGAGCTACTGCGTATTATGATGGAAAAGAATGGATCGTTTCTCTACCAGAAATCACGACCGATCGAATCGTTCGATGATTTTTCAGAAACGCGTAACGCGATCGGATTCTGAGTATCTTCAGCAATCCGGGAACCGTTGGCGATTACGGTGGCGAAATGTTGCTCACCATCTAGCTTTTTCAATGCCAATAGAGATTGATGTTGGGACGTGTGAATTTGCGGGCTCTCGCACGAAGCGCTTTTACCCGCGGCTTGTGATCGGGTATCAATCTCTCGTGAGTTTCCACAAAAATATGGCTGATGCGCTCCATGAGATCTGATCGGTCGAAGAGGATCTCCAGCAGAGGAACCTCCGCTCCCTCGATATCGATCTTGAGTATCCCAATATCGTCGTCAATATTTTCCAGATATCGGATGAAGTCGATTTGTCGGACTACGATTGCGCCCTCCTTGACGACATCTCCCTTACTGACAATGACGGAACTCGCTTCCGAGCGTGAGGTGGGATCTTCCTCGAATCTCGGGTGTCGGTAGAGATTGGCGGACCCTTCACTCGTCCCAGCCGCGGCATTCTCGATTTTGACGTTGTCCAGATCGGCGACGTTGTTCTGAAGTTCCGCGAGAGTCCATGGATCGGGTTCGAAGGCGATTACCCGTTTGGCGTGCGAGGCCATTATTCTGACGTACACGCCAAGATTAGCGCCCAGATCTATGCATGTCGTCCCGTGGCAACGGCGCACCGCCTGCTCGAACCCACTTGTCTTGACCGCATACTTGCATTCGTAGCGATGTCCGATCATTCCAGGAAGATGCCGTAGTACTTTGTATTTCAGGAGTTTGTTCATCTGCTTTACACTCGATGTCCAGAGGCATAGCCCAATGAGGTTATCCAACCGTTTTCTGAAACGTGATACGAGGTGCCGGAGGAGTGACTACCCGGGCCGGGCAAGCGTTTCAGTCCGGTCCGATCGCAAAAGGCGCCGGAATGCGATACGCCGCCGTAGGTCATTCGAAACAATAGCCTTGAGACGCCACATCAGTATGGTCGGCCGACGAAGTCGTTCGCGCCGATGTATTAGACGCTCCGCGCTTCGTGTATCGTGTATCTGGGAACTGTATTCCGAACCTTCGCGCACGACCGGCGGATCGAGGTAGAGGACGTTGAGACCATTTTCCCAGAAGTACGAGAGTTCATGATCCAGGTCGCGCACCATGCGGGGAATGCGTTCCAGCAGTCGCCGCGCTGCCTCCCGGGTGATGACATAGCCCTCCGAGCCGAAGTCCGAGAAGCGAACTCTGCCCAGCCGATGGCCGGTAGGCAGGGAGGTCGTCGGAATGAAAGGTCTGCGCAGATTACGTCGCTGAAGCTTCACGATGTCGAACTCGTGCGTCTGTTGCTCTAGCGTCTGCAGGACCGCGGGGAGTCCAGTCTCAAACCGGGCATCGTCCTCGAAAATTGCCATCGACTCGGGACCGTTCCTGACGAGATCGTGCATGGCGGCTCGCTCGCTCAGCGTGCAAGCCAGCGAGCCGTCCGGTATCGGGTAAAGACCGAGCCTTTCCCGCGCGGAGCGGTCTACGAACGCGCGATCCTCGTCGGTGAGCGTCCTGGCATCTTTCGCGGGCCAGATTTCGTAGTCGAGACCGACCCGGGCGAACTCCTCGGCCATCCGCACACGCCGCTCCGTCGCGCGCTCAAGGCTGATGAGGACGATCCGCATCGTCATGTTACGACTCCCGCGACGCTGCCGCGGCACCGGCAGCCGGCGCGATGGCCGTTGGCCTGGTTCGACATCTGCCCGACATCGCGCTCACTGATTGCTCGCCGCCTGCATCGACCCCTCGCGCCGTGAGAACTGGAACCGGTACAGGCCGGCGTAGAGGCCGTTGCGGGCCATCAGCTCCGCGTGGGTGCCGGTGTCCACGATCCGGCCGCGCTCCATCACCACGATGCGGTCGGCGCTCACGATGGTCGACAGCCGATGCGCGATCACCAGTGTGGTGCGGCCGGTGCGCAGCGTCTCCACCGCTTCCTGGATGTGCCGCTCCGATTCGCTGTCGAGGGAGGAGGTCGCCTCGTCCAGGATGAGGATCGGCGGGTCCTTCAGCACCGCGCGGGCGATGGCGAGCCGCTGGCGCTGGCCGCCCGAGAGCTTTACTCCGCGCTCGCCGATGACGGTGTCCATCCCCTGCGGCATCGCCCCGATGAATTCAAGCGCGTTCGCGGTGCGCGCCGCCTCCACTATCGCCTCGCGCGGGGCGCCGGCGGCGGCGCCGTAGGCGATGTTCGCCGCCACCGTGTCGTCGAACAGCACGATGTCCTGGCTCACCAGCGCGACGTTGGCGCGCAGCGACTCGAGCGTGATGTCCCGGAGATCGACCCCGTCGAGCCGCACGTGGCCGCCATCGGGGTCGTGGAACCGCGGGATCAGCCCGGCGATGGTGGTCTTGCCGCTGCCCGACGGCCCGACGAGGGCCACCGTTTCTCCCGGCTCGATGGTGAGGGATACGGCGTCGAGCGCCGGGCCCGCGCCTTCGTGGTAGTGGAACGTGACCGCATCGAGATCGAGCCGTCCTTCAGCGCGTCGGATCCAGACCGATCCGGAGTCCGTCTCCACCGCCGCGTCGATCATCGCGAAGACGCTGGTGGCGGCCGCGATTCCTCTCTGGATCAGGGCGTTCACACGGGTCAGGCGCTTGATGGGGGAGAACAGCAGTGCCATCGCGGTGAAGAAGCTCACGAAATCGCTGATGGCGATCACACCGGCCTCGAACTGCCGGGCGCACAGGAGCAGGATGATCGCGAGCGCGATGGCGGTCACCATCTGCGCGATCGGCGCTGTGGCCGCGGCCGCCGCCGCGAACTTCACCTGGAAGCGTCGCACCCGGTTCGCGGCATCGGTGAACCTCCGCGTCTCGTAGTCCTGCCCGGAGTAGACCTTGACCACCTTGTGGCCCTCGATGCTCTCCTGCAGCACGTGGGTCACATCGCCCATCGTCTCCTGCACCCCGTGGGCCATGCGGCGCAGCCGACGGCTGAAGTAGACCACGATCACCATCACCACGGGGGCGGCGACCAAGGCCACGAGGGTGAGCTTCCAGTCGATCCACAGCATCCACCCGAGCAGGCCGAGCACTGCGACCGAATCGCGCACCAGCACCGTTACCGCGCTCGTCGCCGCATCGGTGACCTGCTGCGCGTCGTAGGTGACCCGGGAGATGAGGGTTCCGGAGGCGACGTTGTCGTAAGCCGGGGCCGGGGTACGCATCAGCCGGTCGAACATGTCGCGGCGCAGATCGAGGACGAGCCGGGCCGCCACCGATTCCAGCGCGAACGTGGAGAGGAAGGACGAGATCCCCCGCACCAGGAACACGCCGAGGAAGAGCGCGGCGTACATGGGCACGGACCCCAGCGTCTGCTCCTCGAAGCTGCTCACGACCATTTCGAGGATGGCCGGGAACGCGGGCTCCGTCAGGCCGAGCACGATCATCATCGCCGTCCCCAGCGCGAACACCCGCCAGTACGGCGCCACATGGCGCAGCAGCCGCAGGTAGATCGCCCTGCTGTCGCCCGAGGTGGTGGTCACGGGCCGTGTCCGTCCTCGGGGAGAGCTCCGGCCGGAATCATTTTTCCTCAAGCACGTAGACCGCCCCGCAGTAGGGGCACTTCACGGTGCCCCGATCCTCGATCGGCAGGTAGACCTTCGGGTGCGAGTTCCACAGGGACATGCCCGGCATCGGACAGCTCAGCGGCAGATCGGCACGCGTGACCACGTACCGGTTCTCCGCATTGGGCTCGATGAGGCCGCGTGCCCCGACCGTGCGCAGCTTCAAGGTGATTCCTCCCGCATGACCCGGTTTTCGGGAACCTGACGGCGATTATAGGGCGGTGGTGGCCGGACGGTCGAAGAGCGCGCGATGCGCAACCGGGTGCGGACAATTCCCCCCCGAAGAATTTCGATGACAAGAAGCTCGTCGATGCCCGAATTTCCGCTCCCTGCCCCCGCCGGGACAGGCATCGCGGGAAGGGCGGCCCGCATTGCGCCGGGGTGAAGGTCCTACCCCATCATCAGCCGGCTCCAGATTTCGCTCACTGCTTCCCGGTACCGAACGAACTCCTCGTTGCCGACCACTCCCTCCGACTCCTGCAGCGAGAGCTGGTGGATGCGGCCCCGGAAGGCGCGATATGCGTCGCACAGCAGCGCGACATCCCCCTCCGGCATCAGCCCGGCCCGCCCGAATCCCTCCAGCAGGCGGATGTTGTCGGTGAAGTCGAGGTCGGCACCGAGCTTCGGGGCCCAGCGCAGCGTCGCGTACTGCACCATGAACTCGATGTCGGCGATCCCGCCCGGGTCCTGCTTGAGATCGAAGCGGTCGGCGCGGCGTGAGCCGAGCTCGCTGCGCATGCGCTCGCGCATGGTCCGCACCTCGTCGCGCAACGTGCCTGCGTCTCGCTCGCGCAGCAGGATGTCCCGGCGCAGGCGGGCAAACCGCTGCCCCAGGGCGGTGTCGCCCGCCACCGCCCGCGCCCTCACCAGGGCCTGGTGCTCCCAAGTCCACGCCTTCTCCCCCAGGTACTGGCCGAGCCCTTCCAGCGTATTGACGAGCACCCCCTTCGATCCGTCGGGGCGCAGCCGCGGGTCCACCTCGTAGAGCGCGCCCTGCGGGGTCAGGGCGGTCAAGGTGTGGATGAGGCGCTGGGTGAGGCGGGCGTAGAAGGTGGCCAGATCGATGGGCTTCGATCCGGTGGTCGTCCCGTGCGGGTCGTCGTCGTGCACGAAGACGAGATCGAGGTCGGAGCCGTAGCCAAGCTCGATACCGCCGAGCTTGCCGTAGGCGATGACCGCATAGGGTGCGAAGGCCGCGTCCTCGCGCATCGTCTCCGGTCGTCCGTGGCGGGCGGTGATGTCGCGCCAGGCGATGGTGAGCGCTGCGCGCAGGATCGCCTCCGCGATCCAGGTGAGATGATCGCTCACCACCATCAGCGGGATCCGGTGCGAGATGTCCGCTGCCGCCACCCGCAGGACATTGGCCTGCTTCGACTGGCGCAGGCAGTCCATCTCGTGCTCCCGGTCCGGGTCGTCCAGAGCGTTGAGGCGTGCGGTGATGTCCTGGCCGAGCTCGTCGGGTGCGAGCGGGGCGTAGAGGGTGCGCGGGTCGAGCAGTTCGTCGAACAGCACCGGGTGTCGTCCGAGAAGCTGGGCGATCCAGGGGCTGGCGGCGCAAAGCTGCACGAGCTGCGAGAGCGCCACCGGCCGCTCCGCGAGCAGCGCGAGATAGACGCTGCGTTTCGCGACCGATTCCACCACCGACATCACCCGGTCCAGGGTCGTCGGTGCGTCGCCCTGCGTGGCGGCGGCGCGCATCAGGTCCGGCAGGAGGCGGGCCAGTCGCTCGTGGGCGAGCGCGTCCGGCATCCTGAGTGCGAGGGCGTCGCGGTGTCGGGCAAGGATGGACCATGCCGCGCGCGCATCGGTAAACCCCGCCGCTTCCAGCCGGGCCACGCCGGTGGCCTCGTCGGTGGAGTCGGCGAGCAGGGTGCCCAGCGGATCGTTCCCGTCGGCGGCATCGGTGCCGCGCTCCTCGCCGAATACCTGAGCGAACTGCTCGTCCACGTGGCGTCGGTGCCGATCGAGCCGCTCGGAGAATGCGTCCCAGCTCGCGTAGCCCATGGCGGCGGCGATGCGCGTGCGCCCTGGCTCGTCCGTCGGCAGCAGGTGCTCCTGCCGATCGTCGACCTGCTGCAACCGATGCTCGGCCGAGCGCAGGAACCGGTACGCGGTGCCGAGCGACGCCACCGCGTGGGCCGGAAGCAGCCCGAGCTCCCCGAGACGCTCCAGCACCGTGAGGAGGCGCCGGTAGCGCAGCGCCGGCGTGCGCCCCCCCCGCACCATCTGGAACGCCTGGGCGGTGAATTCCACCTCCCGGATCCCCCCGGGGCCGTGCTTCACGCTGTGCTCCATGCCCTTGCGGGCCACCTCCTGCTCCATCACCACCTTGAGCGAGCGCAGCGACTGAAGGGTCCCGAAGTCGATGTAGCGCCGGTACACGAACGGGCGCAGCCGCTCCAGTAGCTCCGCCGCCAGCACCAGGTCGCCGCTCACCGCGCGGGCCCGGATGAGGGCGTAGCGCTCCCAGTCGCGGCCGTGGGTCTGGTAGTACTCTTCGAGCGCATCGAAGCTCAGCACCAGCGGCCCCTGGGTGCCGAAGGGACGCAGCCGCATGTCGACGCGGTAGACGAAGCCGTCCGCGGTCGGCTCGCCGAGCACCCGCACCAGCTTGCGCGCAAGCTGGAGGAAGAAGCGGTCGTTGTCGACGCTGCGCCTTCCCCCTTCGGTCTGTCCGTTTTCGGGGAAGGTGAAGATGAGGTCGATGTCGGAGGAGAAGTTCAGTTCGCTCGCGCCGAGCTTGCCGAGCGCGAGGACGATGAGTTCCTGGGGCTCGCCGGAGGCTCCTGTCGGCGCGCCGAGGTCGGCGCACTGCCAGGCGTGGAGCCGGCCGACGCTCGCGCCGATGATCGCGTCGGCGAGGTCGGAGGTGTCGCCGACGGTCTCTTCGAAGTCCGCGAGGCCGCCGATGTCGCGCCATGCGATCCGCACCATCTCCCGGCGCCGCAGATGACGCAGGTCGGCCATCAGGGTCTCGATGGATTCGGCCGCCCCGGCCGCCGCTTCGGCCCGTTCCGGCAACGACGGCCGGTCGGCGTCTGCGGCCAGCGGCGCGGGGTACGACGCCCCGAGATCCCCGCTCGCGACGAGATCCGCGAACATCACCGGGTGCCGCTCGCAGCTCGAGAAGACGAAGTCGGAGCAGGCGAGTACCCGGGCCGCGTCGCCGGGGAGCGCATCGGCGCCAGCCCCTGCCTTGCCCGCTGCGAGCGCGGCGAGGCGCTCCTGGGCAAGCGCGGCGAGAGCGGGAGGGAGCGGCGCATCACCGCGCCAGTCGAGCCGGGTTCTGGTCATGAAAGTCGGGCTCCGTAACGTGGTGCCACGCTGCGTTGAATACGGCACAGGTGGGGCCTGGGTTGTGGCCTGGGTGGCCTGGGTGTGGCTTGGGGTGCTCGATGCCGCTCGCTTGGCGAGCTTGCTTCGTGCTTCAGGTACGCCTGCGCGCCTTGACTCGCGTTCGCCTTGCGAAGCGGTGAAATTTCCGGGCTGATTGTACGGGCGCGGCCGGCCGGGCACCGGCCCGTTTGACAGGCGGCGCGCGGAAATCGAATAGTCCGCGCGGCGGGCCGCCTGGCCCGCGGATGCTTCACGGGAGCATGCGATAACGGTCATGGGCGGTCCGGTTCGACTGGCGGTATTCGGAGCCGGCGGGATCGGCGGGCGCCACATCGGGCTTGCGGCGCAGGAGCCCGAGTGCGAGGTCGTGGCGGTGGCGGACCCGCGGGATGCGGCGGCCGGCGTGGCGGAGCGCCACCGGGCGTGCTTCTACCGTGACTACCGGGTGCTGCTGGCCCGGGAATCGCTCGATGGCGCCATCGTGGCCACTCCCAATGACAGTCACGCCGAGGTCGGCATCGCTTGCGCCGAGCGCGGGTTGCCGGTGCTGGTGGAGAAGCCGATCACCGATACGCTGGCCGCTGGTCGGGCCCTCCTGGCCGCGGCGGCGGAGCACGGGGTGCCGCTCGCGGTCGGTCACCACCGCCGTTTCGACCCGGCCGTCGGCGTGGCGCGAGACGCGATCCGGGCCGGGCGCATCGGCCGGCTCGCAGCGGTGCAGTGCCTGTGGGCGTTGCGCAAGCACGATGCGTACTACGACGCCGAGTGGCGACGGCTCCGCCCCGGCGGAGGGCCGGCGCTCATCAACCTGATTCACGATGTCGATCTGCTGCGCTACCTGTGCGGCGACATTGCCAGTGTGTACGCCGAGGGCGGCTCGGAGCTGCGCGGTTACGAGGTAGAGGATACGGTGGCGGCGACGCTGCGTTTCGCAAGCGGCGCCGTCGGCACCATCGTCGCCTCCGACGCGACCCCCTCGCCGTGGAGCTGGGAGTGCGGCACCGGCGAGAATCCGCTGGTTCCGCCCACCGGGCGCAACTGCTACCGCTTCCTGGGCACCGAGGGTGCGCTCGCGCTGCCGCGGCTCGATCTGTGGCGGCACGACGACGGGGTTCCGGCGAGCTGGCACGAGACGATTCGCGCGCGAACCCCGGTAGTGGGCGCGCGCGCGGCGTTGAAGGATCAGCTTCGGCATTTCTGCGCGGTGGTGCGCGGAGCGCGCGCGCCGAGGGTGTCCGGCGAGGACGGGCTGCGAACGCTCGCCACGACGCTCGCGATCATCGAGTCCATGGATCGGGGAGTACCGATCGCGGTGGATGCGCAGCCGTTTCAGGGCCCCGACCGAAAATGACGTTCCCCTGTGTCGTCTCCGATTCCCTTCCCGAGCGGAGAGGCAGACGCGCCGAAGGGAACGCTGGTTCCAGTCGTTGTCCCTGGCCCCCACTGCGCTACCGGGCTCGACTCGCCCCCGGCGAATCCCGTCGAATATGAGCGGTGGCTCGGCCGCTCTTTCGCCTGACGTGCGCAGCCTTCTCACGTATCGCCGCGAGATGGATCGGATGGCCGCAGTACACGTCGTGGTCGATGGCGGCGCCGGCGGCGCTGCGCGCGATCGATTCGGCGTCGTGCTCCGATTCATACAGCGCATGCACCGCGCCGATCGCGATCGGCGCCCCGGAGCCAATCGCGAAGTAGCGCTCATAGCGCAGCACGGAGAGGTCGGAGGCGACGCCGAAGATTCCGCTCGCGCACGTCACCAGAAACGTGCTGTCCAGGCTTCCGAATGGCGAGTCCGCATCGTCGGCCTGGTCCTTGACGAAGTTGTAGCGCTCGTGCAGCTCCCCCCACAGCCGCATGAAGAACTTGAAGATGCTCGTCTCGTCGTCGAGCCGCGGCGTTGCGCGTCGGCGCCCGAGCACGTCCGCGAGGATGTTCGAGTACAGCGTCCATCCCGTGGCTGCCATGTACGCATCTCCGATCTGCATGAACTTCGGTCCCGACAGATTCTCCGCCGGCACCCGCTCGGAGCCGAGGTTGGTCTGGCTGTCCGTGGCCAGCACGATCCGTGCGTCCTTGCGTACCGCGACTGCGATCGACATGACGTTCTCCCTGGATGTTGGTGACGCGGGATGTTGGTGACGCGCCGTCGGCGTCCGGCCCGCTTGATGCCGACCGGGCCGCGCGGAGGGGTGCCTGGTGCGGGCCCGCCGCTGATCGATGATCAGGCCACGGCTTCCCGCGGCTCGAGTTCGGTGATTTCGGCCACCGCGATGTCGCCGGCGTGGTCCGTGCCGGCCAGCGTGACGCGCAGGATCGCGCCGTTCGCCAACGTTCGGGTGTCTCCGCGCCCGGCCTGCTCGATCAGGATCCGGGCGACCCCACGGCTGGAGACGATCAGGGGCCATCGCGGCCAGAGCGGCGCAAAATCACGAAAGGTGGCGAGCACCCGGGCCTTGAACGTGGCGTTGGATTCACCGCCGGGGGGCGTCTCGCCGGCGGCCAGCGGTTTCTGGGTCTCTTCGACGCTTTGGCCGTTCCAGTCGCCGAGCCGGCGCTCGACCAGTCCCGGCTCGATGCGGAACTCAAGGCCCAGGCCGGCGTTGATGAGGTGGGCGGTCTCGACCGTGCGCGACAACGGCGAGCACAGAATCAGGCCCGGAGGCGCATCGAGTCCGTGCAGGGTCCGAGCCGCGGCACGGATCTGTTCGCGGCCGAACGGCGTCATGTGGGTGTCGCACTCCGCCCCGGAGCGCACGCCGTCACGGTTCGCGGTGGTCTGGCCGTGGCGGATGAAGAAAAAGCCGGCCGCTTCCGCTCCGTCAGTCATCGCAGTACAGCACCCGCTGCGGCCAGTCGGCGGCCGGCCGTACCCGATCCGCGTCGAAGGGCCGATCGTCGTGAATCCAGCCCACCACCTCGTCGATCAGCGGGCCGTCGGCGAGGGTGGGCGTATGGCCGGTATCGGGGACATGAATCACGGAGAATCCATCCGGGCCGCGCATCCTGTCGATGGTGTCGTCCGACGTGGCATCGCTTTGCATCCCGTGAATCAGCAGAACCGGGCACTTCACTGTCGCCCACTCGCTCCAGAGATCGAGACTGCACTGGGCTTCGGCCCGGTAGGCAAGCAGCGCTCGCAGGTCGTGCCGATAGACCCGCCCCTCCTCCTCGTCCGACCACCGGGTTCGGTGATGCGCGTTGTGGAGCAGGACCGCGTCCAGCGTGGGACCGGAGTGTTTCTCCGCGGCTCCGGTACGGCGAAACAGCTCGGCCGGGCTGCGGAACACGTAATGCCGCGCCACCGCTCTCGCCCGGCGCGCCCGCCGTTGCACCGGAATGTACGGGCTGCTGTCGTTGAGCACGATCCGGCGGACCCGTTCGGGGTGCCGGGCCGCAAACCGGATTGCGGTCGAACCGCCGAGAGAGGAGCCGAGCAGGGTGCATGATTCGAGGCGGAGGTGGTCCATGAGCTGCGTGAGCTGCTCGACATAGGTCTCCAGGTTGTAGTCGGTCAGCTCCGCGAGCCAGCCGCTGCCCCCGCGGCCCGCGAGGTCCAGGCCGATGACCCTCAGCGCCGGGCCGGCGTCCAGAGCGAGGAAGTCGAAGCGCTGGGCAACGTTGGTCAGCCCGCCGATGGCGATCACGGGCTCTCCATCGCCCCCCGAATCGGAAAATGCGAGGGGCACCGGGAAAGGCTTTCCGACCCCGGTCTCGGAGTCCTGAAGCCGCACGGGGTGCTCGTACGTGAACCGGCGCATCACCAGGTCATTGCCGAGGCCCGCCGCAAGGGCGCCGACCAGAGCGTCGTAGTCGTCCCAACCAAGCGCGCTCGGCGGCGGCGAGCCGCGCACCGTGAGCGCTTCGCGTAGTGCGCAATCGGCCCTCTGCGCCGCGGACAGCGCAACATCGGCACCGTCGGGCGGTGCTCTCATTCCTGAGCTCTCTGGACGAGCGTGATTCGGTTGATGCCATTGACCCGTTCGTATGCGGCCTCGTCCATGAGCGTCTCCACGAAGTACACCCCCAGCCCGCCGATGGAGCGCTCCTCCACCTCGGATTCCAGATCCGGCGGCGGCGTCTCGGTGAATGGATCGTAGGCAATCCCGTCGTCCTCCATGACCACGACGAGCGACCCCTCCCGTTCCGCGAGCGTGATGCGGATTTCGTGCGCGTCCGAATCCCGGTAGCCGTAGCTCACGGTGTTCGTGATGAGTTCGTCGAGTGAGAGATTGATGTTCTGGATCCACTTTGTCGGCCAGGCGCGTGCCTCCCCGTGCGCTTCGATCTCCTCGGCAATGCGGGCAAGCTCCGAAAGGTCGTTCTTCAGGATCAGTTCCAGTTCAGGTGCAGACATGATGGCTCGCTCGGTTGCCCGGGTGTGACGGGGTGTCTCACGTTTGTGCCTGGGCGTCGGAGGGAGCGCCCCTGTACACCAGGACCACACAGGTGATGTCGTCGAACTGGGGCGCCTCGCCGGTGAAGTCGTCGACGGCGGTGACGATCGTTTCCACGTCCTGTTCGGGGCCGTGTGCCCCGGGAAGGGTTCGGGTGGCGTCCAGCAGTCGGTCGTCGCCGAACGCCTCCTCGGCATCGTTGAACGCTTCCGTGATGCCGTCGGAGAACAGCACCAGACGCGCCCCGGTCTCCATGACCAGGTGCTCGTCGGCGTAGTCGAGTCCGTCGAACATGCCGAGCGCGACCCCGCCGGTCGTCTGGAGGGGACTGGCGTCGTCGCGGGTTACGAGAATCGGCGGGTTGTGGCCGCCGTTGGCGTAGCGGAAACCGCCGGTGCGTTCATTCAGAACTCCGTAGAAGAGCGTCACGAACAAGTCCTCGGAGTTGTTCTTCTCCAGGAAGTTGTTGAGTTTCTCCAGTACCAGGCCCGGCTCCAGGATGTTCTGAATCGCCATGGCCCGCATCAGAGTCCGGGCCATCACCATGAACAGCGCCGCGGGCACGCCCTTGCCGGACACGTCCGCGACCGCAACGCCGATGTGTTCGCTGTCGAGCCGGAAGAAGTCGTAGAAGTCGCCTCCGACCTCCTTCGCGGGCCGCATGATGCCTGTGATCTCGACCGAGTCCGACCGCAGACCGCTGTCCGGCAGGAGCGAGAGCTGCACGCGGGCCGCGATATCAAGCTCCTTCTGGAGCGCGATGAAGGCGTTCTTGGCGGCCAGTGCCTCGCGCAGGCTCTGGTTCTGGCTCTGAACCCGGTCGGACATCTTCTGAAACGCGAGCGCGGTCATCGCGAGGCTGTCGGACTCGCGCGTGAGCGCGGTGCTGGCGCTGTCGGTCGCGCGGGCAATCGATATCACTTCGTCTTCCTGGTCCGGCGTTCCGCGGACCAGGTGCTCGAGCTGATCCAGCTCGGCCAGCACCGCCACGCGCTCCTCTTCGTCCAGCGTGTCGGCGAGCTGTGTCATCTCCCGCCGGATGAAGCGCTCCTGACGCTGGCGCTGGCGCTGGCGCGAGCGGCGGAAACGGTCGAAGGCGGCCAGATTGGCACGAAACACGTTCACCGCACTGGCGATCCTGCCCACCTCGTCGCGGCCGCCGGCGCCCTCCACCCGGGCCTGGAGATCGCCGCGCGAAAGGGCGTTCAGCACGCCCACGCCATCGGTCAGGGGGGCAAAGGAGCGGGACATGTAGTACCCCAGACCGAACAGCATCAGTATCAGGAAGCCGACCGCCGCGGCGATGGTGATCCGGTTGACCCGTTCCTGCTGCTGGGCCAGTTCCGTCACATCCTTGATGCTGACCATGCGCGCCACCAGCGAGCCGAGGTCGGCCGCTTGTGGAAGCACCACCGCCGAATACACCTGGTCGTCCGCCTCGACGGTTTGCAACGTGTCGACCGCAGTCAGATCGATGAGCTTGCCGAGGCTCTCCCAGAGGCCGTCGTCGGAACCCGCGAGCAACCGGCCCCGGCGGTTGACGATCAGGACCGTGGACTTCGTCGCCTGCTCCATCTCCTGTATTGCCTCGTCGATGCCGGTCGCGTACACGCCCATGCCGGCAACCCCCACCGCGCCCGGAGGCGGATCGAGCGGGACCCCCAGAACCACCGCGACATTGCGTTGCTGGTCGTTGCCGATGCCGCCGATGCGCCCGCCGCGCTGAATCGCGTCCCTGGCGCTGGCCGGGGCGATGATCGGGCTCTGGAAGAGCGCGGACTGCGAGGAGTAGGCAAGCGAACCATCGGCGTAGAGCACATCGAAGCGGTCGGCGATGCCCTGGTCGCGAAGCTGCGCTGCGATCGTGGCGCCGAGGCGCTGGACCGCTTCCTGGTCTCCGGTGTGGATGGCTTGACGCAACGCGACGTTCTCGGCCGCGATCCACGCCTTGTCGCCCATGTGCTGGACGAGGCTGTCGTTGACCTTGCGCCACAGCGTGGACCGGTCGGCGATGGTGGCGCCCGAGTACTGCGTCTTCACGAGATCCGTGAGCGTGATCGACGCCAGCGCGAAACCGATGCAGATGACGCCGAAGGCCAGTATGACGAGCAGACTGATCCGGGTGCGCAGCAACATCATGCTGATCCTCGCGTGCGCCTTCTAGCCCGCATTTTCCGCAACCTGGTGAGAAACGCGGATTAGCCGCCGGGGCTGGTCTTGAAGTCGGCGATGGCGATGATGTCCATGGGTGGGTACAGGCCGAGCTCACGCATGACGTCCACATTGATCCACAGCTTGTAGCGTGACAGACGCGCGACCGGCAGATCCTCGGGCCGGCGTCCCTCGACCAGGATCCGCTCCGCCTGCAGCGCCGTCAGCTTGCCGAGGGTGTGGTAGTCGGTCACGAGCCCGAACATCGCGCGCGAGTTCTTCAACGGCGCCTGGGTGGATGCGAAGGTGGGCAGTCCGGCGGCGATGGCGGCGTCCGTGTACATCTTCGCGTGGCGGGTCAGGAAGGAGTCCGGACCCATGTAGAGCAGCTCGGCGCCGGACGCCCTGGCCTTCTGTACCAGGCTCGGCAATGTGGCCGGGTCCGGCTTCCCGTTCTCTCCCAGCGGCACGGGCAGCTCGATGAGACGGATGTCCATCGCCGGAGCCGCCTCGCGCAGGTCCATGACGTTGATGCGCGAATTTCCCGCCGTCTCGTCGTAGATGACGGCGATGGTGGTGAACCGCCGGTAGGCCAGGATGGCATTGAGCTGGGTTTCGACCGGCGCCAGGAAGGCGACGCCGGTGACCGGGCGGCCGGTGCTCTCGTAGCTCTCCACGATATTGGCCGCCCGGGGATAGGACACTAGCGTGAACACCGCCGGGATATCCCGCACGAACGACTCCGGCGTGGCGGTCTCGACCTTGCCGACGATGCTCGAGGTGGTCCCCGTTCCCCACGTGTAGACCAGATCCGGACGGGTCTGCTTGATCTCCTCCACGATCGGCGGCGCATTGCCCCGGTCGAGGTTCAGGTTGCGCACGGTCATCTCGAAGGGGATCCCGCGCTGGGTGAGGTAGTCGCGGAATCCCTGCTCGACCTCGGTCTCGCCGCGCCACACCACGGCGAAGATGCGAAAGGGCGTCATTGCTTGCGCATCGTTCGCCGTCTGCGCCCGGGCGTGGAGGGCGGAAAGACCCAGGACGACGCACAGCATCAGGGCGACGAGCGGAATCGGACGACTCATGCGAACCACCTCCTGCGCATTCGGGCCGTGCGGCGCGAGAACTTCATCAAGAGCATGTACATGACGATGCAGACGAGCACGATGCAGCCGATCCCGACGATGGCGCCCTGATATCCGAAGTTGGCGGCAAGGGCGCCGGCAACCACCGGACCGATGACCATGCCCGCTCGCTCCACGAGCCGATAGGCGCCGATGGCCGACGCCTGACCGAGGCCGCCGTGATGGCTGGCGACCTCCTGAACGATGGCGAGCTGCGAGGCCAGCGACAGCGCGTGCCCGACGCCCAGAGCGACGATGGCGATGACCACGGCACCCAACGGGCCTCCGAACGTCGCATCGGACAGGCTCGCGAGACATCCGAGGCCGGCCAGCAGTCCGCCCGCCGCGACCACCGCGGCATGACGCCCCGAGCGGTCCGCGAAGCGGGCCGCGACCGGCATCAGGGCGAGGGTCGATACCCCGTAGAGCATGATCATCCAGCCGATGACGGACTGCCGGTTCCCGAGGTCGCTCAGATACAGCGGCACCAGATAGAACAGGAATCCGGCCAGGATCAGCTTGCCGGGAATCGCCGCGAAGAAGGCGACGGCGAACAGGCGGGTGTCGGAAAACAGGGTGTGCCACGCCTGACCGCCGAACGTCGTGCGGTGCGTCCTGCGTCCCCTGGCCGCCGCGTCCAGCATGAAGAAGACGAGCAGCCCGGAAATGAGCGCGAGCCCGGCCGAGATCAGGAACGTCGCCTCGAAGCCGATGCGGTCCGCGAAGATACCGCCGATGGACGGCCCGCAGATGGTGGCGGCGAAGACCCCGCCGACGAATACGCTCATCCCCTGGGCACGGTTGCGGGTGTCGGTGTTGTCGGCGACCCAGGCCTGAGCGGCGATGAAGATGATTCCGTAGCCGATACCCGAAAGGATTCGCCATCCCACGAGTTCGTAGTAGCCCTGGGCCAGGAACGTTCCGAAGTACCCGATCGTCGCGGGGATGACGCCGGCGAGGAACACCCACCGTGCTCCGAATCGGTCGGCGAGACCGCCGCCGAGCGGGACCACGAGCATCCCCGCCAGCATGAACAGCGTGATCGGCAGTCCGAACAGCAGCTTGTCGGAGATGGCCGAGTCAGCGGGGCTGAGCCCGGCGATGAACAGTGGCAGGAACGAGCGAGGCAGCTCCTCGGCGAACATGAACAGGAACAGCGGAACCCTGATCTGCATGGCGTTGCGTGGCCGCAGCCCCGCCCCGCCGCTGAAGCCGTAGCGATCATCGACCGGCTGGCAGGCGGTCTGGATGCGCTCCACGATGCCCTTGTCGATCTGGGCATCCTTGATCTCGCGCACGTCGAACTGGAAGTCCTCGTAGCGCTGCCGCAGACCTCGCAGGGCCCGATTGAGCGCACTCACGAGGTCGCCGATCTCGTCGCGCGCCCGCATCGCGATGTGATTGCTGAACCGGCCCTGCGCACCGTCGCTCAGCGTCTTCTCGATGCGCTCCAGCGGCCCGGAGACACGCACGCTCACCAGAAACACCAGGAATTCCAGCGTCACCAGCAGGGAGACCACGATGACGGTGATGGCCTCGTACAGTAGCTCGGACAACCGACCACGCACGTACTCCCCGCTGACACCGACGTGCAGCACGGTGACGACCTGGCCGCTCGCCTCGATCGGGAACGCCCGGTTGATGAAGCCCGCCACCACGGATCGGGAACCGGCTTCGCTGCCGGCGCCGGGAAGATCGGGCAGCACCTGCGCGAGCGTCTCCGGCGGGAGACCTCTCGCGAATTGCACCGCCGACGAGGGGCTCACCATGAGCAGGTACTTGATGTCGTTGTTGGATTCGAGAACCTTGTCGAGGAACGAATCGACCCCCACGAGGTCATCGGGTGGAATGCCGAGTTCGTCCACCACGAATGCGATCTGGTCGGCGACGGCCCGCCCGACTGCCCCCGCCTTCTGACCGAGCTGCGGCTCCAGAGCCCGCTCGAAGCCGGTGACGGCGAACCACGCGACCGCGATCTGGCCGAGCAGCAGCACGATGGCGGCAAGGAGCACCAGCCGGCCGAGAATTCCGCGCGTGCGGGTGGTGCCGGGCTTCCTGTCCCCGGGCGCGGGTCCGGCGGTGTCGGCCCGCGAACTCATACCGCCTCTTCCTCGTCGAGCCGCCGAATCTCTCCAATGGCGGCGTCGATGTCGCCGTGGGCAGCGAGCGCGGTGGCGGCGAAAGCGGCAAGCTCGGGATGATCGGGCTTCGCGCGGTTGAGCGCCGGGCCGTCTGCATGCCGGTTGGCGACTTCGTCCATGGATTCACTCATGTCCCGCAGCTCGCCGCGCAGCCCCCGCAGCAGAAGCAGGGCGCCCATGATGCTCAGCGGCGTCATGGCCAGCACCACCACGGCGCCGACCAGCATGAGTCGGGTGGTCTGCTCGGTGACGTTCCCGTCGAAGTGATTGCGTGAATACCGAAGGACCAGAGAGCCCACGTCCCGGCCCAGGTTGTCCCGCAGCGGGACGCCGACCACCCGGGCGTCGCGCTCCAGATTCGACCACACTTCCTGGCCGCGGCTGGCCCGCCAGGCGGTGACCCATTCCTCGGTCACGAGGTCGCCCACGAAGCTCGGGTCGGTGCTGAACAGAACGATTCCAGTATCGTCGAAGATCTCGATGGACAGCATCTGCTCGTCGGCGCGCAGGTACTCCTCCAGTTCCCGCGGCACGCTCTGCAGCTCGGCCAGCGCGATGCCGAGATCCATCTGGGTCTCGATGCGCTGGCGGATGTCGTTGAGTTCGAACTCGAATCGCGAAGTGAGGAAATCGGACAGGGTGCGCTCGAACATGTGCGCACTCAGCAGGGTGGTCATGCCCACCCCAGCCGCCAGGATGACGACCAGCCCCAACGTGATCCGTGTCGCCAGTCCGAAGGTCATGCCGACTTTCGTCTCCCTGCCGCCGCTCGCGCACCAGCCCGATCGGGGGCCGAAGGCACGCCGCCCCACAATGCCTGGCAGGTCATGGGACCCCCTGCGACGTACCGCGAAATCGTGCGAAACATCACACCACAAAGCGGCCGGAGGCTTCAAGAAGCATTATCATCCGGCGCGCAGTCTGTGAAACTATCATCGATGGAATTCCCAAGGGGGAGTGAGCTATGGATCAGCAGGCCCATTCGGATGCCGCGCTGCGCGAGAAGGCCCGAACCTACCTGCCTGCGGGCAGCTTCGGGAACGCCGGAGCCGACCTCGTCATCGTCGAAGGCTCGGGCGGCCGGGTGCGCGATACTGCGGGCAGGGAGTACGTCGATTTCCTGCTCGGTTCCGGTCCCATGCTCATCGGCCATCGCCATCCGCAGGTCATCGAGGCGGTGCGCCGGCAGCTCGAGCGCGGCACCACCTTTTTCGCGAACAGCGCCCCCGGCATCCTGCTGGCCGAGGCGATTTGCGAGGCGATGCCGTGCGCGGAGAAGGTCCGCTTCACCAGCACCGGCTCGGAAGCCACTCTCTACGCGATGCGGGCGATGCGCGCATTCCGCGGGCGCTCGAAGATCCTCAAGTTCGAGGGCGGCTATCACGGCATGAACGACTATTCCCTCATGAGTCTCGCCCCCCGGCGGCGGAGCAACGGCATCGAGCCGATCCCCGACTCCCCCGGCATACCGGACGCCATTCGGGGGGAGATGCTGATCGCGCCGTACAACGACCTGGACGCGGTCACCGCGATCATCGAGGAGCATCACGACGCGCTCGCCGGCGTCATCATCGAGGCCTTTCAGCGGGTCATCCCGCCCCGGCCGGGATTCCTCGAAGGGCTACGGGCCCTGACCGAGCGCCATGACCTTCCGCTCGCGTTCGACGAGGTGGTCACCAGCTTCCGGTTCGCCTACGGCGGGGCGCAGGAGTTCTACGGCGTGGTGCCGGATCTGTGCACCGTCGGCAAGGTCGTCGGCGGCGGATTTCCCCTCGCGGGCCTCGCCGGCCGGGAGGAGATCATGGCCCAGTTCGACGCCGAGGCGGCGGGCAACGACGGGTTCCTGCCGCAGATCGGAACCCTGAGCGGCAATCCGGTCGCGGCCACCGCGGGGCTCGCAACCCTCGGCGTGCTGCGCGAGGGCGATGCCTACTCGCGGTTGTTCGACAACGGTCGCCGACTCATGGACGGGCTTGCGAACGCCATGCGGAGCGCCGGCGTCGAAGTGCAGATCTGCGGCGTGCCGTGTCTGTTCGACATCGTGTTCACCGGACAGCCGATTGTCGACTACTGGTCCTGGGAAAGCGGAGACAAGGACAAGACGGCCCGCTTCAACGCGGTGCTGCGCGAGCGTGGCGTGATCAAGGGCACTTCGAAGTTCTACGTGTCCGTGGCCCATACCGGGGACGACATCGACCACACCATCGAGGCGTTCGAGGCGGCGGCGACGGAGATCGCCGCGCGGTCCTGAGCGCTTCGGATCAAGCGCCTCGGATCATCGGCCGGTGACCGGCGCCGAGCCACCACCGGACGGGCATCCACCGGACCCCGAGACCCTGCGCCGCGCCCTCGGCTGCTTCGTCACCGGGGTGACCGTCGTGACCACGCGCGACGCCGACGGCGTCCCCTGCGGATTCACGGCGAATTCGTTTACCTCGGTTTCGCTCGATCCGCCGCTGGTGCTCGTCTGCGTGGGGCACGAGGTGGAGCGCATGGATGTCTACCGCCGATGCCCCGGGTTTGCGATCAACGTGCTCGACGCATCGCAGCGCGCGCTCTCCGACCGGTTCGCGACCAAACACCCGGATCGGTTCGGCGGCGTACGCTGGCGGCCCGGGGCGCACGGGGCGCCGATCCTCGAAGGCGGCATCGCCGCGCTGGAGTGCGCGCCGTGGCGGCGGATCGAGGCCGGGGATCACATGATCCTCGTTGGGCGGGTACTGTGGTGCGAGGACGCGGGCGACCGGCGGCCGCTTGCGTACTGGCGGGGAAGCTATCGGCGCCTGTCGTGCGATCGATCGAACCGGGTGGCGCGCTGATGAGCGACGACGATCCGGAGTTTCTGTGCGCCGAGACCGCGCGGCGCGTCATGGACTGGACCGCCGCCGACATCCCCTGGGCCTACGACGGGGTCGCGCCGGTGTGGCATACGGCGGCCGGCGATCCGGTCATGACGGTATTCTCGTGGCGGCCGGATCACGACGATGCCCAGAACATGCAGGTGTTCGACCGGATGGTCGATCTCGGCTTCGATCTCACCCTGACGGCGGAAGACGGGCGCACGGTCGTGCGGATCAGCCGGGACGACCCGGCCGACCGGGCCGCGCCGCCGGCCGCGCGCGTCGAACATGCGGACCGACGGATCGCGCTCCTTCGCGCTGCGCTGGCCGGCGTCGGCGGTGCCGATGGCTGAGCCGGTGCTGACGGCATCGTCCCCCCCGCCCGCAGTCGATCGCGCGGTCATCGCCCCTGGCCCGGAAATTTCGGTGCCTCGCTTTGAAACGCTGCCTGGTATCTCCGGCCTGCATGCACGGGCTCTCCCGGGACCTCGGGAGTCAAATTGGGCACCGAAATTTCACTGATTTGCGAAGCGAGATGCACGCATGGTGCGCCGCGATTGCGGACCGTTGCACATCGTTCCGCGTCGTGCGGCCCGAGTCACCCACCCATTCACCCCCGAGCCACCCCCGAATCACCCCCGGGTCACGCCCGAATCACCCCCGAGCCACCTGCGGACCACCCGCACGTTCGGCGAGCCATTCGTCGACGAGCCGGCGGCTGATCGAGTCCCGCGGGGGCAGGATGAGGGTGCCGGCGGCGGTGTCGGCCGCGATCCGCTCGGGGGTGTACCAGTCGGCTTGCGCGATCTCGTCGCCGTCGACCGCGATATCCGTGGTCGTGGCCCTGGCGCGGAAGCCGAGCATCAGCGACTGCGGGAACGGCCACGGTTGCGAGCCGCGGTAGCGCACCTCGCCCACGCGCACCCCGACCTCCTCGAAGACCTCGCGGGCGACCGTATGTTCCAGCGTCTCACCCGGCTCGACGAATCCCGCCACCGTCGACCGTCGGCCCGGCGCCCAGTCCCGCCGGCGCGCGAGCAGGCATCGGTCGCCGTCGCAGACGAGGGTGATGACCGCCGGGTCGGTACGGGGGAAGTGCAGCCGCGCGCAGGCTGCGTTGTCGCAGCGGCGCACATGGCCGCCGCGCCCCGCCGTGGTCGGCGCCCCGCACGCTCCGCAGAATCGATGGGTGCGATGCCAGTGCACCAGCGCATTCGCGTAGGCGAGCATCGCGGAGTCCCGATGGGCGAGGTCGGTGATGACCTCGCGGATCCCGAGCAGGGCGGTCTCCTCGGGAAACGACGGCGCCGCGTCCGTCGCGTCGACCGCGAACCAGGTGATGCCCGCGCTCACCCCGAGCAGGATCGGATCGCCCGGCCGGGCGCCGGCCGCCGCGACCGCGTCGAGGTAGCAGGGCTGCCGGACCCCGGACTCGGAGACGACGAACGGGTGGCGGCCCGCCGCGACCGCGACGAAGCGCGTCGCCGGGGCCCGAAGCCGCGCGGCGAGCCATGCCGGGTCCTCGCGCCGCGCCGCGATCCGGTCCATGGTGTCGTCGGCGTAGTGGATGATTCGATGCGGCATGCGAGTCCCCGGTGTCATCTTCGCGCCGCCGATGCTACCGCAAGGGATTCGCGGCGCGCTCAGCCAGGCTTGCGCCCCCGAAGGCCGCATGGGCTCAGCCCTGCCTCGATTCCTGCCGACGCTCCGCGGCGCGCCACCGGCGGACATTCGCAGCGGGATTTCAAGGTGGGGCACTGAATGTTCGGCGCTCAGCCCGGAAATGTCACCAATTCGCGAAGCGAGGGCGCGGAGATGGCTGGTTTCGCAAGGCGAACGCGAGTCAGGGCGTGCAGGCGTACCCGCAGGTACGTCGAGCCCCCGGGCCGCCCCCATGTCGCATTCAACGCGGCGAAAGCGGTCAGATCCGTGCCCGCAGCCGCGAATGGGTGACATTTCCGGGTCAGGGAATCGCCGTCCGCCCATTTGACTGAAGCGGTCGCAAGCGGGAAATTCCCGGCGATGCACGCCACGGTGGCCGGCCGAGGCGTGGAGACCCCTTCATTTCGGAGTCGTCTCGATCATGAATCACCCGCAGCAGGTACAGATCACCGAGGTCGGGCCGCGCGACGGCTTCCAGGCCGAACGGTCCTTTATCCCGACCGCACGCAAGATCGAATTCATCGACCGACTCGTCGAGGCCGGCGTGCCGCGTATCGAGGCGACCTCCTTCGTCTCACCGCGGGCGGTGCCGCAGCTCGCCGATGCCGAGGAGGTCATGCGTGGCGTGGATCGCTCCCGCGGGGCGGTGCTGGCCGCGCTGGTGCCGAACCAGCGGGGGGCGCTGCGGGCGGCCGAGGCGGCGGTCGACGAGATGGTGGTCTTCGTGTCGGCATCGGCGAGCCATAACCGGAAGAACGTGAACCGCACCATCGAGGCGTCGCTCGCGGGCTTCGAGGATGTCGCCCGGGTGGCCGGGGAAGCAGGGATTGCGGTGAGCGGGGCAATCTCGGTCGCGTTCGGCTGCCCCTTCGAGGGGGATGTCGCGCCGGCGCGGGTGGGCGAGATTGCGCGCCGCTTCCAGCAGCTCGGATTCGTCGGCGCGAGTCTCGGCGACACCACCGGCATGGCAACCCCGCCGCTCGTCACCGCCGCGGTCGCCGCCGTGCGCGAAGCCGCGCCGGGGCTCGGCCTCGCGCTGCACTTTCACAATACCCGCGGCATCGGTCTCGCCAACGTGATGACGGGCCTCGGGCTCGGCGTCGACCGGTACGAGGGCTCGTTCGGGGGCATCGGCGGTTGTCCGTTCGCACCGAAGGCGACCGGCAACATCTGCACCGAGGATCTCGTCTACCTCCTCGGGGAGATGGGTATCGACACCGGCATCGACTTGCGCAAACTCTCCGGCATCGCGGGCGATGTCGAAGCCGCGGTGGGCCACGCGCTGCCCGGTCAGATCATGAAGGCGGGGCTGCGGCTCGACCTCCACCCGCTGGATTCGGTGCGGGTGGCGGAGGGTTGAGGGCGGGACGGTCTCAGCCCGCCGATGGCGGCCCTTCCTTCTCCAGGCGGATGCGGTCGAGCCATAGCAGCATGCTCTCCTGCCGGGGGTCGCGCGGCCGGCGGCCGGCCGCCCGACCCGCCGGCTCCGTGGCGAGGATCTTCGCCCACCGCTCGCGTTTGCGCCGTCGTACCTCTCGCTGGAATTCGTCGTAGTCGATCACTGCCTGGAAGCCTCTCGTTCGACTCCGGCCAGCGCCTCGGCCTCCTCTGGAACCCCGCTTGTGCGGTCCCGGACGTAGCGCCAGTCGATTCGGTCCGGGTACAGGAGTGCCAGTCGACGGGTCCAGCGCCAGTCCTCGTCGCTGTTCCAGTGCACCCAGGCGCGAAGGCGGTCGATGAGCAGATCCTCAATGCCGATGATCACTACCCGCAGTCCGTCAATCTCGACCTCGGTACGCGGTGCATCCTCGCCCGGAAGGCCCGCCGGGGCAGGCGCCTCGAAGAGCAGGTCCAGCTCGGCGTGGTACCAGTACCGCCCCTCCTTCGCGAACCCGAGCGCCGTGAACGCGGTATCGACTTCCGGCGCCGCGGGCAGTGCCAGATCCATGTCCTTGGTCGCATACCCACCGGCGGTGTAGAACTCCAGCGCTCCGCCTCCCACCAGAATCGGCTCGATGCCGTGCGCCGCGAGTTGCCGGGTGAGGAGTCCGAGTGCGATCAGGCGTCGGCGTCGAGGATCCGGTTCACCGTTAAGACGGCCGAGGCTCGCTTCGGGGTCGCAGCCTTTCATCGCCGGAGTATAGGCGACGCGCGCTGGAAGTTTGTCGTAGATTCCCGGTCTCACATGGCCCCGCCGGGCAGTCGCGATGTCCGATACCACCCTCCCCGCCCATGCCTCGGCCGTCGTCAACGGAACCGCTTGCCGACGCACCGCAGCCGCGTGTGGACGTCGACACTGCGGGGAGCCGCGCCTCCGGTGTGGTGAGCTTCAAGGCCGCACACGACCCCTGCGGCAGGCGCATGCGTCCGCTTCCCCGAGTCGGCGCCGCGCCGATGGCTGCCCCCTTCGGCGACGGTTTTTCGAGACCGACGCCGGGCGCGTCGTCGTGGTGGCTCAACGCTCGCCGGACCTGACCCGCAAATTCGGCTCAAGGCGGCGGCTTCGGTCGCTCCCGGTCGAGACGAGTGCGGTCGTGTACGGGGTACGTGCGCGCCACATCGGCGGCCTGGCCGGGGCTTGGCGGGAGTGGTTGGTCGGGCGCTCACGGGCGCTCACAAGTTTCTACAACTCGCCGCGCTCGGATAGAATTCGCCGCCCTCTCGCCGCATGAGCGGCGGCGGCGCGACCGCCTGCCGTCCCCGGGCCACTGCGAAGGCGCCGACACCATCTTGCCCGCGAACTGCAGAGCATCCGACCAGTGAAGGAGCACATCCGATCGCTCCTCGAGCGTGCGCTCACGGCGCTGCGCGACGAGGGGGAGTTCGTACTCGATCCGTTGCCCGAGATTCCGGTCGAGCGCAGCCGCGGCGACGACCACGGCGACTTCGCAAGCCCCATCGCCCTGGCCCTTGCGCGCATGGTGCAACGCAAGCCCCGGGAGATCGCCGAGCGCATCGTGGCGCGGCTGCCGCAGTCCGCCTCGATCGCATCCGCCGACATCGCCGGCCCCGGCTTCATCAACTTCCGCGTCGCGACCGAGACCTTCGCGGCGGCGGTGCGCCGCATCCTCACCGCCGGGCCGCGCGATCCGGGCGCGGCATTCGGAGGCGGCCGGCGCGTCCAGGTGGAGTTCGTCTCCGCCAATCCCACCGGACCGCTGCACGTCGGGCACGGCCGGGGCGCTGCGTACGGGGCGAGCATCGCGAACATCCTCGAAGCGGCCGGCTTCGCCGTCGAACGCGAGTACTACATCAACGACGCCGGCCGCCAGATGCACATCCTCGCGCTGAGTGTGTGGCTGCGCTACCTGGAGCGGCGCGGCGCGGCCATCGCGTTTCCCTCCAACGGATATCGGGGCGCGTACGTTCACGAGATGGCGGCGCGGCTCGAGCGCGATGTCGGCGGCAGCTTCGCGGTCGGCGCCGACACCGTGATGGACGGCGTGCCCGCCGACGCGCCGGCCGGGGGCGACCGGGAGACCCATGTCGATGCGCTCATCGCCCGCGCCCGCGCCCGGCTCGGGCCGGAGCGCTACGAACAGGTTCACACCCTCGCCCGGGACCTGGGAGTCGAGGACATCCGCTGCGACCTCGCGGAGTTCGGCGTCGCCTTCGATGTGTGGTTCTCCGAGCGCTCGCTGGTCGACGGGGGCGACGTGCAGCGCGCGGTGGCGCGTCTTCGCGAGCGCGGCCATGTCTACGAGCGCGACGGCGCGCTGTGGTTCCGCTCCACCGCCTTCGGCGACGAGAAGGACCGCGTGGTGGTGCGCGAGAACGGCGAGTCGACCTACTTCGCCTCGGACATCGCCTACGCCGCGAACAAGCTCGACCGCGGGTTCGAGCGCGCGATCTACGTCTGGGGCGCCGACCACCACGGATACATCGCCCGGGTGAAGGCCGCGGTCGAAGCACTCGGCCATGATCCGAACGCCGTCGAGATCCTCATCGTCCAGTTCGCAAACCTGTATCGCGGCGGGGAGCGGGTGCAGATGTCGACCCGCAGCGGCGAGTTCGTCGCGCTGCGGGAGCTGCGCGAGGAGGCCGGCGCCGACGCCGCGCGGTTCTTCTACGTGATGCGGCGCTGCGAGCAGCACCTCGACTTCGACCTCGAGCTCGCGAAGTCGCGCAGCAACGACAACCCGGTGTACTACGTGCAGTATGCGCATGCGCGGATCGCGAGCGTGCTGCGTCAGTGCGCGGATCGGGGCATGACTGCCGGTGTGGATCCGCGCGCGGCGCTCGAAACACTGGCCGAGGCCGAGCCGGTGGCCCTGATGCGCACGCTCGCCAGATATCCGGAAGTGCTGGCGAGTGCGGCGCGGGCGCTGGAGCCGCACCAGCTCGCGGCGTATCTCCGCGAGGTGGCAACCGAGTTGCACGCGTTCTACAACACCCATACGTTCCTGGTCGACGACGACGCGGTGCGGGGCGCCCGGCTCTCGCTTGCGGCGGCGACCCGGGCCGTGCTTGCCGACGGACTCGCGCTGCTGGGGGTGTCGGCGCCGGATTCGATGTAGGGATCCGCGAGCGGAAGGCGACAGTGGCGAAACAGAAGCGATCACATGCAGGGCGCGGGCGTGGTGGCTCGGGGAAGGGCCACGGACTGGCGTGGTTCCTGGCCGGGGGACTGACCGGCGGCCTTGCGACGTGGGTGCTGCTTGGGCACGACCCGGCGGCGGAGCAGGTGCGGGCGACGGTGGAGCGAACGGTCGGTCACCCCATCGGGGTCGACTCGACCGCGCCGCCGGCGGCGCCGAAGTTCGAGTTCTATACCCTGCTGCCGGAGATGGAGGTCGTGGTTCCCGAGGAAGACCTCGCCGCGCCGGCCCCGACGCCCGCCCAGGGCAGCGCCGCGACCGAGACCGAGACCGCACTCCCCACGCGCGCCGCGATCGAGGCCGCCACCACCGCCACCACCGCCACCACCGGCGATACCGATCCGGCCCTGAAGTCGTCGGGCCACTACATCGTGCAGGTCGCTTCGTTCAGGAGCATCAAGGAGGCGGACGGCCTGAAGGCGCAGCTCACGCTGCTCGGCTTCCAGCCGGTCGTGCAGACCGTTGCCATCAACAGCGACGAGAAGTGGCACCGGGTACGCATCGGTCCCTATTCCGATCGTGACTCTCTGGAGGCGGCCCGGGTACGGCTGAGGGCGGACGGGCACAACAACCCGTTGGTGGTGTGGGTGAAGAAGGGTTGATGGAGCGGGTGATGGGAATCGAACCCACGTCATCAGCTTGGGAAGCTGAGGTTCTACCATTGAACTACACCCGCCGGGAGAGCAACCCCCGCGCGTCTCTCGATCCGGATTCTATTGCGTTCCCCGGCCCGGTCAACCGCAGACTCGCCGCAATTCTCGCTGACGCCCCGACAAGCGGCCACGCGGTGCGATTTCGTCAGGATTTCGACCTCTGGAACGTCCGTTCGGGGGGATTTCGAGTACATGTTCCAGCCCGGTGGGAATTGTCGGTACGTTCGGCGCATTCGACACGATGCAATTCGCATTGAACGGCGCCACGCACATCATCGAGGAAGGCGTTGCGCGAGCGCGACCTTCCCGCTCGACGCGACGTTCGTCCCGTCGCAGTTGAAGGGACCCGGCGGCAATCGCCCGGCCCGCCGCGGCCAGACACGGGCGGGGGACGGGCGCCCCGGGGACGACGGGCGGCGGCGTTCGGTACGCAGTTTCGTCATCCGCGCCGGGCGCATGACGGCGGCGCAGCGCCGCGCGCTGGACGAACTCGGGGAGCGGTATCTGATCCGGTTCGAGGGGGGCTTCGTCGATCTCGATCGCCTCTTCGGCCGGGCGGCGCCCCGCACGGTGGAGGTCGGGTTCGGCGCCGGCGATGCCCTGATTGCACTCGCCGGCCGCGAGCCCGCCCGGGATTTTCTCGGCATCGAGGTCTATCCGTCCGGGGTCGGCCGCCTGCTCGCCGGCTGCCGGGAGGCCGGACTCGACAACGTCCGGGTCGCGATGGCCGATGCGCTGGACGTGCTTGAGCGCTGGCTTGCACCTGCGAGCGCGGAAGAAGTCCTGGTCTGGTTTCCGGACCCGTGGCCGAAGAAGCGTCACCACAAGCGGCGCCTCGTTCAGTCCCGGTTCGCATGGCTTGTCCATCGGGTGCTGCAGCCCGGCGGGCGGCTGCATCTGGCGACGGACTGGGAGCCGTATGCGGAGCACATGCTCGAGGTGCTCGAAGCGCATCCGGGGTTCTCGAACTGTGCGGCTCCGGGCCGGTTCATGCCCCGCCCGGAGCGCCGGCGGGAGACCCGCTTCGAGCGCCGCGGCCGGGGCCGCGGACACCACGTGTTCGATCTCGCATGGCGCGCGGTCGCGAGCGAGGACGCGGAGATGGCTGGATGATTGGCAAGGCGAACGCGAGTCCGGGCGCGCAGGCGTACTTGACAGTACGGAGCGAGCTTGCGAAGCAAGCGGCATCGAGCACCCCGAGCCACACCCCGAACCACGGCCAAGCCACCCCTGTGCCGTGTTCAACGCAGCCAATGCAGTCATCTCCGTGTCCGCAGCCGTGACCCGGTAAGAATGCGGGTCTGCGTCCCTCCAGCCTGTCGGCGAGCCTGAGCACAGGCCGTTCCGGCTGGCGTCGTGATAGGGGAGCGGCACGGGGAACGGAGCCCGTTCGTTACCCAACCACCCCGGCCGGAACAGCGCCGATCGCGGCTTTCGGGCGCCGCGCTGCCGATGCCTGTCATTGCGGGTGTTACCCTTGGTCTCTGCTCGCGACAGAGTTTCGGAGGCGCTCGACCATGAAGACGATCCTGCTTCCGTTCTACGACGATGATGCGGCCGAGGCGGCGCTCGATGTCAGCCGACAGCTCGCCGCGCGGTTCGGCAGCTATGTCGAGGGGCTGTTCGTGATGCGTCCGCCCCAGATCATCGACGGGGAGGGAATCGTCCTCGCCGACTCGTACCTGACGCAGCTCAAGGAGGAAGGCCGCCGACTCGGCGACCGCGCGAGGGCGCGCTTCGACGCGTGTGTCACCCGGCGCGCAATGGTGGCGGGGGCGGTGGACGCGCCCCCGGGTGGGGTGGTCATCGGCTGGCAGGAGATGGAGGGGCTCGAAGGCCAGGTCATCGGCGATCACGGCCGGGTGTTCGATCTCATCGTGATCGGCCGCGAGTTCGGGCACCCCTGGGTGGACTGGCATGTGATGGCGGAGGCCGCGTTGTTCGAAAGCGGACGGCCGATCGTCCTCGCGCCGGAGAGCCCGGGGCGCGGTCTGGGCGAGAACATCGTCATCGCCTGGAACAGCAGCACCGAGACCGCCCGCACCATCGCGCTCGCGATGCCGTTGCTCGCCGCCGCCGCCAGCGTCACCGTCGCCGGCGTCAGGGGCTGGGGCGTCCCCGGCCCGAATGCGGACGAACTCTGCCGGCACCTCGTGCGCAACGGCATTGCCGCCACCGCCCGCACCCTCGACCCCGAAGGTCGCTCCCCCGGAGAGGTGGTGCTCGACGAATGCGCCCGCGTCGGCGCGGACCTGCTCGTCAAGGGCGCCTATACCCAGAGCCGGCTGCGCCAGCTCATCTTCGGCGGCGCCACCCGCCACATCATGATGCACGCGAAGATCCCCGTCATCCTCGCGCACTGAGGGGAGCGGGCACTTGCGCCGGATCCGATCCGATCACCGATCGTTGGTCGGTCAGGCCGGGTCGGCGCCGTGTTCCATGAAGTCGCGGTCGATCTTTGGGAGGGGCTGGTCGTTGATCGCCGATGCGGCCGGGCCGTCTCTTCTCCGGTGGTGGTCTGATCGGGGCGATTGGACGGCCCGGCAAGCCCGAATGGCCGCTGCGCTCGTGGCCAAGCAGTCTCCGATTATCGAGGGTGTCCGGACCCTCCCGCCGACCCCATACACCCGCGGCGGGCCGTGGTGGCACGACGTCCGGCCCGAGCGGCAGGCGCTCCGGGGGCGGAAATCAGGCATCGTCCGGCGACTCGGCGATTCCGAGGCCCGAATCGCTATCGAGGAGGAGGCTCAGAGGCTCAACACGGCTGAGGACCATCCGCTCCCACTCCACCGTCTCCGATCCGTCGTCCGGTCCGTGGATCGACACCGCCGACGGTGGCGGGAGGTGTCGGGGTAGATGTTGACTTCGACTCTCTCTCGCAGTCCGGCCCCGTCGCCGCAAGGCGAAAGGGTACGGCTATTCGGAGGCCGCGGCATGAGCATCCATGATCCCGCGTCCGGCCGGTGGCGATGGGCCGGATTCTTCCGCGAGGAGAGCGGCGAGGAGGATTGTCCCCAGCCCCCGGCGCACGAGGATCGGCGGGAGTCGGCCCGGACGCGGATCGAGGCCATCGAGGCGAGGCGAGCTCTCGATGCGGAGCTGCGCGACTGGACCGAGGAGCTGCCCGACGGGGAGTGAGCCAGCCCCTCGCAGGAGGCCGCAGGAGCCGCTCTACGGTGATTTCGGGTCGGACCCTGCCCGACTTCTACCACCGCCCCGGCCCGCTGCGCGGCTCTCCGTGGCGCTCAGGAGGCTGGAGCTACGGCCCGGACCCGGCGAGCGGGAGCAACCGGAGCATGGCGTACATCAGCCCGGCATTTAGGGTGACGGTCAAGGCAACAACGGCGGCACCGAGACCGTATCCCCACTTCACGAGACGGGTCTCAAGGCCGGCGATTGCGGTATCGAGGTCGGCTTTCGTGGCGAGGTTGCCCTGCCCGTTGCGGATGGCCTGCGCGATGGCTTCGGCTTGCTCGCGGCTGAACTTCGCGGCTTCGAGTTCGCGGGCCGCGGTGAGGGTGTCGAAGGTGCTGGCCGTCATGGTGAGGACGAGTGTACTTCAGCTTCCGAGCTGCGCGCTCCCCCCAGCCTTGTCCAATGAGAAGTGAGCCTGAAGGGAGGGGTTGAATCCAGCGACAGATGAGCCTGTAGCGGGGGCGATTGGGGGATCACCGGAGGATGATCGTGACGCTACAGACACAACGGGTTCAGACCCTGGAACAGATTCGGCACGTAGCCGAAGGCACCGAGCCGGTGGACCTCGCCCTCGCCGAGCGAGCCTCGGCCTACGCGTTCATCCGGCGCACCCTGGTGCAGTTCGACTACGCGGCGCTCGGCAAGACGGACAAGGGGGCGGTGAAAGCGTCCCTGGCGAAGATGACGGGGCTGTCGCGCGCGCAGCTCACCCGGCTGATGGCACAGCACCGCTCGACGGGACGCATCCGCGACCGCCGCCGCGCCGGGCCGTCGCGTCCCTTCACGAGACGCGACACCGCGGCCGATATCCGCCTGCTCGCCGAGGTCGACACCGCGCTCGGGCAGCGCTGCGGACCGGCCACCCGGGCGGTGCTGCGCCGCCAGTACGAGGTCTTCGCCGATGCGCGCTTTGCGCGCCTGGCGGGGCTGTCGAACGGGCGCCTGTACAACCTGCGCCACTCGCGCACCTACCGCACCCGGCGCAGCGTGTTCACCAAGACCCAGCCCCGGGTCGTGGCCATCGCCGAGCGGCGCAAGCCCCGCCCCGACGGGCAGCCCGGATTCGTGCGCGTGGACACCGTCCACCAGGGCGACCGCAACGGAGCGAAGGGGGTGTCCCACATCAACACCGTCGATGAGGTCACCCAGTACGGGCATCGGCTGCGTGGCGGCCATCTCCGAGCGCTTCCTCGTCCCCGTGCTCGAAGCCCTCATCGAGGCCTATCCGTTTGCGATTCAAGGCTCTCATGCCGACAACGGCTCGGAGTCCATCAACCACCGCGTCGCGCGCCTGCTCAACAAGCTCCACATCGGCCAGCTCACCAACTCGCGCGCCCGCCACGGCAACGACAATGCCCTGGTCGAAGGCAAAAACGGCGCCGTGATTCGCACCTACCTCGGCTGCGACCCCATCCCCCAGCGCTTCGCCCCCCGGGTCAACGCCTTCACCCAAGGGGTGCTCTCGCCGTCTCTGAACTATCACCGCCCCTGCCTGTTCGCCACCGAGCAACGCGACGCCATCGGTCGCCTGCGCAAGCACTACCGCGACCGCGACGTCGCCACCCTCTACGAGAAACTGAAGTCACTGCCCAATGCCGCGCGCTGGCTCAAGCCCGGGGGGAGCTTCGAGCACCTCGACACCGTCGCCTACGCCCACAGCGACCTCGATGCGGCGCGGGCCGTCAACGCCGCGCGCGACGAGCTGTTGCGCGCTTTGGGGCGCGAGTGGGGATGCGCCGCGTAGGGGGGCGTCTACGGGGCTCTTCGACGGGCTGGGTGTATTCGTTTGGTATCCATCCGGTTCCTAGCTGAGCCTGGTCTTTGGGTCGGTGTTCCGATTCCCCCGATCAGGACGAGTCGGAACCTCCGATACACAGGCGATTGAAAAATGGTTTGTTTTTCAGGCGACGCGGATCGTGACCTGACATCTATTGGATCCCCTATTGGAGTTTTTTTGGATCGTCATCGCCTGTTGTCCCAATTCGCCCGGTCTTGCCCATGGCAAACCACCGACCTGCTCGGGTGGCACCGACGACCTGAACTCGGCCTTCGACCGCCAACTCCCTGAGTAGCCGTTTGACTTGGGCACGCGATAGCGCCGGCAGCACCTGGAGCAGGTCCCTGATCGGAGCCCCTTCCGCACCGCTATCGGTCAGGTGTCGCATCAACAGCGTCTTGTTGGTCTCCCGATCCAGACCGCGCTTCCGTGTGTAGACGCCGGTACGGCCCAGAGACGAATAGAGGGATCGGGACAGAAGGTACTGTCTACCCCGTCCTCGGCCCCGCAGTTCTACCGCGCCCGCCTCGACGAGGCCAGGAATTCTGTTGCGCATGGCCTCCGTCAGCGGCTGCTCACGGACGATGGCGTCCAGTGCCAGAAAATCATAGGTCGAGAAATTCATAAGCTTCTCGTTACCGAGTCGTTCCAGAAAACGCACGAAGGTCGGATCCCGAATGCCACCCTCCAGCGTCAGACGAACCTCGTGGGCCGCTGAGCCGGCGAAGTTCGGCAATGGTTTGCCCTGACGAATGGCAGTCTCGACCATGATGTTGAGACCCTGACCAGACCGTTCCACCAAGCCGACGCGCGCCAAAGCCTCGGCAATGCGTCGATTGCGCGGGTTTTGTTGATCGATGATGTTTTCGGGTCCGATGCCTGGGGGGAAACCGCCGGGACTGACTATTTCGAGCCGTTGCGCGTACTGGCGCGCGAACACCGAGCCGCCCAATCGATAGTCACGGTGGGAAAGAGCATTGAGCAGTGCCTCGCGCACCACCGCTTCGTCGAAAGTGGGGATGTCATATCGGAAGAGACCGTCCTGATAGCTCTGGCGGTCGTTGCGCAGGTTGATCCTCTTCCATAGTCGATCGTGAACCAAAAAGAATCCCTCGCGAAATTCCGCGCGGTCTTGCGCCGGCCCGGAAGCTTCGGACGACCGGTATTCGAAGACGATCTCTGCCTGCGCCAGGTGTCGTCCAAGAGCGCTTCGGGTTCCAAACAGAATGAGTGCCGCATGGGTCAGCTCACCGTCGATCATCAATTCCGCATCGACCAGTGTTTGGGTGTCAGTCTGTTGCGCTATGCGTGGACTCCCCGCCTTGCGAGCCCATCTTGACCGGAAATCCTCAAGCGCCGAGGCTGACAAATCAGCGATGCGCGCGGCACAAGGCTGCGCCGAGAAGTCGGGGCCGGTCTCGTCGAACATGCTCTTGAGTTCCGCGTCCTTGAGCGGAGCCAGTTCATCGCCGGCCCGCTTGAGATACCGTCCATCCAGGTGCCATGCGGTTCCGGGGAGGCGTGTTGGTACGTGGACGATCAGAACCCGTCGATTATCGTATCGGGATTCTTCGATCGGTATGCGCTGGCCAAGTCGTTGGCGGAGACCGGCTTCCGTGCGCCCAGGCTCTGGGAATCCCTGCGTGCCCACGACGGTGCGGGGGCGCTGATCCGAAACCCCGAGCAGAATCTGGCCGCCGCCTTCGTTGGCCAAAGCCACGCAATATTGAAGCAGTTTCTCGAAACGGTAGTTGTGTCGCGCTTCCTTGAACTCAAGGCGTACACCTTCGGGCGCTTCCAGCCATTGCCGGAACTGCTCCCTTGACGTGGTGGTCATGTGGGTTTCCTGACGGACGGCGGCGTTCGCGGGGGCGCGCGATCAAATCGCACCGTCCGCGCTGGAAGTCTTGCCCAACTGCGGAGGTTGCGCATCCTCGAATCCCCCGACCAGAGCCGGCACCACCGCGCCGATGCTGCGGCGAATCGGCTCGCTCTCGTCGCCCTATCTGTCGGTGTCATGGAGCGGGCGATGGCCGGGGCGGTGAACACCTACGCGTGAAGCCGGTGGATGGCGTGCGCGGTGCGAGTCCCCGCGCGGCGGCCGCGGGCCTCAATGGCGAGTTCGATGACGCGCTGATTGGCCGTGGAGTGGGCCGGTGGTGCGGCGTTCTCGACGCCCGCCCATGGCGCGGGCGAGGCGCGGAAGGTCTTCTGAAGGGTCTTGGACATAGTCGGATTGTGCCGGATTTGGGCAGGCAAGCGGGCACCGCGCACCGGCGGGGACGGTTCGCGAACCGCCGCACGGCTTCCGGGCGGTAGCACAGGAACCGGGCATCAGCGACGCAAGGCACGCCGCTCCGTGCGCCGATACGGTCGGCGATGCGCTGCGCAGCTTCGCGAAGCTGGTCCATCGTCCAGTCCGCGGCGTGGCCCTCGGTTACGTCCGGGGGTCTATTGCCGTTGGTCGGTCAGGCCGGGTCGGCGCCGCGTTCCATGAAGTCGCGGTCGATCTTCGGGAGGGGCTGGTCGTTGATCGCTGCCTCGAACGCCTGGAGCCGTTTGTAGATGGACAGCAGTTCCACGATGGTGGTCCAGGAGTTGACGAGGTACTGGAACGAGTTCTCCACCCGGCCGAAGGCCCGCACGATCTGCTGCATGACCCCGAGGGTGAAGCCGGCGGCGATGATGGTGGGGCCGAGGGCGATGTAGGGGAGCAGCACTCCCGCTTGGAGATACCCGTAGCGCGCGATGTTGAAGTAGAGGTAGTTGAGGTAGAGCCGGAAGTAGTTCCGCCGCACGTTGTCGAACAGCTCCGCCACGGTTGGCGGTTGCGCGCGCCCGGCGTCGTCCTCGCCGTAGACGAGCTCCTTGCGGTAGGCAGCCTCCACCCGCTGATTGCGGAATTCCAGCCCCGGAAGCCGGATGCCGGCAAGGGCGAGGAGGCCGGTCCCGAAGATCGACCACAGGATGGCGACGAACACGAGAGCCTGCGGCACCTCCCCGACGATGGGGAGATGGGTGACGAACGATGACAGTCCCCACAGGATCGGGAGGAACGCGATCAGGGTCATCATCGCGTCGATGAGACTTACTCCCAGGCCCTCCATGATGGCCGCGAATCGCATGGTGTCCTCCTGCACCCGCTGGGACGCGCCCTCGATGTGACGCACCTGGGGCCACCGCGACATGTAGTAGTCGTTCATCGCCGTGCGCCAGCGAAAGATGTAGTGACTGACGAAGAAGCGGGTGATCACCGCAACGGTGATCGCGACGAGGGCGATCTGCGCGAACGTGAGCAACTGGTTGTAGTACGCCCCGGCCGACACGCGGTGCGGTGCCGCCAGCGCCTGCTGGATGAGGTCGTAGAAGGTCCCGAACCACTCGTTGATCATCACGTCGAGCTGCACCTGGAACCAGGTGACGAAGATGATCGCGGCCGATCCGAACACCGACCATCGCGCCCACTTGTGCGGTGAGTACCAGTACCAGAACGCGAGGAAGAACGTGTAGCAGAGGATCATGTACTGGTAGAGCCAGAACGTCCCGGGGCCCCTGGTGGCGGCCTCGTGGGCGGCCCGCGCCGCCTCGCGCTCGCCCTGGGCGGCCGCGTGCGCGGCGCGGGCCGACTCGTCCGCGTCCTCGGCCGGTTCGGGCAGTGCTTCCCACTCGGGGAGCTCGGGAGGGAACTCGTATCCGAACCATCCCCCCAGGCTGAACGATTCCCCGGCATCGCGCGCCAGCGAGAACCAGAACACGACGCAGACGATCGACCAGATCGCGAAGGACAGGAAGAAGAGTCTGGGTTTCGGAAAGAAGGATTCGAACACGGTCTCGCCTCTCGTTCGTGCGGCAGTGGGAAACGGCGGCTTTCGGCTGGAAACCCGCCGTCGAGTCGGGGGGGTGCGGCTTCCGTTCCCGGGGTCGTGGCGACCTTGCCCTCGCCGTGACCGCCGGGGCGCGCATGGTACGCCAGCGCCGCGTTTTCATACGATTGCCCGGCGGCGCGAGCCGCGGTCAGGCTTCCCCCGCTTGTCGATACAATGCGGCGGGCAGACTGTCGCCACCGAGAGGAGCTTCCCGATGAGTCGCGACGATGGCCACGGCGCCGGCGTGCCCGATGAGCGCAAGCGGGCATTCGGCGAGCGGTACCAGCCCCGCTACTCCGGCGTCGCCACGTTCATGCGCCGCCCGCTGCGCGAGGACCCCGACGGGTGGGAGGGCATCGACATCGGCATCGTGGGGGTGCCGTTCGACGGCGGGGTGACCAACCGCCCGGGCGCCCGGCACGGCCCGCGGCATCTGCGCGATCAGTCCACGCTGATGGGCATGGTGAACCATCGAACCGGCGTGCGCCCCCACGATCTGGCCAGGGCCGCCGACCTCGGCGATGTGCTGATCGAGGGGGTGTACCGGCTCGATGAAGCCATCGCGGACATCGAACGCTGTTACGACCGCATCGCCGCGGCCGGCCTCGTGCCGCTCACCGCCGGCGGCGACCACTCCATCACCCTGCCGATCATGCGGGCGCTGGCTCGTGCCCATGGTCGGCCGCTCGGCCTCGTCCACTTCGACGCCCACTGCGACACGGGGCCGGAGCTGTTCGGGCACAAGCACCATCACGGCGGGCCGTTCAAGGTGGCGGTGGAGGACGGGGCGCTCGACCCGAAGCGCACCATCCAGATCGGGATCCGCGGCCCCGCCGAGCCGCTGTGGGGGTTCAGCTACGAATCCGGCATGACCGTCATCCACATCGAGGATCTGTACGCGATGGGGATCCCGGCGGTGATCGAGAAGGCCCGCGAGGTCGCGGGCGACGGACCGACGTACGTGAGCTTCGACGTCGACGGCCTCGACCCCGTCTACGCGCCCGGGACCGGCACGCCCGAGGTCGGCGGCTTCACCACCTACGAGGCCCAGCAGATGCTGCGGGGTCTGCGTGGCCTCGACATCATCGCCGGCGACGTGGTCGAGGTGTCGCCGCCCTTCGACCCCTCGGGCACCACCGGCCTCACCGGCGCTCAGATGATGTTCGAGATCCTGTGCCTGCTCGCGGAAACGGTGGGGAGGAAGAGCGAATGACCGACATCGGAGGTAGTCATCGGCTCGCGACGCGGTTCAGCCGGAGAGTGATGCGCACGCGCGCTGGATGCGCATGCACGCTTCCTCCAGACGGTCCGTGGCGAGCGCGTAGGAGAGGCGGAAATGGGGCGAGAGGCCGAACGCCTCGCCGTGTACCACTGCGACCTCCTCGGTCTCGAGCAGGTATTGCGCGAAGTCGCCGTCGGTCCCGATGGCGCCACCAGCCGGGGTTCGCTTCCCGATCGTGTCGCCACAGTCCACGTAGAGGTAGAACGCCCCCTTCGGCGCGGTGCAGGAGAGCCCGGTCGCCTGGTTGAGGATCGAGACTCCAAGGTCGCGCCGTTCCTCGAAGACGGCCACGTTGTCCCCGATGAATGCCTGATCCCCGTCGAGCGCCTCCACCCCGGCCCACTGACTGATGCTGCACGCCCCGCTCGTGGTCTGCGACTGGACCTTCGACATCGCCGCGATGAGCGCCTTCGGCCCGGCCCCGTAGCCGATGCGCCAGCCGGTCATGCAGTACGCCTTCGAGAGCCCGTTCATGGTCAGGGTGCGCTCGTGCAGGTCGGGCGCGACCTGCGCCATCGTCGCGAACGGCTCGTCGCCGTAGACGATGTGCTCGTAGATGTCGTCAGTAAGTACCCACACATGTGGGTGCCGGCGCAGCACCTCGGCCAGTCCCTCCAGGTCCGCGGCCGAGTAGAACGCACCCGACGGATTGCCCGGGTTGTTGAGAATCAGCCACCTGGTCTTCGCGGTGATCGCGCCGTCGAGCTGTTCGGGGGTCAGCCGGAACGCGTTCGCGCCGGCGGTCTCGGCCACCACCGGGGTGCCGCCCGCAAGCAGCACCATGTCCGGGTAGCTGACCCAGTACGGGGCGGGGATGATCACCTCGTCGTCCGGGTCCAGGGTCGCAGTCAGCGCGTTGTAGATGACCTGCTTGCCGCCGTTGCACACCAGCACCTGGTCGGGGGCGTAACGCAGGCCGTTCTCGCGCTCGAGCTTGCGGCAGATCGCCTCGCGGAACTCGGGGACGCCGGTGATCGGCGGGTACTTCGTCTTGCCGTCGATGATGGCGCGCATCGCCGCGATCTTGATGTTGTCCGGGGTATCGAAATCCGGCTCCCCCGCGGACAGGGCGATGACGTCGCGGCCGGCTCGCGCCATCTCCATCGCCCTTGCGGAGATCACGATGGAGGGGGAGGCCTTGATGCGGCTCATGCGTCGGGCGGCGATGGTCATCACTGACTCCTGGCAAGGTTTCGGGGGGAGGAGGAGGCGAAGGGCCCCGGACGGCGGGGAGCAAAGTAGCACGGCGGCGCGACGGCCTTCGAGCGCAGGCGCGACCCGGTCGGGCCGGTTGCGCGGCACCGGGAGTCTCAGCGCCGCGCGGCGGTGCCGGCCGATCGACCGGTGGCTGGACCGCGGCCGGCTCGGCCGTGCGTTCGGGTCAGCCCGCAAATTTCGGATCAGCCCCGGCGCGTGTAATCGGCCCTGCGCTTCTCCCTGAACGCGGCGACCCCTTCCGCGTGCTCCCAGGTCGCAGCGCGTTCGATCTGGGTCTCCGCTTCCCGGCGCAGTGCCGCCCGCAACGCCTCGCGGTCCTCGGTGATCGCCTTGATCGCGGCGTAGCCGCCGAGCGCCGACGCCCCGAGCCGGCGTGCCTGCTCCAGCGCGACTTCCATCACGCCGCGTTCGCCCGAGAGCATGTCGACAAGGCCGAGCCGATGCGCCTCGGGCGCATTCACCCGCTCCCGGGTGAGCGCGAGCCGGCGCGCGGCGGCCCATCCGATGCGGCGCGGGAGGGTGTAGGTCAGGCCCCAGTCCGGCACGAGGCCGACGTTCAGGAACGACAGGGTGAACTTCGCGGTCTCGTCGGCGACCACGATGTCGGCGAGGCAGGCGATGCTTGCGCCCGCCCCCGCCGCATGTCCACGCACCGCCGTGACCAGGGGCTTCGGGAACGTGATGACGGTCTCGGCGACGCGGGCCATCTGCGCGAGGCGCTCGCGCACCGCCGCCGCATCGTGCGATCCCATCGCCTTCACGTCCCCGCCGGCGCAGAAGTGATCGCCGGCGCCGGTGAGCACCACCGCCCGGACCGTGTCGTCCTCCGCCATCGCCACACAGTGCTCGGCCAGGAGATCGCGGACCTCCGGCGAGAGCGCGTTGCGCGCCGCCGGCTGGTCGATGGTGAGCACGGTGATGCCGTCGTCGAGATCGTCGCGTCGCAGGGTCATGGCGGATGTCGTCCCAAGTGAACGTCGTTCCGGGGCTGAAGGCGTCGGAGAACTCCGAATTCTCTTCCGATCCGACTATGCCAGAATTCACCCGTCCCCCGCGGATGGGACTCTCGCGCCCATCGTTGCCGGCGCCGGTTCCCGGGAGCCCGGGGCACCGGCCAGGGTCCTTGCCAGCCAAGATCCTCGCCAGCCAAGGTCCTCGCCGGCTGCGGTCCCCGTCTCGGCCGGGTATGATCCCGGCCCTCGCACGCACTCCACTCGGGCCGTTAGCTCAGTTGGTAGAGCATCTGACTTTTAATCAGGTGGTCGTTGGTTCGATTCCAACACGGCCCACCAACAAAATCAGTGACTTGCTCGAAATTATTCCCTTAATTTCAGCAAGTTACCGCACTATCTCCCTTCAGGTCCGTTCCGGTTGGGTCTTGTCCGTTCTCATCCGTTCCCGTAGAGCCCCGCTCTCAAAGGTGGAATGAAAGGTGGGATTGTGGAAGGGCGAACGATGGAAGGGAAGAAGGTCGGTGGGCGACGGCTCCACAATGCACTGAGCGAGCGGGCCGATCTGATCGACTACCTGAAAACCATGGCCGATGGCGGCCCGTGGGGGCCGGATGCGGAGTGTCCCGAATCTTGCTGGAGCCGCTGGCCCCAACTGCCGCTTTGGGAGGGCCGTCCCGTTGTGCGCGTCAGGGAGAATGTCAAACCCGAATACCACGCCATGACCGCCAAACACGTCACTCGGGCCGTGGGCCACGACGATCCCGACGATCAGCGGCAACCTCACAACGACCGGAGGCGATGTGTCGTTCGGGGCCGAGTACCGCGCACAGTGGACGCGGGTATGGGAAGAAGGGCCGGCTCCGGCGATACCGCTTGCCCGTCCCGGTCTGACCGGCACCGCCACCTGGGACGACACGATGGTCGGGTACTCCGATGCGGGTGCCGCCGTGGAGGGTGATGCCGGGCTCACCGTGGACATCGCCAGCATGAACGGCACGGCCGCGTTCACCGACCTCACGGCCAGCGGGGCATCGTGGGGGCCGGACCTTTCGACCCGCATTCGCGTGGACGGGAACTACATCGAATCCACGCAGGGTGGTGCATGGGTCGGGTTCGACGCACAGTTCCGCGGGGCCGGCCACGAGGCCGTCACCGGGGCATTCCGTTGGGAAGACACCGCCACCGGCAACCTCACGGGCGCGTTCGGGGCGGCGCGGGAGCGATAAGGAGTCCATCATGAACAACGGCGATCTGCCTTTGCCCATGAAGGTGTTTCTCACGGTCGTCATTGTCGGTGCCTACCTGCTCGTGGCGTATTGTGCAGAGCCTGACTACGGGGCCCTCCCTATGGAGACTTATCATCGAGACATCATTTGGAGGGAGATAGATAGCGGGAATCCTCTCGCGCCCGGCGCGGTCAGACCCCGCCAGGTTCGCCACCTACAATTCGGCCCAATGTCACGGGTGCCTCCGAGGCAGCCCTCGACTCAGGAGAACCGCATGAGACTGATTGCTGCCAGCCTCTGTGCTCTTGCTCTGGCGCCTGCCGCATTCGCCGAACGGTTCACCGACCGGCAGTCGTACTTCGACGTGGCGCTCTCACTGGGGATGCCGGCCACCGAGACGGTGCGCAACACGACATTCGGCGTTGACACTCGTTTGCATTCCCGCCGGGCTTCGGTTTAGCGTAGGCGACATCGGGGCTGCGCGATGGTCGGCTGAGCGTGTGCGCTGTGCGCATGCCTGCGGATCGGGGGAGCGATGACCATGTTCGACGAGACGCGGGACGTGTTGCAGGCGACGGTGGCGAAGGAGGTGATCCGGAAGGGCCGAGTGACTGCGGCGGGTGCGCGCGAGGGCTTGACACCCCGGGGTGATGGGAGGGTTACAATGATCGCCGGACGCCGGACGCCGGACGCCGGACGCCGGACGCCGGACGCCGGACGCCGGACGCCGGACGCCGGACGCCGGACGCCGGACGCCGGACGCCGGACGCCGGACGCCGGACGCCGAGAGTTCGTGCTGCGCCCGGGGCGCGGCCATGAACCCACCCGGCGCGTCACGGGGCCGGTCCCGCCCGTTAGCCTCCCCGCCTGAACCTCTCTCCCGCCGCCGCCCGGACCGGCTTCGGACCCCACCCTCTCCTGACAGTCCCGCCCGTTCCACCGCGGCCCGCATGCCGGGCCTCCATCATCCCGCCAGCCCCGCGGCCGGCCCCTTGGCGGGCCTCCGCCGCGCCGCCCGCCGGGGCCGGGCCCTTGAAAGGCGGCCCCGCCCCGCCGCTTCCGCCCGACCGCGGCGCGCGCTGCGCGCGCTTGCCGCCGCCGCCCTGCTCGCCCTGCCGCTGCTGGCCGCCCTCGCCCCCGCCGCCCGGGCGCAGACGACGCTGGTCAGCAACACGGGGCAGCCTGAGTTTCTCAACACTGGATATCAGACCGCAACGGCCTTCACCACCGGTTCCAACGCCTACGGCTACACGCTCTCGGCGGTGGACATACCATTGCGGGAAGTGTCGGGCAGAGACACGGTTGTCACGATCCGCGCCGGCGGGGGCGCAAACCCCGGCGCGCTTGTGGCGACGCTCGCCAACCCATCCAGCTTCACGGCCGACGCCGTGAACACCTTCACGGCCCCGGCCGGCACCACGCTCGCCGCCAGCACGACCTATTTCCTCGTGGTCAATGACGGCAGGAATACGCAATCGTCCAATGTGGGTTTAACCGTTACCACATCCAACGCGCAGACCGGCGCGGCCGGCTGGAGCATCGCCGACGCCGGACGCATCTTTTTCAATGGCAATTGGATAAACGGGCCGGGCATCGGGACCCCCATCCGCTTCGCCCTCAAGGGCGCCCCCAACAGCCTCGCCGCGCCCACCGGCTTCACGGCGACGCCGGGCCCGGGCAGCGGCGAGGTGACGCTGCGCTGGACGAACCCGGGCGACAGCCGCGTCACCTCGTGGCAGTACGACAGCTGGCGCGGCACCCCGGGCGCCTGGGGCGGCTGGCGCAACTTCAACCCCGGGGCGGGCCCCGGCGCCTCCAGCGCCCGCATCACCGGCCTCGCCAACGGCACGCAGTACGGCTTCCGCGTCCGCGCCCGCGCCGGGGCGCTGCGCGGCGCCGCCTCGGACGCCGCCACCGCCACGCCGGCGGCCAACCTCCCGCCGTTCAAGCCGACCGGCCTGACGGCGACGCCGGGCAACGGCCAGGTCACGCTGCGCTTTGACAACCCCCGCGACAGCAGAATCACCTCCTACAGGTACCGCTTCCGGACAAGCGGCGGCAGCTGGATACCTTGGAACAACAGAGCCAGCACCGGGAACGCCACTGAGCTAACGATTTTCAGCCTCACCAACGGCACCACCTACGACTTCCAGATCCAAGCCGTGGCCGGGAGCGTGCGGGGCCCCGCCTCGGACACCGTGTCCGCCACGCCGACGGCGCCGCCCGCCAAGCCGACGGGCCTCGCGGCCGAGGCGCTCGACCGCCGTGTCGAGCTGAGTTGGGACGACCCGTCGAACAGCGCCATCACGAAGTACCAGTACCGCCGGGGGACGGGCGATCCGGTGACCTGGGGGGAGTGGACGGATTCCCCCAACTCCAGAGCCGACACCACGTCAATAATCCTGTCCGGCGGCTTGGCCAACGGCACGGAGTACAGCTTCCAGATCCGCGCCGTGGCCGGGACGCTGACCGGCGCGGCCTCGGACACGGTGACCGCCACGCCGATGGCGCCGTCGGCGCAGTTCCGCACCGCCTCGACACAAGTTACCGAGCAAGACATTCTGGGCTCCATTTTCCTCGATATCGCCCCGGCCCCGTCGGCTCCGATCACGCTGGCCTACACGGTGACCGGCACCGCGACCCGGGGGTCGGACGGGGACTTCACGCTGCCGGCCAGCGACAGCGTGGCCGTGCCCGCGGGCAGGGGCGCGGTGTTCATCCAAATCGGCCTCACCGAGGACGCCCTGCGCGAGCCCGACGAGACGGTCATCCTGACCCTGGACGACGGCGCCGGCTACGACCTCGGCGCCCGGACCACGCACACGCTGACCATCGAGAACGACGACCCGCCGCTGGCGCCCGCCGGCTTCGCCGCCGCGGCGGGCGACGGCCAAGTGGTCCTGAGCTGGACCGACCCGTCCGACGCCGCCATCAGCGGCTACGAGTTCCGCCAGCGCACGCCGCCGGACACCGGCAGCTGGGGGAGCTGGACGGCCATCGCCAGCAGCACCGCCGCCACCACCACGCACACGGTCACGGGCCTGACGAACGGCACGGCCTACGGCTTCCAGGTCCGCGCCCTGGACGGGACGCTCGAGGGCGCGGCCTCGTCCGAGGCGACGGCGACGCCGGCGGCCGCGACGCCCGGCGTGGCCGCGGCGACGACCGACGGGGAGGCCACCGAGGGCAGCACCACAGACACGGCGACCTTCACGGTGGTGCTGAACACCCAGCCGTCTGGAGGCGTCGCGGTCGCCGTCACCGCGCCCGCCGGGCTGGAGCTCTCTACAGGCAGCACGTTCGCCAGCAGCGCGCAGATCGGTTTCACCAACTCCTTCTGGAGCACGCCGCAGACGGTGACGGTGCGCGCCACCGACGACAGCACGGACAGCCCGCTCGGCCGGGAACTGTCTGTCACCTACACCACATCCTCCCAGGACAGCAATTACCGCACCTTCAGCGGCACGGCGGCCACCGTCACGGTGGCGGACAACGACCCGACCGCGGTGACGCTCGCGGGCGCCGCCGGGGATGTCGCCGAGGGCGGGACGAAGACCTTCACCGTCACCCTGGGGCGCGGCCTGGTGAACGGCGAGGTCCTGCCGGTGCCGCTGACCTTCGGCGGCGCCGCGACGCGGGGCACGGACTACACGACGGCCTGCCCGACGACCCTGCCGACCGGGGTGGCCTGCGCGAACCTGGACTCCGGGAACGCGGCGGTGACCTTCACCGGGCCGAGCACGGGGACGACGGCGACGACGGTCACGCTGACGCTGACGGCGGCGACGGACGGCACCACGGAGTCGGGCGGCGAGACGGTGGTGATCGGCCTCGGCACGCTGAACGCGAATTCGGGCACCGGCCTCGGCGGCGGCGCGTCCGGCGCCGACAGCCTGGCGGACTTCCGCATCACCGACGCCGCCGCCGCGCCCGCCGCGCCGACCGGCTTCACGGCGGTGGCGGGCCCGGGCGGCGGGCAGATCACGCTGAGCTGGACCCCTCCGTCCGGCACGGTCACGGGCTACCAGTACCGGGTCCGCCGCCCGGGCGGCGGCTGGTTCGGGTGGGCGAACATGGCCGGCGGCGGCAATATCACCACCTTCACGAGCGGCTTCACCGAGGTTCTGGACTTCCAGATGCGCGCGCGCAACGGGAGCCTCTTCGGCGCGCCGTCGGCCATCGTGCGGGCGACGCCGGTGGCGGCCCCGGCGGCGCCGACCGGCTTCGCGGCGGCGGCGGGCCCGGGCGGCGGCCAGGTCACGCTGAGCTGGAGCGACCCGTCGAACAGCGACATCGCGAAGTACCAGCACCGCCGGAAGCTGAGCAGCGCCGGCGCCTGGGGGAGCTGGACGGACTTCGCGGGCGGCACCACCGCGGCCTCGACCGGCGGCACGGTGGCGGGTTTGACGAACGGCGCGGCGTACGACTTCCAGGTCCGCGCGACGGCCGCGCCGGGCGGGACGGTGCTGGGCGCGGCTTCGGCGACGGTGACCGCGACGCCGAGCGCCCCACCGGCCAAGCCCGCCGGCTTCACGGCCACGGGGCAGCCCGACAACAACGTCGCTCTGAGCTGGACCCGCCCGTCGAACAACGCGATCACGAAGTGGCAGTACCGCCGGAAGTTGAGCAGCGCCAGTACCTGGGGGGAATGGCGAGACATCCCCGGCGATCCGCGCGGCACCGTCTACACGGTGGGTGATTTGATCATCGGCACGGCATACGACTTCCAGGTACGCGCCCTGGTGGGGACGGTGGCAGGCCCGGCATCGGACACGGCGACCGCGACGCCGACCGCGAACCTGCTCTTCAATGAGGCCGCGACGCTGGCCACGCTGACCGCACTGACGGTGTTGGAGGAGGCGACGGGCCGCTACCGGGTGCGGCTCTGGGGCATGCCCAGCGGGAACGTCACGGTGACGATCGCGAGCGACAACAGCGATGTCACGGTGGACACCGACACCTCGGCTCCGGGCAACCAGAACACGCTGACGTTCACGACCAACACCTGGACGACGTTTCAGACGGTGACGGTGTCGGCGGCCGACGACGGCGACACGACGGAGGACACGGCGACGCTGACGCACAGCGCGTCGGGCGGCGGCTTCGACACGTTGACCGGGAACGTGACGGTGACGGTGACGGTGACCGACAACGACACGCCGGGCCTGGTGCTCAACCCGACGGCGCTGACGGTGGACGAGGGAGACAGCGGGACGTACACGGTGGCGCTCGCGACCGAGCCGACGGGGAACGTGACGGTGACGGTCGCGGGGGCGAGCGGCGAAGTGACGGTGGACACCAACTCCAGCACGCCCGGCAACCAGAACACGCTGAGCTTCACGACCACCACCTGGAGCACGCCGCAGACGGTGACGGTGTCGGCGGGGAACGACGGCGACACGACGAACGACAGCGCGACGCTGACCCACAGCGCGAGCGGGGGCGGCTACGGCTCGGTCACGGGCAGCGTGGCGGTGACCGTCACCGACAACGACACGCCGGGCCTGGTCCTCGACCCGACTTCGCTGACGGTGGCCGAGGGCGGCCGCGGCACCTACACGGTGGCGCTCGCGACCCAGCCGACGGGGCCGGTGACGGTGACGGTCGCGGGCGCGAGCGGCGAGGTGACGTTCGACACCAACACCGCCACGCCCGGCAACCAGAACACGCTGACCTTCACCACGACCACCTGGAGCACCGCGCGGACGGTGACGGTGTCGGCGGGCGAGGACAACGACACCACCAACGACAGCGCGACGCTGACCCACAGCGCCAGCGGCGGCGGCTACGGCTCGGTGACCGGCAACGTGGTGGTGACGGTGACCGACAACGACGCGCCGGCCGCCGCGGCGCCGGCGGCGCCCACCGGCCTCACCGCCACGGCGGGCAACGGCCGGGTGGTCTTGAGTTGGAACGCCCCCGCCTCCAACGAAATCACCAAGTGGCAGTACCAGCTTCTCGAGAGCACCCGCTGGATAGACATCCCCGAAAGCAACGCAACAACCCGGAGCCACACGGTCACCGGCCTCACCAACGGCTTGACCTACAACATCCGCGTGCGGGCGGTGGCCGGCGACGTGAACGGCCGGCCATCGGCGCCAGTGAGTGTGAGACCCCTGTTCGGCGTGGCGGTGCTGTCCCCGACATCCCTGACGGTGGCCGAGGGCGGCACCGCCAGCTACAGGGTGCGGTTGAGCGCCCAACCCCCCGAGGGCGCGGGGGTGAGCGTGTGGATCACCTCCGACAATCCCGACGTGACCACCTCCCCCGTCAGCCTCGACTTCACCCGCGGCAACTGGAATGAACCTCAGACCGTCACGGTGTCGGCCTCCCAGGACAACGATGCCGTCCATGACCGGGCGACGCTGAGCCACAGCGTCCAGGGCGGCGGCTACACGGCGGGCAGCGGCCCCGACCTGAACCTGGTCGTCAACGATGACGAAAGCGGCACCCCGCCGCCGCCGGCGGTCCAAAAGAACACGGCACCCACGGTCGCCACCCCCATCCCGGACCAGAACGCCCGGGTGGGCGCGCCCTTCAGCTACACCTTCCCGGCCAACACTTTCAACGACGCCGACCGCGATCCGCTGATCTACTCCGCCACGGGGCGGCCCGCCTGGCTCAGCTTCAACCCCGCCACCCGCACCTTCACCGGCACACCCGCGGCGGTGGGCGCGCCGGCGGTGACGGTGACCGCGAGCGACGGCAACGGCGGCTCAGTCTCCGACACCTTCACCATCGCGATAAGCGCCGCCAACGCCAACCCGGTGCTGACCATCCGCGGCGGCTCGGCGGTGACGGAGGGGACTGCGGCCAGCTTCACGGTGACGGCCGATTCCCCGCCCACCTCGAACCTGACCGTCAACCGGACTGTCGCGGACGCGCCGGGCGCCGATTTCCTGGCGGCCGGGAACGAGGGGGCCGGCACTTGGACCTTCCCGAGCGGCCAGACCTCCCGGACCTTCACCATCGCGACCCGGGCGGACAGCGTGGCCGAGCCGAGCGGCCCGATCCGCGTGACCCTGGGCGCGGGCACAGGCTACACGCTGGGCGGCGCGTTCACCGCCGCCGTGACGGTGAACGACAACGACGCCGCGCCGGCCACCTGCGCCCCGACGGCGGCGGGCCTCGTCGCCACGGTGCGCGGCTACTACGCAAGCAACCGCAACCGCGCCGACCGCCACTTCGGCGAGAACTGGCGGCGGGTGCTCATCGCCTTCGGGGCCGAGACGCACGCGACGCTCACGCCCTACACGGCGGCCGAGGCCCGTGCGAGCGAGGCCATCTGGCGGGGCTGGCGCCCGGTGCGCGTCGAGCTCGAGCGCCTCGAGGCCTGCCCCGGCCGACAGCCCCCGGCGCCGCCGCCGGACGTACCCCGGGTGACGGTGACGGCCTCCACGGCCGAGCCGATCACGGAAGGCGGGACGCTCGCCTTCACGCTGACCGCCCGCCCGGCGCCGGCGGCGGACCTGACGGTGAGCTACACGGTGGCGGACGCCGCGAACGCGGACTTCGTGGCCGCCGACAGCGAGGGCGCGAAAACGGCCGTCATCCGGGCCGGGCAAAGCTCGGCCGACATCATGGTGGCGACCGTGGCGGACACCACCGACGAGCCCTCCGGACCGGTGTCGGTGACGGTGGGTTCGGGCGACGGCTACGCGCCGGGCGATCCGGCCGCGGCGGAAGTGGCCGTGGCGGACAACGACGCGACCACGGTGACGCTCGCCGGCTCGGCGGGCGACATCGCCGAGGCGGGCGGGACCAAGGAGTTCAGGGTGACGCTGGGGCGGGCGCTCGAAGCGCACGAGTCGCTGCGCGTGCCGCTCGTCTTCGGCGGCGGGGCGACGCGCACGGACGACTGGACGGCGGCGTGCGCCGAGGCGCCGGGCGTCTACTGCGGCCCGCTGCACACCTACGTCAGCCCGCATGTGAAGTTCATCAGCGCCAACGGCGCCCCGGCGACGGCCACGGTGACGCTGACGGCGGTGCCGGACAGCCTCGACGAGGGCGCGGGCGAGACGGTGACGGTGGCGATTGGGACGGTCGAGACCAACGCCGACGGCGGCGCCGCGGCCTCGGGGAGCTTGAGCTTCACCATCACCGACGACGACGACCCGCTGCCGGCGGTGACGGTGGCGGCGGGTCCGCCGGGCGTCACCGCCGAGGGGACGGCCGCGGTGTTCACGCTGACCGTCGCCCCGGCGCCCACCGCCGCCCTGGCGGTGAACTACACGGTGGCCGACGCCGACGGCGCGGACTTCGTGGCCGCCGGCGACGAGGGCGCGAAGACGCTCACCATCGCCGCCGCCGCGACCACCGCCACCGTCACGGTGCCGACCGCTCAGGACACCACCGACGAGCCCGACGGCCCGGTGACGCTCCGGCTCGCCGCGGGCGCGGGCTACCGGCTGGGCGACCCGTCCTCGGCGATGGTGACGGTGTCGGACGACGACGCCACGACCCTGCCCCGACTGTCGATATCCGACGCGCGCGGCGAGGAAGGCGAGGCGATGCCGTTCACCATCACACTGTCGCCCGCCTCGGAGCAGACGGTGCGGGTGCGGATGGACGTCCGCAACGCGACCCCGCCGTCGGCGCGCTGGCAGGACTACGACTACGCGCGCCCCTACTACGACGTGACGTTCGCGCCGGGCGAGACCGAGCAGCGCCGCTGGGTGTACATCTACGACGACGCGCACGACGAGGGCGAGGAGACCTTCGAGGCGGTGCTGTTGCGGGCCGAGGGCGCAGTCATCACGAAGGCCGTGGGCGTCGGCACCATCACCAACTCGGACCCGCTGCCGGCGGCCTATCTCGCGCGCTTCGGGCGCACCGTCGCCGAGCAGGCGCTCGAGGGCATCGCGGGACGACTCAGCGCGGAGCGCACCCCCGGCATGCAGGGCACGCTCGCGGGCCGGGCGCTCACCTTCGGTCCGACCTCCGATACGGGCGAGGTCGCCGACCCGCCGGGCGACGGCCTCGGCCTCGACGGGCCGGAGGAGCAGCCCAGCACCCTCACCGCCGAGGAGGCCCTCCTCGGGTCGCACTTCACGCTGACCGGAGTGCCGGACGCCACCGGCGGCACCACGGCGTTCTGGGGCCGGGCGAGCCGGAGCACCTTCGACGGCACCGAGCGCGGCGACGGCACCGCCATCACCCTCGACGGCACCGTGACCACGGCGCTGCTGGGGGCGGACTACGCCCGCGGCGACTGGCTCTTCGGCCTCACCCTGACGCAGAGCACGGCCGAGGGCACCTATGCCACCCCCGGCGAGGACCGCTCCTGTGCCGACCCCGAGGGCGGGCACTGCGCGGTCCGCGCGGGCGACGGCGACCTCGAAGCGCAGCTCACCGCCGCCATCCCCTACGCGGCACTCGACGCCACCCCGCATCTGAAGCTCTGGGGCGCGGCCGGCCACGGCGCGGGCGAGGTGACGCTGAAGACGCTAGGTGCGCGCTACCGCGCCGACACCGACTGGACCCTGGCCGCGGCCGGGCTGCGGGGCACCGTGCTGACCCCACCCCCAGAAGGCAGCGGCCCCGCCCTTGCGCTCACCGCCGACGCGCTGTGGACCCGCACCGCCTCGGACCGCACCCGCGACCTCGCGGCATCACGCTCCGACGTGACCCGCCTCCGGCTCGGTGTGGAGGGGCGCTACCGCCTCGCCCTCGACGGCGACGGCCAGCTCACGCCGACGCTCGAAGCGGGGGTGCGCCACGACGGGGGCGATGCCGAGACCGGCTTCGGGGTCGAACTCGGGGGCGGGCTCGCCTGGAGTGCCCCGACCTTGGGCCTCACCCTCGACCTCTCGGGCCGCACCCTCATCGCCCACGACGACGACGACTTCACCGACCGCGGCCTCGCCGCCGCGCTCACCTTCGACCCCCGCCCGGAGAGCGCGCGCGGGCCGTCGCTGAGTCTCCGTCAGAACGTCGGCGACCGGGCCGAGGGCGGACTCGACGCGCTCTTCGCCCCCGACCCGCTCGCGGAGCGCACCGAGAGCACCGCCACCGCACGCTGGACGCTCGAAGGCGCCTGGGGCTTCTCCGCCCTCGGCGGGCGCTTCACCGCGAGCCCCCACGCCGCCCTCGGGCTCGCCCCCGACACCCGCGAGACCACCCTCGGCTGGCGACTCGCACCCGCGGCCCCCGCCGCCCCCGACCTCACCGTCGGGGTGAAGGCGACGCGCCGCGAGGATGACCTCGACGCGCCCGAACACACCGTCGGCGTCGAGGCCACCGTGCGCTGGTGAGCGCAGCCCGGCGGGCGCCCCCGCGCTGCGCCGGGCGAATGATGCTCGGCCCCGAGACGTGCATCGTGCGCAGCGCCGACGACGCCATGGCGCCGCGGGTGCGCGCAGGCGACTACGTCCGGATTGACCCCGACGTGCCCCCCGCCGACGGCGGCCTGGTCGCGGTGCGTGACCCGGCGGGCGGCGGGGAGACCGTGGTGCGGCGCTTGGTCGAACGGGACGGACGCCACACCCTGCATACCCCCGACGCCCGCGCGCCCGCGCGCCTCATCGACGCCGACAACGCAACCGACCTCCGCGGGGTGGTGGTGTGCGTGGGCAATACGGTCTGAAGCCGAGTGCCCCGTCAGGCGGCCCGGATTGGTGCCGGTCTGCCCGATTCGGGGAGGTCTGTCACGAAACCCTCGGATACCGATAAATGATTATTTATCAGTGAGATAGATACACTCCAAGCGACTGGGAAGTGTCTCGTGGAAAAAACGGATGACGGTCTCCCTCTCCGCTAATCACTCCAAAAGAATCAATTAGTTGCGTTGCCCTGTAGAGTTTGATCCCACATTTGCTCCCACAATCGGAATTCGTACTGCCGCGATGGCGGCGGATGCGGCCTGGGGGTTGCCGGCCTTCGGCGGCCGCTTCACCGGCGCCCCGCACGCCGGCTTCGGCCTCGGCGCGGGCGCCCGCGAATACAGCCTCGGCTGGCGGCTCGCGCCGCACGATCCGGACGCGCCGGAGATCTCGCTCGGCGCGAAGGCCGCGCGCCGCGAGGGCGGGGCCGCGAAGCCGGAGCACGCCGTCGGACTCGAGATCGAAGCCAAATGGCAGGCTTCAGTGCGCAACACGAACTCTGGCAACCCGGACAACGATCCGGGCACCATCGGCCTCAGCGTCGCGTCCGGCTTCGGGATTGCCGCTGCGTACGGGTTCGCCTCCGCAGGCCGGCTGCGCGGCATCGAATTCGAGCTCGGCTACTACCGCGCCGAGACCGATGACTTCTCGACCCCGGACGGCTACCCCATCGTGTGGGAGACAGGTAACCCGAACAACTACGAAACCACCGCTCCGGCGCTCGGCGATGTCGCCACCACCAGCTTCATGGTCAACACCTACGGGGAGTTCGGCGAGGGTGGGTCCTCGCCCTGCCTGGGCGCCGGACTCGGCGTGGCGCTGCACCAAGTGGACGTGACCACCGACGTGGGGATCCTCAAGCGCGGCCTGATCACCACCGTGACCGACGAGGCCGTCGTCTTCGCGTGGCAGGTGATGGCCGGCATCACCTACAAGGGAGTGCGGCTCGGGTATCGCTATTTCGCGACCGCCGATGCCGATATCGACGGGCTGGAACTGACGCACGGGCGGCACTCGGTCGAGCTCGGCGTGACGTTTCACTGAGCCCTCTCAGTCCTTCCCCCCGGCCGGCCCCGTCCGAGGGGGGGCTGCCTGCCCCGCCCCCCGTTCGCGGGACTCCGCTCATGGGAGTGGGTACGGACGGTCTGCCACGCGAGCGCGAGCAAGCTAAATCCCCTACCCCCCGGTTCGGATTGGCAGCGGACCGTGTGACGCGGTAGGTATCACTATGAGAGCGGCGGAGTCCCGCCGAACTCCGCCCTAGACCCCCTTCCGAGCTAAACCCTCTATCCCCCATCCCCGAAAAAAAGGGTTCCGCTCTCCGGGTGTCACCCGCTTCCGCCGCCCGTCCAGCCGTCCGCGCGCCCCTGCACATCGGGCCGATCACCGCCGCCGTTCGATGATGGCGCTCGTGATCTCGGCGAACTTGGCTCTTTCGGCGGAGGTGAGCCACATACCCCCGCCGCCGGCGCCGATCTGCACGCCGCTCCGCTGCATCGCTCGGGGGGCGATGGTCGTCCAGGGTGAACAACGGGTCCGGATCGAGCCCATGTGTGCGTTCATGCGCAGCCGAAGGCCCTTGCGCGGGTGGTTCGGAGCCTCGTGAAGACTCGATTCCCCTCATTTCAAGCGGTTTCGTGGGGTCAGGCGGGTTGCCGAAGCCGGCCACTGTTGCCGGTTCGCGAGCCGGGCCGCGATCATGGCGGTTCCGGTGCAGGTCGAGAGGAGGCACGGATCGGCTGCGAGCCGACCGTAGGCTGCGATCGGCGCGGTCATGTCTCCGCCCCCCGCCGCGAGCTGCGCCCATTCCGGCTCGAAGTCGGCGCCGCCCAAGTCGCGGGTCCGATACAGGGGCGCCGCCCATATCAGTAGTTCAGACGGCCAGCACGCATGCACCCGCGAGGCACCGCGCTGTGCTTGATGCGCCGCGCTTCCTCGGCGCCCATCATCTCGATCAGTCCGCCGGTGCCGGTGGCGCCCACCACAATTGCGACCGAGAGTAGTTCGCGTCCCTTGGGGATGCACCCGTCACCGGCAATGCGCCGCGATGCCGCGCTCATCGTCTGGATTGACACCGACGAACGCCGGAGCCGGCGGGCGCCGCGGAGGCCGGTTCCGCCACACGCATCTCGCCCACCAGATGGCCGCGAGTTCGGGGTGCACGCCATCAAGATCGGCCTTCACTTCGGCGAGATCGGCTTTCGTGGCGAATTCGGTCCAGCCGGCGCCGGCCACATCGCGAGCCACGTTCACGATGGCGACGGCGGGCGCTTCGTCGAGGCCGGCATTGCGCGGTGCGGCAACGGCGGCGGCGTGAGTGTCGAGGGCGCCGGCTCTTATGGCGAGCGGATCGCAGCGGTGCTCAATGCGCCTTCGACGCGGGCTTGCCGTTCACTGAGCCGACGCACTTCCCCGCGGAACGCTTCCCGATCGGCTTCGGCTTGCGCCCGGAACGCTTCCCGGTCGGCGGCCGCCTTCTCCCGATCCGCGTCCGCCTTCTCCCGGAAGGCGTCCATCGACGCTTGCCATGCCCGGCGGTCGGCGGCGGCTTCGGCCCGGTCGGCGGTGGCCTGGGTCCGGAGCGCGGCAACTTGCGAGTGAATGCCGTTCACGCTCAACACGATGACCCCGGTGCCCGCCGCCACGGCGGCGACAATGGACACGATCAGTGTTGCCGTCTGAACCCATGTCATGACGTGGCTTCCTGATGGAAAGCTGGCTCCGTATCGCCTTCCCCGCGGAACGGCTCCGGGTCGGGCACGTTGTCTGAAAGTGAGTGTACGTACCCGTGACGGTTCGGTACAGTCTCACCGATTCCTCGCGGTTCTCGCCGAATCTATGTCATGAAGGTGGTTCCAAAGGTGGATATATCCCGCATCCCTGATAAGTATTACCAATAAATCAGTAGCTTATACGTATATACGTGCGGACTTTTAATCAGGTGGTCGTTGGTTCGATTCCAACACGGCCCACCAGACCCACGGCCCACCGGGCCGATGCATGTGGAACCGGAACTCGGCGCCGACGGCCGCCGGAATCGAGGTCGATCCGGATCACCGCCACCGTCGCAACCGCTGTCCTGCGGCGGCGGTGCTTTCGGTGGGGTGGGCGAAGCCTGAGAGTTCAGCCGCTCAGCCTTCGCCTGATTGCGTCCTCGTCCAGCCCCTTGCGGCCGATGACTACCAGCCGCGTGCGGCGCTCTTCTCCCTCGCGCCAGTCGCGGTCGTAGTAGTGCTGGATGCGCTCGCCCACCGCCTGAATCAGCAGGCGCATGTCGCGGCCCGGAATGTGGGCAAAGCCCTTTGCCCGCAGCACGTCGTGCTCGACGATGGCCGCCCGCAGACGGCGCAGCAGTGCGTCGGCGGGCGTCGCGTCCGCCACCTCCACGCTGAAGGTGTCGAAGTCGTCGTGGTCGTGGTCATCCACGCCGTCGTGATGGGAGGGGCGGACATCGAGATCGTCTTCCGCCGCCGCGCCCAGCCCCAGCAGCACCGCCGGGTCCACCGCACCGTGGGCGGCGGTCACCACCTTGACCGACGCCCGGAGTTGCCCCTCGACCTCGGCGGTGACGGCGCCGAGTGCCTCGCCGTCCAGCCGGTCGGCCTTGTTGATGACCACCATGTCCGCGCAGCCGAGCTGCTCTTCGAACAGCTCATGAAGCGGACTTTCGTGCTCCAGAGCGTCGTCGTCCTCGCGCTGGGCCTGGACCGCCGCCGGGTCAGAGGCGAACAGCCCGGCCGCCACCGCCGGCCCGTCGACCACCGCCACCACCGCATCGACGGTCACCCGCGTGCGGATGTCCGGCCAGTTGAACGCCTTGACCAGGGGTTTGGGCATGGCGAGGCCCGAGGTCTCGATGACAATTTGGTCCGGCTTGCGCTCGCGGCCGAGCAGCGCCTCCATGGTGGGGATGAAGTCGTCGGCCACGGTGCAGCAGATGCAGCCGTTGGCGAGTTCGAGGATGTCCTCGTCCGCGCAGTCCTCGATGCCGCACCCCTTGAGGATCTCGCCATCGACGCCGATGTCCCCGAACTCGTTGATGATGAGCGCGATGCGCCGCCCGTTCGCGTTCTCCAGCAGATGCCGGATGATGCTGGTCTTCCCGGCACCGAGGAAGCCGGTGACCACCGTCGCGGGAATCTTTCGGGCCATTGGTCTTTCCTTATCCCTCCCGGTTCGAGTGGAGGAGGCCGAAGCCGTGGGGTTCGGATTCCGGCCGTCCCTTGCGCTCAAACTATATCCGGCTCACCACCACATGCGCATCCTTGCTTTCATGCAGGTCGGGGAGCAGCCCCGCGCCGAATCCCGGCCCCTCCGGGAGCGGGATCCAGCCGTTTTCAATGGCTGGGGCCTTTGTTACGAGTTCTCGGTACCAGGCGACGGACAGCCTGTCGATATTTGTTAGCGCGCGTTCCAATTGCTCATGGTACTGAGTAAAATTACGCAGTATGTTGAGTAAATCGTCATACCAGCGGCCGCAGACAGCAGAGCTGCTGTCCCGCTTGCGCGAGCCGCGGCGCTTCCTCCAGATCGTCACCGGGGCGCGGCAGGTCGGCAAGACAACCCTGGCCCTCCAGGTTTCGGAGCAGTTCGGATCGGCGCGTCGTTTCGCCAGCGCCGACGAACCCACCCTGCGCGGTCCGGAGTGGATCGTGCAGCAGTGGGACGGGGCAAGGCTCATGGCAGAGCGGGCGGGGCCGGAGGGTGTGCTTCTTGTCCTGGACGAGATCCAGAAGGCGCCGAACTGGGCGGAGACCGTCAAACGCCTGTGGGACGAGGACACCCGGAGCGGACGGCCGCTCAAGGTGGTGCTGTCGGGTTCGGCGCCGCTTCTGATCGGGCGGGGTCTCACCGAGAGCCTTGCGGGGCGCTTCGAGCGCCTGCACCTGCCGCACTGGAGTTTCTTCGAGATGCAGACCGCCTTCGGGTGGTCTCTCGATCGGTTCCTGTTCTACGGCGCCTACCCCGGCGCGGCGCCGCTCGCGGGGCAGCCCGCGCGCTGGTCGAGCTACATCCGCGACTCGCTCATCGAGACGACCATCGCCCGCGATGTGCTGCTGCTCTCCCGGGTGGACAAGCCGGCACTGCTGCGTCGACTGTTCGAGTTGGGACGCGCCTATTCGGGCCAGATCCTCTCCTACACCAAGATCCTGGGCCAACTTCAGGACGCGGGGAATACCACCACTCTCGCCCACTACCTCGATCTCCTGGCGGGTGCGGGCATGCTGGCGGGGTTGCAGAAGTATTCGGGGGCCGCGGTGCGCAGACGAAGTTCCAGCCCGAAGCTGCAAGTACTCAACACCGCCCTCATGACCGCCGGCGGCGGCCTCACCCTGAGCCAGGCCCGCGCGAATCCCGAATTCTGGGGACGGTTGGTCGAGTCGGCGGTGGGCGCCCACCTTGCGAACGCGGCCGCCGCCGGCACATGCGAAGTCTTCTACTGGCGCGAACGCAACCGCGAGGTGGATTTCGTGGTTCGCGCGGGCGGGGCGGTCACGGCGATCGAGGTGAAGAGTGGGCGCGCTCGCGGCACCCCGCCGAGCATGGCCACCTTCACCAACGCCTTTCGGCCGACCCGCCTCCTGCTTGTCGGCGACGATGGGATCGGCGTCGAAGAGTTCCTGTCGCAGCCGGTGGAGCACTGGGTATGAGCCGGGAAGGCGTGGCGATTCGATCGGGGCCGTAGATAACGAACGAGTTGAACGCGATATCCGTGTTACCCCGAATCCGTGTACGAGGGAGATACAGAGATGAACCTGACAGTCGTGGTCGACGACGACATCTTGAAGCATGCCCGCATTCGGGCGATCCAGGGGAACACATCCGTCAACGCGGTGGTCCGGGAATACTTGACGGCGTATGCCGGGGTGAATCGGCACCGAGCGGAAGCCTGCGAGCGGCTACTTGCGTTGTCCCGATCCAGCAAGTCTGCTCGGGGTGGTGCCACATGGACCCGGGACGATCTGCATGAGCGCTGAGCCGAGGTTCGTGGACACGAACGTTCTGGTTTATCTGTTCGATTCCGGCGCTCCGGACAAGCAAACCCGTGCGCGGGATCTCCTGCGGGAAGAACAGGACCGGCTTGTCGTGAGCGTCCAGGTGCTCGGTGAGTTTTACGTCACGGTGACCAGTTTCTTGATCGACGCCCCGTGGGGAATGTCCGTCACGCGAGGACATGATTCGGCCACAAGCCGAGTCGATCGCGATCGACAAGCGTGACCTCGTGCTCCAGCGCAAGGGCACGAGCACTTTCGGTGAATCCGATCGCATTCGTGATCGCGACCAACTGCGGATGTTTCAGGGCATATCGGTCTCGTGCACGTAGCAGGTCGCGGACCGCAGCTTCTCCGGCAAGATGGTCACGCTGGGTTGTGTGTTTCGCCTGGACCAGGGCCACGGTGGCGTGCCGGTGACGGTGCCGCAGCAGGCCATCCGCTCCGCCATCACCCGATCTCGGTGTCTCCGATACCTCCCAGTCGCCGCTCTCACGCGCCCGATCGACGATCCAGTGTTCGAAGCCGTGCCAGTCGAGATTGTCGATCTCGGTGGGATCGAAAGCATCGGCACCACTCATCCCCGTCACCAAGGCGGCGTTGTCGGCATCGCTCAAGGTGGGAGGCCACAGGGCCGCGCGAGCCAGCGAGCGCTTGCGGCGCATCAGGTCGTTCAGGACGCAGTCGAAAGAGCGCTCCCGGTGGGCAGGGTGAATCGCCAGAGGCAAATGGATGGTGACATCATGTTTCTGTCCGATCCGGTAGATGCGATCGTTGCACTGTTCCTCCACGGCGGGGTTCCACCACCGGCTGAGGTGAATGACATGGGTTGCGGCCGTCAGTGTCAGGCCCACGCCGGCGGCGCGCGGGGACAAGATCAGGACGTCGAAGCCACCGCCGCTCTCAAGGTGACTCTGGAATGCCGAAACGTGGGCCCTCCGCCTGGCGATGGTGGTCGCTCCGTTGATGATGCGGACCTCGTCGAGCCCGAATTCCGAGCGGATCCACTGCGCGACAAACGCCTGCATCCTGCGATGCTCGGTGAAGATCAGCACCCGCTCGCCGCGAGCATGAATGCGGCCCAGGATGCGGCGAACCGAATCGAACCGGGCGGACCGCGCGAAGTAGACCTCCGGATCGCCTTGCACCGTGTCGGGAGACTCAGGATGAAGCGAGACGCCACGGATGTGGTGAAGCAGTTTCAACGCGGCCCCGCGCGCACCATCCACGAGGTGCTGTCGGGCCCGCTCGTAGGCTTGGGCCTGGGCTGAAGGCATCGTCACCGGATAGACCCGGAAGTCCTTGCGAGGAAGGCCGGAGAGCACGTCTTCCTTCAGGCGGCGCTGACCCACGGGCGGATAGCGCCGGCCGGAATCTTCGATGGAACGAAATACCCGCGCATGCAGCTCGCGCATTTTCTCCTCGGTGACCGCGCCGTATTTCTCCAGAAACTGTTTGAGCGTATGCAGACGGCCCGGAACCACCGTGTCCATCACCGCCCACAGATCGGCGACATGGTTCTCGAGTGGAGTCCCGGTCAGGCCGATGCGGAAATCGGCGCGAACCCCTCTCGCCGCGAGGGCCATCAGGGTCTTGGCGTTCTTGATTTTCTGGATCTCATCAAAAACGACAGCGGAAAAGTGAATGTTCCGAAAGCTGTGCTGGTAGCTCGCCAAGGTCTCGTAGGTCGTCAGCACCCACCACTCGTGGCCGCTGCCCCGTTCGATCGAAGCTCGAAGCGCATCGAAGGCAAGTCGAGGGGCGCCATCATCGGTATCACGGCCGGCAAGACCGCGGACGCGGAACTCTCGAAGGCTTTTACCATAGGCATCGATGCGCGCCCCGAGCCTGGTCCCTGTCAGATGTTTTTCTTCCTCGGCCTGCCAGGTGCGGAGCAACCCCGTCGGGGCGACAACCAGCACGGGCCGTCGCTCGTCTTTAGGTGCTTCGGACATCCGGGCTTTCAGCCACGCGAGAAAGGCCAGGGTCTGGAGCGTCTTCCCCAACCCCTGATCGTCAGCGTTCAGGAGTCCGGGATGACCGGCGCGCCACCCTTCGACCTGCCACGTCAGTGCTTCGCGCTGATGATCCGGCAGTGGCGTACGGATCGAATCCGGCACATCGGCCGCGGTCCCTTCACGTGGTGAACCTTGAGGTGCCCAGTTCTCCTCCACGAAATTTTCGTGAACGATGACCACGGTGCGGTCGGCACGCTCGTTGTCATCACCGCTGGAAGGATCGGATGTCTCCCCTGACGAAGTTGACTCGGGGGCTTGCGTCCCGACAACGCTCGCGAGCTTCTCGCGGACTTCGGGGGTCGCCGGGATTTGATTTCCCTGGTACGAGACGTGGGAAACTCCCTCGGCCATCGCAGTTTCGATTTCGGCCCGCAACCCCGTGACCGTCTCGGGCGTGAGATTGACCCAGACCCCGCCGAGCTCCAGAGCGAAGCTCTCCGGCAGCCACTCATTCGAAGGACGGGGGAGAAACTCCAGCCTGGGCGGTTGCCAGAGTCCAATCCCGATCGCGCGGTCGGCGTACTCCGGCGTCTCGATGAACAAACCCGCGATCCGTGCCTCGATATCCTCGTCGATATTGTCACCATCCGCGTCGGCGGAGGCGCCCTTGGCCCGCGCCGCAAGGCGCTCTGCAAGTGCCGGACGAGGATTGGCAGCAAACGCCCGTCGCTCCACCGGCCCCGCCTGCTGCATCTCTCTCACGAGCTGGAGCGCGGTCTCCAGATCGTCATCGACGATGAGATAGCTCCGTCGGCCCAGGAGATAGCTCCGCTTGGCAGAATCGAACGCCCTGAAGCCCGTTTGCGCGTGCGACTGGAAGGTGTCGAGAAGCTCCGCCGGGAGGATTCCGTTCCGCTCCGAGAGCGCCCTGCCACCCTCTTCGGCCGCCTTCATGGCCTCCGGGTCGAAGAGCACCGGATCGAAGTCCAGATCGTCCGCCGTACCGGTCAGAGCCAACGAAAGGGCGGTGCCGGTGTAGATACGAAGGTCGCGAAGGAACGTGCTCATCTCGACCGGCTCGCTGCTCTCGTGGTCGGAGTCGAGGAGACGACGGAACCGCGCCAGCGCGTTCCAGTGATCCGGCAGGTCGACCGAGCCCGCCTCGAAAGCATTCGCAAGCTCCACGAGCGAGAACTGGGGGTCGGGAATGAGAAACGTCCCTTGCGCCGTTTCGAGGAACGCGCCGCGCCGACGGGCGACCACGGCGCGATCAGCGTCGGTCCAGCGCGCATGCAGCTCGAAGTTGGCCGAGCCGATGACGCCGCTCGTATCGGCGGCAAGCGCAAAGGGCGAACGGCCGGGGAGCCCCAGGGACCGGGCCTGTCCTGTGGTCAGCGCTGCGACGGCGGCGTGCGTAGTAACGACACGATCGGTTTCGATACGCACCGCGTCCGGGTGGGTCTCGCCGTACTGGCGAAGCGCCCCCAGACCGTCGCAGCGTGCAGTATCGCCCACCGCCCATTGGTCGAGGTGGGGCGAAGGCGTGCTGGTGCGGAGCATTCGCGCGAAGAGGCCGGTGGACGGGTGCTTCGCGGTGAAGACGACATGCTCATCGTCATAGGTGTGGTCGAGGTCGATCATCGGTTGAGGGCTGTCAGCACCTTGTTGCGCCACGTATCGTGCGGCCAGTGCTGAATGCGTTCAGGTTTCTCCGGGCCTTCGATGTCACGGAATTGCTCGCAGGTGTAGGAAGACTCGTAGGGCGCAAAGACGGACAAGTCACCCGGAGGGAATACCCACGTCGGGAAGCTATGGGAGCCTTCGACGACCCAGCGCCCCCGCACGTTCATGATCAAAAGGCACTTGTATCGGTCTTGCGATATTCGAGAGTGATTACAACCAAATGCCAGCGGGATCTCCCGTTCGCGTTGACGACGTTCCGCGACCTGGACACCGGCCTCGCTCAATGCGAACCAGGCTTCAGTGATTCGGTCCTCGTCGAACAGATCTTTCCACAGACTTTTGCGATCCGGCCACATGTGCTCGGAGGGATTTCCCCTCACCGCCCGAGTCACGATATCGAAGAAAATCTCGATCGTGGCCCCCGCGAGCCACCGGAGAATCACCCGTCTGGCAACGCCGGAGATGAGCGACCACACACCAGACGAAGACGAATCAATACGTGGGTCGCCGTAGGCGGCGAGCAGGCGAGCTTCAATCAGGTGCTGAAGATCCGCGTCCGGAGCCTGTTTCTCCCACGGTTCGAGTAGTGCGTCGACAGCCTGCGCAGCCCCGGCTCCCTGAAGCGGTTCATTTTCGCGATCGGGTTTCAGCCAGGACAGCAACGTGCGGGTGGCAGCAGATTCCTCCTTCGCGACGCGAGGCGCGAGGGAAGAGACGAATAACGGATGCGCGGCCGCGATGAGCCCCGGTCCGTGCGGTGCTTCCACCCCGAGAGCGCGCAGCGCAGCAAAGGGGTCGTCCTGCCCGGCCATGAACGCCGCAATGACCCCCGCCGGCGAAGGATCGAGATCGAAGATCCGAAACTGCGTGACCAGGGTCTCGACGGGCAAGGCCGCCTCGCGCCAGTGAATTTTCAGCACCGGCGCGAGTGCCTGGGTGAGTCTCGAATCCGGTTCGAACGTCTCGACGTACTTTCGGAACAACGTGCGCAGATACGGCCGATTCACTCCCGGGCGCACCTGATCAATAAGGAACTGGAGCAGATCCGCATACCGCGCCTGGCGCCACAAACCACTGTCGATCAGCGCCCGCGCGGCGCGGTCTACATCGATCCAGTAGAAGTCGCTCCAATCGTTCGCACGGCGCCGATGATCTGCATCCTGAACAAGTAGCTCAGGGCTTGTCTCTACCGTATCGACTTCCACGTGAGGCCAGCGCCGCGCGATGCTCGCCGCCGCCCTCTGCACCGCGACGGGCTCCTCCGACATGGAACGCCATGCAACCGAGCTGCCATTCCTCAAGCGTTCCGACAGCGAGGTCATGGGCGACTCTCGTCGACCGCGGAGGGAGGATCGGCGCGCTGGCGAGTGAGTTGTGACCGAATCTGCTCGACCTCGAGATCGTTGCGCGGCGTGTGGAGGATGAACCGGATGTCGATCCGGCGATTCTGGTCTCTCGCCTCGTCGGTGTCCTCCTTATTGACGGGTCGGGTCTCTCCGTACCCAGCGAAGGAGAGCACCGGCTGTCCATGCAAGTTGAGGTACTGATCGAGTTCAAGATCGGGCCGGTCGCGCGTCATGACGCGCAGCGTCTCGGCGCCTCGCCGCGCCGAGAGATCGTAGTTGTCACGCATCTTCTCGCGCTCCCGAAGCTCGAGGCTGAGTCCGACGTCATCGGTGTGACCTTCAATCTGGATGGTCTCGATGGCGGCCGCGGCACCCTCACAGGGAACATCGATCGGAGACAGCGTGTAACAGGGAAGCGTCTCGGCAAGCGCGTCGCCGATCGCGTGTGCGACCCGCTCGGCGGGACTGCCTTCAGGAATGCGCCACTTCCCGGTGCCGAACAACTGGTCGGTATGAAAGCTAATGACCCCTTCGTGCTTGCGAACGGTGATCTGGATCTCCGGAATGCTGTGGTGGAGTCTCTGCGCTAGGCGTTCGAGAAGCCTCGCGCGCGCCTCGAAGCCTTGCTTTATATAGGCAGCGAGAGGGTCAGGATCCGACATCTCGGCGACTTTGGCTGAAAGCATGTCGATGGTGGCGTTCGCTCTCGCCAGATCGGCCTTGAGGATATCCGTGCGGCGTCGCTCGTTCGAAAGCGCCACTTCGAGCCGATGCTGGGCGGCGTCGGCCTCGGCGAGACGATTGGCCAGCACCTGCCGTTCCTGCTCGATGCGCTGGCGTTGCGCACGCTCTGATTCGAGTTCACGCCCAAGTGCTTCGTGTTCACTGAGCGGAACCGTCTTCTCAGGCTGGTCAGGCCGGACCTGCGTGGCGAAGAACGCGAGGAGTACGAGGAGGATGAACAGAAAGGAGACGGTGAGATCCGTCATTGAGACAAAGACGGACTCGCCTTCTTCCTCGGCATGCCGGCGTCGCAGCCCTGTCACCGCCATCGTCCGTTACTCCCCAGATGCCGGGACGAACGGCTCGGCTTGTGCGATGACCGCTTCGAGCCGATTGAGCGCGCGCCCGAACTCCTCGTTCACCTTCTGCTTGAACGTGCCAATTCCCTCGATGCTCGCCTGCAGATCGGTCTCGATCCGCGTGAAGGCATCTCCGAGATGGTCGTCGATCTCGCGGTAGCGGCCGATGACCTCCCTGAATTCGGTCACGGAGCGGTCCAGCGTGCGCAGGCCGTCCTGCACCGAGACATGGGACGCCTCGATCACTTCGTGCGTGTGCCGAAGGATCGACTCCGTACGCTCCGAGATCTCGCGCATGGACTGAGTCGAAGCCTGTATCTCGGTGATCGAATCTCGGATCGGGTCGGTCGCATCCGAGAGCGATTCACTCGACTCGCGAAGCTGCTCGCTTGACGAAGTCACGACGGTGGCGCTGCCTTCGATGGACTCCGCGTACTTCCCGAGTCGAGTGGTGGAGTCGTCGATGCCGGCTGAGAGACGTTCGACACTCACGACGAGGGAGCTCATTGCTTCGTCCACGTTCCCGGTCATCGTCTCCGACGAGCGGTCAAGCCGCCCGGCTGCCTTGTCGAGCTGGGTGGAGACGGTTTCCATGAGGACTTTCATCTCGCGGATCGAGCCCTCGACTCCTTCGATGAGTTGCCCGCTCACGCTCCCTACCAACGATTCGATGCCCTGGTTCGTGCCTCGGGAAATGTTGTCGATGACGGGCTGCATGGCCTGGCCGATCGATTCCCGGATGGCGTTCGGAAGATCTTCCCTGAGCGGTTGGGCAACCTGGGCAACCAGCTCCGTGCTGAATGCCTGGAGGTGAGTCGTCTGCTCCTTTGCCTGTGCAAGCATCTCGCGAAGCACGTCCTGCTCGCTCATGAAGTCGCAGCCACGCTCGATGTCCTCACAGAGGGTTTGAAGCGCCTTGTCCTTGTGTGCCGTCGAGAGCCTCAATACGAAGGTGAAGACGATTGAACAGGCCAGCCCCGTCAGCGACATGATGAACTTGGCGCTCGCGATAGTAAGAAGCTTTGTCAAGGCATCCACGGTGGCGCGGTCAGTAAGGTCTTTCTTGAGGATATCGCCGGTCTGCTCGAGGGCCGCAACCAAGCCCAGAAAAGTCAGGAGCAGTCCGATGGAAACGAACAAGGCTGGCACTTGCCGCCAAATCCCCGCTTCCAGACCGAGATCTTCTCGGTTGAAGAAGACGAAAGGCCGCACGGTGTTGCGCAGCACCCCGGAGTCCGCCAATGGTGGGAGCGCAGTTTCCTTGAACTCGCGCCACGCGTTCTCCAGCCGGTCATGGAATGGGCCTTGCGTGCGTGCCTGCCCGAACTCCCGATCGATATCGACGAGACGATCTCGCGTGATCTTGCGATCCCCCTCAATGCGGAGAATCGCTTTCGCCGACCGCACGGCACCGACGAAGCGCCGGGTGACGACGTGGTACCAGAGCGACAGACCCACCAACGCTACGATCAGGAAGAGCGATATCCAGCCAGGTTTGTGCTCGTCCGTGAGCGAACGCGCGAGTGAGAGGATGAAGTTGACGACCGACTCCCCGGAGAAATTCATGATCCATGCGACGAGATCAGCGGAGTTCATATGGATTCAGCCTGGTTCCGCACAGACGCGAACGGGATGCTCGCCTCATGGAAGTCCACAGCGGCCCAGTCTATCTCGGTGAAAAACGATCACGCAAAACCCTGACCCGGCAAGGATTATGTCGCTCGTTGACGTTGCGTCCATCGCGCGAAGCGACGCATGATGTGAAGCGACACCAGTTCGCTCGCCCGCCGTCAGGCCACCTCTCGCATGGGGCGGGTCAGTGGTTCCGGCAGAACCCGCCCCGACTGTTCCAGCCCGATCAGCACGGCATCAATGACGGTGCAGAGTTCGTCGTAGAGGCGAATGGGGTCATCCCCATGGATCCCCGTAATGACGTCCGGGCAAAGCCCCAGATAGACATCATCCTCATCGCTCCACTCGATCCACTTGTGGTATCGGTCACTCGGTCTCACTTGTTCACCTCCTGGACAGCGCGCCGAACTTGCCGCTCCTGGTATGGTTTCGCGTCATCCCCGGGTTTCCCGCTCGAACTACCCCCGGCTCACCACCACATGCGCGTCCTTGCGTTCATGCAGGTCGGGGAGCAGCTCCGTGCCGAGTCCGGGTCCCTCCGGGGGCAGGATCCAGCCGTTTTCGATGACCGGAATCCGGGTCACCAGCTCCCGGTACCATCCGGTGTAGAACGCGCGTACCGACTCCTGCACGACCTCGTCGCCGAGCGCTACGAACAGGGCGCCACCATCGTCACCTCCAACCTCGACTTCTGCGAGTGGGGCGACGCCTTCCCCAACCGACTGCTCGGCGTCGCCACCCTCGACCGGCCCCGACACGGCGCCTACCGCCTGACTCTGGAGGGCGAGAGCTACCGCTCTCCCAGACCCATGTCGGCGCCGCGAAAATCAACCGTTGCCACAGGAGGAAAATCAAAGAAATAATCACCCCGTCCGGGACCCCGGATCAGCACCCGTGAGTGGCTCCATAAAGCCGAACATGGGCGGCCCCATTAGGGCGGTCAGCGACAACGTGCTCGCCTCCCCACGCTTCGTCGACCGCGCCCCGGCCGAAGTCGTCGCGACGCTCCTCGACGAAGGGCACTACCTGTGCTCGGAGCGCACCATGGTCCGCCTCCTCGCCGCCGAGCAGTCGGTGCGCGAGCGGCGCCATCAGCGCACCCATCCGCCCTACTGCCCAAGCCCGAACTCGTCGCCACCGCGCCGAACCAGACCTGGTCGTGGGACATTACCCGCCTGCTCGGACCGAAGCGCTGGACGGACTTCTACCTGTACGTGCTGCTCGACATCTTCAGCCGCTATGTCGTGGGGTGGATGGTCGCCGAACGCGAGAACGCCGCTCCTTCCCCGCCACGCTCATCGAGCAGACCTGCCTGAAGCACGACATCGCCCCCCAGGTGCTCACCCTGCCCTCCGACCGCGGCGCTCCGATGACCAGCCGGTGCTCGGGCAGGTCGAGGTCGACGCCAAACGCAACGAAATCCCGGCCGTGCGCGAACTCTCCATCAGCCTCGACCTCGCAGGCCGCCACCGGACACATGTGTCCCGTCTTGCCTTCCGACAGCGAAAGATTCCCAGCCGCCATTTGGTTGCAGGTAACCGCCTGCGGCCACCATACTCACCGACAAGATGGCACGTATGACGACGGAAGACCAGATGGTGACTCACATGGACATCGTCGCAAACACCCTGGAAGCTGCACTTCGGGAACTTCCCGAACTACCGACCCCTGTCAGTGGCTGGCATGTCGAAACCGGCCCCGACTCGACCGACGACCCCGCTGTATGGGTATGGGCAATGCTGAAGGACGATGACGTCGAATTCGCCAAGCGGTCGCAGTTACGGTCGATGATTCGCGACCTTGTCGAGGAAAAGACCGGTCCCTCCATGCTCGTCTACGTGCGTTTTCGCGGCGCGTCCGAGGTCGAGCATTCGGCATGAGCCTGCACGGGGAGTTGCTGAAGCAGGCCCATTTCCTCGCCCGCAAGGAACGCAAGAAACCGAGCCAGGCCAGCCTGCGCCGCTCGGTATCGGCGTCCTACTACGCCCTCTTTCATCTGCTGGTCGACGAAGCAACCAAGCTCATGCTGGTGGGCAATGTTCGCGGTCCTCTGCGTGACAGTCTTGCGCGGGCCTTTCATCACTCCGCGATGAAGCAGACTGCGGTGGCATTGACCCGTAGACCAATGCCCTCAAGGCTCGCGGCCGGCCTCAACGGCCAGGAGATTCAACAGCCGCTGATCGATGTCGCAACCGCTTTTGTCCAACTTCAGGAAGCGCGTCAAGACGCGGATTATAATCGCGTTCTCCGCTTTACCCGGCGCGAAGCGCTCGATCTCGCTGAGCTGGCGGAACAGGCGTTTCGGGACTGGCGCCAAGTGCGCGGCAGCCTACCGGCCGACGTTTTCCTGACTGGGCTTCTCGCCTACAGACATATGCAGGGATAACCGATCGGCGAGCCTCGCGACACAGGTCGGAAAGGGGGCTGCTTGACATTCCGGGTCTGCCGCGGAGGAAGCCCACCGGCACAGGATCTCCCGTCGACCGTACGCACGGAGGAGGTGACGATCCTCGGGATGCAGGACCCGAAGTCGTTTCAGGCGGCGGCCCGCGCGGCCTCGATCACGGACGGATGAAGATCTTCCCGAATCACGATGACACTCCCCTACGACGTGGGCAATGCCGGCGACCTGCTCATGCCGGCGACCTGCTCAAGCACGGGGTGCTGGCGGAGTTCGTGCACTGGCAATGCAGCCTGGGCATGCCGCTTCGCTTCATGGATCCCTGCGGCGGCTCGAACTACCCCCGGCTCACCACTACATGCGTGTCCTTGCGTCCGTGCAGGTCGGGGAGCAGCTCCGTGCCGAGTCCTGGTCCCTCCGGGGGGAGGATCCAGCCGTTTTCGATGACCGGAACCTGCGTTACCAGCTCCCGGTACCAGCCGGTGTAGAACGCGCGGACCGACTCCTGCACGAGCGCGTTCGGGACGCTGAGCGAGAGATGCACGCAGGCCATGAACGCGACCGGCCCCGAACAGTCATGGGGGGCAACCGGCCGATGGTATGCATCGGCCAGCGCCGCGATCTTGCGGGCCTCGGTCAGTCCGCCACACCAGGAGATGTCGGGCATCACGATGCCGCAGGCGCCGGTTTCCAGCAGGTCGCGGAACGCCCACTTGCCGCCGAGGGTCTCGCTCACGCAGATGGGAACGCGGGTCTTGGAGGCGTAGTCGGTCAGGGCCGCGAGGCTGTCCATGCGGACCGGGTCCTCGAACCAGAAGGGGTCGAAGGGCTCCAGGGCGGCCGCGATCCTCACCGCGGCGGGGTGGCGCCACAGCGAATGCAGTTCCACCATGACATCCATCCGGTCGCCGACCGCGGCGCGGATTTTGCGGAACGGTTCCAGCGCCCGGTCGAGGTCCGCGGGTGAAATCCAGTAGCCGTCGGACTCCAGCGCCGCGTGGTCGAACGGCCAGATCTTCATCCCGGTGATGCCCTGCTCCAGCAGGCTCTGCGCCAGCTCGTCGGCCCGGTGCAGGAAGGCGTCGAGGTCCTCCCAGGGGCCCTCCGCCGTTCCGTCGAGCCCCCAGTCGTCGGTCCCCCAGTCGGGACGACTGCGCACGTAGCGGTAGCCCGCGCAGGTGTTGTAGGTGCGGATCCGCTTCCGGCTCAGGCCCCCCAGCAACTGGTAGACGGGTTGTCCGGTCGCCTTGCCGAAGAGATCCCAGAGCGCGATGTCCACGGCGGATCGCCCCCGGGTCTCGGCGCCGGTGCCGGCGAAGCCGATGTAGGGCGTGAGGTCCCGGCCGATGCGTTCGATGGCCAACGGGTCCCGACCCAGCAGTTTCGACGCCGCGGATTCGTGGAGATATGCCTCCACCGCCCGGGCCCCGAAGAACGTCTCCCCGAGCCCGGTGAGGCCCTCGTCGGTATGCACCCGCACCCACAGCACGTTCGGAAACTCGTCGAGCCGGACCGTCTCGAGCGCCGTGATCTTCATTTCCCGTCCTCCGCAGTTTCGTTGACAGTCCCGAGGGGGATACTACAGACTGCGTTCACGGAATCAGGTGTCCGACGGGCGGCTCGCCAGGGCCGTCCGGGATGAAACGGGAAGTCGGTGCGCGATGCCCGCGGGCCCGGATGGCCCGGATGGCCAGGGTCGCCAAGGTCGCCAAGGTCGCCAAGGTCGCAATTCCGACACTGCCCCCGCAACGGTAGGCGAGCAGACCGGGCAACCGGTGCTGCCGCGAGTCCGGAGACCGGCCTGATTCCAGTGGAGTCTGCGTTACGGGCCGGTGATGCGGGCGACTTGTGGGCGGGGTGCGTTGCGCCTTGCTCCGTCCTTTCAGGAGTCGCATGCGGATCCTCGGCAAGATGGAAGAGGAGAGCATGTCGAACCCCCCATCGTTCTCACCCCCCGAGTTCCCGCGAGCGTTCGCCGCCGTCGATGCCATTGCCATTGCCATTGCTATCGCCATGGGGCGGGCCATGTTCCGCGTCGCGCCCGGCGCCGATGGTGCGGGCGCCCGAAACATCCGGGTCGGGACGCGTGCGTAGCTCGCGCGGACCAAAAGTTGCGGGTCGGCCGGTTCTCCTGCCGCGCCCCGCCGCCCGATGGAGACGGCCATGACCGGCGCCCGCCCCGCCGAAGCGGCCACCGAGGACGAGGTCAACCGCCGGGCGAACGAGAAGGCCCGCAGGCGCAAGGCCGCGCGCGACAGGATTCTGGCCACCAAGACCATCGACAAGGGCCTGCTCATCGTCCACACCGGCAAGGGCAAGGGGAAGTCCACGGCCGCGTTCGGGCTGGTGGTGCGCGCGCTCGGCAACGGCATGAGGGTGGGTGTCGTCCAGTACGTGAAGGGCAAGTGGCAGACCGGCGAGCGCGCGGTGCTGGAGAAGTTCCCCGATCAGGTCGAGATCCGCACCATGGGTGAGGGCTTCACCTGGGAGACGCAGGACCGCGCCCGCGACATCCGGGCGGCGGAGAGCGCCTGGGAGGTCTCGAAGCGGATGATCGAGGCGTCACGCGGCGGCGACCCGAAGTACGACATGGTGCTGCTCGACGAGCTCAACATCGTGCTCCGCTACGGTTACCTGGACCTGACCGAGGTGGTCGGGTTCCTGTCGAACCGGCCGGAGATGCTTCACGTCATCGTCACCGGCCGTAACGCCAAGCCCGAGCTTGTGGAGGCGGCCGACCTGGTGACCGACATGACCATGGTGAAGCACCCGTTCCGGGCCGGGGTCCGGGCGCAGAAGGGAATCGAGTTTTGAGCGTGCCCGAGCGTTGTCTCCGCGGTCGCCGCCGGGAGCCGGTGAGCCATGGCCCCGGGCCGCATGTCTCGCCGGGTTCCGGGCGAGGGCGCGGAGGTGGTCAGGCTTCGGCTTGCCTCGAAAGCCTGGCATGGACTGGCAAGGCGAACGCAAGTTCGGGCGCGCAGGCATGTTCGACGTCATGGAGCGAGCTTGCGAGGCAAGCGGCGGCGGGCATCCCGAGCCACCCCCGAGCCATCCCTCGGCCGCGTTCAACGCGGCAATTGCAGTTGCCTCCACGATCAGGGGGTGCCGAGCCATGACGGTCGGTTTCATGCTGCAGGGCACGGGCTCCGATGTGGGGAAATCCCTGCTGGTGGCCGGGTTGTGTCGCGCCTTCACCCGCCGCGGTCTCCGCGTGCGCCCGTTCAAGCCGCAGAACATGTCGAACAACGCGGCGGTGACCGCAGACGGCGGCGAGATCGGGCGGGCGCAAGCGCTTCAGGCGCGGGCCTGCGGGGTGGCGCCGTCGCGCGACATGAACCCGGTGCTGCTCAAGCCCCAGACCGATGCGGGCTCGCAGGTCGTGGTGCAGGGTGAGGTCTGGCGCAACGCCGGCGCCCGGGAGTACTACCGCCTCAAGCGCGATCTGCTCCCGCGCATCCTCGAATCGTTCGAGCGGCTGGGCCGCGACGCGGACCTGATCCTGGTGGAGGGCGCCGGTAGCGCGGCGGAGGTGAACCTGCGCGCCGGCGATGTCGCCAACATGGGGTTCGCCGAGGCCGCCGGGGTCCCGGTGGCGCTGGTGGGCGACATCGACCGGGGCGGGGTCATCGCGAGCCTCGTCGGCACCATGGCGCTGCTGTCGCCGGCCGAACGGGAGCGAGTGAGCGCTTACATCATCAATCGGTTTCGCGGCGACATCCGGCTCTTCGACTCCGGCATCGAGGTCATCGGCCGCCGGACCGGCCTCGCGTGTCTCGGGGTAGTGCCGTACTTCGAGCCCGCGCACCGGCTGCCGGCGGAGGACTCGGTGGCGGTGGGCCGTCACGCTCCAGCCCGGCCCGACGCGGCCCTTGTGGTCGCGGTCCCGGTGTTCTCTCGGATTGCCAACTTCGACGATCTGGACCCGCTGATGGCCGAACCGGGGGTGGAAGTGCGGTTCGTGGAACCGGGTCACGCCCTGCCGGGCGACGCCGATCTCGTGGTCCTGCCCGGCTCGAAGGCGACCATCGGCGACATGCGGTTCCTGCGGTCGCAGGGCTGGGACGTGGACATCCGGGCGCACTTGCGCCGGGGCGGCTGGCTGCTGGGGCTGTGCGGCGGCTACCAGATGCTCGGGCGTTCCATCCGCGATCCGGACGGGGTCGAGGGCGATCCGGGCGAGGCGCCGGGGCTCGGGCTCCTCGACTTCGATACCGTGCTCACCGGCGCCAAGCGGCTCGTCGAGGTGAGTGGCGCTGATCGCGCCAGCGGGCAGTCGGTCCGGGGCTATGAGATGCACGTGGGGACCACCACCGGCCCCGCGCGGTCGGCGCCGATGCTGGATCTGAACGGGCGGCCGGACGGTGCGATCTCCGCCGACGGCAAGGTCATGGGGTGCTACCTGCACGGCCTGTTCGCGAGCGACGGGTTCAGAGCCGCATTCCTCGAACGCCTGGGCGGCCGGGCCGCGTCCGGCCTCGCCTTCGAGCACCGGATCGAATCGACGCTTGACGCCCTCGCCGGGCACCTGGAATCGAGCCTGGATCTCGACGCCATCCTTCGGATGAGCCAGCCGAGCGCCGCCAGGGTGGCCAAGGTTGCCAGGGTCATCGGAGTTGCTGCGGCCAGCGCTCCGGCGGTGGTGTAGCGATGGAACGTGCGCCTGGAATAGAGCCTGAACCTCAACGTCATCCCTCAGATGAGCCACCCAAGCGCCGCCGGGATCATCAGGGTTACCGCGACCAGCGCGCCGGCGGTGATGTAGAGATGGAGCGCGCGTCTGATGTCGCCGGCGTCGAGCGCCGCGCGGCCGTCGCCCATCCAGGCATCGTCGACGGTCTCGTGACGGTAGCGCCGCGGGCCGGCGAGGGCGAGGTCGAGCGCGCCGGCGACCGCGGCTTCCTGCCAGCCGGCATTCGGCGACCGGTGCTTGCCGGCATCGCGCCACATCACCCGCCCGGCGCGGGCGCCGCTCGCGCCGGGCAGCAGCCAGGCCGCCGCCATGAAGTACAGGCCCGCAAGGCGGGCGGGCAGCCAGTTCACCGCGTCGTCGAGCCGCGCCGCCGCGGTGCCGAAGTGCCGGTAGCGTTCGGTGCGATGCCCGATCATGCTGTCCAGGGTATTGACGGCCTTGTAGGCGACGAGCCCCGGCAGTCCGCCCAGCCCGTACCAGAACAGCGGCGCCACCACCCCGTCGGAGAAGTTTTCGGCTACCGATTCGATCGCGCCGCGCGCGACGCCCGCCTCGTCGAGGTGGGCCGGGTCGCGGCCGACGATATGGCTCACCGCCTCCCGGCCCGCGCCGAGGCCCCGGTCGAGTCCGTCGGCCACCGCGATGACATGGTCGTGGAGCCCGCGAAAGGCGAGCAAGCTGCTGGCGATCACCGCTTCCAGCACCCACCCATGGGACCAGCGCGTGATCAGGAAATGGTCGACGGACCAGCCGGCCGCGATGCCGGCGCCGACCACCACCGCCACCGTCGCCGCGCCACCAAGCCCGCAGAGCCAGCGGGGCGACGCCCGGTACAGCCATCGCTCCGAGAGTTCGACGAGCCGGCCGAGCGCCACCACCGGATGCGGTACCCGCCGATAGAGCCACGCGGGATCGCCCGTGGCGGCGTCGATGAGCAGCGCCGCCAGCACGACGTGAAGTTCGAGCCCGGAACCACTCATGGCGGCGGCATCAGACCACAGGGCACCGGGCGAAACCAGGAGAGCACAGCATGAGCAAGGTCGGGGTCATGATCTGCGGTCACGGCAGCCGTGACGAGAACGCGGTCGCGGAGTTCGCCGCCGTCGCCCGGGGTCTGCGCGAGCGGTTGCCGCAGTACCAGGTCGAGAGCGGATTTCTGGAGTTCGCCACGCCCATCATCCGCGACGGTCTGGACAAGCTGCACGCGGCGCGGCACGACCTGGTGCTGGCGGTGCCGGGCATGCTGTTCGCGGCCGGTCACGCCAAGAACGACATCCCGTCGGTGCTGCGCACCTACGAGGTCTCGCATCCCGGCATGGAGATTCGCTACGCATGCGAGCTCGGCATCGATCCGAAGATGCTGAAAGCGGCCGGGGACCGCATCCGGCAGACGCTGGACCGGGCGGAGAACGACGTACCGCTGCACGACACCATGCTGGTGGTGGTCGGGCGCGGCACCTCCGACTCCGACGCCAACTCCAACGTCAACAAGGTCATGCGCATGCTGTGGGAGGGCTTCGGGTTCGGGTGGGGCGAGGTCTGCTACTCCGGGGTGACCTTCCCGCTGGTCGGGCCCGGACTGCGCCACGCGGCCCGGCTCGGCTACCGCCGCATCGTGGTCTTTCCGTACTTCCTGTTCACCGGGGTGCTCGTCAAGCGCATCTACGACCACACCGACACCGTGGCGGCCGACCACCCCGAGATCGAGTTCCTCAAGGCCGGCTACCTCAACGACCACCCCATGGTGCTCGATGCGTTCACCGATCGCGTCCACGAGATCCTGAACGGCGAGAACAACATGAACTGCAAGCTCTGCAAGTACCGCGCGCAGATCCTCGGCTTCGAGGCGGAGGTGGGGTTGCCGCAGGAGAGCCACCACCACCACGTGGAGGGGATCGGCACCGGCGATCATGCCCACCCGCATGGACCCTCCCACGGCAATGGCCACCACCATCATCACGACCACGACGGCCATGACCACGGTCACGAACATCATCACGGCCACCATCCCTATCCGCACGCCGACCATCCCCACGGCCCGCGGAGCATGGCCGGCGATTGAACGAGCGATTGAACGAGCGATTGAGCGGGCGATTGAGCGGGCGATGGGCAGGCGATCCTCGCCGAGTTGCGGCGCTCGGGGCGCATGGACAGCAGCCGGTGGGTTCCCACGAATGCGTGCCATTCCGGCCAGATTGGAACCAGTGCTCGAAATCGCCCGGCATGGAGGCTGCGGCGGTCGAAAGTTCCGGAACCACGCCATGGAGTGGCCTTCTGGAGCGCCGGCGGCAGTTGCTGCCGCGCGTGAGAGAGACATCGGCAACGAGGGTGATACGAGCCTTGGAACATTGCCGGCGCCGAGATTCGGCACCGATGCGCGCTCCGGCCCTGAAGCCATGAGCCGCGGCTACGGATACGTCCGGGACCCCGAGGCCATCTATCGGCTGTCCGCGGAGCGCGTGGCGGCGGCCACGGACGTGAGCGCACTACCCCCGGAGCTGGTGACGCTTGCATATCGGCTGGTGCACGCGTGCGGCATGCCCGACATCGTGGGTGATCTTCGGTGGCATGGGGCGCCCGTCGACGCCGCTGCGGGGGCGCTTCGCGCCGGCGCCTGCGTGCTCGTGGACTGCGAGATGGTGGCCGCCGGCATCGTCCGCCGCCGGCTGCCAGCGGCGAACATGGTGCGGTGCTGCCTGAACGATCCGCGCGCGCGCGCGATTCAGCAGCGCGACCGAATCACCCGCTCCGCGGCTGCCGTCGAGCTGTGGCGGCAACAACTCCACGGATCAGTCATCGCCATCGGCAACGCCCCGACCGCTCTCTATCGGCTTCTGGAGACGCTGACCGACACACCGGAGTTGCGGCCCGCCGCGGTCCTCGCCTTTCCGGTCGGCTTCGTGGGCGCGGCGGAATCGAAGCGCGCCCTGGTGGAAGCCGGGCTCGACGTGCCTTTCGTTACCCTGCTCGGCCGCCGGGGCGGTAGCGCCATGGCGGCGGCGGCGGTGAACGCACTTCGCGGTCCGCTGGCTGGCTGAAGTTGCCGGAACGAGTGCAGCGCTGGCCGCAGCTTCCGTCCGCCCCGCCCGCGAGTTACGCTTTCGCGGGAATGGAATCAGGAACGATGTCGGGGTGCACACATGCCCCGCCGGTTCGCCCGGCGGAAAGTGTAGAAGGAGCCACGATGCACATGTCGAGCGAAAGCCGGGTGATACCCGGGCGGGTCGTGCCGATGTCCGAACGCAATGGCGCCGCCGCGCATCACGTCCCTGTCCGCCCTGTTCGCCCCCGCCTTGGCCGAGTGAGGCGCGGCGGTCTCGCGGCGGCGCTACTCCTTCTGCCGCTGCTGGCGGGCCTCGCGCCGGCGGCTGGCGCCGATGTCCCTTACTACCTGCTCCCGAAGGTCGGACTCAAAGGCGGCCCTCCGGTCACGGAAGGCGAGCCCATGACCTTCACCCTTCGAATTACTCCGGTGCAGACGAAGGATGTCGTGGTGCCCGTGCTTGTGTATCGATTGGGAACCTCTGAAACCTTTGACATCACCATCCCGGCGAACAAGCGCGAGATTGTTGGGAGTGTTCCCACAGTCGATAACGACGTGCATGAGAGTGACAGGTGGTATCAATTGATACCGCAGATCGGCCCCAGCTATGGCACCCGTACCGATGTTTCTTATGGTGCATACGCACGGATGCTGGTGAAGGACAACGACTCCGGCAGCCGCCCCGTCGTCAGTATCGAGAGCCAAGCGCAGGTGCTGGCCGAGTCCGAGGGCGAATGGCACTGGATTATGGAAGGCGACATCGCGAACTTCACCATCAAGACCGACGAGACCATCAAGGTCGACGATACCGGGGTTGCGCGGGAGGCCTTTACCGCCTGCGTGAGTGTGCGGGACTCGCACACAGGCCGAGGCGGCGACTTCCTGGCGCCTCAACATGAGGGGAATCAGTGCGTCACCTTGCCGGCCGGAGAGTCCTCGGTGACTTTGTCCCTGCCCACCGTGGATGACGACCGCGCCGAAAGTTGGGACTACATTGTTGTCGACCTCCTTCACGGTTCCGGCTATTTGCGTCAACAAGCGTCTCCCTTATATGTCAAGGTGTTCGACAACGATTCAGCGTGTCCCGCAACCTGGCCCTATCTGATACATCAGGTCAGGGGCTACTACAAGGCGAACCGGAACCGTGCGGACCGCGGCTACGGCAGAAACTGGCTTCGCGTGCTGAGAGCCTACGGCACACCGAATGATTACGCCGTGCCGGATTATGCGACGCTGAGGCCCTTTACGGCGGCCGAAGCCCGGGCCAGGGAGGCGGTGTGGTCGGGCTGGGCCCAGGTGCGCCAGGAGCTGGAGCGCATAGAGGCATGCGCTGAGCATGGTGGCGTTGCCGGGCGGCATTACCCACTGTCCGCGCCCACCGTGCCGGAAATCACCCTCTCCGGCGGCTCGCCGGTGACGGAGGGCGGGGATGCGACCTTCACGCTGACGGCAACCCCGGCACCCGCTTCGGACATTCAGGTGTCGGTGACGGTGTCGGAGACGGGCCGCTTCGCCGCTGCGGGCGAGGCGGGCCCGCGCACGGTGACGGTGGGCGCGGGCGGCACGGCGGACTTCACGGTGGCCACCGACGACGACGCCACCGACGAGGCGGACGGCTCGATTGACGCCGCCGTCACCGCGGGCGAGGGCTACACGGTCGGCAGTGCCGCCGCGGCGAGCGTGGCGGTGGCGGACAACGACACCCCGAAGGTGAACATCACGGCGGCCTCCGGCGGCACCGAGGGCGGCGACGCCACCTTCACCCTGACCGCGACGCCGGCCCCGGCATCAGAGCTTTCAGTGAGCGTGACGGTGACGGCCACAGGCGACTACGGCGTGACCACCGGCACCCGCACGGTGACCATCCTCGCCACCGGCAGCGCGACGCTGACGGTGGCGACCGTGGACGACAGCGCGGACGAGCCGAACGGCTCGGTGACGGCGACACTGAACGCAGGCGACGGCTACACAATCGGCGCGCCGTCCTCGCTGACGGCGGACATCCTCGACAACGACGACCCGCCGGCCGAGGCGCAGTTGTCACCCTCATCGTCGCCTGCCTGCGCGCCGCCCGCGGCGGCTCTGGTGCAGGAGGTGCGCCGCTACTACGAGTGGAACCGCCGCCGCGCGGACCGGAACCACGGCGAGAACTGGCGCCGCGTGCTCATCGCGTTCGGGGCGGAGACCCACGCCACGCTCACGCCCTACACGGCGGCCGAGGCGCGGGCGAGCGAGAGGATATGGTCGGGCTGGCGCCCGGTGCGCATCGAACTCGAGCGCCTGGAGGCGTGCGCCACCCCCGTCGTCGCCGTCGGGCAGCAGGCCGAGCCGGCCCCGCAGGAGACCCCCGCGGTCACCCTCTCCGCCGGCGCGCCCATCACCGAGGGCGGCGCGGCTACCTTCACCCTCACCGCGACCCCCGCCCCGACCTCCGACATCGACATATCGGTGACCCTCACCGAGACGGGCCGCTTCGCCGCCCCGGGCGCGACCGGCCCGCGCACGGTGACCCTCGGCCCGAGCGGCACCGCGACCTTCACCGTCGCCACCGACGACGACACCACCGACGAGCCGGACGGGGCCATTGCCGTCACCGTGACCGCGGGCGCCGGTTACACGGCGGGGGAGGCCGCCACCGCCCGCGTCGCGGTCGCCGACAACGATCCGACGCCGCTCACGGTCGCGGTCGACGACGCCACCGCGCGCGAAGGGACCGAGATGGCGTTCACGGTGCGCCTGTCCGCCCCCGCCCCGGACCTGACCGTCGTGTATGCGCAGACGCGCGAGACGACGCCCGTGTCGGCCGAGGCGGGCGTGGACTACCAGCCGCGCACCCGCATCTCCGTCGCCATCTTCCGCGCCGGCGACACCGCGCAGACCCTCACGGTCCCGACCATGCACGATGCGCACGACGACGGCGGCGAGATCTTCGAGCTGGTGCTGACGCGGGCGACGCCGGCGCGGCACGACGCGCCCTTCACGCTCTCCATTGCCGACGCGGTGGGGGTGGGCACCATCACCAACGCCGACCCGCTGCCGGCGGCGTACCTTGCGCGCTTCGGGCGCACGGTGGCCGAGCAGGCGCTCGATGGCATTGCGGGACGGCTCACCGCGCCCCGCACCCCCGGCGTGCAGGGCACGCTCGCGGGCACTGCCCTCGGTGCGGCCCCCGACGCCGGCCCGACGTTCGCCGCCCGCGGGCTCGGCGCCGAGGCACCGTCCCCCGGCGCGCAGGACCCCGACCCGCTCGGCGACCCCTTCGGCTTCAACCGTCCGCCGGGGCACGCCCCCACGATGACGGCCCGCGAGGCGCTGCTCGGCTCGCACTTCTCACTGACCGGGGCGCGCGACGCCACCGGCGGCAGCCTCGCCGCGTGGGGTCGCGCAAGCGCCCACCACTTCGACGGCGCCGCGCGCGGCGACGGCACCGCGATTACCCTCGACGCCACGGTGACCACCGCCCTCATCGGGGCGGACTATGCCCGCGACGACTGGCTCCTGGGCCTCGCCCTGACCCACAGCACCTCCGAGGGCGACTACGCCTCGCTCGGAGACAGCCCGTGCGCTCCACCCCCGACCTCGGTCCTTTGCGACAACGCCGTGCGCGCCGGCACCGGCACCCTCGACGCTTCGCTCACCGCGGCGGTGCCCTACGCCGCCCTTGAGGCCACCCCGCGCCTGAAGCTCTGGGGCGCGGCCGGCCTTGGCACGGGCGAGGTGACGGTGAAGACGCAGGACCGGCACTACCGCGCCGACACCGAGTGGACGATGGCCGCGGCCGGGGCGAGGAGCACCCTCCTCGACGCCCCGCCCGCCACCGCCGGCCCCACCCTCGCGCTCACTGCCGATGCGCTGTGGACCCGCACCGCATCGGAGCGCACCGCCGCGCTTGCCGCGTCGGACTCCGACGTGACCCGCCTCCGGCTCGGTCTGGAAGGAAGCTGGCACATCGCCATGGCGGACGCGGCCCGCCTCGTGCCGACGCTCGCGCTCGGGGCGCGCCACGATGGGGGCGATGCGGAGACCGGAGCGGGCGTCGAACTCGGCGCCGGTCTCGCCTGGAGCGCCCCGGCACTCGGGCTCTCGCTCGACCTCTCGGGGCGCACCCTCATCGCCCACGAAGATGACGACCTCGAAGACCGGGGCGTGTCCGCCGCCCTCGCCTTCGACCCCGACCCCGCGACCGAGCGGGGCGCCGCGTTCAGCGTGCGCCAGGACTTCGGCGGACCGGCCGAAGGGGGGCTCGAAGCACTGTTCACCCCCGCTCCGCTCGCAGACCGCCCCGGCCGTGAAGCCCCCGCCCGCTGGACGCTGGAGGCCGCCTACGGCCTCCCCGCCCTCGGCGGGCGCTTCACGGGAAGCCCCCACGCCGCCGTGGGGCTTGCCCCCGACACCCGCGACTACACCCTCGGCTGGCGGCTCACGCCGCACGCCGCCACCGCCCCCGACCTCAGCGTCGGCCTCAGAGCCACCCGCCACGAGCCCGCCTCGACCCCGCCCGTGCACACCCTCGGCGTCGAGGCCACCGTGCGCTGGTGAGGGCACTCGCCGGCGCACCGCCGCCACTTGACCGGCGCCGGCGCATCGGGGCCGGTCAATCCGCTTTGCAAAGCGCAGAGCCAGGCCGGAGTGGGAGAGCGCGACCGGGAAAGCCCGTCGTTTGAACAAGCTCCAAGGACTTTCCCACGCTACGGCGAACGTGTCGTTCGGCGGCCGGCTCAGGTATCAGACCCAGGAATTTCACCGATTCTCGAAGCGAGGGCGCGTAGATGCCTGGTTGGCCGGTTTGCCGTCAGCGGTGGCCGTCTGGACACCGAAACGGCTTGTTTCGGGCCCGAAAGGCGATTCGTTTTCCAGATTTCCGGGCCGAGGCGGCGGTTCGTTGTCAAGAAAAATGAGCGTGGGACGGCTCTGGACAGGCGCGCACGGGGGCGTCGGGACCGAGTGCACGGTGATGCCCGCGCCCGGCTCCAGCTCCGGGGCCCGATGACGCTCTGGCTCACGGTGGTGGGCATGGGCGACGATGGCCCGGACGGGCTGGCGCCCGCGGCCCGCGCGGTGGTCGAGCAGGCCCGGGTGGTGGTCGGCGGGCGGCGGCATCTCGACCGGCTGGGGCCGGGGGAGCGTAAGCGCATTCCCTGGCCGCGACCGTTCAGTGCTCTGGGCGAGACCCTCGAACCGCTCCGCGACCGGGCGGTCTGCGTGCTGGCGACGGGGGATCCGACCTGCTACGGCGTCGGCTCCGTCCTCGTCGAGCGGTTCGGGCTGGATGCGGTGCGGATCGTGCCCGCCCCGTCCGCGTTCAGCCTCGCCTGCGCCCGCCTCGGCTGGGCGGCGCAGGGTGTGCAGACCCTGAGCCTGCACGGTCGGCCGCCGGCGCTGCTGCATCCGTTCATCCAGCCCGGCGTCCGGTTGCTGGCCTTGAGTGCGAATGCGGGCACGCCCGGCGAGGCGGCGCGGATGCTTCGCGCCCGAGGCTACGGCGGGAGCCGGCTCACGGTGCTGTCGCACCTGAGCGGCGAGAAGGAGCGGGTGCACGCCACGACCGCGGGCGCGTATGCGGCCCCTGACGCCCCTGACGTACCTGGCGCGGTGGCGGATCTGAACACGCTGGCGATCGAGTGCGTGGCCGATCCCGATGCGCCGCTGATGCCACGCACCCCGGGCCTCGCGGATGAACACTTCGAGCATGACGGTCAGCTCACCAAGCGCGAGGTCAGGGCGATCACGCTGGCGGCACTGGGTCCGGTGCCGGGGCAGTTGCTGTGGGACATCGGCGCCGGCTGCGGCTCCATCGGCATCGAGTGGATGCGCGCACACCCCGCCTGCCGCGCCGTCGCCATCGAGCCGGATGCCGGTCGCGTCGCGATGATCGCCGCCAACAGCGCCGCGCTCGGCACCCCGGGGCTCGAGGTCGTGAACGAGCGGGCGGTGGCGGCGCTCGAAGGGCTGGATGCCCCCGACGCCGTGTTCGTCGGTGGCGGGATCACCGAACCGGGCCTGCTGGAGTGCAGTTGGCGCGCGCTCCGGCCCGGCGGGCGCCTGGTGGCCAACGTGGTGTCGGTCGAGGGCGAGGCGGTCCTCGACCGCTGGCACCGGACCCACGGCGGCAGGTTGACCCGCGTCGCCATCACCCGCTGCGAGCCGCTCGGGCGCTATCGTGGCTGGCGCCCGCTGATGCCGGTGACCCAACTTGCGGTGACGAAGGGAGGCGGCGGGCGATGAAGGGCACGCTGTACGGCCTGGGGGTCGGCCCCGGCGACCCGGAGCTGATCACCCTGAAGGCGCTCCGGATTCTGGAGCGTGCCAGCGTGCTCGCCTATCCCGCTCCGGAGGAGGGCGAGAGCCTGGTGCGCGGCATCGTGGCCGGCCATCTGGACGGGCACCACGAGGAGCTCTGCATCCGGGTGCCGATGGTGGTGGCGCGCTTCCCCGCGCAGGATGTCTACGATCGGGCTGCGGTCGAGCTTGGCCGGCATCTGGACGACGGGCGCGACGTGGCCATGCTGTGCGAAGGGGACCCCTTCTTCTACGGGTCCTTCATGTACCTGTTCGGGCGCATGGCCGAGCGCCATGCGGTGGAGGTCGTCCCCGGGGTGTCGTCGCTCATGGCGTGCGCTGCCACCCTCGGTGCGCCGCTCGCGGCCCGCAACGATGTGCTCTCCGTACTCCCCGCCACCCTCTCCGACGACGCGCTCGCGCAGCGCATCCGCGACGCGAATGCGGTGGCGATCATCAAGGTCGGCCGACACTTGCCAAGGGTGCGCGCCGTGATCGAGGCGATGGGGCTGACCGCCCACGCCCGCTACGTCGAGCACGCGACCATGGCGAGCGAGAGAATCCTGCCGCTCGCCGACATCGATGGCGACGCCGCGCCGTACTTCTCCATGATCCTGCTCCACGCCCGCGGCAACGCCTGGCATGTCTGACGCCGTGACGATCGGGCCGCGGCACGGTGGCCTCTCCGGGCGCCGCGGGGCGGCAACCCCCGGCATGGGTGATGCCGTGGGGGCGGAGCATCCGGCGCGTGGCCGCAGGCTCGCTTCCACCGGTGCGCCGAAGCGTCTTGCGGAGTCGGGGCATGTCTGACGCTGCCGCCATCGTGGTGCTGACCGACGCCGGTCTTGCGGTGGCGGAGCGCATCCGGGATTGCCGGCCGGGGGCCCGGATTCACGGCTATGCGCCCCGGGTGTCCGGCCCCGACGTTGCGTTCGACGAGGTCGGCGCCGAGCTGCGCCGACTGTTCGCGGACGGGACCGACATCGTGGGGGTGTGCGCCGCCGGCATCCTCATCAGGGCGCTCGCCCCCGCGCTCGCCGACAAGCGCGGGGAGCCGGCGGTCGTCGCCGTGGCGGAGGACGGGAGCGCCGTGGTGCCGCTGCTCGGCGGCCATCGCGGGGCCAACGCGATCGCGCGCCGCCTGGGTGAGGCGCTCGGCGTGCCGGCGGCGGTCACCACCACGGGCGATGTGCGCTGGCGGGTCGCCCTCGACGACCCGCCCGCCGGATGGGTGCTCGCGAACCCGCACCACTGCAAGTCGTTCATGGCCCGGCTGCTGGCCGGAGAGCCGTGTCGCCTGGAAGGAGAAGCCGAGTGGCTGGCGCATTCGGGCATCGATTTCCGGGCCGGCGCGGCGCTTGCGGTGCGAGTGACCGATGCACCGGATGACGGCGACGAGGCCACGCTGGTGTATCACCGGCGGCGGTTCGCGCTGGGGGTGGGTTGCGAGCGCGGCGTCGCGGTGCGCGAGCTGGCGGATCTGGTGGAAGAGACTCTGGCCGGCGCCGGCCTGTCGCCCCGGGCGCTGGCCGGCGTTTTCTCCGTCGATCTCAAGATGGACGAACCTGCGGTGCACGCGCTGGCCGAGTCACTTGCGCTCCCGGCGCGGTTCTTCGACCCGGCGACACTCGAAGCCCTGACGCCGCGGCTCGCCAACCCGTCCGAGACGGTGTTCCGGGAGGTCGGCTGCCACGGTGTGGCGGAGGCGGCCGCGCTGGCGGCGGCCGGCGAGCACGGCACCCTGCGGGTGGCGAAAACGAAGTCGAAGCGGGCCACCTGCGCGATTGCCGAGGCGCCGTCTCCAGTGGCCGCGGCACGGCTCGGCCAGGCTCGGGGGGTGCTGACGGTGGTCGGGCTCGGGCCGGGCGCGCCCGCCTGGCGAACCCCCGCCGCCGACCGGGCGATCCGCGACGCCGCGCACCTCGTCGGCTACCGGGGCTATCTCGATCAGGTGCCGGTGGTTCCCGGCCAGATGCGGCACCACCATCGGCTGGGGGAGGAGACGGAGCGGGCGGACCGCGCCCTCGCGCTCGCGGCCGCAGGCCATCGGGTGGCCCTCGTCTGCTCCGGCGATCCGGGTGTGTACGCCATGGCGGCTCTGGTGTTCGAGCGGCTGGAAGCGGCGGGGGCTGCGCCCTGGCGCCGGAGCGAGATCGTCGTGGTGCCCGGGGTATCCGCGATGCACGGCGCCGCGGCGCTCGCCGGCGCGCCGCTGGGCCACGACTTCTGCGCCGTCTCGCTGTCGGATCTGCTGACGCCCTGGCCCGTCATCGAGCGGCGGCTCCGGGCGGCGGCCGCCGGTGACTTCGTCGTCGCGCTGTACAACCCCGCTTCCGATCGCCGGCGCCGCGGTCTCGCTCGCGCTCTGGAGATCCTCGCCGCCGCCCGTCCGCCCACTACGCCGGTGGTGGTGGCACGGGCGGTCGGCCGCGACGAGCAGTCGATCCGCGTCACCTGTCTGCGCGACCTCGATCAGGCGTCGGTCGACATGATGACCCTGCTCATCGTCGGCTCCACCGAAACCCGCGTGACCGGCGGGCGCGTCTATACCCCTCGGGGCTACCGCGCGAAATACGATTCGGGGACACCGGGATGACGGTGCACTACATCCCTCGGGGCTGTTGGCCGCCGCCCGGCTCGGAGCCGTCGGCATGACCGTGCACTTCATCGGCGCCGGCCCCGGCGCTCCGGATCTGCTCACCCTGCGCGGTCGGAACCTGATCGCGGCGGCCGATGTGGTGCTCTACGCCGGATCGCTGGTCCCCGCCGCGGTGGTCGCCCATGCGCGCGACGACGCCATGGTGCTCGATTCCGCCGACATGACGCTGGACGAACTCATCGCCTGCATGCGCGACGCGCACCGGGACGGCAAGAACGTCGCCCGCGTGCATTCGGGCGACCCTTCGCTCTACGGCGCCATCGGCGAGCAGATCCGCCGGCTGGCCGAGCTCGGGATCGACTACGACATTACCCCGGGGGTCCCGGCCTACGCGGCGGCGGCGGCGGCGCTGGGGCAGGAGCTGACCCTGCCGGGCATCAGCCAGACCGTGGTGCTGACCCGCACCACGATGCGCAGCTCCGACATGCCGAACCGGGAAACTCTGGAAACGCTCGCGCTCTCGGGCGCGACGCTTGCCATCCACCTCTCCGCGCGCAATACCCGCCACATCGAGGAGAGCCTCATCCCCCACTACGGCGCGGACTGCCCGGTGGTCATCGCGGTCCGCGCGAGCTGGCCGGACGAGCTGATCCTCCGCTGCCGACTGGACGCGCTGCACCGCACCGTCAAGGCCGAACGCATCCGCCGCACCGCGCTGATCCTGGTCGGCCGGGTGCTGGCGTCGTCCGATCACGGCGACAGCAAGCTCTACGATGCCGCCCACTTCCACCTGCTGCGACCGAAAAAGCGGCGCGGGCGCACCGACTGACCGTTGAGCAGATGGCGCTGAACGTGCGATCAACGGCTTGACGTTCGCATTCAGTGCAAATCCTTGAGGGTCCCTTCGCTGAGCGCGCTCGGCGGCGGCGTCAAGCTTCGCAAGCTGTTCGCCGAATTCTGTTCAGCCAGCCCGAGAGCTACCCCGATCCGCGTCCGGGGGTGTGAATCGGGGTAACTCTCGGGCCAGGCATCCGGAGTCGCCTGCCTTCTGCTTCGGCGACACTTGAATCGAGGAAAGCGTTGCACTCCCCGAGCTCGCGCCGGGCCTCGGCCAGCGAACGCCAGTCGATAGCCGCAGTCCATCTCTGCGCGTAGTCGAGCATGCGGACAAGTGGCTCGGGCCGGCCGGTCTGCGTCAACGCCTTGAGCGCGGAGAGATAGTTGGCGCGGTACACCGTGGGCACGATGATGCGCTCTTCGCCGGCCGCGACCAGTTCCGCGTTCATCATGATTCGAGCAACCCGCCCGTTGCCGTCCACGAAGGGATGGACCTCGGCGACCAGGAACATCATGAACACCGCACGGTGGAATGGTGTCTCCAGGCTGCGGTAGAGCTCAAAACCCCGGGCCAGGGTGCCGGTCACGAGGCCCGGCGCCACGAATACGGTGAGCCCGGCCTGGTTGGCTGCCCGCTTGAAAGCGCCGGGCCGAGTGCCGGGACGACCCTCCATGACCGATGCATGACGGGCGGTCAGCAGCGCTTCCAGCGTCCTGGAATCAGTGGGAGTCCGACGCATTTCCCCATCGTCGGAGACGATGCGCCAGGTGCCCAGGATATCGTGCGCATCCGCGGGCCGTTCATCGGGTACGGTGCCCCGGAACACGATGTCGGCGGCCTCGTCGACGGCGAACTCGGTGCCCTCGATGAAGTTCGAGAAGTAGGCTTCGAAGAAGGCCAGCGTCGCACGGCTCTCTTGCCCGCGGTCGGGCGCAATCCGGGAAAGTGGAGGATGATCGCGAAGCGCCGTATGCAGGACCCGGAACAACTCCAGGCGGTCCGGATCATGGGGCCGACCCTGACTACGGGCGACGGCTGATGGCGCCGAGAGTTGCGTTTTGCGGGTGCTGAGCAATGCTCCGATGGTCGCATCGAGCGCCGCCGCTTCCTCGATGAGATCGAGGGCGGGTCCCAGGGCGCGGATCTCGTCACGTAGTCGGTTCACCGCATCCTCGCTGGAACGTCGAATCAGGGTATCCAGCCGTTCCTCGATCTCGACTCGCCCGAGCGTGCGAGCCACGAGTTCGCCGCGAGCGCGCGAAGGACGCATGTTTTCCAGGAAGGCACGGGCCGTGGAACACAGGAAGAGCTCGCCGAGAAAAGGCCGGTCGGCGGGGAGCGGCGCCACGCCGCGTCGAGGTCGAAGTGTGTGGCCAGGCAGCCTGATGTCCCGGCCGCGGGCGGCAATCAGGCAGACCGAGCCGTCGCGCGCCGGGACGTTCTCCAGCGCCGTGCGATCGGCGATCAAGGCCCCCGGAAAGTACCCCGCGACGATGCTCCACAGGTTGCGCGCGACGATTGCCTCGGGCGGATCGACCATGTTGCGGGAATAGAGCCGCGACGCCAGCTTGCGCAGCTTGCCGGCCTTGACTGCGCGCGATACCGCCCGCGTCACCGACCTGTCGGAGACGAACACCTCGGGCATTTGATCCAGTGATTTCGCGGCGGACATTTCCGATCTTAGTGGTCCATTGGGGTGGGAATACAGGATTTTTCCGGGGATAACTCAGGGATATTGAGATAAATATGGAATTAACGAAAGATTTCCAGATATGAATACGACAGTGAGCGAGGGTGCGGATTACGCAGCGGCTAGCGATCCCGAACGGACTAAACAGTCATCAGTATCGCCGCGATCCGTCGGGCGGTGTCGGTGAAGTACTGGACTTCCTCTGGTCTGAGGGGGCGGCTGAGTATGTCGCGCTCCCGGTAGGAGAGCCACTTCTTGAGGACCTGATAGCCGCCGAGCTTGTAGCGCCAGACGGCGGCGGGAACGTTGCGCCAGCAGGCGCGATGGTTCAGGTAGATGTCGAAGGTGGTCTCGCCGACGGTGGGTATTGCGGCGCCCAAGGCGGCGCGTTCGTCGGGCGTCCAGACGCGCTCGACGGTTCGGCCTTGTCCCGGCATCACTGCGTCTCCGGCCCCGTAGTGTCCCCACCCGGCGGTCAGCGCGAAGTCATCGCCCGCCATGTTATGTCCGTCCGTTTTTTGGGGTACGGCGATGACGACAAGCTCCGAGCGGAGCGGCGTTTCGGTGACCCCCGGTACGGGGGTGTCGGGGTCGAGCAAGGCCGCGAGTTCGCGCCCGCGCGCTGCCGACTCTGCGAGCGCCGCCGCCGCGCCCTCGGCCTCGCCGTCTGGCCAGTCGGGAAGGGGAATACGGGGCCATTCCATCCCGAGCGCACCCGCGTTTTCCGCGCGGTAGGTGGGGTCGTGGAGGGTAGCGAGGACATGGTGGAACAGGCCTTCCACGTCCATGCCCAAGCCGTCGAGATAGCGTCGAGCGGCAGCCGAGAGGTTGGCGCGGTGCGTGTTGTCGCCGTTCTGCCCAATCCCGTCATCACGTAGCCATGCCGGGAACATTGCCGCTCCCCGCTCTATCAGATGGAATGAACCGACGTGTTTGGCGACACAGGCTTGCGGTTCCGATGCGCCCTTTCGGAGGTGCTGAGCGGAGGAAAGCCATACGTTCCCCTCGAAAACGTGCGTGATGTAGTCGGGCGCCGGAGCGGTCAGCAGTCGACGATCTGGCTCCCAGTAGAGTAAGCGATTGTCGAACGGTCGATAGGTGAGTTGAACGAATCCCCGCTCACTTGGTCCGCCGCGCGTGAGAAGAGCATCTCGCACCTTGCGGGCATCGGAGATCCTGAACGCGGAGGAGTTCCTCATCGCTGCCGGATAGCGTCGTTCGACCTTGTCGTGGCTCCAATCGGGGTCGAAATAGTTCGCGATCCGTCCTCGCAGGCGCTCCTCGTCGATATCAACAAGAAGGCGATCCCGTCCGGTGTGGATTCCTGGGAATGACACCGGGAAGAGCTCAGGTAGCGCTGGCCAGCCAAACCAGCAATCGTTGACGGCCATGTGCATGAACGGCAAACCGAGCGGCAATGTAGGGTGGATAACCTCGTAGATCGCACCCGGTTCCCCATCCGCCGTCTCGGCCAGTGCCTCGCGTTTCGCTTGGCCCCAGAGATGGCGGAATCCCACCTCTCCGGCGGGCGCGTGTTCGGCCTTGCGTACCAAGGTCGTGATCGCGGTGCCGACCTGGATGCCCACCGGATCGCCTTCCGTCGAGAAGATACTCGGATCGGGCGAGCCGTCCGGCGCGATCTTGCCGGTCTTGTACTTGTCGCCGTTCAGGCAGTCGATGCGGATCGCGTCAAATGCATCGAGATAGCGCTCCCGCATTCCCGCGAACGAGAGGCCGTCAAGCCACGAGTAGTTGGAGATGAAACAGACGACGCCTTGTCCGGTCTTCTCGGTGATCCGCCGTTCTGCCATGCGAAAGAAGCGGACGTAGAGGTCGTTCAGGGCTCTCGGATCGGCCAAGCGAACCCGTCTTGGCCTGCGGTAAGCCTCCAGTAGCTGGTGTTCCTCGTCGACAGCTACGCCGGCGAAGCCGTTGTAGGGCGGATTGCCGAGAATGACGAGAATGGGGGTGTCCTGCTTCACCCGCTCCGCGCGGTCGCGTTCCTCCTCAAGCTCCGGGAAGGGCAGGGGCCGGGGCGTGCGCGGTTCCCAGCCGGTCAGCGCGTTGGTGAGGAAGATACCGGCGCGCTCGGCGCCGTCGTCGGCCAGCGACGCATCCAGGTCCTGCATGGTCAGGCCGACCTGAAGATGGGCGACCACGAAGGGCGCGGGCATGATTTCGAAGCCGAACACGCGCTCCGTCGCCGCCTGGCGAACCCGAGCGCCGGCGAGCGCCCCGAGGCCGCGCCCGCCGAGGTTGGCGGCGATGCGGCGCAGCACCTCGGCCAGATAGGCCCCGGTGCCGCAGCACGGGTCGAGCACGTAGACGTTCTCCGCCGCGAGTCCGTCCGGGATGTCGAGGTCGTCCTTCAGCGCCCGATCCACGCGGGCGACCATGTAGCGCACGACTTCCGCCGGCGTGTACCAGACACCGAGCTGCTTGCGGAGCTCCGGGTCGAAGGCTTCGAGGAAGGGCTCGTAGAAGTACGGCACTGCCTCGCCCTCGTTGAAGCGGGAGAAGAACGCGTCCCGGTCCACGCGGTCGAGCGCCGCCGCCGTCCAGTCCAGCACCTCGACCAGGCCGAGCGGCTGGAGCCGGCCGGGGTCGGAGAGCTGCTGGAACAGCGCCCGCAGCACCGGGGCGCGCAGATGCCACACCGCTTCGCGCCAACTGAAGCGGGCGGTGCCGTAGCCCGCGTTCCCGGCGGGGTGCGGCGGGTCGCCAGTGTTGTTCGGGCCGGCGCCGACCCGCGCCCACAGCACCCAGGCGGAGAAGACGCCGTAGAACAGGGTCTGCACCAGGGTCGAATGGAAGAAGCGTGCGCCGCGTTCGCCCTCGAAGCGCACGCCCAGCGCATCTTCAAGGGCCGAGCGCACCGCCTTCAGCGACGGCGCGTCACCGGCCGCTTCGACCCGTGCGAGACCGTCGCGGGCGTAGGAGGCGAGCAGCCACGCCAGGTCCTTCGGCTCGGCCAGCGCGGCCCGGTGGGACAGTGCGCGCGCGAGATACTCGCCCAGGCCCGCGCCGATCGCCCGCGCGAAGGCGTGCGGATGCTCCAGCCGGCGGGCGAACGCCTCTTCGCTTTCGGCCAGCCGGAACGATTCCAGCATCGTCTCGCCACCGTCCGGGTCCGGGCCGATGAGGCCGAACTCGCGCAGGTTCGTCACCAGCACCAGGCGGTAGCGGCCCCAGTAGCGCGTCACCTGCTCGCGCACCGCCGGCGCCCGCAAGTCCTCGTGCGGAGACTTCACTTCGACGACGCCGCGCTCCGGCGTCTGTCCCTCGCGCGGGCGGCCGCGCTGGGTCTGCCTTGCGGTGTAGAGCCCGAAATCGGGATGGCCCGCGCCCTGGTCGGCGAGTTCGCCCACGCAGAACACCCTGGGCTTCAGCGTCGCGCCGACCGAATCGAGGAGATTCGCGAGCGGCCCGTAGCTCGACCGCTCTCCGGTGGCCCCGCCCGAGGCGCGGACCCGCCGCAGATCGTCGAGGTACGTCTCGACCGCCGTGGTCAGCTTCTTGTTCGTTCCGCCCATCGTGCCGGTTGTCGTCGAGTACGGTCCGACATGCAAGTCCCGCCGCCGCCATCGAAGCTCCAATACAGCTTCGCCATCTCCGAGGCGAGTCGCTCGACAGTCACGTTGCCGCCCTTGTCTCCTCCGCCGTGTTTGCCGATGAGGACAGGCTGTGGCTCGACATCCTTCATCCGCAGGTGCGGCGCCAGCACGAGCTTGACGAACTCCTCCTCGGTGCGTCCTTCCACCGATACGGCGAGACGAATCACGGTCGTCCTCCAATGAGATTCTTCTGCCAGAGATCGCCGGACGTGAAGCTCTCTTCGAGCCAAAGCCGATATTCGCCGGGCTCGAGTGTGTGAAACCTCGTTTGTCCATCCACCAAATCCAGCACGAGGATCTCGTCGAGCTCGAACATATCGACGAGCAACGGCGACTGCGTCGCCACGATGATCTGTCTCTCCGTAGCCAGCGACTTGATCATGTCGCCGATCAGGGCGATGGCTGCCGGATGCAGGCCGAGCTCTGGCTCGTCCAGCAGAAGCACATCCGGGAGCATCTCCGGCGGCAGGTTCAACAAGGTCACAAGGGCGAAGAATCGTAGCGAGCCATCGGATGTCCGCCAGGGATCTGAAGCCCCGGATGTGGACGGAGTCGATTCTGTTCAACGATGTGTTCCCCCGATGTGACCACATGCCGATGATAGCGAAGCCGTGACAAGGCCTAACAAGCCACCGAATACAGGCGGTGTCGCCGAATGAACAACGCCTCGGGTCACCGCCGACCGGTGATCGGCGTGGATCGGATTCGGCCGCCGGTCCGGCGCGCGCCGGGGGGCGCGCTTCATCAGGAGAGCTGCGCCAGCCAGTGCAATGCCTCCTCCGCGGTCTCGACGACGGGGCCCGGCTCTGCGGCCGGGCGGTCGATCATGATTACCGGGACACCGAGCGCACGGGCCGCGGCAAGTTTCGGGTAGGTGGCCGCACCGCCGCTGTTCTTGCTCACCAGCAACTCCACGCCGTGTTCGAGCAAGAGGGTGCGTTCATTCTCCAGTGCGAACGGCCCGCGGCCCGTGATCACCCGCGCTCGTGCGAGGGGCAGGGACATCGGGGGTGCGTCCACGCGCCGGACCAGGAACCTGATCTGCTTCAGTGGACCGAAGACCTCCAGGTCTCGCCCGCCGGTGGACAGGAACACGCAGCCCGGCGGGGGAATCCGGACCTCCGCGACGGCTGCGGCCGCTGCCTTCAGGTCGGCGACAATGGTCCATCGGTCCCCCGCGACCGGGGACCAGGCGCGCCTTCGGAGTTGGACTCGCGGGACCCGGAGCGCATCACACGCGAGCCTCGCGTGTCTGGAAATGGTCGCCGCGTAGGGATGGGTCGCATCCACGACCGCGGATACGCGCTCAGCCTCCAGGTAGGCGGACAGAGCTTCGATACCGCCAAACCCGCCGGAGCGCGTTCGGCCTGGAACCGCCGCCGGGTGGCGGGTTCGGCCCGCGAGCGAGGTGATTGCGTCGAACTCCGTCTGCGACGCGAGCCGCCGTGCCACGCGCACCGCCTCGCCGGTGCCGCCCAGAATGAGAACCGTGCGCTTCAAGAATCCGTCCGGGTCTCCCGCCAGCCCGCCGGGAACCGTGGGTCTCGAAATTCCTTCGCTCTTCCCGTCGGTCCACTGAGAAGCGCGTGCCTGGAAGCGCGACCGATTTTCCCGCCAGCTCGCCGGGAACCGTGCGCCAGGACCCGGAACAGAAGCTGCTCTGCGACGTGGACGCCTTCACTTCCCGACCACTTGCCGAGAGCCCTGCGTCCCGCAATCCGCCCGGTTTTCCCGCTCGCTCGTTGAGAGGCGTGCGCCTCAGAATCCATCCGCCCGGCCTGCCAACTCACCCTCACGGTCGAAGACCATGACCTCGATCGCCGTCCCGCCGTCGAGCACCGACAGCGCCCGGGTGCGGGCTTCTCTCGCCACCCGATCGGCGAGCGGCAACCCGGCGGCGCCGGCCGCGTGCAGCACCTGGTTCGCGGTGTTCGCTCCTGTCACCTCATCGGCGAGTTCCGGGCTGCCGCCGAGGTCCCGCACCCACGCGGCCAGATGCGCGAGGTCCACCTGGCTGCGTCCGGAGTGGAGATCCATGTGTCCCATCGCGAGCTTGGAGAGCTTTCCGAACCCCCCGCCGATGGTCAGTCGCGGCACCGGATGGCGGCGCAGGTACTTGAGCAGTCCGCCCGCGAAGTCGCCCATATCGAGCATGGCAGTCTCCGGCAGGCCGTACAGTGCCTGCACCGCGCGTTCCGACGTGGAGCCGGTGCAGCCCGCGACATGCGGGTAGCCGGCCGCGCGCGCCACGTCGATCCCGCGATGGATGGAGTGGATCCAGGCCGAGCACGAGTAGGGCACCACCACGCCGGTGGTGCCGAGGATCGAGAGCCCGCCGACGATTCCGAGTCGCGGGTTCCAGGTCTGCTCCGCCAGCCGTTCGCCGTCGGTCACCGAGATCTCGACGATGACGTCGGGGGCCGTTCCGGCCGCGGTGGCCACCTCCTCGACCACTGCGCGCATCATCCGGCGGGGAACCGGGTTGATGGCCGGCTCTCCGACCGCGACCGGAAGCCCCGGCAGGGTCACGGTTCCGACCCCGGGCCCAGCCCGGAATACCACCCCCTCGCCGGCCCCGGCTCGGCGGACCTTCGCGCAGATCAGTGCCTGGTGCGTCACGTCGGGGTCATCGCCGGCGTCCTTGACGACGCCGGCGAGGGCGGAGTCCGTATCAAGGCGTTCGGTGGCGAGAGCGAAGGCGGGTCGCTGCCCCTTCGGCAGCGTGATGCGCACGGGGTCCGGAAACTCGCCCGTCAGCAACGCGGTCCACGCTGCCTTGGTCGCCGCCGTTGCGCAGGCGCCGGTGGTCCAGCCTCGGCGCAGCGGTGCGGGTGGTTTGCGAGCCATCCGGCATTGTAGACAGAATGCCGGCCATGAGCCGGGGAATCATCATTGCCGCGCCCGGGTCGGGGAGCGGGAAGACCACGCTGACCCTGGCGTTGCTGCGAACTCTGCGTGACGCGGGTATCTCCGTCGCGTCCGGCAAGGTGGGGCCGGACTACATCGACCCCGCCTATCACGCCGCGGCCAGCGGGCGGACCTGCCACAACCTCGACACCTGGTCCATGTCGGACCGCACGCTGTCGGTGCTGATCGCGGACTTGCAGCGCGATTCGGCCGTCGTCGTGGTCGAAGGAGTGATGGGGCTGTTCGACGGCGCTCCGGACGGGCGCGGTTCGGCCGCCGATCTCTCGCGTCGGACCGGGTGGCCGGTGGTGCTGGTGGTCGATGCCTCGGGTATGGCGGCGTCGGTGGCCGCGCTCGTGCACGGCTTCGCGAGCTTCGACCCCGGGGTGGAGGTCGCGGGCGTCATTTTCAACCGCACCGGCAGCGCAAGACACGAGGCGTTGCTGCGTCGGGCCATGCAGCCGACGGGCATTCCGGTGTTCGGCTGCGTCATCCGCAGCGAATGTCTGGCGCTGCCGGACCGGCATCTCGGTTTGGTGCAGGCGCGCGAGCACCCGGACCTTGGAGGCTTTCTCGCGCGTGCCGCCGCGCAGGTCGGCGCGGAGGTGGATACCGGCGCCCTGCTGGCCGCAGCGCGCCCGGCGCGCATCGCACCGCTGAAGGACGGACCCGGTCCGCCGGCGTTCGGTGGTCTGCCGATGCTCGGCCGGCGCATCGCGGTGGCCCGCGACGACGCGTTCGCGTTCTGCTATCCCTACGTGCTGGATAGCTGGCGCCGGGCCGGCTGCAAGCTTCGCTTATTCTCGCCGCTGGCCGACGAGTCGCCCGCCGATGACGCGGATGCGGTGTATCTCCCGGGCGGATACCCGGAGCTGCATGCCGCCCGGTTGGCCGCCGCCGGAAGGTTCAAGTCGGGCCTCGCGCGCTGTGCGGAGCGCGGCGCCGTCGTCTACGGCGAATGCGGCGGATACATGGTGCTGGGCGAGCGGCTCGTCGATGGCGCCGGTGTCTCGCACCGGATGGCGGGCCTGCTGCCGGTGGCGACGTCGTTCGAGTCACCACGCCTCAGTCTCGGCTACCGCGAGGTGGCACTGACGGAAGACGGTGGGCTCGGACGCAGCGGCGCCCGCTTTCGTGGCCACGAGTTCCACTTCGCGTCGGTGCTGACCGAAGCCCGGGGTGCGCCCCTGTTCCGAACATTCAACGCGGAGCTGGAACCGCTGGGCGCCGCGGGTCTGCGGGCGGGTAACGTGATGGGGTCGTTCGTGCATTTGATGGATCGGTGCGGGGGATTCATTCGGCGCGATGGAACATCGGTAACCGAGTCGTAATGCGAATGCTCACTCCAGTAGAGCTTTGAGAAGTGCGTCAGGCGTATCCGAATAGAACAGGACGTTGATTCGCGTTGCCATGTCGTCGGAGAGCTCGAACAACTGCCGCCGCGCCGATACCGGCATCAGTACGACCGATGCTCCCTTCTCCACCGCAGCCTCCACGATTCCGACGGCGTTCGCCAGCGGCTCCATCGAGCCACCAAGGTTCAACGCGCCGACCAGGATCAGGCCGCCCTTGATGTTCTTCTCCAGCAGACCGCTGCACAGCGCCATCAGCGCCGGCAACCCCATATCTGCGCCGGTGCGGTCGTTGTCCATGGCGCGGAGTTGTACCGAGAACTCATGGGCGCGGGGGTCTCGGTCTCCTACGAGTTCTTTCGCCCTGGTGTACAGGTTCTGCTCGGCGTACCGGACGCTCTCGCGAAAGGCAGGCGGAACCGGAGCATTCAGGATTCGGACCCCGCTGCCCTTGCCTGCGGTAACCTCGATTCGGTAGAGGCTCGGCCCCGTCTCCGGACTCCCCGGACCGATTCCCCAGACCTGTCCCGGCGGCAGGGGATCGGGATCGATTGCTTCGTCACTGTGGAGCTCCGGTGTAACGACGAACTTCTCGACGCCGTCCTCCCCCATGGCGTAGCTGAAATGCGTGTTCCGAAACTCACTCCGGAACACCCGCTTCTGCTGCTCCTTGACCCTGCGCCGCGATTCGAGCGCGATGCGCACCAGCACCTCCAGCTCATCGTCCGGAACTTCCATCCCGGGGTCCGGATACAGCAGCTTGAGAAGTCCGCTCACTGTCTTGTTGACGGCGGTGATATCCCGGCCGCTCAGCGCGCCACCGAAGTGCACCCGCCCTTGCAGCGCCTGAACCCGACTGCGGGTACGGAGGCGACTCCAGCACTCCGACAGGAAGTCGCTTACAAGGCCGAAGTGGTCCGTGAAGTGCTCGTTCGGATTGAGCTTGGGAAAGTCCCAGCCGGGGACATAGGCGTGGATGCGGTCCATGAACGCCGTGTCGTCCCGCATGTCCGCGGACAACGGACTCAGCAAGTGGCCGGCGCGCTGCTGATCCTCGACCTCGACATCGAGGTTGCCCACCATGACCACACCACCTTCCGCCCGGATGCTCTCCTTGCCGCGCGAGAACTCGCCGGACTCCATGTAGCCCTTGAGGATGTTCACGCCGTCCTTCTGGTCGAAGGAGACGCCCGAAATCTCGTCGAAGCACACGACGTCGTACTGGCACACGAGTCCGCGCTGGCCGGAGGCGTTGTTGACGAACATCTTCGCCACCGTCGCCTTGCCGCCGGAAATCAGGTGCGCGTATGGTGAAATCTGCTGGAACAGGTGGCTCTTTCCGGTCCCGCGCGGTCCGAGCTCGACGAGGTTGTAGTTTTTCTCGACGAACGGCGCCATGCGGATCAGCGCGACGATCTGCGCCCGCTCCGACAGCGCCCCTGGCTCCAGCCCGACGCTGCGCAGCAGTAGCCGCCGCCACTCCTCGCTGGTCAGCGTCCGGCGTCCCCGAAAGAGCGTATCCAGGAGGTCGGCCTTCGAAAGCTGGATGGCACGAAGGCTGTCGATTGCGAATGGTCGCCCGTTCTTCTCCAGCGCGATGGTCGCGTCGTAGCTCAACGTGACCTCGGCGTAGAAGCCGTCGGTGAGCATGCGCTCATGCTGCTTCACCAAGTCGTCGTCGACCCGCACGTCCTTGATGCCGAGGCTGGGAAGCTCCGCGATGAGCGAGTCAGTTCGCGCGTCCAGTCTCGCCCTGACGATGTCGATCAGCTTGATGGCGCCCCGCTCCCGGGCTCTCGCCTTGAACAGCTCCTCGTCACCGGTGCGCACCGTCCGGTCGGCGAGCTGCCGCTCGACGATCGCGAGTCCTTCCTCGATCTCCCGCCCGTCGGTGGTGGCGCAGTAGCGGCCGAGGAGAAACTCGACCACGTAGGTCGGTACCGGGTACTGCCGGGCGTATCTGCGAACCAGGTCCTTGCGGACGAGGTAGCCGTCGAATGCCTGCGCCGCCCGCTGGTCGAGACTGTCGAGCTCCAGCTTCAATCTTCACCTCCGATGATTGTCGATTGCCTCGCGACGACCGGACCGCTCGGATCCAGAACGACTACCGCGGCCGGCGTGCCTTCGAGCTCGTCGTCGGCGACCAGCAGGCTTGCCGCCCCCTCGGTATCCACCCGCCGCGCTCCGCTTGCGCTCGAGTCCGGGTCGTTGACGCGCGTCCGCAAGTCAACGGACAGTCCTGGCCGGGCGGGATCGATGCGGACGCGGCACCGCAACCCGATCCAGGTCACTGCGGTGATGCTCGCATCCACAGTGGCGGAGGCCGCACCCGCGGTGACTCGAAGGACGGGAATCAGGCTCTCCTGCAGGCTCAAGCCGCCGTGCGCGTACTCGTTGCCCGCGCCGAAGCAGGCGATTCCCGGGCCGACGGCGACCCGTTCCGCGGCGTTCCAGTACCAGGGAACGGTTGGCACCTGGACCGTGGAGTCCCCCTTGATGGAGGCGCAACGCGCCCAGCGGCTCCGAGTCAGGTACTTCGGCAGGTCCGCCTTGGGGAGTCCACCGGGAAGCCAGAGCCAGCCGTGGTCGGTGACGACACGGACCTCTCGCCAGCCGGCATCGAGGAGGGATTCGATGCGTTCGAGCAGCAACGCGATCTGCTCGTTAATCCGCGCCGCCAGCTTCGCTTGCAGCGAATGGCCGAGCTTGTCGAGGTCGCCATACTCCGTCCAGGCCCGGCCGAAGGTTCCCCCCTCTCCCTCTGGGAGAGGGGACGGGGGTGAGGGTTCTCCTGTCTCGTCCGCGCTCAGGTACTGGTACCCGGATGCTTCGAGGAGCTTGCGGAACCGGTCCGTCGACAATGGACGTTTGATATCCGCATCCGCAGTGACGATCCGGAATTCCGCATCGAGCGATGCGCCCCCCAAGTGCTCGGATACCGGAGACACGGCCGGCTTTGCGGTCGCCGTCACCGTGGGATGGGCCGCCCACCGCGTGGATACTTCCACTGTGCGCCCTTTCGATTGCAGGCGTCCTACCAGACGCCGGGACACATCCAGCCGGAGGCCGTCCGCGAAAAGGATGGCCGAGCCGGAATCGACACGCATGTCGTCCGCTTTCTGCTCGCTGTGGAGCGGCAGCGGCTCCTGGTCCGCCAATGCCTGAAGGTGACGCGCAGTCGCGTCCAGCCACGGCCGGTAGATGGCGTTCAGGGCACGGCTCACCGCGTTCGTATCCGCGGACGAGCTCACTTCGGCGAAGCAGGAAAGCGCTGCGGCGTCGATTGCCCAGGCACCCGCCGCGTACTGCGCGGCCATCTCGTCCGGGGAGATTCCCCCAAGCTCCCTCGACGTTCGCTCCGCGACTTCGGCCAAGTGCACGAGGGCGCGCGCGAGGGGGGCCAGGTCGAGCTTCGCCCATACCCATTCGCGCCTCGGGCCGTGGGTTTTCTCGAGCTTGATGACCTCTTCGCGTGCAGCCGATGGTGTCTTTCCCTTCAGGGCCTGGAGGGCTCGGCGCAGCTCCGCTTCACCCTTTTCATTGCTCTGAGGCCAGGAAGATGGCTGCTCGACGAACAGATCGTTCGGCATCGCCTTGCGCAGCATCCCCGGCAGGCCGGAATACAGCGCTGGGGACTCGGCGAATCGGCTCCACACCGATCCCCACGATCCTTCGCGCCGGCCGAGGCGTTCCGCGGCAACCAGCGCGCCATCCTTGTCCGGGTCGAATCGGAAGTCGGACTTGCAACGCGATGCAAAGGCGCTCCGCCGCCCGGCCTCCCAGCCCGCCGACACCGGTTCGGGCTCGCTGAGCCAGAGGAGCAAGTCCCTGATCGGGTCATCGGAGAAAAGTGCATCGAAATCGTTTGCTTCGAGGCGCCGGCCTTCCAGCAAGCGGATCGATGTGATGGCGAGTTCAGGGAGAGCCCCCAGCATGGACTGCCGAGTCGCCGTATCCCGAGCCACGTCCAGACCAAGGCCGCCATCGCTGGAGACCATGAATGCCTCCACCGTCCAGTCCCGGCCGTTCTTCTGCGTCCAGCACGTACCCCGGTACTGAAGCTCCACCAGCGGCTTCAGGTCGCTCGGACAGGCTTCCGCCGAACCGAGTGCCTTCCGACTCACGTCGGGCAGGTAGACCACGGGGGTAGTGTCGCTGGCGAGCCCTGGCAGTTCCAGCGCTCGATCGACCACGCACCGCAGCCAGATCGATGGTCCGGTCCGGTTCTCTGGTTCGTACTCGCCGAGAACCAGAAGCTGCGGCATCAATGCGCGGAGCCGCGTGAGAATGGGCCGCCACTGCCCGTCGTGGTCGGTCCAGAGAACCGCGATGGGTTTCTCGGCGTCGTTGGGGTTGTGGGCGGATGCGGACTCGAGCGACGCCTTCAGTCGCTCGACGACGGTACGACCGGAGTCCATCTCAATTCCCCACTGTTCCGGTCACGCACTGGCCGCGTGAATCGTCAGCAACAGCGGATGTGTCCGCAAGCAAATCGCGGCGAAGTGCCTCAATCGAAGCTCCTGCAAACCGGGCACCGGTGAAGTCCAGAATCCTGCTTTCACCCATCCGTATGTTGTTCAATAGTGATTCTGTGCTATCAGCCAATGGGGCGGTCGGCGACACGCTGGAGATGTTCACGACTCAATCCCTGCTCTCGATGCTACGAGTGGTCACCCCACCCGCGAATATGGATAGCTGTTCTTTATGTAGTAATTCAGAAACTGGCCCTTGGAGGATGCCTGCATGATCTGCTCATACATATGGTCAGGTACACCATAGTATTGGTACACGCGACCATTCAGAAATTCGACTTCCAACGTTTGCGCGCAAGTATCGTACCCAATCGAACTTACATTCGATGATGCTACCGGACTCTTATTCATTATCGTTTCCCCTGTCTTCCGAGATGGTGTCATCTACCGGAATTCGTTGAATATTCAGATCTTGAGTCACCGCAAGTGGTCTTTGTGCTCTCCAAGACGCTACGACTCGATCATAACCTTCGCCCCGTCTGTCCAAACGCCATTTCTCGCTTACCTCGGGGTCCCCACTTCGCGGCCGGTATCGTTCCTCCGGCAGCGTAACGCGGCAGCGCATTGGCAACTTTGCGGCCTCTCCGGTAACGATGGTTTCTCCGGTCCGCAGAATGGGCAAGACGTCGAGCAAACCGGCGAGTCCGTCCGGCAACGTCCCTTGAACGCGGGAGCGGTCCGAAGGGTTTGACAGCCGAAGGGCAAAGAAGGTACCGCACTGTGAAAGGACTGTTTCGTTCACTTCCGACGGACGTTGACTGATGACCATGGCGCCAACGCCATACTTGCGTCCTTCCTTAGCAATTCGCTGCACTACATCGGAGGCCAACTGGTCAGATTTCTCGGAGAGATAGCGATGTGCCTCTTCCATCACCACAAGCAGCGGTCTATTGATTCCACCTTCTGATTTTTCTCGGCTCCAGAACAGTGCCTCGTAGACGACCTTCAGAATCGAGCCGACGAGACGTTCGAGAACCGCACTCGGTACGCCCGATAGGTCAAGAATCGTGATGGGTTTTTCGCCGCCCAGCCACCGTCGCAAAATTCCGTCCAGATCCTCTTGGGTTCTCCCTGAGAGGTCGGGCTCCCATGGTCCTGGATGAAGAAGAAAATCATATCGTCGGTCCAGTAATCTGGACCGAAGCAGATTCAACGGCCTTTGAATTCCGACTGCTTGGTTGTTCAAGAATGGACCGGCAGCGCCCATGGCGTGGAGTTTGTATCTTGGAGGTACCAGTCTATCTGGATCACCTGCATTCTGACGAGTCGACTGATCTCTATTCGGCCCTTCGAATGTGGTGATCTCGAAATCGATCAGATCGTACCAGAGGCGCTTGAGGCTGAAGGGCAAGGGCGTATCAACAGTAATGGAGGCGGAATCGACGCCAGGAAACTGTTGTGCCTCGTGGGATTTCAGCTTGAGTTCGAAAATCTTGTCAGTGAAAGCCGTCTCGCGATTGCCCTCCAGTCCACCGGTGAGAAACTCAAGCAGTTCACTCGTGTCCAGAGCCCAGTATGGGATGAATAGCCGTTCTTCGCCATATTGCGGCTCGACACTGAACACCTGTGCCACGTCGGCGAGTGGTGCCGAGTATTCGCCGTGCACATCCAGCATCAATACGCGTGCGCTGGGATACGACACATCACCCACCGGGGACGTGGTGATGGCTCTGAGGAGACTCGCAATCGTGGTCGACTTGCCGGAGCCCGTGGAACCCAGGACTGCGGAGTGACGCGTCACGAGCTCGTTGAGTGCGACCTTGGCGGAGATGCTTTCGGCGCTGGAAAGCGTTCCAATCGTTACGTGGCCTTGTCCCGGAACATCGTACACTCGGCGCAAGTGTTCCTCGATGGCCAGGTGGACAGAGTCACCAATATTCGGATACTGACTGATCCCGCGCTCGAACATGCCTCCGACGATCTCACCGACGAGTTCGATGGTCATCCAACGCCCCACGTCCTCGACGGTGTCCACGTGCTCCGGCACGGCCCCCGCGCCAACCGTGGCCACGATGCCCAGCAGGTCCTGATAGCCTTGCGGCACTCGAACGAAACTGCCGACTTGACCGACTCTGTACGTTCGTCCGTTGATGATGGACAGACCGGATGCGACCGACTGAGCAAGGTGGACGGTGAGTGCTGCTCCGGAGACAGATGCGATTCTGCCGAGATACGTCGGGTCGCGGCTAAGCATCGGGGCTGTCCGCCTTGTTCTGGGGCTCTGCGAGTTCTTCCGCATCAGGGCGCGATTGCGGCGCGGAGGATGACATCTGCTGAGCTTGAGTCAGCGCAAGAAATTCGGCCAGGCTGGCGAAGTCACCGAGCAGAAATTCAGCCGGCCTGTCTGCGGCGGGAACACGCCAAAATGTCTGGCGGATGTTCTCCTTGTCCTCGTCAGAAGAATGGCTGGGTTGCCATCGCCCAATGACGCTACTGATGACGGCGCCGTCACGTGCGTAGACACTTAGATTGGGTCGCGATCGAGCAAGCTTGATCGCCGACTGTTCGTCATCGATTCGACGGTACTGGAATGCGAATACGGCGGTATGGGAATTCGCGGCCAGTGACTCGTCCAGCACTGCGCAGATGTGAGCATCGAGAAATGAGAATCCCGTGCAGATCAGCAGGGTGTCAGGCGTCGTCAAGAACTGCCGCAGCCGTTCGAACAATGCGGAGTAGGGCAGTCTCGTGACCTGATCGTACTTGAGGTGGTCAGGGTAAATCAGTTCCGTGGTTTCTCGCTGACCGGTTCTGACGACGGTGTCCCCCTTGACCTTCCAGCCAAGTGAACCGTGGAGCTTCCAGAGGCGGGACCAACGAGCTGGGAGCTCGTCCAGGGAAACGCTGGCCGGATCAAAGAAAGGGAAGTGTGATCCCGTAAACCCATCGAAGTAGGCGACTCTGGCTCTTTCAAAGGCCTCCTCGATGAGAAGGTCGTAGTTGGGCGTGAAAATCTCGACCGAGTGCTCCCTTTGTGTACCAGCGATCCATGAGACAAGTTGCGAGTAAGGATTGGATTGCTCCGGAAGGCGCGAGCGCACTTGGGCTCCGATTTCCGCACAAATACGTCGTCCGAGATCATCGTATCCGCCCCCATCCAATCCGTGAACGAATGCTGTTCCGATCGCCTGGGCGAGTTTACGTACTTGGGTCAATATCGCCTCGATGTTGCCGTTTCCCGGGATCTCGTTCTTCAGAACGTCGACTCGACTTCGGTCTTCGTCGGCAAGCGCGACAAGGACGGCGTCCGTGAGGCCGGCGACATCGGGTATGAGCGGTTTGCCATCCGGGACAATGCGGTTGTGGTCGTCGACGCGAACTGCCGTCGGTGCCCCCGCGCCGATGAGGATGCCGATACGCTTTCGACCCTGCGACAGGATTTGGCGTAGATCGGCCATGTAGCGATCCGGGTTGTGAAGGGTGGCAGGAGGCATTTGTCGAATCCTCAATATGTCGTGGCGACATGCCGTGGCTACGCAACATCCGCGGCAAGCTGTCGAGTCTGTTCATCAAGGGTTCGAATCGCACCCTGGATGGCGTCAACCTCCCGTTCCTCGAAGAACGGCTCGCCGCACTGGCCGCAGACCCAGGCTGGTACGGCATCGAGCGCCAGGTGGTATCCGTGCCGATCGACATGAAAGGGCACGGTCGAGCGTTTCATTACTCCTCTGCAGTGAAGGCATTCCATTGCAGGTCGTTCCAGCGATTGCCGTCGAAGTCGGAACCTCCCGGGAAGTCGGTGCGGCCGGTCTGCGAACCCTCACCGGGGCAGTTCCAGAACCACGGATAGTCTTCCCGCGGCCGAAGCTCGTGGTCCTCGTCCACGTCCGTTGCTTCGTCGTCCTGCCGCCATGCAGGCTTCGACCGTTTGACCGGCTCGAGTACCTCCTTGCCTCGGTCCTTCTTCCACGAAATCTTGGGTCTGGTGCGGAGGATGCCCGCACCTTTCTTGCCGCCGGGGATGTCTTCGGCCATGAAGGGACGGATGTTGAGCCGTACACCGTCGTTGATGTCCGGCTCCCAGCCGATGGGTTGTTCGTGGATTGGCTTCCAGCGGACGAAGATGTCAAAGGGGGGGGCGCCTTCGAGGATGGCTTCGAGGCGCCTCTTGAGTTCATGCGCTGCCGCCAAACGGTCCTCTGCGCCCGCTTCACGACGCTGTGCGGCATCCCTCTGCCGCGTAATCCAGTCGCCGAGATAGCTGTAGGTGAGGGATTCCAGAAGTCGGCGACCCTTGCCGTCTCCCGCGGCCAGCTTGTGGTAGTTGACCAGCGCGTGAAAGCCGTCGCGGCGACGACCATCCCAGATGTGCCAGATGAAGGGACGATGGTGGAACACCTTGCAGTGCTGGTCGAAGAAGCGGTCGCGGAGCCACTCTTCGAGGCTGTTGCTGTCTACATTGGCGAGGATGGTAGTGAGAACGGCGTCACTCCATGTGTCGCCGTATGCCGCCGCAAGCAGGCCAAGCAGTCGGTCCCAAGCCGGCGGTTCGCCTCGTACCGGTGGGATGCAGACGATGCCGTCCTCGTCCACCAATTTGAGAAGCGCCGTGGTGCGCCATACCCATTCACGCTGTTCGTCGGCCAACTCCATGTCGAAGTCCTGCTCTGCCGGCCATCGGTAGGCGAACAGACGGGCAACGGCGACGTGCAACACCGTCGGATCGGTCCGCAGTGGGCCGTGAACGATGTGTTTCCGCGTCTCGTCCCAGATTACTGATCCACAGGGGTGACCGTGGAAGATCCACTGGGTCGGGTCGTCGGAGTAGGGTCGAGGGAGGCCGTTGGGGTACTGCTCGCTGGCCACATTCGTCCAGCGATCGAGATCGAAGGGGACCTTGGCCAGTGTGGCGTTGGTGACGTTGAGCTTCTGATCGATGCGCCGGACTGCTTCGTTGTACTCGGGGGAGGAGCAGAAGCACAACACAGGCAGGAGATGATCCGGATTCTTCGGAACAATCGGTACACAGCTAATGTCGAACAGATCTCCGCTGTAGAGAGTGGCCGGCAATTCACGCATCACGCGGACTGCGATTCCCTGCTTCTCCCATACTGCTCTGCCCTTCACGTAGGCGTTTGGGTTTTCGTAATGTATGCGCCCGCCGTCCGCCCAGAAGAAAACACGCTCCCGGCCGCCGTAGTGCATTGTCTCGTCTACCGGAGTCTGAAACCGACACCACAACGAGTTACCGAGCGCCACCTCCCAGAAATACATTCGAAAGCGTAGTGAGTCACCACCGTGCATGCCGTTCGGCGCAAGAGCGTATTTCTCCAGTAGTGCTGCGGACGAAGGTAGCTCCAGCGTGACCCGGGCATCCGGGTTCCCTAGTTGCTCGGCTTGCTCGACGCTCAGAGTCTCCGCGTCCCTCAGCCGCGCGGCTTTCTCGCTGGCCGTTCGGAAATTGGAGACATCCAGCCCACGCATTGCAGGGGGAGTTGAAATGACAGCGGTCACTCCATCGAAACGACTGTGGGGATGCTCATGGCCCAGCGTGAGCAGAATCGCCTTGACCACTTCGCCAGTGACGGTTTCGAATGCCCCCGGACCCAAACGCGCGAGCATATGCCACGTCGCCGTCTTCAATAACCCTTGCCGGAGCTTACGGTACGAAGCAAGGAACAACCAGTTCTGCGGAAGCACGAGACTGGCGGTTCCACCCTCCGTGCATAATTCCAGACAACGCTCCAGGAACGCGGTAGCCAAATCATGCTTGGCGCGGGGGTGGCGCCGTTCACAGAACGCGCGCAACGCCTGGCTCTGCTTGCCGCGCGCAAGGTAGGGCACGTTGGTGACGACAAGTGTGTACCGCTCGGACAGCAACTGCGCGGCCCGCGCCATTCCACGTGCGGCCACCGCACGCTCGATTTCGTCGTCGCTCGTGCGCTCCTGTTCCAGCACGACGGCAAACAGTTCTCGAATCGACTCGAAATCGTGCTGGAAGAGATCTGCTTGAAGCGCGTGCGGGTCGATGAGCGAGCCGAGCACCGGCGCCTGCGAGAACAGCTCGTACAGGGTCTCCATGCTGTTGCGGAGAGGCGCGGAGACCAGCGTGTCATCAACGTCGAACAAATCGCGACCCGGGGGAAGTCCGCTGGCGGCCGCAGCCCGCTCCGAAAGCGCCGTCCATTGCTCCTTGGTCGCATTGGGCGCCAAGCCGGAGCAGGCAAGGTTCATCTCGGGGAGGAGCCGATAGTCTTCGGTGCCCGAATAAGTCCAGGCCGCGAGCGCCAGGGCGAACGCCGCAACCTCGACGCAACGTGAGTCGAGTTCCAGGCCGTACAGGTTCTCCCGCAGCACCGCGTCCACGGCGTCCCGAGCAGAGAGCCCTTCCAGCTCCATGCGCATCGGAACGAGCATCGAGAAGGCGGCGACGAGAAAGTGCCCCGAGCCGCAGCAAGGGTCCAGAATGCGCAGCTCGCTCAATCGTTCCGGCCACCGGTCGAAGGCCCCCGCGGCCGGATGCCAGCGCCCTGGCTTCGCTTCATGCAAGTGACTCGCCTGACCGGGGTCGACGGCAACCGCGTCCGAACCGACAAGAGTCGACGACTCCCCCGACTCTGTGGCCGTCACACCCTCGCCGGCGCCTGTGTCCGCACCCGCGGACTTCGGTTCTGTCGCTTCGTTCTGGTCCCCGTGTCGAACGAACCGCAAGTACTCAAGCGGTACGCCGGGGATCGCTGCCTTGCGCCGAAGCTCCATTTCGCTGGTCGCACCGCTCAATTCGTCGTCGCTCAGGCGGCGCGCCGCCCACCAAGCCCCCAACGTGTTGTCGAGCAGAAACGCCACCATGTAGGGCTCGGTGAAGAGCTGTGTCACCGCCGGCAGTTCGTCCGTTCCGATCTTGACCTCGGAGCGGTTGACCTCGTCCTTCTTCTTGGATTGCCAGAACTGATAGGCCCAGCCGAGCACGTCCGTCGCAACGAATATGTCCACCGGCAAGCTCTCGATCAGTTCTTCCAGCTTCAGGCGGTGTTCACGTGCGAATCGAACCTCAAAGGCTGGATGTGCGGGCCTGAACACCTGCGGCAACATCCGATGGGCGAAACGGGTAGCCATCGCCCATTTGCCGAGACCCTCGTCCTTCCCCAAATCTTCGCAGTCCTTCAGAGAGACCGAGACATCTCCCCACTCAGACGCGATCAGCAGATTGTTCTCCGCCAGAAAACGCGCGAACAGCATGCCGTTCCAGTGCTCGTATGCGCATTCGATCACCAAGCGATCGATTGACTGAGTTCCCAAGCGCGCATCCCGCCGATCTCCGAGCTGCCGTCCGTGAGCACGCAGCCGCCGGCGCAGATTTCGTTCCTCAGAACCCATGTGCTCGTACGGCTCGCGGTGGTGCACGGCCAACGACTCAAGCGCCGCTCTCGCGCCGGCTTCGGCCGCTTCCCTGGCGCCCAAAATGACTCGTTCGAGCCGTTTCCTCAGCTCCGCCGCAACGGTTGCGTTCATTTACTTCCGCACTCCCATCGAGTGACGCGAAAGAAGATACTCGGCGACTATCCCCATGCACTCCGTGACGGTCCTGGCTTCAGCCCGCGTAATGCTCGGGAGCCATGGGTGTCCATGGCCGGTACCTTGCTTGTTGCGAAGCTGATTGATACCACATGCCAGCTCGTACATGGCCCTCTCGATTCGTTGCATTGGGTTCCCGCCGCTCGTAGCGCCGTGAAGAGTAGACAGATTGAGGGAAGAAAAAGCCTGCCCCAGGAGCGTTGGGAAGTTCGATGTTTGCGGATTGCCGACATTCTTGTCTCTTCGTTCTCCGATCCCGATTCCACGAAATCCACATGTGCCATCTCTCCGCCGGTGCTGAAGTGTGCGTCCGACGTAATCGAGTCGGGATGTTCGGGCCTCAACTCCTCCGAGTTCACTCGAAACCGTTGGCCCCTTTACAAGAATGTCAATGTGTAGCGAAGTGCTCGCGTTTCGCCGTACGAGAGGACAACTTCGACTTGCGCGACACCTCCCGTCGCATCGCCCCGCCAGATCCAGCCGTGCACGCCGCCGCCCGTCACGAATCGGAGCATGCAAGTCCCGCGGCGCTGCTTTCAGCAGTCCGATTGTTGCGATGAAATTCGACTTGCCGGATCCGTTTGGACCGATCAGAACGTTCAGCGGCTCGAGCTTCAACTCTTGCGCGCTTGAACCGAAAGAGAGCACGTCGGTCAGCGGGATGCGGTTGATCAGCATGGCTCGTCCTCTTCTGTCAATCGATCACGATAGGGCCGTGCTCGATCGCCTCCAAAAGGCGTTGCTCGGTCTGCCTGGTCCAAGTTTTCACGTCATCCGGGGTGCGAAGGGTAGAGCTCTCCAGCTTCAGGTGGCGGGTCGTCGGCTCGACAAGGCGGTCAGCTTCGGCACGGGCCTCCGTGAACCATTGCGGGAGTGCGGCGGTACGAGTTCGCCAATCGTCGAGTGAGATGCGCTCGATGGATTCCAGCACCTCCTGCTCGGTGCCGATGGTGCCCTTGGTCGCCTTCTCGATGCGCAAGTGGGCGAAGATGGCGTCGCGGCTCTCCGGTTCGATCGTTCGCCAGATCTCGGTGCCTTCCAGGCGTTGCCGCTCCGATTCGTAGGCTTGATGATGCCGTGACTCCGCTTCCACGATCGCGGTTCTGAGCGCGTCCACCAGCAACCTCCCGATCTCCGGTAGTGGGTCCGATGCGTCGAGCAGTCGACGGTTAGCGACGATTGCTTCGATCTGAGGCTTGGCTTCCTTTGCCGCATGCAGGCCATCCGCATGTCGGAGGAGCGCCTCCAGTCGCTGGAACGCAGGCAGTCGTTCCACGGCCAGCGTTCCCGCCGCCGCCCACTCATTGGTGTTTGCGACGAGGACATCATGCCGATCCAGAATGGCGAGCAACTGCTCGTTGCCCGCAAGTGACGTCAGCTCCGACAGGTGCCGGGTATCGGGACACTCCGGCAGCGGCGCGTCGCCACCCGCACCCCGAGCCAACTCGTCGAGGCGGTTCAGCAACCGTCCTGCGGCAGCGGCCTCCTCGTTCGGCTTGCAGTCGATTCCGGCGGTCTGGAACAGGCTGCGCAGCTTCAGGCGCTGGCGGGTGCTGATGGTTGCGCTCTCGGTCCGGAAGTCCGTGCTCGGCACCTTCGCCTGATCGAGTTGTCCCGGGTGCAGCGCCACGCCGTTCGCAGTAGCCCGAAGGTGACCGGCTCCGAACAGACTGATTAGTGCTGCATCAATGGCATCCCGCGGCCAACCGCAGGGCGGGTCGGAGAAATGCGAACGCACGTCGCGTCCCCGCTTGCCGGCACCGACGAAGGTCAGGACGGCAGCGCATACCGGGTGCTCCTCGGTCTTGCCGCTGTAGGCGAGCACTTCGAGCGGATGTTCGGCCCCGGCGCGGGCCCGCTCGATCACCTTTGCCCACCGGTCGTAGTCCGCGTCGTTGAACTTGTGAAAGAGCCGGACCAGGGAGGCGTCGGCGGCCTCCCGGACCTTGTCGGACAGGTTCGACTCGGGCCGCTCGTTGCCGCCGCCCTGGATCACCCTGGCGCTGCCCACCACGTCGGCCACCACCGCCCGCAGGTAGTTCTCCGCCTCGGTCAGGCGGGTCTCCATGCCCTGGCGCGCCTCGATGCCTTCGGGCATCGATGGCACTCCCTTGTATTCCAGAGTGGACTTCGCAGCGTCCCGATCAGCGATGAGACGCGCGAGACCTTCCGCCTGCGACTTCGGCACGAAAACATGGATGACCGGGCTGTCCGTTCCGGCCGCCCGCGCGTCGGCCACCACCGCACTCTCCCGGGCGCCCCACCCGTCGCGCACCCACATCGGGACGTCTCGGCCACCGTCCGCCGGTGGATCGGCGCCGAAGTGGAGGGAGAGCCTGCGCGGCTCCTTGCTCGCTCCGTGGGACAGCCTCGTGGAACCCACCGCCTTGTGTATCGCTTCGCCGAGGAGCGCGGCGCGTTCGGTCGCCATACGCGCGAGGTCGTTCGCGAGCCGGCTTTTCCGATTGCGGAACTCGGTTTCCCAATCGCTGCTTTCCCGGGTTTGCAGGCCGTACTCGTCGCTGAGCTTCAGCAACGTGCCGGCATCCACGAGCTCGTCCAGGAGCTTTGGCAACCGTCCTCGCAGCGTCGCCCCGTCACCAGCCAGGTTCTCGACCAGCAAGTCTGCCAATGTCTCCGTGTTCGCACGCACGCCGATGTCGGCCCCCGCTTCGCGCGGAAGCTTGCGGATCAGGAACACAAGGGCGCAGAGCCGAGATTTCAACGCTCCCTCCGGCGTGGAGTCGTCACGTTGCTTGACGATTGCCTCGTTGATCTCCCGGAGCAGCACGCCGGTCTGAAGCAGGTTGGCCGAGATCTCGTCGAACAGGAAATCCGCTGGTACCACCGTGCCTACGGGCTCTTCGGCGGTGCGGCGGATGGCGTCGTAGACGATGCGAAGCTGCGTGCGAAGCTGGCCGGCCATGCCCGCGCGGTCGACCGCGCGCAGCGTGTGTTCCCAGAAGCGCCGGCGAACCGGCAGCAACGGATAGTCATCGACCAGAATGGACTTGTCCTCGCCGCGAGGGGCGATGCGGGTGGTGACCAGATGGCGATCGATCTCTCCAGCGCTCGCGTCGAGCGAGGACTGAATGTCCTGCACGCGATCCGGACGCTTCGCCAGCACCACCCGCCGGATCACGGTCTCGACGTCACGGTCCGAAAGCTCGACGTTGACCGTGAACCGACCCTGGAGTCGTTGCAGCGCAGGCGTGCCGGACAGCGCCGTCTGTCCGGTCCCGACAAAGAGAAGACGATTGCCGAACCGCTTGCTACACGCTTCGACAATCTCCTGTACGACGTAGGAACGGCCGGTGTCGTCTCCGATGTACTGCTGCACCTCGTCGAGGATGACGACGGTTCCCGGCATCTTGCCCTCCGGGGCGAGCGCATCCTGAAGCGCGGTGATGAACTCCTCGTTCGTGATGTCGTTCGGCTTGGGAAACTGGCTCCGCAGTGCCTGTCTCGCTTCCTTCTCGCCAGCGGCAAAGCTCGGGTCTGCGGCAAGCAGTGCGCCGGCGATGAGCGGACTCACGTAGAGGTCGTTCAGCTCTCGCCGAAAATCCCGGCCTCGCTCTTCGAGTGCTGTGCTCACCTGGTCGTAGATTCCGTTTCTCTCGAGCCAGAGGCGGAAGCGCGCCTGGGGCAGCCCCTCGGGCAGACCCAGTGACTTGAACACGATACCAAGGAGGGCAAGTCTGACACTGTCCCCGGTCCCGGTTTCGAGCGTTCCCGCCGCGGCGTGCAGACCGTGGCCTCGCCTCCCGATGGTGGAGATTTCCGTCAGCAGCTCGTGCACGTCGTTCGGCAGCCGCGCGAGTCCGCGGGCGCTGGCTTTGTCTTCGGGGAAGGTGTAGTCCGTCCAGAGGAAGCGCAGCATTTTCGCCAAGTGAGACTTGCCGCTGCCGAAGAAGCCGCTGATCCACGCGGCCGCTTGCTCGGGCTGATCCTGATGGTTTACGTAGGACTCCAGGATTCGAACCAGCCCGCTGCGATACTGACCCTCGCAGACGAAGTGCTCCAGCTCGAAGCGCAGCGTCTGGCGCTCGTTGGGGTCCAGAGCGTCGGTCATGGCCGCGACGCCGTTGTTAAGGAGCGTGATCCGATCGGGATCCTTCCGATAGACCTCCCTGTTCTTCATGCTTCTCCCTCACCCCATACCCCTCTCTCGGGGGGAGAGGGGCTTGCGTCGTACGCCCCCGGGTCTTCCTGCAAGGTGATCGGGACCGCAAGGTAGTTCCATCCGTCCCTTGCATCCAGCAGGCGATAGTTGCTGTCCACGTACTCACCGGGAAAGAACACCACGATTCGGCCTCGCACGTCGCGTTCGATCGCCCGCATGACCTCCGAAACCCGAATGAACCCGAACAGCGATGCGATGCCGAACAGGGCGACGACTGACTCCTCGTCGGATTCGGGTGCGTTCAGAATCGTCCGCACTCGACCGACGGTGTGCTCGAGGAAATCATCCTCGATCTTGAGATCGAGGTCCCCCGGTGACTCGAAGTAACTCTCCCGATACTCAACCTTGTTGGTCATCCACTCCGCGAACGCATCGGTCAGATCGCACTCGATCCAGTGGTGGCCCGCACTGCTGGTCGCCATCTTGAAGAGTGTCTTGCGTGCCCGTAGCCGCCGCTCATCGGCCTTGTCGTAGACGACGAATATCGCCCGCTGGGCTCCAGCGAGATCCTTCTCCCACGCGAGGGAGATGTGTCGCTCGTAGCGCTCAGCGAGTCTGTCGATGCGGCCCACGGGTCAGCTCCCATTCTCTCCTGGTAAACATCATCGGAAAGGACACGTCGAGCATCTGGCCCGAATGCTTGAGGTCGAGCAGCCCCAACCGATTTGCGTCGACGGCGCTGTCGACGAGAGCGCCGGGGGACGCATCGAGAATTGCGGTCCACGGTGTCTCGAGCAGCAATCGGCCGCGACGACCTGTCGCGAACCCGACCAGCAATGCGAACGTCACCGCTGCCGCGGGCGCTGCGACGCGCTGCCTGGTCTTGCGCCCGCGGCCTCGAAGGTGGCCGGACTGTGTCCAGGAAGATGCGGCGTTGCGCACGACCTTGTCGAGCGTCGACCCGTTCAGGCGATCTCCGACGGATCCGACGAGTCCATCCTTCATGGCTTGTCGCCCGAACTCGTGGCCGATTGGCGTGGCGATCACCGCTCCGGCAGTAGCACGAAGCAAGGGGTCGCGGACGAGGGCGAGAAGCAGCGCCAGCAGGGGCCGGCTGGACGAGTGGCGCCCCCACAGGCTCCTGAGCGCACGGAATAGAAGCAGCCGTCCATCCAGTCCGTAAAGCTCGGTCAGGCGCTGAAGCGAGAGCTGGCGAGTCGCTGCCGTTCGCTTCCCGAGACAGTTGTCGTGCGTGATGGCCTCGGCGTAGTCCTGACGGCGCGCCTCGCCCGGAACCGCGACCAGGAGTTGAGACAGCTCGTCGAGCATGATCGTGCGGCTGGTGTGGGTGCCGCGATCGCCGGAGCGAAAGCCCCAGAGGGAGGCCTGAAGTTCGGGCAGGCCAGCGATCCCGGGCTCGAAATTCAGGACGGAAATTGCGCGCATGACGGGAAGGATAGAGGAGAGAAAGATGATGTCAAATGTTCGCCGGCCAGTTTGCCGGCGGGTGTTCTCCTCTCTCTCCTCGGGAGAGAGGCTTATCCGCATCCAGCGTGAAATGGCCCTGCCAAGCCGTGAGGGGGACTTCACCCGCATGCATATCCGACGCCGGATCGGCTGCTACTCGCCGGCGGTTCTGCTTGCAACGGTCGGGCCAGATGCGCCCACTCGCGGTGCGCGTCCCGCCCGAAGTCAACTCCCGACCGACGGATGCAGGTATCGGGCGACCAGGGCGATGGCGATGCCGATGATGACCGCCAGCGGGGGGAGCTCCATCAGCCCGCGCAGTGCGCCGCGGCCCGTGAACGGGATGAAGGGGGTGGCGGCGTGGAATCGTGCGAAGTGCGGGTCGCTTTCGGCGAGCTTGCGCCGGTCCTGGTGCCAGGAGCCGACGAGGACGAAGAGGATGATTCCGCCGTAGAACGCGACATCGCTCGCGAATCCGTCCGCGACGAGGTGGGCGAGGGCCCAGATCGCCAGGCCCATGAAGATCGCGTGGCGCGTGATGCGGTGTACGCCTCGCGGCTCGGCCCCGACCGCCCCCCCGACCATGGCCGGGCTCGGATTCATCACCCCGGCCACCGTCAGCACGAAGCCGACCACGTTCGCGAGTACCAGCGCGAATTCGACGGCACCGGAGACCGGCACCGACCACAGCCGCGGCCCGGAGTGCAGGTGCGTGAAGTAGTAGTAGACGAGCGGCGCGAAGAACACCACCGCGACGATCGAGTACACGGCAGCGAACATCCGGTCCCCGAGCCGGGCCACCAGCGAGGCCCGTATCGACCGGCTCGAGAGGATCATGTGGCTCGCCGCGAAGAGCAGCAGGAGTACGACGATGATGGCGGTGTCTTTTATCGGGTGACCTCCCATCGAATGATCTCGGGGTCATGCCTCGGCGTCGTGAACGAGGCGCTGGCGGGCGTGCTTGAGCTGTGAGCGCCGGCGCTTGTCCTCGAGCCGACGCCGCTTCGCGGCGGCGCTCGGCTTCGTGGGCGTTCGCGGTTTCTCCTCCACCGCGGCCCGGCGCACGAGCGTGACGAGCCGCTCCAGCGCATCCTCCCGGTTGCGTTCCCGGGTGCGGAACCGATGCGCGCTGATGACGATCTCGCCGTGCTTCGTCGCCCGCGTTCCCGCGAGCTCCAGCAATCGCGCGCGCACATCCTCGGGAAGTGACGGCGAGCCGCGGGCGTCGAAGCGAAGCTGCACCTCGGTGAGGACGCCCGGGACATCGACCGGCTGTGGGAACGGATGTGGTGGCACGTGCACTTCTGCGGGCGCGGGGGCGCCGCCGCGTTCGCCATCGCCGCCATCGACATCGCACTGTGGGATCTCGAAGGGCGGCGGCGCGGCGAGCCCCTGTGGCGGATGCTCGGTGGACATCGGCGAAAGGTGCCGGCCTACGCGGGCGGTATCGACCTTTACTTCACCCTCGATGCGCTCCGGGAGCAGACCCGTGGATTTCTGGATCGCGGCTTCGGCGCGATCAAGATGAAGGTGGGACGCGAGCGGCTCGCGGAGGACGTGGAGCGGGTGGCGGCCGTGCGCGAGCTGGTCGGCCCGGACTTCCCGCTGATGGCGGACGCGAACATGCGCTGGCAGGTGCATGAGGCGATCCGGGCGGCACGCGCCCTTGCGCCGTTCTCGCTGGTGTGGCTGGAGGAGCCGGTGATCCCCGACGACGTGGACGGTCTCGCGCGGGTCGCGGTGGAGGGTGGGGTGCCGATCGCGACCGGTGAGAACCTGCACAGTGTCTACGAGTTCGAGCAGACCATCGCCCGGGGACGAGTGAGCTTTCCGGAGCCGGATGCGGCGACGCTCGGTGGCATCACCCCGTGGCTGCGGGTGGCGCGTCTCGCCGAGGCCCGCAACCTGCCGGTGACCTCGCACGGTATCCACGACATCCACGTGCATCTGCTCGGCGCGGTCCCCAACGGCTCGTGGCTCGAGTTCCACGGCTTCGGGCTCGAACGCTTCCTGGCCGAGCCGCTACGGCTCGAAGATGGCGGCGCCGTCGCTCCGGACCGCCCCGGCCACGGCGTCGAGCTCGACTTCGACGCGCTGGATGCCCACCGCGTCCGGACCTGATGGTCGGTCGGCGTCAGGAATCGCTCCCGCCGGTTTGTTGGTCCGGGTCCTCGCTGGTCCGGGTCAGTTCGTCCATGCGTCGGGCGATGTAGTCCCGCTTGAACGACGGCAGTTCGTAGGCCCAGCCCTGCCAGCGCGCGTTCAGCCGAGCGGCTTCGGCGCGAACCTCGTCGAGCGGGAGGAGTGGTTCCGGTGGGTCCTTCGGCTGCGCACCGGGCTCACCATCGGACGTGTCGGCAGCGGCTCCGGCACCCGCTCCATCGGCAGCGGCTTTCTGCTCCGTCAGCCCTGCGTCGACCTCGGCCCGCAACCGCACCCAGGCGCTGTCGTCGCGCATCACGGAGTCGAGGCGCACGCGCAATCCGTCGAAGGTGGTGATTTCAAGGCGCTTGTCCACGGAACCGGCGAAATCCAGCGAGGATGCCGGCGCCACGTCCTCGAAGCGCAGATCTTCGAGGAAGCGCCCGATATCGTTGACGCGGTACTGGGAGTCGAGTTCTCGGCCCCCGGGCACGTCGCGCAGCCCGAAATCCCGGTCTGCGGACGTCTCTCTGGTCGCGGCGATGATTGCGCCGTCCGCGTGGGAGACCTCGGTGGTGCGCAGACGCTCGCGCTCGATGCGGGCGACGACACGGTCCAGCCAGTCGATGACCTTGTCTCCGCCGGGGACCGAGCCTTCGACGAGCCACGCCTGCGGGTCATCGGCGACGCGGATGTAGAGTTCGGTGCGACCGGCGTCGGCTTTCGAGGGGCGACGGTTTCCGAGCACCCAGTCCGCGAGCACGACGCCCGAGGTGTCCTCCAACACGAGCCGCACGGACTTCGCGTCCTCGCCGGTCGGGTCTTCGAGCCACAGCTTCGGGTAGCGCTCGGGGTTGCTCGTCTTCGGCTCGAGCCGCTTCATCCCCGCCGCGCCGAGAAGCAGCTTGTGAACCCGGTTCGGGTCGGCGCGATAGCCTTCCTTGTCTTCCACCACCCAGGCGTCGGCGTCGCGCGCCAGGGTGAATGTGCCCTCGCTGCCGGTCACGCGGACCCGCGCCACCGCATTCACCCGCTCCAGCAACTCGGGGAAGACGATATCCCCACCCGGCTCCGGCGCGTCCGATCCGCGTTCGATGAACAGCACCGCGCCGACGGCGACCAGGGTTACGAGACCGAGCACCGGAACCGCACGCGCGCCACGCATCGCCCTGGACTCCTCAGAGATTTCCGGGCTAGGTGGCCGCGCCCGCGTCGCGCCGGCGTCGGACCTGTGCAAGGCCCGCCGCCAGTCCGACGAGGCCGATGAGGATCGGTACCAACCCGATGTTCGCGAACTTGAGCCAGGCTTCCAGCGCCTCGATGTCGGCGCGAAGCTGCCTGCGTACCTCGCGCAACTCCTTGCCGATCCGTACCCGTTCCTGGCGGAACCGGACGAGTTCCTCGCGCTGCGCGTCGGTGAGCACGAGCGCGTCGTCGCCCTGACTGCTCTCCTCGAGCGCGACGAGCCGGCCCTCGGTTTCCGTGAGCTCGGCGATGAGCTCCTGCTCCTTGGCGCGGAAGGTGCGCTCGGCCTGTTGCCGGAGCGCTGCCACCCGGGTGAACGGCCGGGTGAATGTGCCGCGGTTGCGCACGCTGATGAGGTCGCCCGATCCGGTGAGGTTGTCGAGGGCGTTGATCACGAGCGGGCCGTTGGCGGCGCTCGGGATCGCGATCCGGTTGCCGAGGAACTCCTGCACCACCACCCAGAACCGGTCCGCAAGCATGTCGGCATCCGCGACCACGATGATCTGGGCGTCCTCGGTCGATTCCGACAGATGCTCCGCCTTCGGCCCGGACTCGGCGTCCGTCTCGGCGCCCTCGGCGGCTGCTTCTCCGTGCGCGTCTCGCGCCGCCGTCTCGCTGGTGTCCTCGTCCCGGGGCGCCTCGCTCTGTGGGCGTCCGTCCGGGAACGCGGTGCGGACCTTGCCGGAGATGCGCGCCACCACTGTGTAGGGACGATCCTGCGAAGCGTAGTCATCGAGCAGGTCGTGGGGGTCCGTCGTTACCGCCGCAACCTGTGCGGTCGTGAATTGCGCCGCGCCGGCGGTGGTGGTCACCAGCGGCGTGAACGTGGTGGTCGCTCCCTCCACGGGTTCCAGGTACCCCGGGGTGCCGAACCCGAGGTTGGCGAGGCTGCCGGTGACGATGTCTTCCTGATCGAAGGTGGACGGCGTGATGTTCATCCACACCGGGTAGTCGAACGTCAGGATGCGGCCGCTTTGCTCCATGCGCACCTTGAGCGCGAGCCCGAGGTCGGCCACCACGTCATCGCCGAGGGTCACCCCCCACGCAGAGAGCAGATCGTCGATCTCGGAGCGACGCGACATCATCGGCGGCATCATCCCGCCGGCCATGGCCATGGCTTCCTGCTGGGCCTCGGAGTACGGGTCGGCGAACGCGACCACCCGGCCGCCGCGGAGCACGTACTGGTCGATGGCGTAGAGCGCTTCGCGCGGCAGGGTCTGCGGATGGACCAGCATCAGGACGTCGACGTCGTCGGGGACTTCGTCGAGGCTCGGATGCAGCGAACGCAGCTCGAAGAGCTGGCGGATCTGATCGACCACCGTCCAGGGCGGCCCGGCCATTGCGCCCATCGCCGCTTGCATCGCTGGTCCCTGCCCCTCGATGGGGAGCGAGCTCAGCAAGCCGACGACCTTCTGCTGCGGACTCGAGAGGTTGTGGACGAGCTTGGTCACGTCGTATTCGAGGAACTGCTCGCGTTCCGTCGTGAAGAAGGGAATCACTTCCTCGTCGTCGACCGAGTTCGTTCCCACGAGACCGAAGTAGAAGATCCCCTCGTCGAGCCCGAGCGGCACGCCCCGCAGGCCGAACCCGACCGCCCGATCCTCCTCGTCGGAGAACGGCTCGGGGTCGATTACGCGCAGGCTCAGCTTGCCGCCCGCGATGCGCTCATACTCTTCGAGGAGCGCCCGCACGCGGTCGGCGTAGCCCCCGATCCCCGGCGCCCGCTCCAGCTCGCGCCTGGAGAGGTAGAACCGCAGGGTCACCGGCTCATCGAGACCCGTGAGGATTGCGCGGGTGCCGGCCGATGGGGTGAACAGGCGGTGCTCGGTCAGATCGATGCGCACCGGGCCGAGGAGCCGGCTCGCGAGGATGTTCACCGCGAACAGGAGCACCACGGCAAGCACGACTCCGGTGGTGGTCATCATGCGGCTGGTCATGCGTGACTCCTCGCGGTCGGCACGCAGACATCACCGACTGGCGCCGCCGGTTCCGGCGCATTCGGGTTCATGGCCGTGAACCGCCGACTCCCCCGCGCGTCCGGCATCGTCATCGACATCATCCTCACGCCCCTCCCACGCTTCTCACGCCGCCTTGCGCCACTCGATCGCCACCGCGTTGACGAACAGCCAGAATGCGATGAGGGAGACGAAGTAGATGATGTCGCTCGCCTGCAGCACCCCCTTGCTGATGGCCTGGAAATGGGTCAGGAAGCTGAACGAGCGAACCGTGTCCACCACGATGGGCGGGGCGATGGCATCGACGAGTTCGAGCACCAGCGGGAAGCCGCTCAGCACGAAGCCCAGGCACACCACGCCGCTCACCACGAAGGCGATGACCTGATTGCGGGTCAGAGCCGAGATGCACGAGCCGATGGCGAGAAACGCCCCGGCCATCAGCAGGCTGCCGAGATAGCCGGCGAGGATGACGCCGTTGTCGGGGTCGCCGAGGTAGTTGACGGTGATCCAGAGCGGGAAGGTGAGCGCGAGCGCGATGGCGGTGAATATCCAGGCCGCGAGGAATTTCCCCATCACCGCCTGGAACATGGTAATCGGCAGGGTGAACAGGAGCTCGATGGTGCCCGCTCGGCGCTCTTCGGCCCACAACCGCATCGCGAGCGCGGGGATCAGAAACAGGTAGAGCCAGGGATGGAACTGGAAGAAGGCGCGCAGATCAGCCTGCCCGCCATCGAAGAAGCCGCCGATGTAGAAGGCGAAGATGCCGCTCAGAAACACGAAGATGGCGAGGAAGACATAGGCGATGGGAGTCCCGAAGTAGCCGGCGAGCTCCCGCACGCAGATGGTGCGGACGTTAGCCATTGCGCGCAGCCTCCTCGCCGGTGGTCATTGCCCGGAACACGTCGTCGAGGCGGCCCCGCTCGACGTGCAATCCGGTCACATGCCATCCGTGCGCGTGCGCTGCGGTGCTCACCGCACCGGCGAGGGGCTTCGTGCCGGCCGGGAGCGCAAGCAGCTCGAGCGTGCCGTCCGATCGTGAACTCACCTCGGCCTGCGACACCTCGGGCAGCGCCCGGAGTGTTTCCACCACGCGGCCCACCGTCGCTTCGTCCGGGTCGCTCATCGCGAGGGAAAGCCTGAGCGCGTTGTGCATGCGCGACCGGGACAGCAGCTCCTCCGGGGTCCCGTCGCTCACGATCCGTCCGCTCGCGATGATCGTCGCCCGCGTACACACCGCGTCCACCTCTTCCAGGATGTGAGTGGAGAGGATGATCACCTTCTCCGCCGACATGCCCTTGATGAGGGAGCGCACCTCGTGCTTCTGGTTGGGGTCGAGGCCATCGGTGGGCTCGTCGAGGATGAGGATCCGGGGGTCATGGAGAATGGCCTGGGCGAGTCCGACCCGTCGCTTGAACCCTTTGGACAGCGTGTCGATCGGCATCTCCAGGACTGATTCCAGGCTCACCTTCTCCACCACGTCCGCGATGCGGCGCTCGGCGTCCGCGCCCCTGAACCCGTGAATTCCGGCCACGAACCGCAGGAATCCCCGCGCTGTCATCTCTCCGTAGAGCGGCGCTCCTTCGGGCAGGTACCCGATCCATCGCCTGACCTCCACCGGGCTGGCGGCGATGTCCACGCCGCCGATGCGGATCGTGCCCCGGTCGGGTCTCAGGAAGCCGGTCACCATCTTCATGGTGGTCGATTTGCCCGCCCCGTTCGGCCCGAGAAAACCGAGCACCTCGCCGCGGCCGACGCTGAACGATACATCGTCCACGGCGGTCACCGCCCCGAACCGCTTCGTGATGTTGCCGATCTCGATCATGCTCGCCGGAACCCTTCTGCGTTACGCCGCGCGCGCGAACCGGGTGCGGGCACGTGCCGGAGCGACCATGCTCAATGGGGGTCCATCGGCGCATTTCAACCCTGCGGCGTCGCGACCCCGGGAAGGGGCGATTGAAATCGCCCGCCTCGCCCGCATGTGCGGGTGATCTCCACCGGAGTTCCTTCGATGAACGGACTGGCGAGATTGTGCCCCGGACCGGCGCGGCATGAGCGAGCGTTCCCCCGGCGATGGCGCGTCACTGGAGCGCTCGTCGCGGGATGCATCCTCTCGGTTGCGGCCGCGCAAGCGGCGACGCTGCCGCTGCCACTGCGCGACGGGGTCCCGACCCTTGCGCCCCTGCTTCGGGACGTCACCCCGGCCGTGGTCAACATATCGGTCGAGACCATGGTTCCCCAGCGCAACAACCCGTTGTTTCGCGATCCCTTCTTCCGCCGTTTCTTCGACCTGCCCGAAGGCGCCCCGGCGCGGCCCCGGCAAAGTGCAGGCTCGGGGGTGATCGTCGATGCCGAGCGCGGTTACGTGCTGTCCAATCACCACGTCGTCGCCAGGGCCGAGTCGGTGACGGTCACTCTCAAGAACAACCGCCGCTACGAAGCCGAAGTGCTCGGCAGCGATCCAGGGACCGATATCGCGCTGCTCCGAATCGAGGCCGACGGGCTCGCCTCGATCCCGATCGGGGACAGCGATACGCTGGAGGTCGGGGACTTCGTCCTCGCCATCGGCAACCCGTTCGGGCTCGGGCAGACCGTCACCTCAGGCATTGTCAGCGCCCTCGGGCGCAGCGGCATCAACGTCGAGGGCTACGAGGACTTCATTCAGACCGATGCGTCGATCAACCCCGGCAACTCGGGCGGCGCGCTGGTCAACCTGCGCGGCGAGTTGGTGGGCATCAACACCGCGATCATCGGGCCCTCCGGGGGGAACGTGGGCATCGGTTTCGCGGTGCCCGTCAGCATCGCGACCGCAGTGATGGACCAGCTCGCTGCGCACGGCGAGATGCAGCGCGGAAGAATCGGGGTGATGATTCAGGATCTCACGCCGGATCTCGCCGAGGCCCTCGATCTGGAGATCCAGCACGGCGCCCTGGTCTCCCGCGTGGAAGCGGGCTCACCGGCGGAGGCGGCGGGACTCCAGGCCGGCGATGTCATCGTTGCCGTGGACGGGGTGAAGGTGGAGGGCTCGCGCGATCTCAGGAACGCCATCGGCCTGATTCGGGTCGGCGAGGAGGTCGAGATCGCGATCGAGCGCGAGAGTCGCCGCGCCCAGCTCACCGTGCGGGTCGGTGAAGCGCGGGACGACGCCCTCGCCACCGCGATGGAGGTTCCCCCCGCACTCGAAGGGGCGACGCTGCGGGACCTGGAGCAGGGCGATCCGGCGCATGGTCGCATCGAGGGGGTCATCGCCGCGGAGGTGGCGCCGGGGTCCCGCGCGGCGCGCAGCGGCATGAGGCCCGGCGACGTGATCGTGGCGCTGAACCGGCGCCGCGTACGCAACGCCGAGGAGTTGCAGAACGCGCTCGACCAGGCCGGTCAGGTTCTCGCGCTCAACATCGTGCGCGGCGACAGTCAGTTGTTCATCGTGATTCGCTGACCGGATTCTCTGGCAGAATCGAATCTCCCCGAGAGGTGTTTCTTCGACCATGACGGCACCCCTGTTCCACATGATCTCCGGCGGCGCCCGCCCGGTCGCTCCCTACAGTCACGCGGTGGAGGCGGACGGTTGGGTCTTCCTCACCGGGCAGGTTCCCAACCGCCCCGACGACGATACGCGGCCCCTTGCGCCGGATATCGAAGCCCAGACGCGCCGCGTGATGGACAATCTCGTCATCGTGCTCGAAGGCGTCGGGCTGACGCTCGAGCACGTGGTAGCGGGCCGCGTCTTCCTCACCCGTTTCGAGGAGGACTACGAGCGAATGAACCAGGTATATCTGTCGTACTTTGCGCCGGGTCGGCTGCCGGCGAGAACCTGTATCGGAGTGACGGCACTGGCGCGCGATGCCCGCATCGAGATCGACTTCATCGCGCGGCGTCCCGGATGACGCGGAGTTCGTCGTCGATCGACGCGCCCGGTATCCACACGGAGTCCACCACCCCTTCCCGGACGCCCCCGCGCATCCCCGTCGGTGTGAGCAGTTGTCTGCTCGGCGAAGCGGTGCGTTACGACGGCGGCCACAAGCATGACCGGTACGTGACGGGGGTGCTCGGGCGGTACTTCGAGTACGTCGCCTGGTGTCCGGAGGCACTGGCCGGACTCGGGGTGCCGCGGCCTCCGATCCGGCTCTCCGGAGATCCCCGCGCCCCCCGCGCAGTGCGGGTGACCGACCCGTTGGTCGACGTCACCGATGCCTTGCTCGCAATCGCCGACAGGGTCGTGTCGGACATGGGCGCATTGCGGGGATACATCTTCAAGCGGGGCTCTCCGAGCTGTGGCATGGCGCGCGTCAAGGTCTACGGCGAGCCGGGGAAGTCCCCGCGGCTGGGGACGGGGGTGTTCGCCCGCGCCGTGATGCAGGCGCATCCGCTGCTCCCATGCGAAGAGGAGGGCCGATTGAACGATGGGCCGTTGCGCGAGAGCTTCATCGAGCGCGTCTTCGCCTACGACCGCTGGTTGCGGACGATGGCCCCCGGGTTTACGCCGGGACGGTTGGTGACATTTCATACTCGGCACAAGTTTCTGCTGCTCTCGCACAGCGAGGTCCACTACCGGGCGGCGGGTCGGCTCGTCGCTGATGCGGGCCGACGCGAGCCGGCCCGGCTTGCCCGCGAATACCTCTCGATCCTCATGGAGGGGATGGCGCACCGGGCCACCCCCCGGCGCCACGCCAACGTCCTGCAGCACCTCGCCGGATTTCTCAAGCGCTCCCTCGACGCCGGCGACCGGCGCGCGCTCGCAGACGTGATCGACGAATACCGCACCGGGTCCGTTCCCCTCGTGGTCCCCATCAGGTTCCTGCGCCATCACTTCCGGCGCGCTCCAGACCGCTACGTGGAGATGCAGCACTACCTGGAGCCGTATCCCGACGAACTCGGTCTCAGAAACAACCTCTGACCCGCACCAATCCGCGCCCGCAGGACTTGCTTCCGGGTGATGTGCGCCGGCGCGGAAGCGTCTGGATGGTCGGGAGCGTTCGCGGCGCCCGGACGCGAACCGGGCAATGGCCAGTCAGCGCATCGGCACCGGCCGGCCGTCGGCGCCATCCCATGCGACCCCGAGGAAGTCGAGGATGGTAGGCGCGATGTCCACCGCGCACGTGGGGGCCTCGATACGGTGCACCTCGCCGGAGCCGTCGTCGACAATCAGCATCGCATTCGTCTCGTAGCGGCCGAGGCCGCCATGCTGGCCGCGCCCCGGCCCGTCGATGCTCGAGAACCGGCAACCGGCGACGTGGGAGATCCCCGGGACGCCGAACCGGTTCGGGGCGTCCACCCTGGCCATCGAAAACGCGATGGCGAGACCACCGTCCTCGCGCTGTCCCACCCTGGCCAGGGCGTCGCCCGCGAACACCGGGCCGCACCACGGCTGGTGCTGGAGCCAGCCCACGATGTCGTCGCGTCGCGAGGCCGCGCGGTCGGCCAGGTAGACGAGTGCGCCCATGCCGCTCGATGCGAACACGACATCGGTCGATTCGGCGTCCGCCTTGAGTCCCGCCCCGATCATCAGGTTCTCGACGGGAACGACCCGATCCGTCGTCTCGTGCCCATGATCCGAGCAGACCACCAGCAGCACCTCCTCGCCCCGATCGCGCATGCGGCCGACCGCGGCGACAACGTCCGCCACATTCGCGTCCGCCGCATGCACCAGCGCGCGATGCTCGGGCGAGCCGAGCTCCATGACGTGCTGGGAATGGTCGGGTTCGCAGAGCCAGAGCGTGTGCAGAGCATGTCCGCCGGGGGCGTCGAGCGCGGCGCAGAACCGGTGGGTGGTCTCACGGTCGCCAGCGGCGTCATAGGTGACGTCGAGATGCTCCGGCCCTTCCACCGGCGCGAAGCCCGGACGGTGCGAGCCGCTGCGGTGCAGCAGCAGACCGTGCCCGTTCGGATCCTGCATGTGGGCGGCGCCGGCCGAGGAGTTGAGCCAGCCCGCCGCTCCGCCGTGATCGCGAAGTCGCTCGCTCAGCGTGGGCCGGCGGAGCGTGCGTCCCGTCGCGCGGCGCAGCCGTTCGCGAAACGTTGATGGCCCCACCGGGACGGGAACGAGCCCGCTTCCTTCATCGAGGGCGATGACGTTGCCGTGCAGTCCGTGCGAGGCGGGAAAGCACCCGGTCGCGAGCGACGCGGAGTTCACCCGGGTCGCGGAGGGGAAGACGGAACGGTGATGCGGGTACCAGCGCGCGGCGGTCGCGAGCCGGTGCAGGTTGGGGGCGCGCGCTTCGTCCACATGGTCGCCGCGCAGACCGTCGACCACGACGTGAACCACACGCCGTTCGACCGAAGCGCGGGTACCGCCCATCCCGAAGCTCAGAAGAAACGCACCAACGCGAGCTGGATGTAGTCGTCCCGACGAAGCGGGGCCATCGGGTCGTCACGCTCGACGCCGTTCCAGGCCCGTGCCTCCAGCTCGACCCTCCAGTCGTCGCGCACGCGCCGCGAGGCCTCGAGGGTGAGAGCGGTTGCATCGCCTTCGGCATCGGCGACGACCGCCGCCACGAGTTCGGTGCCCGCCTCGTCGTTGAGCCCGAGCCGCACGCCGGCGAAGAGGTCGTTCTCGAGAGGGTGCGGCGCGCGTCCCCCACGCCCGTCGAACAGGTGCTCCACGAGCAGCCCCAGATCGCTGTCGCTCCCGCGGATGCCGAACCATGTGTATTCGAACCCGGCGACCCACGCGAGGTAGGCATCTCCCTGCCCCGACTGATGGAGCAGCTCCGCCTTCCACAGCATGGCTTCCTTCGTCGCCTGGAGATCGAGCGAAGTGCGCTGCACGACGTCGTAGTGGGGCGTCAGGACCACCTCCGCCGGAGACGCTGGCGACGATCCGGCGCCAGGGCACCCCGGCCGCGGCGCCGGTTGTCCATCGGCGCACAAGCTCAGGGGCAGCAGCCGCGGCTCGCGACTCGTGCCGTGGAAGTGCGCCACGCCGATATCGAAATCCCCGAACGCGTGCGACCAGCGCACCGCGAAGTCGACGCGCTCGCGGCCCGCCCCCGACTCATGGGTGGCGCGGCTCGTGTCGACGAAGGGCTCGGAACGCAGGCGCCCCTCGCGTCCCGGGTAGGTCCGCTCGCGGAATCCCGGGAGCACGAAGAGATCGAGCACGCCCCAGTCTCGGGCGAGGGAGAGGTTGACGAGCGGCTGGCCCAGCTTGTCTTCGAGGTCGACGTTCTCCACGAGGTCCGTCTGGTTGATGACGTCGACGAGATGGTAGGACTCGGTGACGCCCCAGAACACGCGACCGATGCCGGCGCGCAGTTCGAAGTCGTCGAAGACCCGCTGGTACATCAGCTCCCGCACGTCGAAGTGCGTGCGCCGGTCATCGGCCGAATCGACACGCAGGAACGGCGTGAACACCAGGCTCTGCGCGTCGTCGAAGGCGTGGTAGAGCTCCGGCTGGACCGCGAACGACAGGCCATGGTGCGTCTGGGGAGGATGTTCGGGTGCGTGCAGGAAGACGCGCGGCTCGATTTCCACCCGGCCGCTCATCTCGAGGGCGCCGAGCGGAGGTGTGATTGCCAGCAGCGAAACCGCGGCGAGCATGATCCGGGTCGGCGCCAAGCCCGACGCGAAGGTCCTGCGAGCGCCCCCCGACTCGGCATTCATGGCATGCATTCCCGCCGTGCGCGGTGGCGAGCATGATCCGAGCCTGCGCCAGACCCGATGCGAGGTTCCTGCGAGCACCCGCCGGCCTGGTAGTCATTGCATGCATTCCCGCCGCGCGCGTCCCGGATGCGCGCACACGGGAGTTGCGCGGCAGTCCTTGCGCGAGACACGGCCAGCGGATCGAACCCCGTTCCGCGCCGCGTCATCTCGGGAGCCATCTCGATCCCGGCAAACATCACCGGGCTCGCTTGAGCGCGTTGCGATCGAAGTCCCGGTCGGTGAGTCCGGTGTTCAGACGGTAGTCTTTCCACTCGATCCGGGTGCTCTTGCCGGTCCGGTCGTTCGCCATGTGCATCACGTCGGGACGCCAGAACCGGTCGAGATACTGACGGTAGCCTTCGATCGTGAGCGTCTTCAGCAGCGTATTCCTGCGATCGTAATACTCTGTCTTGACGATCCGCCAGATCTCCTGGTCGATCCATACCACCTGGCGGGTGTATCCGGAGTGTTCGTACTGGGGGAAGTACTCCACCACCATGGTCTGCCTCCCATCGAGCTCTTCGTCGCGCAGCCACTTGTAGCGAAACTTGTCCACCTCCTGTGACGCAAGGTCCTCGTAGGCGAATTCGCTGCCCATGAACGACCCCGACTTGTTTCTCGACGAGATCCGCTTGACCCGCTTCAGCGCCGGCAGGTAGAGCCACTGGTCGTCCGGCTTCGTGGCATGCGTATGGCTCAGGAAGGCGGTGCCCTTCACATCCCGCGGGCTTTCGAACCGGGACAGGCTCTTGTCCCCGTCGCCCTCGACCTCCAGGGTGCTGATGCGAAGCTCGCGACGGCTTTCCTGTCCCTGCCGGTTGCGCAGGGTCATGACCAGACTGGCGCGCTGGTCCTTCCAGCCGCTGTCCCGGCGTTCCATCTCCGTGACGATCGCCAGGCCCTTCTCCTCCGGTGTCTGCGCATGTGCGGCGGGCACCGGAGCGACGGTAAGCAGCACGATCGGCAGAAGTATCGTCTTCACTCCAGGCCTCCTTCGACAATCTCGAGTGTGGCAGCCGGCGTGCGCGGGCCGCGGAGCGCTGAACGCGCCGCAAGCGCGTGGATAGCGGGGAGTGGCGCGAATCATCTTCCGATGCCCGAAGCCGCTGCCTGCCCGACGCGGGGAAGACCACGAGCAAAAGCCGCGAAGAGGAGCTTCAGGGCCGAGTCCGAGCGCACCAGAGCGCTGGTGACGATAACGACGCCCTTTACGCTGGTGCGCGAGATCTTCACCTCCTGGCCGTTGCTGAAGTGCGGCGTGGCATGAATCCGGCGCAGCGTCAGAACTGCCATGCCCAGTGCCCACAGGCAGTGGCGGCGAATTCCCGTCTCGTGAGCAGGAATGAGCAAGGTATACCGCAGCGCGTTCGCAAGGTGCTGGCGCGCAACGGCCACCAGTTCGAAGAGTCCCTTCACGAACCTCGGATCCGCCTGACCCGGAGACAACGAACTCAAATCGAACCCGAAGGAGGAAAAGACGTCCCGCGGCAACCAGCAGACGCCACGTTCGTGATCGTCCCACATGTCCTTGAGTATGTTGGTCATCTGCAACCCCTGCCCGAAGGATGTGGCCAACGCAAGCATCTCCTCGCGTCGAGCGCGGATCTCATCGGAATAATCGCAGAACAGTTCCGTGAGCATTTCACCGACCACGCCGGCGACGTGGTAGCAGTAGCGATCCATCTCGGGAAGATCGCTCAGACCCTCCAGGCTTGCCTCCTGCTGGAATTCCGCCATCCCGCGTTTCATGGTGCGCACGCAGCGCTCCATGGCGGCGCGCTGTGCCGAAGAGAATCCGTGGGTGATCCTCACCACGCGGTCGATGTTCGCGACGAGATCCCGCTCGCTGCGGGTTGTCGCTGGTGACAAGAGTGCGGTCAGCTCTCGCGCGAACGCTTCCACATCGTCTTCGTGACCTTCCACGATGGTGATGAAGCGCTGGAAGTATTCCTCTTTCAACCCCGGTGACAACGCGGGTTCGTCCTCGATGGTGTCGGCGATTCTGCAAAGCAGGTAGGCATTCGCTACCGCATCGCGTAACGGGTTTGGCAGTTGCGGGATGGTGAAGGCGAACGTGCGGGAGACACCCTGCAGGATGTCCGTCTGGTAGGCGAGATCCCGCCCATGCGACGCGGTGCAGGAAGTGGCATTGGCCATGAGCTTTTCGTCGTGAGAGATGCTTTCCGGATTCCGAGGTGCGCGTGCCAGCGGCCTCCGCCGGAGGTTCTCGAATCCGGCCCCTTCCGGTGCGGGCAGACCGATGGTTTCACGCACGAAAGAATACAGTCAAGGCACAGCACCCGACAACACCGATCCTGGCGAGCGTTGACAGGTTCCGACCGCATGGATAGGGTTCGCAGACCTCCGCCTTCGCGGAGACACCGATCGGGCGGATTCTGCGCCATGTCATTGAAATCGGATTTTTTCGATCTGGTCGTAGGCCGGCACTGGTTGACGACATTCGCCACTCTGGTGGTGGTCGCGATCCTTGCGGCGGGGATGCAGTACCTGATCGTTGTCGATGTAGGCATCCGAAATCACTTCAGTGGCGATGATCCGCATTTGGTCAAGCTGGAAAACTTCGAAGAAACCTATGCGGTATCCGACAGCGTCCTGGTCGTTGCCGCCCCACCGGACGACACGGTTTTCACCCGCGAGACGTTGGGTGCAATCGAGCGATTGACAGAGGCGCTGTGGCAGACGCCCTATGCGACTCGTGTCGATTCGATCACCAACTACTCGCATTCGGAAGGAAATGAAGAAGGCCTGGTAGTCGAACCGTTGGTCGACGATGCCGCCTTGCTTGATGATGATCAACTCGACCGGGTGCGAACGATTGCCCTCACCACACAGGATACGGCCGGGCGCTTCGTCTCTCTCGACGGGCGCCTGGCCGGGCTGATCGTCAGTCTCATACTTCCCGATGACGGCCGGGAGCAGAAAAAAGCCGAAGTGGTCGACGCTCTCTACGACCTCGTCGACGCGCAGAGCACAGCCAATCCCGAAATCGAATATCACATCTATGGCGAGTTGTTGCTTGATCAAACCATTCGGGAGGCGCTGAATGAGGACATGTCAGTCCTTGCGCCGATTGCGTTTGCGACGATGATGCTGGTTGCCATTCTGGTGCTGCGTTCGGTATGGGGCGTTCTGGGAATTCTGGTGATGTTGATCGCCGTGATGATATCCGGTTTCGGATTTGCCGGTTGGTTCGGATTGAAATTCTACGGCGAGAGTGGCGCGGCACTATTCGTGCTGATGGCGATTGCCGTCGCCCATTCAGTCCATCTGATTCAGGGGGTGATGAACGGAATGCGTAGCGGGATGGAACGCAAGGCTGCGACGATTCATTCGCTGCAGATCAATGCCCGCCCCATCTTTCTGACTTCCGTGACCACCGCAATCGGTTTTCTGAGTCTGAATTTCTCGGAGATGCCGCCTTTCCGGGTGATGGGCAACATCGTTGCTTTTGGCGCCATGTGCGCATTCGTCTATGCGGTCACGCTTCTGCCGGCTCTGCTGTCGATGATGCCCATGCGGGCACCAGCCATGAAAAAGGAGGGAGTCGAGTTCTTAGAGCATCTGGGAAATTTCGTGACTTCCAACGGCACCATCCTGCTCTGGATTTTTGCCATTTTGTCGGTGGTCAGCGCAATCGGGGTTTCGAGAATCGAGCTGGACGACAACAATCTCCAGTTGCTGGAAGAAAGCTACGAACTGCGTCAGTCTGCTGATTTCATCAGCGAAAATTTTTCAGGACTGGATACATTCGAATATTCGCTGAGTTCCGGGCGCGAAGGGGGAATTACCGACGTCTCGTACCTGAATCAGGTCGATGCATTCGCTGATTGGCTCCGCGACCAACCAGAGGTTTCCCACGTCACTGCGGTGACCGATGTGCTGAAGCGGTTGAATCGGAATCTGAACGGCGATGTGGACGGCTCCTATATCCTCCCGGAAAGCTCGGATCTTGCGGCGCAATATCTGCTTCTCTACGAGTTTTCTCTCCCGGTGGGACTCGATCTGAACAATCTCATCGACTTTGACCGTTCAGCGACTCGCATGACGGTCGTGGTTGAAGCGATGTCGGTTAGAGAACAAATCGAATTCGACGAACGAGCCTCCGCCTGGTTGCGGGAGAACGCACCACAGATCGGAACCGGAGCAACCGGAGTGACCATCGTCAGTGCCTATTCGGTGATGAGGAATATCGTCAAGATGCTGATTGGCACCGTCATTGCGATGTCAATTGTCTCGCTCATTCTCGTTTTTGTTTTCAAGAGCGTGTGGCTCGGACTCCTGAGCTTGATACCGAACTTCCTGCCGGCCATCATGGCGATGGGGGTTTGGGGATACACTGTGGGAACCGTCAGTGTCGCAGCGTCGATTGTGACCGCGATCGCATTCGGCATCATCGTGGATGACACCATTCACTTGTTGTCCAAGTACCTGAGATCACGTGGTGAGGGCAAGTCACCCACGGAGGCAATCGTGCCGACCTTCAAGCTCGTCGGGAGGCCGTTGTTGACCACCACCTTGATTTTCGCGCTGGGGTTTCTGGTATTCGGCGCGTCGGGGCTTGCGACCAATCAGACCCTTGGGGTGCTGGTGGGGCTCACGGTCGTCATCGCGCTGATGGCGGACTTCCTCCTCTTTCCCCCCCTGCTGGTAGCCCTTGACAAGACCAAAGCATTGGTGACTCGCACAGCGACGCATTAGTCGTCGGCTTTCTCTCTGATTTCAGCGATCAACCAACTTTCCGGCATGACCTTGTCGTAAACCTCGGGGAAAGCATTTTCCGCCTCGTACTTGCGCCGCATGGCGCGGTAGTTGCCGTGTTCGAAGGTCTGTTCGAATTCATCGCGCGTCATGCAGAGATCGGCATAGAGCATCAAGTAGCCGCCACATTCACGTACGAACTGCTCAAGACGTCGAGTTGCCGGCACTTGATGGTAGTGACCAGTGGCGGCGCTTGGCGGAATACCGTAGATGCCGAGATCGACGAACATTTGATGGGGTGCACCCTTGGCTGGGTTGCGAAGAAAACCCTCATTGGCTCCGTGATCGAACAGCCTGACCGGACAGACCCATAGCGGATGAATGTCGAAGAGTTCGTCGCTGATGTGGATCGAGTCGGCGAGGCATTCGATAGGTATCAAGATATCGTGCGCGACACGATTTGCAAAAGCCTTTCGTCGCACATCCGGCGTCTGCGTCAGCTTCATGAGCGAGATCTTGGGTGCGCCCATCCATGCCCACAGATAGCGGTACCACACAGAATTGGCGAAGCCGATGAGATCCTTGATCTGAAAAAAAACGGAGGGTGTATGACGGTGGAAGTAATGGCGAGCTGGAATGTAGTCGGTGAACTTTCCAATTTCTAGACTTTGCGCAGCATGGCTGTAAAACCAGGGTTTATGAAACCTGTTGATGTGATTGACGCGTACTCCGGGGGGAGGGGAGGCGAATTCACCCTTCAGGATGACGCCCGAGTTTTCGGAAAATATCAATCCCTCGATAAAGCGGGGAGCGTTGGGATCGGCGGTAAGTTCTTCCAGTCGGGCACAAAAACCTTCCAGAGAGTGAAATGGCTCGTAATTGAGCTTGACGTGCGGTTGAATTGGCACAATGCGTAACTCGACCGCTACGAGGAACCCCAACGTACCATGCGACCAGGGTAGCGCGTGGAACAGATCGGCGTTTTCTTCACGCGTGGCTCGAATCAGTTCGCCATTGGCAACGACGACCTCGAATGCCTCGACCGTTTCGTGCAGAAAACCTTCGCGATGGCTTGTGGTTTCGATGCCGACACCCATGCAGAGTCCGCCCAGTGTCAGGTCGTCCATCTCCGCCAGAACGGTGAGCGCGTATCCTCTGGGGACGAGAAAATGCGTGATATCCCCCATTGTCACCATCGGTTCGGCGCGCACGATGCCCCGTACTTCATCCACTTCCAGAACATTGCGGAGATCGATGTGCACCTGATGCATGCTTTCCTTAAAGTCCGGGTTGCGCGGTGTCATCGACTTCCAGGGCTTGCGTGCCGTGCACATGCGCTTTCCACTGGCATAACCGTCCCGGACTTGCGACTGAATCGCGCGTACGGCGGCGGCATGCCTGGCGTCGGTGTTCCGGAAAGTGCGATAGAACCACTTGCCAAGATCTTCAATCTTTTGGTAGACGAAGCTGGCCGGCACCGCGAAGCCCGCAATGACGAACTCACGGTGGTGGAACATGAAATCGGTGAAGGACTTCGGGACCTTCATCACATCAATGTACTCCCTGTCGAAATCTGCTGTTTTCCCCGACTCTGAGTCAGCCCGGAAAACCGCTAATCCCGAATACAGGGAGGTCTTGTCGCACGGGGAAGTTAATTTTTTCAAGCAGGCAGTTCGTGCAACCGATTCGCAATATGGACTTTCAGCTTTTCGGACACCGACAAGGTAGGAAAAGGACTGATTTTCAGTTTGTAGTTGCCGGGGATCGGAGAAAAATCAAAATAATAAGCAATCATCAGCATGGTAACGATCATCTGCATGTTCATCCAATCGTACCCCACGCACATGTGGGTACCCAGCCCATACGGGGCGTATCCGTAACTCCGGTGCTCCTTGCGTGGCAACAGATAACGATCGATATCGAATTTGAAAGGATCCGGAAAACTGTCACTCATGTAATGTGCTGCGGTTTGCATGATGTGTACCCGTTCCCCTAGCGGCAGTGCGTAGTCTTCCACCACGCAGGAATTCGCCACATTTCGAACCTGCATGCTGACAACGGGATACATTCGCAGGCACTCCATGAGAAAACGAAGTGTCACGTCATAGTTTTCCGGGATGAACTTCTCCCTGTCGGGATTGCCGTTATCGAAAATTGCGGTTGCCTCCTCCCGAATTCTCGCCGCAAGCTCCGGGTGTCTGGCCATCTCGAAAAGTGCAAATCCGAGGAGATCACCGACGTAGATACTTTGAAGTATTGGTGCGGCTGCCAGCATGAAGGGGAGGTTCTGCTCCGGCAGAAATTGCGGGTCACTGCTGTGCAGGCTGATGAGATCGTCCGCCAATTCTCGGACTGCTCCCGCCCGCTGGAAGGGCGTATGGCTTTGCTCTATTCGTCGCACGAAGGTACCGAGAAGTCCGAAACGTTTCTTCATGGCTGGAGTGCGGGCCATGAATTTCGGCATGATATGTCCGACATAACAGTTGGATGCCGTTTCCTTCCATTTCACCAATTCCTCGAAGATGTCCTGCGTGTCCGTGCTGACGGTAATCATGGTCATTTGCATATTGATCATCAGCCGAGTATCGCGCTTTACATCGATCTCCGAGTTATTTTGCCACTTTCGGTTCGACATGAACTGTCGGGTCAGCCGACATATGTCGTCCAGTCTTTCGTTGAATTTGTCCGTTGAGTAGACGCCTCTCATCACTTTGCGAAGTCGGAAGTGATCAGCACCATCCAGGGACGTGATCAAACCTTGTGCGCCACAGGCCTGCTCCAGCTCACGAAAATAATTCCCGGAAGTCAGGTACATTCGAGCATTTCTATGTATCCATCGATTCGCCTTTTCTCCCGCCACAAAAGTCATTGGTTTCTGAAATGGTAGTCCTATCTGGAAAACCGGGCCGTATTGCTCGGTTATACTTGCAAATAACGCGGGAATGTTGCCATTCCAGAGATGCCGGTTCGACAGAAATTTCTTGATGGAAACTCTGGGAATTTTCTTTCTCAGAGGTGTGCTTTGTAAAGTAGGCGCGATAATTGTCTGTTCGACGCCGGAAGCAATTGTTCGATTAATCAACTCTACTTTGCAAATCCACTCGATTCGATCTTCCGTTTCCTTGTCCAGATCAAAAATAAAGCGAACGACATCACATGCATTCAAAAGACCGATAATAAGTGAATCTCGCGGATTGGGTATGATATCCGCGAAGAGCACTTCTCCAATTCTTTCCTTGATGTACAGACCTGCGGGATCCTGGATGGCGTATTCCCTTAGTTCCGCATGCCAATCGGAGTAGTTCATTGTGTAGAACCCTCCATCATGGTGCTGCAGAATTCCCATTCGGACCAAGCGCTGCAATGAGGTATCAATGATGGTTTCCGAATGAACCGCAAGCCGCTCTATCCAGTAACGCGCTTCCTGCGAACCGGAATGAGACGCAATCTCTTCCAGGCACAGATCCAGAACCGAATCGCCTGTTTTGGTCGAATCGATCAGGAAAAGAGATTTTTCATCCGTATCAATGCGTGATTTCAGGGAGAGGTCCGCCAGAACTGCCCCGATGAAGGCACAGTTCAGGGTCCAGCCTTCTACTTGATAGAAATATCCGGTCTGATCGTTGAGAAGCATCACAACGAGTTCCTCCGGAACATTCAGCGCATACTTCGAGGTCATGTCAACGGCATCCTTGGCTCGACCTGAAGCACTCCGGTTGCGGCAGCATCGGATGGCGAGTCAGACGGAAGCCAGCTCGATCCGGGGTGGTATCGTGTCTGTGGTGCTACCGGTGTTAGCGAGATTCTCCATTCGGCTCCGGCGGCGTTGCTCGTAGAGACCAAGAGCGTGCAGAGGAAAGTACTGCCGATAGAGGACATAGTCCAGAAGTGCGGTTCGGAAGAACACCCCTGCCATGTCCTGCTTGGGCCATGTTCCGTCGGGGCGTTGCATGTCGAGCAGGAAGTGGGCGCCGTGCGAAATCGCGGTCCAGTTGGATTCTCCCGCCTCGATGAGCGCGATCAGCGCCCATGCGGTCTGGATCACCTGGCTTTCCTCGTGCTGAACGTATCGGCCGGTCAGGCATCCGCTGTGGTGCTCGCCCCATCCGCCGTCTTCCCGCTGGCGCCCCAGCAGCCAGTGACAGGCCGAACGAAGCGCCGGATCGCCGGGCTGGACCCCGGCGGCGAGGAGACCTCTGATCCCGAAGAGGGTGCCGTAAATGAACTGAATTCCCCATACGCCGCGCCACGATCCGTCTCTCTTCTGGGTTCGACGAAGCCAGACGGCAGCCCGAGAGACGGCTCTGGAGATAATATCCGTCATTATATCATCCGCTATCTCCGGCACATGCTCTCGACAAGCCGAGAGTGCCGCCAAGCAGGACCCCGTACATTCGACGAAGGAGTGCTCGGTCATCGATTCGCCGAACATTTCGGCCGGGTTCAGCCACTCCAGACCGACGAGCGAGCGTCGTGCCTCGTAGCTGCCAAAGCCGCCATCGCGGTTTTGGCGGCGCAACATGAACCTGACCGCTTCGCTCAGCGCGGCCGGATTCGATCTACCGCGTCCGGCGGCGACGATTCCGAGCACCGCCTCTGCGGTACAGTCGCTCACCGGCCACCCATGCCATCCGCCGGGGAAACACCAGCCGCCTTTGGGATCGGACCGATAGGCATCGCGGAATCCGTCGAAGCTGGTGCCGATCTGCTCTCTGAGCAGGAATTCGGCGCCGCGCTCAAGGGCATCCCGAGCCCCGTCGAACGTGGGAACCTCAGCCAGCGCCTGCAGCGCGAACCCGCTGTCCCATGAGGCACTTCTCGCTCCGGTGACACGCGCCCCCTGCTCCTCATCCTCCCAGATCCAGCCGTCCATTCGCGCCAGTGCCTGGTCGAGGTCGGCATCGTCCGGATCGCGCAGCCACAGGGCAAGCATGTTGAGAAGACCGCTGACTGGAGAGATGCTCGTATGATCGGTGGTCCGCAGCTCCCATTTGATCTGTCGGAGGATCTCTTCGGTGCATCGGGCGCGCAAGCGCTCGCCGTGGAAGCGGTCTAACAGCCGCGCGAATCCGTACCCCGCCTTGAGCCACACACTCGGCCGCGCGAACAGATCCGCCTCCCGCAGGCACCCGCGGGCAGCGGAGAAATCCGCGCTGGCGAATCCTCGGGGGAACAGCTCTTCGCGTAGCGACGCGATCAAGGGGGTGACGGGCGCCTGGAACCGGTGCGCATAGATCACCGCCATCGCCATGTAGATGAGCCGCGTATGGCAGTACCAGTTCGAGGGGTGCAAGGGGACCCAGCGCGGCAGGCCCCACAGTTCCGGCAGGATGGCGTTGACTCCACGCCAGTCGTAGAGGTTGAGGAGCGCGAGCCAGAATTTCCCCCAGCTCGGAATCCCGATAATTCCTTCGGCCTGTATGAATCGAAGGGCCGGCCCGACCAGAGGGTCGTCTCGTTCGACGCCAAGCGACCGTGCCGCGACGTACACCAGCGCGGTGACGAAGAGCTGGGGCGGCGAGTGCTCGTGCATGCCCCACGCTCCCCCTTCGAGCCGACTCTGTTCGAAGAAGCGAAGCACATGCCGACGCCGGGTGGGTTCGAGCGGACGGCCGATGATATGGTGCAGCAGCACATATTGCGCGGTCAGCATGGGACACCAGACCATCTCGCCCTCCCAGCCTCCGTCCTTGCTCTGAAGACTCAGAAGGCGATCGGCCGCGCTGCGCAATGCCGGACCGGCATCGGGCGATTCAACCTCCTTCGGCCGGTCGGACCTGGAGGCAACTCTCTCCGAGGCCATGGAGTGCAGAAACGCGCGGGCAAGATTGTACCGTACGCTCTCTTCCCTTTCCTTGCGCCCGGCTCTCACCTTGCGCAATTGCAGGGCCCCGCACATGAACCACCAGATACGGACGGTGAGCGCACGGAAGACGGTACTGAACCGATGCAAGGTGAGGCGGGGGGGACGGGACAGTGAAACTTCCCTGGCCAGTGCCCGGATCGCGGTTCCGGAAAAAGCGAGACTCATGCCGGCCACGGATCGGTCTTCGCATGCGAGGATCCGCGTGGTTCGATCGCGGTACCGAGCACTTGTCCGCCACCCCATATAGACGGCGTGTCGTAGTGCGTGCGCCTCGGCTCGATAATCGGCGAAGACTTCGTAGAGCCCCATGGCGAGCAACTCCGGCATGTGGGTATCCCGGAGCCGCCGGTTGGTGAAGTCGCGAAAGCTCTCGCTCTCGGCGAGGGCAAGCGCATCGCCGAAACCCAGGGTCATGCCGACCGCAGTCATGGGATGGTAGTGCCCGGCCGCGTCACCGATCAGTACTCGATGCGAGTTCCCGTAGGCAGCGCGCGGCCGGAGTTGATTGGCCGCAAAGTGGAACTGCCTTGCCCGAATTGCTTCGACGAACTTCGATCTGAGCGCCTCCGGCATGAGATCGGCATAGGATTCCGTCAGAAAACCGACCCGGTCCCGTTTTGCCCAGCAATCCAACGGAACATCGATGATGATTCGGACGCAGCCATCCGCCACACTGTACGCGAGCACCGGGCCTGGTCCGCCGAGCAGTACATGGCCCTGGCCCTCGAAGGGCAAGTTCCCCCCCGTCAACGTGACCCCGACCATTCGCGAACAGTGAATGGGGTCTGTCGACAGCCCGAGCGATCGACGCACGGTCGAAGCCCGGCCGTCGGCGCCGACGATTCGCGCCGCGTTCAGGGTGTGCAAGGCGCCGTTGCAGCTATAGGTCAGCCGCTGGTCTTCAACCGCGGTGACCCGTGCCCTGGTGACAAAATCTATCGCCGCCTCGTCTTCGATGGCTTCCCGCAACTTCGAGACGAGCAACGTATGCTCGCATACCAGACCCTGGGAGCCTTTGGGGTAGGGAAGTGCGATCGGTTCCGATCCGTCTTCCGGGAACACCACGAATCCATTGCCGGCGGCGCTGCGGGGCAAGGTGTCGAGATCGATCCCGAGGTTACGCAGTATCCGCACGGCCGGCGGATGCAGCCATTCGCCCGCCATGCGCTCGGCCGCCTTGGGGTTCGCCTCCAGCAGAGCGACGCGAGCGCCTCTTTGCGCGTGGGCCAGTGCACACACGTTCCCCACCGGCCCCGCGCCGACGATGACCACGTCGTAACACCGCGAAGCGGCGCCGTTCTCGGGAAGATGTCCGGCCGTGTTCAACTGAATACACTCGGTTGCGCGCGGCGACGGTAGGACACCCGGCACGGTGTCACTGGTCCTGTTACCCAGGTCCCGTAGTTCGGGGCAGGAAACTCCACCATCGGTTCGAAATCGAAGCGGTCGAGCAAGACCGTCCAGATCGCCTTGAGTTGCATCACGGCAAATTTCTCCCCCATGCACCGATGCTTCCCCCCGCCAAAGCCGATCAGGGTGTAGTGGTGCTGCTTGCCCTCGCTCCGGGGGGGGGCGAACCGCTCCGGATCGAAGCGTTCCGGATCGGCAAACACGTCGGACAGGCGATGCGACACCGCCGGAGAGATCATGGCCAGGGTCCCGGCCGGCACGGTGTGACCCGCATACTGCAACGATCGACGCACCTTGCGGACCAGCACGATCAGCGGCGGGTGCAGGCGCTCGCACTCGCGCACCGTGCATTCGAGTGCCGTCTGCTTCTTGAGGCTCGCGAGACTCATGGCGCCTTCCTCTGCGTAGACCTCACGCATTTCGCCGCGGATCCGGGCTATCCAGTCCGGCGCACGGAACATCTCGAGCCCCATCCAGCTCGCAAGCACGGCGCTGGTATGCTGGCCGGCAAACAGCACTGTCAGCAAAAGCCCGATAATCTCGTCTTCGCTCAAGGCCCGACCATCCTTGTAACGGGCCTGCATGAGTGCCTGCATGAAATCTTCGGCTACGGTACCGGCCTCCCGGCGCCTCCTGATGATTCCGCCGAGGATCTCCGCAATCTTGCGTCGGGCCCGGTCACGTTTTCGATGCGCCGGGATAGGCAACCTCGGGAAGAAGAACCCGAGGAGGTTGATGCCCTCCTGTAGATCGTGATAGGCCTCGGCGAACCCCGAGTCCACCTGATCGCGGACTTCCTGGCCAAGCAGGCTGCGGCTGGCGATGTTGACGGTGAGCTTGTTCAGCGCCACCGGCAGGTCGATGGTCCCCTCCTCTCCGAGCGCATCGGCAAACCGACTGGCTTCGTCGTGCATGATGTGAGCATAGTTGCGCATCGGCGCGTCTCGCAGCGCCGGATACAGCAATGCCAACTGCTCCGCCATGACCTCGGGCGCGACATCGTAGGCGACACCACGTCCGAAGACGGGCACCGTGAACTGGTAGACGGCCCTGGCATCAAGCTGGTCCGCCGGCGCCCGGAAATAGCAATCGTGGGCCTCCAGCCCCGCAAACAGCACAAACCGGCGGGGGCCGAGCCTGAAGCTGACAAGCTCACCGTGTTCATGCTGGCAACGGTCGAGCATGGCTACCGGATCCTTTTGAAACTCCGGCAGGTGGCCGAGCAACGGCCAGCCACCGGAGAGTTCCGGAATCGATTTCCCCGTCGAGGAGGCGGACTGCGCTGAGCGCAGAGGCACTGCGATGTCGGACCGATTTGCCATCTCTGTTCTCAATAGACAAAGGGGACCAGCGACCAGGGCACGCGCTTTCGGTAGCGCCCCCACAGCTCCCCGTACTTGGCGCGGCAGCGCCGCTCATCACGGCGCGCACGATGCCACAACAAACTTGCAAGCCACGCCGGCAACAGGAAGGGGATCCAGGACGCAAAACTGGTGGTCAGCACGAACGCGAGGTAGATGCAGATCTCGCCCGTGTAGTTGAGATGTCGTGCGATCCCCCAGAACCCGGATACAAGCAGGCGCCCGTCGAGAGCTTGGGCGGGTTTGCCCCAGATCGTGATGGACGGGTCACGCTTGAAGCGATGCTTTTGCCCGTTGGCGCCTCGGAACAACCAGAAGCCGAGCACGTACAGGAGCATGATCGCGACGGCCGCGAAAGGGCTCAACGGGGGACCGGATGCGTCGACCAGCCACCAGCCAGCGATGCAGTAGAAGAAGGGCACGAGCACGTAATCACCCCAGACGAGCATCCACCCGAAACGCTCGCTGACGATGTCCCAGGTATGGATCATTCCGCCCTCGAACAGGAAGTAATTCAGTATGTACGCTATCGTCAGGAGCTGGTATAGGGCCATCGCCAGGGTCAGGTGGCCGTAGGTTTCGTATTGCACCACCGCGAAAGAAGCATTGAACAATGCCAGCCCGATGAGGGACGGGCGGTAGCTGAACAGCTTGAGATCGACCCCGAACCAGGCAGGGTTGAGTTCCACGCCGTAGAAGGCCCCGCGCCAGAATCCCGGCGGAGATTCGGTCTGCTCTCGGAGCTGCTTGCGGGTGCCTTGCCAATACAGCCAGCCGGAAATCGCGAACGCGAACAGGTTTGCAGCCACGAAGAGCGCGAAGAAATGCGTATACAGGGACGACAGGGAGAACACGTCCAAGACCTGTGCAATGCCTGCCACCAGCGCGGTGAGCAGCAGCAGCGTCAGGCCGTTGAGCTTGTAGGTGACCGATATTCCGCCGAGGTCCGGCCCCTTGACCCGGCGCCCCGGCAGGAGCGCCGAGCCCACGAACAAGGCCCCGATGAAGACGGCTGTCATCACCGCCGCCTCGATCAGCAGCCCGCCCGAAAGGGGGGGGATCGGCAGAGGCAGATTAGGCATCGGTGTTTCCTTATGCGACCTCTGCCACCGCCGGTTCGGGGCTCGGCACCGCGCTCTTCTTCTCCCTGTCCAGATACTCCTGCCACTTGCGCACCGTCACATGCTGAAACGCAGGCACCACCCGGTTGAATTCGAGGGTACGGGCGTCCCAGTGCTGCTCATACCCCTCCTGTTCGGCTTCCAGCGCGAACCCGTCCTCGCAGAGCAGCGGACCGATGAGCACCCGGTTGGAGATCCTCATCACCACGTCCATTGCGAACCGGGGGATATGTATCGGCACCAGCGGGATCTTCAGGGACTTGAAATAGAACAGAAAGAATGCCCGCGTGGTGCGCTCGTTGATGGGCAGGACGAAGAGCCAGTGCTTGATCGCCTCATCGGTGTTCGACCACTGGTAGGGATATTCGTAGCAGAGCTTCATCGAATTGGTGTCGATTCGGTTGCGATCGACGAACAATCCGGAAATGCGGCCGCGACCGACGCTCGTGTCGTAATCGACATGCACGTTGTCGCCGATCGTCTCGCATCTCGTGAGCTGGGCGCCTTCGAACGGACGGTAGCGGCGGTGCAGCCAGGCGTGACTGAAGTCGCTGACGTTGTCGATCACCATCGAGTGGTGGGCCGACCAAGTGAAATTCAGTGGTACACAGGCCCACCGACCGGGACCTTCAAGCTCGGGAATCTCGGGAATACGGCGTATTTCGGCGAGTTCCGGATTCCCGGGAAACATCCAGACCAGTCCGTAGCGCACTTTCACGGGATAGGTTCGGATGGAGACGTCCGGCAAGCCTCGCTCGGGGAGTTCGTGTGCGGCTTCGGCCAGCTTTCCGTCCGGACCGTACTTCCATCCGTGGTAGGCGCATACGAGCCGGCAGCCCTCTACCGCGCCGATTGAAAGCTTTAGCTGGCGATGTGCGCAGCGATTGTCCATGGCGTGAAACGAACCATCCGTGGCCCGAAACAGCGCAATCGAGTGCTTCCAGAAAATGACTTCGACGACGGTCCCCGGCTTCATGTTGCGCACTTCCTCGACCGCATACCAGTAGTCGGGATCCATACCCGTGGCACGCACCTTCTGGCGTAGGTTGCTGGCTTCCTCGAAGCCGGGCGGACGCGATGATACGGGGGTCATGACGCACCTCCATCGGCTGTCATGTGTGGATGAGAGTCCGGCGCGGCATCCTCCGCCCGAGCTTTGCCGTTCGCACGGGGGAGGGGCTTCTTTGCCCGCGGATTGGTGATCGCCTTGCGCTCATGATAGTGGAACGCATACGCCTCGTGCACGGCGGCACGGATGGTCGTCGGCTGGTAGCCGAGTTCCCGTTTCGCCTTGTCCAGGTTGGCGTGACGGCACTTTTGCAGGAGCCGGATGGCGCCTGGTGTGAGTCGCTGGGGAAAGTCCGGGTGGAACCGGCTGAGATAGAAACTCGCCGCCTCCGAAAAGACATACATCAGGCCGGCTGGCATCCGCCGCCGAGGCCGCGGTTGTCCGGAGACCTCCTCGTACAGGTTCAGCAGATCGGAGATGGTCTTGTATTCGGTGCTGAAAATATATTTTTCGCCGGATCGGCCACGGTGCATGCAAAGCACATGTCCCGCGACGATGTCCCCGACGGCAACGAACTCGAAGCCGCCATCGACGTACGCACGCAGCTTCCCGTTCGTGTAGTCGCACAACGTCCTTCCAAGACGCGACGGAGAGAAATCCGCGCCTCCGACGACTGCGCAGCAGGTTGCGACGACGATATCCTGCCCCTTCGCTGCGGCATGCCAGCATTCGTGCTCGACGAGCGACTTGCTTCGCTCGTAGGGCATCGTGCGTTCCATTGGATAGAACGGCATCGTCTCGTTGCTGGGAGCGGAAGGATTGTCCGGATCGTAGCCGACGGCGCTGAACGAGCCGGTGACCACCACCCGTCCGGCGTCCACTTCCCGGGCCGCCAGCAGCACGTTGCGGGTGCCGAGGACGTTGCACTCGAAGATCTCGCGTTGATGAGCGCGATTGCCCTCGATCGTGGAGATCTTTGCCGCGACATGATAGACGCCCCGGCAGCCCTTGATTGCACTCCGGGTGGCGTCAAGGTCCCGGAGATCACCGAAGGCGCGCTCCACTTCCAGACCTTCCATCGCCTGATTGTTGCTCTCGGGCCTCAGCAGCACGCGCACGCGAATACCGTCGGCGAGCAGGCGACGCACGAGGTTGGCGCCCACATGTCCGGTCGCACCGGTCACGAAGACTGGGGGTTCGGCCGAGTGGTGGATCTTGTTCAGCTCTGATTTCAAGTTTCTGATCCTACTGTGTTTTTCAGTCCCGGAGACGAAACCCGACTTCGTCCCTGCGTCAGGGTGACCGCATATAAAGTCATTGTCCCATCAACAACTTATCTCGGAAGGCATCGTTCAGAGCGGCCCGGACTCTCTTGCGCCTATAGCTCATTTTCGTCTTCTCGCGCTTGAGTAGGTTCATCGCCATGTGACGAATCACCCCGATGTTGTGAGGCGCATTGCCTCGACGAATCCGGCTTGCGTCTTCGCGAAACGTCACGTCCAACCGCCAGTGCAACCCGTTCTCGATACTCCAATGTGAACGCACCGCCCGTTGAAACACCTTCACGTCATCAAGCGAGGTGATGTAGTAGCGCCGCTCAACACTGACACGCCCTCCACAATGACGTTCCGACTCCACCATTCCCATCGCTTTCAGTCCCTTCCACTTCCCGACACCCGACAACGCACCAAGGTCCGTGGACAAGAAATAGCTCCGGTGCTCAATCCGCCCGTGACCTTCGTCGCAAGTCGCCTCGTGCCCCATCTCCGAACCGCCAAAGTCGCACCGCTCCGCCGCCTCGAAATACGCCCGAACCTCGCGCTCCAATTCCGGCTGATTGCGCTTCAGCGCCAACACGTAATCCCCACCGCCTTTCTTGACCTGCTTCGCGATCGCGCGTTGGCACCCCATCGCATCCAGCGTCACGATACACCCCTTCAATTGAAGCTTCTCCAGCAACTCCGGCACCGCCACGATCTCGTTCGACTTCTCGTCGGTTTTCACCTGCCCAAGCACCACCCCATTGCGACACGCCCAGGCACTGACCATATGCAGCGCCTTCACCCCTCGCTTGCGATCATGGGTGCGTCGATGCGTCTTGCCATCGAGCGCAATGATCTCACCGTCGCTGAGCTTGACCACGTCCTCCATCCAACTGAGAAAGCACGCCTGAAACCCACTGACCGACAACGCCGAGATGATGCGGGCAATCGTGTCATCGACCGGGACCCCATTGGCCAGCGGGACATAACGACGTAACCAGTCCAGCTTTGCGCGACCGAACTCCTCGATGTCGCACCAACCTTCGGCCCCACTGAGCACCGCGCACACGCACAGCACGATGACATCAATCAACTCATGCTTCTTGTTCCGGTCGACGCGCGGGTCTTCCAACTTCGAGAAATGTTCGATCAGACCCTCGGGGGCACTGTTGTCCATTGCTGATCACGTTCCTCTCCTTGGCCAGAGTGGCATTAGATCACAGAATGCACTGATTTACATGGGATTTTAGTGATCTTGCCCTGGTCCCTGCGTCGGGCCGCATCGCGCCCCCGACCTGTTTTGGAGTCGGCTACGCAAGCGTAGTGTAGAGACGAGAAAACGTAAAATCCAATACTACATTCATATCGGGCCGATAATTTTTTGTTATATCCGGTGTCTGCTGGTGCCTCCTCTCGGGGGCGAAACACGATTATGCGCCCATCATGCGGATCGGCGATGCAGCGAACGAGTCCCGCGCGGGAGCGCCGTCCCCGGCGCCGCCCTGATGTTCCCCTGCTTACCAGCGGTTCCTCAGCTCGCGCAACCTCAGGAAGACGGTCTTCGGGTCGAGCGGTCCGGACAGGTCGGGGAACGCTTCGCGCAGTCTGGCAATGATGACGGGGCTCTCGAGACGGAAGAACGTGTTGATCTCCTTCTCCAGCGCCAGTGTCGACACCGGGGCGTCGTCGGGGGCGCGCCCGTCCACCTCGCCGAGCAGCTCGGCCGCCCGTGTGTTGCCGGGCTCGCGATCGAGGGTGAAGCGGAGGTTGTTCTCCAGGTAGTCGTGGCCGGGGTAGATGCGGGTCGCATCCGGCAGCTTCGCAAGCTGCCGGACGAACGTCTGGTACAGCTCGTGGGGATGGCCGCCGTTGTGGCAGTTGCCCGCACCGGCGTTGAACAGCGTGTCGCCGCAGAACAGCGCCGGGGTGTCGGTGTGCGAGAGCAGGCAGACATGGCTCATCGTATGGCCCGGGGTGTCGAGCGCTTCGAGTTCCACGGTGCGGCCGACTCTGACTACGTCCCCGGCCTCGAGCCCTTCGTCCATGTTCGGAATGCGTGCCCCCGCGTTCGCATGGGCCAGGATCTTCGCCCCCGTCGCCTCCACCATGGGGCCGTTGCCGCCGATGTGGTCGCCGTGCTCGTGGGTGTTGAGGATCTGCGTGATCTCGAATCCCCGAGCCCGAGCCGTGGCAAGGCACTTGCGGTGATCGAGCGGATCGACGGCGAGCGCCTCCCCGGTGTCAGGGCATGCGATGAGGTAGTTGAAGTTGCGGTAGGCGTTCGCAGTCCAGATCTGTTCGACGATCATGGTGCGTCTCCGGAGGTGGGGCGAGGGTGGCAGTCTACCGTCCCACCGCGGGCGCATGGGGACGGGGTGCGGGCGATCGCGCCACCCTGGCGCCGGCGGGGCCTGACCGCCGGTCAGTACAGCATCTCGGGAAGGGTTTCGCGGAGCCTGCGGTCGATCGCCTCGCCGTCGGACCGGCCGGTGTGGTCGGCGAGCATCTGCCCGAACGACGCCAGCGCGCTCTCGCGATCCACCCGCGACTCGTCCGCCCAGAGCCGTGAGCGCACGAGCGCCTTCGTGCACTGGAGAAAGACCTCTTCCACCTCGATCAGAAGGCCGCTCTGCGGTGCCCGGCCATTGATGGCGAGCGGTTCGAGCCGTGCCGGGTCCGTGGTCAGGATCGCGCGGCCGTTGAGCCGAAGCGTCTCGTTCGCGCCGGGGATCATGAACAGCAGCCCCACATGGGGATTCTCGAGGATGTTCCTCAGTGAATCGGTGCGGTTGTTGCCGCGGCGATCCGGCAGGAGGATGGTTCGGTCGTCGAGGACGGCGACGAAGCCCGGGGGGTCGCCGCGCGGCGAGCAGTCCGCCCGCCCGTCCGCCCCCGAGGTGGCGAGCACCACGAACGGAGAGAGTGCGATGAACCGGCGGCAGTGCCGGTCCAGGCGGTCGAGCGACTTCCTCACCGCGTTCTCGCTCGGCTCGCCGTAGCGGCTTCGGAGATCCTCCGCTGTTTCGATGAGGTGCTGCGCCACTGGTCGCTCCGTTCGTGTCGGCCCACCCGGGCCTGCGCCGATCATGCGCCACGCGGGGCCGGGGTCTCAAGGGAGAGCCGTGGCCCGGCAGGACCATTTTTTGTCGGGAGCGAGTGCCGACGACCGGTGCGCAGATGCCCTCAATGCCGTCGAAAGCAGCTCCATGCGGCCCGAACGGACACCCAGACAACGAAACTCTCTCCCCGAAATGACCCGTTGGACGCGCTCACATCAACCGCTGCCGGACAAAAAACGAGCCCTGCGTGGCCCGGTTTTGCGAGCGTCGGACGCGCTCGATTCCAGGGGCGCCATCCGCCGCGGGCGGCGGCATTCCGGCTTGCGCCCCGGTCGCGGCCGGGGTCTCCGATCGGGCGAACGTGCGGCTCGACGACGACCGAAACCGGACCCTACCGTGCGTGCTCCTGCTTCCCCGCCCAACGCATGGCCGCGAAGGTGGCCGCCCCGAAGACGGCAAACGCCCCGATCTGCGCGTACATGGTGCCGTCGAAGCCCCGGCCCACCAGCGCTCCGAGCGGGACGGACAGGAAGGTCGAGAGCGATGCGACCACCGCCGCCCCCACGCCGGCGATGTGCCCGAGGGGCTCCATCGCCAGTGCATTGAGGTTGCCGAACAGAAGGCCGATGAACACGAAGACGACCATCAGGTACGTCATGAACAGCCACAGCGGCGGCAGCCCGTCGAACGCGAACACCCCCGCCCACGCCGCCACCGAGAGAAGCGCGATGGAGCCGGCTGCAATCTTCGACAGCCGGCGCATCCCGTGCCGCATCACGAGCCGGCTGTTCAGGAGCGACGCGACGCCGATGGCGAGGGCCAGGGCGCCGAAGTACACCGGGAAGAGGGCGCCGGTCCGATATGCCTCCTGAAAGATCTGCTGGGACGTGGCGAGGTAGGCGACGAAGGGAGCGAAGATGCACCCCTGCGCCAGGGTATATCCCAGGGCGGCGCGGATGCGCAGGATCTCCAGCAATGCCTGACCGACGGTCCGGGGCCGTAACGGCCGCCGCCGTTCCACCGGTAGGGTCTCCGGCTGGCGCAGCGCCAGCCACGCGAAGGCCAGCGCCGCGATCAACAGGAAGGCCGTGAAGATCGTGCGCCAGTTGCCCAGCCACAGGATCCCCTGTCCGAACGCGGGAGCGATGGCCGGCACGAGGATGAACACCGACATCACGAACGACATGAGGCGAGCCATCCGGCGCCCCTCGTACTGATCGCGCACCAGAGCCACCGTCACCACGCGCGGTCCCGCAACCCCGATCCCCTGCAGGATGCGGCCTGCGATCATCGCCTCGAAGGTGGTCGCGAAGATGGATACCACACACCCGATCGCGAAGACCGCAAGGCCGGCATGGATCGCCGGTTTGCGCCCGATCTGGTCGGAGAGCGGGCCGAAGAGAATCTGGCCGAGCCCGAGCCCCACGAACAGCGAGGTGATGACGAGCTGCACGTCGTTCGCGTGCGTCGCGCCGAGGTCGCGACCGATGTCCGGCAGTGCGGGCAGCATCGCATCGATCGAGAGCGCGACCAGCGACATCAGCAGCGCGACGAGGGGAACGAACTCGGCGGTGCGAAGTGCCGGTCCGGCCTGCATCGTGTTCATCCCGGCTGCTCCCGTGTCGAAGGAGCTCGCACGATGACTGCTTGCAGGTTCAGAGCGATTTCGCCCGATCGCGCAGCACGAACTTCTGAATCTTGCCGGTCGAGGTCTTCGGCAGCGGGCCGAACACCACGGTGCGCGGCATCTTGTAGCGCGCGATGCGCTCGCGGCACCACGCCATGACCTGCTTCTCGCCGAGGTCGTCGGCGCCGTCGCGAGGGGTCACGAACGCGCAGACGGTCTCGCCCCAGTGATCGTCGGGTCGGGCGACCACCGCCGCTTCCATGATGTCGGGGTGCCGGAACAGGCATTCCTCGACCTCCAGGCTCGAGATGTTCTCGCCGCCGCTGATGATGATGTCCTTGGCGCGATCCTTCACTTCCACGTAGCCGTCGGGGTGACGCACCGCGAGGTCGCCGGTGTGGAACCAGCCGCCGCGGAACGCCTCTTCCGTAGCTTCCTGATTCTTGAGGTAGCCGCGCATCACGGTATTGCCGCGCAGCATCAGCTCGCCGATGGTCTCGCCGTCGCGCGGGGTCTCGGCCATGGTCTCGCCGTCGGCCACCATCATCGCGTGCATGGTGTGGTAAGGGACGCCCTGGCGGGCCATTCGTTCCGCGCGCCCTTCCATGTCGAGCACATCCCATGCGTCTTGCCACGCGCACACGGTGGCCGGGCCGTAGGTCTCGGTGAGGCCGTAGAGATGGGTGACGTTGAACCCCATCCTCGACATCCCCTCGATCACCGCGCTCGGCGGTGCCGCCCCGCCGGTCGCCACCTCGACCACATGCCCGAACCGGCGCTTCACCGACTCCGGCGCATGCAGCAGCAGGTTGAGCACGACCGGCGCACCGCACATGTGAGTCACCCCGTGCTCCTCGATGAGCCCGAAGACGAGCGCGGGGTCGATGGCCCGCAGGCACACGTGGGTGCCTCCCGCCGCGGTCACCCCCCAGGTGTACGTCCAGCCGTTGCAGTGGAACATCGGCAGCGTCCACAGGTAGCGCGACCGGGCGCCGATGCCGAACGCGAGCATCTGGCCGCTGGCATTGAGGTACGCGCCGCGGTGGTGGGAGACGACGCCCTTGGGGTTGCCGGTGGTGCCCGACGTGTAGCCGAGACTGATCGCCTGCCATTCGTCGTCCGGGAGGCGGTAGCCGTAGTCCGGCGATCCCTCGTCGAGGAAGGCCTCGTAGTCCGTCTCTCCGATCCGGTCGCCGCTCTCGCACAGGGGGTCGTCGATGTCGATCACGATCGGCGGCGCGCGCATCCCTTCGAGTGCCCGCGCGATGACCGGCGAGAACTCGCGGTCGGTGATGAGCACCTTCGTCTCGGCGTGGCCCAGGATGAACCGGATGGTGGCGGCGTCCAGCCGGTAGTTCAGCGCGTTGAGGACCGCGCCGCACATCGGCACCCCGAAGTGGGCCTCGAGCATCTCGGGGATGTTCGGGGCCATGAGCGAGACGGTGTCGCCGACGCCGATGCCGCGCCTGGCCAGCGCGCCGGCGAGGCGCCGGCAGCGCGCGTGCAGCTCCGCGTAGGTGTGCCGGCGCGGTCCGTGCACCACGGCCGTCTTGTCGGGGTAGACCATCGCGGACCGCTCCAGGAAGCTGATCGGCGAGAGCGGCACGAAGTTCGCGGGTCGCTTGTCGAGGCCCTGCTCGTAGGGGTTGCCGGTTACGGTCATCGCGTATGCTCGGTGAGTCGTCGGCGGTGGAAATGCAGCGTAGTGTGTCCGGGCTATCCCACCATCGAAAGCGCCGCACACGCTCGGATCGGGCGCGGCGTTGGAATCGAACGCATCGTTTACGGGCTATCCCGCCAGCGTCACCCGAGTCCGGCCGGTCGCCTTCTCCATCGCCTGATCCAGATCCCACAGGATGTCTTCCAGGCTTTCGATCCCCACCGAGAGCCGGATCATGTCCGGGGTCACCCCGGCCGCGATCTGCTCTTCCTCCGAGAGCTGCCGATGGGTGGTCGAGGCGGGGTGGATGACCAGGGTCTTGGCGTCGCCCACGTTCGCGAGGTGGCTCATGAACTGCGACGCCTCGATGAACGCTTCCCCCGCGTCGCGCCCGCCCCGGATGCCGAAGGTCAGGATCGCGCTTGCGCCCTTCGGCAGGTACTTCCGCGCGAGGGCGTGGTACGGACTCGATTCCAGGCCCGGATAGTTCACCCATCCCACCCGCGGATGGTCTTCGAGGAAGCGGGCGACCCCGAGCGCGTTCGCGCAGTGTCGGTCCATGCGCACGTGCAGCGTCTCCAGCCCCTGGAGGAAGAGGAAGGAGTTGAACGGACTCAATGACGGCCCGAAGGTGCGCAGCGTCTCGCACCGCGCGCGCATCGTGAAGCCGAAGTCGCCGAACGTCTCGTAGAACCGCACTCCGTGGTAGCCCCGTGAAGGCTCCGTCATCCCGGGAAACTTGCCGTTGTCCCAGGGAAATTTGCCGGATTCGACGACGACGCCGCCGATCGACGTCCCGTGCCCGCCGATGAACTTCGTCGCCGAGTGGGTGACGATGTCCGCGCCCCACTCGAACGGACGGCACAGGTAGGGCGACGGGAAGGTGTTGTCGATCATCAGCGGCAGACCGGCGTCACGGGCGATGGCCGCCACCGGCTCGATGTCCAGCACGTTGATGAGGGGGTTGCCGATGGTCTCGGCGTAGAGCACGCGGGTGTTGTCGCGGATGGCGCGCGCGAAGTTCTCGGGGTCGTCCGGGTCGACGAACGTGGTCTCGATGCCGAGCTTCGGGAAGTTCACATCGAGCTGGGAGTAGCTCCCGCCGTAGAGCCGGCTCGACGAGACCACATGATCCCCGCCCTGCAGCAGAGTGAGGAACGCGGTCATCTGGGCCGACATCCCCGACGCGGTGGCCACCGCGGCCCGGCCGCCTTCGAGCGCGGCCATGCGCTCCTCGAACATCGCGGTGGTCGGGTTCATCAGCCGCGTGTAGATGTTCCCGAACGTCTGCAGGTTGAACAGGCTCGCGGCGTGGTCGGCGTCGTCGAACACATACGACGTGGTCTGGTAGATCGGCGGCGCCCGCGAGCCGGTGGCGGTGTCGGGGAGCTGCCCGGCGTGCAGGCACAGGGTCTCGATGTCGTATTCGTGGTCTGCCATCGGTGGTGGATTCTCCCGGTGCCGGCGGGGCCGGCGCGCCGTGGTGGATGACCTGCCCCGCCGTCCCCGCTGAGCCGTCGGTCGGGGCTGCGCCCGCGCGGACGCGGCGGGGCCTCAGTGCGTGATGTACATCGAGCGCTTGCCGGAGATGACCCGGGTGTCCACGCCGATCCACCCGAGACCGCCGAACAGGCGCGCGTACTCGATCTTCATGCAGCGATCCATGACCACCTCCAGACCGGCGGCGCGGGCGAACGCCGCTGCCTCCTCGTGGACGATGCCGAGCTGCATCCACAGGATCTTCGCGCCGATGTCGGCGGCGTCGCGCGCGAGCGGCGGAATGTCCCGGGCCGGGCGGAAGCAGTCGACCACGTCGACGGGCTCGGGAATCTCCTTCAGGCCGCGATAGCAGCGCTGTCCGAGCACCTCCTCGTACCGGGGATTGACCGGAATGACGCGGTAGCCGTGATCGAGCAGGTACTTCGCGGCGAAGTAGCTCGGGCGGTACCAGCTCGCGGACAGGCCGACCATCGCCACGACGCGGTTCTCGGCCAGGATCCTGCGCAGGGTGGGAATGTCGTCGCTCACCGCGGGGGCTCCGGAAGCGGGCGATGGTCGCCGGCGGCCATCATACACAGAGCCCGCTGGCGCCGGGACGGGCGGTCGTCGCGGGGGGAGGGGGCGGTCCCATCGCCAGGGGGGAACGCCCGCCTCTCGTCTACTCGATCCGCACCTTCACGTAGCGCCCGGGGGCGTCCTCAATGGCCGGCAGGGCGCCGGCGCCCGGCTCGCGCGCCGGCACCTCGCCGCCGTCGTGTTCGCTCACCCAGGCGTCCCAGTCCGGCCACCAGGAGCCCTCGTGGGCGACCGCCGCTTCGAGCCACGCCTGCGGCGTCTCGGCCGTTTCGCCGGTGTAGTAGCCGTACTTGTTCGCGGCCGGGGGGTTCACCACTCCCGCGATGTGTCCGGACATGGCGAGGACGAACCGGACCGGCCCGCAGTAGAGTCGCGTCGCCGCGTAGGTGGACTTCCACGGGGCAATATGGTCCTCGCGGGTGGAGAGGATGTAGACGGGTACGTCGATGGTGGAGAGGTCGATCGGCACCCCGTCGAGGGTGATGCCGCCCGGCTCGCGCAGACGGTTGTTCTGGTACATGTCGCGCAGGTACGCGGAGTGCATTGCGCGCGGCATGCGGGTCGAGTCGGAGTTCCAGTACAGGAGGTCGAACGGGAACGGATCCTTGCCCATCAGGTAGTTGTTGACCACGAAGCTCCAGATGAGGTCGTTGGCGCGCAGCAGGTTGAACGCTTCGGCCATCTTCGCGCCGTCGAAGTAGCCCGTGTCCTGCATCGACTCCTCGACGAGCGCAAGCTGCTCCTCGTCGATGAACACCCCGAGCTCGCCGGGCTCCGCGAAGTCGACCATTGTGGTGAAGAAGGTGGCCGATTCGATGGCAGGCCGCCGGCTCGTGGCTGGTGGGTCCGCAGGTTCCGGCCGGCTGGCCGCGCCGGCCGTCTCGGTGGCGGCCCCGGCGTTCCCGGCCGTCTCCGGCTCCGGCCGAGTCTCGTCCGTGTCTCCGCTTTCCGCCGCTTGCGCTTTCTCCGCGTCGGTCACGGATCCCGGCGACTCGCCGGCATCCCCGCTCTCCTCGACCCACACCGCATCCGTGGGCGCCGCCGGCATCGGCGCGGTGCCGGCCGCCGCGGAACCGCCGACAGGCTCGGGGGTCGCCGCATCCGCCACATCTCCGGCCTTCAGGTACGCGAGCGTCGCCGCGAGCAGGGTGCCGCCCAGGCAGTACCCGATCGCGTTGACGCTCGGCTCGCCGGTCGCCTTCCCGACCGCCTCCAGCGCCGCGACGGGGCCTTCGAGCAGGTAGTCGGTCATGGTCTTCCCGGCCAGCCGCTCGTCCGGATTCACCCACGAGATCACGAACACCGTATGCCCCCGCTCCCCCGCCCACTTGATGAACGAGTTCCCGGGGCGGAGATCGAGGATGTAGTACTTGTTGATCCACGGCGGCACGATGAGCAGGGGCCGCTTGCGCACCGTTTCGGTGGCGGGCGCGTACTGGAGGAGCTGCATCAGGTCGTTCTCGAAGACCACCTTGCCGGGGGTGACGGCGACGTTCTCGCCCAGCCTGAACTTCTCCGGGTCGGTCATCCGGACCCGGAGGCGTCCCTGGCCCCGCTCTAGGTCTTCGAGCATGTTGGACAGCCCCTGCACGAGGTTCTCGCCGCCGGTCTCGACGGTGCGTCTCGCCACCTCGGGGTTCGTCATCGCGAAGTTCGTCGGGGCCAGGGCGTCGACGAACTGGCGGGTGTAGAAGTCCACCTTGTGCGCGGTGTGCGCATCGAGCCCTTCCGTCTCGCGCACCGTCGACAGCATGAATTTCGACGCGAGCAGATAGCTCTGCTTGATGTGGTCGTAGAGCGGGTTCTCGGACCAGGCTTCGTCGTTGAACCGGCGGTCTCCCGGTTCCGGGGCCGCCGCGGGCTCCACTTCCTCTCCGGCCATGCGCCGCGCGGTGTTCTCCCACAGTTTCGCGTAGTTCTGCCACAACGCAACCTGCGCCTCGACGAGACGCCGGGGGTCGGACAGCATCTGCTGCCACAGCGCCTGGTACGCCTTCGACACCACCGCCGGCGCCAGCGGGTCGAATTCCCGGGGCTCGTTGGCCTGGCGTTCGACGAATGCCTGCATGATGCGCTGGCTCTGCTCGGCCACGCGGGTCATCGCCGCGTACAGGCGCTGCGGGTCGGGATTCGGGGCCGGAGGGATCGGATCGGACGAGTCGTTCATGGGGGTGGGCTCCCTGGCGCGGGTGGCTCTCGCCCCGCGCGACGCGTATGTAACGGAGCTGTCAGTCGTATCTCACCTTGATGCTCTGCCTGGTGTCTCCGGCCTGTATGCCCGGGCTTTCCGGGCTTTCCCGGGCGTTCAGGAGTTGCGGCGAGACACCCCCAAGCCGTCCGTGGCATCGGGTGACCGGTCGGTGCGCGCTGTCTTTCCGGTGCCCTACTTCGACTCCTGAGGTCTCGGGAGAGCCGGTGCGCGCAGGCCGGAGATACCGGGCAGAATTTCAAAACGAGGCACCACCGTCTTTCCGGGGTTTCAGTGCTCCGGCATCGGGTGCATGACATAACTTCCGGGGGCATCCTCGAGGGCGGGGAGTCCGCCGTCGCCCGGGGTCCGCGCCGGCACCTTGCCGCCGGCAAACGCGCCGAGCCACCGGTCCCAGTGCGGCCACCACGAGCCCCTGCGCTCGTGCGCCGCCGCAAGCCAGCGCTCCGGTGAAGCCGGCGTCTCGTCTCCGGTCCGGTACCCGTACTTGCGCTTCGCGGAGGGGTTGATAACCCCCGCGATATGTCCCGACGCCCCGAGCACGAACTCCACCGGGCCGGCGAAGAGCTGCGTGGTGGCGTAGGTCGTTTTCCATGGCGCGATGTGATCTTCGACCGTCGAGAACACGTACGACGGGGTGGTGATGCGGGTGACGTCGATGGATTCGCCGGCGAGCGTGAGTCCGCCGGGCTCCCGGAGCCGGTTCTCGACGTACATCTTGCGCATGAAGAACGTGTGCATCGCGGCCGGCATGTTGGTCGGATCGCAGTTCCAGAAGAGGAGGTCGAGCGCGGGGGGCGCCTTGCCGAGCAGATAGCCGTCCACGTAGAACGACCAGAACAGATCGTTGGCTCGCACCGCACGCCAGGTATCCGCGACCTGCCGGCCGGAGAGATAGCCCCGAGCCGAGATGGCGGCTTCGAGGGCGGGGAGCCCCTCTTCGTCGATGAACACCCCGATCGGCCCCACGTCGGAGAAGTCGACCATCGTCGCGAGGTACGTGGTGCTGGCGAGCCGGGGGTCGTCTTTCGCCCGGAGCCAGGCGGCGAGCGCGCACAGCAGGATGCCGCCGAGACAGTAGCCGACCGCGTTCACCTCGCGTTCGCCGGTGGCGCGCTCGATGGCGTCGAGCGCCGCGAGCGGCCCGTCGATCATGTAGTCCTCGAAGCCCTTGTCGGCGAACGACCCATCGGGATTCACCCACGAGATGATGAATACCGTATGTCCCTTGCGCACCAGCCACTCCACCATGGAATTGTCCGGGCGGAGATCCATCACGTAGTACCGGTTCATCCACGGCGGGACGAGAAGCAGCGGATGGCGGCGGACCGAGGCGGTGGACGGCGCATACTGGATGAGCTGCATGAGGTCGTTCTGGAAGACCACCTTGCCCGGGGTCGCCGCGATGCTCTCCCCGACCGTGAAGGCGCCCCGCTCGCACATGGGGATCTCGAGTCGGCCGGTGCGCGGATCGAAGTCGCGCAGGAACCGGCACATGCCATCGACGGCGCTCGCCCCGCCGGTCTCGACCGCGGTGCGCAGCGCCTGCGGGTTGGTGGGGAAGAAGTTCGTCGGCGCGAGTGCATCGGCCACCTGACCGGCGGCAAATTCGAGCCGGTCCCGGCTCGACTCGTCGAGACCGGGCACCGTACCGGGGAACGAGGTGCAGGCGCGAGCATTCACCAGGTATGCCTGCTTCAGCACGTCGAACCACGGCACCGTCTCCCAGGTGTCGTCCCGGAACCGGCGGTCGTCGGCATCCGGGCGCGCCACCGGCTCCACTTCGGCGCCGAGCATCCGGGCGGCGCCATACGACCACAGTGCCCCCCACGACTCGGCGAGGTCGAGCCAGCCCCGCATCAGCGGCGCCGGATCCTCTGAAAGTCGGCGGCCGAGCCGCCACGCCGCGTCGTTCAGGCGGAGCGGATCGAGAGTGATGTCGGGAAGGCCGTCACCGAGCCGCGCGGGCCGCGCCGCCGCGGCCCCGGTCCCGTTCCGTGACGAGGCTGGCTCCATGTCGTTCAGGTTCATGCGGCGCTCCATGTTGAGCATGCACGGGTGAGCATGCAGACGTGAGCATGCGGGGGCGAGCGTGCGGGGCGGCATTCCGCCCGCGGATTCACTCGCGTTGTGCGGTGCACAATATAAATCCTCACCTGCCTGACCGGCAATGCCGTCTCGTTGTGTGCCGCACCTCGACTCCCGAGGCTTCGGGAAAGCCCGTGCATACGGGCCGGAGCGACCAGGCAGGATTTCAAGATGAGGCACTTGTTCATGACCTGCCCTCCTCGTTGCGGCTCTGCGTCAACGGTTCTGACCGCGCACATGATCCACGGGCATCGGAGCCAGGGCAGGTCAACCCATGATGTCCATCTCGTTGTGCTCGTTGTGCTCTATTGACCGTCGTCGCAAGGTGCCCGTACCGTGACGGCCCCGCAGAGCCACCCGAGCCACCGACCGATGCCCTTGTCCGAGCCCGCCCCGAGAACGCATCTCCACACCCGCAACGTCGAGTGCCGGGGTTATCTCCGGGACGACGGGCTGTGGGATATCGAGGGCCGTCTCGTCGACACCAAGACCTACGCCTTCAGCAACCGTGATCGAGGCGAGATCGAGGCGGGCGAGCCTGTGCACGGGATGTGGTTGCGTCTCACCATCGACGACGCGATGCGCATCCACGAGGTCGAAGCGGTGACCGACCACGGTCCGTACCGCATCTGTCCGGCGATCACCAGCAACTTCAAGCGCCTCGAAGGACTGACCATCGGGCCGGGATTCCGGCGCGCGGTACGCGAGCGAGTGGGCGGCGAGCAGGGATGCACCCATCTGGTGGAACTCGTCGGCCCGGTCGCCACCACCGCGTTTCAGACCATGGTCGCCCGGCGCCGCCTGAAGGGATCGCAGAGCGATTCGCGGAGCGGATCGCAGCGCCCTCTCTTCCTCGGCACCTGTCACGCACTCGCCACCGGGAGCCCCGTGGTGAAGGAGCAGTGGCCGGAGTTCTATACCGGCCGGGACTGATGCCGGCCCCGCCGGCCGGCCGCATCCCCCGGCCGCCGATGCGATCAGGGCGCCGCCCGCACCTGCGAACGGGCACCCGCCGTTCGGAAATGGCGTCCGGAAATAGCGTTGACTTAGCGCGTTGCTCACGCCGGGAGTGTTAGGCTACGCCGCCGATCATGCCGGTCCGGCCAGCCCGTGCGGTCCGCTGGAACACGGAGAGGAATCCCCCATGACGAACGACGTGAACGCCGCTCTGATCGAGCGGGATCAGAGCCATCTTATTCACCCGCTGCACAGCAGCCCCCTGCACGCGAACGGCCGGGTCTGGGCCCGGGGAGAGGGTGCGTATCTCTACGACGCCAACGGCGAAGCCTTCATCGACGGACTCGCCGGGCTGTGGAACAACACCTGCGGGAACGGACGCCGGGAGCTGGCGGATGCCGCCGCCGCACAGATGAACGAGCTCGGCTACGCCTCCGGGTACGCGGGCAGCTCGAATCCGAAGGCGATCGAGCTCGCCGAGCGGCTCGCGCGGCTTGCCTATCCGAGCATCAACCACTTCTACTTTACCTCCGGCGGCGGGGAGTCCACCGACTCCAACATCAAGATGGCCCGCTACTACTGGAAGCTCAGGGGCAAGCCCGGGAAGTACAAGGTCATCTCGCGCGAACTCGGCTACCACGGCGTCACCCTGGCCGCGATGTGCGCGACCGGCATCTCCATTTACTGGCCGATGTTCGAGCCGCGGATGCCGGGGTTCTCCCACATCCCGTCGCCCTATCCCTACCGGTACGAGGCGCCGGAAGGGGTGAGCCAGGGGATCGCGGCCGCGAACGAGCTGGAGAAGAAAATTCTCGAAGAGGGCCCCGACACCGTCGCGATGTTCATCGTGGAGCCGGTGCACGGCGCCGGGGGCGTCATCCCGCCGCAGGACGACTATTTCCCGCGCATCCGCGAGATCTGCGATCAGTACGACGTGCTGCTCTGCGCCGATGAGGTGATCACCGGGTTCGGGCGCACCGGGCGCATGTTCGGGCTGGAGCACTGGGGCGTCGAGCCCGACCTCATGCAGTACGCGAAGGCGATCACGTCGGGCTACTTTCCGCTTGGCGGCATCGGGGTGAGTGACGAGATCGCGGACACCATGGATCGCAGCGGCAAGCCCTGGATGCACGCATACACCTACAGCGCCCATCCGGTCGGCTGTGCGGTGGCGCTCGCGGCTCTCGACATCATCGAAGGCGAGGACTTCCCGGCCCAGGCGCGAGAGAAGGGCAAGCGGCTGCTGGTGGGGCTGAAGGATGCGCTGATCGACCACCCCAACGTCGGCGACATTCGCGGGCTCGGCCTCATGTGCGCGGTGGAAGTGGTGAAGGACCGCGCCACCAAGGCCCGGTTCACCCCCGATGACGGCATCGGCCCGAAGCTCATGAAGGCGATGGTCTCGCGCAAGCTCTTCACGCGGCTCAAGGGCGAAGACATCATCTGCCTCGCACCCCCGATCATGGCGTCGAACGAAGTGCTCGACGACATCGTCAGTATCGTGCGCGATTCGGTGCACGAGGTATTCGGCGCGGGTTGAGGAGCGGATGCCGAAGGAGCATCGCCGGCGGCATCCACATCCGTCCCGCCCGCACCACCAACGTGGAGTTTGCACTGCCCGCAGCCGGGAATCGGTGACATTTCCGGGCTGGTCAACCGGGTGGCAGCGAATGAAGGTCTGGTGTCGGGACCGCACGGACGACGGCGCGAGGAGGGCGAGGGGCAATGAACTACGAAGTCGTGGTGACCTGTGCGGTCACCGGGGCGGGTGACACCGTGGGCAAGCATCCCGGAGTGCCGGTCACCCCGGAGCAGATTGCCGATGCCGCCATCGAGGCGGCCCGGGCCGGGGCGGCGATCGCCCACATCCACGTCCGCGATCCCGACACCGGCCGGGGAAGTCGCGCTCCGGGGCTGTTCCGCGACGCCGTGGAGCGGATCCGGGCGAGCGATACGGACGTGGTGCTCAATCTCACCGGCGGCATGGGCGGCGAATGGGTGCCGAGCGCGCACGATCCGGCCATGCCGGGGCCGGGCACCGACATGGCGGGGCCGGTGGAGCGCCTTGCTCATGTGGCGGAGTTGCGCCCGGAGATATGCAGCATCGACTGCGGCACCATGAACTTCGGCAACCGCGACGAGATCTACATCTCCACCCCGGCCTGCCTGCGCCGGATGGCCGAGATGGTCCGGGACTGGGGCGTGAAGCCCGAGCTCGAGGTGTTCGAGCTGGGCCAGATCCGGTTCGCTCGTCAGATGATCGCGGAGGGACTCGTCGAAGACCCGCCGATGTTCCAGATCTGCCTCGGCATCCCCTGGGGCGCCGACCACAGCGTCGACACCATGAAGGCCATGAAGGACGCGCTGCCGGCCGGCGCGGTATGGGCGGGGTTCGGCATCTCGCGCATGCAGATGCCGCTTGCCGCCGCTGCGGTCGCGATGGGGGGCAACGTGCGGGTGGGGCTGGAGGACAACCTCTATCTCAGCCGCGGGGTGCTGGCCTCCAACGCGGAGCTGGTCGAGCGGGTGGTGCGGATCGTCGAGCTGATGGGCGCCAGGGTAGTCGGCCCCGCCGAGGCCCGCGAGAGGCTGGGCCTGCGGCAGCACTGATCGCGACGTCCACCGCCGCCCCCATCACGGTCTCGGCCCCGCTCGCCGATATCGACCCCGGCGGAGTGGTGGGCCACACCGCGGGATTCGTGGTCGCCGCCCGGAACCGGTGCGCAGCGCGGGGCGTGGAGTTTCCACGATTGCGGGCGATGCCGTTGAAGCGGCGGCAGCAGGGGCCGGGTCAGGGGCGGAGGCCGGGGGAGCATCGCCGGCGGCTTCAGGGTGAGGGTTCGCACCACTCGCCCGTCAGCAACCCCCAGTACCGGCCGCGTTGCTCCGGGCGCGACTCGCGCATTTCGAGGTAACGAACGTGCCGGTCGGACGGAGCCTCGGGGTCGAGTTCGATGCCCCACAGCGGATCGATGGTGTTGGGCACCATCGAATAGCGTATGTCGACGATCCGGTTCGGCTCACGAGGATCGACGGCGACGTAGCCGTCCGAGAACCAGCGGAACCGTTCCACATCGCGCGCCTGACGGCTGTCGGGGTCGAGCCACGGGAAGTCCCGGCGCACTTCGAGCCGCGCGATACTGGTGCCGGAGCACACGGTCACCGCCGGGCCGACCCTGATCCCGTCAACGTAGAAGCGTCCATCATGTTCGTATGTCACCTTCCAGACCAGCAGATTGGCAAAGCCCGTCTTCGCGGACAGTCGATGCGGCTGGTGGCCTCTCTCCGCGGCCAGTCGCACGCCGGCCGCCTCCGCTCGCTGGTGCTGAACAACTCCGAGCAGCAGGTAGCCGATCGCCCAGAGCAGCCCCGCGACGGCCCATGCGCGACGCCGCCGCACCACGGCCAGGATCCCCAGGCAGAGCAAGGGCAGGGTGAACAGTGGGTCCACGACCGAGATGTTGCTCCAGGCCACCCGAACATCGGAGAACGGCCACAGGAGCTGGGTGCCGTACGAGGTGCAGGCGTCCAGCAGGCCGTGCGTGCCATAGCCGAGCAGACAGGTCAGATAGGTGTGCCGGAACCGGAGCGTGCGTCGAACGAACGGATGCAGAAGCAGCGCCACCAGGGCCGCCCCGATGGGAATGAACAACAGGGCATGTGTGAAATGGCGGTGGTATTCGAGAAACAGCAGCGGGTCCGAATCCGACCTGATGAATACATCGAGATCCGGCGCCATGCCCGCAATGCAACCAAGGAGCGCGACGACATGAAACTTGCTGCGTCTCGGCCCGACCTGCGATGCAACGGCGCCGAGCGCACCCTGACTGATGGGGTCCATGATTGGGTGCGATGACGTTGAAGTGGTGGCGGCAAGAATCGGGATGATGTCCCCGGTTCATCCGTGTGAACGTGCCGATGCCGAATTCGCGGCGACTGGATCGGAGTCTCCCACGATGCAGCAACCCAAGACCATGAACCTCACGGAGTGGGGTCTGCTGGTGCTGCTGTCCGTGTTGTGGGGCGGTGCCTTCTTCTTCGTCGGCGTCGCCGTGGTCGAGCTGCCGCCGCTGACCGTCGTTCTGGCCCGCGTCGGGATCGCGGCGGCGATTTTACTCGGTCTGACTCTGCTCCTTGGCCATTCCCTGCCGCGCCGGCTCTCCGCGTGGACGCCGTTTCTCGTCATGGGGCTGCTCAACAACGCAGTGCCGTTCAGCTTTCTCAACGCCGGCCAGACCATGGTCAGCGTCGGGTTGGCATCGATCATCAACGGCATGACCCCGTTGTTCACCGCGCTGATCATGGCGTCCTTCCGGGAAGAGCGGCTGACGATGCCAAGGGCGGTCGGCGTGGTCCTGGGTGTCGCCGGCGTGGTGTTCATCAGCCGGCCGGATGCGGGCATGGCGGATGCGCGGCTTCCGGGCATCGGACTTTGCCTTGCGGCCACGCTGAGTTACGGATTTGCCGCGCTGTGGGGACGCCGGCATCTGGCGGACGTTCCGCCACTGACCTCGGCCACTTGCCAGCTCCTGACCTCGACCCTTGTCATGTCGGTGGTGTGCGCAACATTTGACCGGCCGTGGACCTTGCCGATGCCCGGCCCGGAGATCTGGATGGCGCTGTTCGGCCTCGCCCTGTTCGGAACCGCCATCGCATACGTGGTGTTCTTCGAAATCCTCACGCGGGCCGGAGCCAGCAACGCGATGCTCGTCACTCTGTTGATCCCGGTGACCGCGTTGCTGCTCGGCAACGTATTTCTTGGCGAGTCAATCCACGGATACGAACTCGTGGGTGCGGCAACCATCGGCCTGGGGCTGCTGTTTACCGACGGCCGATTGCCCCGCTGGGTGATGCGTGTCATTTCCGAGCGACTGGTCGACTCCGGAAGACGCCGGAGACCCTGACCGGAACCGATCCCTTCGGTCCCCTGATCCAGGCGATGAGGGTGCATCACGCTACCGCCCACCTTGCCGAGAGGACTTCGGCCTGTTGGAGAACGGTCTGCACGGCGGCGTCCTGCAGATCCGGAGGATAGCCGTGTTTGCGCAGGATGCGCTTGACCAGCACCCGCATCCGGGCGCGCGCGGACGGTCTGGAAGAAGCCCACCTCGTCGCGGATCTCGCGCGCCGTGTCGCTGGCGGCGGCGAGCGCGAACGCCTTGGAGAGCGCCAGCACCGCGTCGTCGAAGCGGCGCCGGGCGCGCTGCTGCCCCTCCTCGGTCGCTTCCCCGGTCGACTCGCGTTGCTGCAAGTCGAGGATCCACTCGATGGCCCCGGCCAGCGCCGCGAGCCTATCCTGCGCCGACCCGGCGATCCTGCGGCGGAAGTCGAAGCCGTGGAACATGGCGCTCACGATCTCGTACTTCTCCCGCGGCACCGCGACGGCTTCGGCCGCGTCGATGCCGGCGTGCCCCCGGTCGTCGCGCGAGTACCGGCCGAGCGCGGACTTCAGGTTCTGCGCGATGCCGATGTAGTCCACGATCAGACCGGCCGGCTTGTCGATGTACCACGGCGTTGACCACGGCTTCGAACACGGCGCGTTCGCTGAATTGCGGCACATCCGTGCGGGCAGGGTCCTTGTACGCCGCCACCCGACGGTTGGCGATCACGAACCGGAGGGCCTCCCGAATCTGCTGGTCGAGCGGGCCACCGATGTCACGCGCATCCAACTGGCGGCTGGCATCCGGTTGGTTACCCCGATAGCACACGGCCTGAATCCACGCGTTCGGCAACCACGTGCGAGGGTCCTCAGAGGCCAACAGCACCCCTCCAACCGTGGCTCGCATCACTCCGTTCGAATCGGTCTTGGCGAACTTGAGCTTCGACAGAGCGACTTCCGCAGGATCGTCCGCCCGGGAACTCGCATAGCGCCGCCAGAGATCCGCCCGCAGGCTGTTCACGCCGGTTTCACGCACCATCTGGGTGTCTGTTGACGCGGTATCGGACTGCCCTCGTAAAGCCGACAGTCGGCGGATCCGGACCGAATTCATCTGTTGCCTGGTGTCGCCCCAGCGCCGGAAGTAGCCGCCGGGTGATTGATGCACCACCGCACTTTCGGGAATCTCGACAACAAGGGCGCCGCCGCTTGCCGGTTCCGGAGCGGGAACCCGGAATACCTCGAAGTCCAGAGGCGGTTTGATGTTGTCGGTACAGATTTCACGAATATGGCGAACCAGCGCATCGAGTTGCCGTGGGTCGAGCGACTGCGGTTGCCGGTCGTCCGTCACCCCCAGGACCAGCCGTCCGCCATGGGAGTTGCCGAACGCCGCCATTTCGTCGGCCAGAGGATCTTTCCTGGGTGCGGAAACCTTGCCGCCCCGGAACTCGACCGCCTTCAGCTCGATATCGGTGTCCTCACCGAGCTGAACCTGTTCCCAGAGGCTTGAAGAGTCAATGGGCATCATTCGTCCTCAATGGCAAATCCAGCTCATCCGGCCGTATGGCAGGGCCGGCTCGCCATGAGTCGAGCCCGAGGTCCGACCACTCGTCACGGCATCGCCGAGCCAGGTTGCCGAACAGCGGGGAGGCTTCGCCCTGCGCGTACTGGCTGTCGTGCCTGATCTCGTGTCGGACCCTTCGTTGGCCCTCCGATCGAACTACCGAGGAATCCTCGGCAGTTGCCTTGAGGTCCCATCCCATGCCCCCTGTAGCCCATGCAGATGATCATTTCAAGGTCGTGGTGATCTGCACTTGGAAATGATCGCGTCAGGGTTGTCGTGCCTGAACCTGTGCGGACCGATCTCTTGTCCTCGGATCGAACTACCAAAATTTCACTCACCCTTGCTGTCTAATCGAAACGCGCGCCCAGCGCTCGAAGCATGGCGAACGCATTTAGCCGAGAAACTTCGAATTCGTCGCAGACATCCGGCAACTTCACGTCCCTTCTGGACGCTGGAGCAGGCTGCTCATTCGTCACAACGGTCGCGCGGTGCACCGATGCGCAAGCTACGAGCCAGCCATCCGCACCTGTCGCGAATTTCGCCTTTGCCTGGTCAGAGTAGTCTGGGTGGCGTTGAATCCACAACATGATTTCAGTATAGACGCGAGCCACCTCGTTGGTGTCCACCGGCAAGAAGAATTCCTCCGGGACCTCATTCCGCACCCACTGAACAAGATCCTCGGCTCTGTGGCAAGCGAGCAACTCGTTGCGCACCCGATCAACGCTGAAGATCTGACCGCCCCGGTGGTAATAAAGCAGACACCTCCGGAAGCCGGGGCAAATGTCGAACGCATAGTAGAGATTCTTCACCGTAATGAGGACATCGGAGTCCACAAGGTAGTGCTGGTTCGCCATCAGGAGAATCCGATGTCCAGTCGCTTGGCGTAGTCCTGGAAGGTTCCGCCCCGGAGGCCGGTCATTTCGTAGGCATCCCTGAATCCGACCTGGCCCGCCATTGCCGCTCTCATTACGTATGTCGTGAAAAGCCGGCCAACCCGTGCGTTCTGATTGTTGTAGTGGGCCTACCCCGTTTCGGTGGACGGTTGATAGCTGTCGTCCCCGGCACTGCGGTGAACGATAGCCGATGGAAGGGGGTCTTTGTCGAAGACCGGTGTTGGGGGTCTGCCGGGAGGGTGGTTGTGGATCCCCGGCCGGCCGATCTGCAAGGGCTCGAGGTTGGTTCGTTCGCGATGCTCCGGGGCGCCCATGGGGCATTGCGCGGCCGCGCGACGCTCGAACTCGTTGGGGCTCAGGTACCCCAGTGCCGAGTGCAGGCGTCGGGTGTTGTACCACGACTCCAGGTACTCGAAGATGGCCATGCGTGCTTGCGTGCGGGTGTGGAACGAACGCCGGTCGATGAGCTCGCATTCGAGCGTGGCGAAGAAGCTCTCGGCCATCGCATTGTCGTAGCAGTCACCGGCCGAGCCGGTCGACGTGACCACCGCGGCCTCCCGGCACCGTTTGCCGAACGCGAGCGATGTGTACTGAGCCCCCTTGTCGGAATGATGGATGACGCCCTGGGGACGGCGCTGTGCGATTGCCATGTTCAGCGCCGCGAGCACCCGCTCGGTTCGAAGGTGGTTGGCCATGGCCCACCCGACCACCTTGCGGCTGAACACATCGAGCACGATGGCCAGGAACACGAACCCGTTCCAGGTCGGCACGTGGGTGATATCGGCGACCCAGATCCGGTCCGGTGCATCGGCGCTGAGCTGGCGTTCGACCCGGTCCGGAGCCGCCCCGCGGCCCCGCTCCCGGTGTGTGGTGCGCGTGCCGCGGCGCCGGCTCACCCCGGTCAACCCCGACTGGCGCATCAGCCGAGCGACCCGTTGACGGCCTACCCGGCACCCCTGGCGCCCCAGCTCGGCATGCACCCGAGGCGCACCGTAGGTCCCGCGAGAAGCCTCGTGGATGGCCCGGATCGTGGCACCCAACTCCTCGTCTCGCTCGGCACGAGGGGAGCGGCCACGGCCTCGCCACGCATAGTACCCGCTGGGGGAGACGCCCAGCACTCGGCACATCGTGGCCACACGATGATGGGCTTGGTTCGCCTTCACGAGCGCGAAGACCTCCCCGGTATCGTACCGGTCTGCCGTGCGAACCTAAGCCGCGGCTTTTGTTGGTATTTCTCGCTCCTCTCGAAGCTGACGGTTCTCCCGACGGAGCTGCCGCAGCTCCTTGAGCTCCGAACTTGTCAGTCCGTCTTCACCCTGACATTTCTGGCCACCGCCCTGCTGGCTCTGCTGATCATCCCGGGCCCGGCCGCGCAGGCGCAGACACCGCCCACCTGCAACGGCAGCATCTGCACCCTCACGCTGGCCAATGCCGGTAGCCCCGTCGTCGATGGCTGCGGCGAGCACGCCACGCCCGGAAAGATAAAACTGACCCTCTCGTCCACCAACCCTAACGTGACGCGGCAAAGCTTTAACATCTCTTTGGGTTATATTACCTCACGCAATGATTTCAACTCCACGTTCATAAACTGGGAGTACCGGACCACGGCGATCGGCAGGAACCGGTGGAGACAGGACCCACTCTATCTTAACCGCCCGGGGATCAATTTCGCCGGCGGCGTGCTGGGCGAGAACATCATCGAGGTGCGGCCCAAGGCCGGCGCCCACATCTGGACCAACCGCAATCCCAACAATCCCAACCAGGGGCCCGGCGAACTGGTGATCCCGGTCTTCACCCCGCCTGAGAGTTCGCAATGGACGCACGCCGGCAGCGCCTACTTGCTGTTCATGGGCGGCAAGGGCTGCGCGCGCGTCAACGAAGGGGGCGAGAAGATCGGCGGCACTCAGTAGCGCGACCGGCTCAGCCGAACGACTTGCTGAAGGTCGCCGGAAAATTCCGAACATTTCAAACTGACCCACTACCCGGTTTCTCCCGGCCATCGCATGGACGACCCACGTCGGGGTCGGGATTGTTCATACACCGGCGAAGCGCGGCAAACTTCATGCTTTCGAAAGCGTACCCGTTGGCGGCGTCCACCCAGGCGGCGTAATCGCCATCCGATAGCGGGTGAGATCGGTCATTGCTGCCAGTGCTCCGTGTCGTGGAACGGTGCGTCGGGCCGTCGCTTCGAACTCGGTTCGGGGCAGCGCCTTTGGCGTTCGCCGGCGGGTTAAGCGCGGCCTCGACCTCACAGTCCGGCACGGCTCCGGTGACCGCGAATCCCCGTCGCTGCAAGCGCATGCCCGAGACCGGGCCGGAGCGGTATTGCCTGTCGCTCCAGTTCGAAAATTCGATCGATCCATAGGTTATCCCGCATTTCTCACCCCGTTGCGGATCTCCACCGGTGCCAGCGCATCCGCCGGTTCGAACCCGAAGACCCGGGCGTAGAACAGGAGCTCTGCCTCCAGGCATCGGCGGACGGTGTCGGCGCGGCGGAAGCCGTGGCCTTCGCCCTCGAACATGAGGCAGGCGACGGGCAGCCCCTGCCGGTCGAGGGCCTCGACCATCCGCTCCGCCTGGTTGGGGGGCACCACTCGGTCGTCGAGCCCCTGAAAGAAGATGATCGGGCATCCGAGGCGCGAGGCGTGATGCAGCGGCGAGCGCGCCCGGTACACGTCCCGCTCCGCCGGCCACGCGCCGACGAGCCGATCGAGGTAGCGCGCTTCGAACTTGTGAGTGTCCGCCGCCAGCACTTCGAGATCGCTGATGCCGTAGTAGCTCGCGCCGGCCCGGAACACATCGTGAAAGGTGAGGGCGGCGAGCGTGGTATAGCCCCCGGCGCTGCCGCCGCGGATCGCGAGCCGCGCCCGATCGGCACGGCCGGTCTCCGCCAGATGCAAGGCTCCGGCCACGCAGTCCTCGACATCGGCCACGCCCCACTCGCCGTAGAGGCGCTCGCGGTAGGCGCGGCCGTACCCGGTGCTGCCCCGATAGTCCACGTCGAGCACCGCGAACCCGCGGCTCGTCCAGAACTGGGTGGCGGGGTTCAGGGTGTCCGATGTCGCTCCGGTCGGCCCCCCGTGGCTCATGACGATCAGCGGCGGTGATTCGCCGGCCGGCCCCCGGCACGACGCGTTCCGCGGCGGATAGTAGTAGCCGTGCGCGACTTCGGCTCCGCCGCCGGTGGGAAAGGTGAGGGCTTCCGGTCGGGACAACGTGCGGTCGTCGATCGAGAGCGCGCTCGACGTGCGGTGAACGCGCGACTGTCCGGAACCCAGCTCGAGGCTCACCACGGCGGCGCTTCGGTCCGGGGCGCCGCCGATGAATGCGGCGGTCGGGCCCTCGACGACGAGCGAGTCGATGCTCGTCCATGGCGAGGGGATTTCGGTCATGGCTCCGTTCGCTTCGAGCCGGCCCAGGCGCCACGCGCCGTCGCTTCGCCATGTGCACACCACGCCGCCGTTGCCGTCGAAGCCGAAGGTGGTGGTGCCAAGCTGCCACAGGGGTTTGCCGAACTCGCTCTCGGCCCGATGCATGCAGCGGAGCTCGCCGTCGTGCCAGCGGTGGAGGTTCCACCATCCCTCCGGATCGGTGACGCACCACAGGGCGCCGTCGGGGGCCCAGGCGGGCTGGAACGCGGAGCATCCGGAGCCCCCCGCGATCCGGACCGGCACCCCGGGCACCCCGTCCCCATCAAGCTCGGCCAGCCACAGCGTTGCCGCATCCCAGGGCATGTCCGGCTGATCCCAGGTGAGCCACGCGAGCTGTTTCCCGTCGGGGCTCGGTGCCGGCGCCGCATAAAAATCATGACCCGAGGCAAGCACCCGCACCGATCCGTCGTCGATGGATATCGCGACCAGGTCGTTGGTGGCGTCGTTGCCCGGGTCGTTGCCCGGGTCGTTGCCAGGATCGTTGCCCGAGTCGCTGCCCGGCTCGTTGTCCGAGTCGCTGGTTGTGTGGTTGCTCGGAGCGGGGCTCGGGTCGTTGGCCGGCGAGTCCTCGCCGGCATGCGTCTCGCGCACCGCGAGCAGGCGTCGTCGTCCGGGGTCGAGGGTCAGATCCGCAAACCGGGCGGTGCCTTCGGCGGTCAGCGGTGTGGGCCGCGCGGTGCCTGCCTGCACGTAGATTCGACCGTCCTCGAAGTTCGAGAACCAGACCCGGTCGCCGGAGACGGCATACGCGCCCCCGCCGTATTCGTGCACGCGCGATCGCACATTGAAGGGTGCGGGGGTGATGTCTTCGCATCGTCCGGCGGCGTCGGCGCGAACCAGGACATTGCGCCCTCCTTCGCCCGGGCGCCCTTCCAGCCAGCCGATGCGACCCGCGCTCAGGCTGACCGACGCGAGCCGGATCGTCTCCGCCACGATGGCATCGGGGGTGATGGGGGAAGGCCAGGTTCCGAAGGGGAGGGTGTTCATTGCAGCAATTCCCGCCAGGTTGGAGCATGCGTTCGAAATCGCCCCGAATGAACGCTCCGAAGGCTCGCATCTCGCCGCACTGGCACCGCGTGACAGCCGGTGGGAGCGCCGCCGGGAATTGCGATGTTCATGGTCTCAACCGGGTGCACGTGAGTGGAATGCGCCTTCCGAACTGTCGGCGAGGAAGGCGCGACGGGTCAGGAAGTCCGCCGCCAGGTAGAGGCTGACCGACACCACTCCCAGCACCAGCATCGCGGCGAACATGAGGTCGATCTTGGCCCGACCGTTGGCCAGCAGCATAAGGTAGCCGAGACCTCGCGAGGCTCCCACCCATTCTCCGATGACCGCCCCGATCGGTGCGTAGACCGCGGCCAGCTTCAGCCCCGTCCCCAGCGCGGGCAACGCGGCGGGGATGCGGATGCGGAGCATGATCGCGGCCGGTCGAGCCCCCATCGTCCGGGCGAGATCCATGAATCCGCGCGGGGTCCGCATCAGGCCGTCGAAGAAGGCGGAGGTCACGGGAAAATAGATGATCAGGACCGCCATCGCGATCTTGGACCAGAGCCCGTAACCCAGCCACAGGGTGAGGATCGGTGCGAGTGCGAAGACCGGGATGGCCTGCGAGAACACCAGCAGCGGCCGCAGCAGCGCCTGGGCGGCGGCGGAGACGCTGAGGTAGATGGCGGTTGCGATTCCGAGCACCGAGCCGATGGCGAGCCCGAGGAGAACTTCGAGGAGGGTCACCCAGGCGTGCTCGCCGATCAGCATCCGGTTCTGCCACATGGCGGCCAGTACCTGCCCCGGGCTCGGCAGGATGAAGTGCTGAACCCCGGTGGTCCACACCACGAGCTGCCACCCGGCCACGAGGAGCAGGGTCGCCAGTGCTGCGCTGTGCCATCCCCTCATGTCGCTGGCGCCCCGCGATCGCGGCCGGGCGAGGTGGCGCTATCCCGAAGCAACCGGTGCAGCGCGCCCTGGCACGCAAGCATGGAGGGGTCGTCCACGGGCCGGGGCGGCTCGCCCGAGGGCATCCGGATGCTTCGCAAGCCGGTTGCCGTCATCACCTGGATACTGTGGCCGAGCCGGGCCGCCTCTCCCGGGTCGTGGGTCACCAGAAGCACCGTCCGTCCTTCCAGAAGCTCGAATGCGAGGTCCTGCATCTCGGACCGGGTGTGGGCATCGAGCGCGGAGAACGGCTCGTCGAGGAGAATGACCGGCCGGTCCTCCGCCAGGGTCCGGGCCAGCGCCACGCGCTGGCGCTGCCCGCCCGACAGCGCCGCCGGTTTTCGGTCCTCGAGCTCGGCGAGACCCACGCGCGCAAGCAGCGCCCTGGCGCGCACGAGGCAGGGCCGCTCCCCCCGGAGTCTCGCGCCCGCCGTCACGTTGCCGAGCACGCTGCTCCACGGAAAGAGCAGGTCGCTTTGCGCCATGTACGCCACGCGACTGGGAACGCGCTGTCCGTCGCTTGCCTCGATTCGGCCCCGGAAGTCGGCATGCGTCTCCAGGCCGGCAATCAGCCGGAGAAGCGTGGATTTGCCGACCCCGGACACCCCGAGCAGGCACGTCCATCGCCCTGCCGCGAGCGTCAAATCCAGAGCGCTGAAGAGGGCGCCGGTGCCGGTCTCGGCGGTTCCGCGCACCGTGACGCCGATGGCGCCGGTCACGCGCCTGCGAGACCCATGTCCCAGAATCCCGCTTCCAGCTCGGCGGCGGTGCGAAAGGTGCGGCACAGCGCATTCCAGCCGGGAACGTCCGCGAAATGGGGGCCGAGCCGTTGCTCCAGTGCCGCGTCGATCAGGGCGCCGATCTCGGCGCAGAGGGCCTGATACTCCTCCCCCGCGTAGGTGTCGATCCAGGATCGATACGCATCGCTCGACGTCTCGGCCGCAAGTACCAGGCCGATTTCACCGTAACCCAGCGCGCAGGGCGCAAGCGCGGCCATGAGGTCCGCAAAGCCGCCGGAATAGCCGGAGTCGAGGACGAAGCGCGTATAGGCCAGGTTCTGCGGTGCCTCGCGCACCTCGAAGAGCTGTGCCTCCGTGATGCCCTCGGCGCCGCAGACCTCGACGTGAAGCCGCATTTCGTGGTTCACGAGCGCGTTCACGGTGGCGGCGGCGACCTTCATCTCCTTCAGGCTGGCCGATTTCGCGACGGCGAGCCCCCAGGCACGGGAGTAGTGCACGAGGAACACGTAGTCCTGCTTCAGGTAGTGCAGGAAGGCGCTCCGAGGCAGGGAGCCGTCCCCGAGCGCCCGAACGAAGGGGTGGCGGGTGTAGGCTGCCCACGCCTCCGGAGCGGAATCTCGCCACCGGGAGAATGCGCGCCCGTAGTCCGGATGCGCGCTCATTGCGCCGTCACATCCGTCGCGAGCATGGCGGCATCGTGCTCGAACGGCACCAGGCCGGATTCGTGCAGGAACGCCTCGAAGCGCCGGTAGCGCCCGGCATCGAAGGCGGCGGGACGCAGTGCGAAGCGCGCCACGGTGTCCCACCAGGCCCGCTCGTTCAGCTCGTCGCGCAGTTCCGCCGCGGTCGCGGAGAAGATCTGCCAGCTCGACTCCGGGCGGTTCACGATGAACTGCGTGGCCTTCTCGGTGGCCGCGAGGAAGCGCCGGATCCGGCCCCGATCCATGGTCTCGCGATTGGCGACGTAGATGAGCTCGTCGTACGCCGGCAGCCCTTCTTCCTCCAGATAGAAGCAGCGCCCCTCGACGCCCTCGATCCGCATCTGGTTGAGCTCGAAGTTCCGAAATGCGCCGATGACGGCATCGACCTGCCCCGCCATCAGCGAAGGCGAGAGCGACCAGTTCACGTTCACGAGCTCGACATCCTCGAGCCCGAGCCCGTGGGGCCGCAGGATGGCCCCGAGCAGCGCCTCCTCCACGCCGGCGACGGAGAACCCGACCTTCCTTCCCTTCAGGTCGGCCGCGGATTCGATGGGGCCGTCCTCCAGCACCAGCAGGCAGTTGAGCGGGGTGGCGACCAGCGTCCCGACCCGAATCAGCGGCAGCCCCTCATGCACCTGCAGGTGAAGCTGGGGCTGATAGGAGATCGCCAGATCGGCCTTCCCGGCCGCCACCAGCTTGGGGGGGTCGGCCGGATCCGCCGGCGCGATGATCTCGACTTCCAGCCCCGCGTCCGCGAAGTAGCCGTTTTCCTGCGCCACGATGATGGGCCCGTGATCCGGATTGACGAACCAGTCCAGGATCAGGGTCAGCCGGTCCGCGGCCGGCGCCGCCGGCGCAACCAGGATGAGCACGGTGGCGGCGGCGAGGACCGCTCTGCCCCGCCTGATGTATGCCCTTGGGCGAGTCATCGGATTTTCTCCCGTTCAGACTGCGTTTCTGGCCGAATCGCGGCGGTGGACGCGGATCTGACTCGGACATCCCGCTTGCTCCGCACTGCCGGGTACGCCTGCGCGTCCGGAGTCGCGTCCGCCTTGCCAATCCATGCCAGGCTTGTGAAACAAGCCGATGCCTGACAAGGCTTATGAAACAAGCCGATGCCCAACCATCTCCACGATGGCCTCCTGCCCGTGCCCTGGCGGGGCCGACCTTTGGTCGCGCACGGCGAATCAGCGCGTCGCTCCCACCCATTCCCTGGCCCGGCCTTCAGGGTCCGCACTGAGCGTGATGTCGGTCACCACCGAGATCACGTTCGCACCGGCCGCGAACGCGCCCTCGGCCCGCTCCACCGTCATGCCGCCGATGGCCACCAGGGGCAGGTCGCCGATGCGCTGCTTCCACTGCGCAAGCCGGGCGAGCCCCTGGGGGCGCCACTTCATCTGCTTCAGAATGGTCGGATACACCGGGCCGAGCGCCACGTAGTCGGGGCGCAGAGACAGGGCCCGGTCCAGCTCCGCCTCGTCGTGGGTGCTGATCCCGAGCCGCAGGCCCGCCCCGCGGATCGCGCCGACATCGGCGGTGTCCAGATCCTCCTGTCCGAGATGGACGAACCCGCAGCCGGCATCGATGGCTTCCCGCCAGTGATCGTTGACCACGAGCGTCGCGCCGTGGGCTTCGCAAAAGCGCTTCCCCGCGCGTATCTCCCGCGCGACGACCTCCGCCGGCCGGTCCTTGATGCGCAACTGGACGAACTTGACACCGAGCGGAAGCATGCGGCTCAGCCACTCGGAGTCCTCGAAGATGGGGTAGAAGCGATCGAGTGTCATTCGGGCCAGGGTCGTCCGCTCCGGGGCCATCCGCTCCGGGGCCATCCGCTCCGGGGTCATCCGCTCCGGGGTCATCCGAGGAATGCCTTGCCGATGAGTGGCGTCGAGGGCGAGGCCATGTCCCGGGGCTCGATCGGATCGGCCGCGACCGCCCCCCTGCCCGCAAGCGTCGCCAGAGCGAAGGCGCGCGCCATGGCCACCGGATCACCCGCCCGCGCCACCGCGGTATTGACGAGAACGGCGTCGTAGCCGAGTTCCATGGCGCGAGCGGCGTGGGACGGCAGTCCGATGCCCGCATCGACGACCAGCGCCAGATCGGGGAAGTGCGCCCGCAGGCTCCGCAGGCCGTGCTCGTTGATCAATCCGAGCCCGGAACCGATGGGAGAGCCCCAGGGCATGAGCACCTTGCATCCCGCTTCGACGAGGCACTCGGCCACGGCAAGGCTGTCGGTGGTGTAGGGGAATACCTCGAAGCCGTCCTCGCACAGTATCCGGGCGGCGTCCACGAGCCCGAAGACATCGGGTTCGAGGGTATCCGTATGGCCGATGACCTCGAGCTTGATCCAGGGAGTCTCGAAGACCTCCCGCGCCATCTGCGCCGTGGTCACCGCCTCCTTGACCGTGAAGCATCCGGCGGTGTTCGGCAGCACGGCGACGCCCAGCTCGCGGATCAGCTCCCAGAACGGTTGGCCGGCCTGAACGCCGCCGCTCTCGCGCCGCAGGGAGACCGTTGCCACCTCCGCGCCGGACTCCCGGAACGCGTCGGCCAGGATCGCGGGGGAGGGATACTGCGCCGTGCCCAGCATGAGCGGCGTGACGAGCTCCGTGCCGTAGAGGGTGCGCATCCGTCATCCGCCCTGCATGGGAGCGACGATTTCCACCCGATCCCCTTCCACCAGCCGGCGCGCGGCACGCTCGGAGGCGGCGACGAACACTTCGTTCACCGCCGCCGCCACTCTCGTTTCGCCGAGGCCGCGCTCATGCAGCAACTCCTCCAGAGTGGTGGCGCGCACTTCCATCCTCTCGCCGTTGAAGAACAGATTCATCCATCACCTCCGGGGTGCGTCTCTCGAACACGAACTCGGCCACCATGCGCGCCATCGCCGGCGCGAGAAGGTAGCCGTGGCGGTAGAGGCCATTCACGTGGATGGCGCCGCGCCGCTGTCGGATCCTCGGGAGATTGTCGGGAAAGGCCGGGCGCGCATCGACCCCGATTTCAAGCACTTCCGCTTCTCCGAAGGCCGGATGAAGGGCGTAGGCCGCGGAGAGCAGTTCGAGCAGGGAGCGCGCGGTCACCCGGTCCCGCTCGGTGGCCTCGATCATGGTGGCGCCCAGCATGTAGAGGCCGTCGCCGTGCGGCACCACGTACAGCGGAAACCGCGGATGCAGCAGCCGGATCGGGCGCGACAGGGCCAGGTCGGGGCAGCGCAGCACCAGCATTTCCCCCTTGACGCCCCGGAGATCGGGCAGTGCATCACGGGCCGCCAGGCCGCGGCAGTCGATATCCACCACCGGGTCGGGGTCCGTTTGCGCTGGGGGGAACGCCCCGCTCTCTTGCGGCGTGCCGATGACCACTCCCTGCTCGCCGAGGCGCCCGACGAGGGCGGCCAGCGCGGCGCGCGGGGCAAGGTGCGCCTCTTGCGGAAAGAACAGGCCGCGTCGAAACCGCCCCGCGAGATCGGGCTCCAGCGATGCGATGCCCGGCGCGTCGACTTCCTCGTGGTGCCGGGTTCGCCGCGTAAAGCGGCGCAGCTCCCCCGCATCGCGCGACAGTGCCAGCACGAGCGTGCCGTTGCGCTTCACCACCCCTGTCTTCTCCTCCCACCAGTCGGCGGATTCCCGGCCGAGCCGCACCACCGGCTCCTCCGCGGACTCCCCTTCGCAGTGGGGTGCGAGCATGCCTCCCGCCCACCACGAGCACGAATGCGGGCCCGGCCCCGCGTGAATGTCGACGATGGAGACCCGGCCGCCGCGCCCGGCGATCTCGGTGGCCACGCAAAGCCCGGCCACGCCGGCGCCGACGATTCGCGCGTCAATGGCCATGCCGCGCGTCCCAGTAGAAGTGGTGCACGGGACCGTGGCCGGCGCCGAGATCGAGCCGGTCGGCGGCCCGAATTGCGTGGTGGAGGTAGGCGTGCGCCGCCTCCGCGGCCGCCGGGAGCGTGTCTCCGCGCGCGAGGGCCGCGGCGATCGCCGAAGACAGCGTGCAGCCGGTCCCGTGGGTATGGCGGGTGTCGATGCGCGCGCTCGTGAACACTCGCGGCCGGGCGCCGTGCATCACGAGAACATCGTGGCATTCGGTTCCCGCGGCGTGTCCGCCCTTCATCAGGACGGCGGACGGCCCCAGTCGGAGCAGCGCCTTTGCCTGCTCGGTTCTTTCGGGGATGGCGTCGGTGGGCTCGCGTCCGAGCAACCGCGCGGCCTCGGGCAGGTTCGGGGTGAGGATGGTCGCCCGGGGCACCAGCTCGTCGGCCAGTGCGGCCACTGCGTCATCTTGCAGCAGGGAATCCCCGGACTTGGCGACCATGACCGGATCGAGAACTACCGCCCCCCGGTACTCCGCAAGTCCCTTCGCGACCGCGCGAACAATGCGCGAAGAGGCGAGCATGCCGACCTTCACCGCCTTTACGTCGAAGTCGTCGAGCACGGCGGCGATCTGCGCTTCGACCACCTCCGGGCCGACTTCCTGCACCGCAGTCACGGCGACGGTGTTCTGGGCGGTCACGGCGGTCAGCACCGAGGTCCCGTAGACGCCGAACGAGGCCATGGCCTTCAGATCCGCCTGGATACCGGCTCCGGCTCCGCTGTCGGAACCGGCAATTGTCAACGCGACGGGAAAATTCGCCATGCCACATCCTTCGGTTCCGGTCGGGGAGGCGGAACCCGTGACGGGCAGGGCCGGGGAGGGTTCCGTTTCCTACGCCGGCATGATCCGGGTCAGGTTCGACGGGTCGATTTCGCAATCTCTCAGCTCCGGGTGGAGCGCCCCGACGGAAGCCCGAACTGTATCCTCAAGATGAGGATCCGGCAACGCACTTCCCCGCTCAGAACTGCCGGGCCGCGGCCATGCCGAGCCAGCAGCCGGCGAGACACAGCCCGACGCTCAGCCCCACGTTCATCCCCGCCCTGGCGGGCTCGCCCTGCTGGATCAGCGCGAGGGTGTCCATGGAGAACGTCGAGAACGTGGTGAACGCGCCCAGGAAGCCGACGATGAGCGCGGCACGCCATTCGGGCGGGATGTCGTGACGCTCGAAGAACACCACGTAGACGGCCCCCATCGCCAGCGAGCCGAGAACGTTCACGACCAGGGTGCCGAACGGAAAGCTGCGGCCGAGCAGCGTATGCACGCCCTGCGTGACCCACAGGCGCATCAGCGCCCCGAGCGCGCCCCCTGCCGCGACTGCGACCATCGTTCTCAAGCGCCGCTCCGGTCTCAGCCCGCGCACAACCGAAGCGGGTCATGCATGAAGAACCCCGCCCGGGGCTTGGGGTCGAACCATGTGGACTTCGGTGGCATCACCTGTCCGGCATCGGCGACCGCGACCAGTTCGGCCATGCTCGTCGGATGGAGGGCGAAGGCGGCGCGCCAACCCTCCCGGCATGCGCGTTCCAGCGCGTCGAGCCCCTCCATTCCGGCTCCGGCTTCGGTGCCGGCCCCGCTCCCGGCCCCGGCGCCGTCTCCGGTGCCGGCTATGTAGCCCAGACGCTCGTCGTGGCGGGGGTCGGAGATGCCGATCAGCGGCCCGATCACCTGTGCCTGGAGAATCGCGGCGTCGATCGCGTCCGCCGGCTCCGGTGGGGGCGCTTCGTTGCCAGCCCGCCGAAACCGGTGCCACCGCCCGTCGACATGGATCGTGAACTCGCCGCGGGCCCGCGGTTGCGCGGCACCGGTGTCGCCGCTCGCAAGCGACTCCACTTCGAAGCGCTCCGCGAGGCGGGCCAGGAACGACTCGGTGGTATGCCCGCCGAGATCGCGCACGACCCGGTGATACGGCAGGATGCGGAGCTCCTCGTCGGGGAAGAGCACCACGAGCAGCCGGGCGTCCGCCCCGGCGGTGGAGAACCTGGCGGTGGCGGCGCATCGGTGATGTCCGTCCGTCAGGTAGACGCTCGGGACCGACTCGAACGCGCCGACGAGGGCGTCGGCGTTCGCACCCCCGACAGCCCAGATGTCGTGCTCGACCCCGTCCTCGGTGACGAGGGAGATTGCGGGCGCATCTTGCGTCGCCATGTCCATCAGCGCCCCGATCCGGGGGTCGGCGCGATAGCCGAGAGACACGGGGACCGAGGCGGCGCGGACCTGGTCGATGTACTGGGCGAGCGCATCCTCCCGTACCACCCGGGTGAACTCGTGGCGCTTGATGCGACCGTCCAGATACGCGCCGATCGACATCTCCGCCACCACGCCGCGCTGCACGTGACCGCCGACGGCAAGCCGGTACACGAACACGCACGACGTCCGGGCGACGAACCGCCCGGCCTCGATGTACCGGCGCACGAACCGCGCGTTGCGCTTGAGGAGCGCGGACAGGTCGGGGGCGTCGGAAGATGCGTACTCGTCGGCGGTGCGCATCGCGTTGAGGTAGTTCTCGGGGTGCCGGTCCGCGTACCGGCGCCGCTCCTCGGCGGTCAGCGAATCGTAGAGCGGCGCCACCACGGCGCCGGCCCACTCGGGCGCGACGAGATGGCCCTCGAACGGATGGATGAACGCCACTGACGTCGCGCGCCGGCCGGCTCAGCCGTGATCGGCGTGGAACCGCCGCATGAACTCGGCGAGCGCTTCGACGCTTGCGCGCGGCATCGCGTTGTAGATACTCGCCCGACAGCCGCCCACGCTGCGATGGCCCTTGAGGTTGAGCAGATCGGCGGACTTGGCCTGCGCGAGGAATCGGGCTTCCAGCGCCTCGCTCGGCAACCGGAACACCACGTTCATGTGCGAGCGCGAGGCAGGGTGTACGGGGCAGGCGTAGAAACCGTCGCTTTCGTCAATCCGTCGGTACAGGATTGCCGCCTTCTCCGCCGCCTCGTGCTCGATGACGTCGAGGCCGCCCTTCGCCTTCATCCATTTCAGCACCTTGCCGACCATCGCGATGGTGAACATCGGCGGGGTGTTGAACAGCGACTCCTTGTCGAGATGAATGTCATAGCGCAGGTAGCGGGCGATGGATTCGTTGGCGGGCGTGGCGACGGATTTCCGAATGAAGACCATGGCCATGCCGGCGGGGCCGAGGTTCTTCTGGACGCCGCCGTAGACGAGGTCGAACCGCTCCCAGGGGATGGCGCGCGCCATCAGCTCCGACGACATGTCCGCGACGAGCGGCACGTCCACCGTCGGGAATTTCGGGAACCGGATCCCGCCGATGGTCTCGTTGGAGGTGATGTGGAGGTAGCGGGTTCCGTCCCGCACCTCGATCTCGGCGTCCTCGGGGGTGCGGGTGTACCCGTCGGTGGCGCCGTCCCAGGCGGTGTAGATCTCGCCGTAGGGCCGGGCGTCCGCGATGGCGCCCTTCGCCCAAGTACCCGTGTTCACGTAGCCCGCGCGCCGGTCCGGCGGCAGGAGGTTCATCGCCACCATGGCGAATTGCAGGATCGCGCCGCCCTGGATGAACAGCACGTCGAAGTCCTCCGGCGCCCGGAATACCTCCAGCGCCAGGCGCCGCGCCTCCTGGTGGACCGCATCGTACTCCGCCGCGCGGTGGCTCATTTCGATGAGCGACAGGCCCGCCTCCTGGTAGTCGAGGAATTCGTCGCGCATCTCTTCGAGCACGCTGACGGGAAGGGTGCAGGGGCCGGCGCAGAAGTTGTGTTTTCGATTCGACATCGGTTTCGTTCCAGTTTGGTATGACTCGGGGTGGCTCGGGGCGGGGTGTGCGGCGCTTCAGGCGGCTTCGGGCGCGGGGTTCACGCAGTTGATGATCTCGCCATCAACGAAGGCGGCGATGACCTTCACCACGCCGTCCGCGACCGCGCTTTGCGCCTGCGCGGTGGACGCGCCGATGTGGTGCGTCCCGTACACGTTCGGGTGCCGAGCGAGCGGGGAGTCGAACCGGGCTTCGCCGCTCGCCGGCTCGCCGTCGTACACATCGACGACGGCCCGGAGATCCCGGGCATCCAGGGCCTCGATCAGCGCCGCCTCGTCGACGACATCCGAACGCGACGTGTTGACCAGCACCGCGCCGGGGGACATCCGCGCGAGGATGTCGCGATCGACGAGTCCGCGGGTCTGCGCCCCACCCGGGACGTGGAGGGTGAGGTAGTCACTCTGCCCGGCAAGCTCGCCGAGCGAAGGCACTTCCGTGGCGCCGACGGCGTCGAGGCGCGCCCGCGCGGCGTCTCCGCGTCGCGGGCTCGCAAGCACCAGGATGCGCATTCCGAACGCCGCCGCGCGTTCCGCCACCGCCAGCCCGATGGCCCCGGCGCCCACGACGCCGAGCGTACACCCGAACAGACCGCGGGCTTTCGAATAGCGTTTCTTGTCCCACGCACCGGCGCGCAAGTCCGCGACGTTGTCGGGAATCCGGCGGTCCGCCGCCAGGATCAGCCCCAGCGTCAGTTCGGCCACGGCGAGCGCGTTCGCGCCCGGCACGTTGCAGACATCGATGCCGAGCGCCCGCGCCCGTGCGGTGTCGATCGTGTTCACCCCCGCGCCGGCTCGCACCACGAGCTTCAGCGAATCCGCCGCCTTCAGCGCCGCCGCTTCGACCCGGGTGCTGCGCACCACGAGCGCCTCGAATCCGGGCAGCGCTCCGGGGAGGTCGTCGCCGGTGAGGGTTGGCGCGAACTCGCAACGGTGGCCTTCGCGGCGGAGCCGTTCGAGCTGCGGGGTCGGAAATGCGTCTGCCATCAGAATGTTCATGTCAGAATGCCTCCGCCTCCAGCGCCATCACCGAATCCGCTCCGGCGCTGAGGGTTGCGAGCAGCGCGGCGGTATTCGGGAGGAGACGCCGGATGAAGAACCGCGCGGTCGCGAGCTTGGCACGGTAGAACCCGGTGTTGTCGCCTTCCCGGTTGGCGAGCGCGATCTCCGCGCTCTCGGCCCACATCCGCCCGAACGCGACGAGCCCGAGGAGCCGGAGATAGTCGTACGATGCGGCGCCGACTTCGTCCGGGTCCTCGGCCGCGGCTTCGTTCAGCCACTGTGTGGCCTGCGCCAGCCGCGCGAGCGCCGCCCCCAGCGGCTCGATGAACTCCTCGAGCTCCGGCCGGCCCCGGCGCTCGGCCACGAATGTCGATACCCCTTCGATGTATGACTGAATGGCCCGTCCGCCGTGCATCGGCAGTTTCCGCCCGGTGAGGTCGAGCGCGTGGATGCCGTTCGCGCCTTCATAGATCTGCGCGATTCGGGCGTCGCGCACGAACTGCTCCATGCCCCACTCCGAGATGTATCCGTGGCCCCCGAACACCTGCTGACACAGGTTGCAGCTCTCGAAGCCGCAGTCGGTGAAGAACGCCTTGATGACGGGGGTGAACAGGGCCACGGCGTCGTCCGCCCGTTCGCGCACCGCCGGGTCCGGATGATGGGTGGAGCGGTCGACCTGAAGGGAGACCCATCCGAGCAACGCGCGCGCGGCCTCGTTGTAGGCGCGGGTGGTGAGCAGCATGCGCCGCACGTCCGGGTGGACGATGATCGGGTCTGCGGGCAGATCCGGCGCCGCCGGCCCCTTGAGGCTGCGGCCCTGAAGCCGGTCCCGGGCATAGGCGGCGGCGTTCTGGTACGCGACCTCGGCGAGCGCCAGCCCCTGCTGGCCGACCATGAGACGCTCGTAGTTCATCATCGAGAACATGGCGCGCATTCCGCGATGCGGTTCGCCGACGAGATAGCCGATGGCACCCTCGTAGTTCATCACGCAGGTGCTGGCGCCCTTGATCCCCATCTTGTGCTCGATGGAGCCGCAGTGGACGGTGTTGCGTTCGCCCCGCGCGCCGTCCTCCCCGGTCAGGAACTTGGGCACCAGGAACATGCTGATGCCCTTCACGCCCGGCGGCGCATCCGCAAGACGGGCGAGGACGAAGTGGACGATGTTCTCGCTCAGGTCGTGCTCGCCGCCGGTGATGAAGATCTTGGTGCCGGTGATCCGGTAGCGCCCGTCGCCGGTTGGTTCGGCGCGGGTGCGCAGCAGTCCGAGATCGGTGCCGCAGTGCGGCTCCGTGAGGCACATGACGCCGGACCAGGTGCCGTCGACGAGCTTCGGCAGGTAGCACCGGCGCAGGTCGTCGCTGCCGTGCTTGTCGAGCGCGATGCAGGCGCCGTGGGTGAGCCCGGGGTAGAGGGCGAGCGCCATGTTCGACGATTGCAGCATCTCTTCGACGAACACCCCGAGGGTATGGGGCAGCCCCTGGCCACCGAACTCCGGGTTGCAGGTCAGTCCGCCCCAGCCGCCTTCGACGTAGGCGCGGTAGGCGTCGCGGAACCCCGTCGGGGTGCGTACCGCTCCGTCCTCGAAGGTGCAGCCTTCCTGGTCGCCGACCCGGTTGAGCGGGGACATCACGTTCTCGCAGAGCTTCGCCGCCTCTTCGAGCACCGGATCGATCAGATCCCGCGTCGTCTCCTCGTATCCGGGCAGCGCCGCGAACTCCCGCTCGGCGCCGAGAAGCTCGTGCAGCACGAACTGCATGTCCCGCAGCGGCGCCTGGTAAGTGGCCATGGGTTTCGATTCTCCACTCGTTGATGCGAAGGGGCCGGCTGCCCGCTCCCGCGCCCCCTCCGCGGGGGACGCACTCGTTTTCGGTCCGGGCCGCTTGGTAGGAATGACGGCGGAAACGCTACGAATTTCACCATGAAGCTCCCGCCGGTCACGGATGCCGGGGGGCGCAGACTACATGTTCGGGTAGTTCGGCCCTCCCCCGCCCTCGGGGGCGATCCAGTGGATGTTCTGCGTCGGGTCCTTGATGTCGCAGGTTTTGCAGTGTACGCAATTCTGCGCGTTGATCTGCAGCCTCGGCGTGCCCGACTCCCGGTCCACGATCTCGTACACGCCGGCCGGGCAGTAGCGCTGCTCCGGGGCGTCGTATTCGGCGAGGTTGATCGCAACCGGCACCGAGTCGTCCTTGAGGGTGAGGTGCACCGGCTGGTCTTCTTCGTGGTTCGTGTTCGAGAGGAAGACCGACGAGTTCCGGTCGAAGCTCACCACCCCGTCGGGCTTCGGATACTCGATGCGCGGGCACTCGGATGCCCTCTTCAGTGCGGCATGGTCTGCGTGGTGGTGCAGCGTCCACGGCGCCTTGCCCCGCAGCAGGTAGGTGTCGAGCCCGGAGTAGAGCATCCCGCTCCACAGTCCCCAGCGGAACGACGGCCGGAGGTTGCGCACGCGGTGCAGCTCATCCCACAGCCAGGTGCCCTCGAGCCGCGACCGGTAATCGGTGGCTTCCGCCGGGGACGATTCGTCGCGCAGGGCGTCGAAGATCGCCTCCGCCGCGGTCATGCCGGACTTCATGGCGGTATGCGTGCCCTTGATCTTGGGCACGTTGAGGAATCCGGCGGTATCGCCGACGAGCAGACCGCCCGGGAAGGTCAGCTTCGGAAGGGACTGGAGGCCGCCCTCGCTGATCGCGCGGGCGCCGTAGGCGATTCTCCGCCCGCCCTCGAAGGTGGGGCGGATCTTCGGGTGGGTCTTGAAGCGCTGGAACTCCTCGAACGGAGCGAGATGCGGGTTGGCGTAGTCGAGCCCGACCACGAACCCCACCGCGACCTGGTGGTCTTCCAGGTGGTAGAGGAACGAGCCGCCGTAGGTCGAGCGGTCGAGCGGCCACCCCAGGGTATGCACGACCAGCCCCGGCTCGTGCCTCGCGGGGTCGACCTCCCACAGCTCCTTGATGCCGATTCCGTAGGTCTGCGGGTCGACCCCGGCGCGGAGATCGAAGCGCTCGAACAGCGACTTGGTCAGGTGGCCGCGGCAACCTTCGGCGAACACCGTGACCCGCGCGTGCAGCTCGACCCCCGGCTCGAAGCCCGGCTTCGGCTGCCCGTCGCGCCCCACCCCCATGTCCCGGGTGGCGACGCCCCTGACCGCGCCGTCCTCTCGGTAGAGCACCTCCGAGGCCGGAAAGCCCGGGAAGATCGAGACATCGAGCGCTTCGGCCTGCTCTGCGAGCCAGCGGCACAGGTTCCCGAGGCTGATGATCCAGTTGCCCTGGTTGTGCATCTGCGGCGGGGTCGGGAGCCGCACCGCCCCGCCCCGGGTCAGCAGGAAGAACCGATCCTCGCGCACGGGGGTGTGCAGGGGGGCGCCCCGGTCTTTCCAGTCCGGGATCAGCTCATTGAGCGAGCGTGGTTCCAGCACTGCGCCGGACAGGATGTGGGCGCCGACCTCGGAGCCTTTCTCGACGACGCAGATCGACAGGTCCGTGCCGTGCTCCTCGCAGAGCTGGCGGAGCCTGATCGCGGTCGCAAGCCCCGAGGGCCCCGCCCCGACGATGACCACATCGAACTCCATCGACTCGCGTTCCACGTCCGCTCCTCCCGACCGGATCCGCGACCTCCCGGCGACACCGGGCATTTTCGTCGCGTCTTCGCGGGGGAGCAAGGCGGAGCCGGCTGAGGCCGAGGTCGCGCCGTTGCGGCGCCTGGGCCGTGCTCCCTGCGTCCAGGCGCCCGAACGGCGGAATCCGAGGATGGCCAAAGCGGACATCTCCAGCTTTGCAGAAGGGAGACATTTCTACTTTGCGTTGACAGCCGGCGTATGCATTGCGTGCCGCAAAGGTGGCCATTAAGCTTGCGCGCCTTTCCGGGGAGGCTGAATTCTGCCGCGCAAGGGGTGTGGACGATGAAGGTGCTGGTCGCTGTCAAGCGGGTGATCGACTACAACGTTAAGGTTCGGGTCAAGGCGGATCAGAGCGGCGTCGAACTCGCGAATGTGAAGATGTCGATGAACCCGTTCGACGAGATTGCGGTCGAGGAAGCGCTGCGACTGCGGGAGGCGGGAAAGGCCGAAGAGGTTGTCGCGGTCTCGCTCGGGGCGCAGCCGTGCCAGGAGACGATCCGCACCGCCCTCGCCATGGGTGCCGACCGCGGCATCCTCGTCCTGACCGACGCGCCGCTCGAGCCGCTCGCCATCGCAAAGCTGATGAAGGCGATCGTCGAGCGCGAGCAGCCCGGGCTGGTCATCACCGGCAAGCAGTCGATCGATGGCGACAACACCCAGACCGGCCAGATGCTCGCCGCCCTGCTGGGCTGGCCGCAGGGAACCTTCGCATACCGGATTGAAATCGGCGACGGGGAGATGGACCTCACCCGCGAGATCGATGGCGGTCTGGAGACCGTCCGGCTCAGGATGCCCGCGGTGGTGACCACCGATCTGCGGCTCAACGAGCCACGATTTGCCTCCCTGCCCAACATCATGAAAGCGAAGAAGAAGCCGATCGACACGCTGAGTCCGGAGGAACTCGGTGTCGACGTCACCCCGCGGGTGAAGACGCTCCGGGTCACCGAGCCGCCGACGCGGGATGCCGGCGTGCGGGTCGAGACAGTAGCCGATCTGGTCAATGTGCTGAAGAACGAAGCGAAGGTGATCTAGAGATGAGTGTCCTGGTTATCGCGGAACACGACAGCGCCACGCTCGCCGCGGCCACCCTGAACACCGTTGCCGCCGCCCGCGAGCTGGATGACGACATTCATGTGCTGGTCGCCGGCGCCGGTTGTGCCGGGGCAGCGGACGCGGCGACGAAGGTCGCCGGCGTCGGCAAGGTGCGCGTGGCGGACGACGCGGCCTACGCCAACCAGCTCGTGGAGAATCTGGCCGCCCTGCTCGCGCGCATCGCGGGCGAGTACACCCACGTACTTGTCGCCGCCACCAAGGCCGGCAAGAACGTGCTCCCGCGAGCCGCTGCGTTGCTCGATGTATCGCCGATCTCGGACATCAGCGGCATCGAGTCGGCCGACACCTTCGTGCGTCCCATCTACGCCGGCAACGCCATTGCCACCGTGCAGTCGAGCGATGCGATCAAGCTGCTTTCGGTCCGCGCGACTTCGTTCGAACCCGCCGCGGAGGAAGGCGGCACCGCCGTGGTGGAGAGCGTCGAAGCCGCGGGCGACAGTGGTCTGTCCACCTTCGTCGGCCAGGACCTCACGCAGTCCGAACGCCCCGAACTCACCTCCGCCCGCATCGTGATCTCGGGCGGGCGGGGGATGCAGAACGGGGAGAACTTCGCGCTGCTGGAGGATGTCGCCGACAAGCTCGGGGCCGCAGTCGGCGCTTCCCGCGCCGCGGTGGACGCCGGATTCGTGCCCAACGACTACCAGGTCGGTCAGACCGGCAAGGTGGTGGCCCCCGACCTCTACATTGCGGTGGGGATCTCGGGTGCAATCCAGCATCTCGCCGGGATGAAGGAGAGCAAGGTCATCGTCGCCATCAACAAGGACGAGGAGGCCCCGATCTTCCAGGTCGCGGACTACGGCCTGGTGGCGGACCTGTTCGAAGCGGTACCGGAGCTGAGCGCGGAGCTGTCGAAGTCCTGACCGCGGCTTTGGCCCCGCCGTCCCCTGACGTTCCCGGCCCACTTAATTTCGAGGTCGTACGGGCCGGGCTCCCCCGCGGCAGCCCGGACGCGGCCGCGTCCGGCTGGCCCGGAAATTTCACCGATTCGCGAGGCGGGGGCGCGGCGAAAACAGTCGGATCCCGCGTCCGCAGCCGGGAAGGGGTGGAATTTTCGGGCTCGGACCGAGGTTTGTCAGAGCAGGTCGAGCACCGACTCCGCGCCGGATTTTTCGAGCGGGAGACCCTCGTCGAGGAGAAGGTGGGTGACCACGCCGTCCTCGACCACCATCGCGTAGCGGCGGGAGCGCACGCCGATACCGTGGCCGACGAGGTCGAAATCGAGACCCGCCGCCCTGGCGAACTCTGCGTTGCCGTCGGCGACCATGTGGATGGCGTCAGCGTTCTGCGCCTTGCCCCACGCATCCATCACGAAGGCATCGTTGACCGAGATGCACACGATGTCGTCGACACCCGCTGCCTTGATTCGGTCGGCGTTGGCGACGAAGCCGGGCAGGTGGGCGGCCGAACATGTCGGCGTGAATGCTCCGGGGACTGCGAACACCACGACCTTCTTGCCTGCGAACAGCTCATCGCTCGTGACCCCGCCGGGTCCGTCCACCGTCATGTGGGCGAGATTCACGCTCGGAACCTTGTCTCCAACCTGGATCGTCATCGTCGTTCGTCCTCGGATTATGTTTGCGGATATGTTTGCGGAATAAGGGATTTTCGAAGAAATGGCTCTGCGCCCGTGACCGGATCGTGCCGGCGCGGTGACTGATTTCCAGTCGGATACCACTTCACGGCAGACGGCGGAGCAATCTTCGCCCGGCGGCGCGGGCGCGACAAGTGCCCCCTCATGCCGCTCGGGGTTATCTCGATGCGGCGGCGCCGGGAATCCCTGCGTATTCCGAATGTGTCGACACCGCGCAGGTCGATGAGCGCCGCGTAATCCGAACCGTCCGATCGCCCGTCCGCTCCATGTCCTCCGTCGGACCCACGGTGCGGAATGGTCTTGGCAGCCGCTCGGGGCTTGTTCGGGTTCCGGCCTGCGGGTTCAGCCGACGTAGCGGCCGAGCCGCACCGCCGACTCCCCGCGGCGCAGCCGTCGCGACGGCATGATGAGGACGCACTCCGGATGCGGAGTGCAGATTGCGCGCTCCCCGTCCCAGCCGATGACGGTGCCCTCGTCGGGGATGACTTCCATGCCCTCGTAGTCCTCCACGAACCGGAAATGGTCGCTCTCGATGGTTACCGACTCGCTGACCTCGATGATTCGCTGCACCCTCGGTGCCGCCGGCGACAACCTCTCCATTACCCAATCCGGCGCCACGACCCCGGTGCATGCAAGGAACCTCAGCGCAACCTCGATGGCGACCCGCTCCGTCCCGCGTGTCCAGTGTTGCCCGCACTCGACGAGCAGGGCGTTGCGGGTGCTTTCCGGGTCGCCGAACTGCGCGTAGTCGCGCATTCGGGTGCCGGCAGTGTGCCCCGCATCGCATACCACAAGGGCCGGTGCTCCGACATCGAGGGCGAGTCGCCGGCCCTTGTCCAGAGGACCCGCGAGCATCAGCGGCGGGTTCGTGTGGTGCATGGAATGGATGTCGAGCAGCAGGTCCACCGTGTCCATCAGGCGGCGGATCTCCCGCGCCCGGTGAAGCTCGACGCTGTCGCGCGGTCCGTCGAGCACCTCGGCGGACCAGACTCGATTGAAGTCCTCGTCGACGTAGCGGGAAGCGGCGGGGGTTGCGGGGTCGAACCGGGCGTATGCGGCGACGTTCATGAAGCCCAGGGTGAGCCTCCCCCGCTTGGGCCGGACTTCCTCGCGCATGAGGTAGTCGAGCGCATGCGCGCCGCACAGCTCGTTGCCATGCACCAGCGCGCTCAGCATCACGTGCGGTCCGGGGGCTCCGCTGTCGAGCGTCGTCACGAAATCGATGCCGGTATTGCCCCGACGATACGGCGTGATGTCGGGTGCACTCAGCTCGACCGGGTACGAATTCGGGGTCATGTCCGCGACTCGATCCGATGATGCGAAGAGGGGCGCCCGGCCGGGAGCACGCCGACGCCGGAGCCACCGGGAGAGTGCCAGCCCCGCGCGATGCCGCGCAATACCGCGCCCGGGAGGGGATGCGGTGGGTACCACGGTGGGTACCCGGACCCTTGACATTCGCGTTGGCCGCCTCTATGTTGCGTCGCACCATTGTTGCGCCGCAACAAGAGAGCACACCCAAGCCACAGGACCACAGGAGATGGAAACCATGAGCACGAAGAAAACCGCGCAGGCATACAAGCAGCCGATCGAGTTCTACACCACGATGCTGGACCAGTCGGTGCGTGCCAATCGAATCGTCGCGAAGGGCATCGAGCGCACCATCGAAGAGCAGATCGGGCTGTTCGAGGCAGCCGTCGACTCCACGCGGCCTCTCGCCGTCGCGAAGAAGCCGGAAGAGATTCTGGCGGTGCAGATGGATGCGTGGAAGACGTTCAGCGAGAAGTTCGTGGCCGCCACCGGCAAGTTCGCGGAGATTCAGCGCGAGACCGGCACCGAACTCAAGGACATCGTCGTCGACAGCTTCAAGGTCGTCAACGAGACATTGCCGAAGGCGGCCTGATTGCATCGGCCCACGCTTCACAAGCGATTCTGGCGCCGGTCTGAACCACCGGCGCCTCGCAAGCGGTTCGGGTGCCAGCCCGAACCGCCCTCCGCCTCACAGGCAGTCCGGGCGTCCGTCCGAACCGCTCTCTTAGTCAGGGCTTTCCGATTCGAACTGCCCGCCCTCGAATCGGGAGGTTCGGACTCTCCATCCCGCGCGCGGGCAGGTCATGATCTTGTTGAATGGAATGCGGCTATGGGCGGCGACGTTCTTCCGTCACCACCCGCCGTACTCGACCGATCCCTCTCCGGGAACGGGAAACGCCGCGGGAAAGATGGCGCGCCCGACAGGATTCGAACCTGTGACCTTTGGCTTCGGAGGCCAACACTCTATCCAACTGAGCTACGGGCGCCGGGATGATGCGCTCCGGCCCGCGCCACACCGGCTTTCACGGCGGGGCAAGCGGGAGGGGCTGCTTTGTCGGGACAGACTCATGCGCGGGAACTTGCGGGCGGTCCTTTCCGGGCTCCGGGCCCGGGCCGACCAATCGTTCTGCCTCGACCACTAAACCCTAGTCGATCGAGCCGCCGGCGGGCAAGCGGAACTCCGTCCGCTGCGGTTCGTCGCCCGCACGCCCCGCGATCCGCACTTGTCCCGGACTGCGGCCTTCTGCAACCATACTCGCGTTTGCCGCACAGTGACCCCGGAGGCTCAAGTGAGCAAGGCTGACGATGTTTTCTGGCGCCAGTTCGGCGTAGTGCTGATTCTCCTCACCGTGTTCGGATTCGGCATGTACTTCGCCGCGAACTCGATCGCCGGGCAGGCGTATGCGGAGATGCACGACGACGCGGACGCCGTGCTCGCGCGCATCGCTCCGGTCGGTCGGTCACGCATTGGCGATCCCGCCGGGCAGACGCAGGCAGAGGCGGTCGCCATGGTCGCCGCAACTCCCGCCGCACCCCCGGCACAGACCGAGGAAACGACAACCGAGACGGCGGCGGCTGCGGATGCCTCCGCGTCGGGTGCCGGGGCGCAGATGGTCGCGGCCGCTGGTGACGCCCTCGATCTCGCCGCGGGCGAACAGGTCTACCAGACCGCTTGCTTCGCGTGCCACGCGACCGGCGTGGCCGAGGCGCCGAAGCTCGACGATCCGGCCGCCTGGGAGCCGCGGCTTGCGCAGGGCATGGCCGGACTCCTCCAGTCTTCCATCAACGGGAAAGGGGCGATGCCCCCGAAGGGCGGTTTTGCCCATCTGACGGAAGACGATCTCCGCAACGCCATCGGCTTCATGCTCGACCAGGCGGGTGTATCGGCCGGCGGATAGCCGTCCCCGGCTGGTGAGTGGAGCCATATCCCGCCGGCGGATAGCCGTCCCTGGCCGGTAGAGATTCCCGTGGGCGGCCCGATAAACCGTCAACCGGTGCCGTACCGGCAGAATTTCGGGTAGCGCCCCAGCCTGACTCCCGAGACCTCGGGAAAGCCCGTGCATACAGGCCGGAGACAGCGGTCAGAATTTCAAAGTGGGACACGACCGGATTTCGGCCTCCAGAGCCTCCGTTCGGGGTGATTTCGAGCGCGCGCCCCAGCCCGGCGGGAATTGCTGTCGCGCCGGCGGGCGCGTGCGGTGCCCACCGGGCTCAGACCGGAACGAGGTTCGCGTAGGCCACGACGAGCCACTTGCTGCCCGCGCGCTCGAAGTTGACCTGCACGCGGGTGTGGACGCCCTGTCCTTCGTAGGTCAGCACCACGCCCTCGCCGAATTTCGGGTGCTGGACGCGCTGCCCGAGGCGAAGCCCGTTCCTGGTTTCGCTCCCGGTCGGTTCCGAGCCCGGGCGCCGTCGGGGCGGGGCCCGCAAGCCGGGCCGCGATACCGTCCCCCGCAGGCGTACCTCCGCCACCCGGTCGGGGGGTAGCTCCCGCAGGAAGCGCGACGGGGTCGAATACCGGTCCGAACCCCCGTACAGACGCCGGGACTCGGCGTATGACAGGCAGAGCTTGCGTTCCGCGCGTGTCATTCCCACGTAGCACAGGCGCCGCTCCTCCTCGAGCTTCGCGGAGTCTTCGCTGCTGCGGCTGTGCGGAAAGAGCCCCTCCTCCATCCCGCTGATGAACACGCAGGGAAACTCCAGCCCCTTCGCGGCGTGCAGGGTCATCAGGCTTACCAGATCCTCGCCCTCCGCGGCCTGCTCCTCGCCCGCTTCCAGGGCCGCGTGGGAGAGGAATGCGGTGAGAGGGGTCGGGGTGTCCCGATCGGTGCCTTCCAACTGCTCTGTGTCTCCCTCGCCGGCGGTGTCGGCGACGGGGTCGGGGTCTCGCGGGCGTCGGTCTTCGCCGCCGAAATCGAACTGTCCCGCGGCGACGACGAGCTCCTGAAGGTTCTCGATCCGCGTCTGGGCGCGATCGACCTTCTCCCGCCGGTAGTAGTCGAGCAATCCGCTGCCCTCGATGGTCGATTCGACCAGCTCGTGCAGCGCGACGGCCTCCGGACCGCTTGCGAGTTCGTCGATCAGGTCGAGGAAACCCCCGAGCGCCCCCGCCGCACGGGGGCTTGCGGCGCCGTCCGCGATCATCCGGCGCGTCGCCGCCCACAGTGATTCGCCTCGCTCCCTCGCGCCGGTACGCAGGAGGTCCACGGTGCGGGCGCCGATCCCGCGCGGCGGCAGGTTGACGACCCGCTCGAACGCGGCGTCGTCGTCTCGGTTGGCGATGAGGCGGCAGTAGGCGAGGGCGTTCTTGATCTCGGCGCGTTCGTAGAAGCGCAGGCCGCCGAAGACGCGGTAGGCGACCCCTTGCGCGAGGAGGGCTTCCTCCAGCACCCGCGACTGGGCGCTGACCCGGTACAGGATGGCGATGTCGTCACGGCGGCCGCCGACTTCCACCCACTGCCGGATGCGCGCCACGATGAAGCGCGCCTCGTCGATGTCGTTGAATCCTGCGTAGACGTCGATGGGCTCCCCGTCGCTGTCCGCGGTCCAGAGATCCTTGCCCATCCGCCCCTGGTTGTTGGCGATGAGCGCGTTCGCGGCGGCGAGGATGTTGCCGCTCGACCGGTAGTTCCGTTCCAGACGCACCGTCTTCACGTGCGCGAAATCCCGGGAGAACTGCAGGATGTTCTCGATGCGGGCCCCCCGCCAGCCGTACACCGACTGATCGTCGTCGCCCACGCAGTACAGGTGGCCTTCGCCTCCCGCGAGCAGCCTCAGCCATGCGTACTGGATGGTGTTGGTGTCCTGGAATTCGTCGACGAGCACCTGGCCGAAGCGCGCCCGGTAGTGGGCGAGCACATCGTCGCGGTCGCGCAACAGTTCGTGACACCGCAGCAGCAACTCGGCGAAATCGACGACCCCGGTGCGCTCGCACGTCTCCTGGTACGTCGCGTAGATGCGCACCATGCGCTCCATCCACAGGTCGGCGGGCCGCTCCAGGTGCTCGGCCCGCAGCCCCTCGTCCTTGCGCGCGTTGATGAACCCCTGCGCCTGCCTCGGTGGCCAGCGTTGCTCGTCGAGGTCGAGATCGCGCATCACGCGGCGGATGCAGCGGAGCTGATCCTCGCCGTCGAGGATCTGGAAGTCTTCGCGCAGGCCCGCATCGCGCCAGTGGGCGCGCAGCAGCCGATGGGCGAGCCCGTGAAACGTCCCCACCCACATGCCGCCCACCGGCCGGCCGAGCATCGACTCGATGCGGTTGCGCATCTCCGACGCCGCCTTGTTGGTGAACGTCACCGCCAGGATCCCGAACGGCGTCGCCTCGCCGGTCGCGAGCAGCCACGCGATGCGGTGCACGAGCACCCGCGTCTTGCCGCTGCCGGCGCCGGCGAGCACCAGCATGTGTCCCGCCGGCGCGGTGACCGCCTCGCGCTGCGCGTCGTTCAAAGGCTCCAGAATGTCGGTAACGTCCATCACTCGTCCCCGGGTGGCCCGGATGGCCCGGATGGCCCGGATGGCCTGATTGGCCTGACTGGCCCGGGTGGCGGCGTCTCCATCAGCCATTCCCGCTGGCGCTCCGAGAGACCGTCACGCGGTGGCGATTCCGGCGGGATTTCGAGCCGCACAACGTCCATTGCGGGCAATGTCGGGAAGATGCTCCGGCCTGGCGGGAGCGGTTGTGCTTGCATCGCGGCCAGGATCGCCTCTGCCACCGCCCGCGCGATGAGCCCGTCGAGGTCGAAGCCGGGGGCATCAAGGCGGCCACGCAGGGGAACTTCGAGCGTGATGCTGCTCCCTTCGTCGGTGAGCGCTTCCAGGGCCGCTGCAAGCGCGGCCGTGTCTTCTGCTCCTCCTTCCACTCCTCTGGGCGCGGAGAGGTTCGCGGGCGCCCGGGAGTCCCCGAGTGCGACATCGCGCAGGGTGACATTCGCGATCGCCTCCAGGTCGGAGGTCCGCACCGTCGCGTCGACCGTCACGTCCGCGCGTCCGCGGGTGACGGACGGGCCGAGGTGCAGGCGCGTGTACGGGGAGAGCGCGGGCAGCGACAGGCCGCGGACCGTCGCCATCAGGTCGAGATCGGTCCCGGTCAATGTCGGAACCAGCGCCCCGTCGGCGCGCAGTGAGTTGAAGATGCCGGCGGTCGCTTCGACGGAGAAACGGGCCGGCCCGCCGACGGCACCACCCACGGCACCACCCACGGCAGTGGGGTCGAGCCCGCGCAAGGCGGCGTGGTTGATGACGAGCCTCTGCGCGAAGACCGGCTCCGTGGTCCGGTCGGTGAGATGAACGATGAAGCCGGAATCCGTGGCGCTCGCTTCCCGCACCCGCACCGCAAAGAGGCCATCGCCATCGCGGGCACCGATCGGCAGCGCCGGGAGTTCCCAGTCGCCGGTCTCGCTCACCGCGATGGCACTCTCGATGCCGGAGAGGCGCAGGGTCCCGACTTCCAAGCCGATGCCCGGGCCGATGCCCGAGGCGGAATCGCGAATCGTCAACGGGCTCGCTTGCAACGCGCGGACCGAGGTCCCACTGTGGCCTTGCGAGTCACGAACGGTGATCCCGTTCAGGCCGGCGTCCGCGAATGTCGCTGTGCCCGAAGGCTCGACCCGCACTCCCCGGGCGCTCGCGCGATCGGCGTGCACCCGTGCTTCGTGCGCGCTGCCCATCAGGTCGAGGTTCGCCGCCTCCACGAATTCGACCGTCGTTGTGCCCGAAGCCGGCGCGCGGTAGCCGCCCAGCGCCAGCGCCCCCGTGGACCACTCGGTCGCCGGCTCCGCCCCGCCCCGAGCGGACTCGGACTTCAGGGTCACGAATTCGTGCGCACCGTCGGTACCCATCCGGGCCGAGGTGAAGGCCACCCCGTCGAACGAGACCCGGAGGGCAGACGCCGCCAGGCTCATCAGTGGTGCCATGCCTCGCTCTGCGACCAGCGCTTCGCCGTTCCACTCGACGGACTCGGCGCTGACGCCGGCAACATCGATGCCGGCGCCGTCGTGCGCGCGGCGATAGGCCCTCTGCGCCCCGGCGTTGGTGGCCCGCATCACGGATTCACCGTCGAAGGACAGCGCGCCGAGCTCGACGCCGCGCGCCCCGATCGTCGAGTCGTCGGTGACGTTCAGCACCAGCGTCTCCAGCGATGCCGCGTCCGCTCCGACCCGTCCGGATGCCGCCCTCTCGACGCCGGTCAGACGCCACCCGTCGGAGTGCCAGCGGTGCCGACGCCGGGTGTCGAGGGTGGTGGAGGCGGCTTCGATCGCCTGCGCACCCATCGCGCCCTCGTGCCACGACGGCGCATCCACCGAAAGACCCTCCATCGCGATGCGGCGACCACCGAAGCCGAGTTCGAGCGCCTCCGACTCCGCGGAGCGAGCACTCACTCGCCCATCGCCGCCGGCGGCGTCCGCCAGCGCAAGCCCGCGCACTGCCCAGCCGGCCTCGGCGGTGCCGATATCGACGGTCCCGACCCGAACGGACCGTGCTTCCCAGGCATCATCGGCTATGGTGCCGCCGGCGAGATCGAGCCCCCTGCCGACCATTGTCCACGTTCCGGTGCGGGTGTGGTCGACGATTCCGGCCCGCGCGGACTCGACGTTCACCGTACCGGCGATGTTCCGCGTCACTCCGTCCAGACCGAGCCCTTCCAGGATCAGCGTGCTCGCAGCGTCGGCAAGCCGCGCATCCGAAATTCGGGCGGCACCGACGGAGAGCGTGCCGGCCGGCGCGAACACGGCGGATTCGAGCGCGACATCGTGCAATCGCAGGTCGGAGTCGCCATTCCTGCCCCCGACCGCCTCCGCCGAAGCGAGGGAGGCCCGCAGGGCGCCGCCCTCCAGGCGCTCGACCTGCTCCACCGCCATGCGAGCCGCCGTCCCGGTGCTCTGCGGGCCGGCGAACCCGCGCCAGCCGATGCGCTCGGCCGTCCCGGCCGCCGCGGACATGACCTCCGTATCCCCCGCGAAGACCGCGTGCCGGAGCGTGATTTGCTGCGCATCGATCGAGCGGCCGGCGGGGAGTCGCACATCGAGCGCGCTGATGGTGAGCTCCTCGACATCCGCCTCGACGACATCGTCCAACGTCAGCACGATCCGCGAGGCCAGATTCGCGGCCTCGACGCCGACCGCTGCGAATGCGTCCCCCGTGCCGTTGGCGCGGAGCTCGGGGATGCGGCCGTCCACAGTCACTCGGGTCTCCGGGGTGCGCGATGCGTCGATATGCAGCATCAGCTCCGTCGCCTCCAGGTCGAACCTCTCGTCGATCCTGATGCGAGGTTCGCGCAGCCCGAGCTCCCCGTCCACGCTGAGCCCTTCCAGCGTATTCTCGGAGACCGAGAGGAACGCGGTTCCGTTCCAGTCCGCCCGCGCCACCGAGAGGTCGGCCCGCGCGGGCCCTGACCCTGGCTCGGGCCCTGCCCCTGTCCCTGTCCCTGGTTCGGGCTTTGCGCCGATTCCCGGGCCGATTCCTGGCCCGAGTCCCGGGCTGATTTCCGGGCCGAGTCCCGGGCTGAACCCCAGTCCGAGCTCCAGGCCATCGACTGCCCACCGCCCCCGGGTGGTGGTGCTGGACGCGCCGCTGGCCGGCGAGTAGACCACCCGCACCGGCCCCGCCCCGCCGAGTCTTCCGCGCCATGATCCACTCGCGCCGAGGAGAGCCGGGAGCCCTTCGAAGGGGACTTCGTCCGCACTGACCTCGCCGGTGAGAATCCAGGCCGCTCCGTCGAGGCTGATCCGACCCTGGAGTCCGGCGCGCCCCGCCCCGACGGACAGGCTCGCCTCGACTTCCGTCCCCTCGGGCCGCAGCGCCCGGTCCAGCGAAGCGACTCGCAGCCGGTCGATCGTGACCGGGTGCCCGGCCGCCTCGGAGATGGCCCCAAGCTCGACATCGTCGATAACCAACTCGCCGATGCTCACCTCGCCGGGCAGCACTCCATCCATGCCTGCGATCGGCTTACCGACCGACAGCTCCGCCTCGCTCAGGCGGAAGTCATCGAGCACAAGGCGGCCGGATACGAGCGCGGCAAGATCCACCCGCACCGCGACGCTGGACCATCGGGTTGGTGATTGGCCGGAAGTCGCGACCTCGACCCCGTAGAGCCTGACCGTGGATTGGAATGGTTCGACCCGCACCCGCTCGATCTGGAGATGCACGCCATGCCGGGCCGCAAGCTGCGGGATGTACCACGTCAGGCCGAGGGGAAGCACCAAGTAACTTGCAAATGCGACGACCAGCGCACCCGACACAAGCCACATCACCAACCGGCCGTATCTGAGCGCTGCGTGTCGACGGCGTCGCGCTGCGCTGTTCATCTCGACCGCGGTACCCTCTGAAGCAGCCCGCATCGTAGCACGCGCCCGCCGGGGCGCCGGCGTCGCTCAGACCCTTCCGAGACCGTCCCGGCCGCCAGGAACGTACGGGTGACGATTGGGCAATCAGTGAGAAACGTGGGTCAGGGTGTACGTGAAGGAGACGAGCGTTTGGCGCTGCGTTCATTGTGATCGTGCATCCGCATGGTGCGGACTGGCGATGGCCTCAGCGCATCATGCCCTGCCTGTGCTTCACGGGGGGCTGTGACGACCCTGGCCTGGCACGATGCGCCGGCCGATCCTGCGGGTGCAGAGAGCGTGGTGAGAAACCGCCTCGTGTCCCCGGTCCCCCGTCCGTGTCCCCAAGACCGGTCGAGTTTCCCGTCTCCCCCGTCCGTGATCCCAGGAATTGCCGAATTTACCGCGTCCCCGTGTCCCCGGGACGGGGCCGAGTCTCCGACGGAACGGCACGTAAGTGATTGAGGATGCTTGAAAAAGGGTAGTGCGGGGTGCGGCGGAGAGCGGTGTGGGAGTCAGGTACTGTGGGTGTGATTGATTCCGACTCGACCCGAGGCAGGGGGAGACCCACCCACGAGCGGGAGGAAGCATACTGCGTCGGCTGTGTTGGCAAATACCCTTCAGCGACGTGATTGTCTTGTGTACGACATTTTCGCCGGGGGGATTGGGTGCCGTCCGGTGGGGATGTTCGTTCGGGAGCGTGTGTTCTTTTGTCTGTGTTTCCAATGCGTTGGTGAAGTGTCGGGTGGGGCGCGAAGAGCCTCTGGGGCCGTGACCGGCGGTCGCGGTGAAGCGTTCGCTCGAAATTCGGGAATGGTCTCGTTCATCCTCTGAATTCGCCCCCGGCGGGGATGGTGTTCGGGAGTGCTTGGGGTGCGATATTCAACGTTGGGTAACACGGGGGACACGCGGGGATACACATCTGGTGGCTTGATTGTTGTCGGATGAGACGTGTTCTCATTACTGTTTGCTGGCCTCCAATCCTCTGTTCTCCCTCGCAATGCGTCTCCAGCACATCGCCCCGAACAGGCACCTCCATGCCCCTGGGGACACGTTTTCCCTCAATCACACCCACAGTACCTGACTCGATTCGTCGCCGGGGACTGCCTGAACACCGGGCCGTGGAGGCGTCACGCCACGGCTTGAAGAGACCCCCACCCGCGCGCACCGGGGGCTTGCACGACCCCACCGCTTCAACCGCTTGGGAGAGAGGCCACGGGCCCATGCGATAGGGCCGGCACCGACTCACAGCGGCGCGGGGACCAGGGCGGCAGTACGGGAAGGCGGCTGTTCGAGCCAGCCCGCCGCCGGCCCCCCCCACAGAAGCGGTCGCAGCCTCATCGAGGCAGTGCGTCTTCAGCACTTACGGAGCGCAAGAGAATGAATGCACGTACAAGTCTATGGGCGAGCCTGGCCATCGCGGCCAGCCTCGGCCTCGCCGGCTGCGGCGGGTCGAGCGATAACGATGATGGAGCGGGTACGCAACCACCGCCGGCAAGTCCGCCGGCAAGTCCGAAGGTGGATGTCTCGGAGAAAATCAGTTTGTCGAAAGCGCAGATGGCTGCGCTGTTGGCCGTACTGCCGGACACCGGGGATTCAGTCGCGCTCGAGAGCGGCGAGAGTCGGGCGGCAGTCACGTTCACCTGTGCAAGCGGTGATGACCCTTGCTCGATCACCGTCGAGAACAGCGCTGGGACGATCGTCGCGATGGCGCATAGCACGACGGCCGGAGCGGTGAGCGGCACAGCCGCAGGACTCGCGAAGGATGTCGTTGACACGTTTGAAGATCTGAATGATGGGAATACAGCATCCATTCGTAAACGGCTGAACGACGATCCGAATGGCAGCCCCCCTCGCGCCATACCCGATTGGATGAATACTGAAATCATCGGAATGGGCATCGGTGGCCCTGGTGTTCTCCCTGAGGACGCGGAGACTGACGCCGGACTGCGAAGCAGCCTCCAAATGAATGGGGCAGATGCGACTGGCAGTGCCGCTATCCCCGGTGCGACCCCAGGGCTTGTGGGGGGTACCACAATTACCGGAGGCGTAGATGAAATTCGTGCGAGTCCCGACATGGCACCTGCCCCCGATGGATGGGAAATGGTGACGCTGTTCCGGGATTGGGGTGATACGGCTGGTGACGGCGACGGTGGCTTTGAGACTGGCGCTATCGTAGTCACGAATTTGGAAGGAGGTACACAGTACCCCTTCGATCGCAAACTAGCCGATAAGTACGTGAACAGCTCCGCACAGATGATGTTTGCATTGACTATTCAGGCTGATGGAATGGCTCCTGGTGTAACTACGCTGGCGACATCGGTGCGTATTAACCACAGCGGTGCGCCAGCGACGAGCGTGCAGTGGGCAAATATGGAGTTTCACGCAGATTCTCTAGTTCCGGCTCAGAGTCAAGATCTCCGTATCGATGTTGACGAGACATTCACGGGCACGTACTTCGGTGCTTCAGGCCAATTCCGGTGCATTGATGGTGGTCGCAGTAACGAAACCTGCGCACTGGCGAGGAGTGGCGATAAGGTCGTAGTCAATGACACCAACCCCGCCAAGGATGTAGTTAATTCTACCGGGACTTGGTCATTCACCCCGGATCCCGGCGCCATGATCACAGTTCCGGATCAGGACTGGATCGCCTACGGTGCCTGGTTGACTACACCTGATGGTAAGGCAGGTGATCACAGGTTCGGCATTGTCTTCAACGGCATGGATACCTACGAACCCGCCGCAGATGCCCTTGATGCCACAAATAGCGTCGGCTTGCGCGGCAGTGCTACCTACAAAGGCGGAGCGACTGGCGTTTACGCTGATAGGACTGTGCACTCCGATGGGGCGCATACCGAGCACTCTGGCTTGTTCACCGCCGACGCAACGCTGACGGCGGACTTCGACAAAGCAACAAACGGTGCAGACGACGCCGAGGACTACATGATCTCGGGTCGCATCGACAATTTCCGAGGCACCAATGGCCGGTATCTGGGGACCGATACCATAGCGACTCCCAATGATCCGAATAAGGGCGGCGAGAACGATTGGGTCGTCTTGCTAGGAGCAGCCGACTTTGGAACCACAACGACTGGCGCCTTTACTCCTCCTGCGGGTATGAGTGCTACGGGTTCGGCAGACGGTGTGCCGTGGCATGGAATGTGGAATGGCCAGTTCTTCGGGCCGAGCGTCGATGCGGATGGCGATACTGTCCACCCGAGCGGCGTCGCCGGGCGATTCTGGGCCAATACTGGCGATCCCGATGGGGCCGGACAGTTGACCGACAAAGACGCAGTCACATCTGTCGTCGGAACGTTCGGCGCGACCAAGCAGTAAGCCAAAAGCCCAAGACAATAGCTCAAAGTTCAGAGCGGCCTTCGCATGGAGGCCGCTCTCTTTGAAGCAAATCGACCCCTTCGCATACCCATGACGCATCCCGGGGAGACAAACTAAATGAAGCATGTTCACATTGGCTTGGTGGCTCTCGCGGCGGTCTTGATCGCAGGATGCGGCGGCGGATCTGATACTCGAGAGAAGGAACTTGAAGAACAGGTCGCAGGGCTAGAGCAGGAGGTAGAGAATCTAAAGAAGCGGCCGACAGAAAGCGAAGTCGCTGTAAGAGTGCAGAATGCCCGGCAGGAGGGCAGGCAGGAAGGTGCGGCTGAGGGCAATAAACGCGCAGAAGAGGCTGAGCAGAATGAGCAAGAGGCTAAAGATGCGCTACAGGTAGCTGAGCAGGAAGCCGAGGGCACGGCAAATCAGCTTCGGCAGAACAATGCACGGCGGGTGCTCGCCGGACTCAAGGGGCATCCAGCCGCCCAAGCCGGAACCGCCGCAGTAGCAGTCACGCCCCGCTACCAAGCCCGCGCATTGGTCACGAATCCTGCATTCTCAGCCCCGCGCGTGACGACTCCCGGAGCATCGGGCAAATGGTACAGAACATCCATCACGTCTCGGGACTTCGCGACCATCGACAGGCTTGATGTGTACTCTGATGTCGAGGCTCCCGGGCAGGTTTTATTCAGGCAGAGCATCTATAACGACGGAACTGCCGGTGACGGTATCCCCAATACAGGCGCTCTGACTGTTGTCCCGCTTTACGACCCGGGCGGCACTGCCACTACCACAGAGGTCGTCGATAGCACGAACGCAGTAGTCAGGTCACTCGGAATCTCTGCTGATACCTCTACTCATACGAATGTATCCGGCGTTGTCGCCTCTGCGTTCCCGCAGTCGGGCGCGCCTGAGAAGACGTTCGCAGTGGTCGACCGAGGGGCCTACACGCAGACAGAGATTGACGCAGGGATAGCGGCGTATCGACGTGTTCAGTCCGGTCAGTCTGCAAATTGGCCGACCCACTGCCAGAGTGGATGCGACAGCAGCGGATATCCCGATCCAACGATCAATCCCACCATCACGCTCCCTCGCACCAAACGGGACGACAAGCGTTACCCCTTGCGCTGGACCTACGAGACGCCCGGAAGCCTGGCCGGAGCCTCCGGAACGTTCACCTGTGCATCCGGCGGCGTAGCAGCGCCCGCGGCGAATGCATGTGGCGTGACCAACCAGAACACCCACTTTGCCTTCAACGGGCCGTGGGTGTTCACCCCCAGGGCAAGATCACTAAAATCCCATGTAAATCAGTGCATTCTGTGATCTAATGCCACTCTGGCCAAGGAGAGGAACGTGATCAGCAATGGACAACAGTGCCCCCGAGGGTCTGATCGAACATTTCTCGAAGTTGGAAGACCCGCGCGTCGACCGGAACAAGAAGCATGAGTTGATTGATGTCATCGTGCTGTGCGTGTGCGCGGTGCTCAGTGGGGCCGAAGGTTGGTGCGACATCGAGGAGTTCGGTCGCGCAAAGCTGGACTGGTTACGTCGTTATGTCCCGCTGGCCAATGGGGTCCCGGTCGATGACACGATTGCCCGCATCATCTCGGCGTTGTCGGTCAGTGGGTTTCAGGCGTGCTTTCTCAGTTGGATGGAGGACGTGGTCAAGCTCAGCGACGGTGAGATCATTGCGCTCGATGGCAAGACGCATCGACGCACCCATGATCGCAAGCGAGGGGTGAAGGCGCTGCATATGGTCAGTGCCTGGGCGTGTCGCAATGGGGTGGTGCTTGGGCAGGTGAAAACCGACGAGAAGTCGAACGAGATCGTGGCGGTGCCGGAGTTGCTGGAGAAGCTTCAATTGAAGGGGTGTATCGTGACGCTGGATGCGATGGGGTGCCAACGCGCGATCGCGAAGCAGGTCAAGAAAGGCGGTGGGGATTACGTGTTGGCGCTGAAGCGCAATCAGCCGGAATTGGAGCGCGAGGTTCGGGCGTATTTCGAGGCGGCGGAGCGGTGCGACTTTGGCGGTTCGGAGATGGGGCACGAGGCGACTTGCGACGAAGGTCACGGGCGGATTGAGCACCGGAGCTATTTCTTGTCCACGGACCTTGGTGCGTTGTCGGGTGTCGGGAAGTGGAAGGGACTGAAAGCGATGGGAATGGTGGAGTCGGAACGTCATTGTGGAGGGCGTGTCAGTGTTGAGCGGCGCTACTACATCACCTCGCTTGATGACGTGAAGGTGTTTCAACGGGCGGTGCGTTCACATTGGAGTATCGAGAACGGGTTGCACTGGCGGTTGGACGTGACGTTTCGCGAAGACGCAAGCCGGATTCGTCGAGGCAATGCGCCTCACAACATCGGGGTGATTCGTCACATGGCGATGAACCTACTCAAGCGCGAGAAGACGAAAATGAGCTATAGGCGCAAGAGAGTCCGGGCCGCTCTGAACGATGCCTTCCGAGATAAGTTGTTGATGGGACAATGACTTTATATGCGGTCACCCTGGTGTTCACCCCCGGTGCCAGCGCGAGAATCCGGGTCGATGACACCGAGTACATGTACTTCGGGTGGTGGGCGCGTCAGACAAATCCAAACAACAGCGCCGGGACATGGACATTCCGTACCTTCCACGGGCCGGCGGCGGGTGGCAATCGCTCGACCTCAGATGAGATTGCGGCACTGAGCGGCCCGGTGACCTACAAGGGGACCGCGGCCGGGCAATACTCCTTCTTCCAGCCACTGGGCGGTGGGCATTCGCACTACGGTGAGTTCACCGCCAACGCGACCCTCACGGCGAACTTTACCCTGACCGGCGCTCAGAATGACGAAACCGTCTCCGGCACCCTCGACGGGTTCAAGACCTTGGTCGGTGAGGCGCGGACGCCTGTCGACCGCTCGGATTGGGTCGTGACGCTCGGGTCGAAGAGCATTGTGGGCGGAATCATTCCCTCCGCCGGCGCCAACGCTACAACCTGGTTGACCGACGATAACCCGACTGCTGCCCCGGCGGCCGGGACATGGGAAGCTGCGTTCTACTCCAACCTACCGGCTGCCAAGCGGGGAGGAACAACCACCCCCGCCGTCAACGAAGAAGACGCGACGCCCACCGGCATCGCCGGCACATTCGAGGCCGAGTACCACAACGTCGGGAAGATGGTCGGAGCCTTCGGCGCGCACAAGGAGTAGCCGGTTCCCCGCGACCGTATCCAGGAGCAATACACGATGGCCACCGAACGCTTCCTGCACATGCGGCTCTCGCGCGAAGACTGCGCGAATCTCGATGCGCTGGTGGACCGGGTGAACCGGGAAGCACCGGGGAAGGAGCGGCTCGAATGCTGGGTGACGCCGCGGATTCAGACTCAGAGCGACGTGGTGCGGCTCGCGATTGCGGAGGCGTTACTGAGACGGTGCGAGGAGCGCGTGTAGGCCGCCGGGCGATGCGTCGCGGGACGGAGAGCGGGAAGTAGAAAGTAGGGAGTAGGTGAACAGGTTTACAGGTTTACAGGTTTACGGAGCGGGTGGCGGCGTCGCCTCATAAGGATTCGTCACCTCACTGGGATTCAGAGTCTTTCGAGGGCGCTCCCGGCGTCGTCATCCTCTCCACCTTCACCGCGTAGTGAGTAGATCAGCCCGGAAATGTCACCGATTCGCGAAGCGAGGGGGCGGAGATGGCTGGTTTTGCAAGGCGAACGCGAGTCAGGGCGCGCAGGCGTACCCGTAGGTACGTCGAGCACCTTGGCCGCGTCCAACGCGGCGAAAGCAGTCAGATCCGTACCCGCAGCCGTGAATCGGTGAAATTTCCGGGTTAGGGAGCGGTGTCGGCGTCTCGCGGGGATGGCTAAAGTGGTCCCCCGGGACGACTCCGACCGACACCGCTCCCTCCCCTTCTCTCGCCGCTTCGGCGGCCTCGGACCTCATGGGAGAGGCGTCATCATGGCCGACACCTGGTGGTGATTGCATCGCCATGCAAGGGCGACCGCCGGTTGCCCCTGCGGGCGGGCGTCGTGATGACTGGCACCTGGTGGTGATTGCACCGGCCCCGGCGTGTCTCCCATCGCGCCGGGGCCACCTCTCTACCTCGCAAGCGACGACTTGCATCGAGGACTTTGGGCCGGAGCGACGGGTTCACCCGGTCAAGTGTGACCAAGGGCCGTGCCGCCGCATTCACCCGGTCAGGTGTGACCAACCCCGCCAGGCGGCGGTGTGCAGCGGTACGTTGTGGATTCTGATGATGTCCACGCCCTGGGCGCACAGTTGGAGCGAGGCGCCGAGGGTCGCGAGGTCCCTGGCTGCCTCGTCCTCGCCCGCGAAGCTCTTGATGAAGGACTTGCGCGAATGGCCCACCAGTACGCGCAGTCCGTGACGACGCAGCGTCCCCGCGCGTCGCAGCAGCCGCAACGACTGAAGTCGGTTCTTGCCGAAGCCGATCCCCGGGTCGAAGATGATCCGCTCCAGGTCGATTCCCTGCGCATCCCACGTTTCCATTCGCTGACGCAGCCATTGCTCGACGCCGTCGTACGGGTCGCGATCGACGGGCAGCGTCACCCGCGGATCGGCCGGCAAGGTGACGTGGTGCATCGCGACCCAGTCCCGGCCGCTGTCTCTCGCCAGCGCGAGCATGGCGGGGGAGGTCAGCCCGCCGACATCGTTGATGATGTCCACTCCGAGCGCCAGGCCCTTCTCCGCCACCTCGGGATGGCGGGTGTCGAGACTCAGGAGGGGGCGCAGCCGGTGGCCTGCCGATCGCTCGATCAGTTGCTCCAGCACCGGCCCGACCCGAGACCATTCGGTGGCGGGGTCCACCGGGGTGGCGCCGGGTCGCGTCGATTCCCCCCCGACATCGAGGATGTGGGCGCCGGCTCCGACCATGACCGCGACATGGGACTCGACCCGTGCTCGGTCAGCGAGCCGGCCACCGTCGGCGTCCGGTCGGACGGTTGTGTGTTCATGCCGAGCACCGATCCGCGTCCGGTCAGCGAGCCGGCCACCGTCGGAGAACGAGTCCGGGGTGACGTTCACGATGCCCATCCACAGCGGGATGGGGTCCTTGAGCGTCATCGACCATTCGAGCACCGTGCGTTCGCCGCGGCCCGGGATCGTGAGCCGGGGCGCAAGCGCCGCCAGCGGCGTCAGCACGAAGCTGCGGCGTGTGAGATCGCGGTGGGGAATGGTCAGCCGCGGCGTCTCGATCCGTTCGCGACCCCACAGCAGGATGTCGACGTCGATGGGTCGGGGCGACCAGCGTGACGCCCGGTGCCGCCCGAAAGCCTGCTCGATCTCGTCGATCCGGGCACGGAGCGGCTCGGGGCCGCAACGCACCGTGCATTCGAGCACGAGGTTGAGGTACGGCCGGTTCCACTCCGGGGGCGCCGAGTCGGGGAGCAGGGCGGGCGATTCGACGACCGGCGAGACCCGCACCACAGCGGTCCCGCCGGTATCGAGCGCATCGATGGCCCGCGACAGGTGCTCGCGCCGATCCCCGAGGTTCGAGCCCAGCCCCAGATAGACCCGCATGGCTCCGACTCCGAACCCGCCGGCTCCCCGAACCGTTGCGCAAAACGTCGACGGCAGTATGTCCGTCAAGCCGGACGCCGACACGTCCGGCGAACCGTTGCCGGTGGGCTCGGTCGATGCTTCGACAGTGCGTTGCGCGGCCTTGCGCCGTGCCCGCGATCGCCAGCGTCGTCGCTCTCACCAAGCGCCGCCGGAGGCGGTGGAAAGTGTACACGACACGCCGGCGCCGGAGCGCACATGCCGACGACACTGGCGATGACGCGCAGAACTATCCAGAAGTTCTGACTGACGGCATGTCGGGCGTTCGCCGATGGCCCACCGCGCGAAGAAATGCTCGGTCGCCGGGCGATGGGGGACGCGGATGCCCGGCAACCGTGACTATCGAATGGCCCCGGTCAATGGCTCCGGTGAATGGTTCTGGTGAATGGCCGCGGGGCGACACGTCCGGGCCACGAATCGGAAGCCTTTGGCGGATATACTCCCCTCTCCCCGAACGCTTCATCCGGCAGGCAGCGCGCCCGGGGCCTCCCCGGCCCGTCGGTCGGCCGCGCCAATCGACCATGTACGTAGCTCTGTTCGATATCGACTCGACGCTTCTGCGCACCCTGGGAGCCGGACGAGCGGCGCTGGCCGAGGCGTTTCGCGCCGAATTCGACATCGAGCAGTTCGAGGGCGCGATTTCCTTCGCGGGGCGCAGCGACCGGGCCGTGGTGCGGGAGATCCTCGCGCAGCACGGGATCGAGGACGAGCCCGGCACCTGGCAGCGGCTCGTGCGCGGTTACCTGCAACGGCTCCCCCGGACCCTCGCCATGCGTCGCGGCGGGTTGCTGCCGGGGGTGCTGCCGCTGCTGCGGGCAATCCGGGCGCGGAGCGATATCGCGATGGGTATCGTCACCGGTAACGTGGCCGCCGGCGCCCGACTGAAGCTGGAGCACTACGGCATCGATTCGTTCTCCGACTTCGGCGGGTATGGCGACCACCACACCGACCGGGGCGGCATCGCGGCCGACGCCCTCAACGCCGCCGACGCATTCCTGCGCGCCGAATACCGCCAGTGCGCAGTGCCCGCACTGACGACGGTGATCGGCGATACGCCGGAGGACGTGCGGTGCGCACGCGCCATCGCGGCAAGGGCGGTAGCGGTGGCGACAGGCGACTCTTCCCTCACGGAACTGACGGCGGCGGCACCCGACCGGGCATTCGCCGACCTCACGGACTGCGACGCCGTCCTCGCCGCCATTACCGCGACCTGAGTCGCGGAGAGCCTAGCCCCGGAGCAGGCAGTGATGCGCCAGCCCTGCGAGCACCGTCTCGATGCGGTGCGCCTTGATGGGCCCGAGGTGCGAGGTTCGGCTCAGCGCCTCCCGAAGTGCCGCGATGTCGCGGGTTCCATCGAGATACCGGAGCGCGGCGGCGGCGACGGGGTCGTCGATCTCCACCTGACGGTGGCGCAGGCTGGTGACCCGGGTGCCGCGGGTGATTTCGATGCGCGCCAGTGCGCTGGCGAGCGGGCGCGCACCGGGTGAAGTCGCCATCGGGGGCTCCCAGGTGTGGAGTTCGACAAAGCCCATGGCATGGTTCGTGGCGAGAAATTCGGCGAACTCGCGTCTTTCGAGCGGCGTGGGGCGTCCGGTGCGTCCGGCGCGCCGGCGCGCGTCCCGCAGCAGCGGCTCGACCTCGACGCTGGCGGGCCAACGCTCGGCCAGAAGCATGAGCGCCGCCTTGGCGGCCGAGTCGTCGAGACGCAGATCCGCACCGTCGAGGGTGAGGAAGGTCGCCGTGACGCCGTCGGTGAAGTCTGCGGACGCGCCGGCGGGACGCACCGAAGATGCGGCGCGCAAGCCGCGCATCGCGTCGAGCTCCCGAACCGGGGCGAGGGTGGCGGCATCACGGCAAAAGAGCGGACAGCGGTACATCTGACAGACGAGGAAGTCGAGGCACTGCTCGCGCGCGATGCGCCCGCCGCCGAATCGGCGCAACGCCGCCCGGATTGGCTCCGGGTACCGGCCCGGGTGGACATCCGCCGGCCTCGCCTCGCACAGGTACCGCAGGCCGTGCCGCGCCGCATGTTCGACCACCGTGCGGAAGTGAAACGCCTGGTGGGCCGGTACGAGATCGTCATGGAAGAGCACGCCGGGCGGATTGCGCTCGATGCGACCCAGTTCGTCTTCCAGGATCCGCCGGTAGGGCGTCCCTTCGGGCTGCGCACCGGCAACCTGCCGCACGAACCGCACCGCGTCCTCGCCATGGGCTTCGGGGTCGTCGAACACCGCGAGCCGGAAGCGCATCATGTCGCGGACGAGATTTCTGAAATGGCCGCCGGGGAGGGCGTTGAAGTTCAGGTAGGCGACCCCGCCCGGCGCGAGATGGCGCGCGAAGGCCGACATCAGCGCGTCGCGCACCGGGGCCGGGACCCACGAGTACACGCCGTGCGCGATGATGTAGTCGAACTCGCCGAGATCCCCGGGGAGGTCGAGGATGTCGCCCCGCCGCAGCTCAAGGTTGGCAAGCCCGAGCCCGGTGGCAAGGCTGCGCCCGGCCTCGATGGGTCGGGCCGCGATGTCGATCCCGAGAAACCGGGCGTCGGGAAGTCCGCCGGCCATGGGGACGATGTTGCCGCCGGCGCCGCATCCGAGCTCCAGCACCCGGCACCGCTCGACCGGGGCGGGGCTCAGCCCGAGCATCCGGGCGTTGGCCGCCATGCGATCCGGATGCGAGTGTTCCCACGCGCCGCCGGGGTAGTGAATGCGCTCGTGCAGTGGCGAGTCCGGGTCGGTCATCGCGGCTCGCGCCCACTGCGTTGCGCGTCGCTTGCGTTCATCGCGGCTCGCGCCCGCTCCGTTGTGCGTCGCTTGAGTTCATCGCGGCCCATGCTCGCTCCGTTGCGCGCTCTTCGGCGAGCGCGGCGGCCCGGCTTTCGAGGTGGGGCCGGTCATCGCGGCCCGTGCCCGCTGCGTTGCGCGTCGCTTGCGTTCATCGTGGCCCGCGGCTCCGTCGCCCGTCGCTCACGGCTGTCGTCGGCCGGATCGCGATTCCGGCGTCCGCGAGCGCGCGTTCGAATGCTTCGGCCCATCCGCGGTTGGCGAGCGGGCTCGCGGGGCTCGGATGCGGGGCGCTGCTCACGGTCACGTCCGTTGCCCCGAGCGCGGCGCGGGCGCGATCGGCGGCGAACCGCCCGATTCCGACCACGTGCCGCGTCCCGAGCGCCCGCACGACCTGCGCCAGCGCGGCATCGCACGCCTCGTAGAGCGGCGCCCGCTCGGCCGCCGGCAGCTTGTCCGGAGTGCGGTTCCTCCCCGAATCCTCCATGAAACAGAGCGGGCAGTAGTTCCAGACGAAGAAGCGCTCGAAAAAGAACTCGGGGGTGCCGAACCGGCTTTGGGCCCACCCCCAGAGCCGGCGTCCGCTCACCTCGGCGCGCGGGCAGTCGAAGCCGGTGATCGGCCGCTTCGGATGTTCGATGCCCGGCCGCGCGACCCGGTCGCAAATTCCGAGCCAGTCGCGGGTGATCCCGACATCGCCGAACGGCACCCCGGTCTGCGCCATTCCGAACGGGCCGGGGTTCATCCCCAGCATCAGGATCGCGGACGATCCGGTGCCGTAGCGCACGAGGTACGCCCGGTGCGGTGCCCAGGCGTAGCGCAGGGGGTTGTAGACATGGGTGACCGGAGACGCGAACGCGAGGGCATCCGTTCGGCGGGCGAGGGTCCTGGCGATGGAGACGATGCGGGGTCGGGAGGGCATGGATCGATGAGTGGTGAACCGGGCGTCCGCGCTCACGGGCAGCCCCGGAGCCCGGTGCGTGGATCGGTCAGGCGTTGCGGCAGTGGGCACAGAGCCCGCTGCGAACGTGCGCACGGCTCGTGACTCGAGTTTCGGGTCTCGCAATGTCTGACATCAAGGCAGGGAGAGAGTCCGTCTCGGCCCGGCCTGGCCAGCGAATCCCGAAGTTCGAGTCCGGATGTCGCTTGGCGTCGTGCGGAGCACGCCCGGCGCTTTGTTCCGGCGCGGTACCATACGCCGCGACCCACGTCATCGCCACCAGGGCAGGGAGCGGCAGGCCATGAGCACGCGCACCGAGCGGGACAGCATGGGCGAGATCCAGGTGCCGACGGACCGGTACTGGGGGGCACAGACCCAGCGCTCGCTTCAGAATTTCAGGATCGGCACGGAGCGGTTGCCGCGGCCTCTGATCCGGGCCCTGGGCCTCGTCAAGCAGGGTGCGGCCGCGGTGAACCGGGAGTTCGGAGATCTCCCCCCCGACGTGTCGGCGGCGATTCAGGAGGCGGCGCAGGACGTCATCGACGGAAATCTGGACGACCATTTCCCGCTCGTGGTCTGGCAGACCGGCAGCGGGACCCAGAGCAACATGAACGCCAACGAGGTAATCGCCAACCGGGCGGCGGAGCGCATGGGCGATGCGCTCGGCACGAACCGAAGCGTGCATCCGAACGACCACGTCAACCGTTCGCAGTCGACCAACGATGTCTTCCCGACCGCGATCCACGTTGCGGTCGCGGTCGAGACCGAACAGCGGCTGCTGCCCGCGCTGGCGCGACTGCGCGGCGCTCTGGAGGCGAAGGCGCGGGCGTTCGAAGACATCGTCAAGATCGGGCGCACCCACCTTCAGGATGCGACACCCCTCACCCTCGGCCAGGAGTTTTCCGGCTACGCGGATCAGGTCCGCATCAGCGAGGATGCGATCCGCGCGGTCCTGCCGCTCGTCCTCGAGCTGCCGATAGGGGGCACTGCGGTCGGTACCGGGCTCAACACCCGCACCGGCTACGCCGCGAAGATGGTCGCGGCGCTCGCCGAGCGCACCGGCCTCGCGTTTGCCGAAGCGCCCAACCGCTTTGCCTCGATGGCCGGCAAGGAAGGGCTGGTGGCGGTGTCGGGCGCGCTCAAGACCGCGGCCGGCGCGCTCAACAAGATCGCCAACGATGTGCGCTGGCTTGCGAGCGGCCCCCGCTGCGGCATCGGCGAGATCCTCATTCCCGCCAACGAACCCGGCTCCTCCATCATGCCCGGCAAGGTCAACCCCACCCAGTCCGAGGCGCTCACCATGGTGGCGACCCGGGTCATCGGCAATGACGTCACGGTGACGGTGGCGGGGGGCTCGGGCAACTTCGAACTCAACGTCTACCTCCCGGTCATCGGATACACGGTGTTGCAGTCGATCGATCTGCTCGCCGGCGCCGCCGATTCGTTCAACGACCACTGCGTCGCGGGTATCGAGGCGAACCGGGAGCGGATCGAGGAAAACCTGCACCGGTCGCTCATGCTCGTCACCGCGCTCAATCCGCACATCGGCTACGACCGCGCGGCCGAAGTGGCAAAGACCGCGTACGCCGAGGGCCGGACCCTGCGCGAGGTGGTGGTCGAGAAGGGATGGATGAGCGGGGAGCAGTTCGACGAAGTAGTGGTGCCAGCCCACATGATCCGGCCCCGCGACTGACCGGCCGGAGGACCCGGATTCGACCGCACGGTCGCCGCCTTCGGTTGGTAAGCACTCGCGCTTCGATCATGGGTTCGAAGGACTCCGGGTGGAACAGGCGGACTCAGGCCGGACCGGGCTCGGGCTCGAGCCGCTCTCCGACCCGATCGCGCCCCGCCTACGCTGCGAATTCCAGCCCCTCTCGATCGAGCTCTGCCATGGTGTCCTCGATGGCATCGCGCAGTATCGAGACGATGCGATCGATCTCGTTCCGGGACAGGGTGAGCGCGGGCGAGAGAACGTTCAGGTTGCCGATGGGCCGCACGATCAGGCCGCGCGACTGCGCATTGCGTGCAATGCGGTTCCCGATGCCGATGTCCTCGCCGAAGGGTTCCTTTGACGTGCGGTCCCGGACCGACTCCACGCACAGCATGAAGTGGCTGCCGCGCACGTCGCCGACGATGGGGAGGTCGGCGAGCGTCTGCAAGCGTTCCTTGAACCAGGGACCGGTCGAGCGCACCCGCCCGCAGAGGTCTTCACGTTCCATGACGTCGATGTTCGCGAGGGCGACCGCACAGGCGACGGCATGGCCGGAGTACGTGAATCCATGCGTCAGCATCGCACCGTCGGGACGCCGGGCCATCGCCTCGTACATGCGCTCGGACACCAGCGTCGCGGCGAGTGGCAGGTAGCCGGAGGTGATGCCCTTGGCGGTCACGATCATGTCCGGCATCACATCGAACCGGTCCTTGCTCGCAAAGAAGTGGCCCAGCCGGCCGAATGCCGTCACCACCTCGTCCGATACGTAGAGGATCTCGTTCGCCTCGCAGACCTCCTTCATTCGCCGGTGATAGCCCTCGGGCGCGACCAGCACGCCCCCCGCCCCCATGATGGGTTCGGCGAAGAAGCAGGCCACGTTCTCCGCCCCCAGCGCGGCGATCTTTCGTTCGAACTCGTCGACCAGGAAATCGCAGTAGGAGGGTTCGTCATCGACGCCGTCCGGCATGCGGTAGCAGTTGGCTTCGGAAATGTGGTGCACGAGACCCTCGGGGAACTGGAACCCCCGCTTTTCGCTCGCCTTGCCCGAGAGCGCGGCGGAGAGATACGTGCTGCCGTGGTAGGCGTACCGGCGCGAGATGACCAGACGCTTCGACGGTTTGCCCAGCGCACTCCAGTAAAAGTGCGCGAGCCGCACCGCGGTGTCGTTGGCGACCGAACCGCCGTTGCTGTAGAAGACCCGGTTCAGATCGCCCGGTGCGAGTTCCGCGAGCTTCACCGCCAGCTCGGCCGCGGGTGGGTTGCCGATATCGGTGAAGTAGGAGAACTGCGGGAGAGTCGCGAGCTGCCGGGTGGCGGCTTCGATCAGCTCCTGCCGGCCAAAGCCCACGTTGGCGAACCACAGCCCGCCGATGCCGTCGATGAACTTCTCGCCCTCCGCGTTCCACACGTAGGCCCCCTCCCCGCGCACCATGATGGTGGAGCCGCTCCGGGGCCAGTCGGAGAAGTCCGTCCACGGGTGCATGCAGTGGTCGAGATCGGCCTGCCAGAGGGCCTTTGCGTCGTAGTTCCTGAGCGTTTGCATCTTCTTCTCCGAGGGGGGCGAACAGAGGTCGAATTGGACCACACCCGCGCTGCGGGTTGATCGCCACCGCAAGTCGGTATCGGCGCGGAGTGCCGCGCCGGGGCCTAACCCGGAAATGTCACCCCTTCCCGGCTGCGGGCACGGATCTGACTGCTTTCGCTGCGTTGAACACGATCAGGGTGCTCGACGTACCTACGGGTACGCCTGCGCGCCCTGACTCGCGTTCGCCTTGCGAAACCAGCCATCTCCGCCCCCTCGCTTCGTGAAGCGGTGAAATTTCCGGGCTGAGGGGAGGGCGGATGGATCCGGAAGTGTCTATATTCGCCCGCGGACGCTCAGCGCCACCGGCGCGCTTCAGCCCGGAAATTTCACCGGGCCTGCCAGTAGGAACGACGGGGGATTCATGCGCATCGTGAGCTGGAACGTCAACGGGCTTCGCGCCTGCACGAAGAAGGGATTTCTCGATGTGCTCGAACGTTCGCGGGCGGACATCGTGGGGGTGCAGGAGGTGCGGGCATTCGAGCCCCAGCTTCCCGAAGCGGTGCGGGCGCCCGCGGGTTGGCACACGCACTTTGTCGCGGCGGAACGTGCGGGCTACAGCGGCGTCGGAATCTACGCGAGGACGGCGCCCGACCGGGTCAAGGGCGCGCTCGGTGATCCGCGCTTCGATGTCGAGGGTCGCTACCAGCTTGCGCGCTTCGGCCGGGTCGTGGTGGTGAACGCCTATTTCCCCAAGGGTAGCGGCAAGGACCGCGACAACAGCCGGGTCCCCTACAAGCTCGACTTCTACCGCGCGGTGTTCGACCGGGTGGAGCGGCTGCGGCGCCGATACCGCGTGTTCGTCATCGGAGACTGGAACACCGCCCACACCGAGATCGACCTCGCCCGCCCCAGGGGGAACGTCAAGAGCAGCGGATTCCTCCCCGAAGAGCGGGCGGAGCTGGACCGCTGGATGGCAGCCGGGTGGGTCGACACCTTCCGAGCGCTCCACCCCGATGCCCCGGGGCACTACACATGGTGGCGCCAGTGGGGCGGGGCACGGGAGAAGAACGTCGGGTGGCGCATCGACTACGTGCTCGCCTCGCCCGGCGCGATGCGCCGAGTGCGCGATGCATTCATCTGGCCCCACGAGACGGGCTCGGACCACTGCCCGGTGGGTGTGGATGTGGAGGACTGAGGGTCCGCCCGGCGCATATACGATTTGACAAACTTCCCCCAAAGGATAGGGCGCGAGGAATGATCGGTTCGTTGTGCAAGAACCGCCGGCGTCATCGCAGCCAGATCAGGCACGCGACACTCGCGATCACCAGGCCTGCGCACCACACCGTCAGCCATATCTGCCGGCCGCGCCAGCCGAGCCAGGTCAGGAATGCGCCGGCGATCAGGCCGATGACGGCGCTCAGGAGGATGAAGTCATCCGTTGCCCCCCAGGCGGAGAGGGTCGGATCCTCATCGATTCGGTATCGCATACGGGCGCGGCTCGCTCCGGAGAGATTGGGCGGGAGTGATCGTGACCGGTTCACGGCGCTCGCGAAAGGGGGCCTTGTTGTCCAATGGCAAGTGAGCTGAAGGGAGAGGCTCGAGTGCCGGATACTCACTCTATCTGTTCGGTATGTACATCTCCCGCCACAAAGAGATGAGGGCCGTGGCGTGAACGCAATCCGGGCGGTGCGACTTTGCGCGGAGCCGATCATCAGGCCCCACATGGATGGGCGGATGGGCGCCAACATCAGCGGCCCGTCGCTCATCCGGGTCCCGGACTGGATCGAGGAGCCGCTCGGCCGCTACTACCTGTACTTCGCGCATCACAAGGGGTCGTACATCCGGCTGGCCTGCGCCGACGCACTCGCCGGTCCGTGGCGCATGCACACGCCGGGGGCGCTTGCGCTCGAGACTTCGCTCTTCCCGGCCGAGCGCCCGGCCCTCGAATCCGTCAGCGAGGCGGTGCGCAGGGATGTCGCGGGGGCCGGCGTCGAGGAGGACTCCCTCCAGCCCCACATCGCGTCGCCCGATGTGCACGTCGATCACCGCCGCCACGAGATCCGCATGTATTTCCACGGCATGTGCGAGAACGGCGAGCAGCGCACCCGGGTTGCGGTGTCCACCGACGGCATCGACTTCGAGGTTCGCCCGGAAATCCTCGGCAACTCGTACTTCCGGGTGTTTCGGCACGCGGGGTGGCACTACGCGCTGGTGATGCCGGGGGAACTGCGCCGATCGCGTGACGGGCTGACCGGCTTCGAGTCCGGTCCGGTGCTGTTCTGCTCCGAGATGCGTCACTCGGCGGTGCGACTGGCGGGAGATACGCTCGATGTCTTCTGGTCGCGGGTCGGCGACGCGCCGGAGTGCATCCTGCACTCGCACATCAGGCTTCCGCGCGACTGGACGCACTGGCGCGAGGAAGGTGCGCGCGTCGTGCTCGAACCGGAGCGCGCGTGGGAGGGAGTCGGCCTGCGCGTCGAGCCCTCGGCCCGCGGCGAGATCCACCGCCTCGTGCGCCAGCTCCGGGATCCGTGCGTGTACGAGGAAGGTGGCCGCACGTACCTGCTCTACAGTGGTGGTGGCGAGTCGGGGATCGGCATTGCGCAAGTGACGGGGCTCGACCGAGCCGCCCGCGCGACTCAGGCCAGCCGGTCCAGGATGCACCGCAGGTCCGGGATGGCACCGGTGCGGTTCGTCGTCGGGCGGCGGTCGACAAGGAGCGCTTCGAGCCCGGCCGCGCGGGCGCCGTCGTAGTCGTGTACGTGGCTGTCGCCGACGTGCAGCGCCTCGTGGGCATCGACCCCGAGCGCGGCGAGCGCATGGGCGAAGATCGCTCCGTTCGGCTTTGCCGCCCCCACCGCCCCCGAGTACACCACTGCGTCGAACAAGGGCGCGAGCCCGAGCGCGTCGAGTAGCGGCGGCAGCCGCGAGTCGAAGTTGGACACCACCGCGAGCCCGAGGCCGCGCCCGCGCAGCGCGGTGAGCACGCCCGGAACCTCGTCGAAGACGCGCCACGCCTGTGCGCTCGCGTAATGCGCATACAGGCGATCGAAGTACGGAGCGAACTCCGGAACCCCCCCGGCCTCGCGCGTGACGCGCTCGACCACTGCGCGCCACCAGCCGCGTTCGGCCCGATCGAGATCCGCGCCGTGCCGGCCGGGAAACGCCATGGGTGGGGCGTCGGCGAACGCGCTCCGGAATTCCGCGGTCAGGGTCTCGGGGTCGAGGTCTCCACCGAATTCGCGGGCGAGGTCGGAATAGGTGTCCCCAAGCGGCCTCGCGAGATCGAAGAGCGTTCCCGCCGCATCAAGCAGCACCGCGCGCGTCGCCGGTCTGGTCATCGTGAGTTCCGGTTGGTCGGCCGGGCGCTTGAAGGCCGGCAGCGGGGATCGCGATCGTACCTCGCCCCGCCTGGACATGGCGGCGCGGCGCGTGCGATCGTCGTCCCATGTCCGGCATGGTGGAACCACGGCGCGATGGTCGCGACGCCCTGCACCGCTTTCTGCTCGAAGGTCTGGGGATTCGCGGTGAACTCGTGCATCTGGACGCCACCTGGAGGAGCGTGCTGGCGCGCAGGAGCTACCCCGAGCCGCTGCGCAGCGTGCTCGGCGAGTGCCTCGGCGCCACGGCCCTGCTGGCCGCGACCATCAAGTTCGACGGCACCCTCACCTTGCAGGCGCGCGGGGGGCAAGGTCCGGTCAGCCTGCTGGTGGCCGAAGCTACCGGCGCCCGCACGCTGCGGGGCCTTGCCCGTTTCGGTGACCTCGGCGAGGCGTCGGTTCTGCCGGACCTCATCGGCGACGCATGTCTCGCGATCACTGTCGATTCGGGGGCGGATGCGAACCGCTACCAGGGCATCGTGGAGGTGGGGGATGCGACGCTCTCCGGGGTGATCGAGCAGTATTTCGCGCGCTCGGAGCAGCTACCCACGAAGCTGTGGCTGGCCTGCGACGGCGCCGCCGTCGCGGGTCTCCTGCTCCAGAAGCTGCCCGGAGATGGCGCGGTCGTGGTCGATGCCGCCGAGCGTGCCGAGGCCTGGGAGCGCAGCATCATGCTCGCGGATACGGTGACCGACCGCGAGCTGCTCGATCTCGATGCCCACACGCTGCTGCGGCGCCTGTTCGTGACCGAGGGGTGTCGGGTGTTCCAGCCCGAACGCTGGGGCTTCGCGTGCACGTGCTCGCGCGATCGGGTCCGCACCATGCTCCGGTCTCTCGGCCGGGTCGAGTGCGAGTCGATCCTCGAGGATGAGGGCGCCGTCGATGTCACCTGCGAGTTCTGCGGGGCGCACCATGCCTTCGATGCCGTCGATGTGGCGGAACTGTTCATGGCCGGCGCGGTGGCGGCGCCCACGGGCACGATGTAGCGTCGTACCACTCCCGCTGCGCCGGTGCGGAGCGGGGTTTCGGGTCAGGCCGCTTTCGCCTCTCGCCGCCGACGGTGCAGGATCCACTCCGTGTACCCGTTCGGCTGTTCGCGACCGGTGAGCACGAGGTCCAGCGCGGTGCGGAACTCGACGCTTGCCTCCGGGTCGGGCGCCATGGGCCGGTAGTTCGGGTCGCCCGCGTTCTGCCGGTCCACCACCGCCGCCATCCGCTCGAAGGTGGCGCGTACCTGCGCCTCCCCGACCACACCGTGCCGGAGCCAGTTCGCGATATGCTGGCTCGAGATGCGCAGTGTCGCCCGATCCTCCATCAGGGCGATGTCGTCGATGTCGGGCACCTTCGAGCACCCCACGCCCTGGCCGACCCATCGCACCACGTAGCCGAGAATCCCCTGCGCGTTGTTGTCGAGCTCGTTCTGAACCTCCTCCGGCGCAAGATTCCGGCCGGCGAGAAGCGGGATGGAGAGGATGTCGTCGAGCGATGCGCGCTCGCGCCGGGCGATTTCCCGCTGGCGTTCCGCCACGTTCACGCGATGGTAGTGCACCGCGTGCAAGGCGGCGGCGGTGGGGGAAGGGACCCAGGAGGTGTTCGCGCCCGCCCGCGGATGGCCAATCTTCTGTTCCATCATGTCCGCCATCGCCTCGGGTGCCGCCCACATCCCCTTGCCAATCTGGGCGCGGCCGGCGAGCCCCGCCGCGAGCCCGATGTCCACATTCCGGCCCTCGTACGCGGCGATCCAGCGTTCGGCCTTCATCTGCGTTTTCGGAACGACGGGTCCCGCCTCCATCGAGGTGTGGATCTCGTCGCCGGTGCGGTCGAGGAAGCCGGTGTTGATGAAAATGACGCGGGACTTCGCGGCGCGGATGCACTCTGCGAGGTTGACGGTGGTGCGCCGTTCCTCGTCCATGACGCCGATCTTGATGGTGTCGCGGGCGAGTCCCAGCGCATCCTCGACCCGCTCGAACAGTTCCACGGTGGCGGCGACCTCCTCCGGGCCGTGCAGCTTGGGCTTGACGATGTAGACGCTGCCGGCGCGGCTGTTCGCGAACGCGCTGCGGCCGTCGAGGTCGTGCTTCGCGGCCAGCACCGTGACCATCGCGTCGAGGAAGCCTTCCGGGATCTCGTCGCCGTTCGCGTCGAGGACCGCGTCGGTATACATGTGGATGCCGACATTGCGCACGAGCATGAGGCTGCGGCCGGGGAGGGTCACGGAACCGCTGTGCGGGGCGCAGTAGGTGCGGTCGGGGGCGAGACGCCGGATGATCGTCCGGTCTCCCCTGGTGAACGACGTTTCGAGGTCACCCTTCATCATCCCCAGCCAGTTGCGGTAGATCCGGGTCTTGTCCTCGGCGTCGACGGCGGCCACCGAGTCTTCGCAGTCCCCGATGGTGGTGATCGCCGATTCGAGCACCACGTCCCGGACTCCGGCGCGGCTCAGGGCGCCGGTCGGGTGCGCGCGATCGATGTGCAGCTCGATGTGGAGCCGGTGGTTCCGCAGCAGCACGCAGGAGAGTCGCTCGTCGCGCCCGCTGGGGTGTTCCCGGTATCCGGCGAATTGCCCGGGGTCCGCGAGCCCGGTCCGACCGCCGCCGGCGAGGACGGCTTCGAGCTCGACCCCCGCACCACCTCCACGCGCGCGCAGGGTGTAGCCGGTCACCTCGGTGTGCGAGCCGAGCGCGAGCGGTGCCGTCTCATCGAGAAAGGCGTTCGCCCACGCAATGACCCGCCTCCCCCGCTCGGGGTCGAACCCTGCAGACTTCGAGTCTTCGCGGTCGCGGGCGATGACGTCGGTGCCGTACAGCGCATCGTAGAGGCTGCCCCAGCGGGCATTGGCGGCGTTGAGTGCGTAGCGGGCATTGTCGATCGGAACCACGAGCTGGGGGCCGGCGACAAGCGCGATCTCGTCGTCGATGTGGCCCGTCTCGATTCGGAAGTCCTCGCCGGCGGGAAGCAGATAGCCGATGGATTCCAGGAACGCTCGATATTCGCCGGGGTCAAGGGGCCGCGCCGCGCGTTCCGCATGCCACGCGTCGAGCTGTGCCTGCAGCGCGTTGCGCCGTTCGAGCAGCGCGCGGTTCTTCGGCCCGAGATCCCGCACGATCTGTGCGAGCGAGCCCCAGAACGCTTCGGGGTCCGTCCCGGTGCCCGGGGCAATCTCGTTCTCGATCAGGTCATGCAGACATCTCGCGACGCCGAGACCGCCCATTTCCACTCTGTCTGTCATCGGTTCCTCGCTTGCCTCGATGTACTCTCGACTGCTCCGCCTGACGGCGGAGCCTGATGATAATCGACGGACGCCCCCGGCCGCGCTTTGCCCTGCGAGGCGCGATACCATCCAACCCGCTCCCGAGCGAGGAGGAAACCCTGATCATGCCGCTTCTACCTCTCATCGAATACGAAGACGCCCCTCCCGAGGTCCGCGCCGTCTACGACGACATCATGCGCACCCGTGGCACCGACTGGATCAACAACTTCTGGAAGGTGCTGGCCAATCACCCGGAAACACTCGCGCGAGTGTGGGGTGACGTGAAGAGCGTGATGCGGCCGGGCGCGCTCGACCCGCTGATCAAGGAGATGATCTACATGGCGGTGAGCGCGACCAACAACTGCGAGTACTGCATCCACAGTCATACTGCCGGTGCGAGGGCCAGGGGCATGACCGACGAGATGTTCGCTGAATTGATGGCGGTCACCGCGCTCGCGAACGAGACCAATCGGCTCGCCAACGGGTACCGGGTCCCGGTCGACGATGCGTTCCGGGGCCTCCCCGACTGAGGCGCTTTCCGGCACGGCGAACAGCGCCCTGGTGCGCTTCCACCAGAATTTCTTATGAATTCCATAATGATTCGGTATTGGATATGCATGGTTCACCAGCCCTACTCTGACTGCGCGATAGGAGGACCGCAGAAGGAGGGTGCCATGAGACGTAATCGCTTCGGCCGACCAACCGCCGGACCTGCGAATGCGAGAAACCCGGCTCCGGGTATGCGGGAAATGTGTTCGGCGGATGACCGCCATCATCCGGGACAAATGAACGCAGAGGAGAAGAGGACAACAGTCATGAACCGCGCAATGCATAGAATGTCCGCACTTGCCGGGTGTTTCGTGGTGCTCGGGGCGCTGACTCTGTTCGCGCCGCAGCAGGCGGAGGCCATCAGCGAATACACCCGCCATGTCAAATGCAACGAGGCCTGGAGAGCGTCTCCTGCCGCAACCCGGCAGCAATGCAAGCTGCGCAGCGTCCATTGGGATTCATTCCGGCACGGACTGCGAACGGCGGACAGGACCAACCTGCAGAAGACGATGGAGTACTCGAAGTGCTGGGTCCACATCACGTGCGATCACGGGACGCCGTTGTTCGCGCAGGGCGAGCATCTGGGGAAAATCAATTACACCGAGGTCCACAAGCTCCGCCGGTGCCGGTCCAATCCATCGGTGGTGAACACCACCTGCGAACCTCTGACGGTGGCACAAGTACATCAGGCGTCTCAATCGACCAGCGGCAATCACCACCTCTCGGTGTCGAATGTCGTGGTGACGGAAGGCGGATACGCGACCTTCCGGCTCAAGCTGGGCAAGCCCGTCGACTTTGCGATCCGGTATTACTACTTCACCCGCGCCGGGACCGCTGAATCCGGAGATGATTACGAGCACCAGTCGGGCTCGGTGTACATCCCCTCCGGCCACTGGAGCAAGAGCGTCAGGATCAAGACGGAATCCGACTACTGGGCCAATGAGGGCGACGAACATTTCTTCGTCGATTTCAAGAGCCTGCACACGCTGGGACGGAAGCCGGGAACCTACGCGTGGGTCCATGACCCTGGCGCCGGCCTGCCGCAGAACCTGACGGCGCGCGCGACGATCAGGAACAAGGTCAATAGTCCGCAGGGCAACTCCGGTGGCAGTGCCTGTCATCCAAGACTGCGTGCATACGGGCGCTGCTGACCGGTGCCGGGAGTGCCGGCCATGCGGGCGGCGCATGAGGCAGCAGGAGGCGTCGGCAGTCATGGCCGGCGCCTCCCGCCATCACGATCACGGCGGTGGTGGGGGTTTCCCTGAGGGGAATCCGCTTTCCGTTGACGCACGGGTTCCGACGCGCCTGCGATTCATGCGACCTGGCCCCCGGACCTGGTCCCCGCCGGATTCGCGGCAAGGCCTCGGCGAGGTTATCCCCCCCCCCAAGCGATGCCCGCCGCTCCTGACCGCTGAGATCAGCGCCGACGCGACGCCGGGACGCAACGTTCGCGGTGGGTTCACAGGGGCGGGCAGAGCCCGGGGGCATCAGCCGGGTTCGCCGCCGGTCGCGAAACGCAGCAGTTCCTCGACGGCGGGGACCCGAAACTTCTGCCTCTGGTGCACGAACGAGAATGGCCGCTCGACCGGGGGATCGAGGTCCACAACTCGCAGGGTGCCCAGCTTGATCTCGTTGCGCAGGGTCGCGACCGAAATGACGGTGACGCCAAGGCCGGCCACGACCGCGCCCTTGATCGCTTCGGGGCTCCCGAGTTCCATCACCACGTCGAAGTCTTCGAGGGACAGATCGGCGGCGTGTGCGTGCTCGAGGAACACCTCGCGGGTGCCGGAACCCTCTTCGCGCAGGATCAGCGGGACGCCGCGCAATGTCCTGAACGGGATCCGGGATTCGTCCGCGAGCGCGTGGCCGGGGGGCAGCGCGACCACGAGCCGATCCACGTCGTAACGCCGCACCGCCAGGTTGCGGTTGTGCACCGGACCTTCCACGAGTCCGAGATCGATCCGGTTCTCCACCACCATTTGCACGATGCCGTCGGTGTTGGCCATCAGCAGGTTGATGCCGACCTCCGGGAACCGCTGCTTGAAGCGCACCAGCAACCGCGGCAGGTCGTACTCCGCGATGGTCATGCTTGCGCCGAGCATCAGCGTGCCGGTCATGTCATCGGTGAGTTCCCGCAGCGCGCCGTCCATCTCGGCGTAGAGCGCGAGAATGCGCCGGGCATATTCCTCCACCCGCTGTCCCGCCGCGGTCAGCTCGATCTGGTTGTGCTCGCGGTCGAACAGCCTGGTGTTGAAGTGCCCCTCGAGCTGGCGGATCTGAAAGGTCACGGCCGGCTGGGTCATGTGCAGCCGCTTGCCGGCGCGAGTGAAGCTCTTGAGTTCCGCGACCGCTTGAAACACCTGCAAGCGACGGTCGATCACGGCGTGCGCTCCGGAAAGGAACTTGCGGTGGTGCGGGGCGGCGGCGAGATGACTCCGGTACCGGCGACTGAAAGTCCCATGACTGAAAGTCCCATGGGCCGAATGCCCTCCCGGCTCCCGCCCGGCGACAAGCCTAGTTTATGCTGACTCGACCCGCATTTCTCGCCGGGTTGCGAGCGAGCGCGCGGAGAGGGCTGGATTGGCAAGGCGAACGCGAGTCCGGGCGCGCAGGCGTACTTGATAGTACGTCGAGCACTCCAAGCCACCCCTATGCCGTGTTCAACGCAGCCAGTGCAGTTATCTCCGCGTCCGCAGCCGTGACCGGGTGAGAAATACGGCTCAAGGGAAAACTTCTTGCCCTGGCCGGACATCCCCCTATGGTGACGGCAGGCGTATTCGACGGTCCGCGCAGTCGCGGCCAGGAGGTTGTTTCGATGGTGAATCTCGTTCGCCCGCACGGCGCGGCATCCCTGCGGCCCCTGATGCCCGAGGGCGAGGCGCTTGCCGGTGCCCGCGAGCGGGCCGGCCGGCTGCCCGCAGTGCGGGTCACCTCGCGCGAGGCGGGGGATATCGTGATGCTCGGCATCGGCGGCTTCACGCCGCTCTCGGGCTTCATGGGCGAGGCGGACTGGCGCCGCGTGTGCGACGAGATGCGCACTGCGGACGGCCTGTTCTGGCCCATCCCGATCACCGCTTCGGTCGATGCCGGCACCGCCGGCGGGATCGGAGTCGGCGATGAGATCGCGCTCATCGGTCCCGGTGATGCGGCACCGATGGCGATCCTGGAGGTTTCGGAGAAGTACGTTATCGACAAGGCCCACGAATGCCGCTCGGTGTTTCGCACCACGGACGCCGAGCACCCGGGGGTGAGGATGGTGATGGAGCAGGGCGAGGTGAACCTTGCCGGCCGACTCACGGTGCTCTCCGCCGGAGGTTTCCCGGACGAATTCGGCACGTTGTTCCTGACGCCGGCCGAAACCCGGGCCCGGTTCGAAGCGAACGGCTGGAGCACCGTGGCCGCGTTCCAGACCCGCAACCCGATGCACCGCTCGCACGAATACCTGGCCAAGATCGCAGTCGAGATCTGCGACGGGGTCCTCATCCACTCGCTGCTCGGCAACCTGAAGCCCGGCGACATCACGGCCTCGGTACGTGCCCGTGCCATCGACACCCTCATCGAACGCTACTTCGTCGCCAATACTGTCATGCACGCCGGCTATCCCCTCGACATGCGCTACGCCGGGCCGAGGGAGGCGCTGCTGCACGCGCTGTTTCGCCAGAACTACGGCTGCTCGCACCTGCTCGTCGGGCGCGATCATGCGGGGGTCGGGGACTACTACGGGCCGTTCGACGCCCACCGCATCTTCGACGAGATCGATGCCGGCGCGCTGGAGACCAGGCCCATCCGGATCGACTGGACCTTCTGGTGCGCCCGTTGCGGGCAGATGGCATCGATGCGCACCTGTCCGCACGCCCCGGAGGACCGGCTCCTGCTCTCCGGGACGAAGCTGCGCAAGATGCTCTCCGAGGGCGACGAGGTGCCGGACACCTTCAGCCGGCCCGAGGTGCTCGCCATCCTGCGCGAGTACTACGAGGGCCTTTCGGCGGAGGAAAACGTCGCGGTGGAGCTCAAGGGCCACTCGGGCGCATGAGGGTGTTTCATCGCGTCCGCCGTCTGAAAGCGGCGCGATGAGTCTTCGTGCGCGGAGTGAAGGCTCCCGGCCCGGTGGGAAATCCGGGCTAGATCGCCAGGTATTGCTGGCGCAGGTCCGCGTCGTCGAGCACGTCCTGTGACTTGCCGTCGAACACGATCCGGCCCATGTCGAGGATGATGGCGCGATCGGCGAGATGCAGGGCCGCGATGGCGTTTTGCTCGACGATGATGGTGGTGATGCCGAGATCCTTGATCTGCGCGAGGGTCCGCTCGATCTCCTGGACGATGACCGGGGCGAGGCCCTCGTAGGGTTCGTCGAGGAGCAGCAGCTTCACGTCGCGCGCGAGCGTGCGGCCGATCGCGAGCATCTGCTGCTCGCCGCCGGAGAGCGTCGTGCCCTCCTGCTGCCGTCGCTCGCCGAGCCGTGGGAAGAGGTTGTAGATGCGTTCGACCGTCCAGCCGTGCGGCGGGGCGATTTGTGCCAGCTCGATATTCTCCTGCACGGTGAGCCCCGCGATGATCCGCCGATCTTCCGGCACCAGTCCGACCCCGGTGCGCGATGCCTGGTGCGCCTTCATCTCGTGCAACGGCTGGTGATCGAGCCACAGCTCGCCATGCCTGAGTTCGGGGTTGTCCAGCCGGGCGATGGTGCGCAGGGTCGAGGTCTTGCCGGCACCGTTGCGCCCGAGCAGCGCGACGATCTCGCCTTCGCGCACATCGAAGCTGACCCCCTGAACGATGTAGCTCTCGCCGTAGTAGGCGTGGATGTCCCAGCAGGAGAAAAAGGCGGGCTGGCCACCGGTGGTCAGCGCGGGTTTCTTGCCGGGCAACGTGCCCTCGAGGCTGTCGTGGCCGAACGGTGTGAGCGGTGCCTGGCGGTCCGATTCTGCGGTTTGCGGGGGTCTCGGCTCGGTCATAGCTGGGCGCCTCCGAGGTACGCCTCCTGAACGCGGGGGTTGCCCTTGATCTTCTCCGGTTTGTCCTCGGCGATGACCGTGCCCTGCGCCAGGACGGTGATTTTCTCGGCGAGCGAGAACACGACGTGCATGTCGTGCTCGATCACCACCATGGTGACCCCGCGCTCGGCGATCCGCTTCATCAGCTCGATCGCGTTGTTGGTGTCGGCGCGGGCCATGCCGGCGGTCGGTTCGTCGAGCAGGAGGAGCTTGGGGTTCTGCACCAGGCAGATGGCGAGCTCCAGGCGCCGCTTGTCGCCCCGCGAGAGCTGGTCGGCGGGGCGCTCCGCCTGGTCTGCGAGACCGACGTCGGCCAGCATCTCCAGCGCCCGCGCCCGGACCTCGCCGTGGGTGGTCACCAGCCCCCAGGCGTTCAGCGTGAAGGCCCCGTCGCGGGCGGCAAAGGCCGGAATCATCACGTTCTCGATCAAGGCGAGGTCGCCGAAGATCTCGGGGGTCTGAAACACCCGGCTGACCCCCGCCTGGTTGATCTCGTGCGGCTTGATCCCGAGCAGCGACATGCCGTCGAAGGTGACGCTGCCGCTGTCGGGCTCCAGCCTCCCGACGAAGCAGTTGAGCAGGGTCGACTTTCCCGCCCCGTTCGGCCCGATGATGGCGTGAACGGTGCCGGCCTCGACCTCCAGATTGACGTCGTCCAGTGCCTTCAGGCCGCCGAACCGCTTGTTGACGTTTCTGACTGAGAGAATGCCCATCGTGTCCTCGCTCCTTCTCGCGCCTGGGGCTGTCACGCGCCGGAGGCGGAAGCGCCACTCCTTCGGCCGCGGACGATGCCGACGACGAGGGCGCTCAGCCGGTTGAAGCCTTCCAGCAGCCCTCCCGGCAGGAAGATGACGATCACCATGAACAGCGCCCCGAGGGTCAGGTGCCACCCCTCGCCGACGAACAGCGACGTGACGTTCACCATCAGATGCTGGATCGGTTCCGGAAGGAAGTCGAAGGCCGCCATCAGAATGCCCTCGTTGAAGGCCGAGAAGATGTTCTCGAAGTACTTGATGACGCCGGCCCCGATGACCGGCCCCAGCAGGGTCCCGGCGCCGCCGAGGATGGTCATCAGCACCACTTCGCCCGACGCTGTCCATTGCATGCGCTCGGCACCGGCCAGCGGGTCCACCACCGCCAGCAGGCCGCCCGCGAGCCCGGCGTACATGCCGGAGACGACGAACGCCGCCAGGGCGTAGGGCTGAGTGTTCACTCCGGTGTAGTTCAGCCGGTTCTGGTTCGATTTGATCGCGCGCAGCATCAGGCCGAACGGAGAGCGGAAGATCCGGATGGCGATGTAGAAGCACACGATCGACACCACCCCGCAGAAGTAGAAGCCGGGGTAGCCGCTCATGGGGATGCCGAACAGATCGGAGGACGGAAGGACCGCCCCGTAGTCGCGCCCCACCGCCGTGTCCAGAATGCGCGGGTCCGACTGCACGAGCTGCAACCCGGTTTCGCCGTTGGTGATCGGGGTGAGCACCGAATAGGCCAGGTTGTAGCTCATCTGCGCGAAGGCGAGGGTCAGGATCGAGAAGTAGATCCCGGTCCGGCGCAGGCAGATGTACCCGATCACGGCGGCGAACAGGCCGCCGAGCGCGGTGGCGAGCATGATCGCGGGCAGGGGGTTCATGGTGAGCAGCTTGAAGCTCCAGACCGCGGTGTAGGAGCCGATGCCGAGAAACGCGGCATGCCCGAACGAGAGGTAGCCCGTCAGCCCGAACAGGATGTTGAAGCCGACGGCGAAGATTCCGAAGATCACGAACTTCTGCAGCAGGTCGGGATAGCCGGCGCCCAGGGGCGCCATGATGATCGGTCCGCCGAGCACCGCGAGCGTGTAGCCGGCCAGCAGGATCAGGTCGTTGCGACTCAGGGAGAGGCTCCTCATGGCTCAGTGCTCCATCACGCCCTTGCGGCCCATCAGGCCCCGCGGGCGAACCAGCAGGATGATCACGGCGATCAGGTAGATGATGATCTGATCGATGCCGGGGAGGATGCTCTTCACTTCGTTCATCGAGGCGAAGCTTTGCAGGATCCCGAGCAGGAATCCCGCCGCCACCGCGCCGGGGAGCGAACCCATGCCGCCGACGACGACCACCACGAAGCTCAGGACCAGGAAGTCCATGCCCATGTGGTAGTCCGGGCTCAGGATGGGCGTGTACATCAGCCCCGCAAGGCCGGCCACCACGGCGGCGATGCCGAACACGATGGTGAAGCGGCGATCGACGTCGATTCCGAGCAGCCCCACGGTTTCGCGGTCGGCCATGCCCGCGCGGACCACCATTCCGAACGTCGTGAACCGGAGGAAGGCGAACACGCCGGCGATCACCGCCACCGAGAACAGGAAGTAGACGAGCCGCCACATGGGGTAGACGACGTTGCCCGCGTCCATGCCGATTGCCACCCCGAAGTCGATCATGCCCTTGGCCGCGTCCGGGGCGGGTTGCGGAATCGGGTTCGCCCCGAAGGCGCCCTTGACGATCTCCTGCAAGACGATCGCCAGGCCGAAGGTGACGAGAATCTGGTCGGCGTGCGGGCGCTTGTAGAAGAAACGGATGAGCCCGCGTTCCATCACCACGCCGATGAGCAGCATCACGGGGATTGCAACCAGGATGGAGACCGGCACCGAGTAGTCGAGAAGCACCGTGCCGAAGTCGCCGAACCACGATTCCACGTACGGCACCCGCACTTCCAGGGGCGTGCCCCACGCCGTCAACTGGGTGCTGTCCTCGGTGACTTGCTCCAGGCTGAGCAGCGCCTTGACGGACACCGCGCAGAACGCCCCGAGCATGAACAGCGCCCCGTGGGCGAAGTTCACCACGCCCAGCGTGCCGAAGGTGATGGTGAGCCCGAGGGCGATCAGCGCGTACGCGCCGCCCTTGTCGAGCCCGTTCAGAATCTGCAGAAGAATGGCGTCCATCGTGCTCGCCCGCATGTGCGGCCGGCCGCCCCGGGGAGATCAGCCCCGGGGCGGCCGGCCGTGGGTGGTCCGACGCCGATCAGGCGGTGCCGTCGTTGTAGGGGCCGAGCTCCCCGCCGAGCATCTCGGCCGGATACTCGACCTGCGCCCGCGGCGTGACCTCGACCACTTCGAGAACGTCGAACTTCGAGGTCGGCGCTTCCTTGCCCTTCACCACGAGCACGTCCTTGAAGCACTGGTGGTCCGCGGCGCGGTACTCGGTCGGGCCGTTGCCGAGCCCGTCGAATACGAAGCCCTCGAGCGCCGGGCCGACCATGGAGGGCCGGAAGGTGCCCGCCCGCTCGCAGGCGTCCGCCCAGAGAATCGCCTGGCAGTAGCAGGTGTGCGCGGCCTGGCTCGGCGGGAAGCCGTACTTCTGGCCGAACGAACGCACGAACGCCTTGGAGCCTTCGTCCTGCAGCGACCAGTGCCAGTTGGTGGAACCGAAGATCCCCTTGACGTTCTCGCCCGCACCCTGCGCCATCAGGCGGCTGTAGAGCGGCACCACGATCGCGAAGTCCTTGCCGTTGACCTGCTTGTCCCGCAGCCCGAACTGCACCGCCTGGGTCAGCGAGTTGACCATGTCGCGGCCGTAGTGGTTGAGCACCAGAACGTCGGCGCCGGAGGTGAGCACCGGCGTGATGTACTGCGAGAAGTCGCCGGCACCGAGCGGGGTGCGAACTGTTTCGTAGGTCTGCCAGCCGAGCTGCTCGGTGTACTTCTTGATCGAGCCTTCCTGGCTCCAGCCCCAGGTGTAGTCGGCGGTCAGGTGGTAGGCGACGCGGTCGGAGCCGAAGGCGTTCTTCAGCACCGGGCCCAGGGCCGCGCCGGACATCTCGGTGTTGAAGAAGTGGCGGAAGCCGTTGGCCCGCTTGTCCTTGCCGGTGGTGTCGTTCGAGTGGGTGAGCCCGGCCATGAAGATGACGCCGGCTTCCTGGCACAGGCCCTGGACCGCGATCGCGGTGCTCGAGGAGGACCCGCCGGTGATCATGACCGCGCCATCCTTCTCGATCATCCGCTTGGCGCTCGCGCGCGCGGCGTCCGCCTTGGTCTGGGTGTCGCCGGTCACGTAGACCACTTTCTTGCCGTTGATGCCGTTGCCCTTCAGTGCCTTCGACGAGAAGGTGTTCAGCATGCCGCCGTCGCCCTCGCCGTTGAGGTGCTCGACGGCAAGCTCGTAGGCGCGCAACTCATCGGCGCCTTCGTCGGCGTAGGCGCCGGTCTGCGGAACGTTGAATCCAAGGGTCACCGTCGCGCCCTTGGGCTCGTTGGTGTAGGCGTAGGCGCGCGGGACGAACACCATCGGTACGGCGAGGCCGGCTCCCACGACAGCCGCGGTCTTCATCATGTCGCGGCGGCCAATCTTGCGTTTGCTCATGTTTCTGGTCTCCAGTGTGCGGTTTCACTACCTGTCGCTGAATGCGGGACATGCGCGGGCGACGACTTCCACCCCGGTGATTCCCCATCAGTCGGGAGGAATGATAGAGCAAACCGTTCGGGGTTGAGCCATGATCTGCGAGAAGTCCACGCGCGGAGACCGCTTCGACCACAGCTACGGGGTTGGACTCGGGCTGCCAATCAGCCGAGCCATCATGCGGACGATGAACGGGCGACGAACGGCGACCCAACGGTGGAGTTCGCACCCGACGGCACGAGCCTCTTCCGGATCCGCATGCCGCGCATCGACCCGTGAGTCACGGGCCGAGGGGTCGGCCCGAAGATTCGGTGTTCCGCGGTCGGCGTGCTGAAACTTCCGACTCAATCCACAATGTGATAGACGGGCGCCTTCTCCATCTCCCACTCGCCCGAGTTCCGGTCGTAGCGGGACACCGTGAAGCAGTGCCAGTCGGTGTCGTCCAGCTTGGGGTGATCGGCCCGGTAGTAGTAGCCCGGCCACCGGGTTTCGGTGCGGAACATCGTGTGCCGGGCCACCGACTCCGAAGCCAGGACCCGGTGGTGGAGTTCCCAGGCGCGCTGGAGCTGATGGAGGTCCTCCGCCGCGAGATGCTCCAGATCTTCCTTCAGCATGCCCAGCAGCTCGAGTCCCCGGGTGAGCAACGGCTCGTTGGTCGTGTAGTGGGCACTGATGCCGCCGACGTATTCGTCCATCAGCTTCTCGAGCCGCTGGAGCCCGCTGATGGGCAGGATGTAGCTCGGTGAGACGGTTCCCGCGACGATCTCGTTGCGGCCCACCCGGTAGTTCTCCAGGGGCTGGAAGATCACCTTGCGCAGTTGGTCGTACTGCCGCTCGCTGACCCGGGGTTGCGCGTTACGCAGATCCGTCACGTAGTTGACCGCCGCCTTGGCCGCAATCCGCCCCTCGGTGAACGACCCGGACGAAAACTTGTGGGCGGTCCCGCCGATGGTGTCACCGGCACCGAACAGCCCGTCGACGGTCATCATCCGGTTGTATCCCCACTGGTACTCGTCGGGCGCGTAGTCCGACGGGCCGCTCGCCCAGGCGCCGGAGCAGGTGGCGTGCGAACCCATGACATACGGTTCCGAGGTGGTGAGTTCGGGATTGATGTGCTTGGGGTCGATGTTCTGAGATGCCCAGACCACCGCCTGTCCGATGGTCATGCCGAGGAAGTTCTCCCAGCCCACGGTTTCCTTGTGCGGGTCCTGGAAGGCTTCCTTTGTCACCATGCGAATCGGGCCGTTTCCCGCCTTCACTTCCTCGAGGAATGCGTGGTTGCGCAGGCAGGTCGGTACCGGATGGCGGTCGATGTAGTCACCGACCAGCGCCCTGGTATGGTCGTACCACCGGGATTCGTACTCCTGGCCGTACGCATTCTCGGTGTAGGTCTTCAGATGCAGGAAGTAGGCGCCGACCGGGCCGTAGCCGTCCTTGAACCGGGTGAGGACGATCCGGTTTTCCATCTGCGTCATCTTCGCGCCGGCGAGAATGGGCAGCGCGTAGGCGGAGGCGCTGCTCCAGGGCGCATACCAGGTTCGGCCCATGCCCTCGCCCACCGCGCGGGGCTTGTAGATGTGCGAGGCGCCACCGGCGCAGACGATGACCGCCTTTGCCCGGAAGACGTGGAAGTCGCCGGTGCGCACGTTGAAGCCGACGGCCCCGGCGACCCGGTTGGCGTTGTCCTCGTCCATCAGCAGGTGGGTCACCATGATCCGGTTGTAGATCTCGGTGGCGGCCTTGCGGGCGGCCTCGGCCACGATCGGCTTGTAGCTCTCGCCGTGGATCATGATCTGCCACTTGCCTTCGCGCTGATAGCGCCCGGTCTCGGGGTCCCGCATGATGGGCAGGCCCCACTCCTCGAACTTGTGCACGGTGGAGTCGACGTGGCGCGCGATGTCGTAACCGAGGTCTTCGCGCACGAGCCCCATGAGGTCGTTGCGGGCGTAGCGGACGTGGTCCTCGGGCTGGTTCTCGTCCCACTGCATGCCCATGTAGCAGTTGATGGCGTACAGGCCCTGCGCGACCGCGCCGCTGCGTTCGATGTTCGCCTTCTCCACGCACACGATCTTCAGATCGCGCCCCCAGTACCGGGATTCGTAGGTGGCGCCGCAGCCGGCCATGCCGCCGCCGACCACGAGAATGTCGGAGTCCACGAATACCGTCTTTCGCCGGTTGAAGAGTCCCATCAGACTACTCCCTGCTTGAGCCGGTCCGGCGTCAACGCCGGCAGGCCGCCGGCGATGTTGAGGGCGTCCGGTTCGTGCGCGAGCTCCTGGGACTGCATGGCATCACCGCTCGGCGGAGGCAGCTCGGCCGGTGACGGGATCGAGCCCCAGGGCGTGGTCCGAATTGGAGAGACGAAGTTCTTGACCCGTCCGTCCCGGAACTCGATGCGCCAGGAAATCGTGCCCTTTGCTTCTTCGCGCAACGCCCGCACGCTGTGGCCGAGCGGAGCGAAGTCCGCGTAGCCGCGTGCGTCGATGGCGTTCTGGGGGCAGGCCTTGACGCAGGAGTAGCACTCCCAGCACATGTTGGGCTCGATGTTGTAAGCGCGGCGGTAGGTCTTGTCGATGTGCATGATGTCCGAAGGACAGACATCCACGCAGTGACCACAACCATCGCAGCGCGTCATGTAGACGAATGTCGGCATGGGATTCGACCAGTTTTCGGGTTGATCAGGGTTGGCTTGGAGGTAGTCCGGGGTAGCTCGATCAGTCAGTCAATCAGTCAGTCAATCAGTAGTTCTGGGGTGCTCGGCGGGCGCTGCCGAACGCCTCCGGCCGGTCGGCCGGCGGGGGCAGCTTGCTTCGCGACCCGTCTGCCTCGGACACGCGCTTCTGCAACGCCGCGGCAGGCTTGAAGAACATGTGCGCGAACTTCGACCAGGGAACCGATGCGAACAGTACAGTGGTGGCGGTGACGTAGAGGGCGAAGAACACCCCGGCCCACCACGATGCTCCCGCTCCTTGCAGGAACGACCACACGAGACCCAGGGTCACGCTGGCGAGAAGCGACAGGATGAAGAGATCCGCGGGCATGACCCGAAACGGCGAGTTGCCCTCGGCCGAGACATCGGCCCGAATGAAGAACCAGAACCAGTACCCGCCGATGCAGACCATCAGGGCACCGATGTGCCACAGGACCGGCAGGACATCGGGGGCCGGTCTGTCGGAGGTCGGGTATCCGAAGACCATGACCGCGGTGGCGACGATGTAGGCCAGAAAGCCGTACATCGTCAGGAGGTGGGCGATTCGCCGCCGCGCATTGCAGAATTCTCCGGAGGTCAGCACTTCCACGCAGAGCGTCCGGAATGCAAGCGATACAAGCTCTCCGCTGCCGACCCGTCTCGCCCCCCGGCTCGTCGCGCGGCGCCAGTTGTCGAAGAAGTACCGGGCGCTTCCCTTGTGAACGACGTCGTACAGGGTGCCGGCCATCACCAGCACCACCATCGCGATGACATATGCCTGAATGACGGCCGGCCCGATGGATGCCGAAAGCTCGACGAAGGGATTGTGGGTGAACATGGATCTCGTTCTCCGGGTCGTTGTCGTTCGCCGCGAAGACTTCCGTATCGCGACCGATTATGTTCAATCCCGGGCCGAAATGCCCCCAAGGATTCCTTATGCCGCAATAACGTCCGCTGCCGGGCGCCGGTTCCGTTTCGACGGGCAAACGGGCAACATTCGTCCGACGTTCCCAGCCCTGCAAAGGATTCGCTCCATGGAAATGATCCGTCTTGAGGCGCCGCCCGAACTCGACATGCCGATCGGCGAAGCAATGTTCACCCAGCGCGCCATCCGCCGGCTCGACCCCCTGCGGCCAATATCCGACGCGCACCTGAAAATCCTGCTCGACGCTGCTTCCAAGGCGCCGAGTGGCGGCAACCGCCAGCCGGCCCGGTTCCTCGTCGTGCGGAACAGGGACCGCATCAGGGAATTCGGGAAGCTCTACCACGAGGCGTGGTGGGCGAAGCGCCGGGACGACTACGGATGGACGGGCAAGGAAGATATCCCGCCCGGCTCCGTCTACGAAATGCCGTCACGGCTTGCCGACGAGATGGAGAATGCTCCGGTGATCGTGCTCGCGCTGTCGACGGGTGCGCAGCAGTTTGCGCACTCGGTTTTTCCGCCGGTGCAGAACCTTCTGCTCGCGGCGCGGGCGCTCGGAATCGGCACGGTGCTGACGACGCTGCACCCGCAGGTGATGGAGCGGGTGTACGCGATGTTCGAGATCCCTTCGGAGGCCGAGTTTCACTGCTGCATTCCGCTCGGATATCCGAGAGGAAGGTTCGGACCGACGCGAAGGCTCCCGTCCTCGCAGACGACGAGCTGGGAACGCTGGAATGAAAAACCTCCGTGGGCGTGACGCCCACGGAGGTCTCGGACGGGTGAGAAGGCGAAGGCGCCGAAGTCGACTCAGCTCTTGTTTTGGCTCTGCCCTTCGGACTTCGGATTGACTTCCTTGGCCGGGTGATTCGCCTTCACTTTGGCCTTGGTCTTGGTCTTGGTCTTGGCCTTGGTCTTGGTCTTGGCCGGTGCCTTGGCCTTGGCTGTCGTCTTGGTCCGGGTCTTCGGTGTTGCGGGTTCGCCAAGTCGTCTGGCGGCTTCGCGTTTACCGATTCCCCTGATCGACATCAATGCCGCGATGCTGCTCTCCCGGGGGCGCGCCTTTCCCTGCTCCCAGTTGTAGATCGACAGCCCCGACACCCCGACGAGCTTGCCGTAGTTGTCGGCCGAGAGCCCGAGTTTTTCACGACTTGCCTTCAGGCCCTTTGCGGAAAAGCGCGAGCGCCTGGAGCCGGGATTGGGTCCGGCCCGGTCCGCGGGCTCCGCCGCCGTCTTCGCTGCCGCCTTGCCCGTCTTCTTGCGGGTCGTCGGTGGGGGCGCACTCTGTGTGAGTTGCGGGGACAGCATGCGTTGAAGTCCGCCAATCTGGCGCTTCAATGCGGCAATTTCGCGCTCGCACTGTGCCACCGTCCTGATTGTTCCAGCCGTTTGCTGGCGGATTTCCTTGCGTGCGAGTCGGCTGATTTCTTCCTTCAAAGCACTTGCAAGATTTGCCATTGGATGAGTCAACTCCCTGGATGTTCTCTGGTCGCGATGCGTATCCGTACGGGGGAAGCCGCGTCGGCCGGGTGCATATCCCGCCGACATTTCCGAAATCTCACGTATGAGCGGGTCCGAATCAACTGTTTTTCGTTATCTTCCCGTGCCGTACTTGCGCGGTACGCAAGACTACTACATTTCCGGCCGCAATCAATGCCCGGGTGGCTTTGAGAGCCATCTATCCATGAACTGGGTACAGGTCGCGCGTCGAATACTTGCGAGAGCGCGGCGAGGGTCGCTCGAATCGGGTTATTGTCGTCGCATTGCGTCGAAGAATTCGGCATTCGTTTTCGTCGCCTTGAGTCGGTCGATCAGGAACTCGATCGCCGCCACTTCTTCCATGGGCGCGAGAAGTTTTCGCAGAATCCAGGCTTTCTGGAGATCCGCCGCCTTGACCAGCAAGTCTTCACGCCGGGTACCCGATCGGTCGATATTGATGGACGGGAAGATGCGGCGTTCTGCGATCTTGCGCTCCATGTGGATTTCGCTGTTGCCGGTGCCCTTGAACTCTTCGTAGATGACGTCGTCCATCCGCGACCCGGTATCGACGAGAGCGGTGGCGACGATGGTGAGACTGCCGCCTTCCTCGATGTTGCGCGCCGCGCCGAAGAACCGCTTCGGCCGTTGCAGCGCATTGGCGTCGACACCACCGGTGAGGACCTTGCCCGAGGAGGGCACCACGGTGTTGTAAGCACGCGCGAGGCGGGTGATGGAATCGAGCAGGATCACGACGTCGCGCTTGTGCTCGGCAAGACGCTTGGCCTTCTCGATCACCATCTCTGCCACCTGCACATGGCGGCTGGCCGGTTCGTCGAAAGTGCTGGACACGACTTCGCCGCGTACCGAACGTGCCATCTCGGTGACTTCTTCGGGCCGCTCGTCGATGAGGAGCACGATGAGGTAGCACTCTTCGTGGTTAGACATGATCGAATGGGCGACGCTTTGCAGCATCATCGTCTTGCCGGCTTTCGGGGGCGAGACCACGAGCGCGCGCTGGCCCTTGCCGATCGGCGCGATCAGGTCGATCACCCTCGGCGTGAGATCTTCGGTGCTGCCGTTGCCCCGTTCGAGGTGGAGGCGCTCGCTCGGAAAGAGCGGGGTCAGATTCTCGAACAGCATCTTGTTCTTCGACGCATCGGGGCTGTCGTAGTTGATGCGGTCGACCTTGAGCAGCGCGAAGTAGCGCTCCCCTTCCTTCGGGGGTCGGATCTTGCCCGCTATGGTGTCGCCGGTGCGCAGACTGAATCGTCGGATCTGGCTCGGACTGACGTAGATGTCATCGGGGCCAGCGAGGTAGGAGCTGTCGGCCGAACGCAGGAATCCGAATCCGTCCTGCAGGATCTCCAGCACCCCGTCTCCGTAGATGTCTTCACCTCGCCTCGCGTGGCCCTTGAGGATGGTGAAAATGATGTCCTGCTTGCGTTGCCGGGCCACGCCGTCGATGCCCATCTGCTGCGAGAGCTTGAGAAGCTCCGGCGCGGGCATCTGCTTCAGTTCGGTAAGGTTCATGAATTTCGAGTTGGTTGCGTCGCGCTGATGCAGCGCCTGGGGAATGGATCGATGCGCACGAACTCCGTTGCGCGGGACGCGCGGAGAATGGCGCCGGACTATGGACTGTGAGGCTTGCTCGGAGTGTGTGAAGCGATGGGCGGTCTTGTCGTGAGCCGCCTTTGAACGCCAAAGCTATCACGGCGTTTCGGCAGCGTCTACTCGAATCGTGCGGTTTCTCCGGCGATTGCAGGAAAGAGGGGCAAGAACAGGCAAGTGCAGACTTTCTGCATCGGCCGCCGATGACGCACCCGGGGGTGCGCCATCGGCGTTCCGATTCAGATGTTGCTGTCGAGAAACGCCGCGAGCTGCGACTTCGAGAGGGCGCCCACCTTCGTCGCCTCGACGTTGCCGTCCTTGAAGAGCATCAGGGTCGGGATTCCCCGGATACCGTACTTCGGTGGAGTCGAGGGGTTCTCGTCGATGTTCAGCTTTGCGATCTTGAGCCGTCCTGCGTATTCTTCCGCGATCTCGCCCAGGATCGGTGCAATCGCCTTGCACGGGCCGCACCACTCGGCCCAGTAATCGACGAGCACGGGGTCCTCGGCCTTGAGGACATCCTCCTCAAAGCTCCCGTCGGTGACATGAACGATCTTGTCGCTCACTGCAGTTGCCTCCAAGTGTCGAGGGTGAGCGATTGTGAGCAGATCCGAATCTGCAATTCAAGCGCCTCCGGCTCACCCGCCCTCCACACGCACCGTCGGGACGGTGCATCAGGATCAAACCTGCATGGAGCTCAACAGGTTACTCATGGAACATCAAATGCGAATCGCCACATCTCCCCAAATGGATTCTTCTTCCTCGGACTTGCCGCCCCATGATGATGCGGGCGCCCCCTCCCCCGAGCCCGCCGGATCGCAACCGCTTACCGGTGACGATCCGGCGCCCGAGCGGCTGCTCACCGGCGTGAAGTTCGCGAGTTTCGACCTCGAACCAACCATCCTGCGCGGTCTCGACGATGCCGGTTTCGAGTACTGCACGCCCATTCAGGCGCAGTCGCTGCCGGCAATGCTGGCGGGCCGGGACGTCGAGGGGCAGGCCCAGACCGGCACCGGAAAGACCGCCGCGTTTCTGGTCGGGATCATGAACCGGCTGTTGCGCGAGCCGTCGCCGGCGGATGTTGCGGGCAGCCAGCCCCGTGCCGTGGTGATCGCGCCCACCCGCGAGCTGGCGGTGCAGATCCACGCCGACGCCGAACAGCTCGGCCGACACACCGGTCTGCGGTTCGGCGTGGTCTTCGGCGGGACCGGCTACGATTCCCAGCGCCGGATGCTCGCCGATGGTCTCGATGTACTGATCGGCACCCCGGGACGGCTCATCGACTACTTCAAGCAGAAGGTCTATCACCTGCAGGCGGTGCGGGTGGCGGTGCTCGACGAAGCGGACCGGATGTTCGACCTGGGGTTCATCCGCGACATCCGTTACCTGCTGAGGCGTATGCCGCCCCCGCAGAAGCGGCTGAGCCTCCTGTTCTCGGCCACGCTCTCGATGCGGGTGCGCGAACTCGCGTACGAACACATGCACTCCCCGACCATGGTCGACGCGACCCCGGAGAACAACGTCACCGTCGCCTCCGTTACCCAGCGGCTCTTTCACGTCGGCGAGCACGAGAAGATTCCGCTGCTCATCGGGTTGCTCCGGCGCATGGATGTCACGCGCACGATCATCTTCTTCAACACCAAGCGCGAGGCGGAGAAGGTCGATGCATGGCTGGCCGGCAACGGTTTCATCGCCGGCATGCTGAACGGCGACGTGCCGCAGAACAAGCGCCTGGCTCTGCTCGACCAGTTCAAGCGCGGCGAGCTGCCGATCCTCCTTGCCACGGATGTGGCCGCACGGGGGCTGCACATTCCGGACGTGAGCCACGTCTTCAACTACGACCTGCCGCAGGACGCCGAGGACTACGTGCACCGCGTCGGGCGCACCGCCCGCGCCGGTGCGAAGGGTGACGCGGTGAGCTTCTCGTGCGAACGGTTCTGCTATTCGCTGACCGAGATCGAAGCCTTCATCGGGCAGACGATTCCGGCCGAGGTGGCGAGTGCGGAGCTGCTGGCGGACCCCGAACCCCCGAACCGGCGCCGGCATCCGCGGCTGCCGGGTCAGCGCCGGGGCCAAGGCCAGAGGCGTAGTCAGGGGCGTGGCCGAAGCCGTGGCCCCTCCGGTGGACCGCGCCGCGGCTCACGGCACCGGCCCCGAGAGGCCCAATCGTGAATGCGGCGGTACCCGAGGGTCTCGACCCGCCCGTCGTCGTCGAGCCGTCGGAGCCCGCGACCGCGGCCGTGGTGTGGCTGCATGGCCTCGGCGCCGACGGGCATGACTTCGAGCCCGTCGCGGCGGAGCTCGGCCGGGCCGGACTCCACGGCGTGCGCTACGTGTTCCCGCATGCGCCGGTGCGCCCGGTCACCGTCAACGGCGGGATGGCGATGCGCGCCTGGTACGACATCACCGAATCCGAACTCGACCGCCGGGCCGACGAAGAGGGCGTGCGGGCATCGGCCGGCATCGCTCGCGCGCTGGTGGACGAGCAGGTCGCGCGCGGCATCGCCGCGGAACGCATCGTGCTCGCGGGGTTCTCCCAGGGCGGCGCCATCGCGCTCTTCGCGGGCCTGCGTCTTCCGCTGCGGATCGCGGGCATCCTCGCCCTTTCGACTTACCTGCCGGTGGCGGGGGCGCTGGCCGCGGAGGCGCATCCCGCGAGCCGCGACGTGCCGATCTTCCTCGCCCATGGCAGCCAGGACCCGGTGATCGCGCTCTCGCTCTCGGAGCGTTCAGGTTCCACGATGGCGGGTCTCGGGTACAGCGTCGAGGTCCACACCTATCCGATGCCCCATTCGGTCTGCGCAGAGGAGATCAGGGACATCGGGCACTGGCTGCAACGAGTGCTTGCATCGCGTTGACCGGCATCGCCTCGCTTCGGATATCGGTGAGGCCGGAAGCGAGGCATTGACGCCGGATCGGCGCATTGCGCGCGTCAGGGGGTTGCGGAGGGCGGCGGCTCCGCGCAGTGGCGGCCCGGGGTCCCGATTCGAAGCCTCGCGAGCAATGCGAGCCGAGGGTCCGGCGGGGCTGTGGGTGGCCGATCGGGCCAGTCAAGGGCCGGTCAGCGGGGCTTCAGCCAGTGCGCCGCCTCGATCGCGTGGTAGGTGATGATCAGGTCGGCGCCGGCCCGCTTGATGGCGGTGAGGTTCTCGAGAGTGATCGAACGCTCGTCGAGCCACCCGCGTTCGCCGGCCGCCTTCACCATCGAGTACTCCCCGCTCACGTTGTAGGCGACCATCGGTACCTCGGGGTGTGCGTCATGTACCCGGCGGATGACGTCCAGATAGGCAAGGGCGGGTTTGACCATGAGGAAGTCGGCCCCTTCCTCGATGTCGAGCGCCGCCTCCCTGAGCGCCTCCCGCACATTCGCGGGGTCCATCTGGTGGGTGCGTCGGTCGCCGAACTTCGGCGTGCCCTGGGCCGCGTCCCGGAATGGTCCGTAGAACGCCGAGGCGTACTTGACGGCATACGACATCACGGGCACGTGATCGTACCCGTCTTCGTCGAGCCCCTCGCGGATGGCGGCGACCATGCCGTCGATCATGCCGCTCGGCGCGACGATGTCGACGCCGGCTCGCGCGTGGCTCGCCGCGACGCGGGCGAGGATGTCGAGCGTCTCGTCGTTCAGCACGTAGCCGGCCGGGAGCGCCGGATTCTCGTGGTTCAGCACCCCGCAGTGGCCGTGGTCGGTGTACTCGCACAGGCACACGTCGGTGACGACCAGAAGTTCGGGCAGTGCCTCCTTCAACCGGCGGATGGCACGCTGGATGATGCCGTCGTCGTCGAAGTTCTCTTCGCCGATCGGGTCCTTGGCGGCGGGGATGCCGAAGAGCAGTACCGCGCGGATGCCGGCCGCCGCCGCTCTCTCCGCTTCCTCGATCGCCCGGTCGATGGAGAGCTGATGGATCCCCGGCATCGACGGGATCGGATCGCGCACGTTCTCGCCGTGGACGATGAACAGCGGATAGATGAAGTCGGCCGGAGAGAGCTCCGTCTCCCGCACCACGGCGCGAAGCGCACCGGTGTGGCGCAGGCGGCGGGGGCGGTTGCGAAGAGGACGGGCCGCGAGTCTCGTTCCGGTATCCATAGCCGATCTCCGGGTCGCTCTCCGGCTCGAAGAACCATCGCGACCACTGCCGCGGCGGTCTCCGCAGTCTGCCGCTCTCGCTACGACGAGGCGGCCGACAACCACTTGCGAGACGACATGAAGGTGCCGGTCGCGAAGCGCTTCAAGGCAACGAGGCGGCTGCGGCCACCCCGTCCTGTCCGGCCCTGATCGATGCGACTCAAAAAGGACTGGACCAGGGAAAGATGATGCCGGCAGCGGCACTCCGGGAGTCGTCCAACTCCACCGCTGCCGCTCTCCCTGTCCGTCTGTCCGATCCATCATCGATGAACAGCTCGACCAGGAACGCTTCCGGCCCTTCTGTCGCATCATCGTCCGCGTTCGTCTGGACAGTGAAGGTCTGCACGGTGTCACGCGGCGCGAAAAACAGCGTTCCGCTCGACCCTGCATAGTCATCGCCCGCCGTCGCCGCATCGCTATGTATCGTGCTGGTATCGGGGTTGGTCGCCCAGCGGATCAGGGTTTCGGCCGGACCGTGCTTGACAACCGTGAACGTGGTTTCACTCCCCTCGTACCCGAAAAATACCGACCGGGTGAAACCAATCGTGGTCACGCCTTCGTCCTGCGCCGCCGCACTGGCGGGGAGGAGGGGGCCGGCGGCGGCCAGGATCAACGCTGCGATCTTGAGCATCTTCATGGGTTGTCCTTTGGTGTACGGTGGTTTGCTCGGCAGCCCGGATGGGCTGACGGGACAAGATGCTTGCAGAGGCTTGCCGCCGAGTCCAGAACGATTTTCCTATGGGGGCGATAAGTATGGGGGCGATAAGTCGATATTGTGCGATCATCGTGATCATCCATTCTGGACATCGACCCGAGGATCGCCCCCCATGACCGCCGATGCCTCCCAGCGCGCCATCTTCGACGAGTCCGCGCGCTACCACCGGTTTCTGGAGTATCGCGCCGGCGATGCAATCGATCACGCCCGGGTAACCCGCACCGTCGCGACCGCACTGGCGGCGGCACGGGAAGGCGTCGACCGTCCGGCCCGCATCGTGGTCGCGTTCGGCCGTCGGCTGTGGTCGGCGCTCGCGCCGGATGCGGTGCCTTCCGATCTGCGCGACTTCGAGACCATCCGCGGCGTCGACGGCCATGTCGCTCCCGCCACCCAGTGCGACCTGTGGATCTGGCTCCAGGGCGACGGCGAGGACGAGAACGTCGCCCGCACTCTCGCGCTCCATGCGGCGTTGCGCGGCGACTTCGCACTTTCGCTGGAGCAGCCGGGATTCACCTACTTCGCCTCGCGCGACCTCATCGACTTCGAGGATGGCACCGCCAACCCCAAGGACGACGATGCGCGCACCGAAGCCGCCGTGGTGCCCGATGGGCCGGGCGCCGGCGGCAGCATCGTGCTTGTCCAGCGCTGGGTGCACGATCTCGACAAGTTCGCGGCGCTCGACGTCGCCGCGCAGGAAGCGGTCATCGGCCGGACCAAGGCCGACAGCATCGAGCTCGAAGGCGACGAGATGCCCCCCGACTCCCACGTCTCCCGAACCGATGTCACGAAGGACGGGGTGGCGTTGAAGGTCTACCGGCGCAGTGCCCCCTACGCGACGCTCGCCCGGCACGGGCTCTACTTCCTGGCGTTCGCGCGGGCACGGGAGCGACACCAGATTCAGCTCGAGCGGATGTTCGGAGTATCCGGCGACGGGCTTCATGATCGACTCATCGAATTCTCCCGCGCCGACACCGGAAGCTACCTGTTCGCCCCGGGCGAACGCGCGCTGGCGGAGGCGCTCGCGTCCTGAGTGGAGGTGGTACTCGTTTGCGTTTCCCGCCCCCATCCATGGAAGGTCGAGTTTCCAAGCTTGATTCGCCACCGAGAGCACACCCGCCACGAGATGCAGACCGATGAAAGATTCCGCTCTGCCGGGCATCAGCGTGGTCACCCTCGGCGTCGCCGACATGGCGCGGGCGGAGCGCTTCTACACGGACGGGCTCGGGCTCGAGCATGCCTGGCCGCCGGGCGAGGTCATCTACTTCAAGCTTGCGGGGGCACGCCTCGCGCTCTTCCCGCGGGATGCGCTGGCTCGCTACGCGGGAATGGTGCCGACGGTGCCCGGAGGCTTCGGCGGCATGACACTTTCGTGCAATGTCGTGTCGCGCACGGAGGTCGACGCCCTGGTCCACCGCGCCGAGTCGGCGGGCGCGACAGTGGTCAGGGCGCCGGAGACCGTGGGCTGGGGCGGTTACTGCGCCTGGATCGCCGATCCCGACGGTCACCTGTGGGAGATCGTATGGAATCCGAAGTGGGACGGATGAGGCCGCGGCGCCGAACGCGACACCGGCGCGACTCCGGCCTGACGGGAATCACCGGGCCCACGCGGCTCTCGATGGCCCTGTCGCCGCCGAAGGGGCGACAATGCGACCCATGCGCAAGGTCTACGCATCCGACAACCACGCCATCGTCGGGTTCGTGCGTCAGGTGCTTGATGACGACGCCATCCCCTGCATCGTCCGCAACGACTTCCTCGGCGGCGGCGCCGGCGATCTGCCCGTCAACGAGACGTGGCCGGAGATCTGGGTGATCGAAAACCGGGACTTCGAGCGGGCGCTCGCCCTTGTCGATGCGGTGCTCGCGACCGACCAAGCGGGCAAGCCCGCATGGCGCTGCACCTCGTGCGATGAGTTGATGGAAGGCCAGTTCACCGACTGCTGGCGCTGTGGCGCAGCCCGCTCGCGGCTGGATCGCTGACCGATCGATCGACCGACCACGCGCATCCGATTCCGACCCACATCGTGCCCGAGGTGAAGCCCCGAGCGCGGGGGCGTGCCGACAACGGGCATGTCGCCGCGCGGTGGCATAATGCGCCGCAGTGTCCAGAGACGCCTGGCGGAGAATCCACCCGTGGCATACACCCTCGAACAGTTTGCTGACGACTGCCGCACCGCCCTGCGCGAGCGGGAGGCCAGGGACGCGCGCGAGACCATCCGGGCGTGCTGCAGCCGGGCCTGCAACGACGACGCATTCGTCGCGGCTCACTTCGGTCCGGACAACATCTCGCCCCGCCGGATCCTCTACCAAGACCCCGACCTCGGCTTCTGCATCCTGTCCCATGTGAACACGGGTGCCAGCGAGAGCCGTCCGCACGATCACGGGCCGAGCTGGGCGGTGTATTCGCAGGTCGAGGGCCGCACGGAGATGACGGACTGGCGGGTGATCAAGGCATGCGATGGCGACACCCCCGGGGTTGTGGAGGCGGCCCGCACCTACACCCTGGACCGAGGGGACGCGCACATCTACCACGAAGGCGACATCCACTCGCCGCGACGCGAGGGCTCGACGAAGCTGCTGCGCATCGAAGGCATGAAGCTCGACGGCGTGCCGCGCGGCTACTTCGATCCGGCCTGACCTCCTCGCGCCCGCGGCGTGCGACGGCCGCCGTGCGTCCCGACAGGGACGAGGGCGCCGGCGGGTCATCCTCTCGATCAGCCCCGATGGCGGCGCGCGTCGCCCTCCTGCACGCCGCCCCGGACAACCCAGGCAACTCCCAGGCAACTCCCAGGACAACGAGACACGGCCATGCCCCAGCCCGCTGAGCACATCCGCAGCACCCGGACCGCCCCGCCGCCGCGCTTCGACTGGACCGATCCGCTTCTGCTGGAGAGCGCCCTCACCGAGGAAGAGCGCCTGGTCCGGGACACCGCCCGCGACTACGCGCAGAGCGCGCTGATGTCGCGCATTGTGGAGGCGCACCGCACCGAGCACTTCGACCCTGTGATCATGCGGGAGATGGGGGAGCGCGGGCTGCTCGGAGCCACCATCGACGGATACGGCTGCGCCGGTGCCGGGTATGTGAGCTACGGGCTCGTCGCCCGGGAGATCGAACGGGTCGATTCCGGCTACCGCTCGGCGCTCAGCGTGCAGTCGAGCCTGGTCATGCACCCCATCCATGCCTACGGAGACGAGACGCAGCGCGAGAAGTACCTGCCGCGCCTCGCGACCGGGGAGCTGATCGGCTGCTTCGGGCTCACCGAGCCCGACGCCGGCTCGGACCCCGGGTCGATGACCACCCGCGCCCGCGCGGTCGATGGCGGCTACCTGCTGACGGGAACGAAGACCTGGATCAGCAACGCTCCGGTCGCCGATGTCTTCGTGGTCTGGGCGAAGAACGACGGGGGCGTCATTCGCGGGTTCATTCTGGAGAGGGGCATGCGGGGCCTGTCCGCCCCGAAGATCGACGGCAAGTTCTCGCTGCGGGCGTCGGCCACCGGCCAGGTCGTGATGGACGGTGTCTTCGTCCCCGCCGAGAACGAGCTGCCCGGCGCCTCGGGGCTCAAGGGGCCGTTCGGATGTCTCACCCGCGCCCGCTACGGCATCGCCTGGGGGGCGCTCGGGGCGGCGGAGTTCTGCTGGCACGCGGCGCGCGACTACGTGCTGGAGCGCCGGCAGTTCGGCCGCCCCCTCGCCGCCAACCAGCTCGTGCAGAAGAAGCTTGCCGACATGCAGACCGAGATTGCGGTCGGTCTGGCCGCGAGCCTGCGGCTCGGGCGGCTGTTCGACGAGGGCGCCGCGCCCCACGAGGCGGTGTCGATGCTCAAACGCAATTCCGCCGGCAAGGCACTCGACATCGCGCGCATGGCCCGCGACATGCACGGCGCGAACGGCATCGCCGACGAATACCACGTCATCCGGCATCTGCTGAACCTGGAGGCGGTCAACACCTACGAGGGAACCCACGACGTGCACGCCCTGATCCTCGGGCGCGCACAGACGGGAATCGCGGCGTTCGGGGGGTAGGGATGATTTTGCGCCCGTCAGTGGCGGTTGAATCACGTCGGAGCGGGAGGAAGGTTCGAGGGACTGTATCCGGCTTTCCCAGCCCGGCATGGCTCGTCAATCCGAGCGGCGGGACGATCAAACGCCGGAAATCGCCACGGGAGGTGTGAACCGTGAGTAATACCTACACCGCCATCTTCGAACGAGATGGCGAATGGCACATCGCCTACTGTCCCGAGGTACCGGGAGCCAATGGTCAGGGCCGGACGAAGCAGGAGGCCCGCAAGAGCCTCGCGGACGCGATCGGGTTGATCTTGCAGGACCGTCTGGACGATGCACTCCGAGGCCTTCCGGACCACGCCGAACGAGATGTCGTGGTCGTCCCGTGAAGAGGAGCGCCCTTGTGCGGCATCGCCAACGATATGGCTGTCATCTCAAGCGTGAGGGCTCGTCACACTCGCTCTGGCGCAATCCCGCTACTGGCGCGACGGAAGCAATTCCCCGGCATGTGGAGATTCCCAACCATCTGGTGGATAAAATTTGCCGGGAGCTTTCCGTACCGAAAATCGGCAGATGATTTCGTCGAACGAAACGTCCGCCGACCGCGGACTTTTCTGGACCGCGATCGACATGCCAGGCACCGAGAAACCAGCGAGAGATGGTGGTTCGTCTACCGTATCCTCTCCAGGATCCCGTCCAGCGCCTCCAGCGAGCTGTAGTGGATGGTGAGTGAGCCCTTGCCCTTCGCCTTGTGATCGATGCGCACTTTCGCGCCGAGGCGCTCGGCCAGCTCGTTCTCCAGCCTGACCACATCCGGGTCCCGCGCGCCGGGGCCGGTGGCGGTCGCGTCGCCCCTCACCTTCGAACGCACCAGCTTCTCGGTCTCGCGGGCCGAGAGCCCCCGCCTTGCCACTTCCGTTGCGGCCTGGCTCTGCTCGGCGCCGGAGAGCGCGAGCAGGGCCCGTGCGTGCCCCATGTCGAGCTCGCCCTGCTCCACCAGGGTGCGCACATCGAAGTTGAGCTCCAGCAGGCGCAGCGTGTTGGACACCGAGGAACGCGAGCGCCCCACGGTGTCGGCGAGTTCCTGGTGGGTCAGCCCGAACTCGTCCGCGAGGGTGCGATAGCCTTCCGCCTCCTCGATGGGGTTGAGGTCCTCGCGCTGGATGTTCTCGATGAGGGCGACGGCTGCCGCCTCCGAATCCGAGTACTCGCGCACGACCACCGGCACCTCGCGCAGTTCCGCCATCTGCGCCGCCCGCCAGCGCCGCTCGCCCGCCACGATCTCGTACCCGCCGCTGACCCCGCTACCGACCCCGCCACCGGCCATGGGACGCACGACGATCGGCTGGACGATGCCGCGCGCGCGGATGGAGTGCGCAAGCTCCTCCAGGGCCGACTCCTCCACGATGCGGCGCGGCTGGTGCCGACCGCGATGGATGAGGTCGACGGGCAGGCTCCGAACGTCGTCGTCTCCGGTGCCGCTGGTCGCGTCCGGTCCCGCATCCCGTATCGCCGGGGTGTCCGGCATGTTCCCGAGCAGGGCGTCGAGGCCGCGGCCGAGCCCGCGCTTTCTAGACATTTCGGGCCATGTCGATCTTCACGGGCGAACCGGGTTTGCCGGAAGGGATGTCCTGCGGGAAAGGTTGAGGCGACGACGGGTGGCGGGTAAAGGGCGCTCGGCGGTCTCGCGCCGGGAACGAGCGCCGCGCATGCCTCGTCGGCCCGAGGCGCGGCTTCGCCAGCCACCCGCGCACACTCACTGGTTCGCGGCCCGGAGGTGGGCTCCGTCGCGCCGGAGCATCTCGCCCGCCAGCGCCAGATAGGCGAGGGCGCCGCTCGAATTCTTGTCGTAGAGCAGGGCCGGAAGACCGTGGCTCGGCGCCTCGGCGAGGCGGACGTTGCGCGGGATGACCGTGCTGTAGACCTTGTCTCCGAAGTGCTTGATGAGCTGCTGCGACACCTGGCCGGAGAGGTTGTTGCGCGCGTCGAACATGGTCCTGAGCAGCCCGTCGACCTCCAGATTCCGATTGAGGATCCGGCGGATCTTCTCCACGGTGTCGAGCAGCGCGGACAGGCCCTCCAGCGCGTAGTACTCGCACTGGACCGGGACCATCACCGAATCGGCGGCGGCCAGCGCGTTCACGGTGAGCATGTTCAGCGCCGGCGGACAGTCGATGACGACATAGTCGTAGCGGTCACGGACCGCTTCGAGCGCCTGACGCAGGCGGAGTTCGCGGCCGATCTCGTCGAGCAGCCCCACCTCCGCGCCGGTGAGGTCCGCATTGCCGGGGGCGAGGGTGTAGTTGCTGTGCTCGACGCTGATCGAAATCTCGTCGAGCGTCGCCTCCTCCATCAGCACGTCGTAGTTCGACAGGGCGAGCGCGCTCTTGTCGACGCCGCTCCCCATCGTCGCGTTGCCCTGCGGATCGAGATCGATCAGCAGTACCCGGCGCCTGGCCGCCGCAAGCGACACCGCGAGGTTGATGCTGGTCGTCGTCTTGCCGACGCCGCCCTTCTGGTTGGCTACCGCGATGACCTTGGCCATGGCTCTTCCCGTGCCGGCGTCGGTTCGTCCGCGTGATCCCGGGGTTATCTCCACGCCCTCGCCCGCAACCTGGCGAGAAATGCGGGCTGGCGAGACGCCGGCGGTGCGCATCGAAGGCTGTTGAATCGAAAGCGGTCGAATTGTGACACCCTCCCGCCCCGGAACGCCATCGACGCCATCCGGGGCAGTGTTTCACCTTGACTCCCGGGCCATCGGGCCGCAGACCCCGGACAGAATTTCAGGGCGAGGCGGCCAACCCGGAAAATTCCGGGCTACCCATCCGGGCGGTCGAGGACGACGAGCGTGGCGCTCGGCGCTCCGGTGCCGGCTCCGACTCCGACCGGTTCGACGCGGATCTCCAGCCCCTCGCGATCGCTCGGTTCGAGTGCATCGATCTCGGCCTCCGGCCGTGGCCCCTTCATCGCGATGATGCGCCCGGGCGTATCGAGCAGCGCCCGCGCGCCCGCCACCAGCGCCGCGACGGAGAACGTGGCGCGGCTGATCACCGTCGAGTAGCGATGCGGCGGCCGGTGCGCGGCGAGCCGTTCCGAGGCCACCTCGACGTTGTCGAGCCCGAGAGTCATCGCGGCATGGGCGCAGAACCGGGTCTTTTTCCGCCCGGGGTCGAGCAGCGTGCAGCGCACGTCCGGGCGCGCGACGGCGAGCACCAGGCCGGGCAGCCCCGCCCCGGTGCCGACATCCAGCAACCGCGATCCGACGAGGAAGTCGAGGGCGGTGAGGGAGTCGAGCACGTGTCGGTCGATCATCGCGAACGGGTCCCGGACCGCGGTGAGGTTGTACGCCCGGTTCCACTGTGCGAGCAGCGCGACGTACTCGGCGAGGGCGCGGCGGTATACGGGGGCGATGCGGAGATTCGCGCCCTCGAGCGCGGCGGAAAGGCGAGATTCGATGACCCTGGTATCCAAGGAGCGCGCGTCCCGCAACGCAGCGGGTTACCGCAGTGTGTTCCGGATGCTCGACGACACACGGCTATGGTCGAATTCGCCCACTATTGTTCTCTCTCGGAAGTGCTCATCATCCTCGGCGCCGCGGGAGCGCTCTACCGCCTCGTCAACTCTTCGAGTCTCGGCCTCATCGCTGACGTGCCTGGACCTGACGCTGCGGCTCGAAAGCCCACGCTTCTTCAGATGCACGAGCAGGAGGGAGACGGCGGCCGGGGTCATCCCGTCGAGGCGGGCGGCCTGACCCACCGAGGCGGGCTGGTGCAGTGCGAGTTTCTCGCGTACCTCGGCCGAGAGACCGCGCACCGCCGCGTAGTCGAGATCATCGGGAATCGCCTGATCTTCGTGCTGTAGCGCCCGTTCGATCTCGTCGCGCTGGCGCCGGATGTAGCCGTCGTAGCGGGCCTGGATCTCCATCTGCTGCGCAACCGCTTCGTCGCCGACCCCGGGACCAAGCCCGTCCACCGCGACGAGCGCCCGATACGACGCCTCCGGCCGCTTGAGCAGATCGAAGAGGCTGCAGTCACGCGCAAGTGGCGCGCCCAGCATGCCGGCGAGCGCCTCGGCGCACTGCGACGACGGGCCGACCCGCAACGACTCCAGACGTTCGCGCTCGCCTTCGATGTGTTCCCGCTTGGTGGAGAACGCCCGCCAGCGCGCATCGTCCACGAGCCCGAGGCCGCGCCCCACCTCGGTGAGCCGCAGGTCCGCGTTGTCCTCGCGCAGCATCAGGCGGTACTCGGCGCGACTCGTGAACATGCGGTACGGCTCGCTCGTGCCGCGGGTGACGAGATCGTCGACGAGCACCCCGATGTAGGCTTCGTGGCGGCGCGGGTACCAGGGCTCGCGGTCCGTCGCGCGCAGCGCGGCGTTCACTCCGGCCACGAGCCCCTGCGCGGCCGCCTCCTCGTAGCCGGTGGTGCCGTTGATCTGGCCGGCGAAGAACAGATTCCCCACCCGGCGCGTCTCCAGCCACGGACGCAGCTCGCGCGGGTCGAAGTAGTCGTATTCGATGGCGTATCCCGGCCGCGTGATGTGCGCGCGCTCGAAGCCCGGGATGGTGCGCACGAACTCGATCTGCACATCGAACGGCAGGCTCGTCGAGATGCCGTTCGGGTATATCTCGTCGGTGTCGAGTCCTTCGGGCTCGACGAAGATCTGGTGCGCATCGCGCTCGGCGAACCGCACCACCTTGTCCTCTACCGATGGGCAGTACCGCGGCCCCGTCCCGTCGATCACGCCCGTGTACATGGGCGAGCGGTCGAGGGCGGCGCGGATGATGGCGTGGGTCCGCTCGCCGGTGTGGGTGACGTGGCACGGCACCTGCGCGGGATGCTGATCGCGGCTCCCCAGGTACGAGAACACCGGGCGCGGCTCGTCGCCGGGCTGGGGAGCGAGCCGGGAGAAGTCGATGGTGCGCCCGTCGATGCGCGGCGGGGTGCCGGTCTTGAGTCGCCCGACCGCGAACCCGCGCTCGCGGAGCTTGCGCGCCAGCGCGTTCGCAGGTGGATCCCCGGCGCGGCCACCCTCGTGGTGTTCGAGCCCCACATGGATGCGGCCGCCGAGAAAGGTGCCGACGGTCATCACCACGCAGGCGGCCTCGATGCGCACCCCGATGCCGGTCACCACCCCGCGCACGGTGTCGCCCTCCACGACGAGGTCGGACACCGTCTGCTGGAGGAGTGCGAGCCGGGGGGTGCGCTCCAGCCCCCCGCGGATGTGGCGGCGGTAGAGCGCGCGGTCGATCTGGGCGCGGGTCGCCCGCACCGCCGGGCCCTTGCGGGCGTTGAGGGTGCGGAAGTGGATCCCGCAGTGGTCCGCGCCCGCCGCCATCGCCCCTCCGAGGGCATCGATCTCCCGGACAAGGTGCCCCTTGCCGATCCCGCCGATGGCCGGGTTGCAGCTCATCTGCCCCAGGGTCTCGATGCTCTGCGTGAGCAGCAGCGTTTCCGCCCCCGCCCGCACTGCGGCGAGCGCCGCCTCGGTGCCGGCATGACCGCCGCCGACGACGATGACGTCGAATGTCCGGTCGTAGCGCATCATGGCAATGGTGGGAACCGGGGGTCGTTGCGTCCGCTTCGCGCCGGGATGGTATCAGGCCATGACGCCGTGCATGGCGGGCACAGTCACTCGTCAGCGGGTATCGGCGCGGGCGAGTTGCGCGCTTCGCCGCCGCGGCAACGTGAGTGCGAGCCCCAGGGCGCCGGCGCTCATCGTGGCCAGGGTGCCGAACGCGAGATCGTAGCTGCCGGTGAGGTCGAAGACCCTTCCCGCCATGAGCGGGCCGACCGCGGCGCCGATGGTGCCGAAGAACACGACCCCCCCGAAGATCGCGCCATGGGCGCGGGTACCGAAGAACTCGGCCACGGTGGGGGAGACGACCGTGAACAACCCGCCGTGGGCGAAACCGTACAGCGCGATCGTCGCGAACAGCGCCCAGTGCGTCCTCACCGTCAGCAGCAGGAGCAGAGCCGCTACCAACAGGATCAGGCTGAGGATGTAGGCGTTCCGGCCACCGATCCGGTCGCTGAAGGTACCCACCGCCATCCGGCCCGCGGCGCTCGCCCCGCCGATCAGTGTCAGCAGCGTCGCTGCCGTGGTGCGGGTCATGCCGAGGTCGATGCCGTGTACCGCGATGTGCAGGGGCACCGTCATCAGCGACGGGAAGAACAGGAACTGAATCAGGCACAGAGTCCAGAATGCGCGGCCGCGACGCACCGCGGCGAACGCCGGCCCCTGGTGTTCGGTGGACTGCGCAGTGGCCCGGGCAGTGGATTGCGCATTGGACTGCGCGGATATCCGGTTCTTCGGTGGTGCCGACACCGAGAAGGCGGCGATCAGCAGCAGCGCGGCCGCTCCGTAGCCGAGCGCCAGCGCCGCGTAGCGCCAGCCCACGGCGGCCATCAGCACTGCCGCCAGCAGCGGCAGCACCATCTGGCCGGCCGCGGTGCCGACCTTCACCACCCCGGTCATCAGCCCGCGCCTCGGCCCGAACCAGCGCGCGATGGTCGAGAGCGTCACCACGTCGTGGGTGGCAAGGCCCATCCCCAGAAAGATCCCGAACAGCGCGACGAGCTGCCAGGGCTCGCCGACGATCGAGATGAGCGCGAAGCCCACCCCGTACAGCAGGCCCGTGGTGGCGAGCACTACCGTCGGCCCGTACCGGTCGCTCAGGCGGCCGCCGAAGTATGCGAGCACCCCCATGGACAGGAAGGCGAGCGAAGAACTCCCCGACAGGATCGTCCGCGACCAGCCGAACTCTTCTTCGAACACATCGAAGAACAGCCCGACCGTGAACAGCAGGCCGACGATCGTGAACTGCGTCAGACAGGCGCCGAAGACGACGGGATAGCGTGGATCCATTTTGCTCTCGATCACGAAGTCGATCTCGCGGGACGGGCCCCGGCAGAACCGGGCCGTGGCTTCAGGGGCAGGCACTGAGGGGCACTGCATCGCCTGGATGACCGAATTGTGGTGCAAGCATATCTCGGGACCGACCGGAATCCCGTGATTCATCCCGCTGCTGACGCAAGGCTACCGGTATCCCTTCCTCCATCCAGCCCCCGGTCCGGCACTCCGAATGGGTGCAGCAGGATGATCGGTCCGAATGCATCGACTCGCGTGCCTCGACTCGTCCGATCCGCTCGGGCTGACCGGGGCCGGCTCACCGGCGCCGTCCGCACCCCCGGCAATCACCCCGGTTTCACACATGCTCGCGCATCCGCAGGCCGTTGACCGCGAACATGTCCTTTCCCACCGGGAAACTCCGGCCGGTCCGGCACAGCACCATTGCCGGCAGTCGCGCGGCCCGGAGGAGGGGTTGAACCGCCAGCAGCCCACGGAAATCCCTCCGGGACGGCAGCTCCTTCCACTTCGCTTCGGCCAGCGTCGTGCGGGCATCCTTCTCGATCACGAAGTCGACCTCGCGAGACTGATCCCGATAGAACCGGACCGTGGCTTCGGGGGCAGCCACCGACAGGTACTTGCGCAGCTCGGAGAACAGAAAAGTCTCCCAGATGGAGCCGATGAGGTAGCTGTCGTTCACCGAGCGCTCATTCAGCCCAAGCAGGAAGCACAGCAGCCCAACGTCATTGAAGTAGAGCTTGGGCGTCTTGACGAGACGCTTGCCCACGTTGGTGAAGTGCGGCTCGAGCAACGTGATCTGGTTTGACGCCTGGAGCACGCCCAACCACTCGGTGACCGTCCGGTTGCTGATCCCCACCTCTTTCGACAGTTCGGTCTTGTTCAGAAGGTGTCCGCTGCGCACCGCGGCGGCACGCATGAACCGGTCGAAGTCTCTGAGTGACGACACGTTCAGAAGCTGCCGGACGTCGCGCTCCAGATAGGTGGCCTGATAACTGCCGAAATAGTCCGCCGGCCGCAGGCCCGGGTCCTTCCACAACTGCGGCATGAAACCTCGAACCAGAACGCCGGCGATGCCTTCGCGCCGTTCGTAGTGCTGAAATGTGTCGCCGAGCTCCTCGATCGAGAGACCCTCCAGCTCCAGTACCCCGCACCGCCCCGCCAGCGAGTCCGGCACCTCCTTCATGAGACTGAACTTCTGCGAGCCGGTGAGGATGAATTGTCCGTTCGCATCCCGATTGGCGTCGATCTCGATCTTCAGGTGCCGGAAGAGCCTGGGGGCGTACTGCACTTCGTCGACCACGAGCGGCGGTGGATGCCGCAAGATGAACGTCTGCGGGTCTTCCTCGGCGAGTTGCGCTTCGGCGGGATGGTCCAGGCTGACATAGTGATGGGCCGGAAACAGACGGGTGAGCAGCGTGGTCTTTCCGGTCTGGCGCGCACCGGTGACCACGACCGCAGGAAAGTGCGCCGCAAAGCGCCGCACTGCGGCCGAAGTTTCCCGGGGGAATTCTGCCGGATTTGTGTTTTCCGACAATTCAGGAAGTCAAAGCATCAATTTACCAAATATTAATTCTCCGAATTTCCGAGTTACAATGCAAGCACATGCCGACTGTTCGCCGAGCTTGAAGTGCGCCCCGCCGCCTGTTCTGCTGCACCCGGGCATCCGCGGCCAGTTCGTACAGTTCCGCCTCATGGCCCTCGCCGACCATGTCGGTGCGCATCTTTGTGGCCATTGCTGATTTGACAGGCCATTCCCGAGCTTGCCGTGCAGAAGTCACTCCACCGTCGCGCGCGGCGCGGCGGATCTGTCCGCGATCAGCCGGGAGATGCGAGACACGAACACTTCGATGCCCGTGACCTCATCGCCTTGCGCCTCGTCGCCCGAGAGGGCCCGTATCACATCGTGCGGCGGGCCGCCGGGAAGCCCGTCCGGCTCCTCTCCAAGCAGGAACTCCGCGGCTGAATCGGCGTCGCCGGGTTCGGGTTTTCCGCGCAGCGCCGCCAGTGCCGCGACCGCGAGCTGGGCCGCCTCCACCGCGGGGGCGTGCGCTTCCTCGGCGAAGCCCCCACCCACGAGCAGCGCCGCCGCCTTGCGCTTGTGCTCGGCCCGCTCGACGAGCGCCTTCGCCCGCAGGACGCGGCCATCGGGGGCGGGTCGTTCCTCCGGGCCGGAGGCGGGGTAGATCTCCCTCAGATCTCCCCCCGGCAGTGCAATCAACCCCGCTTCGGCGAGGCGGATCATCGCCTCGTGGGTGGCCGGATCGATCACCTTGACGTTGAACTCGGTGGCCTCGGTGAGGCGGCGTTCCTCCTCGGCAAGACCCGCGGGCGGAAGCGCGAGCACCACCAGCACCGCCTCGTCGCCGTCGCCCGCGAAGATCCGCTGCAGCGTCGCGCCGTGTGCGACCACCAGATCGTCGCGGAGCCGCTCGACGGCGCTGAGCGTGCGGGCCGCCTCGGCCGCGGCCATCGCTCCCGCCTCCGCCTTCGCATCAAGCACCGCGTTCAGCCGCTCCATGAACGCGGCCCGACCGGTCGGCAGGCGGATCTCCGAGAGGTCGCCGCGCCCGTCGAGCACGCCTTCGGCGAGGGTGCGCTTGGCCTCCAGCAGCCCCAGCATGCGATGTTCGATGGTGTATTCGCTCACCAGGTTGATGACGGCGACCGGACGGGTCTGATGCTTGCGCCAGGCGCGGGCGATCCGTTGCTCCAGACGGGCGGGATTCCAGGGCTGGTCCATGTTGATGACGGTGTCGGCCACCTGGAGGTTGAGCCCGACGCCGCCGGACTCCGAGGAGAGGAACAGCCGGCAGTCGGGGTCCTCGCGGAATCGCCGGATCTCGGCCCGCCGCCGCGGTTGCGGCACGCTGCCCGTGTGCCAGGCGCAGTCGATGCCGGCGGCGTCCGCGTACTCGCGCACCAGCTCCAGCATCCGCACCCATTCGGAGAAGACGATGATCTTCCGCGCCGGGTCTTCGAGCAGCTCGGGCAGCAGGCGTTCCATCTCCTCCATCTTGGGGCAGTCCCGGTTCTCGTCGCCGAGAATCCAGGGGGTGTCGCAGACCATGCGCATACAGGCGAGATACCTCTGGAGCCGGTCGAACTCCTCCTTCTTGAGCGGACGCTTCGCGGCGAGCGCCGCGAGTCGCTTGACGTACAGCTCGAAGTCCTCGTAGGTGTTGGTCTGGGTCTCGGTCATGGGCACGAAGAAGGTCTTGGTGGTGCGGCCCGGGAGTTCTTTCTCCACCTCCTTCTTGCGCCGGCGGAGCATCACCGTGGACACGCGCCGCGCCAGCTCGTCCAGATTCCGGAAGCCGGTGGCCCGGCCTTTCTCGTCCAGCGCGTAGAACTCCCGATTGAAGCGAAACAGCGGGCCGAGGAGATCGGGGTCGAGGAACTGGACGATCGAGTAGATCTCGTCGATGCGGTTCTCGAGCGGCGTCCCGGTGAGCACGAAGGCGTACCGGCTCCGGAGCCTCTTCACCGCGCTCGCGGTCTTGGTCTGCCAGTTCTTGATGCGCTGGGCCTCGTCGAGGATCACCACGTCGGGCCGGAGCGTGTCGAGCAGGCGCTTCCCGTCCGCCACCACCTGCTCGTAGTTGCACAGGGTGAAGAACGTTCCGTGCCGGTAGGCCGCGCGCCGCGCGGGGTAGCCGCCGAACACGACGGTGGAGGGGAGGTCGGAGAACTTGGCGATCTGCTCCTCCCACTCCGCCTTGAGAGAGGCGGGCGAGACCACAAGCACCCGCTCGATGCCGCGCAAGCTCCGCAACAGCACACAGGCGGCGATGGCCTGCACCGTCTTCCCGAGCCCCATGTCGTCGGCAAGGAGGGCGCGCTCCGCGAACGCGAGATGGAGCGCTCCCTCGACCTGGTACGGCAGGAGCGGGTGCTTGAGAAAGTCGAACGACCGCCGGCCCGCCTGGAGGCCCGCTTCGAAGCGGGCCCGCTCGCGCCGGCGTCGGCCCCGGGCCCGCCGGGCCTCGATCCAGCCCTCCAGCCGGCGGGAGACTCGCAGGCGGTTGGGGTGCGCGCGCGCCAGGTCGTGCAGCGCATCGAGCGCCTTGCGCGAATCCCGGCGCAGACTGCGCCAGTGCCGGGCGGCTTCCTCGACGAACGCGGGGGCCGCACGCTCCACCGCTTCGGGGACCGTCATCCGCACCGCCCGCCCGCCCCGCTCGCCGAGAAAGATCTCGATGCGGGCGCTTGACGACTCCCGGGCTTCAGGCTTGCCGCGTTTCGCCGTGCCCGCGCGCCCGCTGCGCAGGCGGTGCAACACGCCCTCGATGTGCTTGCAGGTGCCGAGGCGGTTGACGCGATAGTCATGGCACTCGCACGAATTGATGGGCATGTCGATGGAGCGAATCTCCACCGTGTAGGTGTTGCCGCTCGACGACATGACCCGGTAGTCGCCGAAGGGGCGCAGACCCTCGTCGGGCGCATCGAGCGCCTGCACCTCGACGATCTCGGTGCGGCCACGCCACGCCCGACGCTCGATCTCGTCCGCGTCCGTCGAGATCCATCCCTTGAACGTCGGTGGCCGATCGTCCTGTGGGCGCCGGCCTCCGGAGGCGGCGGCCTTCCTTCCTCTGGATACGGGCTTCTTTCGCGGTTTGTTCGTACGTGGCTTGTCCATGCGGCATTCCGTGGCGTGTTGCGGGGGAGGACAGGGTTCGTTTCCGACTCCGCAGCGGGCCGCGGATCATGCCATCCGCGACCCTTGCCGGGGCGAAAGGCCCAGGCGGCACGGGGCCGTCCCTTCGTTCCTGCGGAACCGCGTCCACCGCCAACCCCGCGGACTGCGGTCTCCGAGCGCGAGCACCGTGGCGGCGCCGCAAACCTTGCCCTGGGGCCGCCACGGCCGTGGATGAGAGGGGCATGATTCGGCAGACCCCGGCGTCCGGTCTGCTACCCTCGACGCATGAGCGCATCCTCGGCGGTCAGCCCTTTCGTCCCCGGCCGTGGCGGTCTGCCACCGTATCTTGCCGGCCGCAGCAACGAGCAGCACGCATTGAAAGGATTGTTGGCCTACCTTGAACACGGCAGGGGCGCTCCGCGAGACGTCATCGTCGTTGGCCCGCGGGGCAACGGAAAGACGGCCCTGTTACGCTGGTTCCAGCGCGAGATCGAAGCGAGTGAGAGGAAGATCGACGCGGTCTGGCTGACGCCGAGCGACATTCGCAGCCTGGACGGCCTGGCCACGGAGCTGGTGCCGCCTCGTCGTTTCGCCTCCTTGCGCCCGGAATCGTTTTCGTTCTCGATAGGCATCGGCCGGCTGGGTTGGGAGCTGGGCAACCGCCCGGCGTCCTTGACGAGGTTGCTGGCGGCGCGTTGCCGACAGCGGGCGCTCGTCGTACTGCTCGACGAGGCACATGACCTGGACAAGGACATTGCCAACCTCCTGCTGAATGCAAGTCAGTCTGTGGCCGCCGATGCTCCGATGCTACTGGTGTTGGCCGGCACGCCCGGGCTCCAGGCCCATCTGAACACTATATCCGCCACGTTCTGGAACCGTGCCAGACAGATCGGCGTCGGTCGCCTCGATGCGGAGGCCACCGCGGCCGCCCTCACGCGCCCACTGGCGGTTCACAGCCCCGTGATCGCCTTCGAAGACGCCGCGCTGGCCAGGGTCGTCGCCGAGAGCCAGGGCTATCCTTACTTCGTGCAATTGTGGGGCGATGCCCTGTGGCATGCCGCCAACGATACGGCGGAGACCCGCATCGGCGACGCGCTCTTGACGACTGCGAAGCATTCGTTCGATCGCGAAAGAACGGATTACTACGAAGACCGGCGCTACGAGCTGGAGCAACGAGGACTCACAGGTGTTTCGGTCAGTGTCGCCGCCGCATTCCGCGAAAGTGCGACGCTGACGGGTCGAGCGCTGAAGTCCGCCATCGCGGCGGCGCGGCCCGACGGGGCATGCGCCGATGTTCTGCAACTTCAGGAAGAGTTGACCGGCATCGGCTATGTCTGGCGCTTGCCGGGAGCCGGCGACCTCTGGGAGCCCGGCATTCCCAGCCTGATGAGCTACATCGAGGCTGTGGAACGGCATGGGGGAGCATCGCCGTAGGCGATGACCACGCAGTCCGGGTGGATTCGACCACCCGGTGCCGGGCGGTAGCCCCCGACGGGATCCGGGCCACGAGAAACGGCGACGCCGGCCGCGTCGACGCCATCGTCAGCGGGTCGGGGCTCTGCGACGTCACCATCCGGCGGCATCCGGGAGCTTCCCGTCCCCGCAGTGTCCGCGGGGCGTCCCCACAAGACGGCCTCGGCCGCCGCGCACCACATTCGACGCAATCGCAGGCACAATCGCACCACTGGAATTCTCGGGGAGTCTCGGACCATGGAGTACCGCACGATCACCGATGGCCTGCTCTTTCCCGAAGGACCGATCGCGATGCCGGACGGCGCCGTGCTCGTGGTCGAGATCGGCCGCGGCACCCTCACGCGCGTGTCCCCCGATGGCCGCAAGGAGGTGGTGGCCGAGACCGGCGGCGGCCCCAACGGGGCGGCCATCGGCCCCGACGGCAAGTGCTACATCTGCAACAACGGCGGCTTCAAGTGGCAGGTGGAGCCGAACGGCAACCGGCGCTCCATCGGGCAGTCCGACGACTACGTGAGCGGGCGCATCGAGCGGGTGGATCTCGACACCGGAGCGGTCGAGGTACTCTACGACGCCTGCGACGGCCGTCCGCTCAAGGGCCCGAACGACATTGTCTTCGACCGCCGCGGCGGCTTCTGGTTCACCGACCTCGGCAAGGTGCGCGAGCGCGAGATCGACCGGGGCGGCGTCTACTACGCCCGTCCCGACGGCAGCCTCATCCGGGAGGTGGTGTATCCGTTCCTGACCGCCAACGGCATCGGGCTCTCGCCGGACGAGAAGATCCTCTACGTGGCGGAGACCGAGGGCGGCCGGCTGTGGTCGTACCCCGTCGTCGGAGAAGGCGAACTGGCGAAGGCGCCGTTCCCGCCCGCGCTCAACGGCGGCCGGCTCGTCACCTGCGACGGCGGCTGGCGGCGCTTCGACTCCCTTGCCCTCGAAGCCGGCGGCAACATCTGCGTGGCGACCCTGATGACCGGCGGGATCACGGTGGCAAGCCCGCACGGCGGCACGCTGGAGTTCGTCGAGTGCGATGACCCCTACACCACCAACATCTGCTTCGGAGGCCCCGATCTCCGGACCGCGTTCGTGACCCTGTCGTGGGAGGGACGCCTCGTCGCGGTGGACTGGCCCCGGCCCGGCCTGCCGCTCAATTTCCTCAACCTCTGAATCGCTATACTGCCGCCCTCGTTCGCGACGGAGAACGCAGGGGTGGCGGGACGCTCGTTCGACCTCCGGACCTTCCAGGGCCTGATCCTCGCCCTGGAGGATTACTGGGCCCGGCAGGGCTGCGTGCTGCTGCAACCGTTCGACATGGAGGTCGGGGCGGGCACCTTTCACCCCGCGACGTTCCTGCGCGCGATCGGGCCGGAGCCGTGGAGCGCCGCCTACGTGCAACCTTCGCGCCGCCCCACCGACGGTCGCTACGGCGAGAACCCGAACCGGCTCCAGCACTACTACCAGTACCAGGTGGTCATCAAGCCGTCGCCGGCCGACGTGCAGGACCTGTACCTGGGGTCGCTCGCGATGCTCGGGTTCGACCCGCTGGAGCACGACATCCGGTTCGTGGAGGACAACTGGGAGTCGCCCACCCTCGGAGCGTGGGGCCTCGGGTGGGAAGTCTGGTTGAACGGGATGGAGATCACCCAGTTCACCTACTTCCAGCAGGTCGGCGGCCTGGAGTGCCGGCCGGTGACCGCGGAGATGGCCTACGGCGTCGAGCGCATCGCGATGTACCTGCAAGGCGTGGACAGCCTGTTCGACCTGGTCTGGACCGACGGCCCGCTCGGCCGGGTCACCTATCGCGACGTCTTCCACCAGAGCGAGCGCGAGCTGTGCGCGTACAACTTCGAGCACGCGGACGTGGACGCACTCTTCGCCCAGTTCGAGGTCTGCGAGCGCGAGTGCGGCGCCCTGGCGGGAAAGGGGCTCAGCTATCCGGCCTACGAGCAGGTGCTCAAGGCTTCGCATGTCTTCAACCTGCTCGATGCGCGCCATGCGATCTCGGTGACCGAACGGCAGCGCTTCATCCTGCGGGTGCGCGCCCTCGCCCGCGCGGTGGCCGAGTGCTACTACGCCTCGCGCGAGGCGATGGGGTTTCCGCTGGCGGGCGGTGCGGCAACGGCCGCATAGGTGGGTGCGCCCGCGAGTACGGAACTTCGGCAAGTCGACCCAGGGCCGCGCCGGGGGCACGTCGAGGGCCGCCGACGGGTGCCCCCGCGAGTCGGGGCTTCGGCAAGTCGACGGGCAGCGCGCCACACGCAAGGGCATCGCTCGGGACCGGGAACGGACCGGGGCTTGCATCGATCACCTGGCGGCCCGCGCAGCGGCTCCGTGTTGTTGGATGACACTTCGCCTATCGCCATCGGGGGTTGGGTGCAATGATTGTCGAGCGATGGATACAAGCCCCGGCGGATAGCGGGAATCAGGGAAGCGTCGGTCCCGCCGTGCGCGGGCGCCGATACGAGCATCTGCCGGAGACAGCATTCGAGCCATGACGGACGTGAACGATCTGCTGGTGGAGATCGGCACCGAGGAGCTGCCGCCGAAGGCGTTGCGCGCGCTTTCGGATGCGTTCGCGGCCGAGCTCGTGGCCGAGCTCAAGGGCGCCGGGCTGGCCCCCGGCGCTGCCGTGCCCTACGCCACCCCGCGGCGGCTTGCGGTGCGCGTCCCCGGTGTCCTCGACACCCAGCCGGACCGGAACGTGGAGCGGCGCGGCCCGCCGCTCGCCCGTGCGTTCGACGAGAACGGCGCGCCGACGAAGGCGGCGCTGGGTTTTGCGCGATCGGTGGGGATCGAACTCGATCCGCACCGCGGGCAACTCGAACTCCCCGCGGCGGATGACGGGGGCGACGCGGGGGGTCGGCTGGTACGGATCGAGACGGGGGATGGCAAGTGGCTCGGGTATCGATCCAGGCAGCCGGGCGCGACGCTCGCCTCCCTGCTGCCCGGAATGGTCGAGCGGGTGCTGGCCAGGCTGCCGGTGCCGCGGCGCATGCGGTGGTCGGACCGCGACACCGAGTTCGTCCGCCCCGTGCACCGGGTGGTGCTGATGCACGGTCCGGCGGTCATCGAGGCGGAGATTCTCGGGGTGCCCTCCGGGCGTGCGACCCGCGGACACCGATTCCACCATCCGGGCGACATCGGGCTGGAGGATGCGGCCGGATACGAAGCGGCGCTGCGGGACCGGGGCCACGTCGTGGCTGCGTTGGACGCACGCATGGAGACGATCCGCACGCAGGTCGAGCGGGCGGCGCGGGAGTTCGGGGGCCGGGCGCTCATCGGCCCCGCGCTGCTGGAGGAGAACGCCGCCCTCGTCGAGTGGCCGGTCGCGGTCACCGGGCACTTCGACCGCGGGTTTCTCGATCTCCCCGACGCGGTGCTCGTCGCCACCATGCAGGGGCACCAGCGCTACTTCCCGGTCGTCGGCCCCGACGGCGCGTTGATGCCGCACTTCATCGCGGTGAGCAACATCGACAGCCGCAACCCCGCCACGGTGCGCGAAGGCAACGAGCGGGTCATCCGGCCCCGGTTGAGCGATGCCGCCTACTTCTTCCGCGCCGACCGCCGACGCAGCCTGCATTCGAGGCTCGAAGCGCTTGAGGCCGTTCTCTTCCAACGTGGGCTCGGCTCGCTGCGCGCGAAGTCCGGGCGGGTGGCGGCGCTCGCCGGCCGGGTGGCGCGGGCGATGGGCGGGTCCGGTGAGGCCGTCGCGCACGCGGAGCGCTCCGGCCTGCTCTCGAAGTGCGACCTCGTCACCGAGATGGTGGGCGAGTTTCCCGAGCTGCAGGGCGAGATGGGTCGCGAGTACGCGAGGCTCGACGGGGAACCGGACGAGGTGGCCGACGCGCTGGGAGAGGTCTACCGGCCACGCTTTGCCGATGACGGCATCCCCGACACCGCGGCGGGCCGTGCGGTTGCGATTGCGGACAAGCTCGACACCATCGTCGGGGGTCTGAGCCTCGGCCAGACCCCCACCGGAGACAAGGACCCCTTCGCGCTTCGTCGCGCCGCGCTGGGGACGCTGCGCATCATGATCGAGGGCGCGCTCGACCTCGACCTCGGCGCGATGATCGAAGCCGCGTTCGAGGGCTACGCGGAGCCTGCCGGCGGCGGTTCCAGCGACGGCGACTCCAGTGGCAATGACCTTGGCGACGACTCCAGCGGTGACGATCCTGGCGGGACGGGACGCACGTTGCGGTCGGGCGGAACGGCGGAAGTGGTCGTCGAGGTTTCGCCCGACGCCTCCTCCCGCGAAGCCCGGAACGACCCGGCCGGCGAAACCGCGGAAGTGGCCTTCGAGGCTTCGCCCGGCGCCTCCTCCCGCGAAACCGGGGACGGCCCGGCCGGCGAAACGGCGGACGCGGCCACCGGGATTTCGCCCAACGCCGCGGCCACCGAGGCTTCGCCCGGCGTCGTGGCGGAAGTACGCCGGTTCATGCTCGACCGGTTGCGCGCCTACTTCGCGGATCGGTCGATCCCCACCGACGTGTTCAACGCCGTGCTCGCGACGGCGCCGACGCGGCCGCTCGACTTCGCGATGCGGGTGCGGGCGGTGGAGGCGTTCCGGACCCTGCCGGAGGCGGAGAGCCTTGCCGCTGCCAACAAGCGCATTCGCAACATCCTGCGCCAGGCGGAGCAGGGCGCAATCGACGTGCCCGGCGCGGTCGACGATGCGCTGCTGTGCGCGGCCGCCGAGCGCAGCCTCTCCGGCACGCTCGCCGGCATCGAGCCGCGGGTCCGCGCGATGCTCGCCGCCGGCGAGTACACCGACGCCCTCGCGACCCTCGCGGGGCTGCGCGACGATGTCGACCGCTTCTTCGACACCGTCAAGGTGATGGACGACGACGAGACGCGGCGGGGCAACCGGCTCGCCCTGCTCGCGCGGATCGGCGCGCTGTTCATGGAAACGGCGGACATCTCGCTGCTGTCGTGAGCCGGCCGACCTCCCGCGGTCGCGACCTCGCCGGGCGGGTTTCGGGCCGACCGACCGGCAATTCCCGCCAGGCCCGGAACCCCCGCTCGAAATGGCTTCGAACGGGGGTTCCGGAGGCCGACATCCCACCGGGGCGGGCTGGCAGGCTGGAGAGCCGGCGGGCCGGTCTCCCGGGTGTACGTCGGCGGTGACCCCATGATCGAGAGCGTCCCAATCTCGCCGACGAAGGCAGTATGCCCTCGACGCCGGGATCTCCCGGAACTGAAGACGAGCGATCGCAGGCGATGTGGCTGAATCATCTGCTTCCGCAAGTTCCGCTCGGGATCTCCCGGGGCCGAAGACGAGTGATCGCAGGGGCGATCTCATGAATGAGGCGTGCACACCGGCTCCCCGGAGCGCCGACGGGAACCGCCGCCCGCCCACCCGGATCGCGCGCGCCGTCCCCAGACGCCGAATGCTCACCGCGCTCGCCGCCGCGGCCGCAGCCGTCCCCGCGAGCGCGAACGCACTGCGGTTCTTCAACCCCTGCTTCGACGCCGCCCTTCCCGAATCGCTCGCTTCGCACGAGATCGTCGCCCGCGCCCTCGACGGCATCGACCCGGCGCAGGTCGTCGACACTCACGTGCACCTGCTCGGCGTGGGCGGGGGGCCGGACGGCGCCTGGGTCGGCGACCAGATGCTGCGTCCGACCAATCCGCTCCAGTACGCGCGCTATCGCTTCTTCCTCAACGCGAGTTGCGTGCCTTCAGGCGCGGAGCCAAACCGCACCTACCTCGACCGCCTCCTCGCCTGCCATCGGGCCACCATGCCGGGCGCGCGCCTGATGCTCCTTGCCTTCGACCAGGTCCACGACGAGGACGGTCGTCCCCGGCCGGAGATCTCCGCCTTTCACGTATCGAACGCGTATGCCCGGGCGGTGGCAGAGCGCCACCCCGGCGAGCTGGAGTGGGTCGCATCGGTGCACCCGTATCGCCGCGACGCGGTGCAGGCGCTGGACGCGGCGGTCGGCGGCGGGGCGCGGGCGGTGAAGTGGCTCCCTAACGCGATGGGGATCGACCCCGGCTCGCCGCGCTGCGATCCGTTCTACGAGATCCTCGCCCGCCACCGCATCCCGCTGCTCACGCACGGTGGGCGCGAACGCGCGGTGAGGGGCGCCGGCATCGACGCGTTCGGCAATCCGCTCCGGCTGCGGCGCGCCCTCGACCACGGGGTGCGCGTGATCATCGCCCACTGCGCATCGTTCGGCGCCGGCGTCGACCTCGACGCCGGTCCTCACGGTCCGGTGCGGCCGAACGTCGATCTCTTTGCCCGACTGATGGACGAGCCCCGCTACGAGCGGATTCTCATGGGCGACATCTCCGCTCTCATGCAGTCGAACCGCACCGCCGCCGCGCTCGGGAAGGTGCTGGAACGCACGGAGTGGCACGATCGGCTGCTGAACGGCTCCGACTACCCCCTGCCCGGCGTGCCGGCGCTGTTCGACCTCGACGACCTGGCCGAGCACGGCTTCCTGCCCGCGACCGCGGTGCCGGTGCTGGAGCGCATTCAGGACCACAACCCGCTCATGTTCGACTTCGTGCTCAAGCGCACCGCGGGCAGGAACGGCGCCCGATTCGCCCCGCGGGTGTTCGAGACCGCCCGGCACCTGGAACGGCCGGCCGCGACCGATGGCTGACGCAGCGCGGCGCCTCCCCGGAGATACCTGCATCCGTGACCCGAGAACGGGTATCCGGGGAAGTGCCGGAGCAAAACTTCCGCATTCCCGCCGTTACGGGAATGACGGGAAAGGGCCTTCGGGCATGCGCCGTGCGGACCGTCATTGCCGCCGGCGTGGGAATGACGAACAAGCGTCATTGCCGTCGCTGCCGCGAAGGCGGGCATCCGGAAGGCGCTGTCGAAACCCCGACGGAGACGCACGCGGACCGGGGCGCGGAGCACCGAAGCAGGCCATCCATTGACGACCGGGAGCGCGCCGGAACCCGCCGCCGCCCCGAGGTTGACCCCCGGGGTGTTCGTCGGCTCCACGCTGTTCGCGCTCGGGCTGGCGTGCTCCACCCTCGTGTTCACGCCGGTCGCCCTGGCCTCGACGCTGCTGCCCTACCGCCTGCGATGGCGGGCGGTCACCCGGTGGAGCCGCTTCAACCTGTTCTGGCTCTCGGTGACCTGCGGCGTGAAATCCGAGGTGAGCGGGCTCGAGAACATTCCCGCCGAGCCCACCGTCATCCTTTCCCGGCACGAATCGGCGTGGGAGACGCTTGCGCTCCAGCGCTGGTTCGCCCCCCAGGTCTGGGTGCTCAAGCGCGAGTTGCTCCGCATCCCCTTCTTCGGGTGGGGGCTCGCCACCATGCGCCCCATCGCGATCGATCGGGGCGCCGGACTCAACGCCTTCGAGCAGGTTCTGCGCCAGGGTGAAGAGCGGCTCGCGCAAGGGTGCTGGGTGGTGGTCTTCCCGGAAGGCACCCGCATGCCCCCCGGCGCGAAGCGACGATTCAAGCAGGGCGGCGCCCGGCTTGCGGCCCACACCGGCCGACCCGTCGTTCCGGTCGCGCACAACGCCGGGGACTGCTGGCCGCGAAACAGCTTCTACAAGTACCCCGGTACCATTCGCATCGTCGTCGGCCCCCCGATCGAAACCGCCGGACGGAGTGTGGTGGAGATCAACGCAGCCGCCGAACAGTGGATCCACGACACCCTGGACCGCATGCGGGCTGGAGACTGATGGGCGAAGAGGCGAAGAGGCGAAGAGGCGAAGGGGTGAGGCCCTGACCACGGAACCGGGCTACCGCGCATGTACCATCGCAGGTGTGGTATTCGTCATCCTCCGGGAGTCATCCTTCAGCCCGGAAATCTCACCCATTCGCGCAGCGAGGGCGCGGAGATGGTCAGGCATCGGCTTGCTTCGCAAGCCGCGGATGATTTTGCAAGGCGAGCGCGAGACCGGGCGCGCAGTCGGACCCGCAGGTCGAGATTTCCGGTTTGGTTGTCGGGTGACGGGGCGGATGAAGGGCGCGGAGCGGCCCCGCCCCCGAGGATGCACCAACCGCGTCCCGGCCCCGAGCAGGAAGACGCCGGAGCGGTGCCCCCACACGCGAGGATGCAACATTGACGGCCCCTCACCGACGCGAAACCCGCTCGGGACGTCTGCGCAAGGCCGCCGGTGCGGTGGTGCTGTGCATGATGGCCGCCGGCCCGGCGCTCGGCATGGAAACGCGCGAGGCGGCGCTCTTTCAGGCGCTCGACCGGTTCGCGGCCGGAGATCGCACCGAGGCGCTGGAAACGCTGGCCCACGTCGCCGGGGACTACCCCGACTTTCGCGCCGCCCGCCTCATCAAGGAATCCCTCCACGAGACCGGGAACCTCCGCGCCAGTCTGGCCGACCTGATTCCGTCCGCGGTGTTCACCCTGCTCGAAGATCCGACGGACGAGGCGCATTCCCGGCTCACCTACTGGTTCGAGCGCCCGCCGCGCGGTCACCTGCCCGATGTGCTGATCGAGCCCGCCCCGGACCGCAGGAAGGTCGTGGTCGCCGACACCGCGCATTCACGCCTCTATCTCTTCGAATGGTCCGACGGTACGTGGACGATGCGCGGTGACTGGTACGCCTCCATCGGCCGGGGCGGGTCGGCGAAGCAGCGCGAGGGGGACATGAAGACTCCGCTCGGGGTCTACTTCGTGACCATGTGGGTGGCGGGCCGCTTTCTTTCCGACCTCTACGGAGCCGGTGCCCTGGGGCTGAACTACCCCAACGACTGGGATCGGCGCCGACGGCGGGACGGATTCGGCATCTGGATCCATGGCGAGCCCCGCGGAACCAAGAGCCGCCCGCCCCGGTGGAGTCAGGGCTGCCTCATCGTCTCGAACCCGGTGATCGAGACCCTCGTGAGCGCGCTCGGGGAGCGGAGCATCCCGGTCATCATCGGCGAGCGCCTGCGCTGGCTCTCACCCGGCGAGCACCAGCGTCACCGCAAGGCATGGCGGACCCGGATCGCGTCGCTGAACGGCGGGAGCGCCGCGCGGCCCGACCTCGGAATCTACGGTTATCCCGCCGGAGCCGGCGCTGCTTCCAGCATGGTCCTCGCGGAGTTTCGTACCGAGCCGGGGCACGGCGCCCGCTGGTGGCAGTACTGGCGCGAGCACCACGACGGCGTGTGGCGCATCGCCCACGAGGGCCCCGCCCGGTTCGCCGCCATCCACCTGAAGGGACTACCGAAACGGATGCCGGCCGGCGGCCTCAACCGCTACGCGCCGTGATGCCGCCGGCGGCACTACGGACGTGGTGAGATCGGCTTCGTACGGCAGTTCCGGGAATGGTGCGGAGCGCGGTGAAGTGCGGTTGTCGTTGCCGCTGCGCTTGCGCTTCCGTCCGGCGATGGGGATGGAGGCGGTGGCCCGGCAGATGCTGTTCGACGAAGCGTCCGTTCCCGACCCCGGCGAATCCGACCCTGTAGCCTGAGCCCGCCCTGATCGGGCTATCATGCGGGCCGACAAACAACCAACCGACATTCGACGACATCATGCAACGACTTCGCGGTACGCACCTTTTCGCAGCAAGCCTGGCCCTGTGGGCGCTTGCGGTGTGGGTGTTCGAAGACTCCCCCTCACCCGCCACCGAGGCGGCGACGGCAGACATGCAAACGGTAGGGTCCGTGGAGTCCGCAAAGGCCACACCGGAACCCGGAACCGCCGTGGGCGAATCGGCGCCGGCCGCCCCGGCGAGCCCGCCCGCACCGGCAATTTCGGCCGCTCCGCCCGTCCCGGTGGTCCCGGCCGCCCCACCTGCCCCGCCCGCCTCGGCGGTTTCGCCCGCGCCGGCAACCTCAGCCGTTCCGACCACCCCAACGGTTCCGCCCGCGCCAGCGCGCGGGGAGACGACCGCGGCGGCAGCTCCGGCGCCAGCCGCCGGGATTGGTGAGTCCCGTGCGCAGACGACGCCGGGAAGCCCCATCCTCGAAACGGACCGGGCGACATCCCCCAACGAGTTCCCGATGCCGCCTGCGGCCGGGGCGCCCACGGCAAGCACCGAGTCGATGGCGAGCCGTCCGCTCACCCCCGAGGCTCCGGCGGCAGGAAACACCGGTGTCGACGGACGGGGCGTGCCGCCCGCGCGAGCCGCGGCTCCGGTGTACCCGGGGTACGAACCCGGACCGCCACAATTCACGCCCCCGTCCCCACCCCGCTATCCGGCCATGAACGATGATGCGATCGCCGGGCAGCTCAACGCGGCCCGGCGGGCGGCGTGGGAAAGACGGTATACCGACGCCATCGCCCACTACCGCGCCGCCGCGCGCCTGCGGCCGGACGATCATGTGGTGTGGGGTGAGATGGGCAACGTGCTGTGGACGATGCGGCGCTGGCCGGAGGCTGCCTATGCGCTCGAGGGTGCGGCCACCCTGCTCATCCGCGCCGGGGAGTTGCGTGCAGCAAACGAGCTGGTGCCGGCGGTGGGGCGCATCGACCGGCAAGCGGCGTATCGAATCGAGCGGCTCCTGTGGGACGCATCGCAACGCCAACCCGGCTGAGACGTGGCCGCGGCGACACCTTTGTCAACAGACCCTTCACCAAATGGTTGGAATCACATGAAAAACAGAACCCTCTCGACATTTGTCGCGGTGGTCGGTTTGCTCTCCTTGCAGGTTCAGGCCGACCAGACAAGTGTGCCGAAGGGCAATTGGTTTGGAGATATCACCTCCAAATGCACAATGAGCGATGCGCTGATCAATGACTGGAATCTTCGGAATCCACAACCACTCTCATTACGATATCAGATGTGCCGGGATTTTGTTGCCAAAACTATAGTGTCCACAGGCCCTGTGTGGTTGCGGTGATGGCTGCGGTGTTTTCTGGCTGAATCGGGGGCGTGTCGCGCCTCGCTTGCCGTCGCTCGTCAACTCTCGCTCGTCAACCCTGGTTTCCGCTGGAACGGGATGGATCCTTGTCACGTCGAGGGATCCGCGAAATTTCCGGGTCAGGGCGCGCCGGCCGCCAGGGCCCAGGGTGAGGTCACGCAGGCCGCGCCCACTGTCATTCCTCCAGCTTCGCGGCCGGCCAGGTTCGGGTTGGCATAGAACGCCGGGTAGACCCCGTGCCCGGCCACCTGCACCTCGTGGCGCCTGGCCAGCGCGTCGATCACGGCGGTGGGCAGCGACGGATCCGCGGTGACAAGTGGTGCGCCGCTCACGTCGATCCGGGGCGTGTGCATCGCGTCGTCGGTGTTCATCGTGTAATCGATCAGGAATGACACGAGCTGGAAGACGGCCGGCAGGATGCGCCGTCCGCCCGACGCCCCGGCCGCCAGCCGCAATCCGTCGGCGCGCTCCACCACGGTCGGGCACATGTTCGACAGCGGCCGCTTGCCGGGCGCGATCGAGTTCGGGTGGCCAGGGCGCGGGTCGAACCACATCATGCCGTTGTTCATCAGGATCCCGGTGCTCGGCAGCATGACCCTGGAGCCGAAGATGGAGAGCAGGGTCTGGGTCAGCGCGACCACGTTGCCGTCGCGATCCGCGACGCTCAGATGCGTGGTGCAGCCCGGTGCGGTCGAATCGTCGATATCGCCCATTGCGGCCAGCCGATGCTGCCAGGCATCGAGCAGGCACGACGCGTAGTTGAGGTAGGCGTCGGTATCGGGAACCCCTCCGGCCGGGGCGAATCGCTCGGCGAGCAGGGCCAGTGCGTGGCGGAGCGTCGGCCCGGCCGAGAGCCCGGGCGCGGCATGCACGAGCGCGTCGCGGTACCGGTGCTGGTCCGCATCCCCGATGCGTGCGCGATACCCGGCGAGATCGGCCTCCGAGATCGGAGAGCCGGCGTCGTGGCAATCGCGCACGATCCGCTGCGCGATCTCGCCCTCGTAGAAGTCGCGCGGGCCGGCGTCGCGAAGCCGCGCAAGGGTTTCGGCAAGAGCACCGAGCCGGATCACCGGCGCCGAGCCGCCCCATCCCGGGGTCGGAACGTGACCTCCGGGGAGGTACACCCGGGCGGTCTCGGGGAACCGGGCGAGGGACGCCGCCTCGCTCGCGATCTTCAGCGTCGCGTACCAGTCGACGGTCATTCCCCGCTCGGCGAGCTCGACCGCCGGTGCAATCGCGTCGCGCCAGGATCGGGTGCCGAACCGCTCGAGCGCCGCCGCGTGGCCGGCGACGAAGCCGGGGGTCGCGATCGAGAGCGGCCCGAGGACATTCCGGTTCCCGGCCACGGCCGGCCACCCGAAGAGGTCCGCGTCCACGCCGTCCGCGAGCGGATACGCGGCGGGGTCGGCCCCGTGCGAGGCGCGCATGCCGAACTCCACCGCGTACGCCCGGCGCTCCGCCGCGAGGTAGACGACCATCATGCCTCCGCCGCCCAGCCCGCTCATCCACGGCTCCACCGCGCCGATGGCGAGGCCCGCCGTCACCGCGGCGTCGACCGCGTTGCCGCCTGCCTCCAGCACCCCGGCGCCGATTCGCGACGCGAGATGATGCTGGCTGGAGACGACTCCACCGGCGGCGCGAACCGCCGGCTTGCGAATGGTCCAGCTTTCGAACACGGGGTGGACGCCGGGTGGGGTCATGACGATGCTCGCAGGAATCGGATCGGGAGGCACTTTGATGCTTGATGGAGCGCAAACTATGATGCCTGCATGCGCGCCACACTGACAATCGACGCCGCCTCAGTCGTCTTCAGGGCCTTCGCACGCAATGGACTGGAGCCATCGTGAAGCGAACAGATGTCGAGCAGATCAGCCGGGAGGTCGTTTACGACGGATTCTTCCGCCTTGACCGCTACCGCCTGCGGCACCGGCAGTTCGCGGGCGGCCTCGGGCCGGCGCTCACTTGCGAGATTCTCGAGCGCGGCCGGGTCGCCGCGGTGCTTCCGGTGGACCCCGAGCGTGACCGGGTGGTGCTCATAGAGCAGTTTCGTCCCGGCGCGTGGGCTGCGGGCTGGGAGCCGTGGCTCCTGGAGTGCGTCGCCGGGATGATCGAGCCGGGAGAGACTCCGGAGGCGATGGCGCGGCGCGAAGCGCTGGAGGAGGCAGGCTGCACCGTCACCGATCTCGTCCCCATCGCGACGTTCCTCACGAGCCCCGGCGCGGTCACCGAGACGGTGCGCATGTTCTGCGGCCGGGTGGATAGCGCCGGAGTCGGTGGTCTGCACGGCCTGGCCGAGGAGGGCGAGGACATCCGGGTCTCCGTGATGCCGATCGAAGACGCAGTGGCGCTGCTCGACACCGGCCGGATCGTCAACGCCAAGGCCATCATCGCGCTCCAGTGGATCGCGCGGCACTACGACGCCCTGAAGGCGCAGTGGACGACGGCCCGTGGCGATGGATGAAGTTCGTCTCCCGCCGGGGCATCCCACAGCGTAGGGTTCCGGTGGGGTGGACGACAGCCCGCGGCGACGGGTGAGTTCGTCCCTGATCCGGCGTCCGCCGCCCTCCGACGGACTCTTGGCCCGCGCCGCCGCCCGGCATCCGGTGAGTTCGTCCCCGACCCGATGCCCATCGCCCTCTTCGGCCAAGCGCGTCGCCAGGGCCGTTCCCGCGACTCGGAACCCATGAGTCGGAGTGTTCTTGACCACCGGACATCCCGGGGGCGGGATATCGTGCGCGGTGTCGCCGTTGTCGTCGTTCAGGGCGCCCATTCGCAGATTTGGTCACAGCGGTCCATCGCGCCGGTGCTTTCCAGGATGGTCGTGTCCCAGCCTTCCCTGCGAAGTGCCGCCATCGCGTCTCGCACCCGCTTGGCGAGCCCGTGCGTGCGGTAGAGCGCCGCGTTCGAGTCGAGTCCGCACCGCTCGGCCTGATTTCGGATCGCCCCCGCATCGGCGCCCCGTATCTGGTAGGTATTGCCGATGCGCATCGCCATCCCCCGCTCGAGATTCGGATATGCGAGCGTACAGACTGCGTCGTAGATCGGTGCGAGTCGGGGGGGATGCCCCCTTGCATACATGATCGAGAAGTTCTTCGCGTGCTTGTCCTCGTCGCCGATGATCCACGCGAACATGCACTGGTTCCACAGCGCCCAGCCGTCGACATCGATTTTTTCAAAGCAGTCCTTCAGGCTCGGACCACCGTGCTGCTGGTACTTGCCCGGAGTGCCGAGCGCCTGGGCGAAGTCTTCCTGGTGGATGCGGGCACCGTGCGGCGTGCGGTCATAGCGTTCGACGACGAGCGTGGGGTAGTCCCCGAACCGTTCGATTTCGACCCTTGCCGCGGGGAGTCCCGCCCGCATCGCGATGGTCATGCACAGGTACTCGTTCTCCACCAGCCCCGGAAATCGTTTCATTTCCGGTTTGAGAATGTGCGTTGACGCCGCCCCGTTGATCGGCCACGCCCAATGACCGTTCGGGCGCCGTGCGAGCACAAGCTTTTCCTGGGCACCGGCGATACTGAGCCGCGCCCCGCGATCGAAGGCGCCGATCGGTCGGCTGGCGATTTCGTCAAAAGCGCGAGCAATTTCCTCGGTGCTCGTCTCTTCGTATTCGGGTGTTCCGATTCCGCTCCCCTCGGGGACAATTTGAACCGCGCCCGCGCAGTCGAGGCCGATTTCCCGGATCAGGCTCATTGTCGACATTCGGTGTTGGCCGATTTGTTCGGCCAAGTGCGCGCGACGTTCACCTTCGGGCAGGAGTCCATCGATCCAGCGCAGGATCGTGGAGCTTTCGGATGCGGCTTCCCGCAGCGGCAGTTGTTTGCCGAGTGCCAGGGCTCCCGGGCGGGTTCGGTACGCTTCGGTGTACCGGAACGATGGACCCTGGGCCGGTGTCGGCTGCGTCACGGTGCCGATCCGTTCACCGTGCAGGTACACGTCGAGTGAACGCTTCTTGTTCTCCTCGATTCCTCGAGTTGCCACGGTCCCCGCTCCTTGTGGGTGATGGCGCCGCGTCGTTTCCCGCGTCGATGGTGCGGCCCTTCTTTGGGGGTGGTCAAGCGTTTTCTGATGCATTGCAGGTAGGTTGCACACCCTGGTCGCTGAGACATCCCCGGTGCGCTCCGACGTCTGCCAATCGTACCCCCCTGTATGCCATGCCCCATACCTGCGCACTCTTCTCGCCAGCGATTCCAGCTCAACCTCGCAATTCTCAACTCGGTAGTTTTTGCCTCAATGAGGCCGCGGCATAAAGCCGCGGAAGTTTTGGAACGCGGTGCGTTGATGCGCCAAGTGATGGGGGGCTTCAATGAGGCCGCGGCATAAAGCCGCGGAAGTTGCCCTGTAGCTGGCGCCCACATTGGGCGGCAACTTCGGCTTCAATGAGGCCGCGGCATAAAGCCGCGGAAGTTGCCGCAGCTACCGCAATGGGATTGGGTGGCATGGCAGCTTCAATGAGGCCGCGGCATAAAGCCGCGGAAGTCTCGCAACGCCCAGTGGGCCAGCCAACTACCTCTTCCTGCTTCAATGAGGCCGCGGCATAAAGCCGCGGAAGTCCTGGGGCCATGACCGGCGCGTTCCTGAAGGGAAGGCGGCTTCAATGAGGCCGCGGCATAAAGCCGCGGAAGTCCCTGCCTGCTATCGGGGGGCCACCAACCCGAAAAACGGCGCTTCAATGAGGCCGCGGCATAAAGCCGCGGAAGTCCTGAGATTGCCCATAAGCATTGTGTTGTACTTGAGGGGCTTCAATGAGGCCGCGGCATAAAGCCGCGGAAGTCCATCGAGCTACATACGTGCTTTTGCAGTATGTAGCAGCGCTTCAATGAGGCCGCGGCATAAAGCCGCGGAAGTCCACAGGAAGTTCCATGCACACAAAAATACGACATTATCGCTTCAATGAGGCCGCGGCATAAAGCCGCGGAAGTCCCCGCAACTACATCAGCCTCTATGAGCGAATGTCGCGGCTTCAATGAGGCCGCGGCATAAAGCCGCGGAAGTCCTCACGGTCTACAAGCAGGTTCCGGAAATCAAGACGTAGCTTCAATGAGGCCGCGGCATAAAGCCGCGGAAGTCCAGAGAAATATTCGATTTGCGCAACCCCGAGGCCGCCCGCTTCAATGAGGCCGCGGCATAAAGCCGCGGAAGTCCTCATATACCACGCAGCACGACCAGCGCCCATGTTGGGCTTCAATGAGGCCGCGGCATAAAGCCGCGGAAGTCCGGTTCGAGAGATTGCGAGCCGGTACAAAGTGTCTTCTGCTTCAATGAGGCCGCGGCATAAAGCCGCGGAAGTCCGCAGAGCAAGTCGAGCAGTATCGCGCGGGTCCGCCCGGCTTCAATGAGGCCGCGGCATAAAGCCGCGGAAGTCCCTACATCACACACTAACACAGTCTTATCAGCGCTATGCTTCAATGAGGCCGCGGCATAAAGCCGCGGAAGTCCGCAAAGCCCAGTTAGGATGCGCATCAATCCAAGGAAGGCTTCAATGAGGCCGCGGCATAAAGCCGCGGAAGTCCGCTCACTCCCGATGACCACCACGTCAGCAGTAGGCTAGCTTCAATGAGGCCGCGGCATAAAGCCGCGGAAGTCCGTCTAAGCTCCGGGGTCTTTCCCACGTTCTTGCAGTGCTTCAATGAGGCCGCGGCATAAAGCCGCGGAAGTCCGGTGAGGATTTCACGGTCTACAAGCAAGCTCCAGAGGGCTTCAATGAGGCCGCGGCATAAAGCCGCGGAAGTCCGGCCGCCCGTCACATACTTTGTGACTACGGAGGAGGCTTCAATGAGGCCGCGGCATAAAGCCGCGGAAGTCCCGCAAGGTAAGGCTCGACAATGCGGATCTGGTCGAGGGCTTCAATGAGGCCGCGGCATAAAGCCGCGGAAGTCCACTACTCATACCTGCCCACATCATAACGGATATTGGCTTCAATGAGGCCGCGGCATAAAGCCGCGGAAGTCCAAAACACACAGTCGGCGTGCTACCTCTCTCTCTGGCGCTTCAATGAGGCCGCGGCATAAAGCCGCGGAAGTCCGAGGACGTGACCGAGGAGGACGTTAAGGGGAAGCACAGCTTCAATGAGGCCGCGGCATAAAGCCGCGGAAGTCCAAGGTGATGCACCATAATCAATGGACCCCAGATCATGCTTCAATGAGGCCGCGGCATAAAGCCGCGGAAGTCCGAGTTAGTCGGACCCTTTCGTTCAGCGGATGACGCGGAGCTTCAATGAGGCCGCGGCATAAAGCCGCGGAAGTCCTCAACCGCATCCTGAATTTATAAGCGCAAGGTATGTAGCTTCAATGAGGCCGCGGCATAAAGCCGCGGAAGTCCGCAGACGACGGGGGGGCATTCGCCACGCCGTAGCCGGCTTCAATGAGGCCGCGGCATAAAGCCGCGGAAGTCCGCCTCACGGATGGCATCGTCCATCCATGCGATCCGAGCTTCAATGAGGCCGCGGCATAAAGCCGCGGAAGTCGCTTGCCTGACGGAGATATTGTCGGCCCCTTCGCGTGCTTCAATGAGGCCGCGGCATAAAGCCGCGGAAGTCCCCAGGAGATGGTGTCCTACCGCGGTCATTCCGCTACTGCTTCAATGAGGCCGCGGCATAAAGCCGCGGAAGTCCGGAGGTCCGAGATGTCTTCCAGCAAATCCTCGACCCTCTGCTTCAATGAGGCCGCGGCATAAAGCCGCGGAAGTCCGTCGAATCGCATCGGGCGGGCGAACCCGTTACTTATTATGCTTCAATGAGGCCGCGGCATAAAGCCGCGGAAGTCCTTGTCTTTAGCTAAAAGAAATCAAGCATTTAGTGCTGCTTCAATGAGGCCGCGGCATAAAGCCGCGGAAGTCCGTTCCAGCTACCCGTACCCGGGTCCGAAGCGTGTCGTGTGCTTCAATGAGGCCGCGGCATAAAGCCGCGGAAGTCCATAGCTGATTACTCCTGATCGGCCTTGCGGGCGTTCTCGCTTCAATGAGGCCGCGGCATAAAGCCGCGGAAGTCCGAGTTGCGGGGCGTGGAGCTCTCTAATGCTCAGGTTGCTTCAATGAGGCCGCGGCATAAAGCCGCGGAAGTCCATGTTGCAATTTATTGCGCCAGCTACTAGAAGGAGCGCTTCAATGAGGCCGCGGCATAAAGCCGCGGAAGTCCGCGAGTACGGAAGGGATATCAGTAATATTTCCTGATTGCTTCAATGAGGCCGCGGCATAAAGCCGCGGAAGTCCCGCACGGCGATGAGCCGGTCTACGTACAGCTCACCGGAGCTTCAATGAGGCCGCGGCATAAAGCCGCGGAAGTCCCATCGCTGAGGACGAGATCAACCCTATGTCGAGATTGCTTCAATGAGGCCGCGGCATAAAGCCGCGGAAGTCCTTCATCACGTCCATTCTTCAATCTCCTCAGAGTGAGGCTTCAATGAGGCCGCGGCATAAAGCCGCGGAAGTCCGAGCCGCGGAGACTCCGTCAGACGCAACTCCATAGATGCTTCAATGAGGCCGCGGCATAAAGCCGCGGAAGTCCGGCCATGAGCCAACCACTCTTGCTCGGTCGCTTGCCGGCTTCAATGAGGCCGCGGCATAAAGCCGCGGAAGTCCGTGGAGGTCATACTCGCGAGTCCACATACGCTCGTTGCTTCAATGAGGCCGCGGCATAAAGCCGCGGAAGTCCGCCAGATTTCATGGAATGTGGCTAGTTTTTTCCTCGCTTCAATGAGGCCGCGGCATAAAGCCGCGGAAGTCCGACGTGTGGACTGTGCGCCATGGCTGGATGCGGCCCCTGCTTCAATGAGGCCGCGGCATAAAGCCGCGGAAGTCATTTGCTCGAAGAGTTGTCCTTGTTCACGGAAAGTAGCTTCAATGAGGCCGCGGCATAAAGCCGCGGAAGTCCGCTGTCTGTGTCGTCAATAACTGCCAATCCACTATCGGGCTTCAATGAGGCCGCGGCATAAAGCCGCGGAAGTCCTCACTGTCAGGCTCGCCTGACGAGTGGCGAGCTTGCGCTTCAATGAGGCCGCGGCATAAAGCCGCGGAAGTCCTGCTGTCTCGACTGTCGAGCGAATCGGCTCTTAAGGGCTTCAATGAGGCCGCGGCATAAAGCCGCGGAAGTCCCTTCAAAAACCGAGAGATCCGGCGCCTCCCGGTCGCCGCTTCAATGAGGCCGCGGCATAAAGCCGCGGAAGTCCTATCCACGCCCTCATATGGTGCCGAGACATACCGGAGCTTCAATGAGGCCGCGGCATAAAGCCGCGGAAGTCCCCAGGAGTAATCCGATGCCCATGTACAACCGAGGTGGGCTTCAATGAGGCCGCGGCATAAAGCCGCGGAAGTCCAGTCATCCTCCGCTTCATCAGCGGAGCTAAATGGGCCGCTTCAATGAGGCCGCGGCATAAAGCCGCGGAAGTCCTTTCATGCCCGAAGAACGAGATTTCATCATTGGCAGCTTCAATGAGGCCGCGGCATAAAGCCGCGGAAGTCCAAAAGATTACATGATTGGTGAAATAAGAAAGTTAGAAGCTTCAATGAGGCCGCGGCATAAAGCCGCGGAAGTCCAATTTAACATAGAGCCGGCTTCTACGGTTATGAATTTGCTTCAATGAGGCCGCGGCATAAAGCCGCGGAAGTCACAATTAAAATGCGATAGTATTGTACAAGCAGGTGAGGCTTCAATGAGGCCGCGGCATAAAGCCGCGGAAGTCCGTATGGTTCAGCATCGAGGAGGCCGAATACAGGCGAAGCTTCAATGAGGCCGCGGCATAAAGCCGCGGAAGTCCGGAGCAGATGCGTGAGCAACGTCTGCTCGGTTGGCAGCTTCAATGAGGCCGCGGCATAAAGCCGCGGAAGTCCAGCATTCTGAGCTGGCAACTTGCTGCGTCTGCTCCGAGCTTCAATGAGGCCGCGGCATAAAGCCGCGGAAGTCCGTGTCCTCGGCTCGCGTCATAGATCACGCGACCATGGCTTCAATGAGGCCGCGGCATAAAGCCGCGGAAGTCCTGGCTATCTCCCTGCCGGATGGCAGTGGAGGTCGATGTGCTTCAATGAGGCCGCGGCATAAAGCCGCGGAAGTCCCAATCGACCTAATTATGTCAGTCTCCGCGAACATATGGCTTCAATGAGGCCGCGGCATAAAGCCGCGGAAGTCAGCTTTTCGACGCCCGCAACCCTGACGCCGCCCGGCGCTTCAATGAGGCCGCGGCATAAAGCCGCGGAAGTCCGCCGCCGACTGCGGCCCGCCGACGAGTTGCGGGTGACGGCTTCAATGAGGCCGCGGCATAAAGCCGCGGAAGTCCCGGCTGCTCGCTCCAGAGCATGCCGGGTCCTATCTGATGCTTCAATGAGGCCGCGGCATAAAGCCGCGGAAGTCCTTCCGTGCTCGCACACCGCGACATACCGGAAATAGTCCGCTTCAATGAGGCCGCGGCATAAAGCCGCGGAAGTCCGCAGACAATGAGCGTCAAGAAAGAAGAACTCATGCAAGCTTCAATGAGGCCGCGGCATAAAGCCGCGGAAGTCCGGCCGGCGCGGCCGTGTTTCATCCACGGAGGATTTCGCTTCAATGAGGCCGCGGCATAAAGCCGCGGAAGTCCGGTTGTCCTCGATGTCCGCGGCCTGGTGCCGCGGCACGCTTCAATGAGGCCGCGGCATAAAGCCGCGGAAGTCCGGTTGTCCTCGATGTCCGCGGCCTGGTGCCGCGGCACGCTTCAATGAGGCCGCGGCATAAAGCCGCGGAAGTCCGGCAAAATCGCGCTCCTGGACCGGCTGAGGACGCATCGCTTCAATGAGGCCGCGGCATAAAGCCGCGGAAGTCCATGGATGCTGCTGGATGCCTGATGGATGCTCCAGCTGCTTCAATGAGGCCGCGGCATAAAGCCGCGGAAGTCCATTGCTTTGTAAAGAATGTCATGATGCTAAAACAAGGGCTTCAATGAGGCCGCGGCATAAAGCCGCGGAAGTCCTTGGAGCGCCGGGTTCCGGTGGCGTTGGACTGGAGGGCTTCAATGAGGCCGCGGCATAAAGCCGCGGAAGTCCGTCAGCGAGACGTTGACCGCCTCGGCGAGGATGCTTTGCTTCAATGAGGCCGCGGCATAAAGCCGCGGAAGTCCGCCACTCTTGCTCAGTGGCCTGACGAAACCTGGCCTGCTTCAATGAGGCCGCGGCATAAAGCCGCGGAAGTCCCGCAAATACCGGCAAGCTTTCGCCACGCTCAATCGGGCTTCAATGAGGCCGCGGCATAAAGCCGCGGAAGTCCGGGCGAGACCAATACGCGCCACCAGTGCCGTCGGAGTCGCTTCAATGAGGCCGCGGCATAAAGCCGCGGAAGTCCGGGTTGTTTGAGCGGAGGGTCAGAAATACAAGACCGCGCTTCAATGAGGCCGCGGCATAAAGCCGCGGAAGTCCAACTCCTGAGTCGTGAGGATGGCCCACTCCTCGGCGCTGCTTCAATGAGGCCGCGGCATAAAGCCGCGGAAGTCCGTCCACAGCCAGTTGATGAGCGTGATTTCGCGAACAGGCTTCAATGAGGCCGCGGCATAAAGCCGCGGAAGTCCTTTGACCTCATAGTTACTCGGCACGCTGGATTGCTGGCTTCAATGAGGCCGCGGCATAAAGCCGCGGAAGTCCGATTCTCCAAGAAACAAACAAGCAACTCTGTCGGTAGCTTCAATGAGGCCGCGGCATAAAGCCGCGGAAGTCCAAGTTGCGCAAGTGATTGATGCCAATCAGAGTAGGTCGCTTCAATGAGGCCGCGGCATAAAGCCGCGGAAGTCCCAACTGGGAGTAGGACGATGAAATTCGAGACTCGCCGCTTCAATGAGGCCGCGGCATAAAGCCGCGGAAGTCCGTCTCGACGATACCGGCTACACCGCGGCCGGTCGGTTTGCTTCAATGAGGCCGCGGCATAAAGCCGCGGAAGTCCTAAAGCAGAAGGGCAATATTATCAAGCTATTGGAGAGCTTCAATGAGGCCGCGGCATAAAGCCGCGGAAGTCCCCGGGCCGTAGCAGTCAGAGAGATATTCGAGGAGCTCGCTTCAATGAGGCCGCGGCATAAAGCCGCGGAAGTCCGACCGTAAACTCACCGTCATCAATCTCCTCGTCCGTGCTTCAATGAGGCCGCGGCATAAAGCCGCGGAAGTCCGGAGAAAGCGCAAAAAAGCACCACGCACAGCAGCGCCGCTTCAATGAGGCCGCGGCATAAAGCCGCGGAAGTCCCTCCATGGATTGAGCCGACAGCGAAAGGATTTCGTGGGCTTCAATGAGGCCGCGGCATAAAGCCGCGGAAGTCCGGTTGGAGAAATGAAGGGTAGGGTACAGAAGCTGTTTGCTTCAATGAGGCCGCGGCATAAAGCCGCGGAAGTCCTACCGGCTGATTGGAAGCTCGATCCCAACGTAGGTCGCTTCAATGAGGCCGCGGCATAAAGCCGCGGAAGTCCGGCTCAATCTGAGTCTGGCCCAGCAGCCCAGAGGCCGGCTTCAATGAGGCCGCGGCATAAAGCCGCGGAAGTCCGCTTCGCGGTGAGATCCACTCCGCGCAACTTTCGAGGGCTTCAATGAGGCCGCGGCATAAAGCCGCGGAAGTCCGACAGCGCCGGGAACCAAGGGAGCTGGTGGAGCGATAGCTTCAATGAGGCCGCGGCATAAAGCCGCGGAAGTCCTTTCGAGAGCATATGGCTCGAAAAGATTTCAATCCTTTGCTTCAATGAGGCCGCGGCATAAAGCCGCGGAAGTCCGAGCGAGGAGGGCCGCCTTTCGAGGGCTGAGGCACTCGCTTCAATGAGGCCGCGGCATAAAGCCGCGGAAGTCCATGGCATCCTTCGCGGCATCATGCTCAAGGTCGCCGAGCTTCAATGAGGCCGCGGCATAAAGCCGCGGAAGTCCGTGCTCCATGATCTTCTCCTATTCAGGATGAGATGAGCTTCAATGAGGCCGCGGCATAAAGCCGCGGAAGTCCAGGCAAGCTTGCCAGTAGTAGCCGTGCTCTCCCTCCAGCTTCAATGAGGCCGCGGCATAAAGCCGCGGAAGTCCAGCTTAATTCGAAGTAAAGCTGACTTAACTCGAAATGGCTTCAATGAGGCCGCGGCATAAAGCCGCGGAAGTCCGTGGGAGTGCTCCCACTCTCGCTTGTGGTCCATACCGGCTTCAATGAGGCCGCGGCATAAAGCCGCGGAAGTCCGGCAAAGGAAGTGCAGGACCTCCGCCATCAGCTTCTCGCTTCAATGAGGCCGCGGCATAAAGCCGCGGAAGTCCTTCGATCCGACTTCCACCTGTACCCAGATCTCGTTGCTTCAATGAGGCCGCGGCATAAAGCCGCGGAAGTCCACACCTGACCCGACCATAGCGGCTAAACGTAAGGGTTGCTTCAATGAGGCCGCGGCATAAAGCCGCGGAAGTCCTAAGCGAGTGTTTCGTGACGGGCTCCAAATATCTGAAGCTTCAATGAGGCCGCGGCATAAAGCCGCGGAAGTCCCGACTTATCCTGAATAGGAGATGCTCATGGAGCACGTGCTTCAATGAGGCCGCGGCATAAAGCCGCGGAAGTCCCGCGCGGAAAACAACCAGTCAAGTTTTTCCGTCTCTTGCTTCAATGAGGCCGCGGCATAAAGCCGCGGAAGTCCGTCGATGGACTCGGTGCAGCGTACGACTTGGCTCACGGCTTCAATGAGGCCGCGGCATAAAGCCGCGGAAGTCCCACGGAGCAGAGACGCCAAACGCTCGACTTCGGAGTGCTTCAATGAGGCCGCGGCATAAAGCCGCGGAAGTCCCAAGGCGCTCGGAGTTGACATCCTCGATCCTGTATCGCTTCAATGAGGCCGCGGCATAAAGCCGCGGAAGTCCACTCCTCAGTCGTGAGGATGGCCCACTCCTCGGCAGAGCTTCAATGAGGCCGCGGCATAAAGCCGCGGAAGTCCGCAGCGAGGCCAACCACGGCATCAGGACCGGCTGCAGTGGCTTCAATGAGGCCGCGGCATAAAGCCGCGGAAGTCCATATGCAGCAGTTGCGCGAGCAACGTCTGCTCGGCTGGGCTTCAATGAGGCCGCGGCATAAAGCCGCGGAAGTCCATCGATGACGGTGAGCTGACGGTCACTATTCCTTTCGCTTCAATGAGGCCGCGGCATAAAGCCGCGGAAGTCCGTGCCGCGGCACCGAGCCGCGGACATCGAGAACACCGCTTCAATGAGGCCGCGGCATAAAGCCGCGGAAGTCCAGCGCTCTCTCAACTCGGCTTCAGCATTACCTCCAATCGCTTCAATGAGGCCGCGGCATAAAGCCGCGGAAGTCCAGGACGTAGGTGACGATGCAGTGCTCGGGGGCCGCCGCTTCAATGAGGCCGCGGCATAAAGCCGCGGAAGTCCCTCACGCCGTGCCGTACGGCGGTTCTCGCTCCCCTGGCTTCAATGAGGCCGCGGCATAAAGCCGCGGAAGTCCTTGGAATGATCGCGAATATCAGCATCGCGCTCGCGCAGCTTCAATGAGGCCGCGGCATAAAGCCGCGGAAGTCCGGAATGAGGTGTTCGAGCACGCCCGCGTGTCTGATCAGCTTCAATGAGGCCGCGGCATAAAGCCGCGGAAGTCCGACCGGCTGCAGTGCAAGCACCAAGAGAGCCACCAGAGCTTCAATGAGGCCGCGGCATAAAGCCGCGGAAGTCCGTCGCCTGGGTCGGAGCAGCATTCACCACACCGAAGCCGCTTCAATGAGGCCGCGGCATAAAGCCGCGGAAGTCCGGAGCTGCTCCGGCCGCTTCGTCAGGCGCCGTGCTGGGGCTTCAATGAGGCCGCGGCATAAAGCCGCGGAAGTCCATACCCAGCACGCGGATAGATCTGGGAGAGAGTGCCGCTTCAATGAGGCCGCGGCATAAAGCCGCGGAAGTCCGCTCCAGCAGTATCTCCAGTCCAACGCCGCCGGCACGCGGCTTCAATGAGGCCGCGGCATAAAGCCGCGGAAGTCCGACCAGACGCTGAACAGAGATCTGACCGACGAGAGACGCTTCAATGAGGCCGCGGCATAAAGCCGCGGAAGTCCAAAGATTGCGCGGATCCACGCCGACCTCGGCTCCTCGGCTTCAATGAGGCCGCGGCATAAAGCCGCGGAAGTCCAGGATGAGCGTAACATCCTGAAATAATGGACGGTAGCACCTGGAATGCGAGGGCTGCGCCGATTTGCACATCAAACTTGCTGTTCAGAGGTTCGTAGTTCTCCTTGATCTGTTAAAGAACCTTTCCGAAACAATGGATTACCCGATTTCGAGCGCTGTCCGGGGGTTTGGTGGCGCTGGAGCGCTCGTCTCTTGGCGGCAAGCGATCCGGTACCGCCCCCTATTCATCGTACCGCTTCGTCAAACGATGATGGGCTCGCGTGCGATGGCATCGAAGCGCTTGCCCAGACTCTCGATCCGCGGCGAGACCTTGTCCGCGGGTCCGAGATCGACAATCAGAACATGATCATCGCCATGATGAATCGCGCTGTCCAGCGCCGACATCATCTCGACGCGCCGCCTTGCCGAGAGGCGGCACTGAAACACCGAGAGTTGCAGCCACTCACCGTAACCCTCCATCGTCCGGAACACCTTGCGCCAACGACGCCGGCTCGCGATGTCGTAGGTGACGATGTACAACCGTTCGTCCATGGCGCTTTCCTCCCGCGGGTTGGCCGATCGCCTGCCACCGCTCAGCGAGGCAGGTAGTGCGGGTAGTCCTTGAGTTCCCCCGCCAGAAACCGCGCGAACAATCGGCCCTGCACCGTGATCAATCGGCGCATCGTCAGGCGGTATCCGAACACGGGATGTGTCGTCTCCTGAGCGAGCCGGCGCTCGAACGCCGCAATGAAGCGCTTGCGTCCCCCCGGTTTGAGGGCGGTTCCCGCGCCACCGTGCAGGAAGTCGTCCGGCTTCACCTCGCCATTGTTGATCGCCTGCAGCACGGTCGAGTCCGCGACAATCGGCCGAAACGGCTCCATCAGGTCGAGGGCCAGGGCCGGGCGTCCGTAGCGGGGCTGGTGGTAGAAGCCGCGGTAGACGTCGAAGCCGATGCCACTCAGCATCACCGTGAAGGCGCGCGTGAGCATGGAGTACGCGAACGACAGAAGCGCATTCACCGGGTCGGTCGGAGGACGCCGGTTCCGGCGGTCGAAACGAAACGCGGGCAAGGGCACCGCCGCGTCCGTGACATCCTCGGTACGCGGCCCGAGCAGCTCGGCGAAGGCACGAAAGTAGACGGCGGCCGCTTCGCCTTCGAGCCCGAGCAGGGCACCCAGATCGTTCGCGTGTCGGGTGCGCTCGGCAAGGCGGCGAAGCGTTTTCAGCACGCGCTCGCGTGCCTCTTCTTCGCCTCGCCAGTTGCGCCGCATCATCGTGCGCGAGTTCCGGATCTTGGCGGCAACCAGGGAGCGTGCGACACCGAGCGAGGCCGCGAAGTCGAAGCTCGCACGGTATTGCGCCTCGCGCAGCTCCACGTTCTTGTGGCCGAGTCCCATGGTGTGGCCGAGAAACCAGCCGCCGTAGCTATGCCACGTTACCGGAATCTCGCGGCGCATCAGCTCATGCAGGCACGGGGTCGTCATCCGGACGTTGCCCATCAGCACCACCTGCGAGACGTCGATGAGGCGCGCCGTGGTGGTCGGTCCGTCCTCCTCGGTGATGGCGAGGGTCTCGCCCTTCTTGGCGATGCGCGCATTGTTCGCCTGCACGTAGAGCGGAAGCATCTCGTCGTGGCGCACCGCGATGGGCCGAGGTGTCCCCCCGATGCGGCGGAAGTGATTGACTTCGTCGGGCAGACAGATGCCGACGAGCGAGCATCGCGGACACTTGGGGCTGTCGCGCAGCGGCGCTGGAATACGCTTACCGACGGCGACCAGACGCAACCCGCCGATCGCATTGCGCGTCGCATCGCGCAATTCATCGTCGAAGACGACGCGTACCCGCTCGCGGCTCTCGGCGAAGTAGAGCACGCCCTCGGTGCATCGATAGCCGTTGTCTTCCAGCAGCAGCCCCTGTACGCAGAGCTGCACGCGCTCCGGCTCGTAGGCGCCGGCGGCGACATGCGGTCGCTTGCCGCGTTTGTAGTCGACGGGCACCACGCTGTCGCCGTCGCTCTCCACCATGTCCATCTTCGCGACGAGACCCAACCGGCGTGACGACAACGTCACGGAACGGGTGCGCGGGCGATCCTGCTCGGCCAGCACCTCGGCCGGCGGCAGTGGTCGATCCTCGCGATCGACCCGGCGATGTGCGCGGGCGCCGTCGACCGTATCGGCACTGTCCGCCCACTCGCCCTGCACCCACTCGAGATAGGCAAGGCGCGGGCAGTAGACGTACTCGTTCACCATGCGCGCGGGGAGGAAGGGCGTTTCCTCGGGAAGGGGTGGTGCTTCGAGCGGGAGTTCGCCTTGTTGGGGAGTATCGGGCATTGATCCCCCTGCATTCTGCATTCCGAGCTTTTTGTGGCCGGGCTCCCTGGAAGTTGTCGTCGCCGACGCTCAGCCGCACCACGGGTTGGCGAACCGATTCACCCGCCTTCCAGCCAGGCACTGACCCGCAGCGTGTTCTGATGTTCCCGATCCCTGGCGGGATTCTTCTTCTGGCTGACTTCCTTCCAGCGGTTCTCGTACTCCATCCTGGCTCTCAGCCATTGTGCGACTTCGAGCTTGGCGGCGCCGACCCAGCGGCCGCTCTCGACTGCCTGCATGACGGCGATGATATCGGACAGGTTGGGGTCCTTGCGGCTGTCGATCACCTCCTCGATCTCGCGTTCGGTCGGGGTGAGCGCAGCCAGCCGTTTCTCGCGTTGCCTGGCCTCGCGCTCGGCCCGTATTCGCTCCTCGGCCTCGATATCCTCGTCACGTAGGCGCTGCTTCAGAGCAGCGGTCTTTTCGTCATCCGTTGCGAAACGTCCGTAGCCGACCGCAGTCTTGGCGCCGGCGCCGTTCCAGGTGAGCGCCGAGCCCAGCCAGGACATGGCCACACAGAGGTCATCCGCGCTGGCCCCGCCCGGAAGGACGCCGAACAGGAACGAGGTCCCGGCGGCGGCGACCAGGAAAGGAATCGGCGTGGGGGAGCACCAGTCGCCGGGCGGCTTCTCCTTTGTCCAGCCGGCGTAGTGGGGGGTCATCACGTCGGCTTCGAGCTGTACCGGTGCGATCGGAACTGCATCCAGAAAGCTGATGCCTCCCGCTTTCCCGCGATCCCCGAGTAGGCGCCTGACGGTCTCGCAAGGCGGTGACGGATCGGCGTCGAGCCTCGCCCAGGCGCGCATCAGCCCCTTGATCGAGCTGCCCGGGAGGTAGGGTGTGCCCAGCGTCGGATGCCATGCAAAGCCGTTCTCGACGGGATGGCTGCGGCCAAGCCCCGTGACGAAGCGGGATTTGGTCGTGAGCACGGCAAACCGGCCGCCGCGCCCGTCGATCAACCGCGCCAGACGGGACGCGCACTCGTCGAGTTGGAGCTTCGAGCCGACCTTGGCCTTCGTGAGAGTCTCGATCCACTCGAGCTTCGCCCGACCATCCAGTGTTACTGAAGAATGGACAGTGATGCCCGTCGTGGGAACCTCGATGCGCCACCGGTCGCAGAACTTGTCGAACCACAGCCCGGGATGACCGTCGCGGGGCCGGGTGTCCGGGGGCGGCGTCGCGTATCGGGGGAGCGGTCGAGTCACTCGTCGTCCCCTTCACCCTTCGGGAAGCTGGCTCGGCAGCACTTCTTGTGCCATTCGATCCAGGACAGGGCTTCGGCCTGCGCGCGCAGATAGAGTGCCTCGTCGTTCTGCATGACGGCTTCCAGCAGGTCGTCGCTCGACGGATACACGCCGCCCTCGTTGCGGCACAGCCACTGTTGCAGGCTCCGGTAGATTTCGTGGTGCGCCAGTTCGTCGTCTTTCTTCGGGTCGGTCCCGGCGGCGGCGCGTTCGGTGGCGAGCGCCTGTCCCAGCCCGTTCATCACGATCGCCGGCCCGAGGCGGTCGAGGTAGCTGCGGTACCGCTCCTTGAAACCATCGGTCCGTTCCCTCAGTTTGTTGACGCGCGCCAGCGCGTTGGCGGCACGCTGCTGCTCGATCGACCTCATCGGCCACGCTCCTTGTCGGGGCCGCGCACGGTCACGGCGAACCAGCCCTGACCGGTCGTCTCGTTCCCGCCAGCCTGGAGGTACGGGTCTCCCTGCGGGAAAAGTGCGTCGAGCGAGCGCAGCGATTCTTCGCTGCGACCCATGACGATGGCGTACATGACCGTATCGGGAGGCATCGTCTCCTCGTACCACAGGTTCGTGCTCTTCTTGGTGCTTTCATCAAGGACATTGCGGGCCTGGATGGAGAGGCCGTAGCGGGCGAACCAGGTGAAATCGTTGTCGTGGAGGATGGCAAGCCTCTCACGCAGACGCCCTCTCGTCGCCTCGTGGAGCATGAGCGGTTCGAGCGCTTTCGCCAGATCGTCCGGCGGCTCGCCGCTGATGGTGAATTGACGTTCCTCAAGGAACAGAGCGTCATCGCCCGTTGCCAGAACGCTACGATGATGGTTCACGACCGGAACGTCCGGAGAAGGCTCCAGGCCGACCCGAATCAGATCCCGCCGGTAGCGCTCGACGAGGTGCGGGCATGTCGCCCAACGGTACGTTCCGGTCAGGCTGCGCACGGGGAGCAGCAGCAGCCGTGCATCCGAGACGAGGAGCTCGCCCGCCCGATCCTGCTCTCCGAAACGTGCCTTTGCGTCGTCCGTCTTCGCCGTCTCCATTTTGTCACGCAGCGCACCCTTCAAGCTCGATCCGACGAGCACCGGGTATTCCGTGGCCGCCTCGCGCGCCACCGGCAGATCCACCACGCCCACGCCGCGGCCGGTGCCGGGATGGATCGGGGTCTCGGCCAGCAGCCCGAGCATCGTTGCATTCATCGGTTCTCCTCCTGTGAGTCGGGCCGCACCTCGGGGCTATTCCAAAGATGCGGTCGATGGTCCACCGAGTACCCATGCATGGCTCGCTGCGCCGGCAAAGTGGCCAACTGCCGGACGATATCAGCGGTCGTTACCCTGGCCGCCGTGAGTTTCGAATGGTCCGGGCCAGACCCCCAGCGCCACTAGCCCGAAGCCCCACTCCTGGCGGGATCCGATACGGGCAAGTCCGCCGCCCGTCCGCACCGCATCGGCGAAGCGCTCCGGGTCGGGAATCTCGCAAAATAGCGCACTGCCCGGCGGCGGCATGGAGCGAAGCGGCAACGGGCGTCGCGCGCGCGAATCCCAGCCGCCGATGCGCTGCGGGCGGTCCAGGCACGCGGAGACCACGCGCACGCGGCCGAGATCGTCAAACACCTTTCCTGGGCGGAGTTCCTCTTCGAGGTCGAGGGGCGACAGCGCGACGAGCACGACCTCGCGGGCGTCGACGATCCGATCCAGCAGCACATTCCAATCGGCCGGGTAGGCGGGGGCATTGCCGCGCTCCGCCCCCGAATCCGGGGGCGCGTGAAGTTCGATGCCGACCTGCCACTTTCGCAACTCCGCGAGGCGGTTCTCGCCACCGAACGGCAATAGCCGGCCGAACGGAGGCTTCCAGCTCGTCGGCAGGCCGGCAATGCGCATCCCGAGCGATACGCCGCGACGCGGGCGCACATGCAGAGTGCTGTAGAGCATGCCTTCCCGCGCGGTGCGGGTCACGCTGTCGCGCTCGAGACCAATACGCGGCTCGGTCGTCCACAGGCATTTGCTCGAAACGATCTCGCTCGCTCTCGGGCGCTCGCCACGCAGCACGGCATTCATGCCGCCTCGGGTGAGCCATCGATCAACTCCTGCCTCGGGTCTCCTCCCATCCTGTTGGACAGTCGCCGCTTCGGGGAGCCGGACATCGTCACCGAGGTCGCATGTCACGGGAGCACCGGGGCGCAGGAAACCGGCAGGCTCCCAGCCTTCTCGGCCGCCCGTGCCCAGCAAGTGCTGCGGGAGGGGGAACAGGGGCTCTTTTTTCCGCAGCAGGAAGGGGCCGGAGAAGCGCAACCCACCGAGGTCCGGACCGTCTCCCAGAACATCCTGGATGCACGGCGGCCAAGGCCCGGCGCCGCTCCAACCGTTGGCGTGCGCCAGTGCCGCCCGGAGCGCGCCGACCACGGTCGGCGGATGCGGGGGAAACAGACTTTTGACATCGTCCTGCGGTGCGCTCTGCGCCGTGAACGGGGTTCCGTCACGAAAGAACCAGGTATCGACCGGGTGAAGCCGGATGCCTGTCATCGGTCGGACTCCCCTTGTTCCGGGTCGGCGAGGAACCGGGCGAGCAGCAGCGCATCGACACCCGCCTGCGCGGTCGCGCCGTTGGCCCCGTCTGCTCCTCCCTTGGCGTCGGGGTCGGTTTCGGCGTCGATCCGCGGATTCCGCGACCGTGCGAGCAGGTTCCAGACATGATCGGTCAGGGTATCTGCGCGGTCCCCGGCGCCATCGTCCGTTCTCACATCCAGGCTGTGGTGAATCTCGGCGCCGAGGAATGCGCGGATATCGACATCACCCGGGAGACCGCCCCACTCACCGGGCCGCCATCGCTCCCAGCCGCAGAGCCGGGCGAGTGTCTCCCGCACCCGATAGACGAGCGCGGACGAGAAACCGGTTTCCACCGTGTGCGCGTCGAACTCCCCGCGCAGTGCGCGAAGTTGGTCCGTTGCGCAGACAGGGCCGTCCGGGCTGCGGCGCTCCCATGTGGTGACCCACTGGCAGTACGCGCCACCAGGCTTCAGAACCGCTGCCACCAGAGAATCGCGCCCATTGCCCTCCTTGGCAACGTTGTCGAGCAGCCGGTGCGCTTCACGGAGTACATGGCCGAGTGGTAATCGAACGTGGGCGAAGACGACCGCGGCGGAAAGGGTTGCTTCGCGCTTCGCATCCGTGTTCGCAAAGGCATGTCCATACGCATCCGACAGGGCTTGTGCACAAGCCAGCGCCTCCGGCATCGGGAGCATGGCGAGTACGTCGTCGCCGCCCGCATACACCGGCACGCCGTCGTGCTTCCTCACGATCCCGGCCACGGCGCCGGTGAACGCTTTCAGGGCACCGCTCACCGCTTCGCCGCCGATCTCGCCCAGAAGCCTGCCGAGACGGTCCCCGTCGGCGAGAAGGAGTGCGTAGAACGTCGGTGGGGTTCCGAGACGACCATCTTCGTCCCGGGTGTTGTAGATGGCCCACAACCGGTCGGCCAGGTCTTTGCGAGCGTCGCGCCCCTCGCCGTCATTGAGAGGACACAGCCGCTCGCTCTCCACGAATTCGCGGTGAAGCCAGTTCGCATCGAGCTTCGGAAAGTCGCCGGCGTCAGGGAAGTCGAGGCCGAACGGCGGTTGTGGCATCGTTCGAGCACCGGCAGGGGCGACTCCGACTACGGCAGTCCCGTACTCGCACGCCTTACGGGGCACGGCGGACACGACTCGCCGCAGCCAAGGGACAGCGGCGACATACACCGTCGAGGGCCATCGGGAGGCATCCACCTCCCAGCCCAGCGCCTCGGGGGCGACCTTCGGCAACAGTCGCTTCACGAGCGCGACAGCGCACAACCGTTCGTTGTCCCGGAGGTCCAGCGAGTCGATGCCGTCGTGGACATGCTCCCAGAACCTGTCCTGCGCACGTCGGTTCTGCGCCCGAACATGCCCGGACAGCTCCTGCAGGTCGTGCATGACGGTGCACTTGTCGCCCGGTTCGTCGGGGTGGCTATGGCTGCGCCAATGCTTGCGGCGGGTAAACGATTTCCCCCGGTCGCCCGTCGGTGCAGCCGTCCACATGACCTCCCAGAACGCGCCGACCTGCCGGCTCCAGATCGCCTCGGTGTCCTTCCCCGCCGGGCACGCGTGCGCAACGAAGCGATTCCAGACCGCGCCATGCACTCGCGTCCACGCGGCGGTGAGTGATTCGATGGCGGCTTCCGCCACGCCGCGCGCATCGCTGTCGACGCGGGCGACGAAGTGATTCGGCAGGGTGCCGAACCGCGGCGGCTCGCCGGTCCGATCGCCGGTAACCCATCGATAGAGGCAATCGTCCTGAACAGCAGGCTGAGCGATCCTCGCCCCTGCCTTCTCGGCTCCATGCATCGCATGCGCAGACAGGAACGCCAGCAGGTAGGAACTGCCCCAAAAGTCGCGGGTGCGGCGCGACTGCTCGACGAACCCCTGCACCGGACCGATGGAGATGTCGAGGCGCGTGATCATGGTGCGACCTCCATGACATCGGTGAATCCTTCCCTGCGCTTCTCGCGGTCGAGAAGGCGGTCCAGAAAGTCGTGGATCGGCTGGTAGAGATCGGCCTCCGGCGTTTGGCGGACCTGGCTCCGCCCGACCGAGATATCGGATCTGTCCTCCGGCAGGAAACGAGCGGGAAGGAATGACAAAACCGCGACCGGCGTGTCCCCGCACTCGTGGATGTGGATGAACAGGGGGCTGGCCCGACGGTCATTTCGGTGACCGCGGGGAAGGCCGAAAGCGATGCGTTCTTGATGATCACAAGACCGAATAGCGGCCTTGAGTTCGAGTCCAATCAGATCCAATAACCGCAAATGCTCGCCTTGGTCGCTCGATACTAGCACATGGCGGCTCCCGCCGGACAATACCGTGTAGTCCGGTATGACCTTGGGGCTGTGCCTTGGGCGAATCGAATTGATCCTGTCTCCGAAATCATTGACTGCCTTCGGTGTCCTCCACCGTTCCCGACCATCTACACGAAGCGACTTGATGACCAGCGAGCCGAACCCCTTGCGACTTCTCGCGCCTATCCCGCCGATAGTACCAAGTGCAATCAACGCGGATTGAAGAGAGGTCAACTGTTCATCCTTGAGCTCGCGTCCATGCAGATGAACAGCAAAGGTCGATGGAGGCAAGAGACACTTACGATCACCATCACTGCGACCATCCATCAAGCCGTAGCCAAGGTAGCGAGCCCCTTGTCCTACGCTCAAGTTCTTGCCGAGAATGCTTTTGTTGTAGTCGAATCGAGCAAGCCGCATCGACACGCGAGACTGTCCCGTTCCCTTGCTTCCGAAGAGCATGTCCTCCTGTCGCCGGACTTTCTCGAGATCCCCGCCCAGCCGCGACCAAGCCAGCGCCCGCCACCAGAAACGCAGCGCGCCCTTGAAGCTCGGCAGCCGGAATTCGGCGTTCCCGGGGTCTGCACCGGCGCAGAACATCGGGGTGACGACGCGATACGTCGCCTCAATCTCGGTGGGCATCGCCTTTCCCGTCGGCATCGAGCCAGAAGGGTTCGCCGATCCGGTACGGATCGGCGGTCTGTTCATGGGGCGCCCTCCGATCGATCAGCCCGAACCGGCGAACCGGGCACGCGAGCCGTCGTGCGGTGCCCGCGAGCTTCTCGGCGGCGAGCCCCATGAGTGTCGTTCCGCCTGTGACGTTCACGAATACTTCCGTCGCGCCGATGAAGTGCTGGCGTGTTTCCTTTGCCAGACGCTCCAGGTCGGCAGCGTCGCCGAACGGGTCGAGCGGAAGTGCCTGGACCTTGCCGGCGAACTGCGCGCGATCGCAAGCCGGCGCGATCATCCCCGCGGTCTCCCGGGAGCAGACGACCAGGCACAGCGTCGGCTCGGCGCCTTCGCCATGCGCCCGAAAAGCATGCAAGGCGCTGAAGAGGACGCCGGGACGCATGCCGATGGGACTGACCAGGACCCGACCTCCCGGCGACTCTCCAAGCGCAAGGGACAAGTTCGGACATGAGCGAAGGGTGTCGTTCCAGAACTCGAACACCCGCTCGCGCGTGGCCCTGAATTTCTCGTCCCGCACGAGATCGTCACCACGCATCCCGTGATGTGCGTACGCGTTGCGTACCTCGGCGAGATCGGCCCATTGACGGCCAAGTGCGCGTTGCTCCTCGGTCAGAATGTGTCGGAGATCCGGGTCACTGCTTATCGCCCTGATCGCATGTAGCAGCCCCTCCGCCGCAACGCGCGCATCGCGGGAGAGCCAGTCTTCTTGCGGGGTGCGCCGATGGATGACCCACGAGACAACCCACTCGCGCATCAGCCGGAGCGCCGCCGCGTAACTTTTGTGTTTCAGCAGTCTATCGATTATGCAGGCTTGACGGCGCAATTCGCACGCCGAGATTTCGACCTTCCTCTTCCATCCGGGCCTCGATGACAGCCCATCCAGAGCGAATGGCGCGAGTATCTCCGCGAGCTGCTTCACAATATTGTCGGCGAGGGGGAGATGGTGATCGTCGCGAAGCAGCTTCCCGAGAGGCTTGCGCCGATGCGAGCGGATGTTCCACGCCTGCCACCCCACCTCCAGCGGCAGGCCGGACAGGTACGCCTGCGAAAGTTGCATCAGATCGCGGGCATTGTCGCGGGCAGACTGCCCGCCCGAGCCCGCTTCGAGAATCCCCGCCATCGGAAGCGTGCTGCCCGTCTCGCGCAGGACTTCCAGAGCATGAATCCAGCGAGGCAGTTCCAGAAGAGGACGCAGATCGAGAAAGGGACTGGGCGCGTCCCGATCCCGGTTCAGCATACCGTAGTACGCCCCGCGAACTTTCACGTCGCGCAACACGGCCAGGTAGAGGATGGAGACATAGGTCAGGAACGAGAAGTGCCGGAATCCGTGGGTCAAGTCCACGGTGAGATCGACGTGACCGTCGATTGCGCCGGTTACCGCCCCCAGAAAGGTGTCGATGTCGATCTGCTGATCGCCGGAAGGCACCTCGACGGGTTCAAGCGAGCACCGGACGCTCAGGGCATCCTCAAGCAGCGGCCAGCTATCCTGCTTCGCCTCGGGTGTGCATAGCGCCAGAATCCGATCGGGCCGATCCTCTTCAGGCAACAGATCGTACAAGGCAATCGGGGCGAGCCGGGCTTTGCTTTCGCCGTTTCCGAGGGTATAGCGCGCAGGCGTCGAACCCGTGCCGAGCACGGTGAGCAGCAGGTGCTCGCGAGCCGAGCCTTGCCGGGTACCGGGGCTCACGTTGTGACGCTCCTTGACGATCTGCGACCGGAGGCGGAACCTGATGACCAGCGCAGTCCGAGCAGCCGACTCGCTCGTGACCGGAAAGCAACCGGACTACTCCGCCCGGGTCGTCGCGGGCCGATGACATGAGAGCGCGACGCAGGGAACGAACGCGGACCGGCCGATGTTGCGCCGCGATGGGCGGTTTCCCGTCCAGTCACCAACAAAGCACGCCTTGTCGGGGAGCACCCGGCATCGATTCCCTTTCCGTTCAATATCTGCGGCGGATGATTCGAAGTCCCGAAGGAGGGAGAAAGAGTGTAGCCGAACCGCGACGTGTCGAGAAACAACGGAGCGACGCAGATCCTTTGCCCCTCCCTCGGTACACATGCAGGTTCCAGCCGCTCAGGCACGTTCCATCTCGAATGTCGTGACGTTGCGGGTCTCCCGACTGAACTCCACTGCCACGAGGTGAATCGGCGCCTCCGCGCCGCGGTACTTGTCCGCGTAGCGCCGGGCCTTGAGCTGCGCCATTGCCGCCCCTTCTCCCGCCATCTCCACCACCTTGAATTCGAACAGATACACCTCACCAGAGACGGACGAGTCGGGAGGTCTGCCCCTCCAACCTTGCCAGGTGTCAGCACTGTCCGCGAGCAGGAAGGCGAGACGAGCACGATCTGCCGCGACAGCGTGGTGCGTTGGTGCTATGGTGCGTGGGGGTGGCCGAGCAGCGCCCACGCATCGGAGTGCCGATCATGCCTCGTCTGACCATCAGCCTGGGTGACAGGACGCACCGCGCATTGAAGGAAGCGGCGGTGCGGCAAAATCGTTCCATGGCTTCGATCATCGAGGAAAGCCTGGAGCTGAGGGGTATCCGCCCCTACGACACTGCTCGTGAAATCGTCGCCAGGGCCCGAGCCAACTCGGGGCTGGGCGCCGATGATGCAATGGCGTTGGCGGTCGAGGAGACACGGCGATTTCGTGAAGGAAGGTAAGTCGGATGGCGCCTGTTCCTGCGCCCGCGCTTCGACGCCGAGGATTGATAACGCCCACGGTTGCGTCATCGATACCAATGTAGTTGTGTCGGCGCTGATCTCCGGGGTTTCAAATATGCCCCCGGCGTGGATCCTGGACGCCATACTCGATGGTCGGGTCGTCTACCTCATGTCCGGCGATCTACTCGACGAATATTCGAACGTGCTTCGCCGACCGCGTCTCGTCCGACTCCACCGCCGCACCGATGAGCAGCTTGATCGATTACTTGCCGATACCGCCTCGGTACACATACAGATTCCAGCCGCTCAGGCACGTTCCACCTCGAATGTCGTCACGTTGCGGGTCTCCCGACTGAACTCCACCGCCACGAGGTGAATCGGCGCGTCCGCGGCGCGGTACTTGTCCGCGTAGCGCCGGGCCTTGAGCTGCGTCATTGCCGCCCCTTCTCCCGCCATCTCCACCACCTTGAATTCGAACAGATACACCTCACCATTGAACCGCACCGCCATGTCGAGCCGCCCGTGATTCGTGCTGTCTTCGACCGTGATATCAAGACCGAGTGCCGCAAAGTACGCATAGAACACGCTCGCGTAGTAGCCCTCGAATCGCGCGATGTCGTTGTTCGTGTACCACTCGTACGGAATGCTTGAGTAGAACGCCTGAAACAACGTTTTCAGTCCGTCGAAGTCGTTGGCCTGAAGCAGCCGGTAGAGCCGGATGCTGTTCGCAGCCTGTCGGGACCGATCGCGTACCAGATAGCGCAGCAGACGATCGTTCAGGCTCTGCCACACCTCCCGGTTGGGATAGCCCAGCCGATAGAGAATTTTTCCCCCGAGATTTTCCTCTCCGGAAATTGTCAGATACCCGGTCTGGAACAGCAGCGCCTCGGTCGCGATGTCGTCCACGTCGAAGGTGGAGAGCAGGTCATCGCTGCCGACCATGCCTTCAAGATCCAGAGGGCCCACCCCGCGCTTCAGTAGCGTCTCCACCAGAAACGCCGGCGTGCCGGTCTCGAACCACCAGGCACCGAACTTGCGCTTGTCGAACAGCAGCAGGATGTCGAACGGGTTGTAGACCCGCTCCTCGCCCAGCCAGCCGTAGCCGTTGTACCACTCGCGAACTTCGTCGCGGTCCAAGCCCTCCAGTTCCGGTGCGAACACCGTGTCCAGGTCCGCCTCGGTGTAGCCGCAGATGGCCGAGTAGCGCGGGTCCAGCGTGATGTCGACGAGATTGTTGAGCCCGGAGAAAAGGCTCACCTTCGAGAATTTGCTCACCCCGGTGAGAAAGCTGAAACGGATGTGGGCGTCGCTGTCCTTGATGACCGCGTACAGTCCGCGCAGGAAGTCGCGGTTCGCGCGGGCCACTTCCGGCACGTCCAGCGCGTCGAGGATGGGCTTGTCGTACTCGTCGACGAGGACCGCGACGGTCTGCCCGGCCTGCTCGTGCAGCGCTTCCAGCACCGAAGCAAGGCGACCCGAGGCCGTGGAATAGTGGGGCTCGATCCGGGCCCGGCGCTCGACGGCCGCGAGTTGCTCCATGAGACTCGCCTCCACATGGCCGGGCTCCTTGAAGTTGCCACTGCCGAAGCTCAGCCGCACGACGGGGTGGCGCACCGACCAGTCCCAGGTGTCCCGGATGATGAGTCCATCGAATAGCGCTTCGTCGCCCTCGAACAGCGTTTTCAGCGTATCCAGAAACAGGCTCTTGCCAAAGCGGCGCGGGCGCGAAAGAAAGTAGTGCTTGCCTTCGTCGAGAAGCCGCTGAATGTAGGCAGTCTTGTCGACGTAGTAGCAGTTCCGCTCACGGATCTCGCGGAATGTCTGAATGCCGATGGGGAGCCTGCGTCGGGCCATGAGGAAAACCTACTCACTCTCTTCACGACATGGCACGAAACAATCCTCCCCCGGCGTGGCTGTCTCGACCCAGAAGAATCGGTCCGCGAACGGCCGTGGCGAAGCGGAGTCTCAGCGTTGCGGCAGGCTGTCCTCCTCGGGGTCCCGACGTGACATCGAGGACCTCGACTTCCGCAGGGGACGGCAGGCCGCGGCGACGGCACTCCTTGAGCACATCTGTCCTGACGAGGCTTGCGGGATCGTCGCGCTTCTTGAGGTTCCGCGTGGCGATGTACGATGTCCTGCCAAGCCAGAGAGTCGCCGGGCCGAGCAAGGGATCATCGTCATTCACCGGTTCAGCCGCCAATCCAGCAAATCGACCCGACGGGCCGGCTCTCAACTCGGTCAGCCGGCGGACGACATCGTCGAAAAAGCGTCGCTGACGATCGTATGTTTGTCCTCCTGCCCTGCGGTCCACGGCCCACGGAGCCGCCACGATCAGACGGGTGATCGATCTGTCGTCCGCCTCGTCGCCATCCGCCGCCAGGAACACATGGGCATGATGGCCCGCGCGGTCCGAGGGGCCGTCCCGCTCGTGACCGGAAAACAACCGATCCACTCCGCCGGTGTCGTCGCGAGCCAGTGACATGAGGGCGCGACGCAGGGAGCGGACGAGAGCCGGCCGATGTTCCGCCGCGATTGGTGGTCTACCATCGAGCCGGAACACGAACACGCCACTGCCGCCCGTAGCGCTCGGGACAGGCTCCATCAAACCCAGGCCGCAGAACCTGCCATTGCCGAGCACCAGCGGTCCGGTAACCATTCCGCAAAATTCGATTCGCACATGCCACAGCGCACCCTTGGAGAACCTCGAACCGGTTGCGAAGCGCTCGGCCCTGACGCCTCTGCGATGGAACGGTTCGCGTTGCACACGGATGTTCGTCGGCTTGATCCGGATGCCGGCATGACGCAGGGCCTGAACGACGCTCCCGGCCGCGATGCTTTCCTCGCGGCTGCGCTCACTGGCGGGCTTATCGTGTGCCGCCTTGCGGCGCCTTGGTGTCCCGGAAAGAACGAGCGGTGTGATGCTCCTGAACTCCCGCGCGGGTGAGGCGAATCGCTGCGCCATCCGGGCGTCTTCGGTCGACACGAGATGTCCCCTCCAGAATTCGCCTGTATGTGGATCGCAGGCTGGCAGCCCCGCGAACGCCCACGCCAGATCATCGGGCCGAATCGGGCATTCCGGAGGTACCTCCACCATGAGACGCCGGATGGAGAGGTCGGTGTGCTGGGTGCCGATGGATGGAACCGCTACCAGGCGGATGCGTTGCGCGAGATCCTGGGGCTTGGCTCCCCTGCCGACAATCAACCGCTCGAACAATGTGGCTTGCTCGGGAACGGCATCCTGAAGACGTCGCGCCGCCGCGTCGCGCAGCCCGGTGAGAAGGGGCGCGACCGAGGTGAGCGCCTGAGGAGCGAAACCGTGTTCTGGTTTGCGCAGCCCGGATCTGCGCAATTCGAAGTGTAGGCGGCGGGTCGACAAATCATATCCGGCTCGGGCGAAGGACGCCTTCGGTGGTTGCGTGAACAACTGCCGCGATTTCCGCCCCTCCCCCACCGTAGTGAGCCGCTGGCGCTTGCTCTGGAATCTCTGCGAGAGACTGGCGAGGGTGCCGGAATGCGGCGTCGCAGTCATGCCTGCCCCCGTTGGTGTTCGCAGCACACCAGGGTGAGAGACAAGCGCAGCCTCCGCTTCGGCTTCGTCCAGAATCTGGCCGGATGCCCACGCCATGTCGATCCCGCGTCCAAGCTGGCACAGTCGCATCGCTATGGAGCAGATGTGCGCGGCTTCCTCCGTACCCGACTCGAAGCGCCATGCGAACAGAATCGGGATCTCCGGATCGAAGAAGCATGGTCGCCACTGCTTGCCGACCCTAATCTCGCCGATTCGCGCGGGATCTGCGCCCACGGAATCCAGGTCATTGTTCGGTACGAATCGCCGAACCGCTCGGCCGCGCCGAACCGCTGGCGCAGCGATACGCGGCGGGTCGAGTCGTTCCAGCCATTCCAGGGCGCGCCTGTCGACCGACCGAAGATCCGCGCCGCGCGCGGCTCCGGCGACGAGCGCCTGAAACAGGCGACCGGGAGACGGCGGCCATCCGTCCTTATCGCCGAATCCATCCGCTTGGCCGTGATATCGCCCATCATGGAAGCGAACGGCGATGAGCAGTGACTGTGACATCACTGCTCCTTGGTTTTCGCCTTCGCATCGGCCTTGGCGAGGTTCTTGTCGAAGGTCAATCGGCGGTCGCTTCCCACGCCGAACGCATCCGCAGCGGAGCGTGTGTAGTCCAGGGCGATCCCTTCGTCGAGGCTGACGGTCTCGCGGGTGCCGTTGCGGGCTACGGTCTTCCAGTCACCTGAATCGTCAGGATCAAGAGTGAGGAGACATCCCGCGCGCAGGAATCCATCAAGGGGCGCTGTCGCGGCCACCAGAGCCAGTCCGAGAACATAACGCCGCACGACTTGACCGTTCTCGCCGTTCAGGCGCCGCAAGGCGATCAGATTGACGGTTACGTCGCGGCGAATCGATCCGCGAGCAATGATGCCGCCGTGGGTTCGGACGGCAGGAACATGGACGAATCCACGTTTCGCCAGCGGACTTTTGGGATCACCCTGCTGCTTCTCCTTTTCGGTATCCGAGAACACGTCCAGCTCCGCGTAGTCCAGTGGAGGGTTGTATTGAGCCGAGCGGGTCAGCACCTCCACATCTTCCGCACGAATGGTGGACTGGACGATGCGGGGTAGCTTGGCCTGCGTGTCGCGCGAGTCCCAGACGCCGAAGACCAGGGATGTTGGTGCAAGCCTTGCCAGCGGAGTGACATCATCACGATCGAGAAATGCATTGAACGCTTCGTGCGCCTGATCTTTCAGCTCGGTCGAACGGATGACTGCATCGCCGAGGCGGTGACCGGCCTCCAGGATCGACACCGATTTCTCGTTGCCGTAGGCAATCTCGATCTGCGGAACGAGACTCGAACGGGGGTTATCGGGCTCTCCCAGTCTTGCGGCCAGGAAAACTGGCTCCATACGATTGGCCTGCGAGCCTACGCTGTCGATGGTCGCGATCTTCGTGCCGTCGGAGAGCTCGTCGATGTTGTAGTCCACATCCGCATACGTGGGTGGAAATATCACCGATCCGCGACCCTCGACCGGCAGGAGAGATTGTCGGAGATGCAATGCCACCGCTCCGTTCGGATCGTCGGCGAATGCATCGATCTGGGTTTTTGAAAGCTCCATGGTCATTCGCTACTCCTCTTCGGTGACCTGCGTGATGCACCGGGCCTGGTCTGGTTGTCCTGGCCAGCCCAGGTGCATGACGAAACGACGAAATGGACGGCCCGGAATCGGCGATGTCTCCGCGCCGAGTGCCGCGCGATGGAACATGGGATCCAGCAGTGGTCCATTGCCGGCTCCAAGCACGCCGTACCGGTATTCGAGCTTGGTCTGTCTTCGGGGACGGGCGTTCGTTACGCCGATAGCCGCAAGGATCTCCACGAGCGGGTAGCCGACCATCTGAATCTGGATGCTCCCGCTCTTGTGATTGTTGGGCGAAAAGCCGTCCTCAACCGGTATGTAGTCACGCCGCCAATCGAAACGGAAGCTGATAGACTGGGGGCCGGACAACGCAAACGGATCGGCGGCGTGCTGGCGTGTCCTTCCATGTATGATCTCGAGAGCTTCTTGTAGGATGGCGGCGCCGGGTTTGCCTCTTGCTCCGGCCCAGAACTTTACGTTGTCACGCCTCGTGGCGTCCCCCCAATAGTCGATTGCAATTTTATTGCCGGCATCGTCTTGGAGCACGACAGGAAGTGTGGCCGGAGAGTCTGGATCGGGAAACGGAAATGGACGTCCTGACCAATCGGATTCCGGCGGTGCCCCCCAACTTGCAATCCAACGATTGAGGTTCGGCGACTGCGCGGGCACCCGGGTTACCACCCGAGCTTCCTCCATGAACCGCATGACGCGCTCGATCGGCGGTTCCTGATCAGCGGTCATCAGGCGGAATCTGGTTTCTCGGCCGCTGCTCCAATCGAATACGGCCGTCGCCGCACTCTGAAGGACATCCGCCGCCTCCAGAAGCCCAAGGCAAGCGAAGACCTGCCCCGGGTTGAGCAGATCCACGGGGATGCTGGACTCAGCCACGGCGGCCTCCTGCATGACGTTTCGACCACGCTCTGGATGCACGCTGGTCGGCCGCCCGAAGGAGTGCTTCGCGCCACGCCAGTCCCCAGGGACCGTACCGCTTCTGCAAGCGGGCGAATCGCAGTGCCGCATCTCCGGCTCTGGATTCGAGTACCGAGGGCGGTCCGTCCTCGCAGCCCGTCGGATTGATCGTTGGCCGCGCATTGCCGTGATGCGCTGCGATCAGGTGCAGGATCAGATCGCGGGTATCGTTCGGAAGATCTTGACCTTCGGCTTTCAGCAGGGAGCCGAATTCGTGACGGTAACCCTCCAGAAGGCGAGGATTTCCACCGCCGGGTGTTTTCGCATAGGGGCGACCTTCGTCTTTCGGGGCGTTCATCGCGTTCTGCCAGCGCTCTGCGGCCTTTCCTTCGTCATGCAGGCGAGCTGCCGTGACGAGCGCCTCGGTTTCTGCCCTCGGTAGTTCGAGGCGCCGCGCCAATGCGCGTGCATGATCGGCGACCTGCTCCGCATGTTCGCGCAGGGACTGCGGGGCGGAGAGTACCGATCGGGATTCCTCGTCACTCGGATCATCGGGCCACTTGAACACGGCCAAGCCGATACGGACTGCGCCCCCGGCGTCAACGGAGGTTTCGAACGTTCTGATGTGGCGCCAGTCACCGCGTTCGAGGACTCTGAGACCCTCCTCTTCTTTACCGCCATCAACCTGTTCCACGAGAAATCCGATGAGGGGACGCTCCTCTGCCGCCAAGTCCTTCCCCGCTCTCCAGAGTTCATCCGCATCGGCAGTCGACGCTGCGGTATCGCATTTCTCGTCCAGCATTCCGTCAAGCACGCCGCCGAGTCGGTGATCCGTAATCAGGGTCGCGCCGCGTAGATGTCGCTCCCATTCCTTCTTCAGCCGATTGCGTTGCCGCAGATCGCCCTTCTCCAGGCTCTTGGTCGGTGCGGCGAGCAGCCGAAGTTCGGGCAGTGTCAGATGTGCGCGATGCTCTCCGGCACGATCGATCGCAATGACGACAATCTCATTGTTCCCGATCGACAAATCGGGTCCCGGAGAGCGCTTCCCGACTTGCACCGCTCGCTTGAGCATCCAGGCGAGCACGCGACTCGACACGGCTTCGAGCCTTTCCGTTGCGTGGACAGGTGCGACTCGAAAGTATTCCGCAACCATTGTCGGTGGGGCCGTCGTTTCCCCGCCGGTGCGAACTTGAGGAAGATGCTTGCGCCATACGACGCTGGTCTGTGGTTCGTCGTCGTCCTCCCACCCGCGCAGCCAAGGTGCGACCTCGGGCCGCCCCTCGTGCTGTTTCAAGGAGGTCATCGACCACGCATCCAGCAATGGGCGGGTCAATTCGGGATGCAGTGGCGCTGGACTGGTCGCAGTACGAATCGCGTCCGGGTGCCTCGCTTTCATGTCGACGATCGCTGCCGGGCTCGCGTCACGACGGCCATCTTCGCCTTCGGGTAGTTTTTGCAGAGCAGTCATCCACGCTTCGAAGTCGCTGTCCGTACTCGTCTTCCGGTTCTTTGGCGCTTTGTCCTTCACTTCCGGGGGTTGGGCAAGAACGTCGATCGTGGCCTGCCGATCGGCCCCACCGCGCCGATTCACTCGCCCGAGTCGCTGCACCATGCGCTCGTAGGCGACGAGATCGCACACCATGTGATCTGCATCGAGGTCCACGCCGACCTCGCCCGCAGACGTGGCGACCAGAAAGGTGGGAACAGGTGGTCGCTGGCGTGCGCCGCCGAGGAATCCGCAGTCATCGAGCCATGTTTCCAACTCCGCTCGTTCCCGAACCCGACGTTCACCAACCATAAGCTCTGATTTGTGCTTTCCCGAGAGTTCTCCGGCTCTGTGTCGTCTCCGGCAGTCCTTGTCGATCAGACCCTTGACCTCGACGGCATCCTTCCGCCGGTTGCAACAAACCAGTACCCGGCAGAAGGGATCGTCGAACGCGATCTCCATGGCGCGCTCGGCAAGCGATTCCGCAAGACTTGCGTCGGCGGCAATCTCGGTCACCTTCAGACGCTTGCATGCCGAAAGGCGTTGCGCCACCACTGGTTCCTCGCAATCTTCCGTTTCCAGTCGGAACACATCGTCTGGTACGGTCTGCGCCGCGTCCCTGCCGGTGGCGGAGAGGGACATGAGGCGGAAAGGCGGGGTGCTGAAATCGGTTCCGTCCGTCGGGCCGAGTTTGCCGTCGCAATGCGATTCCACCTGCCCAAGAAGTGCTTCGAACGGCGGACACAGATGCGCCTCGTCGAGTAGCACGAGTGCGTCGACGCCGAGGAGGCCGGCATGGTACGGGCGCATCCCCCGTGATACGCCGTAGCCTCCGAACAGCAGCCGGGAACCGATCATGTCGATAGTTCCTACCACGATGGCGGGTTTCGATGGATCCTCCAGCCAGTCGCGGTTGTCGGCGAAGCCGCCGCGCAGCGTGGAGATGGGAAGTTCGGTGCCCGCTTCGAGTCTCAGCTTCTCCGCCAGCTCGCGGAGCATGTTCGCGCGCAGGCGTTCGGCAAACCGTGTCGCCTGGTCCACGACCGCGCGTCGGTCGACGACATAGACGAGTCTGCGCGGCAGGCGGGCGCCTTCGGCAAGGGCGATCAGCCACAGCGCCATCACCGACGTCTTCCCCAATCCGGTTGGAATATCCACAACTCGAGGCGCGTTTCCGTCCAACAGGCGGCGCAGCAACCGCATCTGCCAGCGGAACGGCGGGTGCCGCTCGTCTTCTTCCGAGGTCAACTCCGCGAAAGTCGTGGAAAGGCATGCCTCATCCATCGTCTCGTCCGAAATATTCATGCGGCGATTGCGCTCACCTACCATTCCGTTCTGAAAGCGATACCCGTGGCACTTTGCGTCAGGGACCCGAAAATCTTGCACATGATGCCGTCGATAGCCACGCGCTCATTCCGCAGTATCCGCCGGCTGCTCACCCGATCTGTGCACCTATCCATCCCAGGCATCCGCCGCCCCCCCCCGACCGGCTCCGTTCAGCCGTCTTGCCGCCCTTCGAGCAGCGCTTGCGCACCCCCGAGCCACTCCTCGGTGCTCTTTTCCAGTCGGGCGATCGTCGTGCGTGTGGGTTCGTCCGCGGTCACCGGGTCGCCCGACCAGCCGGCGAGCAGGGCGGAGACGTCCCTTGCGCAGTATCGCCCGGGTGGCGTATTCCGCCTCCTCCGCATGCTGGGGCCAGCGCTCGACCATTTCGTGCAGCCACAGGATCTGGGCGTGTTGGGCCTGCCCGGTGCGCTCGACGCTGCGTTCGAGCGGCTCCACCGGAGGAGCGACGAAGCGCCGGCAGTCCGCGTTGTGCAGCCGGCGCGCCCGCGTGGTGCCGTTCATGGCTCGGAGCCGGTCCGCCCACTGCGTCTGTCGCGCATCGTCGCGTCCTCGGTAGGCGCTCGCGAGCTGCTCCGCCAGGGCGTCCAGGAAGTGAACCTCACGGGGACTGAGCCCGTATCCGGTCAGGACCGCCTTCGCCACATGCTCGGCCGCATCGACTGATCCGGTGGTGAGCAGGGTCCAGTCTCCGCGCTCCCATTCCATCGCATACAGATGCTCGAGGCCCGCCCTGACCGCCCTGTCCACCTGGTCCGTGGCATTTGCGATATGGGCCCGCATCCGCACCGCATCCATGCTCAGTCCCTCTTTGCGGCACGCGGGCCGGCTCCAGACGCCGGCCAGGGTGACGCTCTGGCGCGCCAGAGCCGCCTCCAGCGCTCCCGCAGTGTCCTTGTGGCGCTCGACCTCTCCCATCTCGAGATCGAGCAACCGCACCCCCGGCAGATACGTCGAAGAGCCGGTACGCCGCCGCCGGGGCTTTTGCACTCCTTCCGATGAGCGCGATGTCCCAGTCGCTTCCGGGGCCTGCGGTCCCTCGTGCGCGCGAGCCGAACAGCACCACCGCCTCGACCGCCGGCGCTCGCCGCATCACTTCCCGCGCCCGCTCGCGAAGCTGTTCGAGGGTCGTTTCCATGGGCGTCGCTCCGCATTCAGCGCATACAGGTCGGGATGTCCGGCCGGAGAGGGCGGCGATCCGGCGGGATTCATCATGGAGTGGCACCCCAGGTGTTGCAAGCGCGGCAGCAACAGCGGCAGGTGGTGGCGCGCTATGGCTCATGCCGCAGCGAAGGCGTCGCTTCATCGGCAATGACCGGCAGCCCCGGTGCCCCGACGAGCGCCTCGGCGCAGGCGTGCATGAGACCGACGCAGAACTCGTCTGCACGCCAGACGGCTTGGAGACATGGCCACCATCCGCACAAGGGACACGTGAATTCATCGTCGCGACCGCGACCGCGAAAATGGTCGAACAAGCGCAGGGTGGCGAAGTACACTCGCCACCCTGTCGCGACCGGCGCCCTTGGACTCCCTGTCACCAGAACACAAACCATGACCGCCAGCACCTTCGACACCCTCACCGCAGCCCGCGACCTCGAAGCCGCCGGCGTCGAGCGCCGCCAAGCCGAAGCCATCGCGAAAACGATCCGCGACGGGCAAGGCGATCTCGCGACGAACGCCGATGTTCACGCCAGCATTGCCGCACTCGAAAACCGTCTCGTGGAACGCGAAATCCGCCTTGTAAAGTGGGCTATCGGTCTCGCGCTCGGAGTCGCCGGCCTCACCACGGCCGTGGTGCTCACCGGAGTGCGGCTCATGCTCGACCCCGGGAGCGGTTGACGACAGGAGCTGAACCACCAGCGCCCATCTCCTGTCGATGTGATTCGGAGGGACCATGAACGGCTCGCTGGAGCTGCGGATCACCGAACGCGAGCCGTTTGCGGACGGCCACTGCTTCGAAGGCGGGGGGCCGTACGAGCGCCTGGCCGGGCGGGTCCGCTTCGCCGTCGACCCCGAAGACCCCGCGTATACGGATGTGGTGGACCTCGGCCGGGTGCCGCGCAATGACCATGGTCTTGTCGAGTATGCCTCCGATCTGTGCATTCTCAGGCCGGTCGGGTCGGGGAGCCGCAGGCTCTTCTTCGGCTACGGCAACCGCGGGAACAAGCGCGAGTTGCAATTCTTCAACGACGCGCCGGCTGCGAACGATCCGCGCACCCGGCGCGACGCCGGCAACGGTTTCCTCATGCGGCGCGGGTACACGGTGGTGTGGGCGGCCTGGCAAGGAGACCTGCTGCCGGGCGACGGACGCATGAGGCTCGACGTACCGGTGGCGCGTGACGGCGCCGAGCCCCTCACCGGTCTCGTGCGCACGGAGTTCATTGCCGACAGGCCCGGAGTCTCGACCTACCCCCTGAGTGGGTGGGCGTCCACGCGCAGCTATCCGACCGTCTCCCGGGACACCGCGCGCGCAAGCCTGACGCGGCGACGCTATCCCGGTGACGCGCGCGAGCCGGTCGCGAGCGATGCCTGGGCGTTTGCGCGCACCGAGGGCGGGGTCGGGCTCGATGCGCAAGGGGCCGAGACCGCGCTCGTCGAGTCCGATACGCACATCCACGTCTTCAGCGGTTTCGAGCCGGGCTGGATCTACGAGCTGGTCTACACCGCCCGCGACCCTCGCCCCTACGGCATCGGCCACGCGGTGGTGCGCGACCTCGTGAGCTTCCTGCGATACGAAGGGACCGACGGGTGCGGCGCCACGAACCCCCAACACGGCGCCACGAACCCCCTCGCCGGCACTATCGACAAGGCGTACGCTTGGGGGCGTTCGCAGACCGGGCGCTGCATCCGGGACTTCATCTACCGGGGATACAACGCGGACGCCGAGGGGCGGCGGGTGTTCGACGGGGTGATGCCGCACGTCTCGGGCGGAGGCCTGATGTGGATGAACCACCGCTTCGCCCGCGCCGTCAGCCCCGCGGGACAGCAGTACGAAGACCACGACAACTGCGCGGACCGTTTCCCGTTTGCGTACGGGCCGTCGGTCGATCATCTCACCGGCCGGGAGGATGCGATCCTGAAGCGCCCCGAGACCGATCCGCTGGTCCTGCACACCCAGAGCGCGACGGAGTACTGGCAACGGCGCGGGTCGCTCGTGCATACCGACACCGAAGGCCGCGACCTCGAACCCCCGGACAACGTCCGCGTGTACCTGTGGGCGAGTTCGCAGCACTTCGCCGACCCGAACGCGGTTCGCCCGGCCCGCGGCATCTGCCGTCACTACGCGAACATCGTGCAGACCTCGATGCTGTTTCGCGCGATGCTCGACGCCCTCGACGCCTGGGCCACGCACGGCACCGCGCCGCCCGCGAGCCGGATTCCGCGCCGCACGGACGGGACGCTGGTGGACCACGCGGAGTGGAATTCCCGGTTCCCGAGCATCCCCGGGGTCATGATCCCGAGCGGTGCGAACACCCTGCCGCTCTACGACTTCGGCCCGGACATCGAGCGGGGGCTGCTCACAAGGGAGCCCCCAGAGGTTGCGGATGCCGGTGGCTACGCGGTCCTCGTCCCGGCGGTGGACGCCGACGGCAATGATGTCGCGGGGGTGCGGGCGCCGATGGTCCAGGCGCCGCTCGGCACCTGTACCGGCTGGAACCTGCGCGTCCGGGAATACGGCCACGGTGCCATGCACGAGTTCACCGGCAGCTACCTCCCGTTCCCGGACACCGACTCGGAGGCGGCGATGACCGGCGATCCCCGTGCCTCCGTGCTCGCGCGATATGGCGATGCGAGCGGCTACGTGAAGGCCATCGAAGCGGCGGCGCGCCGGCTCGTGGACGAGCGACTGATGCTTGAGGAGGATGTGGAGCGGGTGGTTGCGCGGGCGCGGGACTGGGGCCGGCCGCTGCACGACGTGCGGCTGTGAGCGACGAGCGGAAAGAAGAAGCATTCACCATCCACCGCCTCCCATGGCTTGTCTGGTGGCGACACTGCCCGGTCCCGTACCACCTGCGCCCGAGGCGACGCCAGGCAAACCGATAGCTCCCCTCGCCGCGATTCCCGCTGACGGCCCGGAGGGTCGCCACGCAGTCCGGCTTCGGCAAGATTTCCGCCTCCGGAGCGTCCATTCGAGGCGATTCCGAGCGCATGTCCCGGCCTGGCGGAAATTCCCGGCCCGCTCGTACCGCGGTTGATCTGACGGCAAGAATCGACGAACAATGCCAGACCGTGTTGTGAATGCGGATTGAAGGTCCTGGATCGCAGCCGGCAAATCCGGCCCGGATTCCTGAACGCGAGCCTCCGCGCCACCGGTATTCGTGCCGGAGCCGATGCGTGGGAAGTTCGCTCTCGAACCATCTGCCAAGGAGAGATCGATGCAGCAGACCAAGAAGCAGACCAAGAAGCAGACCACTCAGGGCATGAAGCGGCGGGGCTTTCTGAAAAAGGCCGCCGTGGGCACCGCCGGGGTCGCCGCCGCAACCGTCGCGGCGCCTGCGATCTCGCAGGGTCGCCAGGAAATCGTGATGGTGAGTACGTGGCCGCGCGACTTCCCGGGCCTCGGCACCGGGGCGCAACGCTTCGCCCGGATGCTGACCGACATGACCGACGGCCGACTGAACGTTCAGTACTTTGCCGGGGGCGAGCGGGTCAAGCCGTTCGACTCGTTCGACGAGGTTGCCTCGGGCAACGCCCCAGGGTGACCGCATATAAAGTCATTGTCCCATCAACAACTTATCTCGGAAGGCATCGTTCAGAGCGGCCCGGACTCTCTTGCGCCTATAGCTCATTTTCGTCTTCTCGCGCTTGAGTAGGTTCATCGCCATGTGACGAATCACCCCGATGTTGTGAGGCGCATTGCCTCGACGAATCCGGCTTGCGTCTTCGCGAAACGTCACGTCCAACCGCCAGTGCAACCCGTTCTCGATACTCCAATGTGAACGCACCGCCCGTTGAAACACCTTCACGTCATCAAGCGAGGTGATGTAGTAGCGCCGCTCAACACTGACACGCCCTCCACAATGACGTTCCGACTCCACCATTCCCATCGCTTTCAGTCCCTTCCACTTCCCGACACCCGACAACGCACCAAGGTCCGTGGACAAGAAATAGCTCCGGTGCTCAATCCGCCCGTGACCTTCGTCGCAAGTCGCCTCGTGCCCCATCTCCGAACCGCCAAAGTCGCACCGCTCCGCCGCCTCGAAATACGCCCGAACCTCGCGCTCCAATTCCGGCTGATTGCGCTTCAGCGCCAACACGTAATCCCCACCGCCTTTCTTGACCTGCTTCGCGATCGCGCGTTGGCACCCCATCGCATCCAGCGTCACGATACACCCCTTCAATTGAAGCTTCTCCAGCAACTCCGGCACCGCCACGATCTCGTTCGACTTCTCGTCGGTTTTCACCTGCCCAAGCACCACCCCATTGCGACACGCCCAGGCACTGACCATATGCAGCGCCTTCACCCCTCGCTTGCGATCATGGGTGCGTCGATGCGTCTTGCCATCGAGCGCAATGATCTCACCGTCGCTGAGCTTGACCACGTCCTCCATCCAACTGAGAAAGCACGCCTGAAACCCACTGACCGACAACGCCGAGATGATGCGGGCAATCGTGTCATCGACCGGGACCCCATTGGCCAGCGGGACATAACGACGTAACCAGTCCAGCTTTGCGCGACCGAACTCCTCGATGTCGCACCAACCTTCGGCCCCACTGAGCACCGCGCACACGCACAGCACGATGACATCAATCAACTCATGCTTCTTGTTCCGGTCGACGCGCGGGTCTTCCAACTTCGAGAAATGTTCGATCAGACCCTCGGGGGCACTGTTGTCCATTGCTGATCACGTTCCTCTCCTTGGCCAGAGTGGCATTAGATCACAGAATGCACTGATTTACATGGGATTTTAGTGATCTTGCCCTGGGCAACGCCCACATCTACCACGGGGCAGAGTACTACTGGAAGGGCAAGCATCCCGGCTTCTCCTACTTCGCCTCGGTGCCGTTCGGAATGACCGCGCTCGAGTCGTCGTCCTGGATCCGCTGGATGGGTGGTCAGGAGCTGTGGGACGAGCTGGGAGCCGAGTTCGGGGTGAAGTGCTTCGCCGCCGGCAACACCGGGGTGCAGATGGGCGGATGGTTCAGGAAGGAGATCAATTCCGCCGACGACCTCAAGGGCCTCAAGTTCCGCATGCCGGGGCTCGGTGGCGACGTGTTGGCCAAGCTCGGCGCTTCCCCGGTGTCGCTGCCGGGTAGTCAGATCTACGAGAACCTGGTCTCCGGGGCCATCGACGGCACGGAGTGGGTGGGCCCCTGGAACGACAGCTTCCTCAAGTTCTACGAGGCCGCGAAGTACTACTACTACCCCGGCATGCACGAGTCCGGCACCATCACCGGTCTCGGCATCAACAAGGCGTGGTGGGACGGCCTCTCCAAAACCGATCAGCTCTTGATCGACGCGGCCGCTACCTACGTGCACGAGAGCATGTACTCCGAGTACAACGCCAAGAACGGCGAATTTCTGGCCAAGCTCATCAACGAGCAGGGGGTCGAGCTCCGGAAATTCAGTGAGGATGTGGCGGATGCGTTCGGCGAAGCGTCCGAGGAGGTGTTCGAGGAGACTCGCCAGCACAGCGACCTCGCCAAGCGGATCGACGACAGCTACCAGAAGTCGCTGCGCACCGTTGCCGCCTGGATGAACATCGCCGACGGCGAGTACGCGACCCAGCGCAACCGCGTTCTCGGCATCTGAACGGCTGGCTGAAGCGACGTCCCGGCGCGGCGGCAGGCGACACCGTGAGCCGCCGCGCCAACTTCCCCGGCCGGATGCAAGCAACGCAGCGCACCGGCTTCTCCCCCGACTGCCCGCCTCACTGGATGAATCCGAGGCGTCCGGGCCACCGGCCATGACTGCTCGCAATAAAGTGGGAAATGCGCGTCAGGGCACGTTGGATTCACCCCGAACCTTCATCCGCACTTCTCGTGGACCCTTGAACCGGAGCCATCCAGGCTTGAGCGATCCTCCGGGCCTTGCCGGGAGGGGGTGAGAAATGCGGGCCAGGACCAGGTACGCAAAGCGCGGCCGCAGTTCGGCGTAACCGAAATGGCGCCTTCATCCCTGCCCCTGCCCGCCCCCGCCTCGCCGGGGCTGGCCGAGCCCCTGTCGAGAATGCTTGCCGGCGTCACGGTGTGCATGACGGCGGCCTTCCTCGTGAACTTCGGGCTGACGTTCGTCGGCGGTTGGCCAGGGGTGCCGGCGCTGGCCGCGCATCTGGGGTGGCTCGATCCGCCGCCGGCCGCAAGCCCGCTCGACGCGGGGTCGCTCGCCCCAGGATGGGTGCAGTTCCTCCTCTACGCGGGGTCGGTCGCGGGTATCGTGGTGTGGGTCGCGGCCACCCGCGGGCGCGCGCTCGAGGCCGATGCGCGAATCTACTCCGCGCTGGCCGCGTACATCGTGCGGGCGGGCTTCTGGTCGGTGTTCCTCGTGGGGCTGGCCGATGCGTTCATCTCGTTCCTCCGGGTGGAGGAATTCCTGCCGGCGCTCGTCGGCAAGGCGCTCACGACGAAGCTCGGCCTGTCGCAATTCCGCGGGCAGTACGTTCACCTCCCACTGATGGGAGTCGCCTGCGTGGTGTCGCTGTTCACCCGATCCGCATCGGTCATCTGGCTCGCCCTGCTGATCGTGCTCGCCGAATTCCTCATCGTGATCACGCGGTTCATCTTCTCGTACGAGCAGGCGTTCATGGGTGATCTGGTGCGGTTCTGGTACGCGGCGCTCTTTCTGCTGGCGAGTGCCTACAGTCTCGTCGAGGGGGGGCACGTCCGGGTCGATGTCTTCTACGCCCGGTTCGATGCGCGCGGAAAGGCGTGGACCAACGCGGTCGGCTCGCTGCTGCTCGGAATCCCGCTATGCTGGATCATCCTGTCGATGGGGCTGTGGACCAAGGGATCGAGCCTCGCGAGCCCCCTGCTCAACTTCGAGATCTCCCAGAGCGGGTTCGGCATGTACGTGAAGTACCTGATGGCAGGCTGTCTCGTGATCTTCGCGGCCTCGATGACCGCCCAGTTCACAAGTTACTTTCTTGAGAGCGTGGCCACCCTGCGCCGGCCCGAGGCGCCCGATCCGGCGGCGGCCTCCTCAAGCGGCGCCGGAACGGCCTGAACGGAGCCGCCGCACGCCATGGAACTGGTCTTTCTCGCCCTGCTGGTCGTGCTCATGATCGGCGCCCTCATGTCCGGCTTCCCGGTCGGCTTCGCCCTGCCCGGTTCGGCCATCGCCGCCATCGCGACGGCGGCGCTGTGCGGGTGGCTCTTTGCGGGCGACGCGGATGCGTACTTCGCGCACGGCGGCCCGGTGGAGTGGCTGAGCGCCGGGGTCACCAACTTCCGCAGTCTCTACTGGGACGTGGAACGCGACACCCTCATCGCGATCCCGCTGTTCGTGTTCATGGGGATCATGCTGCAACGGTCGCGGATTGCGGAGGACCTGCTGGTGGCGATGGCCCAGCTCTTCGGGCCGATCCCCGGGGGGCTCGGCATCTCGGTCGTGTTCGTCGGCGCCCTGCTCGCCGCCACCACCGGGATCGTCGGGGCGACGGTGATCGCCATGGGGCTCATCTCCCTCCCCGCGATGCTGCGCAACAACTACTCGAAGCCGCTCGCGACGGGGACCATCTGCGCCGCCGGCACGCTGGGCCAGATCATTCCGCCGTCCGTGGTGCTCATCATCCTCGCCGACCAGCTCGCGAGTGCGGCCGACATCGCCAGCACCGCACGCAAGGCGGAGTACCGCGAGGCCACCGGCGAGATCACCATGCCGGCGGAGTTCGACGTGGTCTCCGCCAGTGCGGGCGACATGTTCATGGGCGCCTTCATTCCGGGGCTCATCCTGGTCGCGATCTACATGGTCTACATCCTCGGGCAGGCGCTCCTGCGCCCGAGCACCGCGCCTCCCGTGCCGCACGAGGGCGGTTACGACCTGCGGTTCCTGGTGCGGGTGCTCCTTGCTCTCGTGCCGCCGCTCACCCTTATCTTCGCGGTGCTGGGGTCCATTCTTGCCGGCATCGCCACCGTGAACCAGGCCGGCGCGATCGGCGCGATCGGCGCTCTCATCATGGGTGGATACCGCCTCACCGCCGGCCGGCGCAACGCGTTCGCCCCGGCGATCGTCGCCGTGCTCTCCCTGCTCGTCCTGTTCGCTTCGCTGACCACCTACGACATCAACATCAAGAACATCACCGGGCCCGAGGACATGCGGGGGATCGTGCTTGCATCGATCGGAACCGCCGGCCTGCTCGTGGCGATCGTCTGGAGCCTGTGGCGGACGTATCGGATCGACGACACCCTCAAGTCGGTGATGATCGAGACCACCAAGACCACGTCGATGGTGTTCATCATCCTGCTCGGCGCCGCCATGCTGACCTCGGCGTTTCGTGCCTTCGGCGGTGAGGAACTGGTTCGGGAGCAACTCACGAGTCTGCCCGGAGGCTTCTGGACGCAGTTCGCAGTGGTGATGCTGGTCATCTTCCTGCTCGGATTCTTCCTCGACTTCATCGAGATCGCGGTGGTGGTGGTGCCCATCGTCGCCCCCATCCTGCTCGCGGATCCGTCCGCGAACATCACCGCGGTGTGGCTGGGGGTCATGATCGGCATCAACATCCAGACCTCGTTCCTGACCCCGCCGTTCGGCTTCGCCCTGTTCTATCTGCGTGGCGTGGCTCCGGCGATCGTGAAAACCCTGCAGATCTACCGCGGGGCGGTGGTGTTCATCTTCCTGCAACTCACCGGGCTCGGCATCGCCGGCGCGTTCCCGATTCTGGTCAACTACCTGCCGAACCGCGTGTATCTCGGATCGGAAACCGCACCGCCGCCGATAAACCCCAAGCTTCAGTACTGCCTGGAGGATTACGTCTTCGCCCGCTACGACGAGAGCGGCGACGAACTTCGCGCCCACATCGACCGGGCGGCAGCACTTGATGTCAGCTATCTGCCCGACCCCCACCGCGAGAAGTACGAACGCAGCGTCGAGCTCGCGCGCGATGGCCTGGGTCTGGCGCAAGTGGTGCGCGAGGCGGACGCGCAAACGCAGGCGTACCTGCCGGAGTACCGGCCGCTGCACGTCGAGGTGCGGGGCAAGCAGTCCGATCTGCGCAAGCTCCGGACTCGGCTCGAGGCGCTCGATCGGGAGCGTTCGCGACTCGCCCACGACGACACCGCGGACGACGCGGCCATCGACGCGGTCGAGCGGGAGAGGGCGGAAATCGAGGCGGAGATGATCGCGATCGAGGGCAGCATCCCCGCGGCCTGGGAGGCGGCGAGGGCGCGTTACGTGGAGCTCTCGGACCGGCAGAGGAAGGCCCGCCGGGAATACCGGCAAAGCGTCGACGAGGCATACCAGACGGTCGCCGACCTGCAAGTGCTGATCGCGGACGCGGGCGCCCTGCGCGCGTTCGAATCCACGCTTTCCGGCCTTGATGCAGCCGTCGCGAACGAGCCGCCGGAGCCGGCGATGAACATCATCAAGGCCGCGGAGCGCGAGATCGCGGAGGTGGCGGGCAGCAGCGGGATCAGGGGAAGACTGTCAAAGGCCCGCCGGGCACTGCGCGGCGATTCGCCGGATCCCGAGAAGGCGGCGGAATTCCTCTCCGAGGCCCGCGAGCGGTACTCGGCGGAGGTCGCGTGGCGGACCCGCGCCGCGGATGAGCTGCAGCCGGGGCTCTCCGCCTACGACGCCGCAATCAAGCACAGCATCGGCCTGCGCGTTCAGGACCGACTCACGAAAGATCAGGCCCGCGTGATCGCCGAATGCAAATCAGCGCACCGCGACGTATCACTGCATTTCTGAGCCGGGGAGTGGCTTCCGAGCTGTGAGCTGCGGCCCGGATAACGGCACTCAGGGTGTGCCTAAAGAAGTGATATCATCTTGGGTTAAGGTCCGATGATTGTCACTATCGCAAATTTCTATATCTTCGATTTTCAGGTTATGCACCAATCCCCGGCATTTCCCCCGAGCCACTCCCCGGATGTTTCGGTGACACGGGTCTCCGCTCGTAGAGGGTTCATGGGATATCTTGCAATCTTGGGGGAGACAGCGCGGATCGAGTCTCCAGAAAATAATAGGCTCCCCAGCAATGGCACTGTAGTATCGGTTGATACGTGAACACTCCCCTCCGCTATGCGTAATAGCACACTGAACATCAAATACTGAGATCCCTTTGTCTGTCGATGATGGCTTGAAAGCCTCACTCGTGAATCGTCCTTTGTGTGGGCTGTAATGTTTGGCATGGAATAGACGAATGAGTTCCCCGGCTTCCATTTTAGGGCCTCTATGTAATCGCGGATTGCTTCTAATGAGATATTGTATAGCTCACGATCAATCTCATCGCTGATTTCATGTAGCAGATCTACTTGTCCTGATGGATTACACCGTATTTCTAGAGTATGCGTTTCATAGTAACCGGACGATAGGATCCCACCATCAATGCCGGGGAAAACCTCTACTTCCTGAGCGTTACCATTCCACAGTAGGCGATCTACTTTTAGTGCGAAATCTACGGCAGCCTCAGTAGCACTGATCCCTTCTCCAAAATGCCACCCATCAGCGAGCTGAGTGAATGACTGAATCTGCGCTTTTCGAGAAGTTAGGTCAGGTGAAGCCAAAATGTTCATTTAACATTGATCCTCTGGATGATAGATATTCATGACTGCTTGTGCGTTGATATTATAATTGGGCTTGCCATCCGGCCCTGGATCGTCCAGAAGGACGACTTCGAGAGCGATCAATCTCATCCGAATCTCTGCTCCATTCTCTAGAATTAGCTTGGTTGTCGGTTCGTTTGCTTCAACAATTTCAACGGTTGTTCCCCATTGGGGCTGTCTAGTCAGAGGGTTAGGGACATTCCTTCTAGCTGGCATTATATTCTCCGCGCGCAGGGGGGGATTATAAGCAACGATTACCTAGCAGAGAGGAAGATCCCCCGGAATCCTGATGCTGATTGGAGCTACCCTTGAACGGTCACCTGAGACACCTCCATGCAGGACGCCGGTCCGCTCTTCCTTGTTCAGGCTTTGTGCGTACCCCGTCAGCGCCTACCTCTGAGCCGTAGATTCTCGGGATCCCTCCCTCACACTGAGACGATAAGCGTCGAATGAGCGTTACGCAAGGGAAGATTCCCAGCACCAGAAGTTGGGGCTGAGAGATCGACCCACCTACTACATCGTGTGTTCTGAGGCGTTCCGTCGCGCTGAGACTGCCCACATGACCGCCAGCACAGCCTCGCAGTCCCGCATCGCCCGATGCGCCTGGCTGCTCACCTTCGCCCCTGTGCGACTCACGGCCGCCGCGAGGGTATGCCGAACATTACGCCCGATCGACCGGATGTCCGTGCTCAACCACGCTCCGGTACACGGGCCGCACGGGTCTGGGAGATCGCTGATGAAATCACCCGTGAGAAAGGCCAGCGGGCGGAACGCTACGAAGTCGTCAAGCGGTACCTGGCCGAGAATGGGAACAGGAACACCGCCGGTGCACAGTATCGGTACTGGAAGCAGCACCACGACGAACCACTGAATGCCACGATCCCCGCAGATTCCGATAGGTTGCGCGATGTGGAGCCACAGCCACTGAAGATCTCTTCGGATGGCCGAATCCTGATCCCTCTCGATGTGCGCGAAGCGATGGCCGTTGGAGAGGATGGACGGGTCACGGCACGCGTGGAAGCCGGAGAGCTTCGTATCGTTTCTCCGGGGACGGCAGTTCGCCGGATTCAGGCCCGTATGCAGAAGTTCAAGAATCCGGGAAAGAGCGTCGTCGATCAGTTCCTGTCCCAAAGATGCGCCCTCTGGGGAGGGCAATGAGCAATGGGTGCTGTCTTCGACAATGCGAGCGAGCCGGAGGGTGGGCCGCCGGCCTCCCGTCTGATCATCGGATGCACCCACCCGGTCGGACCACCATGACTGCGGTCTGCGGACTGGTCACTGGGAGTTAAGGAGTTCCGCGTCTTCCTTGAACAGGATGCGGATGGCATCCGGCACATCGGAGTGCAATGCCTCCAGATCTCTTCCTCCGAGCACGAAGCCCGGAAGCACGTCGCTCGTCAACACCCGGAAATGATCGGTTCCGGTTTCATCCGTGACATGCTCCTCCTTGACGGGTATGACACAGGAATACGGTGCGTTGGTCATCTGTTTTCCCTCATTCGGGGACCAGTCGGTGAGAATCTGCACGCCCTCGGTCCTCGGCCGACGGGCGGGAGGCTGCACGCGAAAAGCGACACTCGCTGTCGTCTCTGCGACGTATGACGTGAAAGGGACGATAACATCGAGTGACTGCATCGTGGCAGTGAGCCTGCACTCCTGAATACACTGGTCGACCCTGGGCTGATTGGCCCCGGAGGCGGGTGAACGTCGGCGCCGGGGATGCGGCGATTGATCGAGGCCCGACCGTCGGGTATCGGATACCGGAAGGGGGCGAATGAACACGACGACCGCGTGCGAGCTGAGACGCATGATCCTCGGCGAGGAAGAACTTGCGCTCCTTGACGCCCGCGAGGTCGGGGCGTTCCACGACGCGCATATTTTCTACGCGAGCTGCGGTGCGCTCTCGCGGCTGGAGTGCCTGGCGCCGCGGCTCGTTCCGCGCCGCTCCGCCCCCGTCGTGGTGTGCGATGCAGGGGGTGGTGAGGCGGAGAGCGCCGCGGCCCGGCTTGAGCACTTCGGCTACTCCGAGGTCTCCGTGCTCGAAGGCGGCATCGACGCCTGGGCGGCGGCGGGCTACCCGCTGATCAGCGGGGTCAACGTCCCGAGCAAGGCGTTCGGGGAGGTGGTCGAGCACGAGTTCGGTACGCCCTCGATCTCGGCCGCGGAGCTGCATGAGAGGCGCGCGGCCGGCGACGACATCATCATCCTGGACAGCCGGCCGACGCCCGAGTTCACCAACTTCAGCATTCCGGGCGGGATATGCTGCCCCGGCGCCGAACTCGCGTACCGCGTACACGACGCGGTCCCGTCCCCGGATACCACCATCGTCGTGAACTGTGCGGGCCGTACCCGGAGCATCATCGGCGCGCAGTCGATCATCAACGCCGGAGTGCCCAACCGCGTGCTCAGCCTGCGAGACGGCACCATGGCGTGGCACCTCGCGGGTCTCGAACTTGCCGAGGGAGCGACCGAGCATGCCGTGCGTCCGTCTGCGGCGGGGATCGAGAAGGCCCGAGCCGCGGCCGCGCGCGTCGCGGAGCGGTTCAGCGTGCGCGCCATCGACCGCCCCACGCTCGGCCGCTGGCGGGCCGAGGCCGACACCCGCTCACTGTTCGTTTTCGACGTCCGCACCCGCGAGGAGTACGAGGCCGGCCACCTGCCGGACGCGCGATGGATCGCGGGCGGGCAGCTCGTTCAGGGTACGGATGAGCACGCTGGCACCTTGCGCTCGCGGATCGTGGTGGTCGACGATGACGGCGTGCGCGCAACCATGACCGCCTCCTGGCTCGTGCAGATGGGGTGGCGCGACGCGGTGGTGCTCGCGGGCGGCCTCGAAGGTCACGCTCTGGAGACGGGGATGCCCGACCCGCCGGTGCTCGGACTGAACGAGGCACGGGCCGAGGGGATCGCGCCCGATGCTCTCGCGGCGGTGCTTGGCCGCGGCGAGGCGGAGGTGGTGGACGTGTCGCTGAGCCGCACCTATCGCAAGGGGCACGTTCCCGGTGCGCGACATGGCGTTCGCGCGCGTCTCGGGCGCAATCTCGCGGTCCGGCCCCGCGAGCGGCTCCTGGTCGTCACCGCCGCCGCCGAAGCCCTCGCCCGACTCGCCGCGTCGGATCTCGCCGGGGAATCGGCGGCACCGGTACGGTATCTGGAGGGCGGCAACGAGGGATGGACCGCGGCGGGATACCCGATGACCGCAGCCGACCCATCGTTCCTCGACCCGCCGGACGATGTCCGCGTGCGCGTCAACGAGGCCGAGGGCGGCATGGAGAAGGCGATGAACGACTACCTGGCCTGGGAGATCGGGTTGGTCGACGATGTCGCCCGCGATGGCACTGCGGCGTGGTTGCGCCAGGAATGAACGGCAGCAGGCCGTACGGCTTGCAGCTCTGGGCCTGCGGCAGGAAGGGAGGCAGCGTGCGGGTTTCCGATAATCATTCGCCGGGATCGGTGGGGCATGCACCGGAGGCGGGATTGGCACTGGCCCCGGAACGGGAGTGGGAAGGGTGCCCATGGCAACGCGGGCGGATCGTTTGCCGTCCCGCGCCGCCCGGATCGCTCGGGCGTTGAACCGGGCCGGAGCCATCGGAAACAACGGAGTGAACCGGCATGAGGGACCGGCCATGAGCGACTGGCCCGAAATCCGCGAGGCGGTGGCGAAGCTCTGCGAGCGATTCCCCGGGGAATACTGGCGGGGGCTCGATCGAGAGCGGACCTATCCGACCGAATTCGTCCAGGCCCTCACCGACGCGGGGTATCTGTCCATCCTCGTGCCCGAGGAGTACGGCGGCAGCGGGCTGCCCGTCTCCGCCGCGGCCGCGGTGCTGGAGGAGATCCATCGCGCCGGTGGCAACGGTGCCGCCTGCCACGCCCAGATGTACACGATGGGCACGGTGCTGCGCCACGGCAGCGCGGAGCAGAAGCAGCGCTGGCTCCCGGGCATCGCGTCCGGCGCGCTGCGCCTTCAGGCGTTCGGGGTCACCGAGCCCACGAGCGGCAGCAATACGCTGGCGCTGCGCACCACCGCGGTGAAGAAGGGGAATTCACACTACGTCGTCAACGGACAGAAGGTGTGGACTTCGCGGGCCGAGCACTCCGACCTCATGCTCCTCCTCGCGCGGACCACGCCCGCCGAAGAGGTGAAGAAGCGCACGGAAGGGCTCTCGGTGTTCCTCGTCGACATGCGGGCGGCGAAAGGCAATGGTCTGGAGATCCGGCCGATCCGGACCATGATCAACCACTCCACCACCGAAGTCTTCTTCGATGATCTGGAGATCCCCGCCGACAGCCTGATCGGGGAAGAAGGCCGGGGGTTTCGCTACATCCTCGACGGGATGAACGCCGAGCGCGTGCTGATCGCGTCGGAGTGCATCGGCGATGCCCGGTGGTTCATCGAGAGGGCGAGCCGCTACGCATCGCAGCGGCGCGTCTTCGGCCGTCCCATCGGGCAGAACCAGGGGATCCAGTTTCCGATCGCGCAGGCGTACGCCGCGACGGAGGCGGCGGCGCTGATGTGCCGGCGCGCGGCGGAGCTGTTCGAGTCGGGCACACCGTGCGGGGCGGAGGCCAACATGGCGAAGCTGCTCGCGTCGGAAGCATCGTGGCAGGCGGCCGACATGTGCATGCAGACCCACGGCGGGTTCGCCTTCGCCGAGGAGTACGACATCGAGCGCAAGTTCCGCGAGACGAGGCTCTACCGCATCGCCCCCATCTCGAACAACCTGGTGCTGAGCTACCTCGCCGAGCACGTCCTGGGGCTGCCGCGCTCGTACTGAGCGGCGGTGGGAGCGCCCGTTTGCCCCGAGCCCGATCCGGACTCCGGGGCGCCTCGCCTTGAAATTCTGCCCGGTATCTCCGACGTGTACGCACGGGCTCTCCCGAGATCTCGGGAGCCACAGTGGGGCATTACCGTTATCGGACTCCGCTGCCGGCTCAGGCCGGAATTTCCGGTTCAGGCCTCGGTGCTGCGATGGAAATTGAACGTCGCACCTTCGCGGATGCCGGACGGCCATCGTGAGGTCACCGTCTTCATCCGGGTGAAGAACCGCACTCCCTCCGGCCCGTGCATGTGGTGGTCGCCGAACAGGGAACGCTTCCAGCCGCCGAAGCTGTGGTACGCGGTCGGCACCGGGATCGGCACGTTGACCCCGACCATCCCGATCTGCACCCGGTGGGTGAAGTCGCGCGCGGCGTCGCCGTCGCGGGTGAAGATCGCCGCCCCGTTGCCCAGCTCGTGCTCGTTGACCAGCGCCACCGCCTCTTCGTAGTCCTTCGCGCGCACCACGCTCAGCACCGGCCCGAAGATCTCCTCGCGGTAGATCCGCATGTCGGGCTTCACATGGTCGAAGATGCAGCCCCCGATGAAGAACCCCTCCTCGTGGCCCTCCACCGTGGTGTCGCGCCCGTCCACGACGAGCTTCGCCCCTTCCTCCACCCCCGAATCGACATAGCTCCGGACCTTGTCGCGGTGCTCGCGGGTCACCAGTGGCCCCATCTCGACACCGTCAGCGTCATACGCGCCAATCTTCAATGACTCGACCCGCGGCTTCAGCCGGTCGATCAGGTCATCGGCCGTCCCGTCGCCGACGGTGACTGCCACCGCCACCGCCATGCAACGCTCTCCGGCCGAACCGTAGGCCGAGCCCACCAGAGCGTCGGTTACCTGGTCCATGTCGGCGTCGGGCATCACCACCAGATGGTTCTTCGCGCCCCCGAGCGCCTGCACCCGCTTGCCGGCCGCTGTCGCGGTGCGGTGCACGTGCTCCGCGATGGGCGTCGAGCCGACGAAGCTCACCGCGGCGACATCCCGGTGGACGAGCAGCGCATCCACCGCCTCCCGGTCTCCGTTGATCACGTTCAGCACCCCGGGCGGCACCCCGGCCTCCACCGCGAGTTCGGCCAGCCGCAGTCCGCACGACGGGTCCTTCTCCGATGGCTTCAGCACGAACGTGTTGCCGCACGCGAGCGCGATCGGATACATCCACATCGGCACCATGGCCGGGAAGTTGAACGGGGTGATGCCGACGCACACCCCGAGCGGCTGGCGCAGGTTGAAGCTGTCCACGCGGCCCGCGACGTTCTCGTTGAACTCGCCCTTCAGAAGCTGCGGGATCCCGCATGCGAACTCGACGATCTCGATGCCCCGGGTGACCGAGCCGCGGGCGTCGTCGAGGGTCTTGCCGTGCTCGGCCGCGCATAGCGCGGCCAGCTCGTCGCGGTGCGCCTCGACCAGGTCGCGGTAGCGGAACAGGATGCGCGCGCGCTGCGAGGCCGGGGTCGCGGCCCAGGCCGGAAACGCAGCTTTCGCGGCCCGCACCGCCGTGTCGACCTCGCCCGCGGTGGCGAACGGCACCCGCGCCCGGACCCGCCCGGTCGCAGGGTTGTAGATGTCGCCGAAACGGTTGCTCTCGCCGGCCACGCGCGCGCCGCCGATGAAGTGCTGCAAAGTGTTCAGGCTCGCCTCGCCGCTGGCCATGATGCTCTCCGAAGAGGGGGGAATTCGAGGATTTCCCGGGCCGGTCAGGATACCATCGCGAGGCTGGTCGCATGGGTGTCGGCCGGCGCTATGGACGCGGTCGCCCGCGGTGACGCGACGGCGCCGCCGGCCACCGGATTCACGCCCACCCGGGACGCGGGAATCCGCGCGGCCCGCCCGCGCGAAGTGGTCCCGGACGAGCCGGGGCCGAACCTCGCCCGCCGCGCGAGTCGATGAAATTTCCGGGCTGATCGAGTCACATGAAACGGGAGGTCCGATGTCCACCATCTTTTCGAAAATCGTCGCGGGCGAGTTGCCGGCGGACATCGTCTACCAGGACGAGCGAGTCACCGCGTTCCGGGACATCAATCCGGCGGCGCCGACGCACATCCTCATCATCCCGAACCGGGAGATCCCGACCGTGAACGATCTCGCCGACGGGGACGAGGCGCTGGCGGGCCACATGCTGCTCGTGGCCCGCGACCTCGCGCAGCGCGAGGGCATTGCCGAGAGCGGCTATCGGCTCATCATCAACTGCAACCGGGACGGCAACCAGGAGGTGTTCCACCTGCACCTGCACCTCCTCGGGGGGCGGCCGCTCGGCGGGATGGTGAAGCGCGCCTGAGCGTCGTCGGTCGGCCGGGATCGGCGATTCCCCCAGCGCTCCGGGAGGTCGGCCCGTCGTGCGATTGCGGTGATACCTCGACCCCGGAGCGTCCGGTCGGGGCAATTTCGAGCCCGGCTTCCGGCTCGGCGGGCATTTCCGGGTCGCGACCTTCGGGCCGGGCGACAGATCGGTCGCCGGGCGCGGCAATACGCGGGATCATGTAGTCCGGAAATTTCCGGGTCAGCTCCCGGAACGACGAGACGCCGCCATGGAACATCGGCCGCTCGGGATCGCCTGCGTCGTCGGCGCGGTCGCCCTCTTCGTCCTGCAGGACGCGCTCATCAAGTGGCTGAGCGGGGACTATCCCCTGCACGAGATCGTGCTCGTGCGCGCGGTCAGCGCACTCTGCGTCACCCTCTTCGTGATGCGTCTCGAAGGCGGCATCCACCTGCTGCGCACCCGCCGCTTCGGCCTGCACATGGCCCGGGCCGCAATGTTGATCATCGCCAATTCCGCCTTCTTCCTCGCCCTGGCCGCGATGACCATCGCGGAGGCGACCTCGATCTTCTTCGTGGCGCCGCTGGTCATCACCGCGCTCTCCGCCCTCATGCTGCGCGAGACGGTCGGCCCGCGCCGGTGGGCCGCGGTCGGCATCGGGCTTGCGGGCGTCGTGGTGATGCTGCGCCCCGGCGAGGGCGCGCTGAAACTCATCGCCCTGCTTCCGCTCGTCGCGGCGGTGGCGTATGCGGTCATGCAGATCCTCACCCGCCGTCTCGGCACCACCGAACGGGCGTCCACCATCGCCTTCTACGCGCAGGCAGGCTTCATCGTGGTCAGCGTCGTCGTCGGGCTCGGGGCCGGACACGGACGCTTTGCGCCGGCGGACGACCCGAGCCTCGCCTTTCTGCTGCGCGCCTGGACGGTGCCTTCGGTCCCGGACGCCGCGCTGTTTGTCGGCATCGGCGTGATCAACGGGATCGGGGGCTACCTGATATCGCAGGCGTATCGCATCACGAAGCCATCGGTGCTCGCGCCCTTCGAATACGTGGCGCTGCCGATGGCGGTGATGTGGGGCGTGGTGTTCTTCGGCGACTGGCCGGGGGTGGGCACCTGGGCCGGCATGGTGTTGATCTGCGGCAGCGGCCTCTACGTGCTGCACCGCGAGGCGGTGGTCGGTCGCCGGCGCCGCCGGGCGTAATCGTTCCATCGGCCCGGTCCAGGCCCGATGATCGGGGGATGTCAATGCGAGAAATGCCCGGAAATCCGCCGCTTTGGCGTACCGGACCATACGACAGCTCCGGTCAACTCCACGGTCGAACGGAACGCTTATCCGCGCGCCGCCCCGAGCCACACGCTGACGCGGACCGCGCGGCGCGGCGAAATCCGCCCGGCGGCAATTCCCGCCGGGCCCGGGGCCCGCGCTGGAGGTGCCCTCGAACGGACGCGGCGGAGGTCGGAATCGAGCATCACCGCCCGCCGCGAGCGCCGCCTTCCGTCACGGCGCGTTCCATCACTCATGCCACGAGCGCCGCAATCTCCTCCGCGATTGCGAGTGACGACGTGAGGCCCGGGGACTCGATGCCGAAGAGATTCACCAGCCCGTCGATGCCGTGCGTCTCCCGTCCCTGGATGACGAAGTCGGGCGCGGTCTCGCCGGGGCCGTAGATCTTGGGGCGGATGCCGGTGTAGTCGGGTTGCAGCGCACCGTCGCGGAGCGCCGGATAGTAGCGCCGGATCGAGGCGTAGAAGCTCTCGGCGCGGCTTGCGTCCACGTCGTAGTCGAGGGTGTCGACCCAGTGCAGGTCGGGACCGAAGCGGCAGCGATTCCCGAGGTCGAGCCCCACATGCACCCCGAGCCAGGCGTCCGCGGGCATCGGGTAGACCAGGTGCCGGAAGGGCGAGCGTCCGGTCAGGTAGAAGTAGTTGCCCTTGGCGTAGTGCAGGGCCGGAACGAGCGCAGGGTCGAGCCCTTCGATGCCCCGCGCCACATCCTGGGCGCCGAGCGCGGCCGCGTTCACGACCACGTCGCCGATCAGGCTCGTCGGGTCGGCGCCGCCCACGTCGATGCGGATGCCGTCGTCGCGCACCGCGCCGCCGAGACACGGGCTCTCCAGCGCCACCACCGCGCCGTTCACCTCGGCGTCCCCCTCGAGCGCGAGCATGTACTCGTGCACATCGACGATGCCGGTCGACGGCGACAGCAGGGCGCCCACGCAGCGCACCTCGGGTTCCAGCGCCCGGACCTCCCGAGGGTCGAGCCGCACCAGATCGTGCACGCCGTTGCCGCGCGCCCGCTCGACCAGTGCCGCCATCGCGTCGAGCTGCCCCTCCTCGGTCGCGACCACCAGCTTGCCGGTGCGGGCGTGCGCGACCCCGTGGCTTTCGCAGAAGTCGTACAGCGCGTGCTTGCCGGTCACGCACACCCGCGCCCTCAGGCTGCCGTTGGGGTAGTACAGGCCGGCGTGGATGACGCCGGAGTTGCGCGAGCTGACCTCCGAGCCGATGACGTCGTGGCGTTCGAGGACGATCACCTCGCGCCCGCGCCGCGCCAGCCCCCGCGCCACCGCCAGCCCGACGACGCCGGCGCCGATCACGATGCACTCGACCCGGTCCATCGCCCTCACACCTTGAGGTCGGGTAGGCCGACGGGGCGCACCACCGGGGGCGATCCCTGCCAATGCCGGCACCGGCTCCGACGATCAGGAGGCGCGCGATCGGCAATTCCCACCCGCGCCCCCGGGGTTGTTTTCGCGCGATTTCGACCCTCATCGTGCCCGATCGGGGCGATTCCGAGCGCATGTGCCCGTCCGGCGGGAATCGTTGACGCGCGAGCGTATCGCGAAGCGATTGCGCACTCGCGCGAGTTACACGTTTCGGGCGCTTCCCTGGCCGGTGGTTCGGTCATCGGCGCGACGCCCGCCATGCTCAGATCCGCCCGCAGTCGACGGCGAGCGTCTGCCCGCTGATGGCGGGATGCACGGCCAGGAAGAGCATCGCGCTCGCGATGTCCTCGGGCTTCACGATCCGCTTGATCATCGTGCCGTCGATGTGCTGCTGCTTGCGGTCTTCCGGCCAGGGCTGCGTCCACGGGGTGTCGACGAGCCCCGGGGCGACCGCGTTGACCCGCACCTCCGGCCCGAGCGCGATGCCGAGGTTGCGGGTGAGGTTGATGAGCCCCGCCTTGCTCGCTCCGTAGGCGATGCTGGAGCCGCGGGTGCCGAGGCCCGCGATGGAGGCGGTGTTCACGATGGCGCCTCGGGTCTTCGCGAGGTGCGGCGCCGCCGCGTGCGCGCACCGGAACGGCCCGACGAGGTTGGTGGAGAGGATGACGTTCCAGAACGCCTCGGTCATCGCGTCGAGGTCCTCGAACGGGACCGGGTCCACGGTGTTCGAGGTGCCGGCGTTGTTGACGAGGACATCGAGCCGGCCGAGATCCGCCACCGCCCGCTCGACCATGCCCTCGGCGACACCGGGCTGCGAGACGTCGCCGGGGGCGCCGATGATGTCCAGACCTGCGCCGCGCAGCCGTTCGATTTGCTCCGGTCCCCGGGAGTCGTCGGCAAGGTGGTTGAGCGCGACCTTCGCGCCGCATCCGCCGAACTGCTCCACCGCCGCGAGCCCGATGCCCGAGGAGGCTCCCGTGACCAGCACCGCCTTGCCCTTCAGATCCGCCGTGATCATGCCGTGCCCTCGATGATGTCGTGCTCTCGTGCGATGTGGCCGGACTCCCCCGGCGCGGCCGGTAGCCCGGGTCAGGTGCGACACCCGGATGACCGCTTCCGCCGCTTCCGGGCTGCAGCCACCGGAGCCGCCGGAGCCGGCTCGGGCAGGCATGGTAATCGATGGATCGAGGCGATGACGCGAACGTGCGTCGATCGGAGGCTTCACTCGCGCCCGGGTGCGCCCGGGAGGTTGGTGCAACGCAGGGTCCGGTGGCACTGCCGGACCCGGATGTGGCGCAGGAAGTGCGTCCCCGGCGGCACCCCTCACCGGGTATGTGCGGGTTCACACTCGCGCGTGTCGCGCCGGGAGATGAGGCCGATATCCATGCGATCGAGCAAGAGGATTCAGGCGGTGGCGATCATCCAGACGCCCCGGCGGCGTCCGGTGTCCGGCCGGGCCGCGGCGCCTGTCCACTTTTCGACGGGGTAGCATTGCATACCGCCGCGGGGGGCGGCCGTCACGGGAGCGCGCCGGCATGCGTTGCGAGATCGTTGCAGTGGGGACCGAGCTGCTGCTCGGTCAGATCGTCGATACCAACTCGTCCTGGATGGGGGAGCGGCTCGCGCTCGCCGGCATCGATTCGCACTTCCAGGTCAAGGTCGGGGACAACTTGCGCCGGATCGTCGACACCCTCCGCCACGCCCTTTCGCGCAGCGACGCGGTCATCCTGTGTGGCGGGCTGGGGCCGACGCAGGACGACATCACCCGCGAGGCGATCGCGCGGGTGATGGGGGTCGCGCTGGTGCGCGACCACGCGATGGGGGAGAGGATCCGGCGCGGCTTCGAGGCGCGCGGGCGCCGGTTCACCGCGAACAACCTCCGCCAGGCGGACTGCCCGGCCGGCGCCACCTTCATCCCCCAGATGCCGGGCACCGCCCCGGGGCTCGTCTGCCCGGTCGGGGAGCGGGTGATCTACGCGGTGCCGGGGGTGCCGTTCGAAATGCGAGAAATGATGGAGGGGACGGTCCTCCCCGATCTTCGGCGCCGCGCCGGGGTGAGCGCGGTGATCCGCAGCCGGGTGCTCAAGAGCTGGGGCGAGAGCGAGTCGCGGCTCGCGGAGCTGCTGGCGGAGCGGATCGAGGCGCTCGACCGCGCCGGCAACCCGACCATCGCCTTCCAGGCGAGCGGCATCGAGGGGCTGAAGATCCGCATCACCGCCAAGGCGCAGAGCGAAGCCGGGGCGCAAGCACTCATCGCCGGGGAGGAGGCGGAAGTGCGCGCCATCGTCGGCGACGCCATCTTCGGCGCCGACGCGCAGACGATGGAGTCGACGGTCCTCGACCTGCTCCGCGCGCGCGGCCTCTCGCTCGCGGTGGCCGAATCCGTCACCGGGGGCCTCATCGGGGCGCGGCTCACCGCGGTGCCCGGCGCGAGCGACGTCTTCCGCGGCGCGGTGGTGGCGTACGCGAGCGAGGTGAAGTTCGATGTCCTCGGCGTGCCGGAGGGGCCAGTGGTCTCCATCGACGCCGCGAAGGCGATGGCGCTCGGGGTGCGCGCGCGGCTCGGGGCGGATGTCGGCATCGCCACCACCGGCGTCGCCGGCCCGGCGGAGCAGGAGGGGCATCCGCCCGGCACCGTGTTCCTCGGCCTCGCCCACGGCGACCGGGCCGAGGCATTGCCGGTCCGCCTGCCGGGGGACCGTCGCCGGGTGCGCGAGTACGCGGTCATCAGCGGGCTGAACCTGCTGCGGCTCCGAATCTCGGGCTCGGCGAGGAGCCCGGAGCTGCGGTAGATGCCGCAATGGGGTTCGCGCTCACCGGCCCCGTTGGAGCTTGTAGCGAAGTCGGGGACTTGGAACCCGACAAATTCGGCCTCCGTAATTCCCGCGCCCGGACTGTGCTTCCCGGGGCTGTGTCTCATCTGCGAGATCACTCGTTTTCGGCTCCGAGAGGTCCCGGGATCGAGAGCATCCTGCCCTCGTTGGGGAGGGTGGGGCGCCCTCCATCACGGAGTCATCACAAGTCGGGCGCACACCTTCCCGAGTCCTGCCGCCGCAAGTCGTTCGGTGCGGTTCGGCGTATACTCGCGGCCATGCGCCAGGCCCTCCCACCCCGATACGCCTCCGGCCCCACGCGAGCCGCGTTCCCGACGCGCCGGACGGTCCTGCGCTTCGCGGCCCTGTTGCCGTGGGCGGTGCTCGGTGCGGGCTGCGGGCAGAAGGGGCCGCTCTACCATCCGCCCGAGTCGGACGAAGAGGACGACGGGGAAGAGAAGACGAGCGCGGCGCCTGCGGTTTCGGGTCCGCGCCCCGGCTGAGTCCGGTCGGCGCGGTCCCTCCGCTCCCGGATTTCCGATGGATCCCCCCGGCGCCGATCCGCGAACGTGCGGTGGGTCCGCCGTCGAGGGCGTCGCCCTCGAACGGATCGCCGCCGACCTCGGCACCCCCTGCTTCGTCTACTCTCGCGCCGCCATCGAGCGCAGATGGCGGGAGTACGACGGGGCGCTCGCCGGCCTCCCGCACCGGATCTGCTACGCGGTCAAGGCCAACTCGAACCTTGCGGTCATCGATGTGCTCGGTCGCCTCGGCGCCGGCTTCGACATCGTGTCGGGTGGCGAGCTGGAGCGCGTGCGGGCCGCGCAGGTGCCGGCGGCCCGCATCGTCTTCTCGGGCGTCGGCAAGCGCGACGACGAGATGGCGGCCGCGCTGGAGGCGGGGGTCGGGTGCTTCAACGTGGAGTCCGCACCGGAGCTCGATCGGCTCGCGGCGCTCGCCGCCGCGGTGGGCCGGCGGGCGCCGGTGTCGCTGCGCGTCAACCCCGACATCGACGCGCGAACCCACCCCTACATCACCACCGGACTCGACGAGAACAAGTTCGGCATTCCCGCCGGGGACGTGCGCGGGTTGTATGCGCGCGCCGCCGCGCATCCGTCGCTCAAGGTGTGCGGCATCGACTGCCACATCGGTTCTCAGCTTGCGGAGATCGAGCCCTACCTCGCCGCGCTCGATCGCCTGCTCGTACTCGTCGACACGCTGGCCGGCGACGGCATCCGTCTTGCGCACCTCAACCTCGGTGGCGGTCTCGGCATCCGCTATCGCGACGAATCGCCGCCGCCGCCGGCGGCGCTGGCCGGGGCGGTCGCCGAACGGCTCGCAGGGCGGGAGATCATGCTGATGCTGGAGCCGGGGCGCTCCATCGTCGGCAATGCGGGCGTGCTGCTCACGCGGGTCGAATACCTCAAGCGCAACGCATCCAGGCGGTTCGCGGTGGTCGATGCGGCGATGAACGATCTCATCCGCCCGGCCCTGTACGACGCATGGCACGACATCGTGCCGGTCAGGCCGCGCGCAGGCGCGCCGGAGCCATACGAGATCGTCGGGCCGGTGTGCGAATCCGGAGACTTCCTCGGCCGCGGCCGGCCGCTTGTGCTGGAGCCCGGTGATCTGCTCGCGGTGCATTCGGCCGGCGCGTACGCGTTCGCGATGAGCTCGAACTACAATACTCGTCCCCGCGCCGCGGAGGTCATGGTCGACGGAGACCGCTACCACGTCGTGCGGAAGCGCGAACGGGTGTGCGACCTCTTCGCCGGCGAGTCGGTGCTGCCCGCCGATCCCGCCTCCGTTGTCTGACGCGAAGGGAGGGGGTGAGTCGCGCCGTGTGGTGACCTTTCGGCACCGCCACGGAAATTGCCGAGCAATTCCCGCCAAAGTCTCTCCCGCCCCCGGAGTCGATTCCGGCCGCAATCGCACGGGGTGACGGCTTCTCGGGCCGTCGGTGGAAATCACCGGGCAATCCTGGGCGCTTTTGAACCTCGAAACCCGAGGCCATAAGATCCCGCCATGCGCCGCCAGCCACGAAACGTCCCGAGCGCAGTGGCGCTCATCTCCGGCGGGCTCGATTCGATGCTGGCGGCGAAGGTCGTGCTGGAGCAGGGCGTGCGGGTCGAGGGGCTCAACTTCTTCACCGGCTTCTGCGTCGAGGGCCACACCCACGCCATCCGCAAGCAGGACCGCGCGCGGCCGAAGCGCAACAACGCGCTGTGGGTGGCGGAGCAGCTCGGCATCAAGCTCCACCTTGTCGACGTGGTGGAGGACTACAAGCCGATCGTGCTGAACCCCAGGCATGGTTACGGCGCAAACCTCAATCCCTGCCTCGACTGCAAGAGCTTCATGGTGGGGCGCGCCGATGCGTGGCGGCGCGAACGCGGCTTCGACTTCATCATCACCGGGGAGGTGGTCGGGCAACGGCCCATGTCGCAGCGCGGCGACGCCATGCCGGTGGTGGCGCACGAATCGGGAGCCGGGGACCGGCTGCTGAGACCTCTGTGCGCGAAGCGGCTCGATCCCACCCTGCCCGAGCGCGAGGGCTGGGTCGACCGCGAACGCCTGCACGGCTTCCACGGCCGCTCGCGCAAGCCGCAGATGGCGCTCGCCGCGCAGTTCGGCTTCACCGACTACGCCCAGCCCGCCGGCGGCTGCTGCTTTCTCACCAACCCCCGGTATGCGTCGAAGCTCGCCGATCTGTGGGCGAGCCGGGGCCGGCGTGACTACGACCTCGACGACATCATGTTGCTCAAGGTCGGCCGCCACCTCCGGCCCCGGTCGCATTTCAAGCTCATCGTCGGGCGGGAGGAGGGTGAGAACCGCTACCTCAACGGCTACCGCAATCGGTTCACCCACCTGCGCCCCGTGAGCCATGAGGGGCCGCTCGCCCTCGTCGACGGCGACCGCAACGACGAGGACCTGCTCCTCGCCGCGCGCATGACGGCCCGCTTCAGCCAGGGTCGCGGGGCAGAGCGGGTCACGGTCGAGATCGTCGAGCCCGGCGGTGAGCCCCGGATCGTCGAAGTCGCGCCCCTCCCCGCAGCCGCGATCCCGCCGGCCTGGTACGTCTGAGTTCCGGGTCAGCCCGCGACGACCGGAACATCCGATGGCGCAACGACACACGCTCGACGCGCGTAATCTGCTCTGCCCCATGCCCGTGATCCGCGTGCAGGGGGCGATGGAATCACTGGCCCCGGGTGAGGCACTGGAGGTGCGGTGCACCGATCCGGGGGCGATGAGCGACGTGCCCGCGTGGTGCCGGCTGCACGGTCACGAGGTGCTGGAGGTCCACGAAGACCGGGCCGCGGACGAGATTCGGATCATCATCCGCGCCGGATCGGGCGACGACGATAGCCGAGGCGGCTGAATCCGGGCGCACCGGGCCGGCACGCACCGCGCCGATGCGCGGCGCAGCCTGATGCACCAGTTTGAATCAATCCCTCCAATGATTGCATTATCTTGGTGCAAACCGCCGACGGCGGGCGGTCAGTCCGGGCAGGGCCATTTCACGCTACGGCGCCAGACCGGAATCGACCGCCGGAGCGGCGAGAATCGGTCCGAATCAGGCCGACAGGTACCGTTCGTGGCGTGTGCAGGGCACCGTCAGGACGCCGCTCGGGATGCTTCGACCGACCTCGGGCGGGGCTCGGCCCAGCGTGAAATGGCCCTGCAGTCCGGGTGCCCCGCCTTGACTCCCGAGGTCTTGGGAGAGCCCGTGCGTACAGGCTGGAGATACCGGACAGAGTTTCAAAGTGAGGCACCTCGGTCCGGGGTCACCATCCCTGGTTCGGGTGTGCGTCGCCGGGTGCGCCGGCGCTCGACGCCGAATACTCGTTCTCGATGCCCGTGATCCCCGGCGCGGCGAGTCCCGCGGGCGGCCCCGGAGTCGAGGCAATGGCACGCAAAGTGCAAACGGGGGCTGTTTTCACATCGTTCGCCGCGGCGAGGCCGCAGCTCCATCCGAGCCAAATCCGAGCCACACCCGCCCTACCGCCACCACAGGAGAATTCCGGAAATGTCCGCCGAAGACGTATTGAAAATGCTTGCAGAGAAAGAGGTGAAGTTCGTCGACCTGCGCTTCACCGATACCCGTGGAAAGGAGCAGCACGTCAGCGTCCCCGCCAGTATCGCGGATGAGGAGCTGTTCGAAGACGGCAAGATGTTCGACGGGTCGTCCATCGCCGGTTGGAAGGGCATCCAGGAGTCGGACATGGTGCTGATGCCCGACCCCGAGAGTGCCATCCTCGACCCCTTCACCGACGAGGCGACGCTGAATCTGCGTTGCAACGTGCTCGACCCCCTGACCATGACCGGCTACGAGCGGTGTCCCCGGTCGCTTGCCGGGCGGGCGATGGCGTACATGCAGTCGACCGGCATCGCCGACGATGTGCTCTTCGGCCCCGAGCCCGAGTTCTTCGTGTTCGATTCCGTGACCTGGACCGACGACATGTCCGGCGCGTCGTACCGCATCCGCTCCGAGGAGGCCGACTGGAGCAAGGGTCTCGAACTCGAGGACGGCAACATGGGGCACCGCCCCGGGGTCAAGGGCGGCTACTTCCCGGTGCCGCCGGTCGATTCGCTGTCCGATCTCCGCGCCGCAATGTGTCTCGCGATGGAGGAGATGGGGCTCACCGTCGAGGTCCATCACCACGAGGTGGCCACCGGCGGGCAGTGCGAGATCGGCACGAAGTTCGCCAGCCTCATCCGCAAGGCCGACGAGCTCCAGATCCTCAAGTACTGCGTGCACAACGTGGCCCATGCCTACGGCAAGACCGCGACGTTCATGCCCAAGCCCCTCGTCGGCGACAACGGCAGCGGCATGCACTGCCACCAGTCGCTGCAGAAGGAAGGCAAGAATCTCTTCGGCGGGAACAAGTACGCGGGGCTCTCGCAGGAAGCACTGTGGTACATCGGCGGCATCTTCAAGCATGCGCGCGCCCTGAACGCGTTCACCAACGCCGGCACCAACAGCTACAAGCGGCTCGTGAAGGGGTTCGAGGCGCCGACCCTGCTCGCGTACTCCGGGCGCAACCGCTCCGCGTCGGTGCGGATCCCGCACTCCAGCGCCGCCGCCCGCCGCGTCGAGGTGCGGTTCCCGGACTCCAACGGCAACGCATACCTCATGTTCTCGGCGATGCTGCTCGCGGGGCTCGACGGTATCCAGAACCGGATCGACCCGGGCGAGCCGATGGACAAGGACCTCTACGATCTGCCGCCGGAGGAAGAGGCGAACATCAAGACCGTGTGCAATACCCTGGAGCAGGCCCTGGAGGCGCTCGACGCCGACCGCGACTTCCTCAAGGCGGGCGGGGTGTTCAGCGACGACTTCATCGATGCCTACATCGGGCTCAAGGAAGAGGAGTCCACCCGCTTCCTGATGACCACCCATCCGGTGGAGTTCGACATGTACTACAGCCTTTGACGGTTCCGGCGCCCGCACCGCGGGGCGGAGCGAGACCGGCCGGCAGCGCCCTGCTGCCGGCCGGTGGGAATCGAACCCCACCACCGCATGACCCGCCACTGCATGGCCCGGGCCCACTTTCCGGCCATGACCCGATCCGAGTCGACAGTGCCGAACCCCGCTCCCGACCCGAGCGGCCCCGCTGCCGGCCCCATGCTCGGCGCCGCACTCCTTGACCACCTGTCGACCGCGGTTCTGGTGCTTGACCGGCGCTCGGTGCTCGCGCGCATGAACCCGGCCGCGGAAACGCTGCTCGATACCAGCATGCAGGCCGCCGGCGGGGCGCCGCTGTCGTCGATCGTCGACGCCGGCGAACTGCTCGACGCGCTCGACCGCGTGCTCGACACCGGGGAGCCACTGACCGAGCGGGCCCTTGCCATCACCCTCGACACGGGCCGGACCCGCATCGTCGACTGCACCCTGACGCCCATTTCGGCGGCAGAACTCGGGGCCGCGGCGCCCGTCGAACCGAGGGTCGTGGTGGAGCTGGTGCCGCTCGACCGTCACCACCAGATCACGCGTGAGGAGCGGCTGCTCACCCAGATTGCCCATGCCCGGAACCTGGTGCGGCGGCTCGGTCACGAGATCAAGAATCCCCTCGGCGGATTGAGAGGGGCGGCGCAGCTTCTTCAGGGCGAGCTGCCGGACGCAGCGTTGCGCGAATACACCGGGGTCATCATCCGCGAGGCGGATCGCCTCACGGCTCTTGTCGACCGGATGATCGGACCGCGCCGCCCCCCGCGCATGGAGCCGGTGAACATCCACGAGGTGACCGAGCGCGTGCGGGCCCTCGTCAACGCCGAGACCCCGGCGAGCATCGTGGTCGAGCGCGACTACGACCCGAGCATCCCGGATCTGGTCGCGGACCCCGAACTTCTCATCCAGGCGATGCTGAACATCGCCCGCAACGCGGTGCACGCGCTGGGCGAAGGCGGACGCATCGTGCTCAGAACCCGGGTGCAGCGCCGGGTCAGCATCGGAGTCCGTCAGCACCGGCTCATGTGCCGGATCGACGTGGCCGACGATGGACCGGGCATTCCCGACGACCTGGTCGAAAGCATGTTCTATCCGCTGGTGTCGGGACGCGATGGGGGCGCGGGGCTTGGCCTTTCGATCGCGCAGTCGCTCGTCTACGAGCACGGAGGGATCATCGAATGCACCAGCCGCCCCGGCGACACCACCTTCGGCATCCTGCTGCCGATGGACAGCGCCCATCGAGGCCCGCGCCCATGAGCGGCGGTTCCGGAGAGTTCGGCCAAGGGCGCGCGGACGGGCCAGGCGAGGCCGATCGGGCGCGCGCGAGCGGCCCCGGCGAGGGGGGTCGAGCGCATGCGGGTGGCGCCGGTGAGGTGTGGGTCATCGACGACGACCAGTCGATCCGGTGGGTGCTGGAGCGCGCGCTCGGCCGCGCCGGGTTCACCGTCGAGGGATTCGACGGCGCGACGGGCGTGCATGCGCGCCTGCGGCAGCACGAGCCCGACGCAATCATCTCCGACATCCGCATGCCCGACGTGGACGGACTGGATCTGCTGGCGGAGATCACCGCCCGCCATCCGCATCTCCCGGTGGTGATCATGACCGGCTACTCCGACCTCGACAGCGCCGTGTCCGCCTATCGTGGCGGTGCGTTCGAATATCTGCCGAAGCCGTTCGACACCGACGAGGCGGTCGCCCTGGTCAAGCGCGCGGTGGCCCGCCGCCGGGAGGGAGCGCCCCGGGACCCGGGCGCCGCGGCGTCCGCCGCTTCCGGCATTATCGGCTCGGCCCCCGCGATGCAGGAGGTGTTCCGGGCCATCGGGCGGTTGTCGCGATCGAACCTCACGGTGCTGATTACCGGCGAATCGGGCACCGGGAAGGAGCTGGTGGCGCGGGCGCTGCATCGGCACAGTCCGCGAGCGGCGCGCGCGTTCATCGCCCTCAACACCGCCGCGATTCCGCGCGACCTGCTCGAATCCGAACTGTTCGGTCACGAGCGCGGTGCGTTCACCGGCGCCCAGTCGCGTCGGCTCGGCCGCTTCGAGCAGGCCGACGGCGGCACCCTGTTCCTCGACGAGATCGGCGACATGCCGGCCGAGCTGCAAACGCGCCTGCTCCGGGTGCTGGCCGACGGCGAGTTCTACCGCGTCGGTGGGCACCTGCCGGTCCGGGTTGATGTCCGCATCATCGCGGCGACCCATCAGGACCTTGAAGCGCGGGTGCGGGCCGGCACGTTTCGGGAGGATCTGTTCCACCGTCTGAACGTCATCCGGGTGCACTCGCCCGCGCTGCGTGAACGCCGCGAGGACATCCCGTCGCTGCTCGCGCACTATCTGGAGCGGGCGGCGAACGAGATCGGGGGCGAGCCCAAGGCGCTGAAGCCCGACGTGGTGCGTTACCTCGAATCTCTGGACTGGCCCGGCAATGTCCGCCAGCTCGAGAATACCTGCCGCTGGCTGACCGTGATGGCGTCCGGGAACGAGGTCCACCTGGAGGATCTGCCGCCGGAACTGCGCGGCGCCGGCGATGAGGCCGGCGATGTCGCAAGCGACTGGGAGGCGGCGCTGCGCCGCTGGACGGAACGCCGGCTCGGACATGGCCACCGCGCCCTGATCGATGACGCGATGCCGAAGTTCGAGACCGTCCTCATCCGGTCCGCACTCGATCGCACCGGCGGCCGCCGCCAGGAGGCGGCCCGGCTCCTCGGCTGGGGACGCAACACCCTCACCCGCAAGATCAGGGAGCTCGCGCTGGACGTTTGAACCCGGAATTGTTCAAGCGCGGCTCCAGCGTTCATGCAGTTCGTCAAGCGTGCTCATTGCACAACCTCCCTTGCGCGACGCGGCGCCAATTCGATCTCCCGGTGCGGCGTGCTCCGGGTCTTCTTCACGAACGCCCGCACGATGACCATCTGCGCGTCGCTCCAGCCCCGGGCGGGCTGCCGCCCTCGCGCGGCAGGCCGACCAGAATGTGCCGTCCCATATCGCCAAGATGGGCGCTTGTCTTCCGCCGCCGCGCTTCCTATGATTTCGCCATGATCGAGGCCATTGCCTTCGATACTCACCGCTTCGTCAAGCGCCTGACCGGCTGTGGCTTCACCGAGCAGCAGGCCGAAACGTTGGCCGGCGAGCATGTTGCCTTTCTGAATGCCAATCTCGCGACCAAGGCAGACGTTGGCAAAATCGAGGCACGTATCGCGCAGGTCAAGGCCGGTATGGATGCGCTGCGGCAGGAGACCGGAGCCGCCATGGAGGCTTTGCGGCAGGAGACCAGAGCCGCCATAGAGGCGTCGAAGTCCGACTTGATGAAATGGTTGGTGGGCTTGCTGATCGCCCAGGGCGGCCTGATCGTCGCCCTCGTCAAGCTCCTGTGATCTCGGCATAAGGGGAAGATCTGAAGGATGCGATGACGGTGCTGGACAGGATCGGGGGCGCGCGGCGCCGGTTGCGCCTGAGGGGGCCCGGGCGCTGGGGCGCCGCATCCAAGTCCGCGCGGCTTCCGCTTGCAGTCGATCCTGGCGCCGAACGGGCGAGGGAATGCGCCGCGCATCCGCATCCGATCGCTTTGCGCTTGACAGGCCTGTCTGACGCTCCCGTTACAACTAAGCATGGCACGACGCAGACGCGGGCGCGGGCCGACGAGATCGACGTTCGGCGCTATCAGCCGGCGTGACCGACGTCTGACAATCATGGGCCACCAGCCCAACGGGATGGGGGGTGTCAGTCGGCTCCGGCGGGAACCGGGATCGGTCTGCGCCGTCCGGGCAGCAGGGCGCCCGCGGTCGCGGCCACGATGGCGGCGGTGCCGAGCCAGACGAACAGCAGGTCGAAGCCGCCGTGGGCATCGAAGACCCGGCCGGCGAGGATGACGGTCAGGCCGGCGACGCCAAGCGCGAGGACGAACTTCGCCCCGTAGGCGAGCGAACGCCACCGCGCCGGCGTGTACTGCGCCACCAGCATGTTCTCGGCCGCGTTGAAGGAAAGGTTGAAGCTCAGCACCAGCAGGGCGGTCACCAGCAGCGAGGCGCCGGTCATGGACACGATCACGAAGAGCAGCGGCACCTGGAGCATCCAGAAGACGAGGTAGATGCTGCGGGCCGAGAACCGGTCGGCGAGCCACCCGCCGAGAATCGCGCTGGCTGATGCGGCCCCGGAGACGATGCCCACCAGCAGCCCGATGCGGGTGTAGCTCGGGTCCGAGCCGTCGCCGAGCCCCATCTCGAACATCTTGGGCATGGTGTTGGTGATCCCCGCGTACACGAACCCCGAGCACGCCATGGTGACGGTGAGCAGGATGAACACGCGGAGCGCGTCGCCCGGCTCCCGCACCGGGGGTGGCACCCGGTCGGTCCTCGCGTCCGCGACCCGGCCGCGCCGCCAGGCGACGAGCAGCGCGAGCCCCGCCACCACCGCGACGACCCCCGGAATCACGAAGGCGGCGCGCCAGGAGAAGTGGTCGATCATGAGGCCGACGAACACCGGCGCCACCGAGTTGCCGACGTTGCCGAAGACGCCGTTGATACCGAGGCTCATGCCCTGCTTGCGGGCCGACGCCACGATCCAGGCGATACCGACCGGGTGGTAGATGGCGGCGAACAGCCCGATCAGGGTGAGGCCCCAGAAGACCATGCCCGGGCCGTCGGCAAGGCCGGTGACGATGGCGCCGGCGCCGATTCCGAAGAAGAAGATCACCATCATGCCGACCTGGCTCCAGCGGTCGCCCAGCCAGCCGGCGGGCAGGGCGGCGACCCCGTAGAGCACGAGCCCGAGGCTGGAAAGGGTCAGCAGTTCGCCGTAGGGCAGGTTGAACACCTGCGGCAGGTAGAGCACGGCGGTGGCGTAGAGCACGGTGTACATGTGCGTGCAGGTGTGCCCGACGTTGGAGAACGCGATCGCGGTGCGGTCCCGGGTCCGCTGTTGCCGGTCGGCGGGAGTCATCGCGCCGGCTCCGCCGCGCGAGGGGCCGGAGTGCGGGCCCCGCCGGGCGGGATGGTCCGGCCCGGGTGACGGTCGTCGCCCCGTTCCCGAACGCCGGTGATGCGGGTCTCGAAAGTGGGACATCCGGCGATCTCGGCCAGCGCCTTCAGCAGCAGCGAGCGGGCGACGCGCATTCGGTAGCGCGCACTCGCGCGGTGGTCGTCGATGGGGGAGAAGTCTTGCGCGAGGGCGTCCGCCGCCCCCGGCCAGGAGGCGGGGGCGCGCAGGCGGAGGCCGATGACGGCGCGTTCGGTGGCCGGCGCTCGTCTCGGAGTCGCTGCCATGCCGCCGAAGGCGATGCGCGCGCCGGCGACCCGGCCCCGGCGGATGCGGAACCGGAACGCCCCGAGCAGCGCCGAGATGTCCTGGTCGAAGCGCTTCGAGATCTTGTAGCAGCGAAAGTGCTCGTCGGTCCCGAGGCGCGGCACGATGATGCGGGTGAGGATCTCGCCGGGCGCGCGATCCTGGCGGCCGTAGTCGAGGAAGAAGTCCTCCAGCGCGAGGGTCCGCCGCGCATCGCCGTGGCGCAGCTCGATGGTCGCTCCGAGCGCGATCAGCACCGGCGGTGAATCCCCGATCGGAGAGCCGTTGGCGATGTTGCCGCCGACGGTGCCGGTGGCGCGCACCTGCTTCGAGCCGAGGCGGCGCAGCATCTCGCCCACGTCCGGATCGATGGCGCCGAGCGCGGCCTCCGCCTCCGCGTAGGTGGCGGCGGCGCCGATCTCGACCTGCTCCTCCGTCTCCCGTACCTCGTGGAGTGAGGCCACCCGCCCGGTGTGCACGATGCGCGGCAGGTCCCGGAGCTGCTTGGTGATCCACAGGCCCACGTCGGTCGCCCCGCCGACGATGGTGGCATCGGGGTAACGCGCGCAGAGGGCGGCGAGCGCATCTTCGCTCGCGGGCGCGGCGAAGAAGGATGCGTCATCGCCGACGAAGAGGTCGGCATCGTCGGCGGGATCGACGCCCCCCGAGGGGCTTGCCCCACCCGAGAGTCCGGCGAGCAGCCCGGCCGTTTCGGCCGCGCGCATCGCGAACGTGTCGTTCGCTTCTCCCGTGCAGCATGCGAGCGCCGCGTCCGCGATCGGCCGGTAGCCGGTACAGCGGCAGAGGTTCCCGGCGAGCCAGTCGTTCACCACGGCCCGGTCCGCACGCAGGCCCGAGTGATAGAGGGTGAAGAGGCTCATCACGAATCCGGGGGTGCAGAAACCGCACTGCGACGCATGCAGATCGACCATGGCGCGCTGCACGGGGTGAAGCGTGCCGTCGGCAGATGCGAGATCCTCCACGGCGACGACCGCCGCCCCGTCGACCATGCCGAGAAGCAGGATGCAGCTATTGACCGGCCGCCAGGTCATGCCGCCGTGGCCGTCGGGGCGTCCGACCGCGACGGTGCAGGCTCCGCAGTCGCCCTCCGCGCAGCCTTCCTTGGTGCCGTACGCGCGCTCGTGGAGCCGGAGATGGTCGAGCAGGGTCTCGGTCGGGGCGAAATCGTGCCGTTCGACGACCCGACCGTGGCGGACGAAGCGGATGGCGTTGCGCGCCATCAGTGATTTCCGCCACCCCGGCATGTGCGTGCGAAATCGGCGGGACCGGACGCTCCAGAGGCCGCGCTCTCGCCGAATCGGCGCCGCGGCCCGGCGTCCCGGAGGATCGGCGCGAAGGGCGGGTGCGCCATCGCTCAGCTTCCGCGGTAGGTCGAGTACCCGTAGGCGGAGAGCAGCAACGGGACGTGGTAGTGCCGGTCCGGATCGGCGATGCCGAAGCGGATGGGGATTTCGTCGAGAAAGAGCGGATCTCCGCCGATGCCGTGGTGGGCGCGGAGATACGCACCGGCGAGGAAGCGCAGCTCGTAACGCCCGGCGAGGAGGGTGTCTCCTTCGAGCAGCGGGGCGTCCACCCGACCGTCGGCATTGGTGGTCACCGTCTTGATCCGCCGCGCATCGTCGCCGACCGTGCGGAGTTCGATGTCGAGACCCGCGGCCGGCGTGCCCGCCATGGTGTCCAGTACGTGGGTGGTCAGTCGCCCCATCTCCGCCCGTTCCCGTTGCCGACCCGGGCCGCCGCTTCGGCCACGGGGATCGATTATCCCAGCCGGACCGCGTTCGGGAAAGCGGAGCCGGACAGCGGAAACAGAGTCACTTTGTGCCGGGATCCGGTGGGAGACCGGGTGGGGCACGGATCGGCGCCGCGGGATCCGACAGACCCGGTGCCGGTGGCTCGCCGTGGCGTGAGTCGGATGTCGGATTGTGTCTCCGGTTGGCCGATCGGCGGAGCGCCGGAGCACCGGGAGTTGCCGTGGTCAGCCGTCGCGGTCGTGTATCCGCCGGAGCGCATCGAGCGCGGAGCCCTCGATGCGGAATGCCTGGCCGAAGCCCTTGACGAAGACCCCCCGGCGGGGCGCGAGCGCGAACATCCGGAAGTCCGCGAGCGGACGGATGAGGCCGATGACTTCCCCGAACTTGCGTTCGAAGAGGTCCATGGTCGTGAGCCAGGGCTGGGAGCCTCGTTCCACCGGCTCGGCGCCGCACTCGAACACCAGGCGGCGGCGGGTGAAGAGCTGGGGGGACGCGGACTCGTCCTCGACAATGAGCACGCTTGCCCGGCCATTGGCGACGAGGTGGCCGGTATGACGGGAGAGGTCGCTCACGCAGATGTAGAACGCGTTGTCGCCGGTGCGCACGAAGGGTGCGTAGCTCGCCTCCGGCTCGCCGTGGGCGGAGGCGGTCGCCATCTGCAGCGTCTTGAAGCAGCCGAGCAGGGCCACCGCCTCCTCTGCGGCTTCACCGCTCAACTCCCGGAATCGTTCGGTCACTGTCTTCCCCCCGAAATCCGGTGAATCGGAACCACCAGCGCGTCAATCGATGCCCGGGTGGCGTGTGCGCCATGACCGGCATCTGCGTCATGCGCGGCGTCGCCAGCCACACCCGTCCACGCCGGCGCGAGAGGGAGCACACCCGCTCGACACCGCGCCGGTGGAGACCACTGCTGTACCCCCGATGCTCGGGGTGCTGTGCGTGCGCCATGAGGTGAGCGTCTGCGCTCCGCCTCGGTGCCGGTGGCTCCGGCTTACTCCGTGCGCTTGATGTCGACCATCAGGTCGAGTTCGCCGGCCTTCTCGAATACCACCGTCAGTTTGAAGCTCTCGCCGTCCACCAGTGGCTGGTTCAGCCCGAACAGCATCACGTGCAGTCCGTGGGGTTCGAGCCGGACTTCGCCTCCGGCGGGCACCTCGATCGACTCGACCTGGCGCATCTTCATCATCCCGCCTTCCACGTCGTGGACATGCAGCTCCACCGTCTCGGCGATGTCGGTACGGGCAGAGACGATTCGTTCCGGCTCGCCGCCGTGGTTCTCGACCCGGAAGTACGCCGCGCCGTTGGGGGCGTTCGGCGGCATTGCCCGCGACCATGGACCGGCGATGGCCACGCTCCCGAGCGTGAATTCCTGCGCCGGCAGCGCAGCACTGCACAAGGCGACAGCCACCAGAGTCGCCGCTCGGGCGAGTGCTGCTGCGCGTCGGTGCGTCATTCTGATTCCTCCGGGGCAACCGTCCGACCCGCCATTATGTACGCTCCGAAAAACTCCCGCTTGACCCCTTCTCCGGGCTCGCCGAGACTCCGCCACCGTTGGCGAAAGCGAGGCGGCCCCCTCGCTTCGCCCTTCACCCCGCACCAGGGAGTCCCACCGTGTCCAGCCCCAAACTCCGTCGCATTACCTCCGCCATCGCCGCCCTCGCCCTCGGTAGCGTCTCCGCCACTTCGGCTTCCGCCAACGCGGAGCAGACCGAACGCCCGCAGGTGACATTCGAGACCAGCCACGGATCATTCGTTCTGGAGCTCGACCGGAGCGCCGCCCCGAAGACGGTCGAGAATTTCCTCGCGTACGTCCGCGACGGGTTCTACGAGGGCACCATCTTCCACCGGGTGATCGCGGGCTTCATGATCCAGGGTGGAGGGTTCAACGAGGAATTCGAACAGTTGCCGACCCGTAAGCCGATTCGCAACGAGGCGGACCGGGGCGGCCTGAACGACCGCGGCACCATCGCCATGGCCCGGACTTCCGATCCGCACTCCGCCACCGCGCAGTTCTTCATCAACGTCGTCGACAACGACTTCCTGAACCACCGCGGCCAGACCACCCAGGGCTGGGGCTATACGGCCTTCGGGCGGGTCGTCGAGGGCATGGACACGGTCGACGCCATCGCCGTGGTGCACACCGGCTCCCGCGGAAGGTTTCAGGACGTGCCCCAGGACACCGTCCTCATCCGGAAAACGCGGATCCATTAGGTTTGGAAAACGCTGCCGGCCCGCCCGGAGCATGGCCGCGGTCCGGGCTCGCCCCCGGCCGTCGAGGGGTTCGTCGTCCCTCGGCATCGGCGCCACCGCGGGCGGGGCGTTGCGCCCCCTCCGCGCCACCTTCCGGCCTGCCCGGCGAGGCCCGCATCCATGTCCGGAAATCACCTGACGAGCACGAACACCGGGGATTCCGCCCCGCCGAGCGATGGGAGCCCCGACTACGCGGCCCGCATCGCGACCGCCCGCTCCATCGATGAACGCACCGACCTCGCAGCCCGCTGGATCCTGGCCGAGTTCGATGTCTACTACGCCGAGTCGCGCAATATCCCCAGCCTCGCCAGGGCCGCGTTCGAAGGGCTCGACCCCGCGTCCTCGCTGCATCTGAGCCTGCGGCGGCTCTCCCTGTACAGCGTCAGCGCCCGCACCCTCGCCCGGCGCCTGCGCGACACGCTGCCGTCGACGGCGGAGGACGAGTTCCTCTGGGAGCGGATCAAGGCCCGTTACCTTGCCATGATCGAAGGCCGTTACGAGTCCGATCTGGCCTTCGCCTATATCCATACCGTGCGGCGGATGATGTACGAAGGCATGTGGAAGCCGGTGGATTACACGTTCCTGCGCCATCGCGAACCCGCCAGCGAGCGCTCCGCCGCGGTGCGGCTCGACTTTCCCGTCGGCCCCACCACCGATCTCGCCGCCCTCGTCGGCCGTATCCTCGATGTCCCGGGGTTCGAACATCCCTGGCGTGACCGGGAAGGTGACGTGCGGCGGGTGGCGGAGCGGCTTCAGTCCATGTTCGACGCGGACGCACGCCGCCCCGTCGAAGTCCAGATGACCGACGCCGGCTTCTTCCGCAACCGCGGCGCCTACATCGTTGGCCGGATCGTGTTCGACGACACCAGCGCGACGCCGCTCATCCTGGCGCTGCTCAACCACGAGGCCGGCATCTACGTGCAGGCGGTCCTCGCCGGCGAGGCCGACGCGCACAACCTCTTCAGCTCCACCCTCGCGAACTTCCACGCCACCAACAGCCACTACCACGAGCTTGCCGCGTTCCTGCACTCGGTCATGCCGACCCGGCGTCTCGGGCTGCACTACTCGACCATCGGGTTCAATCATGTCGGCAAGGTGGCGGTAATGAACGAGCTACGCGAGGAACTCGTGGAACGCGGCGAAGTGTTCACCACCGCCATCGGGTTTCGCGGCTCGGTCGCCATGGGCTTCGCGGCGCCGTCGTCCGACTACAACCTGAAGGTGATCCGCGACACCCCCACCGACGAGTACAAGTGGGGGGCGTTCCCCGGCATCGCGTCCGTGCTCGACAAGTATCGGCGCGTGCACGAGATCGACCGCACCGGCTCCATGCTCGACAACATCATCTACCACAACCTGGAGCTCGACCCCGCGTGGTTCGAGCCGAAGCTTCTCGCCGAGCTGCGGCGCGACGCGGCCGAGAGCGTCTCGCTGCACGACGATGCGGTCATCCTCAAGCACCTCATCGTTCAGCGCCGCGTGCGACCGCTTCCGGTGTTCCTCCGGGACGCCACCCCGCAGGAGGCACGCGAGGTCATCGTGAACCTCGGACACTGCATCAAGAACAACGCCGCCGCCAACGTCTTCAACCGGGATCTCGACGCACGCAACTACGGGGTGAGCCGCTTCTACAAGGTCTATCTGTTCGACTACGACGCGCTGGAGCCGCTCACCCGGGTCAAGATCCGCTCGAATGCGGACCGGTTCGACGGCGAGGACGACATCCCCGACTGGTTCTACGAGGACGGCGTCATCTTCCTGCCCGAGGAGATCGAGTCCGGGTTCCGCATCCACGACCGCGCGATACGGCGGCTGTTCCGCGACGTGCACGGCGACCTGCTGACCACCGGCTACTGGGAGGGCATGCAGAGCGATCTGGAGCGGGGCCAGGTACCGAGCATCCGCCTCTACCCCGAGGAGCGAAAGCTCGACCACCCGGGCTGGCCGAGCGCGCCGGCGGGGGAGTGAGGCGGGCCGCAGTGGTCGACGCGCCCCCACCGACAGGGTGTTTACCACCTTGCCGCAGGTAAGGACCCTGGCCAAAATAATTTTCCCGTCCAACACGCCTGTAACTCCTGCCTGAAATGGGATTGGAGTCTATGTGGTGGAAAATTAATTTCGGTCAGTGTCCTAAGTGAAAAGCTCCACGGATGGAGTTTTTCAGAGCATGCTCAGTAGCAGTTCACCTCCCGCAGCGGTTCGCCGGTCAGTATCCGTTCGTAGCCGAATCGGGTGAGGTCGATGCTGCGGTACTCGCCGAACGTGATCAGCTCGGAGAGCGCCCGGCCCACTGCGGGCGACTGCTGCAGTCCGTGCCCGGAGAAGCCCGCCGCGACGTGGAAGTTCTCGTACGCCGGGGTGGGCCCGATGATCAGATTCTCGTCGAGGGTGTTGAAGTCGTAGTGGCAGCACCAGGCGCCGGTCTGCCGGATTGCCTCGAACGCGGGAACGCGCGCGGCGAGTGCCGGCCAGATCAGCTCGTCGAACAGCGCGTACTCGATCTCGGTGTCTTTCGTCACCGGATCGCGCTCGGGCGGTGGAGAGATGTTGGAGATGAACCCCCTGCCCTCGGAACGGAATGCGACGCCCACTTCGGTGATGGTGAGCGGGGTCGGCCCGATGGGCTCCCGGCACTCGAAGACGAAGGCGAACCGCTTGCGGGACTCGATGGGAATCTCGATGCCCACCGAAGCGCAGATTTCCGGCGCGCCGGACGCCCCGGCCGCGTTGACCACCACCCCGCAGGCGATGGCGCCCGCGCCGGCGAGCGTCACTGCGGTGACCCGGGCGCCTTCGTGTTCGACCGAGAGCGCCTCGTCGCGCACGAACTCGACGCCGAGCGCCCGCGCCTTGCGCCGGTAGGCCTGGAGCAGCGAGTACGGATCGACGTATCCCTCGTTGCTGTCGCTCAGGAACCCCCCGGCAATCCCGTCGGTGTGGATCCAGGGGAAGCGGGTCCGCAGCGCGTCCGGGTCCCGGAAGTGGACATCGGCGCCGAGTTCGCGCTGCCGCGCATTGTTCTCGAGCATCGACGGCAGCATCGCCTCGGTGGCGAGCAGCAGGTAGCCGTTCTCGCGAAAGCCCACGTCGGGGGTCTCGCCATCCACCGACAGGTACGCGTCAAGGTGCTTCAGGAAGTGGACCCCGAACAGGCCGATGCGGATGTTTTCGGGGGTGGAGAACTGCTGCCGGAACCCGCCCGTCGCCTTCGCCGACGGCGCGTGCTCGTAGGTCGGGTCTCGTTCGACGACCAGAATCGTCCCGTCGAACGCGGGCTCGCGGGCCAGAAACAGCGCGGTGGCGCAACCGGTGACGCCCCCGCCGATGATCACTGCGTCGTATCGAGTCTTCATCTGTCGATCATCAACCTCATTCCGGCCGGCGCTCGACGACGAGGTAGCGGTTGGCGGCGACCCGGGCCGAGAACCGACGGGTCACGAAGGTGGAGGTCTCGTCTTCCGCGACGATGGCGGGCCCTTCCAATCGTACTCCGGGTTCCAGGTCCGGGCGCCAGTAGAGCGGCACGTCGTGCTCCTCGCCCGTCTCCAGGTCCGGCACCGGCAGGTGGTCGAGCGGCGCCGGGGCCGGCCGGGGCGTCACGTCCTCCACCGGGGCGGGACGGTCGGCGACGGTCGAGAGAGTGAGAGCCCACGTCAGCACCTCGACCTCGGCCTCGGGGATGGTGCGGCGGTAGAGCCGCGCGTACTCCGCGTCGAACGCCTGCTGCACGATGTGCGCGTCGTCCGGCCCGAGCGCGCGCACCGGGAACGGGACGAAGATCTCGTGCCCCTGCCCGACGTAGCGCATGTAGGCGCCCCGGACTTCTTCGAGCCGTGCCTGCGGTGCGCCGCTTCGTACTACCACGAGCGCCTCGGCGTGCATCTCCTCGATGATCGCGTTGGCGGTCTCGGGGTCGAAGTCGCGCAGGCGCATGTTGCGGCTGCGCACCACCTCGTAGGCGACCGGTGCGCGCAGGAAACCCACCGCGGAGCCGACGCCGGCTTCCGTCGGCACGATGATGCTGTCCACCCCGAGCTTGTCGGCGAGGCGGCCCGCGTGCAGCGGCGCCGCGCCACCGAACGCGATCACCGCGTGGTCGGCCGCCACCTTGCCCTGCTCGACCGTGTGCACCCGGGCCGCATTCGACATCGTTTCGTCGATCATCTCCGTGATGCCGAACGCGGCCATGCGGGTATCGAGCCCGAGCGGCGCCGCCACGTCGGTCGCGATGGCTTGGCGGGCCGCCTCGATGTCGAGGGTGATCTTCCCGCCCGCGAACCGTCGCGGGTCGATGCGCCCGAGCGCGATGTCGGCATCGGTGATGGTCGGGGCGGTGCCCCCGCGCCCGTAGGCGGCGGGGCCGGGGTCGGCGCCGGCGCTGTCGGGCCCTACCGCGATGCGTCCCATGGCGTCGACCCGGGCGATCGAACCGCCGCCGGCGCCGATCTCCACCATCTCGATGACCGGGATGCGCAACGGAATGCCGCTGCCCTTGGTGAAGCGCGCTTCGCGGTCGACCTCGAATTCCCGTGCGGTTTGCGGCGCGAAGTCACTGATGAGGCAGATCTTGGCAGTGGTGCCGCCCATGTCGAAGGAGATGACCTTGTCGAGTCCCATCTCCGCTGCGACCCGGGCGGCGAGGATCGCCCCGCCGGCCGGACCGGACTCGACGAGCCGGATGGGGAACCGGATCGCGGCATCCAGGCTCGCGAGCCCGCCGCCCGAGGTCATGAGCAGCACCGGGCCGGCGAGACCCCGCGCTTCCAGTCGGGTGCGCAGGCGCGCGAGGTAGCTGGCCATCAACGGCTGCACATAGGCGTTTGCGGCGGTGGTGCAAAAACGTTCGTACTCGCGGACCTCTGGGCAGACTTCGCTCGACAGCGTGATCGTGACCTCCGGCCGCGCGGCGGCGATGATGTCGTGCGCGCGCCGCTCGTGGGCGGGATTGGCGTAGCTGTGAAGGAAACCGATGCCGACGCTCTCGATCCCGAGTCGTGCAATCTCGCCGGCCACCCGCTCCACCGCCGCCTCGTCGAGGGGCTTCAACACCCGGCCGTGCACGTCGATCCGTTCCGGCACCACGAGCCGGCGTTCGCGCGGCACGAGCGCGGGCGGCTTCTCGATCATGATGTCGTATTGGTCGTAACGGCTCTCGTAACCGATGTCGAGCACGTCGCGAAAGCCCTCGGTGGTGACGAGCGCGGTGAGCGCGCCCTTGCGCTCGATGATCGCGTTGGTCGCGAGCGTGGTGCCATGGATGAGCAACCCGACTGCGTTCGGGGCGACGCCCGAGCGCGCGAGCACGTCATCGATGCCGGCCAGCACCGCGTCGTCCGGAGCACTCGGAGTGGTGAGTACCTTGGCGGTGGTGAGGACACCATCGTGCTCCAGCACCACGTCGGTGAAGGTACCGCCCACGTCCACCCCGATTCGCGTTGCAGATTTCATCTCGGACATGACTCGCAAACATCCCTCCGTTTCGTTCGTCTTCTCTTGCTCATGTTATGCAGTAACCTCCACGTAAGCCGATTTCGTGGATGGTCGAGGTACAACGAGACCTTCCTGCGTGAGACCTTCAATGTGAAATTCGATCGCCTCTTTCATTCATTCGATTCTCCTTGCAGCCATAGTGAAGCTTGAGGTCGCCGGATTAGTCATAGCTTTGACGACGCACAGCAACGGCAGGGGTGTCGGCTGGAGTCTGTCGTTACGTTCCACTACCACAGAGCTACACTATCCACTTCACAGCTTGCCGAGTCTATTTTAACCCATCTAACTTCGTTGAACGAGTTAAAGTAAGGAATCGAAGGTCAAGGATTCAGATTCAGATCCATAAGAATATAAGCTGTAATCTCCATCCCAGGTAGATGTATCACTGCGCCAATAATATGTATCACGCCCTGAGTATCTAGTTTCTGCTTGGCACTTGATGTCAGCATCAAGGTATGACCCACCGCTATAATCTGTAGTAACTTCATACTCAATGATCACTTCACAAGAACGATAGTATTCGTCGCTGTAATTCTTGCGACAATCAAGACTGACATCAGAAACCCTAACGCAAACATTCGCGTTTGTCTTGTATTCCGTTTCGCAGTCGTCACCTGCTGCACCAGTGTCCCCAATGCCGATGCCCTTCAGGCGATTGTGAATTTTCGAAACCTCGTACGTCTCTTCAGGGGACAGATCTTTTATCTTCCTCTCTCCTTTAAAAATGAGCAGATAGTTCTCCAATCCTCGAATGATGTCGGCAGTGGCGTGAGGCGCTGTAGCCAGTAGTACTAAGGCCGACAGCGAAGATAATCGACTTCGGTAAGTGACCTCCTAGTTTCATTCTACTCTCTCCGCGCTCAAAGCGTTGGGCGTCTGGCGTTTGGCTTTTCGTATGACGCGAGCGCCCCTCCGCAGGATTGCCTGCGTAGTGGGCCGGCTGTCAGTGCCGGAGCGACTGGTCAGCGGTCATATCTCTCCATCCAATAACCGGGACGCCGCCGATGATGTGAGACAGCTACCACTACGAGAGTATCGTCCTCAAGCACATAGATCAGCGTGAATGGAAACTTCCGGAGCGGAAATCGCCGGAATTCTCCGATTGGCCTGCCGATGAAAGGTCGATCGAGCAACAGATCCACACACCCCTCCACTTCGTCCAGAAATCGCTCACCGAGTCCTGCCGCTTGATCTTCGTAGATTCGGGCCGCCACCGTCATTTCCTCTTCGGCCTTGTCAAGGAAGCGGAGATTCACCGCCGGAGTCGCGCGCGAGTTCGTGCGAATACTTCCACTGCCGGACAGGAAGGTATCTCGCCGCAACGATACGCCTCGTATCGCCGAGCCGCTTCATCAAGCCATAGCTGCTCAACGTCATCATCCAGGTGCTTATCCAAAGAATCGATTAGCGTTCGTGCCAGTTCAGCCTTCTGCTTCGGACTCAGCCTGTCGAGTATCTCCCGGAGTTCCGAAGTATCTCGGATCATATTCGCTCCTCCCATGGACATCGGTAGGTCCTCCAGCTCATTAGTGGCTCTCCCGTGGCACCTCCGCCCCGCTGCCGCCGGTGAGGATGTCGAGGTCCGCGCCGGTGTCGGCCTGCATCACGTGGTCGAGGTAGAGCTTCAGGTAGCCGCGTTCGGAATGGGGCTTCGGCGGCTGCCACTCGGCGCGGCGTTTCTCCAGCTCTTCGTCCGACACGTGCAGAACGAGCCGGCGGGCGGGGACGTCGAGCTCGATCTCGTCGCCATCGCGCACCAGGGCGAGGGGGCCGCCGGCGGCGGCCTCCGGGGCGGTGTGCAGCACCACGGTGCCGAACGCGGTGCCGGACATGCGCGCATCGGAGATCCGCACCATGTCGGAGACGCCTTGCTTCAGCAGCTTCGCGGGCAGTCCCATGTTGCCGGTCTCCGGGAAGCCCGGATACCCCTTCGGCCCGCAGCCCTTGAGCACCAGCACGCAGGTTTCGTCCACGGTGAGGTTCGGGTCGTCGATGCGAGCCTTGTAGTCGTCGATGTCCTCGAAGACCACCGCCTTTCCGCGGTGACGCATGAGGGTTTCGGTGGCCGCCGACGGTTTCAGGATCGCGCCCTGCGGGGCGAGGTTTCCACGCAGCACCGCGATGCCGCCCCGCGCCTTGAACGGCTCGGACAGGGGGAAGATCACGTCCCGATTCCAGCACTCCGCGTCCTTGACGTTCTCCCACAGGGTGCAGCCGTTCGCGGTGAGTGCATCCTTGTAGAGAAATCCGGCTTCGCCGAGTTCGCGGTGCACGGCGGGCAGCCCGCCGGCGTAGTAGAAATCCTCCATCAGGTATTTGCCGGACGGCATGAGGTTCACGATGCACGGCACGTCCCGCCCCAGCGTGTCCCAGTCGTCGAGGGAGAGGTCCACCCCGAGGCGCCCCGCCACCGCCAGCAGATGCACCACCGCGTTGGTGGAGCCACCGATGGCGCCGTTGGTGCGTACCGCGTTCTCGAACGCCTCGCGGGTGAGGATCTTCGACATGACGAGATCCTCCTCCACCATCTCCACGATCCGCCGGCCCGCCAGGTGGGCGAGCACGTTGCGGCGCGAGTCGGCGGCGGGGATGGCGGCGTTGGTCGGCAGCGCGATGCCGAGCGACTCCGACATGCTCGCCATCGTCGACGCGGTGCCCATCGTCATGCAGTGGCCGACCGAGCGGGACATGCACGCCTCGGCGTCCATGAATTCGCGCATCGACATGTCGCCGGCGCGCACCATGTCCTCGAACTTCCACACATGGGTTCCGGAGCCGATCTGCTCCGCGCGGAAGCGTCCGTTGAGCATCGGGCCGCCGGAGACCACGATGGTCGGCAGGTCGCAGCTCGCCGCACCCATGAGCAGCGCCGGCGTGGTCTTGTCGCAGCCGACGAGCAGCACCACGCCGTCGAGCGGGTTGGCGCGGATGGACTCCTCGACGTCCATGCTCACGAGGTTGCGGTAGAGCATCGTCGACGGCCGCATCAGCGTCTCGCCGAGGGACATCACCGGGAATTCGAGTGGGAAGCCGCCCATCTCGTACACGCCGCGCTTGACCCGCTCGGCCAGCCCCCGGAAGTGGGCATTGCACGGGGTGAGCTCCGACCAGGTGTTGCAGATGCCGATCACCGGGCGGCCGTCGAACAGGTGGTGGGGCAGGCCCTGGTTCTTCATCCAGCTCCGGTGGTGGAAGCCGTCCTTGCCGTCCTTGCCGAACCACTCGGCGCTGCGGCGGGCGTTTTTCTTCGAAGTCATTGCTGGTCTCCGGGTGACGAACCCCCGGGCCCGGCGCGGCCGGCACCGATACCCGTGGATTCCCGCTCGTGTGGAAGTTCCCCTGCCATCATTCTGGCCTTCGTGGGTTCCCGCCTTCGCGGGAGCGACGCCGTCACGGATGCTTCAAGCCGCATCGGCGTGCTTCAGGGCCCTGGAGGCTGCCGGTCGTCCGTCAACCCGGATACGCCACAACCTCCTGGCGCTGCTCACCGAGGCCGGTGATGCCGAGTCGCATGACGTTGCCGGGCTTGAGGAACACCTGCGGTTTCTGGCCGGCGCCCACGCCGGGGGGGGTTCCGGTGGGGATGATGTCGCCCGGCATCAGGGTCATGTGACGGCTCACGTAGCTCACGATCGTCTTCACTGCGAAAATCATGGTGCGGGTGTTGCCGTTCTGGTAGCGGTGTCCATCCACCTCGAGCCACATGTCAAGCGTGCCGGGGTCGGGGATCTCGTCTCTGGTCGCGACCCAGGGGCCGATGGGCGCGAAGGTGTCGGCACTCTTGCCCTTCACCCACTGGCCGGTGCCCTCGAGCTGGAACCGGCGCTCGGAGACATCGTTGACCAGGCAGTACCCGGCCACGTGGTCGAGGGCGTCGTCCTCTTCGACGTAGCTTGCGCGCGACCCGATGACGATCCCCAACTCGACCTCCCAGTCGCTCTTCACGGAATCCCGCGGCAGCACCACCTTGTCGTTCGGCCCGCAGATGGCGGTGGTCGCCTTCATGAACAGGACCGGCTCGTGCGGAATGGGCTGACCGGTCTCTTCGGCGTGATCGGTGTAGTTGAGCCCGACGCACAGCAGCTTGCCCACGTTCGCCACCGGGCAGCCGAGCCGGGTCCCGGCTTCGACCGCCGGCAGCGACGCGGGGTCGATGGCATCGAGACCCGCCAGGCCCCGGGGCGAGAGCGTCGAGCCGTCGATGTCGCCGACGTGTCCGGACAGATCGCGTACGGTGCCGCCGGCATCCATGAGACCGGGCTTCTCGGCGCCCGGCTGACCGTATCTGACAAGCTTCATGAAATACTCTCTCGTGGGTGTGTGGTGGTGGGTCCGGGCCCGCGGGGACGTGCTGTCGGCCCGTTTGCGGGCCCCGGGATGGCTAAAGGGTCATGCCGCCGTCGGCGACGAACGTCTGGCCGGTGGTGAACGCGGACTCGTCGCTTGCGAGATGCAGGGCGAGTGCTGCCATTTCGTCCGTGGTGCCCAAGCGCCCCATCGGCTGGCGATCGACGAACGCCTGCCGAACCTCGGGGCCACCGCCCCTGGCCGCGATCCGCTCATCGAGCGAGGGCGATTGCACCGTGCCGGGACAGATGGCGTTGCAGCGCACCCTCTGCGCGATGAAGTCGGCGGCGACCGACTTGGCAAGGCCGATGACCGCCGCCTTGGAAGCGCCGTACGCACAGCGCACCGGCACCCCCTTCACACTCGACGCCACCGAAGCGATGCACACGATCGACCCGCCACCGCATCCGATCATCCCTGGCAGCACCGCGCGCACCACCCGGTAGGTCGCCTTCACGTTGAGGCCGAACGAGAAGTCCCATGCGTCCTCGTCGCAGTCGAGGATGGTGCCGTGGTGCACGAATCCCGCACAGCTCGCCAGTACATCGAACGGCCCCGCCGCCTCGACGCATGCGGTCACGGCGCCCGGGTTGAGCACGTCGACCACGCGGGTCTCGACGCCGTCCACCGAATCGAGGGCCGACAGCGTCTCCCCGTTCACATCGGTGGCGAGCACCTGTGCTCCGGCGTCGGCGAAGGCGCGCGCGATCGCCTCCCCGATGCCCTGCGCCGCCGCCGTCACCAGCGCGCGCTTGCCGGCGAGCCGTCCCTGCCCCGCCGCGCTCACTCGACGTACCTTCCGCCCAGGTCGTCCTCGACGAAGGCTTCGACGACGGATCGGAAGTCCTCGTCCGGTGCGAAGCCAAGCGCCAGCGCGCGCTCGGGCCGGAACTTCGTCGCCCAGCCGTAGACGATTTGCTCGATGAACGGGTCGCGCTCGAAGCCGAGCCGTTCGGCGACGCGGTCTCCCGCCACCGCGCGCAGTCCCGCGACCATCTCCCTGACCGTGACCGTCATCCCGGGCAACGCCAGCGCCCGGTTCACGCCGAACGCCTCCGGCGGGAGGGTGGCGGCATGGACGAAGCTCTCGATGACGCGCCGCGGCGAGAGGAGCCATACCCCGGTCTCCTCCGCAACCGGACAGGTGTACGCGCGGCCTTCCAGCGGCTCGCGGATGATCGCGCTCGCGAAGGAGGAGGCAGCCGCGTTCGCCTTGCCGGGGCGTACCACCACCGTCGGCAGGCGCAGCGCGCGACCGTCGACAAACCCCTTGCGGCTGTAGTCGCCAAGCAGGAGCTCGACTGCCGCCTTCTGCGATCCGTACGAGGTCTGGGGGGTGAGGATCGTCGAATCCTCGATGACCTCCGGCATGTCGCCGCCGTACGCGGCGACGCTGCTGGTGAACACGAGCCGCGGGCAGTGACCGCGGGCACGGATGGCCTCCAGCAATCGCACCGAGGTGTGGAAGTTGATGCGCATGCCGAGTTCGAAGTTCTGCTCGGCTTCGCCGCTGACGACCGCGGCGAGGTGGAAGATAGCGCCGGTGCCGGCCTCGACGAGAGACTCCACCGCCCCCGGCTCGCTGAAATCGCCGAGCCGCAGGTCGATGCGCGGGTCGTCGGGGAGCGGCGCGACCCCGGGTCCGATATCGCTGACGACGATGCGCTCGATCTCGTGTTCGGCGCCGTCGGCCCCGCGGATCTCGCCGCGCCGGAGCAACGCCGACACGAGGCGGCGGCCGAGAAAGCCGGTCCCGCCGGTGACAAGAACCTTCACTTTGATCTCTCCCGAGAGTGGTGTGCGCCGACGGCCGCCGTTTCGGCGAGCCAGGCGGTCGGTCAAGCGGTCTGGAAAATCTTCAGCACCAGCGATGATACCCCCAGCAGCACGGTCAGCATTCCGAAGCCGACGCCGGTGACGATCCATTTTAGCGTGCGAACGTCGGACTTGAGGACGGCGACATCCTCTGCCACGACGTTGACCCGTCGTTCCAGTCCGGCGAGGTCTTCCTTCGTGGCGAAGCGCGCCAAGTCTTCCTTCGTGGCGAAGCGAGTCAAGTCCTCCTTGGTGGCGAAGCGGGCCAGATCCTTCTTGGTAGCGAAGTCGGCCAAGTCCTCCTTCGTGGCGAAGCGAGTCAAGTCCTGCTTGGTGGCGAAGTTGGCCAAGTCCTCCTTGGTGGCGAAGCGGGCCAGATCCTTCTTGGTAGCGAAGTCGGCCAAGTCCTCCTTCGTGGCGAAGCGAGTCAAGTCCTGCTTGGTGGCGAAGCGGGCCAGATCCTTCTTGGTAGCGAAGTCGGCCAGATCCCGCCTGGTGGCGAAGTTGGCGAAATCCTGCTTGGTGGCGAGGTTGGAGTTGAGCAGCGAGATCTGCTCATCGGCGAGCACTTCGGCCTGACCGGTCGGCATGCCCTCGTCGGTGAGGCGCGTGACGAACCGATGCGTATCGAAGGGTATGGGGGCCGAGCGAGTCATGCGGCTATCGTATTCCCGGCGTCAGCCGAGAGGAAGCCTCCGACATGCGGCGTCAGTCCCTTGCCCTGTAGTCCTGAAGCTCGATCGTTTGTAGGCGCGCGAGAAGGTTCAGTACGTCGCCCGCCCGCCGCTCAGATCGAACACCGCGCCGGTGGTGAACGAGTTCTCCTCCGAAACCATCCACGCGACCATGGCGGCGGCTTCTTCGACGGCGAGGAACCGGCCGCGCGGGATCTTCGAGAGCATGTAGTCGATGTGGGTCTGGCTGATCTGGTCGAAGATCCGGGTCTTCGCCGCGGCGGGGGTGATGCAGTTCACCGCGACGTTCCGGTCCGCGGTCTCCTTCGCGAGCGACTTCGTGAGCGCGATGACCCCCGCCTTGGCGGCGCTGTACGCGGCCGCGTTCGGGTTGCCCTCCTTCCCGGCGATGGACGCGACGTTCACGATGCGCCCGTAGTCGCGCTCGATCATGTGCGGCAGCGCGGCCCGGCAGCAGTAGTAGACCCCGTTCAGGTCCACGTCGACGACGGCGCGCCATTGGTCGATGGGATACTCCCACGACGGCACCGTCGGCCCCGCGATGCCCGCGTTGTTGACCATGATGTCGATGCCGCCGTGCCGTTCGGTGGTGGCGGCAAGGGCGCCGGCGACGCCCTCGGCGTCCGTCACGTCCACCGCCGTGGTGCTCACCTCGCCCCGGCCTGTGAGCTGCCTGGTGGTTCCGGCCAGCAACTCCGCGTCCCGATCCCAGAGCGCGACTGCCGCCCCGGATGCGAGCAGCCGCTCGGCGATGGCCCGCCCGATGCCCTGCGCACCGCCGGTCACGATGGCGTTGCGCCCCTTCAAGTCGATTGCATTCATCCCTTTGCTCCTACCGATGATTGTCGCATGACATACATTATGTTTGCATATTGTCAGCCAAACAACTAAATTTGTTCCCATGGAACGGGAAAATGTCGAGCGCAACTTCGGCTTCCTGGTGCACGACATCGCGAGGTTGATGCGCACCAGTTACGACCGGCGGGTCAAGCGGCTCGGGCTCACCCGATCCCAGTGGTGGGTCATCACCAACCTCTATCGCAACGACGGCCTCACGCAGAGCGAGCTGGCGGAGGCGCTCGACATCGAGCGGGCGTCGCTCGGGCGGCTCCTCGATCGGCTGGAGGCGAACGGCTGGGTGCGCCGCGAGCCCTGCCGCCAGGACCGGCGCGCGAAACGGATTCGGTTGACCGACGAGGTCGGCCCGGTGATGCGCGAGATGCGCGCGCTCGCTGCGGGCCTGCGCCAGGATGCGATGTCCGGTCTGGCGCCTGGTGAACAGGAATCGTTCGTCGACATGCTGCTCGCCATCAAGTCGAATCTCGTGGCGCTGAACGGCCAGGGACCGACCGAGGCGCCGGCCTCGCCACCGACTCTACCATCGACCCCGCCATCCCCCTCACCATCCCCGAAGCAACGGCGCAAGACATGAACGTCGCCCCGCGAATCGCGAGAAGGATCGGCCGTCTCGCGCTGCGCACGGTGCTGCTGGTGGTGGTGCCGCTCGCCGCGGTTGCCGTCGGCGTCTACATCTACGCTGAAAGCGGCCGGTATGTCACCACCGAGAACGCCTACATCAAGTCGAACGTTATTACGGTCAGCGCCGACGTGTCCGGACGGGTCGCGTGGGTCGGGGTCGACGACCACGCCCCGGTGCGCGAGGGGCAGGTCCTGTTCCGGCTCGACCAGCGGCCGTTCAAGATCGCGCTCGAGCGCGCCGAAGCGGAACTGGAGCTGGTACGCACACAGGTCGAGGAGTTGCGCGCCGACTACCACGAAGCAATGGCCGCGGTGGCGGCGGAGGAGGAGCGGGTCACGTTCCTCACCCGGCAGCTTGCACGGCAGCAAACGCTGAAGGAGCGCAGGCTGGCGAGCGAGCAGGCCTACGATGTGGCCGCGCATGATCTCCTGTTCGCCAAACGACAGGTGCGGGTGCTGCGCCAGCGGGTTCAGGGCGTACGGCAGAGTCTCGCGGGTGACCCGGACATCGAAGCCGACGCGCATCCGCGCTTTCTGCGGGCGCGCACCGAACGCGACGCGGCCGCAATGGCGCTCGCCGACACCTGGGTCGAGGCGCCGATCAGCGGGACCATCAGCAACATGAAGTTGCAGGCGGGCGAGTACGTGGAGGAGGGTCATGCGGTCTTTACCATCATCGAGAACGGAAAGGTCTGGGTCGAGGCCAACCTCAAGGAGACGCAGCTCACCCACGTGCTGGAAGGGCAGTCGGCCTCGATGACCGTCGATGCCTACCCCGACACCGAGTGGTCGGCGACGGTCAGCGCCATTGCGCCCGCCACCGGGGCGGAATTCTCCGTGCTCCCGCCGCAGAACGCGACGGGCAATTGGGTCAAGGTCGTGCAGCGCATCCCGGTGCGGCTCGATGTCGAGCAGACCGAGAACGTCGCTCCCCTGCGGGCGGGCATGACCGTGACCGTCGCGATCGACACCGAGCGCGAGCGCGCGATGCCCCCGATGCTGCGGGCCTGGTTCGACGAAGATCTCTTCAACCAGGTCCGCACTGTCGGGCGGACCCTGCGCACGGCCGCCGGATTCGTCTCCAACGCGCAGGCGGCGGGCGGGGGTTGACCCGGAATTTGCGGGTGCATCGAGCGCGACGAGGAGCTTCGGTGTTTCATCGGTTGTGCACCGACAAGCGAATCCCGGCTCAGAACCCGACCGCATCGCCTCCCTTGAGCGCGAGCATCTCGCGCGCTTCGTCCGCGGTCGCGACCTCCAGAGAGAGGTTCTCGACGATGGAACGCACGATGCGGACCTGCTCCGCGTTCGACTTCGCGAGGCGGCCCTTGCCCGCATACAGGCTGTCTTCGAGGCCGACACGGATGTTGCCGCCCATGATTGCGCTCATGGTCACGAACCCGAGCTGGTGACGCCCGGCCGCGAGCACGCTCCAGTAGTAATCCTCGCCGAAGAGCTTGTCCGCGATCCGCTTCATGTGCACGAGATTTTCCTGGTCCGCGCCGATGCCGCCAAGGATGCCGAAGATGGTCTGCACGAACAGCGGCGGCCGAACCAGTCCGCGGTCGAGGAAGTGGGCGAGGTTGTAGAGGTGCCCCACGTCATAGCACTCGAACTCGAAGCGGGTGCCGTGCGCCTCCCCCAGATCGCGCAGGATGTGCTCGATGTCCTTGAAGGTGTTGCGGAAGATGAAGTCGCGGCTGTTCTCCAGATGCCTGCGCTCCCATTGATATTTGAACTCGGGGTAGCGGTCGAGCATCGGGTAGAGCCCGAAGTTCATCGAGCCCATGTTGAGTGAGCTCATCTCCGGCTTCGTCCGCATCGCGCCCGCGAGCCGTTCTTCCAGCGTCATCCCGTGCCCGCCGCCGGTGGTGATGTTGATGACCGAACTGCAGCTCTGCTTGATGCGGGGCAGGAACTCCATGAATACGTCGGGGCTCGGCGTCGGGCTGCCGTCCTCGGGGTTGCGCGCGTGGAGGTGGATGATGGCGGCGCCCGCTTCCGCCGCCTCGATCGACTGCTCCGCGACCTCCGAGGGCGTCAACGGCAGGTGTGGGGACATGGTGGGGGTGTGGATCGAGCCGGTCGCTGCACACGTGATGATCACCTTCTTCTGCTTCGCTGCCATGCGGTTCTCTCCTCAGCGTGACTCGATACGGGAAGGGCGGAGGTGCGTCGGAATCGCCGGCTCACCTCGCCCGCACCATGCCACAAACGTCCGCGATCAGGTAAGGCGACGACCCTGTCGTCGGCAAGGCAGCGTGCTTTATCCGCGGCCGGCCGGCGCCTCGTGCTTGCCGGTCGGGATGTCGCCGGCCCCGGCCCGGGTCAGCCGCCGATACCGAAGCAGGTGTTCGACGCGCCCTTCGCCGCGATTGCTTCCCACTCGTCGCCCAGCACCGCCCGGGCGGACACGAGCGCGGCGCCGGCGCTCTCGCCGGTCCGGAACATTCGGACCGCCAGTAGCCGATGGTGTCCAAGCAGGGGGGCTTCGTCCGAGAAGAGCGTTCTCTCGCGGTCTCCGTCCAGCATCGTGCGCGCAGTGGCGGGCCCGGTGTGGATCGCATGGTCGCCCCCGACCGTGCCGATCACGATGTAGTCGTCGAAGCCGCGGCGGATGGTCTCCACCGCGGCGTGGCGGAGTGCGAGGCGCTCGGCGTCCCTTGCGCCGCAGATCGCGGGTACGTGCACGGTGATCTCGATCGTGTTTTCGTCGACCGGTGCCGTGTTCGTTCTGGCGCATCCGGCCAGGACGATCGGCAGCGCGAGGAGCATGGCGCGGAGGACGCGGGGGATGGAGGGATGCATGGGGTCGATATCCTCAGTGCGCGATTCACGCCATGACAGTCTGGCCCGGAAATGTCACCGATCCCCGGCTGCGGGCCCGGATCTGAGTGCTTTCGCTGCGTTGAACGCGACATGGGGGTGGCTGGGGATGCTCGACGTACTGTCAAGCACGCCTGCGCGCCCTGACTCGCGTTCGCCTTGCGAAACCAACAAGGCTTGCGCAGCGAGCCGGGGCCTGACCATCTCCGCACCCTCGCTTCGCGAATCGGTGACATTTCCGGGCTGGCGTCGCAATCGGTTTATACACGCTGTGGTGCTCGCTATGCTATGCGACCTGCCCATGCCTGGTACGGACCCGCCCCCTCGTGACCTCCCGCACCGCCACCATCGAGCGCAATACGCGCGAGACCCGCATCGCGGTTAACGTCGGGCTCGACGGCACCGGCGCTGCGCATCTCGCCATTGGCATTCCCTTCTTCGAGCACATGCTGGAACAGGTCGCCCGGCACGGGGTGATCGACCTTGACGTGCGCGCCGAGGGCGACCTCGCGGTCGACGATCACCATACCGTCGAGGACACGGGCATCGTGCTCGGGCAGGCCGTCGCGAAAGCGCTCGGCGACAAGCGCGGCATCGCCCGCTACGGACACGCGTACGTGCCGCTCGACGAGGCGCTCTCCCGCGTCGTCATCGACTTCTCCGGGCGACCCGGGTTGTTCTACCGGGTGAGTTTCCGCGCGCCCGGATCGGCGCCTTCGACGCGGACCTCCTTCGCGAATTCTTCCAGGGGTTCGCCAACGCGGCGGCGGCCACCGTGCACATCGATTTGCTGCAGGGCGTCAATGCCCACCACATTGCCGAGACGGTCTTCAAGGCGTTCGGCCGTGCGCTCCGGATGGCGGCGGCGCCCGATGCCCGGATGGGCGCGACCGTCCCATCGACCAAGGGCATGCTGTGATTGCGGGAAGTTCGCCTTCTGCGGGCGGCCGGGGCGGCCGATGGGTCCCGTGTGGTGACCGCGCCCTCGGTTCGATGCGTGGTCGAAGCGAGGCGGGGTCAGAACGGAAATTTCACCGATTCACGGCTGCGGGCACGGATCCGACTGCTTTCGCTGCGTTGAACACGGCCAGGGGGGCGCCGAGGCCTGACCATCTCCGCGCCCTCGCTTCGCGCCTCGGTGAAATTTCCGGGTCAGCGGCGTGAACGCGGAGACCATCGCCGTGGTCGACTACGGCATGGGCAACCTGCGCTCGGTGTCCAGGGCGGTCGAGCATGTGGCGATGGGGCGTGCCGACGTTCGGGTGACGGACGATGCCCGCGAGATCGAGAACGCGAACCGGGTCGTGTTCCCGGGCCAGGGCGCGATGCGCGACTGCATGGCCGAACTCGGCGCCCACGGGCTTCTGGGCCCGATGCGGGCGTGTCTCGGGGCGAAGCCGGTACTCGGAATCTGCATGGGCCTGCAAGTGTTGTTCGAGACGAGCGACGAGGACCCGGACACCCCGGGGCTCGGGTGGCTCACCGGCGGCGCGATCCGCTTCCCCGCGGACGCGATCGACGCGCAGGGGCGGCGTCTCAAGGTTCCGCACATGGGGTGGAATCGGGTACGCCAGCGGATGGAGCACCCGCTGTGGCGCGGCATCGACGACGCCGAGCGCTTCTACTTCGTGCACAGCTACCACGTCTGTCCCGGCGATGCCGGAGTCGTCGCCGGCACGAGTGAGTACGGCCCGGAGTTCACGGCCGCCGTCGCCGGCGAGCGGCTCTTCGCGGTGCAGTTCCATCCGGAGAAGAGCCAGCGCGCCGGTCTCGCGCTGCTCTCCAACTTCCTGGCCTGGGACGGGCGCGCGTGAATGCCCGTGGTGACTTGATTGCCTCGGGGTGGCGCGCCGTCCTCCTCGTGCACCAACACCGTTGAATTGATGGATTATTGGCCGGCCCGGGTGCTCCAGCGGCGGTGAGCAGTCGAGCCACTCGGGGATTGCCGATACGGGGGACGCCGTGATGATCCGTGGAAGTTGTCTGTGCGGCACCGTGCGCTGGTCGTTCGATGGCGCATTCGACCGGATGACCCACTGTCACTGCCGGATGTGCCGCAAGGCCCACGGTGCGCCGTTCGCGACCTACGCGATCGGGAACGACGCGCACTTCCGCTTCGAGCGGGGGGAGGAGGTCATCACCCGGTACGGGTCCTCGCCCGGAATCGTCCGCGCCTTCTGTTCGTGCTGCGGCTCGGTGGTCCCTCATTCGGCGTCCGCCGGCGAGATCGATATCCCGGCGGGGACGCTCGACGATGATCCGGGCCTGCGCGCGGGCGGGCACATCTACGTGAAGTGGAAGGCCCCGTGGCATCCGATTACCGATGCGCTGCCGCAGCACGACACCCTCGAGAGCGGCGGCGAACCGCAGGTCGACCACCCGGACCCGCCCCCCTCCACCGACGGCGTGCTGCGCGGAAGCTGCCTCTGCGCAAGCACCGCCTACGAAGTGACCGGGCCGATCCGAAGGGTCCACAATTGCCACTGCTCGCGTTGTCGCAAGGCGCGCGCGGCGGCGCACACCACCAACGGATTCACCGCCATGGAGGATGTGCGCTACACCTGCGGCGAGGACACCCTGCGGACCTACCGGCCTGCGCAAGCCCGCTACTTCAGTCAGGTGTTCTGCCCCACCTGCGGCTCGGGAATGCCGCGGCGCGACCCCGAGCGCGGCATCGCGGTCATCCCCTTCGGCTCGCTGGACGACGACCCGTCGCGCGGTGCCGACAATCACATCTTCGTCGCGTCGAAGGCGACCTGGCACGAGATCACCGGCGATCTGCCGCGCTTCGACGAGGCACCGGGGTAGCGGGGACTATCGCCCATCCGGCCGCCGACCCCGTCCTTGTCCGCATCACCTCGCGGCCCGCTACCTGGCCTGGCCCGCACTTCTCACGGGCCCTCGACCCGGAGCCACCCGGGTTCGAGCGGATCTCGAATCCTCGCCTAACCCGGAAATTTCACCGCCTCCCGGCTGCGGGCACGGATCTGACTGCTTTCGCCGCGTTGAATGTGACATGGAGGCGGTCAGGGTGCTCGACGTACCTACGGGTACGCCTGCGCGCCCTGATTCGCGTTCGCCTTGCGAAACCAGCCATCTCCGCCCCCTCACTTCGCGAATCGGTGACATTTCCGGGCTGAAACGGTCGAGGAATGCGGGCCGGGGGCGCCGCCCGGGATCACCGGACCGGCGGCAGGCACGGGGATGCCTCCGGGCTTCAGATCGCCGCTCCGAAGTTCGTCGCCGGGTCCATCTCCGGCACCCGGCGGCCGAGGGGTCGTGCGGTCTCGGGGCGTGCGCAGCGCAGGAACTCGCCGCTCCCGCGCTCGACGAGAAGCTCGCCGCCGTCCACCACCCGGCGACCGCGGGACAGCACGGTCATCGGCCATCCCCTGATGCGCCGGCCCTCGTAGGGGGTGTATCCGACGTTGTCGTGCAGGGCGTCCCAGGTGACCGTGACCTCGTGGTCCGGGTCCCAGATGGCGAGGTCCGCGTCGGAGCCGATGGCGATGGTGCCCTTGCGCGGATACAGGCCGTAGAGACGCGCCGCGTTGGTGGAGGCCAGGGCCACGAAGCGGTTGAGGTCGATTCGGCCGCCGCCGACCCCCTCGGAGAAGAGCAGCGGCAGGCGCAGCTCGATGCCCGGCACCCCGTTGGCGATCTGCCTGAACGAGGCGTCGGGACCGCCCGCGAGCTTGCCGCTGGCGTCGAAGCGGTACGGCGCATGGTCGGAGGAGAACACCTGGAACGTGCCGTTCGTGAGTCCGCGCCACACATGCTCCTGGTTCGCGGCGTCGCGCGGGGGTGGGCTGCAGCAGAACTTCGCCCCTTCCATGCCGTCGCGATCGAGGTCGGCGGCGGTCAGGAACAGGTACTGCGGGCAGGTCTCGCCATAGATTCGCAGCCCGAGATCCTGCGCCCGGCGGATGGCGTCGATCGCCTCGGCCGCGGAGACGTGGACGATGAGCATCGGTACATCGACCAGCCGCGCAAGGTCGATGGCCCGGCTCGTCGCCTCGCTCTCCGCCACGCGCGCGTGACTGACCGCGTGGTACTTCGGCGCCCGGTGACCGCCGGCGAGGAGGCGGTCGGTGAGCCATCGGATCATGTCGTGGTTCTCGGCGTGCACCATGGTCATCGCGTCCTCGCGCCGCGCGAGCGAGAGCACGTCGAGCATCTGGTAATCGTTGAGCTGGAGCAGGTCGTAGGTCATGTACACCTTGAACGAGGTGTAGCCATCCTCGATGAGAGCGGGAAGCTCCTGACCGAGCACCTGCGCGGTGGGGTCGGAGATGATGAGATGGAAGGCATAATCCACGACCGCCTTGGGGTCCGCGCAGGCGTGGTAGCTCTCGACCACCTCACGCAACGACTGACCCCGGTGCTGGGCCGCGAAGGGGATGATGGTGGTGGTGCCCCCGAATGCGGCCGAGACCGAGCCGGAATGGAAGTCGTCCGCGCAGAGGAGCCCGTTGGCCGACTGTTGCTCGATATGGCAGTGGCTGTCGATTCCGCCCGGCAGCACGAGTCTGCCGGTGGCGTCGATCTCTTCCCGGCCTTCGCCGAGGTCCAGCGCCAGCGCCGCGACCCGCCCATCACGGATTCCGACATCGGCGGCGAAGGTGTCGGCGGCGGTGACCACGGTGCCGCCGCGAATGACCAGGTCGAACGGTTGCATGGGCAGTCTTCCGGATGCGCGTGAATGGGAGTTCGGTGGCTGACGTTCGCCCTCGATACTACATCACGAACCCTGTTCGACCCCGGAAATCACCGATTCACGGCTCCGGGCGTCTCTCGCTCCCGGCTCGACGGATTTTGCCGGCTCCATCGGTGCGGTGGGGCACTGGAGCGTTGCGACATGAGTGCGCTACGGTCACCATCAGCGCCATGGCGCGGCCGCGCGCGTGACACGTCGAGACGAGAATTCGAACATGGGCATCCTCTCCCGGGCCGGAATTGCCGCGTGGCGATGATGAAGGGCACGTTGCTGCTGCTGTGCATCGGGCTTGTGACATACGTCGCGCTGTGCGCAGTGCTCTACCTGCTTCAGGAGCAGCTCATCTTTCCGGCCCCGCCGCTCGCGGACGGCGATCGGCATACGGTCGGCCTCCTGCCGGACACGACCGAGATCCGCATCACGGCGTACGACGGCACCAGGCTGCACGGCTGGCTCCGACACCCCGCGCGCGAGAAGCAGCCGCGAGGTCTGGTGATCTACTTCGGCGGCAACGCGGAGGAGGTGTCCGGACAGATGCATGATGCGCCGATGCTCGAACCGTGGTCGTTCGCGGCCGTCAACTATCGGGGCTTCGGGCTGAGCGAGGGGCGTCCGAGCGAAGAGGCGCTCACCGCGGACGCGCTCGCCATCCACGACTGGCTGGCGAAGCGCAGGGGCATCGCGCCGGATCGCATCGTGGTCTTCGGGCGCAGTCTCGGCAGCGGGGTTGCAGTTCAGCTTGCCGCGCACCGGCCGGTGCGGGCGGTGGTGCTCGTTTCCCCTTTCGACAGCCTGCGCAGCATCGCCCGCAAGCAGTACCCGATCTTCCCGGTATCGCTGCTGCTGAAGCACCCCTTCGACTCCCTGGCGCACGCTGCGGACATCGAGGCGTCGCTGCTGGTGATCGCGGGTGAGCGTGACGGACTCATCCCACCCGAATACTCGCGGCGTTTGCACGATGCGTGGGCCGGCTCGAAGCAGTGGGTGCTCGTTCCGGAGGCGGATCACAACGACATCCATACCCATTCCGGATACTGGCCTGCGATTCGCGAGTTTCTGGACGATCCCGCGACAACCCCCGCCCGGTAACCTCCGGCGCCGCGCTCATGACCCGGTTCATCGAGGAGCGCCCGGACCTCTGGTACGAGGACATCGCGGGCAACGGTTGAGGCGGGCGGCGCGCTCCGGGCGCGGCCGCCGGCCGCGCCGCGCAATCCGCTCCCTACTTCGTTCCGTAGAGACGGTCCCCCGCATCGCCGAGCCCGGGCACGATGTAGCCGTGATCGTCGAGGCGCAAATCGATGGCGGCGGTGTAGACGGGGACATCCGGATGCGCCTGGCGGAATGCTTCGACCCCCTCCGGGGAGGCGAGCAGACAGACCATCTTGATGTCTTTCGCGCCCGCCTCCTTGATCCGGGTCACCGCCGCGATGGCGGAATTCGCGGTCGCGAGCATCGGATCGAGCATGATGACCGGGCGGTCCTCAAGGTCGTCCGGTACCTTGAAGTAGTACTCCACCGCCACGAGGGTCTCCGGATCGCGATAGAGCCCGATGTGGCCGACGCGGGCCGAGGGCACCAGATCGAGCATCCCTTCGAGGAGGCCGTTGCCGGCGCGCAGGATGGAGATCAGCGCGAGTTTCTTCCCGGAGAGGAACGGCGCCGGCATCTCCGTGAGTGGCGTGCTGATGGTGCGTGTCTCGATGGCGAGATCGCGCGTCACCTCGTATCCGAGCAGCAGTGAAATCTCGTTCAGAAGCTGTCGGAACTTCGCGGTCGGGGTGTCCCGGCGGCGCATGATGGACAGCTTGTGTTGAACGAGAGGGTGATCGATGACCGTGACGTCGGACATCTCAGGTCACTCCATGGATGGTGGCCGGGAATCAGTGGGGGCGATGCCCGGGGGGCCGGGTGCCCCTGGGTGCGGTGCCTGCATCGCCCGCATGATACGCCTCAGAATACCGTGCCGTCGCTTGCGACCTCGATGGGCGGTCCGCCGCCCGCGCGGCGTTCGGCGGCGATGCGGCGGCCGGCGCTCCAGGAACCGCCCTCGAGCATCTTGACCAGCGGCGGCGGTTCGCCCGCGAGCCCGAGTCGTTCCCACACCAGGGGCGCGAGACGATCGAGCAGCGCGACGGTGAGCGCACGCCATTCGACGACCAACTCCGAACCGACGGTGGGCAGCGATGCCGCTGCCCCGGGGTCTCGCAGGGCAAGAACGCCGAGATCGATGAACAGTCCTCCGTTGCGGTATTCCGCGAGACCGGTGAGAGCGTCGATGTCCGTGACCTCCACCCCGGCTTCGAGCATCGGCTCCACGAGCGAATACGTCAGCCACTGCGAGAGCTTGTGAAACGGCACGAGCCCGTGGGTGGCATCGTCGCGCACCAGGGCGGAGTGGCGCCACACGTCGCCGAGATTGACGCCTTCGACGGCGATGCGGCCAGGCCAGATTGCGCCGAGACCGTGGAGCACGACGTGCAGCACATCCGCGAGAGGCAAGGAACCGCGGCCCGCGGTCAGGACGTCGAACAGGTGGCCGGGCCGCGCCGGAGCGGGTCCGAACCAGTCGGGGCGCGCCCGGAGCGCGTCGCCCAACGCATGCAGCAATGCGACCCGGCCGTCGAGCCCGGCGAGCGGGTTCGCATCATCGACCTGGAATGCCCGCGCAACCGCTTGCGTGGTCAGGCGCGACAGCCCGTCGGCGTCGGCGCGAAGCGGCTTTGCGGTCTCGGAGGAGAGCGCCCCCGCCGCGAACAGGTGCAGGCTCGCGACGCCGAGGCCCTCGGACCGCGCGAGATTCAATCCCGTGTCGGGCTCCCGCCATCGCCACGCAGCTCCCGCCCCCGCATCGAGGAGCACGCTCGTGACCGCGAGGTCGAACCGGATGCGCGCCCGCTCGGCTTCGTCGTCGACGCCGGCGAGCAGCGGTGCGACCCGATCGACACCGCCGACCTCGAAGTGTCGCCATCGGCTGTGGAACGGGATGTCGAGCGACGGGTAGTTGCGCCGCACCTCGTCGGCGACGTAGTCGGCGGCATCGGGAAGCCGGTCCGGGTCGAGGGTGAAATGCGCAAGGGCGCCGCGCTCGCCGGCGCCGAGTATCTCGTGACAGCGTTCGCGCACCGCCGCGGGGCCGAGGAGGGTGTCGATAGCGGGATCAGGCCCCATCGCTCGCCGGTCCGAGATCCGGATCGCAGCCGACCCGGCTGCTAATCATCGAGCCCCCGGCCCTTCGGCTGTTTCAGCTCCTCGGCGACTACCGGGCGTTCGCTGAAGTATCCGGCGGCCTTCTTGGCGTCCATCTCGACGCTCGCATCGTCCGGAATCAGCTCGTCGGGGATGGCGACCCGCTCCACGACCTCCAGCCCCTGGCGTACGAGCGCATCATGCTTCATGTTGCTCATCGACACGAAGCGGTCGATGCGGGTCACGCCGAGCCAGTGCAGCACGTCGGGCATCAGCTCCTGAAACCGCATGTCCTCGACCCCCGCCACGCACTCGGTGCGCTCGAAGTAGGTCTCGGCCCGGTCGCCGCCCGGTTGGCGCTTGCGGGCGTTGTAGACGAGAAACTTGGTCACCTCCCCGAGCGCCCGTCCTTCCTTGCGGTTGTAGACGACAAGACCGCATCCGCCCGTCTGTGCGGTCTCGATGCACACCTCGATGCCGTGCGCCAGGTACGGCCGGCAGGTGCAGATGTCGGACCCGAACACATCGGAGCCGTTGCACTCGTCGTGCACGCGGCAGGCAACCTTGCGCGCGGGGTCGGAAATGGCGCCCGGGTCGCCGAAGATGTACACGGTGATGCCGCCGATCGGCGGCAGGAAGACCTTCAGATCGCTGCGCGTCACCAGCTCCGGGAACATGCCGCCGGATTGCTCGAACAGGCCGCGGCGCAGGACGCTTTCCGCAATGCCGAACCGTTGCGCGATCCCCGGCAGGTACCAGACCGGCTCGATCGCCGCCTTCGTCACCCGCACGTCGCAGCTTTCCGTCAGGACCCTGCCGTCGGGCACGAGCCGGCCGGCGGCAATCGCATCGCGGAACTCCGGCATGTTCACCCGAGCCCGCGTGACCGCAATGGTCGGGCGGATGTCCCATCCCTCGGCGAGCTGCTCGGCGAATACGTCGCTCACCAGGTGGCCATACGGGTCGAGCGAGACGATGGCCGAAGGATCGCTCCACTTGCGGTGCGGACCGATGGGCGCGGCCGGCGCGGTGTCGGTGAGGTCCGGCACGTGGACGGGGTCGAGCGTTCCGGCCGCCACCGCGAGGGCGCGATAAAGCGAATAGGAGCCGGAATGCGCGCCGATCGCATTGCGCCGTGCGGTGAGGGTCCCGACGACGGGGCCACGCTCTGCGGGATTCCCCGCGCCCCAGCGGATCGGCGAGGACGACTTCCGGCCCGTCGGGTGCGAGTGCAGTTTGATGTGCCTGCCGGCCGAGGAGTGGGCGTCCATCTCTGGTTGCACCGTGCAGCGGAGCTGGCGTCGCCGGCTCGGGCCGGCGCGATGGACGGAAGATAACAGAAAGGCCGGCGGATTCAGGCTGCGTCCGTCAAGCCGGAAAGTCCGGCCTCGGATCGAACCGCATCGATTCCGCCATCTTCCGGTACAGCGACTCCGCCTCCGGGGTATCGGCAGGTGGGGTGACGATTTCCAGGGTGACGTACTGGTCGCCATTCGGCCGGCCGGGAAGCCCGCGTCCTTTCAGCCGCAGCGACCGGCCGGCCCGTGAGCTGCGCGGGATCTTGAGATCGACCTTGCCGCCCAGGGTCGGCACCGCAACCGTTGCCCCGAGGGCGGCCTCCCAGGGAGCGACGGGCAGCTTGAGGTGCACATCGCGACCTTCCGCCCTGAACAGCGGATGCGCGGCGTGAGCGACGGTAAGGTACAGATCTCCCGTCGGTCCACCGCCCGGTCCGGCGCCGCCCTGGCCGCCCAGACGGATACGCTGCCCTTCTGCGACCCCCTTCGGAATCCTGACGCTCAGCGTCCGGCCATTGACGCTGATGTTGCGGGTCGCTCCGCGGTAGGCGTCCTCGAGCGGGATCTCGATCCTGGCGCTCTGATCCCCGCCGCGGGCCCGCGCCGGGCCACGTGCGCCCGCGAAGCCACCGCGCCCGAACAGAGATTCGAAGAAGTCGCTGAAGCCCGAGTCGCCGGAGAACCCGCCACCGAAGTCGAACTGTCGCTCCCATCCCGGGGGCGGCCGGAACTCCTGTCCGTGCTCCCAGTCCTTGCCGAACCGGTCGTAGGCCGCCCGCTTCTCGGGGTCTTTCAATACCTCGTACGCTTCTCCGACTTCCTTGAACCGCGCCTCGGCGTCGGATTCCCTGGAGACATCGGGGTGGTACTTGCGCGCGAGACGCCGGTATGCGCGCTTGATGTCGTCGTGCGACGCACCCCGCGCGACTCCGAGCGTCTCGTAGTAGTCCCTGAACCGCATCGCTTGCCCATGCCCCTCATGCGTCTCGATGCGCCCCGACCGGTCCCGCTCTCCGAATCATCATCTGGCCGACGCCTCCAGCGCCGCAATGCGCTCGTCCAGCGGCGGGTGGCTGCGGAGCAGTTGGGCGAAGCCGCTGCCCACGCGCCCGGAGATCCCGAACGCGTTCATCTCGCTGGGAAGCCGAGGTTCTTCCCCGTAGCCCGAGCGCAGGCGCCGCAGCGCCGCGATCATCTTGTCTCGCCCCGCGAGCTCGGCCCCGCCGATGTCCGCCCGGAACTCGCGCTGACGCGAGAACCACATCACGATGATGGAAGCGAGGATCGAGAGCACCACCTGCGCGACGATCACGGTGATGAGGTAGCCGGGACCGTAGCCGCGCGCATTGCGGAACACCACCCGATCCACGATATGCCCGATGACGCGCGAGAGCAGGATGACGAACGTGTTCACCACGCCCTGAATCAGGGTCAGGGTCACCATGTCGCCGTTCGCGACGTGGCTGACCTCGTGCCCGAGCACCGCCTCGGCCTCGTCCGCGGACATGTTCGCGAGCAACCCCGTGCTCACCGCAACGAGCGCGTTGTTGCGATTCATGCCGGTCGCGAACGCGTTGATCTCGGGCGCGTCGTAGATGGCCACCTCGGGCATGCCGATCCCGGCCCTCCGTGCCTGGTCCGCCACCGTGTCGAGCAGCCAGCGCTCGGTGCGGTTGCCCGGGCGCTCGATGACCCGGGCGCCGGTCGATCGCTTCGCCAGCCACTTGGACATCGCGAGCGAGATGAACGCGCCGCCCATGCCGATCACGGCGGAGATGACGAGCAGCGCGGTCATGTTGATGCCCCCGCCCTGGGTCTCGAGCATCTGATCGAGACCCAGGACGCGAAGCGAGATGTTCAATATGAACAGGATGGCGAGGTTCGTCGCGACGAACAGGAATATCCGCGTCATGGTTTTCGTGTTCTCCTGGCCCGGAAAGGATGGCCGGCGCATCCCGGTGGTTCCGACGATTCAATGTGGGGACGAGGTCCATTGAAATCCAAGTCCATATCCCCATATTGCCTTCGCCTTTCGAGGGGAGTTCCGGTTTCCATCGTTCAATCGGGAACACACGGCCGATGCGAGTTCCGCACCCGGCCGGCAACCAAAAGGGAGAGTTCACGGCAATGGCAAAGAAGGCGAAGCAGAAAGTCCGTCCCTTGCACGATCGTCTGATCGTCAGGAGAGAGGAGGAGGAGCGCACATCGGCGGGGGGGATAGTGATACCGGACACGGCGACGGAGAAGCCGATTCGGGGTGAGGTAGTGGCGACGGGTCGTGGGAAGTTGCTTGAGGATGGTTCGGTGCGGGCGTTGGATGTGCGGTGTGGGGATAGGGTGTTGTTCGGGAAGTATTCGGGCACGGAGATCAAGGTGGATGGTGAGGATCTGCTGGTGATGCGCGAGGACGACATCATGGCGGTGATTGAGGGCTGATCGGGGGGCCGGTCGGCGTTGGATTCACGGTTGGTTGAGAGAACGACACAGACGAGAGGGCACAAGCGATGGCAGCGAAAGAGGTGCGTTTTGGCGAGGATGCGCGGGCGCGGATGTCGGCGGGGGTGAACGTTTTGGCGAATGCGGTGAAGGTGACGTTGGGTCCGAAGGGTCGCAACGTGGTGTTGGAGAAGAGTTTTGGGGCGCCGACGGTGACGAAGGACGGGGTGTCGGTGGCGAAGGAGATTGAGTTGGAGGACAAGTTCGAGAACATGGGTGCGCAGATGGTGAAGGAGGTGGCGTCGAAGACGTCGGATGTCGCGGGTGATGGGACGACGACGGCGACGGTGTTGGCGCAGGCGATGATGCGTGAGGGGTTGAAGGCGGTGGCGGCGGGGATGAATCCGATGGATTTGAAGCGTGGGGTGGACCGTGCGGTGTCGGAGGCGGTGTTGGGGTTGCGGGGGTTGTCGAAGCCGACGAAGGACAGCACGGCGATTGCGCAGGTGGGGACGATATCGGCGAACGGGGATGAGGCGATCGGGTCGATTATTGCCGAGGCGATGGAGCGGGTGGGCAAGGAGGGGGTGATTACGGTGGAGGAGGGGAAGAGTCTGGACAATGAGTTGGATGTGGTGGAGGGGATGCAGTTTGACCGGGGGTATTTGTCGCCGTACTTCATCAATGATCAGGATTCGATGTCGGCGGAGCTGGAGGACCCGTACATTTTGTTGCATGACAAGAAGGTGTCGAACATTCGCGACTTGCTGCCGGTGTTGGAGGGGGTGGCGAAGTCGGGCAAGCCGTTGTTGGTGATTGCGGAGGATGTGGAGGGTGAGGCGCTGGCGACGTTGGTGGTGAACACGATACGGGGGATAGTGAAGGTGGCGGCGGTGAAGGCGCCGGGTTTTGGGGATCGCAGGAAGGCGATGTTGCAGGACATGGCGATACTGACGGGGGGGCAGGTCATCAGTGAGGAGGTGGGGTTGTCGCTGGAGAAGGCGACGGTGGAGGATTTGGGTCGGGCGAAGCGGGTGCAGGTGGGCAAGGAGCACACGACGTTGATTGATGGGTCGGGGAAGGCGTCGGACATCAAGGCGCGGGTGCAGCAGATACAGCAGCAGATTGAGGAGACGACGTCGGATTATGACCGGGAGAAGTTGCAGGAGCGGGTAGCGAAGCTGGCGGGTGGGGTGGCGGTGATCAAGGTGGGGGCGGCGACGGAGGTGGAGATGAAGGAGAAGAAGGCGCGGGTGGAGGATGCGTTGCATTCGACGCGCGCGGCGGTTGAGGAGGGGGTGGTGCCTGGGGGCGGGGTGGCGCTGGTGCGGGCGTTGTCGCGGTTGAAGGGGTTGAAGGGGGACAACGAGGACCAGGACACGGGCATTTCGATTGCGCGTCGGGCGATGCAGGAGCCGTTGCGGCAGATTGTGGCCAATGCGGGGGGTGAGCCGTCGGTGGTGTTGAACAAGGTGGTGGATGGGAAGGGGAACTACGGGTTCAACGCGCAGGCCGAGGCGTATGGGGATTTGGTGAAGATGGGGATATTGGACCCGACGAAGGTGGTGAGGACGGCGTTGCAGAATGCGGGGTCGATTGCGGGGTTGTTGATTACGACGGAGGCGACGGTGGCGGAGAAGCCGAAGAAGGATGAGGGTGCGGCGATGGGGCCGGGCGGCGGGATGGGGGGGATGGACGGGATGATGTAGGGCGTGCGCGGGCGGTGAGGGCCGAGGCGGGCGCCTCTCGCCCCCGGCCGTCGCGCCGACCCCCCGGCGCCGTCTCTCCCCGGGCCGACCGGGCCGGCGAGACGGCGGGGAAACCGCAGGACCGAAAGCCCCGCCCCGTGCGGGGCTTTCTCTTGGACCGGAATTTCCGGGTTAGCGAAGTCCCCACCTGAAGCGGGGCACTTCAACCTCTGCGCGGGCGCCTCCATCCCCGGATCGTTCGCTGCGGTGCCCGGGTCACCGTGAGGGCGTCGGCGGGAGCGTCCTTCCCGATGGTTGAGCCGGCCCCGACGGTCGCCCCGGCGTGCACGGTGACCGGCGCGACCAGCATCACGCCGGAGCCGATGAAGGCGTGGTCGCCGATCACCGTCTCGTGCTTGTGGGCGCCGTCGTAGTTGCAGGTGACGACGCCCGCGCCCACGTTGACGCCGCGACCGATGCGGGTGTCGCCGATGTAGGTGAGGTGGCTCGCCTTCGAGCCCTCGCCGATGTTCGCGTTCTTGACCTCGACAAAGTTCCCGATGCGGCTGTCGTGAAACAGCCGGGCCTGCGGGCGGAGCCGCGCGAAGGGGCCGATTGCGCAGGCTGTGCCGATGTGTGCCCCGTCGATGACGCACTGGGCATGAACCTTCGTGTCGCGCTCAATGATCGTATCCCTGATCACGCACCCCGGCCCGATGCTCACCCGATCGCCCAGTACGACTTCGCCTTCGAACACGACGTTGACGTCGACGAAGACATCCCGTCCCGTACCGACGCGGCCTCGGATATCGACGCGGGCCGGATCGGCCAGGCTCGCGCCGTCGCGCATCAGGTTCTCTGCAAGCCGCCGTTGCTGGAACCGCTCCAGCGCCGCAAGTTCGACGCGATCGTTGACCCCGAGCACCTCCTCGAGCGCCTCCGGCGGCACGGTGCGCACCGACAGCCCATCCCCGACCGCGAGAGCAACGACATCGGTGAGGTAGTGCTCACCCTGAGCGTTGTCGTGGCTCAAACCCCGGAGCCAGCCGCGCAGCCTTCCGGCGTGGGCGGCGAGGATTCCGGTGTTGATCTCGGCGATGGCGCGCTGCTTGTCGTCCGCATCGCGCTCCTCGACGATGCCGAGCACGTGGCCATCCGGATCACGGACGATTCGGCCATATCCGCGCGGATCATCAACCACTGCAGTCATCAGCACGATACCGCGACCGGCGACCAGCGTCGTCGTCTCGTGCAATGTGTCTGGATTGATCAGCGGCACGTCACCGTAGAGCACCAGCACCGTTGCATCGTCCGGGATGCCGGGCATCGCCAGCGACACTGCATGGCCGGTGCCGAGCTGTTCGCGCTGTTCCACCCACTCGACATCGGCGCCCGACATGGCTTCTCGCACCATATCGCCCCCGTAGCCGTGCACGACATGCACCTGCGCGGGGCCGAGGGCGTTGGCCGCGTCGACGACATGGGACAACAGCGGGCGGCCGGCGAGCAGGTGGAGCACCTTCGGCCGGCTCGATTGCATGCGCCTGCCCTGCCCGGCCGCGAGGATGACCACGTGCAGCGGCGTCATGTCGCGAGCTGCTCCGGGCGTTGCGGGCGCCTGTGAATGTCAGTCGTGCCTGGCATCGGGAGGAGCACTTGTCGGGTTCGGCACGGCCGGAGAGCCCTTCGCGAATGGTGAGTGCGCTTCGCGACCGGGCGGTGCGTCTACTTCCCGAATTTCGTCCAATGGGCGCCGAACAGCGCTTCCTCGGTGGGCCGATCCTCGGGGATCGGTACCGCGAGGTGGGTGATGTTGAGGAAGTGACGGTAGCTGAGATTCTCGCTGATGCTGTTGCCCTGCCAGGTCCCGCAACCCATGGACAGGGTGAAGTTGAGACCGCTGTCGAAACCACCCCCGTTGCCGAAGGTATGCGCCATGTTCACGAGCACGCGCGCGGTATCCAGTTCCTCGGCGAGACGGCGGGCGTGGGCGAGGTCCTCGGTGTGGATGCCGACGGAGTGGCCGCGGCCCTTGAACGCCATGATGGCGCGGACCCGGTCCACGGCGTCGTCGAACGAACTCGCCCGGTAGACGGTGAGGACGAGCGCGAGCTTTTCGTCGGAGAAGGGATGATCGCGGCCGACCCCGGTCTCCTCCACCATGAAGAACTTCGAGGTGCGCGCCCTGCCGTCGAGCCCGCACTCGGTCGCGAACACGTCCGCATCCTTCGCGATTACCCTGCGGTTGAGCTTCCCGCTCACCCAGAGGGTGCCGCGGATGGCTTCCTTCTCCGCCGCGCCGGCGAGGTATCCGCCCGCGCGCTCCAGGGCGGCGACGGCGTCGTCGTATACGTCGTCGAGGATGATGACCGAGTTCTCCGACGAGCACGACGTTGCGTTGTCGAAGCACTTCGACTTGCAGATCTTCGCCGCCGCCGCGTCGAGGGGCGCGCTCGAGTCGATGATCACCGGCACGTTTCCGGCCCCGACCCCGATGGCCGGAGTGCCGCTGCGGTAGGCGTTGCGCACGTTGTTCTGCGAGCCGGTGACGACCACGAGGTCGCATGCGGCCATCAGCGCGTTGGTCAGGGGCTTGTCCACCGGGGGTGGCAGCACCTGAACGAGATCCGCCGGGGCGCCGATCTTCTCGAGCTCCGCGCGCATGAACTCGACCGTGCGGGTGGTGGTCGCGAGCCCGGCGGGCGAGGGCGCGATGACGATGGCGTTCCGGCCCTTGATCGCCATCATCGCCTTGTTGACCGGGGTGGCCGCCGGATTCGTCGAGGGGGTCACCGCCCCCACCACCCCGACCGGCTTCGCGTACTTCACCAGCCCGAGTTCGGGCTGCTCCTCGATGATCCCGACGCTCCTCACTCGCATGAGATCGCGCAGGGTGCCGAAGGTCTTGCGCTGGTTCTTGACCACCTTGTCGGGCGCGTTGCCGATGCCGGTGTCCTCGACCGCCATCCGGGCGAGCGCATCGGCGTGCTCCGGCTTGTAGAGCGACCACGCGATCGCAGTCACCGCCTCGTCGACCCGAGCCTGGTCCGAGTCCCTGAAGGTGTCCATCGCCGCGCGGGCGTGGACGATCAGGCCGTCGATGGTCGCGATCGGGTCGCGCTCCAAAGGCTGGACCTCGGCTGCGGCTGACTGGCTCATCGTGACCTCCCTGGTGAAAGGTGTCCGGATGCGCCATTGTACGCGGCCTCCCCGCCCGCGCCGCTGCGGGCCGGGCGACTTCGGGGTGTCTCTCGGTCGGCACCTCGAACTGCTCTTCATCTCCAGGCACGTCGAGCCGAAGTTGCGATGGATGCGCGGCTCGGTGACGGATGATGCGGTGCGAGTCCCATCCGCCGGGTCATTCACCCGATGCCGTGCATCGTCTCCTCGACGAGCATGTCGACGACCGCCCGTAGCGCCTCCCGCCGGTTCGCGCCGGCCGCGATGGCGTCGCGCCAGGTGCGGACCTGCCAGTGGGCGCTCGTGCCGCGCTCGATGATCCGGCGGGCATGCGTGACCTCCGCGGTGCAGCCGAGCGCCTCGGCGTCTTCCGCGCAGAGCTCGATCATCTCCTCGATGAGCTCCGGGTAGTCGACGACGGCGCCGCGGCCGAAGTCCACGAGACCCCGGTCGATGCCGTAGCGCTGGGCCCGCCACCGGTTCTCGGCGGTGAACATGCGCGGGTAGCGCCGCCAGCGCTGGTTCCTCACGCGCAGGCGGTAGAGCATCCGCAGCCAGCTCACATACAGCGCGGCGACGCACACGGTGTCCTCGAGTCGGGTGCAGATATCGCTGATCCGCATCTCCAGGGTGGGAAAGCGCACGCTCGGGCGCACGTCCCACCAGAGCTTCGTCCCGTCCTCGATGACCCCGATGCGGGTCAGCACGTCCACGAAGCGCTGGAATTCCCCGTGACTTTCGAATTGCTCCGGCAGCCCGGTGCGCGGCATCTCGTCCCACACCGAGATCCGGTAGGACTTGAGCCCGGTGTGGTTCCCCTGCCAGAACGGAGACGAGGTGCCCAGCGCGAGCAGGTGCGGGAGCACGTAGCTCACCTGGTTCATCAGGTCGATGCGCAGGGCGTCGTCGTCGAGCCCGACATGGACGTGCATGCCGCAGATGACGAGGCGGCGCACCACCTCCTGAAGGTCATGCTCGATGGTTTCGTAGCGCTCCTTCCGGGTGCGCACCTGTTCGCCCCGGACCGCGAACGGATGCGTCGAGGCCGCGACGAGCCGCAGCCCGTGGGAGCGGGCGACCGACGCGACCGTGCCGCGCAGCCGCTCCAGATCGGCGCGCGCCTCCTGGACGGTGGCGCAGGCCCGGGTGCCGACCTCGATCTGGCATTGCAGGAACTCCGGAGTCACCTGCCCTTCGAGCAGCGCCTCGCACTCCGCGAGCATCTTCGGCGGTGCCTCGTGGATGAGTCCACGGGTCTCGGCGTCGACGAGCAGGTACTCCTCTTCGATCCCGATGGTGAAGCTCGGCTCGTTCATGGCGTGAGCGGCTGGTGCCGACCGGAGGGTGATGGGCGGCCGAAATCATAATCAAAGCAGTCCCCGTTCGGCGAACGACACCACTTCCCCGTCCCCGATCACGAAGTGGTCGAGCAGCCTCACGTCCACCAGCGCCAGCGCGTCGTGCAGCTTGCTGGTGATGGCGCGGTCCGACCGGCTCGGCTCGGCCACGCCCGAGGGGTGATTGTGCGCGGCGATGATGGCGGCGGCGTTGAGCTCCAGCGCCCGCTTGACGACTTCGCGCGGATGCACGCTGGCGCCGTCGATGGTGCCCCGGAACATCTCCTCGAAGTGGATGACCCGGTGGCGGTTGTCCAGAAACAGGCATGCGAATATCTCGTGCGGTCGCGACCGTAGCCGGGCGCACAGGAATCGGCTGGTGTGGGCGGGACTGGTGAGCGCGTCGACCCGTCGCACGCGCTCTTCGAGGTACCGGGTGGCGAGCTCGATCGCGGCCTTGAGCAGCGCGGTCCGCGCCGGCCCGATCCCGGCGATGCCGGCGAGACGCCCGGGGTCGAGGTCGAGAAGCCCGCGCAGCCCCTGCGTCTGATCGAGCGCCGTGCGCGCGACGTCGAGGGCGGACGAGCCGCGGGTGCCGGTCTGGATGAACAGTGCGAGCAGCTCCGCGTCGGACAGCACCGCAGGACCCCGGGCAAGCAGCTTCTCGCGCGGCCGTTCGGCGCGCGGCCAGTCGTTGATAGGCATGGTGACTCCGTTTCGACTACGCCCGCCGTCGCGATGCCCGCCGACCCGGACATGCGTCCGACCTGCGGGATTCCCTGGGGCCTAGGTTGTCGCTCGCCTGGTGCATGCCCCACGGCCTCGGGCTCGTGAGAGGCGGGACATGCGGGGTACACTCTACTGCCATGTCGAGACCACCCGACCGCAAAATCCTGCTTGGAGTCGCAGGCGGCATCGCGGCCTACAAGGCATGCGACCTGGTTCGACGGTTGCGTGACCGAAAGTTCGACGTTCGGGTGGTGATGACCGCGTCGGCGCGGGAGTTCGTGACCCCGCTGACCTTCCAGGCACTCTCCTCGAACCCGGTGCACCATGCGCTGCTCGACGAGCGGGCCGAGGCCGGAATGGGCCACATCGAGCTGGCCCGATGGGCGGATCTGGTGCTCGTCGCGCCGGCCACCGCCAACGTGCTCGCGCGGCTCGCCCACGGGTTTGCCGATGATCTCCTCGCCACCCTGTGTCTCGCGACGACGGCGCCGCTGGTGCTGGCGCCGGCGATGAACCAGCAGATGTGGCAGGCGCCCGCGACGCGGGCGAACGTGCTCGCGCTGCTCGACCGCGGGGTCGCGATGCTGGGGCCCGCGCAAGGCGATCAGGCGTGCGGCGAGGTCGGTCCGGGCCGGATGCTGGAGCCCGAGGCGATTGCGGCCCGCATCGAGGCCCGGTTTAGCGGCGGCGCGCTGGAAGGCGTCAGGGTTCTCGTCACCGCCGGCCCGACCCGGGAGGCGCTCGACCCGGTGCGCTACCTCACCAACCACAGCTCCGGGAAGATGGGATATGCGGTCGCGGCCGCGGCGGCGGAGGCCGGCGCCCTCGTCTCGCTCGTGAGCGGTCCCACCGCGCTGCTGGCCCCGCCCGGGGTGGAGCGCGTCGATGTGACCAGCGCCGAGGAGATGCACGCGGAGGTGATGGCGCGGGCGGCGGGTAGCGACATCTTCATTGCCGCCGCCGCCGTCGCGGACTATCGGCCCGCGCGCCGCGCCGAGCAGAAGATCAAGAAGGGCGACGGTCCCGCCGCGCTCGATCTGGTGCGCACGCCGGACATCGTGGCGGACGTTGCCGCGATGGACGAGCGCCCGTTCACGGTGGGGTTCGCGGCGGAAACGGAATCGGTCGAGACACACGCTCGGGACAAGCTCAAGCGCAAGGGCCTCGACATGATCGCGGCCAATCGGGTGGGCCTTCCGGGCCGCGGCTTCGCGAGCGAGCACAACGCGCTGAGCGTGCTGTGGCGCGGCGGTGGGCGCCGCGAGTTCCCGCTCGCTTCCAAGGCGGAGCTGGCTCGAAGCCTCGTCGGCCTCGTCGCCGACCGGTATCGTGCAGAGCATCCGGCTTAAGGTCCTCGATCCGCGGGTCGGGAGCGAATTCCCGCTCCCGCGCTACGAAACGGCGGGTGCGGCCGGGCTCGACCTGCGGGCATGCATCGACGCACCGCTCACCATCGCGCTCGGTGAGACCGTACTCGTCTCCAGCGGCGTCGCCATCCATATCGCGGACCCCGCTCTGGCGGCGGTGGTGCTGCCGCGCTCCGGGCTCGGGCACCGGCACGGCATCGTGCTCGGCAACCTCGTCGGACTCATCGATTCCGACTACCAGGGGCCGGTCGGCATCTCGGTGTGGAACCGCGGCGCCGAGCCCTTCACCATCGAACCGGGCGATCGGATCGCCCAACTCGTCTTCCTGTCCGTCGCGCGCGCCCGGTTCGAGGTCGTGGACACCTTCGCCGAGAGCGAACGCGGCGAAGGCGGATTCGGCCACACCGGCCGGGCCTGATTCGCACCGCCCGACCTGAAACCGGGAGAAGCCCCGCCGTGACCGGCAGCCCCGAATCAGCACTGCGCACCGCGAAGGTTCTCGCCGAAGCGATGCCGTACATCCAGCGGTTTCAGGGCATGACCATCGTCGTCAAGTACGGCGGCGCCGCGATGGAGGCGGAGGCGCTGAAGAGCAGCTTCGCACGCGACATCGTCCTGCTGAAGCTGGTGGGGGTGAACCCCGTGGTGGTGCACGGTGGCGGCCCGCAGATCGGCCGGCTGCTTGCGCGTATCGGCAAGGAGACGCGGTTCGTCGAGGGGATGCGGGTCACCGACGCCGAGACCATGGACGTCGTCGAGATGGTGCTCGGCGGTCTCGTGAACAAGGAGATCGTGAACCTCATCAACGGCCACGGCGGCAAGGCGGTGGGGCTCACCGGAAAGGACGGCGGACTCATCGGGGCTCGCAAGCTCACCATGACCCGGAGCCGTCCGGAGCTCGACGCCCCGGAAATCATCGACATCGGCCATGTCGGGGAGGTCGCGAGCATCGACACCGGGGTGCTGGAGCACCTCGCGCATGGTGACTTCATCCCGGTCATCGCGCCGATCGGGGTCGGGGAAGACGGCATGTCCTACAACATCAACGCCGACCTGGTGGCCGGCAAGCTCGCCCAGGCGCTCGCGGCGGAGAAGCTCATGCTCCTCACCAATACCCCCGGGTTGCTCGACCGCGAGGGCACGCTGATCCCGTCGCTCGACGTCAAGGGGGTGGAGGCCCTCATTGCGGACGGCACCGTCGTCGGTGGGATGCTCCCCAAGGTGCGTTGTGCGCTCGACGCGGTGCAGGGCGGGGTGAACACGGCCCAGATCGTCGATGGCCGGGCCGAGCACGCGGTGCTGCTGGAGGTGTTTACCAATGCGGGGATGGGCACCTTCATCAGTCGGAGGACGCCACCGTGACCGAACGCCAGCCGGTCCCGCGCCGCCAGCAGATCCTGGAAGCACTCGCGCGAGAAATCGAGCAGCACCCTGCATCGAGAATCACCACCGCGCGTCTTGCGGGGGTGGTAGGGGTTTCGGAAGCGGCGCTCTATCGACACTTTCCGGGCAAGGCGGCGATGTTCGAGGCGCTCATCGGATTCGCCGAGGATGCGGTGTTCGGGCTGGTGAACCGCATCGTCTCCGAAGAGCCCGATTCGGCCGAGCGCCGCTGCGAGCGGATCGTCGGCATCGTGCTCCGGTTTGCGGAGCAGAATGCCGGCATCGCGCGTGTGCTCCTCGGCGAAGCGCTGGTGGGGGAGGACCGGGCGCTGGTCGAGCGGGTCGGCCGGTTCTTCGAGCGGCTGGAGACCCAGCTCCGGACCATCATCCGCGACGCCGGCGACGCAAACCTCACCCAGCGAAGCCGGGCCGGTGCGAGCGCGAACCTCATGATCGCATTCATCATCGGACGCATGCACCAGTACAGCGCGAGTGGACTGCGCCACCGCCCCACCGAGGACCTGGAACGCCAGTGGCCGATGATCGCCGGGGCGGTGTTCGGCTGAGCAGTGGCGCAGCGGACGACGGAAGCCGTTCGGGGGTTCTTCGGCGGGCGGCCGAACGAAGTCCCATCACGGCTGTGTACGCGATCGCCCGGTGTTGCCGTGCCTCGACCGCGCCGGGCGGTACCTCTGGATGCGGGCGTTTCACCCCCTCGCTGAAGCCCTGCGACGTGCCTGTGATTCTCGCCGGTACTCCGAGCGATCGTCACGCGGTGCGATTACGGCAGGGCTGCAGCCTGCGGAGCGTTCGTTCGGGGCAATTTCGAGCGCATGCTTCGACTTGGCGGAAATTGCGGGCATCGGGCGAGCCGCTGCGGGTCCGCGATGTTTCGCACCGACGAAGCCGAGGGCTCGCCGAGCGGATCGGGCGTGCGCAGTGACCGCGGAGGGGTCTGGTGGCATCGACGATTGAGCGGAGCGACACCGTGCGCCTCGGCGACGCCGATGTCCCCTACCTCTTCAAGCGGGTGCCGCGCCGCCGCCATGTGCATATCTTCATCGGCGACGATGGCACCATCGAGGTGCGTGCGCCCTGGCGGTTCGGCGTGCACCGAGCCCGGGAGGTGTTGCTCCGGAACGCCGACTGGATCCTGAATGCGACGGCCTCCGCGCGGGCGAGGCTCGCGCAGCGCCCCCGCCTCGTCACCGGCACCCGCCTTCCGCTGCTCGACGGGGCGGTGCGCCTGGAGGTTCGCCCGCGCGCCCAGGCCGACCTCTTCGAATGCGCCGGATCGGCGAGGGCGCGGGTGGAACGCCGCGGGCCGGTCCTGCGGGTCGGCACCACCTCGCTCGGTGAATCCGAGCTGCGGGCGTTGATCGAGCACTGGTATCGCGGGGAAGCATCGGCGCACCTCCCGGCCCGGATCGAGCACTATGCGCCGCGGCTCGGCGTGCGACCCTCGCGGGTGACCATCCGCGGTCAGCGCTCGCGCTGGGGGAGCTGCTCGACCCGAGGGACCGTGAGTCTCAACTGGCGTCTGATGATGGCGCCGAGCGGCCTCGTCGACTACGTGGTGGTCCATGAACTGTGCCATCTCCGGCACATGAATCATTCACCGCGTTTCTGGGCGATGGTGGGCACCGTCGTCCCCGACTACCGGGAACGGCGCCGACGCCTCAACGCGCTGCACGAGCACCTGCCGGTTTAGACCCCGCGAGCGATTCCCGCCGTGCCCGTCCGCAAATTCGTTGTGCACACCGGCAACGCGAGCTATCTGCCAGCGAAGGACATAAGCGCCGTCCCCTTGCCCCCCACTCCTGGGCGCTGTCCGGCCCCCTCCCTCCCTGAACGCCTGACAGCCCTCGCCACTGCCTTGGTGGCCGCTCTGCTCACGACCCTCACCCTGCCCGCCGGCGCGCAGGTACAGACACTCAGCATCGGCGCTGACGAACGTGGGAGGATGACTGGCACAGCCGTTGAAGAGATCGACAGTGGCCGCACGCCAATCTACCTCGGCGTCAACAGCGGGCATGATGTTCGGACGGGCCCACTGCCAAGGCCGCTACCCGAACAACCTTCGGTAGTCTCGCGCGAACCCCGCCGGAAGATCGCGCTCGTGACGCCAGTATCCGGCGATCTGCCGAACCTTCGCGAGATCGATATGGCCTGCGTCGACCATGAGCTTCAGCAGCGAGAGCGTGCTCATGATCTCGATACCGAAGGTCGCACCCAGCGCGTGCATGTCCATGTCGTCGGTAACCGCGCCAATCTCCAGAACGAACGCATGGCCGAGAACGGAGACATCGACTGCCGAAACGCCGAGAGCGTCCGCGTCCGCCTGATCTCCGATGAAGTCGATGGCCGTCTTGATCTCTCGCCCCTGCTTCCTCCCAATCTGCAACCGAACATCTCGATTGTCTCGATACTCGGGTTCATCAACCCACGGGAACTTGCCGCGCAATCGTCGGCTACGGGCGAACTCCCGCTCGAACTCCTCAATGAGGTAGATGCAGTTCCGGTCCCCCCCGAACTCGGTGAACAGTAGGGGATGAATGCTCCGCGCGAGACGCAGGTAGGCGTTGGTGTCGAGCAACAGTTTTCGCTGCGGCACTCACACCAACTCCGAGTGGATTGCCTTCGCGTCGAGCAGGGGTATATCCAGAATCGACTGCACGTAGCCAGCCGAGCGCGGGTGCTCATCAAGGTACGCGGCAAGCGCCTCGAAGAACGGGCTCTCGAAGGTATCCCGGGTCACACGGACGTAGTCCGCCAGCTCCGGAGCACCGCCGTCGAACAATGCTTCACTGACAGTCCGATACTCGCGGTTGACGTTCTTTGCGGCACCGTAGATCGCGTTTCCGAGATCGACCACTGGCAATCCTTTCGACTCCGCGAAACACCGGAGACGTTCGTGGACGGTGATCGGGGAGATGGTGAGTTCCTGCGCGATGCCTTTGATGACGTTCATACGAGCGCCGCCTCCATGGAGGCTCCTCACGTCCCGATAGCCCGCCTCGGCCGCCTGCCGGGGGTAGAGCAGCGCACTCGCCAAAGAATCGGCAAAGTCCTCGCCTTCATCTCCACGCAGTTGCGGGGCCATGACATGGGCAAGCTCGTGGGCCATCCAGAACTTGAAGTCGTGTACTTCGCTGTCGAGATTCAGATACACCCAAGTGGTGGCTGACTCCGGCAGATGGATGTGCAGTGCGTTCTCGTGCCTGTCCCGCGCGCCCCAGAGCACGGGAATCAGCACGGCCTGGAGGGCTCGAAAGCGGCCAATCAGATGCTCGAAATCGAGTACATCCAACACCCTCAACCCGATCTCGGCGCGAACCGTTGCGGCGACGCGCTCCACGTAGTCGTAGGCGAGGCGCGGGTCCTTGAGCACGGGCGGTGCAACCAGCTCGTCGAACGGCAGGTAAGGCACCACCGGCGTCAGCAGCCTTCCCATCTTCTGCGCCCGCGCTATATGGGCCTCGGTGGTCTTGCGAGTCCCCATCTTCCGGAAGGCCACAATGGGGTCGGCCGCACCCGGAACCCGTTCCATCGTCTGATCGAGGGTGAGGCCGAGAAGAAGAGCGAGCCTGAGCAGCTTTTCGGGACGTGGGAACGCTCGGCCACGCAGCCATTTCGAAACGGCTTCCCGCGAGACGCCCAGCTCGCGAGCGATGGCCGCCTGACTCAACCCCGAGGCCGCCATCGCGTCCCCAATCTCATCGATCCGAAGCACTCGCTGCATGGCGCCGCAGTCTGCTTCTGCTGTCAACTTTTGTCAACTGAATGATGGAGGTGAATGATGGAGGTACGCCCCAGAATGTTCCGAGATGGTGTTCGCCTCAAGCCGCCAAACCCTCGCCAGAGAAATGAGAGCCCGGTGTCCGCCACCACCGGCCGGGTCATGAGGCCACGCCAACCTCCTCGTCGAGTTCCTCGGGCGGGCAGTCGGTTCAGGCTGAGTTCGAGATTGTCAATGGATGGTTGATCCCGAAGGCCGGAGACGATCCGGAGCAGCGCCCGCACGGCCGGATGCATGCCCGAAAGTGTTCAGATGCGCGGCTGTCGCTTCTTCGATTTCCGGCGGCTCAGGGCCGAAAGGTCGAGGCATGCTGCCCGGATCGTTTTCCCGTCCCACACCTCCCGGGCTGCGATACAGCCCAGCCAGATCGTCGAAGTTCTCGGCGGCGAACGCATAAGGCCAGTGGCGGCTGAGCGCATGAGCGAACACCGTCCCCGGCGCCCCCAGCGCCAGGTCCACGAGCGGCTTGAATTCGCGATCGTCATCGATTTCGGACACGCATTGGGAGCTCTTGGCGTCCCAGCGCCGAATCATTTCCATGAGACGGTTGCCCGCCTCTTCGCCGGACAGGCGTCGGAGACGTTGGACGACGTGATCCCAAGCCGCTCTGCTCTCGCGCCAACACCCGGCGCGCTGTTCGATCATTGCGAGCAATTCCCAAGGCCGACGACGGTCGCGGGAGATGCGCTTGACCACGCGGATGCCGTACCCGACCAGGAGCGCGCGGAGTTGTCGTTGGATCGCGGCTTTGGCCGAATTGAGCGTCCCCGCGCGTCGTGCGAGCGGATCCAGGCGTGCGAGAACGGGCGACGGGTGAAAGAGCGCGAGCAAGCCGGGGCGATCAGGATCTGCGGCCAGAAGCTGCCGCTTCGTCACGTCTTCGTAAGCCAGCCCTTTGCGTGAGCGCTTCTGCCCGAGCAGTCGGGCTTCGAGCGCATAGCTGACGAGCCCGGAGAGCGCCACTGGCACAGCTCGAAATCGGCTGAAGATCAATGACTTTCCATCAATCAACGGCCTGGGCTTGTCGTTCCTCCATGCGCCGCCGAGCGGCCACCATGGAAGCGACGGCGCCACCCATGGCAGCGCGAGTTGCTGCAGCGGCATCTCTTCGAGCAGCGCCCGAAGCCGTGGATGGGGCCAAGGGCCGGTCGTGCGAAGGCGTCGGCGTACACCCGGTGTCAACGCAATTTCGGGCCGTGGCAGAATGCGCTGCGAATTGCACCATGCCTGATAGCGGTTACCGAGCGCCTGCATCGGTAGCGGCACCGACTGCCAGAGAGGCACAACCCAGCCATGGTCGCCCGACCGGAGGGAATCCTTCAGGTGACGGAAGACCGAGATGTCTGACGGTAGAAGCGGCGCCTCGCAAACGCCGTCGCTTTCGTCCTGCGCCCCATCATCAATGGCCTTCCGTGGCCGTTCGGTCCGAGACATGACCCGCGTGAGAAGGGCAGTGAGGTCGGCGCGTGCCGATCGTGCGCGTTCGGAAAGAGGATCGCCCTTACGAAGCTCCTCGCTGACGGTCTCGAACAACGATTTCGCGCGCTGGGAAGCTTTGCGGCCCTCGCATCCTCCACCGTACAGAAACTCGACCAGAACGAAGAAGTCCGCTGCAGCACTGGCGTAGACCGCCCCCTCGTGACGGCCACGATAGGGCGCGTAGGGCGTTGCCGACAAAAGGAGCAACGCGGGTCGATGATCGATGCCGTCGCCCCGGATCGCGCTAAGCACACGCGATGCCGCAGTATCCCCGGTAGACGGGGATTCGGCATCGGCCGCCGCTTCGTCCTCAGCGCCAGGCAGCTCTCCCAGGAGATCGCGGAAACGCTGAAACTCGTCGAAGATCACCAGATCGGGCCGGACTTGATGAAGTGCGGCAACCGCGAGAGCGCTTCGCACGGCGGCAACCAGTTCAAGGCGGTCATCCGAGCTGACGAGGGCTTGTATTCGCGGTGGCAGATGTTGCCCGTGTTCTACGCCCAGCTCGACACGTAACGCATGACGAAATGTTCGTCGGAATGTCCGATCGGCGATTTCCCCGTTCTTGATCGCTGTCTGCTAATGTCGAAGCCAGCGGTCGAACCGCCGCCGCCCCACGTTCACACGAAGGGCTTCGACAGAGGCGGGGTATCGTCCTTGGCAGGAGTTCCTTGAGGAGCGCAAGCCCGAGCGCACGTTCCTCGACACGCCCCTCGCGTCGTCGGCGCCGTCGTGATGGCAACGCCGTATCTGGTGTCAGCGAGAACACATGCACCGAGTCGTGCGTCGGCAGATCGCGGGTAGGCATCAGGCTCGGTCGGTCGGCCCGCGCAATCGCGCTCTTGCGTTCGTTGTCGGGCAGGAAGGACGCAAGGCGTGCGAGGTTCTGTGTCGCGATCGCGAGGTTGGAACACACGTAGAACACGCGGAGGGGCTCTGGGCGCCTTGCCGCGAGACGCTCGACTATACCGCTCGCGATGATTGTCTTGCCGAGCCCGACCTCATCGGCGACGAGGAATCGGCGGGGCCCCGTGCGAGATCTGAATGCGCAAAGAGCGGCGTCGATCGTTGCCGACTGAAACGGTTTGAGATCAATGGGCACGACGCGCCTCCCCGATCAAGCCAAGCCGGCACGCAGGGTTTTCCAGCTACGCGAAAACGCGGCCTTGGCCGCCACGCTCATCGAGCAGACCTGTTTGAAGCACGACATCGCGCCCCAGGTACTCACCCAGGGCAAGATCACTAAAATCCCATGTAAATCAGTGCATTCTGTGATCTAATGCCACTCTGGCCAAGGAGAGGAACGTGATCAGCAATGGACAACAGTGCCCCCGAGGGTCTGATCGAACATTTCTCGAAGTTGGAAGACCCGCGCGTCGACCGGAACAAGAAGCATGAGTTGATTGATGTCATCGTGCTGTGCGTGTGCGCGGTGCTCAGTGGGGCCGAAGGTTGGTGCGACATCGAGGAGTTCGGTCGCGCAAAGCTGGACTGGTTACGTCGTTATGTCCCGCTGGCCAATGGGGTCCCGGTCGATGACACGATTGCCCGCATCATCTCGGCGTTGTCGGTCAGTGGGTTTCAGGCGTGCTTTCTCAGTTGGATGGAGGACGTGGTCAAGCTCAGCGACGGTGAGATCATTGCGCTCGATGGCAAGACGCATCGACGCACCCATGATCGCAAGCGAGGGGTGAAGGCGCTGCATATGGTCAGTGCCTGGGCGTGTCGCAATGGGGTGGTGCTTGGGCAGGTGAAAACCGACGAGAAGTCGAACGAGATCGTGGCGGTGCCGGAGTTGCTGGAGAAGCTTCAATTGAAGGGGTGTATCGTGACGCTGGATGCGATGGGGTGCCAACGCGCGATCGCGAAGCAGGTCAAGAAAGGCGGTGGGGATTACGTGTTGGCGCTGAAGCGCAATCAGCCGGAATTGGAGCGCGAGGTTCGGGCGTATTTCGAGGCGGCGGAGCGGTGCGACTTTGGCGGTTCGGAGATGGGGCACGAGGCGACTTGCGACGAAGGTCACGGGCGGATTGAGCACCGGAGCTATTTCTTGTCCACGGACCTTGGTGCGTTGTCGGGTGTCGGGAAGTGGAAGGGACTGAAAGCGATGGGAATGGTGGAGTCGGAACGTCATTGTGGAGGGCGTGTCAGTGTTGAGCGGCGCTACTACATCACCTCGCTTGATGACGTGAAGGTGTTTCAACGGGCGGTGCGTTCACATTGGAGTATCGAGAACGGGTTGCACTGGCGGTTGGACGTGACGTTTCGCGAAGACGCAAGCCGGATTCGTCGAGGCAATGCGCCTCACAACATCGGGGTGATTCGTCACATGGCGATGAACCTACTCAAGCGCGAGAAGACGAAAATGAGCTATAGGCGCAAGAGAGTCCGGGCCGCTCTGAACGATGCCTTCCGAGATAAGTTGTTGATGGGACAATGACTTTATATGCGGTCACCCTGGGTACTCACCCTGCACTCCGACCGCGGCGCCCCGATGACCAGCAGGTGCACCGCGCAACTCCTCCAACGGTGTCTCATCGGCGTTGACAGGTTCCGTAGTGGAACGGGCGTGTTATAGTCTGCCGCAGCAGACGAACCGTTCTGCTGCTAGAAAGAGGAGCAAACTAATGGCCAAGGTGAAGCTTAATTCCCCGCCGGAGGGCTTGGCAAATCCGACCGAGCCCGAATCGGGGGGGGGGGGGGGGGGGGGGGGGATAACCCTCCTGCAAAACGGGCTTGGCGCAAGCCCTCTGTCCGTCTAATGCATATCGGAACCACAAAAAGTGCTAAATTTACTCGCGAGTATGAGGGTGCGAACTATCTTGAGGGAAGTAAGCCAGCATATCAGAGGAGTTAAATTGCGATATCCGCCCGCAAAATGACCTATGCTCATAAGGCAAACCCCGCGGAACCTGTCAACGCCGATGAGACACCGTTGGTCAAGATTTAGTGAGCATTGTGCGGTGTCGTGGCCGCGGTGGGTGGGTTGATCCAGACCTCCCTGGGGAGCGCCTGGGGTTTCGGAGTTCCGCGTACGAAGCGTTCCGGGTGCTGCGACCACGCCGCGCGCAGGGTGCGTTCGCGTTGCTCGAGGATGCGCTGGGCGCGGCCGTGATGGACATCATCGGGGGTGAGCATCGCGATGCCGCTGTGGCGGTGCTCGGTGTTGTACCAGGCGAAGAATGACCGGCAGAACGCGGTCGCGGCGGCGAGGTCAGCGAAGCGCGCGGGGAAGCCGGGATGGTACTTCAGGGTCTTGAACTGAGCCTCGGAGAAGGGGTTGTCGTCGCTGACCCGGGGACGGCTGAGCGAGCGGGTGACGCCGAGGTCGGCGAGGAGCTGCGCGGTGCACTGGCTGGTCATCGGCGCGCCGCGGTCGGAGTGCAAGGTGAGCACTTGCGGTGCGATGTTCTGCTTCAGGCAGGTCTGCTCGATGAGCGTGGCGGCCAGGGCGGCGTTCTCGCGCTCGGCGACCATCCACCCCACGACATAGCGGCTGAACAGGTCGAGCAGGACGTAGAGGTAGAAGTCCGTCCAGCGCTTCGGCCCGAGCAACCGGGTGATGTCCCACGACCAGGTCTGGTTCGGCCCGGTGGCGACGAGTTCGGGCTTGGTGTAGGGCGGATGGGTGCGCTGATGGCGCCGCTCGCGCACCGGCTGCTCGGCGGCGAGGAGGCGGACCATGGTGCGCTCCGAGCACAGGTAATGCCCTTCGTCGAGGAGCGTCGCGACGACCTCGGCCGGGGCGCGGTCGACGAACCGTGGGGAGGCGAGCACGTCGAGGACGTGCGCGCGCTCGGCGCCATCGAGTGCCCGGGCGGGCGTCTTGCGGGGCTGCTGGCGCCCGGGAGCGGGCCGTTGACGACGGTAGAACGTGGCTCTGGGCACCCCCAGCGCACGGCACGCCGGCGCGACGCCGACGTGCGGTGCGAGCGAGGCGGCGGCCATCAGCAGTCTTTCGCGTCGTTGAGGCGAAAGCCCAGCCGCCCGGCAACTTTTCCCTGGACATCGAGAATCGTGTGCGCGGTAGCGAGCGCCTTCTCAAGCCGCGCCACCTTCGCCTCGAGCGGGCGCACCTTGGGGCTCAAGGGGTTGGACTCGGCACGCTTGACCCCGCGCTTCTTTGGCGCCAAGCCCCGCAGCGCACCTTGGCGCCGCGCCTTGCGCCACGCCGACAGGTGCGAGGTGTACAGGCCCTCACGGCGAAGCAGCCGTCCGACCTCGCCGGAGCGGGTGCAGCGCTCCGCCTCCTCGACAATCCGCAGCCGATACTCGGCGGTGAACTGGCGCCGAGTGGGCTTGGCCACCACCTCCGGGTCCGGCGGGCACCGCGCGGCCCGGCCCTGGGGGCTTCGTCGCTACGCTCCTCGCCCCCCAGGGCCGGCACCTCCATCCCAACCATCGAATCTCCCTGTGCTCTCACCGTCATTCACCTCCTCCGCCCTCACTAGGGCGTGTTCACACTACCAGTCGCTCGCTGTCTATTTTGTCAATAATTTCATGTGCATACAGCCCATCATGGGAACTTTCGCAGTGTGCAGAGGGATGCGCCCGAAGCGCCGTAACTCCGTGGTTTCATGCTGAAATATTCGAGATATGGCCGGAAGTGTGAACACGCCCTAATTCCAAGGGTAGCCGGTGTCTCAACGATGTTGGCAGAGAGGGATCCGCCCGCGCTGCAGAACAAACGCAACCCGCCCGCTAAGTTCGTGGGGGGTGCGCGCGAGGGCTACGCGACTTCCACTGCCCGAATCGTCGTCGCGGCCGGCGAGCGCCAAGAGCAGCGAGACGAGAACCCTCGGCTCGGCCGAGTACGCGCTCAGGATCGCCCGGTCGGTTCGCCATCCCGATGGCGGGCGCAACGCTTCCAGGAGCGGCAGGGTCGGCAGGTGGTTCATTTGGTCTGGAGGTCGGTGAGCAGCCGGCGCACATTGGGCCAGCGGTAATGGAGTGGTTCGGCCTTCATGTGCTCCTCCGGGTTCCATTCGGCACGGTGCTGCCGTCCAGCTACGGTGTCGGGTAGCCGGGCGCGCAATCCCTTACGGTTGTGCTCGGCCTTGGAATAGGCTTCGGCCAGTACCGAAGGATCCGGATCGCCGACCTTGACCCAGTGCAGAGTTTCGGAAAGAACCCTAGATAGATCTTCGGGAGATTGGGAAGGAGATCGCTCAGTGCGTCCAGATCGATGTCACCGGCGTCATGGCCGTGGATCTCGATCATCTCTTCGAGGTGATCTTGATGGATCGTGCTCTTGGAGAGCCTGTCGCTCGTACGGGCGCGCTCGACGAGGGCGGCATAGACGCCGCGACCTATGGCAGCGAGCGCGGCGGCTTGCCGGGCAGTGACGAGGGCGGAGCGATCCTCGGGATCGGCGATGTCCGCGATCTCCGTGACCCAGAGATCGTCGGCTGCTGGACCGACCCCATTTTCGTCGGCCAAGCGGGCGAGCAGGGAGCGATTCGTTGTGTCCGGGCGACGAACCCCGAGCAACTGACTGCGAAGAAATTTCCGTTCATCTGGCGACAGTGCGAAGTCGAGTGGCTGACCGCGCACCAGGAGTTCCTCGGGCACCGGCGGAAGCGACACAAAAGGTGGTGTCGCATCTTCGTCCAGTACTCCCCCATCATCGTCAGTGAGGCGCGATTTGAGACGCGCACTTCTCCGGGCGAGGCGGCGCAGCGTTTGAGTCCGGCTCGGCAAGGAGCCGTCCGAGTGTTGTCTGAGAATCCCCCAGGATCCCAAGGCGGTCCAGTACGCCATGGACGGTGGCTGGGCCGTCCGGCGGGGCCATACGCGCCCGCCGATAACTCCGTCGGGGTCGGGGCCGCCTTTCAGTTGCCCTGCGAGTTCGGTTTCGGCGTCAGATAACCTCCGGGCTATGTCGGTGGTGGCGGACGCGGTGACTTTCTCCATCAGCCAGGGCACGAAGAGGACGTATCGCAGTCGGGTATGAAGGACGGAGGTCCCAGGAAAGAAACGGTCGGCGAAGCCCTGATGGAGAGCGAGAAAGCCGACCTCGTCCCGTACGCCCTTGTCGTTCGAGGCAAGGGCCTCCTCGGCGCGGGCAACGGCTTCGCGCGAAAGCAGTACCCACCCGATCATGATTGGTTTGCGCCAGCGTCCCGAAGTCGGGCTTCGACCTCCTCCATGATCTGCGGGACCGTCCTGTCGTCCAGCCCGCTGCTCAGGCCCTCCCGGACGGCGGCCCTCGGCGTCTGATGCCTTGCGCTCTGCTCCTGATCGAGTTCGTCTTCCATGACCCGCGTTGCTCCTGTCTTGCCAGCGGGGGCTCGGGGGGCGGGACGGGGCATGTCACTTGGACTTGGCGGGGGCGGCGGCCTTCCTGCTCGCGGTCTTGGGGCGGATGTGGATTCCGCCGCCGGCGGTCTTGCGCACTTCGAAGCCACCGGATTTCGTGACCAGCGTGCTCAGATTGGGACAGCCGTAGGTGCGGGGATCGAAGTCCGGCACCGCGCCCTGGATCCGGCTGCCCACCGTGCCGAGATGCGTCGGGGCGAATGGCATCTCGTGTGCCTGGCATTGAACATCAAGCGGATGGCAGCGCCGGCGGCATGTTGACCCCAACGATGGGGGGGTCGCGGTGTTGGCTCGGCGCCGGTCGCACCCCCCCTGCAACGCGACCGATACGCCATTGAGCGGGACAGGTCCCGCGTTGCGGACCGGGGAAACCCCAACTCCCTGCGTTCGTGCCACCACCAACTCCTTCATGGACCAACGTCACTTGCCCGCCGCGAAAACTTCCGCAGCTCAGACTCCCGGAAATTTCCGGGCGGTGTCCAGCGTGGGGATCTTGCGAGGCTCTCCCGGGGCGGGTGGGCTGTCTGGCGAATGCTCCGGCAGAGCTTCCCTTCAGCCCAGGGTCCCCGCGATCTGGCGCAGCGGCCCCACCACGAGGATGCCGACGAGCTGCAGCCCCACCATCACCAGGATCGGCGACAGGTCGAGCCCTCCGATCGGCGGGACGATACGTCGCGCCGGCCCGAGCAGTGGCTCGTTCAGGCTGTGGATCACGCCGAGCATCGGGTTGTGGGAGCCGGGGTTGATCCAGCTCATGACGACCTGGATCAGAATCGAGAACAGGAAGACGTAGATCGCAAGCTGCACGATCTCCGCCACCGCGAGCACGAGCAGGGCGACGACCGCGACGCCATGGCCGAGCAGGCCCGCGATCAGCCACAGCTCCACGAATTGAAGGGCGACGAGGAGCACGACACAGGCGAGGTCGATGCCACCGACGGACGGGAGTATGCCCCGCATCGGCGCCAGCACCGGCTGGGTCGCCCGGACGATGAACTGCGACAGCGGGTTGTAGAAGTCCGCCCGCACCCACTGGAGCAGAAGCCGGACCATGACGATGAAGATGTAGACCCCGAACAGGGTCTCGATCAGGAACGTGGCTGCATTTCCGACGTGTCCGCCCATGAGCCCGCTCGTTTCAGGCTACGGCCACGGCTTCGGACCGAGGCCACGCACACGGTGTCCCGCCCCCGCGTCCGGGGAGGCGAACCGACCTTTGCGAGCGCTTGCTCACCTTCGCCGCTCCTGCGGATGCCGGCTCGATCACCCCGCGCCCCCTCTCAATCCCCGAACGCGTTGCCGAGCTCGATCGACCGCTGGCGGGCGCCCCGGATGCCGTCCGCCACCACCTTGTCGATGCCGCCTTCGCGCATCGTGACCAGCGCGCGCTCAGTGGTGCCGCCCGGCGAGGTCACCCGTTCGCGCAGCACCGCGGGCGGCGCGTCGCCCTCGTTGGCGATGCGGGCGGCGCCGAGCGCGGTCTGCAGCGTGAGCCGCCGGGCCGCCTCCGCGCCGAGGCCCATCGCCTCGCCCGTCGTCTGCATGATCTCCATGAGCAGGAAGTAGTAGGCGGGGCCGCTCCCCGAGAGCGCGGTCACCGCATCAAGCTGGGCCTCGTCGTCCACCCAGATCGTGATGCCCACCGCCTTCAGGATCGTCTCGGCGCGCTCGCGCTGGCCGGCGTCGACCTTCGCGTTGGCGAAGAGCGCGGTCGCGCCGCAGCCGACCAGCGCCGGCGTATTCGGCATGGTGCGCACGATCGCCATGCCCCCGCCCGCCCAGCGGTTGATGTCCTCCTCCCGCACCCCGGCCGCGATGGATACGAGGAGCGGTGCGTGCTCCCCGAGCGTCGGGGCGAGTTCCCGCACCACCGCGCCCATGATCTGCGGCTTGACCGCCAGCACCACCGTGGCGCAATGCGCTGCCACCTCGGCGTTGTCGGCGCCGGCCTGCACGCCGAACCGCTCCACGAGCGCGTCGAGCCTCGCAGTGTCCGGGTCCGAGACCCGGATCGAACCGGGGGGCGTCCCGTTCGCGACGAGCCCGCCGATGAGGCTGGTGGCCATGTTGCCGCCGCCGACGAATCCGATGTCCGAATCACTCATTCCCGCCACCGTGCTCTCCCGCCGATGCGCAGCGGGCATTATGGGCGATTGATACGGAGCCGCAACCCGTACCCTGGCGAGGGGAGCTCTGGCCCGCATTTCTCACCCCGTCACGGCGGCGGACGCGGAGATGACTGCATTGGCTGCGTTGAATTGCGACATGGGGGCGGCCCGGGGGCTCGACGTACTGTCAAGTACGCCTGCGCGCCCGGACTCGCGTTCGCCTTGCCAATCCAGCCATCTCCACGCCCTTGCTCGCAACCCTGGTGAGCAATGCGGGCTAGATCAACCGCGCGTCCGCAATTGCTGTGCACGCACCAACCTTCCGGGTCTGCATCGTTGAAATCGACTTCTTCCATGAGTGCGTGCGGTATCGGTCCCAACAGCCGTGAAATGGTGAAAATCCGGGTTGGTGCGCAAGGCAGGCGGCGGGTAACCCGGCGGGCGATCCCCGGCCGGTTCAGACCACGGCGGATGTCGCGCCGGCTGCGACGGCTGCGATGGCGTCGAGCTTCTCTCCGACCTCCGGGCCCAGTTTGTCCGGCGCCACATGCTCGGCCAGCTCGTAGAAGCTCTTCTTGGTCATGAGATCCTCCGGCAGGCCGAGCTTCCCGAAGTACGTGCGAAAGAGCGGGGCGAGGAAGTCGTCGCTCACCTTGGTGTCGGGGTCCCAGGGCGAGCCCCGTCCGAGCCGCTCCAGGGCCGATGCGACCTCGTCGATGGCCTCCCGCATCGCGCCCACCCGCCTCTCGACCTCCGAGTCGACGAACAGCGGCCCCGGAACATCGTCGGCGGCGCCCGCCGCCGCATACGACTCGAGCGTGGCCCGGGAACAGAGGTAGTTCTCGATCTCGCGTCGCTGCCAGACGAGGGACTCGACCGGGTGCAAGTCGGGCGGTGCTCTCTCCAGGCGATCGAACAGGGCGATGCCGCGCAGTGTCGGGATGGCCTCCCGCAGACCGTGAAAGTGGCGCTGGACCGCCCTTGGCTGATTGGCGACATAGTGAACGAAGGGACGCTCCAGAGCCCGGACCGCATCGTCGTGGCCGGTCCTGCGAGCGAGCGCCCGCAGCACCGCCAGGTCGGTCGATCCCTCCAGATAGAGCACCCAGCCCGTCTGCTCCGCCTGGTAGTACTGCTCGAATCCGATCTCGCGAAGCGCCTTTGATACCCGGCTCCCGCGGTCCCCTTCGGCAAGGCGGTGGGGTTGGCCTACAAACGCGATGACGAGGTCACTGTCCGCCGCTTCGTTGAGGAGCACTTCGGAGTGGCTGGCCGCGATGATCTGCCCACCGCTCTCGCGCGCGGTGTCCGAAATCAGGCGGTAGATCTGGCGCTGGCGGAGGATCTCCAGATGCGCATCGGGCTCGTCCAGCAGGAGGATCGCACCGGGGTTCGCATAGAGATAGGCCAGGAGCAGCAGAGCCTGCTGAAGTCCGCGCCCCGCGGAGGAGAGATCGAGGGTCACCCCCCGTTCCTGATAGTGCATGGTGATCTCGCCACGCTCCGCAATGTAGCGGGGTGGCTGCAGCTTCGCGCCGAAGAGGCTGTCAATCAGCCCGACGAGCCTCTGCCAGTGCTCCAGATGGTTCTCCCGGACGCGGTAACAGAGGTTGCGCAGTACCTCCGCCGTGCGGGCTTCCCCGATGCGGACGTTGACTGCCCCGTGATCGAGTCGGGTCTCGGTGGCCGCGAGCCCCGACATCGGCGGCAGGAAGGCGATCGTGGCTGCCCCCGCCTCGTCCGGAATAGGCATCCGCTCGGGGATCCTGCTCTCGGACCGCCGCAGCGGCCGACAGTAGAACGACTCCTCGTTCGCATAATCGAATTCGAGCCCGCACCGCCAGCTCCGATCCCCGGTTACTCCGTCGACGGTGATTTCGATACGCACGTTGGAGGTCTGCTGCCGGCCTCCGCTGCTGCTCACGTCGCGGACATGAAGTTCACGCCACAGGAGATTGGCGTTCGGGATGGGTATCGCGACGAGATCCCGGCGGTTGACCGTCACGCCGGGGCGCTTCTCGGGCGTCGCCCGTCCGGAGCGCCGTTCGTTCCAGCGCTTGAGACCAATGTCCCAGAGGGCGAGCGCCTGCAGAGCCGAGGTCTTCCCGGAGTTGTTGGGCCCAACGAAGACGACCGGGCTGCCGAGCTCGATGTCGACCTCTGCGAAGCGTTTGAAATTGCGGGTGGTGAGCCTGGTCAGCATCGAAATGGCGTGCGTCGGGACGAGTCGTGCGGGGGGAAAGGCGGCCGGCGAGCGGTCCACCGAAGATGCGTCGCGCCTCATCGTGGGCGCCGCGAGTCACGGATGTCACCATGGGCGACATCCCCCGCCCCGCCTGATGCCATCCAGCGTCGACGCAGGAGTCTACCGTACCGGCGCCCACCGTCGGGGTCGAGATGATGCGGCGTTGGTGGGGTCCCGAGCTATGATTGAAGCCGCTCAGCCAGGAAATGAGGCATTCGAAAACACATGGCCAGAGAGAGTTTTGGTGATCGGTTCCGAATCGGGATAGACGTCGGCGGCACGTTCACCGACTTCATCCTGGCCGACGAGACAGGTGGCCGGCTGCACCTGCACAAGTGCCTGACCACGCCCGAGGATCCGTCGATCGCCGCGTTGGCGGGGCTCGCCGACTTGCTGGCGGCGGCCGGCGTCGGCCTCGCGCAGGTCGGGCACATCGTGCACGGCACCACGCTGGTCACCAACGCCATCATCGAACGCCGCGGGGCGCGGATCGGGCTGCTGACCACCCGCGGCTTCCGGGACATCCTGGAGATGGGCACCGAGCAGCGCTACGACATCCACGACCTCTTCCTGACCTTCCCCGAACCGCTGGCGAGCCGGCGCGACCGCCGCGAGATCGCGGAGCGGGTGAGCCGCGACGGCGCCGTGCTGGAGGCAATCGATGCGGATGCGGTCCGCCGCGAAGTGCGCGACCTGGTGGACGACGGGGTGGAGGCGCTCGCGGTCTGCTTCCTGCACGCCTACCGCAATCCGGCCCACGAACAGTTGGTGCGCGATCTCGTCCGGTCCGAGTTCCCGGACCTCCCGGTGTCGATATCGAGCGACGTGCACCCGCAGATCAACGAGTACGAGCGGTCCTCGACCACCGCCGCCAACGCCTGCGTGCAGCCGCTCATGTCGGCCTATGTCCGCCGGCTGGACCGGGCGCTGCGCGAACGGGGGTTTCGCGGGCGCTTCCACCTCATCCAGTCCTCCGGGGGGCTGACCGCCCCGGAGACCGCCGAGGCACTGCCGATCCGGTTTCTGGAGTCGGGGCCGGCGGGCGGCGCGCAGGCGAGCGCCCTCGCCGGGCGCGCCATCGGCCACACCGACCTGCTCGCCTTCGACATGGGCGGCACGACCGCGAAGGCGTCGCTCATCCAGGACGGCGAGCCGGACATCGCGCCCATGCTCGAGGCGGCGCGGGTGCGTCGGTTCAGGAAGGGGAGTGGCCTTCCGGTCCACGCGCCGGTGATCGACATGATGGAGATTGGCGCGGGCGGCGGGTCGATTGCCTGGGTGGATGACCTCGGCCTGCTGAAGGTCGGGCCGGAGAGCGCGGGCGCCGAGCCCGGCCCCGCCTGCTACGGCCAGGGCGGCGCCCGGCCGACGGTGACCGACGCGAACCTGCTGCTCGGCTATCTCGACCCCGGCTACTTTCTGGGCGGCCGGATGGCGCTCGATCCCGCCGCCGCGGAGTCCGCGATGGAGAGGCTCGCCACCCGTCTCGGGCTCTCGGTCGCGGAGGCGGCGTGGGGCGTCTACGATCTTGTGAGCGAGAACATGGCGGGGGCGGCCCGCGTGCACATCGTGGAGAAGGGGCGCGACCCGCGCCGCTACGCGATGGTGGCGATGGGCGGGGCGGGGCCGCTGCACGCCGCGCGCGTTGCCCGCAAGCTCGGCGTGCGTGAGGTGGTGGTGCCGCCCGCGTCCGGGGCAGCCTCCGCGCTCGGCTTCCTGGTCTCTCCCGTCGCCTACGAGCTTTCCCGCTCCGCGCCCATGCGGCTCGCGAATCCGGATTTCGCGGGCATCGGCGCGCTGCTTCGCGCGCTGGAGACCGAAGGCCGCGCCCACCTCGCGGCGGCCGGGGTGGAGGAGGGCGTCTCCGTGCAGCGTCTTGCGGACATGCGGCTCCGGGGCCAGATGCACCAGATCTCGGTTCCGCTTCCGGCCGAGCCTCTCTCGGCCGGTAACCTCCCCGCAGTGGTCGAGGCGTTCACCGCCGAGTACCAGCGCCGGTACACGCACCTCTACGAGGGAGCCGAGATCGAGGTGCTGAACTGGCGGGTGGTGTGCACCGGCCCGACGCCCACGCTCTCCGCCCGGCTCGCGGGCATCGGCGCAGATGGCGATGCCGCTCGCAGTGACCACGCTGCCCGCGCTGCCCACAATGGCCGCACCGCACGCCATGACGGCGCCGAGAGCGCTGGCCACGCTGCCCGCAATGACCCTGCCGCCCGCGCTGCCCATGCCGCCGGCAATGACCACGGGGGCCGCAAGTACCCCGCCGAGGTCGTCGATCCCATCGATCCCGCCGAAGCCGGAAGCCTCGCCCTGAAGGGCCACCGCCGCGCCTGGGTGCCGGAGCGCGAAGCGTTCGTCGAAGTGCCGGTTCACGACCGCTACGCGATGCGTGCCGGGGCCGTGGTCGAGGGCCCCGCGATCGTCGAGGAACGCGAGGCCACCACCATCGTCCCGGATGCCTGCACGCTGACCGTGGACGAGTCACTGAACCTGCGTCTCTCCCTCGCCGAGGCGTCGCCGCCCCGGGTCATCGTCGGGGCGGACACCGCGCCGACGGAGGCCGTGGCCCGGATCGAGGCGGACCCCATCGGGCTCGAGATCCTGTGGAGCCGGATGATCAACATCGCCGAGGAATGCTGGCAGACCGTCATCCGCACCGCGTTCTCTCTCATCATCGGCGAGGCGCAGGACTTCGCGTGCGAGATCCTCGACGCCGAGGGCCGCCAGATCGTCCATTCGCCGCGCGCCATGCCGGTGTTCAACCTGACCCTGCCGATCGCGGTGAAGGCGATGATCGAGCGCCACCCGCCGCCCACCCTGGAACCCGGCGACGTGCTCGTCACGAACGACCCGTGGCTTTGCGCCGGACACCTCTTCGACATCGCAATCGCGGTGCCGGTGTTCCGCGCGGGCCGGGTGGTGGCGTTCTGCGGCGTGGTGGGTCACGTCACCGACATCGGCGGGACCAAGGACAGCCTCGCCGCGCGCGAGATCTACGAGGAAGGGTTCCAGATTCCCCCCATGAAGCTCTTCCGCGCCGGCAAGCCCAACGAAGACCTCTTCACGCTGCTCGCGGAGAACGTCCGCCGTCCGGACCAGGTGCTGGGGGACGTGCATGCGCTGGTCGCCGCCGGCCTCACCGGCGCCGAGCGGATCGGGGACTTCATGGAGGAGTATGGGATGCACGACCTGGAGGCGCTGGCCACTGTCGTGCAAAAGCGGGCCGAAGCCGCGACCCGCGCCGCGATCTCCGCCCTGCCGGACGGGCGCTACGAGCACCGGGTGGAGGCGGACGGGCTCGACTCGCACCTGACCTTCCCGATCCGGATCACCATCGAGGGCGACGAGATCGAGGTCGACTTCGAGGGCGCACCGCCGCAGATGGACCGCGGCGGCAGCAACTGCACCCTGACCTATACCAAGGCCCACGCCACCTACCCGCTCAAGTGCATCCTCACCCCGGAGGTGCCCGGCAACGCGGGGTGCTACCGGGCGATGCGGGTCACCGCGCCGGAGCGCAGCATCATGAACTGCGACCGGCCGCTCGCGGTGAACATGCGGGTGCGCACCGGCTGGTACATCGCGCCCGACGTGTTCGGGGCGCTGGCGAAGGCGGCGCCGGGGCGGGTGCAGGCATTCACCGGCCTGCCGTCGAGCGCGCTGTTCTACGGCGTCGGCCCCGACGGGCTCTTCTACAGCGACCACCTGTTCCAGGGCGGCGGTCAGGGGGGCTCGGAGCACGGCGACGGCCATTCGGCCCTGCTCTACCCGACGAGCGCCGCCAACACCTCGGTGGAGCTGTTCGAAACCCGGGTGCCGGCCCTGGTGCTGGAAAAGGCGTTCGTCGCCGACAGCGGCGGCCCGGGCCGGCAACGCGGCGGACTGGGCCAGGTGATCTCGGCCCGCAAGCTCGCCGACGACGGCAAGCCCTGCCAGGTCGGGCTCTATCCGATGGGGGTGCTGCGGCCGGTCCCGGGGCTCTTCGGCGGCCGACCGGGCGGGCGCGCGAGCGGCAGGGTCAGCCGGCCCGGTGGCGAGGGGCACGATGTCGGGGTGGGGGCGCTGTCGGTGCTGGAGACGCCCGATGAGTACGCGGAGCTTCGGGTCGCCGGCGGCTCCGGGTTCGGCGACCCGCTGGAACGCCCCTTCGAAGCGGTGCAGCGCGACCTCGACGCGGGCTACGTCACCGCCGAGGGCGCTCGCCGCGACTACGGCTGCGTGGTCGGTGAGGGCGGGACGATCGACCGCGCGGCGAGCGAACGGTTGCGCAAGGATCGCAGCGCGCGAACCCCGGCGAAGGCGCCGGCCGAGGAGACGGCGGCCGAATGACGAGCGGAGGCCGGGAGGAGAGCGGTCCGGCGAGAAGTTGGCGAGCACTGACCGGCTTGCGAAGGGGGAATGGGCGGCGTCTAATCCGGAATCGAAACCTTCGCCTGCGGATGGCTCGCGGATGACCTCCGGATGACCCGGGGCCGGCGATCCGGGGCCGAAGACGATGCCAGCCGGACCAGTCCGAACCCAGGAGGGAGATCATCATGAGACGCAGATTCAACGCCGCCAACGTTGCCGTGGTGGCGGCGGCCATTGTGGCGGCCACCAGTGCGGGGCTCGGCCCCGCCGACGCCTTCGAGCGCCGCGACGGCCAGAAGATCCTGGTCACCGCGCAGCGCCAGGCGGTGCCGATCATGGATCCGAGCATCAAGTACGACGCCTCGATCCGCACCATGCAGCAGGCGATGTACGACGCGCTGCTGAAGTATGTCGATACCCCGCCCCGGGTGGTGCCGTGGCTCGCCGAACGCTACGATGTGAGCGAGGACGGACTCACCTACACCTTCCACCTCGTGAAGAATGCGAAGTTCCACAACGGTGACCCGGTGGACGCGGAGGCGGTGCGGTGGTCGTTCGAGCGCACCCTGAAGCTCGGCAAGGGGCCGGCCTGGATGCTGAACGCATTCCTCAGGGCCGAGAACATCTCGGCCCCCGACCCCCATACGGTCGTGTTCACCCTCGATCGTCCCTATGCCCCGTTCACCTCCTTCCTCCCCTGGTGGTTCGTGATGAACCCGAAGCAGGTCATGGCCAACGAGGTGGACGGCGACATGGGTCAGAAGTGGCTCATCGACAACGAGGCCGGCTCCGGTCCGTTCAAGCTCCGGCGGGTCGAGCCCGGCACCCTGTACGAGCTGGAGCGAGTCCAGGACTACTGGAAGGGCCACCAGGGCGAACTCGGCGGAATCATCTACAAGCTGATCCGTGAATCCGCCGCCCAGCGCGCCGCCCTCATCAAGGGCGAGGCGGATCTCGTGACCGGCCTCAGCCCCGACGAGTTCGACGCACTTGCCGACATGGACGGCATGGTGACTTCCACCGAGCCGGCCCTGACCGCGTTCGGCATCAAGTTCAACACCCAGGGCGAGAAGACCTCGGACGTGAACCTGCGCAAGGCTGTCGCCTACGCCTTCGACTACGACGCCCTCATCGCCATCTACAACGGGCGCGCGGTGCTCCAGACGAGCCCCTTCAGCGACGCCATCAAGGGCAAGATCACGGTGGAGAACATCCCGCGGCGCGATCTCGCGAAGGCGAAGGCGTACCTCGCGAAGTCGCGGTACCCGGACGGCGTGGAACTCGAATACGTCTACGTGCAGGGGCTCGAGGAGGAGCGCCTGATGGGCCTCGTGCTCATCGACAACCTCAAGGAGCTGAACATCACCGTCAACATGGTGCCGCTCACCTGGGCGAACATGGTGGCGCGCGGCTCCAAGGTCGAGACCTCGCCGGACATGATGGCGATCTTCGCGACCCCGGTGTCCACCGACCCGGACGCGGTGGCCATCCAGTACCACCCGTCGAGCCACGGCCGTTACTACGGCACCCACTACTACGACAACCCGGAAGTCACGAAGCTCATCGAGGAGGCGCGCTTCACCGGCGACTGGGAGAAGCGGGCGCCGCTCTACGCGAAGATCCAGCAGATGATCGTCGATGACCAGCCGGAGATCTTCGGCATGATGCGCGAGCGCCGCATCGTCTACCGGGACTGGGTCAGGGGCTTCGAGTACAGCCCGGTCCGGATGACCGAGGAAGTCGACTTCTATCCGTTGTATATCGAGTAATCGCTCCGGCTCCGGCGCCACGGTGGGTGAAAGCACGCCGCCGTGCGCGCCGGGGCGCGTTCCCGCGCGGAGCACTCTCGCCGGTGCCGTCGATGGTTCGGGGCGAGACCGGAGATCGGATCCGATCATGATCCGGTTCGCGGCGAAGCGCGGCCTGCTGGTGGCCCTGATGCTGGTGGGGCTGCTGGCCATCACCTTCACGATTTCCCACATCGCCCCCGCGGACCCCGCGGCGCTCGCGGCCGGACCGGACGCGACGCTGGAGATGATCGAGCTGTACCGGGTCGAGCATGGACTGGACCGGCCGCTGTACGTGCAGTTCGGGATCTACCTGCGGGACCTCGTGACCGGCGACTGGGGCCGGTCCATCCATACCACCCGCCCCGTCCGGGACGACCTGGTGAGGTACTTCCCCAACACGTTCGAGCTGGTGGTGTTCTCGATCGCGATCGCCATCGTGCTCGGCGTGCCGCTCGGGGTTCTGGCCGCAGTGCGCCAGAACCGGCCCATCGACCACGTCATCCGGGTGATTACGGTTTCCGGGGTCGCCATGCCGATGTTCTGGCTCGGCCTGATGGCCCAGCTTTTCTTCGCCCTGCAGCTCGGGTGGTTCCCGCTCGGGGGGCGGATCGAGATGATGACCGACCCGCCGGAGCCGATCACCCATCTCCTGCTGGTCGACACCCTGCTGCGCGGCCAGTTCGGCACCTTCGCCGAAGGGCTCCACCACATCGTGCTGCCGGCGGTGGCGCTGTGCTTCCCCGCGCTCGCCTCCATCATCCGCGTGAACCGGGCGGAGATGCTGGAGACGCTCAAGCAGGACTACATCGTCAACGCCCGCGCGCAGGGGCTCTCCATGTTCCGCATCGTCGCGCTCTACGCGCTGCGCAACGCCATGCTGCCGACCATGGCGATGATCGGGCTGCGCTTCGGGTGGATGCTGGGCGGCACGGTGCTGGTGGAGGCGGTGTTCGACTGGCCGGGCATCGGGCTGTATGCGGTGCAGGCGGCCATCAGCTCGGACTTCGAGCCGATCATGGGGGCGACCATCGTGCTCGGTTTCTTCTTCATGATGACCAACTTCGCGATCGACGTGATCTACGGAATGCTCGACCCGCGGGTGCGGCGGCAAGTATGAGAGCGATGGTGACATGACTGATCGCGCGGCGACCGCCGCGTCGGAACGGCCCGGCTGGCGGGAGCGCCACGCGGCGACGCTCCGGCTGTTCCGGCTCTACGGGCGGACCTTCGCCCGCAACGGGTCGGCGATGCTCGGGCTCGGCATCGTGACCGCGTTCCTGCTGACCGCCGCGGTCGGCCCGTGGTTCGTGCCGTTTCCGGAGGACGCGGCGGGGGCGGTGCACATCGAGCGCAAGCTCCAGCCGCCCGATGCGGTGCACTGGTTCGGCACCGACGAGGTGGGCAACGACATCTTCACCCGGGTGATCGTCGGGGCGCGGGTGACGCTGCAGATCGCGCTCATCGTCACCGGCGTCGCGATGCTCATCGGGGTGCCGCTCGGGATGATCGCGGGGTACGTCGGGGGCTGGGTGCAGGAGGTCATAATGCGGGTGACCGACGTGTTCCTGTCGGTGCCCGGCCTCATCCTCGCCATCGCGATCGTGGGCGCACTCGGGCCCGGCATCGTCAACGCCATGCTCGCGCTGTCGCTCGTGTGGTGGCCGGGGTACGTGCGCCTGGTGCAGGCCAAGACCCTCTCGCTCAAGAACGAGGTCTACGTGGAGGCGGCGCACTCCATGGGCGCGAGCCGGTTGCGGGTGGTCTTCGTCCACATCCTGCCGAACTGCACCTCGCCGATCATCGTCAAGGCGAGCATGGACATGGGAATGGCCATCCTCGGGGCGGCGAGCCTCGGGTTCCTCGGGCTCGGCGCGCAGCCGCCCTTCCCGGAGTGGGGTGCGATGATCAGCGTGGCCCGCACCTACCTGCCGGACTGGTGGTGGTATTCCTTCTTCCCCGGACTCGCGATCTGCCTCACCGTGCTCGGCTTCAACCTGCTGGGGGACGGACTTCGCGACATCCTCGACCCGCAGCACCGCGAGTGAGGGTTGACTCCCGGGGCGGCGTGCCCCCGGCGTGTCACGCACCGCGCCTGCTTCGAGGCTCGAACCCGTCGGATCCGCAGTGCCATGGTCGGCTCCCGCTGATCCCCGAATCGTCCCCGCCCGGGCTCGTTTCCAACCGCACAGGGCGCATGACAGGGCGACAAGGCGAATGACAAGGCGACCGATGACGGGGTGACCGGTGTCGGGAGTGGTGTCAACGCAAAGCAGAGATGTCCCCTTTGGCCAGCCTTCGGGTTCCGCCGTTCCAGCGCCTGGGCGGCGATACCGTCACCCTGCCTGCGGCGCCCGGCGAGGCGCGCCTCGTCACCGCACGGGCAGGGCAGGTGCGGCCCCTGCTCGTCGCAATGGTCGGCATTGAGCTTTCCGGCGACGGCCTGTCCGATGAGCTGTAACGCCACGCGCCGGGCTTCGGTCTCGATGGCCTGGAAATCGTCGAGCACGCCATCGCCGATCAGGGTTGCGACTTCGGCGGCGATCTCGCGGTGGACCTCGGTCTCGAGCGCCGCGACGAGATCTTTTTTTGGGCGGCCTTGACAGTGTGGAGCTGCACGTCGCACAGGCGGGTGCTGACCTCGAACAGCTCGCGGGTGAGGGCCCGAGCGCGCCGATACTCGGCAATCTGCGCCTGGGTCTGCTCGACGGCCTCGACGGGGATGATGCGGGTCTGGGTCTTGCCCTCGACGGTCCAGGTCAACGACCAGCTCGGCCCGTGCCCGGGGTCGCCTTCGGCGGCGCAGTGGCAGGTGGGTTTGCCGCACTTTCGGAAGCGCGGTGTCAGCGAGCCCGGGCGCAGGTCGTCGAGGGAGGCGAGTTGGTCCTGGATCTGGCGGCGTCTACGATTGAGTTCGGTCAGTTCGGGGAGTGGTGTCATCGGGGAGTCTCCATACTGACAGCGCAATATGCTGTCAGAACAATACCTGAAACCCCCTGAAAAACCTACACTTCATCCACATCCCACAATCCCGGCGTGCACCCCGATCACCAATGCGGCTGTTGGCAACAAATAGAACTGTCCGGTTTTGTAGCACAAGGGTTGTCCGGTTTGTCTTGTCTGGATCGGTGGTTGTTGGTTCTGTGGAGCTTGTGGGCGAGAGGCGCGAGAGTGTGGGCAGGCGGTGGGCGACGCGTCGGCGTCGTCCACGGGCTGTCCACACGGCCCGCAGGGTGCGCGCCGGTCCGCAAGGACTCCGTCCGCAAATCCACCGGACTTCTCACCGCGCCGCCGCGCGGCGGGCGCCACGCGCGGGCTGCGCAGCCGAGGTGTCGGCCACCGGGGCGCCATCGGGCTCGTACTCGGCGAGCTTGCGCGGCCCGTGGAACACCGCCAGGCGCCCATCGGGGTAACGGTGGACTCGCACTCGCGCCTTGACGAAGTGATAGCGGTGCGCGTGGGCCGGAATCTGCAACCGCTTGCGCTCGAAGCTCACGCAGTTGTCGCGCCCGACGGTGCGCTCGTGGTGCTCGCACACGATGTCGGCGAGCCCCGGGCCGATGAAGGGCACGAACGCGCTGCCGGGCTCGGCCGCGGGCACCGTGAACTCCTCGTTGAACGCCGCGCGGTCGTGCTCGGCCACATAGCGGTTCGCCTCGGCCATCGTGGTGATGCCCTGAGCGGCGAGCTCCCTGGGCAGGCGCTCCTGATGGGTGGCGAACATGCGCTCGCACCGTCCGCGCGCTTCGGGCGAGTAGGCGGGAATCATCTCCACGCCGAGCTGTCGCATCGCCCGTGCGAACTGGGTGGGGTGGTCCCGGTCGACCTTGCCCCCGGCCTCGGGGGTGTGCCAGTAGTGTGAGCCGCGGTCGGTGTACAGGCTCGATGGCAGCCCCCGCTGCTCGATGACCTCGGTCATGGCCTGGAAGCTCGACGCGGTGCCTTCCTCGGCCACGAAGCACATCGCGTAGTGCTGCGATGTCGCATCGTCAACGGTGATGATGAGGTCCCAAGACTGGCCGGGCACCCGCCGGTGGGTTGACCCGTCCTGATGGAGCATCATCCCCTCAAGCGGCGCGCGCTCACGGCGCCGCCGGTGCTTGCCGCGCGCCGGCGCCCTGGCCACCAGCCCCGCGCGCTGCAACGTGTGCTTCACCCAGGTGTCGCTGCGCCCGCCCCCGTGCCGGCGCCGGTAGAAGCGGTAGAAGTGCGCGACGTTCCACCCGTCGTAGCGCTCCCGATACAGCGCCTCGGTGCGCACCACCTCGTCGACCGGCGCGCGCCGGGCCGAGACCTGGCCCAGGCGCTTGTCCACCAGCCCCTCGAGCCCCTCATCCTCGTAGCGCTCCACGTAGCGCCGGAACGTGCGCTCGCACACCCCCAGCAGCCGAGCCGCCTCCTCCTGCGTCAGGCGCCGCTCGCGCCACCCCCCGTAGGCTTCGTTGAATCGCATCCGCCGGATCTCCTGCAGCAACTGTGTCCTGGTCATGGGGCACCTCCTCGGTGCCCATCAAACCGGACAACTCATGTGCTACTACACCGGACAGACTATTTGCTCCTGACACTGAGCCGGTACAGCGACTTTGCGCTAACACATTCATGTGATAGCATTCACATGAGTGTGTTCACAAGGAGGCGTTGAACATGCTGGCCTTAGGAACTAGCACGGATTGCCGGAATCGGCGGCTGGGCCGGCCCGTGAAACGTCAAACGACAGCAAGACACCACTACTTGGAGGAGTCATGTATATTAAATCCCCCCCCCCCCCTTCAAAAAAACTAGCGCTACTTGCAGCAACCGCACTGCTATCCGCCACCCAGCTAGCATTAGCAGCACCTGGAGTATCTCTGGGCACAAAGCAATCCAACATGGGCGGAAGTGAGCTCACCCTTCAACTGACCTGCGGTACGAAAGGATATCTCGCCACAGGGGTTGGAGCTAGCCATGAGACCTATCTGGGGCAGCGACAGCGTAGTGACGGCTCCAACACGACTCCGTTGGAGTCCGGGCTCGTCAATCTTGCGTCCACGTACTTCTACGTCCGAGGGACAGGTATCGGAAGAGCATCGGATGACGGTAATTTCTCGCCCCTTCCAGAAAATCATCCCGGCCGTGCCTGGGGCGCAAAGAGATGGGGAGATTTATGGGGTGCCGTTATGCAGCCTCGTTACGAGGTTGACATTGAGTTGACCGCCACTCCACAGCCGGACCCTCCGGTGTATTTCGTAACTAACAACACTAGCGGTATTCCAGTCGAGAGCAAGACTATGACCGTTCAGCGCAGGTATGACACCCCATACACAGCGCAAAACGTGAGCTTGGTGCGTTACTGCGATCTCGATTCCAAAGAAACGATCAGTGTCACCATCAATGGAAGGATCGCAGGCAAAAGGCCATTGTGATCCTTGAGACGACCGACGGAAGCATGGTGGAGTCATGATCCGTTGCCCTCCTCTCCATCCCTGCACTCGCGACGGCGGAGCTATGCGACGACCACTGGTACGACAACCTCCATCGAAAAATCGAACCCGATAACTAACTCTACGCGGGGATTGTATGAGTTCTGTGCCACACTTAGTCACCGACTCATTCGAGGAGTACGCAGTCGTGGCACGGCCAATATCCATTACTTAACCGACTTCACAAGAATCTCAGGAGTTGTAGCGTCGTGTGCAAGCCGGCACAACTTCGCAGCGCGACCGGAACCTGTCAACGCCGATGAGACACCGAGGCTCACGATTTAGTGAGCATTGTGCGGTGTCGTGGCCGCGGTGGGTGGGTTGATCCAGACCTCCCTGGGGAGTGCCTGGGGCTTGGGAGTTCCGCGTACGAAGCGTTCCGGGTGCTGCGACCATGCCGCGCGCTCAGGTGCGTTCGCGTTGCTCGAGAATGCGCTGGGCGCGGCCGTGATGGACGTCATCGGGGGTGAGCATCGCGATGCCGCCGTGGCGGTGCTCGGTGTTGTACCAGGGGAAGAACGAGCGGCTTCAACGTGGTCGCGGCGTCGATGTCCGCGAAGCGTCCGGGGAAGCCGGGGTGGTACTTCAGGGTCTTGAACTGCGCTTCGGAGAAGGGGTTGTCGTCGCTGACCCGGGGGCGGCTCAGTGAGCGGGTGACGCCGAGGTCGGCGAGGAGCTGCGCGGTGCACTGGCGGGTCTCGCGGGCGCCGCGGTCGGAGTGCAGGGTGAGCACCTGGGGCGCGATGTCGTGCTTCAGGCAGGTCTGCTCGATGAGCGTGGCGGGGAAGGAGCGGCGTTCTCGCGTTCGGCGACCATCCACCCCACGACATAGCGGCTGAAGATGTCGAGCAGCACGTACAGGTAGAAGTCCGTCCAGCGCTTCGGTCCGAGCAGGCGGGTGATGTCCCACGACCAGGTCTGGTTCGGCCCGGTGGCGACGAGTTCGGGCTTGGGCAGTAAGGCGGACGGGTGCGCTGATGGCGCCGCTCGCGCACCGGCTGCTCGGCGGCGAGGAGGCGGACCATGGTGCGCTCCGAGCACAGGTAGTGCCCTTCGTCGAGGAGTGTGGCCACAACCTCGGCCGGGGCGCGGTCGACGAACCGTGGGGAGGCGAGCACCTCGAGGATGTGCTCGCGTTCGGCGCCATCGAGTGCCCGGGCGGGCGTCCTATGGGGCTGCTGGCGCCCGGGAGCGCGCCGTTGACGACGGTAGAACGTGGCTCTGGACACCCCCAGCGCACGGCACGCGGGCGCGACGCCGACGTGCGGTGCGAGCGAGGCGGCGGCCATCAGCAGTCTTTCCCGTCGTTGAGGCGAAAGCCCAGCAGCCCGGCAACTTTTCCCTGCACGTCGAGAATCGTGTGCGCGGTGGCGAGCGCCTTCTCGAGCCGCGCCACCTTCGCCTCAAGCTGGCGGATCTTGGGGCTCAAGGGGTTGGACTCGGCGCGCTTCGCCCCGCGTTTCTTTGCCGCCAGGCCCCGCAGCGCACCTCGGCGCCGCGCCTTGCGCCACGCCGACAGATGCGAGGTGTAGAGCCCCTCACGGCGAAGCAGCCGGCCGACCTCGCCGGGGCGGGTGCAGCGCTCCGCCTCCTCGACAATGCGCAGCCGGTACTCGGCGGTGAACTGGCGCCGAGTGGGCTTGGCCACCACCTCCGGGTCCGGCGGAGGGCGCCGCGCGGGCGCGGCCCTGGGGGCCTCGTCGCTCCGCTCCTCGCCCCCCAGGGCCGGCGTGTGTGCCTCCATCCCGACCATCGAATCTCTCTCCACTCTCATCGTCATTCACCTCCAGCGCCCTCACTCATTCCAAGGGTAGCCGGTGTCTCAACGATGTTGGCAGAGTGGGGTCTCGACGAAGCGCCTCAGGGGCGGCTCGTGGGTGGTGCCGTGGACGCGGTGGCCGGCGGGGCCGAGCAACCAGGCGCGCAGCTGCACATTGGCGTCGGCGAGGTCGCGGAACGCGCGCAGCGGGACGAACGCGCATTTGAGGTACTTCACCGTCGATTCCACCCGACCCTTCTTTTTCGGGTCGCGCACCGGGCAGGGCTCAATCTTGAATCCGTAGCCCTCGGCGCACTCGGCGTAGGCACGCTGGACCTCGGGGTCGTGGTAGCAGGCCCGGGTGATGGCGCACTTCGCATTGTCGATGGTCAGGCGAGCGGGCACGCCGTTGAACCACTCGAACGCCCGGCGGTGACATCCGAGCCAGGTGGCGACCTTCTGGTCGGTGACGAACTCGGCGTAGGCGTGACGCGACCAGGCCAACGTCATGACGAAGATCCAACTGCTCAGCAGCTCCCCGGTGCGCGGGTCGAGGGCCTCGGGCCCCTTGCCGAAGTCGACCTGCGCGGCCTCGCCGGGGTCGAACTCCAGCACGGCGGTCACTTGCGGGTGAGCGGCCTCAAGGGCTGCGAGGAAGCGGCGCACCGAGGAATACGAGCCGGTGAAGCCGTGGCTGCGCACCAGGGCGGCGTGGATCGTGGCGCCCTGGATGCCCTGACGCCACCAACGCGTAATCCGCTCACGATGCGGTTCCGCCAGCGAGGCGACCGCGGGCTGGATGCGCACCGAACCCGGCGACACGGCAAGCTCGCCGTCGCCGGGCAGCGCCGTGGCGACGTCGAGCCAACCCGCCGCCTCGGCGGTGCGGCGAAGCTGCGCCGCCTTGCGCCGACCCATCAGCCCGGCACGGGCAATGGCGCGGTCGGTATCGCCCAACCGCATGCGCCTAAGGACTTGACGATATTCGAACATCTCGAACCTCCGATTGGCCACCGGCATCTCCCCTTGAGCGAATGCGCCGGGGAGGGTACCGGCGAGAAACGGTGGTCCGAGACCTCAGATCAGCAGTGCCGCAGTGGCTCCATTACCGCGAACATCAGGTGGCGCCATTAACCCGAACATCGGGTGGTGCCATTAAGGCGAACACGGAATGGCTCCATATGGGCAGTCACTGACAAACTGCGTCGGCCGGCCCTCGGCGCCCTTGCGGTTGACCCGGAACACGCTGTAGCGGTCCGAGTAGTAGGCCACCGGCCGGCCGTGCGCCTCAAGGTGCGCCCGCGTCGTGCGCATGTACGCCTCGGTCGTCTCCTCGGCGAAGAACCCCGCCGCCAGCAGCCGCGTCGTCGCGTCGTCCACGTAGGCGATCAGCGTGCACCCGGGCGACCGGCCCTCGAACCAGTCGTGCGGCGAGCCGTCGATCTGCACCAGGTCCCCAACGCACTCGCGCCGCGGCCGGCTCGGATGCCCGCGGGCGTCGCGCCGCGCCTTCGCCTCCCAGAGCCCGTCCCCGATCATCCAATGGCGCAGCGTCTCCCTCGAAAGACGGTGGCCGTGCTCCTGCGCCAGCTTCTCGCAGGCGAACGTCGGCCCGAAGTCCGGGTAGCGCTCCCGAACCAGCTCCATCACCGCACGCCGCACCGACGCGTCGATCGCGTTGTTCGGGCGCCTGCCGCGGCGACCCGACGCCAGGCCCACGGCGCCACGCTCCCGGTAACGCGCCACAAGGCGCTTCACCTGCCGAACGCCAAGGCCCAAGCGCACCGACGCCTCGCGCTGGCTCAACCGCCTCTCCGCAACCTGCGCCACAACCGCAACCCGATCCGCCTCCGCCATGGTCAGAACCCCTTCCGGAAACGCCAAAACACACCCCCCGCCACAGGCAAAAAGGGGACACTTTAGCTTTGCTCAAAGGGGACATTACGGCTTTGCGCTAACACCGGTGTCGGGAGTGGTTGCCATTTCAGTTCAATAATGAAAGCATGTGGGCAGGTATGTGTCTTCGGGGTGCGCGGCGCCCCGTCCGGCGGAAAGGTCGCCCTGTTTCGAACGATACGAATGAGGAGGTTCCACAATGCACAGCATGTTCAATCGGGTTCATCGTCTCGCGCTCGGTCTGGGCGTTCTGGTCACGGCGCTGGGGCCGTATGGCGCGGTGACCGCGAAGGACACGATCGACGTCGGGATCGTCGCCTTCCTTTCCGGTCCCGCCGCGGGGCCGTTCGGGGTGCCCGGCAAGAACGGGGCCGAGCTGGTCATCGATGCGATCAACGCGGGCACGCTTCCGGCGCCGTACGACACCGCGGGGTTCGCCGGCGCGACCCTCAACCCGATCCATATCGACGAATCCGGCGGCAATGCGAAGCAGGTCGCCGAGTATCGCAATCTCGTCGAAAAGCAGGGCGTCGATGCGGTCATCGGGTACATCTCTTCCGGCACCTGCCTGGCCGTCACGCCGGTCGCCGAAGAGCTGAAGAAACTGACCATTCTCTCCGTTTGCGGCACGCCCAGAATCTTCGAAGACAACGACTGGACCCATACCTTCCGCACCCAGGCGCACGCGGTTGGAGACAGCATCGCGGCCGCCCTCTACGTGCGGGACAACTTCGGCGATGTCGGCGGGTACACCGGGATCAATCAGAACTACGCCTGGGGCCAGGATTCCTGGAAGTCCTTCAACCTGGCCATGAGCCATTTCGTGCCGAAGGCCGAAGCGTCGAGCACCCCGCAGTTCCCGAAGATATTCGCGGGCCAGTACGGCACCGAGATTTCGACCCTGGCGCTCGACGATGCGGAGCTGGTTCACTCCAGCTTCTGGGACGGCGACATCGAAGCCTTCGTGGTCCAGGCGAAGGTCCGCGGCTTCTTCGACAACAAGCTGTTCCTGTCCACGGTCGGTGCATCCGCCATCGACAGCCTCGGGTCGGAGTTCCCGGACGGCACCATCATCGGCACCCGCGGCGAGATCGGTATTCTCGTTCGGGAGAAGCCCGGCCCGCTGAACACATGGTTCGTCAACGCCTATCGGGAGCGGTACGGCGCCTGGCCGCTGGGACCGTCCTATCAGTATGGGCAGGCGGTACTCGCGCTGAAGATTGCCATGGACAAGGCCGCCCGGGACCACGGTGGCTTCCCGACCCAGGATCAGGTCATTGCCGCCATGAAGGGGCTGTCGTTCGAGACCTTCGCCGGCCGGATCGAGCTCGCGCTCGGCAACGGGCATCAGGCGGTGCATCCCGTCGGCTACGGCATCACCCGGTGGAACGACGAGACGGATGAGCCCGAGGTGACGAACGTCACCTTCTATCCGGCCAAGTGCATCTATCCGCCCGCCGGCAAGCCGTCGCTCGACTGGCTGGCCGAGGGCATGCCGGGCTCCGACTGTTAGCCGCGTTTCGATTCCGACGGGGCGCCCCTCCCGGCGCCCCGTCGGAAGCCGGGCAGCGCACCATGCAGACGATCGCCGCGGTACTCATCGACGGCCTGAGCTACTCCTCGTATCTCTTCATCGTCTCCGTCGGGCTGACCATCATTTTCGGGGTCATGAAGATCCTGAACGTCGCTCACGGCAGCTTCTACGCATGGGGGGCGTACGCCGCGGCCTATTGCATCGGGCTCTTTCACGGGATGGGCTTCCCCCACTGGTTCGGGTTCGTGCTGATCGTGGTCTCCGCCATTGCCGTCGGCGCGATCATCGGTCTGGCGATCGAGCGGATCGTTCTGCGCAAGATGTACGAGCAGCACGAAGAAGTGCACATTCTGCTGGCGACATTCGGCGTGTTCCTGATCCTGGAAGACGTCATCCTCCTGGTGTTCGGCGTCAATCCCTACTTCGCCTACCAGCCGATGGCGTTGCTCGGCAGCGTGAAGATCGCCGGCGTCACGCGCGACGTCTATTCCCTGACGCTGGTCGGTCTGGCCATCGTCATTGCGCTCGCGTGCTGGATCTGCCTGGCCCGTTCGAAGTGGGGGAAGATCCTGAAGGTCGTGATCTTCGATCGGGAGATCGGCCTCGCGATGGGGATCAACGTGAACGCCGTCTACGTGTACACGTTCGTCGCGGGGGCGATGCTCGGAGCGCTGGGAGGGGCGGCCATCGCGCCGACCATTTCTGTTTCACCCGGGATTGGCATCGACATCATCGTCCTGAGTTTCGCGGTGGTGGTGATTGGCGGCATGGGCTCCATCGCCGGCGCAATCATCGGGGCCCTGATGGTCGGCCTTCTGAGGGCGGCCGCCGTGCACTTCGTCCCGGAGATCGAGCTCTTCGTCATCTTCGCGGTCATGGCCGCAGTGCTCATGGTTCGGCCCGAAGGGCTCTTCGCGCCGGCCCGGGCCCGGAGGATCTGACGGTGCGAACCCTGTTCGGGGACCCGACGGTCCGGGGGGTGGCGATCGGCTTCACGGCCCTGGCGATCGCGGGCTTCTTTCTGCCCGCCTGGATCGTGAACAACGTGATGTTCGGCCTCGCGCGCGGTCTGGCCGTGCTGGGGTTGCTGGTGCTGTTGCGGACCGGTCTCGTCTCCTTCGGGCATGCGCTGTATTTCGGGCTGGGTGCCTACTCGGTCGCGTTGCTGGAGCAGTTCGCCGGGGTCACCGAGCTGGTGCCGAGGCTCGCCGGCGCGGTGGTGGTGGCGGGCGGGCTGGGCTGGATCATCGGCTTCGTGCTGCGGCGGTATCGCGGCATCTTCTTCGCGATGCTGTCGCTGGCATTCTCGATGGCGCTGTACGGCATTCTGGTGAAGACGGAATCCCTGGGCTCCACGGACGGCTTCTCGGTATCGCCCACCGTTCTCTTCGGCTGGTCTCCCGAGACGCGGCACGTGTTCCTGGCGATGGTGATCGCCGTCTGTGCGTTTGCGGCCATCGTCGTGCAGGTCTATCTCGCCTCGGCCCTCGGTCATCTGACCACCGCCATCCGCGACAACGAAATCCGCGTCGAGTATCTCGGCTATCCGGTCGCGAGATCGATCCACACCACCTATGTTCTCTCCGCGATGCTGGCCGGGGCCGCGGGCGGGATCATGGCCATGGCGCTCGGTCAGGTCGACCCGGACTCCATGGTGAACTGGACCGTCTCCGGCGAACTCGTGTTCATTACCATCATGGCCGGCGCCGGCAACGTCGCCGCACCCTTCATCGGCGGCGTGGTGTTCGAATTCATCCGGACCTACGCCTTCGAGCTTGCGCCGCATGCCTGGCAGTTGATCGTCGGCGCCACCCTGCTCGCCATCATCTTCTTCCTTCCGCACGGCCTCTGGTCGCTGATCGAGAAGCCGTGGAAGAAGCTGGAGAAGCGCCGTGGCTGAGGCCCCGATCCTGAGCGTTGCCGGCCTCCACAAGTCATTCGGGGCGGTCGTCGCGGCCCGGGAAATCAGCGTCGATGTCGCCTCCGGGGAGGTCGTCGGCATCATCGGCGCCAACGGGGCCGGCAAGACGGTTTTCGTCAACATGATCACGGGCTATCTGAAGCCGAGCTGCGGCACCATCGTCTTCGCCGGCACGGACATCACCGGCATCAGGCCCTGCGACGCCGCGCATATCGGGGTGTGCCGATCATTCCAGACCAGTCAGGTGTTCATGACCATGACCGTTCTGGAAAACCTTCTGGTCGCGATGGCCATCGCTTCGAAGGACCGGACGTCGTTGCTGCGCCCGCTGCGTGACGATGCGCGCATCGCGCAGTGCGAGGCGATTCTCGACCGGTATCGGATCCGGGAGGACCGCGACCGGGTCGCAAGCACCCTGTCGCAAGGGGCCCGCAAGCTCCTCGACATCGCGATGGCGGGCGTCTCCGAGCCCCGGGTCCTGCTGCTGGACGAGCCGACCTCGGGGGTCTCCGTCGAGGAGAAGCACGACATCATGGACGTCGTCATCTCGGCCTCGCGCCGGCAGGGCACTGCGGTGCTGCTCATCGAGCACGACATGGAGATCGTCGAGCGCTACGTCGACCGGGTGCTCGCCTTCCATCAGGGCGAGAAGATCTGCGACGCCCCTCCCCCGCAGGTTCTGGCCGACCCCAGGGTCCGGGAGCTGATCGTCGGCCCGGATGATGCGGACGGTTCGACCGTCCGCCCCCGGGAGACGGCCGATGCTTGAGGTGCATCGCATCGACGTGGATATCGCGTCGGTCCCCATCCTGCGCAAAGCGGCGCTCGACCTCCAGGCCGGGCAGATGGTCGGGCTGATCGGGCGCAACGGGGCCGGCAAGACCACTTTCCTGCGTGCGATCATGGGGTTGGCGGGTATCCGCTCGGGCCAGGTGACGTTCGATCACGCCGACATCACGAAGGCGCCGCCGCAGCGCCGCGCCTTCCTGGGCATCGGCTACATGCCCGAGGATCGCCGGCTCGTGCCGTCGATGACCGCCGAGGACAACATCACGGTGCCGGCGTGGTCCGTCGGCATTCCCGACCAGGAAGACCGACTGGCCTGGATCTACCGCGTCATGCCGGAAACGGAGGCGTTCAGGCACCGTCCCGCCTCCAGCCTGTCCGGCGGCCAGCAGAAGCTGGTTGCCCTGGCCAGGGCGCTGATGGCCGGGAACCGGCTGCTGCTGCTGGACGAACCCTCCGAGGGGGTTGCGCCGGCGTTGGCGCGCCGGATGTCGGAGATTCTGCACACGCTGAAGGATGACGGCCTGGGGATCCTGATCGCCGAGTCGAACGTGCGGCACTGTGCCGATCTGATCGATCGGATGTTCGCCATCGAACGGGGCGCCGTCGAGAGCCGTCCCCTGCGGAGGGAGGCCAGGGGTGCCGTCCCTGGCGCTATCCCTGGCGTCGGCGCCCCTTCGGCCGGCGCCGGGCCGGCGCGTACATCCAGTGAACTTGCGGGAGGTTCCACATGACGGGGTTCGGATTTCGGACGACGCGCTCGCTCCTGGTCGAGCCGGGCGGGGCGTCCCGGATCGGTAGCGAGGCGGGCGCGCTTCTGGGGCGTTCGGTGCTGGTGGTAACCGATCGCGGAGTCCGCGAGGCGGGTCTCGTGGACGGCGTTCATGCGTCCCTGCGCGAGGCGGGATTGAAGGTCGCCATCTACGACGGGGTACGGGCGGACCCGCCGGAATCGATCGTCTTCGAGGCAGTGGAGCGCGCCCGGCATGCGGGCGCCGACGGGATCCTGGGGATCGGGGGCGGCAGCTCCCTGGATGTCGCGAAGCTCGTGGCGGTGCTCGCACGCTCGGACCAGCCGCTCGGTGCGCTGTACGGCATCGACAACGTCACCGGCGGGCGGCTGCCCCTGGTGCTGGTTCCGACCACCGCGGGCACGGGTTCGGAAGTCACCCCGATCTCGATCATCACCACCGGAGTGGGCGAGAAGAAGGGGGTCGTGTCTCCCGTCCTGCTCCCCGATGCGGCGGTTCTGGATGCGGAACTGACGGTCGGGCTTCCGGTGCACGTCACCGCCGCGACCGGGATCGATGCCATGGTCCATGCCATCGAGGCGTATACGAGCGTGCGGCTGAAGAATCCTCTGTCCGATCTGTTCGCCCGGGAGGCCCTGGCCCTGCTGTCCGGCAACATCCGTACGGTCTGCGCCGACGGATCGGATGTCGCGGCGCGGCAGCGGATGCTGCTCGGATCGACCTACGCCGGCATCGCGTTCGCCAATGCGCCGGTCGCCGCCGTGCATGCGCTCGCCTACCCCGTCGGGGCGCTGTTCCACGTCCCCCACGGCCTGTCCAATTCCCTGGTCCTCCCGCATGTCCTGAAATTCAACGCCGGAGCTGCCGAGCACCTCTACGCGGAGCTGGCGGACATCGTGGTGCCGGAGGCTTGGGGTGGCGGCCGGGACCGGGTCGGCGCCTTCATCGCGTACTTCGAATCGCTGCCGGAAGCGCTCGGGCTGCCGACGACCCTGTCCCGGGTGGGGATTGCCGCCGGCGATCTGCCGAAGCTCGCCGCCGACGCGATGCTCCAGACCCGTCTGCTCGTGAACAACCCGCGCGAAGTCACCCACGACGACGCGCTTGCGATCTACGAAGCGGCCCTGTGAGCGCCCGTCCCGTCGCCACCACCCGGGCCGACTACCGCTGGTTCACCGGGATCCCGACCCGGTGGCATGACAACGACGTCTATCAGCACGTCAACAACGTGATCTACTACGCCTTCTTCGACACCGCGGTGGGACGGTTCCTGGTCGAGTCCGGGGTGCTCGATATCCGCAACAGCCCGATCATTGGCTACGTCGCCGAGACGAAGTGCCAGTTCCTGGGCGCCGTCGCGTTCCCGGACTGCGTGACCGTGGGCATCAGGGCCGGGCGCATCGGCACCACCAGCGTGCGCTACGAGCTCGGAGTCTTCCGCAACGAGGAGGAGACGGCCGCGGCCCAGGGGTACTTCGTCCATGTCTACGTCGAGCGTAAAACCGGCCGGCCGACTCCGCTGCCGCCGAAGCTCCGGTCGGCGCTCGGGCTCCTGCGCGTCGATGCCCGTGCCTCGGGCCGGGAGGAGAGCGCCCCGCCGGACGAGGACGACGCCGAAACCCGCCGCGCCCTCTCCGGCACCCGGAGCCCGGACCGCGCGGAGCGCCGGGGATGAAGCCGCCTCCGGTCGATTACGCGGTGCCGGCGACGGTGGAAGAGGCCGTCGCCCTCCTGGCCGCACACGACGGTGACGCGAAGGTTCTCGCCGGCGGCCAGAGCCTGATCCCGATGCTGAACTTTCGGTTGCTGGAGCCTTCGATCCTCGTCGATATCACCCGCATTCCCGAGCTGAAGGGCATCCGGGACGATGGAGAGGCCATGACCGCGGGGGCGGCGACCCGGCACGTGGACCTCCAGAACTCCGAACTGGTGCGGACGCGGTTTCCGGTACTCGGCGCCGCGCTGCCGCATGTCGCCCATCTCGCCATCCGCAATCGGGGGACTCTCGGGGGGAGTCTGTCCCACGCGGATCCGGCGGCCGAGCTGCCGATGATGGCGCTGCTCCTGAACGCGGAGCTGCGAATTGCGGGCGCGCACGGCACGAGGCGCGTCGCCGCCGAGGCGTTCTTTCTGGGGCCCCTCGTCGCCGATCTCGCGGACGACGAGATCGTCGTTTCCGTCCGCTTCCCCTACCCGGCCGAGGGCATCGGCTGGGGGTTCGCGGAGACGGCGCGCCGTCACGGCGATTTCGCGCTCGCGGCGGCCGCCGCTCTCATCGGCGTCTCCGGCGGGCACGTCGTCACCGAGGCCCGGATTGCGGTCATGGGGGTCGACGAGACGGCGCTGCGGATCGCCGCTGCGGAACGGCTCCTGATCGGGAGGCGCCTCGACTCCGACGCGCTCGCCGATGCGGTCCGGGCGGTGCGAGAGGCCGTGACGCCGGATGCGGATCTCCAGGCATCGGCCGAGTACCGGCGCCATCTGGTCGGCGTTCAGGTGGCCAGAGCGCTCACGCAGGCGCGAGAGCGTGCAGGCGGGGGTGCACGATGATCGCGCCGAAGACGATATCCGTCGCCGTCAACGGCGCCGTCCAGGTCCGCGCGGTCGAGCCGCGGTTGCTGCTTTCGGACTTTCTGCGCGAGGTGCTCGATCTGACCGGCACGCACGTCGGCTGCGAGCACGGGAGCTGCGGGGCGTGCACGATCCTCCTCGATGGCGACAGCGTACGCTCCTGCCTCACCCTGGCGGTGCAGGCGGACGGGGCCGAGATCGTCACCGTCGAGGGGCTGGGCGGCGCCGACCGCCTCAACCTCCTGCAACGCAAGTTCCGCGAACACCACGCGCTGCAATGCGGGTTCTGCACCCCGGGCATGCTGATCTCCGCCACCGATCTGCTGCGCAAGCACCCCGGCCTCTCGGAAGCGCAGGTGCGCGACGGGCTGTCCGGGAACCTCTGCCGCTGTACCGGCTACGAGCACATCGTGCGCGCGGTGATGGCCGCGGCCGAGGAACGCGAGGAGGCCGCCCCATGAGAATGCACGTCCTCTCGGGCGGCCGATTGCGCATGAAGAGACACATCTACCGCGCCGGCGCGGACCGGGATGCGTACATCGAGCTGCCGGTCTCGTGCTTCCTGTTCCGGCATCCGCAGGGAAACGTGCTGTTCGACACCGGCTGCCATCCCTCGGTGGTCGAGGATGCCGCCGGCCGATGGGGAGGGCTCGCCAGGTTCATGACCCCGGTCCACGGGCAGGACGAGAACGTCGTCGACGCGCTGGGCCGGCTGGGGTTCGAACCCGGTGACATCGAGGTGGTGGTGAATTCCCACCTTCACTGCGATCACTGCGGCGGCAACGCCTTCTTCGAGAACGCGACCTTCATCGCGCATGCGCACGAGCTGGCCACCGCGCGCGATCCCGCCATGGAGGGCAAGGGCTACTTCCGGCAGGACTGGGACGGGGCCGCCGGCTTCGATGCGGTGGACGGCGAACGCGACCTCTTCGGCGACGGTCGCCTCGTGCTCGTGCCGCTTCCCGGACATTCGCCCGGACTGATCGGCGGGCTGGCCGCCCTCGACCGGGACGGCGCGTTCCTGCTGGTCTCCGACGCGGTGGCGCTGCGCGAGAACCTCGACCGGGGATTCGTGCCCGGAAACACGTGGTCGCCGGACCTGCTGCTGAAGTCCTACGACGAGATCCGGGCGATCGAGAAATCCGGGGCATCGGTGCTCTGCGGGCACGACCCCGAGCAATGGCAGGCGCTCGCAAGGCGCGGAGCCGTCCATGAATAGTCGAAGCCCCGTGAACGCCCGCGGCGCCGGATGCCGTCGCGTCCCGGCCGGGGGCGGCGCCGGTGACGGGGGCCCGCAGGTCTCCGCCAGGGTCGAGCTTCAGCGATTGAAGGATGACAAGGGACAGGGGCAATCGCCGAAATTCACGTATCACGCGCCACAGGGCACGTTGAAACGGATCTTCGCGAAGCCGAACGGGAGCCCTCGCCATGCCGACTGAGGCCGGTTCCGGGCTCGTCGGGGCGCGCGTGCCGCGGCGTGAAGACCCGAGGCTGCTCTCCGGGAGCGGCCGCTATGTCGACGATCTGAAGGTGTACGGACTTCTGCACGTCGCTTTCCTGCGAAGCGACCACGCCCACGCCCGGATCCTCGGCGTGGAGGCGGATTCGGCGCGGCGGATGCCCGGGGTGGTCGGCGTGTTCTCGGCCGCGGATCTGGAGCCCGTGGCGCGGCCGATCGAGGCCCGATCCAGGATGAAGGGTTCCCATGCGACCCCGATCCTCGCGCTGGCGCGGGACACTGTTCGGTATGTGGGGGAGGCCGTGGTCGCGGTGGTGGCCGAGAGCCGGTATCTCGCCGAGGACGCGCTCCGGGGGGTCGAGATCGAATACGACCCGCTTGACGCCCTGGTCGATGCGGAAGCGGCGGCGGAGGCCGAGACGCATCTCCACCCCGCCGCCGGGACCAATGTGCTCGCGATACGGGAGTTCAGCCGTGGCGATGTCGACGCCGCGATGGGTGGCGCCGCGGTCCGGGTGGGGGGCCGGTTCAGGTTCCGGCGCAAGGCCGCCATCGCGCTGGAGAACCGCACCTGTCTGGCCGAGTACGATCGAGGTGGGCGCTCACTCACCCTGCATTCCAGTACCCAGATCCCGGGGATCGTCAAGGACGCGCTGGTCGAGGTCCTCGGCCTGTACGACCAGCGGGTGCGGGTCGTGGCCCCGGACGTCGGGGGCGGGTTCGGGGGGAAGGGCTCCCTCTACGGCGAGGAGATCGCGGTCTGTGCGCTCTCCCTGATGCTCGACCGGCCCGTCAAGTGGACGAGTGACCGCATGGAGGATCTGACCTCGACCAGCCAGGCGTTCGACGAGATCGTCGACGCGGAACTCGGCGTCGACGGCGACGGCCGCCTGCTGGCGCTTTCCGCGGAAGTTGTCGGCGATGTCGGCGCCGGTTCGATCTACCCGTGGACGGCGGCGCTGGAGCCGGTGCAGGTCGCGAGCTTCATGCCGGGCCCCTATCGCCTGCCGGTCTATCGCGGCTCGGTCCGGGCGGTGGCGACGAACAAGCCGCCGACGGGGCCTTACCGGGGTGTCGGCCGGCCCGCGTCGACATTCGTCATGGAACGCCTGATCGACATGGCCGCGCGCCGGTTGTCCGTCGATCCGGTGGAGCTTCGGTTGAGGAACTTCGTCGCCAGGGAGGAATTCCCCTACCGGACCGGCTCCGGCATCGTCTGGGACGAATCCGGCTTTGCGGAGTGCCTCGAAAGTGCCGCCGCCCGTATCGGCTACGCGGACTTTCGCGAACGACAGGCCGCGGCGCGCCGCCGGGGCCGGTGGCCGGGCATCGGCATTGCCTCCTACGCCGAGCTGACCGGGATCGGATCGAGGATCTCCGCAGCGCCGGGCATGCCCATCAACACCGGCACCGAGACCGCGACCGTGCGGGTCGAATCTTCCGGCCGGGTGAGCGCGATCTTCGGGGTCGCGTCCCACGGTCAGGGGCTCGAGACGACGCTGGCGCAAATCGTGGCCGACGACCTCGGGGTCGGGATCGAGGACATCGACGTCATCCAGGGCGACAGCGCCGCGGTCCCCCACAGCACCGGCACCTACGCGAGCCGCAGCGCGGTGATCGCGGGTGGCGCCGCCCGGCTGAGCGCCACCGCCTTGCGGGAGCAGGTCGTCGAGGTGGCCGCGCATCTTCTGGAGGCCGCACCGGAGGATGTCGAGGTACGCGACAGCGTGGTTCATGTCATCGGCACGGACCGCCGCATGACGCTGCGGGAGGTGGCCCGCGCCTTCTACTCGGAGCTGGACCGCATCCCGAAGGAGGTGCGGGAGAATGTCGAGCTTTCGGTCTCGAAGCTCTACGATCCGTTCTTCGGCACGACAGCCTCGGCGAGCCACATCGCGATCGTCGACATCGACCCCGAGACCTGCACCGTGAAGATCGAGCGTTTCGTCGTCGCCGAGGACTGCGGGCGCATGATCAACCCGCTCGTGGTCGATGGCCAGGTCCACGGCGGGGTGGCGCAGGGCATCGGCGCGGCCCTCTACGAGGAGGTGGTGCACGACGAGAGCGGGCAGATTCTCACCGCCAGCCTCGTGGACTATGCGGTTCCGTCCGCGGCCGAGATTCCGCCGCTGGAGGTCATTCATCTGGAGGCGGAATCTCCGTCCACGCTGGGCGGATTCCGCGGCATGGGCGAGGGCGGCACGATCGGCGCCCCCGCCGCCGTCGCGAACGCGATTGCCGACGCCCTGGCGCCTCTCGGGATCGAGATCTTCGAGTTGCCCGCCACCCCCGAGCGCCTGTTCCGGATGATCGAGCGCGCGGGGAACTATCGAAGGGGAGTGCAGGCATGACGAACGACTTGTCCGGAAAGGTGGCTGTGGTCACCGGCGGGGCCCGGGATGTCGGCCGGGAGATTGCGCGCACGCTGGCCGCGCGGGGCGCGACGGTGGCCATCAATTACCGCGGTTCGGAGACGGACGCCCGCGCGGCGACGCAGGCGATCGAGGCGGCCGGCGGAACCGCGTCGACTTTCCGGGCGGACGTCACCGACTTCGACTCCGTGACCGCCATGACCGACCGGATCGTCGAGGCGTTCGGACGGCTGGACATTCTGGTCAACAACGCGGGGCTGGTGCTTCCCCGCCCGTTCCTCGATTCCGGACCCGACGAGTGGAAGCGGCAGATCGATGTCGGCCTGTACGGCGTCATCCACTGCTGCCGCGCCATGGCGCCGGAGATGACGAAGAACGGCGGCGGGCGGATCATCACCCTCGGCGGGGATTCGGCGCGGGTCGGCGAATCCCGCCTCGCCGTGACCGCGGCGTCGCGCGGGGGGGCGATCTCGCTCACCAAATCTCTCGCCCGGGAATTCGGCAAGCTGAACATCACGGTCAACCATGTCTCGCTGGGGTTGATCGAGACCGCACACAGCGACCGGGCATGGCTCGAGAAATACCGCGACCGGATTGTTCGACAATACCCCCTCGGCCGGATCGGGACCCCGGAGGATGTCGCGCCGGCGGTGGCATTTCTCGCCTCTCCGGGCGCGGGGTGGATCACCGGGCAGGTGCTCAGCGTGAACGGTGGTTTCTGCATGGTGGATTAGGGCGGGGCTGTCAGTGCGCTCTCCGCGCTGGCACCTCGGTCCGAGCCCTGTCGTGGGAGGCGATTGATGATACGCACCGAGCTGATTGCCCCGGTTCCCGTGCTGCTGAAGCGGCATGCTCTCGCGCGCGGCGACAAGGTCGCGTTCGAGGACGAGGAGACCTCCGTCACCTACGCGGACCTCGAGGCGTCGACCGCACGACTCGGGGGGCATCTGGTCGACATGGGCATCGAGGTCGGGGACCGCGTTGCGCTATTCGTCCCGAATTCGGTGGCCTGGGTGCAGGCCTGCCTGGCCATCGTGAGAACCGGCGCGGTCTGCGTCCCGATCAGCCATGATGCGAGCGAGGCGGAAGTTCTCTACCGACTGCAGGACGCGCAATGCCGGTGCATCTTCACGACCGCTGACAAGTACCCGCTGGTGGCAGCCCGGCGCGATCACCTCCCCGATCTCGTCCGGATCGTGGTGGCCGGCGCGGCGCCTCATCGCGCGGAGGTGATCCGCTACGAACAACTGCTCGAATCGGCTCCCCGCAGCGTCAGCCGGGATACCGAAGACATCGACTGCGCGTCGTACATCGTCTACACCTCCGGCACCACCGGCGAGGCGAAGGGGGTGTTGCTGAGCACGCGCAGCAACCTGTGGGTGGTCGCCGCGGGCTGGGCCCCGATCGCCGGGCTGAACGAGAACGACGTCGTGCTCTCGCCCCTCCCGCTGTTTCATTCCTATGCGCTCAATCTTTCGGTGCTGGCCATTGTGGCCGTGGGGGCGACCGAATACATCCTGAACCGGTTTTCCACCGAACGGGCGCTGTCGTTGCTGAAGGAAGGGCGATTCACGGTGCTGCCCGGGGTCCCGACGATGTTCCACTACCTGCTGGAAGGGGCGCAGGGGGACGCGGACATCGGGAAAGCGGCGCTTCGGCTTTGCGTGTCGGCGGGCGCGATCATGCCGGCGACCCTGAACCGGAGCTTCGAGAAGTGCTTCGGCGCTCCTCTGCTCGACGGATATGGGATCACCGAGACCTCGACCATGGTCACCCTCAACTGGCCGGTCGGCCACCGGGTGATGGGGTCGTGCGGTCTGCCGCTCCCCGGGCTTCAGGTCCGGATCGTCGATCCGTCCTCCGGCCGGGATGCCGAGCCCGGAGCGGAGGGCGAGCTGATCGTGAGAGGGCCGAACCTGATGCTGGGATACCATCGCAAGGAAGCGGAAACCGGCGCCGCGATCAGGGATGGTTGGTACCACACCGGCGATCTCGCGAAGGCGGACCCGAACGGATTCCTGACCATCACCGGACGACTGAAGGAGTTGATCATCCGCGGCGGCCAGAACATCGCCCCGGCCGAGATCGAGGAAACGGTGAATCGGCACGAGGCGGTTCTCGACTGCGCGGTGGTGGGCAGGGGTCATCCCCACCTCGGCGAGGAACCGGTCGTTTTCGTCGTGGCGCGGGAAGGCGCCGAGAAGGATGCGGAAGCGCTCATGGCGTTTTGCCGCGAGCACCTGTCCGCCTACAAGGTGCCGGCGGAAGTCCACTGGACCGACGCCATTCCGCGAACCGGGTCCGGAAAGATCATCCGCTTCAAGCTTGCGGAACGCCTCGACCGCGGCTCGGATTAGCGAGGAACGCAGGTCAGAACCCGACCCCTCCGACTTCCCAGGCATTCAGGCGCCCGTCGCAGACGCCGCAGACGACCTCGGCCGTGAAGTCCTTCCCGCATCGCTTGTGGGTCAGGACCAGGGGTGGCCCCCGCTCCCCGGCGAGCCACCGGTCTCCCCACGCGATCATGGTGAGGTAAGCACCGTAGAGATCGGCGCCCATCGGCGTTTGCCGGTACTCGTACCGCCGCGGTTTCTCCCGATAGACCTGCCGCCTCAGCAGCCCATTGTCGACAAGGACTTGCAGGCGGTTGGAGAGCATGCTGGAGGCGACACCGAGGTTGCGTTGAAACGCGTCGTACCGCCGGACGCCGAAAAAGGTCTCGCGCATGACCATAAAGGTCCAGCGGTCCCCGATGATGTCCAGAGAGCGGCCCACGGAACACCCTCGGTTCAGCCGGACACCGAGAGGCTTCCCAGAGCGCCGGTTCCGGGTCCGGGCCGGCTCGGCATCCCAGCCCGCTCCCGGGCCATCGCGATACGCGGCCTCCCGGACATCGACTTCCTCGCCGCATTCGGAGCAGACGATCCGGCACCGGGTCCAGTGCCCGCACTTCTTGTGAAACAAAGCCAGGGGCGGCGATTCGCGGGGTCCGAGCAGCCAGTCGTCCCCCCACTTCAGCAGCGCCAGCATGACGGGATAAAGCTCGACCCCCTTGCGGGTGAAGTGATATTCGAACCGGGTTCCGCTCCTGCTGTACACGGTTTTCTTCAGGAGACCGCCCGCCACGAGCCGCATGAGTCGCTGGGTCAGAGTCGCCCGCGGAATTTCGAGGTTCCTTCTGAACCGCTCGAAGCGGTGAACGCCGAAGAACACCTCGCGCAGAATGAGGAACGTCCAGCCGTCCTCGATAATGTCCAGAGTGCGTGCGACCGAGCAGTTCCGGAACTTCGAAAACCCCGCTCGATCTCCGGCAACCATTCTGAAATCCTCCTGGCCGGTATCCCGTTCGGCGACCGCAAAGGTCCGCGCATCCGGTCGGACGCCGGTGTTGCCTATCCGCCCCCGATCGTCGCCCGATGCATGCCCGCGGTCGCGAAGCGTTCGAGGCGGGCAAGGGGCGCGACGCGGTAGCTCGGGACGACGTTGGCAGTATAGGTGGTCGGACGCAGCATCTCCCGCCGGCGTCCGCAGAGCCGGCACTCCGCAGCGATTGTCGCGCGCTTCAGACCCTCATGGCGTCCGTTCGGGGGGATTTCGAGAGCACGTTCCCATCCGGCGGGAACGGTTGGGTCGGGCGCCGACCAGAGTATCCGGGCGCGGCACTGTCTCCCGATTCGAGATGCCGGGGTGTCGCCGGTGACATTACGGGTATGCTGAGCGCAGGGCCGGATTGGCAGGAGCAGGTATCGATGATCGAGCGACCCCCACCCCTGCTCTCGGTTCGCAATCTGCGCCTGGAGTTCGACACGTTCGACGGTGTGTACCGGGCCATCGACGGGGTGAGCTTCGACCTCGCGCCCGGCGAGTCGCTCGGGATCGTCGGCGAGACCGGCTGCGGCAAGTCGGTGACCGCGAAGAGCATCCTCGGCCTCGTGCCCTCGCCGCCGGCCCGCATCGTGTCCGGCCGGATTCTCTATGCGGACGAGGATCTCGTCGCGGCGGGGGAGGCGCGGCTGCGGGCGCTGCGCGGGGCGGAGATCGCGATGATCTTCCAGGATCCGATGACCTACCTGAACCCGGTCTTCACCGTCGGCCAGCAGCTCGTGGACGTGATCATGGCCCACCAGCGGGTGCGGCCCGCGGGCGAGCGGCTCGGCCGGCGCGGGGCGCACGCGCACGCGCTGGAGATGCTGCGCCGGGTCCGCCTGCCCAACCCCGAGCGCCAGATGGATGCCTATCCGTACCAGCTCTCCGGCGGCATGCGCCAGCGGGTGTTGATCGCGCAGGCGCTGTCCGGCAACCCCCGCCTGCTGATCGCGGACGAGCCGACCACGGCGCTGGACGTGACCATCCAGGCGCAGATCCTCGATCTCATCGCGGAGCTGATGGAGGGCCTGGACCTTTCGGTGATCATGATCTCGCACGATCTCGGCGTGGTCGCCAGCCTGTGCCGGCGGGTGATCGTGATGTATGCGGGGCAGGTGGTGGAGGACGCGACGGTCGCGCGGCTTTTCTCTGCGCCCGCGCATCCGTACACCCGGGGGCTGCTGAGGGCGGTGCCGCACCCCGGTCGGCGGGCGTCGGCGCTCGCCGGCATTCCCGGCGCCCTTCCCAACCTGTACGACCCGCCGCCGGGATGCCGTTTCCAGGGCCGCTGCCCTCACACCATGCCCGGCTGTGCCCGAGGGGCGCCGCTGGTCGAGCTTGGACCGGAGCAGCGCGTCGCGTGTCTTCTGCACGCCCCGTCCGGTCAGGGCGGCGGCTCCGCTGGGGTGACTCGGGGTGGCGGCCATGCTTGAGCTGCGTGATCTGCACGTCCACTTCGACGTCTCCGGGCGGCGCGGGAGCCGGATCGTGGTGCGCGCGGTCAACGGCGTCACCCTGAAGATATCGCGGGGTGAGGCGGTGGGCCTCGTGGGGGAGTCGGGTTCGGGCAAATCGACGGTCGGCAAGGCGGCGCTGCGTCTGGTGGATGCCACCGCCGGCGCCGTGCTTCTTGACGGCGAGGACATCACCCGGCTCGGCCGTGCCGACCAGCGCCCGCTGCGCCGCAAGGCCCAGATGGTGTTCCAGGACCCGCATTCGGCCCTGAATCCGCGCATGACGGTACTGCGCAGCGTGGCCGAGCCGCTCATCCTGCACAGCGATCTCAGGGGGACGGCACGGTGGCGGCGGGTGGCCGAACTGCTGGAGATCGTGGGTCTGGAGCGCCAGTTCCTCTACCGCTACCCGCACGAGCTTTCGGGCGGACAGAAGCAGCGGGTGTGCATTGCGCGGGCGATTGCGCTCAACCCCGCCCTGCTGGTGCTGGACGAGCCCACCTCCGCTCTGGACGTGTCCGTGCAGGCGCAGATTCTGGAGTTCCTGAAAGCGTTGCAGAAGGAGATGGGCCTCACCTTCCTGTTCATCTCGCACAACCTCGCGGTGGTGCGCTATCTGTGTGCACGGGTTGCGGTGATGTACCTCGGGCGCATCGTGGAGGAGGGCGCGACCGAGGACGTGTTCAACGCCCCGCGCCACCCCTATACCGAGGCGCTGCTGAGCGCGGTGCCGTGGCCCGAAGCGCAACAACCGGTCGGGCGCGCACCACTGCGCGGGGATGTGCCGAGCCCGGTGAATCTGCCGCCCGGATGCAGCTTCCACGCCCGCTGCGCCAGGCACATCGCGGGCACCTGCGACGCGCTCGCACCCCCGGAAGTGGAGGTCGGCCCGCGGCATCGAACCGCATGCCATCTGTACGGTCAGGATGCGATCGTCCCGTCGGTGGTTGCTCCGTCGGCGGTTGCCCTGAGTTCCTCGGCATCCCGCGAGTAAGCCCCCTCTTCCTCGCGCACCCGCACACTGGCGCGCCGGCGCCGTCGGACAACGCGGGCCACCGCCTCCCGGCTCTCTTCGTCGGTCAGGCTGAACCGCACTCCGTCCACCGCTTCGCATACGTCGGCCGGCGTGAGTCCTTCGAGGATCTCCGAGGCGTCGAGGGCGCGCGGAGTGTTGCCGGTGCTCAGGGCGAAGAACTCCACCCGCAGTTCCTGGGTGCCCTGGCGGCCGTGCAAATGCCACAGCTCGCGCACGCCCATCTCGCCGTAGCGTTCCGCTTTGCCCGCATCCGCACTCGTGATCTCGGCTTCGACCACGAGGTCCGGGGCGATGCTTTCGAGATAGGCGTCGGCCGCCGTCGCTCCTTTCCTGAGCGCGGCTCGATAGCCCCTGGCCCGATCACCGACGTAGAAAGCGCAATCGGGTTCCATCCCGGTTCCGGGAGGTTCACCCCGCCCGCGCAGGCGAGGGCTGCGAAGCGTCCGCGCTGCGCCCGCCAGAGTGCTTCCCGCGACGCGCACGATGTCGTCGAAGATGGACGCCAGGTCCTCGTGCAGGCGCGACGGGGACATGAGGGTGATGACCCCGCGCACCGGATCCAGACACACCCGGCGGAACTGGCGGTTCCAGTCGAGCGCCGCAAGCTCGACGATGGTTTCCGCGTCGGCGCGAAGGATGTGGATGGTGGAACCGAGCGGTCCGGCCTGCATCGTGCCGGGCGCGTGCATGGCGAATCCTCCGCGGCAGGAAAGCGCATACTATCAGCCGGTACTCGTGAGCGGATGGGCGGTCCACGTATGGTGACGCCCACGACAGAACGCCTGCCGTGATCGAGGCGATGCCTGCTATCCCTCCACCGCCCGGACCTCGAACGCTGCCGCCATCAGCGCCCGCGTGTAGTCGGATTGCGGGTGTTCGAACACGCTCTGCGCGGGCCCTTGTTCGACCACCCGGCCCGCCCGCAACACGATCACCTCGTTCGCCAGTGCGCGCACCACGCGGAGATCGTGGCTGATGAACAGGTAGGCGAGGCGGTGGCGATCCTGGAGGGACCGCAGGAGGTCCACGATCTGCGCCTGGACGGTCATGTCGAGGGCGCTGGTCGGCTCGTCCAGCACCAGGAACCTCGGCTTCAGCACCAGGGCCCGCGCGATGGCGATGCGCTGGCGCTGGCCGCCCGAGAACTCGTGCGGGTAGCGGTCCATGGTACCGGCATTGATGCCGACCTCATGCAGGGCGTCGGCGACGAGGGTGCGGCGTTCGTCCCGGGTGGCGCCGATGCCATGAATGAGCATGCCCTCCTCGACAATCTGGAACACCGACAGCCGCGGAGACAGGGCACTGTACGGGTCCTGGAACACCACCTGCATCGCGCGTCGCCGCGGGCGCAGATCGCGGCTCCCGAGCCCGTCGATGGCGCTTCCGGCGAACCGGATCGGGCCATCGGCAGCGACCAGGCGAAGCAGGGCCATGCCGAGCGTGGTCTTGCCGGAACCCGATTCGCCCACTACGCCCACCGTCTGTCCCTCGCGGACGCAGACCGACACCCCGTCCACTGCCTTGATGTGACCGACGGTGCGCCTCAGCACCCCGCGCTGGATGGGAAACCAGACCCGGAGTTCGTCCGCGCCCATTACCTCGGCGGCGGCCACGTCGGCCGAGGGCGGCCGGGCTGTCGGCTCCGCCGCCAGCAGCTTCCGGGTGCAGGGGTGCTGCGGATCGGCGTAGAGCGCTGCGGTCGGGCCGGTTTCGACGATCTCGCCGTCGTGCATCACGCAGACCCGGTCCGCGACGTTGCGCACGATGGTCAGATCGTGAGTGATCAGCAGGATCGCCATGCCGAGTTCACGCTGGAGATCGCGCAGCAGCTCCAGCACCTGCGCCTGCACCGTCACGTCGAGCGCGGTGGTCGGCTCGTCGGCAATCAGCAGTTCCGGCTCGTTGGCAAGCGCCATGGCGATCATGACCCGCTGGCGCTGGCCGCCCGAGAGCTGGTGCGGCCAGGACTTGAGCCGGGTCGCGGCGTCACCGATCCGCACCAGCTCCAGCAGTTCCAGGCACCGGGTGCGCGCCTGCCCCGCGCTCAGCCTCTTGTGCAGCATCAGGGTCTCGGTGATCTGCTTCTCCACCGTATGCAGCGGATTGAGCGAGGTCATCGGCTCCTGAAAGATCATCGAGATGCGGTCCCCGCGGATGGCGTGGAGCACCGGCTTCGGGGCGCCGACCAGCTCCCGGCCGCGATACCGGATGCTGCCGTGGGGGTGGCTCGCAAGCGGATAGGGCAGGAGCTGGAGCACCGAGAGCGCGGTCACCGACTTGCCGGAGCCGGATTCGCCGACGAGCGCGACGGTCTCGCCACGGTCCACGCCGAGCGAGGCGCCGCGCACCACCGCCAGGTCACTGCCCTCGGCGCGAAAGGACACCCCGAGATTTTCGACTTCAAGCAGCGGCGCCGGGTCCGTCATGCCTCATCCCGTGGTCTTGCGCGGGTCGAATGCGTCACGCACCGCCTCGCCGATGAACACCAGCACCGAGAGCATGATCGCGAGGGTAAAGAACCCGGTGAAGGCGAGCCACGGCGCCTGCAGGTTGTTCTTGCCCTGATTCAGCAGCTCGCCGAGGGACGGTGAGCCGGGCGGCAGCCCGAACCCCAGAAAGTCGAGCGAGGTCAGGATGGTGACCGAGCCGGTGAGGATGAAGGGGAGGAAGGTGAGCGTCGCGACCATCGCGTTGGGCAGGATGTGCCGGAACATGATGCCGGCGTCGCTCACCCCCAGCGCCCGCGCCGCGCGCACGAAATCGAAGTTGCGCGCGCGCAGGAATTCCGCCCGCACCACCCCGACCAGCCCCATCCAGGAGAACAGCAGCATGAGCCCGAGCAGCCACCAGAAGTCGGGCTCGACCACGCTCGCGAGGATGATCAGCAGGTAGAGCACCGGCAGCCCGGACCAGACCTCCATGAAACGCTGGAAGACGAGATCGACCCAGCCCCCGAAGTAGCCCTGCACCGCCCCCGCCGCGACCCCGACGATCGAGCTGAGCCCGGTCAGCACGAGCCCGAACAGGACGGAGATGCGAAAGCCGTAGATGAGCCGCGCCAGTACGTCGCGCGCCTGGTCGTCGGTGCCGAGCCAGTTCTGCGCGGATGGCGGCGCTGGCGCCGGCTGGTCGAGCTCGTAGTTGATGGTGTCGTGGCTGAACGGGATGAGCGGCCACACCATCCAGCCCTTCGCCTCGATCAGCTCCCGGACGAACGGGTCCCGGTAGTCGGCTTCCGTCTCGAAGTCGCCGCCGAATTCGGTTTCCGCGTAGTACCGCAGGACCGGAAAGTAGAGCGCGCCGTCGTACCGGAGGAGCAGCGGCTTGTCATTGGCGATGAACTCCGCCGGCAGGGTGGCAAGGAACAGGGCGAGGAAGATCCACAGGCTCCAGAAACCGCGCCGGTTGCGGCGGAAGTTCTCGATCCGCCGCCGGTTCAGCCGCGAGATGCGGGTACCGAGAAAGCGGTCCCGGGAGGGCGACGGTGGGGGAGGCACCGACGCGGGGGCATCACGGACCGTCGTGTCGCCTGCGTGATCGATCGACGGGCTCATGAGAAACCGTGGCCGGATATGGATGCACGCCCGCACGGGGATGACGGCACCAGCGTCGGCGAGGCCATTCCCGCGCCCGCCTTCGGCCCCCGCGAATATGAGGAGCCCATCCAACCGCCAGTCTGCAGGGCCTCGACCGAACCGGGATGCGTCGCAACGGCCATCGTCAGGTCTCGCGGCTCTCGAAGTCGATGCGCGGGTCGACGATGGTGTAGGTGAGGTCACCGATGAGCTGCATCACCAGGCCGAGCAGGGTGAAGAAGTAGAGCGATGCGAACATCACCGGATAGTCGCGCCCGAGCGCCGCCTCGAACCCGAGCAGGCCGAGCCCGTCGAGGGAGAAGATGATCTCTGTCAGCAGGGCGCCGGTGAACAGGATGCCGATGAACGCGCTCGGGAAGCCGGCGATCACGATGAGCATGGCGTTGCGGAAGACATGGCCGTAGAGCACGCGGCGCTCGGACAGCCCCTTGGCCCGGGCGGTCACCACGTACTGCTTGTTGATCTCCTCCAGGAAGGAGTTCTTGGTGAGCAGGGTCAGGCCGGCGAACCCCCCGATCACCATCGACAGCACCGGCAGGGCGATGTGCCACAGATAGTCCGCCGCGCGGGCGAGCAGCGTCATCTCCTCCCAGCCGGGCGAGGTCAGACCGCGCAGCGGGAACCAGTCGAAGTAGCGCCCGCCCGCGAAGAGCACGATGAGCAGGATCGCGAACAGGAACCCCGGGATCGCGTTGCCGACGATCACCACCCCCGACGACCAGACGTCGAAGCGCGATCCGTCGCGCACCGCCTTGGCGATGCCGAGCGGGATCGAGATGAGGTACACCAGGAGCGTGGTCCACAGCCCGAGCGAAATCGAGACCGGCATCTTCTCCAGCACCAGGTCGACCACGGCGCGGTCCTGAAAGAAGCTCTCGCCGAAGTCGAAGCGGATGTAGCTCCACAGCATCCGGAAGAAGCGCTCATGGGCCGGCCGGTCGAAGCCGAACTGCCGTTCGAGTTCCGCGATGAGTTCCGGGTCGAGCCCCTGGGCCCCGCGGTACTTGCTGGCGCCTCCGTCACCGGCGCCGCCTCCCGGCCCTCCCGGTTCCAGCAGTTCGGTGGGGCCGGTGCCGCTCACCCGGGCGGTGAGGTCGACGGCCGTGCCCTCGAAAGTCGCGATGAGCTGCTCGATCGGGCCGCCCGGCGCGGCCTGGATCACGATGAAGTTGATCACCATGATCCCGAACAGGGTCGGGATGATCAGGGCCAGCCGGCGGACGATGTAGGCAAGCATGGGGTTCGGTCGGCTCGGTGGCGCGCGCGGATCAGCGACACATCATCTTGAGCCGGTGGGGTATGGGCTCGACGAAGGCCCCGGACGGGATCCTCGGCCGTGCGGACACCCCGCCCGGGCTCCCGGGACGACGCCATTGCACGGACACCGGCGCGGTCGTCACGACGACGATGCCGCGTGGCGCTTGGGGCCCCGGCCGCAATTGATTTTCCGCCTCATCGACTCCAATCCTCTTTCAGGCATGAGGTGCCGGCATGTTGAACGGAAAATTTGTTCCGGCCAGAGTCCTTAGCGGTCCGCTTCGAGCCGGGCGGCCTTTTCCCCGTCGATCCACCAGGTCGCAGGGAATCCGAGCCCGTACTTGGGCCGGATTTCCGGCCGGCCGAACCGGTTCCAGTACACGAGCCGGAAGCTGCGGATGTGCCACTGCGGGATCACGTAGTGGCCCCACAGCAGCACGCGGTCGAGGGCGCGGGTGGTGGCCACGAGGGCGTCGCGATCCGGCGCCTGAATCAGGAGGTCGACCAGCGCGTCGACCACCGGGTCCGCGATGCCGGCGAGATTCCCGCTGCCGGGAATGTCCGCCGAGGCGGTGGTCCAGTAGTTTCGCTGTTCGTTGCCCGGGCTCAGGGACTGCCCGCGGGTCGAGACCACGATGTCGAAGTCGAACGCGTCGATGCGGTTCTGGTACTGCGCGGGGTCGACGAGCCGGATGCGCGCGGCGATACCGAGCCGCTCCATGTTCCTGACCACCGGCCCGACGATGCGCTCGAAGGCCGGGGCTACCAGGAGAAATTCGATTTCCATCGTCTCGCCGGTCTCGGCATGGGTCAGCGCCCCGTCGCGCACCGTCCAGCCCGCCTGCTGCAGCATCCGTTGCGCGGTGCGCAGGTTGCGGCGGATGTTTCCGGACCCGTCCGTGGACGGGGGATCGTAGGCGCGCGAGAACACCTCGGCCGGGAGTCGGTCGCGCCAGCGCTCCAGGATCTCCAGTTCCACGCCCCGGGGAAGCCCGGACGAGGCAAGCTCGGTGTTGGAGAAGAAGCTCCCGGTGCGCGTGTACTGGCCGTAGAACAGGTTGGCGTTGCTCCACTCGAAGTCGAAGGCGTGAGCCAGTGCACGCCGCACGCGCCGATCGGCGAACTTGTCCCGTCTCGTGTTGAACCAGAACGCCTGCATGCCGGTCGGGATCTCGTGGTCGATCAGCTCCTTGATGATGCGGCCGTTCCGGACCTCCGGGAGGTCGTAGGCGGTGCCCCACTCCTTCGAGTTGTTCTCGTGGCGGAAGTCGAATTCACCGGCCTTGAACGCTTCCACCGCCACCGTGGCGTCGCGGTAGTAGTCGTAGCGGATCAAGTCGATGTTGTTCTGTCCGCGCCGGACGGCGAGGTTGCGGCCCCAGTAGTCGGGCACGCGCTCGTAGGTGATGGACCGGCCGGGCTCGACCGCCGCGATGCGGTAGGGGCCGCTGCCGAGCGGAGGTTCGAGGGTGGTCGATTCGAAGTCGCGGCCTTCCCACCAGTGCTTCGGCAGGACCTGGATCTGACCGACGATCAGCGGCAGCTCGCGGTTCACGGTGTTGCCGAAGGCGAACCTGACGGCGCGCGGCCCGCTTCGCGAGACACCGGTGATGTCCGCGTAGTAGTGGCGATAGAACGGATGCCCCTTCGTCCGCAGGGTCTCGGTGGTCCAGATCACGTCGTCCACCGTTACCGGACGGCCGTCGTGCCAGCGGGCTTCCTCGCGCAGGGTGAACTCCACCCACGACCGATCCGCGGGCATGTCGATGGACTCGACGAGCAACCCGTACTCGGTGAAGGGCTCGTCCAGAGAGCTGATCAGCAGGGGGTCGTGGATCAGCCCCGAGCCCGCCGCGACGTTTCCCTTGAGGATGAAGGGATTGAGGCTGTCGAAGGTGCCGAGGGCGGCGAGCCGGACTGCCCCTCCGGCGGGGGCGTTCGGGTCGGCGTAGTCGAAGTGCTCGAAGTCGGGGCCGTACTTCACGTCGTCGAACATCGACAGGGCGTGGGCGCCGGCGAGGCCCTCCCCCGCGAGCGCGGGAGGCACGGTTGCCGCGACGACGAGGAACGCCGCGGCAACCAGGCGGCGAATCGGGGTCCGCATGGCATTCTCCTGGGGTGCAGGCATGGCGCACTGCGCCAATGGTAAGCCATCACCATGCGGCGGCGCGTGCGAGGGCGCGAAAGCGCTCTCCGTGCGCCCCGCTGTGCGTCCCCGGGTCACGCCGGGGTCACGCCGGGATCGCGCCGAGATCACGCCGGGATCGCGCTGCCGAGGGGGCGCGTGCCCCGCCAGCGCCGCAAACGCAGCCCGAAGCCTCCACCGTCCGCTCGCGGACGCGGCGTCCCGCATGTCCTGATGGCCCGGCCGCGGTGCCCATGATCTCGACTTTCCCCGAGCGTCGCAGTACGGTCCGCCGCGGGGCCGCGAGGTGAGCCGCCGGCCAACACCACCGATGAACCCCCGCCCGTTCACCCCCGCCGGAACCGGAGACCACAATCCATGACAACGCAAGCCGCAACGCCACGGGCACCAGGCCTCGGGTTGGCGCTCACCCCGGTCATCCTCACGCTGCTGGTGCTGGGTGTGCAGCTCTTCTACTTCAACGACTTCACCCCGCACATTCCCCTTTCGATCGGGATCGCCATTACCGGCCTCGTCGGCCTCCGGCTCGGACATCGATGGCCGGGTATCGAAAAGGGCGTCTTCCACGTCATCAACGTCTCGCTGCCGTCGGTGTCCATCCTCATCACCGTCGGCATGATCATCGGCGTGTGGATCGCCAGCGGCACGGTGCCCACCCTGATCTACTACGGGCTGGTCATCCTCTCGCCGGAGATATTCCTCGCCGCGGCCATGATCCTGTGCTCCATCGTGTCTGTGTCGCTGGGCACCTCGTGGGGCACCACCGGGACCGTGGGTCTGGCGCTGATGGGGATCGGCGCCGGATTCGGCATCCCGATGTACTGGACCGCGGGCGCGGTGGTATCCGGCGCATTCTTCGGCGACAAGGTCTCGCCGCTGTCCGACACCACAAATCTCGCGCCGGCCGTGACCGGCACCAACCTGTTCGACCACATACGCAACATGATGCCGACCACGGTGCCGGCGATGCTGATCGCCCTGATCATCTACACCATCGTCGGGTTCACCATCATCGATACCGGGCAGACCTCGTTCGAACGGGTCGATGCCATCACCACCGCACTTCAGGAACACTTCTGGATTTCCCCCGTTCTGCTGCTTCCCGCGGTTCTGGTGATCGTGCTGGCGATGACCAAGCAGCCGCCGATTCCGTCGTTGTTCGCCGGGGTGGTCGCCGGCGGCGTCATGGCCATGCTGTGCCAGGGTGTCACCCTGCACGAGACGTTCACCTTCGCCAACAGCGGGTTCAAGCTCGAAACCGGGGTGACCGAAATCGACAGCCTGCTCAACCGCGGCGGGATCCAGTCGATGATGTGGACCATCTCCCTGGTGTTGCTCGCGCTCGGATTCGGTGGGGCGCTGGAGAAGGTCGGGTGCCTGGCCACGATCATCAACGTCATCATCGACCGCACGAACAAGTTCGCCAGCATTCAGGCTTCGGCAACGGGCACTGCGGTCGCCACCAATCTGGTCGCCGGAGACCCCTATCTGTCCATCGCCCTGCCCGGACGCATGTTTGCGCCGGTCTACCGCGGCATGGGCTATTCGACGCTGAACCTCTCGCGCGCGATCGAGGAAGGGGGTACGCTGGTCTCGCCGCTCATCCCGTGGAACGCGGGCGGCGCATTCGTCATTACCGCCCTGGCGCTGGGGATTGCCGAGGGGAACACGGAGAACCTGCTCTACATCCCGCTGGCGTTCGCCTGCTGGATGTCCCCGGTGATCGGCGTCATCTACGCGATGCTGGGCGTCTTCTCGCCGCGCGCGACCGACGCGGAACGCCGGCAGTGGGAGGAGTCCGGGGAGCCGATCCGCGAAATCGGCGCCGCCCGTGCGCCCGCGGCGGCGTGACGGACCCGAAGCGGTACATGGGCGCATGACGGGCGGCCGTGGCCGGCGCCGGTACCGGCAAGCCCCCGATGCCGGGGGCGCGTTGCCGGCATGCATGAAATCGACGGCGGGAACGCGGCGCTCGATCAGGCCTCCACTCCCTCGGCGCCACTTCCGGGACGTTGCGCCGATGCCCGTGAGCGCCGCCGGTTCGAAGCGGGAGCCCGGTTCGCATGAGCAGCGTCGCCCTCGCTGATCGCCGCCTCGGGCGCGGTACCACCTTCGCGGTGATTCTGGCCGCGTGCCTGATCGCGCTGATCGGGTTCGGGACCCGCTCGAGCTTCGGCCTGTACCTGGACCCGATGACGGTCGCGAACGGGTGGTCGCGGGAGACCTTCGGGCTCGCGATGGCGATCCAGAACCTGCTGTGGGGGATCGGGGTTCCCGTCGCCGGCGCGATCGCGGATCGATACGGCCCCGGGCTGGTCATCGCGGTCGGGGCGGTCATCTACGGCGTGGGTGTCGCCGGCATGGCGGTGTCGGACAGCGGGCTCGCGCTGCATCTGACCGGCGGTTTGCTCGTCGGCGTCGGTGTCGCGTTCACCTCGTTCTCGCTGGCGCTCGCCGCCATCGCGCGGGTGGTCAGCCCGGAGCGCCGCTCGCTCGCCCTCGGTTTCGGCACCGCCGCCGGGTCGCTCGGTCAGGTGCTGTTCGCGCCCTTCACCCAGGCCTTCATCACGAACTACGGATGGTACGACTCGCTGGTGCTGGTCTCGTTCGTCACGCTCGTGATGATCCCCCTCGCGTTCACCCTGCCGGGTGCGGGCCGGACCCCCGGCGAGGCACCTTCGAACCAGACCATGGGCGAGGCGCTGGGCGAGGCGATGACCCATCGCGGCTACGTGCTGCTCACCGTCGGGTTCTTCGTGTGCGGGTTTCACGTCGCCTTCCTCGCCGTGCACTTCCCCGCCTATGTGACCGACCTCGGCCTCCCGGCGCATGTCGGTGCCTATGCGCTTTCCATCGTCGGATTGCTCAACATCGTCGGCTCGTTCATGGCCGGCATTGCGGGACAGCGGTTCAGCAAGAAGACGAGCCTGTCGGCCATCTACTTCGCACGGGCGGTCATCATCGCGGCGCTGCTCGCGGCCCCGCCGAGCGAACTCACGATCTACCTCTTCTCGACGGCGATGGGGCTGCTGTGGCTCTCGACGGTGCCCCTGACCTCGGGCATCGTGGCGCAGGTGTTCGGCGTGAAGTTCATGGCCACGCTCTTCGGCGTGGTGTTTCTGAGCCACCAGATCGGGAGCTTTCTCGGGGTGTGGCTCGGGGGTGTGCTCTACGACCGTACCGGCTCCTACGATCTGATGTGGTGGGCGGGGATCTTCTTCGGGGTGTTCGCCGCCGTCATTCACCTGCCCATCGACGAGAGGCCGCTCGCCCGGCTTGCGGTGCGCCCGGCGACATAGGCAGGGGCGCGGCAATGGCGGGTGTCGCTATCGCGGTCGGCGCCCTGCGTTCGGGAAGAAGAGTCGCTGTCCGTCGACGGTGAAGGACGCGATGGCGGCCTGGCCTTCCGTGGACAGGATCCAGTCGATGAATCGCTGCCCGAGGGCGGCTTTGACGTTCGGGTGCCTGGCGGGATTCACCAGGATGATGCCGTACTGGTTGAACAGTCCGGGGTCGTCTGCGACCACGATGCGGTGCGCGCCCCGGTTGCCGAAAGAGATCCAGGTGGCGCGATCGGTCATGATGTAGGCGCCCATGCCGATGCCGATGTTGAGGGTGGCGCCCATGCCGGCGCCCGTTTCGCGATACCAGCCGCCCGAGGCGGCCACCACGTCGACCCCTGCCTCCTTCCACAGACCGAGCTCCGCCTGATGGGTGCCGCTGTCGTCGCCGCGCGAAGCGAACGGTGCCTCGGCCGCGGCGATCTTCGCCAGCGCGGCGACCGCGTCGGTCATGCCCGCGACGCCCGCAGGGTCCGCGGGCGGCCCGACGACGATGAAATCGTTGTGCATCACGTCGAAGCGTGCGACTCCGTGGCCCTCGGCCACGAACCGCTCCTCCGCGGCCCTGGCGTGCACGAGCAGGACATCGCCATCTCCGTTCGTGGCGTTCCTGATCGCCTGTCCGGTACCGACCGCCACCACGCGAACCTCGATGCCGCTTTTCTCGGTAAACATCGGCAGGATGTGGTCGTAGAGGCCGGAGTTCCGGGTGGACGTGGTGGACTGAACGACGATGAAACGCTCCTGCGCCACCGCCAGGTTCGCCGTCGGGCCCGCCACCGTCAGGCAGGCAGCAGCCGCGAAGGCGCGCATGGCGCGTCCGATCATGACGAGCCGTTCTCCCTCGGGCCGAGATAAAGCCGGCCCTCCCGCCAGGCGCGTGCCGCTTTCGAACGCGGCGCATCCAGCACGTCCGATACCGGCCCTGCCTCCACGACCCGTCCGGCGTGCAGGAAGATCAGGTCGTCGCCCAGCCGCCGTGCCTGTCCGATGTCGTGGGTGACGAGGGCGACGGTGACGCCGCTTTCGTGCGCCTCGTGTATCTGCTGTTCGATCGCGTGGGTCGACGCCGGGTCGAGACTGACCGTGGGTTCGTCGAGGAAGAGCGCGCATGGCGCGCCCGCCAGCGCCCGGGCGACGGCCAGGCGCTGCTGTTCGCCCCCGGACAGGACCCGCGCGGGCCGGTTCGCAAGGTCCGAGAGCCGGGCCCGTTCGATCGCGGCCGCTTCCCGTATCGTGCGCTCTGCGCGGCTCATCCCGCGCACCGCGAGCGCGAAGCGGAGGTTGGCAAGCACCGACCGCCGCAGCATGACCGGGCGCTGGAACACCATCGCTTGCCCGCGGCGCCCGGCACGGTCGAGAGGCCGCCCCTGCCACAATACATCGCCCGCGGTCGGTCGGATGAGTCCGTGCAGCAACCGCAGGAGCAGGCTCTTGCCGGCGCCGTTGGCCCCCATGATCACGGTGCGGCGGCGGAGTCGGAAGTCGGCATTGACGTGATCGATCAGTCTCCTGCCGCCGACATCGAAGCACAGATCCCGGGTCCGCAGGAGTGGCCTCGGCGCGGCGTTCGCCGGTATCGCCGGGGCCGTCGCGTTCACGTCGGGTGCTCTCTCACGCATAGGCCGCGCGCACCGCTGAGGCCCGCAGCGCCATCACCCCGGCGTTGACCATCACCGCGATGGCGAGCAGGACGACGCCGAGCGCGATCGCGAGCTGCAGGTTGCCCTTCGACGTCTCCAGGGCGATGGTGGTGGTCATCATCCGGGTGACGTGGTTGATGTTGCCGCCCACGATGATGATCGCGCCGACCTCCGAGACCGCGCGGCCGAAGCCCGCCAGCATGACCGTCAGCAGGCTGTACCGCGCATCCCACAGCAGCGCGACGATGCGGTCGAAGGGCCCCACCTGAAACGAGGAGAACTGCTCGGCGTACTCGCGGTGCAGATCCTCGACCACCTGCCTTGTGAGCGCCGCGACGATGGGCGTCACCAGGATCGTCTGGGCGATGATCATCGCGGTCGGAGTGTAGAGCAGGCCGAGGGGACCGAGGGGGCCGGACGCCGACAGCAGGAGGTACGCGAGCAACCCCACCACCACCGGCGGCAGCCCCATCAGTGCGTTCAGCATGACGGTCGCCACGGTGTGTCCGGGAAACGAGAACGCGCCCACCAGCGCGCCGATTGGCAGCCCGATCACGCAGGAGACGGCGACGGCAGTGAGGGTGACCCGGAGCGACAGCCCGATGATCTCGATGAGGTCGGAGTCCCAAGCCAGGATCAGGCGGAGGGCCTCGCCCAAGACATCCCCGAATCCGTCCATTTTTTTCAATCTCTCGATTTTTTCGGAAGAAAAACAGAAAAAGAGGGAAAATCTACTTGTCGCAGATGTCCTTGTCATCATGTCGGTGGGGGTTGGGGGCGCGCACGAAATTCGGGTCGAATGGACCCCGCAGCGGTCATCGACTACCGTCTGTTGCGGCCATGGGCGGCGACGCCTTGTTCAGGGAGTCATCCAATGATCGGGAAACGGAGATTCGGCCGTACCGGCCACATGAGCACGGCGACGCTCTTCGGGGCCGCCGCCCTCAAGAACGTGAGTCAGGGCGAGGCGGACCGCGCCCTGGATCTGCTGCTGACGCACGGGGTGAACCACATCGACACCGCACCCCGCTACGGCGACGCGGAACTCCGCATCGGGCCGTGGATGCGTGCGCACCGCGGTGACTTCTTTCTCGCGACAAAGACCGGCCAGCGCACGTACGCGGCGGCCCGCGACGAGATCCACCGCTCGCTGGACCGGCTGCAGGTGGACTCGGTGGACCTGCTCCAGCTTCACTCCCTTGCCCACCCCGGCGACTGGGAGGTTGCGATGGGGGACGGCGGCGCCCTGGAGGCGGTGATCGAGGTGCGCGCGGAGGGCCTCACCCGCTTCATCGGAGTCACCGGTCACGGCTGGACCATCGCTGCGATGCATCTCAGGAGTCTGGAGCGTTTCGACTTCGACTCCGTCCTTCTGCCGTGGAACTACTTGATGTACGAGAACGAGCGCTACCGGGCGGACTTCGAGGCAGTCTGCGCGCGGTGCGAAGAGCGTGACGCGGCGGTGCAGACCATCAAGTCCGTCGCGCGCGGCCCCTGGGCCACTACGGCGCCGAACCGCAACACCTGGTACCAGCCGCTGGAGGACCCCGAGGACATCGAGCATGCCGTGCACTGGGTGCTCGCGAGGCCGGGCATTTTCCTCAACACCGTCGGCGACCTGGACCTGCTGCCCACCGTGCTGGAGGCGGCAAGCCGGTTCGAGAACTCCCCCGGCGACGCCGCGATGCGCGCCGTCGTCGAAGCCCGCAGCGCGACCGCCCTGTTCGGGATCGGGACCTGAGGGGCTCGGATCCGCAAACCTCCCCGGCAGGGTTCAAAGTTCCGGCCGATGACTGGGGACTCCGGTCGAAATCAGTTTTCTACCTGACCGGCCCCGGTCCCCCTCCGAACAGGCATGCGTGGCTCATTGCGCTGACAACCTGGTCGATCGCTGGGCGATATTGGCGGTCGGGGCCGAGCGCGCTACCCCTTAGCCGCCAGGCGGCTGTACCCGCCGCGGATCTGGGGGAGCTTCCGTCCCAGAATGCGCGAGGCCACCACCGTGCGCAGAATCTGCGCCGTTCCCCCGCCGATGGTGAACATTCGCGCGTCGCGGGCCATGCGCTCCAGCGGGAGGTTGCGGGAGTAGCCGCGGGCGCCGAAGCACTGGAGGGCGTCGTTGGTAACCTTGATAGCCATGTCGGCGGCGAAGATCTTGGCCTGGGCGGCCAGGGTCGGGTCCGGGAATGGTGCCGCGCTCGCGGCCGCCTTGTGGATCATGAGCCGGGCCGCCGCGATCTGGATGCTCATGTCCGCGAGCATCCATTGCAGGCCCTGGAATTCGGCGAGCGGCCGCCCGAACTGCTCCCGTTCGCCGATGTGGGCGAGAGCGCGCTGGTAGGCGCCTTCGGCGATGCCGAGAGCGACCGTCGCCGCCCCAACCCGCTGCGAGTTGTAGGCGTTCATCAGGTCCGCGAAGCCGCGACCGAGCCCGCGCGGGGGCATGAGTGCACGCTCGGCCGGAATCTCCATGTCCTCGAACCGGACCTCGGTCTCGGGGATGCCGCGCAGGCCCATCGCGGGCTCGCGCCGGCCGATCTTCAGGCCCGGGGTCTCGCCCCGGATCGCGATGAAGCCGCCGATCCCCTGCTCGGCGCCGCTCTCGTCGAACACGCGGGCGAACACAAGGTGCAGGCGCGAGACGCCGCCGCCGGTGATCCAGTGCTTCATCCCATTGACCACATAATGATCACCGCGCCGATCGGCGCGAGTGGTCATCTCGCCGGCGGCGCTGCCTGCCCCGGGTTCGGTGATGCAGATCGCGGGCTTGTCGCCGGAGAGCACCATCTTCGCGCCGAGCCGTTTCTGTGCCTCGGTGCCGTAGTGCATGAGAGCCGAGATCGCCCCCATGTTCGCCTCGACCACGATCCGGCCGGTGACGCCGCAGACCTGCGCCATCTCCTCAATGACCAGCGTCACGTCGAGAAAGCTTCGCCCTTGACCACCCCGGGCGCGGGGGATGGTCATCCCCATGAAGCCTGCCTCGCGCAGTGCCTCGACGGTGTCCCACGGATACTGCTCGGTGCGGTCCACCTCCGCCGCGCGAGGTTCCACGACCTCACGCGCGAGCGCGCGGGCCCGCTCCCTGAGCGCCTGCTGCTCCGCCGTCAGCTCGAACTGCGGCGCCGCGTTGTCCAGTCGATCGTTCATCCCGTTCCGGCCTCAGTCACGGCGGGGCAGAAGGGGTCGGAGATCGTTCGGCACCGCGAAGACGCTGCGGTGGATGTCGCGGTTGTAGTGACGCGATTGCGCCTCGATGCGCGCGGCGCGTTCCGTCACGAAGGCCGTCGGGTCCACGCCCTGCGAGGCGCAGGTCCATGACCACATTCCGCAGCCGTAGATGGGGGCCGGCCCGAAGTAGGGGTCCACGCGGTCGAACACCCGGCCGAGCGTTTCCTGGATCTTGAGGAAGATGTCGCGCATCAGGAACGGCGATTCGCTTTGCAGTGCGAAGATGCCGTCCGGTGCGAGCACCCGTGCGCAGCCATGGTAGAACGCCTCGTCGTAGAGGCCGGTGCTCGGGCCGATGGGGTCGCTGCCGTCGAGGAAGATCGCATCGAACGGCTCGGGGTCGGCCTCCTTCACGAACGCGATGCCGTCGCCGATGCGCACTTCGAGCCGCGGGTCGTCCCAGGCGGTGCCAATGGTCGGGAGATGTGTCCTGCACGCCTCGATCACCCGAGCGTCGATCTCCACCATCACGCACTGCTCGACCTCCGGGTGCTTCAGGATCTCGCGGGCAGTGCCGCCGTCTCCGCCCCCGATGACGAGCACGCGGTGGATGCGCGGTGTGCTCGTCATCGCCGGGTGCACGAGCATCTCGTGGTAGAAGTGCTCGTCCAGCTCGCTCGTCTGGTAAACGCCGTCGAGCGCGAGCACCCGCCCGTATCGCTCGGCCTCGAAGAGATCGATCTTCTGGAAATCGCTCTGTTCCGATACGAGACGGCGTTTCACCCGCATCCCGAGCCGGGTGTGATTCTCGAACTGTTCGTAGTACCACTCGTCTGCCATCGGGGCGCTCCGTCGCATGGGTCGCCGGGGGACGACCGCCGAGTGCACAATGTACGATAGCGACTCGCCGCTTGCATTGCGCCGCTACCGTACTCGCTACCCGTACTCGCCGCTCGGCGGGGAGGGATTCGGCGAGAGGAACTGCCTGCCGGTGGATGGGGGACGGACAATCTGTGCTGCCTTGCACCGGAGTCGAAGCCAATGCGTATCGATGCCATCGCCATCGGCGACAACCCGCCGGACGACGTGAACGTCATCGTCGAGGTGCCTGTCGGCGCTCAGCCCATCAAGTACGAGTTGGACAAGGACGCGGGCGTGCTGGTGGTCGACCGCTTCCTCCACACTCCCATGGCTTACCCCGGGAATTACGGCTTCGTGCCGCACACCCTGGGCGAGGATGGCGACCCCATCGACGTGCTGGTGTGCAACCACCGCCAGCTCACGCCCGGTTGCGTGATCAACGTCAGGCCCATCGGCGCGCTCGCGATGGAGGACGACTCGGGCCTGGACGAGAAGATCATCGCGGTCCCGTCGCGCCACCTGTCAAAGCGTTTCGACGATATCGCCAATTTCTCGGATCTGCCCCAAATCGTTCTCGACCAGATCCAGCACTTCTTCGATCACTACAAGGATCTGGAGCCGGGAAAGTGGGTGCAGATTGGGGGCTGGCTGGATTCGGAAGCCGCCAAGGGGCTGATTTGCGAAGCCATGGAGCGGGCAAAGGCCTGAGCCCTGGCGCGGGATCGGCACCGCCTCCCCGCTCTGTCTTCCTGCGGAACTGCGGGGCTATGTGACCCGCCCGGGGGATCTCCCGATGTATACGGCATCCGTCATCCAGCAATCGACGTAGGGTTCTTCCGACTGCCTGGACAGAAAAAACCAGTAGGTCGTACTTGCCCGGGCACTCGTCAGCGTGACGCGCTGGCGGGCCTGGCCGTCAACGGTCTCGACCGGGCCATGGTCGGCGTGGTCGAATTCCAGCATGAGTGCGTAGGGAGCGCGTCCGATCATGGCGATGAAGCGGGAAAGCGGGCCGGTATTGACGCGATTCGCAGGCGAGGCGAAGCGGAATGCGATCGCGATGCCGCGGTTCTGATCGTCGTTGTTGCGCAGCGCCTCGAGCTGAATCCTCACCACGTCTCCGGGCGAGAGATCGGGGTCCGGCACCAGGGACTCCGAGAGCGGGTCCGCGTCGGTGGATTCGCGCGGTTGCGCCAGGGCGGGCGCAGCGGCCAGGAAAAGGGTGAAAGCGAGCAGCGATGGCACAACCCACTTCGGAACCGGCGAAGTGCTTGTCATCTTCCCACCTCCTTACGGTGCTGCTTGCCTACCCCCCCTTGAGGTTCGGCATGAAGTGCACCTGATCGCCATCGGCGATGGTCTGTTGGGCGTGCCGGCTGCGCGGCACCACAGTGCCATTGAGGGAGATGAGCGGCTTCGCGCTCTCCGGGATGCCGGCGGCCCGCATTACCGCGACCAGCGTTGCTTCGGGTGGCGTCTCGACCGTCATTGCGCCGTCCGATTCCGCCGGCAGGTAGTCTTCCAGCATCCCCGCCACGGTGACCCGCACCTTCACTGCGCGCGTCCCTGGGTGCACTCCAGATATGCATTCATCACCTGGTTCGGGTCCTCGCGCAGCTTTCGCATCCAGGCGCCGAGGCGCACTCGGGTCTGGATCAGGCCGCGCAGTACGCCAACGTGCTGGGTCAGTCCGAGGGCGAGCGCCCCGATAATGCGATCCTCTTCGAACTCCAGGCGCAGGTAGCGCGAGCGCCCTTCGTCGGCGGCGACGACGCGTTCGCCGCCCTTCGTCCCCATCCACAGGCCGAACGAGCTGGAGACAAGGCCCAGCGTATTCAGCACGTTCATCGACAGGCTACCGCGGAACGGGGTGTCGATCCCCGCCATGTTGAGGGCGGCGATGCGGCCATGCTCGACTGCGGTCGGCTGGATGGCATGGACTTCCCGCCCACCGGTGGAGAAGTCCGGGCCCTGCGCCACATCGCCGGCCGCATGGATGTGCTCGACGCTTGTGCGCAGCCGATGGTCGACGAGGATGCCGTCCTCGCATTCGATGCCGGAATCGGCCAGGAAGTCGATGTTCGGCGCCACGCCGGTGGCGCACACCACGAGGTCGGCCTCGATGGGATCGCCCTCGTCGACCGTCAGCGTCAGATTTCCATTGGTGCGGGCGATCTCCGTCACCCGCGTCCCGGTGCGCACCGCGACGCCTTTCGACTCGCACCAGCGCGCGATCATCGCTCCGCCGGTCTCGTCCATCATGCGCGGCAGCATCCGGTCCGCCATCTCGACCACCACCAGCTCGACTCCGCGCGCGGCCAGCGCCTCCAACACGATGCAGCCGATGAAGCCCGCGCCCATCAACACCACCCGGCTCCCCGGATTCGCGGCGGCGAGGATGCGACGGGCGTCGGCGAGGGTCCAGCAGTTCTCGACCCCTTCGGAGTCCATCTCGCGGATCGGTGGTTTGACCGGATGCGCTCCGGTTGCGATCAGGAGCCGGTCGTATGCGATTTCGCGGCCACTCTCCAGGATCGTGAGTCGGTTCGAGGTGTCGACCCTGCGCACCCGCTCGTTCCGCACCTTGATGGCGAGCTTCCGGAAGTGCGCGTCCCCGTGGCGCAGGTGTGTGCCGGACTCACCGACGTGCTCCGCGAGAAGGTAGGGAAGGGCCATCCGCGAGTAGGGCGGCTCCGGCTCGTCGCCGAGGAGGAAGATTTCGCACGGCGGCTCGGCCCGGCGCAGCGTCTCTGCCGCGACGACTCCGGCCGGCCCGGCCCCGATGATGACGTGTCTCATGGTCCATTCACACCCGCAGCCTGCTCAGCGTCTCGTTGGTGGGCACCCCTTCCTCGGTCCATCCTCGCTCGCGATAGTACGCAGGCAGCATTCGGTCCAGCTCGTTGACCTTGCCTTCGGCGGTGCCGCTCGGCGCCGGGGTCTTCAGGAAACGCTGCGGCAGGGTGTCGTCCGCGCGCGTGAATCCGGCCGCGAGGTTGAACCGGCGCTCCAGGTTGAAGGTGCGCTCACCGATTTCGGTCAGTCGGTCGGCGGTCCACTCGCCTGCACAGGCCGCGTCGACCTGCACTGCAAACTCCTCCAGCCCCCACGCGCTGGTGGTGAACCAGCACAGCCCCGTCGAATCCACCGCCGCGATGCGGTCCTGGCTGTCCTTGCAGGGCTTCGCCTTGCCGTTGCCGCTCACGTCGTCCATGTCTTCCTCGAACACGTCGTGCTTCATGTGGCACGCGCCGCGCGGGGAGGTGGCGTAGCCGAGGCCCATGCCCTGAAGCGCGCGGGCGTCGTAGCCGGGGATTTCCTGTCCCTTGATGGTGATGGAGACTTCGGGGCGGCCGTACTTTTGCGCGAGCCGCATCGAGCCCATGCCCAGCACCTGGCCGAAGCCTTCGTAGTGGCCGGTCTTCTCCGCCATGATGGTGAGCGCCTCGGCGTTACCGAAGTTCAGCGCCACGCCGTCGGTGTCGGCGTCGGTGATGACTCCCTCCTCGTAGAGTTCCATCGCGGCCGCGAGGGTGCCACCGAACGAGATCGGATCCATGCCCTGCTCGTTCATGATGAAGTTGGCGAAGGTCAGCGCATCGATGTCGTCGATGCCGCACTCGGCGCCGAATGCGAACGCGGTTTCGTACTCCAGTCCGCCCGAGGCGTGCCGGTACTCCTTGCGGTTGACGACGGTGAAGTGGGTGGGGTTGATCTTCGCGATGCGCCCGCAGGCGATGGTGCAGCCGAAGCACGCCTTGTTGGTGACGAGGTTGCGGTGACCGTCCTCGTCCGTCGCGCGCATGGCCCTTGCGTTGATCTTCTCCGTGCCCTCGAACTGCACCTGGAGGGAGTTGCGGGTGGGCAGCCCTCCCCATCCGTGCATGTTGTCGATCATCGCGTTGGTGCCGTACTTCTCGAGGCCGCGTCGGCCGGGGTCGTCCCAGAGCTTCGCCTTGGTCTCGGCGACGACTGCCATGAAGCGCTTCGGATCGTCGACGGTGACGCCCCTCGTGCCGCGTACCGCGACCGCCTTGAGCTGCTTCGAGCCCATCACTGCGCCGACCCCGGAGCGGCCCGCGGCGCGGTGCAGATCGTTGACGACGCAGGCGTAGCGCACCAGGTTCTCGCCCGCGGTGCCGATGGAAGCCACCTTGAGGAGCGGGTCCTGATGGTGGCTTTTCAGCCACTCCTCGGTATTCCAGCAGCTCGTGCCCCACACGGGGGCGGCATCCACGATCTCGACCTCGTCGTCGACGATGTGCAGGTACACGGGCTTCTCCGAGCGGCCGTGCACGATGAGCAGGTCGTAGCCCGCGAACTTGAGCTCGGCCCCGAACTTGCCGCCCGAGTTCGAGCAGGCGATGGCGCCGGTGAGCGGTCCCTTGGTGACCACCGCGTAGCGTCCGCTGGTGGAAGCCATGGTGCCGGTGAGCGGGCCGGTCGCGAAGATGAGGATGTTCTCGGGTGAGAGCGCGTCGACGGAGGGGTCCATCGACTCCATCAGGTATTTCGTCGCGAGTCCCCGTTCACCGAGGTAGGCGTTCGCCCACTCCATGTTCAGCGGCTCGACGGCGCTGGTGCCCGCGGTGAGGTCCACCCGCAGGATCTTGCGTTGCCATCCCATTGCGGTCTCTCCTGTACGGTGTTGCGGGCGGGTCAGGCGCCCGGGGCGTGGGCGGCGACGGCGCTCGCCCGCATGCGATCAAGCCCGGTCCAGCCAGCATCGACGTAGGTGATGGCGCCGGTCGGGCATGCCTCGGCGCACTGCGGGTTCCCGCCGCACAGATCGCACTTGACGACCTTGCCGGTGTCGGCGCTGTAGTTGATGGTGCCGAACGGGCACGCAATGGTGCAGACCTTGCACCCCACGCAGACGTTCGGGTCGACCTCCTTCGCCCCGGTGGCGAGGTTGATGGTGATCGCCTCGACGGGACACGCATGCAGGCACCATGCCTCCTCGCACTGGGTGCAGGTGTAGGGAATGGAGCGTGCGCCGTGCTCGAACTCGAAGATCTTGATTCGCGAGCGGGCGGGGTTGAACGCACCGGTGTGCTCGAACGAGCAGGCAAGCTCGCACTGCATGCAGCTCGTGCACTTCAGGGGGTCGATCAGCAGGGCCTTGTGCATGGTCGGTTGTTCCAGAGTTCGTCCTGAGCGACGCAATCTACTGGAAGTGGGAGGGAGGTGGGTAGCCTCTTGGTAAGCGGTGCGGTTGCCCCACTCTGGAATTTTCAGCTCGACGCGGGGTCGAAGTTCCAGGGCAGCAACTCGTGGAGCCGGGACTGGGGATGACCAGCCGCGATCTTCTCCAGCGTGCTCTTGAGCCAGGTCGCCGGCTCAACGCCGTTCATCTTGCACGTCTCGATGAGTGAGCCCACAAGGCCCCAAGAGCGAGCGCCCTCGTCGTGGCCGGCGAACAGCGCGTCCTTCGCGGTGAGCTTGATCGGGCGGATTCGATTCTCGATGAAGTTCGAGTCCATCTCGACGCGCCCGTCGTCGAGGAACACCAGCAACCCGTCCCACTGATTGGCGATGTAAGTCAGCTTCTCGCCCAAGCGCGAGCGTGGCGACATCCGCGAGCGCTGCGCGTCGAGCCACACCCCGAAGGCGTTGACCCGCGGCGCCGACTCGGTCCAGCGTACGCACTGGCGCGTCGCCGGTGACTCGCCCCGGATCTTGGCCTCGATCTTGTAGAGCGGCGCGATGCGCTTCAGTCCGGTCTTCGCGATCGGCGAGCCGTTGCTGTCGAACATCTCCTTGAGCCCACGCCTCGCGTGGACCCAGCAGGCCGCCCGCGTCAGCGCCCCGCCCGGGCGGTCCGGCCGGGCCAGCCGGTTGTGCCCGGGATAGCCGTCGACCTGCACCGTTCCCTGGAAGCCCTCGAGCAGCGTCTCGCCATGCTTGCCGCTGCGGCTGGGCACATACTCATACACCACCCCCGGCGGGTCCGGCCCGGACCACCCTCGCTCGTCGCGCGCCATCGTCCACATGTAGCCGGTCTTGGTCCGGCCCCGGCCCGGGTCGAGCACCCGCACCGTGGTCTCGTCCAGCCCCAGGGTGTTCGACGTCTTGAGCTCCGCCTTCAGGCACTCGTATATGGGCCGGAGGTGGAACGCCGCCTTGCCGACCCACTCGGTCAGGGTCGAGCTGCGCTTGACGATAGAGGGGAAGATGGTCGGCGAACTTCGAGACCAGCACATGGGCGAGCAGGCCCTCGGTGGGCAGCGCACCCTCGATGAGGTGCGCCGGCGCCGGTGCCTGGGTCACGCCGCCCGCGCACTGGCGGCAGGCGTACTTCGGGCGCACCGTGACGATCGCCTGAAACCGCGCCGGCACGATGTGCAGCCGCTCGGTGCGGTCTGTCGCCAATCTTTGGTCATCTCGCCGCACCCGTAGGGGCACCGCGTGCTCTGGGGCTCGATGACTTCAACGACCCGGGGCAGGTGCGCGGGCAGATGACCGAGGTTGCGCTGCGCGCTCGGGCGCTTCGCGCGCGGCGCCAGCGTGGGGCACGTCGGGGTCTCGGCCTCGGCGAGGGCGCCTTCGAGGGCTTCGAAGGCGAGCTGGAGCTGGTCGGGGTGGAGCTTCTCGGGCTTCTTCGCGTAGAGCGCCCGGCGCAGCTCGCGCACCAGGTGTTCGAGCCGACGGTTGCGCTCAGCGAGCGTGTGGTTGCGCTCGGTGAGTGAGACGACCCGAGCGTGCAGGTCTTCGACGCCGACTGCGCCGCCGTGTGCTTCGAGTCGGCGGTCGCGCTCGCTGAGCGCTGCGTTCTCGGCGCGCAGCGTCTCAAGCGCCGCTTGCTGACCCTCGACCAGGGCCCGCAGGGGCGGGGCAAGCGACGCGAGATCGAGCGGACCGGGGTGCGATTCCATGACAGAATACTACCATAGAATCAGTCACTTATTAAAGAAAACCCGCCCCCAAGAGGGACTGAAACAGCCCCCCCGGCATCACGCCGCCGCGCGCGGACGGCGCACCCGTCGCCCCCACACCCGGCGCCAGTCGAGCCCTTCGAACAACGCCTCGAACTGCGCCCGCGACAGACGCATCACCCCGTCGCGCACCACCGGCCACGCGAACCGGCCCTGCTCCAAACGCTTCGACGCAAGCACCAATCCCGTCCCGTCCCACCACAGCACCTTGAGTCGATCGGCACGCTTGGGGCGGAACACGAACACCACGCCCGAATACGGATCCAGACCCAGCTCGTGCTCCACCACTGCCACCAGCCCGTCATGGCCCTTGCGAAAATCCACCGCCCGCGTCGCCACCACCACCTTCAACCCCGCCCCCGCTCCACAGCCGGGTCCACCTCCAGCGTGACGAACGCCGGTTCGCCCTCAGCCTCGCAGGTCACAGCCACCGGCTCAGGCGCCGGACTCGCCAACGACGGCCCACCGAACTTGCCCTCGCGAACCAGGGAGCGCCACGCCGACAACTGCTTGCGCGACAGCCCGTAGCGCTGGGCGACTTCCCCCACCCGATGCCCGGACCAGAAGCTCTCGCGCACGATCTGCGCCTTCTCCTCGACACTCCAGCGCCGCCGCGCCGTACGCGCGCTGCGCACCGCGCAGGCCGGCCTCGCTTCACCGGGGGAGGGGCCCGGCCAATCCCAACCGGTCCGACCCCTTCGTTCATTGTCCTGTATCGGCTGACCCTCCTCGTCGAGAGGGTCATCGAACGCTATCCCATATCCTTGCGAAAGGCGGGAGAGACGCACCGCTTACGATCGTGCTGCGGTGGTTGCGCAGGTATGGGAGGGGCGGTTGAGGCAGCGCGAGGCGGCGCCGCGCCTGGGCCTCGGAGTTCGGCAACTCAGGCGCTTGGTGTCGCGTTACCGGGAGCGGGGCGTTGCGGGTCTGGCGTTGGGCCGTCGGGGCAAGCGCTCGAACAACGCGATCGCCGCATCGGTGCGCCGTACCGTCATGGAGTGGGTTCGGGAGCGCTACTCGGACTTCGGGCCGACGTTCGCCTGCGAGAAGCTGGTGGAGGACCACGGCCACCGGCTTTCGAGGGAGACGCTGCGCCATTGGATGATCGAGGAGGGCCTTTAGGAGGCGAAGGCGCGGCGCGATATCCGCGAGTACCCGAGCCGGCCGCGGCGCGAGTGCATTGGGGATCTGGTGCAGATCGACGGCTCGCCGCACGACTGGTTCGAGGGCCGGGCGCCCGGCTGCACGCTGATCGCCTACGTGGACGACGCGACGACGTGGCTGCTGGCTGGCGGGGTTCCACGCGCAGGAGACGACCGAGGCGTACATGCGCACGACGCGGGCGCACCTTGAGGCGCACGGCCGGCCTGTTGCCTACTACTCGGACCGCTACAGCGTGTTCCGTGTCAACCGCAGGGGCGCTGAGGGCCGGCCGACGCAGTTCTCGCGGGCTTTACTGACGCTGGACATCGCGAGCATCCACGCGGGGAGTCCGCAGGCGAAGGGCCGCGTGGAGCGGGCCAATCGGACGCTGCAGGACCGGTTGGTCAAGGAGATGCGGCTGCGCGGGATCGATGGCATGGCGGCGGGCAACACCTATCTGCCGCAGTTCATGGCGGAGTTCACCCGGCGTTTCGCGGTGGCGCCGCGCCACCGGGCGGACGCGCACCGGGCGGTGCTGCACGACGCCCGGGAGTTGGACCTGATCTTGTGCGAGCAGCACCCGCGCAAGCTGACCAGGGGCCTGACGGTCAGCTTCGGAAAGCGCACCTACCAAGTGACGGGCCAGGGCCGGGGCCGTCGGCTGCGCGGCGCCTCGGTGACGGTGTGCAAGGGCCACGACGGCTCGGTGACGGTGCTGCGCGAGGGGCGCGAGCTGCCGGTCAGGCTGCTCGGTAAGGGCGGGGAGCCGCCGCCGGTCGAGGGCGGCAAGACGGTGCGCTCGCGGGTGGACCTGACGAAGGCGGCGCGGCGTTCGCGCCGGGGCTGGAAGCCGGCGCCGGGACCACCCTTGGCGGCGGGGCTTCGAGCGTGACGCGGGGGTGGTGGCCGGCTGAGGCCGCGCCCGTTGCGGCGCCTGGGCTGCGGTCGCTGCGCTCCCTGCGCCCAGGCGCCGCAACGGCCAGACTCCAAGGCCAGCCGAAGGGGACATTTCTACTTTGCGTTGATATGTTGTTGCGCATTGTTGACCCGTGGACGAAATCCGGTTAGGGTCGCCGCGGGCCTGATTTCAATGATTATCAATAGAGTACGTTGATAATCGCAATTGCTTCCGCAGATTGTGGATGCACTTATCCGGGGGACAAGCCGATTCTCGATGGGGCGAATCGCCGCGGTACGGAAATCCGCAGAGCGGGTGTTCCCGGTCGTCGGTGGCTGATGATCGCAGGAGCGGCCGGTCTGGTGCTCTTCGTCTCCACCGGGGGCACCGTTCTGGACGTCTCGCAGGCTCGATCGGGACGGGTGGTCGACACGACAGTTGTCGATCTCGTGCTTCCGGATCGTGCGACCATGCCGGACGAACCGCCCCGCCGTTCGCAGCACGCCGAGAGTGGCGCCGGAACGATTGCGGCACTCGAGCCGTTCTCTCCCGCACCGACGCCCCCCCACCTGCACCTTTCCGCCGCGAGCGAAGACATCGGTGCCATGCATTCGCTCCGGTCCGCTGCCGAGCCGCCGGAGTTCGAGAGAGAGCGGTTCACAGGTGCGGAGGTCGAGGCCTCCCACGCCTCGTCCACGGAAACTTCGGCCGTAGCGGAGGTCGTCGTGCCCACGGACATCGGCGAGCCATCGGTCATCGCCCCCAATCATCGGGTGACCGTGAATTCTGGGGATTCGCTCTATCTCATATTCAAGCGTCTCGGGCTCTCACAACGCGACCTCGCCCTGATGACGGGTTTGAAGCCGCTCAAGGAGAAGCTTGCCCGCATCGCTCCGCGCCAGGAGATTGAATTCTACGTCGACACCGAGTTTCGCCTGACCCGTCTTGTCCACCGGCTTGATCGGCTCAGATCCCTGCATGTTTTCCGCGACGGCGATGCGTTCGCATTCGAAGAAATCGTCGAGCCGCCGGAAGTGGCCATTGTCACCGCAGCCGGCGTCATCCATACCTCCCTGTTCGAAGCGGGTCAGAGGGCAGGGCTATCCGATGCACTGATCATGCAGATGGCGGAGATTTTCGCTTGGGACGTCGATTTCGTACTCGACATCCGTGCTGGCGATCGGTTTGCTCTCGTCTTCGAGGAGCAGTTCAAAGACGGAGAGAAGATCGGCGAGGGCCCGGTTATCGCGGCCGAGTTCACCAACCGCGACCGCCGAATTCGCGCTGTGCGTTACGACGATCCCACGGGCCGCGTCGCCTATTTCTCGCCCGATGGGCGCAGCATGCGCAAGGCGTTCCTGCGTACCCCCGTCAACTTCACCCGCATCAGCTCGCGCTTCAGCTCGAGCCGTAAGCACCCGATACTCCAAAAGGTTCGCGCGCACCGCGGAGTCGACTACGCAGCTCCGAGCGGCACGGCGGTGAAGGCCTCCGGCGACGGGCGGGTCGTCTTCGCCGGCCGCAAAGGGGGGTACGGACGTACCATCGTCCTCCGGCACGGACCGATCTACACGACACTCTATGCGCACCTCTCACGGTTCTC